>NZ_NBYX01000003.1 GCF_002099195.1 Burkholderia puraquae | reverse complement strand
CGAACCACTTGTAGAACGGCGCGTTGCTCTCGTCGAGCACCTTGGAGAACGGCTTGTGCCACGCGAGGCCCTCGCGCGCGAGACGCGCCCAGAAGCCTTCGTAATCCTGCTCGGCCTCGGCGGCGAGCGCACGATAGGCCGGCATGCCGGAAATGGTGGCCGCCTTCTCGAGCGCCGCGGGCGGCGCGAACTGACGGGTTTCGTGAAGAACCGATTCAATCTTGGACAAGCGTGTCTCCTTGCGTTCTTGTGATGCCTGACGGTGTTCGGGAAAACGCAACATGCATGCCAGCATCGGCAATCGATGCACGCCAGCGGCGATAGCCGCGCTAGCCGGGCGCGTGCCGATCGATTCGCGCCAGCGGGCCGCGTCGCGCACGGCAGTGCGATGCGGCGGGCCGTTCAGAAATGCAGCATGGTGTGTTGCAGTCCTGAGCAGATGGCGTGAGGCGCGAAAGGCGGCCGGCACGGCCGCGTCAGGCGAGCAGCGATCGCAGCGCCGGTGCGTGCCCGAATTGCCGGATTCGCTCGAGCGCCGACGCTTCGATCTGGCGAACGCGTTCGGCCGACAGGTTCAGTTGCCGGCCGATCTCGCGCAGCGAATACTCGCTGTCGACATCGATGCCGTATCTCAGGCGAAGAATCCACGCTTCGCGAGCGGGCAGGCCGTCGATCAGCGACGCCACCGCGGTGCGAAGCTGGCCGGCGCTCGCGGCGTCTTCCGGGGTCGGCGCATCGGGGTCGATCGTGACGTCGCACAACGTGAGGTCGTGATCGGGCGAAACGGGCGAGTCCGCGGAGACGGGCTCGCGCACGATGCGCATCAGTTCGCGCACCTTGTCGACGGGCAGTTGCATCTGCGTGGAGAGTGCCGGCGCGTCGGCGACATCGCCGGTTCGTTGCCGGTGCGTGCGCGCGAGCCGCGACAGCTTGTTGAGCGCGTCGACCGTATGTGCCGGCACACGTATCGTCCGGCCCTGATCGGCGAGCGCATGCGTGATTGCCTGCCGGACCCACCAGGTCGCATACGTCGAGAATTTGAAGCCGCGCCGGTGGTCGTAACGATCGACGGCCTTCAACAGGCCGATATTGCCCTCCTGGATCAGGTCGAGGAACGGCAGGCCGCGATCGGGATACCGTTTGGCAACCGATACGACGAGCCGCAGATTGCTGCGGAACAGTCTCGTTCTCGCAGGTTGCATCGCACGCTCGATACGCGACAGCCGCGCTTCGAGCGCGACCGCGATGTCGAGCGGCAGGGGCGACTGGCCGGCGAGGCGGGCGAGCGCGATGCGCGCTTCGATCAGCTCTGGCGCGTGGCGGGCGAGGGCAATGGTGCATTCGGGATGCGCGGCGATGCATGCGCGCAACCATGCACGCGCGTCGTCGCACGGCGCGAAGAGGTTGTGGCGCGTGGATCCGGTACGCATGCCCGACGCGGCCAGGGTATCGACGATCCGCTTTTCGAACCGGCGGGCCTGGGTGGCGCGTTCGCCGGTCGCATGACCGATGCGCTCGATTGCGCGCGAGGTGAAGCGGATCCTGCCGGTCAACGCGGCAGCCTCGCGAATCAGCGCGCGATAACCGGCCGATGCGAACCCGTCCGCGTGCAACGCATGCCGCATCGCCGGTGCCAGCGCACCGGCGCGCTCGAGCGATTCGGCAACCGCATCGCGCCACGCCGGGCTGTCCGGGGAGAGGCCGGTACTGCCTTCCGGCACCGGCGAATCCACGGCAGGATCGGGCGCCGTTTCGTTCCCTGGCGAATCGTCGGGCAGCATCGCGGGCGCTTGCGCGAGCGATTCGGCGTCGTCGGCGAACCCCGTCACGTAGACCGACGCCGCGACCTTGCCGGCACGGATGTCGGCTGCGATCGCCGCGATGGCGGCGAGTGCAGCGGGATCCCGGCTCAATGCACCGATGCATGCTGCGCGGCCGCTTTCCAGGTGAAGCGCGAGCGCGATCTCGTCGTCGCGTTCGAGGAGCGGCGTCGCGCTCATGTCCCGCAGATAGAGCCGGACCGGATCGTTGGTCCGGCCTGCGAGCAGATCGTCGGCCGCGAGCGGCGTCGATGCGTCGGCGAGCCGTACCGTGACTTCCGGTGCCTGAGCAAAATGGCGGTCGAGTGTCCACGCGGTAGGCGAGCCGGCATGCTCGCGTACCTCGATACCGAGCTCGCGGAGCATCGACGCGGACGCGTCGAGATCCGTGCCTTCGGACGCATCGTCGGGCAACGCGTCGGCGACTTCGCCGTGTGTCACGTATCCGCGATCGATGCCCAGCGCGATCAGCGCATGCAGATGTTCCGCGCGTTCGGCATCCGTGCCGCGCCGCGGCGCGCTGTCGTGTCCGCGCGCGGGCCCGGGATCAAGCAAGCTTGGCATAGACGTTGCACCAGCCTTCGGCGGCAACCGCCTTGCCCGCGAACATCGGGCATGTGCCGAAGGATTCGCCTGCGGCGGCCTTGTAGAAGCGGCAGTTCGAACAGGTCTGGCCGGCCTGGTACTTCGGGAACTTGCCCGCGTCGACGGTCGTGGCCTTTGCGCGATAGCCGAGCGTCTTCGCGGCCGCGTCGTTTTCGTCGACGGGCGGCGCGGCCGCGAATGCGCGGGTGCCGGCCGCGAGCGCGGCGCACAGGCCGGCTGCCTGGACGAAGAAGGTTCTGCGATTGGGGGAGATCATGGCGTTGTCCTGAATGAAATGAAAAGGTGAAGTCCGGCCCGCGCGCCGGGCGTGCTGCCCGGCGCGGCGCTCGGTCGAAACGAAAGCGGGCGGGGAAGTTACTTGCGCGGTCCGGCGATGAGCGGTGCCTTCGACGCGGTAGCGACGTCGGCGGTCAGCTTGCGCTTCGACGCGTCGTAGCCGTTCGAGTAAAGCAGGAACGCCATGACATCCTCGTATTCCTGTGCCGTCATCTTGCCGGGGCGATCGGCCGGCATGTTGTTCGACATGTACTGGAAGATGCCGCCGACCGTGATGTGCGACTTGCCTTCGGGAGCGAATGCTTCTCCGCTCAGGGCGGGGGCGGTATTGCCTTCGAGCTGGTCGCCGTGGCATTTCGCGCAGGCGTCGGCGTAGAGCTTCTTGCCATGCTGTACCTGCGCCTGCTCGAACGGCGGCATGTCGCCGCCTTCGCCGGCCGAAACCTTGATGAAGCCGCTCCTCGCCGGCAACGGGTGTGCGGAAGCGACCGCGCCGTCGAGAAACCGGCCGGGCGCACGCGCACGGGCAGCTTGCGTAACGGTGTCCGGAAGCGCCCAGCCGCGCGTGAGCGAGGCGAGGCGGCCATCGCCGTTCATTCGCGACAGCGTTGCGTCGATGCGCTTTTGCAATGCATCCTTGCCCGGCCCGAATGCGAACGACAGTTGCCAGTTGGAGTACGGCGATGAAGTCGCCGCAACCTGGAACCGTTGGTGCGGGTGCGCATGCTCGTACGCGACGACGCTCGGATACCAGACGATTGCGCGCTGGGCGCGGCCCGCGGCGACCGCGCCGATCGTCTTCTCGCTCGTGTTTTCGAGGTCGAACCGGGCGTTGGCCTGCTGTGCGGCGATCAGCTGCGACGGGCTGCCGTACGTGGCCGCGATCGTCTCCTTTGCGCCGGACGAGGCCTGCGCGTCGAGCAGCGATACGCTGACGTATCCCGAGCGCAGATAGCCCTGCGAGAACGTCATTCTGGATTCCGACGCATCGGCGATTTCCGAGCGCGGGAAGCCCGCGATCACGTCGCAGTCGCGTTCGAGCGATTTCTTCAGTTCGCCGGCGGAGATGCCGTCGTCGCCGCCATCGTCGTCGACGCCGCGCCGGTTGAACGTCGCGGCGATACCCGCGGTGCGGAACACTTCGCGCGCAACGGATCGGTCGAGCGCCATGGTCGGGCTGCCGGGCAGCGTGCAGATGCGCACGCCGGCCGACGCGGCTGCCGGTGTCAGCGCCACGCCCACGGCGAGCAGACTGGCAACGGTAACGGAAGTGAGACGAATATTCATGGTCGTGTGTCCGGTAGAAGCGGGTAGGGCGTCGCGCCCGCATCGGGCGCATGCGGGCGCGACTCGGGCCTGGCGCCTGGTCAGTCGAGCGCGAACACGTAGAGCGTGCCGCCGCGCGGAACGTCCTTCGCGATGTCGGCCATCGGGCCGCCCCAGATCGGGTTCGCGCCGCCATAGCCGGCGAGCACGGCGACATATTCCTTGCCGTCGACCTCATACACCGACGGCTGGGAAATGATGCCGCTCGCGAGTTGCGGGCTCTCCCAGAGCACCTTGCCGGTCGCCGTGTCGAACGCATACAGGTGGCCGTCGAGCGAGCCGCTGAACGCGAGGCCGCTCGCGGTGGTCGCGACGCCGCCGTTCCACGGCTTCTTCGACCAGTGGCTCCACAGCTTCTTGCCGGTGTTCACGTCGATTGCCGTCAGCTCGCCGTAGCCCTCGCTGCCCGGTTCGGGCTTGATCTCGAAGCCTTCGCCGAGATACGGCAGGCCTTCCATGTAGCTGACCGACTTGCCGGTGAGGCTCATGCACGCATGCAGCGCCGGCACGACCGCGATGTTGCGTTCCTGGTCGTACGAGATCGACCACCAGTTCTTGCCGCCGAGGAAGCTCGGGCACGTTTCGATCGTCGTGCCGGCCTTCGGGAACTTCGATGGGTCCTGGATCGGCTTGCCGTCGGCCGTGTAGCCGGTGACCGACAACGCCTTCACGAACGGCGTCGCATAGATCAGCTTGCCGGTCGTGCGGTCGATCGCATGAAAGAAACCGTTGCGGTCGGCGTGGATGATCGCATCGTAGTCCTTGCCTTTGTACTTGATGTCGGCAAGGACGGCCGCGTTCACGCCGTCGTAGTCCCACGTGTCGTTGTTCGTGTACTGGTAGTGCCACTTCAGATTGCCGTTCTTCGCATCGAGCGCGAGCAGCGAGTCGGAATACAGGTTGTCGCCGGGGCGCAGCGCCGCGAGCCACGGGCCCGGGTTGCCGACACCCCAGTACAGCGTGCGGGACGCGGCGTCGTACGTGCCGGTGAGCCAGGCCGCGCCGCCGCCGTGGCTCTGCATGCCGTCGGGCCAGGTCTCCGCGCCCTTTTCTCCGGAAGCGGGGATCGTGTAGCGTTTCCAGACTTCGGAGCCGTTCTCCGGATTCAGCGCGGCGATGTAGCCGCGAATGCCGTATTCGCCGCCGGACGTGCCGACGACGATCGCGCCGTCGAGCGCGAGCGGCGCCAGCGAGAACGCGTAGCCGAGGCCCGGCTCGAACATCTGCTTCTTCCAGACGAGATTGCCTGTCTGCGCGTCGAGTGCCGCGATTTCGCCGCTCAGCATCGCGATATAGACGTTCTTGCCGTACAGCGCGACGCCGCGGTTCACGACGTCGCAGCACGCGGTCTTGAACGACGCGGCGCCGAGCTTCGGCTCGTATTTCCACAGCTGCTTGCCCGTCCTGGCGTCGAAGGCGTAGACATTGTCCTTCGGCGTGGTCACGAACAGATAGTTGCCGTTGACGATCGGCGTGGCCTCGAAGCCCTGCTTCAGGTCGGCGGGGAACTTGTAGGCCCACACCTGCTTGAGATCCTTCGCGTTCGACGTGTCGATCTGCTTGAGCGGTGAATGCGAGCGGCCGTCGTAGGTGCGGTAGTAGGTCAGCCAGCCCGGATCGGTGTGTGCATCGGTCAGCCGCTGGTAGGTCACGGCCGGGTAGTCCGCGGCCGCTTCCACGAGGCCGGGGTTCAGCGCGACGGCGGCCGCCGCCGCGATTCCGATCGTCGCCAGCCGGCTCGCTGAAGCCGAGAGTTTCTTCATGGTTGTCTCCTGAGTCATTGTGGTCGCACCGCCGCGAACGGTTGGTCGCGCCGGCACGGTTGGGATTCCGGGCCGAGTGCATTGCCCGTTACGCAAGTCGCATGCCATCGCGGCGCGAAGCCGGCGCGGCGTTGCACACCGGCGTCGCGCGCGTGATGCGCTGTCGGACGCGTCGTGCACGGGCATCCACGGAGGTGTTGCATTCAGGTACACCGCCGCGCATGAAGTGTTGCCAAACATGACAGGTGGCGCAGTACGCGAGACAGGTGCGCCGCCGCACGCTCCCGTGCCGCGCGGAATCGGTGCGCATCGCAGGCGGCGCTGGCATGGTTCTCGCACGCGCGCTTCTCGACACCACATCGCTGCGCGGTGCATCGCACGAGCCGGCGGAATAAAAACGCGGAGACAACGGAAATGATCAGGAGGCCAAAGGCAGCCGGGCGGCGCTGCGCGATCCGAGGGGGCCGGCGTGCGCAACGCGTCGGTACGGCCATCGGTGCGCTTGCGCTGTTCGGGCTGGCGCCCGGCAACGCGCGTGCGCAGCAGCAGGCGGAGGGCGTCGCGCCGCCTGCCGCCGCTGTCTTGTCGGAAGTGTCGGCCGTCATGTTGCCGGCAGTGGTGGTGGTCGGCACGACGCCGCTGCTCGGGATCGGCACGCCGCTGTCGAAGGTGCCGGCGAACGTGCAGACGGTGCGCGGTGCGGAACTCGACGCACAGCACCGTGCGACGCTGACCGACTTCTTCGCCGCGAACCTGCAGAGCGTGACGATCTCGGATGCACAGGGCAACCCGTACCAGGCGGACATCAACTATCGCGGCTTCACCGCGTCGCCGCTGCTCGGCACGCCGCAGGGGGTGTCGGTGTTCGTCGACGGCGTGCGCGTGAACGAACCGTTCGGCGACGTCGTGAACTGGGACATCGTGCCCGCGCAGGCGATCGATCGTGTGCAGCTGATTCCGGGCTCCAATCCGGTATACGGACGCAATACGCTCGGCGGTGCGCTCGCGATCACGACGAAGAACGGCAAGTCGGCTCGGGGCGGCGAAGCGGAGGTGTCGGGCGGCTCGTGGGGGCGCAAGACCGCGAGCATCGAGCAGGGCGGGACGATCGGCTCGAACCTCGACTACTACGCGACCGCGAACGTCGCGAACGATGGCGGCTGGGCGGACCATAACGCGAGCCGCGTGCGGCAGGCGTTCGGCAAGCTGCGCTACACCGATGCGGACACGACGCTGTCGATCGCCGGCGGCGGCGCGGACAACACCCTCTACGGCACCCAGACGATTCCGCGCTCGTTCCTCGGCAACCCGAAGCAGGCGTATACCTATCCGGATCAGAACCGCAACAGCGCCGGTTACCTGACGCTGTCGGGCGACCGGTTTTTCGGCGAGCACGTCGAGCTGAGCGGCAACGCGTACTACCGGCACCTGCGAAATGCCAATACGAGCAGCAACAACAATACGGATTACGGATCCGCCGGCGAGGACGGTACGGTCGACACGGTGCAGGGCAGCAATGCGCAATCGACGATCGTCACCGACAGCTACGGCGGCAGCGTGCAGCTCACGCTGCTCGGCAAGCTCGGCGGGATGGCCAACCTGCTGATCGCAGGCGTCGCGGCCGATGTCGCGAACTCGCGTTACGTCGCGTCGTCACAGGACGCGTACTTCACCGATACGCGCGCGGCGATCGGCGTCGGCGACTTCATCCGGCAGACCAGCGCGAAGACGCGCAACGCGAACCTCGGCGTGTACCTGAGCGACGCGCTGTCGCTGACGCCGCACTGGACGCTGACGCTGTCGGGCCGCTACGACTGGTCGAAAGCGCAGATCGGCGACGAGAGCGGCGTGCAGCCGCTGCTCGACGGCACTCATACGTTCTCGCGCTTCAACCCGGCGGTCGGGCTCAACTGGAACCCGGTCGCGGGCTTCACCGCGTATGCGGCCTACAACGAAGGCATGCGCTCGCCGACCGCGATCGAGCTTGCGTGCGCGGACCCGTCCGCACCGTGTTCGCTGCCGAACGACTTCATCGCCGATCCTGCGCTCAGGCCGGTAATCTCGAAGACGTTCGAAGCCGGCGTGCGCGGCCGCATCGGCGCCGCGACGACCTGGAGCGCAGCGGCCTATCGCACGACGCTGACCGACGACATCCAGTTCATCAGCAGCCCGGCCAGCGCGCAGGGCTACTTCCGCAATGTCGGCGATACGCGGCGGCAGGGTATCGAGCTCGCGGGCCGTACGCGCTTCGGCCCGCTCGGTGCCGGGCTGTCGTACAGCTATGTCGATGCGACCTACCGATCGTCGTGGACCGAACACAGCCCGGCGAATTCGGCGGCCGACGCGAACGGCAACGTGTCGGTCAAGCCGGGGGACCGCATTCCCGGCATTCCCGCGCACACGGTGAAGCTGCGGCTCGACTACGCGGCGACGCCCGCGTGGGATATCGGCGCGAACGTCACGTGGCGCAGCGGCGTGTACGCGCGCGGCGACGAAAACAACCGGGACGTGAACGGCAGGATCGCGGGCTATGTGCTCGTCGATCTCGACATGCGCTACCGGATCACGAAGCGGTTCGAGGTGTTCGCGAGCGTGACGAACCTGCTCGACAAGCGCTATGCGAGCTTCGGCGCGCTCGGCCAGAACTTCTTCAACGGGCCGAACCACACGTTCGACGGCGCCAGCCCGGTGAACGAACAGTTCGTCGGGCCGGGTGCGCCGCGCGGGGCGTGGGTCGGTGTGCGTTACGCGTGGGATTGAGCGGTGCGCGGCCGCGCCGGTTATCGCGTCACGAGTTGCGTCTCGAGTCGCGTCATGACGTGAATGGGCGCAGGGTTGCTCGCGGCATGCGCGGTCACATGAACGCTACCTCCGCGAACATCGCAGCCACGGCGCGTGCGACGCTGCGTGCCAACGCCGGGTCGCTTGCCAGATGCCCGGCATGCACGCGTTCGATCTCGATCTCGGGGGCGGCACGCGCGAGGCGGACGACGTTGCCGGCCGGGCACACGGGATCGTGCATCCCGTGCGCGGCGAACAGCGGCACACCTGCCCGTGCCGCCCGCCGCGCGAGCGCGAGCACGCTGCGCTCGCCGAGCCAGCAGCCGTGCTGCAGGTAATGCGCCTGGATCCGGTATTTGTCGATCAGCTTGCCGACGGTCTTCTCCGAGCGGATCGCCCGCGCGGGCGAGCGGCGCGTCTGCGCCGATGCGAGGACGGCGTTTTCGTACGCGTGCCACGCGAGCGCCACCGCGCGCTGCCGGGCTGCACTCGCGCCGCGGCGTAGCCGCCGCGCGCAGCACGACAGCAGTCGCTCCGGCTGGCCGCCGCCGGCCGCCGCATACAGGCGCCGCCATTCGCGGGGCGCGCGCGTGCGCGACGTCGTGAACAGCCGGCGGACTTCACGTGGCGACGTCAGGAACAGGCCGCGCAGTACGACGCCGGTCACCCGTGCGGGATGCGTGCCTGCGTAGGCGAGTGCGAGTGCGGCGCCCCACGATCCACCGACGACGCCCCAGCGCGCGATACCGAGCTGCTCGCGCACGGCTTCCAGATCGGCGATCAGCCGCGCGGTGTTGTTGTGACGCGTGCCGCCGCGCGGCGCCGATGCCCCCGCGCCACGCTGGTCGACGAGCACGACGCGCACGCGGGTCAGGTCGAACAGCCGCAGGATGCCGGCCTGGCTGCCGCTGCCGGGCCCGCCGTGCAGCACGACGACCGGATGGCCGTGCGCGGCGCCGGCCACGGCGAACGCGATCGATTGCGCATCGCGCCGCAGGCGACGGGCGGCGGGCGCGGCAGGCAACGCCGGCGTGTCGGGCAAGGCCCGCATCGCGGGCGACTGCGTGGATCGAATCGGGCGGTGTGTCATGTCGATAGGGGGCGGTGGAGTCGGGGGCAACCGTCACTCGGCCGCGCGAGTGTGCGGGCGGCCGGGTTTGATCTGCGACAAAGCCAGAAACGCGCCAGCCGCGAAGATCGGGATTCGCACGGGTAGTCACGCGTCCGGAAATCGCGGTATTACGAAGCCGGCCTGTCGCGCGACGCACCCGGTCGTGCCCGGGGCGTGCATTACGTATTGCTTTCGATTCGGGCCGCGGCGCCGGCGTGGCCCGATGCTTGCTTGCAATGACGGCAAAGAGTCCGGCAGATGACCGGAAGGATCCCCCGGAGGAGACAATGCGCGATGACGTAGAGCAGGCGGCCGGATCACGGGCCGCGCATTCCGCCGGCTGGCCCGCGCCGTCGATCCAGAAAGCCCACGAGCGGTCCGAGACCTTCGGCCTGCAGGTATCGGCACGGCCCGACTACGATGTGCTGCCGAGCTCGGCGCTGGTGCTCAAGCGCGAGCAGAGCCGGGTGCTGTGCGTGCACGCGATGCCGGTGATGGAAACGCTGCACGAGCAGATCGTCAACACGCAGAGCATGATCGTGCTGACCGACGCGGAAGGGCTGATCCTGCATTCGATCGGCGACGACGATTTCCTGCGCCGCGCGGAGAAGGTGGCGCTGCGCCCGGGCGCGAACTGGGCGGAGAGCCGGCAGGGCACCAATGCGATCGGCACGGCGCTTGCCGAACTGTGCCCGATGGTCGTTCACGGCGACCAGCACTTCCTGGCCGCGAACCGCTTCCTGACCTGTTCGAGCGTGCCGATCCTCGATCCGTACGGCGACGCGATCGGCGTGCTCGACGTGACGGGCGACCACCGCAGCTATCACCAGCACACGATGGCGCTCGCGAAGATGTCGGTGCAGATGATCGAGAATCACCTGTTTACGACGACCTTTCAGGAAACGCTGCAAGTGTCGTTCCACGGCCGCCCGGAGTTCCTCGGCACGCTGATGGAGGGGATCGTCGCGTTTACCGCCGACGGCCGCTTCCTGTCGGCCAATCGCAGCGCACAGTTCCAGCTCGGCATGCCGCTCGCCGCACTGCGCGCGCATACGCTGTCGTCGCTGTTCGACATCACGAGCGCGCAGCTGATCGACCGCATGCGCGCGAGCACCGACCGGCACCTGACGCTGAATCTCGGCAACGGCGCGGTGGTCTGCGCACGCGTGCACTTCCGGCGCGCGACGCTCGCCGAAGGCAGCCGGCCGACGGATGTCCACGATGCGCTCGCGCCGGCCGCGCGCGCGAATGCGGTGCCTGCGCCGGCGGCGGGCACGTCGGCCGGCCTGTCGCGGCTCAACTATCTCGACACCGGCGATTCGCAGGTCGCGTGCGTGATCGCGAAGGTGCGCAAGGTGATCGGCAAGGACATCCCGATCCTGATCACCGGCGAGACCGGCACCGGCAAGGAACTGCTCGCGCAGGCGATCCACAACGACTCGCCGCGGCGCGACGCGCCGTTCGTCGCGGTCAATTGCGCGTCGATTCCGGAGACTTTGATCGAGTCCGAGCTGTTCGGCTACGAGGAGGGTGCATTCACCGGCGCGCGCCGCAAGGGGGCGATCGGCAAGCTGCTGCAGGCGAACGGCGGCACGCTGTTCCTCGACGAGATCGGCGACATGCCGTATCCGCTGCAGGTGCGGCTGTTGCGCGTGCTGCAGGAGCGCCTCGTCAACCCGCTCGGCTCGACGAAGACGATCGCCGTGGACATCGCGATCATCTGTGCGACGCACCGCGATCTGCGCGACATGATCGCGCAGAACCGCTTTCGCGAGGATCTCTACTACCGGCTGAACGGCCTCGTGGTGCGCCTGCCGCCGCTGCGCGACCGCACGGATCTCGCGGTGGTCGTGCAGAAGATGCTGCAACGGGAGGCGTTCGCGGGGCCGGGCCGGCCGCCGCTGTCCGTCGCGCCGGACGTGATGGCGCTGTTCGTGCGCTGCACGTGGCCCGGCAACTTCCGCCAGCTCGGGAACCTGTTGCGCACGGCGGCGGCAATGGTCGACGACGATGGCGAAATCCGGCGCGAACACCTGCCGGACGACTTCTTCGACGACCTGCGGCGCGGCGACGCGCAGGCGGCCCAGGTTGCGCACGATCCGTCTGCCGGTTCGTGCGTCGCCGACGCGTTTCCGCCGGCCGACGCGCGCCTGCAGGACGTCGCGGCGTCCGCGATTGCCGCCGCGCTCGCCCGCCATGGCGGCAACGTGTCCGCGGCGGCGCGCGCGCTCGGCGTCTCGCGCAACACGATCTACCGGAAGATGCCGGCGGCCGACGCGGAACGCCGCCCGTTGGACGAAAGCTGACGCGCCGGCCGCGGGATCCCGGCCGGCGCGCTGCGCACGCCCTGTCACAGCCGGTGTGTCAAGTTGCAACACCGGTGTTCAACGATTCAACACCTGTCACCACCCCCGCGCGCCATGCGGCCGGGGTGGCAGGCCCTACCCGCGCGAATTGCGTCGGCTATTCGTAAGGATTGCGTCCCGATGCCCGAATGACGGCCGTATGCCGTTGCCGCGCGGCCAACGTGAGGTTTCGGCACGCTCCTTGCTGAAGAGGAACCGACCGCCCGATTTCCGCGGTGGTTCGACTCACCACGCAACTCATCAACTCAATCAGGAGACACATCATGCAGTGGACGACACCGTCTTACACCGACCTGCGCTTCGGCTTCGAAATCACGATGTACATCGCCAACCGCTGATCGCCGCGCGTGCCGCCCGTTTCGTCGTGATCGGCGCGGGCGGCTTCGGGAGCTGACGCCCATGAAGATCAAGATACTCGGCTCGGGAGCCGGCGGCGGCCTGCCGCAATGGAACTGCAATTGCGCGAACTGTCGCCGTGCGCGCAGCGGAAGCGGCCACGTGCTGCCGCGCACGCAGTCGTCGATCGCGGTCAGCGACGACGGCATCGACTGGGTTCTCGTCAACGCGTCGCCCGACATTCTTTCCCAGTTGCGCGCGGATCCGGACCTGCAGCCGGCGCGCGCGATCCGCGACAGCGGCATCGCCGCCGTCGTGCTGTGCGACGCGCAGATCGATCACGTGACCGGCCTGCTGATGCTGCGCGAGCGATCGGCGCCGCTGCCGCTTTACGCGAGCGCACCCGTGCTCGACGACTTGTCGACCGGCTTGCCGCTCGTGCCGCTGCTGGGCCATTACTGCGGCGTCGCCGCTCACACGATCGCGCTCGGCGAGCCGTTCGCGGTGCCGGCGGCGAGCGGGATCCGTTTCACCGCGATTCCCGTCGACAGCAAGGCGCCGCCTTATTCGCCACGGCGCACGTCGGCCGCGCCCGGCGACAACATCGCGCTGTCGATCGAAGATGTCGCGAGCGGCCGGCGCGCGTTCTATGCGCCGGGGCTCGCGGCCGTCACCGACGACGTGCGTGCGGCAATGGACGGCGCCGATCTCGTGCTGGTGGACGGCACGTTCTGGACCGGCACCGAGATGATCGATCTCGGCCTGTCGGGCAAGCACGCGGCCGACATGGGGCATCTCGCGCAGTGCGCGGAACACGGGCGGCCCGGCATGATCGACTGGCTCGACACGCTGCCCGCGCGTACGCGCAAGGTGCTTACGCACATCAACAACACGAACCCGATTCTCGATCCGCATTCCGTCGAGCACGCGCACCTGCGCGCGCACGGCATCGACGTCGCACACGACGGCATGCAATTCCAGGTCTGACGATGAACGCACCGATCCCCGCTACGGCGTTGCACGCGACGCCCTGGACCGCGGCCGAATTCGAGGCGCGCCTGCGTGCGCTCGAATCGCGCTATCACATCCATCATCCGTTCAACCGGCGGCTCAATAGCGGTGCCTGTTCGCCTGCGCAGATCCGCGGCTGGGTGGCGAACCGCTTCTACTACCAGATCAACATCCCGCTCAAGGATGCGGCGATCCTGTCGAACTGCCCCGACCGCGACACGCGGCGCCGCTGGATCCAGCGGCTGGTCGATCACGACGGGCAGGGCGACAACGAAGGCGGCATCGAGGCGTGGGTGCGGCTCGGCGAGGCATGCGGCCTCGCGCGTGCCGAACTGTGGTCGCTCGAACACGTGTTGCCCGGCGTGCGTTTCGCGGTGGACGCGTACGTGAATTTCGCGCGGCGCGCGCCATGGCAGGAAGCCGTGTGCTCGTCGCTGACCGAGATGTTCGCGCCGCAGATCCATCTCGACCGCCTCGCGGGCTGGCCGTCGCATTACCCGTGGATCGAGCCGGCCGGGCTACATTACTTCCGCAGCCGCGTGCCGCTCGCGCAGCGCGACGTCGAGCATGGTCTCGCGGTCACGCTGCAGCATTTCACGACCCCGGATGCGCAGCAGCGCGCGCTCGGCATCCTGCAATTCAAGCTCGACATTCTGTGGTCGATGCTCGACGCCATCGAAAAGGCCTACCCCCTATGAACGCGATCGAAGCCGCCAGCGGCGTGCCGCTGCGCCCCTGTCTCAGGGGCATGTACCGCCTGCAATGGGAGGCGGCCCAGGATGCGTACGTCCTTCTCTATCCAGAGGGCATGGTCAAGCTCAACCCGAGTGCGGGCGAGATTCTCGCGCGCTGCGACGGCAAGCGCGAACTGGACGACATCATCGGCGAACTCGAGCGCCTGTTCAGCCAATCGGACCTCGCGACCGACGTCTATCGTTTCCTCGATCATGCGCGACTGCGCGGCTGGCTCGACTGACATGGCGCCCGACACTTCCCGTCCATCCGCGCCGCTGTGGCTGCTCGCGGAGCTCACGTACCGTTGCCCGCTGCACTGCGCGTTCTGCTACAACCCTGTCGACTTCGCGGCGCACGGCGCGGAGCTCGATACCGATGCGTGGCGCGCGGTCATCAGCGATGCGCGCGCGCTTGGCGCCGCGCAGATCGGCTTCTCGGGCGGCGAACCGCTGCAGCGCGGCGACCTCGAGACGCTCGTCGCCCATGCGCGCGGGCTCGGCTTCTATACCAACCTGATCACGTCGGGCGTCGGGCTGAACGTCGCGCGCATCGAGCGGCTCAAGGCGGCCGGGCTCGATCACATCCAGTTGTCGCTGCAGGATTCGACGCGCGAGCTGAACGATTTCCTGAGCAGCACCCGCACGTTCGAGCTGAAGCGCGGAGTTGCGCGGCTGATCAAGGCGCGTGGCTACCCGATGGTGCTCAACTGCGTGCTGCATCGCTACAACCTGCCGCACGTGGGACAGATCATCGAGATGGCGCTCGACCTCGGCGCCGATTACCTGGAACTCGCGAACACGCAGTACTACGGCTGGGCGATGCTGAACCGCGACCAGCTGATGCCGACCGTCGAGCAGGTGCGCGAGGCCGAGGAAACGGTCAATCGCTATCGGAAGCTGGTGGGCGAGCGTTGCAAGATCCTGTTCGTCGTGCCCGACTATTTCGAGCGGCGCCCGAAGGCGTGCATGAACGGCTGGGGCTCGGTGTTTCTCGGCGTCGCGCCGGACGGCACCGCGTTGCCGTGCCATGCCGCGCGATCGCTGCCGGGGCTTGATCTGCCGAACGTGCGCGACCGGTCGTTGCGGGAGATCTGGTACGACAGCGACGCGTTCAACGCGTTTCGCGGCGACGGCTGGATGCGCGAGCCGTGTCGCACGTGCGACGAGCGGCATGTCGATCATGGCGGTTGCCGGTGCCAGGCATACATGCTGGCCGGCGACCCGAAGGAGGCCGATCCGGTGTGCGAGAAGTCCGCGCACCACGGCCAGGTCGAGCAGGCCGTGCAATTCGCGCGACGTGTCACGCCGCGCGATGAGCAGCCGCTGGTTTTCCGCAGCCGGGACAATTCGCTCGCGCGATGCGGTGCCGTGTGCGAGGGCTGACGGCGCGCGACGAACGAGGCGGCACGCGCGAACGAGGCGACGCAACGCGATGGACATCGGGGCGATCGATATGCATTCCTCCTTATGTTGCAGGCGAAGTCTGCGCGGGCAAGGTTGGCTGGGTGCCGGACGGCGTGCGTGATGCGTACCGCTGTTTTCGACGTACGACAGGCGGGCGGGGGGCGCAGCGTCGTTCACGATCGTGCCGGCTTTCGCGGCATGCGCATCGCGTTGGCTGTCGCCGCGACCTGTGCGCTGCATGCGGGCGTCCTGATCCTGCTCGCACGCGAACCGGCCGTGCGTAGCGTGCCCGTGCAACGTCAGGTGATGGTGGCGATACTGATTGCGCCGGCCGCGGAGGTGCCGGCGACGACGACTGCCGCGGCGCAATCGAAGGCCGTGTCGCGCGCGATGCGTCGCGCAGTATCCGCGCCGCGATCGTCGATGCGCGGCAAGGTGCCGGCGATCGAACCCGCCGCCGCCGATCGAACCCGCCGCCGCCGATCGCGCCCGGCCGCCGGCACACGATGCGGCTACGCCATCTTCGCCCGTGCCAGCCGCGACGGCGGGCGAGCGCCCCGACGATACGACGCCGCATGCGATGCCCGATGCCGGGCAGACGCGAGTCGAATCACCGGTATCTGC
The DNA here is from genome assembly GCF_002099195.1 of Burkholderia puraquae. Taxonomy (GTDB): domain Bacteria; phylum Pseudomonadota; class Gammaproteobacteria; order Burkholderiales; family Burkholderiaceae; genus Burkholderia; species Burkholderia puraquae. The sequence goes on along the minus strand of NZ_NBYX01000003.1, from coordinate 510,993 downwards.
TGCACCCGCGCAGCCGCGCTTCGTCGCGCATCCCGAATGTGCGCTCGTCACACCCGACTACCCGCCGCAGTCGCTGCGCACGGGCGAGCACGGCACCGCACTCGTCGAACTGGAAACCGATGCGGCAGGCCGGGTCATCGCCGCGCGGGTCGTGACCGGCAGCGGCTATCCGCGGCTCGATGCGGCGGCGCGCGAAGCCGCGCTCGCGAGTCGCTGCGCACCGTATCTGGAGAACGGCGTGCGGTCGCCGATGCGCGCGCGCGTGCCGATCACGTTCAATCTCGATGAGTGACCGGGCACACCGACGACATCATCCGTCGTCTGCCTTCGCCTGCAAATCCTTCAATCCCTGAATCACGACCAGCAGCGCGCGCCCGTGCTCGTCCGACCCATCCCACGCGTCGACGATCGCGTCGCGCAGCAGGTCGTTGTACTGGCGGCGCGACGGCCCGGTGTCGACACCATAGAAACTGCATAGCTTATTGAATGGAGCGCTGCGGCGCAGCCGGTGCCCGTTCGACAACCTCAGGCGCGATACGGTCGGCTGGCTGACCCCGGAGAGTCGCGCTATTTCGCTGGACGAGCGTGTATCTGCCGTCAGGCGGCGCAACAGGTCTTGAACGGGAAAATCTTGGTCCGGGGCTTCCATGCGATGCATTATACCTATACAGTTACGGCTGTTGAATGGGCTTGCTGTCACCAGCGAGGCTGTATCCCGAGAAAGTTGATGACACTGAAACACCTCCCACCCACGTTCTGCTGGACCAAGATCGGTACCGAGTCCGGCGAGGAACTGCCGACCGTCGTGCTCCGCAAGGAATGGGAGCGGCGGCTCGGGGGCGGGCGTTTTCTGTGGGGCATCAACCAGCCGCTCGGCAGCAGCGCACAAGTCGCCGCGCATCGCACGGGCTCGCTGCTCGCGCTGTTTTCGCCGGTCGCGTCGCGCCCGCGCGCAGGCGAGCGGAAAGACATGCTGCTGTGGAATGCATGGGTCGACGCGAGCGGGCAGGTGCGGCCGTTGCCGCCGCATACGTTCATCGCCAGCCGCTCGACGTTGCCGTCGGGCCGGCGCCGCGAACAGCACTACGCGCTCGTGTGTGCGTCGTCCACCGCGCTGACGGTCGGCACGCAATTGCGCGTGTTTCCCGATCACCTGCGTAGCGTGAGCACCGGCAAGCCGCTCGGCGCCGCCCAGGGCGCGGCCGTGGTCGATTGCGTCGGGCGTGCGAAGGAGCAGACGGGCAAGGGCTATCCGCTCGCGCTGTCGGTCGAGCTCGAAGCACCGTATTTCGTGCGGCTCGCGCAGCCGTGCGTGTTGAAGGCGCGCGATCTCGCGGAAGTGAACAAGGCCACGCGCGCGGGCGATTTCGATCGCTTCGTCGAGCTCGTCGCGCGCTTGCGCGGCCGTTCGCCGACCGACGCCGTGCGCGGTGTCACGCGCGATCTGTTCGACGTGCCGCCGATCGAAACGGCGGCCGCGTATGTTGCGCCCACGCACGTGGCGCGAATGCGTAATCGGCCGGCGGCCGAGCATCCGCGCGATCTCACCGGCGACCTGTTCGACCTGTCGCCGGGTGAAGCGGCCGCGTTCGCGGGCCTCGTGCATCCGCGTATCGGGCGCGCGTGACGCATCGCGCGCAACGGATCGCGCAAGAATTTGTTGCAATCTCGCCATAGCGGAGCGGCGAGCGCAGAGAGACAATCGGCACGAAGCGCGCTGCGCGGCGGCCGATGCACCGACGATCGATGGGTCGTGGTTCACGCCGCCGACATGCGCACCACGCACACTGAGCGTCGGCGTGCTTCACACTGCAACCCTGAGGGAGAAGTGTCGATGTCGACCCACATCTGTTCGCGGGAAGCCCGGGCCGCGCAACGCTTCGTCGAAGCAACGCGCAACGTCGATCAGGCCTTTCGCGCCGTGCGCGGCGAAAGCGACGACGACGTTTCATCGGCCGAATACGCACGCGCGATGTCGCGCCTCGATCTCGCGCTCGACGAGTTGGCGCGTGCACAGGAATTCTTCGATCGCGTGGTCAGCGCCGACACGACAGCGCAAGACAACTGATCCCGCCGCCTCCGCGGGTTCGCGTGTCGGGCGACGCGCGTTCGTCTTCATGCCGGGCATCGCGCCCGGCATGTCATTCAAACATCCCGTTCCGACTTCAGAGCTTGCGGCCTTCGACCGGATAGCCGGGATCGGTATAGCCGTGCGTCGATGCGTGCCCGGGCGGCACGAGCGAATCGACGAACCGCTCATCGTCCGGGCCGAGTTCGAGCGTCAGCGCATCGATGTAGCTGTCCCAGTGCGCTTCGGTGCGCGGCCCCGCGATCGTCGAGCTGACGAGGCGGTTCTTCATGACCCACGCGAGCGCGAACGCAACTGACGTTGTGCCACGCGCGGCCGCATGCGCGGCCACCTGCTGCGCGATGTGCAACGATTCGGGCCGCCATTCCGTTTGCTGGATGCGCCGATCGCCACGGCCCGCACGCGAATCGGCGGGTGGCTGCGCATCCACCGCGTATTTGCCGGTCAGCACGCCGCGCGCGAGCGGGCTGTACGGCACGACGCCGATCCCGTAGTGCGCGGCGGCCGGCAGCTGTTCGACCTCGGCCGTGCGATCGACGAGGTTGTACAGCGGTTCGCTCGCGACCGGGCGATCGATGCCGAGCTGGTCGGCGAGCCGCACGATCTCGGCGATGCGCCAGCCCTTGAAGTTCGACAGCCCGAAATAGCGCACCTTGCCTTGCCGGATCAGGTCGGCGATCGCGCGCATGCCTTCGTCGAGCGGCGCATCCGTCAATGCGCGATGGAAATAGAGGATGTCGATGTAGTCGGTGCCGAGCCGCTCGAGGCTCGCGTTGACCGATTCGACGATCCATTTGCGCGACTGGCCCTGCCGGTTCGGCCCGGCGTCCGGCCCGGCCGGAAAGCCGAACTTCGTCGCCACGACCCAGCTGTCGCGACGCGGCGCAATTGCACGGCCGACGACTTCTTCCGAGCGGCCGGCGTGATAGACGTCGGCCGTGTCGATGAAGTTGATGCCCTGGTCGTATGCCTTGTCGATGATGCGCGCCGAGGTCGCTTCGTCGGTCTCGCCGCCGAACATCATTGTGCCGAGACACAGCGGCGACACCTTGAGCGCGCTGCGCCCGAGATAGCGGTAATCCATGAAGGCTCCATGCGGGCGCGTGCCCGCCGGTTGAATGAAGGGGCGCCGCGCTTACACGCCGGCTTCGTCGAACACGCGCTGCGCGATCGTGAGCGCCGAGCTTGCGGTCGGCCAGCCCGAGTAGAACGCGAGGTGCGTGATCGCTTCGACCAGCTCGTCGCGCGTGAGGCCGTTGTCGAGCGCTTTCTTCAGGTGGAACGGCAGTTCGTTGACGCGATACAGCGACACGAGACTCGCGACCGTGACGAGGCTGCGATCGCGCGGCGACAGGCCGGGGCGCTGCCAGACGTCGCCGAACAGCACGTTGTCGGTGTAATCGGCGAGGGCGGGGGCGATGGCGCCGAACGCTTTGCGTGCGGCGGAAGTGGGTTCGGACATCGAGGGCTCCGGGAAAGGTGGGAAACACCGACGATGGTAGCCACCGATGCGCCTAGCGATAATCCCCGGCAATTCGCATGCACTTATCGATCCGATTCATGAATCGCGGCGCATGGGCGGCGCCTCGTCGGCTCATGCGCGATAGCGCAGCGCATCGACGATCACCGCGAGCGCGCGCGATGATTGCCGCCGGCTCGCGTAGTACAGGTGATGGCCGGGGAACGTCGGGCACCAGTCGTCGAGCACGCTGTCGAGGCGGCCGGCGGCGACATGCGGCGCCGCGAGTTCGGCGGGCACGTAGGCGAGCCCGTAGCCCGCAAGCGCCGCGTCGAGCGTTTCGTACGTGCCGTTGAACGTGACCTGCCCGTCGACGCGCACCTGCAGCACGTCATCGCCGCGCGCGAGTTCCCACGCGTACAGCGCACCGTGTGTCGGCAGGCGCAGGTTGATGCAGTCGTGCGCGACCAGATCCTGCGGCGACACGGGGCGCGCGCGTTCCGCGAAATACGCGGGCGTGCCGACGATCGCCATTTTCATGTCGGCCGAGATGCGCACGGCGATCATGTCCTTCGCAAGCTGGTCACCGAGCCGCACGCCGACGTCGAAGCGTTCCGCGACGATGTCGGACAGCCCGTAGTCGTTCACGAACTCGACCTTCAGGTCGCGATAGTCGCGCAGGACCGGCGCGAGCTTCGGCCACAGCAGCGTGCGGATCACGAAGTCGGTCGCGTTGATGCGCACGGTGCCCGCGGGCTGGTCGCGCAGTTCCGCGAGCGCCGTCAGTTCGGCCTCGATCTCGTCGAAGCGTGGTGCGAGATTGAGTAGCAGGCGCTCGCCGGCTTCGGTCGGCGCGACGCTGCGGGTCGTGCGGGTGAGCAAGCGTACGCCGAGGCGCGTTTCGAGCGAGCGGATCGTATGGCTGAGCGCGGATTGCGAGACGCCGAGCTGGGCGGCCGCACGCGTGAAGCTGCGCTCGCGCGCGACGGCGATGAAGGCGAGCAGGTCCGCAAAGTTGTCGCGCGGCATGGAAGGTGTCGGGTGGTCGATGCCAGCGCATCGTACCACCGGGTTCACCGGGCCGCGATGCGGCGCGTGTCAGCCCGCGCGCGTCATGCCCGGCGCATGGGGCGCGGGATGGTACGCATAGCCGCCATGCTGGAACGACGTCGCGAAGAACCGCATCTGGTAGCGGATCGCATTCGCCCAGTAATCCCACGTATGGCCGCCCGGCCGCTCCGCATAGTCGTGCGGCACGCCGAGCGCGACGAGCCGTTCGTGCAGCGTGCGGTTCGAGCCGACGAATGCGTCGTCGCGGCCGCAATCGATCGTCAGGTCGAGATGCGCGCGCACGAACGCGCTGGCGCTGGCGACGATCACGTTGCGGTCCCAGAACGACGGATGGCGGCCGGGGTCGCCGAATACATGGTCGATGCCCGGCTCGTCCGCGCAGCAGCGCGGATCGACCGCGCCGCTGATGCTGCCGACCGCACCGAACGTGTCGGGCCGGTCGAGTGCGATCCGCAGCGCGCCGAAGCCGCCCATGCTGAGCCCGGTGATCGCACGGGCGCGCTGCGTCGCGATCGTGCGGAAATGCGAATCGACGTACGACACCACTTCGTCGCCGATGAAGGTTTCGTAGCGGCTGCCCGAATCGAACGGGCTGTCGATGTACCAGCTCTCGTGCCCGCCGTCGGGCATCACGAGGATCACGTGGTAACGGTCGGCCAGCGCGGCGATGCGCGTGTTCGACGTCCAGTCGGTGTGGTCGCCGCCGGAGCCGTGCAGCAGATAGACGACCGGATAGCGGTCGCCGTCGCGGGGGCCGCGCGCATAAGCGTCGGGCAGCACGACGGTGGCCTTGAGCGTCTCGTTCATCGCGGCGCTGGGAATCACGACGACCCGCGCATGGAATGCGAGAGCAGGGCCCGAAATGGCGAGCAGCAGAAGCAGCCAGAAGGCGCGTGCCAGGTTCATCGATCCTCGCATGTGTCGATCCCGTCCGGCGCCGGGCGCCGGGAAAACCCTGTTCGGACGACTCTAGCAACCGCGCCTTTCAACCATATTTCGGCGAATCCTACGGGTTGTCAGGCGGGCGGTGCGTGCACGATGCGCTCGACGGCCGCGCGGAACGCATCGGGCTGCTCGGCCGGGATCAGGTGGCCGCAGCGCTCGATCAGGTCGAAGCCGGCGCAGCGCGCGAGCGCCCAGTCGGGCACGTGCCACCCGCGCACGTCGAGCGTGCCGATGAAACCGTGAATGAAGACGACGGGCGTGGGCCGGGTCATGGGGCGGGTGCGGAAGGAAGGGGCGGCAATTCGAGTTCGGCGAGCAGTTCGTCGAGTTCGAGCACGTGCGTGCGGTCGTGGTCGAGCAGCTCGCGCACGAGTTCGTCGAGCGACATGCGGCGCACGCCGTCGCGCAGCCCGCAGCGTGCGAGCTGCGCGGGCGCCAGCGCGGCCGCGGTGGCACACAGCGCGGCGCGTCCCGTGCGGAATGCCGCGACGGCAGCGTCGAGCGGCTGCGCGAGATAGTCGCGTTGCGCGGCGAGCACGGTGCCGTCGACGGATGCGATCGCCGGCAGGTCGAGCGTGCGCACGGCGTCGATGCGTTCGGCGAATATCGCGTCGAGATCGCGCAGGTGGCACGCATGCTCGACGAGCGAGAAGCCCGTGCCGTCGGGGCGGCGTGTCCACAGTGCGGCCGGCACGTGCGCTGAATACACGGCGAGCCGGTCGGGCAGGCGGGCCAGCGCGGCGACGACGTCGGCGAACGGCAGCCGCTGCGGGTACGCGCTGAACACCGCGCCATAGCTGAACAGCGTGCCGCCGAGCCGCCCGCGCGCCTGCACGACGTCGTGGCCGTGACGGCGCATGATTTCCGCGACCATCGCGCCGCAGAACTGGCGGGCCGTCGTGTCGGTTTCGATTTCGGGGAATTTCAGTGCGATCTCGTGCTGGATCGCACCGATCGCGGCAACGCCGACGCGCGACAGCGCCGCGAACTCGACATAGCGCTCGGGTTGTGCGATCAGCGCTTCGAGCTGGGCGCCGAGCGCGGTGGTGCGGAAACGGTCGAAACGGGAATGCATGACGGACAGGCCCCGGATAGTAACGTATCAAAACGATACGTTACTATCCGGGGCTGCGTCAACCGGTTTGCCGGGGAGGTTCGACGGAGCGACGCGAGGCATCGCGGGCGTTGTCCGGCAGGGCCGGCGGTGCCGCCGTGCGCCTTGCTGCACGCGATGCGCGCTTCCGCCCGCCGCTCAGGACTTCTGTCGTGCGTCGATTTCCGTACGCAGTTTCGCTTCCTGCTGCTGCAGTTCGGGGGTGAGCGCAGCGCCGAAATCCTCGGGCGAAAAGATTTGCCGGATCTCGATGTCTGATTCGACGGGCATCGGGTTCGGGCAGCGCTTTACCCATTCGACCGCTTCGTCCATCGATTTCACTTCCCACAGCCAGTAGCCGGCGATGAGTTCCTTGGTTTCGGCGAACGGGCCGTCGATGACCGTCCGGTCCTTGCCGGAGAAGTGCACGCGCTTGCCGCGCGAACTCGGATGCAGTCCTTCGCCGGCGAGCATCACGCCGGCTTTCACGAGCGCTTCGTTGTACTGGCCCATTGCGGCCAGCAGTTCGGTATCGGGCATCGCGCCCGATTCGGAAATGGCGGTTGCCTTGACGATGACCATGACGCGCATTGCCGTTTCTCCTTGAACAGGTATTGACGGGCGCCGCCGGCCGGGCCGGCGGCAAAACGATCGGTTACGAGAACACGACGCGTGAAGATGGCGCGAATCGACATTGTGCGTGAAGAATTTTCGCGTGCAGCCGCACCGGCGGGCACGGCCGCGGAGCCGGCCGCCAAAACTGGTATGCTGAACTTCACCACGTTCACGCGGAGGGCGCCATGGCTGCTAAGGAAGTCTCGAAGAAGAAGTACCTGAAAATCCTGAACAAACGCTTGCGCGCGGAGCCGGCGGCCCCGGCCGGTGCGTCGTTTGTCTTTTTCCCGCTGGGCGCGAAGGCGAAGAACGCGACGGGTGTCGTGTCCGGCGACGCGCGCAGCAAGCGCGAACTGGCGGTGATGGCCGCGGTCCAGCGCAAGGCGGCCGAAGAGTTCGTCGTCGCGGGCGCCTGACCGGAACCTGCTGCACTGCCGTTGGGTTGCCGCCTCCGCGGCTTACCCGGCGGCGGCCTCGCAATGCGCGATCGCGCCGGCGAGCACGCGCGGGATGTCGTGCGTGATGGCCGGGCCGTGCATCGGCAGGATGATGTCGAGATCGAGCGCCTGGAGCCGGCGCAGCGCACGCGCCATGTGTGCGAGCGACGGCAGGTAGTCCGAGCGCCGGATCGAATCGAGTATCGCAGGCATCGGGTCGTCGGCGGGTTCGTCGCCGAAGCGCCAAGGGGTGCGCGACACGGTGCCTGGACGCAGTCTGGCAGCGCCGGTCCAGGCGCGAATCCTGTCAGTTTACGCAGCAGCCGGGCACGACGCTGAACGCCGCCCCGGCGGTCAGGAACACCCGCGCCGATCGGGCGCTCAGGATACCTTGTCCGCCGCCGCCGCATAGCGGCCGCCGCCTGCTTCGTCGCCTGCCGCCAGTTGCTCCAGCGCGAGGCCCTTCGTCTCGATACCGAGCGTCCACACGGCGATTGCCGCCGCGATGAACGACAGCGCACCGAGCGTGAACACGCCGCCCTGGCCGAACACCGGCAGCACGACGCCGACCACGTAAGGCCCGATCAGCGAGCCGACGCGCCCGATCGCCGACGCGAAGCCCGAGCCCGTCGCGCGTGCGCCGGTGCCGTACAGCTCCGGCGTGTACGTGTACAGCGCGGCCCACATCCCGAACAGGAAGAACTGCATCGCGAGGCCGGTGCAGATCAGCAGCGCCGTGCTGCCGCCGTACAGCGCGCTCTGGCCGTAGGCGTACGCCATTGCGCCGCCGCCGATCAGCGATGCGATGCAGGTCGGCTTGCGCCCCCAGCGTTCGACGAGCCACGCGGCGCACAGGAAGCCCGGCACGCCGCCGAGCGAGATCAGGACGGTGTAGAACACCGATTTCGTGACTTCGAAGCCGGCCTGCTGCAGCAGCGCGCCGAGCCACGACGTGAGGCCGTAGAAGCCGAGCAGCGCGAAGAACCACAGCAGCCACACCATCACCGTGCGGCGACGGTACGCGCCGCTCCAGATCTCGCGCAGCGCGCCGTGTCCGCGGGCGACGACCGGCTCGGCGAGCCGCGACGGCGGCGGCAGCGACGTGACGCCGGCCGAGCGCATCACCTTCGCCTCGATCGTGTGCATCACCTTATCGGCTTCCGCGTGCCGGCCCGCATGCTCGAGCCAGCGCGGCGATTCCGGCACGATGCGGCGCACGACGAGCACGAATACGGCGGGAATCGCGAGCAGCGCGAACACCGTGCGCCAGCCGAACTGCGGCAGCACGAAGTACGCGACGATGCCGGCCGTGATGAAGCCGAGCGGCCAGAAGCCGTCCATCAGCGCGATCAGGCGGCCGCGCTTCTCGGTCGGCACGAATTCGGACAGCAAGGTCTGCGCGACCGGGAATTCCATCCCCATCCCGATCCCGAGCAGCACGCGGTAGACGATCAGCGCGTCGACGCTCTGCGCGGTCGAGCACAGGTAGGAGGCTGCGCCCCACAGCACCATGCTCCACTGGAACACGGGCCGGCGGCCGAAGCGGTCGGCGAGCAGCCCGGCGACGGCCGCGCCGAGCACCATCCCGAAGAAGCTTGCGCTCGCGACGAGGCCGGCGGCTGCAGTCGACAGCCCGAACTCCTTGCGGATCGAACCGAGCACGAAGGTCATCGTGCCGAGGTCGACCGAGTCGAAGAAGAATGCGATCGCGATGATGAAGAAGATCCGCTTGTGATAGCCGGAGAACGGCAGGCGTTCGAGCCGGGCGGCGGCGGAGGCGGGAGCGGTGGCGGCGGGCATGGCGTCCTCTGAAATGAAAAGGGGCCGCGAAGCGCGTGCTTCGCGGCCCCGATGCTTCATCTTCAGTAGACGCGACCACAAAATGCCGCATCAGAGGAAAAGCGCCGCCTGCTTGCCCAAATACGTCATCGGCGGTAGCGCGGGGCGGGGCCGTTGTGCATCAGTTCTTCAGCTTGTAGCCGGTGCGGAACATCCACGCGACGATCGCCAGCAGGATCACGAGGAACAGCCCGGTTGCGGCGAGGCTGATCCATACGTGCACGTCGGCGAGCCCGTAGAACGACCAGCGGAAGCCGCTGACCAGGTAGACGATCGGGTTGAACAGCGTGATGATGCGCCACGCGGGCGGCAGCATGTCGACCGAGTAGAAGCTGCCGCCGAGGAACGTGAGCGGCGTGATGATCAGCAGCGGCACGAGCTGCAGCTTCTCGAAGCTGTCGGCCCAGATGCCGATCACGAAGCCGAACAGGCTGAACGTGACCGCCGTCAGCACGAGGAACAGCACCATCCAGAACGGATGCAGGATGTGCAGCGGCACGAACAGGCCGGCCGTGGCGAGGATGATCACGCCGAGCAGGATCGACTTCGACGCGGCCGCGCCCACGTACGCGATCACGATCTCCCAGTACGACACGGGCGCGGACAGAATCTCGTAGATCGTGCCCGTGAAGCGCGGGAAGTAGATGCCGAACGATGCGTTCGAGATGCTCTGCGACAGCAGCGACAGCATCACGAGGCCCGGCACGATGAACGAGCCGTAGCCGATGCCGTTCACGTCGCTGATGCGCGAGCCGATCGCGGAGCCGAACACGACGAAATACAGCGACGTCGAGATCACCGGCGCGATGATGCTCTGCATCAGCGTGCGGCGCGTGCGGGCCATTTCTGCGCGGTAGATCGCGCGAATGCCATGCAGGTTCATGCGTCAGGCTCCTTGCATGCCGTTGCGGCGGTTGTCGATCAGGCTGACGAAAATGTCCTCGAGCGAGCTCTGCGTCGTGTGCAGGTCGCGGAAGCCGATGCCGGCCGAGCCGAGCGCGTTGATCAGCTTCGCGATGCTTGCGTCGTCGCGCTGCGAGTCGTACGTGTAGACGAGCGCGGCGCCGTCGTCCGCGCGTTCGAGGCCGAACGGCGCGAGCACGGGCGGCATGTCGGCGAGCGGATGCTCGAGCTGCACGGTGAGCTGCTTCTTGCCGAGCTTGCGCATCAGTTCGCGCTTTTCCTCGACGAGCACGAGCTCGCCGCCGAGGATGATGCCGATCCGGTCGGCCATTTCCTCGGCTTCCTCGATGTAGTGCGTGGTCAGGAGGATCGTCACGCCGCGCTCGCGCAGCGAATCGACGAGCTTCCACATGTCGCGGCGCAGTTCGACGTCGACGCCGGCCGTCGGCTCGTCGAGGAACAGGATGCGCGGCTCGTGCGACAGCGCCTTCGCGATCATCACGCGGCGCTTCATGCCGCCCGACAGCGTCATCAGCTTGTTGTCGCGCTTGTCCCATAGCGACAGCGCCTTCAGCGTCTTCTCGATATAGGCGGGATCGGGCGCCTTGCCGAACAGGCCGCGGCTGAACGACACGGTCGCCCAGACGGTTTCGAACGCGTCGGTCGTCAGTTCCTGCGGCACGAGGCCGATCATTTCGCGGGCCGCGCGGTAGTGATCGCGGATGTCGTGGCCGCCGACCGTCACGCGGCCTTCGGTCGGCGTGACGATGCCGCAGATCGAGCCGATCAGCGTTGTCTTGCCGGCGCCGTTCGGCCCGAGCAATGCGAAGATCTCGCCGGGGCGGATGTCGAGGGTCACGTGCTTCAGCGCCTGGAAGCCGGACGCGTAAGTCTTGGAGAGGTCGGAGACGGAAAGGATCGGTTGCATGCTCACGGATGGCACGGCCGGCCGGCGCGACGGCGTGCGCTGCACGTGCCCGGCGTCGCCGCCGCTGCGAAGCGGCCGGGACCGGGAACGGCATGGCGAACGTGCGTCATGTCGAACGGCGTTGTGGTGCGGGATCGCAGGATCGCCATATTAGCAATCGGTAGATGGAAATGCATGCTCGTGGAAAGGATGTGCGTTGTCGATGCCGGATTTGCGTGAATTGACGATGTATCGCTGAATAACGAGGCGCTTTATTTGCGATGCGCGAACAATTTGTGCCGTTTTCGGCGAATCGGGCTGCGCACGCGTTTCCGCGCGGCGACGGCGCGGCCGGCCGGCCGACTGTGCCGCCCGAAGGCCGTCGCGCCGTACCGGGACGGCGTGCGCGGCGCTCGCGATAATGCGCTCCTTTCATCGTTCACGGAGCGGGGCGCATGTCTTTGATCGATTTCAAATCCGTGGCGGCGGCACAGGCCGTCGCGTGGAAATCCACGATCGTCGGCGAGGTCGGGCCGGCCAGGATCAAGGTGTTGCGCATGGATGCGCAGGCTTACGAAGCGGAAGTGCACGACTACAACGAGGGGCTGCTGGTGCTCGACGGCAGGATGATGCTCGAGGTCGGCGGCGAGACGGTCGTGGTCGAGGCCGGGCAGATGTACCTGGCGCTCGCCGGCACGCTTCACGCGGTGCTGCCGGGCAGCCACGGCACGCTCGCGATCATCGACGTGTGAGGTTGCGCCGCAGCATGCGCGCGAGCGGCCCGGGCCCGGCCGGCCGGGCTCTGCGCGGGTTGGCGGTCGCCGTTCAAACGCGTGTTCTACCGCCTGGGTATTTGTCTGAGCAAATAAAATGAAGGCTGTTTGAAAATCTGTCAAATACCGTGTAAACGCTAGGATCGCGCAGTTTCGGTCGTTTGGAACTCTGCATCCATTTACTTGTGGGTATCGTCCGATCATAGTCTCGACAAACGACGCAACACGATAACGAATCAAGCGTACGGATGGAGACCAATTCATGAGACGCCTATCCGCGGGGCCAGTCGGACTGCCGTTTCCCGTTTTTTCGCTGAATGCAGGCGCGATGCAGATCGCGTACCTGCGTTGTCCTGTCGCCGTGTAGCGGCGAACCATTTCCCGTTTCGATCGTTCCGACGGCGCCGTGCCGCATGACGGCGCCGCGGGAGAGCGCTTGTCTGCCGCCGCGGCGTGTGCCGCATTTGCCTGACCGGCATCGCGGCCGCCTTGCGCGCACCGTCATGCGCCGCGCGTTCGTGCCGCGGCGCGATACCAACCGGCGGGCCATGCAGCCTGTCCGGACGAGACTTGTCGTACCTGAAAAGGAGGGGTTGATGATTTGCATTCCTGAATGGCGGAAGGCGATCCTGTCGTGCGCGGTACTGGTGCTGCCGTTCGTTGCCGGTTGCGGCGGCGGTGACGATCCGGGGCCGATCAACGTGCCGCAGTGTTCGGGCAGCGCATGCGGGCCGAGCGGTGCCGAAACGACGCCGCCCGTCGTGACGAAGCTGTGCCCGGACGCGCTCGATTACACGACGACGTATACGGGTGGCGCAGGTAGCGGCGAGTACGTGAAGGTGAAGTTCGATACGACGAAGCTCACCTATCAGATGCAGTTCCTCGAATCGTCGGTGCCGACGTCGGCAGGGCAGGTCAACAATACCCGCGCGGGTCTGACGATCAGCGGCGCGTTCCATCATCCGGCCAATCTCCCGACCGCCGAGCAGAACCGCTGCGCGTTCGTGCTCGACAGCGGCGCGACGAGCGACGGCGCGTATTCGGTGACGATCAACCGTGCGGATCCGCCGATGCTGTTCGTCGGCAATGGCGTGGTGGGTGGCGGGATTCCGGGGGCGACGATTGCGTTCGCCGGTCTCGAGCCGTTCCCGGGCATCGTGCTCGGCGTCGTACCGTCGCGCACCTTCGATTTCTATCCGTTCATCGGCTTCACCAACACCGAGACGGACTTCACGAAAGTTGCGGGCAACTACAACGAACTCGGGATCCACCTGTCGCCGGTCGGCGGAAGCGCACAGAGCAGCACGGGGGCCGTGGGCTGGCAACCGGATGTCGTCAACTGGAACCAGACGTTCAATGCCGACGGCTCGTGCACCATCACGGCAGGCAGCGACTACTCGTGCCAGACCACCGGAACGCCGTGGGCGTTGCGCAAGAACGCGGACGGTTCGGCCGACAACGTGTTCGTGAGCAACGCCGTGGCGAACGCGGCCGGCACGCCCGTGTATCCGCTCGCAGGGCAGGGGTCGGCGATCGTGATTGCCGCACCCAGCCAGGCGAAGGGCATCATGATCGTCGGCAAGCTGAACGGCGTGCTGGTGCCGGTCGTGATTCGCGTGGGCTACACGCATATCGACCCGAGCAACCTTCTGGCATCGGTCGCGGATGCCGAGGTGGGGATCTCGATGCTGTCGCGGGCCGCCGCCGTCGGAGCCAATTCGCTGAAGGGGGGCTTCATCGGCGCAACGAGCGCTTCAGCGTGCGGTATCGTGGCGCCCAGCACTGCCACGTTCGCGATCGCGACGTCCGGACCGAGCTTCAACAACAACATCCCGCATCCGGATCTGCCGGGCACCTTCGACGGCACCTTCTTCCTGGCACAGGCCGGCAGTTGCAACGACGGTACTGCCGTCTCGACGATGGCCGCGAACTATACGTCGACCCTGTTCCAGGGAGCCACCGCGGCGTTCATCGATCCGCAGACGTCGTCGGTCACGTCGCAGTTCGGGCTCGACTACACGCAGGCCATCCCCGGCAAGATCAAGGTCACGGCCTCGCAGAACTTCAACGCGAAGGGCGCGAGCGGCAACGTGGCGATCTTCAAGAAGGGCGATACGGGCTGGCTCGTGACGGCCGGCAACGTCTACGCGATGGTCGTCAACAACAGCCAGGTCAACCCGTTCTTCACGGTCGGCGCGTTCGTCCAGTAATCACGCATTGAACACGTAACACCGGCGGCGCATGCGTCGCCGCCGGCGAAACAAATTTCAAGAGGATTCCTATGAATTTGAAGCAATGGATGGCCGCGGCGTCGCTCGCGCCGGTGCTGGCCGCATGTGGCGGCGACGGCGACCCGCCGCCCGCACCGGTGGTCCGGCTGTGCCCGCAGACGATCGACTACAACACGGTGTTCATCGGCGGGTCGGGGTCGGGCGAGCTCGTGAAGGTGCAGCTCGACACGACGAAGATGACGTACCGGATGACGTATCTCGCGTCGCCGGTGCCGACCGCCACGGGCACCGTGCAGCCGACCCGCGACACGGCGCCGGCCAACGTGGTCGACGGCACGCTGGCCGACGAAACGGGGCTGCCGACGGTGAAGCTGAACCAGTGCACGTTCCGGATGCAGAACGCGAGCCTCGACCCGAACCGGCCCGCGCGGCTGTTCCTCGGCGAAGGCGTGCTGGGCGGCGCGATTCCCGGCGCGACGATCCAGTTCAACGGCGTGATCGGCGTCGGCAAGATTCCGCAGACGACGTTCCCGTACTACCCGTTCATCAGCTTCTCGTCGCAGGAAACCGACCTGACGAAGATTGCCGGCAAATACAACCAGCTCGGCTATCACCAGGTGCCGTCGCAGAGCTTCCAGCCGGTGGCGCTCGACCAGCAGGTGACGATCAACGCGGACGGCAGCTACGTCGAGACCGACAACTTCGGCAAGAAGAACGGCGGGCAGCCGCTCGCGTCGAGCGCGACGGTGAACCAGCCGTTCACGCTGCGGCCCGATGCGCCGGCGTTCCAGTCGCTCAACTACCTGCCGCAGATTCCGCCGACGCTCGCCGCGGTCGATCCGGCGAAGGCCGGCAAGGGGATCCTGATCGTCGGCAAGCTGCGCAACCAGCTCGTGCCGATCTTCATCCGCACCGGCGCCGCGAACGCGGACCTCACGCAAGGCCCGCCGAGCGCGGACGACGAATCGGGCATCTCGTTCCTGAGCCCGCAGACGGCGATCGCGCCGGGTTCGCAGAACGGCGAGTACACGGGTGTCGACAGCGCGTTCAACTATCGCGCGACCGCGCTCGTCGGCGCGCAGGCCACGCTGCTCGATCCGTTCAATGCGTCGCAGGCTGCGCTCACACGCGCGCTGAATCTCGACTACACGCAGAAGGTGCCCGGTGTCGTCACGACCGTGCACGCGGATGCGGCGTCGGGGCCGGCGACCGGCAAGTTCGTGTTCACCGGCGGCGTATTCGGGTTCCTCGACATGAACGATACGAGCAACCCGTACTTCACGGTCGGTGCATTCGTGCAGTGACGCACGCCTGGATGGAGACACGGTGGCGCCGCGCGCAGATGCGCGGCGCCCGGACAGAATGAGGGGAGACTTCATGAAGAAGCTGATTGTCGCGGGTGTCGTCGCAGGCGTGTCGACGCTCGCATCGGCCCAGCAGGCGGGCGACAACGTCGCGACGCTGGGCTGGCTGCACATCATGCCGCAGGATTCGACCAACGGGCTGACGACGAATCTTGCCGGCATGCCGATCAACGGGCCGCTGCGCCTGCCCGGGTCGTTCACGTCGCCGGGCACGAGCCTGACGGTCAACAACGCCGATACCGTCGGCCTCACGCTCACGCACTTCTTCACCGACCACATCGCGGTGACGTCGGTGCTCGGCGTGCCGCCCGAGTTCACGCTGACCGGGCACGGCACGATCCGGCCGCCGGGCCCGTCAGGCGCGCTCGGCAGCGTCAACATGGACAATCCGGCCAACCAGCCGGCGGTGAAGAACGCGCGGCAGTGGAGCCCGACGGTCATTCTGCAGTACTACTTCAACTCGCCGACGGCGCGGTTCCGCCCGTTCGTCGGGATCGGCGTGGCCTATAGCTGGTTCAGCAACATCGAGCTGAACGGCAACTTCGCGAAGGACATCAACGAGAACCTCGGCAGCGTGCTCGCGGCCGGCGCCGGCAAGCCGGGGCCGACGTCGGTGGAGGGCAAGGCGTCGTCGTCGTTCACGCCGGTCTACAACGTTGGCGCGAGCTATGCGATCGACAAGCACTGGGGGTTGACGGCAACGCTGACCTACATGCCGCTGAAGACCTACTCGTCGCTCGTGATCAGGGCGGCCGACGGTTCGACGCTCGCCACGACGCGCACGCGGCTGAAGGCCGATCCGCTGATCACGTTCGTCGGGATTTCCTACAAGTTCTGAGCCGTCCGGTGCGCATGACGTGCACCGGCGGCTTCCTGCGACCGGCTGGCCGGATCCTTCCGGCCGGGAGGTCGCGTTCCTGGCGGCATGCCGCCATTTGTGAAGAGAGGGGGCAGTTCAAATGAGCATTCGCAAAATCGTCTCGCTTGTTGCTGCAGTGGCTTTCACCGCGGTTTCGGCCGCGCCTGCTTTTGCCGTGACCGTTTCGCGCGCCGACGGTCAAGCCATGAATCCGAACGGGGAGCCGTTCTCCGCGACGGGTCTCACGGTCCTGGCCAAGGGGGGGATCAACGCGACCTGCAACGCAACGTTCAACGGCACGATTTCCTCGACAGGCATCGTCAACATCACGTCGACGACGTTCACGGGCGCTGCGACGTGCGGTCTGATCAGCGGTAGCGCGACGAGCGCGGCGCCGTGGACGGGCCAGGCCGACAGTACGACGCAACTGTCGATCAACAACGCGAAGGTGACCGTTTCGCTGCTCGGCGCCTGCGGGCCGAGCAAGGTCGTGACGACGTGGAGCGATCCGAACTCGTCGCTGACGTTCAACAACGCGGTGCTGACGCCGGACTGCACGGTCAGCGGCACGGTCAACACGTCGCCGAAGTTCCACGTGCAGTAAGCGATCGCCGATCGAAGCAGGATGCCCGTCGCGCACGAGGGCCGTGCAGCATGTGCGGCGGGTTTCCGCAGCTTCGATGGGTCCGTGCCGTCGCGTGTATCGGCGCGGCGGCCGGATTCGTCTGGCAGAGCGGTCGCATTTCTCGCGGAAGGCCGCCATATATCAAGAGAGAGGGCCGTACTGATGAAAATTCGTCAAATCGCATCGCTTGTTGCGGCAGTGGCATTCACCGCGGTTTCGGCCGCGCCCGCATTCGCAGTGACCGTTTCGCGCACGGACGGTCAGCCGATGAACCCGAACGGCGAGCCGTTTTCCGCGACGGGGATGACAACGCTCGGCAAGAAGGCGATCAACACCAACTGCGCCGTGACGTTCAACGGAACGATCACGCCGGCGGGTGTCATCAATATCACGTCGACGCAATTCAACGGGGGAAACTGGTGCCCGCTGGTCAGCGGTACGGCGAGCAGCGCCTCGCCGTGGACGGGGCAGGTGGACAGCGCGACACAGCTCTCGATCGACAATGCGCAGGCGAACTTCACGCTGCTCGGCCCTTGCGGTCCGAGCAGGCTCGTGGCGGCCTGGAATGATTCGAATTCGTCGCTGACGTTCAGCAATGCAGAATGGACACCGGACTGCCGGTTGGCCGGTACGTTCATCGCGTCACCGAAGCTCCACGTGCAGTAAGCGTTGCGGATCGAAGCGCGTCGCCCGTTGCGCATCAGGACGGTGCGGCACGTAGGGCGGGCATCTGCTTTCTCGATGTATCCCTGTCGTCGCGCGTAACGGCGTGATGGCGAGCTGACCACACGTGTCGCGATCCGACGCGCGCGGTCTTGCGGGTCGGCACGGCGTACCGCGCCATCCGATCCGACCGAATGACCCCTATTCCAATCGGCCAGAACTATCCCGGAAGACCCATGCTTACCGATCCAGCCAAGTATGGAGATGCCCGCGGCGCGACGCCTGACCGGCTGCGCACGGCCGCGTGGCTGCAGTACCTGATCGAACGGCTCGACGCTGCCGCTTGCGCAGCGGAGGCGGGTGACGCCGCCGGCACGACGGCCATCGCGTCGCACGCGATGCGCATGCGAGCTGGCGCGAACCTGTCCCGAGAAGCGACAGCGATTCTTCACCGGCTCGCGCCGTGGATCGCATCGGACGGCGGCGCCTGCGCATGCGACCTGACCGACCCGCGCGGCGCGTGCTCGCATGTGCCTTCGATGCAGCAACTCGCCGAAGCCGAGCGCAGCTGCGCAGGGTCACGTGCCGTGTTCGACGCCGCGTACGGCGTGATCGATGCATGCGCATTCGACGACCCCGATGTCGGCTGGGCCGCGCTCGAGCGGATTGCCGGCGGTGTCGAACGCAGCGGGGACGATGCCGGCGAACGCACCGCCCATGAAAAGGACGCGCAGGACGACGCGCCGCCTGCGAAGAACCTGAGAGAGAGGCTGGCCGTCGTCGCGGCGGCGAATGGAGAAACGTCGGCCATGCCTGGCGCCGTCATCGATGCGATCGTGCTGCGCGCGTGCGGGCCACGCGACGATGCATCGCGCATCGACGAGATGGCGGCGCTCGTGACGTTCTCGGCCGTACTCGCCGCCGGCAATGGGACTTCCGTTGCCGCGTATGGCGGCCAGCACAACCTCGTTGCGCGGGCGATCCGCACGCATCGTGCCGATCTCGCGTCGGTGGACGGGCTGCTCGCGGCGCTATCCGTGTGCAGGCTCGATCAACTCGTCGGCGCGGGCAGCTTCTGGGCTTACTACCTGCTGGCGGGCATCGTAATCGCCGCACCCGATGCCGTGCGGGAAATCGGTGGCCGCTTTCAGGGTGACGAGTGGCACGCGTGGCTCGATCACGTGCTCGCGTGGCCGGCGGTCAGCCGCTTCGGGCCCAAGGAGGACGCCGCGTTCGAACGCCTGCAAGGCGCAATGAGCCTGACGTCGCGATGGAACCCGATCGTCCGCGGGAAGCGGGTGCGGAAGCGGGACGTTGTAACGCCCGGATTCGGCGAACACGGGCACAAGTCCCGTTGACGCACCGCGTGTGCGGAATCGACAAAAAGCGACGCCAAACGATCTGCGCGCGAGCACACTGGCTCGCAGCGAAATGCCGGGCCCCGTTCGCACGTGCGAGCGGGTGTCGAGCGACGAGGCACCGAGCCGTCATGCCGGTGGCGTCCATGCTGACCGCCCGCCACGCCTTCCTTTCCTCCCGCCCGCCTGCGCGTCACCCCCCGATCCCGGCACCATCGACCGAACGCAGTATGATTCCGCAGACGATGCCGGCGATCGCTTCGCTGTAACCGCCCGCCCGCACCGCCGAAGATCTGCCAAGCTTGTTGTAAGCCGGACGCAAACAGCCGCCGCGTGAGAGCGCAGCCGCGAATCCGCCTCCGGGCCACCTTCATCGAAACGGTCAGTCAGATGTCAAAGCAAAACAAGAAGATCCTCCTCCTGAGCGTCAGCGCCGGCGCCGGCCATACCCGCGCGGCCGAAGCGATCCGCGCGTTCGCCGACCACCATCCCGCCGGTATCGAAGCCACCCACCTGGACGTGATGGATTTCGTGTCCACCGGCTTCCGCAAGCTGTACACCGATCTCTACATCAAGCTCGTCAGCAGCCAGCCGGCGCTGTGGGGCTACCTGTACCAGAAGACCGACGAAGTCGATCCGGCCGCGCCGTCGCAGAAGATCCGGCGCGCGATCGAGCGGCTCAATTGCCGTCCGCTGCTCGCGGAGATCGAACGGCAGCGCCCGGACGCGATCATCTGCACGCACTTCCTGCCGGCCGAACTGCTGTCGCGCGAGATCCGCAAGGGGCGCGTCGACACGCCGGTGTGGGTGCAGGTCACCGATTTCGACCTGCACAGCATGTGGGTCGTGCCGAACATGCGCGGCTATTTCGCGGCCAACGACGAGATCGCATGGCGCATGCATGCGCGCGGCATGGCGCCCGAGACGGTGCACGTCAGCGGCATCCCGATCATGCCGGCGTTCGGCCAGCCGCTCGATCGCGCGGCCTGCGCGGCCGAATTCGGCCTCGATCCCGCGCGCCCGACCTTCCTGATGATGTCCGGTGGCGCGGGCCTCGGCGGGCTCGACGTGCTGGCCGCACGCCTGCTGGAGATGGATGCCGACTTCCAGCTGATCGCGCTGGCCGGCAAGAACAAGGCGATGCTGGCGTCGTTGCAGGAACTGGCCGCGCAGCATCCGGGCCGGCTGTTTCCGCAGGGCTTCACGCAGCAGGTCGAACGGCTGATGGCCTGCGCCGACCTCGTGATCACGAAGCCGGGCGGCCTGACGACGTCCGAATGTCTTGCGATGCAATTGCCGATGATCGTCAACTCGCCGATTCCGGGCCAGGAAGAGCGCAATGCGGATTTCCTGCTCGAACAGGGCGTCGCGCTGAAGGCGATCGACGACGATGCGCTCGTCTACCGGATCCGCGCGTTGCTGCAGACGCCGGCGCGTCTCGCCGACATGCGGCGCCGTCTCGCGCCGCTCGGGCGGCCGCTCGCCGGCCGCTTCGTGCTCGATCGCGTGCTGGGCCTGGAGCCCGCCGCATGAGCGTCGCGCGCTTTGTGCCGACGCGTCATACGGTGTTCGTCGTCGGGTGGGTGATGTTGCTCGCGTACTTCTTCGCGAACGTGGAGATCCAGATCGAAGGCAGCGCGGGCTGGGCGGCCAACCTGCCGACGTGGCGCATCGAGCATCACTGGCTGCTCGATATCTTCTGGGGCGGGCGGCCGATGACGGGCTACCACGCATGGGTGTTCCCGTTCGTCGCGCTGTTCTTTCACCTGCCGGCCGTGTTCAACGGACGGTGGTCGTGGCGCATCGAAGCTCGCATCATCGCGTGCATCATGGTGTTCTGGCTCACCGAGGACTTCCTGTGGTTCGTGCTGAATCCGGCTTACGGGCTGGCCCGCTTCAATCCGGCCAACGTGCCGTGGCATATCCACTGGCTCGGCATCGCCCCGACCGACTACTGGACGATGAGCGCCGCCGCGATCGTGCTGTTCATGCTTTCCCGCGAGCGCAAGCGCGCATTCTATTGAACCACCATGAAAATCGCCTTCATTGCCTCGCTCGCCGTCACGCTTGCCGCGTTCGTGCAGCCGGCCCACGCGGACCCGGCCTCCGAAGTGCCGGCCTCCGGGGTGTCGGCCCGGTCGATCAAATGGGCGCAGAGCGTGACCGATGCGCATGTGAACAACCTGCATCGCATCACGCCGACGCTGTACCGCAGCGCCCAGCTGTCGCGCACGGACGTGCCGGAGCTGCAGAAGCTCGGCATCCGCAAGGTCATCAGCTTCCGTTCGTTTCACGCGGACGACAGCATCCTGGCCGGCACGCAGATCAAGATGCAGCGCATCCGGATCAACACGTGGGACATCCGCGACGAAGACATGGTCACCGCGCTGAAGGCGCTGCGCACGGCCGACCAGGACGGCCCGGTGCTGATCCACTGCCAGCACGGTGCCGATCGCACGGGCCTCGTGTCGGCGCTGTACCGGATGGTGTACCAGGGCTGGACGCGCGAGCAGGCGCTCGACGAGCTGCAGCACGGCGGCTACGGGTTCCATCCGGTCTGGCGGAACATCACGAACTACCTGCAACACGTCGACGTCGAGCGGTTGAAGCGAGAAGTGAACAGCGGCTGACGAACGCATGCAAAAACGCCGCCGACCCTCACGGTCGGCGGCGTTTCGTCAGGACACCATCGAAGATCGGGCAGTGCGCCCGATGTCGTCAGACCGTCTCCGGCTGCCGCACAGCCTTCGCGATATTGCGCGCCATCGCCCCATTCGCGACGAAGTAAGGCACATCCACGCGCGCAAGCGGCTTGCGCCCGCGAATCTTGTCCGCGATCTTCTCGGCGATCATGATCGTCGGCGCATTGAGGTTGCCGGTCGTGATGATCGGCATGATCGACGCATCGACGACACGCAGCCCTTCCAGCCCGTGCACACGGCCTTCTTCGTCGACCACGGCCATGTCGTCGTAACCCATCTTGCACGAGCACGACGGATGGAACGCGGTCTCCGCGCGGGCCCGCACGAACGTGTCGAGTTCCTTGTCGCTCTTGCAGTCGGCGCCCGGGTTCAGCTCGCGGCCGCGATAGCGGTCGAGCGCGGGCTGTCGCATGATCTCGCGCGTCGCGCGGATCGCATCGCGGAACTCGCGCCAGTCGAGCGCTTCGGCCATGTAGTTGAACAGGATGCTCGGGTGCTGGTTCGGGTCGCGCGAGCGCAGCTTCACGCAGCCGCGGCTCGGCGAGCGCATCGAGCCGACGTGCGCCTGGAAGCCGTGCATCTCGATCGCGTTCGAGCCGTTGTAGTTGATCGCCACCGGCAGGAAGTGATACTGGATGTTCGGCCACAGATCGTCGTCGCGCGTGCGGATGAAACCGCCCGCCTCGAAGTGGTTGCTTGCGCCGAGGCCGGTGCCGTTCAGCATCCATTCGAGGCCGATCTTCGGCTGGTTCCACCACTTGAGTGCCGGGTACAGCGATACCGGCTCCTTGCACTCGTACTGGATGTACATCTCCAGGTGGTCCTGCAGGTTCTGGCCGACGCCGGGCAGGTCGAGCACGACCGGAATGTCGAGTTCCTTCAGCCACGCGCCGGGGCCGACGCCCGAGCGCTGCAGCAGTTGCGGCGACGCGATCGCGCCGCTGCACACGAGCACCTCGCGGCGCGCATGCGCGGTCGCGCGTTCGCTGCCGCGCAGGTACGTGACGCCCGATGCGCGCTTGCCGTCGAACAGGATGCGATCGGCGAGCGCGTGCGTGACGATCTCGAGGTTCGGCCGCACCTTCGCCTGGTCGAGGTAGCCGCGCGCGGTGCTGGCGCGGCGGCCCTTCGGCGTGACGGTGCGATCCATCGGGCCGAAACCTTCCTGCTGATAGCCGTTCAGGTCGTCGGTGCGCGGATAGCCGGCCTGCACGCCCGCGTCGACCATCGCCTCGAACAGCGGGTTCACGCCCGGCTTGCTGGTCGTGACCGACACGGGGCCGTTGCCGCCGTGATAATCGTTCGGGCCGACGTCGCGCGTCTCGGCTTTCTTGAAGTACGGCAGGCAATCGAGATACGTCCAGTTCTCGAGGCCCTTGTGCGTCGACCAGTTGTCGTAGTCGAGCGCGTTGCCGCGGATGTAGCACATGCCGTTGATCAGCGACGAGCCGCCGAGCCCCTTGCCGCGGCCGCATTCCATCCGGCGGTTGTCCATGTGCGGCTCGGGGTCGGTCTCGTAGGCCCAGTTGTAGCGGCGGCCCTGCAGCGGATAGGCGAGGGCGGCCGGCATCTGCGTGCGGAAGTCGAAGCGGTAGTCGGGGCCGCCCGCTTCGAGCAGCAGCACCGTCACGTCCGGATCTTCCGTCAGGCGCGTTGCGAGCACGTTGCCCGCGGAACCGGCGCCGCAGATGATGTAGTCGTATTCGCGTGTCGTCATGACGGTCAATCTCCTTTCGTGATTCTTAAAACACCGGGTTGTAGCGGCCGAGCTCGACCTGCACCGACTTGATTCGAGTGTAGTGCTCGAGCGTCGTGATGCCGTTCTCGCGTCCGACACCGGATTGCTTGTATCCGCCAACCGGCATCTCGGCCGGCGATTCGCCCCACGTGTTGATCCAGCAGATACCGGCTTCGAGGCGATGGATCGTGCGGTGCGCGCGCGACAGGTTCTCGGTCACGACGCCGGCTGCCAGGCCGTAGTGCGTGTCGTTCGCGCGGGCAATCACTTCGTCCTCCGATTCGAAATCGAGGATGCTCATTACCGGCCCGAAAATTTCTTCGCGGACGATCTTCATGTCGTCGCGGCAGTCGCCGAATACGGTCGGCGCGACGTACTGGCCGCTGCCGAAGTGGCCGTCGGCCAGGCGCGTGCCGCCCGCGAGCAGCTTCGCGCCTTCGGCCTTGCCGCTTTCGATGAAGCCGAGCACCTTGTCGAGCTGTGCGGCCGACACGAGCGGGCCGAAGTTGGTATCGGCATCGGTCGGCTTGCCGACGCGAATGCGCTTCACGCGTTCGAGCACGCGCTGCGTGAACGCGTCCTTGATCGAGCGGTGCACGAACACGCGCGTGCCGTTCGTGCAGACCTGGCCCGAGCTGAAGAAGTTGGCGGTCACCGCGATATCGGCCGCGCGGTCGAGGTCCGCATCGTCGAACACGATCAGCGGCGACTTGCCGCCGAGTTCCATCGTCACTTCCTTCAGCGACGAGGCGCCCGCCAGCGACATCACCTTCTTGCCGGTCTCGACGCCGCCCGTGAACGACACCTTCGCGATGTCCGGGTGGCCCGTCAGCAGCGCGCCGACCGAGCCGTCGCCCTGCACGACGTTGAACACGCCGGCCGGCACGCCGGCTTCCGTGTAGATTTCCGCGAGCTTCAGCGCGGTGAGCGGCGTGACTTCGCTCGGCTTGAACACCATCGCGTTGCCGGCCGCGAGCGCGGGCGCCGTCTTCCAGCACGCGATCTGGATCGGGTAGTTCCAGGCGCCGATGCCCGCGCACACGCCGAGCGGTTCGCGGCGCGTGTAGACGAACGATTCGGCGCGCAGCGGCACCTGCAGCCCTTCGACCGCGGTTGCGAGGCCCGCGTAGTACTCGATCACGTCCGCGCCGGTGACGATGTCGACCGCGAGCGTCTCGGCGATCGGCTTGCCCGTGTCGCGCGTTTCCAGCGCCGCGAGCTCGTCGTTGCGCTCGCGCAGCAGGTCGACCGCGCGGCGCAGGATGCGCGAGCGCTGCATCGCGGTCATCGCGGCCCATTCGCGCTGGCCTTCCCGGGCGGACGCAACCGCGCGGTCGACGTCGGCCGCGCTCGCCTGCTGCACCTGGGCGAGCAGTTCGCCGGTGGCGGGATCGAAGGTGTCGAAAGTCTTGCCGCTCGTGGCGTCGACGTAACCGCCGCCGATGTAGAGGCGCTGCAAACCGAATACGGACATGAGGATCTCCTTGAGGGCGACTGCGTGACGCGTCAGTCGGACGCGAGCAGCAGGTCGATGTAATCGTGGGCGAGCTTCAATGCAGCCCGGGTGTCGATCGGGCCGCCGGCGAGTGCGCCGCGCAGCCACAGGCCGTCGATCAGCGCGGCGAGGCCGCTGGCGGCTTCGCGCGCTTGCGTGCGCGGCAAGGCCTTCGCGAATTCGGCGCACAGGTTCGAATGGAGGCGCCGCGTGTTGACGTGCTGCAGGCGCTTGAGCATCGGGTCGTGCATGCTCTGCGACCAGAACGCGAGCCACGTCTTCATCACGGGTGCGCTGACCTGCGTGTCGTCGAAGTTCGCGGCCACGACCGCGCGCAGCCGCGAACGCGGATCCTTGCGTGCGGCGACGCGACGTTGCGTGGTGGCCGCCCACAGATCGCGCAGCACGTGCCGCATCGTGGCTTCGAGCAGGCCGTCCTTGTCGCCGAAGTAGTGGCTGACGATGCCGGTCGAGATCTTCGCGCGTTGCGCGACCGATGCGAGCGTCGTGCCGGGCAGGCCCGCTTCGTCGATCGAACGCAGCGTGGCATCGATCAACTGTGCGCGGCGAATCTCCCGCATTCCGACTTTCGGCATCGTGACTCCCTTCGCCCGGACGGGCCGTCCATGGAAGTCGAGAGCTTAGCGGTTTTTTATTGATCGTTCAATCAACAAAAAAATTGGGGTCTGACGGTGACGGTGGTGCCCGGCAGGCGAGCGCGGCACCCGATCGTGCGTTGTGCAGGTGCGGAAAAATGATTGAAAGATGATTAAAAAAGCTGGAGTTTGTTTAAAACGCTTTCTGAAGTGGGCGATCAATCCGGTTAATCGTTTCAGGTACCGAAGCGATTACGGAATGAAAGATTATTGAGCTATGTGATATTCGATGAAACATGGAGGCCGGCCTGCGAATCGACGTCATGATTCATTCACGAAAATCCGTTTGAAATGAGCGAATTAAACGGATTAAGTATTTGATTTAAAACGAATATGTTTCAATAAAATGGGGGTCGGCTGGTGCCGCGCAAACGATTGCGGTCGCCCTCGAAAGCATTCCGCTTACCATAAAAAATGCGCGAATAATTTGAAACTGCCACATTTCCTAACAGAGTAGAGGGTATCGTTGGAATGACTTGAGTCAGTAATATTGTCCGTATTAGTATGGCGCCGCACTACGAGGAATGAATCGATGCCGCCGGTATTGCCGCGGTGCATTGGCCAATCGCGCAATTCGGGTTGCGCGCGAAAACCGGCGCAGTCATTGCGCACCTGCAGCATGCCGCGACGTCGAGACGCCGCATCCACCGGAGAACGACGATGCCGACCGAAAAACACGTGGTCCCGCTACCGAATGGTCTGAAGGTCTACGTCGAACGGAACGTGTTCGACCCGACGTTCGACACGGCGATGCTCGTCAACGGCGCGCTCGCAACGACCGCGTCGTTCGGGCAGACCGTCCAGTATCTCGGCGAGCGGATGAACACGATCTGCTTCGACCTGCCGTATGCGGGGCAGTCGCGCCAGCACAACCCGGGCTGCTACATCCTGACGAAGGACGACGAAGCCGCGATTCTGCAGCACCTGGTCGAGCGCTTCGCGCCGGCGTACCTCGTGTCGGTGTCGTGGGGCGGCGTTGCGTCGCTGTTCGCGCTCGCGCGCGGCTGCCCGAGCGTGCGGCGCGCGGCGATCTGCTCGTTCTCGCCGTTCCTGAACGATGCGATGGTCGACTACGTGACGCGCGCCCGCGACCACATCGCGGCCGGCGAGAACCTGAAGGCCGCGCAGCTGCTGAACGACACCGTCGGCCGCTACCTGCCGCGCATCATGAAGCTGTACAACTACCGCTATCTCACGCGCCTGCCGCGCGACGAGCAGGACCAGGTCGCGTTCCACGTCGACCAGATCCTGTCGCTGCAGCCCGAGCGCTACTTCAGCGAGTTCTCGAACATCGGCTGCGAGCTGCTGTTCCTGAACGGCGAGCGCGACGAATACACGACGCCCGCCGACGTGCGCCAGCTCGGCGCGCACGTGCCGCGCGCGCGGTTCGCGACGGTGCCGGATGCCGGCCACTTTCTCGACATCGAAGGCCGCGCGCAGCGCGAATACACGCGTGCGGCGCTGCTCGACTTTTTCTGCGGCGGGTCGTCGCTCGCCGCCGGCATCGCGCATGCCGCCGCCCAGGCGTGCGTGCCCGCACCGATGCACGCGCTGTCGTCGTGACGCCGCACGCCGTGCGTCCGGTACGCACGGCGCCCCCGAATTCCCATCCCAACGAGGCAGGCCAGCCGTGAATATCGTTCAGACCATCGCCATCGTCGTTCCGTGGGCCGCGTGGCTCGCCTACTGGATCGCCACTTCGCAAGGCGCGAAGACGACCGTGCGCAAGGAAGCGTCGCGCTCGCGCACGCTGCAGTCGATTCCGCTGATCGTCGGCGGCGCGCTGATCATCCTGCCCGATCCGTCGTGGCAAGCGCTCGTGCCCGACTGGCAGCGCTTCGGCCTGCAGGCGCAGTGCGGGTTCGCGGTGCTGGTTGCCGGCCTGCTGTTCTCGGTGTGGGCGCGGCTGCACCTCGGCACGAACTGGAGCGTGTCGGTCACGCTGAAGGAAGACCATGAACTCGTCCGCACCGGGCCGTACGCGCTCGTGCGTCATCCGATCTATACGGGTTGCCTGATTGCGCTCGTCGGCGCCGCGCTGATCGGCGGCGAATGGCGCGGCGCGATCGGCGTGCTGCTCGTGTTCGCGTCGCTCGCGTACAAGGTGCGTGTCGAGGAGAGCTGGCTGACCGGGTATTTCGGGCCGGCGTACACGCAGTACCGCCGCGAGGTCGCGGCGCTGATTCCCGGCTTCTACTGAACCCCGCGAGGCGCGCGATGGCGAAGATGATCGTGACGGCGATCGGCTCGGCGGGCGACGTGCATCCGTTGCTCGGCGTCGCGCGCACGCTCGCGGCGCGCGGTCACGACGTCGTGTTCTGCACGCACGCACCGTTCGAGGCGGCCGTGCGCCGTTGCGGGTTCGCGTTCGTGCCGATCGGCACCGCGGCCGAATACGAGGCCGCGATGGCGAACCCCGCGCTGTGGGATTCGCGCACGTCGTTTCGCACGCTGTGGCAGGTGATCGCGCCGACGCTGCGCCCGCATTACGACGCGCTGCGCGCGCTGGCCGACGGCGATACGGTGCTCGTCGGCACGCTGTGGGCGTTCTCCGCGCGCTTCATGCAGGAACTGCACGGCACGCCGTACGTATCGGTGCAGGTGTCGCCGTCGACGCTGCTGTCCGCGCATGTGCCGCCGACGCATCCGCGCCTGACGATTCCTGCGCGCTGGCCGCTGCCCGTGAAGGCGGCGCTGATGACGCTGATCGAGCGCCAGGTGCTCGATCGCACCTGCGGCCCCGCGCTCAATGCGGTACGCCGCGAACTCGGGCTCGCGCCCGCGCGGCGCGTGCTGGGCCGCTGGCTGCATTCGACCGACGGCGTGCTGTGCCTGTTTCCCGGCTGGTTCGCGCCGCCGCAACCGGACTGGCCGTCGAATCATCTGCAAAGCGGTTTCCCGCTGTTCAACGATATTGCGACACCCGACGAAGATGTGGCACTCGATGCGTATCTCGCGGCCGGTGAACCCCCGGTCGTGTTCACGGCCGGTTCGACACGCGTCGATCACGCGGCCTATGCGCGCGCGGTGGCGGACGCGCTGCGCGCGACCGGCGCGCGCGGGATCCTGCTGACGCCGCACGATGCGGCGCCGGACGGCGACCGTTTGCTGGTGCGCCGCTTCGTGCCGATGCGCACGCTGCTGCCGCGCTGCCGCGCGCTCGTGCATCACGGCGGGATCGGCACGGCGGCGCTCGCGTTCGAAGCCGGGATCGCGCAGGTCGTCACGCCGTTCGCGCACGACCAGTTCGACAACGCGCAGCGGGTCGCCGTGAGCGGTTGCGGCGTGCGCGTCGACGGCCCGATCGACGGCGCGCGCCTCGGCGCGGCGCTCGCGCGCGTGCTGGGCGACCCCGCGTTTGCAACGCATGCGGCGCGTACACGCGCGCTGCTTGCGGCCGAGCGGGACGGCTGCGAAGCCGCCGCCGATTTCATCGAACGGTTCGCGCCGGCGCGCGGGCGGGCAGCCGCGCGGCCCGAAGCTGCGGTGGCCGGCGCATGAGCACCGCATCGCCGCTTCACGACGGGCCCGTCGCGCCGCCCGCGTTCGACCTGCCGGCCCCTGCGCCGGCCGCGCGGCCGGTGCGCGGTATCCGGCTCGCGCTGCTGACGTTCGCGCTGTCGCTCGCGACCTTCATCGAGGTGCTCGATTCGACCGTGACGAACGTCGCGGTGCCGGCGATCTCCGGCAGTCTCGGCGTATCGAATAGCCAGGGCACGTGGGTGATCAGCTCGTATTCGGTCGCGGCCGCGATCGCAGTGCCGCTGACGGGCTGGCTCGCGCGCCGCGTCGGCGAGTTGCGGCTGTTCGTCGGCGCGGTGCTGCTGTTCACGCTGACGTCGCTGCTGTGCGGGCTCGCGCGCGACCTGCATGTGCTCGTGGTCTGCCGCGCGCTGCAGGGGCTGTGCTCGGGACCGATGGTGCCGCTGTCGCAGACGATCCTGCTGCGCACGTTCCCGCCCGACAAACGCACGATCGCGCTTGCGCTGTGGGCGATGACGGTGCTGCTCGCGCCGATCTTCGGGCCGGTGGTCGGCGGCTGGATCGTCGACAACTTCTCGTGGCCGTGGATCTTCCTGATCAACCTGCCGATCGGGCTGTTCTCGTTCGCGGTCTGTACCGCGATGCTGCGCCCCGACGCGCAACGCGGCGCGGCCGGCCCGATCGACGTGCCGGGCATCGTGCTGCTCGTGATCGGCGTCGGCTCGCTGCAGGCGATGCTCGATCTCGGCCACGATCGCGGCTGGTTCGGCTCGCCGCTGATCGTCACGCTGGCGGTGGTCGCGGGGCTCGCGATCGTGTCGCTGCTGATCTGGGAGGCAGGCGAGGCGCATCCCGTTGTCGATCTCAGCCTGTTCCGCGATCGCACGTTCTCGTTCTGCGTGCTGATCATCTCGCTCGGGATGATGAGCTTCTCGGTGGTCGGGGTCGTGTTTCCGCTATGGATGCAGGCCGTGATGGGCTACAACGCGTTTCACGCGGGGCTCGCCACGGCGTCGCTCGGCGTGCTCGCGCTGGTGTTCTCGATCCTCGTCGGGCTGCATGCGCATCGTTTCGACGCGCGCGTGCTCGCGACCTTCGGCTTCCTCGTGTTCGCGGCCGTGCTCGCGTGGGATGCGCATTTCACGCTGAAGATGACGTTCGCGCAGATCGCGGCGCCGGGGCTGATCCAGGGGATCGGGCTGCCGTGCTTCTTCATTCCGCTGACCGCCGCGACGCTGTCGCGCATTCCGGACGACCGGCTCGCCGCTGCGTCGAGCCTGTCGAACTTCCTGCGCACGTTGTCGGCCGCGTTCGGCACTGCGATGAGCGTGACGCTGTGGGACAACCGCGCGACCTATCACTACGACGTCGTGTCGCAATCCGTCACGCACGCGTCGGCGAATACGCAGCGCTTCGTGCACACGCTGAACGGGATGGGCGTGGACGGCGTGCGCGAGCTGACGACGCTGCACCAGGTCGTGATGCAGCAGGCATACATGATGGCGACCAACGACATGTTCTGGATGGCGAGCATGACGTGTCTCGCACTCGCGGCGATGATGTGGCTGACGCGGCCGAAGCGCGGCGCGGCGGCGTCGTTCGGGCATTGAGGAGAGGAACATGACGACACTCGGCGCACTCGTGATCCTGTATCACCCGAGCGATGCGCAGCTCGACGCGCTCGGCGCATGGCGGCATGCGTGCGACGCACTGCTCGTCGTCGACAACACGCCGCAGCCCGACGCGCGAGCCCGCGAGCTGTGCGCGCGCGAAGGCATCGCGCTGCTGCATCACGGCAATCGCGGCGGGATCGCGGGCGCATACAACGCGGGGCTCGCGGCGCTGTTTCGCGACAGCATCGACGCGGTTGCGCTGTTCGACCAGGATTCGTCGGTGCCGGCTGCATATTTCCCCGCGATGCGCGATGTCTGCGCGGGGCTCGCGGGGCGCGCATTCCTGGCCGGCCCGCGCATCTTCGACGAGAACGCGCGCAGCTTCCTGCCCGAACTGTCGACCAACGGGATCGGGCTGCGCCGCCTGCGGATCGAGCCGGGCGCATCGCTGCAGCGCTGCGCGTTCCTGATCTCGTCGGGCTGCGTCGTGTCGCGCGACGCGTTCGACGTGCTCGGCCGCTTCGACGAGACGCTGTTCATCGATCACGTCGATACCGAATACAGCTTCCGCGCGCTGTCGCGCAACGTGCCGCTCTATGTCGTGCCGTCGCTGGTGCTGCCGCACCGGATCGGGGCGAAGCAGCGGCACGCGATCGGCCCTTTTGAAATGACGTCGATGAATCACTCGTGGCAACGGCGCTACTACAGCGCGCGCAATGCGGTGCAGCTCGGGATGCAGTACGGGCTGCGCTTTCCGGTGGCGATCGTGCCGAACCTGCTGACCGTGTGGCAGGTCGTGCAGATCGCGCTCGTCGAGCGTGACAAGCGCGCGAAGCTGGCCGGCATCCTGTTCGGCGTGGCGGACGGCCTGCTCGGCCGGCTCGGCCCGCTCGAGCGCACGCGGCCGCGTCTGGCCGCGCGTGCGCAGCGCGTTCAGCAGGGATGAGGGGCGCGATGCGGCGTGTGAAAAAAACAGCGGGTCCGGCGCGTAGCGTACAGGGCGGCTCGATGATGATCGTCGCCGCGGCGGTGTCGCTGGCGTTGAGCGGATGCGTGCCGTCGGGCTTCCTGCCGTCGCTGTCGTTGCGCGCGCCGGCCGACGATGCGCTCGCGTACACGGCCGGCCCGGGCGTGAACGGTGCATGGCCTGCGCCCGACTGGGTGAAGCAGCTGCAGGATCCGCAGCTCGATGCGCTGGTTGCCGAGGCGGCGGAACACAACCCCGACCTGCAGGTCGCGCAGGCGCGGCTGCGGATCGCGCAGGCGCAGCTTCAGCAGTTCGATTCGTTGACGGGGCTGACGGGCACGGCCGGCGCGACGGTCAGCCGCGCGCGGATGCCGAAGCCGGGCGACGACGTCGCCAACGTGTCGGTCAGCGGCTATCGCGTGCCGGTCGAGATCTTCGGCGATCCGAACACCTCGCCGTCGTCGGTGTTCGTCGGGCTGACCTACCAGCTCGACCTGTGGGGCAAGAACCGCGCCGCGACGAAGAGCCTGATGTCGCTGCGCGAAGCGGCGCGAGTCGAGGCCGAGCAGGTACGGCTCACGCTGGCGGTTGCGATCGTCACCGTGTACTGCCAGCTCGACCAGGCGTATGCGACGCAGGAGCTGCTGCAGCAGAAACTGAAGGTCAGCCAGCGCGTGACGACCGTGCTGCGCGAGCGCACCGCGCGCGGGCTCGACAACGCGTACGACGCGAGCGACGCATCGATCAAGCGCAGCAAGCTGCTCGCGCAGATCGCGCTGAACGACGAGCAGATCAAGCTCGCGCAACTGCAGCTTGGCGTGCTGTCGGGCCGCGGCCCCGAACGCGGGCTCGCGCTGCAGCGGCCGCGCGTCGGCGCATTGGCGGGCGGTGCGCTGCCCGCGCGGCTGCCGGCCGATCTGCTGGGCCGCCGTCCCGACATCGTCGCCGCGCGATTGCGCGTCGAAGCCGCG
Source organism: Burkholderia puraquae (assembly GCF_002099195.1). GTDB lineage: Bacteria > Pseudomonadota > Gammaproteobacteria > Burkholderiales > Burkholderiaceae > Burkholderia > Burkholderia puraquae. The sequence goes on along the minus strand of NZ_NBYX01000003.1, from coordinate 478,137 downwards.
TTCGCGAATGCCGATTCGACGCGCGCACAGTTCTATCCGGACGTGAACCTCGTCGCGCTCGGCGGCGTGTTCGCATTGACGCCCGCGTCGCTGTTCTCGCGCGACGCGCTCGCCGGCTCGGTCGGCCCGGCGATCTCGCTGCCGGTCTTCGATCGCGGCCGGCTGAAGGCGAAGCTCGGTGCGGATGTCGCGCAGGCCGACGCCGCGATCGGGCTGTACAACAAGACCGTCGACGACGCGCTCGGGCAGGTCGCGCAGATCGTCACGTCGCTGCAGACGTCGCAGACGCTCGTCGCTCAGCAGCAGGACGCGGTCGCGGCCGCGCAGAAGATCGTGGAGATTGCGACCGACCGTCACCGGCGCGGCGTGCTGATGCAGAAGGACGTGGATGTCGCGGATCTGACGCTGATCGACGAGCGCGCGCAGATGATCGCGTTGCTCGGCCGGCAGCGCACGCTGCGCGTCGGGCTGATCGGCGCGCTGGGCGGCGGGTTCGATGCGGGCGCGGCGCTCGCGCAGGCGCCGGCCGTGCATCGGGCGCGTAGCGGGGCGGCGAAGCGAGGCGCTTCGACTGCCACGCCTGCCGGGGCTGCTGCGACCACGCCGACCGCTGCCGCGACCGGGAGTCGATCGATGGCGGGGCGGACGGCCGATGCGCGTGTGGAGCGCGAGGCCGTGCCGCAGGTCGTCGCGGCTTCGAATGCGGGGTCCGTACGACGCGACGACGCGGCACGCACGCAGGCCGTCGGCGCGGCGCCTCGCGGCACCCCCGTTCTCGCGCACACGGCAGCGGCGAATCCGGTGCCGAGCCCGTCGGTCATGCCGCCGATCCCCCTGTTCCAGCACGATCGTCTGATCGTTACGCAAAGCGACTGATGCACCACGACAACCTTCATACCGCCGCGCCGCCGGCCGCACTGAACGACCCGGCACTCGATGCGCGCCGCGCGACGCGCCGCAAGCGCTTCATCGCGTTCTTCGCGGTCGTGCTGGTGGCCGCGCTTGCATGGATCGCATACTGGCTGCTGAGCGATCGCTATGACGAAGACACCGACGACGCGTACGTCGCCGGCAGCATCGTCCAGGTCGCCGCGCAGATCCCCGGATCGGTGACCGATGTCCTGGTCGCCGATACGCAGGCCGTGCGTGCCGGCCAGACGCTCGTGAAGCTCGACGACACCGAGGCGTCCGTTGCGTTCGCACAGGCGAAGGCGCAGCTCGCGCAAGCCGTGCGGCAGGTCGCGAACGCGAAGATCTCGACCACGATGTACGTCGAGGCCGTGAACGCGCGGCGCGCCGACCTGTCGCTCGCGCAGCGCGCGTTCGCCGCGCGCTCGGGCGCATCGGTCGAGATCGTCGCGCCCGAGGAACTCGCGCGTGCGCGCGCGGCGGTCGCCGGTGCGCAGGCGAATCTCGCGGCCGCACAGGCACAGCTCGACGCGGCGCGCGCGCTTGGCAGCAAGCTGCCGGTCGACGAAAGCCCGGCCGTCGTGCAGGCGGCTGCGCAATTCAAGCTCGCGTACCGTAACCTGAAGCGCACGACGATCGTCGCACCCGTCGATGGCACGATCGGGCAGCGTTCGGTGCAGGTCGGCCAGCAGGTCGGGCCCGGCGTGCCGCTGATGTCGATCGTGCAGCTCAATCAGCTGTGGGTCGAGGCGAATTTCAAGGAGGGGCAGATCCGCCACATGCGCATCGGGCAGCCGGTCGAGGTGGTGTCGGATCTGTACGGCTCGCGCGTGACCTATCGCGGCCGCGTGCAGGGCTTCTCGGCGGGCACGGGCAGCGCGTTCTCGATGCTGCCGTCGCAGAACGCGGCCGGCAACTGGATCAAGGTCGTGCAGCGCGTGCCGGTCGTGATCGCGCTCGATGCGCGCGATCTCGCCGCGCATCCGCTGCGCGTCGGGCTGTCGATGCGCGCGACGGTCGACACGCACGACCGCAACGGCCACGCGCTCGACAGCGAGCCGCCGACGCCGGCCGTCAGCACGCGCGTGCACGACGGCGTCGCGAGCGACGCGGAAAGCGCCGCCGCTGCGATCATCCGCGAAAATCAGGGCGGGTAACACCTGCCCAAGAGAGGGGCGGCCGGTCGCCAGGATCGGCCCGACCTCCGGCGCGCGAGGGCCCGCCCCGGTGCGTCACGCCGCACGCGTAACCGCTCCGTCGTATCCCGCCCGACTTTCGCATTTCCGCCATCGATGTCGGCGCCGTTCAAACGCATGTCGCGTTTGAGACATCGGCGCCCCTGCCTCCGGGACTACTCTCGAACAGCACGTTGCGCGTGCGCCGCATCAGCCGGCGCGCCGCGGCGCCATCCAACGAGACATGGAGACAATACGATGAGCAGCAATCGAGGTGTCGTCTATCTTGGGCCGGGCCAGGTCGAAGTGCAGAAGATCGATTATCCGAAGATGGTCGATCCGAGCGGCCGCGCGATCGGCCACGGCGTGATCCTGAAAGTGGTCAGCACGAACATCTGCGGTTCCGACCAGCACATGGTGCGCGGCCGCACGACGGCGCCGGTCGGCCTCGTGCTTGGTCACGAGATCACGGGCGAGGTGGTCGAGATCGGCCGCGACGTCGAGACGCTGAAGCTCGGCGATCTCGTGTCGGTGCCGTTCAACGTCGCCTGCGGCCGCTGCGCGATGTGCAAGGACACGCATACGGGCGTGTGCCTGAACGTGAACCCGTCGCGTGCCGGCGGCGCCTACGGTTACGTCGACATGGGCGGCTGGATCGGCGGCCAGGCCGAGTACGTGCTCGTGCCGTACGCGGATTTCAACCTGCTGAAATTCCCCGACCGCGACCAGGCAATGGCGAAGATCCGCGATCTGACCTGCCTGTCCGACATTCTGCCGACCGGGTATCACGGCGCGGTGAGCGCGGGCGTGAAGCCGGGCTCGACGGTCTATATCGCGGGCGCGGGCCCGGTCGGGATGGCGGCGGCCGCATCGGCGCGCCTGCTCGGCGCGGCCGTGACGATCGTCGGCGACATGAACGCGGAACGCCTCGCGCATGCACGGGCGATGGGTTTCGAAACGGTCGACCTGTCGAAGGATGCATCGCTCGGCGAGCAGATCGAACAGATTCTCGGCGTGCCCGAGATCGACTGCGCGGTCGACTGCGTCGGCTTCGAGGCGCACGGCCACGGTTCGTCGGGCCACTCGGAAGAAGCGCCCGCGACGGTGCTGAACTCGCTGATGGAGATCACGCGGCCGGCCGGCGCGATCGGCATCCCGGGCCTGTACGTGACGGACGATCCGGGCGCGAAGGACAAGGCCGCGCAGCACGGCAGCCTGAGCATCCGCTTCGGCCTCGGCTGGGCGAAGTCGCATTCGTTCTTCACGGGCCAGACGCCGGTGCTGAAGTACAACCGCAACCTGATGCAGGCGATCCTGTTCGACCGGCTGCCGATCGCGAAGATCGTCAACGTCGAAGTGATTTCGCTCGACCAGGCGCCGGAAGGCTACAAGAAGTTCGACGGCGGCGCGCCGCGCAAATTCGTCATCGACCCGCACGGGTTGCTGGCGGCGTAACGCGACCGACCACCACGCGGTAATCGAAGGGGCCGGGGCGTTCAAGCGCCTCGGCCCCTTGTGCGTTCGGGAAGCGCGCTCAGTGCCCGCGATAGCGCCGGGCGATACGCTCACGCGTGAACGATCGACCGGGCGACATTCGCCCGGCTCCGTTCACGCGGTGCGCTCCATCGCGGCGTCGTACTGACCGCGGCAGGCCGCACCGTTCAGGCGTGCGCGCCGCAGCAGCGCATCCTGCGCGGCGCGTACGTTGGCCGCCTGTCCCTTCCACACGGCCAGCGGCGGCTCCTGCAGCGCGCGTCCATATGAAAAGCTCAGCAGCCACGGCCGCCCGGCAATGCGATTCATCGCGTCGAGATGCGCCGTCGCTTCCTCGGGCGTCTGTCCGCCGGACAGGAAGAAGATGCCGGGCACTTCGGCCGGCACGGCGCTGCGCAACAGGCGCACCGTCGCCTCTGCGACTTCGGCGGGGGCCGGCTGTGCGGTGTGCGTGCTGCCCGCGACGACCATGCTCGGCTTGAGCAACATGTGCGCCAGCACGACCCGGTGCCGGTGCAGCGCGTTGAACACGGCGTGCAGCACGGCGTCGGTCACTTGCGCGCAGCGGCCGATCGAATGATCGCCGTCCATCAGCACTTCCGGCTCGACGATCGGCACGACGCCGGCCTCCTGGCAGATCGCCGCATAGCGCGCCAGCGCTTCAGCGTTTGCTTCGATCGCCGCATGGCCCGGCAGCGCGGCGGACACGTTGTACACCGCGCGCCATTTCGCGAACCGCGCGCCTTGCCGCTGGTAGCCGTCGAGGCGCGCCGCAAGCCCATCGAGTCCTTGCGTGATTTCGTCGCCGGGCGCGAGCGCGAGCGGAATCTTGCCCGCGTCGACCTTGATGCCGGGCACGATCTGCTGGCGAGCGGCGAGTTCGGGCAACGGCGTGCCATCGTCCGCACATTGCCCGAGCGTCTCTTCATACAGGATCACGCCGCTGACGAATTCACCGAGGCCCGGCGTCGACAGCAACAGGGTGCGCCATGTGCGGCGGTTCTCTTCGGTCGATTCGACCGCGATCGTCTTGAAGCGCTTCGCGATGGTCGGCCCGCTTTCGTCGGCCGCCAGCAAGCCTTTGCCATCCTGAACGAGTGCCTGGATCGTCGCCTGGAGTGTGCTCTCGGTGCTCATGGAATTCCTCCGCTGAAACCGTCACGCGGCCGTGCCGGCCGCCCGCTGTTCACTTCGTCACATCGTCACGCCGCCTTCCGATTTCATTCTTTGTCGTGCACGGGCCAGAACGCAAGGCGTGTGCCGCGCCTGATTGGCACGCGCTCGGGTGGCATCGTCCGTGCCAGGGCGGGTGCGTGTGCCGTTGCCGAGAGGCCAGTGCACCGACGGTCTGCATCGCGTGTTCGGCCGCGGGCGTTCACGGTCGGCCGTAGTTGAGGCGCACGGATGGAAATCACGCGGCCGGCCGCAACGCGATACGCGCCGGCGCAGGCGAATGACCCATTGAACGTCACGCGTGAGTCGCGATGCAAACGAGGTTTTGCGAGGGGCAGTTTGGAAAAACGAATCGACGGAGCTGAATGCGCGGACCGTGCATGCGTGCTCAGTGGCCGCGATAGAGCTGGGCGATTTGCGTATTGCCGGCGGTGGTGCGTCGCGCGTGCACGGTGTGCGCGCTCACACGGTGGAATGTGCGGGTGCGGTGCGCGGCGCTGCGACCGCCTTTCCAGGCCGCCAGGCGAACCGTGGTGGGATGGGACAGGTCGGGTGCGCGCATGGCCGGTGCGGCCCGTGCAACTGCCGTCCGTCCGGCCGCTTCACCGACATTCGGGGTGCCTTGACGAGCGGCCGCCACCTGCGTCCCGTCAGTCAAATGAAACGGATAGACGGGCGCCGGCAAGACCGGCAGCACGGGATCGTTCGACGCGTACGGCCCGGCATTGCGCGCCGTTGCAACCGCACCATTCGAACCGCGACAAACGGGATCGGCCTTGCATGTCCGGTCGATCGCCACGTAGCCGCCGACCAGCAGCACGAGCGTGAGGATGCTCAGGATCGGTGCGCTCGACGCCCCCGGCCGCCGGAACGCTGCGTTACGAAGCGCCCGCGCGACGCGCGACGACCACGTGTGAAAGGAGCGCGCCGCATGCTTGGCATGCGTGTCTTCCGATGCGACGCGAATCGGATCGAACGGCCAGTTCCACTGGCCGCAGACGGGGCAGTGCTCGAGCGCGCGGAAGGCCACGAAGCCGCATTCCCTGCAGCGGCAGCAGGCGGTGCGCCGCGCGTCGGCTCGCGCGTTCAGGATCGCGCGCCATTCATCGCGCGCGCGAATCGTGTGGTTGGGCAGGACTCGCATCGCAGGAAGCGGGCAGGCGCCGTCAACGGGGCGAACGCTCGCCGGTCGTCATGATCCTTTCCTGCAAGGCAGCCGATCGGCCCGTGCCGGAATCCGGCGGGGCGTGCGTCGTCGACTGTCGTTCGCATGCGGTGCTCATGGGGCTCTCCGTGACGTCGGCCGCGTGGAACGCGTTCGTCCGCGGCGGCCTTCCGCTTCATTCTTGGTCGTCGGCGCGTGAAACGCAAGGCGCAAGCTGGTCGCCGTGATTCGTCAGATCCGCGCTAGCCGTTCTGCCGCTGCCGGGCCGCGAGTGTCCCGATGGTTTCCATCGCGTGCTCGACGGCCGGCGTCCACGGCCGGCCGTAATTGAGCCGAAGATAGCGGCGAAATCCGCCGGTCGCGGAAAAGATCGGCCCCGGCGCAATGCTGACGCCGCTTTTCATCGCGTCGCCGAACAGGCGCATCGCATCCACGCGCGGCGGCAGTTCGATCCACAGGAAATACCCGCCATGCGGCGCGAACACTTCAGTGCCGGCCGGAAAATACGCGCGCACGGCCGCCAGCATCTGCGCCTGGTGCGCGGCGAGATTGCGGCGCAGTTTGCGCAGGAAGCGGTCGTATGCACCGTCGCGCAGGTAGCTCGAAATCGCCATCTGCGCGGGCACGTCGGCAGCCGGCGCGCTCGCGCCTTTTGCCTGACGGATCTGCGGCACGTAGCGTCCGGCCGCGACCCAGCCGATCCGGAACCCGGGCGCGAGGCATTTCGAGAATGAACCGCAATGCAGGACGAGCCCGCTGTCGTCATACAGCTTGGCGGGGCGCGTGGGTGCCGTGTCGAAATGCAGCTCGCCATAGACGTCGTCCTCGATCAACGGCACGTTGCGTGCCGCGAGCAGGTCGATCAGCGCGCGCTTGCGTTCGTCGGTCAGTGTCGTGCCGGTCGGGTTGTGGAACGATGTCATGAACCAGCACGCGCGCACCGGATGTGTGTCGAGCGCTTTCTCGAGCGCGTCGAGATCGAGGCCCGTGCGCGGGTCGACCGGAATCTCGACGGCCTTCAGGTGCAGGCGCTGCACGGCTTCCAGGACCGCATGGAACGCCGGTCGCTCGATCGCGACAATATCGCCCGGGCGGGTCAGCGCCTGCAGGCTGAGCGTCAGTGCTTCGAGCGCGCCGGTCGTGATGACGATCTCGTCCATCGGCAACGCCGCGCCCGCGTTCAGGTAGCGCAGCGCGATCTGGCGGCGCAGCGCGTCGTGGCCGGGCGGCAAGCCGGACAGCAGTGCCGTGCGATCCATGTTGCGGGCCGCCGACGCCATCGCGCGCCACAGGCTGCTCATCGGGAATAGCGAATAACTGGCGAAGGCCGAGCCGAGCGGAACGATGTCCTCGCATTTGAGGGACTCGAGCAGGCGGAACAGCGCATTGTCGTTGCCGGTTGGCGCGGCGGCCGGTTTGCGGGGCGGTTCATGGCTGAACCGCACGTGCCGGTCTTCGAGGTTCGCAACGAAATAGCCGGACCGTGCCCGCGCGACGATCAGACCCTCGCTTTCGAGCGCGTAGTACGCGCGAAACACGGTGGACGGGCTTACGCCATATGCGCGGCACGCGGCACGCACGGTCGGGATGCGCGCGCCGGGGGCCAGATCTCCACGCCGGATCGACTCGGAAATCGTCCGGGCGAGCCTCGCATAACGCTTCATGCGTGCCTCAAGTCGAGCAGCTTTGTGCCGAAAAAAGAGTAGCACGGCGCGCGCTGCGCCACAGACCTCGTTATCCCGTGATCCGCTTGTTTTTCACGGGCTCTGATCCTGTTTTTCGGCGCGACTTGCTGGCATGCTTTCGCCGCTCGAGCAATCTTTGTTCCCGACATTGACCGATACGGAATTCACGCTGTCCGCCGGCTGATCCGTGGCCCGTACGCCTGTGCGTGCGAGGTCTAGTCAGCGGTGTCATGACCCTAACCGGAAACCTTCAGCGTGAAATCGAACACTCTCGTCGCGGGCCTCGTGGCCGGCCTTGCCTTCAACCTGCTCGGCGGCGCCGCACAGGCCGCCTGCATCAGCAATCCCGCGGCCCAGCCGAACACGACGTTTCCCGCCGCACTGACCGGCAAGCTCGTCTATCACAGCTACGTCAAGTACGGCGACGGCACGAGCCAGCTGTTCCTCTACGACTTCTCGGCCCATACGCTGACGCAACTGAGCAAGAGCACGTGGGGCATCACCGACCCGATGAACGGCGTGTTCAGCCCCGACGGCAAGTGGCTCGCATTCATGGGCATCAGCAACGGCGCATGGAACGTGTTCATGCTGCAGCTCGGTGCCGGCACGCCGCCCGTCAACCTGACCAACAGCACGGGCGCCACGCGCAACGAGGACCCGAAATTCAGCGCGGACGGCAAGACCCTCGTGTTCAAGCAGAACGGCGACGTCAAGCAGGCCACGCTGTCGTACACGAGCGCGGGCCCGGTGTTCACGTCGGTCGTGAGCCTGACGAACGCGCCGTCCGGCGCCGAATACTCGATGCCGTTCCTTGCGCCGGATGCGAGCGCCGTGTACTACGCGACCGGCACCGGCGCGAACATGGGGCTGATGAAGCGCACGCTCGCGACCGGTGTCACCGCCTCGTTCGATCAGCCGGCCGGGCTGCAGACGTACTACCCGATCGTGCGCGCGGACGGCATGGTGTTCTACGCGCGCTGGAAAGACAGCGGCCAGGCCGACCAGATCTATACGAAGACGGCAGACCCGGCTTCGACGCCGAACGCACTGCCGATCAACGATTGCGTGAGCAACAACTCGGATCCGGCACCGGTGAACGGCACGAACTACGTGTTCTTCTCGTCGACGACGGCGGGCGGCTATCAGCTCTATGTGGGCGACGCGACGACCGGCCAGCGCTGGAGCCTGTCGCAGTTCGGCGTGAATGCCGACACGACGAAGGCCAAGCTCGGGTCGAGCTACTACGGCGGCCCGGCCGCCGCGCAGCCTACGCTGCTGTCGCAGGGGCATCCGGCTGCCGCGTCGGCGAGCTACAACGCATCGCTCACGCCCGACAAGGCGTTCGACGGGAACACGACGAGCACGCGCTGGGATTCGCCGGAAGGCGCGGGCGTCGATCCGCAATGGATCTCCGTGGATCTCGGCGCGACGAAGACCATCAGCAGCATCGATCTCTACTGGGATGCGGGCGCGCTCGTCTACCAGATCCAGACGTCGAACGACAACGCGAACTGGACGACGGTCTATTCGACGAACAACGGTGTGTCGTACGGCCACGTGACGCTGCCGAACCTGAACGGGCATGGCCGCTACGTGCGGATGCTCGGCACGAAGCGCGCGACGCAGTGGGGGTATTCGCTCGATGAAATGCAGGTGTGGGGATCGTAAGTACTAGCCGGAAGCCGTGAAAGGCACGGGAAGACGGCCCGCGTTGTGCGGGCCGGTAAATGGACCGTGTCGTGTCAGTGCGTCCTGGGTATCGGGTTCAGGTTCGGGCAGCAGTGGTCAGGGCATCCCGGGCTAACGTTCACCTCGACGCGCCGCCCTGACTGCCCGAACTCGTCCGGCTTGAAAATGTGACCCATGAAATCGCTTTTCTCGCCACGAATTGAAAACTGACCCAGAGCGGCCATTACATTTTCCGCCCGTCGTGTGGCAAGCTGCTGTGCGTCCCGCTCGTTTTTTTCAGCCAGTCCGACGAGCCATACCGTATCGATGATAGGAAAGCGCTTGTGCATGTCGCCGGACCACATCGAGAGCCTCGATAGTTCTGTCGAAGAAATCACGCTTGAATCGGTATCGAACGTAATGTCGATGTAGTGGGCCGGCATGTTCGATGAACCATCGCACGCGAGTGCTGCATGCGAACAAATCAAGGTGAGCGCGACGGCGGTCAGGAGTTTAGTCACCATCTACGACATACCCCGCAATGCTGTCGGCGTTGTTGATTGCCAAGGCCGGATGTGATCGTCCCCATTCGGGAAGGAATCGTGTGATTGTGTATTGATCGTCTGTCGATGACATGGTGTCGTGGAAGTGGGTTGCCTCGTGGATGATAGTGGATACGTGAGAATCGGCATTCGCGGTCCACGGACGCATCGTGCAGAATCGCGGGCTGATAGCAATTGTATGTGTTGCTGTATCCGGTGCGCATACGTGCGCCGCTTCCCCTTCGATGCCGACCGGGTTAGGGGTACATCCGGTCGCGAGATCGGCGGCGCTGCCGGTACGGACGACGTTCTTTTCATTGAACGCGCGCACTACCTTGACAACTTTCGTTAATCCCGTCAGTAGGTGTGTTCGTGTTACCTCGTCGTCACGCCCAAACCACTTGAACGCGCGGTCTTTTTCGTACTGAGACCACCTTTGTAAAGAGGCTATGCGCGCATCCAGCTTCTCGACGGCTTTGGCCTGCGCTTTGGCGAACATGGTCCGGAATTCCGAGTTGCTCATGTTTTCGCAGATCGGACGCAAGTCGACATCTGCGAATCGCTGCGAACCCTCGATGGTGTTTGTCGTTGTCTCGGCAACGGTAGTTTGGTTTCCCATCTTTTCAGTCCTCGATGACCAGCGTTAAAATTTGCGCGTCTTCGGTTTGCACGCGTGCGGTACAACCGTGCCGATCGCTCACGCCCGTTGCTAGTACGTTTCCGGATCGATCCTTGATCCAATAGCGCACGTTGCTTAATCGCTGCTTTGTCCGCACGTCACGGATCACGAATTGGTCGTCGTGGATACCGGGTGCAGCCATGTGCCGCGTGGGTGCCAGTGCCGAACCCGCAGCGAACGGGTTCGCTGCATTTCCGCTACCGCTGCCTCCATAAAAAATCGTGCTGTCGCTCCCCGCGATCAGTCGGTTTCGCCCGCATGGACACAATACGGCGTCACCCTCCAGCGCAACACGTCGCCCGTGGTGAATCATGCGCTGTGCGCCGCCCACTATCGGGAACGCCCCTTCGCAATTTCCGCATGTCGCCTTGTCGCCATCCACGGCGACCTGTTTGCCGTGGTTGAACATCGTAGACGTCACCGCGATGACGATACCGCCCGTTGTCGTCGGATCGCCATTCCTCACTGCTCGTCGACTCATGGTTGTTTCCTCAATCGAAGTTGATAAAGATCCAGTCGACCGACTCGGGGTCGTAAATGGCGTATTGATCGATCTCCGCGCCTTCAATGGCGACGGTCGGCGGCATATGTGCCGATGCCTCGGCCTCTGCATCGGCTATTTGCTCGGCGGTCCATGTATCCATCATGTCGAGCGTCTTGCTGAACTCGGATAGTCCGGCTCGTGAATAGGCGGTTTCAATTCGATCGACCACGCTGTCGGGGAAGCGGATGGTGAAGTGGTCGCGATGCTCGGCCGGAACGTCGAAGGATGCAAAGGTGTAGGTCATCAACGGATAGCCTGCATCGGAAACCACCAGACGGCCCCCGGTCGCCGCATACGCATAGTTCACGGCGATCAACAGTCGGCCATGCTGTTCCATGAAATGACGGGTGTCGACCTGCCGGAAATCGATTGGCCAGAAGTGGTCATCGTCGCGCGCAAGCGTCCGCGAACCCATGACTGCATCAACGGGTGAAAGGTAGGTGCAAATGAACGGATCAATCGTGCAGATCATTTGCATGTTGCCGCTATCTGCTGAATCGATTGCGCCGGGCGCATGGGGCTGCGTGGTGCCTAAATGCTGAACCATCGCGTAAAGCCGGATCGACGAATGAAGAAAATATGGACAATTGGCTTGTTCTTTTTCTGTCATAGGCTCGGATATCTCATGCATGAACGAGCTATGAACGTTCGCCGGGAATGGTCGTCGTGTCTATCGGACGAGTATGATTTTAGTTTGGATTTCGACTGAAACGAGAAGCCATGACAATTGACAATATTGAGTAAGCGCCAATTAATCAATTTCGGAGGGCGTGCTGTACTTTGAATAAGCGCCTCGCAAAAGTTTCCCTCCAGCTTCAAACGCATGATCGCGCTTATCGTCGCGACGGGCGACAGCGGGCGCGATTGCGCGACGGAATCGGAACGTCTGCTATCGGGAATTGCCAGGCACGGACGAGCGGCGTGTTGGGTGCGACGTCCGCCTATTTCCGGAGAACGCCTTCTTGTAACCGTAGCGCACCGGGAAGAGGTAAATCGGTGATTACAGTGGTAATGCCGTCAGGTGAAGCGGCGCGAAAGCATCGCGCCGGCGGATTAAAACGCCTGCTCAGCGTTTGCGATTCTAGGCTTCAGTCTCAAGACTGCATGACTTTTACCGCCCAGCGCCTGCCTCACGCATGTAGTACATGAGCAGGAAACGCGGGGCCGGCCGCGCTCGCCGCGCCCTGCGCGAGCGGCGCGACCTGCTTGCGGCGTTCGCGTGTCGGCGCGACGCCGAACGCGTCGCGATAGCTTTTGCTGAAGTGGCACGCCGACTGGAAGCCGCACGCCATCGTGATGTGCATGATCGACATGTCGGTCTGCAGCAGTAGCTCGCGTGCGCGGCGCAGCCGCAGCGTCAGGTAGTAATGCGTCGGCGTCATCCCGAGGTGTTCGCGGAACAGGCGCTGCAGTTGCCGCTGCGACATGTTCGCGAGCCGCGCGAGCTCCTCGCGCGACAGCGGCTCCTCGATATTGTTCTCCATCAGCGAGATCACTTCGAACAGCGACTTGTTCGCCGAGCCGAGGCGCGCGACGAGCGGCATGCGTTGCTGCGCGCTCGTGTCGCGCACGTGTTCGACGATGAACTGCTCGGCGATCTGCGTGACGCGCGCGGTGCCCACGCGCGCGGCGATCAGGTTCAGCATCATGTCGAGCGGCGCGACGCCGCCCGTGCACGTGATGCGGTCGCGGTCGATCACGAACAGTTCCTTCAGGAAGCGCGTGTCCGGAAACTCTTCCTTCAGCGCCGACATGTTCTCCCAGTGGATCGCGCACGCGTAACCCGCGAGCAGCCCCGACTTCGCGAGCGCATAGGTGCCCGTGCACAGGCTGCCGAGCGGGATGCCCGAGCGCGCGAAGCGGCGCAGCGTCGACAGATGGGCGGGCGTGGTCGCGCGCTGCACGTCGACGCCGCCGCACACGAACACGATGTCGGGCTGCCCCACGCATTCGGCCGGGCCCGTGTCGACCGTCAGGCCGTTGCTCGCGGTGACCGGGCCGCCATCCGGGCTGATGACCGACCAGCGGTAGAGCGGCTGGCCGCTCAGGTAGTTCGCCATCCGAAGCACCTCGATCGCATTGGTGAACGCGATCATCGTGAAGTTCGGTAACGGCATGAACGCGAAGTGGGACAGCGACGCTGTGCGGTCGGGGGACATGGGGAGCGTTCCTTGAATCTCTAATAGCTTTACGCCCGAGGGGCACGGATCGGGCTGCGACATTGTGTGAGCCAGCGCAACAAGCGTGCCATACGGCTAAACCCTAGCTCCATACGTTGCTTGGCTCAAAGCCCCATGCTGCACTGCACCGTAAACGGGACGTGCTGCACTTCGACCGGGCGGCAAACGCACAGCTGAAGTGCGTGTCCATAGGTGAACGGCCGACGCCGTTTTGGTTGGTCATCCGAAAAAGCACGACCGGTCACTTGTATAAAACGGACGCGGATGGCGGAAAAGGCAAAGAACGCGTCTAAATTCATCAATCCGCCGAAAATCCGAACGACAAGAATAGAGCCGTCGGCAGCCTTGTACGGGACGAGCGGGAAACCCAGGCAGGGCGGGCCTTGAGCTTCGGTTTCAGCCCCTTATTCTTCGTCACGGACGCACTATGTCGAACACCCAGCCTTTCTTCTCGCAGCCCCTTGCCGAGCGCGACGCGCCGGTGCGCAGCGCCATCCTGAAGGAACTCGAGCGTCAGCAGTCGCAGGTCGAGCTGATCGCGTCGGAAAACATCGTGTCGCGTGCCGTGCTCGAGGCGCAGGGCTCGGTGCTGACCAACAAGTACGCGGAAGGCTATCCCGGCAAGCGCTACTACGGCGGCTGCGAATTCGCGGACGAAGTCGAGGCGCTGGCAATCGAGCGCGTGAAGAAGATCTTCAATGCCGGCTATGCGAACGTGCAGCCGCACTCGGGCGCGCAGGCGAACGGCTCGGTGATGCTCGCGCTGGCCAAGCCGGGCGACACGGTGCTCGGCATGTCGCTCGACGCGGGCGGCCACCTGACGCACGGCGCGAAGCCGGCGCTGTCGGGCAAGTGGTTCAACGCGGTCCAGTACGGTGTGAACCGCGACACGATGCGGATCGACTACGATCAGGTCGAAGCACTCGCGCACGAGCACAAGCCGAACCTGATCATCGCCGGTTTCTCGGCATACCCGCGTGCGCTCGACTTCGCGCGCTTCCGTGCGATCGCCGACAGCGTCGGCGCGAAGCTGATGGTCGACATGGCGCACATCGCCGGCGTGATCGCCGCGGGCCGCCATGCGAACCCGGTCGAGCATGCGCACGTCGTCACGTCGACCACCCACAAGACGCTGCGCGGCCCGCGCGGCGGCTTCGTGCTGACCAACGACGAGGAGATCGCGAAGAAGATCAACTCGGCCGTGTTCCCCGGCCTGCAAGGCGGCCCGCTGATGCACGTGATCGCCGGCAAGGCCGTCGCGTTCGGCGAAGTGCTGCACGCGGACTTCAAGACCTACATCGACAACGTGCTCGCGAACGCGCAGGCGCTTGGCGAAGTGCTGAAGGCGGGCGGCGTCGATCTCGTCACGGGCGGCACCGACAACCACCTGCTGCTGGTCGACCTGCGCCCGAAGGGCCTGAAGGGCGCGCCGGTCGAGCAGGCGCTGGAACGCGCGGGCATCACCTGCAACAAGAACGGCATCCCGTTCGACACCGAGAAGCCGACCGTCACGTCGGGCATCCGTCTCGGCACGCCGGCCGGCACGACGCGCGGTTTCGGCGTCGCGGAATTCCGTGAAGTCGGCCGCCTGATCCTCGAAGTGTTCGACGCGCTGCGCGCGAACCCGGAAGGCGACCACGCGACCGAACAGCGCGTGCGCCGCGAGATCTTCGCGTTGTGCGAACGCTTCCCGATCTATTGATCCGACCGACCCGACAATACTGGAGCAACACATGAGCTCGCTGCATCAAGACAGCATCATCATCGACGGGCTGAACATCTCGAAGTTCGAGAAGCCGGTGTTCGAAGACATGCGCAAGGGTGGCATCACCGCCGCGAACTGCACGGTGTCGGTGTGGGAGAACTTCACCAAGACCGTCGACAACATCGGCGTGATGAAGAAGAAGATCCGCGACAACAGCGAGCTGCTGACGCTGGTGCGCACGACGGAAGACATCTTCCGCGCGAAGAAGGAAGACAAGACCGGCGTGATCCTCGGTTTCCAGAACGCGCATGCGTTCGAGGACAACATCGGCTACATCGAGGCGTTCGCCGACATGGGCGTGCGCGTGGTGCAGCTCTGCTACAACACGCAGAACCTGGTTGGTACCGGTTGCTACGAGCGTGACGGCGGGCTGTCGGACTTCGGCCGCGAAGTGATCACCGAGATGAACCGCGTCGGCATCATGGTCGACCTGTCGCACGTAGGCGGCAACACGTCGTCGGAAGCGATCGCGTTCTCGAAGAAGCCGGTGTGCTATTCGCACTGCCTGCCGTCGGGCCTGAAGGAGCATCCGCGCAACAAGAGCGACGAACAGCTGAAGGAGATCGCCGATGCGGGCGGCTTCGTCGGCGTGACGATGTTCGCGCCGTTCCTGAAGCGCGGGATCGAAGCGAACATCGACGACTACATCGAGGCGATCGACTACGTCGTGAACCTGATCGGCGAAGACGCGGTCGGCATCGGCACGGACTTCACGCAGGATTTCGCGAAGGAATTCTTCGACATGCTGACGCATGACAAGGGCCGCTATCGCCAGCTGACGAACTTCGGCAAGGTGATCAACCCGGACGGCATCCGCACGATCGGCGAATTCCCGAACCTCACGGCCGCGATGGAACGCCACGGCTGGAAGGAGTCGCGTATCCGCAAGATCATGGGCGAGAACTGGGTGCGCGTGTTCAAGGACGTGTGGGGCGCGTAAGCGCCGCGAACGCCAGACCGCTTCACCGCTAGCGATTCAACAAGAAAAATCGGGACGTGCCCGTGCAAGCCGCACGGGCACGCGGACGATGTCGCGCCTGCGCACTGAGCCGCGCGGCCAATTTCCTCACGGAGTCACCACGATGCAACCGCAACTGCCGATCAACGTCGATCCCGATACCGGCGTCTGGACCACCGACGCGCTGCCGATGCTGTACGTGCCGCGCCACTTCTTCACGAACAACCACGTCGCCGTCGAGGAAGCGCTCGGCGTCGAAGCGTATGCCGAGATTCTCTACAAGGCCGGCTACAAGTCCGCTTACCACTGGTGCGACAAGGAAGCCAAGCAG
Source organism: Burkholderia puraquae (assembly GCF_002099195.1). Lineage (GTDB taxonomy): Bacteria > Pseudomonadota > Gammaproteobacteria > Burkholderiales > Burkholderiaceae > Burkholderia > Burkholderia puraquae. Next base: position 461,869 of record NZ_NBYX01000003.1, on the reverse strand, counting down.
CATGGGCTGACCGGCATGGCCGTGTTCGAGCATTACCTGAAGCGCCTGTCGCAGCGCGGCTGGGGCCTGTTCTCGATCATCGAGGCCGATCCGGCCAGCGCGCGCGCCAGGATCGAGCTGCGCCACTCGTCGTTCGTGCTCCAGCAGCCGGGCAAGGAAGGCAAGCTCTGCTACATGTTCGCGGGCTGGTTCGCCGGTGCGATGGACTGGGTCAACGACACGACGCCGGAAGGCAAGGGCGCACCGCGTGCGCAGTCGAAGGAAGTGCAGTGCGCGGCCGAGCATCACGACCACTGCGTCTTCGAAGTGTCGCCGATCGCGCACTGATGCGCTGACGTAACGGCACAGCAACACAACAACACCCGCAACACGAGACATTCGAACGCCAGAGGTCGCCTGCGATGCGTTATCCCCACCTGTTCAAACCCATGCAGCTGAACCAGCTGACGCTGCGCAACCGGATCGTCAGCACCGCGCATGCGGAGGTGTATGCCGAGCCGGGCGGCCTGCCGGGCGACCGCTATATCCGCTACTACGAAGAAAAGGCCAAGGGCGGCGTGGGCCTCGCGATCTGCGGCGGATCGAGCCCGGTGTCGATCGACAGCCCGCAGGGCTGGTGGAAATCGGTGAACCTGTCGACCGACAAGATCATCGATCCGCTCACGCGCCTCGCCGACACGATGCACAAGCACGGCGCGAAGATCATGATCCAGGCGACGCACATGGGCCGTCGCTCGTCGTTCCACGGCGAGCACTGGCCGCACCTGATGTCGCCGTCGGGCGTGCGCGAGCCGGTGCACCGCGGCAACGCGAAGATCATCGAGATCGAGGAAATCCGCCGCATCATCGGCGATTTCGCGGCGGCTGCGAAGCGCGTGAAAGCAGCCGGCATGGACGGCATCGAGATCTCGGCCGCCCACCAGCACCTGATCGACCAGTTCTGGAGCAAGCGCTCGAACCACCGTACCGACGAATGGGGCGGCAGCCTGGAGAACCGCCTGCGCTTCGGCATCGAAGTGCTGACGGCCGTGCGCGAGGCGGTGGGCAAGGACTTCTGCGTCGGCCTGCGCATGTGCGGCGACGAATTCCACGAAGACGGCCTCGATCACGAAGCGCTGAAGGAAATCGCGCAGGCGATGTCGGAGACGGGCCTGATCGACTACCTGAGCGTGGTCGGCTCGGGCGGCGATACGCACAACACGATCGCCAACTGCATGCCGCCGATGGCGCTGCCGCCGGAGCCGTTCGTGCACCTCGCGGCCGGTATCAAGTCGGTCGTGAAGATCCCGGTGATGCACGCGCAGAGCATCCGCGATGCGGGCCAGGCCGAGCGCCTGCTCGCGACCGGCATGATCGACCTGGTCGGCATGACGCGCGCGCAGATCGCCGATCCGCACATGGTGATCAAGATCCGCGACGGCCGCGAAGACGAAATCAAGCAGTGCGTCGGCGCGAACTACTGCATCGACCGTCAGTACAACGGCCTCGACGTGCTGTGCATCCAGAACGCGGCGACGTCGCGCGAATCGACGATGCCGCACATCATCGAGAAGTCGCGCGGCCCGAAGCGCAAGGTCGTGGTGGTCGGCGCGGGCCCGGCGGGCCTCGAGGCGGCGCGCGTCGCGAAGCTGCGCGGCCACGACGTCGTGCTGTTCGAGAAGAACGCCGAAGTGGGCGGGCAGGTGATGATCGCCGCGAAGGCGCCGCAGCGCGAACAGATGTCGGGGATCATCCGCTGGTTCGACATGGAAACGAAGCGCCTGGGCGTCGACCGCCGTCTCGGCGTGGCCGCCGACGAGAAGATGATCATGGCCGAGAAGCCGGACATCGTCGTGCTCGCGACCGGCGGGTCGAGCTTCACGTGGCAGGTGCCGGGCTGGGGCGTGGCCGAGGGGCTGGCCGTGAGCTCGTGGGACATCCTGACCGGCAAGGTCGAGCCGAAGCAGAACGTGCTGCTGTTCGACGGCGTGAGCACGCATGCGGGCGCCGGCGTGGCCGACTTCATGGCGAGCCGCGGCTCGAAGGTCGAGGTCGTCACGCCGGACGTGAAGGTGGCCGACGATTGCGGCGGCACGACGTTCCCGATCTTCTATCGCCGCCTGTACGCGTTCGGCGTGATCCCGACGCCGAATACGATGCTCGATCGCGTCTATGAAGAGGATGGCAAGCTGATCGCCGTGCTGCGCAACGAGTACACGGAAGAACTGGAAGAGCGCGCCGTCGACCAGGTGGTGATCGAGAACGGTTCGTCGCCGAACGACGAGCTGTACTGGAAGCTCAAGCCGGAATCGCTGAACCGCGGCCAGATCGATCCGCACACGCTGTTCGCGGCCGAGCCGCAGCCGTGCCTGTCGGAAGAGCTCGGCAACGGCCGCTTCCTGCTGTTCCGTGTCGGCGACTGCATCTCGATGCACAACGTCCACGGGGCGATCTACGACTCGCTGCGTCTCGTGAAGGATTTCTAAAAGATGAACCCGTCCTTCCTCATTACCGCCCTGTTGTGGCTGTCGGTGGCGGGGCTCGCGTTCGCGGTCGCGAAGCGCTCGTCCTACTGGCGTCTCGGCCGGGCCACGGCGCCCGGCTCGTTCGGTGTCGCCAACCTGTTCGCGATTCCGAAGCGCTATTTCGTCGACCTGCACCACGTGGTCGCCCGTGATCCGTACATCGCGAAGACGCACGTCGCGACGGCTGGCGGCGCGATCGGCGCGCTCGCGCTGGTGTTCATCAACTACGGCCTCGCGATCTACTCGCCGTGGCTCGACAAGCTGATCTTCCTCGCGGCGCTCGCGATGCTGGTCGGCGCGGTGTTCGTGTGGCGCCGGCGCGCGGCGAAGGACGTGCCGGCCCGCCTGTCGCGCGGCCCGTGGAATACGCTGCCCTGGCTGCTCGGCTCGTTCGCGCTCGGCCTCGTGCTGTTCATGCTGGTGCCGACCGGCGCGATGTCGGGCGCGTTCGCGGTGCTCTGCGCGCTGCTGATCGGCGTCGGTGCATTCACGATGACGGTCGGCGCCGCGAAGGGCGGCCCGATGAAGCATGCGATCGCCGGCCTGCTGCACCTGGCATTCCACCCGCGCCAGGAACGTTTCGCCGCCACGCGCGAATCGTTCACGGGCAACGGTACGGCCACGCCGCCGACCGCGCTGAAGCTGCCGGACATCGAGCATCAGGAGTACGGCGTCGAGAAGCCGGTCGAATTCCGCTGGAACCAGCTGCTGAGCTTCGATGCGTGCGTGCAGTGCGGCAAGTGCGAAGCCGCGTGCCCCGCGTTCGCGTCGGGCCAGCCGCTGAACCCGAAGAAGCTGATCCAGGATCTCGTGGTCGGGATGGCCGGCGGCACCGATGCAGCGTACGCGGGCAGCCCGTCGCCGGGCCTCGCGGTCGGCCAGCATCGCGGTGAGCCGAACGGCCCGATCGTGTCGGGCCTGATCGAAGAACAGACGCTGTGGTCGTGCACGACCTGCCGCGCCTGCGTGCAGGAGTGCCCGATGCTGATCGAGCACGTCGATGCGATCGTCGACATGCGCCGCAACCGCACGCTCGTGCACGGCACGGTGCCGGGCAAGGGCCAGGAAGTGCTCGCGAACCTGCGCGAGACGGGCACGATGGGCGGCTACGACACGGCCGCGCGCTACGACTGGTCGGTCGACCTGAGCGCGCCCGTCGCACAGCCCGGCAAGCCGGTCGACGTGCTGTTCGTCGCGGGCGAAGGGGCGTTCGACATGCGCTACCAGCGCACGCTGCGCGCGTTCGTCAAGGTGCTGAACAAAGCGGGCGTCGACTATGCGGTGCTCGGCTCGACCGAAACCGACACGGGCGACGTCGCACGCCGGCTCGGCGACGAAGCGACGTTCCAGCAGATGGCGAAGCGCCTGATCGGCACGCTCGACGCGCTGTCGTACAAGCAGATCGTGACGGCCGACCCGCACGTGATGCACAGCCTGCGCAACGAATACCGTGCGCTCGGGCTGCGCGTGACGGTCAAGCACCATACGACCTACCTCGCCGAACTCGCCGACAGCGGCAAGATCGCGCCGAAGGCCGTCGAGGCGCTGCAGGATAAGCGCACGACGTATCACGACCCGTGCTACCTCGGCCGCTACAACGGCGAGACGGAAGCGCCGCGCAAGCTGCTGAAGACGATCGGCATCCAGGTCGTGGAGATGGAGCGCAACGGCATGCGCGGCCGCTGCTGCGGCGGTGGCGGCGGTGCGCCGCTGACCGATATCCCGGGCAAGCAGCGCATTCCCGACATCCGCATCGCCGATGCGCGCACGATTGGCGCGGACGTGGTCGCGGTTGCGTGCCCGAACTGCACGGCCATGCTCGAAGGCGTCGTGGGCCCGCGCCCCGACGTGCTCGACGTCGCCGAACTCGTTGCCGCCTCGCTGGAGTGAATCGATGAATACGATCAAACGAATCGATCCGCGCCGGCCGTTCATCATCACGGCCGCCGGCCTGAAGCGCATCACGCTCGGCGAGGAAGGCAGCGCCGATGCGAATGCCGCGCACTGGTCCGCGCACGGCCACGGCGCAGCGGCCGCGAAGCCACGCCGCGCGGTGCAGGATCCGAAGCACGTGATGCTGGTGGTCGCGCACAGCGAACGTGGCGCACTCGACGATCATTCGCGGCAGGCGATCGCCGCCGCGGCGTTGCTCGCCGACGCACAGACCGAAGTCGCGCTGCTCGCGTTCGGCGAACTGAAGGACGACGTGGCCGAACTGGGCGTCGACAAGCTGCTTGAACTCGCCGGCTTCGATCGCCGCGCGTTCGACCCTGAAAGCGAATTGCAAGCGCTGCAGGCCTGCGCTGCGGCGCTCGCGCCGAAACACGTGTTCGTGCCCGACAACGCGACGGGCGACGGCGATCTCGGCCGGCGTTACGCGGCGGCCGCCGGCGCGAGCGTCGCGACCCACGTCGTCGAGATCGACGCGAAGCATGTCGGCGCGTATGCGCAGGCCGGGCGCGCCTTTGCCACCCGTGCGCTGCCCGACGTGATCCTGCTCGCGCAGAACGCGGTCGACGCGAAGCTGCCGTTCGTCGGCGCAGGCGAGCGTCTCGCCACCGATTTCATCCGTCCGGCGCATGACGCCGTGCAGCCGTACCGCGATCTCGGTCTCGACGAAATCGATGCGGCCCAGGTCGCGCTCGAGGAAGCCGATTTCATCGTGTCGGCCGGCAACGGCGTGTCCGACATCGGCGCGTTCGAGCGGCTGGCCGGCGCGTTCGGAGCAGCGATCGGCGCGAGCCGCGTCGCGGTCGACAACGGCCACTTCACGCGCGACAAGCAGGTCGGCGCCACCGGCAAGACGGTCGAGGCGAGCGTGTACATCGCGTTCGGTATCTCGGGCGCGGTGCAGCACCTGCAGGGGATCAAGGACTGCCGCCACGTGATCGCGGTGAACCTCGACGGCAGCGCGCCGATCGCGAAGCGCGCGAACCTGACGGTGGTGGGCGACGCGCAGGGCACGATTGCCGCGCTGATCGAACAGGTGCAGGCCGCGCGCGCCGCGCGTGGAGAGTCGCCGGCCGCGGTCGGCAATCGTGAACCGGAAGGAGTCGCCGCATGAACGCCCCCCGCCAGTTGCAACGCATCGCGGTGCTCGTGTCCGTCGGCCGCCATCCGGTCAGCGGCGTCGCGCGCTATAGCCGCAACGACGCGGCTGCGCTCGAAACCGGCCGCCAGCTCGCGGAGCGGCATCGCGCGAAGCTCGACGTGATCCATGCGGGCGACCCTGCGAATGCGGCGCTTGCCGAATATCTCGCGCTCGGCGCACGGGAGGTCGAGGTGCTGGCCTGCCGCGACGGCGACGATGCCGTGCATGCGCTCGCCGCACGCGTCGAAGGCTATGACCTCGTGCTGACCGGCACGCGCGCCGAGGGCGCGTACGACACCGGCATGCTGCCGTATCGCATCGCCGCGGCGCTCGGCTATCCGCTGGTTGGCTCGGCCGTCGACGTGACGGTCGACGGCGGCCGCGTGGCCGTCCGGCAATTTTTGCCGAAAGGGCTGCGGCGGCGCGTCGACGCGGCGCTGCCGGCCGTCGTCGCCGTCCATCCGCTCGCCAATGCCGAGCCGCGCTACGCGTATGCGCGGCTGCGCGCCGGTGCGATTCGGCCCGCACTCGCGGCGCCCGGCGCGGACGCCGATGCAGCCGCGTGGACGGTCGGCCCGATCGAGCGTAAACCCGTAAAGCTGGTCGCCGCCGAGAAGCGCTCCGGGCATGCCCGGATGCTGTCCGCGACGACGACCGAAAGCCGTGGCGGCAACGTCGTAAATGAAGGGAGTTCGGTCGAAAAAGCACAAGTGATCCTCGCGTATTTGCGCGAGCATCAGCTCATCGACTACTGATTTTGATGCCTGTCGGCAAGAACCCAGGGATGCAAGGAATCCGGAGCAAACGATGAAAGTATCGGCAGACATTCGTGCATTGATCGAGCGGCGCAAGGAAGGCCACAGCCTCGAGGCACCGTTCTACACGAGCGAGGACATCTTCGCGCTCGACATGGAGGCGATTTTCCGCCAGCACTGGATCCAGGTGGCGGTCGAGCCGGACATTCCGGAGCCGGGCGACTACGTGACCGTGGAGCTGGGGAGCGATTCGATCCTGATCGTGCGCGACGACGACATGGCGATCCGCGCGTTCCACAACGTGTGCCGTCACCGCGGTGCGCGCCTGTGCAATGAAGACAAGGGCTCGGTCGGCAACATCGTGTGCCCGTACCACAGCTGGACCTACAACCTGACGGGCCAGCTGATGTTCGCCGAGCACATGGGCGAGAAGTTCGACCGCTGCAAGCACAGCCTGAAGTCGGTGCACGTCGAGAACCTCGCGGGCCTGATCTTCGTCTGCCTCGCCGACGAGCCGCCTGCCGACTTCGCGCAATTGCGCGCCGAGATGGAGCCGTACCTGCTGCCGCACGACCTGCCGAGCACGAAGATCGCCGCGCAGGTCGACATCATCGAGGAAGGCAACTGGAAGCTCACGATGGAGAACAACCGCGAGTGCTATCACTGCGTCGCGAACCATCCGGAGCTGACCATCTCGCTGTACGAATACGGCTTCGGCTACCAGCGTTCCGATGCGAACGCCGAAGGCATGGATGCGTTCGCTGAAACGTGCGTACGGCGCGGCAAGGAGTGGGCCGAGATGGGCCTGCCGTCCGAGGAAATCGAAAAGCTGCTCGACGTGACGGGCTTCCGCACGCAGCGCCTGCCGCTCGATCGTCACGGCGAATCGCAGACGCTCGACGCGAAGGTCGCGTCGAAGAAGCTGCTCGGCGGCTTCGACAAGGCGGACCTCGGCGGGCTGTCGTTCTGGACGCAGCCGAACTCCTGGCACCACTTCATGAGCGATCACATCGTGACGTTCTCGGTGATTCCGCTGTCGGCCGGCAAGACGCTCGTGCGCACGAAGTGGCTCGTGCACAAGGATGCGAAGGAAGGCATCGACTACGACGTGAAGAACCTCACGGCCGTGTGGAACGCGACCAACGACCAGGATCGCGCGCTCGTCGAATTCTCTCAGCGCGGCGCGACCAGCAGCGCGTACGAGCCGGGCCCGTATTCGCCGTTCACGGAAGGTCTCGTCGAAAAATTCTCGGCCTGGTACATCGGCCGGCTCGCCGAAAAAACCGGCGCGTAGTAGTCAGCGGAAAGCAAGCGGAGTCAATGATGAAACAACCCCAACGCTCACTTTGCTCGCTGCCCCCCGAGGGGGCGGCCAACCTTCTTGGGGCGGCCCGGCGGAGGTTGGCATGATGCGAGATGCAGCCAATTTCGAGCCGGCGGAAAGCCGGGTGACGCACCCGGCGTTCTGGACCGCGCTTCCGGAGCGCTGGACGAGCGACGTCGAGGAAACGCTGGTGTGCTGCCAGGTGCGGCAGGAAACCCATGACGTGAAGAGCTTCTTCTTCCGTTCGCCGCAAGGCCGTGCGTTTTCGTTCGAGCCGGGGCAGTTCATCACGCTGGAGCTCGACATCGAAGGCGAGACGATCAACCGCTGCTATACGATCTCGTCGTCGCCGGCGCGTCCGCACACGATCTCGATCACGGTCAAGCGCGTGCCGGGCGGCAAGGTGTCGAACTGGCTGCACGACAACCTGCAGCCGGGCGCGCCGGTACGCGTGCTCGGCCCGGCCGGCGAATTCACGTGCGCACGGCATCCGGCGCGCAAGTACCTGTTCCTGTCGGCCGGCTCGGGCGTCACGCCGCTGATGTCGATGAGCCGCGCGCACCATGATCTCGCGGAGGATCGCGACATCCTGTTCGTGCACAGCGCGCGCACGCCGGACGACATCATCTTCGCGCGCGAGCTCGACCTGATCGCATCGAACCACACGAACTTCCGCACGTCGTTCGTCGTCGAGCGCCTGGGCGCGCGGACCAACTGGCCGGGCGTCACGGGCTTCCTGACGCTGCCGTTGCTGAAGCTGATCGCACCGGATTTCATGGAACGCGAGATCTTCACGTGCGGCCCCGCGCCGTACATGAAGGCCGTGCGCGACCTGCTCGACGAAGCCGGCTTCGATCGCAAGCAGTATCACGAGGAAAGCTTCTCGTTCGAGACGCTCGCGCAGACCGCGAGCGACGAACTGCTTGCCGAACTCGCGCCGCTGGCCGAGGGGGCCGACACCGGCACGAAGCAGTACACGGTCAGCTTCGCGAAGAGCAATCGCGAGATCTCGTGCGGCTCGGAGCAGCACGTGCTGGAGGCGGCGCGCCAGTCGGGCGTGCGGCTGCCGGCGTCGTGCACGCAGGGCATGTGCGGCACCTGCAAGGTGAAGCTCGTGTCGGGGCAGGTTGAAATGAAGCACAACGGCGGTATCCGCCAGCGCGAGATCGACCAGGGGATGGTGCTGCTGTGCTGCAGCAAGCCGCTGTCGGATCTCGTGATCGACAAGTAGTCGAAACACGCCATCGGCTGTCCGGGCGCGTCGCGTCCGGACAAGCATCCGTCGGAAAACAACGATACCGCGGATTTGTGGTTGAAGAACCTAGAGAGACCACGCGCACGGTGCGCATATCAAGGAGATCGACCATGAAGCTGTTCGGAAAGTTGTTGTGGACCGGCGCACTGTCGGCAATGGTGGCGCTGAGCGCATCGGCGCTCGCCGATACGAAGCCCACGCTGAAGATCGGCTACGTCGAAGGCTGGGACGACAGCGTCGCGACGTCGAACGTCGCGGCCCGCGTGATCGAGAAGAAACTCGGTTACCAGGTCCAGCTCGTGCCGGTCGCTGCCGGGATCATGTGGCAGGGCGTCGCGCGCGGCGATCTCGATGCGACGCTGTCCGCGTGGCTGCCGGTCACGCACGGGTCGTACTGGGACGAATACAAGGCCAAGGTCGTCGACCTCGGTGCGAATTTCCCCGATGCGAAGATCGGCCTGATCGTGCCCGCGTACGTGAAGGCGAAGAGCATCGACGACCTGAATGCGGAGAAGAGCAGTTTCGGCGGCCGGATCGTCGGCATCGACGCAGGCGCCGGCGTGATGCGCAAGACCGACGATGCGATCAAGAGCTATGGGCTGAACTACACGCTGATGCCGAGCTCGGGCAGCGCGATGACGGCCGAGCTGTCGCGTTCGGTCAATGCGAACAAGCCGGTCATCGTGACGGGTTGGGCGCCGCACTGGATGTTCGCGAAGTGGAAGCTGCGCTTCCTCGAGGATCCGAAGAAAGTATTCGGCGGCGCCGAGCACGTCGACAGCGTCGTGAATCCGGGGCTCGAGACCAAGGCCAAGCCGGTCGTCGCGTTCCTGAAGAAATTCCAGTGGAAGCCGGGTGAAATCGACAGCGTGATGCTGGCGATCCAGAGCGGATCGAAGCCGGAAGCGGCTGCGGATGCGTGGATTGCGGCACATGCCGACCGCGTGAATTCGTGGACGGAAGGCGCGCAGTAAGTCCGCGGCGATTCGCCGCAATAAATAGATGAAGAGACAGTCCGGGGCAGGTTGCTAGGAATGCGAAATAATCGCACTGCGACGCAGCCTTATCCCGGAATTATTTTGCGGAATCTGCAAAAAAGCGCGCAAGTTGTTACACTAGCGCCCTTGTGCGGAGTCATCCCGCTTTGTATCGGACCAGAGGAAGCGCTGAAGCGCCCACGCTGAACGAGAGGAGGAATTGGATGAGTCAAGCAGGACTGCGTGCGAATCGCACCAGTGATGTTGAGGCAACCATCTCACATGATTCGACGGGCCACACGCTGCATCGTGGCCTGACTTGGAAAGACGCTTTTTGGGTAACGAGCGGTGTGCCGGCAGGCGTGCTGTTCACGATCGGCGGCGTATGTGCGACGATCGGCCAGCCCGCGTGGGCGATCTGGATCGCCGCGATCACGATGGGGCTGATTCAAAGCGCGACTTATGCGGAAATATCGGGACTATTTCCCCATAAATCGGGCGGTGCGTCCGTGTACGGTGCGATCGGCTGGGTGCGTTACAGCAAGCTGATTGCCCCGGTGTCCGTGTGGTGCAACTGGCTCGCGTGGTCGCCGATGCTCGCGCTCGGCTGCGGCCTCGCGGCGAGCTATGCGCTCACGAGTCTCTTTCCCGCCAACGCGGCGGTGCTGCAATGGCAGCTCAGGATTGCGGATCTCGGGTTCATTAAGCCGGGCCTGTCCCTGCGGATCAATGCGACGTTCATCATCGCGACGATCCTGCTTCTCATCACGTTCAAGCTTCAGCACAGCGGTGCATCGAAGGCTGCACGCACGCAGCGCATTCTCGGCATCGCGTCGCTCACGCCACTCCTGATCGTCGGCATCGTGCCGTTCATCACGGGCGACGTGCCGATGTCGAACCTGCTCCCGCTGCTGCCGCTCGGCCACGACGCGCACGGCAATCTCACGGCCGCGACGTTCGGCTCGTGGAACGGGCAGGGCGTCACGATGGCGCTCGGCGCGATGTTCATGGCCGGCTGGGCGTCGTACGGCTTCGAGACGGCCGTCTGTTACACGCGCGAATTCCGCGATCCGCGCCGCGATACGGCCAAGGCGATCTTCTGGTCGGGCGCGCTGTGTCTCGTCGTGATGACGCTTGTGCCGATGGCGTTCCAGGGCGCGCTCGGCACGCAGGCGATGCTCGATCCGTCGATCGGCGACGGCACCGGCGTCGCGGCCGCGATGGCGAAGATCGTCGGCGGCGGTGCATGGGTCGCGAATGCGGTCGTCGTGATGCTGATGCTGTCGATCCTGCTGATCGTGATGACGTCGATGATGGGCTCGTCGCGCACGCTGTACCAGGCATCGGTCGACGGCTGGCTGCCGAAGTACCTGTCGCACGTGAACGAGCACGGCTCGCCCACGCGCGCGATGTGGACCGATCTCGGCTTCAACCTCGTGTTGCTGATGATGTCGGACTACATGACGGTGCTGTCGATCTCGAACGTCTGCTACATGCTGTTCGTATTCCTGAATCTCCAGTCGGGCTGGATCCACCGGATGGATCGCGGCAACTGGGATCGGCCGTTCCGCTGCCCGACGTGGCTGCTCGTCGCCGGCTCGCTCTGCGGCTACGCGAACCTGGTGTATGTCGGCGCGGGCGCGAACCTGCAGGGCGAAGGCACGCTGCGCAACGGGCTGATCGCGATGCTGCTGATCGTGCCGGTGTTCCTGTTCCGTCACTACTGGCAGGATCGCGGCCGCTTCCCTGCGCAGATGCAGCGCGACATGGAGCTCGAAGTGCCGAAGCGCGCGATGTGGCTGAACCTGATGCCTTACGCGGCGCTGGTGGGCGCGGGGCTGACGATCTGGCTGTCGTATTACTTCGCGTGGGTGAAGTGAGCGTCTGACTGCGGCATGCGCCGCGCGCGACGAATCCGGACACCGCACCCGGAGCCGTCGCGCGCAGTGTCGAACTGCAAGCGATAAAAAAACCGACCGGCGAGTGCCGGTCGGTTTTTTTGTTTGCTGCGCGCGGAACGAACGCGATGAAAGCGCGATGCGCTTACGGAAACACCACCGTCCGATCGCCGTTCAGGAACACGCGCCGCTCGATGAACGCCTTCACCGCGCGTGCGAGCGTGAGCGATTCGACATCGCGCCCCACCGCGAGCAACTGCTCCGGGCGCAGCGCATGATCGACGCGCTCGACGACCTGCTCGATGATCGGGCCTTCGTCGAGATCGTCGGTGACGAAGTGCGCGGTCGCGCCGATCAGCTTCACGCCGCGCGCATGCGCCTGGTGATACGGCTTCGCGCCCTTGAAGCCGGGCAGGAACGAATGATGGATGTTGATCGCGCGGTTCGCGAGCTTCGCGCTGGTTTCCTGCGACAGCACCTGCATGTAGCGCGCGAGGATCACGAGCTCGGCGCCGCTCGACTCGAAGAAGTCGAGCCACTGCGCTTCCTGCTGCGCCTTCGTATCGGCCGTGATCGGGAAGTGGCGGAACGGCAGCCCGTGCTGCGCGGCGAGCGGCTCGAAGTCGGGATGGTTCGACACGATGCCGACGATGTCCATCTTCAGCTCGCCCATCCGCCAGCGGAACAGCAGGTCCGCGAGGCAGTGCTCGAGCTTCGACACCATGATCAGCACCTTCGGCCGTGCGCTCACGTCGTGGATTGCCCATTGCGTATCGCCGTCGTGGCCGCCGAGCTCGGCCGCGATCGGCCCGAACTCCTGGCGCAGCGCGTCGATCTGCAGCGACTCATCCGTCGGATGAAACACGCAGCGCACGAAGAAGCGATTGCTGAGATCGTCGTCGAACACGTTCAGCGCATCGACATAGCAGCGATGGCGCTCGAGAAAGCCGACGACGGCGGCGACCTGGCCGGCGGCGCTCGGGCACGACAGCGTCAAGACGAATTGATCGGGGCGTGAGTCGGCGGTCATGAGGTTCCTCGGATGTCATGGGGCGCGAACCCGCGCGGCGGCGCACCGGGCGCCAGGCTACGCGGGTAGCGGGAGGCTCAAGTAAATCAGGACGATTTTGGAGCGGATAGAACCAACCCGCCGTGTGGCTGGTATCGGCGCGCCAGTGCGGCCGGGCGGGCGCGCCCGGCCCGTCGGGCATCAAGGCGTCAGGCGGATCGCTGCTGACCGGCTGGGCGGCCGTTCAGGCCGGCGAGCACGCGTCGAGCAGCCAGCGCCGGAATACGTGGGTCGCGTCCGGCTCGGGCCGCTGCGGCGGCCGCACCAGGAAGTAGCCGCGCGACGTGACCACCGGCGCGTCGACGAGCTTCACGAGCTGCCCCGACGCGACGAGTTCGTCGACGAGCGGCGACCAGCCGAGTGCGACGCCTTCGCCGAGCAGCGCCGCATGGATCACGAGCGCGTAGCTGTTGAAGGTCACGCCATGCGCGGCGGCCGCCGTATCGAGGCCGTGCGCGTCGAACCAGCCGGACCACGACAGCCAGCGCTCGGGGCGTGTCGGCTGCACGTGCAGCAGCGGCAACGCGAGCAGGTGGTCGGCCCGTGCGACGTGCGGGTGCGCGTCGCGGAACGCGGGCGAGCACACTGGCGTGACCGATTCCGGAAAGAGCCGTGCGGCCGTGCACGACGGCCAGTGGCCGTCGCCGAACAGGATCGCGATGTCGCCATGGTCGCGCTGCGCGTCGTAATCCTGTGACGTGACGACGCGCACGTCGACATCCGGCATCACGCGCTTCAGCCCGGCCAGGCGCGGCATCAGCCAGTAAGTCGCGAAGCCGAAGTCGGTGACGATCGTGAGCGCGCCGTGCTCGCGGCGCGCACGGAGTGTGGCGGTCGCGCCGCGCAGCGTGTCGAGGCTCAGTCGAACGGCTTCGTACAGGCACTGGCCGTCGGCCGTCAGCGTGACGCCGCGCGGGCTGCGCTCGAACAGCGGCACGCCCAGTTCGGCCTCGAGCTGGAACACCTGCTGGCTCACGGCCGGCTGCGTGGAGCCGAGTTCGCGCGCGGCGGCCGTGAAGCTCGCGAGCCGGGCGGCCGATTCGAACGCGCGCAGCGCCTGCATCGACGGTAACGGTTCGGATTTCGACATAAGTCCCTCTAATGGCCCCATAAGGACCGGACGCCTACCCGCGCGAATTCGGGCGGGCGATAGTGCATCGGACGGTGCGGTACATGCGCTTCATGGCCCGCTTCAACGCGTGCCTCACGGCCGCCGCGCAACGCATTCTGCGATTCTAGCCAGTCGCGGGCCGCAGGCGCGGCACTTTCTTCGTGCTGCTTCCGTCATGCCGGACGTCCTGCTGCGCGAGCGGCGCGCCGTTCCATTCGAACACCGTTTTCCCCACGACTGCCGATGACGAACCCGACACCCAACATCCTGATCCTGATGGCCGACCAGCTCACGCCGTTCGCGCTGCCGGCCTACGGCAATCGCGTCGCGCGCACGCCGACGCTGGACCGTCTCGCCGCGCAAGGCGTGGTGTTCGACGCCGCGTATTGTGCGAGCCCGCTGTGCGCGCCGTCGCGCTTCTCGCTGCTGACGGGCAAGCTGCCGTCGGGGATCGGCGCCTACGATAACGCCGCCGAATTGCCGGCGCAAACGCTGACGTTCGCGCACTACCTGCGCGCGGGCGGCTACCGGACGATGCTGTCCGGCAAGATGCATTTCTGCGGGCCTGACCAGCTGCACGGCTTCGAGGAGCGGCTCACGACCGACATCTATCCGGCCGATTTCGGCTGGGTGCCCGACTGGGACAGCCCGGCCGAGCGGCCGAGCTGGTATCACAACATGAGTTCGGTGCTGGAGGCCGGCCCGTGCGTGCGCACGAACCAGCTCGATTTCGACGACGAAGTCACGTTCGCCGCGAAGCAGAAGCTGTACGACGTCGCGCGCGAGCGCGCGGCCGGGCATGATGCGCGGCCGTTCTGCATGGTCGTGTCGCTGACCCATCCGCACGACCCGTATGCGATCACGCGCGAATACTGGGATTTGTACAGCGACGACGAGATCGACATGCCGGCCGTGCACCTCGAGGCGGCGGAAAGCGATCCGCATTCGCAGCGGCTGCGCTTCGTCTGCGAGAACGACCGCACGCCGCCCACCGACGCGCAGATCCGCGCCGCGCGCCGCGCCTACTACGGCGCGACGTCCTACGTCGATGCGCAGTTCGGCAGCGTGCTGGCCGCGCTCGAGCAGTGCGGATTCGCCGACGACACGATCGTGATCGTCACCTCCGACCACGGCGACATGCTCGGCGAACGCGGGCTCTGGTACAAGATGACGTTCTTCGAAGGCGGCTGCCGCGTGCCGCTGATCGTGCATGCGCCGGGCCGCTTCGGCGCCGCGCGCGTGCGCGGGCCCGTGTCGCACGTCGACCTGCTGCCGACGCTCGTCGACCTTGCGGGCGCCGCACCGGCCGGCGGCTGGCCCGACCCGGTCGACGGCGCGAGCCTCGTGCCGCACCTGCACGGCACGCCGGCGCACGACGTCGCGCTCGGCGAATACCTCGCGGAAGGCGCGGTCGCGCCGGTCGTGATGATTCGCCGCGGCGACTGGAAGTACGTGCATTGCCCGCTCGATCCCGACCAGTTGTACAACCTGTCGGACGACCCGCGCGAGCTGACGAACCTGGCCGGCACGCCGGAAGCCGCCGGCGTGCTCGCCGCGTTCCGCGCACAAGCCGCGCAGCGCTGGGACCTGCCCGAACTGGACCGGCAGGTGCGCGCGAGCCAGCGGCGCCGGCGCTTCCATTACGCGGCGACGACACAGGGCCGCATCCAGGCGTGGGACTGGCAGCCGTTCACCGACGCGAGCCAGCGCTACATGCGCAACCACATCGAGCTCGACACGCTCGAGGCGATGGCGCGCTTTCCGCGTGTCGGGCGCTGAGCGTCCCGCATCGCGATCACTGACGAACGACGGAGGAAGCGGACGATGGAACGGCAATGCAATGCAGCAATCCGGATCGGCGCGGCGCTTGCCGCGGCCGCCTGCATGATGACGACGCAGGCCGCGCACGCGGCCGACCCGCAGACGTGCGGCGACGTGAAGATGGCGGCGCCCGGCTGGACCGACATCGATGCGACGAACGCGATGGCAGGCGTCGTGCTGAAGGCGCTCGGCTACCGGCAGGACGTGGCGAACCTGTCGGTGCCGATCACGTACCAGGGGCTCAAGAAAGGGCAGGTCGACGTGTTCCTCGGCAACTGGATGCCGGCGCAGGCGCCGCTCGTGAAGCCGTTCGTCGACGAGAAGTCGATCGACGTGCTGCACGCGAACCTGAGCGGCGCGAAGTTCACGCTCGCGGTGCCCGATTACGTGGCGGCCGCCGGCGTGCATACGTTCGCCGATCTCGCGCGCTATGCGGATCGATTCGGCGGCAAGATCTACGGGATCGAGCCCGGCGCGCCCGCGAACCAGAACATCAAGCGGCTGCTGTCCGACCATGCGCTCGGCCAGGCGAACTGGTCGCTCGTGGAATCGAGCGAGACGGGCATGCTCACGCAGGTCGAGCGCGCGGTGCGCGACAAGCGCTGGATCGTGTTTCTGGCATGGGAGCCGCATCTGATGAACACGAAGTTCCACCTGACCTACCTGTCGGGCGGCGACGCGTATTTCGGCCCGAACTATGGCGGCGCGACGGTCAACACGGTCACGCGGGCCGGGTTCGCGGGCCAGTGCGCGAACCTGGCGCGGCTGTTCCGGCAGATGACGTTTTCCGTCGACGTCGAGAACCGGATGATCGCCGACATGCTCGACCACAAGACATCGCCCGCGCTCGCGGCGCAGCATGCGCTGAAGGCCGACCCGGCGCTGGTCGCCGGCTGGCTGGACGGCGTGACGACGGCGGCCGGCGCACCGGGCCTGCCGGCCGTGCGCGCGGCCCTCGACGGTCGCTGATTCCCGCCTCGCGGCGGCCGGTTTTTACCGCGCCGCCCGTCTACGTGTTTTCCCGAGCAGTCGCATCGTGACCATTTAGTGTCGCCTTCAGACGGGTGGCGCGAAATATGGGTTTGTATTTTTCGCCAATGGCTGCGTTATTGCGGAAAGCGAAATACCGAAGCCAGTAGGCGTACCGAATTCGAATCCACCGGCGCATCGCGGCACGCGCCGGGACGAGATTCTATCCATCGAACGGTTCAGGGAGGGTGGTCGACAATGAAGCACACGAAAGTTGCCGTAGCCGCCGCGCTTGCATGCGCGGCCTGCATTCCCGCCATCGGGCATGCGCAGAGCAGTGTGACGCTGTACGGGATTCTCGACGCGGGCATCACGTACGTGAACAACACGGGCGGTTCGCACGTGGTCAAGTTCGACGACGGCGTCGCGTACGGCAACCGCTTCGGCCTCAAGGGCACGGAAGATCTCGGTGGTGGCCTGAAGGCCGTGTTCACCCTCGAGAGCGGCTTCCGCCTCGGCACCGGCCAGCTCGGCTTCGGCGGCTCGGAATTCGGCCGCCAGGCGTATGTCGGCCTGCAGAACGACTGGGGCACGCTGTCGTTCGGCAACCAGCTCGACATCACGAACGAACTCGTGTCGATCTACAACATCTCGGCATGGGGCAGCGGCTACGCGATCCACCAGGGCGACTTCGACCGCTTCAACGGCGACCGCCTGCCGAATTCGGTGAAGTTCCTGTCGAACGACCTGAGCGGCTTCAAGTTCGGCGCGATGTACTCGTTCGGCAACGTCGCGGGCAACTTCCATCGCAACAGCGCATGGAGCGCGGGCGCGAGCTTCACGAAGGGCGATTTCTCGATCGGTGCCGCGTACACGCGCCTGAACAACCCGAACGGCATCTACGCGTTCGATCCGTACGCGATGATCGGCACGCACACGTTCCTCGGCCAGCAGACCGTCACCGTCGACCCGGCGACCGGCGCGCGCACCGACCTGTTTGCGAACACGCCGATGAACGTCGACAGCCAGGGCACCTTCGGCATCGGCACGAGCTACACGATCGGCAAGCTGACACTCGACGGCAACTTCTCGTACACGACGATCAAGGGCTTCGGCCAGTCGTCGCACATGCAGGTCTATGAAGGCGGCGGTTTGTACCAGTTCACGCCGGCGTTGAGCCTGATCGCCGGCTACCAGCACACGCGCCTCGAAGGCCATCACTGGAACCAGGGTACGGCGGGCCTGCACTACCTGCTGTCGAAGCGCACGGACGTGTACATCTCCGGCGATTACCTGCGCGCGTCGCAAGGCGTGGATGCGGTGATCGGCTACAGCTTCACGCCGTCGACGACGCAGACGCAGGCCGACGTGCGGATCGGGATGCGGCATTCGTTCTAAGCGGGGTGGTGTGGGGCAGCGACATCTTCAGCGAGAGGTCTCTCTTTGGCGCGAACCGAGGTTCGCGCTTTTTTTTATGGGTGTGAGCGGGCATCGGATCGGTTCGTGCAGTGCCGGCGGGTGGCTAGCGCCCGGGACCGTCACCGGGAACGGTCTTCTCGCGGTATTGACCAATGCCGTCTATAGGCGCTAGCATCGTCCGCATGCTTGATCGCGCCATTTCCCTCTCCTCGCTGATCCGTGCATGTTGTCAGAACGTGCCAGGGGGAAGTTGCGTCTAGCGTACTCGCTAAACTTTCAAGCAATCGCCTTCAGGCCGCCTGTGATGCATACCAGGCGGCCTTTTTGCTTTTGGGCCGACACTTTCGGGACGGAGAAACTCGATGCCGCTTGCGCTGTATGACACCTGGTCGCGTACCGTGCGTCCGTTCACGCCAATCCGGGCCGGGCAGGTCGGCATGTACTGCTGCGGCCCCACGGTCTACGACGATGCCCACATCGGCAACCTGAGAACCTACGTGTTCGAGGATCTCCTGCGTCGCGTATTGGAGCGCAACGGATATGCGGTCCGGCACGTCGTCAATATCACCGACGTCGGGCACCTGACTTCGGATGCGGACGAAGGCGAAGACAAGATGGAGAAGGGGAGCCGCCGGACCGGCGAATCGGCGTGGGCCATCGCCCGGCGCTACACCGAGGCTTTCGTCAGGGACTGGCGCGCGCTCCACCTGCTCGAGCCGACGGTCTGGTGCCGCGCCACGGATCATATCGCCGAACAGATCGCGTTCATCGATACGCTCGACCGGGCCGGCTACGTCTACCGGACGGACGACGGCCTCTACTTCGACACCAGTCGGCAGGACGACTACGGTTATCTCGCGCGGCTGGACCGCGCAGGGCTGCAGGCGGGCAAGCGGGTTGCGCTGGGCGGGAAGCGGAGCATCACGGATTTTGCGTTGTGGAAGTTCAGCCCGGCCGACGTCAGGCGGCAAATGGAATGGGACAGCCCGTGGGGGCGCGGCTTTCCGGGCTGGCATATCGAATGCTCGGCGATGTCGGCGAAGTATCTCGGGACGTTGTTCGATATCCATTGCGGCGGCGAGGATCATATCGCCGTGCATCACAGCAACGAGATTGCGCAGACGCGGGCGGCCCACGGCACGCACCTCGCGAATTACTGGATGCACGGGCACTTCCTGACGCTCGATGCCGATACGAAGATGTCGAAGTCGAGCGGCGACTTCGTCCGTCTGCAGACCCTGCAGAGCCGGAATGTCGATCCGCTCGCGTACCGTTACCTGTGCCTGACGGCCCACTATCGAAGCAAGCTGCATTTCACGTGGGCGTCGCTCGATGCGGCACAAACCGCGCTGCATCGACTTCGGCACCTCTATGCCGGCTGGCCGGACGGCGGGCGCGTCGATCCTGATTTCGCTGCGCGATTCGACGCCGAAGTGAACGAGGACCTGAACCTGCCCAGGGCGCTCGCGGTGCTGTGGGATCTGGCCAGGAGCAACCTGCCACCCGCGACCCTGAAAGCGACCGTGGACAGCTTCGACGCCGTGCTGGGCCTCGGGCTGCGCGAATGGAGACCGGTTGCGTTCGACATTCCGGAACGCGTTCGTGTGTTGCTCGGTGAGCGTGAGCGCGCGAGGGCGGACAAGGACTGGGCGCAAGCCGACCTGATCCGGGAAGCGTTGAGCGCGGAAGGCTGGAGAGTCGAGGACACCCAGGAAGGTCAGCGTCTGTTCGGCGTCGCCGTGGGTCCGGCCGATACGGGTACCTTGCCGCGGTGAAGCCTGCGGGCCGCCTGCATCGGAAGATGAGGAGCCCGCACGACTACCCGGCGGCCGCGATCCGCGCGGCCGCCGGAAGCGTCGGCACCCGTGCCCGCACGATGTCGCCGGCCACGGCCACTGCCCGTTTTCCGCGGTTGGCATATCATCGCGATTTGGCCGCGTCTGCACCGTTGTCGCGCGCACGCGCCGGCGTGTGCGCTCGTTTCCCGAACGGTACCGGCGCGCAGCGCCGACCGCCGAGACCTCGATGACCGACTCCGTGCCCGACCCCAGTCCTTTATCCCCGTTACCCGCCAACTTGTTTCGCCACGTCCCGTTCCAGCGCTTCTGGGGCACGCGCGTGATGTCTTCCCTGGCTTTCCAGATCCTGTCGGTTGCAATCGGCTGGTACGTCTACGCGCTCACGCACAGCGCGTTCGCGCTTGGCCTCGTCGGCCTCGCGCAGTTCGTGCCGATGTTCGCGCTGACGCTCGTCGTCGGACAGGTGGCCGACCGCTACGATCGCCGGCGCATCGCGACGATCTGCCAGAGCGTCGAAGCGCTGGCCGCCGGCGTATTCCTGCTCGGCGCGGTGCAAGGATGGCTCGCTGCGCCGGCAGTCTATGCGCTCGCAGCGATCGTCGGCACCGCCCGCGCGTTCGAGTCGCCGTCGGTGTCGTCGCTGCTGCCGGCCGTCGTGCCGCGCACCGACCTGCCGCGCGCGACCGCGCTGTCGACGTCGGCGAACCAGGCCGCGCAGATCCTCGGGCCCGCGTTCGGCGGGCTGCTGTACGGTGTCGGCGCGCCCGCCGCGTTCGGCACGAGCGTCGCCGCATTCGCGATCGCGGCGGTGCTGAGCGGCACGATTCCGCTGCGTAGCGCGCCGCCCGCCCGCGAGCCGGTCACGCTGCGCTCGGTGTTTTCGGGCATCGCGTTCATCCGGCGCGAGCCGGCAATTCTCGGCGCGCTGTCGCTCGACCTGTTCGCGGTGCTGTTCGGCGGCGCGACCGCGTTGTTGCCGATCTACGCGCGCGACATCCTGCAGGTCGGGCCGTGGGGGCTCGGTGCGCTGCGTGCGGCGCCCGCGGTCGGCGCACTCGCGGGCACGCTGTGGCTGACGCGATTTCCGCTGAAGGGGCGCCCGGGCCGCGCGATGTTCGGCGGCGTGATCGCGTTCGGCGTCGCGACGATCGTGTTCGGGTTGTCGCGGCACTTCGCGCTGTCGCTCGTGGCGCTGGCCGCGCTCGGCGCATCGGACGTGGTCAGCGTCGTCGTGCGCCTGTCGCTCGTGCAACTGCGCACGCCCGACGAGATGCTCGGGCGCGTGAGCGCGGTCAATGCGCTGTTCATCGGCACGTCGAACCAGCTCGGCGAATTCGAGTCGGGCGTGACGGCCGCGTGGTGGGGCGCGCCGACGGCGATCGTCGTCGGCGGTGCCGCGACGATCCTGGTCGCGCTCACGTGGATGCGGTTGTTCCCGCAACTGCGGAACATGACGTCGCTGGAACGAGAGCGTTGAAGCGATGCCGACGCAGCTTCACGTCTGAATATTTCAAATGCCATTCCATATTCAGTCGAATTGCTTTCGTTGTCCGGCACGTTCAATCATCTGATTAATGGTAGAGGCCGTCCGGAGCTGGATTCGGCGCGATTCAGACGCCTTGAAACGCGCGCGAATCGTTCGATTCCGCCATGCTGTCGCGAGGAAGTGCCTGATCCGTCAATGGCTTGCTGGTCAACGGATTGCGGGCACTTATCGTCGGAAGAATGTCGGTTGTAAATTACGAAAAGCATTCAATAAACTACACATTCATTTCTGTAATTTTTCGAAACGATAATCATTGGTGTGCCAAAGTTTCTGAAATTGAAACAAATGGAAATACATGAAATGATATCGATTCTCATTTTCATGGTCGATGGGGCAAGCCCGTCGATCACTCGTCAACCGTAGCCAGCCAGCGCCGCCCTCAGCCTGATTCGGGACGGCCAGTCAGCCAACGTATCCGTGCCTCGTGCGCGCAGCATCGCGCGTCCACGCGGACGGTTTCCCGACTGGATTTCCATGCCGAACAGGACCCCGCTCGCGAGCGCGCTCGCGCTGGCCTTTGCCATGCCCATCGTTTCGCCCGCGCTCGCGCAGGGCGCGCCCGCCGTCGACGCGACCCCCGTTGCCGACGCCAAGCCCGCCGCGCGCACGCCCGACACGCTGCCGACGATCAGCGTGTCGGGGCAGGCCGAGCATCAGGACTTCCAGGCGGAACGCTCGAGCGTCGGCGCAAAAACCCCGACCGCGCTGCGCGATATTCCGCAGTCGGTCACGGTGATCAACAAGGCGTTGATGGAATCGCAGGGGCTCACGTCGTTCCAGGACGCGCTGCGCAATGCGCCGGGCATCACGATCGGCGGCGCGGAGGGCGGGCAGATCGGCAACAACATCAACCTGCGCGGCTTTACCGCGCAGAACGACATCTATCTCGACGGCTTCCGCGACCGCAACCAGTACTACCGCGACACGTTCGATCTCGATTCGGTCGAGGTGCTGTACGGCCCGTCGTCGATGCTGTTCGGGCGCGGCTCGACGGGCGGCGTGATCAACCAGGTGTCGAAGAAGGCGAACCTGAAGCCGTCGGCCGAGGTGTCGACGACGGTCGGCACCGACGATCGCTACCGCACGAGCGTCGACCTGAACCGGCCGCTCGGTGCGACGTCGGCGTTCCGCATCAACGCGTTCGGCCAGTCGCTCGGCTCGACGCGCGACGTGATGAAGAACAAGGACTACGGGGTCGCGCCGGAGCTGCGCTTCGGCATCGGCACGCCGACCGAGGTCACGCTGTCCGCGCTGATCCAGCACAACGACGACATGCCGGACTACGGCGTGCTCGCGGTCAACGGCCATCCGGCGCCGGTGCCGAAGAACACGTTCTACGGTCTCACCGACGATCGCACGGTCCAGGACGTGCAGACGGTGTCCGCGCGCATCGACCATCGTGTCAACGATGCGCTGACGATCAGCAACCGCACGTCGTTCTCGCATTCGATGACGGATGCACGCGAGACGGCGGCGAACGCCGTGCTGACCGGGCCGCTGTCGTCCAGCACCGCACTGACGAACGGCAACTACACGTCGTTGCCGATGTCCGCGCTGTACGTGAAACTCGCGAGCCACGACCGCGTGATCGAAAACCATTCGGTCGACAACGACACGATGGCGCACTTCAAGTTCGACACGGGCTTCGTGAAGCACGACCTGATCGCCGGTGTCGAGGTCGGCCACGACAGCTACACGAACCAGGCGTACACGCGCAGCGGCCTGCCGATCCTGTCGCTGATCGATCCGGCCTACCTGGCGTCGACGGCGACCAACGCGACGCAGACGCCGGCCAACCATGCCGAATCGGGCGCGACCACGCTCGCCGCGTACATGAACGATACGGTGTCGATCGGCCGCGACTGGAAATTCGTCGGCGGGCTGCGCTGGGATCGCTTCCAGGCGCATCTCGCGAACACGGTGAGCGCGCCCGGCTATGCGTCGCAGACGAACTATTTCACGAGCGTGCGGGCCGGCGTGATCTACCAGCCGACCGAATCGCAGTCGTACTACTTCTCGTACGGCACGTCGTTCAACCCGTCGCTCGAGACGCTGACGGTCACGAACAACACGCAGAACCTGTCGCCCGAACACACGAAGTCGTACGAGGTGGGCGGCAAGTGGGATCTGCTGAACGACAACCTGTCGGTCACGTCGGCGGTGTTCCAGCAGGAGAAGAGCAACGCGCGCACGCAGACGTCGACGGGCGAATACCTGCTCGAAGGCGACATTCGCGTGCGTGGCTTCCAGGCGAGCGTGACGGGCCACATCACGCCGAAGTGGCAGGTGTTCGGCAGCTATACGTACATGAACGGCGTGATCCTGAGCGCACGCGACGGCACGCAGGGCAAGACGCTCGCGAATACGCCGCGCAATACCTTCACGCTCTGGACGACGTATGCATTCACGCCGCACTGGGAAATCGGCGGCGGTCCGACGTACATGTCGGGACGCTACGCGGCGAACACGGACTACGTCCAGGTGGGCGGCTATACGCGCTGGGACGCGACGGCCGCGTATCACGCGAAGCAGTGGGACCTGCGGCTGAACCTGCTGAACCTGACCAACAAGTTCTATTACGATGCGCTGATCCAGTCGGACGGCGGCCGCGCGGTGCCGGGCGTCGGGCGCACGTTCCTCGCGACGCTCGACTACCGGTTCTGAGCGATACGCATGCCGCCGCGGCATTCGATGAAAAAGGTGGAACGATGCTAGTACACATCCCGAACGTGCTGACGCCCGAACAGGTGCGCACGGTGCGCGACCGGCTCGATCATGCGGGCGACGCGTGGGTCGACGGCCGCGCGACGGCCGGCTACACGGGCGCGCCGGTCAAGCGCAACCAGCAGATCGCCGAGCATTCGCCGGTCGCGCGCGAGCTGGGCGACGTGATCCTCGCCGCGGTCGAGCGCAATCCGCTGTTCATCAGCGCGACGCTGCCGAATCAGGTCTATCCGCCGCTGTTCAACCGCTATGAAGGCGGGATGACGTTCGGCAGCCACGTCGACGGCGCGGTGCGCGTGCTGCCGAACGGCGTGAAGCTGCGCACCGACGTGTCCGTCACGCTGTTCCTGTCCGCGCCAGACGAATACGACGGCGGCGAACTCGTGATCGAGGATGCGTACGGCGTGCAGCAGGTCAAGCTGCCGGCCGGCGACATGATTGTCTATCCGGCGACGAGCCTGCACCAGGTCACGCCGGTCACGCGCGGCGTACGCGTCGCGAGCTTCTTCTGGGTGCAGAGCCTCGTGCGCGGCGATGCGCAGCGCGCGCTGCTGTTCGACATGGACACCGCGATCCAGCGGCTCAATGCCGGCGGCGCCGATGCGCAGGCGTGCCGCAGTCTCGTCGGTTGTTATCACAATCTTTTGAGAATCTGGAGCGAAACGTGAGCGTTGCCTATCCCATCGAAATCGACGCGTCGCCCGCGTCGCCCGCGTCGCGCACCGCGCCGGGTGCGCGTCCGGCCGGCGCCGGCGGCACGCGATCGCGTCGCCGCGAGAGAACGTCGCGGTCGACTACTGGGTCGGCAGCGACACGATGACGCTCAAGCGCACCGGCACCGGCACGCTTGCGTGGCTGACGAACCTGCACAAGGGCGTCGGATTGAGTATCGGCTGGGTGCTGCTCGTCGATACGCTCGCGGGTGCGCTGATCCTGCTGTCGCTGACAGGTGTGCTGCTGTGGACCGAACTGAACAGGCGCAAGACCGTCGGCGTGGTGCTCGTGACCGGCTCGATCGTTGCGATCGTGTGGGCGGCCGGCGCGTAACCGCAGGCGGTCAGGCGCCGGCGTCGCGGGCGACCTGCACGGCCGTGCCGTAGCAGATGACTTCCGTGACGCCCGACCCGATCTCGGTCGAGTCGTAGCGCATCGCGACGATCGCATTCGCGCCGAGCTTGCGCGCGTCGCCGAGCATCTTGTCGAACGCTTGCTGGCGCGCCTTCTCGCACAGCGACGTATAAAGCGTGATGTTGCCGCCGAAGAGGGTTTGCAGCGACGCGCCGAACGAGCCGACGATCGAGCGCGAGCGCACGATGATGCCCTGTGCGACGCCGAGCGAGCGGACGGTCGTGTGGCCGGGCAGGTCGAACGCGGTCGTGACGCGTTCGGGCGTGAGATCGCCGAACGAGCGGGAGATATCGGTCATGGCATTGCACCGTGTTGCTGAAGTGAGCGAATGACGATTCTATCCGGAACGGCACACGGGCTCGACCGGCTTCGAACGGGCGCGCCCGTGCTGCGCGCCCGTTCCGCCGGAATCGGCCGTCGCCCGGTCAACGCTTGACGGTCGCGCTGCCGTTCCCGCCGAGATCGACCGCATAGGCCAGCGCCAGCTTGCCGAACTTCAGCGCATGATTCGCCTGGCGATCCGAATTCTCCAGCGTGTCGTTCACGGTATGGATATACGGACTGTCGTTCTGGTCGGCCTCGAACGGGAACGACGCCGGATACCCTTGCGCATTCCACGACGCGTGATCCGAACACGCATATCCGCACTGCGACGTGCCGATCGCGAGTTCCGGCAGATAGGTCTTCGCCAGGTTCGTCAGGTAGGTGTTCTGCGACGCGTTCGTGTAGTCGGTAATCAGGTAGATATCCTTCGGATCGCCCTTGTAGTTCGTCATGTCGAGCTGCAGCACGCCGACCACGTTCGCATTCTGCGCACGGAACTGCTTCGCGATCGCTTTCGAGCCGAGCAGCCCGGCTTCCTCGGCTGCGTACCCGACGAACTTGATCGTCCGCTTCGGCTTGTAGTTGTTCGCCAGCAGCACGCGCAGCGCTTCGGTCAGGCTGGCGATACCCGACGCATCGTCGTCCGCGCCGGGCGAGCGCGTGTTCTCCGTCGTGCGGCCGACCGTCGAATCGAGGTGGCCGCCCAGCACGATGGTGCCCGCGGCCGGATCGCTGCCGCGGATCGTCAGGATCACGGATTTCTGCGGAAAGCCGGTGTGCGCGAACTGCTCGACGGTGATGTCGGCACGCGAACCCGCCAGCTGCTTCCACTGCAATGCGAGCCAGTCCGACGCGGCGACGCCGTGCGACGTCGTGTAGTAGCGGTTCGTGAAGCCGGACAGCGACGTGATCGTGCCGACGATGTTACTGGCCTGCAGTTGCTGGATCCACGTGCCGATCTGCGGCGCGTTCGATACCTTGTACACGGCGGCCGTGGCCTGCTTCGAGAGCGTCGGCGGCAACGGTTGCAGTGCCTGGCGCGCTTCGTCGAACGAGTCGTGCACGACATAGCCGGGCCCGTGGCCGCGGGTATGGTGGACGGCGTGGGCGAGCTCGCCGAGCCGCGAATCGTCGATTTCGACGACGTGGACGGTTTCGCGGCGCGCGGCGCCGTCGTCCGTCTTGCCGGCGTCGAGGGTCGTGCTGTATTGCGCGGTGGCGCTGGCGTCGATGCGTTGCAACTGGCGGAACGCCGCGTCGCCGAGCGTGATCCACACCGGCGTCGCGTGCGCGGCGGCGGTCAGCAGCATGCCGCCGAGCGCGGCGCTCAGGCGGGTCAGTTTCAGAGTAGGCATGTTCGATCTCGTGAGGATGGCGATGTCGAGGAAGAGGGCGCGCCGCAGGTCGTGCGACGCGCCCCCGCCTGCTGCGGAATTACGACTTCTTCGGTACGGTCACGCCGTACGTGCAACTCTGGTTGTACGCATTGCCGATCGCGGCGAGCTGCGCGCTGCTGTAGCCGAGCGCGGACGCGGCCGTCAGCACGGCCTGCGCGGCGGCCTTCTGGTTGGTCGAGCTGTTGGTCATCGACAACCCCTTCAGGAACGCCTTGTCCATCGCCTGCGCACCGATCGCGTCGCGCGCGACGAGATTGCACGAGGCCCAGTACTGGCCGGCCGTATGAATCTCCGCGCCACGCGCCTGCGCATAGGTGCGCCCGACGTTCCAGTTGGTCACGCGGCCGCCCCAGAACTCGTTGTGGCCGTCCCAGTTGTAGACCCAGTGGTACTGCGCATCCGATGGGCTCCACTGGTTGAAGTCGCGGCTGTACGCGGCGGCGAGATAGTCGCCGGTGCCTTCCGACAAGCCTTCCTGCTGCGACAGGCCGCCGTTCGTCACCCAGTCGTGGATGCCGTGGCCGAGCTCGTGGATCACGACGTCCGCATCCTCCGCGTCGTCGACGCCGCCTTGCCCGAAGGTCAGCCGGCCGCTGCTCGACGAGTACGACGAGTTGTCGTCGCCCGATTCGCCGTGCGGGTCGTACTGCACGCCGCCGGTGTACTGGTACGGCATCGCCTTGATGCCGAGCGTCTGGTTCACGTAACGCAGGAACGTGTCGATGTGGTAGTACGTGTTCACGGCCTCGAAATACAGGTTGCCGCGCGTGAACTCGAACGCGGGCGTCGACTGCACGGGGCACGCCTTGTCGAGCGGCGCGTCGAAATCGACGCATGCGGCATACGGGCCCGACAGCGAGTAACGCCCACCCGACTGCGCAAGATCCTTCAGCGTGACGCGCACGCGTGCGGCGGTGAGCTGCGACGAATCGGTGTCGTTGCTGTCCTTGTAGCCCGTGCTCCCGTAGCTGCTTTTGGTCGGCGACAGCGGGTCCGGACGGAACACGAAGCCCGTGCCGTCGGTCGCGTAGAACGCCTTGTCCTCGGCGCGCAGCACTTCGCCGCTGCCCGAGTCGATCAGCAGTTCCCAGTCGCCTTTCGGGCCGTCGTTCGGGCGGCCGCGCACCTTCCACGCGGTATGCGTGCCGGCCTTGTCGACGAAGGCGACGAGCTGCGCATCCAGGTTCGTGAAGCCGCTCACGCCGAGATACGCACGTGCGCGGTCGAGCGCCTGCTGCTGGTCGACGGCCTGCGACTTGCGGGACGTCGCGACCACGCCGTTGATCGTGTTGCTCGCGACGTACAGGATGCGGCCGTCCTTCGCCACCGTTACCGCGATATCGCTGCCATACACGGGCAATCCGGCCGCCTGCTGCTGCAGGCGCACGACGGTGAAGTCGGCATCGGCGCGTTCCGACGTGACGACGAGGCTCGCGAGCGCGGTCGCGTCGAGCCCGAGCTGCGTGGCCTGCGATGCGACGAAGTCGCGCGCGGTGGCGGCGGGTGTCGTGGCAGCCTTCTTCGCGCGATACGCGGGGTTGTACAGCGTGACGGCGACGCCGTCCGCGCGGAACTGCCCGGCGGCCGTATCGGCCTTGGCGGCCGGTGGCGCGACGCCGCGCGTCAGGCTTTCGCGCAGGCTCGTTACTTGCGGATTAGAGACTTTCGTATCGGCCGCGGTGCCGCCGACGATGCCGAAACCGAGCGCGAGACCCAGGGCGAGCGGCAGTGCTTTGCGTGATGTCTGCATACGTGATCCTCATCTCAACGGTTGGACACGCCCGCGCATTCGTGGCGCGCAGGCACGACACGGCCCGCGCGCCGGCTCGATGGAGCCGGTGCGGCGAAGCGGTGTTGGGAACGTCGACTGACTAAGGAAACCTAAATGTCAGGTCGAAAAGAAACGGGCGGGCGAAGAGCGGGGGGAGCGGACGAAGAAGCGAACGGCAGGCAGGTGCGGCGACGGCGAATCAAGCATCGTCATGTCATACCCCTCGGATCGGATCGATATCGGTTGGTAGCCCGCGTGGCGCGACGCGCGCCGAGATGCGGCACGCGTGTCGTTAGGCTGCCTATCTAACTTTTTTTGGTATGTTACAGAATATTTTCAGCGACATTCCAATTTATTTTCGATGACCGCTTCGGTCCGTCGATCAATCGCCGGTATTGTTCAGCGAGCGGCGGGAAACGCTGCCGGAACGCGCAATACCGCGCTGGATTGTGCCTGAAACCCGCGACGATCAGCGCGTCGCGCGCCGGTCGCTGCGCGGGCTCAAGCCGAATCGCGCGCGATACGTGCGCGAGAAATGCGACGGCGATTCGAACCCGCAGGCGACGCATACGGATGTGATGCTCATGTCGGTCTGCTGCAGCAGCTCACGTGCCCGATCGAGCCGCAGGTTCAGGTAGAAATGCGTCGGCGTGTCGTCCAGCGTTGCGCTGAACAGCCGTTCGAGCTGGCGCCGCGTGATCGACACCTCCTGCGCGAGCGCATCGGAGCCGAGCGGGTTTTCCATGTGCCGCTGCATCGTGCCGATCACCTGGATCAGCTTGCGGTTGTGCACGCCGTAGCGCGCGGCGATCTCGAGCCGCTGGCTGTCCGAGCGCTGCCGGATCCGGCTGACGACGAACTGCTCGGAGATCGCTGCCGCGAGATCGGCGCCGTGCCGCCGCCCGATCAGGTCGAGCATCATGTCGATCGATGCGGTGCCGCCCGCGCACGTGATGCGCCGGTCGTCGATCTCGAACAGCTCCTGCGTTGCATTCAGGCCGGGGTAGCGTTCGCGGAACGCGGCCAGCGCTTCCCAGTGCAGCGTGAGCGGCTGCGATGCGTCGAACAGCCCGGCTTCCGCGAGCACGAAGCTGCCCGTGTCGATGCCGCCGAGCGTTGCACCGTGACGGTGCTGGCGGCGCAGCCAGTCGCCGATCGCACGCGTGTAGCACACGAGCGGATCGAAGCCCGCGACGACGAACACCGTATCGACCTTGTCGACCTCCGCGCACGCGGCTTCGGCGGCGACCGGGATGCCGTTGCTCGCGGCGACGGGCGCGCCGTCGGCGCTGATCACGTGCCAGCGATAGAGCTCGGTGCGAAAGCGGTTCGCGACGCGCAGCGGTTCGACCGCGGACATGAAACCGAGTGCGGAGAAGCCGGGCAGCAACAGGAAGTGGAAATCCTCGGGCATCGGGGCAGGGGATGGAATCCGGTGGTCGTCGCGCATCGCACGGGGCGGCGAGCGGGCGGGCATGCGTTGCGGCCGGCTCGCGCGCGCCGAACGGTCAGCGGGAGATTATCGCGGGTTTTGCGCGGCTTCAGCGCGTTTTTGCGCCGCGTACGGACCGGCGCGCGGTGGTCGACGGCAACTCGCCGAATTGCGCCTTGTAAGCGTTCGCGAAATGCCCGAGATGGATGAAGCCCCAGCGCGCGGCCGCGTCGCTGATCGGCAGGTCGGCCTGCCGCGTATCGAGCAGCATCCGCCGTACTTGCGACAGGCGCAGCGAGCGCACGTAATGCAACGGGCTGGTCTGTACGACCGACTGGAAGCTGTTCTGCATCGTGCGCCGGCTTACGCGCAATTGCGCGCACAGGCTCAGCACGTCGACCGGTGCTTCGGGATGGCCGATCACGTAGTCGTGCACGCGGCGCACGATGTCGGCGCGGCAGGCGTGCGTGAGACGGTTCGGCGGCTCGGGCATCCGGTACGTGAGGAGATCGACCAGCACGCCGCCGATCTCGCCGCGCAGTTCGCGCTGCGCGCGTGCGTCGCGGTAGGTATCGGGTGCCGACAGCACACGCTCGAGTTGCGTGGCGACCTGCACGCTCGCGCGCATCAGCACGGCGGTGGGCATGTCGGCCACACCGCGCCGCAATGCGGCTTCGTCGAGGTGGACATCGGCCGCATCCTCGACCTGCTGCATCAGTTCGCCATCGGCGACGATACCGATCAGCGACATGTCGTCGGGCGAATGCAGCTCGAACGGTACACCGCCGCGCGCCATCACCATCGTGCCGCGTTCGATGCGCGTGCCGCCGAATGCGAATGCGCCCGAGCCGGTGAGCGGCATGCCGAACACCGTATGGCCGTGCGGCAATCGTCCGCGCTGGATGATGCGAACGTTGGCGGCTTCCTGGAACAACTGCACGCCGTCCAGCACCGCATGCTTGACCGCGCTGCGATATGCGCCGGAGCCGATCTGGTCGTAGCGCTGGTTCCAGCCGCGCAGCGCCTCGGCATGCCGGTCCGCGTTGTCGAACCTCTCGTGAAACACGAACACAGCGCCTCCGGGTGCGTCGATCAGGACCGCGCAAGATTAAACCGACCGCGTGGTCGGCGCAATAAGGGGGAGCGCTATTTCGGGCGCATGCGCCAGAGGGTCGGAAGACGCCGGCCGACGCGGCTTTCAGGCAGTTTTCCAATATCCCGAATCGGCACGCACGCGGTGCCGGTCCGGGTGCTGAGCGGATTTATTGTCGAACTACAGTCGCCCCACATAACGTGATTCCCCAACTGGAGGCGACATGAGGACAAGGCGACGAACCGCGGTGCTCGCGGCGACGCTGGCGTTCGCGGCGGCATGGGCCGGCAGCGCAAACGCGACGGAAAAGCCGGAGGAACTGCTCGTGCAGAAGATGCCGCCGTGGCATCCGCACGCGGTCTATATCGTCGACATCTCGATGCCGTCGATGACCGACGGACGCATCTACGTGTACGACGCCGATGCGAAGAAGCTGCTCGGCCAGATCGATGGCGGCTTTGGCCCCGGCTTCGCGATTTCGCCCGATCACAGGACGAGCTTCGTCGCGACGACCTACTTCTCGCGCGGCTCGCACGGCACGCGCACCGACGTCGTCGAGATGACCGACAACACGACGCTCGATCACGCGGGCGAGATCGTGATTCCGGCGAAGCATGCGCAGCACGTGCCGTCGCCGTACAACACCGCGTTCAGCGCAGACGGCAAGCGGCTGTATGTCGCGAACATCACGCCGGCCGCGTCGGTGACGGTGATCGACGCGGTGTCGAAGAAGATGCTGTCGGAGATCGACACGGCGGCCTGCGTGCTCGCGTATCCGTCGGGCAACGACCGCTTCACCGCGCTGTGCGAAAGCGGCAAGGCGCTGACCGTCGCGCTCGATGCGAACGGCAAGGAAACGAAGCGCGTGATGTCGGATGCGTTCATCGACGTCGACAAGGATCCGGCGTTCGTGAACGCGTCGCGCTACAAGGGCGGCTACTTGTTCACGACGTATGGCGGCAACGTGCGCAGCGCGGATTTCAGCGGCGACAAGCCCGTGTTCGGCAAGCCGTGGCCGCTGTTGACGGATGCCGAGCGTGCCGAAGGCTGGCGCCCGGGCGGCATGCAGCAGACGGCCGTGCAGGCCAGGCAGAACCGCTACTACGTGCTGATGCACAAGGGCGGCGACGGTTCGCACAAGGATGCCGGCACGCAGGTGTGGGTGGTCGACCTGAAGTCGAAGCAGCGTGTCGCGCGCTGGGATCTCGCGCAGCAGAAGGTCGATCCCCTCGTGTCGATCCAGGTCAGCGAGGACGACAAGCCGCTGCTCTACGGGCTGACGGCGACGTCCGACCTCGTCGTGATGGATGCGCGCACGGGCAAGCTGCAGAACGTCGAGAAGCAGATCGGCAATACGTCGTCGCTGCTCGTCAACCCGTGAGGCCGCGATGACGCTCGATCCCGTACTTGCCACCAGCGCCCAGGCCGGCGCCGCCGTCGTCGTGCTGCTCGATGCCTTCGCGAAGATGCGCCGGCCCGCCGCGTTCAGCCAGGCGCTCGCCGGCTACCGGCTGCTGCCCGATGCGCTGACCGCGCCCGTGGCGTTCGCGATTCCGCTCGCGGAAGCCGCCGGCGCCGCGGCGCTGCTGTTTCCCGATACGCGCACGGCCGGCGCGATCGGCCTGATCGCGTTGCTCGTGGCCTTCGCCGCCGCGATTGCGATCAATCTCCTGCGCGGCCATACCGACATCGACTGCGGCTGTTCCGGCTTCGCGGCTGCGCGCGCGGACGCACCGCGTGGCATCGGCTGGCTGCACGTCGGGCGCGCGCTGCTGCTCGCCGCGCTGGCCGCGACCGCGCTCGTCGAGCCGGGCGCACGCGCGGTCGTGTGGTTCGACTACCTGACGCTGTTCTTCTCCGTGCTGCTGATCGTCTGCGCGCTGCTCACCGTCGACGTGCTGCTCGCCAACGTACCGCGCCTTTCCCACCTGAGGAATTCATGATGCAAACCGCTCTCACCGTTTCCACCGCCCTGCTGTGGGTGGCTGTCCTCGCGCTCGGCGCGATCTGCCTCGCGCTCGTGCGGCAGATCGGCATCCTGTATGAACGCATCATGCCGGCCGGCGCACTGATGATCGACAAGGGCCCGGCGGTCGGCGCGATCGCGCCGACGTTCGAGCTGACCGACATTCGCGGCTCGCAGGTGAAGGTCGGCGGCATCGATGCATCGGGCAAGGCGACGCTGCTGTTCTTCCTGTCGCCGACGTGCCCCGTCTGCAAGAAGCTGCTGCCGCTGCTGCCGTCGCTGCAGGCGAGCGAATCGACACCGGTGAACATCGTGCTCGCGAGCGACGGCGATATCGACGAACACACGCGCTTCGCACGTAAGCACGATCTCGGGCGCTTCCCGTACGTGCTGTCGCAGGAACTCGGCCTCGCGTACCAGATCGGCAAGCTGCCGTACGCGGTGCTGCTCGACGAAACCGGCACGGTGCGCGCGAAGGGGCTCGTCAACACGCGCGAGCATCTCGAGAGCCTGTTCGAAGCGAAGGAGCGCGGCGTCGCGTCGCTGCAGCAGTTCGTGCACGGCGATCACAGCCACGACACGCACGCGCAGCACGCATGACCGGCCGACCCTCTTTCAACGTCAACGGAGAACAACGACATGGGCCTGTTTGATTCATGGTTCGAGCGGTCGGCGCGCGGTGTCGCGCAGCATAGTTCGCGGCGCAGCGCGATGGCGAAGCTCGGCAAGGTGCTGGTGGGATCGGCGATGCTGCCGCTGCTGCCCGTCGATCGCACCGCGTATGCGGCCGATGCGGCGTCGGGCGCGTCTGCGGCCTCCGGCGGTGCCGCATCGGGGGCAAGCGACGACCCGATGAGCTGCGACTACTGGAAATACTGCGCGATCGACGGCTGGCTGTGCAGTTGCTGCGGCGGCACGTCGAGCAGTTGCCCGCCGGGTACGACGCCTTCGCCGATCACGTGGATCGGCACATGCCGCAATCCGCACGACGGTTCGGACTACATCGTGTCGTACAACGATTGCTGCGGCAAGACGTCGTGCGGCAAGTGCTTCTGCAACCGCAACGAGCGCGAGAAGCCGCTGTACAAGCTGTCGTTGAACAACGACATCAACTGGTGCATGGCCAACGGCAATTCGAACTATCACTGTTCGGTTTCGGTTCTGCTGGGAGCGGCAAAGCAATGAAAGGGATGCAAGCTGGAAAGATCGCCGTCGCATGCATGACGGGCATGACTGCCTTCGCGTTGGCGGGCGCCGCCGGCGCGCAGGAAACCGTGCATTACCCGGCCGGCAAGAGCCTGTTCGACGCGCAGTGCGTGGTGTGTCACCAGGCGGGCGGCAAAGGGCAGGACGGGCTCGCCCCGCCGCTGACCGAGTATCCGGGCAAGTACGCGACGGCCGAGCCGGGGCGTGCACAACTGGTCGCGACGCTGCTGCACGGGATGTTCGGCGAGATCAAGGTGCGCGACAAGAATTACAACTTCAAGATGCCGTCGTTTGCGAGCGCGAGCGACGACGATATCGCGCACGTGCTCAACTACGTCGTGTTCGATCTCAACGCGCAGCACGGCGACGCGAAGCCGTTCACGGCGGCCGAAATCCGCGCGGCGCGCGCGAAGGCGATGGATGGCACGGCCGTTCATGCGCAACGCGAAGCCGTCATCAAGGGGCTTGGCCTGTGACGCTCGCCCGCGCGTCCCGTGTCGGCGACTTCGCGGCCCGCACGCGGCGCGCGGCGGCATCGTGGCTCGGCAACGTGTCGCGTCGCCTGCCGCCGCTGCTGATGCTGGCCGGCGCGGTCGCAGGTTTGACCGCGGCACCGGCGCATGCCGAAGGCGCGGCCGACGCGGCGCTCGCGCGGCAGCACTGGGTGCTCAACTGCATGGGCTGCCACACGGCGACGGGCGGCGGCATCTCTGGCAAGGTGCCGCCGCTCGCCAACTCGCTCGGCTATTTCACGCATCTGCCGGCGGGGCGCGAGTACGTGATGCGCGTGCCCGGCGCGTCGAACTCGGCACTGTCGGACCAGGATCTGGCCGACGTGCTCAACTGGGTACTCACGACCATGAACCGCGACGCGCTGCCGCGCGACTTCAAGCCGTATACGGCCGCCGAAGTCGCCGCGCACCGCCGTCCCGCGTTTTCCGACGTCGCGACCGTGCGCGCCGGCCTCGTTCGCGCGTTGCAGGCACGCGGGATCGACGGCGTCGCCGATCGCTACTAACCGACCCATTCAGGAAATCGAGGAATCAGGAAGATGGAGACGAACGACAATTTCCCGCTGCTCGACGCCACGCGCGCGTTTCTCGCGAAGCCGAAGAAGATGCTGATCGGTGCCGAGTGGAGCGATGCGGCGTCGGGCCGCCAGTTCGACGTCGTGAATCCGGCCGACGGCACTGTGCTCGCACGTGTGCCCGAAGCGGACGAGCACGACGTGCAGCAGGCCGTCGCCGCCGCGCGGCGCGCATTCGACGCGGGGCCGTGGCGCACCGCGAAGACCACCGATCGCGAGCGTCTGCTGCTGGCGCTTGCCGACCTGGTCGAAGCGAATGCGCGCGAGCTGGCCGAAATCGAGTCGCTCGACAACGGCAAGCCCGTGACGGTGGCACAAGGGCTCGATGTCGCGATGGCCGCGCAGTGCTTCCGCTACATGGCCGGCTGGGCGACGAAGATCGAAGGCAGCGTGATCGACGCGGGCATGCCGTACCTGCCGGACAGCGAGATCTTCACCTATACGCGCAAGGAACCCGTCGGCGTGGTCGGCGCGATCATTCCGTGGAATTTCCCGCTGCTGATGGCGGCGTGGAAGCTTGCGCCCGCGCTGGCCACGGGCTGCACCGTCGTGCTGAAGCCAGCGGAAGATACGCCGCTCGGCGCATTGCGACTGGGCGAACTGATACAGGAAGCCGGTTTCCCG
Organism: Burkholderia puraquae; assembly: GCF_002099195.1. Classification (GTDB taxonomy): domain Bacteria; phylum Pseudomonadota; class Gammaproteobacteria; order Burkholderiales; family Burkholderiaceae; genus Burkholderia; species Burkholderia puraquae. The sequence goes on along the minus strand of NZ_NBYX01000003.1, from coordinate 425,579 downwards.
GACGGCGTCGTCAATATCGTCACCGGCTACGGTCGCACGGCCGGCGCCGCGCTGTCGCGCGATCCGCGCATCGACAAGATCGCATTCACGGGCTCGACGCAGACGGGCAAGACGATCGGCCATGCGGCGCTCGACAACATGACGCGGATGTCGCTCGAGCTCGGCGGCAAGTCGCCGGTGATCGTGCTGCCCGACGTCGATCCGGACAAGGCCGCACTGGGCGTGGCGAACGCGATCTTCTTCAATCAGGGGCAGGTGTGCACGGCCGGGTCGCGCGCATACCTCCATTCGAAGGTATTCGACGACGTGATCGAGCGCGTCGCGAAGATCGCCGCGAGCCTGAAGATCGGCCCGGGAATGGATCCGTCGACGCAGATCGGCCCGCTCGTATCGGCGAAGCAGCGCCAGCGCGTGTGCGGCTATATCGACTCGGGATTCGGCGAGGGCGCCCGTGCCGCCGCGGGCGGCCGCGCGATCGACGGCCCCGGCTTCTTCGTCGAACCGACCGTGCTGGTCGATACGACGCAGGCAATGCGCGTCGTGCGCGAGGAGATCTTCGGGCCGGTGCTCGTCGCGATGCCGTTTGACGACGTCGAGACGGCCGTGCAGCTCGCCAACGACACGCCTTACGGTCTCGGCGCGAGCATCTGGTCGAACGACCTTTCCGCGATTCACAAGCTGATCCCGCGTATTGCGGCCGGCACGGTGTGGGTCAACTGTCACTCGCTGCTCGACAACGCGATGCCGTTCGGCGGGATGAAGCAGTCGGGTTTCGGTCGCGAACTCGGCCGCGCGGTGATCGACCAGTACACGGAAAGCAAGTCGGTGATGATGAACTACGCATGAGTGTGGCGCGGGCGCGTGCGTTGCCGCTACGTCGGCCGCGCACGCGCATGCGACAGCGGCGCATGACGACGTCACGCACGAACCAGCACCACCCCGAGAATGAGGCACGCCGCGCCGGCCATGCGGATCGGGCTGGCCGAATGCTGCTGGATGCCGAGCACGCCGAAGTGGTCGAATGCGAGCGCGCCGGTCATCTGCCCGACGACGATCAGCGCGAGCGTCGTCGCGGCGCCCAGTCGCGGCACCATCAGGATCGCGATGCCGACGAACACCGCGCCGAAGAATCCGCCGGTCCAGCTGAACCACGATCCCGCACCGGTGACGGTGCCGCTCAAGCGCGGGTGCGGGGACAGGAGCGCGACGGCGAGCATCGCGGCCAGGCCGACGAGGTAGCTGACCGAACCGGCCCACCACGGCGAGCCGAGCTGCGCGCGGAGGTTGGCGTTGAGCACCTGCTGCAATGCCACGCTGATGCCGGCGGCAACGACCAGCAGATAGGACAGGAGAGTCGTCACGAAGAAGGGGGCTCCGGCGAGGTGGCCGTGACGGCGGTTGCGGCACGGCAGGCTTCCATTCTGGGAAGCGCAACGGTATAACGCAAATATCAAATCGGGCGCTTATCCATCTCTTTTCGGCATGCCATCCCTGCGGCAAATCCAGTATTTCCTGACCGTGGCCGATCTCGGCGGCTTCACGCCGGCCGCGAGCGCGCTCCACGTCGCGCAGTCGGCGCTCAGCCGGCAGATCGGTCAACTGGAAGACGAGCTGGGGTTCCTGCTGTTCGACCGGGAGCCGAGGGGTGTGCGCCTCACGCCGGCAGGCGCGATCTATCGCGATCGCGTGGCGTCGATTCCCGCGACCCTGACTGCCGCCGCCGAGGAGGGCGCGCAGTTGTCGCGCGGCGAAGCGGGCGTATTGCGGCTCCTGCATTCGAGCACCGTTCCCGTCGGCAGCCTGATGCCGGTGCTCGAGCGCTTCATGAGCGAGTGTCCGGGCGCGCGGATCGATCTCGACCGCGCATCGTCCGAGGATCAGGTGCTGGAGATCGCGAACGGCAACGCCGATATCGGGATCGTTCGTTTGCCGGTGCTGCGCCGCGATCCGCGCGTGCGCTTCGTCGAGCTCGCGGCCGAGCGCTTGTGCGTGGCGGTGCCGGCCGATCATCCGCTCGCGGGCCGCAAGCGCACGGCGATCGCGCGGCTGCGGCACGAGCCGTTCGTATCGGCCGTGTATCGGGAGCGGGGTGGGCTCGCGCGCGTCGTGATCGATCTTTGCCTGAAGCGGGGATTCGTGCCGGCTACGGCCCGGATCGTGTCGCCGAAGACGTCGATGCTGAATCTCGTCGCGGCCGGGCAAGGCGTGGCGATCGTGCCGGAACGGATGGCGAGCCTCGGTATCGACGGGGTCGCCTTCGTGCCGATCTCGGATGAAGACGCGAAATCGGCTTGCGCGCTGGTGTTGCCGGTCGAGCCGACGGTGCTGGCGGATGCGTTCGTGCGAGTGGTCGCGGGAAGTATGCAGGTTGATGATTGACGAGCACGCCGCGAGCGATGTCGCCGGACAAAAAAAAGCCAACCCGTAACGGGTTGGCTTTTCGCCTGGAGACGACCGGTATCAGAACTGGTTCATCGTGTTGTCCTTGCCTGCCGCCTTCAGCGCTGCTTCGCCGCTGAAGTATTCCTTGTGATCGTCGCCGATGTCCGAGCCGGACATGTTCTGGTGCTTCACGCAGGCGATGCCCTGACGGATTTCCTTGCGCTGCACGCCGGCCACGTAGCCCAGCATGCCCTGGTCGCCGAAGTATTCCTTGGCCAGGTTGTCGGTCGACAGCGCGGCGGTGTGGTACGTCGGCAGCGTGATCAGGTGATGGAAGATGCCGGCTTCACGCGATGCGTCGGCCTGGAACGTACGGATCTTCTCGTCGGCCAGCGCTGCCAGTTCCGTCTCGTCGTATTCCACGCTCATCAGCTGCGCACGGTCGTAGGCCGACACGTCCTTGCCCGCGGCCTTCAGCGCGTCGTATGCCTGCTGGCGGAAGTTCAGCGTCCAGTTGAACGACGGGCTGTTGTTGTACACCAGCTTCGCGTTCGGGATGACCTTGCGGATCTCGCTGACCATGCCGCCGATCTGTGCGATATGCGGTTTTTCGGTTTCGATCCACAGCAGGTCGGCGCCGTTCTGCAGCGACGTGATGCAGTCGAGCACGCAGCGCGCTTCGCCCGTGCCGGCGCGGAACTGGAACAGGTTGCTCGGCAGGCGCTTCGGACGCAGCAGCTTGCCGTCGCGCTTGATGACGACGTCACCGTTGCCCAGTTGGTCGGCCGACAGTTCTTCGCAGTCGAGGAACGCGTTGTACTGGTCGCCCAGGTCGCCCGGCGTGCTGGTCACGGCGATCTGCTTGGTCAGGCCGGCGCCCAGCGAGTCGGTACGGGCCACGATGATGCCGTCGTCCACGCCCAGTTCCAGGAACGCGTAGCGGATCGCGCGGATCTTCGCGAGGAAGTCCTCGTGCGGCACGGTGACCTTGCCGTCCTGGTGGCCGCACTGCTTCTCGTCGGACACCTGGTTTTCGATCTGGATGCAGCATGCGCCTGCTTCGATGAACTGCTTGGCCAGCAGGTACGTGGCTTCCGCGTTGCCGAAACCGGCGTCGATGTCGGCGATGATCGGCACGACGTGCGTGACGTGGTTGTCGATCTTGTCCTGGATCGCGGCCTTTGCAGCAGCGTCCTTGGCGGCGTCCAGCTCGCGGAACAGGCCGCCCAGTTCACGGGCGTCGGCCTGGCGCAGGAACGTGTACAGCTCGCGGATCAGCGCGCTGACCGAAGTCTTTTCGTGCATCGACTGGTCCGGCAGCGGGCCGAACTCGGAGCGCAGCGCGGCAACCATCCAGCCGGACAGGTACAGGTAGCGGCGCTCGGTGCTGTTGAAGTGCTTCTTGATCGAGATCATCTTCTGCTGGCCGATGAAGCCGTGCCAGCAACCCAGCGACTGCGTGTACTTGGCCGGATCGGCGTCGTAGGCGGCCATGTCGGCGCGCATGATCTTCGCGGTGTACTTGGCGATGTCCAGGCCCGTCTTGAACTTGTTCTGGGCACGCATGCGGGCGGCGTACTCGGGGCTGATCGCATTCCACGCGCTGCCGTGGTTTTCCTTCAAACCGGCAACTGCCTTGATGTCGTCTTGATACTGGGCCATGTCAATCTCCTGGGAGCAAAGCGCGTTTGAGTAACTGGTTGAGCGTGCCCGCTACGTCTGTCGAAGCGAACTGCATGGACAAATAGTAACGCCGCCCGTCGTGCTTTTGGCGATGTCTTATATAAGACATAAGACATTATTTTTGCTTGTTTTTCAATGAGATACGTTGCGATTTTTGCGATGTAAAACATGTTTTCAAGCGACGAAAAGGCGGCGGCGCCGGAAGTCGGCGCGAATTCCGCAATACGAAACGCGCTTTCGGCTGCTGGAGGCCGGGCCAGCTTCACACGCGCTCGTGACACCCGTTCGTCGGTGCGGCGCGAGCACTGCGGGCCCGAAGCCGCACCGGCCCCCCGTTTCGTGCCCCGCAGAAGCGAAAGCGTCGCGCCGCATGTGGACAAGCCAAATCAATCGGAGATTCGCGTGGAAACCCCATCCATCAAGCCTCTCAAGAAACCTAGTGGTTTCCACTCATAGTCGCAAATAGTCAAGAACAGGTCGCCGCCGGTCTTCTCGCGGCCAATATGGCTCGTTACTTTTACTCCCACGATGCAGGCCGGGCACACCCCGCGCACCGGCTGCCACGCGTCCAACCGGGAGGAAACGAACCATGAAGTCGACGAAGATTGCCGCGCTTGCCGCGGCCGTGCTGGCGACCGGCGCGTTCACGCACACGGCGCTTGCCGAAACAGATGCCGCGACCTGTCGCACCGTGCGTTTCGCGGATATCGGCTGGACCGACATCACGTCGACCACGGCGCTCGCGTCGACCGTGTTCGAGGCGCTCGGCTACAAGCCGACCACGACGATCGCGTCGGTGCCGATCTCGTTCGCCGGCCTGAAGAGCAAGCAGCTCGACGTGTCGCTCGGCTACTGGTGGCCCGTGCAGCAGAAGCAGCTCCAGCCGTTCCTCGACAGCAAGTCGATCAACGTCGTCGAGCCGCCGAACCTGTCGGGCGCGAAGGCGACGCTCGCGGTGCCGAGCTACGAATACCAGGCCGGCCTGAAGACCTTCGAGGACATCGCGAAGCACCGCGCGGAACTCGACGGCAAGATCTACGGGATCGAGCCGGGCAGCAGCGCGAACGCGACGATCCAGAAGATGATCGACACGAACCAGTACGGGCTCGGCGGCTTCAAGCTCGTCGAATCGAGCGAAGCCGGGATGCTGGTGACGGTCGAGCGCGCGGTCCGCGAGAAGAAGTGGGTCGTCTTCCTTGGCTGGGAACCGCATCCGATGAACATCCAGCTGAGCATGAACTACCTGTCCGGCGGCGACGCGGCGTTCGGGCCGAACTACGGCGAAGCGCGCGTGTACACGCTGACGGCGCCCGACTTCATCGCGCGCTGCCCGAACGCCGGCAAGCTCGTCACGAACCTGCGCTTCTCGACGCAGCTCGAGAACCAGCTGATGCAGTCGGTGATGAACAAGACGAAGCCGGCCGATGCCGCGAAGGCGTACCTGAAGAAGAACCCGCAGGTGCTCGATCCGTGGCTCGCGGGCGTCAGGACGTTCGACGGCAAGGACGGGCTGCCGGCCGTGAAGGCGTATCTCGGCCTGTGACGGCCCGCGCGCCGCACCCGGCGCGCCCCGACGCCCCCGCAATGCGACACAACCCGATTCAAGCGAGGCAACCAGCATGAACCATGAAGTCATCATCACCTGCGCCGTCACCGGCGCCGGCGATACGGTCGGCAAGCACCCGGCGATCCCGGTCACGCCGAAGGAGATCGCGGCCGCCGCGATCGAGGCCGCGAAGGCCGGCGCGACGGTGGCGCACTGCCACGTGCGCGATCCGCAGACGGGGCGCGGCAGCCGCGACCCGAACCTGTATCGCGAAGTGGTCGACCGCATCCGCTCGGCCGACGTCGACGTGATCATCAACCTGACGGCCGGCATGGGCGGCGATCTCGAGATCGGCCCGGGCGAGGACCCGATGCGCTTCGGCAAGGGCACCGACCTGGTCGGCGGCCTCACGCGCCTCGCGCATGTCGAGGAACTGCTCCCCGAAATCTGCACGCTCGACTGCGGCACGCTGAATTTCGGCGACGGCGACTACATCTACGTGTCGACGCCCGCGCAGTTGCGCGCCGGCGCGAAGCGCATCCAGGAGCTCGGCGTGAAGCCGGAGCTGGAGATCTTCGACACGGGCCATCTGTGGTTCGCGAAGCAGTTGCTGAAGGAAGGGCTGCTCGACGATCCGCCGCTGTTCCAGCTGTGCCTCGGCATTCCGTGGGGCGCGCCGGCCGACACGGGCACGATGAAGGCGATGGTCGACAACCTGCCGCCGGGCGCGCACTGGGCCGGCTTCGGGATCGGCCGCATGCAGATGCCGATGGTTGCGCAGGCGATGCTGCTCGGTGGCCACGTGCGCGTCGGCCTCGAAGACAACATCTGGCTCGATCGCGGCGTGCATGCGACCAACGGCACGCTCGTCGAGCGCGCGCGAGAGATCGTCGAACGGCTCGGCGGCCGCGTGCTGACGCCGGCCGAAGGGCGCCGCAAGCTCGGCTTGCCCGCACGTGGCGAGCGTCCGCTCGAACGCCGTGCGGTCGCCGAGTTCGCGTGAGCGGTTTCGCTGACTGATTGATAGGACACGGCGGCACGCACAGGCGCGGCCGCCCACCGATTTCCCCTGATTTGAAGGATGCGTTGACATGGCTGTGAAGACCGACATCAAGACGTTCGCCGCCATCGGCACCGGCGTGATCGGCAGCGGATGGATTTCCCGCGCGCTCGCGCACGGTCTCGACGTGGTCGTCTGGGACCCCGCGCCGGGCGCCGAAGAGCGGCTGCGCGCGAATGTCGCGAACGCGTGGCCCGCGCTCGAACGCGTCGGCCTCGCGCCGGGCGCCGATCCCGCGCGGCTGCGTTTCGTATCGACGATCGAGGCATGCGTCGCCGATGCGGATTTCATCCAGGAAAGCGCGCCCGAACGCGAAGCGCTGAAGCTCGAACTGCACGAGCAGATCAGCCGCGCGGCGAAGCCCGACGCGATCATCGCGTCGTCGACGTCGGGGCTGCTGCCGACGGATTTCTACGCACGGGCGACGCATCCGGAGCGCTGCGTGGTGGGCCATCCGTTCAATCCCGTCTACCTGCTGCCGCTCGTCGAAGTGCTTGGCGGCGCGCGCACGTCGCCGGAAGCGGTCGAAGGCGCGATGGAGATCTATCGCAAGCTCGGCATGCGGCCGCTGCACGTGCGCAAGGAAGTGCCGGGCTTCATCGCCGATCGCCTGCTCGAAGCGTTGTGGCGCGAGGCGCTGCACCTCGTCAACGAAGGCGTCGCGACGACCGGCGAGATCGACGATGCGATCCGCTTCGGTGCGGGCATCCGCTGGTCGTTCATGGGCACGTTCCTGACCTACACGCTCGCCGGCGGCGACGCGGGCATGCGACACTTCATGCAGCAGTTCGGCCCCGCGCTCGAACTGCCGTGGACGAAGCTGGTTGCGCCCACGCTCACCGATGCATTGATCGACAGCGTCGTCGAAGGCACGACCGAACAGCAGGGCACGCGCAGCATCAAGGAACTCGAGCGCTATCGCGACGAGTGCATCACCGAGGTGCTGAAGTCGATCGCCGCGGTGAAGGCGCGGCACGGGATGCGGTTCGAAGACTGAGGACGAGAGACGATGACGGGCGATACCCCGCTGACGATTTACCGCGACGTGGTGCGGCCCGAATGGGTCGACTACAACGGCCACCTGCGCGATGCGTTCTACCTGCTGATCTTCAGCTTCGCGACCGATGCGCTGCTGGATCGCATCGGCCTCGACGACGCCGCGCGTCGCGAGCGGGGCCGCTCGGTCTACACGCTCGAAGCGCACGTGAACTACCTGCACGAGATCAAGGAGGGCGCACAGGTGCGCGTCGATGCGCGCGTGCTCGCGCACGACGCGAAGCGGCTGCACCTGTATCTCGAACTGTTCGCGCACGGGCATGACGATGCGGTATCGGCGAGCGAGCAGATGCTGCTGCACGTCGATACGCGCGACGGCGCGAAATCGGCGCCGTTCGACGACGACGTGGCCGCACGCGTGGCCGAGCTGCATGCATTGCAACGCGATTGCGCGGCACCCGCGTATGCGGGCCGCGTGATCGGGCTGCCGCCGCGCCGCTAGCCGGCGCGAACCGTCAACCTCGGAATGCACACGATGCTCGAACCGGAAATCGCGGCGTTCGTTGCCGCCGTCGACGCGTGGTATCCGGCCGACGCGGCGGCGCGCTCGCCCGGCGAGCAGCGCCGCCTCTACGACCGCTTCGCGGCCGAATGGACACCGGCCGCGCTGCCGGCCGGCATCGTGCAGCAGGACGCCGTCTGGCATGTGCCCGACGGCCGCGCGATCGCGCTGAGGCGCTACACGTGCGCGCATGGCACGCCGCGCGGCACGGTGCTGTTCTTTCATGGCGGCGGCTTCGTCGTCGGCTCGCTCGACAGTCATGCGCTGATCACCGCGCAACTGGCGGCCGATACGGGGCTCGACGTGATCGCGGTCGACTACCGGCTGGCGCCCGAGCATCGCGCGCCGGCCGCGCTTGAAGATTGCCTGGCGGTCACGCGCGCCGCGCGCGACGCACGCTGGCCGTTCGGGCCCTGCGTGCATCCGCTGACGCTCGCGGGCGACAGCGCGGGCGGCATGCTCGCGGCGGCCGTGGCCACCGCGTTGCGCGATGCGGGCGAAGGCAGTGTCGACGGCCTCGCGCTCGTCTATCCGATGCTCGGGTTCGAACCGCAAGCGCCCGCGCGCGAAACGGACGCGCATGCGCCGATGCTGACGCTCGACGACGTCCATCGCTATCGTGCGCTGTACTGGGAAGGCGGCCTGTCCGATGCGCTGGGAGACGGCAACCCGCTGTTGCGCGCGTCGGTACCGCTCGCGGCGGCGCGTTTCGATGGCCTGCCGCCCGTGCTTGCGATCGGCGCGGAACACGATCCGCTGCGCGACGATGCGCGCGTGTACGTCGAACGGATTCGCGCGGCCGGCGGTGCTGCGCACTACTGGATGGGAGAGGGGCTGGTGCACGGCTGCTGGCGCGCGCTCGGAACGAGCCCGCAGGCTGCGCGGCTGCACCGGACGGTCGGCGGGTTTCTGCTCGCACCACACGCGTAGCGGGCGTTTCCGGGAGGCAACGATGCAGGCAGCGCAACACCGTATCGAGGACTGGCGGACGTTTTCGGCCGACGCGGCCATTGCGGCGGCGACGATTGGCGACGGCGCGGTGGACGTCGAGTGGAGCGACATGCGACGATCGCCGTTTCATTTCGACTGGCTGCGCGACAACTGCGCGTGTTCCGCCTGCGTGCACGCGGTTACGCGTGAACAGGTGTTCGAGATCGCCGATGCGCGCGAGGATCTCTCCGCGCTCACGGTGCATATCGAAGCCGACGGCGCGCTGCATGTCGAGTGGAACGACGGGCATCGCAGCGCATGGTCGCCGGGCTGGCTGCGCGCGCATGCCTATGACGACGCGTCGCGCGCGGAGCGCCAGGCCGCGCATGGGCGGCACGTGTGGGCCGGCGACGATGCGACGGCCATCGGCGTGTTCGCGTGGCGCGACGTGATGGCGGACGACGGCGCATTGCTCGCGTGGCTCGCCGCGTTGCAACGCACGGGGCTGACGCTCGTCGAAGGCGTGCCGGCCGAGCGTGGCCGTGTCGACGAGATCGCGCGCCGCATCGGCCTGATCCGCGAGAGCAATTTCGGCGTGCTGTTCGACGTCGAATCGAAGCCGCGCCCGGACAGCAACGCGTATACGTCACTGAACCTGCCGCCGCATACCGATCTGCCGACCCGCGAGTTGCAGCCGGGCGTGCAGTTCCTGCATTGCCTTGCGAACGACGCGACCGGCGGCGACAGCGTGTTCCTCGACGGCTTCGCGCTCGCGGATGCACTGCGGCGCGAGTATCCGGCCGATTTTGCGCAACTCGCGTCGACGCCGTTCGAGTTCTGGAACAAGAGTGCGAACAGCGACTACCGCTGCTCGGCGCCGGTGATCGGGCTCGATGCGCGCGGCAACGTCACCGAGGTGCGCGTCGCGAACTTCCTGCGCGGGCCGCTCGATGCGCCGGCCGGCTCGGTCGCGGCCGTCTATCGCGCGTACCGGCGGTTCCTCGCGCTGGCGCGCGAGCCGCGCTTTCGCGTACAGCGCCGGCTGCGGGCGGGCGACATGTGGGCGTTCGACAACCGGCGCGTGCTGCATGCGCGCACCGAGTTCGATCCGTCCAGCGGCCGCCGGCACCTGCAGGGCTGCTATGTCGATCGCGACGAACTGCTGTCGCGCTGGCGCGTGCTGTCGCGTTCGGCGCCCGCCGCGGCCGTGCGGCGCTGACGGTAGCACCCGGCTTCATCCTGCCCGCACGCGTACCTCGCAAATGAAAAAGCGCCCGGACGCCTGGCGCCCGGGCGAAGCCACCCGTTGCCGGGCGGCGGAGGTATGCGTTTCATAAAAAAGGACGAGCCCCGCAAGGGGGCTCGTCCTGACTTTCCTGCTTCATCGCGCGACGCGCGGCGCCCGCCGAGGGCGCATCGGCTTACTGGCCGAAGAAGATCGAGTCGCGAGCGTTCGACGATGCAGCCGGGGCGCCCGAGTGGACGGCCGGAGCCGGTTGCGCGCCGTAGCCGCTGGTGTCGGCACCATGAACACGCGCTTCGGCGCTCTGGATGTCGTTCGGGTAGTACGGGCTCGACACGCCCGGCTTGTAGCCGGCTTGTTCGAGCTGAACCAGTTCGTTGCGCACTTGCGCGCGGGTCACGGTGCTTTGGGCGAATGCGCCAAACGAAGCGGACAGGGCGGCAGCGGCAACGACTGCGGAAACGAGCGATTTCATGATGACCTCCGGTGTTTTATTGAGTTCGCTCTCGACACCATGTCTTAAGCGATTGATCCAATCTTAGTCATCAGAGGGTTGAGGGTAAACGCTGATTTTGACGATAAATTGTTTCCTGGGTGGTAACAGTGGTACGTCGAATCAGGCTTTCAACCGGCTTTCTTTTCGGTTGCTGTAATAAGTGTGAGGAATGTTGCGGGAGGTGGTGCGCGTTTCAGCGTACCTCGGCCGCCGTATCGAACGGCCGGCCGGGCGGGCGTCCGGCCGGCGCGCCCGAGCTGAGGAAGCGCACGCCCGTCGCGGCTTCCGATGCTTCCCACAGCAGCGCCCCCGAGGCCACGTCGCGTGCCGCGCGCGGCACGCTCGCGGGCGCCGGCAGCCCGCGCGACTCGAACCAGCCGGACGGCCCGATATACGCGCCGCCGGCGAGATCCGGCGCGGTCGCCGCATGAATCGCAGGCAGCGCGCCCTGGTCGGCCGGCTGCGCGAGATAGCGGTTCGCGGCGCGCATCAGCGCGGCACGGGCCGGCGAGCTGTCCATCGCCGGGCCCGCGAACTGCAGGTTGGTTGCCGCGTAGCCCGGGTGCGCGGCCACGCTGATCCCGGCGACCGCCGCGCGCTCGAAACGGCGCTGCAGCTCGATCGCGAACACGAGGTTCGCGAGCTTGCTGTCGCAATAGGCGAGATAACGGTTGTAGCGGTGCTCGGCACGCAGGTCGTCGACGCGGATCCGGCCGCCGCGGTTGAGGCCGCTCGACATTGTCACGACGCGCGCCCGGCGCGCGGCGCGCAGCGCGGGCAGCAGATGGCCGGTCAGCGCGAAATGGCCGAGGTGGTTGGTGCCGAACTGCATCTCGAAGCCGTTGCGCGTATGGCGCAGCGGCAGGAACATCACGCCGGCGTTGTTGCAGAGGATATCGACGCGGCCATGGCGTTCGGCCACATCGGCCGCGAAGCGCGCGATCGACGCGAGATCGGCGAGGTCGAGCGCATCGACTTCGACGCGGGCATCGGGATGGAGCCGGCGGATCGCGTCGGCCGCTTGCGCGGCGCGGGCGGCGTCGCGGCAGCCCATCACGACCGTCGCGCCTTTCGCGGCAAGCGTTTCCGCGAGCTGCCAGCCGAGCCCGCTGTTGGCGCCGGTCACGACCGCGACCTTGCCGCCCTGCGCCGGGACGTGGCGCGCGCTCCATGCATGCATGTCTGCCTCCATCGGCGCGACCGGGCGGTCGCGGCACGTAATCATTACATTGCGTGGTGTAACGATAGTGCGCGCGGGCGTGGCAGACAAGCGGGGGAATTAGACCGGCGCTTCTAGGACTGGCGCCGCGTGCCGCGACGCGCGGCCGGCAGGATTTACCTGCCGCCGGCGAGCGCGAGCACTTCGGCGGCGGAGATCATCGCGGCCGCGTTCGCGGGTGCCGGGCGTTCGGCCGGGCGGAAGACTTCGTCGCCGCGCTGGATGACCTGGCGCGACAGTGCGCAGGTGCCGGTGCGTTGCGCGAAGCGGCGGCGCCAGCGCTGTTCACCGTAGTGACAGCGGCCGGGTTCGACCCAGCGGACGACGAGCAGCGTATCGGAACGTTCGAGGATTTCGACGTGGACGTCGGCGGGATCGAGCACAGGCAGGGATTTGGAGGCCTTCATTTTGCCGTTTCCTAAAGCTCGTGCGGTTTCGGCCGTGGCAGTGGATGTCACTGCCCGATGGCGAATCCGTAGCGGTTTCCATGAGTGGTGCGCTAAATGTAAGCGTCTGTGACCGGAAAAAACATCCTGTCTGGCTCAAATTACCTTTTGCCGATTTAGAAACAATCCACGCTTATTTTCTTGGAAACCACAGACAAAAACGCCCCGGGCGCGAAGCCCAGGGCGGAAAATCGGCCCGCGCGCCGTGTCTGCTCGCCCAGTCACGGAGCCCATCGCCGGGGGACGGAGGTGCCCGCAGGGATCGAACGCGGGCGGGGAGGCGATGGACCGGAAGCGCGGTCCGGTACGCCATGATGGCGCGCGCATCCCGTTGAGACGCTGACGTGAACATGACTTTTTTGTCAGTTTGGCGCGGTGTCGTGCCGGGCGTGTGCGAATAGACGGCCGGAAGGCCCGCCGGTATTGCGTGTGCGCGGACTTCGGCGCGTGCTCCCGGGCACCGTCGAACGCTGAATCCTGACTCGGCCGACCGATTTCCCCGCTCGGGTAAATACTGAATCCCGATTCCGTGACAAGCGCAAAATCATTTCCTATGATTGGTTGGACCTTTAGTCCTTTGTGCCAATCGGCCGACGAATGGCCGGCTTTTTCGGGAGACGTGCTCATGAGATTGCAGGGCAAGCGCGCGCTGGTGACGGCGGCCGGGCAGGGCATCGGCCGCGCGACCGCGCTGCGGTTCGCGAGCGAGGGCGCCGACGTGCTGGCGACCGACATCAACGAAGCCGCGCTCGTGCGGCTCGAGGCCGACGCCGAACGCGCGGGCGGCCGGTTGTCCACGCGGCGGCTCGACGTCACCGATGCGCAGGGCGTCGCGGCGCTCGCCGCGAGCGCGCGCGCGTTCGACGTGCTCTTCAACTGCGCGGGCTATGTCCATCACGGCTCGATCCTCGACTGCGACGACGAAGCATGGGCGTTCTCGATGAACCTGAACGTCACGTCGATGTACCGGCTGATCCGGGCGCTGCTGCCCGCGATGCTCGAAGCCGGCGGCGCGTCGATCATCAACATGGCGTCGGCTGCATCGAGCGTGAAGGGCGTGCCGAACCGCTTCGTCTACGGCACGACCAAGGCGGCCGTGATCGGCCTGACCAAGGCGGTGGCGGCCGACTTCGTCGAGCGGGGCATCCGCTGCAACGCGATCTGCCCGGGCACGATCGAATCGCCGTCGCTGGAGCAGCGGATCGCGGACCAGGCGCACACGCGCCACGTGTCGACCGACGAGGTGCGCCGGGCATTCGTCGCGCGCCAGCCGATCGGCCGCATCGGCAGCGCCGAAGAAGTGGCCGCGCTCGCGCTGTACCTGGCCTCCGACGAAGCGTCGTTCACGACCGGCGCGATCCACCTGATCGATGGCGGCTGGTCAAACTGACCGCGCCTTTTCTTTCCCCTTCACTTTCCGTTTCCGTTCAAGACGACATGAAACTGCTGAGATTTGGCGACAAGCACCATGAAAAACCGGGCCTGCTCGATGCGCAGGGCCATATCCGCGACCTGTCCGGCGTGATCGACGATATCGCCGGCGATGCGCTGTCACCGGCCTCGCTCGCGCGGCTGCGCGACATTCCACCGTCGTCGCTGCCGCTCGTCGAAGGTACGCCGCGCATCGGCGCGTGCGTCGGCCGCGTCGGCAAGTTCATCTGCATCGGGCTCAACTATTCCGACCACGCGGCCGAATCGGGGATGGAAGTGCCGAAGGAGCCCGTCGTGTTCGGCAAGTGGACGAGCGCGATCTCGGGGCCCAACGACGACGTCGAGATCCCGCGCGGCTCGGAGAAGACCGACTGGGAAGTCGAGCTCGGCGTCGTGATCGGCCAGGGCGGCCGCTATATCGACGAAGCCGACGCGCTGTCGCACGTCGCCGGCTACTGCGTCGTGAACGACGTGTCGGAGCGCGAATTCCAGCTCGAGCGCGGCGGCACCTGGGACAAGGGCAAGGGCAACGACACGTTCGGGCCGCTCGGCCCGTGGCTCGTGACGGCCGACGAAGTGCCCGATCCGCACGCGCTGCGGCTGTGGCTCGACGTCGACGGCCATCGCTACCAGAACGGCACGACCGCGACGATGGTGTTCCGCGTGCCGCACCTGATCAGCTACCTGAGCCGCTTCATGAGCCTGCAGCCGGGCGACGTGATTTCGACCGGCACGCCGCCGGGCGTCGGTCTCGGGCAGAAACCGCCTGTCTATCTGCGCGCCGGGCAGGTGATCACGCTCGGCATCGACGGGCTGGGCGAGCAACGCCAGCGCACCGTGCAGGCCTGATTTCCTTTCGCGGACGATTCGCCATGCCTATCATTCGATCGATGCGCGTCCTCGACGTGCGCTTCCCGACCTCGCGCCAGCTCGACGGCTCCGATGCGATGAACCCGGACCCCGATTATTCGGCCGCGTACGTCGTGCTCGAAACCGACCGCGACGGGCTCGAAGGTCACGGGCTCACGTTCACCATCGGGCGCGGCAACGAGATCTGCTGCGCGGCGATCGACGCGATGCGTCACCTCGTCGTCGGCCTCGACCTCGACTGGATCCGCGCGGACATGGGCCGCTTCTGGCGGCACGTCACGTCGGACAGCCAGTTGCGCTGGATCGGCCCCGACAAGGGTGCGATCCACCTGGCGACGGGCGCCGTCGTCAACGCGGTATGGGATCTGTGGGCGAAAGCCGAACGCAAGCCGCTGTGGCGGCTCGTGGCCGACATGAGCCCCGAGGAACTGGTGCGGTCGATCGACTTCCGCTACCTGACCGACTGCCTGACGCCGGACGAAGCGCTCGGCCTGCTGCGCCGGCAGGTGCCCGGCAAGGCCGAACGGATCGCGCTGCTCGAGCGCGACGGCTACCCGTGCTACACGACATCGGCCGGCTGGCTCGGCTACAGCGACGACAAGCTGCGGCGGCTGTGCCGCGAAGCCGTCGAAGCCGGGTTCGAGCACGTGAAGCTGAAGGTCGGCGCGAACCTGGAAGACGACATCCGCCGCGTGACGATCGCGCGCGAGGTGATCGGCCCGGACCGCAAGCTGATGATCGACGCGAACCAGGTGTGGGAAGTGGGCGAGGCGATCGACTGGGTGCGCGAGCTGGCGTTCGCGCGGCCGTGGTTCATCGAGGAGCCGACGAGCCCCGACGACGTCGAAGGGCATCGCAAGATCCGCGATGCGATCGGGCCCGTGCAGGTTGCGACCGGCGAGATGTGCCAGAACCGCGTGCTGTTCAAGCAGTTCATCGCGCGCGGGGCGATCGACGTCGTGCAGATCGATGCGTGCCGGCTCGGCGGCGTGAACGAGATTCTCGCCGTGATGCTGATGGCCGCGAAGTACGGGCTGCCCGTGTGCCCGCATGCGGGCGGCGTCGGGCTGTGCGAGTACGTGCAGCATCTGTCGATGATCGACTACATCTGCATTTCCGGCACGAAGGAAGGGCGCGTGACGGAGTATGTCGATCACCTGCACGAGCATTTCGTCGAACCGTGCGTGGTGCGCGGCGCGGCGTACATGCCGCCGACGGCGCCCGGTTTCTCGATCGAGATGAAGCCCGAATCGCTGGAGCAATACCGGTTCCGCGGCTGATACGCGTTGAGTGTGCCGACAACATGAACGACGGAGACGCGAAGTGGATTTGAATCTGCAACACAAGGTCGTGATCGTGACCGGCGGCGCGTCGGGCATCGGCGCCGCGATCTCGATGCGGCTCGCCGAAGAAGGCGCGATTCCGGTGGTGTTCGCGCGCCACGCGCCTGATGACGCGTTCTGGCGCGCACTCGTGCAGAAGCAGCCGCAGGCCGCGTGCATCTCGGTCGAATTGCAGGACGAAGCGCAATGCCGCGATGCGGTTGCGGAGACGATCGCGCGGTTCGGCCGCCTCGACGGCCTGGTCAACAACGCGGGCGTCAACGACAGCGTCGGGCTCGATGCCGGGCGCGACGCGTTCGTCGCGTCGCTCGAACGCAACCTGATCCACTACTACGTGATGGCGCACTACTGCGTGCCGCACCTGAAGGCGGCGCGCGGCGCGATCGTCAACCTCTCGTCGAAGACGGCCGTCACCGGGCAGGGCAACACGAGCGGCTATTGCGCATCGAAGGGCGCGCAGCTCGCATTGACGCGCGAATGGGCCGTCGCGTTGCGCGACGACGGCGTGCGCGTGAACGCGGTGATTCCGGCCGAGGTGATGACGCCGCTGTACCGGAACTGGCTCGCCGGCTTCGACGACCCTGACGCGAAGCTGGCCGGCATCGCGGGCAAGGTGCCGCTCGGCAAGCGCTTCACGACGGCCGACGAGATCGCCGATACGGCCGTGTTCCTGCTGTCGGACCGCGCATCGCACACGACGGGCCAGTGGCTGTTCGTCGACGGCGGCTATACGCATCTCGACCGCGCGATCAGCTGAGGGCAGCGATCCATGCAACCGGACCCGAACCTGAATGCCGCGCCGCCGCTGATCGCGTTGACCGGTATCGGCAAGCGTTTCCCGGGCGTGCAGGCGCTCGACGACTGCCGTTTCGACCTGCGCGCCGGCGAAGTGCATGCGCTGATGGGCGAGAACGGCGCCGGCAAGTCGACGCTGATGAAGATCCTGGCGGGCGTCTACCAGCGCGACGAAGGCGAGATCCGGATGGACGGCCGCGCGGTGGAGATCGCCGATCCGCGCGCCGCGCAGGCGCTCGGGATCGGCATCATCCATCAGGAGCTGAACCTGATGAACCACCTGAGCGTCGCGCAGAACATCTTCATCGGCCGCGAGCCGCGCGGCCGCTTCGGCGTGTTCGTCGACGAAGAGACACTCAACCGGGACGCGGCCGCGATCTTCGCGCGGATGCGCCTCGATCTCGACCCGCGTACGCCGGTCGGCCGGCTCACGGTCGCGAAGCAGCAGATGGTCGAGATCGCGAAGGCGCTGTCGTTCGACTCGCGCGTGCTGATCATGGACGAGCCGACCGCCGCACTCAACAACGCGGAGATCGCCGAGCTGTTCCGCATCATCGGCGACCTGCGCAAGCACGGTGTCGGCATCGTCTACATCTCGCACAAGATGGACGAGCTGCGCCAGATCGCCGATCGCGTGACCGTGATGCGCGACGGCAAGTACGTCGCGACCGTGCCGATGGCGGACACGTCGATGGACGCGATCATCGCGATGATGGTCGGACGCCAGCTCGCGACGGAATTTCGCACGCCGCCCGATACGTCCGCGAACGACGTCGCGCTCGAAGTGCGCGGGCTGTCGCGCGGCCGCGCGATCCGCGATGTCGGCTTCACGCTGCGGCGCGGCGAGATCCTCGGCTTCGCGGGATTGATGGGCGCCGGCCGCACCGAGGTCGCGCGCGCGGTGTTCGGCGCGGACCCGGTCGATGCGGGCGAGATCCGCGTGCACGGCAAGACCGTATCGATCCGCACGCCGGCCGATGCAGTCAAGCACGGCATCGGCTACCTGTCCGAAGATCGCAAGCACTTCGGGCTCGCGGTCGGGATGGACGTACAGAACAACATCGCGCTGTCGAACATGCGCCGCTTCGTGCGCCGCGGCGTGTTCCTCGACGCGCGTGCGCTGCGCGACACCGCGCAGGCGTACGTGCGGCAGCTCGCGATCCGCACGCCGTCGGTCACGCAGCCGGCGCGGCTGCTGTCGGGCGGCAACCAGCAGAAGATCGTGATCGCGAAATGGCTGCTGCGCGACTGCGACATCCTGTTCTTCGACGAGCCGACGCGCGGCATCGACGTCGGCGCGAAAAGCGAGATCTACAAGCTGCTCGACGCGCTCGCCGCCGACGGCAAGGCGATCGTGATGATCTCGTCGGAACTGCCCGAGGTGCTGCGCATGAGCCACCGGATCCTCGTGATGTGCGAAGGGCGCGTGACCGGCGAATTGCGCGCGGCCGACGCCACGCAGGAAAAGATCATGCAGCTCGCGACGCAGCGCGAGTCGACCGTATTGTCCTGATTCAGACGCTTACCCGATCATGTCCAACGATACGCATCCCGTTCCGCCTCTTGCTTCCGGCGACACGCCGGCCGGCGCATCCGGTTTCCGAGCCCGCTTCTTCAACCCGGCCGCGCGGCAGAAGCTGCTCGCGTTCGCGAGCCTCGTGCTGCTGATCGCATTCTTCAGCTTCGCGTCGCCGAACTTCCTCGAAGTCGACAACCTCGTCACGATCCTGCAGGCCACCGCGGTGAACGGCGTGCTGGCCGTCGCGTGCACCTATGTGATCATCACGTCGGGCATCGACCTGTCGGTCGGTACGCTGATGACGTTCTGCGCGGTGATGGCGGGCGTCGTGCTGACGAAGTGGGGCATGCCGCTGCCGCTCGGGATCCTGGCTGCGCTGTTTTTCGGCGCGCTGTCGGGCTGCGTGTCGGGCTTCGTGATCGCCAAGATGAAGGTGCCGCCGTTCATCGCGACGCTCGGCATGATGATGCTGCTCAAGGGGCTGTCGCTCGTGATTTCGGGCACGCGGCCGATCTACTTCAACGACACGCCGGGCTTCACGTCGATCGCGCAGGATTCGCTGATCGGCAACCTGATCCCCGCGTTGCCGATTCCGAACGCGGTGCTGATCCTGTTCCTCGTCGCGATCGGCGCATCGATCGTGCTGAACCGCACGATCTTCGGCCGCTACACGTTCGCGCTCGGCAGCAACGAGGAAGCGCTGCGTTTGTCGGGCGTGAACGTCGACGCATGGAAGATCGCGGTCTATACGTTCAGCGGCGCGGTGTGCGGGATCGCCGGGCTCCTGATCGCGTCGCGGCTGAATTCCGCGCAGCCCGCGCTCGGGCAGGGCTACGAGCTCGATGCGATCGCGGCCGTCGTGATCGGCGGCACGTCGTTGTCGGGCGGCGCGGGCAGCATCGTCGGCACGATCATCGGCGCGTTCATCATGAGCGTGCTGACCAACGGCCTGCGCATCATGTCGGTCGCGCAGGAATGGCAGACGGTCGTGACGGGCGTGATCATCATCCTGGCCGTCTACGTCGACATCCTGCGCCGGCGGCGCCGTTGATCCACGCATCCACGCAGGCATGCGCTTAACCGCCGGTTCCGGCCGGCGTTCCAGTCGTTCCAGTCGATACGAAAAAAGGAGACGCGAAGTGATCAGGAGCAAGGTGTTGAACGCGATCGTCGGGCTGACGTTCGCCGTCGGCGTCACGGCCGGCGCGCAGGCGCAGGAAACCTACATCCCGCTGATCTCGAAGGGCTTCCAGCATCAGTTCTGGCAGGCCGTGAAATCGGGCGCGATGCAGGCCGCGAAGGACTACAAGGTGAAGGTGACGTTCGAAGGGCCCGAAACCGAGGCGATGGTCGACAAGCAGATCGACATGCTGTCGGCCGCGATCGCGAAGAAGCCGGCCGCGCTCGGCTTCGCGGCGCTCGACAGCAAGGCCGCGCTGCCGCTCCTGAAGAAGGCGCAGGCCGAGAAGATCCCGGTGATCGCGTTCGACTCGGGCGTCGACAGCGACATCCCGGTGACGACGGCCGCGACCAACAACAAGGCCGCCGCGTCGCTCGCCGCCGACAAGCTCGCCGCGCTGATCGGCGACGAAGGCGAAGTGGCCGTGGTCGCGCACGACCAGACGAGCCGCACCGGCATCGACCGCCGTGACGGCTTTCTCGAACGGATGAAGTCGGCGCACCCGAAGGTGCAGGTCGTGACCGTGCAGTACGGCGAAGGCGACCAGCTGAAGTCGACCGAGGTGACGAAGTCGATCCTGCAGGCGTATCCGAAGCTCAAGGGGCTGTTCGGTACCAACGAAGGCTCGGCGATCGGCGTGGTGAATGGCGTGCGCGAGATGAAGCGCAAGGTCGTGATCGTCGGTTACGATTCCGGCAAGCAGCAGAAGGATGCGATCCGCAGCGGGCTGATGGCCGGCGCGATCACGCAGAACCCGATCGGGATCGGCTACAAGACGGTCGAGGCAGCCGTGAAGGCGATCAAGGGCGAGAAACTGCCGAAGGTCATCGATACCGGTTTCTACTGGTACGACAAGACCAATATCGACGATCCGAAGATCGCGGCGGTGTTGTACGACTGAACGTTGTGTCGAGCGGCGGTGGCGCGCGCCGCCGCTGCGGCGACCGGACACGAGGGCATCATGGGTGCAGTGCGTATCGATTCCCATCAGCACTTCTGGCGCTATCGCGCCGCCGATTACCCGTGGATCGGCCCCGGGATGGAGGTACTCGCGCGCGACTACCTGCCCGACGCGCTATGGCCGCTGATGCATGCGCAGGCGCTCGGCGCGTCGATCGCGGTGCAGGCGCGTGCCGGGCGCGACGAGACGGCGTTCCTGCTCGATCTCGCGCGCGACGATGCACGCATCGCGGCGGTGGTCGGCTGGGAGGATCTCGCCGCGCCGCAGCTCGCGGATCGCATCGCCGAATGGCACAGCCCGAAGCTGCGCGGCTTCCGTCACCAGGTGCAGGACGAAGCCGATGCCGGCGCGTTCGTCGCGGAGCCGGGCTTCAATCGCGGCGTCGCGTGGCTGCAGGCGCACGGTTACGTGTACGACGTGCTCGTATTCGAGCGGCAGTTGCCGGACGTGCATGCCTTCTGCGCGCGGCACGATGCGCACTGGCTCGTGCTCGATCATGCGGGCAAGCCCGCGCTCGCCGATTTCGAGCGCGACGACACCGCGCTCGCGCGCTGGCGCGCCGCGTTGCGCGAGCTGGGCGCGCTGCCGCATGTCGCGTGCAAGCTGTCGGGGCTTGTAACCGAGGCTGACTGGAAGCGCGGCCTGCGCGGGAAGGACGTCCGGCGTATCGAGCAATGTCTCGACGCGGCGCTCGACGCGTTCGGCCCGCAGCGGTTGATGTTCGGGTCGGACTGGCCCGTGTGCCTGCTGGCCGCGTCGTATGACGAAGTCGCGTCGATCGTCGAGCGCTGGGCCGAATCGCGGCTGTCGGCGGCCGAGCGCAACGCGCTGTGGGGCGGCACCGCCGCGCGATGCTATGCGGTGCCGGGCGCGATGACGCGCGGCATATAGAATAGGCGCGAACGGTCTGTTCGATTCGTCAGACCGTCCGGAACGAAACCGATCACCTGCATCAACGTATGTCCATCCAGCCGATTCAGAACCGCCGCCTCTACCAGCAGATCGCCGACAAGCTCAGTGCGATGATCGAGTCCGGCGATTTTCCGCCGGGCAGCTACCTGCCGCCCGAGCGCGAACTCGCCGAACAGTTCGGTGTGTCGCGCACGTCGGTGCGCGAGGCGCTGATCGCGCTCGAAGTGAGCGGGCTCGTGAGCGTGCGCGTCGGCGACGGCGTGAAGGTGCGCCACCCCGAAACGGCCGCCGCACCCGAACCCGCGCCCGACCTGGCAGAGAAGGCCGCGCCGTTCACGATCATCGAGATCGATCCGGAACTCGGCATCGCGCTCGACCTCGATACCGAAATCCCGCCGTTCGCGCTGTTGCAGGCGCGCCGGCTGATCGAGCCGGAAGCCGCGTCGCTTGCCGCGAAGCACGGCTCGGACGAGCAGATCGAAGGGATCCACGAAGCGTTCCTGCGCAACCAGGAAGACAACCGCAGCGGCTCGCTCACGCATCCGGGCGACCGGCTGTTTCATATCCGCATCGCGGAAGCGAGCGACAACGCCGCCTATGCGCTGATGATCAAGCAGCTGCTCGCGCACAAGTACGACCTGATGTTCCAGCGGCTGCAATCGCTGTACATGCCGAACGACATGCCGCACCGGTCGGAACTCGAACATCGCGCGATCCTCGATGCGATCCGCGCACGCGATCCGGACGCCGCGCGCCGCGCGATGGCCGAGCATCTCGACGAAGTGATCCGCATCTTCGGCCGCGCGCTCGACTGAGTGCGCGTTGACACGTTGCCTGGTCAGAAGCGATCCGCGCGATACGGCGCCGGATCGGTGAACGGCGCTTCGCCCGTCATCATCTCGGCCAGCAGGCGGCCGGTGACGGGGCCGAGCGTCAGCCCGTGATGGTTGTGCCCGAACGAGAACCATAGCCCGCGATGCGCGGGTGCGGGGCCGATCACCGGGCGCATGTCGGGCGTACAGGGCCGGAAGCCGAGCCACGGTTGTGGGTCGAGCCGCTCGCCGAAACCGAACGTGGGCCGCGCCACACGTTCCGCGCGTTCGAGCTGCACGCCGGTCGGCGGCACGCCGCGCCGCGCGATCTCGACGCCGGTCGTCAGCCGCAGCCCGCGCTTCATGGGGGCGATCACGTAACCGTATTCGCGATCGACGATCGGTGCCGACGGCACGCCGCGCGCGGACGGCGCGTAGTGCATGTGATAGCCGCGCTTCTCGCGCAGCGGGATCGTGTAGCCGAACTTGCCGAACACCGTGTCGGACCACGGCCCGAGCGCGACGACCACGGCCGGCGCGGCGATCTTGCCTTGTTCCGTCGTGACCTGCCAGCCTGGCGACAATGCGTCGAGGCTCGCGGCGTCGCCCGTCAGCAGCGTGCCGCCGCCTTGCACGAAGAGTTGAGCGTACGCTTTGACGAGCGCGGACGGATCGACGACGCTTTTCGGATCGAGCCAGTGCAGCGCGCCACAGAAGCCGGGCGCGAGGCTCGGTTCGTGCGCGAGCAGCGCGCCGGCATCGAGCGGCGTGATGCCGAGCCCGTGGCGGCGCGCAGTGAGTCCGGCTTCGGCCACGCCGCGTTCGAATGCGGCCGGCGTGCGGAACGCTTCCAGCCAGCCGTTCGCGCGAATGAGTTCACCGGCGCCGGCCCGCGCGATCAGCGCATCGTGCTCGACGATGCAGCGCTCGATCAGCGGCAGCATGTCGCGCGCCGCTGCCGCGTGACGCAGCGGCGCCGATTCCCACCAGAAACGTGCAAGCCATGGCGCGAATGCGGGCAGCGATGCGCTGTGCCAGTAGAGATCGGTCGAGCGGTTCAGCGCGTAGCGCATCAGCGTGAACGGGCTGCGCGGGAACGGGTAGGGCTCGACCGACGAGCGCTCGATCAGCCCCGCGTTGCCGAAGCTCGTGCCTTCGCCGGGCGCGCCTCGATCGACGAGGGCAACCTTGCGCCCGCGATCCTGCAGGTGGAGTGCCGCGGAGACGCCGACGATGCCTGCGCCGAGAACGATGACGTCGAAATCCATCGATGGTGGTGAAAGACGGTTAGTGGTGCGCGCACCCGTGATGGGGCATGTGCACCTGGGTTGGAGATCGTTCGAACTGCAAGCATACTCGCGGCGGCGTGGGGCACCAATAGGACGCATGCGGCCTGCGCATGGCAGGTGGCCCGGACAACGTCTCTCACGGCTGCATGAGCACGTGCGTATCGGGCACCTCTGCAAAGTGGTCGTAGTCGTGCGACCCGAGACGGTGCCCGCCTGCGCGATCGATGCCGCGCTGTCGAACGCAGGCTGTTGCGCCGGCAATCGCAAACGCGATGTTCCGGCTGACGAGGACGCGGTCGAGCAAGACGTCATTCGACATGTCGGCGATTGGCATCGCGCGACGGATTGTATGAAGTTTGGCGTGTGCGTGCGTCCAATCCGCTGATCAATTTCACAACGTCGACACGGGCTCGACATCGGCAGGCACGTACGTGCGCACAACACTCATTCCGCATACTTTCCAACGTTTCTCGCGGGTGTTTCCCACTGGTTGGTCATGCGAATTTTTACCTAAGATGAAGCCATCATGCGCGTAATTCGGTGCCTGCACGCGCATGGAGGGAGGCGGGAGGCAGCGCCGGAGCGACGCCAGCGGATGTTGCCATCATGGATGCGAAAGTGTGCGCGTCGACTGCCAGTTTCGCGACTGCAGCGACGCCAGCGGGCGCGGCGGCAATCGCCGCGCGAACGGCGCCCGGCCGTCCCGGTCGAACCGCTCCGCTGCGCCATGCGCTGGTCGCAATCGTTTGCGTTCTGGGGGCGGCGCAGGCCGTGCTCGCCGGCGCTTCCGCCGAGGCTGTCGATCCCGCCGACATGGTGCGCATGGTTGCCGCCGCGAGCCCCGCCCCTGCCGATTCCGCAGCGGCATCACACGACACGGCCGTGCGTCAGGTCGTGCTGGGCATCATCAGCTTCACCCACTGGCCGACGACACCCGTGCGCCTGCATCTGTGCGTCACGGGCCGGCCCGACTACGCACGCGGCCTGACCGATACGCTGCAGGCCGGTTCGACGCTGCTCGACGTGCAGCGCGTGCGCTTCGACGATCCCGCGCTCGGCATCGCCTGCGACATCGTCTATCTCGGCAACCTGAGCGCGGATGAGCGCGCGCGCGTGAGAGCTGCGGTGGCCGGCCATCCGGTGCTGACGATTTCGGAACACGATCCATCCTGCACCGCGGGCGGCATGTTCTGTCTCAACGTCGACGGCGAACGCGTGTCGTTCGACATCAATCTCGACGCCGTCGCACGCAGCGGCGTGCGCGTACATCCGAACGTGCTCAATCTCGCGCGGCGGCCGGGGGCACCATGACACGGCACGCCCCGCCCGTTGCCCTGTCGCGCGTGCCGCGCCCCACGTTGCAAAGCGTGCTGCGCCGCGCGCACCTGCGCCTCGCGTTCGTCGCCGTCGCGATGGCCGCCGTGTCGTTGATCGTCGTGGCCGTGATCGCGTTGCGTGCGTATGCCGGCAACAACCTGAACCTGCTGGCCCGCTCGCTCGGTTATACGGTCGAGGCGGCGCTCGTGTTCGGCGACCGCGTCGCGGCGGCCGAAGCGATCGGGATGATCGCCGGCGACGAGGACGTCGCACAGGTGGTGGTCACGGATAGCAAGGACCAGCCGTTCGCGACATGGCAGTTGCCCGCCGGCAGCGGGATCGCGCGGCTCGAGCGCGGCGTCGCCGACCTCGCGTTGCCGGGGCCCGTGACCGCGCCGGTGGTGCACGACGGCATCGTCGTCGGCCATGTCGTGGTGCGTGGCCGTGGCCATCAGTTCTTCGGATTCCTGCTTGGCGGCGTAGGCGGCATTCTCGGTTGCCTGGCCGTCAGCGTGATCGGCGCGTACATCAGCTCGAAGCGCCTGCTGCGCAATATCGTTTCGCCGTTGCGCGCGCTGGCTGGCGTCGCCCACGCGGTGCGGCGTGAACGTGCGTTCGCGCAGCGGGTCGAGCCCGCTGCGATTGCCGAGCTCAACCAGCTCGGCGACGACTTCAATGCGCTGCTCGACGAATTCGAAGACTGGCAGAACACGCTGCGCGACGAGAACGCATCGCTCGAACACAAGGCGACGCACGATGCGCTCACCGGGCTGCCCAACCGCATGCAGTTCGAGTCGCGCCTCGCGCTCGCCCTCGGAGAAGCCGCGGCGACGGGGCGGCGGGTCGCGATCCTGTATCTCGATTGCGACCGCTTCAAGGAAATCAACGACTGCCTCGGCCACGACGCCGGCGATGCGGTGCTGATCGGCATCGCGTCACGGCTGCGCAAGCAGGTGCGCGAGGCCGATCTGGTCGCGCGCCTGGGCGGCGACGAATTCGCGGTGATGCTGCCCGCCGTGCACGAAGCGGATAGCGTATGTCGTATTGCTGACGAGATCTTGTCCGGCATGGTGCTGTCGATCGAACTGTCCGACGGCCGCGTGGTGGCCACCATGATGAGTGCCGGCGTTGCGCTGTATCCCGATCACGCGTCGGATGCGAGAGGCTTGCTGCGGGCGGCGGATGCCGCGATGTACCGCGCCAAGCGCGCCCGGCCAGGCTCGTGGCAACTGGCGGAAGGGGTCGCGGGGGCGGCTTGAGGTTCATCGTTTCACGCTGCGGGCGAGGCCGCGGCAGTGGGCTGAAGTGCGCTCGCGATGCGGGTGCAATCGAAGGGGTCAATGATGAACAACACGTTTCCGGTAGGCATTGGGCGCTTGTGCGTCGGCGGCGCGCTGCTTTTGTGCATGCTGCTTGGCGGCTGCAAGGCGCCGCCGCTTCATCGTGGATTGACGCAGACGCAGGTCACGGTGCTCAAGTCGGCCGGTTTCCAGGAAACCCAGCAGGGCTTCGAGTTCGGCTCGACCGGGCCGATCCTGTTCGATTTCGATCGCTACAACCTCAAGCCCGACGTGCGGCGGGTCGTCGAAAGGATCGGTCGCACGCTCAGGTCCGCGGGGATTAACGGGGTACGGGTCTACGGATACTCGGACCGGGCAGGGGTGGACGAGTATGACCTCGAGTTGTCCAGGCGGCGGGCGGAGGTCGTTGCCCTCGAACTGGTCGACGTGGGGCTGGATGCGAAGCGCATCACGATCGTCGGGAAGGGGAAGAGCGATCCGGTGGGGGACAACAAGACGCCGGTGGGGCGGGCGCAGAATCGGCGGGCGGCGATCGTGGTGTCGCCGCGGTGAGGGGGCGGCTTCCTTGAACGGGGAGACGGGCGGTTGCGGGCGTCGGAAATCATGCTGTCGAACGCGTTGATCGATTGAGCGTCGCCGCAGCGCACCGCCTTCGCGCCCGTTTCCTTCCCGAGCGATCGCGCAATTTCATCGTGACAGGGGGCGATGCCTCGCCCCGTACGGATCTGTCACACGTTTCATGCAGATTGTGTCGTGTTCCGCGCGAGCTGGCGCGGTGCTTCGGCATGGGCCGCTGCCGCGCGCGGCCGGCCAGCCGCCGGTCGGTGTTTGCATTATCGGGGGCCAGAATGGAAACGTTTGCAGGCGTCTTTCACGCGGTCGGGTTTTATCCTACATTATCGGGGCTTCGGGCCGGCTAGCCGGCCCACGGAACCTGAGATCACAAGAAGGAACAAGAATGAGTTTCGCTCCGAACGGGGGTATTCCCACTGGAATGGGCGGTAGTGCGCTCGGCTCGTTGAGCGCGCTCGGCGGCCTCGCCGGCCCGGTTGCGTCGAGTGTCGCCGGCAGCCTCGGGCCGCTCGCGGGCCTGGCCGGGCACGTCGACACCGTCCAGCGCGCGATGCAGCTCGCGCAGACCGGCTTCTCGCTGATGGACAAGACGCCCGGCGCGATTGCCGAGGCGATCAACGGCGCCGCCAACCCCGCGCGCCTGACCCAGCTCAACCGCTACGTGACGCTCGATACGCCGCTCGGCCCGGACGTGCTGCTGGTCAGCGCTGCCGTCGTCGACGAGCACGTGAACCGCTTGCCGGAAATCCACCTCGACCTGCTGTCGCATCGTCACGACCTGCGCCCCGAGGACCTGATCGGCCAGCAGGTCAAGATCCGGTTCGATCAGCAGGCGCGCCTGTCGACGCTCGAGCGCGTCGTCGCGTCGGGCGCTGGCGACAACGACCGTTACTTCGACGGCTACGTGGCGTCGTTCGACCGGGCCGGCAACCCCGGCAACGTCACGCAGTACCACCTGACGGCGGTGCCGTGGTTCTGGTTCCTGACGCGCTCGACCGACTGCCGGATCTTCCAGAACAAGACCGCGCAGGACATCCTCACCGAGATTTTCCAGGAGCACGGTTTTTCCGACTTCGTGTTCGATATCCGGACGAACCAGAAGCCGCTCGAGTACGTCGTGATGTACCAGGAGAGTTACTACAACTTCTGCGCGCGGCTGATGGAGCAGGAGGGGCTGGTCTGGACGCACCGTTACGAGAAGGACAAGCACACTCTGGTGATCGGCGATTCGAACCTGCTGTTCCGCCCGATCGACGGGCTCGCCACCGTGCCGTTCGCGGCCACCGAGGCGAGTGAGGACAGCGGCATCGATCAGCTGCACGAAGGCCGGCGCTTTGGCGTTGGCAAGGTCACGTTCCGCGACTTCAACCACCAGAATCCGTCGTCGCCGCTGATGCTGGTGGAGGCCGGGCCGCAGAATCTCAAGCATGCGCGGCTCGACGCGACCGAGCGGTTCGAGCACCAGTCGCTGTACGACCACGGCGACGACGGCAACCGCTACGCCCGTTTCGCGATGGAAGCCGAGGAAGCGCAGGCCCATCGCTATACCGGCGGCGGCTACGCGTGGCGCATGACCACGGCGGGCGCCGTCGCGGTGGCAAATCACCCGGTGCTCGAGAACAACCAGGAATACGTGATCCTGCACGTGCGTCACGAGGCGGTGAACGACTACACGCAGCACAGCGCCAAGCTGCCGTACCGCAACAGCTTCGCGCTGCTGCCGAAGAAGGTGCCGTATCGTGCGCCGCGCGGCACGCCGAAGCCGGTGATTCATGGCACGCAATCGGCGATCGTCGTCGGGCCGAAAGGCGAGGAAATCTACACCAACGGCAGCGCCGTGAAGGTGCACTTCCCGTGGGACCGGCGCGGCAAGAAGGACGGCTCAGATTCGATGTGGGTGCGTGTATCGCAACCGTGGGCGGGCGATGGTTGGGGCGCAGCCGCGATTCCGCGGATCAAGCAGGAGGTGCTCGTCGCGTTCAACCAGGGCGATCCGGATAACCCGGTGATCGTCGGCCGCGTGTTCAATGGCGAGCAGGGCAACCCGTACCACGGTGCCGCCGGCCAGACGATGGGGATCAAGAGTCAGACGCACAAGGGGGCCGGTTCCAACGAGCTCTTGATGAGCGACGTGAATGGCGCGCAGATGCTTTATATGCATGCACAGAAGGACATGCATAC
Source organism: Burkholderia puraquae (assembly GCF_002099195.1). Classification (GTDB taxonomy): domain Bacteria; phylum Pseudomonadota; class Gammaproteobacteria; order Burkholderiales; family Burkholderiaceae; genus Burkholderia; species Burkholderia puraquae. The sequence goes on along the minus strand of NZ_NBYX01000003.1, from coordinate 396,532 downwards.
GGTTGTCGAGGATGCGCAGTGGACCCAGGTCCTCAGGGGTGACCGGACCGTTGATGTCGGTAAGGGCAACCATATGACGGCCGTCGCGATTGGCAATCTGTCGGACGTCGTGGCACAAGGCAACACCCTGCATAAGACGCCGCAGGGCGTGCACACGCTCGAGGCAAAGGAACTCTGGATCAAGGTCGGCGGTGACGATGGCACGAAGATCCACATGACGGCCGATGCCATCGAGATCTACAAAGGTTCGTCGAAAATCCGTATCGATGGTGCTGAGATCAAGGTTCAGGCAAGCACGACGCATATCAATCCCGACAACTAAGGCATGAGCCGGCAAGGATGACCCGACATGTACCAGATGCAGGAAGGCACGTTGGCGCTGCCCGTGGAGTGGCAGGACAAGACGATGAACGTATTCGTGTCGGCGGCAAGCGGCACGGAAGGCGTCAGTTTCGTGATTACGCGCGAGCGGCTGCCGTGGGGGATGAAGTTCGCTGAATATGTGGCAAGCGAGATACGGAAGGTGGCGAAGCAGGTGCCAAGCTATTCCGAGGTTGCAAATGAAGACATCACCGTGTCCGGACGTGCCGCCCACGTACACGAGTTTACGTGGACGAATAACCAGGCGCCGATTCATCAGCGGCTGACAATGGTGGAGTACGGGCAAGTCGTCCTGATGCTGACCTTCACGGCGCCCGGTATGCTGAGCGACACCCAGCGAGAACAAGTTCAGGCGGTGATTCAGAGCCTGCAGTTGCGCGATCCGACCTGAGGCTGCAATGTCGGACACGCCGAATTACAACGAGCCGAGCGGCAGCGCACAGGAGCGCCTCGATCAGATCGCCAGGCTGGAGGACGGTGAAGCCGCCAAAGCGGCTGAGCAGCCGTTTTACGAGAACCTCAACTACGGGATGCTCGGTGCCGACGCTGGCCTGACGGCCGTTGAGGGGACGGCTGCCGGGTTGAGTGCCGCGGGTACGGCGTTGGCGGGCGGTGCAACCGGCGGCGCGGCATTGGGCGCGGGTGCGATCGCGGCGGGTACGGTGATGTTGCCGCTGGCGATTGCGGTCGGCGGAGCGTGGGCACTCGACAAGGTTGGTTTTACGGGTTGGCTCGCCGGGGAATTCACGCAGGCCGGTGATGCACTGGGCCTGACGATCGGTCGCGGCGATCCGCATCCTGCCTGCGTTGGCGACCGGATTGCACACTCGTCGGGCTTTATGGGGATCCTCGCCGGCATTGCCGTAGGGGTCGCGATTGGCGTGGCGGTGGCGGCGACCGTGGCGACAGGTGGAGTCGCCGGGGCGCTGATCGTCGGGGCGTGCATGGCGGGCGGCCTGACTCTGGGTGGTGCGCTCGCGTCAGCCAGCCAGAGCGTGGGCAGCAATTGTGGCGAGATCGTCACGGGCTCGGGCAATGTCTACTTTGAACGCAAGAAGGTGGCCCGCGTCACGGACCTCGTGAAATGCGATCACCATTCCGGCGTGCCGCAACCACTCGTCGATGGCAGCAAGACAGTGTTCGTCAACGGCCTGCCGCTGGTGCGGATCGGTCACGAGACGCACTGTAGCGGCAAGGTTAATTCTGGGCGCAACAGCATCTGGATCGACAAGACGACCGGAAACTACGGCCCTAAGAACCCCGAATTATCTGCGACGCAGGAATTCCTCGCGGGTTTGATTGGCGGGATCGTCGGCGGCGGAGTCGGAAAACTGGCCGGCAAGGGTTTGCGTGGAAAATTCCGGCCCGAACCTACCCGATCCGCTGAACAGCAAGGCATCAAGGACGAGAACCGGCCGACGTGCAAGGATCCGGTTGATCCGGTATCCGGCGAAATGTTAGAAATCCGCACGGATATCGTCATCCCCGGCATCCTGCCACTTGAGTTCAAACGACGCTATCGAACTCGGTCGGACGATCGCGGACTGCTCGGTCACCGCTGGTCGGACAACTGGTCGCAGCAGCTGACGTTCGATGGCGGCCGCTTCGTGCGATTCCACGATGGCGCCGGCCTTGTGACCGGTTTTGACGCGCCGGACATGGCACTCGACGGCATCAACCTGCGTGAACCGCGTTATCGGCTGCTCGGAAGCCGGCTCGAGCCACGCATCCTCGATCGCGATAGCCGGCAACTGCGCATCTTCTCGCCGCTTTCCAATGGACATTCGTCTCGACTCGAGCGGATCGAGGACCTCGACGGCAATACGGTCACCTTCTCTTACGATCCCACGGGCCGATTGAGTAGCCTGATCCATAGCGATGGATATCGACTGGAAGTTGCCTATCACGGACGCGACCGGCGGCCGGAGCGGATCGTTCTTCACGATACAGACGGTGGCGTTCGAACGCTGGTGGATTACGGCTACCAGAACGGCATGCTCACCCGCGTGGCGAGCTTCCAGTTTGGCCAGTTCCATTACGCGTACGATGCGCATGGCTGGATGACCCAGTGGCGGGATACGGACCAGACTGACGTCCGATACCTGTACGACGCCGCGGGGCGCGTGGTCGAGACCGGTACCCAGCATGGCTATCACACGGGCCGGTTCGTCTACGAGGCCGGCCGAACGCGCGTGTTCGATGCAGACGGCGAATGGATCTACGACTACAACGACGAGGGCTTCGTCACCGCGGTAACCGATCCGCTCGGCCATTGCACCCGCTCGGAGTGGGAACTCGGCCGGTCAATTGCGCAGATCGATCCGCTTGGCCGGCGGACAAACTATCACTATGACGATCGCGGCCAGCTGATTTCGGTCACGGAAAGCTCGGGACGTGCGATCGACTTCGAATACGATGACGCGCAGCTTCTCACCGCGGCGGGTTTGCCGAACGGCGGACGAATCAAGCTCGAGTACGACCACCTGCGGCGGTTGATCGCCCGAACCGAGCCGGACGGTACCAAGACGACCTACCGCTACGGCGCGAACGGCGAACTCCTCCGCATCGTTGCCGGCGATCGCGAAACCCGGCTCGACTACGACGACCGGTTGCGACTCACCGACATCGAATTGCCGACCGGTGCGCGCTTCCGGCGCAAGATTGACGTGCTGGGCCGGGTGCTGGAAGAAACGTCTCCCGACGGGCATGTAACTCGTTTCGACTACGCGGATGGCCCTGACAATCCGCGCGGCCTGGTGAGCGCGATTACGCACCCGGATGGCTCAGTATCGAAAGCGCGATACAACGGTGAGGGCCTGCCCGTCGAGTGGACCGATCCGATCGGGCGTACGGTTCAGCGAACCTATGGCCCGTTCGATCTGCTCACGGCGTCGATCGACGCCGCCGGTCATGCCACGCGTTTCGAGTATGACCATACGACCAGGCTGACGAAGGTCATCAACGCACTGGGAGAGACTTACACGTATCGCTACGACGCGGCCGGGCGACTCGCGGCCGAGATCGACTGGGGCGGCCGCACGGCCCAATACGAGCGGGATGCTGCCGGTCGCCTCCTCGCGAAAACGCTGCCTGATGGTGGCCAGTGGCGCTATACGTACGATAGCTTCGACCGGCTTACCGAGGTCGATGCCGGAGACGTAAAGCTCGCGTACCGCTACGACGCGGGCGGACGACTGGAATCGGCCGAGGTGCAAGGCGAACGTACTCATCTGACGCGCTTCGCTTACGACGGGAACGGACGCCTGATCGGCGAGGATCAGCACGGCGAACTGCTGCGGCACGTCTACGATGCTGATGGGCAGCGACGTCTGCGGATGACACCGCGACGGGAGACGGCCTACGCGTACGATGCGTTGGGTGCGCTGACGCAGGTGGGTGGGCTAACGATTCAGCGCGACGGCCTGGGACGTGAAACTGGTCGGCAGGCGGGAGAGTTCGTTACGCAGCAGCAGTATGACGCGCTCGGACGCATTCGCCGGCAGATCGCAGGCCCCGCCGCAGCGTTCGATGCCATGCAAGCCGACCCGGCCGGTGCGCTCGAACAATTGACGCGACAGGTCTATCACTACGACGCCGCGGGCCAACTGGAACGAGTCGACACCGACGCCGATACGCTGACGTACCGGCGCGACCCGCGCGGCCAGATCGTCTCGGCCGAAAGTCTGCTGCAGCCGGCGGAGCACTTCCGTTACGACGCGGCGATGAACATTGCCGCGCACGGGCAGCAGGCTCCCGTGGATACGCACCACTATGGTCGAGGCGGCTTGCCGGAACGAATCGGCTATGCGCGCTATCGATATGACGCACGTGGCCGCACGGTCGAGAAGACGGTCGAACAGCCCGGGTTCCGGCCGAAAACGTGGCAATACGCGTGGGATGGCCTCAACCGGCTAGTGAAGGTGGTGACACCCGAACGCGGCGTCTGGCTATATCGCTACGACGCCTTCAACCGCCGGGTCGAGAAGCAGCAGATCGGCGGCCGTGAAACCGTGAAGTTCCTATGGGACGGTCCGACGCTGGCTGAGCGCTGGATCGAGCAGCGAGACGGCACGACGGGACAGGTGGTGACATGGCATATCGAGCCAGGTAGTTTTTCGCCGCTTGCGCAGGAGACCGACGAGGGACTGTATCCGGTTTTGACGGACCAGATCGGGCTGCCGAAGGCAGTGTTCGACGAACACGGCAAGTCGGTGTGGAACGCCGCATATTCGTTGTGGGGGAAACTGCTTCCGGCTCGGCGAGCGGCGAATGATGCGCGCAGCGCGCCAATCGATACGACACTGCGCTTTCCTGGTCAATGGGCAGACGATGAGACCGGGCTAAACTACAATCTGAACCGTTATTATGATCCGGATTCGGGGCAGTATCTCTCAGTCGATCCCATCAGACTCGAGGGCGGCATTCGAACACAGGGTTATGTCCATGATCCATCGGAATATTTCGATCCGCTTGGCCTTGCTATTTGTCCGCTCCGATACGAGCGCTACAAAATGTATCGTGACGCGGGTTTCTCGGCCCAAGATGCTGCGAAAATGTCGAAAGGCATGCAGGAAGGATACTTTGCTTCGCTTATGGGTGCACGAGGTCCGAAGTATTATGACAATCCCGACGCGACGCTCGGTGCCTCTGGGTACCAGATGTGGCTTGCTCCTGCGGAAGACTATGCGGGCGTGACCAATAGAGCCGCAGCGGTAACTGCGACAGGTAAGGCTCCCAGCGTTCTTCAGTCTTATCGGACGGGTGATCCAATATACGGAATCGCTGTTCCAAAAGATGCGGTTTCTGTACGTCTCCCCGCAGCAACGGATGGGGGCGCTAACGAGCATTGGCGACCAGGTGGATATACAGGTGTTCAGAATTCGAAGACGGGAGAATGGACGAGTAGTAACGTTAGAGAGGTTATTACAGATGGTGGCAAGCCAATGCCAGAAGGCTCGGTATTTTTTGAGATGAATCCAGATGGAAGCTGGACCCCGATTAGGAGATTTTGATGCCGTGCGAAAAGTGTCGTAGCTTTGGTGGAACGAGTTCTAACTATGAATATTTGGGTATAAATATTTCCAGGCATGCGGAGTTGTACCAGTGCAAGAATTGCGGTCAATTGCTAGAAATCGTTGCGGAAGCTCGAGCGCCGTATTTTCTTACGCTTGAGCAGGCCGAAGAGCACTTTCCGGATGCTCGCAAAGCGCTCGAAAAGATTGCGCCGCGAAAGTGAGAGGTGGCGGACTGACCAAAACATCGTGGCCGGCAGGCGCTCGCCAATTGAATCCGCAGAAGGTATCTGGCTGCAACGATTAAAAGGAGAGCGTCAGCATTTCGATGGGGGTGACGAGATAAGACGTTTTATCCGTACATGAAGATCGGTGGAATGTGGCTGGTCAACGATGCTGGATTTGTTCGGGGCCGAAAGGCTCAGATCACGATTAAGCCGGGCAGGCTGATCATCACGCAGCTGTAAGAGGCAACGCCGCAGGATGCGGCTGCGCTGCACGAAGTCGCGCAGCGCGCCGGGTAGGGCAGTTGCCGCCGCCCAAAACCACGCCTCACCAGCCGATATTGCAAGACGACCGCGACGTCCCCGCCCCGCCGGTAGCCGTGCACTTCGTCCCCGCACCGTTGTCATAGAACGTCCGCGTTTCCGGTTGCGGCACCGAAGGATCGAACGGATTCGGCGCGCCATGCGGACCGCGCGGAGCGTCGTATGGCCGCTGCGGCGCATACGAACCGCCACTGCCAGCCGGCCTTGAGCCGTTAGCCCGCAGATATTCATTCCAGTTCTGCGCGCGCTGTTCATATCCAGGCACTGCGCGACCGAAACTGTCGCTGCCACCCGCACCAAGCGCGACGCGGTTCGAGGGCAATACCAAATCAGGTTCGTGTTCAGACGAAGGTGGCGGTGCGACAAGCGCATCGTTTGTCACCCGCAACGGCCGCGTATCCGGTGTATCGAACGGTGTGCGTTCCACCGGCGCAGCGTACTTCACCTGGCGGCGACTCATACGCGCCGCGTGCCCGTCATCCCGAGCAGCAGCCCGCCGCTCCGACCGAAACACATTGGCACCGGCCGACCGATCGGCCAGCGAATCGCGCCCCGAGGCATCGGCGGTGGAAACAGAAAGCGCACACGCGATCGCGGCGGCGGACGAGAGGCAGAAAGGGTGATTCATCAGCGTTCCGAAGCAGGTGATATGCAATGAGAAAAAACGGCAGATCACTGGCTGGCGGCTGGGCGACGGAGGGGCGTCGAAGCGGCCCTGAAGCGACTGCGAAGCGCGACGTGCGCGATTCACAGGAAGGCTGGCTGGATTGCAGAAGCGAATTCGTATTATTTCATAAAAATAACAATAAGCTTCCAGATGTTTAGTTTTGTACGTAAACAGAAAGATTGGGCGCCTCGATCGCCCCCCCCGAGTTGGTGCGCACCAAAGCAATCATCAGTCGATTGATTCATGGCGATCAGACCCTTGGCAGCCCGAAAACGCGCCGCACAGATTCAACAATCGTCGAAAGCCAAGCGCAGCAAGGCAGTTACCCAACCCAACGCATCCCATAGCAACCCAATTGCACCACAGGCAAACGTTCTCGCTCCCACCCGGTTGCGCCCCAGGCGCCACCACCACCCTGCAAAACCCTCCGTGTTTTCCCTTGGTCGACCGGCATTTTTGACAGACGATTTAAAAACGCCCATATAATTTCGACTGCCTTGCCAACAGCTGTCGGACCATCCCTCCGAACGAGCGATTTGGCAAGCGGGGCAGGCGAAACGCTTGCGCAATGCAAGACGCATCACGATGTCTTTCCGAACCAGACGTCCCCCCTCGGGGACTGCAAGAGCCGGGCCCCGCTACGCAACATTCCGCCGGAGTTCCGTCTTCTATGTGTCTCGGGCGTGTCCCATGTCCTCGCCCCGGGTGCTGTTCGATTGCGCAAGTCATGCCGCCTTTGCCCGTATGACTAAACAACATCGAGGAGCTCCCAGATGACGCTGTCCCGTCTTACGTCCATTTCCGTCGCCGCCGTGCTGTTCGCCGCCGGCGCCGCCGCCGCGCAAGCGGAAACCGTGAAGATCGCCATCGCTGGTCCGATGAGCGGTTCGGTCGCCCAATACGGCGACATGGTGAAGGCCGGCGCGCTGACCGCGATCGAACAGATCAACGCGGCAGGCGGTGCGGGCGGCAACAAGTTTGAAGTCGTGATGATGGACGACGCGTGCGAACCGAAGCAGGCCGTCGCCGTCGCCAACAAGATCGTCAGCCAGAAGATCAAGTACGTGATCGGCCACGTGTGCTCGGGTTCGACGATCCCCGCCTCCGACATCTACGAGAACGAAGGCATCGTGATGGTCACGCCGTCGGCCACCGCGCCGCAGCTGACGGAAGGCAAGAAGCGCCACTTCATCTTCCGCACGATCGGCCGCGACGACCAGCAAGGCCCGGCCGCCGCGCACTTCATCATCAACAACGTGAAGCCGAAGAAGGTCGCGGTGCTGCACGACAAGCAGTCGTACGGCCAGGGCATCGCGTCGTCGGTGAAGAAGGACCTCGAAGCCGCGAAGATCCCGGTCGTGCTGTTCGAAGGCATCAACGCCGGCGATTCGGACTACTCGGCGATCGTCACGAAGCTGAAGTCGCAAGGCGTCGACTTCGTCTACTTCGGCGGCTACCACCCGGAAATGGGCCTGCTGCTGCGCCAGGCGCGCGAGCAGGGCGTGAAGGCCACGTTCATGGGGCCTGAAGGCGTGGGCAACAAGGACGTGACCGCGATCGCCGGCCCGTCCTCGGAAGGCATGCTCGTCACGCTGCCGGCCGACTTCTCGGCCGATCCGGCCAACGCGGGCCTCGTGAAGGCATTCGCGGACAAGAAGCGCGACCCGAACGGCCCGTTCCAGATGCCTGCGTACGCAGCGGTGAAGATCATCGCCGACTCGATCGCAGGAGCGAAGTCGACCGATCCGACCAAGGTCGCCGCGTACATGCACAAGACGACGTTCGACACGCCGATCGGCAAGGTCGCGTATGACGCCCAGGGCGACCTGAAGGCGTTCAAGTTCGTCGTATATACGTGGCACAAGGACGCGACGAAGACCGCCGCCAAGTAAGACGGAGTACCCGCCCACGCACCCGCCCTGTCCGAGACCCGGACGGGGCGGGTGCGTATTGTCCGCGCATCTGCCCGTTGCGCGGCCACGGGGCGGCCCGAGACGACACCGTGCGTTGCGCGCGGCCACGCCGTGATCCGGCGACGGCAGGCGACATGGCGCCAACGGGAGCTTCCCGCACATGACTGACTTCTTTCCGCAATTCGCCCAGCAGCTGGTCAACGGCCTGACGCTGGGTGCGATCTATGCGCTGATCGCCATCGGCTATTCGATGGTCTACGGCATCATCGGCATGATCAACTTCGCTCACGGCGAGATCTACATGATCGGCGCGTACGTGGGCCTCGTCACCCTCACTGCAATCGGCATCTCCGCCGGCTATCCGCTGCCGCTCGTGCTCGGTGCCGCACTGATCGTGTCGGTGATCGTCACCGGGCTGTACGGCTTCGCGGTCGAGCGCGTCGCGTATCGGCCGCTGCGCGGCGGCCCGCGCCTCGTGCCGCTGATCTCCGCGATCGGCATGTCGATCTTCCTGCAGAACTACGTGCAGATCGGCCAGGGCGCGCGCGACGTGTCCGTGCCGGTGCTGATCTCCGGCGCGTTCGACATTCATCTCGGCGGCGATTTCGACGTGACCATTCCGTATTCACGCCTGATGATCGTCTGCGTGACGGTCGTGCTGATGATCGCGCTCACGCTGTTCATCTCGCATTCGCGGATGGGTCGTGCGTGCCGCGCGTGCGCCGAGGACATGAAGATGGCGAACCTGCTCGGCATCGACACGAACCGCGTGATCTCGTTCACGTTCGTGCTCGGCGCGATGCTGGCCGCGGTCGGCGGCGTGCTGATCGGGCTGACGATCGGCAAGCTGAACCCGTATATCGGCTTCGTCGCGGGCATCAAGGCGTTCACCGCCGCGGTGCTCGGCGGGATCGGCAGCATCCCGGGCGCGATGCTCGGCGGCGTGCTGCTCGGCCTCGCCGAAACCTTCGCCGCAGGCTACATGCCGGCCGAGTACAAGGACGTCGTGGCGTTCGGCCTGCTCGTGCTGATCCTGCTCTTCCGCCCGACCGGCCTGCTCGGCAAGTCGGACATCGAAAAGGTTTGAGGGAGACGCAGATGAGTCAAGTCATTTCCGTTCGCCGCCCGGCCGCCGGCGCGTCGGTCGGCCAGTCGCTGAAAAATGCCGTGGCCGCCGCGTTCCTGACGGCGATCCTCACGATTCCGGTGCTCGGGCTGCAGCTGAAGCTCGAGGGCTACCAGGTGGTGCTCACGCCGCACTGGCGGCCGGTGTGGATCGCGGTCGCGGCCGTGTTCCTGTTCCAGCTGTTCAAGCCGTGGCTCGTGCGCGCGAAATCGGCGGTGAAGCTGCCGGCGATGCCCGCGATGGGCGCGCAGCAGCAGCGCGTGATCGTATGGGTGCTGCTCGCGGTCGGGCTCGTGTGGCCGTTCTTCGGCTCGCGCGGCGCGGTGGACGTCGCGACGCTCGCGCTGATCTACGTGATCCTCGGCCTCGGGCTGAACATCGTGGTCGGTTTCGCGGGGCTGCTGGATCTCGGCTATGTCGGGTTCTACGCGGTCGGCGGCTATACGTACGCGATGCTGAACCAGTATTTCGGGCTGTCGTTCTGGGAGTGCCTGCCGCTCGCCGCGATCGCGGCCGCGACGTTCGGCTTCCTGCTCGGCTTCCCGGTGCTGCGGCTGCGCGGCGACTATCTCGCGATCGTCACGCTCGGCTTCGGTGAAATCATCCGCCTGCTCGCGAACAACCTGACGAGCCTCACGGGCGGCCCGGACGGCATCTCGGGCATTCCGAAGCCGACCGTGTTCGGCTTCGAGATGGCGCGCAGCGCAAGCGTCGAAGGCGCGAAGACGTTCCATGAACTGATCGGGCTGGAATACAGCGGCGACCACGTGGTGATCTTCCTGTACCTGCTCGCGCTCGTGCTCGTCGGCTTCACGCTGTTCGTCACGAGCCGCCTGATCCGCATGCCGATGGGCCGCGCATGGGAAGCGCTGCGCGACGACGAGATCGCGTGCCGTTCGCTGGGCCTGAACCCGACGCGCATCAAGCTGTCGGCGTTCACGCTCGGCGCGGCGTTCGCGGGCATCGGCGGCGCGTTCTTCGCGGCGCGCCAGGGCCTCGTGAATCCTGAATCGTTCACCTTCATCGAATCGGCGCTGATCCTCGCGATCGTCGTGCTCGGCGGAATGGGCTCGCAGCTCGGCGTGATTCTCGCGGCGATCCTGCTGACCGTGCTGCCGGAAGTCGCGCGCGGCTTCGCCGAGTACCGGATGCTGATCTTCGGTCTCGTGATGGTGTTGATGATGATGTGGCGTCCGCAGGGCCTGCTGCCCGCGAGCCGCCCCCACGTGGAGCTGCCGCAATGAGCGCGAATGCAGAACTGTTGAAGGTCGCCGGGCTGCAGATGCGCTTCGGCGGGTTGCTCGCGGTGGACGGCATCGATTTCGACGTGCGCCGCAATGAAGTGTTCGCGATCATCGGGCCGAACGGCGCGGGCAAGACCACGGTGTTCAACTGCGTCGGCGGCTTCTACAAGCCGACCGGCGGCGACGTCGTGCTCGACGGCCACGCGATTGGCGGGCTGCCGAGCCACAAGATCGCGTTGAAGGGCCTCGTGCGGACGTTCCAGAACATCCGCCTGTTCAAGTCGCTGACCGTCGTCGAGAACCTGCTCGTCGCGCAGCATCGCAAGGTGAAGGCGGGGTTGCTGCCGGGCCTGTTCTCGACGCCCGCGTATCGTCGCGCCGAGAAGGAAGCGCTCGAGCGCGCGGCGGTGTGGCTTGACCGGATGGGGCTGACGTCGGTCGCCAACCGGCCGGCGGGCACGCTGTCGTACGGGCACCAGCGGCGTCTGGAGATCGCGCGCTGCATGATCACCGAGCCGCGGCTGCTGATGCTCGACGAGCCGGCGGCCGGCCTCAACCCGCAGGAGAAGATCGAGCTGCAGCACCTGATCGACAAGCTGCGCCGCGAGTTCGGCGTGTCGGTGCTGCTGATCGAACACGACATGAGCCTCGTGATGGGCGTGTCCGACCGCATCCTCGTGATGGAGCACGGCCGGCCGATCGTGATCGGCACGCCGGAGGCGGTCCGCAACGACCCGCGCGTGATCAAGGCGTATCTGGGGGAAGAGTGATGCTGAAGCTGGAACAGGTCCATACGCACTACGGCGCGGTCGAAGCGCTCGCGGGCGTGTCGATCGAGGTGAAGAAGGGCGAGATCGTCACGCTGATCGGCAGCAACGGCGCCGGCAAGACGACGCTGATGATGACCGTGTGCGGCACGCCGCGCGCCTCGTCGGGCCGTGTGCTGTTCGAGGGCAAGGACATCACTGCGATGTCGACGCACCAGATCATGCGGCAGGGGATGGCGATCTCGCCGGAAGGGCGGCGCGTGTTCCCGAGCCTGACGGTGCTCGAGAACCTGAAGATGGGCGGCTTCTTCGCGAGCCGTCACGAGATCGACGACGGCATCGAGCACGTGTTCAAGCTGTTTCCGCGCCTGAAGGAACGCGCGGCGCAGCGGGCCGGCACGATGTCGGGCGGCGAGCAGCAGATGCTGGCGATCGGCCGCGCGCTGATGAGCAAGCCGCGCCTGCTGCTGCTCGACGAGCCGACGCTCGGCCTTGCGCCGCTCGTGATCGCGCAGATCTTCGACATCATCCGCACGATCCGCGACGAAGGCGTCACGGTGTTCCTCGTCGAGCAGAACGCGAACAAGGCGCTCGGCGTGGCCGATCGCGGCTACGTGCTCGAAACGGGGCGCGTGGTGCTCGCCGATACGGGCGCGAACCTGCTCGCGAACGACCGGATCAAGCAGGCGTACCTCGGCGGTTGACGCCGGATGCCGCCGGCCTGCAACGGGCCGGCGGCGCAGCCCACCCTCTTGCAGGAAGCGTGTAGCCGGATTGGCTTCATTCGTAGCAAATTCGGCTACATGGGCCCAAGCGCGGATCGAACGAAAACGGCGGCGTTGCCCGACCCGCTTACGCATGCAACGCCAGCCCCTTCACCGCCTTGTCGACGGCCTTCTTCGGCCCGTGCAACGCCAGACCGACCAGATCGGGATTCGCCGCATCCTCGGCGCGAAACACTTCGCGGTTGGCCGCGTCGTGCCCGGTCGAGAACATCGCGCGCACGTAGGGCACGATCGTCAATTCGCGCGACAGCGCCTGCCGGTGCGCGGCCTGCAGGCCGTTCAAATCGGCCGCGAACACCAGCATCGGCTGGCCCAGCATGCGGCCGTAGCGGCGTCCCGCCGCATCCTCGTAAGGCTCGCCGAGCGCTTCGGGCGCTTCGGCCGCGACGCCCGTCGCGAGAAACGCGACGACATTGAGTTTCTGCCACGCTGCGAGATCGTCGCGCACGATCAGCGCTACCTTGGTATCGAACATGATTGCTCCTCGTAGAGACGCTCATGATCGGATGCCGCGCGCGATCAGTCTGGAACGTTTGTGCACAGTTGCCGGTACGCGGCCGGCGTGATCCGGTACGCGCGGCGGAACCAGCGGCCCAGGTGGCTCTGGTCGGCGAAGCCGACGTCCGCGGCCACCTGCGCGGGCGTACGTCCGGCCGCCAGCAGCCGGCGCGCCGCACGCAGCCGCAAGCGCACCAGGTACGCATGCGGCGACGTGCCGAACGCTCGCTGGAACAGCCGCGTCAGCCGGAACCGGTCGATTCCGGCGACGCTGGCCAGCTCGTCGAGCCCGATGTTGCCGTCCATGTGTTCATGCAGCAGATCGCGTACACGCGCGATCGCGGGCGGCACGACGCCGCTTTCCAGTGCGAGCGGGCCGCGTAGTTCGCCGCCGAGCCGGATCAGCAGCCGGTCGAGCGTCTGGTCGCGCGCGAGCTTGCCTTCGTTGCCGTGGATCGCGAGAAACGCGTGCCGGATCGCATCGACGAGGCCGCGATCGTCGACGAGCGTATGGCCGAACGATGCCTCGACACCGCCGAGGCCCGGCAGGTCCAGCCGGCGCGCCGCGCGCTCGACCCACGCTTGCGGCAGGTACAGCATCCCGTAGGTGAAGCCGTCGGCTTCGGGCGCGTGGCCATCGTGCAGCGCGCCCGGCTCGATCAGGATCGCGCGGCCCGGCACGCTCGTATGCACCGACCGGTGGCACTGGAATTGCTGCACGCCCTGTTCGGTGAAGCCGACCAGCATGTCGTCGTGATCGTGCGCATCGTACGCATGGCCGTTGAAATGCGCATGCAGGCTTTCGATGCCGGTTTCCGCATCGCGCCGCGCGACGAGCCAGTGGTCGGCCGTGTGGATGTCCTTCGCGGGTGTCGTCATCGGATGTGTCGCGCGTCGTCGTTGCGTGACGAATAGTGTACGGGTGGCGCGGGGCAGGCGTGGCGTGTGCGCATCATGTTTCGTTCGCCGCTGCCCGTTCGTCGCGCGCATATTGCGCGGGTGGTCGGCCGACGTGCCGCGTGAATGCGACGCTGAAGGTGCTCGCGGAACTGTAGCCGACGCGCCCGGCGATCTCCGCGATGCGGCCGTCGTCGCGGCGGAGGAGGTTTTTCGCGAGCGCCATGCGCCATGTGAGCAGGTATTCCATCGGCGCGACGCCGACTGCGCGGCTGAAGCGTTCGAAGAAGGTCGAGCGCGACAGCGCCGCTTCCTTCGCGAGCTCGACGACCGTCCACGGGTGCGCGGGGCGCGCGTGCATCCCGCGGATCGCGGCGGCGAGGCGGCTGTCGGCGAGCCCGCGCACGAGGCCGCGCGATGCGTCCGTGCCGGCCGAGAATCGCAATGCCTCGATCAGCAGCACTTCCACGAGGCGCGACAGCACGAGTTCGCGCGCCGGCCGCTGCGCGCGCGATTCGTCACGCACCAGTTGCACGAGCGTGGTCAGGCGCGGTTCGCCACGCACGTGCACGTATTGCGGCAGCAGCGACACCAGCAGCGCCGCGTCGGGGGAACTGAAGCTGCAATTGCCGGCCATCATGCGCGTGTCGACCGGGCGGTCCGCGTCGCCGATCCGGTATTCGCCGTTGTCGAGCACGACCGGCGCGGCCGTCTCGACACCCGGCGGCGGCAGTTCGAAGCTGGATATCGCGACGCCGTAGGCAGCCGGAATCAGCACGAAATCGCCGGGCAGCAGATCGATCGGCGGATGCCCGTCGATCGCGACCCGGCACCCGCCGTCCAGGACCACGCAGTAGAACGGCTCGCCCGCGACCGTCCGGCTGATGCGCCAGGGGCTCGCGCCGTGAACGAGCTTGGAATACCGCGTGCTCGGCTGCAGCAGTGTCACGACCTCGGCTAATGGATCGATCATTGCCGGACTCTCGCAAAAGAAAATCGGATTTTCGATTGTAGCGAATACGGATCCGGCCATCTATCGTACGAACACATGCTCAACACGTCACAGGAGTGAGTTCGCATGAAGACCGTATTGATCACCGGCTGTTCCTCCGGCTTCGGCCTCGAGATCGCCCGTCTTTTCCTGGCCCGCGACTGGCGGGTCGTCGCGACGATGCGCACGCCGCGCGAGGACGTCCTGCCGCCGTCTGAGCACCTGCACGTGCTGGCGCTCGATGTCACGAACCCCGACAGCATCCGCGCGGCGATCGACGCTGCCGGCCCGATCGACGTACTCGTCAACAATGCGGGTTTCGGCGCGGCCGCACCGGCCGAACTGATGCCGCTCGACACCGTGCGCGCGCTGTTCGAGACCAACACGATCGGCACGATCGCGGTGACGGAAGCCGTGCTGCCGCAGTTGCGCCAGCGCGGGTCCGGCGTCGTCGTGAACGTCACGTCGAGCGTCACGCTGAAGGTGCTTCCGCTGCTCGCCGCCTATCGGGCCAGCAAGGCGGCAGTCAATGCGTACACCGAATCGATGGCGCTCGAACTCGAACCGTTCGGCGTGCGCGCACGCCTCGTGCTGCCGGGCCGTGCGCCCGGCACGCGTTTCGCCGACAACGCGCGCGTGCACATGCATGGCTTCGAGCACGAAGCTTATGCGGAATTTGCCGCGGCGACCTTTGCGCGCGTGGTCGACGAATCCGCGCCGATCACCCATGCGCAGGACGTTGCCGAAGCGGTGTGGCGTGCAGCGACCGATCCGTCGAGCCCGATGCGCATTCCGGCCGGCGCCGATGCGCAAGCGTGGGCCGCTGAAGCGGGCTGAGGCTCGCCGACATGGGCGTGAACCTGCTTGCCGACGACCGGTTCAAGCCGGCGTGCTGGCGGGAGTGATGCAGGGTGCCGTCGGCCTGAAACGGGCCGGCGGCGCGATGGCAGGCACGCACGTGCCTGCATCGCGGACGGATGCGGTTCGTGCTTTTCAGCATGTCGCGCTCGGCATGAAAGAACGCCGGGCGCGCTTCTGCGCGTCGTCCATCCGTCGGCCATGCATGGTCGCGCCATTGCTACCCGCACCCGATACACGAGCGCATTCATGTCTGACAAACACGTCGCGCTTGCGAGTCATATTCGTCGGCTCTGTTCGGTTGCCGTCGAGCCGCACCTCGTCATTCCTCATGTGATTGAGGCACATCCGACGCTGACGATCGGAGGCGAACGAGTCGCGCTACGTGGACACCACACCGATTGCGGTTGCGCATTGATCGGAAGTACCGCCGCGCGGGTAGGGGACTAGCGATGTGCTCGCGCTCGGCTCGCCATGGAGCCGCCTGATACGCAGGTGAAATAGATCGCTCGTGGCGACATTGCGCGCAAGGCGATGAGGGTGCTCAATTGCTTACGAGTGCGGCACGCAATCAAGTGATGAAACTAGCGGAATCCGCCATACACAGCGGGACATAGGCCGTTCGCTGCCAACTGACCGTGTTGAACTACGCGGTACCGCGGAAAGGACGCGTTGTCGCATTGGCGACGTCGACGAGTCGCTCACTCGGGACGAAGATTACTTCCGGGTCCCGCAATATCGATGTGTGTCAGAGATGCCGGTGAGAAAACACGGCTGAAGTGTCGCGATGAAGCATTTTCATCATCGGATTGATTCTGGTGCCGACGGCGAGACTCGAACTCGCACAGCTTTCGCCACTACCCCCTCAAGATAGCGTGTCTACCAATTTCACCACGTCGGCACTTCAGTACTGCAAGGGGCGCAATTCTAGCGTCACATTGCGCGTTTGTGAAGGGGGGGTGACACGATTGTGGGGCACGCGAAAGCGATCCCGGTAAAATTCGTGCGATTGATCCGACGATCATCGCAATCGCAACCGCTTTCTCTCCGTGACGACCACTCTCGAACAACTGCAGGCCGGCCAGCTGGCGGGCGCCCGGCAACTCAAGCTCGCGTGCGGGCTCACCGAATTCCCGCGCGAAATCTTCGATCTGGCGGACACGCTCGAAGTGCTCGACCTGTCCGGCAATGCGCTGTCCGCGCTGCCGGACGACCTGTCGCGGCTGCATCGCCTGCGCATCCTGTTCGCGTCGTCCAACCGCTTCACGGCATTCCCGGAAGTGCTCGGCACGTGCGCGCAACTCGACATGATCGGCTTCAAGGCGAATCGGATCCGCACGGTGCCGCGCCATTCGCTGCCGCGCGCGCTGCGCTGGCTGATCCTGACCGACAACGAAATCGACGCGCTGCCCACCGAGATCGGCGACTGTTCGCGGCTGCAGAAGCTGATGCTCGCCGGCAACCGGCTGCGCGCGCTGCCGGCGGAAATGGCCGCATGCCGCGCGCTCGAACTGGTGCGGCTGTCCGCGAACCGGCTGGACGAATTGCCCGACTGGCTGTTGCGCCTGCCGCGCCTCGCGTGGCTCGCCGCCGCAGGCAATCCGTTCGGCACCGCGCCGGAAGCCGCGGCGTCGGCCGGGCCCGGGGTCGCGGACATCGAATGGGCGTCGCTGGCCTGCGAGCAGAAGCTGGGCGAGGGCGCGTCGGGCGTCATTTACCGCGCGCAGTGGCGCGCGGACGGTCATCCGCCACGAGTGGTCGCGGTCAAGCTGTTCAAGGGCGCGGTGACGAGCGACGGCCTGCCCGATTGCGAAATGGCCGCATGCCTGCACGCCGGCCGCCATCCCGGCATGATCCCGGTGATCGGCAAGGTGAGCGGGCATCCCGACGGCACGCACGGCCTCGTGATGGAACTGGTCGATCCTGCGCTCACGAACCTCGCCGGGCCGCCGAGCTTCGCGACCTGCACGCGCGACGTGTATGCGGCCGACGCGAGATTCGAGCCGGCGGCTGCGGTGCGGATCGCGCATGGCATTGCGTCGGTGGCGGCCCATCTGCACGCACGCGGCATCATGCATGGCGACCTGTACGCACACAACATCCTGCACGATGGCGAAGGCGGCGCGCTGCTCGGGGATTTCGGTGCGGCGTCGCTCTACGATGCGAACGATCGCATGCGCGGCGCAGGGTTCGAACGGCTCGAGGTGCGAGCGTTCGGCCATCTGCTAGGCGAATTGCTCGAGCGATGTGAACCGCGCACATGGGCCGGCAGGAACGCGCTCGATGCGCTTGCGGCGGCGTGCCTGAACGAAGACGTCGCTGCGCGGCCGTCGTTCGGCGAGATCGCGGCCGAGCTGGCCGCGCACACATGCTGACGGGGTTGTGCCCGCTTACGTTTGCCGCGCAGTCAGCAGCCTGATCCCGAGCCCGACGAACAGCAGCCCGCTGGCGCGCTTGAGCGCACGCACCGCGCGGCTCATGCCGAAGCCGCGATGGAACCGGCGCACACCGGCCGAATAGACGCTGTGAACGACCACGACGGTGCACGCGATCGTCGCGTACATCACGACGAACTGCAGCGCGAGCGGGCGGTCGTGCACGATGAACTGCGGCATGAACGCCGACAGGAAGATCATCGTCTTCGGATTGCTGCCCGATACGAACAGTGCTTCGCGGAACAGTTTCCGGCGGTCGGGCACGGCGATTTCCGCCTTCCCGGCCGAAGCCGCGGCCTTGCGGTCGCCGCGCAGTTGCCGGACACCCAGGAACATCAGGTACGCGGCACCGACCACCTTCATCGCGACGAACAGCGGCGGCATCGCGGCCAGCACCGCGCCGACGCCGAGCGCGACGAGCAGCACGACCACGCCTTGCGCGACGAGGTTGCCCGCGATCGTCGCGGCCGTGCCGTGCGTGCCGTAGCGCACCGTGTTGCGGATGACGAGCAGCACGTTGGGCCCCGGCGACAGCGTCGTGGCGAGATAGGCTGCGGCAAACAGCATCCAGGTCTGAATGGACATGCGGCGCTCCGAGAGGCGGTTCCGGCGGTCGGGATGAAGCGATGATGCCACGCCAATAACGGGCGCAGGCTTGCGCCGGAACCGTGCCGTCGCCGCGCGTCAGCGCGCGTCGCGCATGCAGTACGCGGGGATCGACGGCGGCGTATCGATCGCGGCGGGCCGCGTCATCCACGCGATCCACCCGGCCCATATCCCGCAGACGAGCAGCACGGCGACGTTCAGCGGTGTCCGGTAGCGGGCGATCAGGTCGGCCAGCGGCAGGCGGTGTTTCATGTGCGTCTCCTTCGATCGGGGGCGGGTGGCGTTACTGGCCGGTGTAGGTCGGCGCCTTGGCGTCGCAGGTCACGGACACCGTCGAGCCGTCCGAGAAATGCAGCCGGAACGGCACCTTCGTGCCGGGCGCGACGGCCTGGCGCGGTTGCTCCAGCATCACGTGGTAGCTCTTCGGCTTGAAGGCCACCGTGCCGTGCGCGGGCACGTCGACGGCGTCGACGTGAACCATCTTCGCGGTGCTGCCGTTCGTCTGCGTTTCATGCAGCATCGCCATCCCGTATGCGGGCGTGTCGAGGCCCGTCAACGTGACGGGTGCGTCCCCGTCGTTCTTCAGCGTGAAGTAGCCGGACGACGGCACGGTCGCCGGCATCGCGCGGATCCAGCAGTTTTCAGCCTGCACGGCCGGCGCGGCGAACGTGGCGGGGGTTTGCAGCGCCAGCAACGCGAACAGCAGGCCGGTCGGAATCGAGCGTTTCATGGTTGGTTCTCCTTATGGGTGGATGCAGCGGATGCAAAGGGTCGTGGCGGCGACGCAACCGGCGCGGTACGCCGATGCGCATCGCGAATGTCATTTCAGCGTGAACGCGTAGTGGCCTTGCGTGCGATGGCCGTCGCTGGCCACCGCGATCCACGCGACCGTGTACGTGCCGGCCGTCAGGCTGGCCAGCGCGACGTGCATGCGCTTCCGGTTGCCGGCGTCGACGGACGATTTCCCGTCGATGACCGACTGCCCGTGGCTGTCGGTGACGGCGATCGAGCTGAAAGCGGGCTCGAGCGCTTCGCTGAAGCCGATCGTGACCGCGTGCGGCGCGGCCGAAAGCGTGGCGTCGGCGGCCGGTTCCTGCGTTTTCGGGAGCGCGTGGGCCTGGGCGGCCTGGATGACGACGAAGCCGAACGCGGCGAGTGCGCCGCGAACGAAAGGGGCGGTTTTCATGGTTGGGTGTGCGAGTGGCGAATCGGATAGAGCAACACGGATTCGACGGACGGATGCATGCGCACCATCGCAGCAGCACCGATGGCGGCCGACGCCGGCGCGAACGTGCGCGGCCGGACGTTCGCCCGCGAGCGAAGGTCGGCGCGACAGTGCGGACCGGAGGCGGCCAGCCGCACGCACGGCACGACGGCGCGCACAACACGGTGACACATGATCGTCCTTCGAAACGTGACACGTCGCGCACGCCGGCGGCGTGCGCGGATCACGCGATGCACGACGGCATCACGGGCGTTGACGACGAATCAGGACGGGAACGGCGGGGCGCGCGGTTGCGCGGCCGTGAGCGGCAGCGCGCGGCGCAGGCTTTCGAAGCGGGTCGCTTCGCGATGCTGAATGACGTGCACGTTGGCCGCGAACGTCAGTTCGGGCGCGGGCAGTGCGGGGGTGTGAGCAAGCAGGCTGCAATAGCCGCATGCCTGGAGGTGGGCCTGCAGGCGCTTCTGCGACGAATCGGCGGAGTGGTTGCCGGTGGCCGGCGCGGCCGTGCAATAGCCGGCCAGCAGCGTATTGACGCGCTGCTGCGTCGTCAGTGCCTGCGAGATCGTCGGCGCGAGCGCCGTCATCAGGATGGCGAGCATCCCGATCAGACTGCCGATCTTCCGGAGGCGACGACTCAGCATGCGATGCGCGGCGGCGTATGGGCGACGATGGAGCGGATTATGCCACGCACGTCGATTCGCATGTCGACCCGCACGTGCGGCGTTGCGGCGCGCTACGCGTGCTTCGCCAGATATTTCGTGATCAGCGTCATCTGCGCGGTCCAGCCCTGGTCGTTCATCTCGCGCGCCTTTGCGCGGCGCGTTTCGATCAACTGATCGAAGCCCGTTTCGGTGACCGTGAGCAGCGTGCCGCCGGCCTGTGCGGCGAGTGCGAACGTGACGAGCGTCATCGGCTCGGTCGAGTAATCAAAATGCGGGTCGATCGCGAACGGATGCCAGCGAAACGAGAACAGCTGCTTCGGCTCGACGCGATCGACGACGATTTCGAACACCGTGCCCGCATAGGGCTCCTGCGCCTTGGCGACGTCGTCGTCGACGCGTGTCGGCGTGATGCGGCCGAACAGCGGCTGGCCGGCCGCGAACGGCCCGTCGAACGTGACGCCGAACCACTGGCCGAATTCGCCGGAATTGCTGACGGCTTCCCACACGCGGTCGGGCGATGCACTGAGCTGGGCCTGCTTTTCGATGCGATCGGTTTGCTGGGTCATGACGTTCTCCACACGGGATCAACGTTTGCAGGACGGCGCACGCAACCGCGCGCCGCGTCTAGTCGAGCATGACGGCGTCGGGCACGTCGAGCACGAGGTCCGACGTCGCGACGGCCACGCACGGCAACGTAAAGCCGTCGGCCTTTTCCTCGCGGCTCAGCCCCGGCCATTCGATCGTGTAGCGTACGCTGCCGCTGACGATCCGGCAAAGGCAGCTTCGGCACGTGCCGTTGCGGCACGAACGCGGCAACGATACGTGCGCGAACGCGGCGGCTTCGAGCAGCGTCAGCGAATCGGGCGCATCGAAGGTCGCGCCGAGCGGCTCGATGCGCACGAGGGGAAGGTGTTCCGGATCGGTCATGGCGGAGGCGGGCGGCGGTTCGGCGGCAACGCGCCAAGCATACCCGAACGGGCTGGCGGCCGGCGTCGGCCGGCCGCTGGCGTCAATGCCGGCGCAGGTGCCGGTACACGGTATTGCGGGCGAGACCGAGCTCGCGCGCGGCCGCCGACACGTTGCCGCCATGCCGTGCGAGCACGGCATCGATCATCGCGGCCTGATGGTTTTGCAGCGTCGTTCCAGCGCGCGTGCCGGCCGATGCGGCCGGCGTTGCGGCGGCGGGCGCGGCCGGTGCGTCGGCGCAGTCGAGCCAGAAATCGTCGGGTAAATGGGTGAGCGTGATTTCCGCTTCGTCTTCGGCCAGCATGCCGGCCGTGCGCAGCACGTTGGTCATCTGGCGCAGGTTGCCGGGCCAGCGGTGGCGCGTGAACGCGTCGAGTACTTCGGCCGCGATGCGGCGCGGCATCGGTTCGCTGCGCGCGAGCCGCGCGAGAATCCGCTCGACGAGCGCGGGCAGGTCGGTGCGTGTGGCGAGGGCCGGCAGCGTGACCGCGAGACCGTTGATCCGGTAGAACAGGTCTTCGCGGAACGTGCCTTCCGCGATCATCGCGCGCAGGTCGCGATGGGTCGCGCAGACCACGCGCACGTCGACCGGCACCGCGCGCGCGCTGCCAAGCGGCATCACCGCGCGTTCCTGCAGCACGCGCATCAGCCTGACCTGCTGCGCGAGCGGCATGTCGCCGATTTCGTCGAGAAACAGCGTGCCGCCGTCGGCCTGTACGATCTTGCCGGGGCTGCCGCGCTTGCGCGCGCCGGTGAACGCACCGTCTTCATAGCCGAACAACTCGGCCTCGATCAGCGAATCGGGCAGCGCCGCGCAGTTGACCGCGACGAACGGACCGTCCGCGCGCGGCGATGCCTGGTGCAGTGCGCGGGCGAGCCATTCCTTGCCGGTGCCGGTCTGGCCGAGGATCAGCAGCGGCAGGTCGCGCCCGCGGATCTTCGCGACGCGTTCGAGCACGGCGGCCATGCGCGCGTCGCCCGTGTCGAGCGTCGCGAACGTGATCGCGTCGGGATCCTGCGTGCGCATGCGTGCGGCGGGCGTGGGCGGCGTGACGGCGACGGTGGTCTTGTGTGCTTCCGCGAATTCGCAGCGCGCCAGCACGCGTACGCCGGTCGACAGCGTGAGGCGGAACATCGCACCGGGCGCGCGTGCCGCCTGCTGCGCGAGCTGGCCGAAGCGCATGCCGAACAGCGCGTCGCTGGCTTGATGCTGCAGTGCGTCGAACGACGCGCCGAGCTGGAATTGTGCGCTGCGGTTCGCGGCGATCAGCCCGCCGTCGGGGCCGAATGCGACGAGCCCGGCGAACAGCGAATCGACGCAATCCTCGTGTGCATGAAAGCGCAGCCGCAAGGCTTCCGCGCACTGGTTCGCGAACAGGTGGTTCTCGATCAGTTGCGCGGACATCCGCACGAGCGCGAGCGTATGCGGGCTCGAGCCGCGCGGATCGCCGCTGACGTCGAGCGTGCCGAGCGTGCGGCCGAACGGGTCGAAGATCGGCGCGCACGAGCAGGTGAGGATATGGTTGGCGTGCAGGAAGTGTTCGTCGCCGTGCACGGCGACGGCCTGGCCCGATGCGAGCGCGGTGCCGATCGCGTTGGTGCCGCGCGCGCCTTCCGCCCACGAGACGCCGGTGCATAGCGCGACGCGGTTGGCTTTCTCGATGAAGTCTGCGTCGCCGATGCTGTGCAGGATCACGCCGTCGGCGTCGGTCAGCAGCACGAGGCTTTGCGTGTCGGCGATTTGCGCATGGAGGTTCTCCATCACCGGGCGGGCGTGCGAGAACAGCGCGTGATTCGTGTCGAGCAGTTCGCGCAGCGCGAGGCGCGACAGCGGCGAGAAATCCGGGCGTTCGTGCGCGCGCAGGCCGATCGCGGTCGAACGCGCATGCGCCTGCGCGAGCAGGTCGGTGCGACCCGCGGTGGCGGGCAGCACGAAGGGTTGCGGCATGACTTGTCTCCTGTCGATCAGAGTTAGCGCTTTAGCGCTTACTCTGATCCCATGCTTCGCGGTCGACAGCAGTAAACGCTAAAGCGCTTGCTGCTGCCTCATGCTTCGCGGTCGGCCCCGCGGTCGGTCCCGGTACGCACTTCAGTGCTCACTCAGGCCCCATGCTCCTCGAAATTGACCGATCCGGCACACGCGCACGCGCCGAAATCCTCTACGGATTCCCACCTCGGCGTGCGGCGCACCATCGGTGTGCGAATGTCGGCCATCCGGGTACGCATCATCATACAAGCGCCGCGGACGATGCGCGACCGCGACGAAAATCCCTTGCTTTTAAATGTCCGCCTGCAATGATGGAAATGGAGCACGCACGCGCCGTGTTCCGCATTGCAACATGCATGCGACGCGACATGCATCCGTTCGGGAGAGGCATCATGGTTCGGACGGAACTGAGAGTCGTGCTGGCGGCCATCGCCACATTCATCATGCTGGGCGGCATCGCCGTGGCGATCCACGGCCTGCTGTTCGATCTGACCGATGCGGTGCGATACGGGGCGGCTGCGATTGCGGCGGGCGCCACGACGGCTGCAATCGCGCTCAACGTCTGGCCGAACGATCCGCACTGACGCCGGTTTCCGAAACGGTGCCGGATGCCGCGCTGATCAGATGAAATGCGCGTCGGAACGACGCACGCCGGAAAATTTGTCTCCTGCGCGAAACCGTCTAAAGTGGAAAGCAACCGGCATGCATCGTCCGCGCCTATCCCCGCGGGCCGTGCCTCCGCCGGCGAGCCCCGCGTCCATTTCGTCCGGCCGGTAGCGGACGACGGACGCGGTCATTCGTTTTTCTACCGGTCGAGGCGGCTCCCATGCAGATCCATTTCACGAACGAGAAGCCCGAGTATTCGGGGCGCGACCTGATGCTTGCGTTCACGGCGCTGGTCAATGGTGAGCGCGTCCAATGTCAGATCACCGCCGAGGCGCTGGAAGATCACTTCGGCGCGGCGTCGCCGCGCTTCGAGGACATGGTCGGCGCATTCGACCAGCATCGCGACCGTATCGAGGCGGCTGCACGGCGCCTGCTGTCGGAGACGCGCGCGCAATGCGTGACGCTGCGCAGCGGCTACGTACGCTTCTACGAGGCGAACTGGCGCTGATGACACGACGCTCGTCTTGCTGCGCGCGTCGCCGAGCGATGCGCACGTGAAGACGTTGCCTGCATGCGATGCCGTTCGGCGGGCCCGGGCGGCATTTTCGTATGCGGTCGCACCGGCACCCCCGTGCGCCAGCATGACGGGCCGTGTGAGTTCGTCAGGATCGCAGAAGAAATATTGCGAAAACAAAAAACGCCACCCGGAGATGACGTTTTTTCATCGTGCATCCTGCATCGCGCCGAAGCGCAGCCGTCACTCGCTGCCGAGATAGAAGAAGCGGAACAGGAACACGGCGGCAATGATCCACACGATCGGCTTGACCGTGCGGGCCTGGCCCGTCAGCAGCTTGAGGCCGCCGTACGCGATGAAGCCGAACGCGACGCCGTTCGCGATCGAGTACGTGAACGGCATCAGCAGCGCGGTCAGCGCGGCCGGCACGGCTTCCGTTGCATCGTCCCACGGTACGTCGACCATCTCGCGCAGCATCAGGCACGACACGTACAGCAGTGCCGGTGCCGTGGCGTACGCCGGCACGACGCCGGCGAGCGGCGCGATGAACAGGCACGCGAGGAACAGCACCGCGACGGTGATGGCCGTCACGCCCGTGCGGCCGCCGGCCTGCACGCCCGATGCGCTTTCGATATACGCGGTGGTGGACGACGTGCCGAGCAGCGAGCCCGCGACGATCGCCGTGCTGTCGGCCAGCAGCGCCTTGTTCAGGCGGTTCATCTTGCCTTCGACGAGCAGGCCCGCGCGGTTCGCGACGCCCATCAGCGTGCCGGTCGCGTCGAACAGCTCGACGAGGAAGAACACGAGGATCACGTTGATGATGCCGGTCGACAGGGCGGCGCCGATGTCGAGCTTGAACAGCGTCGCGTCGATCGACGGCGGCGCGGAGAACACGCCGTGGAACTGGTTGTCGCCGAAGAAGAACGACAGGATCGTGACGCCGATGATGCCGATCAGGATCGCGCCGCGCACGCGCAGGTGGTCGAGCGTGACGATCGTGAAGAAGCCGATGATCGCGAGGATCGTGTCGTGCTTGTGCAGGTCGCCCAGCGTGACGAGCGTGGCCGGGCTGCCGACGATCACGCCCGACGTCTTCAGCGAGATGATGCCGAGGAACAGGCCGATACCCGCGGTGATCGAGATCCGCAGCGATTTCGGAATGCCGTTGACGATCGCCTCGCGCACGCGGAACAGCGTGACGAGCAGGAACAGGCAGCCGGAGATGAACACCGCGCCGAGCGCGGCCTGCCATGTGAAGCCCATCCCCTTGACGACTGTATACGCGAAGTACGCGTTCAGGCCCATGCCGGGCGCGCAGGCGATCGGGTAGTTCGCGTACAGCCCCATGATGATCGACGCCAGCGCCGCGACGAGGCAGGTCGCGACGAACACGGATTCCTTCGGCATGCCGGCATCGCCGAGGATCGCGGGGTTGACGAAGATGATGTAAGCCATCGTCAGGAACGTGGTGACGCCCGCGAGTATTTCGGTGCGGAAGTCGGCGCCGGCTTCAGCGAAGCCGAAATACCGCTTGATGGATTCCATGAAGGCGTTTCTCCGGTCGGGTTGTCGTGTTGCTTGTTGTGCCGAATTGTTGTAAAGGCAGCGAACGGCCGGCTTACTGTAACCAGCCACTATTGCCCGGCTATCGGCGGATTGTAATAGCGCGGATAGCTCGGACGATATAGTTGGAGGGCACGATCGCACGATCGATCAACTGCCTGCGCGTGAACGGTCTGGCAGCCCGGCCGCGCGGCGAAGGCGCGCATTTTACCGGTTCGGGCGGAGCGAACCGGAAGAAATGGCGGAAACGGGAGCGGGGCACGCGAATGATGCCGGCCGATGCGTGCGCAACGGCGTGTAAAACGACCCGCGCGGCGGATTGCGCGGCGCGGGTGCGGAGTGACATCCGACTGAAACAGGGCGCCCGCATGCTGCACGAACGCGGGGCAGGCAGCGCGTGCGCGCAAACGCACGTGCGCGGCCGGTACGGATGCCCGGCGGCGGCGTGCCGCGGCGATTCGTCAGTCCAGGCGGTCGCAGATATCGGGCTATCGTGCGCCGAAGCCGTCCCGTCCGCAACTGTCATTTCGTGAGGCGGGAGCGACTGTGGTTTCTGTGTAAAAGATTGCAAGACCCCATCGCATAAACCGGCAAGTCTTTCTAGGATAGATACACCGCGCATGCACACGCCGGCCGGTAATTGCCGACGCGGGGGAGTCGCAGTCCGTGCAGGCCGGGCGGTGAAGTGCGGTCAAGGCCGTTGCGCGTTTGGGCAGGCACGGCCGGTTAGGCACGGCCGATTGCGATTGCCCGATGCGGGTTCGTCCGTAAATCACGGAGGTCAGCATGTTGAACTGGATCAGCCGTTGGGCGATGCGACACGCCCCCACGCCGGAAAAAACCGCGGCGTCGATGCTCGTGACGGCGCGCATGGAACTGTTCGCTGCCGAACAGCGCGTTATCGACGCGAAATTACAAGCGGATTACTGGCGTACCCGGGTGTCATTTCTCGAGGAGGTGCAGAAGCAGGGTATCGATCCGTGGGTGACCTCGCAGGCATCGCAACGCCCCGACCTTGA
This sequence comes from Burkholderia puraquae, assembly GCF_002099195.1. Lineage (GTDB taxonomy): Bacteria > Pseudomonadota > Gammaproteobacteria > Burkholderiales > Burkholderiaceae > Burkholderia > Burkholderia puraquae. The sequence goes on along the minus strand of NZ_NBYX01000003.1, from coordinate 369,262 downwards.
TTCCACTCCCCGAAGCACGGGCCCGCGTCTCGCCGCCAGCACCTGATGCAGCTGCTGCATCCCGTCGCTGCGCACGGCGCGCGATCGCTCGCGGCACGCACAGGCGTGCCGCGTCATTCGATGCGCACCTGCGGCGCGTTACGCCGCGGGTGCGCCCATTTCCGGTCGCGGCCGTTCCGTGTCTCGCGTGCCTGACGGCACGTCGCTCATCCGCTCCTTCTTCCTATCCCGACGAGCAAACGTTGCACTAGCGCGAGCACGCGCCTGAAGCGCTCGCCCCGACGCACGTACGCGGTCGTGAGCGTCGCTTCGGCCGACCGGCCGGCGTCGGTGCCGAGCCAGATGCGCTCGCCGCGTGCGATGCGCAGCACGTCGCCGGGCTGCACCCAGTAATCGTCGACGCTCGGCGGGCGCGTGACCCACAGCGCCGCGCCATGTGCGCGGAGCTCCGCGTCCTGCGGCGCGCGCCAGGTCATCGTCGTACGCGGCGCGACCGCGAAACGGATCACGACAGTCGGTAACGCGATCGTGCCGGCGCGGCGCCGGTCGGAACGGTCAAACAGCGGGCTTGCCTGGTCCATCGTCTTCTCCATTCAGTGAGCCGGACGGATGACGCGCACCAGAACAAAAAGGCCTCATCCGTTTCCGGCGAGGCCTTGTGTGACATGCGGTACTGCTCGATTGCTAACGCACAAGCGCCTCCCGTGAACCATTCTTTCGAATGTTCATCGACGAGTGAATCGCGACGGCGATAAGCGTGTACGTAGGCATGCGAACGAGTTTGTCTTCGTGGAACGGCGTTGTCAACGACAATTTTCGGGATAGTCGAGGGTGATGCATCGACGTGTGCGCCCGGCATGTCGCGACGCCGCTGCGTGCGCGTATCGAGTGCGCAGCGGCGCTTTCGTCATGGTCGACTTCGACATCGTTCGCGCAGCAAGCTGTGCATCCGTGCGAGCGCACGCTCCAGCCACGCGCCGCGTCTCATCGCGTACGCGGTCGTGATCGATGCTTCGGCCGGACGGTCGTGGTCGGTGCTCATCCAGATGCGATCGCCGCGGCGCACGCGCAGCACGTCGCCGGTTCGTATCCAGTAATCGTCGACGCTGCCGAGCCGCGTGACCCACAGCGTCGCATCGTGCACGCGGATCTCGGCGTCGTTTTGCGCGCACCACGTCAGCGTCTTGCGCGGCGCGACCGTGAATTGCATCACGACCCGCGGCAATGCGATCGCATCGGTGCGGCACCGATCGGGGCAAACAACCAGCCGGCTTGCTTGGTCCATCGTCATCTCCATCCGTTGAGCCGGGCGGGATGACGCGCACCAAAACAAAAAGGCCTCATCCGTTTCCGGCGAGGCCTTGTGACATGCGCAACTGAATCTCGATGCTAACGCACAAGCGCCTCCGGTGATCGCCACGGGTGGGCGTTCACTCGGTTTTTATGCGCGATGGCGGCGGGCTTGAGCGTAGGCATGCGAACGAGTGTGTCGTGGCCGCCCGGCAATGTCAACGTAAATTTCGAGATACGTGGCGGTTACGCGTCGCGTTGCGCGAGCCCGTTCACGAGCAGTTCGGACAGCAGGCCCGTCATCCCTTCCGGGTGCGTGGCGGCGCGTGCCTTGAGCTGTTCGACGAGTTCCGCGTTGAGCTTGCAGGCGAACGGCACGAGCCCCTGTTCCTGGTCGAGCTTGCGCTGTGCGCGGCGGTCGAGCTTGGCTGCTTCGTCGGCACCCTTGCCGAAACGCGCGGGGCTCGACTGCTTCATCGCTTGCGTCAACTTGAGCGCCTTGTTCTTTTCGAGATCGGTTTTCTTCATGGCCATCGCGGCACCTCCGGGAAATGAAGCCGCGATTGTACGCATTTCGGCGGGCGCCGCCCGCGGAGCCGGCAAGAAACCCGGTCACGCGCCCTTCGTCGTACCCCAGTTGCCGCCGTGCGCGGCCGCCTGCGCGGCCGGCGAGCGGGCGAGGTAGGCGAGCGCCTGTTCGGTCGAGCCTTCGTGGTGCGGCGTATAGCTCGGCTTGAAATAGCGCAGCGCCGCGCCGATCACCTTCCAGAACGACGGCAGGTGCCCGCGCCGCGAGCCTTGCCACCACGCGAGCGCGAAGCCCGGGTAGCGGCCGGCGCCCGGGTCGCGCCGGTACATGAACTTCGCGCCCGTCGTGATGTAGTAGAGCAGCAGCAGGATCACGAAGGCCATGTGCACGCAGCGCTCCGGATACGTGCCGCCCAGGTGCCGGTAGATGTCGAACGCGACCGTGCGGTGCTCGACTTCCTCCGCGCCGTGCCAGCGCAGCAGGTCGACCATCGTCGGGTCGGCCTTCCCTTCGTCGAGCCCGTGCGCGTTGAGCACCCAGTTGCCGAGATAGCCGAAGAAATGCTCGAGCGACGCGATCACCGCGAGCTGCTGGCGCAGCCAGAATCGCGTGTGGCCGATCTTCAGCCCGAGCGGCTGTTCGCCGAGCACGCGCGTGAAGAGACGATTGAGCTTTTGCGTGAACGGCTTCGTGTCGATGCCGTGCCGGTCGTAGTAGTGCTTGAGCACGCCGCCGTGCGAACGCGAATGCACGGCTTCCTGCCGCAGGAAGCCTTCGGCCTCGTCGCGCAGGCGCGCATCGGCGATCAGCGGCAACGCCTTGTTGTACACGCGGCAGAACCACAGCTCGCCTTCCGGGAACAGCAGGTTCAGCGTGTTGATGATGTGCGTGCTGCCCGGGTCGTTCGGCACCCAGGTGATCGGCGTGTCGCTGAAATCGAACTTCACGTGCCGGGCCTTGATCTTGTGATAGTCGGCGGTATCGGTCATCTGTGTCTCCCTGTGCGGCGCCGTGCGCCGTCAATGCGATGCCATGCTGACGCGGGCGATCATCCGGCCGAGCCACGGCATGAAGCGGCCGACGAAGCGCATCGCGTGCGCCTCGCCGCCGATCGCGACGACGGGGCGGTTGCGCAGCACGCCGTCGACCATCGCCTGCGCGACGGTTTCGGGTTTCAGGCCGCGCATCTGGTACAGCTTCGTCGCGCGCTTGCGCAGCCGCGCTTCGTCCTGTGCATTGGCGCCCGCGTATTGCGTCGACGCCATGATTCCGGTCTCCGCGAAGCCGGGGCACACGGCCGTCACGCCGATGCCTCGCTCCGCGAGTTCCGCGCGCATGCATTCGCTGAGCATCAGCACGGCGGCCTTCGTCGTCGCATACGCGGGCAGGTCGCGCGACGGCCCGAACGCGGCGGCCGATGCGGTGTTGACGATGTGGCCGCCGGTGCCGCGCGCGGCCATCTGCTGCGCGAACAGCCGCGAGCCGTGGATCACGCCCCACAGGTTCACGTGCAGGATGCGCTCCCAGTGCCGCGTGCTCGTGTCGAGGATGCCGCCGGCCATGCCGATGCCCGCGTTGTTGATCACGACGTCCGCGCCGCCGAGTTCGCTGCCGACCCACGTTGCGAGCGCTTCCATGTCGTCCGCGGACCCGACGTCGACGCGTTTCGCGTGTGCTTGCGCGCCGGTCAGCCCGATCAGCAGCGCGGTGCGTTCGGCGCTCGCGAGATCGATGTCGCACGCGACGATCGTCGCGCCTTCCCGGGCGAACGCGAGCGCCGCGCAGCGGCCGATGCCGCTGCCCGCGCCCGTGATCACCGCCACCTTGCCGCTGAAACGGCCGCTCGTTGCGCGGCGGCGCGCGTTCGCGAGCGTGGGCGGTTCGTTGCCCGATTCGACCGCGTCGATCAGTTGCCCGGCGAGATCCGCGAAGCGCGCCGGATCGGCGAGCGGCAGCCAGTGGCCGGCCGCAACCTCGCGGCGGTAGTACTGCGGCACCCAGCGCGACAGGTTCTCGGACAGCGCGGGGCTCACGTATTTGTCGCCGAGCGGCACGATCGTCTGCACCGGCGCATGCGCGTAGCGTTCGCGTGGCGCGAACAGGCAGCGGATGAAGTTCGCGCGATAGAGGCGCACGCCACGCGCGCCGTCGTCGGCCTGTGTCGGGCGCGGCATGGCGGGCGTCTTCTCGAGCCGGCGCAGCAGGCTCGGCCATGCGCGGCCAAGCCATAGCCGCCAGCCGAGCTCGGGGATGAACGGCAGGTGGAACAGGTACACGTACCACGAGCGCACGAGCTGGCCGCCGAGCTTGGCGAGCGATGCGGGCGTCGGGTGCAGCACCCGTTCGCGCAGCCAGAAGCCGACGTGGTCGAGGCATGGCCCCGAGCACGACGTGTACGACGCAATGCGGCCGGCGAGGCGCGGGTCGGTGACGAATTCCCAGCCCTGGATTGCGCCCCAGTCGTGCGCGATCAGGTGGACGGCGCGGCCGGGGCAGAGCGCGTCGATCACGGCGACGAAGTCGTCGGTCAGCTTCGCGAGGTGGTAGTCGGCCGTGCGCTTCGGCACGCCGGACAGGCCTGCGCCGCGCACGTCGTACGCGATCACGTAGTGCTTGCGCGCGAGCAGCGGCGCGACGTGCTGCCAGACGCTGCTGTCGTCGGGGTAGCCGTGCACGAGCACGACTGGCGAGCGGGCCGGGTCGCCCCAGGTCCTGACCGCGAGCGTCAGGTCGCCGGAGGCGACCGCCGTTTCGCTATGAACCGATTCGAACAGGGCCAGCGGCGCTTCGTCGGAAAGAGGCTGCATCGTGAGTCCGTCGTTCAGGGATTCGGGGGGAAGAGCGCGTTCGCGTCAGGCGGCGGCGGGCACGGTCGCGACGGCCTGCGTACGCTCGGCCTGGCGGCGCTGCCAGCGGCGCACGTGCGGCAGGTCTTCATCGAGCCAGTACGCGTCGTCTTCGGTGATCACGAGCAGCTCTTCGAATTTCGCGCCGACGCCGGCAAAGCCGAGATGCGGCTCGACCGCCCACAGGCCCGGCACGGGCGCATGCTCGGAGCGGCGGTCGATCGACCACAGCGGCGACCAGCCCTGCTGTTTCGCCGCACGGCCCTGGTCGAGCAGCAGGTTGCGCGTCGCGTTCAGCCCGAAGCGCGCGACGAAGCGCGGCTTTGACAGCTTGTGGATCTTCGCGACGCGATGCGCGAGCACCTTGAACGGATAGGCCTTGTGACGCGGCTCGACGCCCTGGCGGCGGCACAGCGCGTCGACTTCCTGTGCGACTTCGGCCATCGGCCGGCGCGCCTTCACGAGCCGCACGATCATGTCGCGATGGTCCATCAGGTCGTCCTGCAGCTGTTCGAGGACCGGGTTGTGACCGAGGCAGTGCGCGTAGCCGACGTCGGCCACGATGCCGTCGAGCACCGGCGCGACATCGAGGATCACCGGCATGTCGGTCTCGAGCTGCCGGTTGCTCGGGAAGAACGCGAGATTGAAGCCGCCCATGTGCTTGAGACCCGAGAAGCCCTCGAATGCGGTGCGGTCGCCGAACCAGGCGAACGGCTTGTGCAACCAGTCGTGCACGCCGTTGTCCTGCAGCCATTCGGTCAGCAGGCGCGCCGCTTCCTTTTCGGTGATGCCGGGGTAGAGCATCGCGCCGACGGTTTCGACACAGCGGTAGGCAAGCTGCTGGACCGCGCGGAACTGCGGCAACTCGTCGAGGTGGACTTCGGGCAGCGGATGGTGGTCGGCCATGATGCGTCTCCAAATGTCGGCCAGAGTTGGCGCTTCAGCGCCTGCCGACCGGTGTTGGTGCTTCAGCACTGACTCCGGTCCCACGCCACGCGCACTCCGGTCCTGTGTAAAGCGGGGGCGCTGATCCGGAATGCATCCGCTGGCGTTCCCGTCGCGAATTATTCAGTCAGCATTTAATGTGCCATTGAATGATGTAATGATAATAGCCGGTTCGGCGTGGCGCGCCAGCCCCCCGGAGGTGAGGATTTCTCCTAATGAAGGGCCGAAATGGAGCGGAGACTCTAGATTTCCGGAAGTTGGGGCGGACGGTCTCCGGCGCGCACGCGTATGGATCGGGGGCGCTGGCCGGAGATCGTCACGAGCGGTCTCACGGCGCCGGCCCGGATGGCCGCGCGTGCGGCGGCCTTGCGAAGGCCCGGCATGTCGCGCCGGATCAACTCTCCGTCGCGTCGCGACGTGACGCTGTCAAATTGCCGAAATAATTTCGTCACATCATTCGCCCCCGGTTCGGAGCCGTTCCGGCTTCGCCGCGCCGATGAGCGGCCGGTGCGCGGTGTGCCGCGCGGGATAGCGACTGAACCCGATTCGACATTTCCACGGAGAGAGACCATGCAACGCCGCCAGTTCATGAATACCCTTGCCGCGGCGACCGCCGCGACGTCGCTGATGCTCAAGGCCGGCACCGCCGGCGCGAAGAGCGCAACCGTGCCCGATGCGCTGGACCCGGGCCGCTGGTCGCCGTTCAACGCCGCGCGCCTGCAGACGGTGCTCGACCGGCATGGCGTCGCGAGCGCGGGCTACGACGAAAAGCGCCGCCCGTACGCGGTGTTCGACTGGGACAACACCTGCATCATGAACGACTGCGAAGAGGCGCTGCTGATGTACCAGATCAACCATCTGCAGTACAAGCTGACGCCGGGCGAATTCGTCGACGTGATGTGGAAGGACGTGCCGAAGGGCGCCTTCATGAAGGACTACACGACGGTGGACGGCAAGCCGGTGACGATGGAAGACCTCGCGGCCGATGTCGAAGCCGACTATCGCTGGCTCTACGCGAACTACCAGGGATTCGGTGGCGACAAGAGCCTCGACGAGATTCGCGAGACCGATCAGTTCAAGGATTTCCGCGCGAAGCTGTACTTCATGTACGACGCGATCTGCGACACGCATCCGCTCGAGATCGGCTACAAGTGGATCATCTATTTCTACAAGAACATGACGACCGCCGAGTTGCAGGCGATGGCGGAAGCGTCGAACAACTACGGCATCGGCGACGCGCTGCGCAAGGTCCGCTACGAAAGCCCGAAGACGCTGCCGGGCAAGGCCGGCGTGGTGGCCGACACGCATTTCCACGGCATTCGCATTCATGAGGAAATCCGCGCGGTGATGCACACGCTGCGCGCGAACGGCATCGACGTGTACGTGAGCACGGCATCGCTCGACGATGTCGTGCGCGTGTTCGCCGGCAATCCGAACTATGGCTACGGCGTGCCGCCCGGCAACGTGATCGGCTTGCGTCTCGACATGCGGGACGGCAAGTACACGAGCACGTATCCGGCCGGCTGGCATTTCAACTGGGGGCCCGGCAAGACGGTGGGCATCCGCAACGTCCTCGAATCGAAGAAGGGCTATGGCCCGCTGCTGGTGTTCGGCGATAGCGACGGCGACGCGTGGATGCTGCGCGACTTCAAGGACACCGCGGCCGGCGTGATCGTCAACCGGATGAAGAAGGGCGAGATCGGGGCGGACAGCAAACTCGCGGCGGAACAGATCGGCAAGTCGGACGCGCGCTTCCTGCTGCAGGGCCGCGACGAGCACACGGGCCTGATGATCCCGGACGAGAAGTCGATCAAGTACGGCAAGACCGAGCGCAAGCTGCTGGCTTGACGCGCGCCGGGCGCCGGGCCGTTGCGGCCCGGCGTCCATCGGGATCGACAGCCGCGCCGCGCGGCCGGAAAACCGGCGTCTCAGCGCTCGCGCGGCGAGCCCAACCGCTCCAGCAACGCCCCCAGCAGATCGATCGGCAACGGAAACACGATCGTCGAGTTCTTGTCTGCCGCGATCGTCGTCAGCGTCTGCAGGTAGCGCAACTGCATCGCCTGCGGCTGCAGTGCAAGCCGCTGCGCGGCCTGCAGCAGCTTCTCGGATGCCTGCAATTCGCCTTCCGCATGAATCACCTTCGCGCGCCGCTCGCGCTCGGCCTCGGCCTGCCGCGCGATCGCGCGGATCATCGTTTCATTCAGGTCGACGTGCTTGATCTCGACCGTCGATACCTTGATCCCCCACGCGTCGGTTTGCGCGTCGAGCGTCTTCTGGATGTCGGCGTTCAGTTGCTCGCGCTCGGCGAGCAGCGCGTCGAGATCGTGCTTGCCGAGCACCGAACGCAGCGTCGTCTGCGAGAGCTGGCTGGTCGCGTCGAAGAAGCGCGCAACCTGGATCACGGCCTTCTCCGGATCGACCACGCGGAAATACACGACCGCATTGACCTTCACCGACACGTTGTCGCGCGTGATCACGTCCTGCGGCGGCACGTCGAACACGACGGTGCGCAGGTCGATCCGCACGACCTGCTGGACGATCGGGATGATCAGCACGAGCCCCGGCCCCTTCACTTTCCAGAAGCGGCCGAGCATGAACACCACGCCGCGCTCGTACTCGCGGAAGATGCGGATCGACGACGCGACGAGTACCACGACGAAGACGATCAGGACGCTGCTGAAGCCGAACGTGTAACCGATCATGACGGTTCTCCTTGATGTTGTTCTTGCGCCGGCACGTCGTAGAGCGGGGCGACGGTGAGCAGCAGCCCATGGCGGCCGGTGACGCGCACGCGGCAGCCCGCGGCCAGCGGCGCGCTGCTGGCCACGCGCCAGCGCTCGCCGTGCACGCGCGCCCAGCCGGCAGCGGACGGCGGGGTGCCGGCCGCACCGTGCGGCTGGTCGGCCAGCAGGCCGTCGTCGAGCACTTCGCCGATGCTGCCGACCATCGCTTCGGCGCCCGTCACGACCGGGCGGCGCCGCGCGCGCAGCGCGACGCTCGACACGCCCGCGACGAGCAGCCCGCCGCCGAGCGCGAGGCTCGCGATCACGGGCCACGGAATCCCGTAGCCGGGCACGTCGGTGTCGATCAGCATCAGCGCGCCGATCGTGAACGACACGATCCCGCCGAAACCGAGCACGCCGAAGGTCGGCAGGAACGCCTCGGCGACGAGGCAGCCGAGACCGAGCAGCACGAGGCCGAGGCCCGCATAACTGATCGGCAGCAGTTGCATCGCGAACAGCCCGACCAGCAGGCAGATCGTGCCGGCGACGCCCGGCAGCACGAAGCCGGGGTTCGCGAATTCGAAGAACAGGCCGTAGATGCCGATCGTCAGCAGGATCAGCGCGACGTTCGGATCGGCGATGATCAACAGGAAGCGGCTGCGCCAGTCGGGTTCGACCGCGACGAGCGGCGCATGCGCGGTTGCGAGCCGCACCGTGCCGGCGGTGGTCGTCACGCTGTGGCCGTCGAGCTGGCGCGCGAGGTCGGCCGGATCCTGCGCGATCAGGTCGACGACGTGCTGCGCGCGCGCCTCGCTGGCCGACAGGCTGACGGCTTCGCGTACCGCGCGCTCCGCCCATTCGGCATTGCGCCCGCGCAACTGCGCGAGGCCGCGGATATAGGCCGAGGCATCCTGCATCGCTTTGCGGATCTCGGTCGATTGCGTGTCGGTCGGCAGCGCGGCGGGCGACGTGCCCGGGGTTCCCGATGCACCCGGCGTCCCGGCCGGGGGCGCCCGTGGTGCAGCGGGGTTCGCGCCCGGCGGCGTGGCGCCGCCGACGCCGATCTGCACGGGCGACGCGGCGCCGAGATTGGTGCCGGGCGCCATCGCCGCGAAGTGGCTCGCATAGACGATGTAGGTGCCCGCGCTCGCGGCCCGCGCGCCGCCCGGCGCGACGAATGCGGCGACGGGCACCGGCGAGCCGAGGATGGCCTTGATGATCTGCCGCATCGACGTATCGAGGCCGCCGGGCGTGTCGAGCTGCAGGATGGCGAGCGGCGCATGTTCGCGTGCGGCGCGCTCGAGCGAGCGAACGATGAAATCGGCGCTGGCCGGCCCGATCGCGCCGTTGACGGGGATCACGATGACCGGGCGGGCGGCGGCGGGTGCTTCGGCGGGCGGCGGCGCGGCGACCGCGGCACACACGACGAGCAGCGCCGCGAACAGTGCGGCGCGTGCGACCCGCGCGGACAGCGGGTGACGAGGGTGGCCGCCGGGCGCGGCAGGCGCCGGCGACGGCCCGTGACGGTGAAAGTGCATCGGGGCGTCCGGGCGGCGCGCGGCCGCGTGCCGTCCGGCTTGCGGAAAGGGCGTGGGCCCGATGCTTAAAGATTAGGCGGTTTCGGCGCAAAGCGCGAAACGACAGTCGTGCCGGCCGGCTTCAGCTCGCGCCGCCGCCCCGTGCGAGCACTTCGTCGCGATAGTCGGCCGGGCTGCGCCCGCTCCATTTGCGGAATGCGCGGTAGAACGCGCTCGGTTCCGCGAAACCGGTCGCGGCCGCGACGTCGGCGATCGTGCGTGCGGGGTCGGCCAGCGCCTCGAACGCGAGATCGCGCCGCAGCGCGTCCTTGATCGACTGGTACGCGTGGCCTTCCTGGTGCAGCTTGCGGCGCAGCGTGGCCTCGGCCACATGCAGCCGCGCGGCCATCCCGCCCGCGCCCGGCCACGCGGCCGGCGGCATCCCGCGCAGCACCGCGCGCACGCGCTGCGCGAGCGCGTTCGGGTTGCGGTACTTGACGATGAAGCTGGCCGGCGCGTTGCGCAGGAACGTCTTCAGCGTCTTCGCGTTCTGCACGACGGGCAGCGTCGCGAATTCGGGATCGAAATCGACATACGAATCGGGTTCGTTGAAACGCATGTCGTCACAGAACATCGACGGGTATTCGTGGTCGGCGGGCGGTGTGTCGCAGCGGAAGCTCGCGTGCAGCAGCGGAATGCGGCGCCCGATCAGCCAGCAGGTCAGCCCGTACACGATGATGAAATAGGTCGCGTACGTGAACATTGCGGGCGTCGCACCATTGTTGCGGTGCACGAAGCGCAGCCGCACGCGCTGCGGGTTCGCGTCGAGCTCCGCGTGCAGGTCGTCGAGCACGCAGTGCATGAAATTCACCGCGCGCGCCATCGCGTGCAGGCCGTCGCGCGCGGACAGCGCCGCCTGGCTCATCGCGATGAAGCTGCCGCTGCGCATCGGGTGGCGATCCTGCCCGAAAAACTCGTCGTCGAGCGTGCGGGCGATCGCATTCCACAGCGCGCCGTATTGCTGCGCGGATACCCGTGCGCGCGGCTGCCCGAGCAGCGCGGGAGCGATGCCGGCTTGCGCGAGCAGCGGCTCGGCCGCGACCCCGCGCCGGGTCGCGAGCGCGACGCTGTAAGCGACGAGGCTGATCGCGACGGTTCCCTTGTCTTCCTGCTTCATCGGTGTCGCCGGTGTGGCAAAAACGCTCAGTGTAAATGAGCGACGCGAGCATCGAACAGTCGCGCCTGCTTGCCTACACTTGTTGCATCGAAACGCAAGGACGGTCGCGCCCGGCGGCCGCGGGAGACAGCAGCACCATGGATGAGCTTTACACCGAAGACCAGCGGATGATCCGCGACGCCGCGCGCGCGTTTGCCACCGAGATGCTGGCGCCGAACGCGGCGCAGTGGGACCACGACGCGCACCTGCCGGATGCGATCGTCGCGCAGCTCGGCGAACTCGGCCTGCTCGGGATGATCGTGCCGCAGGAGCTGGGCGGCTCGTATACGGACTACGTGGCCTACGCGCTGGCGATGGAAGAGGTCGCCGCCGGCGACGCCGCGTGCGCGACGATGATGAGCGTGCACAACTCGGTTGGCTGCGGGCCGATCCTCGGCTTCGGCACGCCCGCGCAGAAGGATCGCTGGCTGGCCGACATGGCGGCGGGCCGCGTGATCGGTGCGTTCTGCCTGACCGAGCCGCAGGCCGGCTCCGAGGCCAACAATCTGCGCACGCGTGCGGAGCTGCGCGACGGCCAATGGGTGCTGAACGGCGCGAAGCAGTTCGTGACCAACGGCCAGCGCGCCGGTGTCGCGATCGTTTTTGCCATGACCGACCCGGAAGCCGGCAAGCGCGGCATTTCCGCGTTCCTGGTGCCGACCGACACGCCGGGCTTCATCGTCGGCAAGCCCGAGAAGAAGATGGGCATCCGCGCGTCGGATACGTGCCCGATCACGTTCGAGAACTGCGCGATTCCCGAGGAAAACCTGCTCGGCAACCGCGGCGAAGGCCTGAAGATCGCGCTGTCGAACCTCGAAGGCGGCCGTATCGGCATCGCCGCGCAGGCGCTCGGCATCGCGCGCGCCGCGTTCGACAAGGCGCGCCGCTATGCGGGCGAGCGCGTGCAGTTCGGCAAGCCGATCGCCGAGCACCAGGCGATCCAGCAGAAGCTCGCCGACATGGCCGTGCAGATCAACGCCGCGCGCCTGCTCGTGCATCACGCGGCGAAGCTGCGCACGGCCGGCTTGCCGTGCCTGTCGGAAGCGTCGCAGGCGAAGCTGTTCGCGTCCGAGATGGCCGAGCGCGTGTGTTCGGATGCGATCCAGATCCACGGCGGCTACGGCTACCTGGTCGATTACGAAGTCGAGCGTCACTATCGCGACGCGCGCATCACGCAGATTTACGAAGGCACCAGCGAAGTGCAGCGGATGGTGATCGCGCGGCAGCTTTGAGCCGCGGCGGTCGCAACGTTCGAAAAGTCAAGCAGGGCACGAGGGCAGCGCGGTGAACGCGGCACGCAACGACGTGACCGTGGGCCGTGCAACACGGAACCGGGCATGTGCTGCGGCACATGCGTCGGTTGACCGCTGGGCATGGAGACTTGCCAGGGCATGGGGTGAGAGTAAGCGCTAAAGCGCTAACTCTCACCGACCGCACGAGGCATGGGACCCACGTAAGCGCTAAAGCGCTAACGTGGGTCGACAGGAGACGACACATGACGGTACAGGCATTCCTGGACGCACGCGACTTTCTGCTGCGCCATCGCACCGACTACGAGACCGCGTACCGCGATTTCGAATGGCCGGTGCTCGATGCATTCAACTGGGCGCTCGACTACTTCGACCCGATGGCGCGCGGCAACGACCAGCCCGCGCTGTGGATCGTCGACGCGGCGACCGGCACGGGCGACCCGTATTCGTTCGCGCAGATGTCCGAGCGTTCGTCGCGGATCGCGAACTGGCTGCGCTCGATCGGCGTCGTACGCGGCGACCGGATCCTGCTGATGCTGCCGAACCGTGTCGAGCTGTGGGACGCGATGCTCGCCGCGATGAAGCTCGGTGCGATCGTGCTGCCTGCCACCACGCAACTGTCGCCCGACGACGTGCGCGACCGCGTGCAGATCGGCGGCGCGAAATACGCGATCGTCGACGAGAACGAAACCGCCAAATTCGAACAGTCCGACCTCGGCCTCGCGCAGAAGATCGTCGCCGGCGCGCCGCGCGCGGGCTGGCTCGCGATGAACGACGGCTATGCGGCAAGCGTCGAATTCGAGCCGGACGCCGTCACGCACGCGAACGATCCGATGCTGCTGTACTTCACGTCGGGCACGACGTCGAAGCCGAAGCTCGTCGAGCATACGCACCGCACCTATCCGGTCGGCCATCTGTCGACGATGTACTGGGTCGGCCTGCAACCGGGCGACATCCACTGGAACATCAGCTCGCCGGGCTGGGCGAAGCACGCGTGGAGCTGCTTCTTCGCGCCGTGGAATGCGCAGGCGTGCGTGTTCGCATTCAACTATGCACGCTTCGAGCCGAAGATGGTGCTCGATGCGCTCGTCAAATACCAGGTGACGACGCTGTGTGCGCCGCCGACCGTGTGGCGCATGCTCGTGCAGCAGCCGCTCGCGTCGTTCGACGTGAAGCTGCGCGAGATCGTCGGCGCGGGCGAGCCGCTGAATCCCGAGATCATCGAGCGCGTGAAGAAGGCATGGAACATTTCGATCCGCGACGGCTACGGCCAGACCGAGACGACCTGCCTGATCGGCAACTCGCCGGGCCAGCCGGTCGTCGCGGGCTCGATGGGCCGGCCGCTGCCCGGCTACCGGATCGCGCTGCTCGACCCGGACGGCGCGCCGGTGACGGAGGGCGAGGTCGCGCTGCCGATCGGCGCCGACGTCACGCGCCCGGTCGGGCTGATGAAAGGCTATGCGAACAACCCGGACGCGACGGCCTACGCGATGCGCGACGGCCACTACCGCACGTCGGATATCGCGATGCGCCGCGACGACGGTTACTACGTGTACATCGGCCGCGCGGACGACGTGTTCAAGTCGTCCGATTACCGGTTGAGCCCGTTCGAACTCGAGAGCGTGCTGATCGAACATCCGGCGATCGCCGAGGCGGCCGTCGTGCCGAGCCCCGACCCGGTGCGGCTGTCGGTGCCGAAGACCTTCATCACGCTGCGGCAGGGCTACGAGGAAAGCCCGGCACTCGCGCTGGAGATCTTCCGGTTCTCGCGCGAGAAACTCGCGCCGTACAAGCGGATCCGCCGCCTGCAGTTCGCGGAGCTGCCGAAGACGATCTCGGGGAAGATCCGCCGCGTCGAGCTGCGCCGCCGCGAGATCGAGCGCGGCGACGATGCAAGTGAACGGATGCCCGGCGAATACTGGGAAGAGGATTTCGCCGCCGAACTGAAGTGACGTGACAGCGGGCCGCGCGCGCCGCAACTCGCGGCCGCCGCCCGCAGCCGAATTGAACCGGCCGCGCGGCGATATCGCGCTTCGCGGCCTTCTGCAAGGAGAGAGCATCGATGAACGCGAATTCGAAAGACGTGCCGACGGTCAAGCTGCTGATCGACGGCGCCTTCGTCGAGTCCGCCACGAACGAGTGGCGCGACATCGTCAACCCGGCGACGCAGCAGGTGCTCGCGCGCGTGCCGTTCGCGACCGTCGCGGAAGTCGACGCGGCCGTGCAGGCCGCGCACGCCGCCTACGCGACGTGGAAGAACACGCCGATCGCCGCGCGCATGCGCATCATGCTGAAGTTCCAGGATCTCGTGCGCACGAACCAGCAGCGCATCGCGAAGACGCTGACCGCCGAGCAGGGCAAGACGATTCCCGATGCCGAAGGCGATATCTTCCGCGGCCTCGAAGTGGTCGAGCACGCGTGCTCGATCGGTTCGCTGCAGCTCGGCGAATTCGCGGAGAACGTCGCGGGCGGCGTCGATACCTACACGCTGCGCCAGCCGCTCGGCGTGTGCGCGGGCATCACGCCGTTCAACTTCCCCGCGATGATTCCGCTGTGGATGTTCCCGATGGCGATCGTGTGCGGCAACACGTTCGTGCTGAAGCCGTCGGAACAGGATCCGCTGACGACGATGCAGCTCGTCGAGCTCGCGATCGAGGCCGGCATACCGAAAGGGGTACTGAATGTCGTGCACGGCGGCAAGGAAGTCGTCGACGCGATCTGCACGCATCCGCTCGTGAAGGCGATCTCGTTCGTCGGTTCGACGGCGGTCGGCACGCACGTGTACAACCTCGGCAGCCAGCACGGCAAGCGCGTGCAGTCGATGATGGGCGCGAAGAACCATGCGGTCGTGCTGCCCGACGCGAACCGCGAGCAGGCGATCAACGCGCTCGTCGGCGCGGGCTTCGGCGCGGCCGGCCAGCGCTGCATGGCGACGTCGGTCGCGGTGCTCGTCGGCAACGCGCGCGACTGGCTGCCGGACATCGTCGCGAAGGCGAAGGCCCTGAAGGTCAATGCGGGCGCGGAAGCCGGCACGGACGTCGGGCCCGTCGTGTCGAAGGCCGCGAAGGAACGCATCCTGTCGTTGATCGACGCGGGCGTGAAGGAAGGCGCGAAGCTCGAACTCGACGGCCGCGACGTGAAGGTGCCCGGCTACGAGCAGGGCAACTTCGTCGGCCCGACGATCTTCTCGGGCGTGAAGACGAACATGTCGGTCTATACGCATGAAATCTTCGGGCCCGTGCTGGTCGTGATGGAAGCCGACACGCTCGACGACGCGATCGCGCTCGTCAACGCGAACCCGTTCGGCAACGGTGTGGGCCTGTTCACGCAGAGCGGTGCGGCCGCACGCAAGTTCCAGAGCGAAATCGACATCGGCCAGGTCGGCATCAACATCCCGATCCCGGTGCCCGTGCCGTTCTTCAGCTTCACGGGCTCGCGCGGCTCGAAGCTCGGCGATCTCGGCCCGTACGGCAAGCAGGTCGTGCAGTTCTACACGCAGACCAAGACGGTCACCGCACGCTGGTTCGACGACGACGCGACGGCCGGCCCGGTGAACACGACGATCCGGCTGCATTGAGCGGCGGAGGACACGAACATGAAAATCGGATTTATCGGCCTCGGCCACATGGGCGCGCCGATGGCGCTGAACCTGCTGAAAGCCGGCCATGAAGTGCACGCGTTCGACCTGAGCGCCGATGCATTGCGCGCACTGCAGGATGCCGGCGCACAGGTGGCCGCGTCGCCGCGCGATGCCGCATCGGGCGCGACGTTCGTCATCACGATGCTGCCGGCCGCACCGCACGTGCGCTCGGTGCTGTCCGGCGAGAACGGCGTGCTCGCCGGCCTCGGCGCGGGCGCGACCGTGATCGATTCGAGCACGATCGACCCGGCGAGCGCGCAGGCGTTCGGCGCGCTGGTGCGCGAGCACGGCGGCGCGTTCGTCGATGCGCCCGTGTCGGGCGGCACCGGCGGTGCGGCGGCCGGCACGCTGACCTTCATGGTCGGCGGCAGCGATGCGGATTTCGAGCGCGTGAAGCCCGTGCTCGCCGGCATGGGCAAGAACATCGTCCACTGCGGCGCGACGGGCATGGGGCAGGTCGCGAAGGTCTGCAACAACCTCGTGCTCGGCATCTCGATGGCGGCCGTGTCGGAGGCGATGTCGCTCGGCGTCGCGCTCGGTATCGACCCGAAAGTGCTGGCCGGCATCGTCAACACGTCGACGGGCCGCTGCTGGAGCTCGGATACCTATAACCCGTATCCGGGCGTGATCGACACCGCACCGTCGTCGCGCGGCTACTCGGGCGGCTTCGGCACCGACCTGATGCTGAAGGATCTCGGCCTCGCGAACGACGCGGCGAAGCAGGCACGCCAGCCCGTCTATCTCGGCGCGCTCGCGCAGCAGCTGTATCAGACGATGAGCAGCCGCGGCGACGGCCAGCTCGATTTCTCGGCGGTGATCCGCCTGTACCAACCGGCAACGAAGAAGGACGCGTGATGATCGAACTGGACTACGTCGACGACGGCGCGATCGCGTGCGCGACGCTCAAGCGTCCGCCCGCGAACGCCTTTACGGCCGACGGGCTGCGGCAACTGCAGGAAACCGTCGCCGAACTGAACGCGAACCCGCGCGTGCGGGCGCTGGTGATCACCGGCGACGGCCCGAAGTTCTTCAGCGCAGGTGCCGACCTCAACACGTTCGCCGATGGCGACCGCGCAGTCGCGCGCGCGATGGCGTCGCGCTTCGGTGCGGCGTTCGAGGCGCTGCACGACGCACGCGTCGTGACCATTGCGGCGATCAACGGCTATGCGATGGGCGGCGGGCTCGAATGCGCGCTTGCGTGCGACCTGCGGATCGCCGAGACGCATGCACAGATGGCGCTGCCGGAGCCGTCGGTCGGCCTGCTGCCGTGCGGGCTCGGCACGCAGACGCTGCCCTGGCTCGTCGGTGAAGGCTGGGCGAAGAAGATCATCCTGACCGGCGCGCGGGTTGACGCGGCCACCGCGCTGCGGATCGGCCTCGTCGAGGACGTCGTGGAGTCGGGCGCGGCGCGCGATGCGGCGCTGGCGCTGGCACGCAACGTCGCGCGGCAGAGCCCGCACGCGGTCGCATACAGCAAGGAGCTGATCGGCCTCGCGCGCCGCGGCGTGCCGCGCAGCGCGGCGCTCGCGCTCGAGCGCGAACGCTTCGTCGACCTGTTCGAGACGAACGATCCGCGCGAAGGCGTGGCCGCGTTCCTCGGCAAGCGCGCGCCGCAATGGCATACCGATGGAGAGCCGCAACGATGAGCACGCCGGTCACGACTCCCGACGCGTTCGCGGAGCATGCACCCGAGGTGCTGTTCCGCGTGGTGAACCGCGTGGCGCTGATCACGCTGAACCGGCCGGCCGCGCTCAACGCGTTGTCGTACGCGATGATCGGCGAGCTGGCCGCGCTGCTCGAGCGCTGCCGCGACGACGACCAGATCGTCGCGGTCGTGCTGCGCGGCGCGGGCGAGAAGGGCTTCTGCGCGGGCGGCGACGTGCGCGCGTTGTACAGGATGGTCGCGCAGCGCGAAACCTGGCTGCCGTTCTTCGTCGACGAATACCGGCTCGACTATGCGATCCATACGTTCCCGAAACCGGTGGTCGCGCTGATGGACGGCGTGACGATGGGCGGCGGCATGGGGCTCGCACAGGGCGCTGCGCTGCGCGTTGCGACCGAGCGCAGCAAGATCGCGATGCCGGAGACGCGCATCGGCCTCGTGCCCGACGTCGGCGCGACGCATTTCCTGTCGCGCATGCCGGTCGAGCTCGAACTGTACGTCGGGCTGACCGGCGCGATGCTGTCGGGCGCCGACGCGCTGACCGCGAAGCTCGCGGATCTGTGCGTGCCGTCCGCATGGCTCGACACGTTCGAGACGCGCATCGAAAGCGTCAAGTGGGAAGGCGATGCACTGCCGCTGCTGCGCAAGGTGTTCGAGCCGCCGTGCAACGTCGTGCCGCACGCGGCACTCGACAGCCAGATGCCGTGGATCGTGCGTCACTTCGACAAGCGCTCGACCGTCGAGCGGATCGTCGCGACGCTGACGCAGGATCTCGCGCGCGAGGAGCTGTCGCGCGAGCACCGTCAATGGCTGCAGGCGACGCTCGACGCGCTCACCGGCCATTCGCCGACGATGCTGTACGTGACACGCGAGGCGCTGCTGCGCGGCCGGCAGATGACGCTGGCCGAATCGTTCCGGATGGAGCTCGGCATCGTCGCGCGCGCGATCGAGGAAGGCGACTTCTGCGAAGGCGTGCGCGCGCATCTCGTCGACAAGGATCGCAAGCCGCGCTGGGCGCCCGCGTCGCTCGTCGAGCTGCGCGCCGAACGCGTGCGGCATTTCCTCACGTCGCCGTGGAAGCTGTTTGCGCATCCGCTGGCCGATCTCGGCGCGGCGTGATGACCCGACGCGCCCGTGTGGCGCGTCGGTTTCATTTCATCTCATCCCGTTTCACCCTGGCGCGCGATCATCGGCGGAATCGCCTGCGCGAACGCGTCGATCACGCAGCGCGTCTTGCGCGGCAGGTAGCGCGTCTTCGGCCAGATCGCGTGGATGTCGCCTTCGCAGACGAAGCAGCGATCGAGCACGACCGTCATCTCGCCGCGCTTTACGTATTGATCGAGCAGCCAGCTCGGCAGCCAGGCGATCCCGAACCCCGATGCGCCGGCCGCCGCGATCGCCTGCACGTCGTCGAAACTGAGCTGGTGCGGCATGTCGACCCGTACCGTCGAGCCGTCCGGCGCGCGCAAATCCCACGGTTGAACCACGCCCGAGCGTGAATACGCGATCGTCCGGTGGTCTTTCAGATCGTCGAGCGTCTTCGGCATCCCGTAGCGGGCGAGATACGACGGCGCCGCGCCGAGGCTGCCGTACTGCGTGCCGAGCCGCCGCACCGCGAGGCTCGTGCTGTCCGCGAGCGTGCCGATCCGCACCGCGAGATCGATGCCTTCCTCGACGAGATCGACGAAGCGGTCGGTGATCGACACGTCGATCCGCAAATGCGGATAGGTGCGCGCAAGATCGAGCACGATCGGCGTCACGCAGTGGTGCCCGAACGCGAGCGGCACGCTCAGGCGCAGCTTGCCGCGCGGCTCGTTGCGGCCGCAGTCGAGGTCGGCCTCCGCCGCTTCCAGTTCCGCGAGTGCGCGCACGCAGCGATCGTAGTACGCCTGGCCGTCGTCGGTCAGGCTCTGGCTGCGCGTCGTGCGCTGCAACAGCCGTGCGCCGAGCCGCTTCTCGAGCCGCGCGACCGCCTTGCCGACGGCCGAACGCGTCATGTCGAGCCGCTCCGCGGCGAGCGCGAAGCTGCCCGATTCCACTACCTGGACGAAGGTCGTCACGCCGTCGAGTCTGTCGGTCATGGGGGAAGGGGTCGATTGAGTCCTGCAGTTCCCCAGTCTGGAGAAGTGCGTGCGTCAATGGGGATGGAAATTCTCACTATAGTACCGATTCCCGTCCAGCGTGCGTCACCGGCCGCACGCGGCGAACCCTTCTCACCTGGAGGCGTGCGGCCCGTCGCCGGGCCGCCGCGCAATACGCATGACGCTATCCGACTCCCGCAGGAATGCGGTCGCGCTCGCGGCCGTCTGTCTCACGTCGCTGATGTTCGGCCTCGAAATCTCGAGCGTGCCGGTGATCCTGCCGACGCTCGAACACGTGCTGCACGGCGACTTCAACGGCATGCAGTGGATCATGAACGCGTACACGATCGCGTGCACCACGGTGCTGATGGCGGCCGGCACGCTCGCCGACCGCTTCGGCCGCAAGCGCGTGTACGTGATCGGCACCGTGCTGTTCGGCGCGACGTCGCTGCTGTGCGGGCTCGCGCCGAGCGTGCCGGTGCTCGTCGCGGGCCGGCTGCTGCAGGGCGCGAGCGGCGGCGCGATGCTGATCTGCCAGATTGCGGTGCTGTCGCACCAGTTTCGCGAGGGCCGCGAGCGCGGCCGCGCGTTCGGGATCTGGGGAATCGTGTTCGGCATCGGGCTCGGCTTCGGGCCGATCGTCGGCGGTGCGATCGTCGCGCTGGCAAGCTGGCCGTGGGTGTTCCTCGTCCACGCGCCGCTCGCGGCCATCGCGCTCGTGCTGATCGGCGGCGCGGTGCAGGAGTCGCGCGATCCGCATGCGGGCAGGCTCGACGTGGCGGGCATCGTCACGCTGTCGCTCGCGGTGCTCGGCCTGGCGTTCTACATCACGCAAAGCGCGGAACTCGGGCTGACCAGCGCCGCCGGCCTCGGCGTGCTCGGCGCAACCGTGCTGGCGCTGGCCGGCTTCTTCATCGCGGAACGCGCCAGCGCGCGGCCGATGTTCGACTTCTCGGTGTTCCGGATTCGTGCGTTCACCGGCGCGATCTTCGGCTCGATGGGGATGAACTTCAGCTTCTGGCCGTTCATGATCTACCTGCCGATCTGGTTCCAGGTCGCGCTCGGCTACGACAGCGTGACAGCCGGCCTCGCGTTGCTCGCATACACGCTGCCGACGCTGGTCGCGCCGCCGTTCGGCGAACGGCTCGCGCTGCGCTACGGGCCGGGCATCGTGATCCCGGGCGGCCTGTTCACGATTGCGGCCGGTTTCGCGCTGATGCGGATCGGCAGCGCGGCCGACCATGCAGGCTGGGTCACGATGCTGCCCGGTTGTTTGATCGCGGGCATCGGGCTCGGGCTCACGAATACGCCCGTGACCAACACGACAACGGGCGCGGTACCGAGCTCGCGGGCCGGGATGGCGTCGGGCATCGACATGAGCGCGCGGATGATCTCGCTCGCGCTGAACATCGCGGCAATGGGCTTCGTGCTGGTCGCGGGGATCGTCGCGAGCCTGAAGGCCGGTGTCGCAGGGGCGATCGGCGACGCGGCGCTGCGCCGGCTCGCGCAGGAGATTGCCTCCGGCCGGACCGACGGGCTGCACGAGATCGCACCGGCGCTCGCCCAGGCCGACCCGACCGGCGCGGCGTTGCACGCGGCGCTCGTGCACGGGTTCGGCTGGGTGATGGTGTACGGCGCGGCGGGTGTGGCCGTGCTCGCGACGGCGAGTGCGCTAGCGTTCGCACCGGCGCGGCGCGGGGCACCCGTGTGCGAATGACGCGGCGCGTGGCCGGCGTGGCCGGCCCGGTGCGCGCGGCGGTCAGGACATCCCGCCGCCGAGCGCGCGGTACAGCGTCATCTGGTTGTTGAGCCGGTCCAGCCGTGTTTGCTCGTCGGCGCTTTGCGCGTCGCGCAGCAGCCGCTGCTGGTCGAGCCACGGCTGCACGGCGGTCGCGCCGGCCGCGAACCGTGCGGCGGCAAGCCGCTCGGCGCGCTGCGCCTGGGCCAGCGACAGCGCGCGCTGTTCGGCTTCGCGTTCGAGCTGCACGCGCGCCGACAGCGCATTCTCGACTTCCGCGAGCGCCGTGTAGAGCTTCTGGCGGAACCCGACGATCGCTTCCTCGTACTGGGTCTTCGACACCTTGATCTGCAACTGCATCGTGTTCCACTGGATGAACGGCAGTGCCAGGCCGAGCCCGAGCGTGCCGACCGGATTCGCGAGCACGCGCTCGAGGCTCGTGCTCGACGTGCCGGCCTGGCCGGTCAGCGTGAAGGTCGGATAGAAGCTTGTACGGGTGGCGTCGACGTTTGCGAGCGACTCGCGCAGCCGGAACTCCGCCGCGCGCAGGTCAGGGCGCCGGCCGAGCAGGCTGGCCGGCAGGCCGGCCGCGACCTCCGGCGGCGGCGCGTCGGGCAGCGCCGGCGGTTCCGCTGCGCGCTGCTGCGGCGGCCGATCGAACAGGATCGCGAGCGCATGACGGTTCTCGGTGCGCTGCTGGATCAGGCGAGTCTGCGCGGCGCGTTGCGCGGCGAGGCTCTGTTCGGCCTGCGCAAGGTCGAGCCCCGACACGGCGCCGGCCGTGTGCCGTGACCGGACGACCGCGAGCGTGCGCACCGCATACGCGATGTTCGCATCGCCGAGCGCGATCTGCCGGTTCAGATAGCCGATCTGCCAGTACAGCGACGCGGTCGTGCCGATCAGCGACAGCCGCGCGGCTTCGAGATCGGCGGCCGTCGCGTCGGCTTCCCAGCGCGCGGCGTCGCGCAGCGCGGCCAGCCGGCCCCACAGGTCGATTTCATAGCTAAGCGAAACGTTCGCGTTGCTCGATCGGCTCACCTGGTGCGTGTCGAGCGTGCGTGACACGGCACCGTTCGCGCCGGCCGATACGTTGGGCGTCAGGTTCGTATTCGCGAGCCCGGCCTGCAGTTGCGCGCGGTATACGCGGATCGCCGCGATCGCGAGGTCGTTGTTGGCGCGCAGCGCGTCGTCGATCAGCGCATCGAGTTGCGGATCGCCGAAGCTGCGCCACCAGTCGCGCGTCGTGGCCGGCGCGTTGGCGGAAGCCGGCGCCGCCCAGTTCGCCGGCATCGCGACGGCCGGCAGCGGCTCGTGGCGCGCGCCCGCGCAGCCGGCGAGCAGCGCGGCCGCACACGCGAATGCGCCCAGGCGGTGAAGCGGTGAGGAATGCGTCATGGCGGGCCTTGCGTCAGTCGCGCGCGAGCGCATCGATCGGATCGAGCCGCGACGCGTTGCGCGCAGGCATGAAGCCGAATATCACACCGGTGAGCGTCGAGCAGACGAACGCGGTCACGATCGCGCCGGCCGAGAACACCATCTTCCACTGCGCAACGAACATCGAGAACAGCGCGCCGAGCCCGAACGACAGCGCGATGCCGATCGTGCCGCCGAGCAGGCAGACGAGCACGGCCTCGACGAGAAACTGCTGCAGGATGTCGGACTGGCGCGCGCCGACCGCCATCCGGATGCCGATTTCGCGCGTGCGCTCGGTGACCGACACCAGCATGATGTTCATCACGCCGATCCCGCCCACGACGAGCGAGATCACCGCGATCAGCGACAGCAGCAAGGTGAGCGACTGGCCGGTCTTCTCGACGGTCTTCACCACGCTGTCCATGTTGTACGTGAAGAAGTCCTTGCGGCCGTGGCGCTGCGTCATCAGTTTTTCGAGGCTTTTCTCGGCGGCGGCGCTCGGCTGCCCGTCGCGCACGCGCACGGTGATGCTGTCGAGGTAGCGCTGCCCGAACAGGCGCCCGCTCGCGGTCGTGTACGGCACCCACACGTTCAGGCTCTTCACGCTGCCGAACGCGCTCTTCTTGTCGGCCGTCACGCCGATCACGACGCACGGCACGTTGTCGACCAGGATCACTTCGCCGATCGGGTTGCGCGCCGCGCCGAACAGCTTGCGGCGCGTGTTCTGGTCGATCACGGCCACCTGCACCTGGCGGCGCACGGCCTCCTCGTCGAATGCGACGCCCAGCGCGAAGCGCATCCCGCGTGCCTGGAAGAAGCGGTCGCCGACGCCGCTCACGAGCGCGTTCACGTCGACGTTGCGGAAGCGCAGCAGCAGCGTGCGCGACGTTTCGGGCGTCGCACTGTCGACGTACGGCTGCTCGGCGAGCGCGGCGACATCGGCGGGCACGAGCGTCTGGATCGCGTCGGCGCGGCTGTCGCCCCAGTCGGTGCCCGGATAGATGTTGATCGTGTTCGTGCCGATGCTGCCGATCTCGTCGAGCATGTAGCGCTTCGCGCCTTCGCCGATCGCGACGATCGACACGACCGACGTGATGCCGATGATGATGCCGAGCATCGTCAGCAGTGTGCGCAGCCGGTGCGACACGAGCGCGATCCACGCCATCCGGCAGGCCTCGGCGAAGCGGCCGGAGCCGGCCGCGAAGCGGCGCGTGCGGGTGCCGGTATCGGCATGCGCATCGGTGTCGACTGCAGCGGGTGGCGGCGTGCCGTGGTGATCACGGGCGGCTGGCGCGCCGGTTGCCGCTTCGATTGCTTCCGCTGCGTCGACGCACGCTTGCGCGAGCGCTTCTGCATAGTGCCGATTTGGCCGGTCGGCGACGATCTCGCCGTCGCTGATCTCGATGATGCGCTTCGCATGGCGCGCGACGGCCTTGTCGTGCGTGACGATGACGATCGTATGGCCGAGCGCGTTCAGCTCGTGCAGGATGCGGATCACGTCCTGGCCGCTTTTCGTGTCGAGCGCGCCGGTCGGTTCGTCGGCGAGGATCACCTGGCCGCCGTTCATCAGCGCGCGGGCGATGCTCACGCGCTGCTGCTGGCCGCCGGACAGTTGGCCGGGGCGATGGTGCGCACGATCCGCGAGCCCGAGGCGCGCGAGCAGCTCGCGTGCACGAGCGTGCCGCTCGGCGCGCGGGGTGCCGGCATAGATCGCGGGCATTTCGAGGTTCGCGACCGCGTCGACGTGCGGCAGCAGGTGATAGCGCTGGAACACGAAGCCGAAGTGTTCGCGGCGCAGTTGCGCGAGCTCGTCGCTGTCGAGCATGTGCGTGTCGCGGCCGCCGACCGTGTAGGTGCCTTCGCTCGGGTGGTCGAGACAGCCGAGGATGTTCATCAGCGTCGACTTCCCGGAGCCCGACGCGCCGACGATCGCGACGATCTCGCCCGCGTGGATCGACAGGTTGACGTTGTTCAGGACGACGACGTCCTTGTCGCCGGCCGGGAAGCGCCGTGTGACGGCAGCGAGTTTCAGCAGGGGCTGGCTCATCGTCACACCACGTCTGCGAGCGGCGCGTGGTCGTCACCGGCCGCTTCGCCGATCACGACGCGTTCGCCGTCCTTCAGGCCGGCCAGCACTTCGACGCGCACGTTGTTGTTGATGCCGATGCGGATGTTGCGCGTTTCCGTGCTGCCGTCGGCGCGCAGCACGCGCACCGCGTAGGTGCCGTCCTTGCGTTTTTCGCCGAGCGCGGCGGCCGGGATGCTGAGCGCGTTGCGCGCATTGCCGAGCACGATATTGACTTGCGCGGTCATCGAGATGCGCAGCCGGTGCGCGGGGTTCGGCACCTCGAACAGCGCGTTGTAGAACACGGCCGAATTCGGCTTCGTGCCGCCGCCCGCGCCGCCGCCGAGCATGCTTTGCGCTTCGGCGTAGTTCTGCGGCGCCGGCTCGATCGCGCGCAGCCTGCCGTAGTGGCGCTTGTCCGGTTCGCCGAGGATCGTGAAGTACGCGGTCTGGCCGGCGCTCACGCGGATCACGTCGGCTTCCGACACCTGCGCCTTCACGGTCATCGTGTCGAGATCGGCGAGCTTCAGGATCACCGGCGCCTGCTGCTGCGCGATCACGGTCTGGCCCTCCTGCGTGACGACCGCGACGACCTCGCCGTCGATCGGCGCGACGATGCGCGTGTAGCCGAGGTTGGCCTGCGCGGTTTCGATCTGGATGCGGGCCGAGCGGATCTCCGCGGCGAGCGATGCGAGTGTCGCGCGCTGTACGTCGAGCGCGGCGCGCGCGGCCTCGAACGATTCGCGTGATGTTGCGTCGTCGGGCAGCATCGCCTGCTGGCGCCGGAACGCGAGTTCCGCCTGCGTGAGTTGTGCGGCAGTCGATTGCTGCTGTGCGCGCAGGCTTTCTTCGCTGGCGCGCGCCTGGCGCAGCGCGTTTTCCGAGATCACGGGATCGATCTCGGCGAGCCACTGGCCCTTCGTGACCTTGTCGCCGAGCTTGACCTTCAGCGACTTCAGCTGCCCGGACACCTGCGCGCCGACGTCGACCTGCTTGAATGCCTGAAGCGCGCCGGTTGCCAGCACCGCGTTCTCGAGATCGCCGCGCGAGACGGGCGCGGACAGGTATTGCGGATGCTTGTCGGGCGCGCACGCCTTCAGCGTGACGCCGGTGGCGATCGCGGCGATGGCAACGGTAGCCAGCACGATGCGCCGGCGGCGATGGGTCTTCTGAGTCATGAGCGTGCGGCGAGGATGAAGCGATGCCGGCGATGCGTGCGGCCGGGCAGGACGATCCGGCCGGCGTCGCATGCCGGGCATGTTGCCCGCGACGGTATCCGCGTACGCATCGCGCGGCCGTGCCGAGTCGAATCAGCCGCTCATGGTAAGCGAGGAAATCACGCCAAATCGTGTGGAAATTGTGCTGAATTGTGCGAACGGTGCGCGGGAGCGGATGCCGCGCAGCGTCATTGTTGCAATCGGTGAGAGCGGCGCGCGAAGGCGCGTGCGCGTGTGGCGGGCTGCGCTACCGCTGCGCGGCGACGAGCGCCATCATCGGCCGGTCGCGTTCCTCGTCGAGCGCGGGCAGCGCATCGACCTGCGCCTGCGTCGGCCCCCATTCGTCCAGATGCGTGAGCGTGAAGCCGCTGCCGATCAGCAGGTTCACGAGCGTGCCGAGCGTGCGGTGCTGCTTGACGACGCCGGGCGCGAGCCAGTCGGTCACGCGTTCGCCCTCAAGCTGGTAGCCGTCGAGCGGCCAGGAGCGGTTGCCCTGCGCATCGACGACGAAGCCGGGCCGGCGCGGCGCCGTATAGACCGGATGCTCGATCGAGAACACGAGCCGCCCGCCGGGCACGAGCGCGCGATGGATCGTGCGCAGCAGCGTGTCGAGATGCGCGACGTAGTGGAATGCGAGCGAGCTGTACGCGAGATCGAACGCGGCGCCCGGCAACGCGAGTGTTTCGAGATCGTCGCGGCGGTATGTGATTGCCGCGTGCGCGGCGGTCGATGCCGCGCGTTCGAGCATGCGTGCGGAGACGTCGATACCGAGCACGCTTGCCGCGCCCTGGCTTGCCGCCCAGCGGCTGAACCAGCCGTAGCCGCAGCCGAGGTCGAGCACGTTGCGGCCGCGCAGGTCGGGCAGCAGCGCACGCAGCGCGGGCCATTCGGGTGCGCCGTCGAGGCCGCGGATCGAGCGGTTCAGGCGGCTGTAGCCTTCGAAGAAGGCCGGATCGTCGTAGATGTTCTGCGTCATGCGTCGGACCTCGTGCGAGCAGGGTGCACGGTGCCGCGCGCCCGATCCCGCGAGCTTACGCGTGCTGCCCGCTCGCGTCGATCCGGCGTTGCGTGTCGGCGTCGACGATGTCGCGGATCGCGCTGAACAGCGGCGCGGCGTCGGTGTAGCGGCGGCCGTAGCCGAGATTGAATGCGTAGTCGAAATCGGGCGGATTGCTGCCCTGGTTGTGCTGCAGGATCGTCTCCAGCTTGTCGAGCGCCTTCGCCGCACGCGCTTCCGGCGATGCAGCCGCCTCGTATTCGTCCCACAGTGCGACGATCTCGTTGCGCTGCGCGGGATCGAGCGGCGCGGTCAGCGTCAGCAGGTCGTCGCGTTCGTGCGCGCTTTTATCGGGGTGCGCGGCCTGTTCGATCGCGGGGATGTCGCCGTGCAGCGCCTCGCCGAGATCGTGGACGACGCACAGCTTCAGCAGTTTCAGCGTGTCGACGCCGGGCAGCGCGTCGGCGAACACCAGCGCCATCAGGCATAGCCGCCAGCTGTGCTCGGCCGTGCTTTCCGCGCGCCCGCCAGACGTGTAGCCGCTGCGCAGCACGTCCTTCAGGCGTTCGGCTTCGCGCAGGAAAGCGAGCCGCGCGTGGATCGTATCGGGGTTCATGGTCGGTCGGCGTCCTTGCGATGAGCCGTCAAGCGTAGTGCGGCGGTGCCCGGTTCGTCCACGCATGAAATATGCGTGGTGTAGGCGGGATCGGGGGGGCTTTGTCGCGCGGCTATTTTGCGAAAAGTCCGGCCCAGCAGAAAAGGGCGAAGAAGCCGGTCTGGACCAGGACAATCAGGCTGAACAGGTAGGGGCGGCTGCGGCGCGCCACGCGCCTGCTGCCTGCGTTGGCCACGCCCGAGCGAAGCGCGACCAGCACGGCGGCGCCCATATAGAGCATGAACGAGACGATCACGAGTTCTCGCACGACAAGCGTCGACATGTGGAATTTCCCCTGGCCGTGCTGTCATTCACGTTGGCATCGTTTGCGTGGCATGCCGGACACGTCGAAGTACACCGCGCCGTTGCCTGCATGCGGTTCTTCGTTGCGATCCGACGATTAGGCATCCTCAAGCGTTTCCACGAGCCGCGCGGCCGAACCGTCGGATAGCGTCATCCGCGTCCACCGGCACATGCTGCCGCGAATCGGCACGACGCGCGATGCATTCGCGCCGGTGACGAATTCGACGCTCGGCGGCCCCGCGCGGTCGTGCCAGCCGAGCGTGTCGAGCGCGGCTTCCATGCGGACGATCTCCGGCGTCGCGTAGCGCCACAGCGACGTGCCGAGCAACATCGACAGCGGCTGCGAGAATTCGGCCGCGCGCGCCGGCGAAGCGGCGAGCAGGCGATGCGTGAGGTCGCACACGAGATGCATGCGGCCCGCGCTGCCCGTGACAAGCCGTGCGAGCGCGTGATCGCCCGCCGAATCGAGGCGTGCGGCGAGCAGCCGCTCGGCCGTCGCGCGCTCGTCGGGCGACATCTGCTGGAGGCCGGCTTCCCAGCGCGAGATCGTCGATTGCGCGACACCGAACAGTTCCGCTGCGTGGTTTTGCTTGATGCGGTGCAGCGCGCGCCAGCGCTTGAGTTGCGGGCCGAGCGAGGACGGATGAAGCGACGGGTCACGCATGTCGATGCTCCTCTTTCAGGCGTCGGCCGGGCGTCATCGCGGACAGGGGCCTAGAACCCGGCGATGGGCCGGTCCTTGAGCGAAAAATAGGCGACCGGCAGCAGCAGGACCCCGCCCAGTACGAGCACGCCGTCCGCCGCCACGGTGATCGGCGTGGCCAGGATCCGGAGCCCCTTCGCGAAGGCGGACGGCGCTTCGTCGATGACGACCGTATAGCGCTCGTTGAACGCTTGAGCGGTGCCGTCCGGTTTCAGCGTGAAGCCCTCGGTGGAATAGCGCTTGCCGGCGACGTTGCCGTCGAGTTCGATCCGGGTGCGCGAGGCTCCGAAGCCGTCGGCGGTTGCCGCCTGACGCTCGTCGTCCGTCGCATCCTTCGACAGAACGGTGTGGTACTGGCCGGTCACGTCGCTGCCGTCGACGCGGAAGCGGCCGAACGACGTGTGCAGTGATTTGCGGTAGCTGGCCGCCAGCACCGGGCGCAGCTTGTCCGGCAGATCGAAGATGTAGTGATAGCGTTCGCCCAGCACCACCAGCTTCTTGCCGTCTTTCGTGATCATGAAAGCGGAAACGTGCTCGACGTAGGTTTCGTCGTGGTTCTCGTAGAGTGCCGGCGTGAAACAGCCAGACAGTGCGAGGCTGCTCGCGGCCATGCCGGCAGCCAGCAGGCGCCGGCGCGTGATCGATGTGCTCATTTCTTGTTGTCCCGTCTGGTGCGGTTCAGTTCAGTGGCTTTCGCCCTCGGAAGCCGGATTCTCGCGTATCCACTGCGTGTTGTCGAACGAGAAATCTGCCACGGCAGCGGCCGGTTCGTCCCCTCCGTGCCATACCGACAACGTTTTCGTCACGCTTTCAACCGTCTCCGCCATATCTTATTATTTGGCCGGTGCGGAGGCGTACCGGCCGCCATCGGTCATGTCGAGGCATGACGCGCCGGTACGAATTACCGCATTTCGGCCTGTGCGTCGCACGATGCGCGGTCGAAGCGACAGGAAACGCGTGGCAAGCGCGTTTCTCGAAAAAATGACGAGAGGGCGCGATGGTACGACTGGTCTTGCTGCTGCTGGGTATCGAATATCTGCGCACCCGCTGGCGCGGGCTGACCGTGCTCGGCTGGGTGTGGGTCGTCGCGGGCAGCGTGATCTTCGTCGATGCGCTCGACGGCGCGCTGCACTTTCCGATCCAGATCTTTGCGTGGCTGTTCCTGATCGAGGGGCTCGCGACACTCGCGGTGGCCGGCAGCGGCGTCGGCGGGCAGCGCGTCCTGCGCTACGTGAAGGGAATCGTGGTCGTGGTCGCCGCCGGGCTCGTGTTCGCGGGGCATCACCACGGCCATTTCCTGCTGTCGATGATCTTCGGCACGCTGTTCCTCGTCGACGGGCTGCTGCAATGCACTGCCGCGTGGATGGTGCGCTATCGCCGCTGGAACGTCGCATTCGCATGGGGCGTCGTCGAGGTCCTGCTGGCGATCTTCTTCTACCAGCCGTATCCGACGCACTACGTGGGCACCGTGCCGTACTGCCTCGGCCTGCTGCTGATGTTCGGCGGAATGCACATGCTGAGCCTCGCCGCGCGCGTGCGGCGGCTGACACGCAATCCGGCGTTCGCGACGTCGCCGGCACCGGCGCTCGCGCCGGACCTCGACGATGCGCGCGGCCTGCCGCATTTCGCGCAATCCGAATGGGACGGCCCGCCGGCCGACGGCGAGCATGCGCTCACCGTGCACGTGTGGACGCCGACCGGCACGTCGAAGGCCGAAGCGCAGCGCTATCCGGTGATCGACCGCTATATCGCGGCGGTGGACGTCAACGGCGTGATCTCGACCGGGCACGCGGCGCTGGAGTCGCCCGAGGGCATCTATATCAGCCTGTATCCGGGCGTCGAAATCGATCGTTCTCCGGACGAATTCACGCGTATCCTGCGCGCGACCCGCGAAAACGACGTGCCGGGCCTGTTCCAGCCCGACTACGCGACCGAGTCGAAGGCATGGTGCCCGTCGACCGTGCGCGTGCGGATCCGCAACTACGATCCCGCGAAGCTGGACGCATTCTGGGCGTCGTACCGGCAGAACGTGACGTACAACCTCACGTATCGCAACTGCTCGAGCACTGTGTCGAACGCACTCGAAGCCGCACTCGACGGCGCGGTGTGGCGGCTCAAGGGCGCGCGTGCCGGGTGGGGTGCATTCGTGCGGCTGCTGCTCACGCCCGAGCTGTGGGTCGCCGCGCAGATCCGCAAGCGCGCGGTGACGATGGCATGGACACCCGGCCTCACGCTCGACTATGCGCGCGCGCTCAGCATGCTTGCCGACCCGCGGCCGTTCGCGTGGTGGAAGGTCGCGCGCTCGGCCGTGAAGGCGATCATGGCGTCGCGCCGCACGTGGCGCGAGCAGGACCACGCGGCGCTGTCGCCCGGCGGACCGGAGGCCGCGTCGATGAAGTGATCGCGTGCCGCCGGACGAGGGCCCGGCGTCACAGCGGCCGCCACTGCGCGGCCCGGCGATGTTGCCCGCCACGAGAACCCACATACGCACACAACAATGAACAAGACGAGCGTTTTCCGCATCCTGATTCCCGCCGCGCTGGCGCTGACGAGCGCCGGCTTCGCGCAAGCGAGCGTGGACGAAGTGCCGCGCATGAGCAACGACGTGTACCGGATCTCGGTGTCGTTCTGCTCGAACGTCGCTGCCGCCGAGAAGGTCGAGTGCCAGGGCGACATGATCGCCTCGGGCAGCCGGATCGTCGCGGCGATCGGCGGCCTGCCGCCGGCATCTGCCACGTCGATCGACGAAGGCGCGCGCAACAAGCTGCCGGCGGAGGAGCGCAAGGGGCTCGCACCGGTCGAGCCGGGCGCGATCGACAAGGACGACGACCTCGCCGGTCTCGCCGGCATGGTGCGCCTGTGCGATGTGTACGAATCCGCACCGGCGTCGCGTGCGCGGCATCACGCGGCGCTGAAGCAGCAGGCGCCGGACGCCGCACCACGCGTCGAGGCGTTGCTGGCCGATGCGTCGACGGCGGCGCGCCGGCGCGTCAGCATCGGCGTGTGGCAGATCCTCGCGCTCGAAGGTCCCGAATCGGTCACGCGGGCATGCACGCAGCTGGGCACAGGGTCGTGAGTGACGGCGTGCCGCCGGCATGGCGGCATGTGTCGGCCCCGTGAGGCAGCGCGCGGCGCGACGAGGGGTGCCTGCACCCGCGCCGCCGGACATCATTCGTCTACCTTCACATTCGTGCCATGTTGCGTCGGCAACAATCGCGGGCAGACGTTCGACAATCTTGCGGCGCATCCCGCGACCGCAAGCCTTTTCCGAGGAAACGCCATGCTCAAGACGCTCGCCCGCGCCGTTGCCGCACTCGCCGTCGCTTCCGCTTCACTGCACGCCACCGCGCAGACCAGCTACGACTACCTGTTGCTCGCCGCGTCGTGGGAGCCCGGCTTCTGCGCGTCGCACGATACACCCGAATGCACGAACCTCGCCGGCACGTATGCGGCGACGAGCCTGTCGCTGCATGGCCTGTGGCCGAACAACTACGACGGCAACCAGCCGTTCTACTGCGGCGTGCCGCAGAACGACATCGACCTCGACAACGCGCACCAGTGGTGCAGCATGGACGCCTACCCGATCAGCAGCGCGACCCGCAACACGCTGTCGACGTACATGCCGGGCGTTGCGTCGTGCCTCGACAAGCATGAGTGGTTCAAGCACGGCACCTGCTCGAACTCGGCGTCGCCCGATGCGTACTGGAACCAGGCGTCCGGCATGATCAGCCGGCTCGGCAACACGTCGTTCAACGCATTCCTGCAGGCGAACGCGGGCAAGACGGTCACGCGTAACCAGCTGCTGTCGGCTTTCGAAGGCGCATTCGGCAGCAATACGCGCAGCGCGGTGTCGCTGAAGTGCACGAAGACGAATGGCGTCAGCTATTTCACCGAAGCGTGGATCGCGGTGAAGACCAACGCGGCCGCGCAGTTCCCGAGCGCCGCATCGCTCGTGACGGACGGCAATACGCAAGGCACGTGCCCGACGTCGGGCGTGTATATCGCGAAGTAACGGGGAAGGGGGCGGCGTGCGCGCCATCGCGCACGCCGCCGCCCGTTACGGCTTCGGCGGGATGCCCGACCACAGCAGCCGGGCCAGTTCCGGCGCGTCGAGCCGCGGGTCGTGTTCGTCGACCGCATCGGGCAGCGCATGCCACGGCATCGCCGGATTCCGGTGATGCTGCAGATGAAGGTTGATGTGATACGGCCACACGAGCACGCGGCCGATCCAGCCCGTGCGCCATGAGTACGTCCAGTCGGCCCAGCCCGGCGTCGCATGCGGGCCGCCGCTGTGCTCCGCCATGCTGCGGATCTTCTGCAGCAGCACCGACAGCGTGAGCAGCGGCACGAACCACAGCGCGGAGACCAGCAGGACCGTGCGCGCGGAGCAGGCCCACACGAGCAGTGCGACGATTGCCGTCCACACTGCGGCGGCTACCAGGAACGGCCGGCCGAGCCGCGTGTTGTGGCCGCCCGCCCGCCGGAACGCCGCCATGTTGCGCGCCATGTTCAGCACGAACAGGTCGCCGAGGAACTGCCGCGCGAGCGGCCATGCATCGAGCGGGCGGAACCGCCAAGGCTGGTCGTGATAGAGGAACTGGCGCTCCGGGTCCTGCTCGGTGCCGAGATGCCGGTGATGTGCGAGATGCAGCGGCCGGTAGAACTCGACGGGCACGAGCCCCGGCACGCCGATCGCGAGGTTGATCAGGAAGTCGTTGAAACTGCGACGGTGCGTCAGGTGGTAGTGGGTCGCGTCGTGATACAGGATGAACAGCGCATGCTGCCGCGTCGCGACGACGAGCACCGCAAACGCATACAGGTACCACGCGCCGAGCACGACGGCCACGCGGATCGCAACGATGATGCATGCCCATTCGAGCAGTGCGGCCGCGGCCGTGCGCAGGTCGACCCTGGTGCGCAGCAACGCGAGCGTCAACGTCCCGGCCGCGATGCCGGTTGCGCTGCCCCATGCGACATCGGCGGCGCGATGCTGGCCGGTGGTCAGTACCGTCACCATCAGCAGCGCGCTCCACGCGATGAACAGCACGGCCGACCGCCGCCGCAGCGCCAGCAGCACGATGGCGATTGCGACCGGCAGCGCGACGTGCCCGCTCGGCGATGCGGCAAGCGGCGTGTCGATCCGCTGCAGCCACGCGATCCAGCCGTCGTGAGCGGGCGGCCATGCGACGGCGGTCGGATGCAGCAGATGGCACACGAGGCAAATGCCGGCCGCGAGCGTGCCGGCGAAGAACGCCGGCAGCAGCCATGCGCGGCCACGCCCGAGCCACACGAGCGCGGGCATCGCGAACAGGTAGCTGAGGTAAAGCGGCACGGTGCCGGGCAGCAGCGGAACCGCGCGATCGAGTGTGCTCGCCGGAATGATCGTGACCGGCCCGAGCGGCAGGTGCGTGACGAAGGCGTAGAACGCGCCCGTCACGACGAGATAGGCGACGAGCAGCGGCCATGGCCGGGCGATCGGCGTGTCGTTCGCATCCTGGCGGGAAACGGCGTTGGACATGGCGGGAGCAGGCGGGTAACGGGCTATCATAGCAAGCTGTTCAGTCTTGCAGGAGTAGCCGATGGAGTTGCGTGCCACCGCCGTCGAACGTGCGGCCCTCGGCCCGGACGACATCGACCGGATGTTCTCGTTGTATGCGGCGTCCTATTGCGACACGGTCCGCGCGCAGTTCGACCGCGACCTCGGCGACAAGACGCATTGCATCGTGCTGCGCGACGGCGGCGGCGCGATCCAGGGCTTCTCGACGCTCAAGCAGTACGAGACACGCTGGCGCGACGCATCGATCCGCGTGATCTTTTCCGGCGATACGATCATCGACCCCGCGCATTGGGGCACGCAGCATCTCGCGTTTGCGTGGATCCGTCACGCGGGCGACGTGTGGCGGCAGGCGCCCGCCGTGCCGCTGTACTGGTTCCTGATCTGCAAGGGGCATCGCACCTATCGCTACCTGCGCGCGTTCGCGCGCGACTACGCGCCGCGCGCCGACAACCTGACCGCACCGGCCACGCAGGACCTGATGGATCACCTGGCCGCGAGCCGCTATGGGCATGCATACGATTCCGCCACCGGCCTGCTGTCGTTCGACACGCCGCAGGGCCGGCTCACGCCCGCGCTCGCGGAGGTGCCGGCCGCGCACCGGCGGCTGGCCGACGTCGACTACTTCATCGCACGCAACCCCGGCTATGCACAGGGCGACGAACTCGTGTGCCTGTGCGAACTGTCGGCGTCGAACCTGCGGCCGCTCGCGCGCCGTCTGTTCGACGGTGTGTGAGCCGCGCGCATGCGGATCCGTCTCGCGCAACCGGCCGACAACGCGCGCATCCTCGATTTCCAGTCCCGCCATGCGATGCGAGGCAGCCTGCCGCTGCGCTTCGATCGTGCGCCCGACTATTTCGCGCTGCATCGCTGCCACGCACCGCATCATGAGGTCTGGCTCGCGGAGGATGAGCGCGCGTCGCTGAAGGGGCTCGCGAGCCTCGTCGTGCGCGACGGCTATCTCGGCGAACGCGCGCAGCCGGTCGCCTATCTCGGCGATCTTCGGCTGATGCCCGACCGGCGGCTGTCGCGCGAGTGGACCGACGCGGTGCGCGAACGCTTCGCGACGCTGCACGCGGAAGCCGGCGTGCAGCATGCGTATTGCTGCATGATCCGCGACAACCGGCTCGCGGTGCAGTCGTTGGCACGGTCGCGGCGCGAGAACCGGCTGCGCTTCGCGCACTGGCACGGCTACGAGAACGTGTCGATCTATGCGCAGCGCGGGCTGTCGTCGGCGCCGCGCAACGTGCCCGGCGTGCGGATCGTCGACGCGCAGCCGCATCACGCGGACGCGCTGCGCGCGTTTCTCGATGTCGAATCACGCCATCAGCCGTTCGGCGGCGTGTTCTCCGCGGACGAATTCGCGCGGCGGCTCGACACGTGGCCGTCGTTCGGCATCGGCGCGTTCCTGCTCGCGCTCGACGCGCACGGCAACCTGCTCGGCTGCGTCGCGCCGTGGGATGCCGGCGACATCAAACGGATCGTGCTCGAACGGCTGCCGTTGCCGCTAGCGGCGACCCGCGGCGCATTCAACGTGCTCGCGCCCGCATTGCGCCGCCCGCGTATCGCGGCGCCCGGCGAGCCGTTGCGCGACGTCTACCTGACTCACCTGCAGGTGCGCAACCGCGATCCGTCCGTGTTCGCGGCGCTGCTCGACGCTGCGTGGCTGCGCGTGCGCAACAGTCATGCGCTGATGCAGCTGTGCCTGTACGACGGCGATCCGCTCGGGCCGGCGCTCGCGCGCTATCGCGCGGCGCGTACGCCGATGGATCTCTACACGCTGTCGACCGGCGAGCCCGCCGCACCGATCAGCGGCCTGCTGGCCGGCCGCGTGCCGGGTTTCGAGATCTACCTGGTCTGAGTGCGTGTGACGTGCAGCAGGTCGGCGAGCGCGAGCCAGAAGCGGCCGGCGTCGAAGCCGAGCCCGCCGAGCACGGGCTGGCCGTGATCGAGCCGCGGCAGGCAGATCTGAGGGATGCCGGCCATCACCTGGTGTTCGAGATAGAACTGCCCGTCGTGCGCGCAGCCGGGACGATGCCCGTTCAGTCGCCCGTGATGCGAATCGAAGCGCGTGGATGCCTCGACGGACCAGCTCACGCCATGCACGAGATGCAGGTCGCGCGGCAGCGCGGCAAGCATGTCGCCCACGCGCGGATCGCGCCGGCTGCTGATGTCGCGCGTCCCGGCGTCGGCCCAGCGCGTGCGCAGCATGCGGCGTGCAAGGCGGTCGGGCCACGGCGCAGCCACATGCGGCGTCATCCCGTGACGGAAGATCGTATCGACGATCGCGGACGGGCCGCACGGCGGCTGCATGAGCGCGAGGCCCGCGCAACGCGCCGCCAGCGTCGGGTCGCCGACGAGCGCGGCGAGCGTGTCGATGCCGCCCTTGCTGTGTGCGAGTGCGACGAATTCGCCGCCGGCCGGCAGATGCGTACGGAGGTACGCACCGATATGCGCGCCCTGATCGAACACGCCGCGCGCGGAACGCACGGGCACCGTCAGTACGCGATAGCCGGCCGCCCCGAGCCTCTGCCGCGCACCGCGATTGCAGCCGGGCAACCATTCGGAATACAGCCCGGCGACGAGCACGATTGTCGTCGTCAGCGGCAGGCGGGCGGTGCGTCGCGTCCAGCCGTCGATGAACGCGTCGGTGCGGTCGAGGTTCGCGGCGGCCCGCGCGAACGGCGTCGCTGGATAGTGGCGTTGCCAGTCGTCGAACCCGTCGGGCGTCCACGGCGCGCGTGTCATGCGTGCGACTCCGGTTCGCGTTCGGCGCTGGCCAGGTACGGTTCGAGCGCGGCGCGTGCGGCACGCAGCGCCGCGTTGCTGTCGAGGCGGTCGGGATGGAAGCGCGGCGAGAACCAGAGCAGCCACATCGGCATCACGCGCGTGAAGATGCCCGGAGCGACGAACAGCCAGCGCAGCAATTGCAGCCAGCCGCGCACGTTCCATGTCTGCCCGTCGACGGCGACGAGGCGGTGCACGAAATAGATCAGGTCGATAACGAAGTAGACGGAGATCCCGAGCATGGCCGCGCAGCGCACGACATAGCGCCGCACCGCATTCGGTATGGCCGCCGCGAACACGTCGAACGCGACGGTCTTGTGCTCGGTTTCCTCGATCGCATGCCAGCGCCACACGGCCGCCATCGTCGGGTCGGCGCCGTCGAGAATCGCCGGGTCGCTCAGCAGGCGGTGCGCGAGGATCGTCGTGTAGTGTTCGAGGCACGCCGTCAGCGCGAGCCGCGTAACGGGCGACACCTGCCGCGCGGCGTTGCGCTGGCGTTTTTCGAGTAGCGCTTCGAGCGCATCGACCGGCACGTGCTGCGACGCGAGGCGCGCGTTGTAGAGCCGGTGTACGCGGATATGCGACGCTTCCTGCCGCACGAACGCATCGATGTCGGCCGCGAGCTCCGCATTGCCGCCGACCCGGTCGCGAAACGGCCGCACGCTTTCAATGAAGAAGCGCTCCCCGAGCGGGAACATCACGGAAAACGCGTCGAAGAAGCGCGTGACATGGCATGCGCCGCGATACCAGAAGCGCGGAATGCGTGCGTCGATCGCGAAGCGCACGTCGCGGGTCGGCATGCGCGACGCGGTGCTGTCGGCGGGCGCGCGGCGAAACGGCCGCATGCTAGTTCTGCCCCGTCGGGGACGGGGCGCGGGCCGTTACCGGCGGCTGGCGCATCTGTTGTATCCTCCCGTGCAAACAACCGCCATTCCGAGCCATGAACCGACCGAGCGCGCAAGCCGCTGCCGCGCAGACCCGACGTTACGATCGCGCGAACCTGCTCGTGCTCGCGCTGCAGAGCATTGTGTGGGCCGGCACGCTCACCTGGCTCTCGCATACCGGCGCGGGTGCGATCAAGTGGCTCGTGCTCGTGCCGTTCTGCCTCGTGATGCAGGGCGTGTTCTCGATGATGCACGAAACCTTCCACGGGTTCGGGCATCGACGGCCGATCGCGAATTATATGATGATGTGGTGGGCGTCCACGATGTTCGGCGCGGCCGCGACGCTCATTCACGTGAACCATCTCGGCCATCATGTGCGCAACCGCACGCGCGCCGAGCGCGCGGATTTCGCGACCGCGGACGAATCGCTGCTGCGCAAGCGCATCGAATACTACGCGGCGATCCTCGGCGGCATCTGGCTTGGCAGCTTCGTCGGCAGCTTCGTGCTCGCGCTGGTGCCCGGCCGCACGATGCAGCGCCTCGCCGCGCGCGGCGACGACAACACCTACGCAGCCGCCTTCAAGGAATTCACGACGGCCGACTTCCGCCGCATCCGTTACGAAACGCTCGCCGCCGTCGGCGCGTGGCTGCTGGCCGGCTGGCTGCTCGACTGGTCGGTATCGGCGGTGCTGGTCGCGTATGTTGCGTTCGCGTTCTCGTGGTCGTCGCTGCAATGGGTGTACCACATGCGCACGCCGCTCGACGTCGTCGAAGGCACGTACAACATGCGCGCGCCGGCTCCGGTGCGCTGGCTGCTGCTGAACTTCAACTACAACCTGACGCATCATCGCCGCCCCGCGCTGCGCTGGCAGGACATGCATGCGGTGTCGGACCTGCGCGAGACACGGCCGCTGTGGTACGGCTGGCTCACGATCTTCGCGCCGCCGCGCCGGCTGCCCGACGATCTCGCGCAACTCGACAAGACCTATTTCTGATGGACGCTTCCGCTCGCAGCCTGGCCGACGCATGGCGCACGTTCGCGCGCGCCGCGCAGCCGGACGTCGATCGCTGGCAGGCTAGCCTCGAAGCGCCGGGCGACGCGCAGGCGCGTCGGCTGCTCGCGCTGCTCGCCGCGAATGGCGATACCGCATTCGGGCGCCGGTTCGGCTTCGACCGGATCGACAGCCCCGCGCAGTTCCGCGAGCGCGTACCCGTGCATGCGGCCGCCGATTTCCTGCCGTGGCTCGATCGCGTGTCGCACGAAGCGGAACCGGTGCTGACCGCCGAGCGCCCAGTGTTCCTCGAACGGACGAGCGGCAGCACCGCGCGCCAGAAGCTGATTCCTTATACGCCCGCGTTTCTCCGTGAACTGCAGGCCGCGATGATCGTATGGCTGGCCGATATGTATCGCGATTGTCCGGCCGTCGCCGAAGGGCGCGCGTACTGGTCGATGTCGCCGCCGCTGCAGGCGCCCGGTGTTGCACCCAACGGGATTCCGGTCGGCTCCGCGAGCGATCTCGACTACCTCGGCGACAGCAGCGCGGCCGCGCTTGCGTCGACGCTGCTCGTGCCGCCGCTGACCGGCGACGCGGCGACATGGCGGCGCGAGACGCTGCGCGCGCTCGTCGCGGACGAAACGCTCGCGTTCATCAGCGTGTGGAGCCCGACGTTCCTGACGAGCGTGCTGCGCCCGCTGTTCGACCGCGACGATGCCGACGGCGCGCGCGATCTCGCATGGGTCGAAGCGTCGCTGCCGGTCGACCGTTGCGCGGCGCTGCGCGGCGCGAT
The DNA here is from genome assembly GCF_002099195.1 of Burkholderia puraquae. Taxonomy (GTDB): domain Bacteria; phylum Pseudomonadota; class Gammaproteobacteria; order Burkholderiales; family Burkholderiaceae; genus Burkholderia; species Burkholderia puraquae. The sequence goes on along the minus strand of NZ_NBYX01000003.1, from coordinate 329,458 downwards.
CGCGGATGGCGATTGCAGTGCGCTGTGGCCGCGCCTGGCCGCCGTGAGCTGCTGGCTGGACGGCCCGAGCAAACATTACGCCGACGCGTTGCGCGTGCGGTTTCCGCATGTGCGATGGCTGCCGAAGGGGCTGTTCGCGACGGAAGGCGTCGCGAGCATCCCGTTCGGCGCGGGCGATGGTTGCCCGCTTGCGATCGGCAGCCACTACCTTGAATTCGTGCGCGATGACGGCAGCGTGTGCGGTGTCGAAGGGCTGAGACCCGGCGACGACGCACAGGTGCTGCTGACCACGGGCGGCGGACTGTATCGCTATGCGCTCGGCGATCGCGTCCGTGTAGTCGGCATGACTGCGCGCACGCCGCGCATCGCGTTCGTCGGGCGCGCGGCGGCGTGCGTCGATCTCGTCGGCGAGAAGCTCGACGAGCAGATTGCGGCCGAAGCGTTGAACCGCGCGCGCGGGCAGCACGGCGAAGTCGGCGCGTGCATCGTGCCGTGCCTGGCGAAAGAAGGGCTGCCGCACTACGTGCTGTGCGTCGCCGGAGATATCGGCACCGACGCAGCCGGCGCAATGTGTGCCGCCGTCGAAGCCGATCTGATGCAGGCGTTCCACTACGCGCACGCATGCCGCCTCGGCCAGCTCGGCCCGCTGCGCGTGCGCTGCCTGGGCCGATCGCCGGCACGGCTCGGCGACCTGCTGCAACAGGCGGCCGAACGGGCCGGCATCCGTGCGGGCGACGTGAAGCCGTGCGCACTCGTGACGCGGTTGCCGGTGGCCGGCGCGCTGCTTGCGATGACGAATGAATGACGCCATGAACGACATGATCGAACCACGCGGATGCGGGCGCGACTGCCCGTCGCGCGACGCGGTGAGCGCGCACGAGCATGCGCCGCCTGCCGACGGCCTTCACGAGCAATGGTTCGTTGCGTGTACCGAACGCGAACTCCCGCGCGACAAGCCGCTCGGCACGCGGATCCTCGATACCGGTATCGTGCTGTTCCGGCAGCGCGACGGTCGGATCGCAGCGTTGATCGACCAGTGCGTGCATCGCGGCACGCGGCTATCGGCGGGCAAGGTCGACCGCGACATGCTCGTGTGCCCGTATCACGGCTGGCGCTACGACGGCGAAGGGCAGGTCGTCCACGTGCCGAGCATCGACGGCACGCAGCCGACGGGCACGCCCGGCCGCTATCCGTTCCGGCAGCGCACGCTGCCCGTGCAGCTGCTCGACGGGCTCGTGTGGGTGTACCTGGGCGCGGGCGATCCGTCGGCGCGCACGATCTTCCGGATGCCGTTCCGCGACGTCGCGCCGTGGCAGTCGTACTTCATGGTGAACACGTTCGACGGCGACATCGCGATGCTCGCGCAGAACTTCATGGACGTGCCGCACACGGTATTCGTGCACGACGGGATCTTCCGCAGCAGCCGCGGCCAGGCGATGGAAGCGACGGTCGCGACGACGCCGGACAGCGTTGCCGTCACGTATCACGACGGCGACGACAAGATCGGCTTCTGTCTCGACTGGCTCACGAACCCCGATCGTGTGCCGCTCGCGCACGTCGACCGCTTCATCGCGCCGAACGTGACGCGCTGCGACTATCTGTGGGGCGAACGTTCCGGTTTCCTGATCGTCAGCCAGATCACGCCGATCGATGCGCGCCGCTCGCGCGTCTATACGTACATCGCGTATCGCTTCAGGCTGCCGCGCTGGATGCTGCGTGCACTGCGGCCGCTGCTGAACCTGTACACGCACCTCGTGATCCAGCAGGACGTGCGGATCATGCGCGCGCACCGGCAGGGCCTCGACAACGCGCCGGGCTTCCGCCCGCACAACGTGCGCGCGGACATCGTGCACGTCGCGATCGACCGGCTGCTCGATGCGGTGAAGCGCGGCGAGCCGCTGTCGGCCGCGCAATGCGGCGAGAAGGTGATGCGGTTCGAACTGTAGGCGCTGCGCGGCGCAGGACGCCTAGCGCTTGGCGCCGGCCTGGCCGGGTACGGGCGGCGCGAGTGCGGCGCCGTTGGTCAGGTAGCGGTGCACGGCCGGCAGATGCTCGAGCGCGAGCGCCGGATACGCGTGATGCACCTGGTGATAGCCGATGTTGCGCGGATACAGCACGAGCGTGCCGATCCAGCCGAACGTCATCGTGCGCGTCATCCGCCAGATCGATTCCGGCGCGCGTTCGTCGATCTCGACGTGCTGATGTTCGAGCAGCACGCGGTTCGCGTTCATGATGCCGCCGACGATCCACGGCAGTCCGTAGTAGGTGAAGAACGGCAGGTCCCAGTGCACGACGGCCGCGATCGCAAGCAGATAGCCCGCGCAATGCGGCAGGTCGGCGCGTGCGCATGCGATGACTTCAGGATGACGGCGCAGATCCTGGCGCGAGCGGTCCTGCATGAAGCCGCGCGCATACCACGGCCGGAACGCGGGCCATACGAGTGCCAGCGGCGCCATCAGCGCGCGCAGCGGCCACCAGACAGGCAGCAGCGCGCCGCGCAGCATCATCACGCGTTGCACCCAGCCGCCGCGTGCGGCCAGCCGGTGCAGGTACGGATCCTCGGCGGTGCCGACCGCGCGGTGATGGCGCAGGTGGTGATAGCGCATCGCGGCGATCGACGAGCCGATCGTCCAGCCGGCGAGCGCCTCGACGAGCGCGAGCGGCAGCGTCATGCGCCGCACCGGAAGATGGCAGGCGTCGTGCAGGATCACGCCGAATGCCTGCAGCCGGCCCGCGATCAGCAGCACGGCCGCGACATAGACGAACGGATTGGGAACGAAGCGGATCGCGGCCCAGCACAGCAGGATGCCGAGCCAGTCGACGCACGCGTAGCGGACGAGCCGCCACGGCCGCGCGCCGGCCGCGAACGGCAGCGTGCGGTTCAGTTCGGCAGGTGTCGGCAGGGCGGATGGCGTGAGCATTCGATGAGGTCGGGCGCGTGTTCGACGGCGCGCATGCAGGCGTATCGGTCGGCAATATACACCGGATTCTTCAGACGACGAGCGACCGCATTCAATGCGCGGCGCATGGCTTGCCGAACCAACGCATCGCCGCGTGCGCCGCTTCGTCGGCGCTCGACGCTCGACGCATCGTCACCGGCCCACGCGACGCAACCATCGGGCCGCACGAGCACGGCGCGCAGTCCCAGCCGGTCTTTCGCATCGCTCGCAAGATACGCGATCCGGTCGCGCCAGCGGTTGGCGAGCGCCTGAAACGGCCTTCCTGCGTCGAAGTCCAGCAGCATGCCCTTGTCGAGCCTGACGTGGTCGCCAAGCCGCGTTTCGTCGGCCAGTTCGAAGTCGGGAACGCTGCGGCCCACGAGCGGATGACCACCGCCGAGACGTAGGCAACGGACACCCCCCACACGCGCTCGGCGAAGTACGTCGCGCCGTCGCGCGTGTCGACGAGATCGCGGACGATCGCCTCGAGTGCGCGCGTACTCCGGGCGACGCCGTTGGCCCGTCACGCTCGCGCGACTGCGTCTGCCTGCGCTTGCGCGAGCAGCCGCAACGCGTCCGCGAGCGACAGCACGGTCGTGCGCGATTCGAAGGCGGTGGAGAACAGGTGCTCGTGGACCACCGGGTCCGGGTCGTAGCAGCAATCCTTGACCGTATACAAGCGGAAGTCCGCGTCGCTCGCGTGGGCGATCGACGACAGCATTACGCCCGTCGACGCGATGCCGACCATGATCAGCGAATCGACGCCTTGCTCGACCAGCCGCGCTTGCAGATCGGTGCCGAAGAACACGCTGGCGCGGTGCGCGACGATCAGCGGCTCGTCGGCCTGCCGGCCGAGCTCCGGCGACGGGCCGTCGTCGATGAAGAGGCCGAGCTGCTTGATGCCCTGGCCGTTCTTGTTGCGCGGGCTGACTTCCGGATAGCCGGGGCTGAACCGGAGGTTCGCGAACCAGACGCCGATGCCGCCGGCCCGCGCCGCATCGCAGAGCCGGCGCGTATTGGCGAGCAACCCGGGCGCGACCGACGGAAACAGGCCGAGGATGTCGGTCTGGTAGTGCATGACGAGCAGCGCGGTGCTGGACGGCACGATGGCGGGAATCGGCGCGGATGGGCTGTCGCCGGGGGGCGTGCGGATTGCCGTTGCGATATCCGGTGCGTTTTGCCGAGTCATGAACGAGGGTCTCCGATAGCTCGCGGGAAGTTTCAGCGTCTCCGATTTGTACCGGAAAATCGGGTCGGCTGCCGAGGCGATTTTCGTAGGGGTGTTTTGCCGTGCTGCGCGGGAGCCTCCGTCACACCGGCGCTACGGTGGCGCCAGGCCGCAATATACTGGGATGCCCTTTGTAGACCGACGGTCGGCCGGGGGAGTGCGACGCAGATGTCGAAGGTCGGCTCCGACTGCTCGCCACTGCCGGCTTGCGGGTTTCGCGCGGATCGTGCCCGAAGCGGCAATGTCCGGCACGATGCCATTTCATGTCACGTCGCCCCAACACGAGCTACACGTCATGCCAGTTACCGGATTCAGTCACTACAATCTGCGCGCGGACCGGCCGACACTCGATGCGCTCCGCGATTTCTACGTCGACATCGTCGGCCTGCAGGAAGGGTTTCGCCCGCCGTTCAAGCGCTTCGGGTACTGGTTGTATGCGGGCCCGCAGGCCGTGCTGCATCTGTCGGAAGCGCGGCCGGGCGAATCGCGCCCGTCAAACGTTGCCAGTACGTTCGATCACGTCGCGTTTTCCTGTACGGACGCCGGCGAAATGACGCGTTATCTGACCGAGGCCAACGTGGAATTCACGCGCGGGCACGTTCCGCTCACCGGCCAGGTGCAGGTTTTCTTCCGCGATCCGGCTGGCAATGGCGTCGAGTTGAATTTTGCGCAAGGCGAATGAGCGCGGCGGGTTGAAAGAGTCAACCGGTCGATGCGACGAACTGCCGAGTGCGTTCGGCTGACCGGGGCCATTCGGGCCTTGATCATGAAAGCCACTGACGCAGTTGGATCGCACACGTGGTCGTCACCTTTGGCCTACCGCCGATCTCCGCTCATGCGCCCCATCGCAATGAATCTGCGGGCTTTCCGTGGCGTCTCAGCCCATCCGGCGGTTGCCGGCGGCGGCATCTGCAAGTCGACGGCCGCTCCGATGCCGACCGCCCTGGTTCGGCCATGAGAGGTCATTCCGGTGCCGCGCCGCTCCGACGTTCGGTCGTCGGTCGCGCGCGGCATTCGGCCATTCGACTCAGGGAAATATCCGGAAACGGTTGCTCGTCAGTCGAACGTGATCAAGTCCTTGAAGATCAATTGTCCCCAGTTATTTCCGCGCGCATGCACAAGGAGCCCACCATCCGAAAGCCCGCCCAGTTTGATTGGCGCGAAACCGAGTTTTTCAGCAAGCGCGCCAATCTCCGCTGCTGCGGCGTCATCGTCGCTCGCCAGGAACACGACTCGCCTGCCACCATGTATGGCCGGGTCCTGGCCGAGGACGGCGGCAACCAGATGATTGAAGCCTTTCACCAGCCTGGCTCCGGTGAACGCGTTCGCGACGAAAACAGAGGAGGGGAGACCGCCCAGTTCCGCGAGCGGGGCCTGCGTGTTCATCGCGTCGATGACGGTCTTCCCCTTCCAGTCGGGCAGCGCTTTTGCGACCTCCGTGTGCGACTCGAAACGGACAGCCAGAAAGATGGTGTCCGCCTTGACGGCTTCCGCCAGGGTTTGGGGAATGATCGTGGGGCCGATCGCGGCCGCATCGGCCGCAAAGCTTTCCGGGTCGCGCGTGGTTGCAACGGCCACTTCGATGCCGTTGCGGGCGAACGCCTTGGCAAGTGCACGGCCGATCTTGCCGAAGCCGATGATTGCGTAACGCATAGGTTTCTCCTTCGTTTCCGTGCGCGGTCAGAGCTTGTAACCGCCGCTTGCTTCAATCGTTTGGCCGGTTACCCAATGGCCTTCATCGGAGGCCAGGAACGCCACGACGGCGGCGATTTCCGAAGGCTCGCCAAAGCGGCCCAGCGCGATCTGGGCCTCGGCCGCCTTGACGAGTTCGGGATTCTCCCGAAAGGCGGCGTTCGCATCCGTTCGCGTGAAGCCCGGCGCGACGGCGTTTGCGGTGATGCCACGCGGCCCCAGCTCGATGGCGAGCGTATGGGTCAGGGTGTTGATGGCTGCTTTCGCCATTGAGTAGACGGGCGCTGCCGTCACGGGCTTCGTGGCGGCGGCGGAAGAAATGTTGATGATGCGGGCACCATCGGCGAGACGATCCAGGGCGGCTTGAATGATGAAGAAGGGCGCGCGGGCGTAGACCGCCATCAGGGTGTCCCAACTCTCCGGCGTCGCGTCCTTGAAGCCGACCCAGCCGGAATTGCCGGCGTTGTTGACCAGAATGTCGAGGGCGTTGGTTCCGTGCCGCCTGGTGAGTTCGTCGTCGAGCCTCTCGAACAAAGCCGGGACGGCCGCCGGATCAACGAGATCCGCGTGGATCGCGAACGCAGTGCCGCCCGCTTTCTCGATGGCTGCGATCGCCGCGTCCGCGCCGGATTTGCTGGCGTTGTAGGTGAGTGCGACTGTCGCACCGTCCTTTGCAAGACGTTCGGCGATGGCGCGGCCAATGCCCCGTGATGCGCCGGTAACGAGCGCTGTTTTGCCCTTTAACGATTGCGTCATTTGAATTTCTCCTCAGAGTTGTGCCAGGCCACCGTCAACGGCGACCTCGCTGGCGGTCATGAAGCTGCTGTCCGACGACGCAAGAAAGGCGGCCACCGCCCCGATCTCCGCCGGATCGGCCATGCGCTGGAGCGGCGTCATCGCCCCATAGGCCTTCTGACCTTCTTCGCCCAGCGCCTCCTTGGCCAGTTCGGTCGCCGTCGCCCCGGGCGATAGCACGTTGACCCGGATGCCGGTGCCCTTCAGGTCCTCCGCCCAGGTCCGGGCGAGGTTGCGCACCGCTGCCTTGCTCGCGCTGTATGCCGTGAATCCCGCGGCTCCCGTGGTGCCGGCGCTCGATCCGGTCAGGATGATCGAACCGCCCGGGCCCATCAGCGGCAGCGCCGCCTGGACCGTGAAAATCGAACCCTTCACGTTGGTGTCGAAGATTTCGTCGATGTGTTCGGCGGTGATCTTGCCGAGCGGAAGCGGGCTTCCTGCCCCGGCATTGGCGAACACGATGTCGAGGGTTCCGCGCTCGGCCTTTACTGTCGCGTAGAGCCGCTCGAGGTCGGCCAGATCGGCAACCGAGCCCTTCACCGCGCGGGCATTGGGCCCGAGGTCGGCCACAGCGGCGTCGAGCGCTTCCTGCCGGCGGCCGAAGATGTAAACGAAGGCGCCCTCTTCGATGAAGCGTCTTGCGGCGGCGCGGCCGATTCCGGTAGCGCCGCCGGTGATCACCGCGGTCTTTCCATTCAGTCTGTTCATGCCCTGCATCCTCCGAAACGAAAGCGACGAACATGATTCTGAACCACTTGATTCATGAATCCAATTGACTGAATATCTATAGGTGCCATCTACTTTATAGATAGATATGTTGGACAACGTCACCATCAATCAACTTCGGGCTTTTGTCGCCGTATGTGACCAGGGAAGCTTTTCCGGGGCCGCACGGCAACTGAGGCGTGCACAGTCGGCGATCAGTCACGCGATCGGCGCGCTCGAGAGTGCCTTTGACGTGGTGCTGTTCGAGCGCAACACTCGCAAAGCGACGCTCACGGCCGCAGGCCGCAGCCTGCTGCCCGATGCGCGTGGGGTGATCTCGCGCACCGAGGAAATGAAGATGCGCGCGGTTGCGATTGCCGAAGCCGGGATCCCACAGGTCTCGATTGCCGTGGATACCTATTTTCCGCGTGCGCACCTGATTGGATGCCTGCGCATCCTGCAGGCGGACTTTCCAACGGTTGCAATCAATCTGCGCATGACGACCATGCAGGACGGCGAGCGTTTGGTTCTCGACGGCACGTGCGCATTGGCGGTAACGATCATGGACGTGCCCGAGTTGAGCCAAGGCACCATGGAACGGCAGCATTTGTGTGAAGCGCAAATGGTGACCGTCTGTGCGCCATCGCATCCGTTGGCCGCACTCGCGGGGCCCATCCCGCGGGAAGAATTTGGTCGGCACATCCAGCTCGTCGTGACGGACAATCAGCCCGAAGCGGAAAAGACACAGCAGGGGGTCGCCAGTGAACGCCAGTGGTGGGTGAATGATCTCGGCGCGAAGCACGATCTGCTCAGGGGAAGCTTGTGCTGGGGGCACATGCCGCGCCATCTGGTCGAGGAAGACCTCGCGAAGGGAACACTTGTCGAACTCCGGCGGCGCGCGTGGCACATGCGCCCCCTCACGTTCATGATCTCCCAGCGGCGCGGGTACGCGTTTTCCGAATGCGAGACACGGCTGGTCGAACTCCTTGGCAATCGTCATCCCTTCTCGAAGGATGGGAAGGCCAAGGCCAGCGTGGCGCGCGGTCGCTGACGGGTTTGCCTGGAGACGTCGTGCGAACCGTGACGTGAGCACCGGCCGAATCCGTCGGCGGCTTCGGCCGATCGCATCAGGCGGCTAACCGTTGCGTAAAGCGGTCAATGACGCTGTCCGCAATTGCGAAGAACGATCCAAAATGGATTCCTGACGAGTGGATTGAGTTGGAGTGAGCCCGATGAACATCGATCGTTCTCGCGTCCATGATTCTCCGGACGATTTTTTTGCCCTCGATGGAAGCATTGTGATGAAGCTTTCTACCGATGCGGCAATTGCAGTTTGTGAGCGGGCGGCCCGGCACGGCCTGGTTGTCGCTCGGATCGAAGGTGGCATATGGCATTTTCCCGGATTCGAAGCGAGGTTCGACTGCATTTGGGATGGCGCTGATCCTCCTGTTGATCTGGACGCCGCGGAACGAAACAATCAAAGGGCAGCCGAGTTCATTCGATCGGAGAGCCCTCCGCATGATGTTTTCCTGGTGACATCCCCGCCGATGACAGGCTGGAAACCGAGGCGGCCACGGGGCTTTTGACACCCCACGATTTATCTCGATCACGCGGATTTACACCCAAGTCACCGCCCGCTGATTCCACGGTTCGGCCCGCTTTGCCAAGACGTCAAGGTCGGCAACGGGTTGATTGCTGCCGAATGACGAATTCGCCATTGAGTGTGCCGGTATTTGCCTGTCACCGTTTCGCCAGATGAGGCGCGCTCGACTTCGCCACCTAAAAAATCGACCGCCCCGAATAGGTCGTCAACCATTCCAAAGCCATAGTGCCCGCCAGCGAGTTCCCGTTCGCATCGAGCCCCGGCGCCCACACGCACACGGCCATCTCGCCGGGCAGCACCGCGACGATCCCGCCGCCGACGCCGCTCTTCGCGGGCAGCCCGACGCGATACACGAAATCGCCCGCCGCATCGTAGGTGCCGCAGGTCAGCATCAGCGCCGACAGCCGCTTCGCGGAACTCGAATCGACGATCCGCTCGCCGGTCACCGGCGCGACGCCGCCGTTCGCGAGGAACAGCGCGGCGCGCGCGAGCTCGACGCAGTTCATCGTGATCGCGCACTGGCGGCAATACGCATCGATCACCGTGTCGGGCGGCATCTGCATGTTGCCGAAGCTCGCCATGAAGTGCGCCATCGCGCGGTTGCGCTCCGCGTGCTGCAGCTCCGACTGCGCGACGCGCGAATCGTAGTCGATGTCGTTCGAGCCGATCAGCCGCCGCACGAATTCGACCAGCGCCGTCTCGGCCTTCACGAAGCGGCGGCACAGCACGTCGGTGACGACCAGCGCCCCCGCGTTGATGAACGGATTGCGCGGCTTGCCGCGCTCGCTTTCGAGCTGGACCAGCGAATTGAACGCGTTGCCCGACGGCTCGCGGCCGACCCGTTCCCACAGTTCGTCGCCGAGCAGCTGGAACGCGAGCGTGCACGCGAACAGCTTCGAGATGCTCTGGATCGAGAAGCGCTCGTGCGCATCGCCGACCGTGCAAACGTTTCCGTCTAGCGTCACGACGGCCATCCCGAACTTGTCGGCAGGCACTTTCGCGAGTTCGGGAATGTAATCGGCAACCCGCCCCTGGCCAATCCAGGGGGCGAGTTCGGTGTGGATACGTTCGAGGATCGTCTGGTAGTTCATCAAATCAGGCGGGTAGGTGAGCGGCCCGGATTCCGGCGAGCCCGTATGGAACCGCCCCGGCGTCGATTCGTCAAGCGCGGCCGCTATCGCGCCCTTATTTTCAAGACCTCTGAACAGGCAATCGGCGGGCGCAGTATCATGCGGTACGTTTCGGCCGATGGCCGGCGTCCGGCACCGGCCGGCGCCGCCGTGGCCCCCCCGATGATCCGACCGCTGCCCATGCCTTTTCGCATCCTGCTCGTCGAAGACGACACCCGCCTGTCCACGCTGATCGCCGGCTACCTGCGCAAGAACGACTATGAAGTCGACACTGTGCTGCATGGTGACGCCGCGGTGCCGGCGATCCTGTCCATTCGTCCCGATCTCGTCATTCTCGACGTGAACCTGCCGGGCAAGGACGGCTTCGAAATCTGCCGCGAGGCACGCAAGCAGTACGACGGCGTGATCATCATGGTGACGGCCCGCGACGAGCCGTTCGACGAACTGCTCGGCCTCGAGTTCGGCGCAGACGACTATGTGCACAAGCCGGTCGAGCCGCGCATCCTGCTCGCGCGGATCAAGGCCCAGCTGCGCCGCGCGCCCGCGCGCGTGGCCGAGAGCACCGCGCCGCAGCCCGAGCGCTACGCGTTCGGCAAGTTCTCGATCGACCGCACCGACCGCTCCGTCGTGCTGCCCGACGGCAGCACGCCCGACCTGACGTCCGCCGAATTCGACCTGCTGTGGGCGCTCGTGTGCCATGCGGGCGAAGTCGTCAGCCGCGACGACCTGATGCTGCAGTTGCGCGGCGTCGAATTCGACGGCCTCGACCGCACGATCGACGGGCGCATCTCGAAGCTGCGCCGCAAGCTGCGCGACGACGCGAGCAACCCGCAGCGGATCAAGACGATCCGCAGCAAGGGTTATCAATTCAGCAAGCACGCATGGGAATGACGCGGCGTTCGTGCGACGCCGTCACGTTCCGCGCGGGCATTCCACCCGCCGGCCGGGAGCCGAGATGATCCGACGAACCCGTTCGCACCCCGATGCACCGCCGCTGCCGACGCTGCGCTACGTCAAATGGCGCTGGCTGCATTTCCGCCGCGCGTGGACCGATACGCGCGCCGACCGCATTCCGAGTTGGTCGCGCCTTTACGTGCGCACGTACCTGCATCTGCTCGGCCTCGTGCTGCTGACCGCGCTCGTGCCGGCACTCGCGCTGTGCGTCGAATTGTCGCCGCAGGTCGTGTGGCATGCGTTCGACTCGCTGCCCGGCGACATCTGGATCGTGCTCGTGTTCGTGTTCGCCGCGCCCGCGCTCGCGGCGTACCGGTGGATGCGGCCCGTATGGTCGGATCTCGTGATGGTGCGCGAGCGCGCGATCGATTTCACGGGCGGGCGCTTCAACACGCGCGCACGTGAATCGCACAGCGTGATCATCGGCCCGCTCGCGCGGACGCTGAATGCGCTCGCGATGCGCATGGAACGGCTGATTGCCGCGCAGCGCGATCTCACGAACGGCATCTCGCACGAGCTGCGCACGCCGCTCGCACGCGTGCGTTTCGCGCTCGAAATGCTGCGTGAGCCGGGTTCCGCAGCCGAATACCACGGCGCGCTGGAGAGCATCGCGCAGGACGTGACCGAGCTCGAGGAACTGATCGACATGAGCCTCACGTATGCGCGGCTCGAATACAGCTCGCTGCAGTCGAACCTCGAGATGACGGCCCCCGTCGCGTGGTTCGAACATCAGGTCAGCGATGCGCAACTGCTGTATCCGGAGCGGGCGATCGAGTCGCGCATCGCGATCGCGTCGGACCTGCGCGTGAAGATGGATCGGCGGCTGATGTCGTATGCGATGCGCAACCTGTTGCGCAACGCGAGCAAGTACGCGAAATCGCAGATCGTCGTCGGGATCTCGCTCGTGCACGGCAACATCGGGATCTTCGTCGAGGACGACGGCCCCGGCGTGCCGGAGAGCGAGCGCGAGCGGATCTTCGACGCATTCGTGCGCCTCGACCGCCGCACCGGCGGCTATGGCCTCGGCCTGTCGATCACGCGGCAGGTGCTCCACGCGCACAACGGCCGGATTGCGGTCGTCGATCCGGTCGAGCTCGGCGGCGCGCGCTTCGAGATCAGCTGGCCGGTCTAGCGATACGCCGCACGGGCCCCGAGGCTCGAGCCCCGACAGCAGCACGACCGCACACCGCCGCACGCGCCGGATTCGAGCGCGCCGCCGGCTCCTCCCGCCGTATCTTTCCCGAATCGATACCCCTGCGCATCGCCATCGCATGACGATTCGTTTGCCGCGCGTGCGCGCTTTGCGTTACGATTGCAATTGCAACTATATGGCGGGCAGCGCCATGACAGCAGAGGCGGGCGGCCCGCGACGCAGCCGTGAAGCCGGGGCCGCCCCGATGGCTGCCTCCTTGTTCATGCATTCCTGTCCGGGTCACACATCATGCGGCTTTTGAACATCGTGTCTTCTCCCCGCGGCGCCAGGTCGGCTTCGATCGCGGTCGCCAATGCCTTTGTCGATGCGTACCGGGAGACGGGCGCAACGATCGACGTCGATACGCTGAATGTCTGGGAAGAAGACTTGCCGGACTTTGGCAGCGACGCGATCGGCGCCAAGTACAAGGGTGTCGCAAACGCGCCGATGGATGAGGCGGAGCAGTCGATCTGGCGGCGAATCCAGTCGCTCGTGAAGCGCTTTCAGGAAGCGGACCGGATCGTCGTGGGCGTGCCGATGTGGAATTTCGGCTATCCGTACAAGCTCAAGCAACTGATCGATCTCGTCAGCCAGCGGAACCTGCTGTTTACGTTCGACGGCAACGCCTACGCCCCGCTGCTGGAGATTCCGCGCGCGCTGGTCATCCATGTTCGCGGACAGAGCCGGGAAACCGGCGCGGGCGCCGACAATCCGGGGTTCCGGCATCAGGCCGACTATATCGAATTCTGGTTGAGGTTCATTGGCGTGAGCGAGGTCAGAAGCCTGACCGTCGAACACACGTGGGATGCGCGCGCAAGCGACAGCATCGAACGGGCGCGCGCCCGGGCGGTCGCGATGGCTGCGGCGTTCTGATCCGGGCGTGCGGCGCGGCGCAGACGCGGATGCGGCCGTAGCCGCATCCGCGCATGCTCAGTACGTGCGGCCGAGCTGGAGGTAGAAGTTGCGCCGGCCGCCGGGCGCGAGCGCCACGCCGATGTAGACGGGGCCGAACGCGGTCGACAGGCTCGTGAAGAACGTATAGCTCTGCTTGAGCGCACCGCCGCCGATCTGCTGGCCGCTCGACCAGACGTTACCGACTTCCGCGCTGGCGCCCACCGACAGCGCCTTGACCGGCGACGCGTTGAACGTCATCAACTGGTTCATGTAGGTCACCTGCGCGTACGCGAGCTCGTTGCCGTTCAACTGGTCGGCCGCATACGCGGACAGATGCTGGAAGCCGCCGAGTGTGAAGTTGAACGCGTTGATCAGGTTGGTGCCGCCAATGCTCTTGCCGCCTTCGATCGTCGCGCTGACGCTGTGCGGGCCGAACTGCTGCGCCACCATCGCCTTGCCGTAGATCTCGGTGTAGGGCGCGCTGTTGATGCTGTCGTCGAACGACTGCGCCGAGCCCCCGTTGCGCGACACCAGCGAGCGTTCGATACGCAGCTCGGTGAAATAGCCCTTGCGCGGGAACAGCGGATCGTCGAGCTGGTCGATGACGAGCCGCGCGCGCGCGGTCAGCGCCTGCGACGTGAAGCTTGGCCACAGCAGCGTCTGGCCGCTGCCGTCGTCGAACGGCAGGTTGTAGGTCGGCGAGCCGTGCCCGGTCACGTAACCGAGGCCGATCCGGAAGTCGCCGAGGCGCCCGATCGGCAGGCCGAAATCGAGCCCGGCGCGCGCGGTCTGCATCAGGTACTGCGTGATCTTCACGTCGCCGCTGTCGTCGTACAGGTTCGCGTAGCGGCGCTGGTATTCCGCGTAGGGCGACAGGTAGACGCCATAGGCCATCGACAGCGGCTGGCGGAACTCGATGCGCGCCGATTGCAGGTCGCTGCCGATCGTCGTGTCCGCGCGGAACTCGAGCCCCGATTCGGTGAGCCACGGCCGGCGGTAGCCCACGTGCAGGCGGAAGCCGCCCTCGTCGGTCGAGCTGCTCGACATGCCGAGCCCGAACAGCAGGAAATTCGGCCCCCAGTATTTCTCGCGCGCATCGATCTCGAGCACGTTGTCGTCGCCGTGGCTGACGATCTGCTGCGTGACGCTCTCGAAGTTGCCGCCCGTCGTGAGCCCGAGCAGATCCTGGCTGACGGTCTTCGGATCGTAGGTATCGCCGGGCTTCACGTGCAGCGCGTTGCTGACGACCCGCTTCGGCACGCCGCCGGTGGTCTTGATGTCGATGCGCGTGATCCGGATCGGCGGCGGCAGCGGTTGCGCGTGCGCGGACCGGTAGGCTGCGTACTGTTCCGGCGTGAGCGCGAAGCGCTGCAGCTTCGGCAGCGCCGCGGTTGCGGCGGCCGCGCCGGCGGCGATCGCCTGCTTCGCGTTCTGGAAATCGGTGAACGCGAGCGCGCCGAGGTCCGGCGTGAGCAGCACGTCCTGCGCGTCGAGCTGCTTGCGCTGCGCGGTCACGTTCTGGCGGATCAGGATGCCGACCATCTGCTGCATCACGTCGGCGGGCGACGCGAGCGCGTCGAGCGGGCGCAGTTGCGAGCCGATGTCGACCGCGATCACGACGTTCGCGCCCATCTGCCGCGCGGTGTCGACGGGCAGGTTGCTGACGAGCCCGCCGTCCACGAGCGCGCGCCCGTTGATCTCGGCCGGCGCGAACAGGCCCGGCATCGCCATGCTCGCGCGGATTGCGAGCGGCAGCGAGCCGTGGTCGAGCACGACCATCTGGCCCGTCTGCAGGTCGGTCGCGACCGCGCGGTACGGGATCGGCAGGCGGTCGAACGGCTGGTTGGTCGGCACGGCGGCCGTCCAGTTCGCAAGCAGCGCCTGCAGCCGGTTGCCCTGCACGAGGCCGACCGGCGCCTTCACGCCTTTCTTGCCGAAGCCCAGCGTCAGCCCGTTGATGTACAGGCGTTCGTCCTCCCGGCTGGTTTGCGGCAGGTCTGCACGCTCCGTCACGTCGAACGCGATGTCCGCGAGGTTGACCTCCGACAATCGCTGCTGCATCTCGCCGGCGGCCATGCCGCTCGCGTAGAGGCCGCCAACCACGGCGCCCATGCTGGTGCCCGCGATGCAGTCGATCGGGATGCGGTTGTCCTCCAGGACCTTCAGGACCCCGAGGTGGGCATAGCCGCGCGCGCCGCCGCCGGACAGCACGAGGCCGATCGACGGCCGGCCGGCCGGGCCGCCGTCGGCCTCGCAGGTGTGCGCGGATGCGGCGGGCGCGGCAGCCGGCGCGCTGGCGGCGGTTGCCTGGGCGGCAGCAGATTCGGCGGCCGGCAGCGGTTGCGCGGCGACCGTGCAGCACCAGAAGGCGACGAGCGTCGTGCAAAGCGGGCGCACCCGCGCCCAGCGGAAGGAAACGGTCGCTGTCATGGAGGAAATACCTGGCGTGATCGGGCGTCTGAGGCCTGCCGGGAGCAGGCAAGACCGAGAGATTACCGTGTTTTACAGGCGCAACGCGAGAAGCCGTTGCGTGGCCGGATTCGTCCGAACCGGCATTTTTGACAATTCGGTCGCGAAAAAATCATCGCAATTGACTAAAGTATCGGAACGATTTGCCGCTAAGGTCTTGATGGGGCGGCGTGGATGCGCTGCGGAAATGCGGCGCGGCTGCCCCGACCCGTTCGATTACAAAGGTTTGATATGTCGACACCGCTGTTCGGAAAGTTGTTTGCGCAACCCGTTGCGATCGACCCTGGAACGGCAAGTACGCGGATTTATACGCACGAACGCGGCGTGGTGCTGAACCAGCCGTCGGTCGTCTGCTTCCGCAAGGCCGGTGCGACCGACGCGCGGCCGACGCTCGAGGCGGTCGGCGAGCTCGCGAAGGCGCTGCTCGGCCGCGAACCGGGGCATCTCGAAGCCGTGCGGCCGATGCGGCACGGCGTGATCGCCGACGCGCACGCGGCCGAACAGATGATCCGCAGCTTCATCGACATGTCGCGCACGCGTTCGCGCTTCGGCCGCCGCGTCGAGGTCACGTTGTGCGTGCCGTCCGATGCGACGGCCGTCGAGCGCCGCGCGCTCCGCGAGGCCGCGTTCGCGGCGGGTGTATCGGACGTCGAACTGATCGAGGAATCGCTGGCGGCCGGGCTCGGCGCGGGCCTGCCGGTGACCGAGCCGGTCGGCTCGATGGTCGTCGATATCGGTGGCGGGACGACCGAAGTCGCGGTGATCGCGCTCGGCGGCATTGTCTACCGCGAGGCGATTCGCGTCGGCGGCAGCCAGTTCGACGCGGCGATCGTCAACCACGTCCGCAACCTGTATGGCGTGCTGCTCGGCGAGCAGACGGCCGAGCACGTCAAGCAGACGATCGGCTCGGCCACCAGCGCGGTGCCGCGCCGCTCGGCGCGCGCGGTCGGGCGCAGCATCGGCGACGGCCTGCCGCGCTCGATCGAGCTGTCCAACCACGATGTGGCGGACGCGCTGGCCGCGCCGCTCAAGCAGGTGATCGGCGCGGTGAAGTCGGTGCTGGAAAATGCGCCGGCCGAACTCGTGACCGACATCGCGAATCGTGGCGTGGTGCTGACGGGCGGCGGCGCGCTGCTCGCGGATCTCGAACGCCTGCTGTACGACGAGACGGGCCTCGTCGCCCGGATCGCCGACGAGCCGGCCACCTGCGCGGTGCGCGGCGCAGGCGAGGCGATGGGGCGGCTCGCGATGTGCCCGGTCGACTGATTCGGGCCCGGCCGGGCCGAGCATCGCGGCGCGGCCATTCACCTTCTTTCGATCTCCGTATTGCGTGGCCGCTTCGCCGGGCACGCTTCTCCGGCCGTCTTGCCGGAAGGCCGTCCGCCGTCCGTCGCATGGACACCTGAACGCGCACCGTGCTAGCGTTACGCGCCCGTCCGGGGCCGGGCAAGCCGATATGCCCGACGACCTGAGAGACCGAAAACCTTGAACAACCACACCAAACGGGGCTTGTTTGCCCGCATGGGCCGCCTGTTGGCCGTCGTCGCTTGCCTCTGGATTGCAGCGGCCGTCGCGCTCGTCGCGTCCGGGATGCGGATGCCGAGCGAGCCCACCGATGTCGCCGTGATCTTCGGCAACGCGCTCGACGAGACCGGCGCACCGAAGCCCGTGCTTGCCGCCCGGCTCGACGTCGGTGTGCGCTGCTACCGCACCGGGCAGTGCCCGGCGTTCCTCGTCAGCGGCGCGATCGACGGCCCGGGGCTGAACGAAGCGACCGCAATGCGCGACTATCTCGTGGCGCGCGGCGTGCCGGCCGACCGCATCGCCGTCGACGACCAGGGCGACAACACGCTCGCGACGGCGCAGCACACGCTCGCGTACCTGCAGGCACACCGCCTGTCGCGCGTGCTGATCGTCAGCCAGTACTACCACCTCGCGCGGGCGCGCCTCGCGTTCGAGCGCGTCGGCATCGCGCGGGCGAACATCTCCGCCGCGTATCCGGGCCGTTTCCAGTTGCGCGATGTCTATTCGAGCTGGCGCGAAGTGCCGGCCTACGCGGTGTATGCGGTGCGGTTGTGGGTGAACCCCGATGCGCGGCCTGTGTCGTTCCGGCCGATGCTTTATCTGATGAGCCTGTTTTCGTAACGCGGTGCGGGTTTCCCGATCGGTGCGTGGTGAAAATCGAAGTGACCTCGAAGGTGCCGGATATTTCCGCTTTTGTCTGACGAATGGCAATGTGCGGATTATCTCGCGTCGCTCTTTCCCGGGTGTGCAGATATTGCGTTGCGAAAAGGGAGCGTGATAATCGCGCCGATATCGGTGTTTTCACGGATCCGTCGATTCCCGTGTTTTTAAGAAATTCAAAAAATCTGACTGGCAACATACGAATTTACCTGTTTTAAGTGCTCCGATAAGTAAAAAGTGCGCGCTCACTGATCCCCTGATCTGACAGGGGAAAGATCGACTGGAAAAGCCTGTTTTTTTGATATAGCCTTGTCTGACAAAAAGCAGGGCGGTAATCAAATCAACCAGAAAATCGCTGCAGAAAAACAGGGGCCACCGACATGTCATTCGACTAGTTTCACGCCTGCCTTCCGGGGGCAATTAAAGATTCGTCCATGAATAAACCGACGTCGCGTCGCGACAGCCGGGTTGCACCCTTTTGTCCGCGATTTTCTGCTGTCGGCTGTTCGATTTCACGGTAATGCCAATTCCAATAACATAACGAGGGAAAGCATGAATCTTGCGCGTTCGAAAAAAGCCGGCGAACCGTTTCCGAGACTGTTGTTGCCGACGGGCGTTTTCCTGGCGCTGTCCGGGGCCGGTATCGTGCCCGCCAATGCGACCTGTTCCACGGCGGGCACGACGGTGACCTGCTCCGGGGTCGCCAACCCGCTTGCGCCGAGCTATTCGAACAGCGCGAACAACATCCACGCGACCGTCAACCCCGGCGCGAGCGTCGGCGTGCTGCTCGGCGTCGGCGGCACCGCGATGTCGCTGACGGGCAGCAACACCCAGCTGACCAACAACGGCACGATCGACCCGTCGGCACTCGGCAGCGGGCTCGGCGTGCTGTCGAGCGGCGCGGTGATCGGCAACGCGGCGGCGAGTGCCGGCACCAGCGTGACCAACAACGGCACGATGAACGGCTCGACCGGCGTGGCGATCAGCGGCGTGACCGGCATGGCGCTGTCGGTCCAGAACGGCACGGGCGGCACGTCGACGATCAACAACACCGGCACGATCGGCTCGAGCCCGCTGGTCGGCGCGACCCTCATCGGTGCGGATGCGCCCGTGGTCGCCGCGTACGGCGGCGCCACGGTCAACATGACGAACAGCGGGACGATCGTCGGCCGCGTGTCGCTCGGTTCGAACGGCACGCCCGGGGCGGGCAACTCGTTCGTCAACTCGGGCACGATCAACGGCAGCGTATCGATGGGCGCGAACAGCACGAACTCGTTCACCGCGGTGACGGGCTCGTCGGTCAACACCGCGGGCGGCACCGGGGGCGGGTTCAACATCACGGTCGGCCCGGTCACGCTCGGCGTCGCGGCAACGGGCACGGTCGACGGCGGCGCGGGCGGCGACAACACGCTCAAGCTGCAGCAGGGGGCCGGCGCGAACGGCACGATCGCGGTCAACAACTACATCAACTTCAATCACGTCGACGTCCAGAGCGGCAACTGGACGATCAACGGCGCATCGACTGCGCAGGACGCGACGCTGGCGGGCGGCGTCGCGATCATCAACAACAACGCATCGCTCGGCACGGGCACCATCACGGCCACCGGCGGCGCGTTGCAGGCGGGCACGGCCGGGCTTGACGTCAGCAACAACGTGAGCCTCGGCGCGGGCGGCCTGACGGTGCAGGGCGCGACCGGGCTCACGCTGTCGGGCACGGTGACGGGCGGCGGCGCGCTGACGAAGAACGACGGCGGCACGCTGACGCTGTCCGGCGCGAACACCTACACGGGCGGCACGAACCTGAACGCCGGCGGCATCGTCGTCGGCAACAACGGGGCGCTCGGCGCCGGCGCGCTGAACGTCAACGGTTCGGCCACGCTCGACTCGAGTGCGAACACGACGCTCAACAACACCGTCAATCTCGCCACGGGCACGACGCTGACGGTGGGCGGCAGCAACAATCTCGGGCTGGCGGGCTCCATCAACGGCAACGGCGGCCTCGTGAAGAACGGTGCGGCGACGCTGACGCTGACCGGCGCGAACACGTTCACCGGCGACACGACGATCAATAGCGGCACGCTCGCGCTGGGCGCGGGCGGCAGCCTCGCGGCGGCCGGCACGGTGAACCTGAGCGGTGCGGGCGCGACGTTCGACCTGAGCAATGCCTCGGGTGCGCAGACGATCGGCGCGCTGGCGGGCGCGGCCGGCACCAACGTGGACCTCGGCGCGAATGCGCTGACGTTGACCGGCAGCGGCAATACGACGTATGGGGGCACGATCGGCGGCACGGGCAGCGTGACGCTGTCCGGCACCGGCACGCAGGCGCTGACCGGCACGAACGTGTACACGGGCGGCACGAACCTGAACGGCGGCAACCTCGCCGTCGGCAGCAACACGGCGCTCGGCACCGGCGCGGTGAACGTGAACGGCTCGTCGACGCTCGATGCGACCGCCAACGTGTCGCTCGCGAACAATGTCAACGTTGCCACCGGCACGACGCTGACAGTCGTCGGCAGCGCCGATGTCGGCCTGAGCGGCACGGTCTCGGGCGGCGGCGGTCTCGTGAAGAACGGCGCGGCGACCGTGACGCTGTCCGGCGCGAACAGCTACACCGGCGGCACGACGCTGAATGCCGGCGGGCTGGTGCTCGGCAACAATGCGGCGCTCGGCACGGGCGCGCTGAACGTCGGCGGCGCAGCGACGCTCGATACGAGCGCGAACGTGTCGGTCAACAACGCAGTCAACCTCGCCACCAGTTCGGCGCTGACGCTCGGCGGCAGCAACGCCCTCACGCTGAACGGCGGCATCGCCGGCGCGGGCAGTCTCGTGAAGAACGGCGCGGCGACGACGACGTTGACGGCCGCAAATACCTACACGGGCGGCACGACGATCAACGCGGGCACGCTGGCGATCAGCGGCGGCGGCAGCCTCGCGGCGACCGGCGCGGTGAACCTGGCAGGCGCGGTCGCGGCGCTCGACGTGAGCGCCGCGACCGGGGCGCAGTCAATCGGTGCGCTGAGCGGCGTCGCCGGGACGAACGTCGCGCTGGGCAACAACGCGCTGACGTTGGGCGGGACCGCCAGCGGCACCTTCGGCGGCGCGATCGGCGGCACCGGCAGCCTGACGCTGGCCGGCACCGGCACGCAGACGCTGAACGGCGCGAGCACCTACTCGGGCGGCACGAACCTGAACGGCGGCAGCAGCGTGGTGCTCGGCAACAACAGCGCGCTCGGTACCGGCACGGTGAACGTGGCGGGCGCGGCAGCGCTCGACACGAACGCGAACCTGTCGGTTGCCAACGCGGTCAATCTTGCCAACGGATCGACGCTGACGCTGGGCGGCAGCAATGCGCTTGCTTTGAGCGGTGGTATCGCCGGCGCGGGCGGTCTCGTGAAGAACGGCCCGGCGACCACGACGCTGACGGGCGCGAATACCTACACGGGCGGCACGACGATCAACGCGGGCACGCTGGCGGTGGGTGCGGGCGGCAGCCTGGCGGCGACCGGTGCGGTGAACCTCGCCAACGCCGGTGCGGCGCTCGACCTGGGCTCGGCGACCAGTGCCCAGACGATCGGCGCGCTGTCGGGCGTCGCCGGGACAGTCGTCAATATGGGCGGCAACGGACTGACGCTGGGCGGGACCGCCAGCGGCACCTTCAGCGGCGTGATCGGCGGGGCGGGCAGCCTGACGCTGTCCGGCACCGGCACGCAGACACTGACGGGCGCGAACGTCTATACGGGCGGCACGAACCTGAACAGCGGCGGCCTCGTGCTCGGCAACGGCGGGGCGCTCGGTTCCGGCGCGCTGAACGTCGGCGGCGCGGCGACACTCGACACGAGCGCGAGCCTGTCGGTCAACAACGCGGTCAATCTCGGCACGGGCGCGACGCTGACGCTCGGCGGCAGCAACGCGCTCACGCTGAATGGCGGCATCGCCGGCGCGGGCGGTCTCGTCAAGGACGGCGCGGCGACGACGACGCTGACGGCCGCGAACACGTACACGGGCGGCACGACGATCAACGCCGGCACGCTGGCGCTGGGCGCGGGCGGCAGCCTGGCGGCGACGGGCGCAGTAAACGTGGCCGGCGCGGGCGCGACGTTCGACCTGAGCGGCGCGACAGGTGCGCAGACGATCGGCGCACTGAGCGGTATTGCCGGCTCGGCCGTGAACCTCGGCGGCAACGGGCTGACGCTGAGCGGGACCGCCAGCGGCACGTTCAGCGGCACGATCGGCGGTACCGGCGGCCTGACCGTGGCCGGCACGGGCACGCAAACACTGTCCGGCACGAACACGTACACCGGCGGCACGACCATCAACGGCGGCAGCACGCTGGCGCTCGGCGCGGGCGGCAGCCTCGCGTCGACCGGGACGGTGAACCTCGCCGGTGCGGGTGCGACGTTCAACCTGGGCGGCGCATCGGGCGCGCAGGCGATCGGCGCGCTGACCGGTGTGGCCGGCACGAACGTGAACCTCGGCGCGAATGCGCTGACATTGAGCGACAGCGGCAACCATACGTTCGGCGGGGCGATCGGCGGCACGGGCGGCGTGACGTTCGCGGGCACCGGGACGCAAACGCTGACGGGCGCGAACACCTACACGGGCGGCACGACGATCGGCGCCGGCGGCACGCTCGCGCTCGATGCGGGTGGCAGCCTGGCCGCAACGGGCGCGGTGAATCTGGCCGGCACGGGCGCGACATTCGACGTGAGCGGCGCATCGGGCGCGCAGACGATCGGCGCGTTGAGCGGCGCGGGCGGCACGAACGTGACGCTTGGCGCGAATGCGCTGACGTTGAGCGGGACCGCCAGCGGCACGTTCGGCGGCGCGATCGGCGGCACGGGCGGTGTGACGTTCGCGAGCACGGGCACGCAGACACTGACGGGCGCGAACACCTACACGGGCGGCACGACGATCAACGGCGGCAGTACGCTCGCGCTTGGCGCGGGCGGCAGCCTGGCTGCGGGTAGCGCAGTGGATCTGGCCGGCACGGGCGCGACATTCGATGTGAGCGGCGCGTCGGGCGCGCAGACGCTCGGCACGCTGAGCGGCGCGGCCGGCACGAACGTCAATCTCGGCGCGAATGCGCTGACGTTGAACGGCAGCACCAATGGCACGTTCGGCGGCGCGATCGGCGGCGCGGGCGGTGTGACGTTCGCGGGCACCGGGACGCAGACGTTGACGGGCGCGAACACGTACACGGGCGGCACGACGATCAACGGCGGCAGCACGCTGGCGCTGGGTGCGAACGGCAGCCTCGCGTCGACGGGCACGGTGAATCTCGCGGGCACAGGCGCGACGTTCAACCTGGGCGGCGCATCGGGTGCGCAAACGATCGGCGCGTTGAACGGCGCGGCCGGCACGAACGTGGATCTCGGCGCGAACGCGCTGACGCTGAGCGGAACCGCCAGCGGTACGTTCGGCGGCGCGATCGGCGGCACGGGTGGTGTGACGTTCGCAGGCACCGGCACGCAGACGCTGACGGGGGCGAACACGTACACGGGCGGCACGACCATCAACGGCGGCAGCACGCTGGCGCTTGGCGCGGGCGGCAGCCTCGCGTCGGGCAGTGCGGTGAATCTGGCCGGCACGGGCGCGACGTTCAACCTGAGCGGCGCATCGGGCGCGCAGACGCTCGGTACGCTGAGCGGCGCGGCCGGCACGAACGTCAATCTCGGCGCGAATGCGCTGACGTTGAACGGCAGCACCAATGGCACGTTCGGCGGCGTGATCGGCGGCACGGGTGGTGTGACGTTCGCAGGCACCGGCACGCAGACGCTGACGGGGGCGAACACGTATACGGGCGGCACGACCATCAACGGCGGCAGCACGTTGGCATTGGGCGCGGGCGGCAGCCTCGCATCGGGCAGCGCGGTGAATCTGGCCGGCACGGGTGCGACGTTCAACCTGAGCGGCGCATCGGGCGCGCAGACGCTCGGTACGCTGAACGGTGCCACCGGCACGAACGTGAATCTCGGCGCGAATGCGCTGACGTTGAACGGCGGCGGCAACGGCACGTTCGGCGGCGTGATCGGCGGTACGGGCGGCGTGACGTTCGCGGGTGCCGGCACGCAAACGCTGACGGGCGCGAACACGTACACGGGAGGCACGACCATCAACGGCGGCAGCACGCTGGCGCTTGGCGCAGGCGGCAGCCTCGCATCGGGCGGTGCGGTGAATCTGGCCGGTACGGGCGCGACGTTCAACCTGAGCGGCGCGACGGGTGCGCAAACGATCGGCGCGTTGAACGGCGCGGCCGGCACGAACGTGACGCTTGGCGCGAACGCACTGACGTTGAGCGGAAGCGGCGGAACATTCGGCGGCACGATCGGTGGCACGGGCGGCGTGACGTTCGCGGGTGCCGGCACGCAAACGCTGACGGGCGCGAACACCTACACGGGCGGCACGACCATCAACGGCGGCAGCACGCTGGCGCTCGGCGCGGGCGGCAGCCTCGCATCGGGCAGTGCGGTGAATCTGGCCGGCGCGGGTGCAACATTCAACCTGAGCGGCGCATCGGGCGCGCAGACGCTCGGTACGCTGAGCGGCGTCACTGGCACGACCGTCAATCTCGGCGCGAATGCGCTGACGTTGAACGGCAGCACCAATGGCACGTTCGGCGGCGCGATCGGCGGCACGGGCGGCGTGACGTTCGCGGGTACCGGTACGCAAACGCTGACGGGCGCGAACACCTACACGGGCGGCACGACCATCAACGGCGGCAGTACGCTGGCGCTCGGCGCAGGCGGCAGCCTCGCGTCGGGCAGCGCGGTGAATCTCGCGGGCACGGGCGCGACGTTCAACGTGAGTGGCGCGACGGGCGCACAGACGATCGGTGCGCTAAGCGGCAGCGCTGGCACGAACGTGAACCTCGGCACGAATGCGCTGACCTTGAACGGCAGCACCAACGGCACGTTCGGCGGGACGATCGGCGGGGCGGGCGGCGTGACAGTTGCCGGTAGCGGCACGCAAACGCTGACGGGGGCGAACACGTACACGGGCGGCACGACCATCAACGGCGGCAGCACGCTGGCGCTCGGCGCGGGCGGCAGCCTCGCGTCGACGGGCGCGGTGAATCTCGCGGGCACGGGCGCGACGTTCGACGCGAGCGGCGCGACCGGCGCCCAGACGATCGGCACGCTGAACGGCGCGGCCGGCGCGACCGTCAATCTCGG
The DNA here is from genome assembly GCF_002099195.1 of Burkholderia puraquae. Lineage (GTDB taxonomy): Bacteria > Pseudomonadota > Gammaproteobacteria > Burkholderiales > Burkholderiaceae > Burkholderia > Burkholderia puraquae. Next base: position 304,501 of record NZ_NBYX01000003.1, on the reverse strand, counting down.
CGCCAATGCGCTGACCTTGAACGGGAGCGGCAACGGCACATTCGGCGGGACGATCGGCGGGGCCGGTGGGGTAACGATCGCCGGCACCGGTACGCAGACGCTGACGGGCGCGAACACGTACACGGGCGGCACCACGATCGCGGCCGGCGGCGCGCTGCAACTCGGCAATGGCGGCACGTCGGGCAGCATCGTCGGCAATGTCGTCGACAACGGCGCGCTGATCGTCAATCAATCCGGCAACGTGACGATTGCAAGCGTGCTGTCCGGCACCGGCTCGCTGACGCAGGCCGGCAGCGGGCAACTGACGTTGACGGGCACCAGCACGCTGAGCGGCCCGACTACGGTTGGCGCGGGCACGCTCGCCGTCAATGGTTCGCTCGGCCAGTCGACGGTGACCGTGCAGAACGGTGCGACGGTCACGGGCACCGGCACGATCGGCGGCCTCGTGGTGCAGGGCGGCGCGACGGCGGCTGCATCGCAGCCGGGCGCGGCGCTGAACGTGGGCGGCAACGTCACGTTCCAGCCGGGTTCGACGTTCCAGGTCGCGGCCACGCCGCAGCAAAGCGGCAGCCTCGCGGCGGGCGGCACGGCGACGCTGAACGGCGGCACCGTGCAGGTGCTCGCGAACCAGAGCGGCTACCAGCCGAGCACGACCTATACGATCCTCTCCGCATCGTCGGGCGTACAGGGCACGTTCAGCCAGGTGAATGCGAACTACGCATTCCTCGCGCCGACGCTCAGCTACGATCCGGATCACGTGTACCTGCGGCTGGTCTCGAACGGCACCGCGTTTCCCGATGTCGCGACGACGCCGAACCAGCGCTCGGTCGCGGCCGCGCTCGGCGGGCTCGGCGCAGGCAACCCGCTGTACGACGCGGTGGTGACGGCCGACGCGACGACCGCACGCCGCGCATACGGGCTGCTCGACGGCGAACTGCAGGCCAGCCTGAAGAGCATGCTGCTGCTCGACAGCCGCTATGTGCGCGACGCGGTGACCGATCGCGTCCGCCAGGGCCTCGCGCCTGGATCGGGCCCGCTCGCCGCGCTGTCGTCGGGTGGCGCAGCCTTGTGCGGCGACAACACGGCCGGCGTGGCCGACCCGACGCTGCCGCCGGAACGCCGGATCGGCTCGCGCGACGGCTGCTACGGCGGCACGCCTTACCAGCCGGTTGTCTGGGGGCAGGCGTTCGGCGGCCGCAGCCGGCTCACCGGCGACGGCAACGCGTCGACGATCAACCGCAGCATGACGGGCTTCATCGCCGGTGCCGACATGGCGCTCAACGACAAGTGGCGTGCGGGCCTGGCAGCAGGCGTCACGCACAGCTCGCTCGACAACGACCAGAGTTCGTCGGCGTCGGTGAACAGCTACTACCTGTCGCTGTACGGCGGCGCGCAATACGGTGCGCTCGGCGTGCGCGGCGGCGCGTCGTACACGTGGTACCGGATCAACAGCGACCGTTCCCCGGGCTTCGCGGGCTTCTCCGATCATGACTCGGCCGGCTACGACGCACATTCGGCGCAGGTATTCGGCGAAGTCGGCTATGCGCTGCCGGTCGGGCCCGTGGCGATCGAACCGTTTGCGGGCCTCGCGTATGTGAGCCTGCATACCGACGGCTATACGGAAACAGGCGGCGCGGCCGCGCTGCGTGCCGGCGGCGAGACGACCCACGTCGGCTTCTCGACCCTCGGTTTGCGCGCGGCGTCGCAGCTCGGCTCGATCGCGAGCGGCACGTTCACCGCGCGCGGGACGGTCGGCTGGCGGCATGCGTTCGGCAACGTGCGGCCGTCGTCGGCGTTCACGTTCGCGAACGGCGGTACGTCGTTCCAGGTATCGGGCGTGCCGATTGCTCGCGACAGCGCCGTGCTCGAGGCCGGCATCGACGCGAACATCACGAAGCGCCTGACGCTGGGTCTCACGTACAGCGGCCAGTACGGCAGCGGCGTGCGCGACAACGCCATCCTCGGCAACATCCTGTGGAAGTTCTGACCTGCACGTGATGTACCTGTGCGCGACGCCAGGCGGCGACGACAACGTCGCATGGCGTCGCGTCCTGTTCGTCGCTGCGCACGTTCCCCGTTCTGTCCTATCCTGTGCGAACCACGCGACGCGCGACGCGCGTTGCGCCTCGACACAGGAGCATCGATGCCGAATCACGCCGAAGCCACGACGACACAGGCGCCGCAAGTCGCGCCTGTTGCCCCGACCCTCGCGTCGGGCCCCGCATTCATCGCGCCCGAAGCCGATCCGCAGGCGCTGGCGCGCAACAACCAGTACGTCCTGAAATCCGGCGACGCGTTCGTGGTCAGCGACGCGCTCGGCGACATCGGCGGTCATGACGACGGCCTGTTCGTCGACGACATGCGCGTGCTGTCGACGTGGCGCCTGACGTTCGGCGGCCGCGCGCCGTCGCTGCTGTCGGGCGCGACGAGCGCCGACAACGCCTCGTTCACCGCGCACCTGACGAACCGCCCGCTGCCGCCGCTCGGCGGCCACGAAACGCCCGAGGGCGTGATCCACATCGAGCGGATGCGTGTGCTTGCGGGCGACGTGCTTTACGAAGCGCTGACGCTGACGAACTACGGTGCGAGCGAAGCCGAGGTGCCGCTGTCGCTGTCGTTCGCGGCCGATTTCAAGGACATGTTCGAGGTGCGCGGCACGCAGCGCCCGAAGCGCGGCACCGTGGCGGCGCCGCGCGTCGACGGAGGCACGGTGCGGCTGCGCTATGACGGCCTCGACAGTGTCGAGCGCAACGTGACCGTGCATTTCTCGCCGGCGCCCGATGCGCTGTCGGTCGATCGTGCCGACTACACGCTGACGATCGCCGCGCAGGCATGCGTGTCGATCTACCTGACCGTCGATGCGACGCTCGGCCCGGTGCATGCGGAAGGACCGGGATGCGGCCGCGTCGCGCTGCGCACCGCGCTCGTCGGCGTGCACCGCGAGATGCGTGCGCGGCGCGAATCGATGGCGCGCGTGAACACCGGCAATCCCTTGTTCGACGCGTGGCTCGACCGCTCGCTCGCGGATCTCGGGCTGCTCACGACGCAGCTCGACACGGGGCCTTACCCGTATGCGGGCATTCCGTGGTTCTCGACACCGTTCGGCCGCGACGCGGTGATCACGTCGCTGCAGATGCTGTGGCTGCAGCCGTCGCTCGCGCGCGGCGTGCTGCGGTTCCTGGCCGAGCATCAGGCGCGCGAGACTTCCGCGTTCCGCGATGCGGAGCCCGGCAAGATCATGCACGAGTTCCGCCGCAGCGAGATGGCCGCGACGGGCGAGGTGCCGTTCGCGCTGTACTACGGCGGTGTCGATACGACGCCGCTGTTCATCGTGCTCGCGGGCGCGTATGTCGAACGCACCGGCGACGATGCGCTGATCGACGAGCTGTGGCCCGCGCTCGAGCGCGCCGCGCAATGGGTGATCGACAAGTGCGACCGCAATCCTTACGGACTGCTCGATTACCAGCGCACATCGGAGCGCGGCCTCGCGAACCAGGGCTGGAAGGACAGCCACGATTCGGTGTTCCACGCGGACGGCCGCTTCCCGGACGGGCCGATCGCGCTCGTCGAAGTGCAGGCGTATGCGTGCGCGGCGCTCGATGCGATGTCGACATGCTCGCACCGGCGCGGCCACGCGGCCGATGCCACGCGCTACGCACTGCGCGCGAAGGCGCTGCGTGAGCAGGTCGACGCGCTGTTCTGGATGCCGGAAGGCGATTTCTACGGCATCGCGCTCGACGGTCACGGCGACCTGTGCCGCGTGTTCGCGTCGAACGCGGGGCACCTGCTCGCGTTCGGGCTGCCCGACGCCGAGCGCGGCGCGGCAGTGGCCGGCGTGCTCGGCTCGGCGCTGTTCCAGACGGGGTGGGGCATCCGCACGCTTGCGGCCGGCCAGCCGCGCTTCAACCCGATGGCGTATCACAACGGCTCGGTGTGGCCGCACGACAATGCGCTGATCGCGCGCGGGCTGGCGCGCTACGGCGACAAGACGGCCGCCGTGAACCTGCTGCGCGCGCTGTTCGAGGCGGCGGTGAGCTTCGAGATGCGCCTGCCCGAGCTGTTCTGCGGGTTCCCGCGCCGGCGCGGCGAACCGCCGACCGCGTATCCGGTGGCCTGCCTGCCGCAAGCGTGGGCGGCCGGTGCGCCGTTCATGATGCTGCAGGCCTGCCTCGGCGTGAGCATCGACGCGTCGCGCCACGAGGTGCGGGTCGAGCGCCCGGCGTTGCCGGAAGGTGTCGACTGGCTGCGGATCGACGCGTTGCGCGTCGGCGACGAAACCGTGTCGCTCACCTTCCGCCGCGTCGATGGCCAGGTCGTTGCATCGGCGGAGCAGCCGGGCCGTGTGAAGGTGGTCGCGGTGCTGTAGCGCGGTGCTGCGCGAACGTTGCGCGATGTCGCGCCACGTTCGCGTGCAGCGGCATAGAATCGTGACATGACCCTTGAACGATGGCGGAGGTAGACGATGACGACCGACAACCGGCCCGACGACAGCGAGCACAAGCTCGAGAATCTCGAAGCGGCGGTCGACCACCTGCACAAGTCGATCGAATCGCAGAGCATCGCGGTCGGCGCGGCGAAGGGCATCCTGTTCAGCCTGATCGAAACGCTCGGCGCGCTGATCGGCGATCCCGACCTGCCCGAGCATGCACGCTCGGGATACGAGGCGCTGCGCGACAAGGCGAGCGAATTGCGCGGCGGGCTCGACCGGCATTGATGCCCGGATGGCGCCGGCGTCAGCCGCACGGGCTGCGCCGGCGCTGCCCGATTCTGCAGATGAAGCACAAAACCCCGTGCGCTCAATGAGTTAGATGGCCGATGCGCAGGATATCCACAAGCTTGCCAACACAATCTGTGGAGAACCTTCCGGCCCCTGGGCCGGGTGTGCGGCGCGTGCCGTGCGAAAGCGCATGCGCTGCCACACGGTTGACCGCGCAAGGTCCGTATATCGAATCCCCTTTTGTATCAGGGTGTTACGCGGCGCATTGGAGGGATATCCACAGGCTTGCCAACATATTCTGTGGATAACTCGCAATCGATTGCGTCGTGACAGTTGAGGATCGGCCTGCCGAAGGCCGGCTTGCGAAGCCCCGTGTACACGGGCTGCCCGATGTCTGCATCGGCGCGCTAATTCGTGCGCGATCAAGGGTTTAGGTCCCGGGTACCCAGGATATCCACATCCTTGCCAACACTTTCTGTGGACAAGCGGGGCCGCGTCATTCGGCCCGTGCCGTGGCGGCCGCTTCGGCCGCGATCCAGTCGCGAAAGAGCGTCATCGCCGGTGTGAGCGGCTTCGACTTCAGCGAGGTGAGCCAGTAGCCGCCGGCGCGCACGTCGATGTCGAGCGGCCGCGCGAGCAGGCCGAGCTGCAGTTCGCGCGCGAACATGCACGCCGGCGCGAGCGCGACGCCCGCACCCTGCATGGCGGCCTCGACCATCAGCCGCGACGAATCGAACACGGGCCCGTTGACCGCCCACGGCGCGAGCTGCGCGGCGTCGAACCAGCCGTGCCATTCGTCGATGCGGTACGAGCGCAGCAGCGTTTCATTGGCGAGATCGGCCGGCTGCGCGAGGCGCCGCGCGATTTCCGGCGCGCACAGCGCGGTGAGCGGCGCATCGAGCAGCGGCTCGTTGCGGGTCGCCGGCCAGTTGCCTTCGCCGAAACGGATCGCGAAATCGAGACCCTCGGCCGCCAGGTCGACGACGTTGTTGTTGGTACGCAGCCGCAGCTCGACGAACGGGTGCGTATCGCCGAATTGCTTCAGTCGCGGCATTAGCCAGCCTAGGGCAAAGGTGCCGACGACGCCGAGCGTCAGCACCTCGCGGAAGCGCCCGCCGTCGAACTGCTTGAGCACCGTCTCGATGCGGCTGAACGCGTCGCTCAGCACGGGCAGCAGCGCACGCCCTTCGTCGGTGAGCCCGAGGCCGCGCGGCAGCCGTGTAAACAGCGTGCAGCCGAGCCGCTCCTCGAGCGAGCGCACCTGCTGGCTGACCGCGGCCTGGGTCACGCTCAGCTCGAGGCCGGCGCGCGTGAAGTTCAGGTGGCGCGCAGACGATTCGAACGCGCGCAACGCATTGAGCGGAAGATGAGGGCGGAGCTTGGTCATAAGAATTTCTTTTGTCAGCGCTCAATTATCGTTGCTTGTCAGGCAACCGTAAAGTCTCGATAGTGCTGTCTCGGCGGCCGCCGTTTTCAACCTCGATTCGCCGCCATTCCACCACGAGACAACCGACATGACCTACTCCTCGAAACGTCGAACCCTGTTGCTGGCCGCCGCGACGGCGCCGCTCGTACTCACCGTGACCGCGTGCGCGTCGCGGCAGGCCGCGGCGCCGGATGCGGCCAGCCAGGCAGCGGCGGCAGCCGCGGACGCCGTGGCGCCCGCGGCTGCCGAGGCGGCGCTTGCCGATCTCGAGCGCGACGCGGGCGGCCGTCTCGGCGTGTGTGCGATCGACACCGCGCGCGGCCGCATCGTCGAACATCGCTCGAGTGAGCGATTCCCGTTCTGCAGTACGTTCAAGGCGATGCTGAGCGCGGCGGTGCTGGCGCAGAGCGTCGATCGCCCCGGCCTGCTGCAACAGCACGTCACGTACACGCAGGCCGACCTCGTCAACTATTCGCCGGTGTCCGGGAAGCATGTCGGCACGGGCATGACGGTCGCCGCGCTGTGCGAGGCCGCGATCCAGTACAGCGACAACTCGGCTGCGAACCTGCTGATGAAGCTGATCGGCGGCCCGTCCGCCGTGACCGCGTTCGCGCGCTCGATCGGCGACGACGCGTTCCGGCTCGATCGATGGGAGACCGAACTGAATACCGCGCTGCCGGGCGACCCGCGCGACACGACGACGCCCGCCGCGATGGCCGCGAGCATGCGCGTGCTCACGCTCGGCGAGGCGCTGCCGGCCGCGCAGCGTGCGCAGCTCGTCAGCTGGCTGCGCGGCAACAAGGTCGGCGACAAGCGGATTCGTGCGGGCGTGCCGGCCGGGTGGAAGGTCGGCGACAAGACGGGAACCGGCGACTACGGGACGACGAACGATGCCGGCGTCATCTGGCCGGCGTCGGGCGCGCCGATCGTGCTGGTCGTGTACTACACGCAGATGCAAGCCGATGCGCGGGCGAAGGACGACGTGATCGCGTCGGTCGCGCGCATCGTCGCGCAGACGTTCGGTTGAGCGGTGCGGCGTGCGTGACGCGATCCGCATGCATGCCGTGCCGCAGTCGTGACCCGCGTGACCAAACGTTGTGCGATCAACGACTTAGGTCACGCATGCTCAGGATATCCACATGCTTGCCAACAAAAATTGTGGACAAGCCTGCGTGCGGCCGCGTTCCCCATCGCGTGCGCCGCCGTGCCGCGTTTGAAGCGGCGCGGACAAAGTCTTTCGGATCAAGCGCTTGGCTGCGGTATGCGCAGGCTATCCACACGCTTGCCAACAAAATCTGTGGACAAGCAGGTTCGCACACACGGAAGGCGGCCCGTCACGTGGCGAGACGATGTGCGAACGGCACTTTGCCGGCCGCGTGCCGCATTTGAAGCAGCGCGGACAAAGTCTTTCGGATCAAGCGCTTGGTCGCGGTATGCGCAGGCTATCCACATGCTTGCCAACACAATCTGTGGACAAGCCTGGCGGCCGCGATGGCGACGGTCAGGGCTGCCGATCGTCGACAGCGGGCCAGCGCACGAATGCGAACACCCACAACATGACGAAGTTCAGGACGGGGACGAACATGGTCAGGATCCACCAGCCCGAATGCCCGGTGCGCCGGACGATGCGGACGTACGGATAGATGACGACGGCGACGAGCACGAGTGAGACGACCAGCTGCCACGCGGTGAAGTGTTCCATGGCCTTCCTCGGAGTGAAGTGTCGTGGTGCGGCGCCGGCGCAGCGGCCGGCCCGGCGGGCCGCTGCGCGACGCCGTCGATGCGCAGCCGCGTGCGGCTCGCATGATCTTGATGCGTGACGTGCACGGGCGTCAAGGCGACGGTGATGCGCTGCTGTTGCGCGGGATCGTGCGCTTGCGCGCAGGCCCGGGCCGTCGGGTGCCGCAACCGTGACGCCGAGCATGAACCGTAGCCCGATCAACGGGTTAGCGCAGGCTTGCGCAGGATATCCACAAGCTTGCCAACAAAATCTGTGGGTAAGTGGCGCAGCGCGTGGCGAACATGTGTGAACCGGCTGCGGCGTGCATCGTCGTGACGTCGTGATGCGAAGTGCGGCGAAGCGGTGTACGCGACGGCCATCGCCAGGGCCTCGTCTGCATCACGCGTGCCAAAGTCCATCGGATCAAGGGTTTAGCGCTGCGGTGCGCAGGATATCCACAAGCTTGCCAACATTTTCTGTGGACAACTTTGGCGGTGGCAGCGAACCCTTGTCAGGCGGGCAAGATAGACGATGTGGCGAAACGGGGTGTGGCTGCTTCAGGCCATTTCCACACGATCCCCCATCCCGCATGACGAATTGACATGACACCCCGCTGGAGTTGCCTCTGAAATACCGGACGCGACATCACACTAAGGATTGCTGAATCCATCGAGCGCCGGAACTCGCGAGGCGAGCGATGTTTCAGCGCGCTATGGGAGTGCTTCTCGTTGTAATGCTCGAACACGATGGCCAAATTGCGTGCAGCAGTCGCTGCGTCCGGCGTCGGTATGAAGGCGACGTAGTCGCGTTTCATCGTCTTCACGAAGCTCTCGGCCATCCCGTTACTTTGCGGGCTGCACACCGGCGTGGTCAATGGCTTCAGGCCGATGGCCACTGCGAACCGGCGCGTGTCGTCAGCCGTGTAGCCCGAACCGTTGTCGCTCAGCCACTCGATTTCGGACGGGGTATGCAAGTATCTGCTTGAGCGCGTCGGCCAGTTCCGAGGCCGGAACTACTTCCTCGCCAGCCTTGACCGCTGACGGTTCCCATCCTGATACAGCTTGCGCCAGTGGAACAGCTGGTTCGGATTCACGCCGTGCTGGCGCGCGAACATCGAAACCGATTTCCCCGGCTCGAAACTCTCGCGAACCATCGCCAGCTTTTGCTCCGCCGTCCGGCGCCGCCGGCGCTCCGGGCCCGTCAACACTTCCATCACTTCCTGCCAGGTGTTAGTCAAAGACATAGTCTTATGCCTGCCCGTTATTGTAAGTGGGTGACTGTGTCAGGCGTTTCAGGGGGCTGCTCCAGGCGTCCAGCACTGAGTCCGATGTGCTGGCAGTGCGTCTTGTTATCCCGAGAAGTAAGGATACCTATGGATATGGGTAGGATCTATCTCGACTTGTCGTGTGGTTGATTCGGTCTGCTGGTTGTTGTTCTGCTGGCGTGAATTTGCTTCGGCAGACGGCGCAAGCCATGATCGAGGAGCGTCCAGAAGGCTGCAATATGTCCGTGCCGCCCGATTGGGTTCGCGTGAGGCAGCAAGTCACTTGCCGTTGTCCGCTTGAGCCAGCCCCGGTTGGGCAGACGTTGTGTGTGCAACTTATACGCGGGGCATGTCCATTGTCGCAACAAAAAATCACACCCTGTGATTTTTGCCAGGTTTTGTCAATTTCGGACGCGTCTTATGTGATTTTCCCGATGTGTTCGGTAAATTCGACGCAGGAGAAATTCCGTTCGACGGAGATGAATCGTGAAAGACAATACCTCAGGCAAGGATGTCGCTCGCTTTGGCGATTCAACGGATCACGGCGGCACGGTTGTTCACGTCGCAGACAATTTTATATGCGGGGGATTTCGGGCGCTGTCCATTGGTGACGAATGCGGCGGTGGGGCAGTATTTGGCCTGCTTGAATCATCAGCGTCCCTTCGTGGCAGCGAGGCCCTTCGCCAACTCGATCACAATAACGGTGCTGTGGAGGACGTAAATATTATTGCGTCACTGTACAGTCAATACCTTAGATTTCTCGATGATCCGCTTTCATTGGCCGAGTGGGCAATCCCTCATACACAGGAAGCGACTCCATCTGCGTTGCCCGTGCAGGCTGAACCGGGATTGGGTTTGCTCACTATGGTGGCGTTGCCGCCGCAACCGGTTAAGTCGGTTGCCAAGCCCCAGAGGATCACGGAGCTACTCAGGCCTCCGGTCAAACTTGAACAGCTGTTCGGCGACCTCAGTGGGGTACCGGACCTCTGTGAACCGGAGCAACGGAACGACGTGCTGGGTCTGTTCGCGCCTGCCGAATTCATTGCAGCCGCATCACGCCTTGCTGCCCAGCGGCTACCCGAACTGACGCGACGTGAACATCAAATGGTCGCAATGGATAGCCCTGTGTCCCTGCCAGTCGGGCTGTTGCCTGATAGCGAAACGTCCTGACGTGTCAGTCTGCATACGCTTGGCCGAGTAGCCCAATACGATCCACCTTATCGTCGGAATCACCATGTCCAACGCGTTTGATGTTCGGAAGCTATATCCGGTCATGCAGAAATTCAGCCGGCCCCGAACGCTCTCTATCAGTGGGGCGGCTGTCCCGTTATCGCACAATGGCGAGCCTATATTGCAACTGGTTGCGATCGAAGGCGAGGAAGAACTTTCCAAAATCTACACCTACGATTTGGAGGTTAAAACCTCGCTCGACGCGGGATTGAGTGACGAAGAGGCGGCGAATCTCAATACGCTCGACATGATTGGGAGGGAACTGACCGCCACCATCCAGCTTGACGGGATGGGCACATTTGTCCCTGGAATGCCAGGGACGACCGGTGCAGCAAACATCGGACGCGGGTTACGCGAAATCAGCGGGATTATCACGGCAGTGAGTTTTGCCGGGCAGTCAGACCGACAGAGTAGGTATCGACTCAAATTGCAACCGTGGATCGCGCTGGCTGAGAAACGCTCGGATTACAGGATTTTCCAGAATAAGTCTGTAATTGAAATCATTCACGAAGTGCTGAGCGACCACTACCTCTACTCGTGGGACATGCGGCTAAGCGAGTCCTATCCGAAGCTGGTCTATCAGGTCCAGTATGGCGAAACCGACTTTCATTTTATCCAGCGTCTAATGGAAGAAAACGGGATTTACTGGTTCTTCGAGCATTCGGATACGGTGCACCGCATGGTCCTGGTGGACCAGTTGGGGGCGCACAAGCCGGTTGACAGTGAAGCCTATCAGACGCTGTCGTACTATCCGCCGGGCCGCAGGGTTGACATGGAGCACATCGACAACTTCGATACGACTGCGCGTATCCAGTCAGGTCAGTGGACCACGAACGATTTCGACTTTACCCGGCCAAGGGCAAATCTGGAGGCGCAGGTTCAGTTGCCACAGGACACCTCGCACAATGCGCTTGAACGCTACGAGTGGCCCGGCGACTACACCGAACTGAAGGCCGGTGAGCAGTTTGCACGGATACGCATGCAGGAAATGCGTGCCCTGGGCGAGCGGGGCACTGGCGGTGGGAATGTGCGGAACGTCGTCTGTGGGACGACTTTTACGCTGGCGGGTTTTCCGCAAGCCGATGCAAACCGCGAATACCTTGTTATCCGGGCTCGGCTGGATGCGGCTGAACTCGACGGGGCAACCGATACCGGCGAATACCGGATTCGGACACGGTTTGAAGTGCAGCCGGCCACAACCGTTTTCCGTCCACCGCGCACGGTCAGCAAGCCACGCACAACCGGCCCGCAGACAGCCATTGTCACGGGGGCCGACGGGAGCGAAATCTACACGGACCAGTACGGCCGGGTGAAGGTGAAGTTCCACTGGGACCGCTCGCCAGTACATGATCAGACATCATCCTGCTGGCTGCGGGTCTCCTATCCGTGGGCAGGCAACAACTACGGGACCATCAGCGTTCCGCGGGTCGGCTCGGAAGTGATAGTGGACTTCGAGAACGGCGACCCTGACCGGCCATTTGTGACGGGGCGGCACTACAACGCACACAACATGCCGCCGTGGGAGTTGCCCGCCAATGCGACCCAGAGCGGCACACTGACGCGCTCCACCGATCAGGGCGGCTACGAAACCGCCAACGCGCTGCGGTTCGAGGACAGGAAAGGCAGGGAGGAAGTATGGTTCCATGCCGAAAGGGATATGCGAACCGAAGTTGAAAACGATGAATCGCATACGGTTGGGCATGATCGCGCGAAGACAGTCGGACATGATGAATCGGTGACGATTGACAACGATCGCACGGAAAAAGTCGGCCGAGGCGAACAGGTCGATATTGGTGTAGATCGTCGTCACACCATTGGCCAGGATGCGTTTCTTTCGGTTGGGCGCGATCACCGCATCCAGATCGGCAAGGATCGAATCGAGGAAACGGGCAACAATCGCAAGGACACCATTGCGGCCAACTTCCTGGTCACGACTGGCGGCAACGCCGAACACAAGGTGCAGGGGCGCCACCAGGTCGAGGCGGGGCAGGCTATTGAGCGAAAGACCCGTATCTACCAGCTACAGGCGGGCGACAAGGCTGAAATCATCGGCCCGGCCGGAAAGATCACGCTCGACGGTGAGGGCGTCACGATTGAAGGAGTCCGGATCAAGCTGAAGGGGCCGGTCCAGACCGAGACAGGCTGGGTCAAGAATGCCCTGGACCTGCGCTCAGACGTGAACAAGGGCGATCCGTTCACGCCGGACTACTTCCCGTTTTCAGGCTGACGCCTGCCGCTTATTCCATCAAGGAACCGTGCCTCGTGATTGTGACTTTCCCATTTGAAGACGATCCTTATTACAGCGCTCCGCAGCCAGCGTCTTACCCGCAGTCAGCCAGTGCCGCGCTGAGTACGCCAGCACTTGTCCGCAAATATATTGATCTCACGAAGCACGTCGCGGGAGGTGTATTCCCGGTAGGGCGCAACCGCTTCTGGCACGGCGGCGTACACCTGAGTGGGAAAAAGCCGGTGCGCGCGATCGCGGACGGTACCATCGTCGCGTTCCGACTGGATCGGGACTATATCGACAGCGAACTCGACCGGCAGATCAAGGCGGCCGCACCCGTGAAGGCGTCAGCGTCGAAAGCCAAATCGCAGCAGTCACCGCCCCGGCAGTTCGGCAGCAGCTTTGTACTGATTCGGCACGAGTGCGAGGTCAATAGAGGGGGCGGTGAAATGCAGCCCGTGGAGGGCGTTTCGCGGGGTGTCAGCGCGAGCATCCCCAGATACATCGGGGCGCACTTCTACTCGCTCTACGCGAATCTGCTGCCGCAGAAGCAGTTGCAGAACAAGGCAGTCCTGCCGCCGTTTCTCACGACCACCAATACAACTGTTCCGGTTGCCGCGTTGCGTGGGGACGAAGTAACGGTAAGCGCGGTGATTGATGATGCGCATCACATGGTCAAGATCAGGATTACTGACATCAATACCCGCAACAGTGGAGAGGGATGGATCGAGCGCATGTATCTGGACGTGGAGCCAGGCGCTCCACTGAGGCCCGAGCAGAAAATCCGGCTGGGATACCCCATTTCGTTCATGTATTGCTGCCATCCTACGGAAAAGCGGTGGATGCCGTTGGATTGCACCTTCTCATTGGAGTATCCGGTCAGGGCCGGGCAGGTGATTGGTTACGCCGGGATAACGGACGGCGATCTTGGCTCGGTGGCGGACAGCTTCCACTTCGAGATTTTTACGGGCGAGAATAAGTTGGTGAAGCAGATGAAGCCGCTTGTTCCGCTGAACATTATCAACCCAAGTTCGTCGTACCAGGAATATGCGGATGGACAGAAAAGCGATGGTATGGGGAAGGTGTGGTTGACGCGGAATGCGACGCTGGCAAAAGATGTTTTTTCAAGTGAGGGTGGATTATCCGCGTCAAGCATGCAAGCGTTTCCAGCCGGCTCCTGCTTTTTTGCAGCGATACCCTGCGGGGTGGATGGAAAGAAGCCTGATTTGGTTAGCGACCTGATATGTTTCAAGCTATTTGGCATGAATGGAAGCACCTACTACGCGTACGCCGATCAAGCGAGGGCCGTAGCCGATGGGCGGGAATTTGTCCGCGACGCGTGGGTGACGCTGACTACCGATAGCGACTGGGTAGCGCGGGGATGGCAGACCTATGAGGATAGCGAACTGAATACGACAGACGATGGCTTCGTTGAGGACGACGATGCAGTCATGCAGAAAATCCTGTCTGCCGCACATAAGTCTTCTGCGAGCCTGAGTCTCGATGATCTTCACGCTGATGGCGTTGACGCGATCTTGCGCACCGCCGCTGTCCGGTTCCACACTGAATGGGACAGCAGTAACAACAGCAAGCGATATAGCAAACTTCAGCAAGGTGGCCATCCGCCGCTTCCGCAATTATCCGACAGCCAGTTCAAGGCGTTCTTGCAGGATATTCAGCGTCAGCAGTTCTGGAGCGAAGCAAAGGTACAGCAGGACGGTGTGAACAATGCCATGAGGCCGCTATCCACGCCGATGGATGCGAAGAACTGGCATTTCCACCCAGTGGGCTTTCTGGCCCAGATGCGGGAATGTCTCGCAACGGACGCAACGCTGTCCGAGGAGGCGTTCGAACTGGAAATTAGGCAGAGCTGGATAACCTGCCTGAAGCTGATCGAGAAGCGCCTCAAACAACTCGAACCCTGGGCGGACGCCAATGCTGCCATGCCTGATGCGCCCTCGGCGCGGGCGCCAGTCGTCAGGGAATATGCGACCCTGCAAACGATTCACAATGTTGCTCATCACGATCTCTGGTCAAACTTCGAATACTGGTTTGGCGTAACGCCCAATGACATCGCTGCCCCGGAAACGTTGCACGGACAGCTTGCAGCCAAGCCTGCTGGGCATCACGTCCATAACTACCTGAAAGGCATGCGTGAGTTCTTCCGCCATATATCCATGCAACGGGTGGTCAAGGGCGCACTGGGTTTTGAGGCAGGTGCCTATGTGCAGCCGGGGGTGTATCCGGCCAAGGCGCTCAAGCCTGCCCAATCTGGCTTCCGGATGGAATACGTCAATATCGCTTGCCAGTATGGTCCATTCTTCCGAAGCTTTAATAGCAGGGATCCGGTCAATCAGAACCGTATGGAAATCCAGTTGCACGAGGTGGCGCATTTGCAGAATACCGCTCATGCCAAGGACCAGAAGATCGATGTTAACGGGGCACATGACCCTGGCAAATACAACGGAAAGACTGCCTATGGGGCACACGCGGCACGGGTACTCGCCGAGTTCACGCCCAACAGGGCGTTAGCTAATGCCGAAAGTATTGCATTTTTTATCGAGAGCGCAAAGGATGAAACCTGACCGTCTGACAATGAACGGCGTTCGCACCATTATTTCGATTGGAGGGATGGTGGCGCTGCTCGGCTGCTCGTCCGTTGCAGAACAGCAAGCGGCGCCGCCTTCGAACCAAACTACGAAAAGTTCTATGACCGACAAGCAAAGTGGAAACCAGACGGGTGTCGTGCCGAATGAGCGGGTAACCTGGATCAAGAATCCGCTGATCACACAGATCAGATTCCATGACGCAATCGTACGTGACGACAGTATTAAAATGCGGTACTACCTTTCCTATATCAATCCAAGTAAACAGGACGTTAAATGGACCGGTAAGCCGACTCCTGACGCCCCCGAAATACGGCTGTATTCAGAGGGGCATGAAATTCAACTTGAGCCTCCACGCAAGTCGAATGGCATTGAGCCATATGTGGCGTCTCCACGAGATGAGGACATTAGATTGTATTCCTACGTTTTAAAGGCAAAGGAGAAATGGACGACAGATGGGCCAACCCAATTTGTAATCGAAAATACTCAGTTCCTTACGGGCACACACATTTACGAAGTCGTCTACTGGCAAACCCAGCTCGACTGGATCGACGTGCGCGAGGTTCTGGACCGTACCGATACGGGCAAAGGCAGGATGATGTATCCGATCACGGATAACGCGCCGTCGAACCGTCTCTATTTCAGGGTCTACAAGCCGACCGATGAAGAAGCGAGCAAGGGGCGGCACATTGAATTCCTCGGCGAAGTGGATGCCCGTACGCAGGTCCCCGCGCTGCCGTACGCCCGTCCGGGTGACTATGCGCCAAAGACCGGCTACTGGGCCGCGACGGGCAAAAGCATCGAACGGCTCGGCGGCTATTACGAAGTGTTCGTCAAGGAAGGGGATTCACTGCCGAACCTGCCGGGGGACAGAGGCGTGGATCCCTTCAGCTTCCAGTGGAAGTACGTGGGCGAACAGAGTGCCGCCGCTGGAAAGTAACGGGTACTCGCCGAGTTCACGCCCAACAGGGCATTAGCTAATGCCGAAAGTATTGCATTTTTTATCGAGAGCGCAAAGGATGAAACCTGACCGTCTGACAATGAACGGCGTTCGCACCATTATTTCGATTGGAGGGATGGTGGCACTGGTCGGCTGCTCGTCCGTTGCAGAACAGCAAGCGGCGCCGCCTTCGAACCAAACTACGAAAAGTTCTATGACCGACAAGCAAAGTGGAAACCAGACGGGCGTCGTGCCGAATGAGCGGGTAACCTGGGTCAAGAATCCGCTGATCACACAGATCAGGTTTCGTGACGGAAAGCTTGGCAGCAACTATGTCGAAATACGGTACTACACCACATACATAAATCCGAGCGATGCGGACGTCAAGACAACAGGCAAGCCCACGCCGGATGGTCCTGCAATGCGGTTGTATTCGGAGGGCAAGGAGATTAAGCCTGCTCCGCCTAAGCATCGTGACATTGAGCCTTATGTCGCGGCTCCCCGGGACGAGGATATAAAGCGATCTACTCATGTGATGAAGGCAAAGGAGAAATGGGTAGGCGAGGTTGCAGACGAATTTGTGATCTTGAATACCCAGTTTCTTACTGGCACACACATTTACGAAGTCGTCTACTGGCAAACCCAGCTCGACTGGATTGACGTGCGCGAGGTTCTGGACCGTACCGATACGGGCAAAGGCAGGATGATGTATCCGATCACGGATAACGCGCCGTCGAACCGCCTCTATTTCAGGGTCTACAAGCCGACCGATGAAGAAGCGAGCAAGGGGCGGCACATTGAATTCCTTGGCGAAGTGGATGCCCGTACGCAGGTCCCCGCGCTGCCGTACGCCCGTCCGGGTGACTATGCGCCAAAGACCGGCTATTGGGCCGCGACGGGCAAAAGCATCGAACGGCTCGGCGGCTATTACGAAGTGTTCGTCAAGGAAGGGGATTCACTGCCGAACTTGCCGGGGGACCGGGGCGTGGACCCCTTCAGCTTCGAGTGGAAGTACGTGGGCGAACAGAGTGCCGCCGCTGGAAAGTAACGGGTACTCGCCGAGTTCACGCCCAACAGGGCGTTAGCTAATGCCGAAAGTATTGCATTTTTTATCGAGAGCGCAAAGGATGAAACCTGACCGTCTGACAATGAACGGCGTTCGCGCCATTATTTCGATTGGAGGGATGGTGGCACTGGTCGGCTGCTCGTCCCTTGCGGAACAGCAAGCGGCGCCGCCTTCGAACCAAACTACGAAAAGTTCTATGACCGACAAGCAAAGTGGAAACCAGACGGGCGTCGTGCCGAATGAGCGGGTAACCTGGTTCAAGAATCCGTTGATCACCCAGATCAGGTTCCATGACGCAATCGTACGTGACGATAGCATTAAAATTCGGTACTACCTTTCTTATACCAATCCAAGTAAACAGGACGTTAAATGGACTGGTAAACCGACACCTGATGGTCCTGCAATGCGGCTGTATTCGGGGGGCAATGAGATTAAGCCTGCCCCGCCTAAGTACAGTGGCATTGAGCCTTATGTCGCGGCTCCCCGGGACGAGGATATAAAGCGATCTACTCATGTGATGAAGGCAAAGGAAAAATGGGTAGGCGAGGTTGCAGACGAATTTGTAATCTTGAATACCCAGTTCCTCACCGGCACGCACGTTTACGAGATGGTCTACTGGCATACGCAACTTGACTGGATCGACGTGCGCGAGGTTCTGGACCGTACCGATACGGGCAAAGGCAGGATGATGTACCCGATTACTGACAACGCGCCGTCGAACCGCCTCTATTTCAGGGTCTACAAGCCGACCGATGAAGAAGTGCGTGAGGGGCGGCACATTGAATTCCTCGGCGAAGTGGATGCCCGTACGCAGGTCCCCGCGCTGCCGTACGCCCGTCCGGGTGACTATGCGCCAAAGACCGGCTACTGGGCCGCGACAGGCAAGAGCATCGAACGGCTCGGCGGCTATTACGAAGTGTTCGTCAAGGAAGGGGATTCACTGCCGAACCTGCCGGGGGACAGGGGCGTGGATCCCTTCAGCTTCCAGTGGAAGTACGTGGGCGAACAGAGTGCCGCCGCTGGAAAGTAACGGGTACTCGCCGAGTTCACGCCCAACAGGGCATTAGCTAATGCCGAAAGTATTGCATTTTTTATCGAGAGCGCGAAGGATGAAACCTGACCGTCTGACAATGAACGGCGTTCGCGCCATTATTTCGATTGGAGGGATGGTGGCACTGGTCGGCTGCTCGTCCGTTGCGGAACAGCAAGCGGCGCCGCCTTCGAACCAAACTACGAAAAGTTCTATGACCGACAAGCAAAGTGGAAACCAGACGGGCGTCGTGCCGATTGAGCGGGTAACCTGGGTCAAGAATCCGCTGATCACGCAGATCAGGTTTCATGACGCAATTGTGCGTAATGACAGTGTAAAAATACGGTACTACACCACATACATAAATCCGAGCGATGGGGACGTTAAGACAACAGGCAAGCCCACGCCGGATGGTCCGATGATGCGGCTATATTCCGAGGGTAAGGAGGTTCTGCCTGCCCCGCCCAAACACCGTGACATCGAGCCTTATGTCGCCGCTCCCCGGGACGAAGATATAAAGCGATCTACCTATGTGATGAAGGCAAAGGAGAAATGGGTAGGCGAGGTTGCAGACGAATTTGTGATCTTGAATACCCAGTTTCTTACGGGCACACACATTTACGAAGTCGTCTACTGGCAAACCCAGCTCGACTGGATCGACGTGCGCGAGGTTCTGGACCGTACCGATACGGGCAAAGGCAGGATGATGTACCCGATTACTGACAACGCGCCGTCGAACCGCCTCTATTTCAGGGTCTACAAGCCGACCGATGAAGAAGTGCGTGAGGGGCGGCACATTGAATTCCTCGGCGAAGTGGATGCCCGTACGCAGGTCCCCGCGCTGCCGTACGCCCGTCCGGGTGACTACGCGCCAAAGACCGGCTACTGGGCCGCGACGGGCAAAAGCATCGAACGGCTCGGCGGCTATTACGAAGTGTTCGTCAAGGAAGGGGATTCACTGCCGAACCTGCCGGGGGACCGGGGCGTGGACCCCTTCAGCTTCCAGTGGAAGTACGTGGGCGAACAGAGTGCGTCCACTGGAAAGTAACGGCTGATCAATATCACCATCGGGGATTTTATGCGACCAGTTGTGCTCGTCGGCCATCGCCATGTCTGTCCGGTGCATGGACCTGGGACTGTTATCAGCGGCACGGACGGCGTGACAGTCGGGGGGAGAAAAGTGGCCTGTGTCGGTGACTCTACGAGCTGCGGTGCAGTCATCGTCACCGGGGCCGTGACCACGTTTGGCGGCCGGGAGGTTGCCCGCGAGGGTGACACCACCAGCCACGGCGGCACGCTGGTCGAGGGCGATAACGGCTGGTTGCTTGATTGAGCGGAACAGGGAAAGCACGCCATGATTCAACTTCCAGGCAGACATGCACCGGGTGACGCATCGGCGTCCGCTGAGTCGCCGCAGCTTGTCGCTGTTCGCATGCCACTCAATACTAGACAGGGCGGGGTGGCTGCCGTTTGTGTGGCCGCAGGCAAAGTTCTTCACGCTTTCGCGTCTTACTTTGACGCGTGATCAGAGCAACGCACTTGGCTACGCCGAACAGCCGCATCGGTGTTTGCGGGGTAGGGTATTTGCCGCCGGGGACGATCCAGCCACCCAACCGGGATGGGTACAATGTGCTTCTGCAATCGGGTTGGGCTGCCCGCCAGGGACGATTGATTACTGGACCGGACAACCAGCCGCCAGGATGTTTTCTTAAACTTCGCCGGGCAGGTCATGCCCTCACGCCGTGCAGATACCGGCCACGCCGACTTTCTGGAACAGGTGCGGGCTCGCGACGGCGGACGTCGGATAGGCCGAGAGCTTGGCGACGAACGCCGGATGCGTGAAGGCTGCGCGAAACGCTTCGGTCGATTCCCGGATCGCGTCCGCCGGCGATGTCGCGGACATGCCGTTGCCACTGCCCGACCATGGCCTGACAGGCCGCCTCGCCGAAACCTCGACCGGCCTGCGGATCGCGCGAATCGTCGACGACAACCGAGTCGGGTAGTGGGCCGACCCGGCCGGGCGCATTTGCCGCGCACGACCGGCAAACCCTTTCCGATCAAAGGCTTGGTGCCGTTAATGGAAGGTTGTCCACAAGCTTGCCAACACAATCTGTGGAAAAGCCGCGCGATGCGCGCGTCAGGCCGGCAGCGGAAACCGCACCGTGACGGTCAGCCCGCGCCCGCCGCGCGTGGTGCCGAGCGCGACCGTCGCGCGATGCTGTTCGGCGATCCGCTTGACGATCGACAGCCCGAGCCCGCTGCCCGACGACGTGACGGCTTGCGCGCCCTCGCCGCGATAGAAGCGCTCCCACACGTCGTTGCGTTCGGCTTCCGGGATCCCGGGGCCGTCGTCGGCGACTTCGAGCACGGGCGTCGTGCCGTCGATCCGCGCGGACACGTCGACGCGCGCGCCGTCGCCCGCATAGCGGATCGCATTGTCGACGAGGTTGTTCAGCAGCACGCGCAACGTGTCGGCATTGCCCGCGGTCATCACGGGCGACGACACGATCGCGCCGAGATCGATCCGGTGCGCATCGGCGACGCGCGCGCGATCCGACACCACCGACCGGCACAGCGCGGCGAGATCGACGGGCGCCGACGCGGAGGTGGCCGCCTGCGCGTCGGGTTCGAGGCGCGCGAGCGTCAGCAACTGCTCGGCGAGGTGGCCGAGGCGTGTCGTACCCGCATGGATCTGCGCGAGGATGCGCTCGCGTTCCTCGACGGTCGACGCGCGCCGCAGTAACTGCGACTGGATCGACAGCCCCATGATCGGCGTGCGCAATTCGTGCGCGGCATCGGCGATGAAGTGCCGCTGCAGCGTGAACGAGCGGTCGAGGCGCGCGAGCAGGTCGTTGATCGCTTCGGCGAGCGGGCGGACTTCGTTCGGCATCGAGCCGACGTCGACCGGCTCGAGATTGTTCGCATTCCTGCGTTTGAGCCCGGATGCAATCGTGCGCAGCGGCCGCAACCCCGCGCCGATACCGAACCACAGGCCGATCGCGAGCAGCGGCAGCATCGAGAACACCGGCCACAGCAGGTGCACGGCGATGCCCGCGATCGCTTCCCAGCGCGCATGGCGTGCCTGCGCGAGCCGGATCGTCGTGCCGCCGCGCTCGGTCACATAGGTGCGCCACGGCTGGTCGCCGACGTCGACGCTCGCGATGCCTTTCTGCGCGGGCGGCGGCAGTTTCGAATCGCGATCGGTCGAATACACGAGCGTGCCGTTGCGCCAGACCTGCAGCAGCACGGCGTCGGGGTCGCTCGCTTCGAAGCCGTGCTTGCCGTTGGCGTGGTTGCTGAACGACAGCTCGCCGTTCGGGCCGACGACGATCTGCTTCGACATGCTGCGCATCTGGTCGTCGAGCAGGTCGTCGAGTTCGCGCAGCGCGCCCCAATAGGTGCCCGCACTCGCGACGAGGCCGATCACGCACGCGGCCGGCATCAGCCACGTCAGCAGGCGCCGCCGCAGCGACGCGTTGCGCCAGCGCGCGATCGCGCGTTGCATGCGCGTCATGCGCCGTCACCGATCCGGTAGCCGACGCCGCGCACCGTGCGGATCATGTCGTGGCCGAGCTTCTTGCGCAGGTTGTGGATATGCACCTGCACGGCGTTGCTCTCGATTTCCTCGCCCCAGCTGTACAGCCGCTCCTCGAACTGCTCGCGAGAAATCACCGCGCCCGGGTCGCGCATCAGCTCGTGCAGCAGCACGAATTCCTTCGGCGACAGCGGTACTTCGTCGTCATTGAGCCAGACGAGGTGCTTGACGGGGTCGAGGCGCAGCGGGCCGATCGCGAGCGTCGTCTGCGCGCGGCCCGCATGGCGGCGGTTGACCGCGCGGATGCGGGCGAGCAATTCGTCGAGCTCGAACGGCTTGACGAGATAATCGTCCGCGCCGCTGTCGAGGCCCGCGATGCGGTCGGGCACGCCGTCGCGCGCGGTGATGATGATCGCGGGCAAGGTTTCGTCGCGGCGGCGCAGCGCGGCGAGCACCGACAGGCCGTCGCGGTTCGGCAATCCGAGATCGAGCAGGAGCAGGCCGTAGCCGGTCGCGCGCAGGGCGAGCGACGCGGCGTCGCCGTCCTTCACCCAGTCGACCGCGAAGCCTTCCTGTTTGAGGCCCTGTTCGAGCCCGCTGCCGATCAGCGGATCGTCCTCGACGAGCAATACGCGCATGGATTCGTGCCTCTTCAACGGGGCGCCGCGGCGCCCGGGGTTCCCATGATAAGCGCCCGCGTCTTAGGCGGAGCTTAAATGCGGGCGGCGGGCGGCGGGCTTTCGTACACGTCCTATGCGGCAGCGTGTCGCTTTGGCGCGACCTTCAGGTTTGCTTAATCTTACGGTCCGTAATCTGGGGCCGTCGCGTTCAACGGGGCGCGGCGTCACATCGAACAAGAGGAACGAGATCATGAAACACCTGGCCAGAATCCTGACGATTGCACTTGCCACGCTGCCTGCTGTCGTCCATGCGCAATACACGGGGCCGTCCGCGTTGACCACGACCACCGTGAAGGAGCTGCTCGCGAACGGCAAGGACGACCAGCACGTGCAGCTGCAGGGGCGCATCGTCAAGCATGTCGGCGGCGAGGATTACGAATTCGCCGATGCGACCGGTACGATCCGCGTCGAGATCGACCACAAGCTGTGGGCAGCCGGCCAGCCCGTCAGCGACAAGAACGAAGTGAAGGTGACCGGCGAATTCGAGCGCAAATGGTCGGGCAGCGTGAAGGTCGACGCCGATCACGTCGAAGTGCTGCGCTGACCGGTGCGCGCGGGGCCGGTGATACCATGGACGACCGGTTCCCGTTCCCACCAAGATGGCCGCCAATTTCGACGAACTCGCGTCCCGGATCCGGGCGCAATTTTCCGAGCTGAGCCCGCAATTCCAGGCGGGCGCGGCCTTCCTGCTCGATCATCCCGACGAAGTCGCCACCTCGTCGATGCGCAAGGTCGCACAGCGCGCCCAGGTGCAGCCTGCGTCGCTCGTGCGGCTCGCGCAGCAATTCGGCTTCCCCGGCTGGAACGAGCTGCGCGACCTGTGCGTCGCGCGCGTGCGCACGCGCCCCGAGCCGCTCACGCAGCGGGCGCGCTCGCTCGTGCGGCCCGACGCGAAGGCGTCGCTCGCGCACGACCTGCTTGCCGCGCAACAACACAACCTGTCGGCCACCGCCGCGCAGAACGAGCACGCGCTTGCCGATGCCGCGAAACTGATCCGCAAGGCGTCGCACGTGCACGTCGCGGGGTTTCGCTCGTGCTATCCGGTCGCGTTCGGTTTCGTGTACGGCTACCGGCTGTTCCGTCCGACCGTGTCGCTGCTCAACGGCGTTGCCGGTTCGCTCGAAATGGAGCTGCGGACGATCGCGAAACAGAGCGTGACCGTCGTCGTCAGCTTCGCGCCGTATTCGGCGGAAGCGACGCGCGTCGCGCAGGCCGCGAAGGCGCAGGGCAGCCGGATCGTCGCGATCACCGACAGCGCGGTGTCGCCGATCGCGCTGCACGCGGATGCGCAACTGATCTTCACGCACGACAGCCCGTCGTTCTTCCCGTCGCTGGTGGCCGCGCACGCGATGGCCGAAGCGCTGGTCGCGCAGTTGCTCGCGCTCGAAGGCAGCGATGCGATCGCCGCGCTCGAGCGCACGGAAGCGGAACTGCATGCGAAGGGCGCCTACGTCGTTTGACGCGATAAGTGCGGCTTCAACCCTTCCTCATTCACGATTCAAGCGGATTCGACCGATGACGTTCACATACGAGGTGACCGACGCGGGCGACGCGGACGTTCGCAAGCAGATCGTCGCGCCGCTCATCCGGTTCAACGAGAGCCAGGCGGGCCCGAACGACTTCCGTTCGCTGGCCGTGGTCGTGACCGATGGCGAGGGCGCGGTGGTTGGTGGCCTGTGGGGCAGCACGGCGTACGGCTGGCTGCATGTCGACCTGCTCGTGGTGCCCGAGGCCGCGCGCGGCCAGGGCGCGGGCACGCGCATCATGGATCTGGCCGAAGCGGAAGCCGTCGCGCGCGGATGCCACGGCGCGTGGCTCGACACGTTCGACTTCCAGGCTCGGCCGTTCTACGAGAAACGCGGCTATGTCCGCTTCGGCGCGCTGCCGGATTATCCGGCCGGGCACACGCGCATTTTCCTGACGAAGAAGCTTGCGGGCTGAGTGGCGCCGCCGCATGGCGCGGCACGATTGACGAGGTTGCCGGCCGTCGCCTGGGATACGGGGCAGCGATGCAGGTCGCTTCCGGGTCCGCGGAAAGGGTTGAACCCACCTGTCGCAGCAAATCCAGTCTTCCTCCTGTCCTTTGTGCTGGCGGTATTGCGGACCTTCGGCCATGACTGCACGAGGATTCGCATGAAAAAGCTGCCTCCCAGGGCCCATCCCGATCATCTGAAAAAGCAGGCCAAGGCATTGTTGCGCCTGTACCGGCAGGGTGACGCCGATGCCGTCGCGCGCTTTGTCCGGTTTCTCCCTGCTGCCGCGAACCGCACGCACGACGAAGCGCTCGCGCTCGGCACGTTGTCCTGGGCATCCGTCAACGAACCGGAGCAGGTCGGCGCGTCCGATTGGGAGGGGGCGCACGCGTGCTGCTCGCGCGCGGCGTGCCGCAAGCCGCGCACGATCCGTCGAATCCGGACGGCGTGCTGATCGACGGTCGCGCGATGCGCTTCTCCGAAGCCGTCACCGACGTGTTGCTCGGCATCGACGGCGGGCCGCCCGCAGCGAAGTAGCGATCGCGGGCCGGCAACGGACGGATGGCGACGCCGGCTCGCTCGTTGCCGGCTGCCGGTGCGCGGTCGGCGCACCGGTTTTCCTGTCGCGCGGCGACATTTCGGCGAACGCTGAAACGTCGTGTGCACGACCGGCGTAAGCTCAGCCGTCAACTTCCTTCCGGAGTCCACGATGCCCCGTTCCGACCTGCAAGCCCGCCAAGCCGAAGCCTTCCGTGCACTGCATGCGCGCCCCGGCGCCTTCATCATTCCGAACCCGTGGGACGCCGGCACCGCGCGCCTGCTCGCGATGGCCGGTTTCGAAGCGCTCGCGACCACGAGTGCCGGCTACGCCTTTTCGAAAGGTCAGCCCGACAACGCGATCGACCGCGACGCGATGCTCGATCACATCGCCGAGATCGTCGCCGCGGGCGGCCTGCCCGTCAGCGCCGATCTCGAGAACGGCTTCGGCGATGCGCCCGGCACGGTGGCCGAAACGATCCGGCTCGCGGCCGAGGCCGGCGCGGTCGGCGGCTCGATCGAGGATGCGACGGGCCGCGCCGACGCGCCGATCTATCCGCGCGAAGCGGCGATCGAGCGCATCGCGGCCGCCGTCGAAGCGGCGCGCGCGCTGCCGTTCCCGTTCACGCTGACCGCGCGCTGCGAAAACTACCTGCATGGCCGCCACGACCTCGCCGACACGATCGCGCGGCTCGTCGCCTATCGCGACGCGGGCGCCGACGTGCTGTATGCGCCGGGCATCACCGATGCGGACGAAATCGCGGCGGTGACGCAGGCGGTCGGCGCGCCCGTGAACGTCGTGATGGGGCTGCAGGGCGGGTTGCTGAGTCTCGATGCGCTGGCGGCGCTTGGGGTGAAGCGCGTGAGCGTCGGCGGCGCACTGGCGCGGGCCGCGCTCGGAGCGTTCCTGCGCGCCGCGAAGGAAATGGCGCAGGAGGGCACGTTTACATTCACGCAAGCGGCCGTGCCGGGGCGCGATATCAACCGCTGGTTTGCATCGCCCGATAATTCACCGGTTTTGTTCGGAGAATGAGCGAAATTAAATCGTGGGATCGTGCCCAGTCGAAAGGTTGATTGACAATAATCAATCGATTTCGCGTCCGAATTAAACGTCCGTGACGACGCAAAATACATCGTCTATTCTCCGCATTCTGCCCGTTCGACCGGTGCCCGGTGCGAAAGCCGCACCGGGTCGGGCGATCGGGAATCCACCGTGCGCGTCGATGCCGCGCATTGTTGCATTTTCCCGGTCAGTGAATTTTTGAACACGGGAGTTGCCGGCTGGTTTTTGGATTGATAATCTTCGGCACGTTCGAATGAACGGTTGGTGAGCCGCCGGGAATATCGATATATAAAAATGCTGAGAGAGCGATGACGATCCGAGAAAATCAACGCGTCAAGTTTCGCGTCGGCGATGTCGTGACGCTGAAGACGGGCGGGCCGCGCATGACCGTCACTTATGCCGGGCCGGTCGTATTCGACGACGGCGACTGGCTGATCTGCCAGTGGTTCGACGAGAATGGCGAATTCCGCCAGGAAATGTTCCCTCACGACACGGTGGTGCCCGAGCCGCGCGCGATTTCGGCCGGGCGTGTACGCGTGCGCATGCAGTCGTATCGCTACCGGTCGGCTGCCTGACGTTGACCTGGCGTCGCGATGCGGCCGCACGCGGTGCCCGCGCCGCGATATTTCACGCCAGCCCGAAACATGCGGCGGCGCGCTGCGCCGATACTGTCCGCATGAACCCGACCGATCCCATCACAGCGGTTACGCACCGCGATCCCTATCCCTACTATGCGGCGCTCGTCGACGGGCCGCCGCTCGCGTTCGACGCCACGCTCGGCCTGTGGGTCGCGAGCCGCGCGGCCGCCGTGACTGCCGTGCTCGGCCATCCGGCCTGCCGGGTGCGCCCGCTGGACGCGCCCGTGCCGCCGGCGTTGCGCGGCACGACGGCGGGCGCGCTGTTCGGCGAGCTGGTGCGCATGAACGACGGGGCGCTGCGGCACGACGTGCCGAAGCAGGCGCTGCGCACGGCGTTCGCACCGATCGACACGGCTGCGTTGTGCGACCGTGCCGCGCAGCTTGCCGCGCGGCGCTTGCCGGCACCGGGCGACGCCGGCGCGCTGAACGCTTGGTGCATGACGGTGCCCGTCTGTGCGGTTGCCGATCTGCTCGGCTTCGACGAGGCCCAGCTCGACGGGATCTCGGCGCTGGTCGTCGACTTCGTCGCCGCGCTGTCGCCGTTGTCGGATGCCGTGGCGCTGGCTCGCGCGAGCGCCGCCGCGCGAGAGTTGCTCGACCGGATGACCGAGCGCGTCGCGCAGACGCAGGCGCACGACGGTACGCTCGTCGCCGCGGTGCAGCAGGCGGCCCGCGCGTCGGGCTGGCAGGCGAGCGGCGCGCTGGTCGCGAATCTCGTCGGGTTGTTGTCGCAAACCTGCGAAGCGACCGCCGCGTGGCTCGGCAATGCGCTGGTGGCGTGGAGCGGGGAGGCGGGCGCCGCGCGCGTCGCGCCGGACGATGCCGCGCTCGATGCATTCGTTGCCGAAGTCGGACGCTTCGACTCACCGGTGCAGAACACGCGCCGCTTCGTCGCGTCGCGCACGACGATCGAAGGCGTGACCGTCGAAGCCGGCGACGCGATCCTCGTCGTGCTCGCCGCCGCGAACCGCGACCCGGCCGTGCATCGCGATCCGCACCGATTCATGCGTGGCCGTGCGACCGGGCCGAATTTCGGCTTCGGCACGGGGCCGCATGGTTGCCCGGGCGAGCGGATCGCGCAGGCAGTGACGATGGGGGCATTCGGGGCGTGGCTGCGTGCGGGCGGCGGGCCGCCGCGCGACGCGCTGGCGTGGCATTACCGTGCGTCGACCAACGTCAGGATGCCGAAGTTCGACGCAGCGGGCTGAACGGGAAAGAGGGACTTAACGGCAGCCTTGCTTCTCCGCCCATTGTTCCTGGGCGGCAACGCGGCGCTGCACGCGCTCGACGAGACCGGTCGAGAAGGTCCGCATGCTGATGCCGCGGCGCTTGGCGAGGATCGTCTGCGCGACATCGGTGCGCGGGTTCGGCTGGCAGGCCCAGTACAGCGTCATCAGCCAGCCGATGCCGGTCCACCCGAACAGCGCGTTGAACATCGCGACCGTCAGCTTGTCGTGCCGGCCACGCCGGTCGGCAATGACCGCCGGCAGAAAATAGATCGCGATCGCGGCCACCGAACCGGCCACTTGAATCAGGACTGCGTTCTGCATGTTGCTGCTCCATCCGAACTGCAATGGGACTGATTGTCGCGCTTTTTCCGTTCGCGTGCAGGCCGTGCGCTGGCAATTGATTGTTGCGTTTTTAATGACGATCAGCCGGCTTCGGCGGCCGCCGGCTGCGTTTCGTTGCTCAGCGCGAAACCTTCGTCGAGCCAGCCCGTCACGCCGCCGATCATCAGCTTGACCGGCCGGCCGAGGCGCGCGAGCTGGATCGCCGCGCGCGCGGCGCCGTTGCAGTGCGGGCCCGCGCAGTAGACGACGAACAGCGTGCCGGCCGGATACCCGGCAAGCTTGCTCTCGATGATCTTGCGGCGTGGCAGGTTGCGCGCGCCGGGTACGTGGCCGGCGGCGAACTGGTCAGGGCCGCGCACGTCGAGCAGCACGAAATCGGGCGCACCCGATGCGAGCGCGTCGTGCACGTCCCAGCAATCGGTCTCGAAGCGCAGCGACGCCTCGAAATGGGCGAGGGCGGCGGGGCTGTCGGCGGCGGGCAGGTCGGTGACGCAGGACATGAGCGGGTTCTCCTGAAGGTGGCGCAAAACGCGCTGGAATGAGGGGCAGTATCGCGGTTCGGCCCGTTTCGCGGCAGTGGCGCGATCGACAAGTTCCGGTAACATCGCGCCATGCATAATCATCTCGTCGCCGCGCTCGCCTACGATCGCCTCTGCACGTTCGAATTCGGCTGCGTGGTCGAATTGTTCGCCCTCGAACGCCCCGAGCTCGGGGTCGACTGGTATCGCTTCGCGGTCTGTGCGAGCGAGCCGGGGCCCGTGCGCGCGGCGGGCGGCATCACGGTCGCCGCGCCTTATCGGCTCGCGACGCTCGATCGTGCCGATACCATCGTGATTCCTGGCTGGCGCGATCCGGACGAACCGCCGCCGGAACCGTTGCTGAAGAAACTGCGGGCCGCGCATCGCCGCGGCGCGCGGCTCTGCTCGATCTGCTCGGGCGTGTTCGTGCTGGCGGCGGCCGGCGTGCTCGACGGCCTCACGGTGACGACCCACTGGCGCTACGCGGAAAAGCTGCAGGCGCGCTATCCGGCGCTGCGCGTGAATCCCGATGCGCTTTATGTCGACGAAGGGCAGGTCGTCACGTCGGCCGGGTCGGCGGCGGGGCTCGACATGCTGCTGCATCTCGTGCGCCGAGACTACGGCGGCGCGATCGCGAACCGGGTCGCGCAGCGCCTCGTGCTGCCGCCGCATCGCGACGGCGGGCAGGCGCAGTTCGTGCCGCGCCCGGTTGCGCCGGGCGGCACCGACCGGCTCGCGAAGCTGATCGACTGGATGCGCGCGCACGCGGCCGAGCCGCACACGCTCGCGTCGCTCGCCGCGCAGGCCGCGATGAGCACACGCACGCTGCAGCGTCAGTTCGCGGATGCGACGGGGATGTCGCCGCTCGCGTGGCTGATCCGCGAACGCGTGAACGTTGCGAAGGACATGCTCGAAGCGCATCCCGCGCTGTCGCTCGCGCAGGTTGCGGCGCGCGCGGGGTTCGGTTCCGAGGAATCGCTGCGCCGGCATTTCCGGCGCGTCGCGGCGACGAGCCCGGCCGCGTACCGGCGCGGGATGGATCGTGGCGCGAGATAGCGAGCGCCGCGTCCGGCTGATTCCATCGCGCGATCGGTACCGTGAATGCGGCGCAGCGGGTGAGCGGCAGCTTGCCGCGTGGTTCGGCCGGCTGCCGAGGCGGCCGGCTGCCTGAGCATGCTCAGCGCGTGCGGGTATCGTGCGCGTTCAGCTTGATGCACGCGATGCGATACACGCCATCCTCGACTTCGACACCGTGCGTGTCGTGCGTGAAGCCCGGGAAACGCAGGTCGTACTGCTCGAGCGCCTTCAGGTAGCCGAGCAGCGGGCCGTCGGCCGGCCCCGCGTTCTCGCCGGGCATCAGCAGCGGAATGCCCGGCGGATAGGGCACGACGCCCGTCGCGACGGTGCGGCCTTCCATTTCCGACAGCTCCAGCATCTCGATGTCGTTGTGCACGAGATGCTCGAACGCCTCGGCCGGGCTGTAATCGGGCTTCGGCAGCGTCGAGAAGCCGCGCGACATCATTTCGGTCGTCTTCAGGTCGCTCATCGCGCTGAACATCAGGTCGCACAGGTCGCGCAGGCCGAGCTTGCCGTAGCGCTCCGGAAAGCGCGCAACGAGTTCGGGCAGCGCCTGTTCGAGCGGCGCGTTCGCATCGTAGTCGCGCTTGAAGTCGAGCAGCGTGTTGACGAGCGTGCCCCACTTGCCCTTCGTCACGCCGAGCGAGAACAGGAACAGGATCGTGAAGTCGGTCGTCTTCTCGACGACGATCCCGTGCCGGTCGAGATACGCGGTGACGACCGACGCCGGAATGCCGACCGGCATCAGCCCGCCGTGCGATGCGACGCCCGGCGTGACGATCGACACCTTGATCGGGTCGAGCATGCAGTAGTCGTCCTCGATCTCGCCGAAGCCGTGCCACGTGTCGCCCGGATGCAGCACCCAGCACGACGGGTCGGTGGCGAGCAGCGTCTCGTCCGCTTCGTGGAAGCGCACGCGGCGGCCCGTCTTGCGATCGACGACGCTATCGGGCTGCCAGCCGTTGAAGAACCAGTCGTTGTTCTCCGCGCATTCCGTATGCAGGCGCGCCAGCATCTGGCGGAACGCGACGGCCTCGCGGATCGCGTCGGTCGTCAGCGCCTCGCCGCCGGGGCCGTCCATCATCGCGGCGCTCACGTCGTTCGACGCGATGATCGCGTAGTTCGGTGACGTCGACGCATGCATCATGTACGCCTCGTTGAAGCGGGCGTGCTCGATCGGGTTGCGGCCGTCGCGGACATGAATGAACGACGCCTGCGACAGCGCGGCGAGCAGCTTGTGCGTCGATTGCGTCGCGAACACGGTCGGCTTGCTCGCGTCGTGTTGCGCGGGATCGCCGTGCATCGCGTGACGGTCGCGATAGATCGGGTTGAAGCGCGCGTAGCCGTACCACGCCTCGTCGAAATGTAATCGATCCACGCTCTGGCCGAGCAGCGCCTCGACGCGCGCGACGTTGTAGCAGAGGCCGTCGTACGTCGAGTTCGTGATCAGTGCATGCACGGGCGTCGGATCGATGCCGTCGCGGCCGCGCACGAGCGGGTTCGCGTCGATGGCGAGCCGCACGGCGGCGGCCGTCAGCCGCTCGGGCATGATCGGGCCGATGATCCCGTAGTGGTTGCGCGACGGAATCAGGTAGGTCGGAATCGCGCCGGACATCGTCATCGCGTGCTCGGCCGACTTGTGGCAGTTGCGGTCGCACAGCGCGACCTGGTTGCGCGTGACGCTCGCCATCAGGATCACGCGGTTCGACATCGACGAGCCGTTCGTCACGTGATACGTGCGATGTGCGCCGAACACGCGCGCCGCATAGCGTTCGCTTTCACCGATCGGGCCCGAATGGTCGAGCAGCGAGCCGAGTTCGCCGACCGAGATCGACAGGTCCGAACGGAACAGCGATTCGCCGAAGAATTCGAAGTACGCGCGGCCGACCGGCGATTTCAGGAACGCGGTGCCGCCCGTGTGGCCGGGCGTATGCCACGAATACTCGTACACGCGCGAGAATTTCGCGAGCGCGCGGAACATCGGCGGCAGCACGGTTTCGCGGTAGCGCTCGATCGCGGCGACGATCCGGCCGCCGATGAACGCCGTGGTGTCCTCCAGCATCCAGATGAAGTCGTCGGCCTTGCGCATCGCGTCGACGGGAATCGCGGACGCGCTCGCGCGGCTCGCGAGCAGGAACACGGGGATGGTCGCGTTGCGCGCGCGCATCGCGTCGAGCACGGCCTGCGCGGGCGCGTGGCCGGCATCGTTGCCGAGTTCCCAGTTGAGCAGCAGGCACTGGATCGCCGGATCGGCGGCGACCACCGCGCAGGCATCGTCGGCGGACGTTGCGATCACGACGTCGACGAGCCGCGTGCGCAGTTCCTCGGCGAGCGCCGTCGCGGCGCGCCCGGTGGCCGTGCGTTCATCGATGTCGTGCTGCACGAGCAGGGCCTTCATGCCGAGGCGGCGGAAGGCCGGTTGGGTCAAGGAAGCGGTCATGGTTTAATTCCCCGTTTGCTGGGTTGCCTGGACGCTCGCGGCAACGGCCGGCGAGCGCGTGTGAAGGGTGTCGGCCTGGTGACGGCCCACGGAGATCCAGAAGGTGGCGGCGAGCGCGGCGATGGTCACGCCGAGCGCGAGATAGCGCACCCAGCGCGGCGAGCGGCCGCCCGGATGGATATGGGTTTCCTCGATTTCGCGCTGGCGGTTGATCGACAGCTCGTAGAAGACGATCGTCGCGACGACGAAGATCAGCGACCAGCGCGTCTGCTGGCCGTCGGAGCCGACCATCGCCCACAGCGCGTAGACGGCGCCGATCAGGCCGACGATCGTGTAGAACGTGAACTGGTGCGACGGCATCTTGCCGTAGCCGAGCACCTTGATCGCGATGCACGAGTAGATGTACGGCAGCAGCGTCATGATCACGGCGATCGACGCGATCTTGCCGAACTGCTCGCTGGCGCTTGGCGACATCGTCGCGAGCACCTGCACGGACATGATCAGCGCGACGATCGCGAGGCCGGCCGACGGCACGTTCTTCGAGTTCACGCGTGCGAACACGCTGGCGAACAGGCCGTCGTCGGCGGCCGCCTTCGCGGTCTGGCCGACCAGCAGCGTCCAGCCCGCG
Source organism: Burkholderia puraquae (assembly GCF_002099195.1). Classification (GTDB taxonomy): domain Bacteria; phylum Pseudomonadota; class Gammaproteobacteria; order Burkholderiales; family Burkholderiaceae; genus Burkholderia; species Burkholderia puraquae. The sequence continues at coordinate 271,615 of NZ_NBYX01000003.1, read as the reverse complement.
AGCGAGCCGAGGCAGCCGAGCGCCGCGCACAGCGCGACCGCGTTCGCGGCCGTATTGCCGAGCGCGAGGCGCGCGGCATCCGCGAACGGTGCGCTCGATGCGAGCAGCGCCTTGTTCGGGATCATCCCCATGATCACGGTCGAGCTGAGCACGTAGCACACGGCTGCGAGCACGACGCCGCCGACGGTTGCGATCGGCACGTTGCGCGACGGGTTCTCGACGACGCCGGCCGATACGGACGCACTCTCGACGCCGATGAACGCCCACAGCGTGAAGTTCAGCGTCGCGCCGATCGCGCTGAAGCTGTTGGTGCCCGACACATTCCAGCCGGCGAAATACACGTCCTTGCTGAACCAGAACCAGCCGAACACGGCCATCCCGAGGATCGGCACGAGCGCGAAGATTGTCGTGACCGACTGCACGCGGCCGACGACGTTCGGCCCGAGGATGTTCGCGTAGGTGAACAGCCAGATCACGAAGATCTGCGCGAGCGCGAACACGAGCGGGTCCTTCAGTACCGGGAAGAAATGCGTGAGGTAGCCGAGGCCGGCGACCGCGAGGCCGACGTTGCCGAGCACGTTCGCGAGCCAGTAGATCAGGTTGGTCTGGTAGCCCATGTACGGGCCGAACGATTTGCGTGCATACGCATACGGGCCGCCGGCGGCCGGGTCGATCGCGGCGAGCTTCGCGAACACGAGCGCGAGCGATACGGCGCCGACGACGGTGATCAGCCAGCCGAAGATCGCGATGCCGCCGGTGGCGGCGAGGTTCGCGGGCAGCATGAAGACGCCGGAGCCCATCATGTTGCCCGCGACCATCAGCGTGGCGGGGATGACGCCGATTTTCGGCGCGGAAGCCGCGGCCGGCGTGGCGGCGGCGCGGGAGGAGGACGAGCTGGCATCGGACATGCGACGCTCCTTGACGAGACGTGTTGCGGTTGAGGTGGCGCGGCGTGGCGCCGGTCGACGATTCCGCTGTGAATCGTCGTTTTAATTGACGTGTTCATGTTATCGCCTGGATGATTTCCAATAAGGGTAAACGCCGGTATTTAATAACTTGAATATTGATGAATGTCATTGAAACCGGTGAATCGGTGTTTGAATTTGTACTTGGGTGTCCCGTGCAGCAAGGCTGGATGGCGTTTTTTCTGGCCTCGATCCTGGAAGATGAGGTCACGCCGCCGAAGCTTCCCTGAATAATCGTTTTTCCGAATCGGTTAAATCAATTCGTGAGGTAAATGGCGCGGCAATCGGGATTGAGTTTGTCGGGTAATATCGAGCGCATTGAATGCGCGCCGCCGGCGCGCGCGACCACCGCGCGACTACCGCTTCTTCCCCGAGGACGATTCCGATGACGACGCTGCCTTCCCGTTTGCCGCTCATCCAGGCCCCGATGGTCGGTTCGCTGAGCCCGCTCGCGATCGCGGTGTGCGAAGCCGGCGGGCTCGGCTCGCTCGCGTGCGCGGCGCTCGGCCCGCAGCAACTGCGCGACGAGATCGCGGCGATCCGCGCGCGCACGCCCGCGCCGTTCAACGTGAACTTCTTCTGCCATACGCCGCCGGCGCCCGACGCCGAGGTCGACGCACGCTGGCGCGCGGCGCTCGCCGGCTACTACGCGCAAGCCGGGCTCGATCCGGCCGGCGTGAAGGGCGGCCCCGGCCGTGCGCCGTTCGACGATGCGATGTGCGCGGTCGTCGAGGAGCTGCGGCCGGCCGTCGTGAGTTTCCATTTCGGGCTGCCGGACGACGCGCTGCTCGACCGCGTGCGGCGCACGGGCGCGCTGGTCGTGTCGTCCGCGACGACCGTGGAGGAAGCGCGCTGGCTGGATGCGCGCGGCGTCGACGCGATCGTCGCGCAAGGCGCGGAGGCCGGCGGCCATCGCGGGATGTTCCTGACCGACGACATCCACGCGCAACCGGGCCTGTTCGCATTGCTGCCGCAGATCGTCGACGCGGTGCGCGCGCCGGTGATTGCGGCCGGCGCAATCGCCGACGGACGTGGCATCGCGGCTGCGTTCGCGCTCGGCGCGCGCACGGTGCAGATCGGCACGGGCTACCTGCTCACGCCGCAGGCCGGCCGCTCGGCGCAGCATCGCGCGGCGGTGCGCACCGCGCGCGACGACGGCACGCGCATGACCAACCTGTACACGGGCCGCCCCGCGCGCGGGCTGCTGACGCGCTTCATGCGCGAGCAGGGGCCGATGAGTGCGCTCGCGCCGGCGTTCCCGCTCGCGACGGCCGCGGTCGATCCGCTGCGCGGCGCGTTCGAGCGGCAGGGCCGCGACGACTTTTCGCTGCTGTGGTCGGGCGAGGCCGCGGCGCTCGCACGCGAAGAGGATGCGGGCGAACTGACGCGGCGCCTGTGGCGCGACGCGCTGGCGTGCGCGGCAGGGCTGCGCGACGCCTTCCCGCAGGCGGTCTGAACGACCCCGGGCAGGGGGCGCCGGCGTGGGAGCATCGGCGTATCATCTGGGTTTTCGTCAGCCCGATCCAGGCACCCCCACCATGACCTCCGTCGACACTACCCCCGTCCTCGACCATGACAAGCTCGTTACCTTCATCGAGCGCAAGTGGAACGATGAAATCCTCCACGCACTGACCGACTACATCGCGATCCCCGCGAAGAGCCCCGCATTCGACCCCGACTGGGCGAAGCGCGGCTATCTCGAGCGCGTCGTCACCGATGCCGCGCAGTGGGCCGAGCGGCAGCCCGTGAAGGGCCTGAAGCTCGAGATCGTGCGCTTGGCCGGCCGCACGCCGGTGATCTTCTTCGAATCGCCCGCCACGCGTTCGGGCAGCACCGACACGATCCTGCTGTACGGCCACCTCGACAAGCAGCCCGAATTCGACGGCTGGCGCGCGGATCTCGGCCCGTGGACGCCGAAGTACGAGAACGGCAAGCTGTACGGCCGCGGCGGCGCGGACGACGGCTATGCGATCTACGCGAGCCTCGCGGCGCTCGGCGCGCTCGACGAGCAGGGCATCGAGCGGCCGCGTTGTGTCGGCCTGATCGAGACCTGCGAGGAATCGGGCAGCTACGACCTGCTGCCGTACGTCGATGCGCTGCGCGACCGGCTCGGCCAGGTGTCGCTCGTCGTGTGCCTCGATTCGGGCGCCGGCAACTACGACCAGATGTGGCTCACCACGTCGCTGCGCGGACTGGTTTCTGGCGACCTGCAGGTCGAAGTGCTCGAGGAAGGCGTTCATTCGGGCGTGTTCGGCGGCATCGCGCCGTCGAGCTTCCGCGTGATGCGCCAGCTGTTCGAGCGCCTGGAAGATGCGAAGAACGGCAACCTGCTGCCGGGCGCGTTCCATTGCGAGATTCCCGACAGCCGCGTGCGCGAAGCGGCCGCAGCCGCCGAGATCCTCGGCGACGCCGTGTGGAAGGGGCTGCCGTGGGCGTGCGGTGCGGACGGCAAGCCGGTGCTGCCGACCACGACCGATCCGCGCGAGGCGCTGCTGAATTCGACGTGGCGTCCGTCGCTGTCGGTTACCGGCGCCGCCGGCCTGCCGGCGCTCGCCGATGCGGGCAACGTGCTGCGTCCGCGTACCGCGTTCAAGCTGTCGCTGCGCCTGCCGCCGCTCGTCGACGCCGCGCAGGCCGTGCAGCAACTGAAAGAACTGCTCGAACTCGATCCGCCGTACAACGCGAAGGTCACGTTCAAGCCGGACGCGGGTGCCGCGACGGGCTGGAGCGCGCCGGATCTCGCGCCGTGGCTCGCATCGTCGCTCGATGCGGCGTCGCGCCGCCACTTCGGCGCCGACTGCGCGTATATGGGCCTCGGCGGCACGATCCCGCTGATGAACGTGCTGCAGGAAGGCTTCCCGTCCGCCCAGTTCATGGTGTGCGGCGTGCTCGGGCCGAAGTCGAACGCGCACGGCCCGAACGAATTCCTGCACGTGCCGTATGCGAAGAAGCTGACGGCGGCAGTCGCGGACGTGATCGCGACCGCGCGCTGATCGCTTGGCGCTTGGCAGTGACAACTGCTCAACCCGACCTGACGGAACCTTGCCGATGACCGCACTGCCGACGCCCGACACCGACCCGCTGCGCATGCGCGCCGAACCGCTGCATGCATTCGTCGCGGCACTCTGGGAACGGGCCGGCAGCAGCCAGCGCGAGGCAACGCTCGTTGCGGACCACCTGGTCGGCGCGAATCTCGCGGGCCACGATTCGCACGGGATCGGGATGATCCCGAACTACGTCGCGTCGTGGCGGGAAGGGCAGTTGCAGCTGAACGGGCACGCGTCGATCGTCCGCGATGGCGGTGCGGTGCTGACGATCGACGGCGGGCGCGGCTTCGGCCAGGTCATCGCGTTCGAGGCGATGGTCGAAGGGATCGAGCGCGCACGGCGCATGGGTATCTGCGCGATCGGGCTGCGCGACGTGCATCATCTCGGCCGCATCGGGCACTGGGCCGAGCAGTGCGCGCGCTCGGGGCTCGTGTCGTTTCACTTCGTCAACGTGCCGGGCGACCTGCTGGTCGCGCCGCTGCACGGCACCGATCCGCGCTTCGGCACGAACCCGTTCTGCGCCGCGTATCCGCGTGCGGGCAGGCCGCCGCTGCTGCTCGATTTTGCGACGAGTGCAATCGCGTATGGCAAGACGCGCGTCGCATACAACCAGGGCAAGCGCGCGCCGGCCGGGTCGCTGATCGACCATCGCGGCCAGCCGACCGACGATCCGGCCGTGATGCACGAGCAGCCGTTCGGTGCGCTGCTGCCGTTCGGGCTGCACAAGGGGTACGCGCTGGCAGCGATGTGCGAGATTTTCGGCGGCGCGCTCGTCGGCGGGCATACGACCTACGGCGACACGCTGCAGAAGACGAGTGCGATCGTCAACGGGATGCTGTCGGTGCTGATCGATCCGAACGCGTTCGATGCGGCTGATGCCGAGCGCGAAGCCGATGCGTTCGTCGCATGGGCGAAGGCGTCGCCGCAGGCCGGCGATGCGCCGGTGCAGGTGCCCGGCGAACCGGAAGAGGCGAGCCGCGCGGCGCGCGGTGCCGGCGGCATTCCGGTTGATCGCGCGACATGGCGGCAGATTCGCGAGAGCGCGGCGGCGGTCGGCTTCGACGACGCGGCGCTCGATGCGTGGACGCAGCGCTGCACGGAGCGCGCATGAGCTGGCAGTCGGAGAAGGCGCACGGCGAGGAGATCGCTTATCAGCTCGCGCCGCTCGGCAAGGTCGAGGTTGCGCGTTTCTTCAGCGGGGCGGCGATGCGGCTCGACGGCGTGATGTTCGGCTTCATGTCGCGCGGGTCGCTGTTTCTGCGCGTCGACGACGTGAACCGTCCGGCGTTCGTTGCGGCGGGGATGGGGCCGTTCTCGTATGCGAGGCCCACGCGGACCGTCGCGCTCGAGGGCTACTACGAAACGCCGGCCGACGTGCTCGAGGATGCGGGGGCGCTGTTCGACTGGTGCCGCAGCGCGTATCGCGCGGCGTTGCTGGCGGGGCCGCCGAAGCGCAAGGCGCGGGCGGTGGTGAAACCGGTGGCGGAAGGCGGCGCGGCGGCGAAGCGAGGGGCGAAATCGGTAGTGAAATCGGTAGCGAAGCCGACAATGAAACGGGCGGCGAAGCCAGCAGCGAAACCAGCGGCGAAACCAGCAGCCAAACCAGCAGCCAAACCAGCAGCCAAACCAGCAGCCAAACCAGCAGCCAAACCAGTGGCGAAGCGCAAGCAAACTTAATACCGATCGAACGAAGCGGCAGCTTCGCAAATTTCGCTTTCCTTTCTTTCGATCTCGAACGTGTCCGGGCGATTCGCGTGGTGCCCGTCGGTGCGCCCGTACAGGTGCGCAAAACCCCCCGGCTTGCCGCACCGCACATTCCCCGCGCTTCACAACGGCAGCCCCGGCGTTTATGATCGGCGCGATTGCGCCCGTGCCCGGCGCGACCCGCACCGGCCTCGCCGCCGGCCCCGCGAACGGCGCATCGTCCGCCGCGCGGAACGCTTCCCCACTCATCATTCCAGACGGAGACAGCCGATGCTCGTCCTGATTCTCGGTTTAGCGATCTTCCTCGGTGTGCACTCGATCCGGATCGTCGCGGACGGCTGGCGGTCAGCAACGATCGAGCGGATCGGCGAGAAAGGCTGGAAGGGCCCCTATGCGATCGCGTCGATCGTCGGCTTCGTGCTGATCATCTGGGGTTACGGCATGGCGCGCCAGGGCGCGACGCAGCTGTGGGTGTCGCCCGTCGGTGTGCGCCACCTCACCGGCATGCTGACCGCGATCGCATTCGTGCTGATCGCCGCCTCCTACGTTCCTGGCAACCGCATCAAGACACTCGTCGGCCATCCGATGGTGGCCGGCGTGGCGGTCTGGGCGATCGCGCACCTGCTCGCGAACGGCACGCTGCACGCAGTCGTGCTGTTCGGCGCCTTCTTCGTGTGGTCGCTCGTCGATTTCGTCGTGTGGCGCGCGCGTGACCGCCGCGAAGGCGTTCGCTATCCGGCGGGCAGGCTGTCGGGCGACGTCGTGGCGATCGTGGCCGGGCTCGTCGTGTGGGCCGTCTTCGCGCTGTTCCTGCACGGCTGGCTGATCGGCGTGCGGCCGTTCGGCTGAGCCACCGAGCGACCGAGCGACCGAGCGGCGGCCAGCGCGCCGCTCGCTCGCCAAGAGCAACGGTCAGCGCAGCTTCGCGCCGGCCGCTTCGCCGAGTTGTGCCGGTTTACGGCGCAGGAAATACGCTGCGACGATCGCAAGCGCCGTCAATACCGTGAACCAGAACTGGAAGCGCGAATCCGGGTTGAATGCCTGTGAGCCGAGCACGGCAACGAGTGCCAGCAGCGCGATCCAGTTCGACACCGGATAGAACCACGCGCGGAACGCCTGCGGATCGCGTGGTGCGTGCTTCTCCTGCCGGCGCATCGCGAAGTGCGCGACGATGATGAAGATCCACACGATCATCACGAACGCGCCGCTGCTCTTCGCGAGCATCAGGAACAGGTCGCCGCCGCTCAGGAAGTGGATGCCGAGGATCGACACGCAGATCGCGAGGCACAGCACGAGAGCATTCATCGGCACGCCTTTCGCGTTGGTGCGGCCGAACATCGCGGGCGCGTGGCCGCGCTGGCTGAGCGAGAACAGCATGCGCGAGTTCGAGAACAGGAACGAGTTCATCACCGACATGAACGACACGAACAGCACGATTTTCATCGCGACAGCCGCGCCCGTGAAGCCTGCCATGCTGAACAGCGACACGTACGGCGATTTCAGGTTGGCCTTGTCGGTCCATGGCATGCACAGGATCAGGATCGACACCGAGCCGACGTAGAACACCATCACGCGCACGATCACGCTCTTGATCGCGCGGATCACGTTCTTGCTCGGGTTCTCGGATTCGCCTGCCGCAACGGCCGCGATTTCGCTGCCGCCGAGCGAGAAGATCACGACCATCACGCCGGCGAGCACGGGCGAAATGCCGTTCGGCATGAAGCCGCCGTGATCGGTGAGGTTCACGAGCCCGGGCGCGGGAATGCGCGGCTGGAAGCCGAGCAGGATCGATGCCCCGAGCGCCATGAAGACGATGATCGTCGCGACCTTCGCGAACGACAGCCAGTATTCGGCTTCGCCGAACGATCGCACCGAGTACGCGTTGCTCGCGATCAGCGTGACGAGCATGAACAGCGCGCCGCCCCACACGGGCAGCCACGGCAGGAAATCGTGGAGGATCGCACCGAGCAGGATCGCCTCGACGGTGATCGTCATCATCGACTTGAACCAGTACAGCCAGCCGACCGAGAAGCCGGCCCATTCGCCGAGATAGCTGCTCGTGTAGGTGGAGAACGACCCGCTGTCGGGATTGCGGGAGGCCATTTCGCCGAGCATGAACATGACCAGCGTGACGATCACGCCGCCGATCAGGTACGACAGGATCGCCGCGGGGCCGGCTGTCGCGATGATGGCGCCGGAGCCGACGAACAGGCCCGCGCCGATCACGCCGCCAAGCGCGATCATCGTGATGTGACGTTGCTTGAGGCTTTGCCTCAACGAGTTGTCCTGCATCTCCTACCTCTAGTTATTGTTGGCCCGTTTGCCGGGAACGCATCGGGCGGCGCGGCGGCAAGCGTTCTGCCGCCGCAAAGGGCGCCGATGTCGAGAGAGCGTGTGTGACGCGATGTGCCGGGCCGCCGGCGGTGAATCGGAATGGCGGCCGCGAAGTGCCGGTCGGTGCCCGCGAGAGGGCGATGACGACGGCCACCCCGGATTGTGGGCGGACACCGTCGTCGCGGCAAACGAGATATGCGAAAGACGTCTTGCGGTTTGCTCATCAATTGCCGCAGCGGCGGCAGGCCGGTGCGTTCGTCAGATCGGCTTGACGAACAACCCGACGGTCAGCACCGCGCCGATGCAGACGATCCCGATCCGCAGCACGCGTTCGTTCACGCGATGCAGCGCCCACGTGCCGAGCAGGCCGCCGACGATCGCGCCGCCGCCGAGCGCGAGCGCCTTGCCCCAGTGCAGGTGCGGCGACGTCAGGAACAGCACGACGGCCGATGCGTTCATCACGCCCGCGAGCGCGTTCTTCGTCGACATCGCGTGGCGTGGCGACAGGCCGGCCATCGTCAGCACGGCCATCATCAGGAAGCCGAGCCCGCCACCGAAGTAGCCGCCGTAGATCGCGATCATGAACTGCGAGAGCGCAGCGGGGACGGTGCCGAGATGGGCCGTGCCTTCGCTCGGCTTGCGGAAAAAGCTGCCCCATGCGAACACGATCGTCGCGAACAGCACGAGCCACGGCACGAGGCGCGAGAAGATCGACGACGGGGTCTTCAGCAACAGCAGCCCGCCGAGCGCGCCGCCGACCACGCTGATGAAGAACATCGCGCGAAACGACAGCCTGCCCACGCCGCGCACCATGTTGCGACTCGCCCAGCCGGTCGTGACCTGCGCGGGAAACAGCGCGACCGTCGACGTGATGTTTGCCGCGAGCGGCGACATGCCCGACACGATCAGCGCGGGCAGCGTGACGAACGAGCCGCCGCCCGCCAGCGTGTTCTGCAGTCCGGCCCAGAGGCCGGCGAGGATGACGAGAGCGAGCATGGGTGCGGGACGGGGAAGTGGCTGGGCTTGCTTGCGGCAAGCGGGCAACTGCGGCGGACGCACGATGGTAATGCAGGATCGGGTTGGCCGGGAACGGGTGCCGGGACGGCGTGCCGTTGGACGCGTGGCCCTGGCCGTCCGCCGGATCGACACGCGCAACGAGAAACGGGCGAAGCGGTTGCAGGTTTGACGCACATACCGCTCGTCCGGATACATCGCGCCGGCCGAATTTTCGTGAAATGCCGATCGAGTCGAGAAAAGGGGCGGGCCGGGCAATCAAACGGATTTTCCCGGATGGCGGAGAGACATACGCGAATCATCCGATCCAGATTTGTTTTGTGAAACGATTGACCGTCAAAGCGGAATGTCGGTGTGAAAGTCAATAGAAGAGTTTAAAAGTTCTGGTATTCAGTCCCGGTGCGCAGAACGTGCCGTACTTTGCGCGGAAGCCGTGCCGGCGGGCGCTCGCGCAGGGGCTGGTGAGGCCGGCGCAGGCTTGCTGCGGCGGGCTCTGCTTCATCGGCCGGCCGGTTTGCGTGCGCGATTCGCGGATCGACGCAATGGAATCGGTTTGTTTTATTGTTCATTCGTGCGCATCGTTTCATTTAAACCGAATATCCGTCGAGTCGGGTTGCGGTTTGTTGCAACGCGGTGCACAATCGTTCACAAGTGCAATAAATCCGCAGCGGATTTTCTCAGCGGCAGAAATTCTCCCCGCCATTCACGGCACGCCTCTCAGGCGGACGCACGATCGTGCGCCAGGCTCGGCGGCGCGACTGCCGATTTCCGGTATATCGCGATCACGGAGCACCTGCGCTCGAGGCACGATGCCGTTGGCCCATCGGCCGGCCGGTCCCGACAGTACAGCATGGGCGCATCATGGCGACTTCCATCGACCTCAATCTTCTTGTCGTTCTGGACGCATTGCTGTCCGAGAACAGCGTAGTGGGCGCGGCCAACGCGCTCGGCCTCAGCCCGTCCGCACTCAGCCGCTCGCTCGCGCGGTTGCGGGTGATGACGGGAGACCCGTTGCTGGTGCGGGCAGGGCGGGACCTCGTCCCGACCCCGCGCGCGCTCGAGTTGCGCGACAGGGTGCATGCGCTCGTTGTGGAGGCGCAATCGGTCATGTGCCCGTGCGAACGGGTCGACATGAGTACGCTCAAGCGCACGTTCTCGATTCGCGCGAACGAGGCGTTCGTCGAGACGTTTGCGCCGGCGCTGCTCGAGCACGCGTCCGGTACGGCACCCGACGTGCGGCTGCGCTTCGCACCCAAACCCAACAAGCATGTCGACGCATTGCGCAATGGCGACATCGATCTCGAGGTCGGCGTGATCGGCCAGGCCGGCCCGGAGTTGCGCGTGCAGGCGCTGTTTCGCGACCGCTTCATCGGCGTGGTCCGCGCGAATCATCCGCTGGCGTCCGGCGAAATGACGCCGGAGCGCTTCGCGTCGTTTCCGCAGGTGGGCGTGTCGCGCCGCGGGCAGTTCAACGGGCCGATCGATACGCTGCTCAATTCCCTCGGCATCGCGCGCTCGGTGACCACCGTCGTGTCGAGCTTCCCGACCGCGCTCTCGCTTGCGCGCGGCTCGGACTTCGTCGCCAGCGTGCCGGAGCGGCAGACCGAGCGGTCCCGCGTCGGCATGCACAGCTTTACGCTGCCGGTGCCGATCGCAGACCTGACCGTCTCGCAGATCTGGCACCCGCGTTTCGATCGCGACCCCGCGCATCGATGGCTGCGCGATTGCGTGCGCAATATCTGCGCGCCACGCGTTGCCGATGCGAACGCCCGCTAGTTTCGTGGCCGTTTCGATGTGACGCGTCATGCAAGTCTGGTGGCGTGCGTCAACGTCATTGATACATTGCGTTTCATGCATCTTCCGAAGCGTAAATCGATTCGGTATGCTCGATTCCGGTTGGACAACACCGGAGATAATGGGTGGGACGTTTATTGCTTTTGAATTCGCCGAACATTCGTGACGCCTTTAAATAATAAATATCCAATCCGAGGGGTAGTGAATTGAGGTGAACATTGGAAATCGTGAATCTGAAATATTGGCGTCTTATTATGGATGGAGAAACGAATGGTTCAGTGTGCGGCGAATATCGCGACTCCCGATGATGTCACGCTGAGTATGCGGGAATGCGAGGTATTGCGATGGGCGGCGGAGGGGAAGACCGCGTATGAGATCGGCATCATTCTCGGCTTGACCGAGCGGACGATCAATTTCCATATTTCGCGATCGATCGCGAAGCTCAACGCGTCCAACAAGACCAATGCGGTCGTGAAGGCCGTGTTGATGGGCCTGATCGTGTTTGCATGAACGGCACCGGGGCGTTCGCCCCGGTTGCGACATCAGATCGCGCCCTGGAACGACAGCACGCGCGTCCTGAACTCTTCCGGCACCGGCACCGTGGTCTTGCTGCCATAGTCGAACATCACGTGCGTGGACACGGCCCGCGCAACCACCGCCTGATCGTCGTCCGAATTCTCGCTGGCCGCCTGCGCGTCGCGCACCATCAGGTATTCCAGTTCGAAGCTCTTCGAGCCGAAGCGCGTGACGCTGCTGCGGACCGTGATCGTATCGCCGTACTGGGCGGGCTTCAGATACTCGCACGACGTCTTGACCATGATGTGCGGCAGCTTTTCCGAATAGGGCAGTTCGAGCAGATCGTGCATGTAGGTCAGGTATGCATGCTGCAGATAATCGTAATAGACCGGGCTGCTCACGTGGCCCATTGCGTCCGTCTCCCGATATTTCACGTCGATTCTGGTTTCAAAATATTTTCTTGTCATAGTGAGGCTCCTTGGCAGAACGGCAGGTGAGAACGTGTTTGTTCAGGAGTTAAGTTAGACGTGAACCGCATATTGGAATACTGTCGGAAATCACAGATATTCACTATGCGAAATGCTTCTGCGATAAATGACAGTATCACCCCGGATTTGACCGCGCTCTAATTGCTCCGTAAATCGGCATCCGATCAGCGAGAGTGGAGTGATAAATGGAAAAATCCGTTGAGGCAGCGTTGACGCAAGGCGTGGCGGTGATCAGTGCGCAGCGGTTGCGCGCCGAATTGCCACGCGATCCCGGCCTGGCACGCTCGATCGGCGATGCGCGGCGTGCATTGGCGCAGATCATCGCGGGCGAGGACGATCGGCTTGCGCTGATCGTCGGCCCGTGTTCGATCCATGACGCAGAGGCCGCGCTGGCGTTCGCGCGCCGGCTCGCGCCGCTGCGCGAGCGGTACGCCGATGTGCTCGAGATCGTGATGCGCGTCTATTTCGAGAAGCCCCGCACCACGGTCGGCTGGAAAGGACTGTTGAACGATCCGTATCTCGACGGCAGTTTCCGGATCGAGGACGGCCTGCGCGTGGCGCGCAAGGTGCTGCTCGGCATCAACGCGCTGGGCTTGCCGGCCGCGACGGAGTTTCTCGATCCGATGACCGCGCCGTATCTCGACGACCTCGTATCCTGGGGCGCGATCGGCGCCCGGACGACCGAATCGCAGATCCATCGCCAGGCGGCGTCGGGGCTCGACCTGCCGGTCGGCTTCAAGAACGGTACCGACGGCAACGTGAAGGTCGCGATCGACGCGATCCGCGCGTCGCGTGTTTCGCACTGCTACCTGAGACCGTCCGTTTCCGGCGGCGTGGAAATAGCGACCACGCCCGGCAATCCCGACACGCATGTCGTCCTGCGCGGCGGCAAGACCCCGAACTACGACGCCGCGAGCGTTGCGGCAGCCTGCGCCGCGCTGCGCGACGCGCATCTCCCCCCGTATGTCGTGATCGACGCGAGCCACGGCAACAGCGGCAAGCAGACGCGCGCGCAGATCGATGTCTGCGGCAATCTCGCCGCGCAACTGCATCGCGGCGAGCGCGCCATCGTGGGCGTGATGATCGAGTCGTTCCTCGTCGAGGGGCGGCAGGACGTGGTGCCGGGCACGCCACCGGTGTTCGGCCAAAGCATTACCGACGCATGTCTCGGCTGGGATCACACAGCCGAGCTCGTCGAGCAGTTGGCTGCCGCGGTGGTTGCGCGGCGGCGTTCGCCAGCCGGCTTCATCGCGCACGGCGCCGCCGTTGCGCTGCAGGCTGTTTCTTACTGAAAGGAGCTCTCTTGAACTCACCCATCGACATCGCCCGCGCGCTCGACTGGAAAGGCGACGGCGCCAGCCGCACGCCGTACGAGGCGTACACGAGTGAAGCGCTGTATCAGCGCGAACTCGAGCGCCTGTTCTACGCGAATCACTGGTGCTACATCGGCCTTGAAGCCGAAGTGCCGTCTCCCGGCGATTTCCAGCGCACGGAGGTCGGCGAGCGTTCCGTCGTGATGACGCGCACGGAGGACGGCGAAGTCGTCGTCTTCGAAAATGCGTGCGCGCACCGCGGCATGCAGTTTTGCCGCGAACGTTCGGGGAAAGCGAAGGATTTCCACTGCCCTTATCACCAGTGGAACTACGACCTGAAGGGCAACCTGATCGGCGTGCCGTTCCGGCGCGGCGTGCGTCAGGGCGGCACGATCAACGGCGGCATGCCGGCGGATTTCGATCCGGGCAAGCATGCGTTGCGGCGCCTGCGCGTATCGACGCGCGGCGGCGCGGTGTTCGCGTCGTTCGACGAGAATGTCGAATCGTTCGAGGACTTCCTCGGGCCGCGCATCCTGCCTTACTACGATCGCCTGTTCCACGGCCCGAAGCTGACCGTGCTCGGCTACACGCGGCAGCGCGTGCCGAGCAACTGGAAGCTGATGGTCGAGAACATCAAGGATCCCTATCACGCGGGGCTGCTGCATACCTGGTTCGTCAATTTCGGCCTGTGGCGCGCGGACAATCCCGCGAAGCTCGTGACCGACGAGCATCACCGGCACGGCGCGATGGTGTCGATCCGCAGCGGCGGCGGCGGCGGCGAAGTGACCCACAACGTGACGAGCTTCAAGGAGCGCATGACGCTGAACGACGACCGCTTCCTCGATGTCGTGCACGAACCGTGGTGGGGCGATCCGACCGTCGTGATGCTCACGCTGATGCCGAGCGTCATCATCCAGCAGCAGGTCAATGCACTGTCGACGCGGCGCATCCGGCCGGTCAGCCCGGGCGTGTTCGACTACGTATGGACGCATTTCGGCTTCGAGACCGACACCGAAGAGATGACGCGGCGCCGTCTGCGCCAGGCCAATCTGTTCGGGCCGGCCGGCTTCGTGTCGGCGGACGATGGCGAAGTCATCGAATGCGTGCAGCAGAGTTTCGAGCAGATCCAGCACGGCAACGTCTACAACGAACTCGGCGGCCGGCAGGTCGACGAGCAAACCGACCATATGGTCAGTGAAACGCTGGTGCGCGGCATGTACCAGTATTGGCGCCAAGTGATGGAGGCCTGAATGAGCACGATCACGACACGAACGGGCCGGCCGGCCGCCGAGCCGCACCAGGGCGGCGCGAGCTTCGAGGATTTCTACGCGCTCGTCCAGCTCAATGCACGGTATGCGGCCGTGCTCGACGGCGGCGACTGGGACGCGTGGCCGGAATTCTTCGTCGAGCAATGCCGGTACACGGTGGTGCCGCGCGAGAACCACGAGCGCAACCTGCCGCTCGCGGTGATGGACTTCGAGAGCAAGGGCATGCTGAAGGATCGTGTCTACGGCATCAAGGAGACGCTGTTCTTCGATCCGTACTACCAGCGCCACGTGATCGGGCTGCCGCTCGTCACGTATCTCGACGACACGGTGATCGAGGCCGAGACCAACTACGCGGTGCTTCGCACGAAGACCGAGCAGATGAGCGACGTCTACAACACCGGGCGCTACCTGGACCGGATCGTGCGTACGCCGCAGGGGCTGCGTTTCGAGTCGCGCATCTGCGTCTACGACAGCGAGATGATTCCGAATTCGCTGATTTTCCCGGTTTGAGCGAGGTGCAGAAAGTGACGACGAATTGGATCGACGCGGTCGCGCCGGAAGCGGTGCGCACCGACGGAATACTCGGTGTCTGGGTGGGCGGCCGCGACATCGCGCTGTATGCGGTCGGCGACGAGATTTTTGCGACCGAGAACCAGTGCACGCACGGCGACGCGCGGCTGAGCGATGGGTTCCTGCTCGACGACGAGATCGAGTGCCCGCTGCATCAGGGGCGCTTCAGCGTGCGGACCGGCATTGCGCTGTGCGCGCCGCTGACGACGTGCGTGCGTACCTATCCGGTGAAGATCGAGAACGGCCGCGTGTTCGTGCAGCTTGCGGCGGCCGATGCGGCGGCGCCGGCGGAGGCACGGTCATGAGCGCGTACGTGGTGTTCGATATCGACGTGCACGACGTCGACGCATACCAGGCGTACCGCCGGCTCGGCGCGCCGACGGTGGCCGAGTACGGCGGGCGCTTCCTGGTGCGCGGCGTCGAAGTCGAAACGCTGGAAGGAGACTGGTCGCCGAAGCGCGTCGTCGTGCTCGAATTCGAATCGGCGGAGCGCGCCCGCGCGTGGTACCGGTCCGAGGGCTATCAGGCGGCGAAGCTGCTGCGCGAGCCGGCCGCCCGGACGACCGGCATCCTCGCCGAAGGATACGTGCCGGTCGCCAGCGATCCGCGTTGAGCGGTGAAGGTCAAGGGGCTCCGCGCCGGATCGTTCGGCGCGGAGCCCCTTTTTTCGTTCACGCATGCAGTCGAGCGGGACCGGCGACATCGGTTCGGCCGTAAAGGCGATGCGATCCGCCGGATCCCCCCGCCGTCTGCCGGCGGGCCGGTTACCCGGTCAGTCGCTCCGGTCGAGCGTGACGGGTTTCGGACATTTCCCGCGCGCGTTTTCACCCATGCCGTTGCCCGATGCATGCAGAGGTTGCGCATGCGAGGGCGTGCTTGACGGTGCGGGAGGGGTGTCAAGTCAAGGCCCTGTCGTGTTCGAACGTGCCACGGCTGCGGCGCGCGTGCGCCGAAGTAGCCGGAGCCGAACGTGTCGCAGGCGGTGCGTGCCACGGCCGCCGGCCGTGGCGCATACGTCATGCGTGGCGGTAGCGGATCGACCAGACCGTCAGCAGCGTCGCGCCGAACAGCAGCAGGCAGCCGAACGAAAAGTCGTTCAGCGCGAGCATGTGCGCTTCGACGTCGATCGCGTGCGAGACGGATGCAAGCGCACCGGCCGGCGACAGCCCCGCATGATCGAGCCGCGCGAACCAGTCGCCGGACGCGAAATCGTACGGCGTGATGTGGTCGACGAGATAGGTGTTGTGCACGCGGGAACGGCGTTCGAAGTAGGTCGGCGCGACCGAAGTCGCGACGCTGGTGCCGATCCGTCGCAGCGCGTTCTGCAACCCGGATGCCGCGGGCAGCCGCTCGCGGGGCAGCCCGGCGAGCGAAAGCGACACGAGCGGCGTGATGAAGAATGCGGTGGCGGCGCCCATCAGCAGCGAATTGGCGGCGATGTCGCCGAGGGTCACGTCGGTGTTGAAATGCATGCGCCAGAACGATGCGGCGCCCCAGCCGACGAGTGCGACGGTTGCGAGCAGGCGCGGGTCGGTGCGGCCCTGGAAGCGGCCGAGCAGCGGCGCGATCACGATCCCCGCGACGCCGAGCGGCGCGGTGGCGATGCCGGCCCAGGTGGCGGTGTAGCCCTGCTGGGTCTGCAGCCACAGCGGCACGAGCACCAGCGCACCGAAGTAGAGCCCGAAGCCGACCGTGATCGCGAGCGTGCTCGTCGAGAAGTTGCGGTCCGCGAACAGCCGCAGGTCGACGATCGGATGGTCGTCGGTCAGCTCCCAGAGGATCAGCGCGATGAACGACACGACCGCCACGACCGCCAGCCCGCGGATTTCGCCGGAGGCGAACCAGTCGAGGTTCTGGCCGCGATCGAGCAGCAGCTGGAACGAACCGAACGCGGCGGTGAGCAACAGCAGCCCGACGACGTCGACCGGCAGGCGCCGCGTCGCGTTGTCGCGTCCCGCCAGCAGCCGCGCGAGTACGCCCAGCACGAGCACGCCCGGCGGTACGTTCACGTAGAAGATGTACGGCCAGCTCAGGTTGTCGGTGATCCAGCCGCCGGCGATCGGTCCGAGCACCGGTGCGACGAACGTCGTGGTCTGCCACACGGCCAGCGCGACGTGGCGGCGCGTCGACGGGAACACCGCCATCAGCAGCGCCTGGGACAGCGCGGTGATCGGGCCCGACGCGGCGCCCTGAAGCGCGCGAAACAGCAGCAGCGACTCGAAGTTCGGCGCCATCCCGCACAGGACCGACGTGAGCACGAAGAGCAGCACCGACAGGCGAAACAGCCGCACCTGGCCAAAGCGCTGCGTGAGCCAGCCGGTGAGCGGCAGCGTGATCGCGAGCGGCGTCGCGAACGAGGTCAGCATCCAGGTGCCCATGTCGGGCGCGACGCCGAGATCGCCCGCGATGGTCGGGACGGCGACGTTCGCGATCGTCAGGTCGAGCGTCTGCATGAAATTCGCGACGCTGACCGCGATCGCGACGAGCGCCAGCGGCATGCCGGCGAGCGGCTCCAGCGGCAGTTTCGGTGCCGCGTTCCGGGCGAAAAAGGGCATCGTCAGGCTCCCGGTGCGAGCGGGCGCACGCCGCTGTTCGCGCGAATCGTCTCGGCGACGAGCGCATTGCCCGCTTCGTCGTCGTCACGGTAGATCGACGTGGCGTCGATCGACCTGCGCACTTCGGGCGGACGGGCGGACGGCGACGCCGATGCGGTGCCGCGGCCGTGTTCGACCGGCACCGATGCCGTCATCGACAGGCCGATGCGTAGCGGGTGCGCGCGCAGCTCGGCGGGGTCGAGCGCGATCCGGACCGGCACGCGCTGAACGACCTTGATCCAGTTGCCGGTCGCGTTCTGTGCGGGCACGGCCGCGAAGGCGGCGCCCGTGCCGGCTTCGAGCCCGACGACGCGCCCGTGGAATACCACGTCGCTGCCGTACAGGTCCGAGAACAGCTCGACCGGCTGCCCGGCGCGCATGCCGCGCAGCTGCGATTCCTTGAAGTTGGCTTCGACCCACACGTGATCGAGCGGCACGAGCGCCATCGACGGCGTGCCGGGCGAGACGTGCTGGCCGACCTGCACGACCCGGCGCGTGACGAGCCCGCCGAGCGGCGCGCGGATTTCGGTGCGGCGCAGCGCGAGCGCCGCGCTGCGGACCCGGGATGCCGCCGCGCGCACGAGCGGGTTCGTGTCGATCGACGTGCCGTCGGTGTGCGCGAGCGTCGCGTCGTAGGCGGCCTGCTGCGCGTTCAGCGCGGCCGTCGCGCCGTCCATCGCATCCCGCGCATGGCGAAGATCCTCGCGCGACACGCCGCCGTCCGGTGCGAGGCTCTGCCGGCGCTGCAGGTCGTCATTCGCCTTGGACCATTCGGCACGCCGCAGCCGGATCTGCGCTTCCTCGCGCGCCGCGTCCGCATGCGCGGTGCGGTATTCGCGCACCGCGTGGGCGAGCTGGGCGACCGCTTCGTCCAGCGCGAGCCGCGCATCGGTCTTGTCGACGCTGAAGAGCAGGTCGCCCGGACCGACCCAGTCGGCGTTCTGCACGCGCACGGCGTCGACGGTGCCGCCGATCTGCGGCGAGATCTGCACGACGTCGCCGGACACGTATGCATCGTCGGTCGTCTCGGTGCCGCGCGTGGTGGCCCACGCGGCGACGCCGATGCCGGCGGCACCGGCGAGTGCGATGAAGAACCAGCGGAAGTAGCGCCGGCGCGCGCGTTGCAGCGACGGCTCGGCGGCGGGGGATTCGGGACGGTTCATTGCGTGACTCCAGTGGAAGTGGCGCCGCCGAGCGCGGCGATCAGGCGGGCGTGCTCGATCGCGAACGACGCGTCCGCACGGGCGACCGATGCGCGATCCTCGAGCAGCCGGCCTTCGGCGAGCAGGACGTCGAGGTAGCCGGAGATGCCTTTCCGGTAGCGCTGCGTTTCGACGGCGTAGGTTTGTTGCGCGCGCGACAGCGCCTCGCGCTGAAGCGCGCGCTGCCGGCGGAGCGTGTCGATCTGGACGAGGGTGTCGCTCACCTGTGCAAGCGCGTTGACGACCGTGTCGTCGTACACCGCGACGGCGGCGTTGTAGGCGGCGGTTTGCGCGCGCAGGCCGGCACGCAGCCGGCCACCCTCGAAAATCGGCAGCGTGATCGCGGGGCCCGCGCCGAACGTGCCGCTGTTGCCGTGGAACAGTGCACGGAAGCCGAAGCTCTGCACGCCGGCGAAGGCCATCAGGTTGACGTCCGGATAGAACGCGGCGCGCGCCGCGTCGATGTTCGCCGCTTCGGCTTCGACCTGGTAGCGCGCGGCCAGTACGTCCGGCCGGCGGCCGATCAGCGCCGCGGGCAGGACGGCCGGCATCGGCAGCTCGGCGGCGGGCGGCGCGGCCGGCGTCAGGGCATCGGCGTAACCGGGCCCCCGGCCGACGAGCGCGGCGAGCCGGTGGCGCAGCCGGGCCGATGCGGCCGCATGCGTGTCGATGTCGGCCTGCGCGTGCGGAATGGGTTCGCTCGCCCTGAGCACGGCGACCTGCATGTCGAGACCGGCGTCGGCGCGTTGCGACGTGAGGCGGAGCAGATAGCTGTGTTGCTGCAGCGTATCGCGCGAGATCGCGAGCAGTTGCTGTTCGAGCACGAGCTGCAGATAGGTTTCGACGATCGCCGCCTGCAGCGACACGGCGGCCGCGTGCTCGAGCGCGCGCTGCTGGTCCGCGCGCAGCGCGGCGGCCCGCGCCAGCGCGTGCTGCCGGCCGGCGATGTCGAGATTCCACGATGCCCCGAGGAGCGCCTGCGCGTCGACCTGCCAGTGCCCGGCCGCGGGCGGCGGCGTCCGGTAGCTGCCGGGCAGGCGCGTCGGCACGGCGCTCACCGTCGCGCCGAGTTGCGGCAGCAGTGCGGCGCTTTCGACGTCGGCGTCGGCGAGCGCCTGCGCGACGCGTTCGCGCTGCGCTTGCAGCGTCGGTGCGCCGGCCAGGGCATCGTCGACGAGGCGATCCAGCTGCGCATCGCCGAACGCGGTCCACCAGCGTTCGGCGATCGTCGGCGTGCCGGCGCCGGCGGCGTGGATCGCGGCGCCCGCATCGAGTTGCTCGACGGGCGTCATCCGGGCCGCCGGGCGTTGCGAGCCGAACGGCGCACAGCCGGCGATCGCGAGCGCGGCGAGCGCGGGAACCAGGCGGTGGGAGCCGCGCGCTCGGTCGATGAGGAAGGGCATGGTCGGTTTCCTGTCGCGCGAGGGCGAACGATGTATATCTAAAAATATATCTTTAGATATTATTTGGCGATCGGCAACTGGTAGAAATGGCAGTCGGCCGAACCGGCCGGCGTCGTTGAAGCAGCTGAAAGGGGGCAGATCGGGGGGCGGGTTACGCCATCGCAAGCGCGTCGAGCGCTGCCGCGAGCGTTTGTGCGACGGACTGGCCTGATGTGTCGATGCGGCAGTGCGCGCATGCGCGGTACAGCGATTCGCGCGCGTCGTGCAGCGCGGCGAGCGCCGCGCGCGGGTCGGCGACGTTCAGCAGCGGGCGGGACGCGTCGTCGCGCGTGCGGCGCCACAGGGTGTCGAGATCGCTCGCGAGATGGATCACGAAACAGCGCTGGCCGAGCCGGGCGCGTGTATCGTCGCGCAGCACCGCGCCGCCGCCGGTCGCGAGCACGAGCGCTGGCCCGCGCGTCAGCGCGTCGATGACGTCGGCTTCACGCGCGCGGAAGTCGCCCGCATGGAATTGCGCCGCGACGGGGGCACCGAAGCGGCGTTCGAGTTCGCGGTCGGCGTCGACGAACGGCAACCCGAGCGCGCCGGCCAGTGCGCAGCCGAGGGTCGTCTTGCCGGCGCCGGGCATCCCGACGAGCGCGATGCGCGTCGGGCCGGCCTGCGAGCGCGGGCTCACAGGCGGCTCCGCAGCGACGGGGCGCGACGTGTCACGGCAGCGATCCGCTGCATCCGGACGAAGTTGGCGAGCGGATCCAGTGCATCGGTGATGAAGGTGTGAGGCGCGCCAGGGGCGGTGTCCAGCGCAATGCCGGCGATGACGAGCGTGCCGTCGTACAGGGCGTCGGCGAGCGCGCCGATCCGGGCGCCAAGCGCCGGCGACGCAGCGCCGAGATCGGCGACGACGCGGCGCGAGCGCGGCCAGTCGACCGGCTCGGCCTGGCGTGCCGGCCAGCGCGCCAGCAGGCCGCCGGGCAGCGGTGCTGCGGGCCGTGCCGCTGCCGATTCGAGCACCCGCCAGGTCAGCGGCGCTGCGGGCAGGCAGGCGCGCCAGCGGCCGTAGGCGGTTGCCGCGGTGTCGCCGATCGCTACCGCCGGAAGCTGGAGACGCGCGCAGCGCCGCAGCAGGCACGTGGTGTCGGCGGCGTCCGGCATGCCGCGCACGAACGGCAGCAATTCCAGTTCGTCGTCGTATTCGGCGCGCAGCGCGCGCAGCCATCGTCCGGCGGCGAGCGGCAAGCATCCCGCCGACGCGATGCCGCACAGCACGAGCAGGCGATCGTCGCGACCGTCGCGAATCGCGAGCAGCCGGGCGGCGACGCGGGACGAAGCGGGGACCGTCGTCATCACGCGGCCATACCGTCGGCGTGCGCGTCCGTGCCGCTTGCGGCACGCGGATAGGCGCCGAGGACGCGCAGTTCGGCAGCGGCGAGCGCGATCTCGTCGAGCGCCGCGCGCACGTTCGGATCGAGCGGGTGCCCGCCGAAATCGATGCAGTACCGATACGCATGGCCCGCCGCCCGTGCCGGACGCACGTCGACCCACAGCAGCGGTGCGCGGTGGTGGGCGAGCGCATCGAATACGCGCGCGAGCGCGTCGGGCGCATCGGTCGGCCGCAGCACGATGCTCGTGCGGTCGTGGCCGGTCGGGACGGGCATCTGGCCGCCGACGATCACGAAGCGCGTGCGGTTGTCCGGGTGGTCCTGGATCGCGCGGGATACGATTCGCAGTCCGTAAAGTGCGGCCGCCGGTTCGCCGGCGATCGCCGCGCAGTCATACAGGTGCGCGGCCTCGCGCGCGGCCACCGCGTTGCTGGAAACGGGGATGCGGCGCAGGCCGGGCGCATGCGTGTCGAGCCATGCGCGGCATTGCGCGAGTGCCTGCGGATGGCCGATCACGCTGTCGACGCCGGCGAGCGATCCGCTGGCGCTCAGCAGGCAGTGCGCGACCGGCAGCTCGATCTCGCCCGTGACGGGTGCCGCTTGCGCGATCAGCAGGTCGAGCGTGCGGGTCACGCTGCCTTCGGAGGAATTCTCGACCGGCACGACCGCGCATTCCGCGTCGCCGCGCGCGAGCGCTTCGAAGACTGCGTCGATCGTTTCATGTGCCTGCCCGCGGGCGAACTCGCCGAAGTGCCGCAGCATCGCGGCTTCGGTATAGGTGCCCGACGGGCCGAGGAACGCGACGCACGGCAGCGATTGCGCGTCGCGGCTCGCGCGGAACAGCGTTTGCCAGATGGCCTTCAGGTCACGGTCGCGCAGCCCCCACGGCGCGCGCGTGGCCAGCTCGGCGACGATCGACGCTTCGCGGGCGGGCTGCTGCACCGCGAGCCCCGCATGCCGCTTGAGATGACCAATCTCGGTTGCGTGCACGATGCGCTGGCCGATCAGCGCGAGAAGTTCGTCGTCGATCACGTCGATCTGAGCGCGGCGGCGTGCGATCGCATCGTCGACGGACGACGGGGCGGCAAGTTCGGACGGCGTCATGGCGTTTCGATCCGTGAAGTCGAGGAAACGGCCGGCCGGTGTGCTGCGACGTGCGCGGCCGCACCCGGCTGCACGCGCGCGACGGCGCGCTCGTATTCGGCCGCGAGCCGTTCGACGATCTCGGCGACGCTGAGTACCGCGTCCATTGCGCCGACGCCCTGGCCGGCCCCCCAGATGTCGCGCCACTGCTTCGCGCCGCCTTCCGGCGAGAAATCGAGCTGCGCGCCGTCGACCCGCGCGAGCCGGCGCGCGTCGAGCCCGGCCGCCTCGATGCTCTGGCGCAGGTAGTTGCCGTGGACGCCGGTGAACGCGTCGGTATAGACGATGTCCGCGGCGCTGGCTTCGACGATCGTGTCCTTGTATCGCTGCACCACGTTTGCTTCGTGCGATGCCAGGAAGCGCGTGCCGATGTACGCGAAGTCGGCGCCGAGCGCGCGTGCGGCGGCGATCGCGTCGCCCGTCGCGATCGCGCCGGACAGTGCGATGAAGCCGTCGTAGAAGCGCCGTACTTCCGTGACCAGCGCGAACGGCGACAGCGTGCCGGCGTGGCCGCCCGCACCCGCCGCGACGAGAACGAGGCCGTCGACGCCGGCTTCCAGCGCCTTCTGCGCATGCCGCACCGTCGTGACGTCGTGCAGCACGATTCCGCCGTACGCGTGGATCGCGTCGACGATGTCGCGCGACGGTGCGCGCAGGCTCGTGATCATCAGCGGCACACGCCGCTCGATGCAGATGCGCAGGTCCTGTTCGACGCGCGGATTCGACGGATGGCAGATGTGGTTGACCGCATACGGGCCGACCGGCGCATCGGGATGGGCGTCCCGGTACGCACGCAGCGTGCCGTCGATCGTGTCGATCCAGTCGCCGAGTTGCGCGCTGAGCCGCGCGTTGAGCGCCGGAAATGCGCCGACGATCCCGCTCCTGCACTGGGCGAGCACCATCTCGGGATAGCTCGCGATCAGCATCGGAGACGCAATCACCGGCAGCCGGAGACCTTGCAGCGGAAGCGGAATCATGGTCGGGCTCCGGCTCGTTAGCGCGCGAGCGCCGCGCTGTCGCGCCGCTCGTCCAGGCGGCGATGGAAGCCGTCGCGGCTGACCGCGCAGCGCGTATGCACGCCTTCGCCGACCACGCCCACCGCGTCGCGCACCTCGACCCGGTACGTCATCATGCGGCCGTCGACCTCGATCAGTTCCGCATCGATCGTCACGTCCCATTCCGGCGGCGTCGGTGCGAGATGCTTGATCTCGAAGTTGTAGCCGACCGTCATCTGCCCGTCCGGCAGCAGATGGTCGGTCGCCTGCATGCAGGTCTGCTCGATGAAGATGATCATGATCGGGCTCGCGAGCGCATGCGCTTCGCCTCCCCATTGATCGGCGAGCGAAATCGTGTCGACGCGGTGGGTGGCGCGGGCGCGCAGGCCAGTCTGGATAGTCAAGAGAAACTCCTGAAGGGGTGGTGAAAGATGAGCGATCACGCCGCGCGCGCCGTGGCGGCCGCGCGTCGTTGCATCTGGCTGAAGATGTTGCGGTAATGCATTTCCTCGGTGCCGCCGGCCGAGCCCATTGCGAGCGCGTCGGCGACGAAGGTGGCGAGCGGGCCGTGCCGGTAGCCGTCGCTGCCGTGAATCGCAAGCAGGTGCAGCGCAGCCTGCGCGAGATCGCGCGCACCCGCGAGCTTCGCGATCGAACAGTTCGCGAGTGCTTCGGGACGCTGCTCGACGAGCAGGTCGAGCGCGGCGCGCGCCGTCCAGCGGGTACGTTCGATGCCGACCTGGACATCGACCAGCCGGCGCTGCACGTGCTGATGGGTGTCCAGTGCGATGCCGAGCGTCTTGCGGGTGCCGACGTGGGCGAGCGCGTCGGCGAGGAACGGCTGGGTGACGTTCGCGCACAGCAGGCCGAACAGCGCGCGATTCATCGACGCGATGTCCATCAGCAGGCGCAGTCCGTCGCCGGGCGCGCCGAGCAACTCGTCGGCCTCGACGCGCACGCCGGACAACGCGAGGTCTCCGATCGGCAGGTCCGTGACGCCGAGCGTTGCCTGCGGCGCACTGCGCTGCACGCCTGCGCGTTCGGGATCGATCAGCACCAGCGCGGTAGCCGGCTTGCCGTCGCCGGTCAGGGTCGCAACGATCATCATCAGGCGCGCTTCGGGCGCGTGGCTGATGTTGTACTTGTGGCCGTCGAGCCGGTAGTGGTCGCCGTCGCGCACGAGGCTGGTTTCGAGCGCGCGCACTTCGGTGCCGGTGCCTTTCTCCGAGATCGCCGTGGCGCCGATGGCGCCGGACAGCAGCGGTGGCAGATGCCGTGCGCGCTGCGCGTCGGAACCGTATGCGACGATCGCGCGAATCAGCGTCGCCTGGTTGGCGAGCGCCATCGCGAAGCCGACGGAGCGCAGCGCCGCGGCGATCGCCTCGAACGCGTCGATGAAGTCGCGCCACGTGCCTCCCGCACCGCCGAGTTCGCGCGGTACCGGCAGGCGCCACAGTCCCGCCTCGGACAATGCATCCCATGCATCGCGATGGAATGCGCCGGAAGGGGCGGATCGCGCGTGGCGTTCGGCGATGTCGCGGAACGTGGCGGTCGTCGTGTGCTGTGCTTCGCTGGCAGTGAGCGTCATGTCGGGGAGCGAGACTTTGCATGGATCGTGTCGCCAATCTAATGAAAAGCCCCCGGCCGAGAAACTGTCAGTTATTGCACTCCGGCGCGGCGCGCATCAGTGGATGATCCGGGTGAACTGAGCGAGGTGAAGAACGGTGGAGCACGCATGTCGAGCGAGGCCGTGACGCCGGCCGCACGCAGCGTTGCGAAGGATCGCTGCGAGAGCCGGAGCGCTTCGGCTCGGGGGGAACGATGGCGCGCCGGCCGATGAAGGCGCTGCCGCGTGCCGATCGTGACGGCGAGACGGCGCCGGGTTGTCGATGCATTTATTCAACCGGGTTGCATCGATGGAGTTCGCACTACAGATTATTTTGAAAAAGATGCGATTCGAACTCGGCCGGTTATCGCGAGTGGACGGTGATCGGCATTCCAGTCGCGCACAAGGGCGGCCACCGGACCGGTGGCGCTTCGAAGGCCCGCACGGAGCGAATGCGGTGACGAACATTCAGTCGTGGGGGAGCCAGGGTGTCGTGAGCGGCAATACGTTCGAGCCGGATGCCGGGACGCCCGTGCCGTTGTTGTCGACAGGTCGTACTGCTGCCGGGCGCACTTGCGTCGCATCGGGGCGCTCGGCGATGAAATTCGGAACGGAAATGGTCATACGATTCGGGCTGCCCGATCTTGCTGTCCTGTCCTGACGATCGGGGAAAACATTTCCAGCTTGCTCCCGTGAAATTGCCGTGCTAATTTTTCATGAAATTTCTCGGCGTAAATTTCACGGGAGCCCGCATGTTCGTGCAGTCCGACCGTCACGTCGCAAGCTACTACGCCGGCACCTACCCGGCGCCGATCCCGCATCGTCCGGAACTGGACGAACGTATCGACGCCGACGTGCTCGTCGTCGGCGCCGGTTTCAGCGGGCTGCATACGGCGTTGCGCCTTGCGCTTGCCGGCAAGCGCGTCGTCGTGCTCGAGGCGAGCCGCGTCGCGTGGGCCGCGTCGGGCCGCAACGGCGGGCAGGCGCTGCTCGGCTGGTCGTGCGACATGCAGCCGCTCGAGGATTCGCTGGGCCGCGACGGCGCGCGCCTGCTGTGGGACAGCATGCGCTGGGCCGCGGCCGAGGTGCGCGAACTGCCCGCGCGGCACGGTTTCGACATCGACTACCGGCCCGGCAGCCTGTGGGCGGCGGTGCGGCCGCGGCGCGTCGCGATGCTCGCGCAGGCCCGCGACGAAGCGGCCGAGCGCTGGGGCTACGATCGGCTGCGCGTGATCGGCCGCGACGAGATGCCCGAATGGATCGGCGGCACGCGTTACCTTGCGGCGCTGCACGATCCCGAGGCCGGCCACCTGAACCCGCTGAAGCTCGCACTCGGCCTTGCGCAGACGATCGAGCGCACGGGTGGCCGCATCTTCGAGCAGAGCCGCGTGCTCGACTGCCGCGAGACGGCCGGCGGCCACATTGCCCGCACGGCGCGCGGCGAAGTGCGTGCGGACGTGCTCGTGCTGGCCTGCAACGCGTATGTCGACCGGCTCGATCGCGACCTCGCGCGCCGGTTGCTGCCGGTCGGCACATACCAGGTCGCGACCGCGCCGCTCGCGCCCGACGTTGCCCGTTCGCTGCTGCCGCAGAACAGTTGCGTGATCGACAACCAGTTCGTGCCCGACTATTTCCGCCTGAGCCCCGACAACCGGCTGCTGTTCGGCGGCGGTTGCACGTATCTCGGCGGCATTCCGGCCGATATCGCGGCGGCCACGCGCCCGCACCTCGAGCGCGTGTTTCCGCAACTGGCCGGCGTGCCGCTCGATTACGCGTGGGGCGGCCATATCGACATCAGCATGCGCCGCACGCCGGACATCGGCCGCCACGGCCAGCGCTTCTGGCTGCAGGGTTTCTCGGGGCACGGCGTGCTGCCGACGCTCGCGGGTGCGCGCGCGGTGGCCGATGCCGTGCTCGGCGACGAACGCCTGCTCGCGCAGTACCAGCGCATCCGCAACCCGCGCTTCCCCGGCGGCGACCGGCTCGCCGCGCCGCTGGAAGCGATCGGCAAGGCCTGGTACCGTCTGCGCGATACCGTTTGACTGCACCGGAACCCAACATGAACGAACAGGAAGAGATAGAAAGCCTGGCGATCCTGATCCGCGACCTGCGCAAGCATCGCAAGGTCACGCTCAACGATCTCGCGGAACGGATCGGCCGCTCGGTCGGCTTTCTGTCGCAGGTCGAGCGCGGGCTGTCGCGCCCGACGGTTGCGGATCTCACCGCGATCGGCGAGGCGCTCGGCGTGCCGACCACTTATTTCTACAGCCTGAGCAAGCCGCGCAGCGTGCCGTGGGTCACGCGGCCCGACGAGCGGCGCACCGTGTATTACGCGGCCGGCATTACCGACATCCTCGTGTCGCCGAACATGCGCTCGCGCTTCTCGATCCTCGAAAGCCATCTCGCGCCCGGCGCGAGCAGCGGCGAGCGGCCCGTCGACGACAGCGACGAGCAGGGCGGCTTCGTGCTCGAAGGAGAACTGACGATCTGGATCGATGGCGACGATACACCCGTCACGCTCGGCCCGAACGACGCATTCCAGCTTCCCGCGCACAAGCGCTTTCGCTATGCCAACCTGACCGACGCGCCGACGCGCGTGATCTGGGTATTCACCTGAGTTGTCGGCGGGGCGGGCGGTGTTGCAGGCCGCCGCACTACGAAGCCTGTTTGCAGTACTGATTTAAATGCGGTTCTCGTCGTTCAGTGTGCCGCATGAATCCGGTTCGCCGCATTGCGGCACCGCCATACAAGACATGGAAAGGATGAGACATGGCTGACGTCGTTCCCGCGCTGGTCGGTGAAGTCCGCGCATTCCGGCAGGCGCACCCCGAGATCCGTTATGTCGACCTGATCTGCCTCGACCTGCCCGGGCATTTCTACGGCAAGCGCTACCCGATCGATGCGCTCGAAAAGGTGGCGGCCGGTTCGCTGCTGAAGCTGCCGCAGAACTGCATCCTGCTCGGCACGCAGGGCGGGCTCTACAAGATCGGCGACTACTGTTTCAACGACGGCGACCCGGACGCCGTGCGCCGGCTGATTCCCGGCACGCTGAAGCCGGTGACCTGGGAGAAGCAGCCGCTCGGCCAGATGCTGATCACGACGGACGGCACCGATGCGCCGGTCGAGTTCGAGCCGCGCGAGGTGCTCGCGCGCGTGCTGAAGCGGCTCGCGCGGCGCGGTATCCGGCCGGTCGTCGCGTTCGAGCTCGAGTTCTACCTGTTCGACGCGCAGCTCGAAGAGGGGATGCCGAAGTATCCGCGCGACCGCCTGTCCGATGATCGCGACGATCAGCCGAACATGCATATCGAGCGGCTGTCGCGCTTCTCCGACGTGCTGCACGAGATGGTCGACGTCGCGTGCGTGCAGGGGATCGACGCGACCGTGATCACCGCCGAGCTCGGGCCGGGCCAGTTCGAGATCAACTTCGGCCATTGCGACGACGGGCTGCGCGCGGCCGACTGGTCGGCGATGTTCTGCCGCAGCACGCGCGGCGTCGCGTTGCAGCACGGCTATCGCGCGAGCTTCATGGGCAAGCCGTACCTGCATGCGCCGGGCAGCGGGATGCACGTGCACGTGAGCCTCTACGACGAAGCAGGGCGCAACCTGCTCGCGGCGCACGGGCAGCGGCCGCTGCGGCACGCGGTGGCCGGATGCCTCGCGCTGCTGCCGCACTGCATGCCCGTGTTCGCGCCGAATCACAACGCGTTCCGGCGTTACGGATCGATGGTGAACGCGGCGAGCCGCGCGAGCTGGGGCTTCGAGGATCGCGACGCGTGCATCCGGATTCCCGAGTCGGATGCACGCAACCTGCGGATCGAGCACCGGCTCGCGAGTGCGGACGCGAACCCGTACCTCGTGCTCGCGGCGATTCTCTCCGGGATGGAGCACGGGCTCGATGCGAAGCTCGAGCCGATTGCGCCGCTCAACGAGGATCGCGGCAGCGGGATCGATTTCCCGAAGGAGATGCTGTCGGCCGTGGCCGAGATGCAGGATCATGCAGCCGTGCGCGAAGGGCTCGGCAGCGAGTTCGTGATGGTGTATTGCGAGAACAAGCGGCAGGAGGAGCTGGATTTTCGCAATGAGATTGGCGCACGGGAGTATCGGTGGTTTCTGTAGGACACACCGGGGCCGGGATTTCCGCCTGACGATGCCACCTGATTGCCAGTCGTTGACCGGCAATCAGGTTCCTATTGGCCGCGGGCCCGCATCATCGGCAGCCCCGCCCCCCACGCGCTGGCGAGCGCTTCGATCTCGGCGATCGGATCGGCCTGTCGGGCAGCTTCGTGCGTGTCGTTGCCGAATAGCCGGTGAGCGAACTCGCGTGCGCGCAGCGTGATCGCCGCGGTTTTCCGGGTACGTCGCAGCGTGAACGACGCGAGCGCTGCGTCGAGGTCGCTGCGGTCGCCCTTCCCATGCCCGTCGAGACAGCGGGCGAGATGCCACGCGTCCTCGAGTGCCTGGCAAGCACCCTGCCCGGAGGTGGGGAGCGGCGCGTGCGCGGCATCGCCGATCAGCAGCACATTGCCGCGGTGCCATACATCGACGGGATCGAGATCGTGCACGCGGACCTTCGCGATGGTGCCCGGCGGTGTTGCGCGCATCACGTCCGCGATGCGCGCGGGCCACCCGTCGAATAGCCGCTCCAGCAGCGGGCCGGGATCATCCGGCGCCGCCTCGTCGTCGTTGCGGTCGTGATCGTCGATTGCGGCTTCGGCACGGGCCGCCGCCCAGTACATGCGATGCCGATCCAGCGCGACGATGCCGAAGCGCTCGCGCGGGCCCCAGTAGTCGAATATCGACACTTCGTCGACGAGCGGTACATCGCTCCGGGCCACGCCGATCCAATTGACGAATCCCTGATACACGGGTGTGGCGTCGCCAACCACATGGCGTCGTGCGACGGAGTTCATGCGGCCGTCCGCGCCGATCACGAGATCCGGGGCGATCGCCGTGCCGTTGTCGAAGTGAACGACGGCCCGGCCGTCGGGGCCGGCGTCGATGGCTGTCGCGCAGTGGCCGAAGCAGACGTCGATGTCGTGCGCAGCGATGTGCCGTGCCAGTACGGCCTGCAGGTCGCGCCGCAGTATCGAGCGCGTCGGGAAACCCATGTGGCGGTCGAGTTCGCCGATATCGACGCGCTTGAACGGGGTGCCGTGCCGGTCCATGCACCGCATCGCGCGCAGGTGGCCGCTGACTTCGACGATGTCCGGCAGGAGGCCGAGTTGCTCGAGCACGAAGCCGGCATTCGGCCAGAGCACGACGCCGGCGCCCATCGTCGTCTCGGACGGCCTGCGTTCGTAGAGCCGTATCCGGTGCCCCTGCCCGGCAAGCGCAAGCGCGGTGCTCATGCCGGCCACGCCGGCGCCGAGAATGGCGATATCCATGGTGATGCTCCCGTAGGTTTTTGCGCGTGGTCGTGTCGGCGCGGGTTCGTGCGCCGGCGGCCATGCCTTGACTGGATCCGCATCGTAAATTACGGTCTCGAACGGGATAAGCCGTGAAAAACGGTGAGCTTTGATACCTGAAACGGGATAATGATGCGCAGCAAGCTGGACCTGAACGCGGTGCGCGTGTTCGTGTCGGTCGTCGATGAAGGCAGCTTTGCCGGCGCCGCGCGCGTGCTTTCGATACCCGGTTCCAACGTGAGCCGCCATGTGGCACAACTGGAGTCGAGGCTCGGCGTGCGTCTGCTGGAGCGCAGCACGCGGCACCTGCGCATGACGGAGGCCGGGCGCCTGCTGCACGAACGCGCGAAGCCGATGCTCGATGCACTGACGCTTGCCGAGTTCGAACTGACTTCGCAGCAAACGGAGTTGCGCGGCGTGCTGAAGCTCTGCGTGCCCGGCGAAATTGGGCCGCGCATGCTCGGGCCGATCGTCGCGGAATTCGCCAGCCGCCATCCGCGGGTCGAAATCGATTGCGATACGAGCCTCGCGGGCGTATCGACGTTACGCGACGATATCGACCTGTCGATCATCGTCAATCGCGGGAAGCTGGACGACAGCACGTTCGTCGTCAGGCCGCTCGTGAGCTTGCCGAGCGTCGTCGTGGCCGCGCCGTCGCTGATCGAACGAGCGGGCATGCCGACCCGGACGGCGCAGCTCAGGCAGTTGCCGTGCATCACGACGCTGAGCACGCTGAAGGGGCAGCCGTGGCAGTTCGCCGACGGCGACGGGCGGATCCACAAGATTCCGGTCGCGAGCCGATATCGCGTCAACAGCGGCGAGATGGCGGGGCTGGCGGCGGTGAACGGGATCGGCTTTGCGATTCTCGTCGAACGCGGGTGCGCGGGGGAACTGGCCGCCGGGCGGCTGGTGCGCGTGCCGCTGGAGATGGAGCCGGCGCCGCTGGAACTGCTGGCCGCCTACTCGAGCCGCAATTCGGTCAACGCGAAGATCCGCGAGTTGCTGCAGTTGATGCAGGCGCGTCTGGCCGTAGCGGCGGCGATGCCGTCATGACGATTGTTTCGGCAATGCGCGCCAGTAGCGCACTTCGTCGATTGGCGCACCGTCGATCTCGAACGTCTTGATGTCGTCTTCGGCGACGAAGCCCTCGCGTTCGTAGAACGCCCGTGCGCGATGGTTTTTCACCAGCACCCAGAGCGACACCCACCTGAGGCCCGAGTCATGCAGCGCACGACAGGCATGGTCGACGAGCGCCGCGCCGACGCCTTGCCCGCAATGCGATGGATGCAGATAGATCGCTTCGATTTCACCCCAGGTGCGATCCTTGTCGGTGTCGCGCGTCGGACCGTAAGCGATCCAGCCTGTCGGGCCGCTTTCCGCGCATGCGAGCGCGACACGCGGCCGTCCGGCGTCGAGCGCATGGCGCCACGAAGCGGTGCGCTTTTCGACCGACAGGCCGGCGAGGAACGGGGCCGGCATGATGCCCGGGTAGGTGGCCTGCCACGATGCGACGTGGATGGCGGCGATGGCAGGGGCATCGGCGGGCGTGGCAGCGCGGATGTCGACCTTCATCGTGTTCGGTGTCATGTGTACTCCGCCTGATCGGTTGCCGTGGGCAGCATCGTCGTGAGAGAAATTCAATTCGCCGGATCCAGGCTGACGTCGATCGTAAAACGGTAGTTGATATCCACCTGAGATGCATCGCCCGGTGCGTCGGTTTTCTTCAGCACGAATTCGAACGCAGGCTCGAACCAGGCGTTGCGGGGGACTTCGCCACCGAGGATCTCGACCTCATACCAGCCGTTGTCGATTTCAATCACGGGCCTGCCCGGTTCGCGGTAACGCGCGAGCAGTGCATTGACCGTTGCGTCGTTGAAGCGTTCGAGAATCCGCCACGTGTAGAGCATGACCGAACGATGTTCGACGCGCAGCACGTACCCGCCGCGCCGATGCTGCAGGCGGCTTCCCGTTTTCAGCAATTCGGGCGTTGCGTCATCCAGTGTGAAGATGACCGTGTACGGATGGTTCTCGATGCCGGCCACCGGAATGACGACGCCTTCCAGCACGGCGCGGTCGCCGCTGTCGTTCGTCGTGAACGCCGTCGCGACGTCCTCCGATAGCCCGTGCCGTTCCTGGAAGCGTTTCAGCAGCAGGAGATCGCCGACGAGAAAATAGTCGACCAGATCGTTGAGGACTTCAGAGAATTCATGTCGCATCGCCGCTCCTCTCGCGGTGCCGAAGCGCAGGGATCGCAAGGGCATGAAGCGCCGCGCCGCGAAACGCTTCGCGGCGCGGCACGCGCGAAGCCCTTAATCGCCGAGCTTCGACGTCACGCAACCCGTGCTCGTGCATTCGCGTTCACGCTCGCGCAGGAACGACAGCCGCGATTGCGTCATGTCGGTCGCGCACTGGAGATCCACGAGGTAGCCGTTGTTGCGCGTCTCGCTGCACTGTGCATCGCGTTGCTTCAGCCACGCGAGCTGGCCGGCCTTCAGCGTCGCCTGCTGGTCGCTGCTCAGTTGCTTGCGCAGGCGGCCGTACTCGTCGTTGAGGTCGCGGTCGGTCTGCGAGAACTGGGTGCTGCTGCAGTACACCTGGTCGAACGCGCTGTGCGGCTTCGCACAGCCGGCTGCGTGCGCGGCGAACGGAGCGGCAAGCGCGAGCAGTGCGCAGGATACGAGCAGATTCTTCATTTTCATGGTGATGCTCCTGACTGGGTGAAAACCGTTGGGCCCGACGGGCGTTATCGTCGTTTATTGCGGCACCGTGCACGCGTCGATCCCGCCCGCGATCGCAGTGGACAGCTTCTGGATCGTCTCGCGACGCGCCAGCCGTGCTTCCTCGTCCGGGTTGACGATCACGCCGGCCTCGACGAGCACGGCCGGAATCGGCGCGGTGCGCAGCACGACGAGATCGTCGAAGCGGTGGATGCCGAGTGGCGGGTCGATCAGCGGGCGGTTCTCGCCGCGGATCGGCTGTGCGTGATACAGCGACGGCCGCTCGCCGGCCGCGACCAGCCGCTCGGCGATTGCTTTCGCGCAACGCAGGCTTTCCGCGTAGTGCGGATTGCGTTCCGACACGAACACCGAGAAGCCGCGGAATTCGCGCTGCCGGCCCGCGTCGATGAACTGCTGCTGCATCGAGTCGTGATGGATCGACACGAACAGGTTCGCGTCGGGCGCCTGCGTCGAACGCTGGTCGAGTGTGATCTCGCGGCCATCGGCCGACGTGCGCAGCACGCGGTCGCCATGCGCGACGAGTTTCTCGGCGACCGCGGCGGACAGATCGAGGTTGTACAGGTATTCGACACGGCCGCTCGCGCCGGTGGAGCCCGGGTGCGCCGGCGTATGGCCGGTGTCGACGACGATGTAGCGCCCGGCGGCGGATGCGGTGCCGGTGGTGGCTGCGGTGTCGGCCGCATGCAGCGCCAGCGGCGCGCCGAGCAGCGGGGTGCACGCGAGCGCGCGCGCGGCAGCGCGCACGAACGGGCGAAGGCGTCGGATGGTTCTGTTCTTCATTGTTGTTGTCGAGGAGGGCATACGGCGCGTCGAACGACGCGGCACCGTCGGCCTGCTCAATGCAGTCGGAATGTCGCGCGATTATAGCGGGTGGTGGTGGCGCCGCAATGACGGATGACGGTCGTCAGGCCAGGACGCGCCGCGCGGCGAGCACGCCCCAGTACGACGCTTCCTCGAACAGCGACAGCCCGGACAGGTCCGCATGCGCGAACACGACGGGGCCGTCGGCATCGCGCAGGGCGAGCAGCCCCGGCCGGCTCAGGAAGCCGACGTCGGGCGTCGCCATTGCGTGACCGCGCACGGTGATTTCGAGCGCCGTCGCGTGTTTCCACAGATTGCGGCCGTAGACGGCCTGCAGGTCGATCGCCGCCTGTTCGCGCAACGCGTCGGGCCTGGCCTGCGCGAGCCAGCGGCGCGTGTCGTCCGGGGCTTGCGTGCTCAACGCCTGGTACGCGGAGAACACCGAGCGCGTCGGCGGCGACATGCGGATCAGCTGGTGTGTCGACACGACATAGCCGAGCCCCGCGCCGTTGTAGACGACGTTGTCCCACGCGAGCGGTACGCCCGCTTTTTCGGCCGGCATCCCGTCGAGCAGGAAGTTGGACACGAGCCACGGCGCGCGCGGCGGCAGGTCGCGCGCGGGGTCGAAGCCATACGCGGAAAGCTGCGGAAACACGCACGCCGCGACGAACAGCGGCATCGCGCACACAACGCGACGCGCCTTCAGCGTGAACGTCGACAGCGTGCCGTCGTCGCTCATGCGCGCGCACAGCACGTCGACGCCGCCCGCCCGTTCGGTCGCACGTACCGCGAAGCCGTCGCGCGACCATGCATTCGAGCCGGTGCGCGCGGTGATCGAATCGCTCAGCTTCGTCACCATCGTGTGAAGCCCGTCGGGCCAGGTCAGCACCGCGCCGTCGCTCGCATCGCCCGCGTGGCCGCCGCGCGACGAGAAATAGTGCAGGCCGGCCCACGCGGACACGCGCTCGTACCCCGCGCCGTAGTCGTCGCGGCAGCAGTAGTTCAGGTACCAGTGCAGCGCTTTCGCGGTGTAGCCCTCGTCGAGCAGCCACTGACGGAACGAGCTTCGGTCCAGCGCGCGCCAGCGCGGGTCGCGCGACGATTCGGCGATCGGGATGCAGAACACCTTGCGGCCATCGGCGCCGCGGGCGGTGCGCAGCCCGTCCGTGTACGCGAAGAAGCGTGCCTGTTGTGCGAGTTCGTCGGCGCCGAGGCCGGCCGTCGGCACGATACCGTCCTGCCACTGCCCGGCGATGAAGAGGCGTTCGTCGGGCGCATGCACGAGCGCACGCTCGTCGTACACCGGGCGCGCGGAGAACGGCGCCGATTCGATCACGCCGAGATCGGCGAGCATGTCGCGCAGATGCGTGGATTCGAGCGACGGCAGCGGCAGGTAGTGCGCGCCTTTCGGATAGCCGAGATCGCCGAAGCGGCCGCCGGCCGCGTTGCCGCCCAATTCGGGGCCCGCGAGCATCGTGAAGCGCTTGTGGCCCGCGCGTGCGAGCTGCCATGCGCACGACAGCCCGGCAGCACCCGCGCCGAGGATCGCGACGTCGGTCTCGATCGCGCCGGAAGGCGGCGGCAGCGTCGTATGGTCGCGCAGCGCATGGCCTTCGCGCATGCCGGGGTAGCCGACATGCGGCGTCGTCTCGATCCAGCCGGTGCGCCCGCAGGCGGCGAGCGACGCGGCCGCCGACGCGACGAGGAACGTGCGGCGATCCATCAGCGCAACACGTGTTTCCAGTCGTCGTCGAAACGGCGCACGAGCGGCTGGTCGTTGAGTTCGTTCGGCGACATCGGCAGCGCCG
The DNA here is from genome assembly GCF_002099195.1 of Burkholderia puraquae. Classification (GTDB taxonomy): domain Bacteria; phylum Pseudomonadota; class Gammaproteobacteria; order Burkholderiales; family Burkholderiaceae; genus Burkholderia; species Burkholderia puraquae. The sequence goes on along the minus strand of NZ_NBYX01000003.1, from coordinate 235,528 downwards.
GCATGTCGGCCGGGAAGTGGAACATCTCGACGGCCGTCTGCGCGTCGAGCCAGCGCATGGGCACCGAGTAGTGCGTCGGCACCGTGAAGTCGCGGCGCTTGCCGGCGATCACGAAGCCCCAGTCGCCGAACGACGGCACGTAGCAGTGGTACGGCCACGTGCTGAGCCCCGCTTCGTGCAGCGTCGCGATGATGGTCCAGTACGCGTGCGGCGCGAAGTACGGCGACGTCGACTGGATCACCGCATAGCCGTTCTCCGACAGGTGGCGCGCGAGCAGCCGGAACACGGGCACCGAATACAGCCGGCCGAGCCCGAAGTTGGTCGGGTCGGGGAAGTCGACGACGATCGCGTCGTACACGTCGGCGTTCGATTCGAGCCAGCGCACCGCGTCGTCGTTGATCACGTGCACGCGGGGATCCTCGAGCGCGCCCTGGTTCAGCTTGACGAGCGGTGCGGACGTCGAGAACAGCTTCGTCATCGCGGGATCGAGATCGACGAGCGTGATTTGTTCGAGGTTGCGGTGCTTCAGTAGTTCGCGCACCGCGAGGCCGTCGCCGCCGCCGAGCACGAGCACGCGCTTCGCCCACGGCAGCGCCTCGACGGTCGGGTGGACCAGCGCCTCGTGATAGCGATGCTCGTCGCGGGACGAGAACTGCAGGTTGCCGTTCAGGTACAGCCGCAGGTCGTCGTGCCACTGCGTGAGCACGATGCGCTGGTACGGCGTGGTTTCCGAATAGATCGTTTCGTCGCCGTATACGCCGTGCTCGGCCCAGTGCGTGATGCGGTCCGACAGCGCGAAGCCTGCAACGAGCAGCCCGATCACGAGCGACGCGCGCATCAGCTTGCCGCGCACGTTGCGAATCTCGTCGCGGAACAGGTGCGTCGTCCACAGCGCGACGAACGCGTTCAGGAGCCCGAACAGGAAGCTGGTGCGCAGCAGGCCGAGACGCGGTGCGAGCACGAGCGGGAAGATCAGCGACACGGCGAGCGAGCCGAGATAGTCGAAGGTCAGCACTTCGCTGACGGTATGGCGGAACGCCTGGCGCCGCTGCTGGAACGCGCGCATCACGAGCGGGATCTCCATCCCGATCAGCAGGCCGAGCGCCAGCACGAGTGCATAGAGCGCGGCGCGGAACGGCGCGGCGAGCCATGCGAACACCGCGAACAGCAGCGCGGCCGAGATGCCGCCGAGCAGGCCGACGAGCAGCTCGATGTCGACGAAGCGGTCGAGCACGTCGTCGTCCTCGACGAACTTCGCGAGCCATGAGCCGATCCCCATTGCGAACAGGTAGCAGCCGATCACCGACGAGAACTGCAGGATCGAATCGCCGAGCAGGTAGCTGGACAGCGCGCTGCTGATCAGTTCGTAGCCGAGCCCGCACGACGCGAGCACGAGAATCGACAGGACGAGCGCGCGCTTATGCAGCATGGTGCGTCCGTTGTGCAGCGGTCGGCAATGTGGATATACTGGCGCGGAATTTTGTGGGGTGGCCATCCGTCTGCTGGCCCTGCATGGGCCGGCGAACCGAGCACGAAATCCGAGGGAAAGAATGAATAGTGCCTATCTCTATGCGGTTCATTTACTGTCGGCGTTCGTGCTGCTTCTTGTGTTCGCGGCAGTGTACCTGAAGGTCACGCCGTTCGACGAGCTGGCGCTGATCCGCGACGGCAACGCAGCCGCGACGCTGTCGTTCGGCGGCGCGCTGATCGGCTTCTGCCTGACGCTCGCGTCCAGCATCGCGCACAACTCGACGCTCGGCGAAGTCGTGATCTGGGCCGTCGGCGCGATGGCCGTGCAACTGATCGCCTATGCGGTGCTGACCCGCCTGATGCCCGGCATGAATCATGCGATCGAGGATCGCAACGTCGCGATGGGCGGCCTGATGGGCACCGCGTCGCTCGTCGTCGGCATCATCAATGCCGCCTGCCTGACCTGACGCGCCACGCGTTTCGAGGAGACCGACATGAGTCTGGGATCGTTTATCCGCAAGCAGTTCATCGACGTCCTGCAATGGACGGAAGACACCGACGGCGTGCTGGCCTGGCGCTATCCGATGGAAGACCAGGAAATCCAGTACGGCGGCAAGCTGACCGTGCGCGAAACGCAGGTCGCGATCTTCGTCAACGAAGGCAAGGTCGCCGACGTCTTCCAGCCGGGGCTGTACACGCTGGAGACGAACACGCTGCCGGTGCTCACGTACCTGAAGAACTGGGACAAGTTCTTTCAATCGCCTTTCAAGTCGGACGTCTATTTTTTCAGTACGCGGCTGCAGCTCGGCCGCCGCTGGGGTACCGCGCAGCCGGTGACGATCCGCGATCGCGAATTCGGCTTCGTGCAGGTGCGCGCGTTCGGCATCTACTCGTACCGGATCGTCGACGCGGGCGCGTTCCATCGCGAAGTCAGCGGCACGCGCGCGCAGTACACGGTCGACGATCTCGAACAGCAACTGCGTAACCTGGTCGTCACCGCGATGAGCACGACGTTCGGCTCGGCCGACGTGCCGTTTGTCGACATGGCCGCGAACCAGTCGCTGCTGTCGCAGCGCGTCGCCGAGGCGCTGGTGCCGGTGTTCACCCGCTATGGCCTCGCGCTCGACGCGTTCGCGGTTGAAAGCGTGTCGCTGCCGGCGGAATTGCAGAAGGCGCTCGACCTGCGGATCGGCGCGGGGATGGCCGGCGATCTCGCGCGCGCCACGCAATACCAGACCGCGCAGGCGATTCCGCTCGCCGCACAGAACCCGGGCGGTATCGCGGGCGTCGGCGCGGGGCTCGCCGCGGGCGCGGTGATCGGGCAGGCAATGGCCGGCCAGATGGCGGGCGCTGCGCAACCGGCGCCGCCCGCGCCCGTCGCGGCACCGGCCGCCGCGGCGCAGCCTGCCGCACCGGCGGAAGGCACCGATTACGTGCAGCGGCTCGAACAGTTGAAGGCGCTGTTCGACAAGGGCCTCGTGACCGAAGATGAATATTCGCGCGCGAAGGCTGAAATTCTCGCGAAGCTCACCCGGTAAGCGTCGCGCATGTTCAGTACCTCGTGCCCCCAGTGCGGCGCGCCGGTCGAGTTCCGCTCGGCGGCGGCCGTGATGGCCGTCTGCGCGTTCTGCCGCAGCACGCTGCTCAGGCGCGGGTCCGACGTCGAACGTATCGGCGAACTGGCCACGGTGCTCGACGATGCGTCGCCGATCCAGATCGGCACGGCCGGGCGCTACGACAAGCGTACGTTCACGGTGCTCGGCCGCATCCAGATGACCTACGACGCCGGCGCGTGGAGCGAGTGGTACGTCGTGTTCGACGACGGCACGTTCGGCTGGCTGTCGGATGCGTCGGGCCAGTATGCGATCACGGTGCGTGAGCCCGACGACGCGTCCGGCGGCGCGTGGCCTGCGTTCGGCACGCTGGAGCCGGGCATGCGGATCGACCACGGCGGCCGCGCGTTTCTCGTGTCGGACGTGCGCACCGCGCGCTGCACGGGCGGCGACGGCGAGCTGCCGTTTCGCGTCGATGCCGGCTGGGAGGCGCGCGTCGTCGACCTGCGCACCGGCAACGCGTTCGCGACCTACGACTATTCCGACGCCGATTCGAATGACGGGAGCCCGGCCGTCTATACGGGCGAAGCGCTGGCATTCGATGCGCTCGCGTTCACCGGCCTGCGCGATACCGAAAACGATACGCGCGAGAAGCGTGGTGCCGAGATGGTGCCGTTCGCGTGCCCGAGCTGCGGCGCGCCGCTGTCGTATGCGCCGAACGTTGCCGACTACGTCGTGTGCGGCAGTTGCCACGCGGGCGTGCAGTGCACGGCCGAGCAGCAGACCGTGTTCGCCGCGCAGCGCAAGCTCGACGCGGTGAAGGGGGCGCTGGAACTCGGGGCGGTCGGCACGTTCGATGGCGTGAAGTACACGGTGATCGGCATGATGCGTTGCCGCGTGCCGGGCGACGAACAGACGTGGGATGAATACCTGCTGCTGAACCCGAAGCGCGGCTTCCTGTGGCTCGTGCAAAGTGAAGGGCGCTGGGAGCGCGTGCAGGTGCTCGACCAATGGCCGACGATCGGCAGCGAGTCCGACGTGACCGACGGCGGCAAGACCTACCGCCTGCGCGAGGAATACGACTCGGAGGTTGTCTACGTGGTCGGTGCGTTCAATTGGCGCGTGCAGGTCGGGGATCGCACGTCGATCATCGACTACGGCTGGCAGAAGGACAAGCTGACGCGCGAGCGCAGCGACGCGGAGATCGTCTGGTCGCGCGCGCGGCCGCTGTCGGGCAGCACGCTCGCCGAACGCTTCGGCACGCCGGCGCTCGCGACGGCCGCGGCTGCCGCGGCAACGGGTGCCACTGCGTCGACGGGCCTGTTCGGCCGGAAAGGCCCGCACAGTTTCGCACCGCTGCCGCTCGTGTTCAGCGCGCTGCTCGTGATCCTGAACATGGGCTCGCTGTTCTCGTTCAGCGGCCGCTCCTTCTACCTGCTGATTGGCCTGCTGGTGCTGTGGCTGCCTGAATGGCTGTGGAAGCGCTTTGCATCGGACGGGGGCAACGCGTGATCCGGTACGTCCTCTACGGCATCTACGGCCTGATTGTCGTCACGCTGTTCAGTTGCGCATCGATCGGCGGCAGCGGTTCGGGCGGCAGCGGCTGGGGCAGTTCGTCGGCCCGCAGCGGCTATTCGTCGTACGGGTCGCACAAATGACCGCACGCGACGGGATCGCGCCACCGCGCGCGACGCTCGGCTCGCATGTGCTGGCGGACCTCGCCGGTATCGATGCGGCGTTGCTGCGCGACGCCGCGCGGCTCGAGTCGATCCTCACCGACGCGGCGCAACGCGCAGGTGCACGCGTGATCGGCGCGCATTTCCATCATTTCGGCGGCGAGCATGGCGTGACGGGCGTCGTGCTGCTCGCCGAATCGCACATCACGATCCACACGTGGCCCGAGCATCGCTTCGCGGCTGTCGACGCGTTCATGTGCGGCGCGGCGCGTGCGGCCGATGCGGTCGATGCGATTGCCGTCGCGCTCGGCACGCAGGCGCAAGTCCGGCAGCAGGTTGCGCGCGGCGGTGCGGCGACGTGAGCGCGCGTTTCACTTCCTTTACCGATATGCGTAACGGAATCCGGTTCGCCGCGATGCTTGGCGCGGTGCTGCTCACCGGCAACGCTGCCGCGGATATGCCGCCGAAGCCGCCCGGTCCGGTTGTGATGGTTCACTTCGATTACGACGAGAAGGACAAGGCGCGCCTTCACGCGCTGGAGCAACGGCTGGATCGCGCGGTGAAACGGGCAGGGGCCGGCGAACTGGGCGAGACCGAACTGCATCGCGACGGCAACGACGGTTACTTGTACTTTTATGGTACGAGCGCCGACCGCCTGTACGCGATCGCGAGGCCGATCCTGAAATCGTCAGGATGGCTGACCGGTACGGAGGTCACGCTGCGCCGCGATGCGGGTGCGGAAACGTTTATGTTGCGCGGGAACGGTGCGCGTTAGTGCGTCGCCATCGCGCCCTGTGACGGCGCCGGCCCGTCGATGCCTGCCCGGGCGGACGCGCGTCGTGCGATGCCCGCTAGCGCTCGAACCGGAACGACGACACGCTGTGCAGCGTCGCGTCGTCAGTGCCGACGATACCCTGCGTGTTCGCAACGGCCGCGCGCTTGCCGTTGCTCAGCACGGCCCAGTAGCATTCGCCGGCCGCCGAGTGGAAGCCGGTTTCCGGATCGCTGATGCCGCACGTGATCGTCGCTTGCATGCCGCGCCAGCCGGGGCCGGAGAGGCGCTCTACTTCCTGTGCGATGCCTGGGCCGTATGACGTCACCCACTTGCCGTCGTCCTGCTTCACGAATCCCGCTTCCTTCTCCGCGACGGGCTCCAGCGCGCCGTCGACGATCTCGAACGCGATGAAGTAGTTGCTGTAGGTCATGTTGCGGCCGACGATCGCAATGCAGCTGTCGCCGCCGATTTCGGGGCACGGCTTCTTGATCTGGCGATTCGCGAGGTATTCGAACGAGATGCCGAGCGCCGGATCGCGATAGGTTTTCCAGCCCGCGTGCTTGACCTGCTTCAACGCCGCAGTACGGTCGCGGTAGGCCGCAGCGACACACGCCGCGTCGCCGCACATATCGCGCTGCTTGAGCCATGTGCGTTGTGACTGGATAACCGCTTGCTGGTCGGCGGCGATGCCGACTGCATCGTAGTAGGCGCTCGACAATGTGCTGTCGGCCGACACGAGCGCCTTGTCGCTGCAAATCAGGCGATCGGTGCGCGTCTTCGCGCGCGAGCAGTCGATGCTGTCGGCATGGGCCGACAACGAGAGGCCGATGGCGGCCAGCGTGAGACCAAGGCGGATGCCGAACACGGATCGCTCCAGATGGGGTTCGTGCGGCGGCTGTCACGCCGCCGTCAGGTGATGCAGCTGCGCACGTGGTTCGCGAAGCGTTGAACCCGTGCGCCGTGCTGCAAGATACGACGAGGTGAAATCAGCGATTGATCTGGTCCGCCGAGATCAGCTCGGCCACCAGCACCTGCGACGGCCCCTGCAGGTAGTACTCGTGCTCGAGCGGTTCGCGCAGCTTCATGAACGTTTCCGCGCCGATCTGCATCGTTTCGCCCGCATGCATGCGCGCGCCGCTTTCCAGCAGGTAATGCATCACGTTGTTGAAGATGCCCGAATAGCGTTCGCCCTCGTGATGGCCTTCGGCGAGCGCGGCGAAATCGGGCAGGCCGAACACGTCGGCGCCATAGGTGCGCATCCACACGCCGTCGACGCCTTCGACTTCGTATTTCACGAAGCCGCAGAAGAACAGGTTCAGCGGGATATCCCGCAGCACGTCGAGGCTTTCCTCGCCGAGTTCCTTCGCGTTGAAGACGCCGGCCGGCAGCGACGTGTGCGCGTGCTCGTTCAGCACTGCGAGGCCGTTCTGTTCGGCGAGCGCGCCGGCGACCGCCGCCAGCGCGACATACTGGTCGAGCGGATTCGTTTCGTGTCCGGCGTAGTAGAGGATCACGTGGCTGCGGCTCGCGCGCACCTGCTGCTTCAGGTCCTGCCCATAGTGCGCTGGCGCGACGCACGCTTCCAGCGCCTCGGACGGATAGGGCGCATCGAAGCCGACCAGGCGGACGACGTGGTTGCCCCAGCCGGCGAGCCCGAACACCTGCTCCAGCGTCGGCTCGGTTTCGACGCGCGCCTGCTTCATGCTCGGGTGGTACGCGCGCAGCGCGGCCGTCAGCGCGGCGATATCGACCTGCAGCGGGCCGTCGAAGACGACCGTCACGCTCAGCGGATTCTCGACGTCGGATGCCGCGACCAGTGCGACGGGGTTTTCGGGTTCTTCCTTGCGGCCAAAGAATCGGGATATCAGGCTCATCGGATTATGTTCGTGTCGAAGCCGTTTCAGGGAGGAGTACCCCGTTCTCTCGGTCGGGGCTCGCCGTCAGAGTGACGGCCGCCCGTAGTTTCCCCGGGTTCGGCGAATCTGGCAAATGCGCGGCGAAGGCCCGACGGCGCGGCAATGGCGCGTTCGAACACATTCGTGAGGAGGCGGCGTGGATGCGCCGGATCGTGCGGCCCGTGGTCGCCGGTCAGCGCGGCAGCGCTTCGGCTTCGGCCCAGCGCTTGAACGAATCGAGACGCCGGCGCGTCTGCACGAGATAGAACGCGCCGATCAGCGGTTCGAGCAGCCAGCGCAGCCAGGCCGGCTGAGCACGGAAGTTGTACGTGAATTTCACCTCGGTCGTGCCGGGCGTGTGCTCGGTGAAGTTCCAGCTGCCGCTGAAGCGCTCGAGCACTTTCGGCCCGTCGACCATTTCGACGGCCGCGACCTGCGGCGGACGGTACGAGATGTAGCGCGACACCATCGTCGCGCCCGACTGGCTGCGGCAGAACGCGTCGGCGCCGACGTCGGCCGCCATGCCGTCGAGCAGATAGGCGTCGGTGAGGAAGCTGTCCCACACGAGCCGCCGCGCGTAGTCCTGCGACCACGTGAAGAGGCGCCGGCGGTCGACGCCGACGGTCCGGCTGACTGAAATCCTCATGATGGTGGGCGCAACGGCCGGATTGGGATGAAATCGAGTGTAACCCGCCAATGCCGCGCATTTCTTCAGACTTCGTCAAGTCGAGGAGGGGCTCGATTGACGTCCCTCGGGATTTCCCCTAGGATTCGTTTCAACCCTTCGGGAAAGACCCGAAGCGTTTCAATCTCTTGAGGGAGCCTCATGAGTACGCAACAGAACCGGCGCTTCGACGCGCTCGTTTTCATTGGTCGTTTCCAGCCTCCGCATCGTGGTCACCTGAACGTGCTGAAGTCGGCACTGAGCCGGGCCGAGCGCGTGTGCGTGCTGATCGGGTCGACCGACAAGCCCCGCACCATCAAGGATCCGTTCTCGTTCGACGAGCGCCGCCAGATGCTGGCTTCGCTGCTCGACGCGTCCGAGCGCGACCGCGTCACGATCGCGCCGCTGCAGGATTCGACCTACAACGACGGCGACTGGGTGCGCTGGGTGCAGGATGCCGTGGCGTCCGCGCTTGGCGACATCGCGCAGCGCAAGGTCGGGCTGATCGGCCACGAGAAGGACGCCACTTCGTATTACCTGCGGATGTTCCCGCAATGGGAGCTCGTCGACGTCGATGCGACCGAAGACATTTCCGCCACCGAGATCCGCGACCAGTATTTCGCCGAACGCACCAACAGCTTCGTGCAGTGGGCGGTGCCGGAACCCGTGTTCGGCTGGCTCGAGCGTTTCCGCACGCAGCCGGAATTCGCGCAGCTGAAATCGGAAGCCGAATTCATCGCCGCGTATCGCAAGGCATGGGCGGCCGCGCCGTATCCCGTCACGTTCGTGACGGTCGACGCGGTGGTCGTGCACTCGGGCCATATCCTGCTCGTGCGCCGCCGCAGCGAGCCGGGCCGCGGCCTGTGGGCGCTGCCGGGCGGGTTCGTGAACCAGGACGAGCGGCTCGACGCGGCCTGTATCCGCGAGCTGCGCGAGGAAACCGGGCTGAAGCTTCCCGAGCCCGTGCTGCGCGGCTCGATCAAGGATCGCCAGGTGTTCGATCACCCGACGCGTTCGCTGCGCGGCCGCACGATCACGCACGCGTGCCTGTTCAACTTCCCGACCGGCGAGCTGCCGCGCGTGAAGGGCAGCGACGATGCCGACAAGGCGCGCTGGGTGCCGCTCAACGAATTCGCGCAGATGCGCAACGTGATGTTCGAGGATCACTTCGACATCGCTTATCACTTCCTGGGGAAGCTGTGACTCGCTGATTCCCCGCATTCCGTCCGCCGCGACAGACGCGGCGGCACTTCAACGGCCTAGAGGAGCTCTAGCCATGCAAAACGATCTCGGCGGCTTTGCCGCGGTTCTCGCCAATCCGATCCTCAACACGGATTCGTACAAGGCTTCCCACTTCCTGCAATATCCGCCCGACGCGTCGGCGATGTTCTCGTACGTCGAATCGCGCGGCGGCCGCTACGACCGTACGGTGTTCTTCGGCCTGCAGATGCTGCTGAAGGAATATCTGTGCAAGCCCGTCACGCACGCGATGATCGACGATGCGCGCGATTTCTTCGCGGTGCACGGCGAGCCGTTCAACGAAGCGGGGTGGCGCACCATCGTCGAACGCTACGACGGGTACCTGCCGGTGAAGATCCGCGCGGTACCCGAGGGTTCGGTCGTGCCGGTGCACAACGCGCTGATGACGGTCGAATGCGACGACCCGCAGGTGTTCTGGCTCGCGTCGTATCTCGAGACGATGCTGCTGCGCGTGTGGTATCCGGTGACGGTCGCGACGCGCAGCTGGCACCTGCGGCAGACGATCCGCCGCTTCCTCGAAAAGACCGACGACGATCTCTCACAACTGCCGTTCAAGCTGCACGATTTCGGCGCGCGCGGCGTATCGAGTGCGGAGTCGGCCGCGATCGGCGGCGCGGCACACCTCGTGAACTTCATGGGCTCGGACACGGTGCTCGGCGTGCTGGCCGCGAACCGCTTCTATCGCGAGCCGATGGCCGCGTACTCGGTGCCGGCGGCCGAGCACAGCACGATCACGTCGTGGGGGCGCGAACGCGAAGCCGATGCATACCGGAACATGATCGAGCGCTTCGGCATGCCCGGTGCGATCGTATCGGTCGTGTCGGACTCCTACGATCTGTTCGCGGCGCTCGAGATGTGGGGCGGCCCGCTGCGCCAGGCGGTGCTCGATTCCGGCGCGACGCTCGTCGTGCGGCCCGATTCGGGCGACCCGGTGACGATCGTGCTGCAGACCGTGCGCGCGCTCGACGCATCGTTCGGCTCGACCGTGAACGGCAAGGGGCGGCGCGTGCTGAATCGCGTGCGCGTGATCCAGGGCGACGGCGTCGACGAGCTGTCGATCGAAGCGATTCTTTCCGCGCTCGACGACGCGGGTTATGCGGCCGGCAACGTCGTGTTCGGCATGGGCGGCGGGTTGCTGCAGCAGGTGAATCGCGACACGCAGCGTTTCGCGATGAAGTGCTCGGCGATCCGGCGCGGCGGCGTGTGGCACGACGTCTGCAAGGATCCGGTCACCGATCAGCGCAAGCGCTCGAAGAGGGGCCGGCTCACGCTGCTGCGCAATCGCCGTACCGGTGAGTATCGGACGACGACGCTGCCCGTCGCGTGGGACGACCGGATGCTGGAAGGCGAGTGGGAGGAGGCGCTGGAAACGGTGTTCGATACGGGGCGCCTGCTCGTCGATACGTCGTTTGCGGAAGTGCGGGCGAGGGCGCACGCGGCGGAGGTGTGAAGTGGGCGGGGGAGGCGGCGCGAGAGGTGCGGGTCACCCGTCGCCCACGCGACGCGATCGTGATGTCGTTGAGCGGCGGACTACCTCAGCGAAGTGCTCTGGATGTCGGCGTGATGTGCGGATCGCTGCACAGGTGCCGACTCCATCGTTGCAAAACGGCACCAGTGTCAGTCCGATCTGAAGATAGCCTTCGTAACCGGCGCTGTCTTTCCATTTCTGCAATCTTGATGCGATCCTCGTTAGGGATCGCATCGGAATTGAACGGGGCGCTGTCGAGCAAGTCTTCGGAAACGGTACAGGCCGTGGATGACATCGAAAACGAGGGGCAGGACCAGATCGCGACACTGATCACGCGTGCAAGAATTGTCACCCCAGGATCCTGTCGTCAAAGAATGAAATGTAGCAGGCGAGACTCTCGGCGTTATCGATCGCGACATCCGTGTGTGTCTGAGCCCAATACTTCAGACCGGTGCCGAACCCGTATATTTCGTCGTTTGAGTCGAACGTATCGATGTAGTGTGTGCACTCATGAATCAGGACTTTCAGTTTGCAGTTGGTGGAAAGCCGAGCATCGGGAAGCATGCAGAAATGCGGGTAGATTGCGATTATTCGCGTGTGTGAATCGGGTTTGCATACCGCGGCATCCGTGATCCCGTTATCGGGAAACACAGTGCACGTGATGTTTCTCTGCGTCTGCTTGTCCCACCTGATGACATTCTCGGGATTCAGTTCCTGCATGACGCGAGGCAATCCATTCATCGCAGTCTTCTTGGCGCGTGGTGCCGCGTGATTCGAAGTTTTCGCTCATTGATTCGATAGTTATCCGGAAGAGGTGGAAAACTATCGGATGACTAAGATATGTTCGTCCATTGGACGTGTACGATTTTTGAAACGAGGTATCCCAAGCGACACGCTGTATCGGATCTCGGTTAGCCAGACTTCAGACGACGGAGGCAAATTGCCGATCCATTCCGTAATTGTCTGCCCAATAGCCGGGTTCCATCATTCCACAGCGGGGACGCGTCCATCCGCATCCGCCTGCATGCCACTGCATTCTTCGGCCCGCGCCGCCTCCATCGCCCGCGCCAGCGCATCGAACACCGCCGGCCCCTTGCAGCGCGACACGTTGAAACGCAGGTACGACGTCGCGCTGTGCGACGCGCTGAACACGTTGCCGGGCGCGAGCACCACATCGTGGTCCAGCGCATGGCGTGCGACGCGCGCGGCGTCGAGCCCGTCGGGCAACGCCGCCCACACGAACAGGCCGCCGCGCGGCTCCGTCCAGGTCCGTAGCCCGGCGCGCGCGACGCGGCGGAGCGTTTCGCCCATCGCGTCCGCGAGGCGCGCGCGCAGGCTGTCGACATGGCGCCGGTACGTGCCGTCGATGAGCAACCTGTGTACGACGTTCGCACCGATCTGCGCATGGCCGAACGACGTCGCGAGCTTCAGGTCGACGAGCGCCTCGATCCATTCCGGGCGCGCAGCGACGTATCCGCAGCGGATCGCGGCCGACAGCGTCTTCGAGAAGCTGCCGATCGACACGACGCGCGACAGCCCGTCGAAGGCCGCGAGGCGCGGCGCGGGCGTGCTCTCGAAGTCGGCAAAGATGTCGTCCTCGACGATCAGCAGGCCATGCTCGGCCGCAAGCGTCAGCAGCCGGTGCGCGACGGGCGCCGATAGCGTCGCGCCGGTCGGGTTGTGCAGCGCCGCGTTAGTGATGTACAGGCGTGGCCGATGCTCGGCGAGCACCTGCTCGAAGCGCGCGAGATCCGGGCCGTTCGGCGTGTACGGGACGCTGACGATCCGCGCACGGTGCGCGCGCAGCAGTGCCTGGAAGTTGAAGTAGCACGGATCGTCGAGCACGACCGTATCGCCCGGCTCGAGCAGCAGGCGGCAGACGAGATCGAGCGCGTGCGAGCCGCCGTCGGTCAGCATGATCTGCGCAGGTTCGGCCTGGACGCCGTGCTGCGCGAGCCGCCAGGCGAGCTGTTGGCGCATCGCGGGCAGGCCGAGCGGCGTCGCGTAGTCGGTCAGCGCGTCGGATTCGTCGCGTGATGCGGCGCGCAGCGCGCGGCGCAGGCTTTCGTCCGGCAGCCACGATGGCGGCAGCCACCCGCAACCGGGCTTCACGGACGTCGGCGCCGCCTCGAGCGACTGGCGCGACAGCCACAGCGGATCGAGCCCGCGATCGAGCCGCGGGCCGAGATCGGCGAGCGCGAGCGGCGGCGCGTGCCCCGACACATAGAAACCCGAGCCGCGCCGCGCGACGAGCACGCCTTCGCTCGCGAGCCGCTCGTACGCATCGACGACGGTCGATTTCGATACGCCCAGCCCGTCCGCCATCATCCGGATCGACGGCACGCGCGCGCCGGGCATCAGCGCGCGGCTCGCAATCCGGGCGCGCAACGTATCCATCACGGTTTCCACGCGCGTGCGCGACGGGGTGGGCGGAACGGGAAGCGGGGCGGCCTGGCTCATGGGGGAAGAATGAACTGTACGGCCGGTTGTCCAGTACAGTTTGTCCGAATTGTATTGGGCTGTAGCTTACGCGCTTTTCACGGGCGGCGGATCATCGGAGATCCACTTTCCCCGTTCAGGATTTCCCGTGCAAAAGACGACCGACGGATGGCTCAGCGGCCTGCTGGGCGTGATCATCTTCAGTGGCTCGCTGCCTGCGACGCGTGTCGCGGTGCAGGGGCTCGACCCGCTGTTCCTCACGTTCGCGCGCGCGACGATCGCCGGCGCGCTCGGCCTCGCGTTGCTCGTCACGCTTAAGCAGAAGCGGCCCACGCGCGCCGAGACCGTGTCGCTCGTCATCGTCGCGCTCGGGGTCGTGGTCGGTTTTCCGTTGCTGACCGCGCTTGCGCTGAAGCACGTGACCTCTGCGCACGCGATCGTGTTCGTCGGGCTGCTGCCGCTCGCGACCGCGCTGTTCGGCGTGTGGCGCGGCGGCGAACGGCCGAGGCTGCCGTTCTGGATCTTCTCGATCGTCGGCAGCGGTGCGGTGGCCGCGTTTGCGCTGCGCAACGGCGGCCAGGCGTCGGTGGTCGGCGATGCGCTGATGCTGGCCGCGATCGTCGCATGCGGGCTGGGCTACGCGGAAGGCGCACGCCTGTCGCGCCAGCTCGGCGGGTGGCAGGTGATCTCGTGGGCGCTCGTGCTGTCGCTGCCGCTGATGCTGCCGCTGACGTGGCTCACGTGGCCCGCGTCGTTCGACGGCGTCGATGCCGCTGCGCTGTGGGGGCTCGCGTACGTGTCGCTGTTCAGCATGCTGATCGGCTTCGTGTTCTGGTATCGCGGGCTCGCGCTCGGCGGGATCGCGAGCGTCGGCCAGTTGCAACTGCTGCAGCCGTTCTTCGGCCTGCTGCTGGCGGCCGGGCTGCTGCACGAGACGGTGCCGCCGTCGATGGTCGTGGTGACCGTCGTCGTGGTCGGTTGCGTGGCGGGCGCGAAGTACTTCTCGAAAATGGCACCCGTGCAGCGCGCGGGGTGACGGGCGGGCCTGAACGAAGGAGCGGGCGAGGCCGGTCGACGGCCCGCCCGCATGCCCGCGCTTACTTGTCCGGCATGCACACGCGCAACCGGTGCCCGTCCGGGTCGAGCGCGACGAACGTCAGGCCGAACACGGCCGTCATGGGCGCCTGCTCGAACGGCACGCCAAGCGCCGTCCACGCTTCATACAGGCGCCGGACTTCGCGGTCGTCGTCGACCATGAACGAGAGTTCCGAACGGTGGCCGGCGCCGCCCGATACGAAATCGCGCGCGCTGGTCGACCACAGGCCCAGATGCAGCCCGTTGTCGAACGTGAATGCCGCATAGGTGGGAAACGCGGCGACGGGCGGGCGCCCGAGCAGGCGCTCGTAGAACTGCGCGCTGCGCGCCGGGTCCTCGACATACAGAAGAACGAGATTCGGGGAAGTCATGCGGAGCCGTCCTGGGATCGATTAAGATGCGTCCCATTCTAGGAATGGATGCTGTCAGAAAGTGGCAGCATGGAACGATGACGCGCGCCGAACGATTGCTCTCGCTGCTGCAGGTGCTGCGGCGCCACCACCGCCCGGTGAGCGGCCGCGTGCTGGCCGGGGAACTCGGCATCAGCCTCCGCACGGTCTATCGCGATATCGCGTCGCTGCAGGCGCAGGGCGCGGATATCGACGGCGAGCCGGGTGTCGGCTATGTGCTGCGCGCCGGGTTCATGCTGCCGCCGTTGATGTTTTCTCAAACGGAACTGGAAGCGCTGATGCTCGGTTTTCGCTGGGTCGGAAAGTTCGCGGACGCGCAGCTCACGACGGCTGCCGCCGATGCACTCGCGAAGATCTCCGCGGTGCTGCCTGCCGAATTGCGCCGCGAGATGGAATGCACGACGCTGCTCGTCGGCCCGCGCACGATCGTGGATCGGGAAACCGTCGACATGGGTGTCGTGCGCGCGGCGATCCGGACCGAAAGCAAGCTCTGGATCCGCTACGCGGGCGAGGGCCGGAAAACGCTCGATGAACGGATCGTGTGGCCATTCGCGCTCGGCTATTTCAATGACGTGCGGATCGTGGCGGCGTGGTGCGAAGGCCGGGACGATTTCCGGCATTTCCGGACGGATCGCATCGTCGCGCTGGAACCGCTGGATACGCGTTATCCGCGGCGGCGTGCGGCGTTGCTGAAGGCGTGGCGCGCGGCAGGCGCCGACCTGCGAGTGACGGTGAGCTAGTGTGCGGCTGGCGACGAGACGGAGAACGGGCCGCGCATCGCGCGCCCCGTTCCATGCCGTCGCCGGACAGCACACGCCTGTGTGGTTACGCGACGTGCGCCACCCCATACTGCGACGACAGATACCGCCGGATATCAGCAGGCGAATCGATGAAGCGCCGGCCGTTGTGCTCCCGAATCGCGAGGGTGTCGTCATCCGGTACCTGTCCGTTGCCGAGCACGAGTACCGGCGCCGACTGGTTGTCCGCGCCGATCAGCGCGACGATCGGCTGGCGAGGGCGCGGTGCGTCGATGTATTCGACGTCGACAGCGTCGCGCAACCGCGGATAGAAGCTCAGCAGTCCCTCGACGGAAACCGAATCGCCGCAGTAGAACGGACCTTCGGAGTCCTTGAAGAAATCCGGGCGGAGAATGAAAAGCTTGTCTTTCATGATGGTCTCGCTAAGGGTTGGGGAAACGGGTGAATAAAACGTGATGCGGTGGGGCTGGATCGCCGGATTTCACGCTTCCGCGAGCGCGGCGGCGCGCATCCTTGCGAAACCGGCGGCGAGGTCGGCGATCATGTCGTCGGGATGCTCGAGCCCCGCGTGAATCCGCAGCAGCGGGCCTGTCGCGGCCCATTGCGTGGCGGTGCGGTGGCGCGACGGATTCGACGGGATGATCAGACTTTCGAAGCCGCCCCAGCTATACCCCATGCCGAAGCACGTCATTCCGTCGAGCAGCGCACGCACCGCATCGTCGGGCTGCGGATGCAGCACCACGCCGAATAGCCCGCATGCGCCGGTGAAATCGCGCTGCCACAGCGCGTGGCCCGGATCGCCGTGCCGTGCCGGATACAGGATTTGCGCGACTTCCGGCTGTTTCGCGAGCCATTCGATCAGCACATGGGCGTTGCGCTGGTGCCGCTCGAGCCGGACCGACAGCGTACGCAGGCCGCGCAGTGCGAGATACGCGTCGTCGCCGCTGACGGTCATCCCGAGTTGGCGGTAGAAGCGCGTGACTCTTGGCGCGAGCGCCTCGGTCGTCAGGATCGCCCCCATCAGCACGTCGGAGTGTCCGGCGATGTATTTTGTCGCTGCATGAATCGACACGTCGACGCCACGCGAAAACGAGCGGAAATTCAGCGGCGTGCCCCATGTGTTGTCGAGCAGCACGACGGCGCCGTGCCGGTGCGCGACGCGGCTGATGGCCGGGATGTCCTGTACCTCGAAGGTCAGCGAGCCCGGCGATTCGGCGAATGCCGCGCGTGTGTTCGGCCGCATCAGCGACGCGATGTCCGCGCCGATCGACGGATCGTAGTATGTCGTCTCGATGCCGAGGCGCACGAGCGTCTCGTCGCAGAACGCGCGTGTCGGGTCGTACACGGAATCGACCATCAGCAGATGATCGCCCGGATTCAGCACGGCGAGCAGCGCGGTCGTGATTGCGCTAAGGCCGCTCGGTGTCAGTAGTGCGGCGTGCGCGCCTTCGAGCCGCGCGAGCGCCTTCTCGAGCGCGCGCGTGGTCGGGCTGCCGTGGCGCCCGTATGCGAGCGGCGTGCCGCGGACGGCGTCGAGCGCGTCGGTGCCGTGAAAGAGCAGCGTCGACTGGCGATAGACAGGCGGGTTCACGGGCGAACCGGGCTGGCCGTGCGAGCGGCCTTCATGGGCGAGAACGGTGTCGGTCGAATGCAGGTGGTTCAAGATGTCTCCTTTGAGTGTCGGTCAATCGAAGCGGGGCAGCCGTCGCGCGGTCAATGCAGGATCTTGTCGAGGAAGTCGCGCGCGCGTTCGGAGCGCGGCGCGGCGAAGAACCGGTCGCTTGCGGCGTCCTCGACCACCGCGCCCTGGTCCATGAAGATCACGCGATGCGCGACCTTCCGCGCGAAGCCCATTTCATGCGTCACGCAGACCATCGTCATCCCGTCGCGCGCCAGCTCGACCATGACGTCGAGCACTTCGTTGATCATTTCGGGATCGAGCGCGGAGGTCGGTTCGTCGAACAGCATCGCGACCGGGTTCATCGACAGTGCGCGCGCGATCGCGACGCGCTGCTGCTGTCCGCCGGACAACTGCCCCGGATACTTGTGTGCGTGCGCCTTCAGCCCGACGCGATCGAGCAGCTTCATGCCGTTCTCGACGGCCTCGTCCTTGCGGCGGCCGAGCACCTTGACCTGCGCAAGCGTCAGGTTTTCAGTGATGGACAGGTGCGGAAACAGCTCGAAATGCTGGAACACCATGCCGACGCGGGCGCGCAATTGCGCGAGCTTCGCGGCAGGGTCGCCGAGCCGCATCCCGTCGACGGTAATGCTGCCTTTCTGGAACGGCTCGAGACCGTTGATCGTCTTGATGAGCGTCGATTTTCCGGAGCCCGACGGGCCGCACACGACGACCACTTCGCCTTTCGAGACCGCGGCAGTACATGCCGAGAGGACCTGATGCTTGCCATACCATTTCGATACGTTGTCGAGCGTGATCATGTTCTGTCCATCGTTGAGGTTCAGGGTGAAGGGGCAGCCCGCGTTCAATGCGTGGACGGCAGCGCGAGGCGCGTCTCGACGCGGCCTTGAAGCCGCGTGAGCAGCGTGCTCAGCACCCAGTAGATCGCGGCAGCGGCGAGATAGAGCGGCAACGGCTGGAAGGTCGCCGCGATCACTTCCTGGGTCGAGCGCAGCAATTCGGTGACGGTGATCACGGAGACGAGCGACGTGTCCTTGATCAGGCTGATCAGCGTGTTGCCGAGGCTCGGCACGGCGAGGCGCAGCGCTTGCGGGCAGACGATGTAGCGCAATGTCTGCACGTGCGTGAGGCCGAGGCTGTGTGCGGCCGCCCATTGTCCGCGTCCGATGCCGAGGATCGCGCCGCGCATGCTTTCCGACAGATAGGCGCCCGCGTTGAGCGTCAGCGTGAAGATGCCTGCCGTCGTCGGGTCGAGCGTGATGCCGAGATCGGGCAGCCCGTAGTAGACGACGAACATCTGCACGAGCAGCGGCGTGCCGCGCATCAGGCTGACATAGCCCTGCGCAAACGCCGCCGCGAGCCGGTTACTGCCGATCCGCATGATCGCTATCGCGAGCCCCAGGATGAGGCCGAGCGCCATCGACGCCACGGCGAATTTCAGCGTGAGCACCGCGCCCTTGACCATCACGGGCAGCGTATGAACGACCAGTTCGAGTGCTTCCATCACGTGTCTCCTGATTGTGTGCCCGGCGGCCCGCGCATGCGTGCGCGCGGGCGCGGGGCGGGCTGCGTTATTGCGTCACCGGCCTGGACGTATCGGTGCCGAACCACTGCATCGAGATCTTCTTCAGCGTGCCGTCCTGCTGCAGCGATGCGACTACATCGTCGATCGCCTTCGCGAATTTCGGATTGCCCTTGCGGAACGGGATGCCCATCCGGTCTTCTCCGCCCGCGAGCACGGAGCCGGGGCGCAGCGGCAGGTGTGAGTTCTTGATCAGGTAGCTGAGCATCAGGCGATCGTTGACCGCCGCGTCGATCCGCCCCGCCGCGAGGTCGCGCAGATTCTCGGGAGTGCCCGGGTAGACCTGCAGGTCGATCGAAGGCACGGTCTTGACGAGATCGACGTAGTTGCTGCCCATCGTCACACCGACCTTCTTGCCTTTCAGTTCGTCGAGCGACTTGAATGCGCGTGTGTCGTTTTGCCGTTGCAGCAGCTGCGCGGACGAGTACACGTACGGCGCGCTGAAGTCGAGCGCCTGCTGGCGCGACGGTGTGATCGCGACCTGGTTGACGATCACGTCGAACTTGCCGGCCTGCAGGCCGGCAAGAATCCCGCTCCATTCGGTCGTCACGAACTGCGGTTTCACGCCGAGGCGGGCGGCAACCGCCTTCGCGACGTCGACGTCGAAGCCTTCGAGCTGGCCGTCGGCATTGCGGTAGTCGAACGGCGGGTAGGTGCCTTCGAGTGCGATCTTCAGCACACCGGCCTGCTTGACGGTGTCGAGCAGGTCGGCCGCGTGCGATGTCGCGGTCGCGATGCAGAGGAGGGCGGCCGCGATGCCGTGCTTGAGCGTCGGGGTGAAGTGCTTCATGGTTGTCTCCGTGGTTGTTGTCGAAAATTCAGGGTGTGCGACGCCGCGGCGACGGGCGGCGTCGCCGTGAGCGGGAAGTCGGTGAAGCGTGAGGCGGCGAGCGTCGCTGTCCGCCGTGCGCGATGCCGTGCGTTACGGCATGCGTTCGTGGGCGATGCAGGGCCGGAGCGCGTACGGATGGATGAGGCAGGTGCGCGAGCAGCAGCGAAGGCCGGCGTGCGCGGCGAAGCGTTCAAGCGTGCGATTCATGATTGCCCGTGCAGCATTGCGAGTGTGGTGGGCCGGACGCATCGTCGATGCGTATCCGGCGACAGGAATGCGGTGCGACTGAGGGCAATCTTAGTTTTGTCAAAAGGGAATGTGTTTCCAAAGATGCGTGCACTTTTCACGCGACGTGGAATGTTTTTCTCTGCGTGCGAGCGGTGGCGCATGCGATCTGCTGCGGTTGCGCGCGATGAGAAGGATCAGGTGCTACGGTGCGGGCGGACGGTTGCGCCTGGGTGCGCTCGGGCCGTGTCGAAAAGCAAAACGGCCAGGCTGCCGTTAGCGGCAAGCCTGGCCGTTGGCCTTCGTCACGCGGGATGCGCGTTACTCGAACGTTTCGAGCGCGAGCAATTCGTCGATCGTCTGCCGGCGGCGGATCAATCGCGGCGCGCCGCGATCGACGAGCACTTCCGGCGCGAGCGGCCGACTGTTGTAGTTCGAGGACATCGACGCGCCGTACGCGCCCGCGTCGTGCAGGAACAGCAGGTCGCCGATCTGCGGCTGCGCCAGCTTGCGGTGCGTGACCACGCCGCCCGCGTCCTGCGTGAACACGTCGCCCGATTCGCACAGCGGCCCCGCGATCGCGAGATCGACGAGCGGCCGGCCGGCCGGCAGCGCGCCATCGTGCGTGTGCACGGACACCGCGTGGTAGCTGCCGTACATCGACGGGCGCATCAGGTCGTTGAAGCCCGCGTCGATCAGCACGAAATCGTGCTTCGGCCGGCGGTTGACGGCCTGCACTTCGGTGACGAGCGTGCCGGCCTCGGCGACGAGGAAGCGGCCCGGTTCGATCTCGATGCGCACCGGGTGGCCGAGATGCTGCTCGATCCGCTTGCGCGCGGCGTCCCACTGGCTGAAGTAGTGACCGACGTCGACGCGCGGCTCGCCGTCGCGATACGGGATCGACAGGCCGCCGCCAGCCGAGATCGCGTCGATGTCGTGGCCGAGCGACGTGACGAGGTCGACCATCGCGTCGCACACCTGCGACAGGTGGCCGTAGTCGACGCCCGAACCGATATGCATGTGGATGCCGACGAGCTTCAGCCCGTACTGGCGCACGATCTCGATCGCACGCGGCACGTCGTCGATCCAGATGCCGTGCTTGCTCTGGGGGCCGCCGGTGTTGGTCTTGTTGCTGTGGCCGTGGCCGAAACCGGGGTTGACGCGCAGCCACACGCGGTGGCCCGGTGCGTGCTCGCCGATGCGCGCGAGCATGTCGAGCGAACCGGCGTTCACGGTCACGCCATGCTTCAGCACGGCCGCGAGCGTCGGGCGGTCGATCAGGTCGGCCGTGAACACGACGCCTTCCGGCTCGCCGGAAGGGCTGAACCCGGCCGCGAGGCTGCGTTCGATCTCGCCGAGCGACACGGCGTCGACGCACGCGCCTTCCTCGCGCATCAGCTTCAGGATATGGATGTTCGAGTTCGCCTTCTGCGCATAGCGGATCACGTCGAACTGACGCAGTTGGGCGATGCGGTCGCGGATGACGTCGGCGTCGTACACCCACAGCGGGGTGCCGTATTGCTGCGCGAGCGTCGCGAGCTGGCGGGAATCGAGGGACATGGCAGATGAATCGGAACGAATGAACGGATAGCCTGAATGATGCGCCTGATTGGCTATACAGTAAAATGCCTGTTTATCAAGATTCGATTCATATTTGATATACAGGATCATGCTCACGCACCGCCATATCGAGGTCTTTCGCGCGCTGATGGTCACCGGCAGCACGACGCGCGCGGCCGAGATGCTCTTTACGTCGCAACCGACGATCAGCCGCGAGCTCGCGCGAATGGAGCAGGTCGTCGGCTTCGCGCTGTTCGAGCGCACGCACGGCCGGCTGCGGCCGACGATGGCCGCGCTCACGTTGTTCGACGACGTGCGGCTCGCGTATGTGGGTCTGGAACGTGTCGCGGAGACCGCCGCGCGGCTGCGCGAGTTTCGCGACGGCCAGCTGTCGGTGATCGCGCTGCCGGCGTTCTCGCACGCGATCCTGCCCGGTGCGTGCCGGCGTTTTCACGACGCACATGCGGGCGTCAGCGTGTCGGTTGCGACGCAGGAATCGCCGGTGCTCGAAGAGTGGCTGACCGCACAGCGTTACGACCTCGGGCTGACCGAGCGCGACGTCGCGCCCGCCGGCACCGTGCTCACAGCGCTGCTCGAAGTCGACGAAGTGTGCGTGCTGCCCGACGGCCATCCGCTGCTCGCGCAGGATGCGATCGATCTGCTGGATCTCGCCGATCGTCCGTTCGTGAGCCTGTCGCTGAATGATCCGTACCGCATCCTGATCGACGAGGCGTTCGCGCAGCTCGGCGTGGCGCCGCGCTCGGTCGTCGACACACCGTCGGCCGTGTCGGTGTGCGCGTTCGTGCGGCAGGGGCTCGGCGCCGCGATCGTCAATCCGCTGACCGCGCTCGACTTCGTCGGGCGCGACCTGCACGTGCGGCCGCTCACGCGGTCGTTTCCGTACCGGGTCAGCATGATCGTGCCCGAGCACCGGCCGAAGAGCCTGCTTCTCGATGCGTTTGCCGGCGCACTGCGCGGCGAGGCGAAGGCGATCCGCCGCCGGTTGGCCACGCTCCTCGGCTGAGGCGGCCGTATGATGGGCGTTTCGCCGTCATCGTCGCCTCTTTCCGGAACCCTTCATGACCGACGTTTCTGCTTCCGTCGAACAACCGATCCTCACCGGCGAACACGTCGCACTGAGGCCGCTCGACCGGTCCGACCGGCAGGCGCTGCTGGACGCTGCCGCCGATGGCCAGTTGTGGAACCTGAAAGTCACGGTCGTGCCGGGCCCGGACACGATCGACGCCTATGTCGACACGGCGTTGCAGGGGCATGCAGCCGGCACCGTGATGCCGTTTGCGATCGTCGATCGCGCGTCGGGCCGCGTGATCGGCAGCACGCGCTTCTGGAAGATCGACCGCAAGAACCGCAAGCTCGAGATCGGCCATACGTGGCTGAGCGAATCGGCGCAGCGCACGCGCGCGAATACCGAAGCGAAATGGTTGCTGCTGGGCTATGCGTTCGACGTGCTGCAATGCGTGCGGGTGCAGTTCACGACCGACGAGCTGAACGAGAAATCGCGTGCGGCGATCCTGCGGCTCGGTGCGAAGCAGGAAGGAATCGTGCGGCACGAACGGATCATGCCGGATGGCCGCAAGCGCAATTCGGTGCGCTTCAGCATCATCGACGACGAATGGCCGGAAGTGCGTGCGCGGTTGCTGGCGAAGCTCGTGCCATAACGCGTAACGCGTGGCGTTTGAAGCGCGTCGCGCCGCCGGAACGGGTGCGGCGACGCGACGACGGGGTAAGCAGTGCGCCGCGCGCGATGCGCGGCGTTGCGGCGCGTTACTGCGCCGAGGCGAGGTGGTGGCGTTCTGCGAGCTTCTGCGCGTCGGCGTAGTGCTTCTGCAGGATCGGCAGCGACTGGCGTGCGACTTCCTTCAGCTTCGTGTCGCGGCCCGATGCGATCTCGGCCTGGAATGCCGAGATGGTCTTCTGCTGGCCGGCGAGCGCGACCTGCTCGATATACGCCTTGTCGAACTCGGCGCCGCGCAGGCTCTTGATGCTGTTCAGCACGGCCGTGTCGGGGTCGTTGGCCGGTACGTCGACGCCGCGCGGGCTGGCTGCGCGCATCGCCTGGATGATCTTTTCATCGTCGGTCGACACGCGTTGCGCGAATGCCTTGACCTGGCTGTCCGACGTGCGCGCATCGGCGATGCGTGCAGCGTCGTGCTGGGTCGAGACAGTCTTCGTGCCATCCGTGATGAACGCCTGGTCGGCTTCGTGGATACGCGTCGCGGCAGCGGCCGGCGCAGCAGGCGCGGCGGGTGCCGGTTGTGCGGTTTGCGCGGTCGCCGTCACGGCGACGAGAAGCAGGCCAGCGGCAGACAAAGCAAGGCGCGAGATGTGGGGAAAGCGGTTCATGGGACCTCCTTTCGATCGGGGCTCTGGTTGAAAAACGGATCAGGTGACCCGTCGCTGTGCGAGAGACCGGGCGCGCCCGGGCCGGATTCGACCGCCGCTCTGC
This sequence comes from Burkholderia puraquae, assembly GCF_002099195.1. Lineage (GTDB taxonomy): Bacteria > Pseudomonadota > Gammaproteobacteria > Burkholderiales > Burkholderiaceae > Burkholderia > Burkholderia puraquae. The sequence goes on along the minus strand of NZ_NBYX01000003.1, from coordinate 211,760 downwards.
CGCGGCGCCGGTCGAGGTGTTTCCCGGCCCGACTGATTCTAGGAGAGCGACCCGGTAGCAGGTGCAACCGCGCTGTGGTTTGTGTAACGGTTGGTAAGACGAATCGATGAGCCGGCACGCGGGCAGGTATTGCGTACCTGTTGCGTGCGTGGCGGCGGCAATTTTTGCGCGCATGCGGCCTGCGAGATGCACGTGGGTGTCATCTGCTGTTCATCGTCGTGCTGAGGTGCCGTGCGAGGTCGTGCGCGTCGAGCAATGGGGCGAGCCCGGCGCACGATGCACTTGCATGCGTCACACGCGATCGAGCAATGCGTCGAGACGGGGCAGCAATGGCGTTGCGCAATGCGCCTGCAACGCGTCCGGTGCGGTGTAGCCCCACGCGACGCCCTGGAATGCGATACGCGCGCGTCGTGCCGCGTCGGCGTCGCGGATTTCATCACCGACATACAGCACTTCGTCGTTGCGCACGCCGGCCTCATGAACGAGCGCGCGCAGGCGGCGTGCCTTGCCGAACAGCGGAATGCCGCACGCGAAATACTCGACACGGCTGCCGGCGCGCGGGCCGAGCCGGTCGCGCACGATCTCCTCGGTGTTCGACGTGGCGATCGCGATGCGGATGCCGCGCGCGGCGAGCGCGTCGAACGTTTCGTCGACGCCGGGGAACAATGCCACGTGCGCGACGCGCGGCTGCATCAGGCGACGCATGTCGATCGTCACGCGCGGCACTTTCCATATCGGTACGTCGAGGGCGCGAATGATGTCGCGCGCCGACATGCCGCGCAGCGCCGGCCGCAGCTCGGGCGTGGCGTCGCGAAAGCCGTGCAGGCGCGACGCTTCCGACAGCGCCGCGAGAAAGCTGTCGAGCGAATCGGCAAGCGTGCCGTCGAAGTCGAATGCGATGAGGCGATAGGGCATGAAGCGGCGTGGCGAGTTTATTGGGCAGCCGACATTGTCACCGAATCAGGTGGGCCGATGCCATCGAGCGGCGCCGCTTGTAGCCCCGCACGCCGCGCGGTATCGTCGACGTTTCGTCTTCCACGACACCGACCGGAGACCGACGTGCCTGCTGCCACCCCCGCCACGCTGAGATTTTCCACCGACAAGCGCGAACTCGACGTCGACGCGATCTTCGACTTCCTGCATCGCGACGCGTACTGGTCGCAGGGCATTCCGCGCGACGTGGTCGAGCGTGCGATCGAGGGCTCGCTGTGCTTTGGCGCCTACGTGGGCGACCGGCTCGTCGGCTTCGCGCGGCTCGTCACCGATCATGCGACGTTCGCGTACCTGTGCGACGTGTTCGTGCTGCCGGCCGAACGCGGCAACGGCTACGGCCGTGCATTGATCGACCACGTGTTCGCGCAGGAGATGGTGCAGGGCCTGCGTCGCATCATGCTCGTGACGTCCGATGCGCACGAGCTGTACCGGCCCGTCGGCTTCGGGCCGGCTGCGAATCCCGAGCGGGTGATGGAGATCCGCCGCCCGGACATCTACGCGCAACGCTGACGCGCGGTGCAGCGCATACAATACGCGCTTTCCGTTTTTGCCGAAGAGAAGCCCATCATGACCGAACAGGAAGCCGAACAGCTCGCGACGCATCGCCATTACAAGGGCGGGCTGTACCGCTACATCGGCGTTGCCCGCCATTCCGAAACCGAGGAATCGGTAGTCGTGTACGAACACCTGTGGCCGCATGCGCGCGGCCTGTGGGTGCGGCCGGAAGCAATGTTCAACGGGACCCTCGAAGACGGCACGCCGCGTTTTCGCAAGCTGCGCGACTGATCGGCGGCCGGCGGCGCGCGGCGCCGCCTTGCGAGCCGGCTGCGTGACCGACTACGCGCCGGCCAGCGCCTTCACCAGCTCAGGCGGGGCCTGCCGGGCCGTGACTTCCGGCGTGCCGTGCCATGCCGCGAGCTTTTTCACCGCCTTCGCGACATCGGCTGCGAGCCCCGAGCCGAACCGCACGCCCGGCTCGACATGCACGGCCTTCAGTTCGAACGTGCCGAGCGTGCGATGCGCCTTTGCGTCGATGCGCCCGACCAGCCGGCCGCGATGCAGCACGGGCAGGCAGAAATAGCCGTAACGCCGCTTGTGCCCGGGCGTATAGCATTCGATCGTGTAATCGAAATCGAACAGCACCGAGGCACGCCGCCGGTCCCACACGACCGGGTCGAACGGCGACAGCAGCGTCGTGACCGTCGAGCGCAGCGTGTCGGCCTCCGCTGCCGGCAGCAGCGCTTCGAGCGAGCGATGCACGTAGGCCGGCTCCTTCCAGTCTTCAATTGCCACCGGGATCAGGTCGCCCGCGTCCGCGAGCTGCTCGAGCTCCGCGCGGTACGAACGGCGCGGCAGCCGATAGTAGTCGGCTACCCAGTCGGCGCGCACGACGCCGAGCGCGCGGCACGTGTAATCGAGCAGCGCGGGCAGCACGGTGTGGCGCGGCGGCAGGTCGCGCATATCGTCCCAGTCGGGCAGCACGCGCTCGCGTATGTCGTACACGCGCTGGAAATTGCGGCGTTCCGACACCATCAGGTCGCCCGTCGTGAACAGCACTTCCAGGTGGCGCTTCTCGGGCTTGCGATCCCACCAGCCGTTGCCTTTCACGCCATCCTCGCGGGCGAAATCGGCCGACCGCACGGGCCCCTCGGCGCGAATCCGCGCGAGCAGCCGCTCGATGTCGGGACGATTCTGCTCATGCCACTCGGCTGCGTATTTCCAGCCCATCCCCGACGGATCGAGCATCTTGTAGCGCATCAGGCCGAACTGCTCGACCGGCAGGAAGCACGCTTCGTGCGACCAGTATTCGAACAGGCGCGCTTCGGCGAGATGTTCGTCGAGCCACTGCGGCGAGAAATCGCCGAGACGGCTGAACAGCACGAGATACGGGCTGCGCGCGACGACGTGGATGGTATCGATCTGCAGCTGCGCCATCCGGCGGATCGTGTCGAGCACGTCGGATTTGGTCGCCTTGCGGCGGGGCGGCGTCAGCAGGCCCTGCGCGGCGAGATGCAGCGCGCGGGCGGCGGCGGTCGAGAGCGTAAGCATCGGAAGGGCGGCCGGGAGTGATGGTCGGGAACCACTTTAGCGCGAAAGCGGCGCGCGCGTGCGCGCTGCCGATGCACCGTGTCTGACAATGGTTGACAGATGCATTTCGCAAGTTTCCCTATAGTGCAGTGCATGGCGCGACGATCAATGCGCGCAACGATTTTGCTTCCGACGCACATATGTCCATGGCACGCAGGAAGCGAATCCGGGATTCTCAACCCCCATCGGGAGACCCGGAGCCCTGAGCGGACATCCATGCGGCTGTGCACCGGCCCCGTGTGGATGTCCGCTGATTTTTTTGGTTTTTCCGGTTTGTTTCGCGGGCGGCTTTCCTCTCTGCCCGTTCGGCCCCTTCCGCTATTTCCCGCTCGTCCGCCTGATTGCTATTGCCGCTTGCCGCGCGCGACTTCGTCGCCGGCGCCGGGCGGCAGCCGCCGCGTGATCGGAATCGACGCGAACGAGCACAGCCCGACCACGACGAACGCGGGCCAGAAATCCGACCACACCATCTTCTGATGACCCTGCAGCCAGTGCGAAATATGCAGCACGAGGCCGGCCACCGTCACGCCGAGACCAAGCGACATCTGCTGCACGACACTGCCGAGGCTCGTCGCGCGGCCTGCATCGCGCGGTGAGATGTCCGCGTAGATCATCGAGTTCAGGCTCGTGAACTGCAGCGCGGGGAAGATGCCGCCGACGAGCACGATCAGCCAGATCGCCCAGGTCGCCATGCCGGGATGGAACACGCCGTACGCGGCGATCGCGAGCCCCGCGAATGCCGCGTTGTAGATCAGCACCGTACGGAAGCCGAAGCGGCGCAGCGTATGGGTGGCCGTCGAGCGGCTCATCGCGCCGCCGAACGCGGACGCGCACGTGATGAGCCCCGAATGGAACGCGCTCATGCCGAGCCCTTCCTGCAGGGCGAGCGGCAGCAGGAACGGCACCGCGCCGAGGCCGATGCGGAACAGCGACCCGCCGACGACGCTCGCGTGATACGTCGGGATCTTGAGGAAGCTGAGGTCGAGCACCGGCCGCTCCTTGCGTCGCGCATACGGCACGTAGAGCGCGAGCAGGACGGTGCCGGCCGCGCACATGACGAGCGCGTTCGAGCGCGACGTGAGCGAACCGTCGATCAGCGTGAGGCCCATCAGCAGCAGCGCGGCGCCGCTGGCGGACAGCAGGAAGCCGAACCAGTCGAGCGGGCCCGGATCGGGCTCGCGCGTGTTCGCGATGTGCTTGCTCGCGAGGTAGATCCCGTAGATGCCGATCGGCACGTTGATGAAGAAGATCATCCGCCAGTGCAGGTAGGTCGTGATGAAGCCGCCGACGAGCGGCCCGACCGTGGGCCCGAACAGTGCGGGAATCGCTAGGTAGTTCATCGCCCGGACGAGATCCGAGCGCGGCACTGCGCGGAAGATGATGATGCGGCCGACGGGCACCATCATCGCGCCGCCGACGCCCTGGATGAAGCGTGCGAACGTGAGCACGCCGAGGGAACTGGACGCCGCGCACATCAGCGAGCCGACGACGAAGATGCCGATCGCGGTGCGGAACACGGAGCGTGCGCTGAAGCGGTCGGCCAGCCAGCCGCAGATCGGAATGAATACGCCGAGCCCGACCACGTAGGCCGTGATCGCAATGTTCAACGTGACGGGGCTGTGCCCGAAGTCCCTCGCCATCGCGGGGAGGGCGGTGACGATGATGTTCGCGTCGACGCTTTCCATGAACAACGCACAGGCAACGATGAGCGGTGCTAGAAAGACGGGCGACATGGGCTGGGCGCGCGGTAAAGACGCCATTATGCCCACAATGTGACCGTTGAGTCACGTACGACAACAGTTGTTCCGCATGTTGCAACAGTCGTCTTGGTTGGCGGGCGGCATGGAAAGAACGACTGCGCAAAATGGAGCGCATGCACCGCGTCTGCGTGCCGCATGAACCTCGACGGCCAACGGCGCGACTGCGTCGTCGCCGTTGGCCGCAGATACGTTCTCGACACTCGCCAGGATCTCGACGATGTCGAAGTCGCGATCCCGGAATGGCCTCTCGCGAAGCGCGTCGATCATGGGTTTGCATGCGTGGCGATCCTGTGCATTCCGGATCCGCACGTCGGTCACGCGTGCCGAGTAGAACGGGGTGCCGTAGACGCGCGGCGACACGCGTTCGCCGTGAGCCTTGCCAATCGGCGCGATGAATTCGCGCAGCAGCCGTCAGCGTTCGGGCACGGGGCGGCCGAGCCATTCGGGGCGCGTCTTCAAGAGCATGAACACGATGAGCGGGATCGCGGTTTGCCGGCGCACGCCGATTCCCTTTTGACAGAGCGGGAGAGCGTTTCTAGAATATGAGCGTTTGCTCATATTCGAAACTCGCATGCCGACCATGTCCGAATCGTCCCCGCGAATCCCGCTGTCGCCCCGCAAGGCGCCGCGTCAGCGCCGCTCGGTGGCCACCGTCGACGCGATCGTTGAGGCCGCTGCTCGCATTCTGGAGCGCAACGGCTTCGACGGTTACACGACCAACGCGGTCGCGGCGCTGGCCGGCGTGAGCATCGGTTCGCTCTATCAATACTTCCCGAATCGCGATGCGCTGACGGCCGCGCTCGTCGAGCGCGAGAGTGCGCATCTGCTCGGCGACGTCGACCGGGCTGGCGCGCTGTCGTCATGCGACGACGTACTGCGCGCCCTGGTGCGTGCGGCCGTCGCGCACCAGATGCGCCGTCCGGTGCTCGCGCGGCTGATCGACTTCGAGGAGGCGCGGCTGCCGCTCGGCGCGCGTACCGCACGCGTCGCGGACAGCATCCACGCGACGCTGCTGCATGCGCTCACGCTGCGCGATGCGCCGCGCGTCGCGGCGCCCGACGTCGTCGCGCACGATCTGCTCGCGATCGTGAAGGGGATCGTCGATGCGGCGGGCGCGCGCGGCGAGACCGATGCGGATGCGCTCGACGCGCGTGCGTGGCGGGCCGTACGCGGCTATCTGCGCGAGTCGCGTGAATCGAAACTTGCTTGATGCGCACGTTTCGTGCGACAGTCGGACCCACTCGCAACACAAAACGACGCGCATCGATCGAAGGCCATCGAGACGAGCGCTCGCGCGAACGAGACCTCGTGCCGACCCACTCACCATCGAAAGGAGGGGACACGTCATGACGTCACGTCGTGCCGCATCGATTGCATCGCGCTTCTCAGCCCGCTTCTCAACGCGCTTGTCGCTCCGTCTTTCACCGCGTTTCGCGCCACCCGTGCCGCGACTTCGCTGGGCCGCTGCACTGGCCGTCGCGTATCTCGCCGTCGCCGGCTGCGCTGCGCAGGCCGACAATGCGAACCAGGCTGCCGCGCAGGCGGCTGCCCAGTCGGCCGCGCCGGCTACGGCCGCGGTTGCCGCCCCCGCGTCGGGCACGCTGCTGCCGCCGCCGAGCCAGCTCTACGGCGACCTGTTCGTCGCGGTGCAGACCGCGCAGATCTATCCCGACCAGAAGACCTTCGTCGACGCGACGCCCGATAGCGATCCCGCGACGATCGTGCAGTTGTATCAGCAACAGAAATCGCAGCCGGGCTTCTCGCTGAAGGCGTTCGTCGGCCAGCATTTCACGCCGCCCCCGGAGGGCGGCGTGACGCCGCCGCCGAACCAGACGCTGCGCCAGCACATCGACTGGCTGTGGCCGCAGCTCACGCGCACGAGCACGACGGTGCCGCCCTACAGTTCGCTGATTCCGCTGCCGAAGCCGTACGTCGTGCCCGGCGGGCGTTTCCGCGAAGGCTACTACTGGGATACCTATTTCACGATGCTCGGGCTGCAGGTGTCGGGCCGCGAGGATCTCGTCGACAACATGCTCGACAACTTCGCCCATCTGATCGACACGATCGGGCACATCCCGAACGGCAACCGCACGTATTACGCGAGCCGCTCGCAGCCGCCGTTCTTCGCGTACATGGTGACGCTTGCCGCGCAGGCCGAAGGCGACAAGGTCTACCAGAAATACCTGCCGGCACTGCGCAAGGAGCATGCGTACTGGATGCAGGGCGAAACCACGACGCCGCGCGGGCAGGCTGCGCGCAACGTGGTCGCGATGCCCGATGGCGCGGTGCTGAACCGCTACTGGGATGCAAGCGATACGCCGCGCGACGAGTCGTATCTCGAGGACGTGACGACCGCGAAATCGGCGCCGGGGCGCCCGGCGAACGAGGTCTACCGCGACCTGCGTGCGGGTGCCGAAAGCGGCTGGGACTACAGCTCGCGCTGGTTCGGCGACGGCAAGACGCTCGCGACGATCCGCACGACGTCGATCGTGCCGGTCGACCTGAACAGCCTGATGTTCCATCTCGAGACGACGATCGTGAAGGGCTGCGCGGTCACGCGCGACATTGCGTGCGTGACCGATTTTTCGGCGCGCGCGGCGCGGCGGGCGGCCGCGATCAACCACTATCTGTGGAACCGCCGCGGCTATTACGGCGACTACGACTGGCAGTTGCGCAAGCCGCGTGACGCCGTGACGGCCGCCGCGCTGTATCCGTTGTTCGCGGGCGTGGCCTGGCCCGAGCGCGCGAAGGCGACGGCGCGCGAGGTGCGCAAGACGCTGCTGCAGCCGGGTGGCCTCGCGACGACCACCGAGAACACCGGGCAGCAGTGGGATGCGCCGAACGGCTGGGCGCCGTTGCAGTGGATCGCGATCGACGGGCTGCGCCGCTATGGCGAACCGGCGCTCGCGAAGGACATCGGCACGCGTTTCCTGTCCGACGTGAAGCATGTGTACGCGACCGAAGGCAAGCTCGTCGAGAAGTACGTGGTCGAAGGCGCCGGCACGGGCGGCGGCGGGGGCGGCGAGTATCCGCTGCAGGACGGGTTCGGCTGGACCAACGGCGTCACGCTGAAACTGCTGGGGCTGTACGGCGAGTGACGCGCGGCCCGGGCCGCGCGCTTGCCCCGCAAGAGAACGCACGGGCCGGACTGTCGCGCGAGCGGCCGTCCGGCCCGTGTTTGCATCAGACCCGCTTTAGAACGTGATCGTCGTGCGCACGCCGACCACCGTTTCGTCGCCGATGCGCGCACCGGCCGCGTTCGGGTTCGGGATGCCGCCGCCCGGACGGAAGAAGTGCTGCAGGTCGGCCTGCATCTGCCACCACGGCGTGACCTGGTACTGGTAGGTCGCTTCGACCACCGTTTCCGCACGGCGTACCGGATAGCCGGGCGTCGTGTAGACGCCGGTGTCGCCGTCGAGGCCGCGCGCATGCGAGCCGATCTTCGCGTAGCCGACCGCGAGGCCCGCGACGTCGTTGTCTCGCCCCTTGAACGGCGCCTTCAGCGTCACGCCTGCGTTGGCGGCGAAATCGACGATATTGCGATCGCCCGGCGCACCCATTACGCGCGCGAACACGCCGACCGAGCGCGGGCTGTCGGCCGACGGCCGCCACACCATCTGGTCCGCAACCGCATAGAGCCCGTAGTTGCCGCGATGGGTGGCAGCAATGCCGTTGCTCGCCGGATTCGCGAGCGACAGGCCGTCGGTGCCGTAGCGCGGATCGTTCGCGTGCTGCGACTGGTACCAGAAGCCGAGCTTGTACGTGCCCGGCAGTCCGGCCGGCTGCGGCGCCTTCGGATCGGCGGGCGGCGCGTTCAGCGCGTACTGCAGTTCGCCGATCACGAATGCGCCGCTGCGCAGGTTGAAGTTCGTGCCGTGCGCGTTCAGCACCTGCGCATCGCCGTCGGTGCGGCCGGCCGGGTTGCCGTCGAACACGCCGACCATCGCGGTCCACGCATCGGCCGGCTTCACGCGCAGCCGCACGCCGAGCGACGACAGCGGATACGCGGGGCCGCCGGCCGGCAGGTCGGTCGACGGCAGCACGGGCCAGCCGAACGTGGCGTTCATGAACGTCGCCGCATTCTGGCTCACCATGAATTCCTGGTCGACGCTCTGCTGGCCGACCTTCACGTCGACCTTGCCGTCGAGCAGCGACTGCTGGTACCAGAGCTCCCACAGGCGCGTGGTCGAATTCGCCTCGATGCCGGTCGCAGTCTGCAGCGTCTGCAGATAGCGCTGCGTGAGGTTGGTGCCGTGAATCTGCAGCGCCGACACGTTGAACGTGCCGCCCGGCAGGCCGACCGCCTTGCCCGTGTCGACGTTGAAGCCGAATTGAGTGAGCCCCTGGTACGCCCCGCCGCGATTCGTGCCGCCCGACGTGTTGTACAGGTACTCGCCGGTTTCCTGCAGGCTCAGCGTGATGCCGTGATCGCCGAGCACGTCGCGCAGGCCGCCCATGTTGCCGAGCAGGTTCGAGCGTTCCCAGAAGCCGCCGGGAGCGGGCGCGGCAGCATCGGCGGCCTGTTGTACGGGAGCGGCGGCGTCGCCGGCGCCGGCCGCCGGATCGGCCGCGGCCGGCGGCGACGCTTGCGCGAACGCGGGCGCGGCGGCGAGCGACAGCAGCAGCGTGGCGAGCGCATTCACGCGGAACTTGCGCGGGACGGGTTCGAGGTAGTTCTTCATGCGGGTTCCGTTGACGGTTTGATTAGTTAGGCTGACGAAACGAAAACGTGATTCGGGGCGTGCGGCAAGGCGGTCGCGCGCGGCACTGCCGTGCGACGAGGGGGCTTACGGCAGCCAGCCGCCGATGCGCCACACCTGCGCGAAGCCGAGGCGCGATGCGGCCGAGCACAGCAGCGCGACGATCGCGACCGCGGCTGCCATTGCGGCGAACAGCAGGCAGTCGAGCGGGCGCGGTGCTGCCGACACGTAGGCGAGCGCCGTGCCGCGCCAGTTGCTGAACGCGTGGGCGAGCGGCGAGAGGCCGGATACGAACGAGCGGTCGCATGCGACATGCACGATGCGCTTGAGTCTGACCGCGAACGATTGAAGAAACATGACGCTGCCTCCGTCCGGTCCGGCTCGGGCCGGACGACGTGATCGAGCGCGGACGCGTGACGCGGCCTGCGATCGGAGGGTGGAACGTAATGGAGCGTGCAACGGACGAACCGGCGATGGCCGGCCCGGGAGGAAGCGCGCTAACCCGACGAATGCGAGCTAGCGGCGAAAGACATGCGTCTGGCTGCTATCTCGCGATGGCTTGGCCGGCCTGAACCGGCATCGAACTGCAACTAGAGCATGTGTCCACGGAGGGACTCCCTTGATGAATTGCGGCGGATTGTATTCGCGTCGTTTGCTGCAGCGCAAGTAAAAAACGCATAAAAGCGACGCACGTTGTGCGACCGCCTCGGCGGCGCGTTCCGGCGCGGGACAGGCAACGAACGGGTAACGGGTGGGCACGGCCGGATGCGCTACCCCGTTGTTCATACGCATCGATCTCCGGTCATGCCGCATGCCCTGAAAGGTTGTGTCACGTGTTTTCAAGGGCAATTCTTTCAGTGATGTGGCAAGCGAAAATTATTTCGAGAAATGGGGTTGGGAGGGGTTGACTTCACTTTCGGGCCGTCCATAGAATCCGCCATCTTCACTCTTGGGGCCGCCGCCTTGGACGCCTGCAGTAGTCGATCTTCGAACGAAATTTCCGCCTGAGCGACCGACGTCCGCGCCTCCCAGAAGCCGCCGTTTGTCTCCCAGGCAAACGGTGCGCGCAGCAGCATTCCGCAGCAAATCCCTACGTGCACCCTGATTCGCGCCGGTTAGCGTGATGCGTTTTCGCATGCGCCGCCCGGTTTCGCCGCCGCCTGGCACGCGGCCGCGTTCGCGCATGCCTTTCCCGGGCGCGCGAATGCCGGCCCGCATGCCTGACGGCGGTCAACCGTGTTCTCCGGAACACCGCACAGGAGCCGCCATGAACGACAGCGACAGTTGTCCCTTATGCCCATTGCACGCACAGACCCTTTTGAACCCGGGTCGCAGGGACAATCCGGCCGACTAGCCTGACACGTCGTTCAGGCCCCGGACTGGCCCCGCACCCAATACGCGGCCGGCACGCCTGCCGTCGCCGCACGGAGCCAGACCATGAACTTCGGCCTTCTGCTGTCGAATCTCCCGCACGTCACGGAATCGCGCAACCACTACGACGCGATGCTGACGCTCGACGCCCGCCCGCGGGTGTTCTCCCGCCTGCTGAACCAGCTGAAATCGTTGATCCGCTGAAAGACGCGCCGAGCGCGTCTCGGCATGCGCACACGCAGCTGCCTGCGGGCAGGCGCCGCGTGCGCATTCCAAGGTCACACGCTCATCGCATCGAATAACCATTAGCCGTACGGAACACATCATGTCCACGCCATCCAACGTTTCTCCACCGATCGCCGTCGAACGCAGCGCCGTGCTCGACGAAGCCCACTTGGGCGACATCCGGGGTGCGCTCGGGACGATCGCGCATCACGACACCGGCTCGCGCGGCACGTGGTGGGCGCGCCTGCGCACGCTGCTCGCGATCATCGGGCCCGGCCTCATCGTGATGGTCGGCGACAACGACGCCGGTGCGTTCGGCACCTACACGCAGGCCGGCCAGAACTACGGCACGACGCTGCTGTGGACGCTGCTGCTGCTCGTGCCCGTGCTGTACGTGAACCAGGAAATGGTGCTGCGCCTCGGCGCGGTCACGGGTGTCGGCCACGCACGCCTGATCTTCGAGCGCTTCGGCAAGTTCTGGGGCGCGTTCAGCGTGATCGACCTGTTCCTGCTCAATGCGCTCACCATCGTCACCGAGTTCATCGGCATCACGTTCGTGCTGGATTTCTTCGGGCTGCCGAAGGTGGCCGGCGTGTGCGTGGCTGCGGCGCTGACGATGGCCGCGGTGAGTACCGGGGATTTCAGGCGCTTCGAGCGGTTCGCGATCGGGCTGTGCGTGCTGAGCCTGCTGCTCGTGCCGGTGCTCGTGTCGATTCATCCGCCCGTCGCTCAGATGTCGCGCGATTTCTTCGTGCCGAACTGGCCCGCGCACGCGAAGCTGTCGGACGTGATGCTGCTCGTGATCGGCATCGTCGGCACGACCGTCGCGCCATGGCAGCTGTTCTTCCAGCAGAGCTACGTGATCGACAAGCGCATCACGCCGCGCTTCATGAAGTATGAGAAGGCCGACCTGTGGATCGGCATCGTGTTCGTGCTGATCGGCGCGGTCGCGATGATCGGGTTCAGCGCCGCGCTGTTCAACGGGCATCCGGAAGCCGGCAACTTCAACGATGCGGGCGGCATCATCGCGGGCCTCGAGAAGTATGCGGGCCGCACGAGCGCGACGCTGTTCGCGGTGGCGCTGCTCGACGCGTGCATCATCGGCGCGGCGGCCGTATCGCTGTCGACGGCCTATGCGATCGGCGACGTGTTCAAGATCCGCCACTCGCTGCACCGCGGCGTGTCCGATGCGAAGGGTTTCTATCTCGTGTATTTCGGCATCGTCGCGGCCGCGGCCACGCTCGTGCTGATCCCGGGCAGCCCGCTCGGCCTGCTGACCGAAGCCGTGCAGACGCTCGCGGGCGTGCTGCTGCCGAGCGCGACGGTGTTCCTGCTGGTGCTGTGCAATGACCGCCAGGTGCTCGGCCCGTGGGTCAACTCGACGAAGCTCAACGTGTTCACCGGCGCGGTGATCTGGGTGCTCGTGCTGCTGTCGATCATCCTCACGGCATCGGTGATGTATCCGGATATCAGCGGCGAAGCGATCGTCGACGTGCTGGTTGGGGGCACCGTGCTCGCGATCACGGGCTATATCGCCACGGTATTGATCCGCCGCAACAAGCGCGTGGTCGAGCCGGCCGTCGATCGCTCGTTGCGCGACACGTGGCGCATGCCGCCGCTCGACACGCTCGAGCCGCAGAACATGACGGTCGCGACGCGAATCTGGATGGCCGTGCTGCGCGGCTATCTCGTGATTGCGGTCGGTCTCGTGATCGTCAAGGTGGTGCAGATGACGCTGCTGAAGTAACGCAGGTCGCCTTCCAGGAAGCGGCGCCGGACCCGGCACCGCGCCGCAACCCGTACATGCCGGCCTTCGTGGCCGGCATGTGCGTTTACGTGTCCGTTTGCGGCACGCCGCGCGCGCCGCGCGGCCGTCAGATCAGCTCGAGCTTCGACGTCAGGTACGTGAGCTGGATCCGGTTCGCGACGCCGAAGCGCTTGCGCAGCTTGCGCAGGTGGTAGTCGACGTTGTGCGCGCTGGTGTCGAGGCGCCGGCCGATCTCCTTGTCGGAGGCGCCTTCGGCGATGCCGAGCAGCAGTTCCTGCTCGAACGGCGTGAGCCCGTTCACCGCGCGCTCGCGCGACGTCGAGATCAGCTGAGGCGACGCGAACTTGTGTACCGACAGCCCGATCGACAACGCCTGCTCGATCGTCGCCGGCGTGATCCATTCGCGTGTGCGGCGCGGCGCGGTGAAGCTCATGAACGCATGCAGCCGCGTGCCGGGCACGGCCATCGAGTACATGATGCCGCTGCACATCCCGTCGTCCTGCATCGTCTGCAGGAAGCCGTCGAGCGCGGCCGGCGTCACGTGCGGGCCGTCGTCGCGCTCGCGGTGTTCGCGGCGCAACTGCTGCAGGTCCCACACGATCGGCATGTTGCATACGCGCGCGCCGAGCGTACGCGGATCGACGTCGTGATGGTTGTGCCGCACGTAGTCGCCGCGATAGGTGGCCGGCGTGAACGCTTCGTGCAGGTACAGGCTCTCGACCCGCTCGCGCGAGAATTCGAGCGCGAAGTACGCGAACGTGGAGAAGCCCGTCAGATGCAGCAGGCTCGCGACGATCCGGTTGCGCTCGGCCGTGCTCTGCGCATGCGCGAGCGTATCGGCGACGCCGAGCTTCGGCGCGTGCGGCTGCGCGACGTCGCCGCGCTTCACGTCGTCGCACCAGACGACCTGCACGGCACGCTCCCGCAGCGCATCCGCGCATGCGTTCAACCCGCGCGACGGGCGGGAAATGGTTGGGGCGACCGCTTCTTCATGCAATGCAATATCGGACATGAGCCATCCCTCGGAATCGACGCGCATCGCCTGGCGGCGGCCGTATCGTGTACGGCATTCGCGGCGGTGCGATCGAGCATCGTTTTGATATGCGCCGATCGTCATCCCTGACGAAACGCGGGGGCATTGTACAAAAATGCTGGTGTGCGCGTAATATGCCGTAATACTAATGGCGGCGAAAGGTTCATATTCGCACGCATATAACGACGACCAGAAAATCATAAAGAAAAGACCAGATCGTGACGGGGCGCAGTTTCACATATTGGGAAAGGGCGGGCTCCTCATGACACATGCTGACGGCGCACCACGCGTCGAATGGTTCTCACAAGCCGATATAACGGCCGCTGCCGCTTATTCGAGCGATTATCAGGCAATCGAGCGCGACGTTTTTACCGGCATTCAAATTACGCCCGGTAAAACCGACTTCGCGCCGGTCGATTTCGCGCAATGCCATGCGCGATTGCGGCAAATCGGATTCAGCACGCTCGGTTACGGCGCGTACGAAATGATCGGGCGGCGCATCCTGTGCGCGCACCTGCTGCGCGACCTCGCGCCGGCCACGTTCATGCAGCCGTTCATCGAAGGCATGCTGTACGAAAGCGACCCGCGGTTCGCGCAGGTGCGGCAGAGCGGCTTTCCGGTCGCGTGGCGGCTCGACGAGATCGAGGCAGCCGCGCAGGGCAGCGGCGACCGCAAGGTGCTGGCGCTCGCCGGCCATCTGCGTGCGCATGCGATGAACAGCGGCGTGATCTTCGGCCTGTCGGCGCCGCGCCTCGACCTGCGTGTCGCGGTGAACGTGACGTCGGAGACACACGGCACCGACTGGATCGACGATCGCGTGATCGGCGGCGCGCTGTCGGTCAGCCTCGCCGTGCATCGCGTCGCGCTGCCGTTCCTCGAGGCGCGCGTCGCGCGCATGCGCGGCTTCGCGCTCGGCGACGAGCAGCAGCAGGTGCTCGACCGTCTCGTGCACGGGCTGTCCGACCAGGAGATCGCGAGCGCGCTGCGCACGTCGCTGCACAAGGTCGGCCACCACATCCGTTCGCTCGAAAAACTCTTCAACGTGCAGAACCGTGCGCAGCTCGCGTACCTCGCCGCACGCCGGATGCCGTCCGACCTGACGTCCGCCTGACGCGCGCGCCGGCGGCCCGGCGCGCGATGGAAGCGGTTCCGGCGGCGCATGCCCGAACGCGTCGCCGGGTTTCGTAGTCCGATCCGATCGTCGCCGGAAAACGCGCTTTCGCGCTACGAGGCGTATCCATTTTTCCGTCGGTTCCCGTCGCTACACTCGTCCCATTCAACGGTCCGTGCGACATGGGGCAGGATTGCCCGTGCCAGCCGGCGATAACGACAGGACAACGGCACGATGGCAGAACCGAAGGCGCTCCCGCGCGACTGGCAGC
This sequence comes from Burkholderia puraquae, assembly GCF_002099195.1. GTDB lineage: Bacteria > Pseudomonadota > Gammaproteobacteria > Burkholderiales > Burkholderiaceae > Burkholderia > Burkholderia puraquae. The sequence continues at coordinate 196,440 of NZ_NBYX01000003.1, read as the reverse complement.
GGTTGTTTTCCGCCGGCCGCGGCGTGTCCGGACGGCGTCTCGGGGGCGCGTCGCCGCGCGCCGACCTGTTCCTCGCGACCTTCATCGTCGCGGTCGTCGCGCTGTTCATCCTGCCGCTGCCGCAGGCCGCCCTCGACGGGATGATCTCGCTGAATCTCGCCGCGAGCGTCGTGCTGCTGACGGTGTCGACCTACGTGCCGTCGGCGGTCAGCTTCTCGTCGTTTCCCGCGCTGCTGCTGTTCACGACGCTGTTCCGGCTCGCGCTGAACATCGCGTCGTGCAAGCTGATCCTGCTGCACGCCAGTGCCGGCCACGTGATCGATGCGTTCGGGCGGCTGGTGGTCGGCAACAACGTCGTGGTGGGCGGCGTGGTGTTCCTCGTGATCGCCGTCGTGCAGTTCATCGTGATCGCGAAGGGCTCGGAGCGGGTGGCCGAGGTCGGCGCGCGCTTCTCGCTCGACGCGATGCCGGGCAAGCAGATGAGCATCGACGCGGACTTGCGCGCGGGCATCATCAGCGCCGACGAAGCGCGCGAACGCCGCGAGAAGCTCGAGCAGGAATCGCAGATGCACGGCGCGATGGACGGTGCGATGAAGTTCGTGAAGGGCGACGCGATCGCGGGCCTCGTGATCGCGTTCATCAACATCGTCGCGGGGATCGCGGTCGGCACGCTGATGCACGGGATGGATATCGGCGACGCGCTGCAACGTTACGCGATCCTGACGGTCGGCGACGGCATGGCGTCGCAGATCCCGTCGCTGCTCGTGTCGATCGCGGCCGGCATCGTGACGACGCGCGTCGCGACGCGCGATGCGCGGCAGCGCCAGCTCGGCGAGCAGCTCGGCGAGCAACTGGGTGCGCATCCGCGCGCATTGCTGATCGCAGCATTCGTGCTGAGCGGTTTCCTCGTCGTGCCCGGCTTTCCGAAATGGTCGTTCGCGCTGATCGCGCTCGGCCTCGGCGCGTTCGCGTTCTCGCAGCTCAGGCGCAAGACGGCCGCGCCGAGCTTCAACCTGATTCATGTCGCGGGGCGCGTGGGCGCGGCCGACGACGGCCAGCCCGCGAAGGTGTCGCATGCGGCCGGCGTCACGTCGCTGATCGCGGTGTCGCTGTCGGACGACCTGCGCACGGGCCTGAACCTGGCCCACCTGCAGGCCGCGCTGTCGAGCGCGAAGGCGCGCGTCGACGCGGACATCGGCACGGTGTTCCCGCGCATCACGCTGAACGACGACGACGGCGCGGCGGCCGGCACGTACCGGATCTACCTGCAGGACGTGCTCGCCGCGCAAGGCGCGCTGAAGCCGGGCTGGCTGCTGTGGGACGGCGTGGCGCCACTGCCCGAGCGCGCGGAGCGCCAGCCGGCCGAAGCGTTCGGCCCGTTTGCGACCGCGCTGTGGATCAAGCCCGACGGTGCCGCGCCGGACGGCAAGTGGCTGTCGAGCGAAAGCGCGCTTGCCGCGCACGTCGAGCAGATCGTGCGCCAGCATGCGGACGAACTGCTCGGCATCCAGGAGACGCAGGCGCTCGTGCATCTGGTGCGCCGCGACCACCCGGAGCTCGTCGGCGAACTGACGCGGCTCGTGCCGCTGCAGCGCGTGACCGAGGTGCTGCGCCGGCTGCTGGCGGAACAGGTGCCGATCCGCAATTTGCGCGTGATCTTCGAGAGCCTGATCACCTGGGCGCCGAACGAACCCGACGACGTGATCGCGCTGGTCGAGCTCGTGCGCGTCGACCTGCGCCGGATGATCACCGACCGCCATGCGGGCACGACGCGCCAGCTGCGGGTCGTGCTGTTCGAGCAGAACCTGCAGGAGCGGATCGAGCGTGCCGTGATGCGCACGAAGCAGGGCAATTTCCTCGCGCTGTCGAGCGCGGTGAAGCAGGACATCGGCGAGCAGGTGCGCGCGATCGTGCAGGCCGCGCAGGCAGCCGGCCCCGGCGGCCACGGCAATGCGCAGGGCGCCGCGCGGCTCGCGGTGATGGTCGCGCTCGGCGCTCGCCGCTACGTGAAGACGATCCTGCAGCCGGTGCTGCCCGAACTCGCGGTGCTGTCGTACCAGGAAGTCGAGGAGGACGTGCAGCTGCACACGGTGGGCTGGGTCAAGAACCCGCCGGACGACGGTACGGTCGGCGCTGGCGCCGACGTGCGCGTGCCGGGAGCCGTGCAATGACGAGCTCGACGATACTCGACCTGACGCGCCAGGCGCTGATGCTCGTGCTGCTGCTGTCGCTGCCGATCGTGCTGATCGCCACCGTCACCGGCCTCGTCGTCGCGATCCTGCAGGCCGTCACGCAGGTGCAGGACGCCAATATCGGCATCGCGGTGCGGCTGATCGCCGTGATGGTCGCACTCGTGCTGCTGTCGGGCTGGCTCGGCGGCGAAGTGCTGCGCTTCGCGCAGCAGGCGCTGGAACGCATGTTCGTTTCTTCCACAGGAGTCCTTTGATGCGTCGACGCGTCGCCTCGATCCGGTTTCAACCGCGCAGCCTGCAACGGGCCGCGCTTGCCGTGTGCGCGACCGCGCTGCTCGCGGCATCGCTGTGCATGGCGCCCGCGCAGCCTGCGCGCGCCGCGGACCTGCGCTGGCGCAACAAGCCGTTCACGATCGTCGCGAACGGCAAGAAGATCGGCGACTTCATCCGCGAACTCGCGTCGTCGCAGGGCGTGACCGCGGTGATCGACCCGAAGGTCGACGGCGTGATCAGCGGCCGCTTCTCCGGCACGCCGCAGCAGACGCTCGACACGATCTGCTCGACCTACGGGCTCACGTGGTACTACGACGGTTCGTTCCTGTATGTCGATCCGGCTGATCAATCGCAGACGCAGATGATCCCGATCCCGCCGAATGCGGCCGGTGAAATCGGCCGCGCGCTGCAGGCGATGCAGATTCCCGACAAGCGCTACACGCTGGTGATCAACGATCGCGCGAACAGCGTGTACGTGGCCGGCCCGCGCCGCTACGTCGAGCTCGTGCGGCAGGCGGTGGGCTCGGTCGGCGATCCGTCGGCGAACGGCGCGCACGCGGACATCCGCGCGTTCCGGCTCAAGTACGGCTGGGCGTCGGATTTCACGATCAACCGCTCGGGCAAGGAAGTGACGGTGCCCGGCGTGGCGACGATCCTGCGCCGCCTGTTCGGCAAGGCCGGCGGCGCGAGCGCGGCGCCGTCGAGCGCGCCGCTCGGGCAGGCTGCGCGGCAGGTGAAGCTCGGCTCGGGGCTGACGATCGCGGTGCCGCGTCTCGATTTCCCCGATATCGCCGGCGGCCCGCGTGCGGGCGGTTATTCCGGCGACGGCAGCGACGGCGGCGGACTCGCGCCGTTCGCGAGCGCCGGCGGCGGCGACACGCTGCCGCAGATCGTCGCCGACCCGGCGATCAACGCGGTGATCGTGCGCGACCTGCCGGAGAACATGTACCGCTACCAGTCGCTGATCAACCAGCTCGACGAGCGGCCGCGCATCGTCGAGATCAACGTGACGATCATCGACATCAACGAGGATTCGCTCGACAGTCTCGGGATCGACTGGCGCCTGCACACGACGCACGGCGACGTGCAGATCGGCAATGGCCAGAACCCGCTGAACGGCAACACGCAGTACAACGGCGCGGGCAATCCGCCGCTGACGTTCGGGATCGGCACGTCGGAAACCGGGCAGACTGGCGCGTTCCTGCCGACCGGCATCGCGCTGACCGCGTCGATCGGCGGGTCGCTGCGCAACTACCTGCTCACGCGCGTGAACGCACTCGCGCAGAAGGGGCAGGCGCAGCTGCGTTCGAAGCCGAAGGTGCTCGCGCTCGACAACACCGAGGCGATCCTCGAGAACCTCACGCAGTTCTACGTGCAGGTGCAGGGCTACCAGGATTCGTCGCTGTACAGCGTGACGACCGGCACCAGCATCAAGGTGACGCCGATGATCGTCGACGAGGCGATCCGCAACGCAGCCGCGGTGTCGGGCAATCCGCAGAGCGTGATGATGTCGATCGACATCCAGGACGGCAACATCGTGCCGGGGCAGGCGGTGTCGAACGTGCCGGTGATCCAGCAGCGCAACATCGTCACCAAGACGATGATCGACGAAGGCAAGAGCCTGCTGATCGCGGGCTTCAACGACGACGAGGTGCGGCTGAACAAGAGCGGCGTGCCCTGGCTGTCCGACATTCCGCTGATCGGCAACCTGTTCAAGTACACCGACAAGTCGGGCAACCACATGGAGCGGTTCTACCTGTTGACGCCGCGCGTGGTGACGACCGCGTCAATGTATGCGCCCGACGGCTCGCCGGTGAACCCGGGCACGGACGGGCCGGCCAATCCGGAAGGGATGTCGATGTACCGCCCGCCGGACAACGACGTCGCGGTGCCGCTGACGCCGAAGCCGCTGCCCGGCACGAAGTTCGGGCCGCCCGCGCTGCCGCCGCCGAAGGATGCTGCGGCGCAGGCGGCGACGACCGCAGGAGCCACCGCCCATGTCGACGAGCATCATTGATCCGCATGGCGACGGCGCAATGCCCGGCGGCGCGGGAGGCGGCGCGGCCGCGCTCGCGTCGCCGTGGAACCTGTGCTTCCTGAGCGGGCCGATGTACGGCCGCACGATGTCGCTCGCGCGCGGCGCGAACTGGGTCGGTACCGCGGCCGACTGCGAAGTGATCCTGCCCGATCGCGAGATCGGCGCGAAACAGGTGTGCCTGCAGGTCGGCGCGCTTGCGGTGACCGTGCAGAACCACGGCGGCGACGCCTGTGCGCCGGTGCTGTTCAACGACGAGCCGCTCGGCGCGGGCCGTCGCTCGCTGACGCCGCATGACGTCGTGACGGTCGGCTCGATCCGGTTCGGCATCGCGCGGCACGCGCAGGCGAGCGTCGCGCTGCCGGATGAAGCCGGCACGCCGGATACCGCGCGCGAGGCCGCGTGGCTCGGCTGGCTCGCGGGCGGGCTGCGCCGCCTCGGCAGCCGGCGGCTCGTGATCGCGCTGGTCGCGCTGTGGCTCGGCGTGCTGCTCGGCGCGCTCGGCTACGGCTTCGTCACATGGTCGGGGCGCCTGCCGTGGCAGCACGAATCGGTGCTCGCGCGCACGCACCGGCTGCAGCAACTGCTGCACGCGTACCCGGAGCTGGCCGTCGCGCCGCGCGACGACGGCGTGATCGTGTCGGGCTACGTCAGCGATCCGGCCGCGCGCGAACGCGTCGCGCAGATCGTCGCGGGCGTCGACAACGCGGCGCTCGGCAACATCTACGTGGTCAGCGACCTGGTCGCGACCGCGCAGACCTATTTCAGCGATACGGCGCTGACGGTCGCGTATCTCGGCCGGGGCCGGATCGAGGTGACCGGCGCGGCCGCCCGCGCGCAGATCGAGCCGCGTATCCGCAACTACATGAAGGATGCGCGTCCCGCGCTCGAAGTGGTCGATCACGTGCGCGACGCCGATTCGGCCGCGCCGCGCACCGCGACGACGCTCGGCGGGATGGCGGGGATTCCGGAGATCACGACCGTGTTCGCCGGGGATGGCGACCAGCGTTACATCGAGACGGCCGACGGCAGCCGCTATTTCGAAGGCGCGCGGCTGAAGGAGGGGGCGACGCTCGTGTCGATCGGCCCGGACGAAGTCGTGTTCGAGCGCAACGGCCAGCGCATCACGATGCCGCTCGGCGGAGCGTCGGCGAACCCGCCCGAGCAGGCACCGGCGCCGCCCGTGGCGCCGCTCGCGAGCGGCGCGGCGGCCGGGGTCGCGCAGCCGGTGCCGGGGCCGACGCTGTTGCCGGATGGCGCCGTGCAGGCCGGTGCCGCGCCGGCGCGCGCGTCGAAGGAGGCGGCGCACTAGCGCCGCGACAGGTCATGCGCATCGCCTGGCGGGCGGTGCGCGCATTACGCGGGGCGCCGCATGCGTGCGGCGGCTCACGTCGCCGGCGGGGCATGGGGCCGCCGCCGCAAGGTGGATGAAGTTCACGTTAAGGAGCGCAACATGGGTACGCAGGCAGCAGGTGGTGCAACCAACACGAACCAGGTCCAGCAGCAGGCGGACGACCTGACCAAGACGCAGCTCGAGCTGACGAAGATCAACTTCCAGGTCCAGCAGTCGACCGCGACGTTCGAAACCAGCAACGCGGTGACCGCGCAGGAGGGGACGGCGAACGCGCAGGTCGCGCAACACCTGAGCTCGGCCGGCCGCGCATGACGCCGGCCGCCGGCCGCGCCGCGCGCCGCCGTGCGCCGGGCCTGCCCGCGAAGGGCGCCCGGTGGCGGCTGTGCGCGTGCCGGCCGGCCTGTTCCGGGCAGGCCCGACCGATCCGGCCTGGCGCCTGCTTCTCAAGGAGGGCATGGACATGTCAGTGACAGGCGTAGGCGCGGCGCCCCCGGGCGCGGCTGCGCTCGCGGGGGCCGCGCAGCAAACGGGCTCGGCGTCCGATCCGGCGCAGGTGCGCCAGTTCGACGCGCTGATGCAGCCGGGCGGATCGCCGGCCGCGCCGCCGTCTTCGTCGGGCGTCGCGATGTCGCGCGCGCCGGCGGATGCGGCGCCGGCCGTGCAGATGACGCCCGCGCAGGCGAACCAGTCGTCGCTCGTCGAGCGGTTGCGCACCTACGGCAACGATCTCGACACGCGGTACGCGAACATCGACAAGCATCGCAGCGAGATGCTGACGTCGATGGCCGACAGCCGCAGCGATCCGATGATGACGATGGTGAAGGCGATGGATTTTCAGTGGACGGCGACCACCACGATTTCGGAGTACCAATTGAGCCTGTCGGTCGCGCAGGCGGCGAACGGCTTCACGCACACGGTGCTGAAGACGCAGGAGTGATGGCGTGCGCGCGTGCCGCACGAGGCCGCGCACACACGGAAGCGGACAAACGATGACGACGATCGATTCGACGCCGCGCGCGCATGCGTGGCGCAGCCGGGCGGCGCGCGCGCTGCTCGCGGGGCTGCTCGTGCTGCTGGCCGGGTGCCAGAAGGAGCTGTACTCGGGCCTGTCGGAGCGCGATGCGAACCAGATGGTCGCGGTGCTCGGCGACGCGGGCATCAGCGCGTCGAAGGACAACGACGCGCGCGACACGTCGGACCGCAATGCGTGGCTCGTCAGCGTCGCGGACGGCGACATGCAGTCGGCGCTCACGGTGCTGCAGGCGAACGGGCTGCCGAAGCCGAGCTACGCGAGCCTCGGCGAACTGTTCCAGAAGCAGGGCCTCGTGTCGACGCCGGCCGAGGAACGCGTGCGCTACCTGTACGGCGTGTCGCAGGACCTGTCGCGCACGCTGCAGGACATCGAGGGCGTGGTCGTCGCGCGCGTGCAGGTCGTGATTCCGGAGAACGATCCGCTCGCGGACAAGATCAAGCCGTCGTCCGCAGCCGTGTATATCCGCTACCGGCCCGGCGTCGACCTGCGCGCGATGGCGCCGATGGTCAAGGACCTCGTCGCGCACAGCATCGAAGGGCTCCAGTACGACAACGTGTCGCTGTTCCTGCAGCCGGCCGCCGCACGCGCGACGCGCGTGGACGGGATCGGCAGCGCGGTGACCGACATCGTGCGGCTGCGCTCGCCGCTCGGCTGGCTCGTGTTCGCGCTGATCCTGCTGACCTGCGCGGTGATCGCGCTGTCGGCGGCGCGGCGCGGGATGTTCGGCGCCCGGCTCGCGGGCCTGCTCGGCGCGCCGCGCGCGGGGCACGCTACGCCCGGTTCCGGCGGCCTGCGCACGCCGGACGGCGCGCGCGACGGTGCATGAGCGATCCGCACGCGCCGCTGCCGGGCGACGGGGCCGCCGCATCCGATACGGCACCGCTGCCGTGGCTGCAGCCGCTCGGGCCGCCGCCCGCGGCACGCCGTGCCGCGTTTCATGCGCTCGTCTGCGATTTCAACCTGCGGCCCGACCGCTATCTGCACGTGACGCGCGTGCCGGCCGACTGGCCCGCGCGCTACCGTTCGCCGGATGCGTTCGGCGCGGCCGGCCGCAAGCTGCTTGCGCGGCACCTGCTCGATGCGAACGGCGTGGCCGGCCGGCACGACTTCGACTTGGCGAATCCCTGCGCACGGCTCGCGCTGCTGCCGGGCGCGGCGCTCGAGCAGCTGGCCGCGTATGCGGGGCTGTTGCTGCATCGCCCGTGGCTGCGCGATGCGCTGGCCATGCGGCGCATCCGCGCCGAAGTCGCGGCGAAGCTCGGGGCCGACGCACTGGAGCTCGCGCTCGAACGCGCGCCGGAATTCGGTGCGCTCGCCGAAACGCTCGAGCCGTGGCGGGCCGATCCCGCTGCGTTGCCCGCCGTGATTCGCGCGCGCGGCGGGCGGCTGCTCGCGGATTTCATCGGCGTGGCGGGCGAAGCGGTCGCGCGGCGCACGCGCCTGAAATTCCACCGCGCGATCGATGACGAAGCGCCGTACTGGCTGAACCGCGCACAGCGCGACCAGTTCGGCGAACTGATGTTCCTGTTTCTGATTCCCGAGAGGCTTGCGTCATGGGACTGGCTTTTCTGATCACGAGCGACAACCTGCAACTCCTGTCGGAGCGCAAGGTGCTCAAGGAGCGCGAATACGCTGCGCTGCTCGACGCGTCCGCGGTGATCGCCACCGCGCGCGACGAGGCTGCGCGCATCGTCGCCGACGCGCAGCGCGAATTCGACAAGCGCCAGGCGGCCGGCTACGACGAAGGGATGCGCCGCGCGCAGCGCGAGCAGGCCGCGCAGGCATACACGCAGGCGCTGGCCGCCGCGCGCACGATGGAGACGATGAAGGATGCGATGGCCGACATCGTCGTGAAGGCCGTGCGCGCGATCGTCGGCGAGATGAGCACGCGCACGCTGTACGAAGCCGCGCTCGCGCGGATCGCGCCGCTCGTGCGCGACGAGGCGTTCCTGATCGTGCGTATCGCGCCCGGCCGCACGGACGAAATGCGCGACGCGCTCGACGGCGCATTCGCCGGACAGTCGAACCGGCAGAAGATCCGCATCGTCGAGGACGCGCAGCTGGAACGCCATGCGTGCACGGTCGAGACGCCGTCCGGGCGTATCGACGCGAGCCTCGACCTGCAGATCGACGCGCTGCGCCAGGCGATCCGCCGCGATGCGCTGAAGGGTGCCGCGCGATGAACGCGCCGCTCGACGATCCGCAGCCGTTCGGCGACGACGATGGCGCGCCGTTCGATCGCGGCCGCCTCGTCGGCGAACTCGACGCGGGGCTCGCGTTCTTCTCGCCGGTGTCGGTGCAGGGCCGCGTCAATCACGCGGTCGGGCAGATCCTGAATGCGACGGGCATCCGCGCGCGGCTCGGGGAAATCTGCGAGCTGCGCACGCCGAACCAGCCGACGCTGCTCGCCGAAGTGGTCGGCTTCTCGCGGCAGACGACGCTGCTCACGCCGCTCGGCGACGTGGCGGGCCTGTCGCCCGAGACGACCGTCGTGCCGTCGGGGCGCGAGCATGTGTTTCCGGTGGGAGAAGGGCTGTTCGGCCGCGTGCTCGACGGGCTCGGCCGGCCGCTCGACGATCGCGGGCCGGTGACGGGCGCCGCGTGGGTGTCGACGCAGCAGGACCCGCCGAATCCGCTCGCGCGCAAGATGATCGACACGCCGTTTCCGACCGGCGTGCGCGTGATCGACGGCCTGATGACGCTCGGCATCGGGCAGCGCGTCGGCATCTTCGCGCCGTCCGGCGTCGGCAAGAGCACGCTGCTCGGCATGATCGCGCGCGGTGCGCAGGCCGACGTGAACGTGATCGCGCTCGTTGGCGAACGCGGCCGCGAGGTGCGTGAATTCATCGAGCACAGCCTGTCGCCGGAGGTGCGCGCGCGCTCGATCGTCGTCGTGTCGACGTCCGATCGCCCGGCGATGGAGCGCGTGAAATCCGCGCTGGTCGCCACCGCGATTGCCGAGCACTTCCGCGATGCGGGCAAGCGCGTGCTGCTGCTGGTCGATTCGCTGACGCGCTTCGCGCGCGCGCAGCGCGAGGTCGGCCTCGCGAGCGGCGAGCCGCCGACGCGGCGCAGCTTCCCGCCGTCGACGTTCGCGGTGCTGCCGCGGCTGCTCGAGCGCGCGGGGCAGGGCGCGCGCGGATCGATCACCGCGCTCTACACGGTGCTCGTCGAAGGCGACGAGGAATCGGACCCGATCGCCGAGGAAGTGCGCTCGATCCTCGACGGCCATATCGTGCTGTCGCGCAAGATCGCGCTCGCGAACCGCTATCCGGCGATCGACGTGCTCGCGAGCCTGTCGCGCGTGATGCCGCTCGTCGCGAGCCGCGCGCACCAGCATGCGGCCGCGCGCGTGCGCGAGCTGATCGCGAAGTACCAGGAGATCGAGCTGCTCGTGCAGATCGGCGAATATCGCGAAGGCAGCGACCGGCTCGGCGATCTCGCGCTGCGCGCGCGCGACGCGATCGGCGCGTTCTGCGCGCAGGCGTCGGACGAGGACGTGCGCTTCGACACGCTGCTCGCGAAACTGACGAAGCTGGCGAACGATCATGTCTGAAGCCGACGACCGCATCGTGCTCGCGACGCTCGCGCGCCTGAAGCGCGTGCGCGAGATGCGCAGCCAGATCGCACGCGTCGCGGCCGCGCGCCAGCAGGGCATCGCCGCGCAGAGCCGCCGCGCGCTCGATGCCGCGCACGCGCAGCTTGCGCAGCAGGTCGCCGCGAAGGCGGCGATCCAGACGCGGCTCGCCGGCGACGTGCGCGAGGCGCGCGCGCTGCAGAACGCGGCGGCCGACACGCGCACGTTCGACCGGCATATCGGCACCGCGAACGCGTCGGTGAGCGAGGCCGCGCACGTGCATCGCGGCCATGAGGCGACGCTGGCCGACCTGCAGCGCGCCGCGCGCAAGGCGCAGGCCGCCGAGGACAAGCTCGGGAAGGCCGGCGAGAAGGCACTGCACGCGCGTGCCGCGCGGGTCGAGCGCGATGCCGACGAAGTCGCGGACGGCTACGCGGTGCGACGCTTCGCGACGGCCGGCGCATGGGCGGCCGCGGCCGACGGCACTTCCGGCCACGGGGCGGCGCCGCCCGAAGCGGCCGCGGCATTCGATGCGGAGATGACCGCGCCGCCGGCCGATGCGCAAGCCGGTGCGGCAGATCCGGACAACGCGGACAACGCGGCTGCCTCCGCCGCCGATGGCGACGATACCCGCAACGCCCACGATCCCCGCGATCCCCACGACATCGCATCGCCCGCCGTCGCGGAGCGCCGATGCTAGACCCGGCCGCGGGCTTCAACGACGTCGCGGGCATGCTGCGGCCGCTGCTCTACGTGATGCCGCGCCTGTTGCCGATCATGTTCGTCGTGCCGGTATTCAACGAGCAGATCGTCACGGGCCTCGTGCGCAACGGCATCGCGGTCGTGATCGCCGCGTTCGTCGCGCCGGCGATCGACGCCGCGCAGGTGGCTGCGCTGCCGTTCCTGATGTGGTGCCTGCTCGTCGCGAAGGAGGCGATGGTCGGCATGCTGCTCGCGGGTGCGTTCAGCGCGGTGCTGTTCGCGATCCAGGGCGTCGGCTACCTGATCGACTTCCAGACCGGCAGCGGCAGCGCTGCGTTCTTCGATCCGATGGGCGGGCACGAGGGCGGCCCGACGTCGGGATTCCTCAATTTCGTCGCGATCGCGCTGTTCGTCACGGCGGGCGGGCTGCAGGTGCTCGTGCAGCTGTTCGCGCAGTCGTACGCATGGTGGCCGATCGGCTCGCTCGGCCCCGATTTTTCATCGATGCTGCAGACCTTCGTCGTGCGCCAGACCGACACGATCTTCGAATGGATGGTGAAGCTCGCCGCGCCGGTGACGATCGTGCTGGTGCTCGTCGAGCTCGGCATCGGCCTCGTCGGGCGCGCGGTGCCGCAGCTCAACATCTTCGTGTTCTCGCAGCCGCTGAAGAGCGCGCTCGCGCTGCTGATGATGGTGCTGTTCCTGCCGGTGGTATATGCGTCGCTGCATGCGCTGCTGAGCCCCGACAGCGGGCTGATGGCGCTGCTGCGCGCGCTGTTCGCCGCGCACGGCGGCGCGTGAGCGCGACGGAGCCGAGATGGCCGAAAAGGACCAGAAACCGACCGCGAAGCGCTTGCGCGAGGCCCGCGAGAAAGGCGATGTGCCGAAGAGCGCGGAGACGATTTCGTCGGCGTTCTTCGTCGGCGTGTGCGTCGCGCTCGCGGTGGGCATCGGCGCGCTGTTCGCGCGGCTGCAGGCGCTGTTCCGGCTCGTGTTCGATGCGGTCGGCGCGGCCGACCCGTCCGCGCGGATCGCGGTGCTGATCGACGGCGCCGCGCGCGACTGGGCGACGCTGTCCGCGCAGATCGCCGCGGCCGGGCTGCTGGCGGGCCTGCTCGCGGGCTTCGTGCAGGTCGGCGGCGTGATGGCGTGGAGCCGCCTCGTGCCGCAGCTGTCGCGGCTCAACCCGGCCGAGGGGATGAAGAACCTGTGGTCGCTGCGCAACCTCGTCAATCTCGCGAAGATGCTGCTCAAGACGGTGCTGCTCGTCGCGACGCTCGGCTGGCTGATCGTCGAGTCGCTCGACCCGTCCGTGCAGTCGGGCTTCACGCGGCCGATCTCGATCCTCGCGCTGATCGTGAAGCTGCTGATGCTGTTGTTCGGCTGGGCCGCGCTGATCTACATCGTGATGGCACTGATCGACATCGTGCACCAGCGGCACGAATTCAACCAGAAGATGAAAATGTCGATCGACGAAGTGCGGCGCGAGCACAAGGAAGACGAAGGCGATCCGCACATCGAATCGAAGCGCCGGCAGCTCGCGCGCGAAGCGCAGTTCGCGTCGCTGTCCGACCGGATCGGCTATGCATCGGTGGTCGTCTATTCGCCGCGCGTCGCGGTCGCACTCTATTACGGCGGGATCGGCACGCTGCCGTGGGTGCTCGCGCGCGGCGAGGGCGACGCGGCCGAGCGGATCGTGCGTGCCGCGCGCGATGCGCTGCGCCCGACGCTCGCGAACGTCGGGCTCGCGCAGGCGCTGTACGAGACGACGCCCGAGAACGGCACGATCCAGCCGCAGCATTTCCGCGAGGTTGCGCAGTTGCTGAAATGGGCGACCGGCGCGGGCTGAGGCGCGCGACGGCAGCCGCTTCGGCATGCCGCCCCTTTTTCCATTGCACGTACGGGAGCGGCCATCCATGCCCATCCGATATGGCCCCTTGACGCGGTCATGCGCGTGTGGCGCTTGACGATATTTTTTTCTTGCATGCGTGGAAGTTCACCTGTGAATTATTGCTGATTTATTTCTTCGTAATATGGCTCGACCGTCACGCCGGACGGCGGGCCGCGAGGTTGCGCCGCGCGTGACGGAACTGGTCAACAGGGGCGGACAAATCAAATGTGCGGAATCGACGGCTTTCTGAATAGCGTCGCCTTCGATGAGGAGACAGCGCGCGGCACGCTCGCGCGCATGACGGCAAGCCTCGCGCATCGCGGGCCGGACGGGCAGGGGATCTGGGTCGACCCGGAAGCCGGCATCGCGCTCGGCCACCGGCGGCTCGCGATCGTCGACCTGTCGGTGCACGGCCGACAGCCGATGGCATCCGCGTGCGGCCGCTACGTCATGGTCTTCAACGGCGAAATCTACAACCATCGCGAACTGCGCGCGGAGCTCGAGCGCGCGGGTCGCGCACCGGCGTGGCGTGGCCACTCCGACAGCGAGGTGCTGATCGCGGCGATCGTCGCGTGGGGAGTCGAAGCGACGCTGCGGCGCGCGACCGGCATGTTCGCGTTCGCGCTGTGGAACCGCGCGTCGCGGGTGCTGACGCTCGCGCGTGACCGGATCGGCGAGAAGCCGCTCTATTACGGCCGGATCGGCGACGCGCTGGTATTTGCGTCCGAGCTCAAGGCGCTGCGCGGCTATCCGGGCTTCGACGGCAGCGTCGACCGCGATGCGCTGTGCCTGTACCTGCGCCAGTCGAGCGTGCCCGCGCCGTACACGATCTATCGCGGCATCCACAAGCTGCCGCCGGGCACCTTCATCCAGTTCGAGCATGCGCGCGATACGCCGCGCATACGCGCGTACTGGACGCTCGAACAGGCCATCGAGGATGGCCGCGCGCAACCGTTCGAGGGCAGCGCCGACGAGGCCGTCGGCCAGCTCGACACGATCCTGCGCCAGGCCGTTGCGCGGCAGATGGAAGCGGACGTGCCGCTCGGCGCATTCCTGTCGGGCGGCGTCGATTCGTCGGCGATCGTCGCGCTGATGCAGGCGCAATCGGCGACGCCGGTCGACACGTTTACGATCGGCTTCCATGAAGCCGGCTACGACGAAGCCGGTTACGCGAAGGCAGTCGCGCGCCATCTCGGCACGCGCCATACCGAACTCTACGTGACGGCCGACCATGCGCTCGACGTCGTGCCGAAGCTGCCGTCGATCTATGACGAGCCGTTCTCCGATGCATCGCAGATTCCGACTTTCCTCGTGTCGGAACTGACGCGCCGGCACGTGAAGGTGAGCCTGTCCGGCGACGGCGGCGACGAGCTGTTCGGCGGCTACACCCGCTACTTCCTGACGCCGCGCCTGTGGCGCAAGCTGCATCGTGTGCCGGCGGCGGTGCGCGCGCGGATCGCCGCCGCGCTGCATGCGTTGCGGCCCGATCACGCCGACCAGCTCGCGGCCGTCGCGCAGGGTGCGTGGGGCAGCGTGGAGGCGCGCGAATCGGCGACGCGCATCGGCGACCGCCTGCACAAGCTCGGCCACGTGATGACGGCCGAGAGCCGCATCGGGCTGTACCGGCTGCTGATGTCGTCGGTGCATCATCCGGAACGCATCGCGCTGTCGGGGCACGAGCCGCCGACGCCGCTCGACACGGTGTCCGCTTGGCCCGAGCACCTGAGCTTCGCCGAGCAGGCGATGGCGATCGATACGCTCACCTACCTGCCGACCGACATCCTCGCGAAGGTCGATCGCGCGGCGATGGCCGTGAGCCTCGAAACGCGCATGCCGTTCCTCGACCATCACGTCGTCGAATTCGCGTGGCGCGTGCCGACGGCGCTGCGCTTGCCGGAAGGGCAGTCGAAGGCGCTGCTGCGCCGGCTGCTCGACCGGTACGTGCCGTCCGCGCTGATCGACCGGCCGAAACAGGGCTTCTGCGCGCCCATCGATCACTGGCTGCGCGGCGCGCTGCGCGACTGGGCCGAGGCACTGCTGCGGCCGTCGCGGCTGCGCGAAGAGGGCTTCTTCGACCCGGTGGCGGTCGAGCGCCTGTGGCGGCAGCACCAGGCCGGCCGGATGAACTGGCAGCACCAGCTGTGGACGGTGCTGATGTTCCAGGCGTGGCTGGAGGCGCAGCGCGCGGGGTGACGCGGCGCACGCGGCCGGCCGTCAGCCGACGTTCAGCGGCGTGCCGATCGCGAGACGGCCCGGATCGCCGGCAACCGACGGATTGAGCTGCAGGATCTCGCTCAGCGCGCGCGCGTCCTGCTCGCCGGGCGTCATGGCCTGCTGGTCGGCGCGCGACACGTGCGCGGCGTCGAGCAGCGATTGGCGATGCCGGTCCGCGATTACCCACAGCGAATCGCCGGCGACGACGATGTATGGCTGCGGCGAATTCGACGGCGACGGCGGACTCGACGGCGTTCCCTGCGATGGCTGCGGCGACTGCGGCGGTTGCGACGGTTGCGACGGCGTCGCGGTTGCCGTGGGCGACGGCGTGGCGGATGGCGTTGCACTGGGCGACGCGCTCGGTGACGCACTCGGCAACGCGCCCGGCGCGAGATTCGACTGCGACGGCGACCCGCCGCCGAAGATCCAGTTGAACAGGCCGCCGACCACCGGCGCGACGCCGATGATGAACTTGTAGCCGAACGCGGCGACCGGAATCATCACCACGGCGGTCGGGATTTTCTTGACGAACGGCGTGGCGTTCGGGAAATGCGTATTGAGGCGGCCGGCGAGCAGCAGCGCGGTCGACGTCGCGGTCGCGACCGCGAGATCGTATTCCCCCTGCTTCCATTGCGACACGGTGGAAAGGCCGCCGAGCGCGACCGATGCGAAATCGCCCGCCGAATCGAATGCGCGCACGACGCGGCTGCGCTTGTCCGCGTTCACGCGCCGCGACACGATCACGAACGATGCGCCTGCATACGCCGCGCCGAGCACGCCGCTCGCGACGCCGGTCGCACCTAGCGCCAGGCTGAACCCGTCGTGCGCGCCGGCGATCTTGCCGATGCCGCTCGCGAGCGTGGCGACCGATGCGACGGTCATGCCCGCGCGCCCCGCGATGCCCAGCACGCTGCGCGGATTGCCCGCGTGAAGCTGCTGCAGCGACGTGCCGCCGACGAAGCCCTGCATTTGCGTGAGCACGTCGTCGGCGAGCGCCGTGATGTTCGCCTTGGCGTCGTCGAAGCTCATTGTCCCGCGCTTGTATTGCTCGACGTATTGCATGGCCATCGCTTGTGCGTCGCGCACCGCGGCGTCGAGTTGCAGCGGCCGGTGCGCGCCGTATTCGTGCGTTTCGGAGCCGAATTGCCGGGCGAGCGTCGCCTCGAGATGCGACAGCGCCGCGATTGCCGCCTTCGGGTCGCCCGACTGCAGGCTGCGGATGGCGCCCTGGTGCATCACCTGGAACACGCGCCCGAGACGCGACGCGAGCAGGAACGACGACGACAGGTTGCTCATCACGGTCGGGCTCATCCAGTGGAACGCCGCGTCGAGGCCGATCAGGCTGGACGCGCCGAGGACGATCCCGCTCGTGATCTTCGTTTTCCTCCGGTCGGACGGCTCTTTCGAATACCGGTGCACGCGCAGCGCATTGAGGTGCGCGGCGGCCTCGTCCATCGCCGCGGCGGGCTGGTCGGGCTGCGCGATGGCCTTGCGATTGGCGCCGATCGGATGGGAGCCGTCGTTCTGCAGCGCCTTCCGGCTGGTGACTTCCTTCCAGTGCAGGCGGGCGTCGGAAGCCGGCGTCGGCGCCAGTTCGGGCCGTTCGGCGGCGCTGTCGCGATTGCGCTTGAGCCAGTCGCGGCCGACTTCGCGCGCCTTCTTTTCCAGCTTGCCGATGCCCTTGTCGCCGTTGCGCCGCCACATGCTTTGCCCGTACTCGTTCGTCGCGCGGCGCGCCTGGTTCAGCAGCGTCGACGTGTTGTGCTCGTACAGCTGGTCGCGCAATGCCGCGACCTGGTCGTCCGTCATGTGGTTCTGTTTCGCGATGCGCTCGACTTCCGTGAAGAGGATCCGCTGCTGGTTCGCGAAGTCTTCGGCGCTGTTCGGCTCGTACACGCGTGTCAGCGCATCGCCGCCGTGCAGTCGCTCGAACTTGCCGGATCCGTCCAGCTTGTACTCGACCATCTTTTTCGCCAGCGCCCGCGTCAGGTCCGCATTCGCGATGAAGTCGTCGCCGTGCGTGCCCCATGACAGGCCGACATGGACCCAGGCGAGCTGTTCCCGGCCGAGGATCTCGTCCAGCAACTGCACGTGGCCTTCGCCCGGCACCGGCTCGAGCACGGCGTCCGCGCCGTGGAAGGTCAGCATCACGAGCGGCGCCTTCTCGCCTTCGTTCTGCTTCGCCCACGTTTCGAGCGCTTCGCCGATGCGCCGGATCTCCGCGTATCCGTTGTTCGTGCCGGCCATCGCATGACCGTCCTCGAGCGACACGAGCGGCCGCGCCGGCGCGGCCTCGAGCCGCAGCAGGAAACCGTACTTCGAGGCCGCCGTGAGCCACTTGTGCAGGTGGGCGAGATCGTCGAGCTCGAGTGTGCGCTGCGTGCCGTCGGGATCCGTGCGCGTGATCGTCGCCGTGTCGTCGTCGTAGCGGGCGCCGGTCGGGTCGCCGAATTTCCTGGCGCGCCGGATCAGCCCCGGGTCCTGCTTGCCGCCGACCGCGGCGGCCTGCGAATACGGATCGACCTGGAGCGCGACAGCCGGGAGCGCGCCGCCGTATTGCTCGATGATTTGCCTCATCTGCTCGGGATCGTCGCGCAGCGAGAACGAGCGCGACATCGGGACGAGCCGGTCGCGGATGTCGGCCGGCAGTTCGACGTAGGCGTCGATCAGCTTCCGGTCGGTGGTGCGCGCGGCGCCGTAGTCGGTGGCGATCTGCTGCGAACGGCGCACCAGCCGGTTGCGGCCGCCGCCCGGATTGGCGAGGAAGCCGTGCGGATGGAGGCTCGATGCCTCGCGCCACATGTTCAGGGTCTTGAAGATCTTCTTCCACTGCGCGGCATCGGCCATGATCGCCTGCGGCGTGTCGCTGAACGTCAGGCCGTCGCCATCGTGCTTGCCCTGGTCGCGCTTGCCCCATTCCTTCAGGCGTTCGAGCGTCGCCGCGAAATCGCCGACCTTCGCGTTGCCGTAGCGCGTGACCGATTCGACGATCGTGCTCGACACGAAGGCAGGCTGGTACGGCTCGAGCGCGATCGGCTTCGCGGCCGGCACGGCGGGCGGTCTGGCGGGCTGAGCGGCGGGCTGCTTCGATGGCTTCGATTGCGGTTTGCCGCGCGTGCGCTTGCGGCCGGGTTTGCCGGCCTGCACGCCGTTGCCGCTGTGGTGGCTTTTTCCGCCTTTGCCCGTGGCCGGCGGCGCGGCCGCCGCCGCCGCTGCGGCCGCCGCTTGCCGGGCCGCTTCCTCGGCTTGCAGCGCGGCCTCCTTGAGGGCGGTCGCGCGCGGCACGAACGCATCGGGCGCAAGCGTGGACAGCAGGAAGTGCTGATTCCCGCCAAACGGCCCGCGCCCGATCGTCGCCCGTTCCAGCGGCAGGCCTTCGTTCGTGCCGTCGCGGAACTGGGCGGCATCGTCGTACCAGCGGACCGTCCCGTTCTCCACCGCGACGATGCCGGTGAGCGTGCCGCGCAGCGCGCCGGTGACGCTCCCTTCGTGGTCGTACACGTACACGAAGTGGCCGTCGGGGATCTTGCCCATCTCGAGCGCGCGCAGCAACTGCGGTGCGTGCTGCGCGTTGAAGTCGAGCGCGGTGTCCGCGTTCGCCGGCAGCAGGTTCGGCGTGGCGGCGTCCGTCGCTTCCCGGTTCTTTTGCCGCAACGACGGGCGGACCTGTCCGAGCACGCGCTGGACGGTCGCGTCCGGCTTCGACAGCGGCGTCTTCCGGTCGTCGAGCGCGCGGCGCATTTTGGCCGGCGCGAATCCGCCGTAGCTGTCGACGACGTCGTGCGCGACGTCGGCCACGACGAACCGCACGCCGCGGCGCCCGTCGGGCAACAGGCGCGAGCGGCGCCGGAACGCGTCGGCGAGTTCGCGATCGGCGATCGTCGCGTCGCCGAGCGACGTGGTTTCGACGTAGGTCCATTTCTGCGCGGCATCGAGCGTTGCATAACCGAGCACCTTGCCGGTCTTGCGGTCGATCGCATAGACCGTCGTGTCCGTGCCGGCGTGCTTGCCCGCATGCTTCGCCGCCTGCTTGGGGCGCTGGAAGCGCGGCGCGTCGTCGAGCTGCTTCATGGTGGCGACGACTTCGTCGGCGGCACCCGTCGCGGACGGCTCGACGTCCCATTGGCGCTGCTCGCCGAAGTACGCTTCGATGCGGGCGGCGCCGCCGAATGCGAGCAACTCGTCGAGCGGGACGGGCGACACGTAGTAGTCGTAGTCCTTGCGGCTGGCGTCGCCTTTCGACTTGAGCGGACGGAATGCGTCCTGCGCCACCTTCGGATCGATAGCGTCCGATGCCGGCTTCTTGTCGATGAACTTGCCATTGGCGCCCGTGCGCAGGCTCGCGATGAACGTGGGCTGCGGATGCCGTGCGTCGACCCGGTCGGCCGGCCGGTCGATGTGCGGCGCGATCAGCACATGTGCGTCGTTGCCGAACGCGGCTTTCATGTCGGCGACACTGGGGAGCTGGTCGCCGTCGATGCGAACCAGGTCGCGCTTGCCATGCGACGCGAGCTGGTCGAGCGCGCGCTGGGTGCGCTTGGCGGCCTGCCTCGCGGCACGGGCAGGCACCGGCGCGGGCCGTCGCGAGAGCGGCGCGGGGGCCGGCATCTCGCGCGGTACGCCGCCGGCCTGGATGTGTGCGGCCTGGCTTGCGTAGTAGTCGCGATAGGTCGCGTGGCCGGGCACCGACGGTGCGGCGTCGCCGAACGCGGCCGCGAGCCGGCGCAGGCCGGCTTCGTCGCCGGGCATCACGCGATCGGCTTCGCGCGCGATCGCGTCGGGCAGGTGTGCATCCTTCGCGATGTCGATTCCCGTGTCGTCGATCAGCGCGCGGCGCACCGCGAACGCGTTCGCCTGCGCGCGCGCCTCGGCCATCAGCGCGCTTTCCGTCAACGCGTCGGGCGAGGCGTGGTCGAGCGCGAGTTGCCGCGTGATGGTTTCGACCGCGTGCTGCGCTTCGTGCGCGAGCGCGTACACGAGCGTGCCCGTGCCGCGCAGCCGCCCGTCCAGCACGATGCGCTGCTTCGCGGTATCGACGCGGCTGCCGCGCCCGGGGCGGCCGACCACGACTTGCCAGCCGGCGTCGTGCGCGAGCGCGATCTGTCCGCTCAGCAGCGTCGAGCGATCGACGAGTGCATACGCTTCCTTCGGCAGCGGCGCGCCGCCGAAGCGCATACGGATGCGCGTGATGACGGACGGCTTCTGCACGAACGCGTCGGGTGCGGGCGTTTCGGCGAGTTGGGGATGCGCGAGTTCGATGTTGCCGCGCTCGAGCCCTTGCGTCAGCGCGCGCTCGATGACCGAGAGGCGCTGCAGCGCGGTGAAATGCTCGCCCGCGCCCATGCCGATCGGGCCCGGGTCGCTCAGCAGGAAATCGCCGCGGCGCGTGAACAACCCCTGCAGGTCGAAGCCGATGCCCGTGCCCTCGACGACTTCGCGAATCTGCCGGATGTGCTCGAGCGCGGCGCGCGACACCACGCGCGGCAGCGCGCCCGTCTCGAAGCCGAAGCTGTGGAACACGCCGAGCGGCCGGTACAGCACCGCGACGCGGTTGAGCGCGGAGAACGGGCCGCTCATCGTCAGGGTTTGCAGCCCGTACGAGGCGAGATCGTCGAGCGCGATGCTTTCGTCGATCGCCGCGTCGAGCTGGCGGCCTTCCGACGTATGCGGGCCTTTGTCGTACACCGCGAGCGCGGCGTCGTGACCGAGTGCGAATACGGTTTTCTCGCCGCCGCTGCCGAGCAGTTCGCCGACGTGACGGTCGACGTCGATCCGCCTGGCCGGATGACCTTCGACGTGCACGCCTTCGGCGTCGGCCGTCAGCGGGCCGAGGTCGTGCGCCGCCGCGGGCGCCGGGTCGAAGCGGCGGAACGTGTCGGTGTCGAGCAGCGCCGCGTGCTCGCCGACCGCGCGTCCGGGCGGTGCGTACACCGGGCGCTGCCACAGGTTCGCGAGCTGCGCGGCGGCCGCATCGCCGCCGTGCTTCGCGGACAGCACGATCGAATAGCCGTCCTGGATGATGAATGCGGGTGCCTGGTCGAGCGCGTATTCGTGCACGCCGACCGGGCGGCCGCCGGCGAGCAGCGTGCCGTCCGGCAGCGTGTCGGCGTGCAGCATCAGCACGCCTTCATCCTGCATCACCGTGAAGTGGCGGCTGCGCGCCGCCTGCAGATCGGCGATGGCCGGCACCGGCCCGTCGCCGAACGGCGACGCGTATTCGGCATGCGCCTGGCTCCACGCCACGCGTTCGTCGAAGCTGCGCACGCCGCGCGGCGCGTCGCCGGTCTCGCGCATCTGCGGCGCGGGCATCCGGCGCGGGATGCCGCCGCGGCGCTTCTGGCGGGCCCATACGTCGTTGTAGAACTCGCGGTAGGTCTCGCCGTCGCGGCCCGACACAGGCGCGTCGGCGAACGCGTCGACGAGCCGGCCGACCGTGCCCGCGTAGTCGTGCGACGGCGCACGCCACACGTTGCCTTCGTGCTCGATCGCGTCGGGCAGCCGCACGTGCGCGGCGATGTCGCCGCCGCCGGCCAGCTGGATTTCGTAGCGTGCCTCGAACGCGTTGATCTGCGCGCGTGCCTCGGCTTCGAGCGCCTTGCGCGTGAAGCCGTTGCGGTTGCGATAGTCGAGGTTCAGCACGCCGGCCATCGCCTCGACCGCATGCCGCGCTTCGTGCGCGAGCGTGTACGTGATGCTGCCCGGGTGCTGGAGGGCGCCGTCGATCGTCACGCGGCGCTTGCGCGGATCGATGCGGCTGCCGCCGCCGCGCTTGCCGAGCGTCACGCGCCAGCCGGCGTCCTGCAACATGCGCAGTTGCGTCGCGAGCGTGCCGGACTGCATCGCCAGCGCCTGCGCGGCTTCGGGCAGTGCCGCGCCGCCAAAGCGCATCTGGATTCGCGTGAGCCAGCCGGGGTTCGACGCGGCATGGTCGGGCGGCGGCGTTTCCGTCGTCTCCGGATGCGCGGCGGCGAGCCCGATATCGTCGTTCGCGGCGGATGGCCGCTCGCCGGCCGCGTTCGTGCGGGCGGTCTTGCCGTCGCCCGCAGGGTCGGCCGCTTTCGCGGCGGCCGGGCCGGTGCCCGTGTCGTGTTCCGCGGCGCGTTCGACAGTCGCGGGGCGCTCCGGCTTGACGAGTACGAGCACACGATTCGGCGCGCTGAAAATGCCGTCGAGCGCGCTGACGGGTTCTGCCGCCGCGGCCGGGCGCGGCACTGCCGGCTCGTTTGCGCCGCGCTTGCCGGCGAGCACGATCACCGTGTCGTCGGTGACGGCAGGGCGGGGCGTTGCCGATGGCGATTCTTCGGATCCCAGGGCGTCCGGGAGGCCGGGTTCGGCCGCCGCGGCTTCCGGCGCGGGATCGAAGCGGAGCACGCGTGCGCCCGCGTGCAGTTGGCCGTCGGCGCCGAACGCGTCGGGCGCGGCCGCATAGACGGGCTTCTGCCAGCGGTTCGCGAGTTCGGGCGCAAGCGCCGCGTCGTGCTCGCCCGCCACGACGATCACCGGTTCCTCGAGATCCTGCGGGCGCAGCGCGGCGGGTCGTGCGCCTGTCGCATCCTGCGCCGCACCGTCGCGCACGATGTAGACGGTGCGGTCGCCGGCCTCCATCGGTTCGGCGGCCGGCCCGCGCGGCACCGCGATGCCGGCCGGGTCGCGCGTGGCCGGCCGCGTGGCGGGCGCTTCGTCCGTCAGGTCGACCACCTTCACGTTGACGCGCGGCGGCGTACCGTCGGCCTTCGTGCGCGTGCCGGCGCCGGCCGGCTCGTCGAGTTCGGCGGTGCGTGCGCGCAGGGCCTGTGCATCCGCGCTGCGCCGGTCGCTGCGCGCAGCCGCCGTGCGGTTCACCTCGGTTTCGTCGTGCTGTTGATCGACACGCGCGCGCTCCTGGCTCGTGCGCTGCGTGCTGCGGGCGTTGTTCGCCGTGCTCGCCGTTTCGCCGTCGGCGGCCGTCTGTTCGAGGCTGCGCGGCCCCTGCGCTTCGGCGGCGTTCGCTTGCCGGATCGCATCGCGCGTTTGCGCGATCGCGTGGTCGAGGAGCGCGAGCCTGGTCTTCGCGACGATGTTCGGCGTCGTGCTCATCTCGCCGTCCGGGCCGAACGACAGGCGCTCGCCGGTGCCCGTCACGTCGTCGACGCGCGTGCCGTTGGTCCATGCCTTCGGCGATGCCTTTACGACGGACAACGTACCGTCCTCGCCGAGCACGACCGTCTCGCCGGGCGGCAGCTGCTTGCTCGATACCTTGTCGAGCACGCGGATCGGCTTGTTGTCGTAGCTCAGGATCTTGTCGCCGACCATCAGCATGCCTTCGGGCGACACTTTCACGGCCTCGCCGTCGAGCGTCGCGCGGGTGCGGCCGTACGCGAGCGACGACACGTCGCCCTTGTTCAGGATCTGGCCGAGCATCTTGCTGTCGACCGTGACCGTGTCGCCGTCGGTCGTGCGGATCGGTACCGGCCGGCCCGAGCGGATCCGCTGCGACGTGACCGCGCGCTCCTTGAGTCCGCCGGCGGCCATCAGCGCGACGTTGGTGAGCCCGGCCTTGAGTTCCTCGCCGGCCGCCTTCCTGTTACCGGTGACATAGTCGACGCCGGCTTCGCCGAACGCCTCGACCGCGCCGCCGACGCCGGTCACGAGCGCGGTCGCCTTCGCGCCGGTGGTGAGCAGCGACGCGACTTTCGGCGTGCGCGTGAGTGCCGTCACGGCGCGCGTGAACAGCTTGCTGCCGGCGAGCTTCGCGGCGCCCGCCGCGCCCATCGGCACGAGATTGATGAAGTCGGCGCGCGCGCCCGCGTCGGTGAACGGGTTGATGCTGCGGCCGTGCTCGATGCGCGTCGCGATGTCGAGCCCGGCGCTCGTCATCGTCGCGCCGATCGCCGTGTACATCATTCCCGCGCCGAGGATGTTCAGCGGCACGCCGACGATCGCGCCGATTCCGGTGCCGTCGAGCAGCCCGCCGAGGCCCTCGAGCGCCATCCCGCCGAGCATCATGCCGATATTCGCGCCGGTGCTGGTCAGCGCGCCGAGGAAACTGTCGAAGCCGCTTTCATGATGCGCGGCCTTCGATACGAGCTGCAGCGTGCCGTCCGCGTTGTGGCCGGTCGCGATGTCGACGGTACCGTCCGTCGAGAGCTCGTTGTTGTTGATGTAGTCGTTGATGTCGTTGTACGTGCTGCCCGTCTCGTCGACGTATTGCGTGCCGTCCTTGCCCGTGACCTTGAAGATCGCGCTCGTCGTCATGCCGGCGTCCTTCGCCGCATACACCATCGGCAGCACGCTGACCTGCGTGCTCGCGCCGCCGCCGGCCGACAGCAGCGTATCGCGCACGGTGTTGATCGTCTTCAGCTTGTCCTTGTCGGTGAAGCGCGCGGTGTCGTCGCTCGTGGGCGATACGGGATCCGAACCGTCGCTCGCCGATGCGTCGTTCTGCACGTCCGGCTGCATCCCGAGCGCGACGCCGATCAGGTTGCGCTGCTCGTTGTCCGTCAGCTTGCCGAATGCGATCGTGTTGCCGTTCTGCGTGCTCGCGCTCGCCGCGTCGAGCAGCGAGTTCGACAGCTCGCCGCGATGAGCCTCGTAGAAGTCGTGCAGCGCCTTCCGGTAGTCGTTCCCGGCGTCGGAGTCGGGCGCCGCGTAACGGAGCCGCTCGTCGAGCCCCGCGTCGAACTGGTCCATCAGCACCTGCTGGTGCGAGGTCTCGCTCAGCAACTGCAGGCGCTGTACCGCGTTGTCCGCCTGCGTGACGGCGGCCTTCGCCTTGTCAAGCTGGTCCTGGTACAGGTTCGGGCGCGGCGCCGACGGCGCCGGGATCATGTCGTCGCCCGCGACGGTGCGAAAGCGCACGGGCGGCGGATTCGCAGCCGCCCAGTCGTCGTACTGCTGCTGCACCGACGCGAGCGTGCTCTTCGCCCCCGTCTGCTGGATGCGTGCCTGCGACAGCGCGGCCTGGGTCGCGCGCGCGTTGACCGAATCCGACAGCCGGCTGTCGGCCGCGCGGATCGCACCCGCGACCACCTGCAGGCGCTTCGCGTCGAGCATCGTCGGGCCCGTCGGCGCGGCCGGGGTGGCCGTCGATTGCGGCAGCGCGAAGGTCGTGGCGAGCGACGGCGGCAATCCGCCGTTCGCGGTCGATAGCGACGGCGCCGGCAACGGCGATGCCGTCGGCAATGTCGGCGTGCCGGTGGTCGCGGTGGTCGCGGCGGTCGCGGCGGTCGACAGCGATGGTGCGGGCTGCGTCGGCAGGCCGTTCGCGGTCGACAGCGGCGGCGCAAGGAGCGGCGATTGCGCGGTCGGCTTCGTGAAGATCGAACGCGCGTTGACCTGCGCCTGGATCTGCGACGCCTGATCGTCATACTGCTGCGCGAGCGTTGCGCCGTAGGTGGCGACGAAGCCGTCGTGCGCGATACCCGCCTGCTGCTGCGCCTGCGTCAGTTTCGCGTACGCGTCGCCGACGTCGAGATCGACCTGCGGATCCTTCAGCGTCGAATTCGGGTTGGCCTTGTGCCAGGCGTCGGCTGCCTGCGTCTTCTTCGTGTAGTCGGCCTGCAGCGTGTCGACCTGTTGCCGTGCGGACAGCATCTGCAGGTAGCTGCCGCTCGTGTTCGCGGCCGTCTGTGCACGGGCGAGGGCAGTCTTCGCGTCCGACACCGCGTTCGGGACGATCACCGTCGGCCCTTCCTTGCCGCTGGCTGCATCGTATCGCTGCTGCGCATGCGTGAGCGTCAGGCTGTCGTTCGCCGCGCCAGCCGCGGCGTTCGCGTAGTTCGCATCCTTCGCGGCCGCCGTGACGGCCTGCTGCGCGGCATCCTGCGAAGCGGGCGCATCGGGCATCGTGACCTGCAGCTCCAGCGGCTGGAGCGCGTCGTTCAGCCGCCCGACGCCCGCGTCGAGCGCGCTCTTGTAATCCGGATCGGCGAGATACGACTGGAACTGCGTGTACGCGAGGTTCGAATTCGCGACGTCCGCGTAATACTTCGACGCGCCGACCGCGGCCGTGGCGCTGGCGGTCTGCCAGTCGTCGTAGAGCCGGGTCTGCAGCGGGTTCTTGCAGTCGCCCGGCTGCGGCACCCAGTTCGGATCGTTCGCGTGATCGGGAAACGCGGCCAGCAGCGCCTTGAACTGCTGGTCGGCGGCGTGCTGCGCGTCGCCCGGGTCGGTCACCTTGCCGGAGTCGTCGATCTTCATCCCGGCCGGCATGTCGGCGTTCGCCTGTTCGCCGTACAGGATCATGTAGCCCGCGTCGGTCGTCACGTTCAGGTCGCGCTGCGCGCTGTCGGCGGCGGTGCGCGCCTTCGCATAGGCATCCTGAGCGGTCTTGCGGTCGCCGGGTGTCGATTCGGGATCGCGGTTCGTGAGCCGCAGCACGTTCTGCGCACCCTGCAGCGATTGCGACGCGTTGTCGTATTGCGTTTGTGCGTCCTGGATCGCCTTCTGCACGGCGCGCGTCTTGTCGTTTTCGACCGTGATGTCGGGCGGCGGCACCGTGTATTGCGCGGCCATGCTCTGGACCAGCGACGTCGCGGACGCGATCTCCGCGTTGGTCGGCTTCGACGGATCGGTGGACGGCGTGGCTGTCACGGGAATCGGCGGCGCCACGCTCGGGTTCGCGGGGCCGGCCGACGGACCGTCCTGCTTCGGCGGGGGCGGAGGCGGGGGCGGCGGCGCGACGACCGGGTTCAGCGTTTCCGACAGGAAGCGCTGCCAGTTGACGCCCAGTCCCAATCCGTCGATCAACAGCATGCTTGTCTCCCTAGAGCCGCGCGGCGCCCGGCGCCTGCGCGACGCGACGCGATCCGACGAGTGTAGGGACACGGGTTGCGGCCGGATCGCCGCTGTTTCGTAGCGCTGCGGCGCGGCCGGCGCGCGAGCGCGCCGCACGCTACGAGACGCGCGCGGCCCTGCGGCGGCGGGGTGCCGGCAACGTTCGCGCCCCTGAAAACCGGCCGTGCGCCGCTACGGGTCGAGACAGCGCACGCACAGCTGTTTCGCCTGGCTTGCCGGCAGCCCGCGGCACATCATCACGACCGGGCGTGCATGGCACGACGGCGGATCGGCGGACGCGGCGGACGAGGGCAGCCGGCGCGCGCGTTCGGGCGGCGTGGTGGCGGCCGCGTCCGTGCGGCGGCGGCGGTGCTCGGGCGGCGGCGTGTCGCTCGCGACGGGAATCGGTGCGACGCCGCCTTCGCGCGCGTTGAGTTGTGCACTGGCGACGACGCGGCTCACGTAGCCGCTCGAGAAGCCGGTCGTGAAGTTGCCGCTGTAGTAGCACGACAGCGCCGCGCGCAATGCGGCCTGCGTGGCGCGACCGGTGCCCGACGAGCGCGCGAAGCATTCGGTCAGGATCGCGCCGCCGGCCCGCAGGTTGCGGCACGGCTCGAACATCGTCGCTTCGTCGAGACCGTATTTCGCGAAATTGCGCTCGTTTACCTGCGCGAGGCCGACGCTGTAGCTGAAGCCGCGCGACGCGAGGTCGCGCGCGGTCGCGCGTGCTTCGTCGAGCGACGCGGGCTGGCGCGCCAGATGGCCGCCGACCACGCCGATCGCATACGGATTGAAGCCCGACTCGGTGCGCACGAGCGCGGCAAGCGTGTCGGGATCGACGTTCGGCGCGCATGCGCGCGCAAGCGGCGCGAAGCCCGTACCGCTGCCGGCCGCCGCTTGCGCACTGCGCAGCGGCAGGCACGAGAACGCGAGCGTGGCCAGCGCGCACAGGCATGCGGCGGCGGTTCGCAGGCGGTGCGCGCTCATCCCGCGCCCGCGACCCGGTACGACATCACGAGCCCGTGCACGAGCAGCGACCAGCCGTCGAGCGCGACGAACAGCAACAGCTTGAACGGCACCGAGATCGTGGTGGGCGAGATCATCTGCATGCCGAGCGCGAGCAGGATGTTCGCGACCAGCAGGTCGACGACGATGAACACGATATAGATCACGAAGCCGATCTGGAACGCCTTCGTCAGCTCGGCGAGCGTGAAGCTCGGCACCAGCACCAGCAGGTCGTCGTCCTTGATGCCGTCCGCGCGGTTCTTCGGCCACACCGAGGTCGCGGTGCGCACGAAGAATTCGCGATCGCGCTGCCGCGTGTGCGACACGAGGAAATCCTTGATCGGCGGCAGCGCGGCGTCGGCGAGCGCGCCGACGTCGGCGGTCGACAACTGCCCCGACGCATCGAAGTGGCGCGCCTGCAGCGCGTCGCGGATCGACATTCCGACGGGCGCCATGATGAACAGCGACAGGATCAGCGCGATGCCGTTCAGCACGAGGTTCGGCGGCACCTGCTGGATCCCGAGCGCGGAGCGCAACAGGCCGAGCACGACCACGAGCTTCGTGTAGCTCGTGACCATCAGCGCCGCGAACGGCGCGATGCCGAGCGCGGCGATCACCGCGATCAGCGCGACCGGATTCGGCAGGTTGCCCATCGTTCAGCGCTCGCGCGGCGCGGGTTGTGTCAGCGTGACGACCCGCACGCCGAGCTTCTGGCCGACCGCGATCAGGTGCCCGGTGCCGATCAGCATCCCGTTCGCGACGAGATGGATCACGCTCTGGTTGATCCCTTGCTCCAGTTCGATCACGGCGCCGGGCTGCAACGCGCTCAGCTCGCCGAGCGGCATCGACGTGGGCGGCAGCTCGAAGCGCAGGTCGACCGCGAGGCCGTCGAGCGGGCGCGGTGCATCGGCAGGCGGCGCGTCGTGCGTCGTCGCGGACGCGATGTCGGTGCGGGTCGGTTCCAAAGGCATCTCCCTGATTCGTTCGACGGTCAGCCGGTTGCCCGACGGCCGACCGGTAATCTCCCACGCCGGCGCGGCCGGCAGCCGCGCGACGCACAGCAGGTTCTGCTCGTGGGCTTGCCAGCGCTCGATTGCGATGATGTCGCCGCCGACGACGTCGGCCAGCTCGGCCGTCGTCAGCTCGGTACGGCCGATCTCGAACACGAGCGGCACGGGCAGGTTTGCGTAGGCCGCCCGCGCGTCGGCGGGTGCGGCCGGCGCGGCAGCGAAGAACACGGCGAGCGCATCCGGCGCGTCGAACAGCAACGCGCCATGGCAGCGCCATGCGGCGTCGGCGCGCCGCAGCTCGAAGCGCAGCGCGGCCGGCGACGCGCGCCAGGCGGGCACGCTGTCGGGCGGCGGCAGCAGTTCCACGCGCTGACGCGTCGCGGCCTGCAGCACGGCCGCGAGCGGCGCGCACAGATCGGCGAGCAGCGCCGCGCGGATCACGGCCGGCACGGCCGGATCGGCCGCGTCGCCCAGCCATGCCGCTTCCGCGACCGGATCGATCCACAGCGTGCCGGCGGCCGGGCCGACGACGAAGCGGTACGCGTGCGCATCGGCAGCCGGCTCGGCATCGACGCGCCAGCGCACGTCGTACGCGTGCTCGCCGAGCGTGACCGGAACGGCGCCGGTCGTGCCGTATGCGTGCGACAGCCCGCGCGCGGCGGCAGCGGACAGGCGCGGCAGGTAGGGCGACGCGTCGAGCGCGACCGCGGCCGGCCACGCGGCGAGCGGCACGGCAGCGGCGGGCATCGCCCGGTTCGCGGCATCGCCGGCGTCGGCATTCGTCAGGAACAGCGCAGGCACGGCGGGATCGGGGCGGATTCGGCGTTGGTTCGACGGGTTGTTCTGGGGCCGGTGGCGCTCAGGGGCGCGCGGCTGCTGCGTCGATTGTAGGGACGGCCATGGCCGCGTGCCGCGCCGGAATCCGTAGTCGCGCGCATCGCGGGACGCGCGCCGAAGCGCGGTGCTACGAAGCGTGACGACGCGGGCAGGCGACGATATGCGACGGTACGGCCCGCGACGGCGGGCGGACAAAAGCGACCGCCGCCCGGAGGCGGCGGTCGGGTCGCGACTGGCTGGCGGGCCGGGCGGCGTGCAGGCCGCGCCCGGCTGGCAGGCCGCGAGGCGCTGCGGATCGGCGCAGCGCGGTGGGGGGAGCGTGGCTGGCGCGCCGCGAGCAGGCGGCGCGCGGGTGAATCGTCAGGCGTAGTCGGCGGCCATCACGGCCTGCGGTGCCACGCGCAGGATTGGCGCCGCTTCGTGGCGCTCGACGTGCGTCATCGCCGCACCGAACAGCACGAGGCGATAGCCGACCGCGTAGATCGGGATGATCCGCAGGTTCTTGTCGTGATCGAGCTGCAGCTTCGAGCGGATACGCGAGATATGGGTGTCGAGCGTGCGCGACGACACGCCGAGTTCACGGCCCCACACGGCTTCCTGGATTGCCTGCCGCGGCACGACCTTGTTCATGTTGTCGAGCAGGAATTCGACGACGTCGAATTCACGCGGCGTGACATCGATGATCTTGTCGTCGATTTCGATCGTGCGGCGCACGAAGTTGATTTTTATGTTGTCGATGTACAGGTATTTGCAATCCATGGTGGCCCTCGCATGTCCGTAAAGGAGTGTTTGCGGATCCTGTGACGCAACTTCCGGGCCAGGGAGAGAATCGTCAGGTATCGGCGGGGGATCGCACGGCGCAGGCGGCGCGGCAGCCTTGAATCTAAAAGAATTTTTAACGGGAGGCGCGGGGCGGGTAGAAAAGGGGACAGGGCAACCGTGAAGGATTGTTACGTAGCATCGGCGGGCGACGTTACGGGCGTTACGTCGGGCGTAACGCGTGGGGGAGGCGGGAATCGTGGGCGGCGGAACGGCGTGGCGGCCGGACGGCGAACCCGACGTCGAACGCCACGGGATCGATGGGTTCTCTAGACGGATCGATGCGTTACGGGCGATTTTGCCGACATTGAACCCTGCGTCGGTTACGTCCGAAAAAAACGCCGGCCGCGAGACGTCTCCGCCCCGAAGCCGGCGTTCCGGCCCGCCATCAAGCCTTCGCGCTATCCGCCGAATCGAACGGCAGCACGTAATGCCGCTTGCCCGTCGCCGCGAAGATCGCGTTCGCCACCGCCGGCCCGATGGGTGCGACGCCCGGCTCGCCAACCCCGGTCGGGGCTTCGGCCGACGGCACGATATGCACCTCGACCTTCGGCATCTCCGCGATGCGCAGCACGTGGTAGCCGTCGAAGTTGCGCTGCTCGACCTGGCCGTCCTTCAGCGTGATCGCGCTGTGCATCGCCGCGCCGAGCCCGAAGCCGATGCCGCCCTCCATCTGCGCGGCGACGATGTCGGGATTGATCGCGATCCCGCAATCGACCGCGCACACCACGCGCTCGACCTTCACCTTGCCGTCCGCGTCGACCGACACCTCGGCGACCTGCGCGACATAGCTCTTGAACGCCTCGGCGACCGCGATCCCGCGCCCGCGGCCCTTCGGCAGCGGCTTGGCCGGATCCCAGCCGGCCTTCTGCGCGGCCAGCTCCAGCACCGCGCGCATGCGCGGCTCCTTCGCGAGCAGGTCGCGGCGGAACGCGTACGGATCCTTGCCTGCCGTGTGCGCGGCTTCGTCGATGAACGCCTCGACCGCGTAGGCCGTGTGCGAGCTGCCGACCACGCGCCACCACAGCACGGGCAGGCCCACCTTGGTGGTGGTGAGCTCGACCGACACGTTCGGCACCGCGTACGGCAGGTTCGCCGCGCCCTCGACCGAGGTCGCGTCGACGCCGTTCTTCACCATGAACGCCTCGAACGGCGTGCCGGCGAGGATCGACTGGCCGACGATCCGGTGGCGCCAGCCGACCAGCTTGCCGTCTGCCGTTAGCCCCGCGTCGAGCTTGTGGAAGTACATCGGCCGGTAGAAGCCGCCCTGGATGTCGTCCTCGCGCGTCCACTGCAGCTTGACGGGCTTGCGGTCCGCGCCGAGCGCTTTCGCGATCGACACGGCCTCGACCACGTAGTCCGACCACGCGTTCGCGCGCCGGCCGAAGCTGCCGCCTGCGTACAACGTATGGATCTGCACCTGCTCGGGCTTCAGGCCCGCCGTCCTGGCCGCGTTGGCCTGGTCGACCGTCTGGAACTGGTCGCCGGCCCAGATTTCGCAGCTGTTCGCCGTCAGCTTGACGACCGCGTCGAGCGGCTCCATCGGTGCGTGCGCGAGATACGGGAATTCGTACGTCGCGCTGATCTTGCGCGCGGCGCCCGCGATCGCCGCATCGGCATCGCCATCCTTGCGTGCCGACGTGCCCGGCTTGTCGGCGAGCTGCCGGTATTCGCGCATGATCTCGTCCGAGCCGCGCTTTTCGGCGTTCGTTTCGTCCCATTCGACCTTCAGCGCGTCGCGGCCCTGTTTCGCGGCCCAGAAGCCGGTTCCGACGACCGCGACGCCACCCGGCACCTGTACGACCGACACGACGCCCGGCACGGCCTTGGCGGCCGTCGCGTCGAACGACTTCACCTTCGCGCCGAAGCGCGGCGGGCGCTGCAGCAGCGCGACGCGCATGCCGGGGAAGGTGGTGTCGAGCGTGAAATGCGCGGTGCCGTTGGATTTCGCCGACGCGTCGACGCGCGGAATCTGGTGCCCGATCAGCTTGAAATCGGCCGGCTGCTTCAGTGTGACCTGGTCCGGCACCGGCAGCTTCGACGCATCGGCGACGAGCGTGCCGTACGCGGCCGTCTTGCCGCTCTTCGCGTGCGTGACGACGCCATTGGCCGTCGTCAGCTCGCCGGCCGGCACCTTCCAGCGGGCCGCCGCGGCCGAGACCAGCATCGCGCGGGCCTTGCCGCCCGCTTCGCGCAGTTGCTGCCACGAGTTCGACATGGCCGAGCTGCCGCCCGTACCCTGCATCGTGCCGAACGCGAGGTTCGCGTAGCGTTTCGCATCGGCCGGCGCGCTTTCGACGCGCACGTGCGACCAGTCGGCGTCGAGCTCCTCGGCGACGATCGTCGCGATACCCGTGTATGCGCCCTGGCCCATTTCGACGTGCTTCGCGATGACCGTGACGGCGCCGTCGGGCGTGATGCGCAGGAACGCGTTCGGCGCGAAACCGGCGGCGGGCGCGGTCGCCGCAAGCGCGCGGCGTCCGAGGCCGGCCCATTCGAAGCCGATGGTCAGGCTGACGGCGGCAGCGGCGCCCGCGGCCTTCAGGAACGTGCGGCGCGACGGGCGCACCGCACCGGTGTTGTCGAGTTCGATCGTCATGGTCAGGCTCCCAGCGTCGCGGCCGCGTCGTGGATCGCCGCCCGGATGCGGGCGTAGGTCGCACAGCGGCACAGGTTGCCGTTCATCGCGGCGTCGATGTCCGCGTCGGTCGGCTTCGGGTTCTGTTCGAGCAGCGCGGTGGCCGACATGATCTGGCCGGACTGGCAGTAGCCGCACTGCGGCACCTGCAGCTTGACCCAGGCGGCCTGCACGGCCTGCGCGGGCTTGCTTTGCAGGCCTTCGATCGTCGTGATGTGCTTGCCCGCGATGCCGGCGAGCGGCAGCACGCACGAGCGGACGGCCTGGCCTTCGAGATGCACGGTGCACGCGCCGCACTGCGCCATGCCGCAGCCGAACTTCGTGCCGGTCAGTCCCGCGTGTTCGCGAATCGCCCAGAGGACGGGCATCGACGGATCGGCGTCGAGCGTGACGTTCTTGCCGTTCAGGACAAACGAGGTAGGCATTTTGATTGTCTCCGTGGGGAAAACCCGGCATGCGCCCGGTCAGCGGGCAGTGTGCGCGAGCGGCCGGTTTTTGCGTCTACCCAATCCTGCAAATTTATTGAACAATCCTGCAAATCCCCGGCAGGCTGCGGGTGGTTTCGCTATGCTCCCGCGACATGGGGAAATCTATCGAGGAAGCGTCATGGACATGACCGATATCGTCGCGTCGCGCGAATCCGGGCGGCGCGAGCTGGCGACGCTGATCGGCCGTTTCGCGCCCGCGGACGGCTCGCATTCGACCGCCGTGCCGGGTTTGATGCTGCACCGGCACACGCGGCCGGTCGATCTCGGCTGCGGCGTGTCGCGGGCCGCACTCGTGATCGCCGCGCAGGGCTCGAAGCGCGTGATCGTGGCCGGCCAGGCGTACGAGTACGATACGCAGAATTGCCTGATTACATCGATCGACTTGCCGATCCTGTCGCGCGTGACACGCGCGTCGCCGGACGCGCCGTACCTGTGCCTGTCGCTGACGCTCGATCCGCAGCGCATCGTCGAGCTCGCGGCCGAGATGCGGCTGCCCGAACCCGACGCGGGCCCCGAAGGCGAGGGGATCGCGCTCGCCGAGCTGACGCCGCCGCTGCTCGATGCCGCGCTGCGGCTGTTGCGGCTGCTCGATACGCCGGCCGACATTGCGGTCGTCGCGCCGCTGATCGAAAAGGAGCTGCTGTACCGGCTGATGACGAGCGGGCAGGGCACGCGGCTGCGGCACATGGCGATCGCGGGCAGCCAGACGCACCGGATCGCGCGCGCGATCGAATGGATCCGCGATCACTTCGCGGAGCCGATGCGCGTCGAGTCGCTCGCGCAGGCGGTCAACATGAGCGTGTCGTCGCTGCACCATCATTTCAAGCACGTGACGACGCTGAGCCCGCTGCAGTACCAGAAGCAGTTGCGGCTGCACGAGGCGCGGCGGCTGTTGCTGCGGCAGGGCGGCGATGTCGGGTCGGTGGCCGCCGTCGTCGGCTACGAAAGCGCGTCGCAGTTCAGCCGCGAATACAGCCGGCTGTTCGGCGCGCCGCCGATGCGCGACGTCGTGCAGTTGCGGAAGAAGGAACTGCTCGGCTGACGGCAGGTGGCCGCCGCGCCGCCGCGCCGCCGGTCACCGGTCATTTCACCTGGCGACCACCGTCGCCTGCAGGAACGCCGGCGCGATGCGCCAGTCCGGCACATAGTGCGCCGGCCACGCGCCGGGCGTGTCGACCGCGTTGAAATACACCACGGCCTTCAGCAGCGGATAGCGCCACAGCGACCGCTGGAATTCGTCGAGCGACTCGCGCTTGCGCGCATTCGACCCGTCGACGCCGAGCTCCGTGACCATCACCGGCAGCCCGTAGTCGGCCACGCGCGCGTACTTGGTCCGCAGGATGCTCGCGGCGGAGGCGCGGCCGCCGGCCGGCCAGGTCGCGCAGCGCGGGCAGTCGAACACGGAGAGGCCGATGTCGTCCACATAGGCGCGGCCCGGGAAATAGTCGTCGAGGTTCCGGTTGCCGGCCGGCGACCACACGAAGCGGATCTGGCCGGTCATCGTGCGGCACGCGTTCACGACCCGCCGGTATGCCTCCACGTAGGCCGATGCATCGCCGATGGCCCACGGATAGCGCCCGGTGTCGGCCTCCATCTCGTGGCCCCAAGCGCACGAACACGGGGCCCTTCAACGCGGCGAACGCCGAGCAGGTGGCTGCGATCCGCGCGTCGTAGCGCCCGTGTGCGATATCGTCGAGCAGTGCGCGTTGCCGCGTGCCGCCGGCCGCCCACGACTCGACGGTGAGCATCAGCGAGCGGTTGCGTGCCTGCGCGCTCCGGTACGCATCGTCGATTTCCGCGCGGAGGTCCGGCGCGTTCCACGACACGAACACATGGTCGAACGCGAGATCCCGGCTGGCCGCGAGCGTCCTGTCGGGATCGTATGCGCCGAGTTCGGGCTGCTTCACCGGTTCGCCCGGTGCGGGCGCGGCCACGGCCGGCAAACCCGAGCGCCACATCATCGCCTGCCAGCCCTTCGGCGCGCGCAGCCCGATGCCCGTCAGCAGCATCGCGAGCGCGATCGCTCGCCGCGAGGTCGCTGCTGAAGCGCAGCGTGCCGCGTTCGACGTTGCGTGCGACGACGGCGTCGAGGCCCGGTTCGTAGATCGGCATGCGGCCTTCGTTCAGCGCGTCGATCTTGCCGTGATTGTTGTCGATGCAGACGACGTCATGCCCGAGATCCGCAAGGCACGCGCCGCTCACCAGCCCGACGTAGCCCGTGCCGACGATGGCGATCCGTACATTCATGGTGATTCCCCTGCGTGGCGTTCAAGGAAGCTGGCTCACTTGCCGGATTCGAATTGCAGTGCTTTCCGAAACCATGCCGCGGCGTGTTCGACCATCGGTTCGATCGCGGTGAAACGCGACCGCCAGCCGAGCTCGGCCGACGCGATCGAGATGTCGGGCCGGCGCTGGTGCGGATCGTCGATCGGCAGCGGCCGGAACACGATCTCCGATTTCGAGCCCGTCATCACGAGCACTTTCTCCGCGAGCGCGATCATCGTGAATTCGCCGGGGTTGCCGATGTTGACCGGCGTGCCGACGTTGCGCTCGGCGCTCATCAGGCAGAAGAAGCCGTCGATCAGGTCGCTGGCGAAGCAGAACGAGCGCGTCTGCTTGCCGTCGCCGTAGATCTCGAGCGGCACGCCGTTGAGCGCGCCGACGATGAAGTTCGACACGACGCGGCCGTCGCGCGGCGACATCCGCGGGCCGTAGGTGTTGAAGATGCGCGCGACGCGCACGTCGATGCCGTGCGTGCGGTAGTAGTCGTAACACAGCGCCTCGGCTGCGCGCTTGCCTTCGTCGTAGCACGCGCGCGGGCCGATCGTGTTCACGTTGCCGCGATAGGTTTCCGTCTGCGGGTGCACGCCCGGGTCGCCATAGATCTCGCTGGTCGACGCCTGGAACACGCGCGCGCCCGTCTTGCGCGCGAGCGCAAGGCAGTGGTGCATGCCGAGCACGTTGGTCATCATCGTATGGACGGGGTCGATCTGATAGGTGGGCGGCGACGCCGCGCACGCGAGGTTCCAGATTTCGTCCACCTGCAGTTGCGGCAGGCCGAGCGATACGTCGCCCTTCACGAACTCGAAGCGGCCGGTCGCTTTCAGGTCGGCGACGTTGAGCTTGCGCCCCGTCAGCAGGCTGTCGATGCACGTGACGGACGCGCCTTCCATGACCAGGCGCTCGCATACGTAGCTGCCGAGAAAGCCGGCGCCGCCCGTCACGAGCACGCGCTGACCGGCGCGCATCTCGAGCGCGACCCGGTCATTCATGGCTTTCTCCTTCGTCGATCAGCTCAACGAACCACACGTCGATTTGCTCGACGGCGGCGCGCACGCGCTCCATCCCGATGCATGGGTGTCGTTTCGGCAAGCGCCGGTTCGCGTGCGCTGATGTCGACGAAGCGCCGCGACAGGCGCTACGGTTTCGCTGACTACCCCGTTGAAGCTTGAACGACGCAAGCGTCGATCGATCGGTGGTGATCTTCATCGCCTTTTCCCCGATGCGCTGATAGACGAGCAGGCCGCCACCGTAATCTTGTGCCTTGGCGTGCCGCTCGGTGAGAGCCGGAGATCAGGCAATCGGCATGCCATGGACGATGCCGTCACGATGCGCACGGGCTCGGCGGCGCGATTGCCGTGCGATATGCGTGCTTCTGTTTCATGCGTGAATCGTGGGGACAGGAAAGCCGGCAGGCCAATTGCCGGATCGATGCACTTCGATACGACGAAACGCGTGATAAATCAGGCTTTTGCGGGAATGGCTTCGTCAAACAGGTGTTGAATTGAAATGTTTCATCAATGAGAAACGCGCCGATAAAGGATTAAAAACGATTCTCGAATGTGCAGCACATCGGGCGATTTGGTGCATGAAAGGTGGGGCGAATGAAAGTGAAAAAAATGATGCCCGGGATACCGGGGGGAGAGTTTTCATTTGTTTTAAATATTACGCCGGCATGCAAGTTTTCTTTTTTACGGCCCATTTCGACGCTCGAGCGGTTTGTGATCCTGTCGGTATTTTCACGGATGAATCAAATCCGTTTCGATCATCAGGGGAAACGCGTGTCGACGGCTTGCCGGAGGCGGCCGTGCCGGGCTCCCGGCGCCTGGTATCGGGTGTATCGATTCTCGTTTGTGATGGCCCGGGAGGGGGGCACGCACGCCTCGCCCCACGGTTTGCAGGCGGAAACGCCCGCGCCGCGGGCCCTGTGCGGCCGTGCGCTTCTCAAGTTTGAAACACTCGTTCACAGGGCCGTCCGGCGCAGGCCCGCGAGCCGGATTCGTCCGTCTAATCCGGCGATTGCTTCCCGTCGCTCAACGATCGCCGAGGGTGCCAAACCGTTATTGCGATACATTCCTGAAACAAAAAATGTCGTTCCTGGCGCTGCGTGCCGTCGTGGCGGCCATTTGCCGTGCGCAATATGCGGTGGAATATCGCGTGGCACGCTGCTTGCGGTACTGGACGCACCGGCGGGCGGTCGACACGAAGTAACAAAGAGGTGGGGCGGCAACTCGTCAATAAGCAGTCGGGGAAACGGCGATGAAGACCATAAGTGGTAGCTTGATC
Organism: Burkholderia puraquae; assembly: GCF_002099195.1. Lineage (GTDB taxonomy): Bacteria > Pseudomonadota > Gammaproteobacteria > Burkholderiales > Burkholderiaceae > Burkholderia > Burkholderia puraquae. The sequence continues at coordinate 158,052 of NZ_NBYX01000003.1, read as the reverse complement.
GGCGCGTACTTTGCGCATCAGTGGGGTAGTCGGAAAGGCCGGGGTGACGCTCGCGACGCTGTGCCAGCTTCGCGGGTTGATCAGTCCCGGTTTCTTGCCCGCCGCGCGCTTCGCGTGCTGGCGCGGTTGTCGCGGTTGTCGCGCCACACGGCGGTCGGGCGACAGCGGTACTCGCTTTCATTCAGTTCACCCGGATGGATCAGGCTGTTCGTGCCGGACAGCGTGATGCCGATTCGTCTTCGGCCGTGCAGGGTCGCTTCGATCGCGCCTGGCCCATGCCAGCGCCGGCCGGATTAGATCGAACACCCGTCGGCCGGATTATCCGGAAGACGTTTCGTCGATAGCTCAGGGAGAAGCCATGCCACCTGGCTGCAATGCAGGCCCGTTGTCGCCCGGGTAAAGGGCGTATTTTCAACGGCGCTGCATTTTTCGGTGGTTAATGTATTCGCGAATTTTCGATTCCGGAACGGGGTGCCGCGTGCGGGCATGCCGTCCGGCGAGGTGTCGAATATCGCGTGCCGGAAATATGTGCGCATCGTTCCGGTTTATCAGGTAATGGTGTTTTCGTTGTAAAAACAATGTTCATAAAAATAATAGAAAACACCTATCAAAAAAATTTGGATAACTAAAAGCCGCGAAGCTAAGCTTCGTCTGGCCAAAATCACAAAAAACCTGAATCGAAAAGTCAACGCAATTTTATTAATTTGATAGTGATCCTTAATTTTTTGAGGATTGCTCAAGTCAGGAAGGTTGATGGCGTGCGATCTTCCTGACTCACTTCGTCCACGCCGTTTTGGAGTCGACCATGAAGAAGCTTCTGATTGCAGCAGCAGTTCTGGCGGTTTCGGGTGCAGCGTTCGCTGGTAGCGGCACGGTATCGAGCAGCAGCTCGTCGAGCGGCGGCCAGACGATGGCAGGGGTTGCCGGCTTCGGCCATTTCACCGCGACCGATTCCGGATCGGCACTCGGTGCAGCCGGCGCACTTGCCGGCGGCCCGGGCAGCGGCTCGGTCTCGTACACGAACCACACCCAATCGTCGTCGGTTAGCGGCTTCGGCTTCGGCGGCGCGCAAGCCGGCGGCAACAGCGGCGCGAATGCCGGCTCGATCGGCTGGACGATTCACCACTAAGCCGCGACGCGTAGCGTTCGTCATTGGCTGGCGGTACGGATGCCGGGTTCCGCTCGATGGGGGTAGACCCGGCTCCGCCACCGCCGAACTTACTCACGGCAAGGAATTGCTATGAAAGCCAAAGTCATTTTCGCGACAGCGCTCACCGTCTTATCGTCGGCTGCATTGGCAGCGGGTTCCTCCACGACCAACCAGACGCAATCCGTTGCGGCGGGTGTTTCCGGTTCGGTCCTGGTCGGCTCCGGCAGCTATACCAGCAATTCGACTTCGACGGCGGGCGCGAGCGCGGGCAGTACGGTGACACCCGCTGGTTCCTCCGGCACGGCATCCGCTTTCCACAACTCGACCTCGACGGCCAGCGGTTCCGGCACGAACGGGGGCGCGTTCGCGGCAGGCGGCGGTATCGGTGCCGCAGGCTCGTACGGTGGAAACAGCAGCACGAACGAGAACGCGAATGCGTTGTCGGGAGGGGTGAGCGCCACGATCGTACTCGGCGCAAACCATTACACGGCATCGAGCGCGAACGACCAGGGCGTTGCCAACGCCGGTGCCGCTGGGCTGACCGGCAGTGGTGGGTCAGGCGCGATCACGGGTTCGAATCACTACAACTCGTCGACCGTTTGGAGTACCGGTCCGGCTGGCTCACCGTCCGCATCGGGCGGAAGCCAGGGCAGTGCAAGTGCGACCGGAAGCAGTCATTAGTCAGGTGTGGGGGGGACCAGTTTCCCAGTCGACGCTGGTCTCTTTTCCCCACATTGTTGTCACGTAAGGAGTTGGCATGAAGCAGAAACTGATTGCCGCCGCTCTGATGCTCGCGTCTCTGACGGCGTATGGCGCTGACCGTATTGCCAACGACGTGCAATCGAATTTGCAGACGTCAAACAACCCTGACCAGACAACCAAACCGTCAGAACAACAAACGCTTTCTTCGGGCAGTGCCATCGGCGGACCAGACGCCCAGCAGTGGCAGGGCATGTCGGCCGGCTCATGGTCCCAGCTGGGCAACGGCTGGAAACAGTTCGGGGAAGCAGGCAAAGCTGAAGGGAATCAGGGGAATTAGTACGGTTGCCTGGGTGGGAGGTCAAACCTCGTCCGGAGAGTGAAATGAACAGCAACAGGATCAAGGTGGCATGCGCAGCGATGTTCGCGATGACCACGATCGGCGCCCAAGCGCAAACCGCCGATTCGACTTCGAGCGCGCAGTCGTCGACGTCGTCGACGGCGATCAGCCAGGGCGGCGGCTCGAGCATGAACACGAACACCACGAGCTCGCGCGGCGGTAACGCCACCAGCTCCAGCGGGGTTCGCGGTAGCGGCAATTCGAGCGTGAACGTGAACGTGACGATGCCGTCCGGCACGAGTGGCGGCTCGAGCGTCACGCCGCAGAGCGTGAGTTCGCTGCAGTCGTCCGGCGCGCCCGGCACCAACCCGTACAACACCCAGACATCGGAAAACGTCAATTACTCCGGAACGCAGACGATCAAGACGAACCCGTCGATCCAGGCGCCGGGCCTCACGACCACGCTGTCCGATACCTGCATGGGATCGGTGAGCGTCGGCGTGTCGTTCCCGGGGTTCGGTGCGACGGGCGGTACGACGCTGGTCGACCAGGCCTGCGTCCGCCGTCTCGATGCGCGTGAATTCCGTGCGATGGGCCTGACCGACGTGGCGCTCGCGCTGCTCTGCCAGAGCGACGCGAACCGGCGTGCGGTGGAAGCGACCGGGCATCTGTGCCCGGGCACGACCGCGCCGCTCGCACGTTCGAACGTGGCGCCGAGCGTGGAAGCGACGGTCGCCGACGACTTGAAGTATCACGATCCGATCGTGCGCGACCGCATGGGCTTGCCGCCGCTGGGCGCTGCCGCGCCGGCACCGGCGCAGCCCCGCCCGGTGGCGACGACCTCGGTGCAGGCGGCACCCGTGTCGGTGCCGGTACCGGTGCCCGTGCCGTCGATCGCGCCGATTGCCGCGGCACCTGCCGTTGCAGCGCCGGCCGTGGCGGCAGCACCGGCAGTGGCAACGCCCGCAGTTGCTGCCGCCGCACCGGCGATGGCCGTACCGGCCGTTGCTGCCGCGGCGCCCGCGGTGGCTGCCGCGCCCGCTGTCGCCGCCGCACCCGCGGCCTCGGTCGTACCGGCGGCCGCGATCGCAGCCGTACCGGCCGCCGCCGTGATCGCCGCACCGGCAGTTGCGGACAAGGCATCGCCGGTGCCTGCCGCGCCGGTCGCCGACACGAAGGCCGTCGAGCCCGTGCAGCCCGTCGCCGACAAGGCACCGGAACCTGCACCGGCAGTCGCCGACAAGGCCGCCGAGCCCGTGCAGCCCGTCGCCGACAAGGCGCCGGAGCCGATCCCGGCCGCGACCGACAACGCAGCGCAAGCCGCTGCCGCGCCGGCTGCGGACACGACGCCGGCGGCTGCCGTCGTCGCGGCGCCCGCAGCCGAGGTCGCGATGCCCGCCCAGGCAGCCGATGCGAAGGCCGCCGAGCCGGCGTCGGAAGCCGCGCAAGCGCCCGCGCCGGAAGCGGCGCAGCCTGCCGTCGCCGCGGCGTCTGCCGACATGCCGGCAGCCGACGCGAAGGTGCCGGAAGAAGCCGCCGTGCAGCCCGCCGGCATGCCGGCGTTGTCCGATCCGGCGCAAGGATTGCCGCTGGCGCCGGTCGACCAGCAGGCTGCGCCGGCTGTACCGGTCATGCCGGCTCCGGCTGTCATCTCGACGAGCACGTCGTCGTAAGCACACGGGTCGGACGCCCGTGCGGCCGGAACGCAGGCCGCACGGGCGTCGTTCGAACCCGATGCCCGACGTCGTTTCCTGTTTGACGGGTGTTGGTCCCATCCCCGAGGTCAACACCTCTTTTTGCCTGACGAGGATGCAAGGAGGCCTCAACCATGAGGATCTTTTGGGTCGCTCTGTTGTTGTACAGCGCACAAGCCGCCGCGCAAGCGGTATTTCAGAACCCGGCGGTCTTCGTGATCCTGGGCGAGCAGACCGCAGCGAATGCCGTGAGCGTCGCACAGGCGCTGACGACGCTCGGTCGCGCCGACAACACGGCATGCGCGCCGATGATGATGATCGGCGATCCGCAGATGATCTACATGATGCCGGAGGAGGGGCACGCGCCGTCGTGGCAATCGCCGGTGTACGGCCGTGGTGCGCCGTTCGAAGCGCAGAACGGGCCGGCGCCGACCGGCAAGACGATCGGCGCGATGCAGCATGCCGAGGACATGCAGACGCAGCCATGGAGCGACGGCAGCACGATCACGCAGAAGATCGCCGGCGAGTCGAGCGTGACGGCGGCGGATCGGGTGAGCGGGTGGCAGCGCAACGGGCTCGACTCGATCGAGACGGCCCGTTCGACGGAGGTGACGGTAAACGGCAAGACCTACCGGGCCTATCGCGACGACCTCAACCGTTCCGCGAAGCCGGTCGTCGAGCCGCAGATCTACACCCAGCGGGTCGTTTTCTGCCGATAACGAAACATCCATCCGAGGACGGCCCGACGCCGTGCCGCGGGACCACGATGCCCCGCGCTACGCGATCCGGCAACGGCCGTTTCGACAACCAACCTACACGACGAGGCCATCGTGAACTATTGCTGTCAGATCAGGGTGTCGGGCCCGCAGGATCTCGAACGCGATGCGGGTACGGCCCCGTTCGTCGCCGTCCGGCGCAAACATGTCGCACCGTCGCGGCCGCTCGTCTACCTGTCGCAGCAGCACGACGCCGCGCTCGTTGACTGTCTCGCGTCGCACGGCTGGGACGTGTGGCGCGCGAAAACCGTTGCGGACGCACTGAATCTCGTCAGGGCGAACCGTCCGCATGCGGGCATCGTCGATTTCGGCAGCTTCGCGTCGCCCGACGTCACCTCGTTCGAGACGCTGCTGCGCGATCCGCGCGTCGGCTGGGTCGCGCTCGCCGACAATGAGCGGCTGCGGGATCTCGCCATCGCGCGCCTGATTCGCCGCTGCTGCTTCGACTACGTGCGCAATGCGACCGCGTACACGACCATCGGCTACCTGGTCGGCCATGCATACGGGATGTTGACGCTCGCGGACGGCAGCCCGGACGCAGAGGCCGCGCCCGCCGGCGACACGATGATCGGCTCGTGCGACGCGATGCGCCGGCTGTTCGCGACGATCCGCAAGGTCGCGAACACCGACGCCACCGTATTCATCGCCGGCGAATCCGGCACCGGCAAGGAGCTGACGGCCGCGGCGATCCACCAGCAGTCGTTGCGTGCCGAGGCGCCATTCGTCGCCGTGAACTGCGCGGCCATTCCGTCGACGCTGCTGCAGGCCGAACTGTTCGGCCACGAGCGCGGCGCGTTCACGGGCGCGCACCAGCGCAAGATCGGCCGGATCGAAGCCGCGCACGGCGGCACGCTGTTTCTCGATGAAATCGGCGACATGCCGTTCGAGAGCCAGGCGAGCCTGCTGCGCTTCCTGCAGGAAGGCACGATCGAGCGGCTCGGCGGGCACGCGTCGATTCCGGTGGACGTGCGGATCGTGTCGGCGACCCACGTCGATCTCGAGGCCGCGATGCAGGCGGGGCGGTTCCGTGCCGACCTGTACTACCGCCTGTGCGTGCTGCGCATCGACGAGCCGCCGCTGCGCGTGCGCGGCCGCGACATCATGCTGCTCGCCGACTACGTGCTGCGACGCTATCGCGGCGACAGTTCGCACCGGATTCGCGGCTTCATGCCGTGCGCGATCGAAGCGATCCACAACTATCCGTGGCCCGGCAATGTGCGCGAGCTGATCAACCGGATCCGGTTCGCGGTCGTAATGACGAACGGCCCGATGATTTCGGCCGCCGATCTCGAACTGCACGCGTACACGTCGCGGCAGCCGCCGACGCTCGCGGAAGCGCGCCGGCAGGCCGAGCGGCGCGCCATCGAGGAAACGCTGATGCGCCACCGCCACCAGCATGCGGACGTGGCGGCCGACCTTGGCATCTCGCGCGCGACGCTGTATCGGCTGATGACCGCACACGGGCTGCACGGCTGACGCGCGGCGGCCCTCAGCCGCTCAAGACCGCGCGACATCGGCCGTTAAGACAGGAAACGGCCCGTCCGGACCGCCCGCGCAGCCATGCGCGCGCGGCCGGCACGTGGCGCATCACGCTTATCCGAGGTTATCGTGGCAGAGTGCAGTCACTGCGGCAGGACGTTCCTGGTCGGCGGGCGGTCGATCGACGGCCGACGCTATTGCCGTCCGGCGTGCGCCCGGGCGCATCCGATCGTCGTCGAGGCAGAACGGGTGCCCGACGCGAAGGTGTGGGAGTACGTGCACGACTGGCGTTACGGGCCGTGCCCGATCTGCCGTCGCGACGACCAGCCGGTCGATGTCCATGCGTCGCATCGCGTCGTGTCGCTGCTGTTCGTCACGCGCTGGGCGACGCGGCGCCACGTGTGCTGCCGGCGTTGCGGCCGCAGGAAGCAGGCGCTCGCGCTGCTGGCATCGGCCGCGTTCGGCTGGTGGGGGCTGCCGTGGGGCCTCGTGCTGACGCCGATCCAGCTTGTGCGCAACGCGCTCGGGCTGGCCGCGCGCGATCAGGCGGTCGCCACGCAGCAGTTCGAGCAGCTCGTGCGGCGCAAGCTGGCGGCGCGCCGGCTGCGGCGCGCGCAGCAGGGCGCCGGCGCCTGAGCGCGCGGCCCGGCGCGCCGCGCGCGATCAGGCGGCCGGCCGCTCGAAGCCCGATGCGACCCAGCGCTCGGCGCTGGCCTTGTTGAGCTTGAACCCGGCCGACACCTTCGCTTCGGCCAGCAGCTCGCCATACGGATCGAATGCCTTGAGCTGCGCGTACGGCTCGAACTCGTCCGGCACGATGTCGAGCGTCACCGACACATCCTGGCCGTCCTCGCCCTGGACCGTCACTTCCTTGTGCAGCATCGCGCGCCGCTGCTGCTCGTGGCGCATCAGCACCTCGGTCGCGGTCTTCACGAGCGTGCGGAACGCGTTCGCGTCCATCGGCTTCGGATTCTTCTTGTCGCGGCCCATGGTCCACGGCCCGACGAGCGCGGGCTCGGACTCGCCGTCCTTGATCATCTCGACGGCCCAGCCGTCGTCGTCTTCGTTCTTGATGATGCGGGCCGTCCAGCCGTTGTCGCGCCAGAGGCCGTCTTCGTGGATGGAGGTGTCGTCGGATTGCAGGTCGGATTCGGTCATGAGGAAAGCGGGGAGTACGGGCCAGCGGGCGCTCGGGCAGCCGGCAACAGGGCGGTGGCGCGCGGCCGGCATCGGCGCGTCGCTCGCCGCCGGCGGCCCGGCGCGGCATGCAAAGGGTGCAATTTTACCTGCTGGCCGGCCGCGTGGCCCGCGCCGCCCGCAACGCTGGCCATCCGGCCGATGTCCGCAGAGGCCGGACGCCGTGCGCCGGGCGCTCGAACCGGCGCAAATATCAAACTCGTATTACGTCCCCGACGGCCGATCCCGATGCCGTCCGATATCCCGTCCGTGCGTGGTTTCATAGAATCGACGTTCAGGCTAAAAATAGCCTGTACGTCCTTTCAACGCCAAACCGGCCGTGCGCGTCCCGCGTCGCGCGGCCGATGAACCCCCTGGAACTGCGCATGAGGAAATTCAATGTTCGCGTCGTTTTCGCGTACGACTGGCCGTTGACGCTGGCCGGCATCGAGCAGGTCGCAGGCAGCGGCTGTGCGATCGAGATCGTCGCGGTCTACCGGAGTGTGGCCGAACTGGTCGCGTCGCTCGGCGGCGTCGACTGCGATGTCGTGCTGGTCGACTATGCGATCCGCGGAGACGAGCAGATGGACAGCCTGGCGCTGTTCGACTGGCTGCGGCGCACGCGTCCGAACGTCGGGATCGTCGCACTGGTCGCGAACGAGAATCCGCTGATCTTCGGGTCGATTCTCGCGATCGGCGGCGTGAGCATCGTCAGCAAGTCCGACGAGGTCGGCCATGTCGTCACGGCCATTCATTCGAGCTACAGCGGCGGGCACTACTTGTCGCCGCTCGTCAGGCGCGCGGTCGATGCATTCGACGAGCGCGGCGAGGCGCCCGTGAAGCTGTCCGCGCGCGAGATCGAGGTCATTCGCCTGTATCTGTCGGGCGTGCCGATCAAGACGATCGCGCAACGCCTGAGCAAGGGCAAGCAGACGGTCAGCGCGCAGAAGATCAGTGCGATGAAGAAGCTCGGCGCGAGCAACGACGTCGAGCTGATCCAGCGGGCGGCGGGGCTGGGGCTCGGCACCGGCCCCGCCGCGTGACGGCCCGGCGGCGCAGCGTGAGCAAGCGGGCGCCGGGGGGGCGGCCGTCAGGCCGGCAACGCGAACCGCGTTACCGCATCCCGCAGCGCCTCGGCCTGATCGCGCAGCGAATGCGCGGCGGCCGCGGCTTCTTCGACGAGCGCCGCGTTCTGCTGCGTGACCTGGTCCATCTCGCCCACCGCGCGATTGACCTGCTCGATCCCGGCGCTCTGTTCGCGCGACGCATGGCTGATCTCGTCGAGGATCTCGTTCACGCGCCGCACCGACTGCACGATCTCGGCCATCGTCTCGCCCGCGTGCGTGACGAGCGCCGCGCCTTGCTCGACGGTCTCGTTCGACGACACGATCAGCGACTTGATCTCCTTCGCGGCCGTCGCCGAGCGTTGTGCGAGCGAGCGCACTTCGGCCGCGACCACCGCGAAGCCGCGGCCCTGTTCTCCCGCCCGCGCGGCTTCGACTGCCGCATTCAGCGCGAGGATGTTGGTCTGGAACGCGATCCCGTCGATCACGCCGATGATGTCGCCGATCTTGTGCGAGCGGCCGGTGATCTCGTTCATCGTGCGCACGACGTCGTCGACCACCGCGCTGCCGCGCGTCGCGACCTGCGCGGCCTGGCCGGCGAGCGACGCGGCCTGCGCGGCACTGTCCGCGTTCTGCTTCACGTTCGCGGTCATCTGGTCCATGCTCGACGCGGTCTGCACGAGCGCGGCCGCCTGTTCCTCGGTGCGCTGCGACAGGTCCGTGTTGCCGGACGCGATCTCGCTCGCGCCGACGTTGATGTTCTCGGTACCCATCCGCACGCGCGACACCATGTCGATCAGCCCGCCTTGCATCGTGTGCAGCGCATGCAGCAGGCTGCCGCGATCGTTGTCCTTCACGGTGACGCGCGCAGTCAGGTCGCCCTGCGCGATGCGCTGCGCGGCGTCGAGCGCCACTTCCAGCTCGCCGCCGAGGTTCGCGCGCACGCTTTTCAGCACCAGCACCATCACGGCGGTGGCGATCCCGCCGAGCACGGCCGTCATCGCGAGCCAGCGGCCGATGCTTTCGAGCACGGCCGACCGCACGTCGTTCATGTACATGCCGGTCACGAGATACCAGTCCCACGGCGCGAAGCGCTGCACGGCGCTGGTTTTCTCCTGCGGCTTGTCGGCGCCCGGCTTCGGCCACAGATACTCGACGAAGCCCTTGCCGCCCTCCATGTTGCCCGCCTTCACGATCTCGACGAACAGGTGCTTGCCGTTCGGATCGGTGAAATTCGACACGTCCTTGCCGTTGAGCTCGCTCTTGATCGGATGCATCACGATCGCGGGCTTCGAGTCGTTGATGGAGATGTAGCCGTCGGCGCCGTAGCGCATTGCGGCGATCGCCTCGAGCGCCTTCTGCTTCGCGTCGGCTTCCGGCAGCGCGTTCTGCTGCGACAGCTTGTAGTAATGGTCGGTCACGCTCGCGGCCTGCGCGACCAGCGACGCAAGCTGGTCGCGGCGGTCCGCGATCATCGAGGTGCGCGTCTGCCATGCGCCGAGCCCGGCGATGACGAGCAGGCCGAGCCACAGGATGACGATCATCGAGGCGAGTTTCTGATTCAGGGAAAGATTGCGCATGGTGTGTGGTCGGTCGGTCGTGGAAGCTCGCCGTAGCGGCGTGACGGGATAAGTGTCTTGACGGCGCGCGACGTGCAGCGCCGTAGGCGGGTTATCCCTTAGAAGGTGTTGCGAAATTAAACGGGCGCTGTGTTGGACTTTTTCAGCAAGTCAAGCAACAAGGGTCTGGAAGGGGCTGGATGCCAACGGGAATGGATAAACGACGGGAGCAGCAATGAAAGTGGAAATGATTGAGTTACCGGAAAGTATGGCGATCCATGTCGAGAAGTTGAGCGAATTGCTTGCCAAGGCGCATATGGTCAGCGTGGCAATCGGTACGTTAAACGCCCACGGCGAAGCATTGAAAGGCCTCAAAGAGTCGCGCGCGGAGTTTGAGGATGAATGGATTCGGGCGACGGACGACGGGATAGCGCATGCCGATGAACAAATCTTGTTGACTGGAACCAGCGGCCCGTCGCCGTCAATTTCGGGCAAGCGCAAAGCACGGTTGGTCATCTACTGGCGCTCCATCACGCCGATATCCACACGAAGGGCTGATGACCGGTATCGACGGCTATCTGAACTGCGTATCGACGCGCGACAACCTGTCGCCCAAGCTGCTTCTCGGTTTGCCGGTGTCGGTGCGCCTGACGACCGACCGGGGCGGCTTGCAGACCATCAACGCGATCGTTCGCGATGTGCAGGTGGGCCAATCGGACGGCGAATTGACCGTCTATCGACTAAACGTTTACGACGCTTCGCGCCGTTACTCAAAACCGCGATGATGACCAAACGGTCCGGGTCGCCTGAAAGACAGCCCAATAAGACTTCAATTCCGACGCGGGGCAGAAAGAGCGCGCCGAAGTTGCCGCCTGCCAAACTCGCCCCGACACGAATCGGCGCGCTGTCGCCTGCCAGCCCATTCGTTCCGACGCCTTGAGCGTGCGTATGGTCCGCCGGATCAAAGCCGTGAATCAGCACGCGCACATGGCCGTCTGCGTCGCAAAACACTTCCTCTCCCTCCGTGCCCACAATCGTTCCGGTCAGCAGGTGTACGGGCGGCAAATCGATCTTCGGATCGTAGGAAACCCGCCTGCGACGTTCACCCATACCGGTGCGCTGCCGGGCAACCGGTACGTGTCCGGGATCAAGACGAAGGAGATTAAGGGGCGACGTTATAACCAACTACGTCTTGACGATACCCCCTCGCAAATTTCCGCACAGCTAGCGAGCGAACATGCGCATACGCAATTGAACTTGGGGTATCTCACGCAGCCCCGGAAGGACGGACACGGGACCGACCGGGGCGAGGGTGCGGAACTGCGCACCGACGCTGCCGCCGCGCTGCGCGCCGCACAAGGCATTCTGTTGACGACCTACGCACGCTCACAGGCGAGCGGGGGGCAACTCGACCGCGACGAACTCGTTGGCCTGCCCGGCCAGTGCACGGAGCTCTTCAAATCGCTTGGCGACTATGCCGGCCAGCACGGTGGGCAAGCCGCCGACACGGCCGGGCAAGCGACCATTGCCGATGCGTTCAAGGAATGGAAGCCCGGAGGAACGGGATCGGGTGCGGCCGGCGATGGGGCCGCGCTGATGGCGTTCGGCGCGCAGGCCGGATCGCTCAACGTCACGCCGAAAACGCACGTGACCTATGCCGGCGTGAACATCGATCAAGTGGCGCAGCAACACGTGCAAGTCACCAGCGGCGAGCGTATTAACCTGCACGGAGGACGTGGCGTCGCGATGTTCGCACATAGCGAAGGCGTGTCGGCCATCGAAAATCAAGGCAAGGTCACGATTCAATCGCAGAACGACGATACGCAAGTCGATTCGGCGAAGAACATCCAACTCACTGCGGCCGGCGGCAAGCTCGCGGGCATGGCGAGCGATCAGGTGGTGTTCGTCACGTCGAGGGGCGCATATCTCAAGCTGCACGGCAGTGATATCGAACTCGGTTGCCCCGGCACCTTCACGGTGAAATCGGCCGGCCATTCGTGGGATGGGCCCGCCAGCATGTCCGCAGACATGCCGAAATTCGATCATGCGGCGCTCGGCCGCGTGCCGAAGCTCGTTCGTGCCACGGACGGCAACGCGGCGGCAGGGTTCGACGGACAGGTACAAAAGGCGTCGGGGGCGCTGTCGAATCTGAAGACCGATGCGGCCGGCGAACTGCCGGCGGTGCATGCCGACCAGTTCGAAAAGCTGGCGGTGCAGTTCGTCAAGAAGAACGTATAAGCAAGGGCCGGAGTTTTGATGACCAATTCTTTTCTCGATCCTCGACCGGTAGCCGACGCGCGCACCGACGAACCGACCACAAAATCCGATGCGGCGGGCGCAACTGCATCGCGCGGAGAACCGCCGCCTATTGTTGTGGGTCGTGCCGAAGGGCCGACCTTGTTCGACAAGGACAACCGGCTTATCTGCATCAAGCAAATGCCGTTACCCGGCATCGTCATCTTCGTGCACGGCGTGAACTCCGAAGGCGAATGGTTCGAGGCGGCGGAGGAAGGACTGTGCAAGGGCCTCAATCGTCGGCTCGGCCGTCTTGATGATCAATTGAAGTACCAAGGCATTGATGCCGGCCAGTTGACGCCCGCGAAGTACACAGAAAGCCTGACGCCGGACGGATTTCTGAATCCAGAGTTGCTTGCGGACAACTACATCAAGCCCGATCCGTCGTTCTCGAACGTGATTCACTTCCGGTGGGGTTATCGGGCGACCGCCGAAGAATTGAAGGAATACGGAGACAAGATTTTCCTGAACGAACAGGACTATTGGGGCGGCGGTCCGTTCACGAATGGATGCTCGAGTCTCCCCGATCTTTGGCATGGCGGACTTGATGATCGTGCATTCGGTTGGACAAGCGTGCAGGCCATCAACCCGACCAATCGGCCCCTGTATCGCGCGCCGCCCCGCGCGTATGGCGCACTCGCGGCCTTGCGCCTTGCCAAGTTGATCGAGTCGATCCGCCGCATGCAGGCCACTGTACCGATTACCGTCGTATGTCATAGCCAAGGCAACATTGTGGGCCTCACAGCGGCGTTCTTCGGTGATGCACTGCCCGACGTTGAAGACCCGTGGGGGCACAAGGGGCGATGCGTAGCGGACGCCTATGTGCTGGCAAATGCACCATATAGCTTCGCGAAGGGGGACGGTCCGAATAAATCTTCCACGGGAATGGATACGTGGTCGCAACGTGAGACGAAAGACCCGCACGGGAATCGCGGACGGCAGACCTACGCAGCGCGCACGCAGACGTTTGGCAAGTTTCTGTCGATCATCGGCACGCGCAAAGCCTACGAACTTCCTGCCGACAAGATCGATGAAGACATGGGGAACAGTCGGGTATCGCGGGCGAGCAACAAGTCGTATGCAGCACAGGAAGACCGTGTGCGTCACGGTCTGAATGAATCGACATATGGCCGCGTCACGGCGTACTGTTGTCCGCATGATCAGGTGATTTCGGCGGTGACGGTTCAAGGGATTGGCTGGCGCGGTATCAGCAAGCTTGAAATCAACGATATCGGTGTTCCCGGCGTACTGACGCAGCGTGTCTTCGCATCGGGTTTCGATGTCGGCGTGCAGAAAGACTATCGATATTGGGAAGACGACTGGCGACGTGTGCAGAAAGGATCGACTCCGGGATTCTGGTATCCGCCGTCGCCGCCGGCAAAATTCGGTCTGGTTGGTGCGCTCAAAGGAAACGAGTCGGTCTGGGGGATGATGGGGACATTAATTACCGCGCCCGTCATGTACGCGGGAACTGCTGCGACTGCTGCAATGAAGATGTTCCGCGTGAATGAAGACCCGCCGAAGGGCTGGACCGTGACTGCGGATGCCCCCGCGCTGGATCAACCGTTCCCACCGAAGGCGAAGCGATTCGGCAAACCGATCGTGCCGACAGAAGATGGACCGGCCAAAAGCGACTTCAACGAAGGCAACGATCCGCCGTCCGCATGGCGCGACGCGAGCAAGGCCAATGCGGACAAGCGAGCCGACGATCCCTACGACCTTTACAAGTCGAAGAACAAGGACGGTGACGCTCAAGGTACGGCTGAGAGTGAAACCGGACAACGCTACGAGGACCGCGCGCTGATGCGTTTGGAAGCACGACGTACGATGAACTCCGATTGGGTTGATAAGGACGGTCACGTGACCGGTGAGGATGGCAAGAGCGACGTGCCCGAAGGCTATACGGATTGGCGTAACAAGCAGATCACGGACGGGATGGATCGCGGTCAGACCAATAACCCGACAAACCACTCGACAACGATGACCAATGCGGATCATGCCGAATATGCGCTTGCGTATGATGTTGCCGTCGGCTTGTGTTACTTGACGCCCGATCAGTTGTACGACTTGCGGATTGAGGCTGATTGGCGGATGGGAAAAGGCATTTCGGACGACAACCCGAACAAGAAGTACGCGGGCTATTTCCAAAAGGGGCGGCTTGGTAAGTTGTCGATGCACGAGTGGGTCCACGCTGAAAACAGCGAAGGCAACATGCCCAGCAAGATTGTGGACGAGCGCGAAGGCCAGACTCATTTGAAGATCGGGGGTGTGGTATGAAGGCGCTTATCGCTACATGGCCGCGACGTGTCGCAGTCGCTGCTTTGGTATGGATGGTCGCGGCCCTACTCATGGCGACGCTGATGACACACGTCGAACAACCGGAACCGGCACACTTGGAAATGGGAGATTGGATGAAACGATTCGTAGTCGCGCCCGGCTTGTTGGCGCTCGTGGTGTTTTTGTTCACCACGGCCATGATGCGGCCGGCACAGGCTGCCCCCGCCCCGACACCCACCAACAATGCAGCGCCAGTGGCCGAAGAACCGGCGAAGCCGTTTGTCGCTCAGGTCGTCGGCCTGATTTGGTTGAATCCGCTCGAACGTAAGGACTATCCGACCGAATGGCAATTGTTGTGGACGCAAGGACTCGCCACACCGAACAAGAACGATGACATGGTCCGCACGAAGCCCGAAAAGTTTTCGTCGCTTCGATCCATCGGTGCGTTGGTGTACGGCAATCGCGGGAAGGAAACCTTCAAGGGCTTCTATCACAAATACGTCAACGAGGCGCTTGGCTTAATGCAAAGTCGTTACGCGATGAATCCGCAGTATTTCTACACTGTAAGCTCCGAAAGTTCAAAGGACTGGCGCGAACTTGCCGGAATTCACGTTGAATTAGCAATCCCCCCAAGACTTGATCCGGACTATGCCAAAGCAACCCTGGCTAATGAGATTGTCGAATACTTTGAAATCGGTCCGCCGTACCCCAAGACTCTGTGGAGCCGCGACACGCCCCCTGATGTGCAGATCACGCAAGGCGGTGCGAACGCCGGCTTTACGTCGCTGAACAAGGCGTTGAACTACTTGCAGGCGAACCCTGACAAGAGCGTGTGGGTCATGAATTGGGATGCGCCGAGTTTTCCGCCCACGGACGCGCAGATTAACGAGAACCTTGTTGTACTGTTCCTCGCCGGCCCGACCTTCAACACGGAGCGCGAACCGCTCGCATGGATCGGCAAGGCGGCGATGGGCGACACGAAGGACTTCTCGCCGAAGGTTGGCACAACGCGCACTGTGCAGGCGTGGAAGGCGACTATAGACCACGCGGCACGCAATGCCGGCGTCGCGGTTACTGACCTGAAATACATCGTCCACGATGCAGGTAAAGGCAGTGATGCGGCCTCTAACCGTCTTGTCGGCCTGTCGCAAACGCTTACCGACGTCTTGCCGGAATACGACCACTCAAAGCAGACGTTCAACACGGCGGCGCTGCTCGGCGACATGGGGACCGGTAGCGCATTGACCGACGTTGCACTGGCGATCGGCCGGATCAATCACTTTGGCGGTAACGCACTGGTTGCGGGCACCACCGATGCGGAGCATCCGGTCGCGGTTGTCGTCCTGCCGCCGTCAAAATTGACGACGATCGATCCAAACAAGGATTGGTTCCGCGCGCGTGGCGGAAACAATGCTTACCTGCCGTGGTGGGGTCGCCGACACGATACCGATTACGGTCAGCAGGGATATTCGTGGTGATGTAGTCGGCGCGGCGGCACGTGCACATGTGCGCGCTGCCGCGCCGAGTCATGCAGGGGATGGAGATATGCGGGGAATTGTCCGGGTAGACGATGTACATACGCACGGTGGCCGAGTAGAAACCGGAGCCGGTCGAGCAAGGTACTGGCTCGCGCGGTCGCTCGCATCGGCGACACGTGTTCATGTCCAATTCACGGTGCTTGCGTGATCGTCGAAAGTGACCCGGAATTCAAGGTTGAAGGCCAAGCCGCCGCGTTCGACGGCCACAAGACCTCATGCGGTGCCGAATTGATTTCATCCCTTCCGACTTCCGGACGTGTTTGAATGCGGAAGACCCGTGCATGACCGCCGAGCTGTTCCGCGGATCAAGCCGTTGAACCAGTGAGCGTTGCATGAGATATGCGTCCGGCGCCTGGGCAGCGGCGCGGGCACCGAATGAAACCGAAAGGAGGCAACGATGCGAATTCTGGTAGTAGGGGCCGGCGCGGTCGGCGGATACTTCGGCGGCCGGCTGGCCGCGGCGGGGCGCGAGGTGACGTTCCTGGTGCGCGACGGCCGCGCAGCTGCGCTGGCGCGCGACGGGCTGCTGATCCGCAGCCCGCGCGGCGACCTGACGCTTGCGAACGTGCAGACCGTGCGCGCGGGCGATGCGGGTGCCGGCGTCGCGCCGTTCGACCTCGTGCTGCTGAGCTGCAAGGCGTACAGCCTCGACGACGCGATTGTCTCGTTCGCGCCGTTCGTCGGCCCGCAGACGCTGATCCTGCCGATGCTCAACGGGATGCGCCACCTCGACGTGCTGCGCGACCGGTTCGGCGCCGCACAGGTGCTCGGCGGGCTGTGCGTGATCGCGGCGACGCTCGATCGCGAGCAGCGCATCGTGCACCTCAACGATACGCACGGCGTCACGTTCGGCGAACTCGCGGGCGGCGAATCGCCGCGCGTACGCGCAGTGGCCGACGTGCTCGGCGGCGCGGGTTTCGATGCGACGCTCAGCGACAACGTGGCCGCGCGGATGTGGGAAAAGTGGGTGTTCCTCGCGACGCTCGCCGCGAGCACGTCGCTGTTCCGCGGCTCGGTGGGCGACATTCTGGCCGCGCCGGACGGCCGCCGCCTGCTCGAGACGATGCTCGCCGAATGCAGCGCAATTGCCGAGCACAACGGCTACCGTCCCGACCCGGCCGCGATCGAGCGGATGCAGCGGATGGTGCTGACGCCGTCGCCGCTGACCGCGTCGATGCTGCGCGACGTCGAGAACCATGCGCGCGTCGAAGCCGATCACGTGATCGGCGACCTGCTTGCGCGCCGCGACCCGCAGGCGGCCGATGCGCTGTCGCTGCTGCGGATCGCGTACAACCACCTGAAGGCGTACGAAGTGCGGACGGCGCGCGAGCACGCGGCCGCGTAAGCACCGGAGCGGGCGGCCGCCCGGCCGTTCCGCGCTGCACAAATTTGCCGTCCGGCGCCGTTTGCCGCCGGATTGTGCAAAAAAGTATCGGAAATCAGGCGTAAAGTTGGTGGAGCCGCGCGCTCGATCGACCTACATTGCTTCCCATGCGACCGGTCGCGTCGCCGCGTGAAATTCGCGGTGCGCGCGCAAGCAGCCGAACAGGCCGGCCAGCGAGACATGGGAATGGAGACGCCAACGATGATGCACCCCGATCTGGAAGTGGTCGACGTGCGACGCGACGAGTCGTTCAAGGTCTGGTCGCACGGCTATCCGTATCGCACGATCCGCTGGCATTTCCATCCCGAATTCGAACTGCACCTGATCGTCGCGACGCGCGGCAAGTATTTCGTCGGCGACCACATCGGCTCGTTCGGCCCCGGCCATCTCGTGCTGCTCGGCCCGAACCTGCCGCACAACTGGGTCAGCGACATGGCCGAAGGCGAAACCGTCGAGCGCCGCAATCTCGTGATCCAGTTCGCCCCCGCGTTCGTGCGCCGCTGCATGGACGCGTTTCCCGAATGCCGCGACGCGCAGGCGCTGCTCGACGATGCGCGGCGCGGGGTCGGCTTCGATGCGGCGACCAGCGCCGCGATCGCGCCGCTGTTCGACGAGTTGCTGGCGGCGCGCGGCATGCGCCGCATCGCGCTGTTCATGACGATCCTCGAACGGCTTTGCGGGGCGGCGGAACGTACGCTGCTCGCGAGCCCCGCGTACGACCAGGCCGACGTCACGCCCACGCGGCTCAGCCATGCGCTGTCGTACATCGGCAAGAACCTCGCGTCCGAGTTGCGCGAATCCGATCTCGCACAACTGACCGGGCAGAGCGTCAGCGCGTTCTCGCGTGCGTTCCACCGCCAGACGGGCATGCCGTTCGTGCAATACGTGAATCGTCTGCGGATTGAGTCCGCGTGCCAGATGCTGCTCGCCGACGATGCGAACATCACCGACATCTGCTTCCAGGCCGGCTTCAACAACGTGTCGAACTTCAACCGCCAGTTCCGCGCGGTGAAGGGGATGGCGCCGTCCGAATTCCGCGCGCTGCAGCGCCTGAATGCGCGCAGCCGCGAGCTTGCGCTGCACGCGGCGCCCACCGGCAATCCGCTGCCGCCGCGTGTCGTCACGCCTGGCGTACCCGGGATCGTACCGCAGCCCGGATGATCGCCGGGCCGTTGCCCGCCTGAGTTTTCACCGCCGTTTTACCCAGCCGATCGCGCCGCTCACGTCGCGAGGGGCTCACTCAACCACGAAAAAGCTGCACACAATCGGAGACACCGTCATGACGCATGCATCGCCCGCTTCATCCCCCCGCCGCGCCGCCCGCATGGCGGCGGTTGCCGCGCTCGCCGTCGCGGCCTGGCTGCCCGCTGCCGCCGTGCATGCCGCCCCGCTGCGAATCGGCATGACGTTCCAGGAGCTGAACAACCCGTATTTCGTAACGATGCAGAAGGCGCTGAACGACGCGGCCGCGTCGATCGGCGCGCAGGTCGTCGTCACCGACGCGCATCACGACGTCAGCAAGCAGGTGAGCGACGTCGAGGACATGCTGCAGAAGAAGATCGACATCCTGCTCGTGAACCCGACCGATTCGACCGGGATCCAGTCGGCGATCACGCAGGCGAAGAAGGCCGGCGCGGTGGTCGTGGCCGTCGATGCGAACGCGAACGGCCCGGTCGATTCGTTCGTCGGCTCGAAGAACTACGACGCGGGCGTGATGTCGTGCGACTACCTCGCGAAGGCGATCGGCGGCAGCGGCGAGGTCGCGATCCTGGACGGCATTCCGGTCGTGCCGATTCTCGAACGCGTGCGCGGCTGCAAGGCGGGGCTTGCGAAATACCCGAACGTGAAGCTGGTCGACACGCAGAACGGCAAGCAGGAGCGCGCAACCGCGCTGTCGGTGACCGAGAACATGATCTCCGCGCATCCGAACCTGAAGGGCATCTTCAGCGTGAACGACGGCGGCTCGATGGGGGCGCTCGCGGCCATCGAGGGTTCCGGCAAGGACATCAAGCTGACGAGCGTCGACGGTGCGCCCGAGGCGATCGCCGCGATCCAGAAGCCGAATTCGAAGTTCATCGAGACGACCGCGCAGTTCCCGGCCGACCAGGTGCGCATCGCGCTCGGCATCGCGATCGCGCGCAAGTGGGGGGCGACGGTGCCGAAGGCGATCCCGGTCGACGTGAAGGTGGTCGATCGCGGCAACGCGAAGGGCTTCAGCTGGTGAACGACGTGCGATGCGACGCGAAGGGCGGCGGCACGGCCGGCGCCCTTCGCACGGAGAAGCCGATGGACACGATACTCAGGCTCAGCCACATCACGAAAAGCTTTCCGGGCGTGAAGGCGCTGTCCGACATTCATCTGGAGATTGCGCGCGGCGAGATTCACGCACTGCTCGGCGAGAACGGCGCGGGCAAGTCGACGCTGATGAAGATCCTGTGCGGCATTCATCAGCCGGATACCGGCACGATCGAGATCGAGGGCACCGCACGCCATTTCGCGGATTATCACGACGCGGTCGCGGCGGGCGTCGGCATCGTGTTCCAGGAGTTCAGCCTGATCCCGCACCTCGATGCCGTCGACAACCTGTTTCTCGGCCGCGAGCTGCGCAACCGCTGGGGGGCGCGCGACCGCAAGCGGATGCGCCATGTGGCGGCCCGCATCTTCGCGCGGCTCGGCGTGTCGATCGATCTCGATGCGCCGATCCGCGCGCTGTCGGTCGCGCAGCAGCAGTTCGTCGAGATCGGCAAGGCGCTGTCGCTCGACGCGCGCATCCTGATCCTCGACGAACCGACCGCCACGCTCACGCCGGCCGAGGCCGAGCACCTGTTCGCGATCATGCGCGAGCTGAAGCGGCAGGGTGTCGCGATGATCTTCATCTCGCATCATCTCGACGAGATTTTCGCGGTGTGCGACCGCATCACGGTGCTGCGCGACGGCCAGTACGTGGCGACGACCGACGTCGCGGGCACGGACGTCGAACAGCTCGTGCGGATGATGGTTGGCCGCCGGATCGAAAGCAGCTTTCCGCCGAAGCCGGCGCGCTCGGCCGATACGCCGCGGGTGCTGGAGGTCAACGAGCTGCAGATCGAACGCGGCGGCCCGGTGAACCGCTTCACGCTGCATGCCGGCGAGATCCTCGGCTTCGCCGGGCTGGTCGGCTCGGGCCGCACCGAAACCGCGCTCGCGGTGATCGGCGCGACGCGCGCACACCGCAAGGACGTGCGCGTGCGCGGCGCGGCGGCAAAGCTCGCCGATCCGGCCGACGCGCTGCGCGCAGGCATCGGCATCCTGCCGGAAAGCCGCAAGACGGAAGGGCTCGTCACGTCGTTCTCGATCCGCGACAACATCTCGCTGAACAACCTCGGCAAGTACCGGTCGATGCGCTGGCTGATCGACCGCCGAACCGAGGCGCGCACCACGCACGACGTGATGCGGCGCGTCGGCGTGAAGGCACCGTCGATCCACACCGAAGTCGCGACGCTGTCCGGCGGCAACCAGCAGAAGGTCGTGATCGCGCGCTGGCTGAACCATCACACGTCGGTGCTGATCTTCGACGAGCCGACGCGCGGCATCGACGTCGGCGCGAAAGCGGAAATCTACGGGCTGATGCGCGAACTCACCGCGCGCGGCTACGCCATCATCATGATCTCGTCCGAGCTGCCCGAAATCGTCGGCATGTGCGATCGCGTCGCCGTGTTCCGGCAGGGCCGCATCGAGGCGACGCTCGAAGGCGACGAGATCGATCCCGACACGGTCATGACCTATGCCACGGCCGGCACGCGAGGAGCGACCCATGAACCTGCCTGATTCTTCTTCCACGCCTTCCACGACGCTCGCGGCTACCGCCGGAAACGGCGACGCGCCGCCGCCACGCGCGATGTGGGCGCAGTTGCGGCGCTCGACGCTGTTCTATCCGCTCGTCGGCCTGATCGTCGTGTGCATCGCGATGATGATCGCGAGCCCGAGCTTCCTGTCTGCCGCGAACCTGGAAAACGTGCTGCGCCAGGTGTCGATCAACGCGATCATCGCGGTCGGCATGACCTGCGTGATCCTGACCGGCGGGATCGACCTGTCGGTCGGCTCGGTGATGGCGCTGTCGGGCACGCTGGCGGCCGGGCTGATGGTCGCGGGCGTGAACGCGGTTGCCGCGCTTGCGATCGGCATCGCGGTCGGCCTCGGTTTCGGTTTCCTGAACGGCGTGTTCGTCGCGTTCGCGGGGATGCCGCCGATCATCGTCACGCTCGCGACGATGGGCATCGCGCGCGGCCTGGCATTGATCTACACGGGCGGCTATCCGATCGACGGCTTGCCCGACTGGGTCGCGTTCTTCGGCAGCGGCAAGGTGCTCGGCATCCAGGCGCCCGTGCTGATCATGCTGGTGGTCTATGCGATCGCGTGGCTGCTGCTCGACCGGATGCCGTTCGGCCGCTACGTGTATGCGATCGGCGGCAACGAGCAGGCGACGCGGCTCACTGGCGTGCGTGTCGCGCGCGTGAAGCTGATCGTCTACACGCTGGCCGGGCTTACGTCGGCGCTCGCCGCGATCGTGCTGACCGGGCGGCTGATGAGCGGGCAACCGAACGCGGGCGTGGGCTTCGAGCTCGACGCGATCGCGGCCGTCGTGATGGGCGGCACGTCGATCTCGGGCGGGCGCGGCGCGATCCTCGGCACGCTGGTCGGTGCGCTGCTGCTCGGCGTGCTCAACAACGGGCTGAACATGATCGGCGTGAACCCGTATGTGCAGAACGTGATCAAGGGCGGAATCATCCTGCTCGCGATCTACATCAGCCGCGAACGGTCGCGGTAACGATCGATTCATCCGTCATCCAGATCATCAACGAAAGAGGCAACACATGACGACACCCGAAGCCATGCCGCGGATGACCGCGGTCGTCTGCCACGGCCCCGAGGACTATCGCGTCGAACAGGTCGCGAAGCCGCGCCCCGGCGCGAACGAGCTCGTGATCCGCATCGCCGCATGCGGGATCTGCGCGAGCGACTGCAAGTGCTATGCCGGCGCAAAAATGTTCTGGGGCGGCCCGAACCCGTGGGTGAAGGCACCCGTGATTCCGGGCCATGAATTCTTCGGCCATGTCGAGGCGCTCGGCGACGGCGCGGCCGGGCACTTCGGCGTGGCGGTGGGCGACCGCGTGATCGCCGAGCAGATCGTGCCGTGCGGCAAGTGCCGCTATTGCAAGTCGGGCCAGTACTGGATGTGCGAAGTGCACAATATCTTCGGCTTCCAGCGCGAGGTGGCCGACGGCGGGATGGCCGAATACATGCGCATTCCGCCGACCGCGATCGTCCACAAGATCCCGCTCGGCGTGTCGCTCGAGGACGCTGCGATCATCGAGCCGCTGTCGTGCGCGATCCATACGGTGAACCGCGGCGACGTGCAGCTCGACGACGTCGTCGTGATCGCGGGTGCGGGCCCGCTCGGGCTGATGATGACGCAGGTCGCGCACCTGAAGACGCCGAAGAAGCTCGTCGTGATCGACCTGATCGACGAACGGCTGGAACTCGCGCGGCAGTACGGTGCCGACGTGACGATCAACCCGAAGCGCGACGACGCGCGCGAGATCGTGCGCGCGCTCACCGACGGCTACGGCTGCGACGTCTACATCGAGACGACCGGCGCACCCGTCGGCGTGAGCCAGGGGCTCGACCTGATCCGCAAGCTCGGCCGCTTCGTCGAATTCAGCGTGTTCGGCGAGGATGCGACCGTCGACTGGTCGATCATCGGCGACCGCAAGGAGCTCGACGTGCGCGGCGCGCATCTCGGGCCATACTGCTATCCGGTTGCGATCGATCTGCTCGCACGCGGGCTCGTCACGTCGAAAGGCATCGTCACGCACGATTTCGCGCTGGAGGACTGGGACGACGCGATCCGCGTCGCGAAATCGCCTGAATCGATCAAGGTGCTGCTGAAGCCGGCCCGCTGACGGCCGGCGTGCGCCTCACCGGAGACATCATGGAATACGTCATAGGCGTCGACATCGGCACCCAGAGCACCAAGGCGCTGCTCGTCGACCGGCACGGCACGATCGTCGCGCGGCGCTCGGCCGGCTACCAGCCCGATACGCCGCGCCCGCTGTGGGCGGAGCAATGGCCGCAGGTGTGGTTCGACGCGGTGCTCGCGTGCATCGCGGGCTGCGTGAGCGATGCGCGCGCGCAGGGCGTGCCGGCCGATGCGATCCGCGCGGTGTGCGTGGGCAGCCTGTACGGCGGCTCGGGCATCCCGGTCGACAGCGACATGCGGCCGATCCATCCGTGCCTGATCTGGATGGACCGGCGCGCGACCGCGGAAGTCGACTGGGTCGAGGCGAACGTGAACGTCGAGCGGCTGCGCGTGATCACGGGCAACGGCGTCGACAGCTATTACGGCTTCACGAAGATGCTGTGGTTGCGCGACCAGCGGCCGGACGTGTGGGCGAACGTGCGTTATTTCCTGCCGCCGAACGCCTACGTGATCTACCTGCTGACCGGCGAGGTCGCGGTCGATCACAGCTCGGCCGGCAACATCGGCGGCGTGTACGACGTCGCGCGCCGCGAGTGGTCCGACGACGCGCTCGACATGCTCGGCATTCCGGCGACGATGATGCCCGAACGGCTCGTCGACTCGACGGACATCGTCGGCGGGCTGCTGTCGCAATGGACGGAACAGCTCGGGCTGCCGGCCGGCACGCCCGTCGTCGCGGGCGGTGTCGATGCGGCCGTCGCGACCTTCGCGGCCGGCGCGACGCGTACCGGGCAACATGTCGCGATGATCGGCACCAGCATGTGCTGGGGGTACGTGAGCCGGCATGTGGATGCGCGGCACGGGCTCGTCAGCATGCCGCACGTGTTCAACGGGCAGCGCGACCTGTACGTGTTCGGCGGCGCGATCACCGCAGGTGCGTCGGTCGCCTGGTTTCGCGACCGGTTCTGTCAGGCGGAAATCGATGCGGCACGCCTGCTGCCGCACGGCGATCCGCACGTGTTGCTCGAGGAAGCGGCCGAAAGCGTGCCGCCGGGCGCCGACGGCGTGCTGTTCCTGCCGTACCTGATGGGCGAGCGCAGCCCCGTATGGGACGCGAAGGCGAACGGCGCGTTCGTCGGGCTGAGTCTCGCGCATACGCGCGCGCACCTGTATCGCGCCGTGCTCGAAGGCGTCGCGTTCGCACTGCGGCACAACATCGAGGCCGGCCGCCGCGGCATGGCTGCGCTCGACGACCGGCTGATCGTCGTTGGCGGGGCCGCGCATTCGGCGCTCTGGATGCAGATCATCGCGGATGTGACGGGCTTCCCGGTGTGGACGATCGAGCAGGACGTCGAAGCCGCGATGGGAGCGGCCTTGCTCGCGGGCGTCGGGGCAGGGCTCGTGTCACACGACGACGCGCAGGGCGGATGGGTCACGCTCGTCGAGCGCGCGCGGCCCGATGCCGAACGTGCGAAAGCGTATGCAGCGCGCTTTGCGCTCTACACGGCGCTGTATCCGGCGCTCAAACCGATCATGCACGGGTTGCACACGGCATCATGAAGACACGATTCGATTTCGGCGGTTCGCGGGTGCTCGTCACGGGGGCGTCGAGCGGGATCGGGCGCGCGTGCGTGGTCGCGCTGGCGCAGGCGGGCGCGCGCGTCGTCGCGGCGGGGCGCGACCTGGCCGCGCTCGATGCGCTCGCCGGCGAGACAGGGTGCGAGACGTTGCGCGTCGATGTCGGCGGCGACGAGCATGCGATCGACGCGGCGCTTGCCGTGCACGGGGCGTTCGACGGCCTCGTCAATTGCGCGGGGATTGCGTCGCTCGAACCGGCGCTCGATGTCGGCGCCGAGCATTTCGATCGCGTGATGGCCGTCAATGCGCGTGGCGCGGCACTCGTCGCGCGAGCCGTAGCGCGCAAGATGATCGAGCGCGACGGACGCGGCGCGGCGAACGCACGGGGCAGCATCGTCAACGTATCGAGCCAGGCCGCGCTCGTCGGCTTGCCCGCGCATCTGAGCTATTGCGCGTCGAAGGCGGCGATGGACGCGATCACGCGCGTGCTGTGCATCGAACTCGGGCCGCACGGCATTCGTGTGAACAGCGTGAACCCGACCGTCACGCTCACGCCGATGGCGCAGTTCGCGTGGAGCGAGCCGGAGAAGCGTGCGCCGATGCTGGCCGCGATTCCGCTCGGGCGATTTGCGGAGCCGGACGAGGTCGTCGAACCGATCCTGTTTTTGCTGAGCGATGCGGCGTCGATGGTCAGCGGCGTATCGCTGCCGATCGACGGCGGGTACACGGCGCGCTAGGCGACGTCATGCGGCGACGGTGCGGCCGGTGACCGCCCGTGACGCGAAACAGGGACGAATGTGCGGGGTGCCCGAACGGCGGCTAGACCGGATCCTTGCTCGGCGGTCCGTCGGGTTGCTGCGGATTGTCGTGATGATGGCCCGGCGACGGTGGCGATAACGGATCGCCTTCCGGATCGCGGTTCGGATCGGCCGGTGGCTCGGGCGTCGGGGTCGTGTGATCGGTCATGGAGAACTCGCGCAGTGCGTAACGGCGGCGCGGCGGGTGCGCCTCGTCTTCGTTATAGGCAATCGGGCGTGCGTTTGCAGCGGGATTCTCGCGGCGGGCCGTCGATAGCCCGCGAATGCCGTGAATCGGCACGCTTCGAGCGGCATCCTGCGCGGCGATGCATGGCGTGCGCCGCGCGATCGCGGTCAGCGCAAATCCGCCCGCGTATCGACGTCGCGCACGATACCGGGATCGTCGACGTCGAGCAGCTTGACCGGTGCGCTGGCGAACAGCGCACGGGCGCCGGTGTCGCCGTCGAGGGCCGCGAGTGCATCGAAGTGGTGCGCAGCGAAACCGACCGGATGGCCGCGCACGCCGCGATGCGCAGGTGCGACGATCGATGCGTCGTCGGCGTCGAGCGCGCGCGTGACGGTTTCGTAGGTGGAAGCCGCGATCCACGGCATGTCGCCGAGCGCGACGAGCCAGCCGTTCGCATCGGGCGTCGCGCGCACGCCGGCTGCGAGGCTCGCACCCATGCCGCGCATGGCATCGGGCGCGTAGACGACGTGGCAGCCGGCTTCGTTCAGCAGCATCGCGAGTTTTTCGGCACCGGGACGCACGACGGCGATCACGTCGGCCGTGGCTGCCGCCAGATGGCGAGCGGCCGCAACCGCAACCGGCGTGCCGTCGGGAAGCAGCGCGAGCAGCTTGCTGTGCAGGCCGCTCGGGTCGAAGCGTTGACCAAGGCCGCCGGCGAGGAGGACGCCGGTGGCGAGTGACGCATAGGACATCGGCGCGGGGGAGAGTGACGCAGGTGCCGCGATTGTGCGGGAGCGAGCAGGGATCGACAAGTGAGGATGTTACCGAGAGGGGCGCGTTTCGTTGGAACGAATGTCAGCGCGCGGCTTCGTCGAGCATGTTTTCCTCGACGGGGCCGTAGATGGCGTGCGATTGATCGTGCATCACGGCCCAATAGCGGTCGCCGAACGACCAATGCCACCATTCCGACGGGTAATTGGTGAAGCCAGCGCCCGTCAGCGCGGCGATCAGCACCTGACGGTTGCGGGCGGCTGTCCGGCAGATGAACGGGTTGTGCGTGTAGCACGCGCCGGATGATTCCTGGTCGGTGGCGTTCATGACGCAACCCATGTCGGCTTCGGTACCGTCTGCCGATATCAATGTGAGATCGACGGCGGCGCCGGTCGGATGCGCGGCGACTTCGGGTGGCGCGACGTAGTGGCTGGCGAGTTCGTACAGGGCATCGTCGGACGGCAGCGGATTCAGCGTGCGGCGCAGGTGCGCGAGATGGCCGGTGAAATAGTCGCGTTGCAGCGCCAGCGGACGGTAGCCTTCCTTCACGTACAGGCGCAGGCCGGCCGGGAGTGCATGCGCGGCGGCGGCCAGCCGCTCGGCGACGCCGCGGCGTACCTTCAGGAAATGTGGGCACGTGTTGTTTTCGACGTGGGCGCGGCTGAGGTCGACCGCGATGCGTTCATCGAAGGTAGCGAGGTCGACGAATCCTTCGTGCGACTCCATCAGGGCAATTGACCGGACGGCGGGATCGGAGAGCGGTATCACGGTAGCGGGCAAATGGCTCGACGACGGTTGCGGGCCACGAACCGGTGTCGAGCGGGGCGGCCGAGGCCGTTTTGGTCAGACGAATCGCCAATATGCCAGAGTCCGGCGGAGGATGCGTTGCGGTTTTCGCTGCGGGGGCGTGAGTGCCTTATCTGGGCGTCTCGATGTACGTGTCTGCGCGGACGCCTTCGTTTCGGGTGTCGCGTTGCGACGCTTTCCAAGCGCTTTCCTCGATCGGGTCGACAGGATTGCCGTAGCGCATGACCGAGCCGCGCAATACGTCCAGCGGCTGGATTTCGTTCTGCTGGCTACGCATCCGCCCACTTCCTCAACAGGTTGTGATAAATCCCGGTCAATGAAATGACCATTGGATCCGTCGCGCCTTTTTCGGCGGAAAGCGCCTGAATCTGCGTATCGAGCTGGAACAGCAGCGTGCGATCGGCATCGTCGCGCACCATGCTCTGGATCCAGAAGAACGACGCGACGCGCTCGCCACGCGTCACGGGCGTGACGTGATGCAGGCTCGACGCCGGATACAGCACGAGGTCGCCCGCCGGCAGCTTCGCGCGATGCGTGCCGTACGTATCCTCGACACACAGCTCGCCGCCGTCGTACGCATCGGGTTCTTCGAGAAACAGCGTCGCGGACAGATCGCTGCGCACGCGGAAATCCGTGCCGCGCAGCAGCCGGATCGCATTGTCGACATGCGTGCCGAACGTCTCGCCGCCTTCGTAGCGATTGAACAGTGGCGGAAACACCTTGAGCGGCAGCGCCGCCGAAAAGAACAGCGGATGGCGTGCCAGCGCGTCCTGGATCGCGTCGCCCACCGCGCGTGCGGCAGGCGCGCCTTCCGGCAATTGCCGGTTGCGTTTCGCGAGCGCCGACTGCGTGCCGGACGTCGCATTGCCGTCGACCCATTCGGCCGCGTCGAGCAACTCGCGACATTGCGCGACCTGCGCTTTCGTCAGTACGCCGGGGATATGAAGCATCATGATGCGGATTCCATGCAGTGGGGCTGCGGCCGCGTCGGTTGCAACTGCATCGCCGCCGCACGAAATGCGTCGATCGGCGACGACGCGAGATACGCGCGCATCTTCGCGACGAACGCGGGAGTCGCGGTGGCCGGCACGCGCGCGAGCCAGGTAAGCGCTTCGTCGATGCGCCCGCGCTCGGCAAGCAGCCGCGCATAGTTGAACGCGCCGCGAAAGTCGCCGGCAACGGCGGCACGGCGATAGTGGTCGAACGCGGCGTCGGGGTTGACCGGTACGACCCAGCCGTCCTCGTAGAAGCCGCCGATCAGGTTGATCGATTTCGCATGACCGAGCGCGGCTGCGCGGCGGAACCAGTCGAGCGCATCGGCGCGGTTCTCGTCGACGCCGTTGCCGAGCGCGAGCGCCGTCGCGTAGTTGTACATGCCCCAGTCGAGCCCCGCCTGCGCGGCGAGCCGGTACCAGTACACGGCAACCGGCGCACATGCGGCCGTGCCCCAGCCGAACTCGTAGCAGCGGCCGAGCATGTTCATCGCCATCGCGTGGCCGGCCCGCGCCGCATGCCGGAACCAGTTGAACGCGGCCGCCGGATCGCGTGCGACGCCATGCCCGTCGAGCAGGTATTGCCCGTAGACGGCCTGCGCATCGACGATGCCGTTGTCGGCTGCCGCCGCGACCCACGCGGCGGCGCGCTCGGGCGGCCCGGCCAGGATGTCGGCAAACTCGCGCGGCGATACCGACGCGAGCGCCCTCAGCGACACGGCCTCCATCGATCAGTAGCGCGCGTTCAGCGTGACGAACGCCGAGCGGCCCGGTGCGATCGACGCGTAGTGCGCCGGATACGCCTGGTCGAAGTAGGTGCGGTTGAACAGGTTGTTCACGTTCAGTTGCAGGTCGAGCTTCTTGTTGATCCGGTATTGCGCCATCGCATCGAAGCGCCAGTACGACGGCACGGCGCGCAGGTTCGCGGGATCGCCGAAGACTTCCGACATGTAGAACGCGCCGCCGCCGACCGTGAATTTCGGCGTGACATCGTAGTTCGACCACATCGTGAAGCTGTGCTTCGGCGTGTTCGGGAAGCGGTTGCCGTTGTTCGCGCCGTCCTTGCCGTTGTCGCGCAGTTCGCTCTTCAAGTACGTATAACCGCCGAACACTTGCCACTGCTTCGTGATCTGGCCCGCAACGCCGAGCTCGAGACCCTGCACGCGCTTGTTGCCGACCATCGCGTACTGGTTGTTCGGCAGCGTCACGCGCGCGTTCGTCGTGTCGATCTGGAACAGCGCGGCGGTCAGCGCGAGCTTGTCGTTCAGCACGTTCCACTTCGTGCCGAGCTCGATGCTGCGGTTCTTCTCGGGCGACAGCTGATCGGCGTTCGAGCCGACACCACCGCGGCCCGGCGTGAGCGACTGCGTTTCGCTGCCTTCGCCGAGCATCATGCCGGCCGGCGTCGACGACGTCGCGTACGACGCATAGATGCTGCCGTTCTGCGCCGGCTTGAACACGAGGCCGGCCTGCCAGTTCACGAGCGTGTCGTCGCGCGTGGTGGTCTTGCCGCCGTTGGCGCGGGTGTCGGTGAAGCGGGTCGAGTAGTCGTCGACGCGCACGCCGCCGTTGACCTGCCAGCGCGGCGTGATCTCGATCGTGTCGAAGCCGTAGATCGACTTCGTCGTGGTGCGCGCATGCGCGTAGTCGTTGTTGCGCGTGATCGAACCGGCCCACGGATCGTTCGGGTTCGGCGACCAGAGGCTCGTGCAGTTGTAGCCCGATGCGGCGCCGATGCCTTTCTGGCAGATCTTGCCGGTGTCGGTTGCGACCTTGTACGAATCGCGCTTGCCCCATTCGCGCGACAGCTCGATACCGGTCGTGAAGCTGTGCTTGAACGGGCCGGTGCGGAATTCGCCGAACAGCTCGGTCTGGTTCGCGAGGCTGTTGATCGAACTGTTGCGGTTGTTGTTGCGGCGCCAGACCTTGCCGTTCACCACGTTGCCCTGGCTGTCGTCCGGCTGGGTCCAGATGTAGTCCTGCGTCGATTCCGTGTAGCGCGTGGTGTTGCGGATCGTCAGCGACGACGTGATGTCGTGCTCGATCTTGATCGTGCTGATGTCCGACGTGGTTTTGCGGAAGTCGCGGTCGATCAGGCCGTAGAAGTTGTGGCGATCGACGGGCGCCGGATAGATCGTGCCGACGTTCGCGGGCTTGTTCGACGTCGTGTAGAGGTACGGGATGCCGCCGTCGGGCATGTCGTCCGTCGACAGGTGGTAATAGCTCGCGGTCACGCGCGTCGGCGTGCCGAGGCCGAACGCGATCGACGGCGCGACGCCCCAGCGCTCGTTGTTGACCGCGTCGCGGCCGGCGACGTCGTTGTTGTGGCTCATCAGGTTCAGGCGGAACGCGGCGTGATCGGCGAACTGCCAGTTGCCGTCGGCCGTGAAGCGGCGATAGCGGTCGGTGCCGAGGCCCGCGCTCGCGGCGGCGGTGGTGCCGAGGTGCGGGGCCTTCGTGATCAGGTTGATGCTGCCGCCCGCGCCGCCGCGGCCGCCGTACGCGCCGTCGGAACCCTTGGTGATCTCGATGCGCTCGGTGTTGAAGATTTCGCGCGTCGTGGCGCCCGTGTCGCGCATGCCGTCGACGAACATGCTGCCCTGCGTGTCGTAGCCGCGGATGAACGGACGATCGCCGAGCGGGTTGCCGCCTTCGCCGGCGCCGAACGTGATGCCGGGCACGGTGCGCAGCGCTTCGGTCAGCGTCGATGCGCCGCTGTTCTGGATCAGTTCCTGCGGGATCACGGTGACGGATTTCGGCGTGTCGACGAGCGGCGCGGTGAATTTCGCGGAAGCGGAGAAGTCGGCCTTGTAGCTGTGCTCGGCCTTGCCCTGGACCTCGATCGGCGCGAGATGGCCTTCGGTGCCGGCCGGGGCGGCCGGCGGCGTGCCGTCGGCCGCGAACGCCGGGCTCGCGGCGAGCACGCTGAACAGGGTGGTGAATTTACCGAGCTTCAGCTCGTCGGGACGTGACTTCATGGTGCGCTTCGACCTCGCGGTGTGGCCCCGGGGCGGTGCGATGCGGAAATGTGCATGCCGCCGGGAATTATTACGATTTGTTTTCAGATGGCATTCTATGTAATTTATTGATGAATGAGAAGCGTTCGTATTCGCGTTTGTCGGGGAATTGTTAGCGAATGTGGCGGGGTGGTTGTGGGCTTGCGGAGCGGTGGTTGATGGCCGATAGGCCAGGTGTGGCGGGCTTGCCGGGCGGGTTAGTGTGGCGCTGTTGCGGATCACCCCGCTATGACATCAAGGTGCTAATATGACTGCATTGAAAGCAAATGTCGTGAGGCGCATCATGCCTGTGATTACCGTTCGAAACCTGCCCGATGAAGTGCACCGTGCGCTTCGGATTCGTGCGGCCCAGCATGGGCGCAGCACCGAAGCAGAGGTGCGAGACATCCTCGAGCAGGCCGTTCTGCCGGGTGGCAGGCTCAAGCTGGGGACGTTGCTGGCGGAAATCGGGCGGGAGGCGGGCGGCGTCGATTCCGACGTTCAGCGCGACAAGACGCTAACCGGCCCGATGAGCTTCGAATGATCCTTGTCGATACGAACGTGATGTCCGAGCCGCTGCGGCGCGAGCCGAGCGCGGCCGTGATCGAGTGGCTCGATGCCCAGAACGTCGAAACGCTGTTTCTTGCCGCGATCAGTCTCGCCGAAATGCGCTTCGGCGTGGCGGCATTGCCGGAAGGGCGCAGGCGCGACTGGCTTCATCAAAGCATCGAGCAGCGCGTCGTGCCGCTGTTTCGCGGCCGGATTCTGCCGTTCGACGATGCGGCGAGCAAAGCGTATGCGAGCATTCGAGCGCGTGCGCGTGCTTCTGGCAGTGCGATCGCGCCCGCCGATGTTTTCATTGCCGCGACGGCCGAGGCGAACGGCCTGATTGTTGCAACGCGCGACGTTGCG
Organism: Burkholderia puraquae; assembly: GCF_002099195.1. GTDB lineage: Bacteria > Pseudomonadota > Gammaproteobacteria > Burkholderiales > Burkholderiaceae > Burkholderia > Burkholderia puraquae. The sequence goes on along the minus strand of NZ_NBYX01000003.1, from coordinate 125,622 downwards.
CCATTTGAAGCGGTAGGCCTGCGAGTGATCGATCCCTGGGCTTCGTAGTCGCTGGCCGAGCGCTGGCCGGCCGAGCAGGAAAAAATAAAGCGCGCCGAGCCTGGCGCGCTTTCCGTTGAACGTGGGGGCGCATGACTGGCGCGCCCCCGGCTGTTCCTTCTCAATCGACCCCGTGAAACACCGCGTCCTCCGGCCCGAGATACGCAGGCGGCCGCCACGTCGCGTCGCGCATCGAATGCTGGACGAGGTTCTCGACGCCGAGCAGTACCGCGAAGATCGCCATCCGCACCGGAATGCCGTTGTCGGTCTGGCGGAAGATCGCGAGGCGCGGGTCGCGGTTCAGGTCGACCGACAGGTCGTTCGCGCCGGGCCGGCTGTCGCGCGGCAGCGGGTGCATGATCAGCGTGTCCGGTTTGCACACCGTATCGACGAGCGCCTGGTTGATCTGGAAATCCGGCGTGTAGCCTTCGAACGACTCGTCGGTGAAGCGCTCCTTCTGAATCCGCGTCGCGTAGACGACGTCCGCGCCGCGCAGCCCGGCCGCGAGGTCGGTCGTCTGCTCGATCACATGGCCGTTCGTCGCAATCTGGTCGACGATGTGGGCCGGCATCTCGAGCGTCGGCGGCGACACGAGCGTGAACTTGAGCCCGCGGTACAGCGCGAGCAGCTTGACGAGCGAGTGCACGGTGCGGCCGTACTTGAGGTCGCCGACCAGCGCAATGTGCGCACCGTCGACGATCTTGCCGAGCCGCGAGAACTCGCGCTGGATCGTATAGAGATCGAGCAGTGCCTGGCTCGGGTGCTCGCCGGGGCCGTCGCCGCCGTTGATCACGGGCAGGTTGGTCGCGCGCGCGAACTCGGCCACCGAGCCTTTCTCCGGGTGGCGGATCACGAGCGCGTCGACGTAGCCGGCCATCACGCGGCTCGTGTCGTAGATCGATTCGCCCTTGGCCATCGACGAGAACGTGAAGCCCGTCGTGTCGCATACCGAACCGCCGAGCCGGCAGAAGGCGGCACCGAACGATACGCGCGTACGCGTGCTGGCCTCGAAGAACAGGTTGCCGAGCACGGCGCCTTCCAGCACGCGCGAAATCTTGTGGCGGCGCGCGATCGGCTGCATCACGTCGGCCACGCGGAACAGCGCTTCGACCGATTCCCGCGAGAACTGGTCGACTGACAGCAGTTGCGGCTTGCCTTCGAACAGGAACTGTTTGGCGAGCCCCTGATTATCTACGCTTTGCGTATAGCCGCCGCCTTCCGGTGCCGAGCGCTCGACGATTTCCGACACGAAGCGCTCGACGATCTCGGGCATCCCGCGCGATTCCTGCGAGTCGTCGGGCAGCAGCCAGGTGTCCAGCGCGCGCCGGCTGACGCCGATGCGATTGGCGAACGCTTCGCGGGTCATGTTGAGGCGGCGCATGGCGTCGCGGAGGAAGGCTTGCTGGGAAACGGTCATCGGCGGCTCCTGACGGAAAATATACGCGGTGCGTATATTAGTTGCTGGCGCGTTGAAGTCAAGGAAAATCTGCGCGAACCGGCTGTGCGGCCCCTATGACATGCGGTGGGTTCGTGCTGGCGCGCAGCGGCCGTCTCCGTATAATCAGGTCAGGCCCCGTGCCCTGCATCCTGCCGGGCGCCACGCCACATACGATTCGCCCGTCGGGCTTGTTGATTCGAAGGAGAGTGAGAATGACGCGTACGATTGCTGCAATGCTGCTGGTGGTGACCGCCGCGCTTGCTGGTTGCAACACGGTCGCCGGCATGGGGCAGGACATTTCGAAGGGCGGCCAGGCAATCAGCGATACGGCTGAAAAGGCCAAGTAAGCCGACTGGTTCCGGAATGCAGAAGGCGCCGGGCCGTCCCGCGATTGCGGGGCGGCCCGGCGCTTTTTTTTTGCGGCCGACGTTCGATGCCAGTGGCGTCAGGCGTGCTCGACGAATGCGTAACGTCCTTCGACCTTGCGCGGCGTCAACCAGCCGAAGTCGGGGAACAAGCGGTTGCGGACGAACCACACGTAGCCCACCAGCAGGATCGTGATCGCGAGGCTCGGCAGTGCGGTCGACGGATCGCGCCCGAGCTCGGCGATGGTCTTCGGCAACTGCAGCAGCGACAGCAGGATGAACGCGTGATACGCGCCGACACGATTGGTCGCAAAGCCCCAGATGAACAGCAGCGACAGCGGCACGGTCAACGCGAGGAACACCAGCACGAGGCCGTTGCCGGCACCTGTTGCGAAGAAGTAATACGCGAGCACGAGGCTGATCGCGAGCTGGGCGATGCCGAGCGCGACCAGGATCCGGATATGCATCCTGTTCTTGCGGCAGCGTTCGGGATCGGGGCGCGACGCGATCAGGTGCGCGAGCACGCGATCCTTGAGTCCCTGTCCGGACAGTTCGGCCAGTGCGTCGGCCTTCCTTGTTCCCGCGGACAGCAGCATCGCGATTCTTGTTTTGGCTTCCTTCCTGTTCATTGCGTGGCGGATTGTAGTTCGATGGTTGTCAAAGGCACGGCCACGCGAATATTGCATCTTGCGAGGTGGTGCGCAACGGTTTTGCGGTACGCGGACACATTCCTACAGGCGCCGGCCGCATGGCAGGAACGCGGGGATCGACAGGCTAGGCGACGGGACGGAGCCGCCGCCGTTTTCGCAACGACGCGATGAGCGCGAGTCAGTCGGTGGCGGTCTGCGCAGCCGGCGCGGGGCTGGCCGGCCGCCCCGGATTCGTCGGGTGCGTATCGCGTGCTTCGGCTGGCGGCTCGCGCCGCCGCGTCGCGCCGACGAGCATGCCCGCGACGACGAGCGCGATGCCCGCGACTCGCGTGCCATTGAGCGTTTCGCCGAACAGCGCGACCGCGAACAGCACAGCCGAAACCGGTGCGACCGCCGTGAACAGCGCGGCCTCGGTGCCGCTCGTGCGCGCCGAACCCGCATACCAGCACAGGTAGCCGAGCACGGTCGGCACCAGCGCGTAGTAGGCGATCGCCGACACGGCGCCGACGGTCCAGCCCGTCGCCACTGCGTGCCATTCGAACGCGGCCGGCACGAGGGCAAGCACGAAGCCGAGGCCCGACATCGCGGTGGACAGCGCAAGCGGCGGCAACGGTGCGGCAAGCCGCCGGTTGAGCAGGATGAATACGGCTTCGCACGCGACGGCGGCCAGCACCAGCGCGTCGCCGGCAAGCGTGCGGAGCGACGGCAGCGCCTGGCCGGGCGCGAACGTGACGAACAGCACGCCGGCCGTTGCGAGCGCGGCGGCGGCCCAGTCGCGCGGCGTCTGCCGCTCGCGCAGCACGACGGCCGCGATCAGTGTCGACATCGCGGGCAGCGTGCCGAGCATCACGCCCGCGTCGAGCGGCGACGACAGCTTCGTGCCGCAGATCAGCAGCACCGTATAACCGACGCCGCCCGCGGCCGCCTGGATGACGAGCAGCATGGCGTCGCGCTTGGAGATGCGTGGCCAGCGCATTCGCTGCGCGCGCATCAGCGCGAACAGCAGCGGTGTCGCGATCAGGAAGCGCAGCGCCGTGGCCGCGAACGGCGGCAGCCCGCCCGCCGCGAGACGGCTCGCGATGACGGTGCTGCCGACGCCCGCCATCGCGGCGGCGAGATAGAGATAGCCAATCAGTCGTGTCTTCATGCGCCGCATCGTCGCGTACGGCGGCAGTGCACGTCTTGAACGAAATTGCAGGCGTGCGGCGTGTCGAATGCGGCGTGCAGGACTCGGCTTGCTTGCGCCAGGGGGCGACCGTTACCGCTGCCGTCGATGTGGCCGCGGCCTTCGGAGGCGGTGCCTGGCGGCCGTCGCGCGGGACGACGGCGGTGTCAGGCGGCCTGGGTGAATCGCCCCGGCGTGATCCCGAACTGGCGCGCGAACGCACGTGTCAAATGGCTCTGATCGGCAAAGCCGGCTTCGGCCGCGGCATCGGCGATCGGCAGGCCGCTGGCGAGCAGCGCGCGCGCCAGCCGCGCACGCGACTGGATCAGGTAGGCGTGCGGTGTGATGCCGAGTTCGCGAGCAAACCCGCGCAGCAGCTGGAAGCGGCTGACGCCGCTCAGGTTGGCCAGCTCGGCAAGCGAAACGGGGGCGGCCGGCGCCGCGTCGAGCCGCTCCCGGGCGACGCGGATTGCCGGCGCGACGCCCGGCGCCGGCAGCGTGCGGTTCGCGTGCCGGGCGAGCAGCCCGGCGACGAGCATCACGAGCGCCTCGTCGCGGGCGAGCGGCTGGGATTCCCCCGCGACGATGCGCGCATGCAGCCGGCCGACGGCGGCTGTGAGCCGCGCATCGCGCACCGCAGGATGCGCCAGTTCGACGCCCCCGAGGTGCTCCTCCGCCGCGATGCCCGCGACCAGCGCGGGCGCAAGGTACAGCATCCGCCAGCGTCGGCCCGTGCCCGCCTCGATCGGCGAGCCGTCGTGCATCTCGCCCGGGTTGACCATGATCGCATCGCCGGCCAGTGCGTCGACCTGCCCGCGGCCGCTCCACGACCGGTGCGCGCCGCTGACGATCACGCCGACCCCGAATTCGTCGTGCGCGTGGCGCGGAAACGCGCGGTCGGATTCGAGGCTGATCGCCTCGATGCCTTCGCTGGTCCGTCGGTAGTGGGTGACGCGGTGCATGTACGCTCCTCGCGCCGGTCGCGGCGCGGATTCCGTGCACTTTAGCGCGTTCCGGCGCCGCGCGCCCTTCATCCTTTTGGCCGATACCGCGCGGCGCGCACAGCCCGCACCATGTGCACATGAGCAGCGTACACGGCCCGCCGGGCCTGAAGCTGCGCGGGAGGCGGCAGGTGGAACGACAGGATCCGGTATTCATTCAGGTTGGCGCGCTCGCCCATGGCTTCGCGCCGGAAGCGAACATCCTCGCATCCGTCGACGCGCTCGCCGGGCGGACGCTTGCGCTCGGCGACGCATCGGGCGCGTGGCGCGTCTATGCGTTCGAGCCCGGCGCACTGCAGTGGCGCGATGCCGAGACCGACACGGTCGGTCGCGAGCCGTGCCGCGTGACGCGGCTGCGCGACGGGCTGTACTTCGTCGACTACATCGATTCGGCTGCCCGCGCGACGTCGGTCAGTCTCGTGATCGATCTCGACAACGGCGTATGGACGTCGGTCGTCGGCACGCTGCCGACCGAAGCCGACACGCGCATCGACGCGTTCACGCGCGTTGCCCGCGGGCTGCCGCTGACCGGCGTCGAGGCCGGTTTCCGGCACGGCACGCTCGGCGGCCACACGCAGCCGGGGCCGCTGCACGGGCCCACGCGCGAGCTGATCGGCAAGCGGACGATGTACCGCTACAGCCCGACGGAATGCTACGAGCACATCTACCTGAACGAGAACTTCTACGCGTGGCAGTGCCTGCAGGGTGTCGAAGGCGGGCTGGCCGATGTCGACCGCTGCCATTACTTCAGGATTGCAGACGAACTGTATCTGTTCGTGTGGCGCGAAAAGGTGGTGCCGACGCTCGGTGTCGTGCTGATCGACCTCGCACAGCGCAAGACCGACGGCAAGATCTTCGGCTACCAGGGCGGCGATTTCGGCACGCTGTCGAACTTCCCGATCGGCGCTCATGCGCAGGTGCTGAACGACACCGTGCATCCGCTCGACGGCGAGGCGCAGCGATGAATGCCGCGCCGGGCAGCGGCCGCCTGCGTGCGGATTTCAGCGGGCGTGTCGTGCTCGTCACGGGCGCCGCGCAGGGGATCGGCGCGGCGATCGCGCGACGCTTCGCGGAATCCGGCGCGTTCGTCGCGATTGCCGACCTGAACGGCGAGGCCGCCGCCGCGCAGGCCGACGCGCTCGCGAGCACGGGGGGCGAGGCACGCGCCTATCGGGTGGATGCCGCCAGCCGTGACGAACTTGGCGCGCTGGTCTCGGCGGTCGAGCGCGACGGCGGCCGGCTCGATGTGGTCGTCCACAATGCCGCGTACTTTCCGCTGACGCCGTTTACGCAGATCGATGAGCCGACGCTCGACCGCACGCTGTCGGTCAACCTGTCGGCGTTGTTCTGGCTCGCGCAGGCGGCGCTGCCGGCATTCGAGCGCGCGGGGGCGGGGCGGCTGCTCGTCACGTCGTCGGTGACGGGGCCGCGTGTCGTGTATCCGGGGCTCGCGCATTACGCGGCGTCGAAGGCCGGCGTGAACGGCTTCATTCGTGCGGCGGCGCTGGAGCTCGCGCGCCGCAACGTGACGGTGAATGGTGTCGAGCCGGGAATGATCCGCACGCCGGCGGCCGGCAATCTCGGCGGCGCGTCGGTCGCGGCGCAGATTGCGCGCGACATTCCGCTCGCGCGGATGGGCGAGCCGGAAGATATCGCGCACGCGATGCTGTTTCTTGCATCGGCCGATGCCGCGTACATCACGGGGCAGACGATCGTCGTCGACGGCGGTGCGACGCTGCCCGAGAGCGGGGCGGTGCTTGGCGGCGAGTGACGGTTGGCCGGGTAACGACCGGCGGAACGGGGTGATTCCGCCGGCGTGCTGCGCGCTCGCACGGCACGCTCGGCGTGTTCGGTCGGGGGCGTCTGCGCAGGTGTCAGTCCGGCATTCCGTTGTGGTCCCCGAGCGGCCTGTCGGGCCAGTCCACCCAGCGGTCCGCGCGGGTCAGCTCGTACGCCTCGTTCATCGGGTAGCGGATGCGGTTGTCGTCGCGCGGACGTTCTCCGATCACCATCAGCCTGACTTCGTCCTTCGTGTTGTTGATGAAGGTGTGGCAGATTCCGGTGCCCGCCGGAAACGCGACGGACTCGCCTTCGGCAACGGGGTAAAGCACACCGTCGATCCAGACATCGGGCTTGCCCTCGAGCACGTACACGAACTCCTGCTCGGTACTTTCGGCATGCGGATAGGACGTCCGCCGGCCCGGCAGCAGCCTCACGTGATGAATGCCGATACGCGTGATGCCGAGCGCGGCGGAAAGCGGTGCGTCGAGCGCCATCGGCTCCGTATCGCCGCGATAGCGATGCGCTTCCGGTTCTTCGAGTTCGGTCCAGTGCTTGATGAAATCGGGGCGGGTCATCGGTTGCGCTCCTTGCGGGGGGATGTCGAGGGTAGCGGTTCAGGCGCCGGCGTCAGCGGTGACTCGCGCCCCCTCTCGGCGAATGGACTTCCGCCGATAACTTACCAGCCAATATGAAAGGGCGGTTGCTCGTCGAATTTCTCGCGCGGCCGTGGCGGCGAAGGCGGCTGGCGTGATCTTGACCGCCGCCGATGCGGGACGTCGGGTGCCGGTCGGCAAGATGCATGGCGGCCCGGATGTTGCGGATCGGGCGATCGACGACATCCACGGAAATCAGCACCGAACCTCTTCGTGCGTTGCGCAAAAAACGTCTGCGACGCGGCGCGCGCGTGCCGCTCGCCGCGTATCGCCGCATACCGCCGCGATTACAGCCAGCCGTTGCGGATGAACTCGACGATCGAATAGCGGCGGTGCTCGAGGTCGTGCTGCCGGACGGCGTCGACGATGCGCGTCACGCCATCCGCATATGGCGTCGCGCCCACCACGCGCGATTCGAATTGCAGGCTGCATGCACCGTCGTCGATGCGTATCCGGTGAATTGCGTGCCGGCCGAGCTGATCGTCGGCGACCGCGAATTCACTGCGCTGCACGTCCGGGTCGCGTACGGAGCGGATGGCTTCCGGCCGCACGCCGAGCGACTGGCCGATCCCGACGGCCGTGCCGGGGACGGACGTCTTGCCGGCCTGATGCGACTCCGTCAGGCTGATCCGGCAGTCGCGAAACAGATGGCCGCTGGTTTCCAGCATGCTCATGAACTTGAGCATCAGGATGTTCGTGTTCGGACACAGCACGACCGGGAAAGTGTACGAGCCGGTTTCGAGCACGGAGCCGGTCGACAGCTCGACGAGCGGCGATGCGGTGGCCTCGCAGAACGCGATGACGTCCGGGAGTTCGCGGCCGGAACCGGCATGCACGACGATGGATCGGGCGTCGCTACGTCGGGCGTCGCTACGCTGCGCATCGTTGCGCGCGCTGTCCGGCCAGGGGATCACGCGACAGGTTGCCGGGTCGAGCCGGTGCGCGTCGAGCAGCTCGCTGGCCAGCTTGCCGGTTCCTACGACGAGTACTTGCATGGAATTGACGGGTTGAGGTTCAGGATTCGGGACGGGAATGGCGCGGGCCGTCGGGTGGCGCGGCACGGTCGCGACGCGTGCCGCCTGACCGGCCTCGCGCATTATGCCCGGCCGCCCGCCTGCGTGCCCGCCGGGCCGCGCAGGCGGGCGGCCCGGAGCGTCAGCTCGCCGGCGCCAGCGGCAGCCACGCATTGGCCGCGTTCTGCGTCGTGAACTGCATCGCGATCTCGCGCGCGAGGCGGTCCGTATCGGATTCCTCCGTGTCGTGCATCGCTTCCGCCACGCGATGCCGGCCGGCGCCAACCGCTGCCGACGTCGCGAGACGGCCGGCCGCCGCGCCGACGAGCCGCGCCGTTTCTGCCTCGTCATGCCGACTCGCTCGCACAATCCGTTCGTCGTCGACCTCGAGCACTGGGCGAGCCTTGCCCGCGACGTCGCAATGGCCCGCGACGTGCGGGCCGCGATCCGCTTCGTGCCGCTGCCGCCGTGCCGCCGTGCCGCCGGGCTGCCGCCCGGGCAACCCGGGCGAAACGACGGAGAAGCCGCGCCGCCGCAGCCTCGTCGCCGTGCACACGGATGCGTGAACGGCGCTACGCTGTGGCGAATTGCCCGCTGCGCACGCATACTGCGGCCGGCATGACCTACGCAACACGCATCATCAAGCAACTCTCGATCCAGGAGAAAACATCGATGGAACACGATCTCAAAGGCAAGGCAGTCGCGATCACCGGCGGATTCGGCCATCTGGGCGTCGCGACGGCCGCGTGGCTCGGCGCGCGCGGCGCACGCGTCGCGCTGATCGGCCGCGGCGCGGCCCCGGCGGCGCAGGCGCTGCCCGGCGTGCCGGCCGACGCGCTGCGCATCGGCGGCATCGATCTCGTCGATCCGCAGGCCGCCGCGCAGGCGCTCGATACCGTGCAGCGCGAGTTCGGCCGGGTCGACGCGCTGCTGAACATCGCGGGCGCGTTCGTGTGGCAGACGATCGCCGACGGCGACGCCGCCACGTGGGACCGCATGTACGAACTGAACGTGAAGACCGCGCTGAACGCATCGAAGGCCGCGCTGCCGCACCTGCTGGCGAGCCCGGCCGCGCGCATCGTCAACATCGGCGCGGGCGCGGCGTTCAAGGCCGGCACAGGGATGGGCGCCTACGCGGCCGCGAAGGCCGGTGTCGCACGGCTCACCGAGGCGCTGGCGGCCGAACTGCTCGACCGCGGCGTGACGGTGAACGCGATCCTGCCGAGCATCATCGATACGCCGCCGAACCGCGCGGACATGCCGGACGCGGATTTCACGCGCTGGGTGCGGCCGGAACAGATCGCGGCGACGATCGGCTTCCTGCTGTCGGCCGACGCGCAGGCGATCACGGGCGCGTCGATTCCGGTGACCGGCCGCGTCGCGTAGCGCGGCGAGCGGGGCTCGCGCCACGGCCGGCCGTGCGTACAATGTCGCACCGGATTGCGCGAGCCCAGCCTGAGACCATGCATCAGCCCAATATCCTGATCGTCGAAGATGAAGTGGCGATCGCGGACACGATCATCTACGCTCTCGGTACCGACGGCATGCAGACTGTTCACTGCACGCTCGGGCAGGCGGCGCTCGACTACCTGCACGACACGCGCATCGACCTCGTCGTGCTCGACGTCGGCCTGCCGGATCTCAGCGGCTTCGAAGTGTGCCGGCGGCTGCGCACGTTCTCCGACGTGCCGGTGATCTTCCTCACCGCGCGGCACGACGAGATCGACCGGATCGTCGGGCTCGAAATCGGCGCCGACGATTATGTGGTCAAGCCGTTTTCGCCGCGCGAACTGGCGGCGCGGGTGCGCGTGATCCTGCGGCGTTTCCACCGGACGGCCGCACCCGAAGCGACGCCCGCGCCCGCGCCGGCTGCGACCATCGCACCGGGTTTCACGCTCGATACCGACGGCGCGCGCGTGTCGTGGCTCGGCCACGCACTGGACCTCACGCGCTACGAATTCGGGCTGCTGGCGCTGCTGGTCCGGCATCCGGGGCGCATCTATTCGCGTGAACAGTTGATGGACCTCGTGTGGCACGAGGCATTCGATTCGGCCGACCGCACGGTCGACACGCACATCAAGACGCTGCGCGCCAAGCTGCGCGCGATCGCCCCCGAGCGCGACCCGATCCGCACGCATCGCGGGATGGGTTATTCGCTGCAACCGTAACGACCGGCACCGCCCATGCATATCGGCCTGCGCATCTTCTTCGGCTTTTTCCTGATCGTCGGTCTGGCCGCGCTGATCACGCTGCGCGTGTTCGTGCAGGAGGTGAAACCCGGTGTGCGCGAGGCGATGGAGGATACGCTCGTCGATACCGCGCAAGTGCTCGCGACGCTGGCCGCCGACGACATGGCGAACGGGCATATCGCCGACGGCGCTTTCGCGCGGCAGCTCTCGAAACTGCATGAACGCCCGGTCAGCGCGAACGTGTGGGGCGTGCAAAAGAACGCGATCGGCTACCGTCTGTACATCACCGATGCGCACGGCATCGTGCGCTACGACTCGACCGGCCGCGCGGTCGGGCAGGACTATTCGCAGTGGAACGACGTGTACCGGACGCTGCGCGGCGAGTACGGCGCGCGCAGTACGCGAAGCGATCCGAACGACGACAGCAGCACCGTGATGCACGTGGCGGCGCCGATCCGGCGCGGCAACGAGATCATCGGCGTGCTGACGATCGCGAAGCCGAACCAGACGGTCGCGCCGTTCATCGCGCGCAGCCAGCGCAAGATCATGCTGTACGGCGCATTGCTGATGGGCGGTGCGATCCTGATCGGCGTGGCCTGCACGTGGTGGCTGGTGGTCGGGCTGCGGCGCCTGCAGCGCTATGCGCGCGCGATCGCGGCGGGCGAGCGGGCCGACATGCCGCTGCAGGGCGCGAGCGAACTGGCCGAGCTCGGGCGCGCGGTGGAAAGCATGCATCAGCGGCTGGAGGACCGGCAGTACGTCGAGACCTACATCCACACGCTCACGCACGAGATGAAAAGCCCGCTGGCGGCGATCAGCGGCGCGGCCGAACTGCTGCAGGAAGAGATGCCGGTCGCGAACCGGCGGCGCTTCACCGAGAACATCCGCCGCCAGGCCGGCCGCCTCGAACAGATGATCCGCAAGCTGCTCGCGCTGGCCGAAGTCGAGCAGAAGCAGCGCCTGTCGGTGCGCGAACCGGTCGCGCTGCGGCCGGTGCTCGAACAGCTCGTCGACGATATCGAGCCGCGCGCGCAGCAGCGCGGCGTGAACCTGGCGATCGACGCGAACGACGCGGCCGACCCGGCCGTCGTCGAAGGCGATCCGTTCCTGCTGCGCCAGGCGCTCGGCAACCTGCTCGACAACGCGCTGGATTTTGCGCCGCAGGGCAGCACGATCCGCATTGCGCTCGAACGGCAGCCGGCGGGCAGGGCGCATGTCGCGATCGTGCGCGTGGCCGATGATGGCCCCGGCGTGCCCGACTACGCACTGGCGCGCGTGTTCGAGCGCTTCTATTCGCTGCCGCGCCCCGACGGGCAGGATCGCAGCACGGGCCTCGGGCTGTGTTTCGTCCGCGAAGTTGCGATGCTGCACCGCGGCCAGGTCGCGCTCGCGAATCGCGACGAAGGCGGCGCGTGCGCGACGCTCACGCTGCCATCGGCGGGCTGACGGCGCTTCACGTTCGCCACACATTCGCTTCACACCCGCTTCAATCGCCCTTCACCGGGGCCGCTCATGCTGACCGTACCCTTTTACTTCGGTACCTGTCGGCCATGAATCGAGTCCTGTTGTTCAAATTCGTGATCACCGCGTTTCTCGCGCTGCTGATCCTGATCCCGCTGCACATGGTGCAAAGCATCGTGCAGGAACGCTCCGCGTATCGGATGGATGCGCTGCAGAGCATCTGGTCGAGCTATGCGGGGCCGCAGACGGTGACGGGGCCCGTGCTCGTCGTGCGTTACACCGAAGTCACGCGCGTGCGTGACGATTCGCCGGCCGGTGGCGCGGCGAAGACGAGCCTGCGAAGCGAGACGAAGCGCCTGCTCGTGTTTCCGAAGACGCTGAACGTCGACGGCACGCTGACGACCAGCGTCCGCTATCGCGGCATCCACAAGGCGCTGGTGTACGAGCTGGCGAGCCGGCTGACCGGCACGCTGCCGTTGCCGGACCTGAAGAAGCTGCCGCAGGCGGACGGTCACGTGAGCCTCAAGGTCGACGACGTCTATGTCTCGATCGGCATCGGCGACATTCGCGGGCTGACCGCGCAGCCCGACCTGCGCATCGGCGGCGCGCGTTTCGACGTCGAGCAGGGTACGCGGCTGGACAGCCTGCGCCAGGGCGTGCACGCGAACGTCGATCTCGCGGCGCTGGCGGACGCAAGCGCGGGGGCGGCGGTGCCGTTCAGCATCGACTTGCCGCTGCGCGGCGCGGATTCCGTCGCGTTCGCGCCGGTGGGCGACCAGAACGATTTCTCGCTGAAGTCGACGTGGCCGCATCCGAGTTTCGACGGCGCGTTCCTGCCGAACAGCCGCACGGTCGATGCGCACGGCTTCACCGGCAACTGGCGCGTGACGTCGTTCAACACGAAGGCGCGCGAGCAGATCGCATCCGGCAACGGGGAAGGTGCGATCGAAATGGCGTCGGTGTCGGTGATCGAACCCGTGAACGTCTACCTGCAGGCCGAGCGCGCGACGAAGTACGGCGCGCTGTTCGTGATGCTCACGTTCGCGAGCTTCTTCATGTACGAGCTTGTGAAGCGGCTGCGCATCCACCCGATCCAGTACGCGCTGGTCGGCCTGTCGCTCGCGCTGTTCTTCCTGCTGCTGCTGAGCCTGTCCGAACACATCCGGTTCGCGTATGCGTATCTCGCGGCGAGCGGCGCGTGCATCGGGCTGCTCGGTTTCTACCTGTCGTTCGTGCTGCACAGCGTGAAGCGCGGCGCGGTGTTCGCGGCGCTGCTCTCGGTGCTGTATGCGGCGCTCTACGGGCTGCTGCTGTCGGAAGACAACGCGCTGATGCTCGGTTCGCTGCTGCTGTTCGCGATCCTCGCCGGCATCATGACGCTCACGCGCCGGGTCGACTGGTATTCGCTCGGTGCCGCGTGGCAGCCGCTGGCCGACAAGGCGGGCGCGGGCGCAGCGAAGCCGGGCACGCAGGTGAAGTAAGCACGAGGGTTGCGAGCAGGCGCGCCGGTCGGGAATGCGATGGCCGGCGCGTCATACGGCGCGATGCCGTACCGCCGATTCACGCGCGCGATGCCGGCCGGCGAAACCGCGCCAGCGGGATTTCGGCAACCGCAGTGATCTCGATCAGCAGGTCGGGATGGTAGAGACGCTCGACCTGGACGGTCGTCGTCACGGGAAAGGGCTCGGCGAAGTACGTCTTGCGGATGTCGCCGGCCTGCATGAAGGCATCGATGTCGGTCGCGTAGTGAGCGAGTGAAATCACGTCCTGCATTTGCCCGCCCATCGTGGCGAGCACGGCACGGATGTTGTCGAGCGTCTGCCGCACCTGCGTGCGCATGTCGCCGTGGCCGACCACCTGGCCGTCGCGGTCGAGCGCCACCTGCCCCTTCAGATGCACGATCCGGCCGTCGCCCTGGATCACGGCCATCGAGAACGCGCCGAACGGCGCCCAGACTTCCGGCGGATTCACTGCTTCGGCCATCGCGCGGCTCCTGACGGTAGGCGGGGAGGGGCGGCAGCACGGATGGCGGAGGGCGTCGCGATCGGCCCGGGCCGTGCACCGGCCGGAAACGCTATGGAAGCGAGACGTCGACAACGTCGACGCGTTCGCCGACAATCGCGCCATTATGGATCAACGCCCGGCGAAGCGTGAGCGACGCCATGGCAGCAACGACGACACTCCATGGACGATATCCGGATCATCAGGGATCGCGCGGCGCTCGACGGCACGGCGTACATCGAACTCATGGGTGGGCCGTACGCGCGCACGTGCTGGAATGCGGGATCGCTGTTTTTCGAAGAGGAAGTCTTCGGTCTGCTCGAGCCGGCGATTGCGCGGCAGATCCCCGCCTACGATCATTACGCATTCAATGGCATTCGCATGTCGGACTGGCTTCAGATCGTCGCCGAGCTGGACGACACGCGCAGGATGCTTGGCGACACCGCGCAGCGAACGACGATACTCGACCGGCTCGGCTTCCTCTTCCGCGATTCGCGGCAGGCTTTCGTCGACCGTCTTGACGCGAGCTGCGCCGAGCTTGCGGAGGTGATCGCCGAAATCGATGCATGGACGCGCGAGGTTCGGATTCGCCACGACCAGGTGACGATACTGGGGATATGACGCAGCGTGGAATGGCCGGCGCGGCACGCATGCCGTGCAGCGTCCGCTTATACTGAACACGTCTCTTCATTCGATTTTCGCCGTGCCCAACACTGCCTCTCCGGAATCGTCCGTCGACGATCCCCGTCCGACCCCGCCCATCCAACCCGAACTGGAAGACTGCTGCAACAGCGGCTGCTCGCCGTGCGTCTTCGATCTCTACGACGAAGCACTCGCGCGCTATCGCGTCGAGCTGGCCGAATGGGAAGCGCGTCAGGCGCAACGCAAGCATCACGCGTGATGCCGGATGCCGGCGAGCAGTTGCACGAGCGTCTGACCGTTTCCGCTTCAGACCCTGCGTGCGCTGCGATTCCCGTTCCGCTCACGTGCCTGCATGCAGCCGCCGGTGCAGCGGTTCGAGCATGGCCGACAACGCCATGCACACGAGCAGCACGGCCGTCAGTGCGAACATCGACGTCCTGAAGCCCTGCACATAATCGAGCGCGGCCGGATGCGCGCCGAGCCGGGCGAAGAACACGCCGCCGAGCGTGGCCGCACCGACGGCCGCACCGATCTGCAGCATCGCGGTAACCATGCCGGATGCAACACCCGCGCGCGCCGTGTCGACTTCCGCGAGCACGATCCGCACGACTGACGGCAGCACGAGGCCCTGGCCGATCCCGATCGCCGCGATCCCCGCGTAGAAACCGGGGCCTGGTGCGGCTGCACCGGCCAGCGCGGCGGCCGTCGCGACGCCGGCCGCGAGCATCGCGAAACCGAGCGTGAGCACGCGATAGCCGCCGAGCCGGCCGACGAGCCGCGGCATCAGCAGCGGGCTCGACAGGAAGCCGAGCCCGAGCGGCAGGATCGCGAGCCCCGACGCGAGCGGCGACCAGTTCAGACAGCCCTGCAGGTAGATCCCGTAGCTCAGGAAGAATGCGCTCAGCGTGTAGAACAGGAACGCCAGCCCGAGCCCGAGCGCGACCACCGGATTGCGGAACAGCCGCACGTCGAGCAGCGGATCGCGGCCGCCGGCGAGCCGGCGCCCCTCGACCGCCAGCAGCGCGCCGAGCATCGGCAGCGCGCCCACGAGGCACGCGACCATCCACAGCGGCCAGCCGGCCTCGCGCCCGTGCGTGAGCGGGTAGACGAGCATCAGCAGGAACAGCGACAGCAACACCATGCCGGGCGCGTCGATACGCTGCCCTTTCGGCGGCCGGCTTTCCGGGATGAAGCGCCAGCTGCCGATCAGCGCGAGGATGCCGATCGGCAGGTTGACGAGGAAGATTGCACGCCAGCCGAGCCCGAACGGATGCAGGCTGATCAGCGCACCGCCGCCGAGCTGGCCGATCACGGCCGCGAGGCCGAACACGAAACCATAGAAGCCCATCACCCGCACCTGCTCCTGCGGGCTGAATACGCTGCGGATCGTCGCGAGCACCTGCGGCGCGAGGATTGCGGCGAACAGGCCCTGCAGCACGCGGCCGCCGACCAGCACCGCGCCGCTGGCGGCGAGCCCGCACAGCGTCGACGCGACGACGAAGCCGGCCATCCCGATCATGAACATGCGTTTGCGGCCGTACAGGTCGCCGAGCCGGCCGCCGGTGATCTGCATGACGGCGTTCGCGCACGCGTACGCCGACACGACCAGCTGCAGCTCGGCAGGGCGCGCGCCGATGCCGTCGCGGATGGCCGGCAGCGCGAGATTCACAATGAAGTAGTCGAGCGGCGGCAAAATCGCGCCAATCAGCAGGACCACCAGCGCCCAGCCGTGGTGGCTGCGCGGTGTCGCCACGGCAGCCGCGCCGGCCGGCACGCAGGGGGCAAGGGTGTCGTTGGTCATGGAAGCAAGTCCGAAAGAATGAGGGCTGCATCCTGGCCGGACGCGACGCCGTGAGCGCCGGTGCGGCCGGGGGCGGGCGGTTGACCGACATTCTGGGCGGCGGCCACAAATCGGAAAAGCGGGAAATGGTGGTAGCATCCATCGGGTAATTCGATGGATGGAGAATGGCGATGCGCGGTTTCGACCTGGATCAGTTGCGCACTTTCGCGGCGGTCGCGGATGCCGGCAGCCTGACGGCCGCCGCGCCGCTGCTGCACCTGTCGCAGTCGACGGTCAGCGAGCAGGTGCGCAAGCTCGAATCGCGCGCCGGCGTGCCGCTGTTCGTGCGCAGCAAGCGCGGCGTCGAGCCGACGCCGGCCGGTTTGCGGCTGCTGCAGCACGCCCGGCGTATCGTCGCGCTGAACGAGGCCGCGTTCGACGAAGTGCGCGGGCAGGCGATCAAGGGCGAGCTGCGCGTCGCGATCACCGATTACTACCGGACCAACGAAGTCGCGGGCCTGCTTGCAAGGCTGCGGGAGTGCTACCCGCAACTGAGCCTGCACGTGAGCGCGATGAAGAGCGCGGATATCGAGGTGGCGTACGCGCGAGGGCAGGTCGATCTCGGCGTGGTGATGAACCTGTCGAGCGGGCCGTTCCGACCGGCATCGGCCGATACGCGCTGGGTGCTGCGGCGTGAGCCGCTGTCGTGGGTTGCGTCGCCCGCGCTCGCCGAGCAGTTGCCCGAGCCGCTGCCGCTCGTGCTGTTGCCGGACGACTGCATGATGCATCAGGTCGCAGTGCGCTCGCTCGACGAACAGCACACGCCGTACCGGCTCGTGCACAGCGCGTCGGGGGTTGCCGGGCTGCAGTCGATGCTGGCGGCGGGGCTCGGTGTGGGCTGCCTGTGCGCGTCGGCGATCGGCGAGGGCATGATGCGGCTCGGCGCGAAATACCGGCTGCCGCCGCTGCCCGACGCGGTGTTTTCGCTGACGCCGCCGACGCCGGGCGAGCGCGAAACCGTCACACAGGCGCGCGAGGTGCTGTCGCGGCAATTGCTGATGTAAAACCGGGCCGCACGACATGCGGCGGCGCGTATCCGAGAGGCGCGCCAGGGGACAAAAAATGAACGACGAACTGCAACGCCAGATGGCCGCGAAGCTGCAGGATGCGCTGGAGCGCGTGGTCGACGAACGTTCGCTGATCCACTTCCTGCGCGTGCTCGGCCACGACTGGAACAAGGAGCGGCAGCTCGAGGCGGACGTGCCGCCGTCGCCGTACTCCCGTGCTGCGCTCGGCTGGGAAAACCGTTCGATCGGCGAGTACCTGGACGCGATGGTCGACTGGGCCGAGGCGTCGGAGGAAGGGCTGCGCTTCTACGACGTGCCCGACAATCCGTGGCGGCGCATGGCGGACATCCTGTTCGCCGGGAAAATCTACGAATAGCGCGGCTCGCGCGCTGCATTCACTTCGCGCAGGCGCCGCGACCCGTCTATTCGACGGTTTCGCCGTTCACGTATGCACGCAGCCCGTCGGCCAGCGCATCGAACACCGCGCGGCAGCGCGGGCTCGTCCGCAGGTCCTCGTGCATCACGACCCAGGTTTCCAGCTGCATCGCGAGCCTGTCCGGCAGCACGCGCACGAGCCGCGCGTCGCGTTTCGCGAGCCCCGTCTGGCAGAAGCCGATCCCGTAGCCGGCGCGGATCATCGCGAGCTGCGCCAGGTTGCTGTCGGTGCGCAGCGCGAACGCATCGCGTTTCCACAGCGGCATGCCGCGCCCCGCCGAGCGGATGAACGGCGTAACCGTATCGAAGCCGATCAGCGCGTGATGCGCGAGTTCGTCGATCGTCGCGGGTGCCCCGTTGCGCGCCAGGTAGTCGTCGCGCGCATACAGCCCGATGTCGATTTCGCCGATGCGCCGCGCAACGAGCGCCTCCTGCGCGGGCGGCGCCATCCGGACCGCGATGTCGGCCTCGCGCTTGAGCACGTCCTGGATGCGGTCGGTCGGCACCAGTTCGATGACGAGCCCCGGATGGTTGCGCCGCAATTGCGCGAGGATCGGCGGCAGCACTTCGACGGCGATCACGTCGCTGGCCGAGAGCCGCACGATGCCGCGCACGCCGGCGCCGTGGCTCGCGGCCGCGCGTTCGAACGCGGCTGCCGCGCTGCGCAGCGCCTCCGCATGGCCGCGCAGCGCGAGCGCCGCCTCGGTCGGCAGCAGGCCGGACGGCGAGCGCGTGAACAGCGTCTGGCCGAACGCGGCCTCGAGCGCCGCGACGTGGCGGCCGGCCGTCGGCTGCGTGATGCCGAGCGCGCGCGCAGCGCCCGACAGCGAGCCTTCCGTCAGCACGGCGAGGAAGGTGCGGTAGCGTTCCCAGTTCAGATCGGTGGTCATACATAAATGTATAGCCGATCCATCAGGTTCGGCAATTCCTTGATAGCCGAAGGCGCGCCAGAATGCGTGTCATCACGGAAGTTCATTCAAGGAGAGCGGCAATGACGACCCACGCAGGCGGGACCCAACGACAGGCACTCGTGCTCGGCGCGAGCGGCGGGATTGGCGGGGAAGTCGCGCGGCAGTTGCGCGATGCGGGCTGGCAGGTGCGCGCGCTGAAGCGCGGGCTCGACGCCGAGGTCGTGGAGCGCGACGGCATCGTCTGGATGCTCGGCGACGCGATGGACCGCGACGCGGTCGTCCGGGCCGCGCGCGGCTGCAGCGTGATCGTGCACGCGGTGAATCCGCCCGGCTACCGGAACTGGGCCGGGCAGGTGCTGCCGATGATCGACAACACGATCGCGGCGGCAAAGGCGGAGCAGGCCACCGTCGTGCTGCCGGGCACCGTCTACAACTACGGCGCCGACGCGTTTCCGGTGCTGCACGAAGATGCGCCGCAGCATCCGTCGACGCGCAAGGGCGCGATCCGCGTCGAGCTGGAGCGCCGGCTGCAGGATGCGGCCGGGCAGGGCGTTCGCACGATCATCGTGCGTGCCGGCGATTTCTTCGGGCCGAAGCTCACCGGCAACAGCTGGTTTGCGGCGGGGGTCGTCAAGGCCGGGAAGCCGGTTGCGGCCGTCAGCGTGCCGGGGCGGCGCGGCATCGGGCATCAATGGTCGTATGTGCCGGACGCCGCGCGCACGATGGTCGAGCTGATCGAGCGGCGCGGCACGCTGGAACCGTTCGCGCGCTTCCACCTCGGCGGACATTGGGACGCGGACGGCACGCAGATGGCGGAGGCCGTGCGCCGCGTCGCACAGCGGCACGGGCTGCGGCCGACGGTGCGCAAGTTTCCGTGGTGGCTCGTGTGGGCTGCGGCGCCGTTCGTCACGACGATGCGCGAATTGCTCGAGATGCGCTACCTGTGGCGCGAACCGATCCGGCTCGACAACGCGCGGGTGACCGCGGTGCTCGGCCGCGAGCCGGTGACGCCGCTCGATACCGCGGTGGAGGCGACGCTGGCGGGGCTCGGGTGTCTCAAGTGAGCAACGGCGGTCGCGGACGCACGCGCGTTCTGCTATGATCCGCGCTCCCTTCCTCGACGCTGCTGCAGGAAGGTACCCACGACCGCCGGAATGCCGGAGGTCGCGTCGTACCTTTTTCATTTCCAGCAGCGATGTCACCTTTCCCTCGTTTAAAAAAGGCTTTGCAACGGCAAGGCATCCATGTCGACTATCACGCCGGCATCTATCACCTGCGCAATGAACTGACGCAGGCGTCCGTCCTGTTGCCCGATTCGCTCCCGCTCGAGGAGAAGGCCGTTCGGCAGTTGCTCGCGTTCGCGGCCGTCCGTTCGCCTGATGGCCATCAGGGCGTATGCCAGGCCTGCGCGACGCCCGATTTCCATCCGGGCGGGGTCGCGCCCGTCGGCTCGATCGTCGCGACCGACGACGCGTTCGTGATTCCCGCCGCGATCGGCACCGATATCAATTGCGGGATGCGTCTCGTCACCACGGGCCTCAAGCGGTCGGCGCTCGCGCCGTTCGAGACGGCGCTCGTCGAGCGGCTGACGCGTGCGATTCTCGCGGATCGGCGCGACGTGCCGGTCGCCAGCGACGCATTCCGCGCGCTGTTCGATGCGGGCCCGGCGGCATTCGTCGATCGCGTCGCGCGGCAGGGGCTCTGGCAGCACGTCGACCGCGACCGGCTCATCGACGAACTGTCGTCGTGCATCGGCCTCGACCGGTTCGACGGCAGCGCGAAATATGCGCCGGACGCACACGTCGGGTCGCGCGAGGTATTCCGCGATCCTTGCCTCGGCACACCCGGGTCGGGCAATCATTTCGTCGAACTGCAGGTGGTCGACGCCGTGTTCGATCGGCATGCGGCCTACCGTGCGGGGCTCGCGAAGGACGATGTCGTCGTGATGATCCACAGCGGGTCGCGCGATGTCGGTTTCTACGTCGGACGCCGCTGGATGGACCGGGCGCGCGCGGCGTGGCCGGCGGGCGTCAGGCATCCGGAAAGCGGCCTGTACGGCCTTTCCGGCGAGCTGGCGCGCGAATATCTCGTCGCGATGGGCACGGCCGCGCGCTATGCGTGGCTCAACCGTGTCGTGCTGGCCGAGATGGTGCGCAAGGAACTGGCGGAACTCACGGGCGAGACCCGCTCGGCACTCGTGGTCGACGTGCCGCACAACGTCGTGCTGCGCGAAAACGGGATGAACATCCACCGCAAGGGGGCGACGCCCGCCCGCGACGGCGATTTCGCGCTGATTCCCGGATCGATGGGCGATGCGTCGTTTCTCGCGACCGGGCTCGGCCATCCCGACTGGCTGTGGTCATGCAGCCACGGCGCGGGCCGCAGCGTGCGCCGGCAGGCGGTGCGGCGGATGCGCACGGAGCAGGCGCCGGGCACGTGGCGCTGCGTCACGCTGCGCGACGAGCGCCGCATCGAGGAAGCGCCGGAAGCCTACAAGCCGATCGGGCCCGTGATCGATGCGCAGGAGCAGGCCGGTCTCATTCGCAGCGCGGTCCGGTTGAAGCCGTGGGTGACGTTCAAGGCGTGACGGGCGGCGGCGTGTGCGCTGGCCGCCGCCATTGCTTGCGGCAGGACCGGCGGCACGTCGTTCGCCTACCGGCGCGTCGGGCAGTGCCCGGGCACGGGAATGCATGACGGCGAACCGAAGAGCCCGCGGGGCAACAATTTTCCACATACCCGGGCGCGTCCGATGAGCATCATGGCGGTCAACGTCGATAAAGCGAAAACGGGGGCGCAATGTTGCATTTCGGATGGAAAGTGTCGGTTGCGGGGGCAATCATGTTCGCATTGAGCGGGTGCACCGACCTGGCCGGTGTTCTGTATTGCAACAACTCGCAGTTCAACTTCCCGGACTATCACTGCTTTCAGCGTTATTGACAGCGGCATGCGCGGCGACAGAAAGCCGCCGCGCCCGTGTGCCCCGCGATTGCTCGTTGCCCGTCACGCGACGACCGGCAGCATCTCCACGGCATAGCGGTGCCGAAGGCTGCGCCCGAGCACCGGATCGTACAGTTCCATGTCGAACGCATCGCCGTCGCCCATTGCCGCGATCGCGCCATGCACGGCAACCGTGCCGCCGTACATCGCGCAGCGCGCGGGCATCGTGCGCCGGCCGTCGAAGCGCTGCCACAGCACGTCGGGTGCGAGCAGGCCGCTCACTGCGCCGTGCTGGTACGCCGTCCGCTCGCCGTCGTGCGAGATCAGCCACGAACGCATCTCGATCGCATCCCAGTGATCCGCGACGTCCGCGTAAAGCCACGCGTCGCGGCCGAGCGGTTTCGCGCACACCTGCTTCGACACCGCGACGCCGTAGGCTTCGACTTCGCGATCCGTATGGTCGGAGCCGACGGTCACGAGCGTGCCGGCCGGGGAATCGATCAGCACGCACTCGATCTCGCCCCCTGAGCGCGCGCCGAGCACGCCGATTGCGGGCGCTTGCGTGAGCAGTGCGGACGATACGCGATAGAAGCACGGAGTGGCCGACGGCGGCGCGACGCCGAGCGCCGCGAGTTCGTCGATATGCGCCTGGATCGCGGCCGGATCGCGGCCGGCCCAGCCGGCAATCACGACGCGCTCGATTTCGACGTCGACGGCGGCCGGTGCGCCTTGAGGGGAAATCACGTTGAACGACAGGGTTGGCATGCGGATATCCGTTTGAAGTGCGAAGGAATGAATCGGCTGGCGGAGGCGCTCAATCCGCGAGCGGCCGATGCGCGGTCTCGCGTGCGGCGAGCAGCGCAATCGACGTGACGACGAGCGCGGCGGCGACGTACAGCGATACGGCCGTCGTGGTGCCCGTCTGGCGGAACAGCGTGGCGATCACGAGCGGTGCGAAGCCGCCGCCGACGATGCCGGCGAGCGTGTACGCGAGCGACGAGCCCGCATAGCGCACGCGGGTCGGGAACTGTTCGGTCACGAACGCGCCCTGCGGGCCGTACATCACCGCATGGATCACGAGGCCGATCGCGACGGCTGCGACGATCGCGCCCGGGCGCGCCGAATCGAGCATCGCGAAGAACACGAACGCCCACACGATGCCGGCGAGCGCGCCGGCGAGATACACGGGCCGGCGGCCGAAGCGGTCCGACAGCGCACCGAAGAACGGCACCGCGAGCGCGTTGCAGGCCGTGCCGATCATCACGGCCGTCAGTGCGACGGGGCGCGACAGGTGCAGCACGGTCGTCACGTAGGTCAGCGTGAACACGACGATCAGCGCATACAGCACGTCCGAACCGATTCGCGACCCGCCCGCGATCAGCAGGCGCTTCCAGTGGTACTTCAGCACGTCCGCGACAGGCACCTCGGCGGTCGCGTGCGATTCGGCGAGCTGCTCGAACTGCGGCGTTTCGTCGACGCCGCGCCGCAGCCAGAAGCCGAACACGACGAGCAGCGCGCTGGCCGCGAACGGCACGCGCCAGCCCCACGACAGGAAGTCTCCCGACGTGGTCGACAGCGTCACGAGCGCGATGCAGCCGGTGCCGAGCAGCGTGCCGAACGACGGGCCGACCTGCGTCCACGAGGCCGACAGCCCGCGCCGCTTCTGGTCGCCGTGCTCGACCGACAGCAGCACCGCGCCGGCCCATTCGCCGCCGAGTGCGACACCTTGCACGAAGCGCAGCGCGACGAGCAGGATCGGGCTCAGGATGCCGGCCTGCGCGTAGGTCGGCAGCGCGCCCATCAGCGCGGTCGTCACGCCCATCAGGACGAGCGTGAGCATCAACACCGCGCGGCGGCCGATGCGGTCGCCGAGATTGCCGAACACGAAGCCGCCGAGCGGGCGCGACACGTAGCCGACCGCATAGGTCGAGAACGCGAGGATCGTGCCGGCCAGCGGATCGACCGACGGAAAGAACAGGTGGTTGAAGACGAGTGCGGCGAGCGTGTTGTAGATCGTGAAGTCGTACCACTCGAGCGACGTGCCGATCATGCTCGCGGTCGCGAGTCGGCTGTTGCGGACGCGACGGGGCGCGTGGGCGGCGGGCTGGGCGAGAGTGCTCATGGTGTCGGGCATGTCGTGACGGGGAAGGGGTGAAGCGCCAGGCCGATGCGCTGGCGGGCATCGCGCCTGCTGTGCGGCCGGCGCATTGGCGATCAGGCGGGCAGTGCGGCGGCGACAGCCGGCTCGGTTTCGACGTCGCCGCATGCCGCATGCAGCGGTGCAGCGGCGCGCCACAGCAGGTCGAAGGTGCGCACGTCGTCGTGCCCGGCGAGCGTGGCGGCCACGCGGCGCGTCGCGGCCGCGTCGCTGCCTTCGATCAGCACGAGCGCATCGGCGGCCGGGCGGGCCGCGGCATCGGCGCCGATCGGCGCGGACAGCTCGGGCGCGGTGCGCAAGAGCCGCGCGGCGTGAATGCCCGGTTCGTGCAGCACGTCGTCGAAGCGCGCGCGCAGGTGCGGTACGTCGATGCGATCCGGCGGCAGCACGAACAGCGCGAGATGCGCGCCTTCGCCGTCGCCCGCTTCGATCGTCAGTTCGCCGACGCGCCGCTGCGTGCCCGTCATGCGCTCGAAGTTCGCGAGCGACCATGCGCTCTGCTGCGTGAACGCGCGCCGGTATGCGTCGCCATGGAACACGTCGAGCGCGTCCGTCACGTACAGCGCGAGGTACTTGCGCGGGCCGCGATCGGTCGCGCGAAAGCGACGGGCATGCGTGAAGCCGGGAATCGCGACACGTTCCTGCATGTGCTCGCGGTCGTACCACGCGTTGAAATCGGCTTCATGCGCGGGATCGATATCCGTCCAGACGCAAAGCTGGCCGTGCGGAAGGGAAAGGCGGGTCATCGCGGGGTTCCTCGTGACGGGGGTGTCAGGAACCGCAGTGTCCCGAAGACGCGCCGCGCCCGTCCAACAAGAAAACAAATTCGCGGTGAACAGGTTTTCTTATGAGCGGCGCGGGCGGCGTTTCGCGGGGGGCGTGGCGGGCGGCGCGGATTGCGTCGTGCGCTTCGCTTTCGCCGGCGTATTGGCTTTTGTTTTCGTCGCGGAACGGGCGGGTGTTTTTTCCACGCGGCGGGACCTGGCCGCCGCCGCGGTCTTTGCATGGCTCGCGGCGGCCGACATTGCGCGCGCGACTTCGCTGGCCAGTTCCGCGATGCGCGCGGCCACCGGCAGGCCCTGGCTGCGGTACGTTGCGACGAGCGGCAGCGCGGGGAATTCGGGCTCGACGTCGAGCAACTCGAGCGCGCCTTCGTGCAGTTCGCGCCCGATGATCGCGGGCGGCAACGCGGCCACGCCGAAGCCGTCAGCGACGAGGCGGATCATCGCAGCGACCGACGTGATGCAGTTGATGCTGGCCGGCCGCTCGACGGCCGCGAACAGCCGCTCGATCGTCGCGTGCGGCCCCGAGTGGCGCGAGAAGCTGATGATCGGGAATTCGGCCAGGCGCGCAACGTCGAGCGGCTGGCCGCCGAGCCCGAGGCGCGGGCTGGCCGCCCAGCGCACCGGGAATTCGCACAGCGGCAGGTTCGTGAAATCGGGGCCCGGCACCGGGTCGGTCTGCAGGATCAGGTCGACGCCGTCGGTGCTGAGCAGGCGGACCAGGTGCAGCGTCGTGTCGCTCGTGATCTCGACGTCGAGGCGCGGATAGCGCTCGCGCAGTTGCGCCATCAACGCGGGGAACCAGCTGTGCACGATCGATTCGATCACGCCGATCCGGATCAGGCCTGCGTCGCTCGCCGCGTCGATGTCGCGGCGCATTTCGCCGTCGAGCCGCACGATCCGCTCCGCGTACGCGAGCATGCGGCGCCCGGCAGGCGTGAGCGTGGCCGAGCGCGTGTTGCGGTCGAACAGGCGCACGTCGAACGCTTCCTCGAGCGACGCGATGCGGCTCGACACGGCGGCCTGCGTCGTGTGCAGTTTTTCGGCCGTGAGCCGGAAGTTTTCCAGCTTCGCGAGCCAGACGAAGGTTTCAAGAAACCGGATGTTCATCGAGATCCGAACGGTGAGGCGGTGCCGGGCAGGGCGGCGGGATCGGTCGATGGTAGCGGATTTTCGGGGGCGGGAAACGAGCGGGTGCCGCGATGCGCGTGCGGCGGCGGGAGCGCGGACGGGGGGCGTGCAGGACGAGCACGCAACGCCGCCCGCGACGCGTGCGTCGTGCGAGCGGCGCGCCCGCGCACGTCAAAGCTTGTCGAACGCGAGCGTCGGCACGTCGACGGCCATCGCACCGCCGTCGGCGACGAGCGTCGCGCCGGTCACGAACGACGCGTCCGGCGACGCGAGAAACGCGCAGACGGCCGCGATCTCGTCCGGGTCGGCCGCGCGCCGCAGCGGCACGTCGGCGCTGACGCGCGCATACGCGCCGTCGAGCGTGTCGCCGTGCGCCGCCATCAGCGGTTCCATCTCCGCATCGGCCATCGGCGTGCGCACCCAGCCGGGGCACACCGCATTCGCCCGCACGCCGTGCGGCCCGTAGTCGCGGGCGAGCGACCGCGCGAGCCCGAGCAGCGCGTGCTTGCCGACCGTATAGCCGCATACGCCGGGCCCGGCCGCGAGCGCGGCGATCGACGCGACCAGCACGATGCTGCCGCGCTGCGCGATCAGGTCGGGCAGGCACGCGCGCACGCCGACGAACGCGGTGTCGAGGTTCGCGTGCAGCGCGTCGCGCCACTGCGCGTCGTTGGTCTCGCCCGCGCGGCCGAGCCCGTGGCCGCCTGCGCACGCGACCAGCGCATCGACGCGGCCGAAGCGTTCGGCGATCTGCGGCAGGAAGCGGGCCCAGTCGGCGGTGCTCGCGGCATCGCCGGCCAGCGCGAGGCCGCCCGTTTCGGCGGCCAGCGCGTCGAGCGGCGCCTGACGCCGCCCGATCAGCACGACGCGGTCGCCGCGGCGGGCGAAGCGGCGCGCGCACGCGGCGCCGATACCGGTGCCCGCGCCGGTGATCGCGATCGTGCGGGGTTGCAGGTGTGTCATGTCGTGCTCCGGAAAGGTGTCGTTTCCGGTCACTTTAGGCGGCGCCGGCGTGCACCGGTATCAGCCGAAAGGATGAACGCGGGCGGCATCCGGCCGGCCGCATCGGTCGCGGCCATTTTGCAAAGGCTGACGATGTCCGGCGCCGAATCGCTCTATCCTCCACATTTTTGCGATAAGTCACGAAAGCCCGGCAGAATAGCGCGGGCGGGCCGCGTTCGACGCGCGGCGCATCGGCCGGCTGAATCCGTCGTGCGAGCGGAGCGGCAGGCCGGCGATCCCGGCATGCGCGCGCACCCGGCGCGCGGGCGTTGTATCGGCCGAAGGATCGTGCCACGACAACATATCGCCCGGTTGCGCGCTCGCGCGCCGGACCATCGACGAGAACAGGGAGGGCCGGCAATGAGGCTGGACGACGAAAGGGAAAGCACGAACGTCGAGGATCGCCGCGGCGCCGGCGGGTTCGGCGGCGGGCGCGGCGCGACGATCGGCATCGGCACGATCGTGATTGCGTTCGCCGCGTCGTATTTCTTCGGGATCGACCCGCGCGTGGTGCTCGAAGGCGCATCGGCGCTGCAGGGCCGCCAGCAGCAGGCGCAGCCCGCGCCCGCGCAGCGGCAGGGCGTGCCGGCGAACGACCCGGGTGCGGTGTTCACGCGCAAGGTGCTCGGCAATATCGAGCGCACGTGGACGGGCGTGTTCAATACCCAGCTGCACGCGCAGTACCAGCCGCCGACGCTCGTGATGTTCACGAATTCGACGCCGACCGCATGCGGCACGGGCCAGACCGCGATGGGGCCGTTCTATTGCCCGCCCGACCGCAAGGTGTACATCGATCTCGGTTTCTATGACGAACTGCGCAAGCGTTTCGGCGCGGGCGGCGATTTTGCGCAGGCTTACGTGATCGCGCACGAAGTCGGCCATCACGTGCAGAACCTGCTCGGTATTTCCGACAAGGTCGACGCCGCGCGCCGGCGGGCGAGCCAGGCGCATTCGAACGCGCTGTCGGTGCGGATGGAACTGCAGGCCGACTGCTTCGCCGGCGTGTGGGCGAACAATGCGCAGCGCGCGAACCAGCACCTGATGGAGCCCGGCGATTTCGAGCAGGGGCTGAAGGCGGCCGCCGCGATCGGCGACGACCGGCTGCAGCAGCAAGGGCAGGGCTATGTCGTACCGGAAAGCTTCACGCACGGCACCAGCGACCAGCGCGTCTACTGGCTGCGGCGCGGGATGGAATCGGGCGAGCTGAGCGCCTGCGACACGTTCGCCGCGAACGCGCGCTGACTCGAGGGCGCGCGCCGTCGCGCGCCCGCATCGTCCCGGCCGAACCTGCCATGCCGGCCGGACCGGGGCGATTTGCCGATTTGTGCTCACCGGCGCTTTTCGGCGCCGGTAGGCTGGCCCGAACGTCGATCTTCGACACGTTCGCCCGCCAGCCGATTCCACCATGCCGACCCCATCCGTTTCCGCCGACCCGGCCGCCGCCGACTGGCCACGTGCGCTGCGCGCATGCGTGGACGCGTTCGATGCGTTCGCGAGCCCGTCCGCGATCGTGTTCTACCGGCTCGACCAGAGCGGCGAACCGGCCGATTTCGAGCTGTTCGGGATGCCGGAATCGATGCATCGCACCTACGTCGCGCGCTACCGGATGCTCGATCCGCTGCATCCGTCGCGCTGCGCGGCAGGCGAACGCGCGGTCGTCACGCTCGCGTCGCAATTGCCTGACGAAAGGCGCGATGCGTCCGCGTACTGGACCCGTTTCCTGCGGCGCCACGACGTGGCCGACGTCGTCGAGATCTGGCTGCGCGATGCGGGCCGTACGGTCGGTGCGTTCTCGCTGCTGCGCTTCGGGGCGGGTGAAACGCTTGATGGCGTGGCCGGCAACAGCACGGCCGGGCGGTTCGCGCCCGGCGAGATCGATGCGCTCGCACGGCTGCAGCCTGTGGCCGAAGCCGCGCTGAGCCCGCTGCTGCGCGCGCGGCGCGGGATCCACCGGATCGGCTGCGAGGAGCGGCTGACCTACCGCGAGGAGCAGATCGCGCGCCTCGTACGCGACGGCCGCTCGAACAAGGAGATCGCCCGCGATCTCGCGCTCGGCCAGCCGACCGTCAAGACGCACCTGATGCGGATGTACCGCAAGCTCGGCGTGTCGAACCGTACGGAACTGGTGGGGGCGTTGTTCCTGTAATTCATCGGATAATTGCGATCCGGAATTCGAACCGCATTGCACTGCCGATTTTCATCGTCAGGACCGTGAGAAGCGGGATATACGATTCGCTGTACTTCCTGATTCCGCTGGCGCTCGGCATCTACTGGCTGGATTACCAGGCGTACGACTTCCTTGCGTCGATGGGGCACGGCTTCAGAAACTAGCATTGCAATGACCGGGTATTGGCCCGGTACCGGCGCGGGCATACCCGCACCGGTCGAGTCGGCCGGCCGGTCTGCCCGCGCGATACCGAGCCGGCTTCCCGTCTCGACACTCGACACGCCACCGCGGGGTTCGAACCCGCCCCCCCTCCAGCGCCCACGCGCTGCCAATTTGCGCTCACCCGGCGCGAACCCTCGTCGATACAGTGGAACGACGCCCGCGTGCCTATGCGCACGCGGTCCAGCCACGACAATCCTCGAGACGCCCATGAGCACCACGAACTTCGTCGCCGTCAGCGACACCGTGCGCACCTTCGTTGCGCGCGACTTCGGCCTCTTCATCGACGGTGAAATGCAGCCCGCACACGCTGCCGCGCGGCTCGACGTGCATGACCCCGCGACGGGCGAGCGGCTTGCGACGGTCGCGGACGCCGACGAACGCGACGTCGATCGCGCGGTCGCCGGCGCGAAGCGCGCATTCGACACCCGCGTGTGGAGCGGCCTGCGCCCGGCCGACCGCGAACGCATCCTGCTGAAACTCGCCGACCTGATCGAGCGCGACGCCGAAACGCTCGCGCAGCTCGAAACGCTGAACCAGGGCAAGTCGATCCACGTGTCGCGTGCGATCGAAGTCGGCGCGAGCGTCGAATACGTGCGCTACATGGCCGGCTGGGCGACCAAGATCACCGGCCAGACGCTCGACGTGTCGATCCCGTTCCCGCCCGGCGCGCGCTATACGGCCTATACGCGCAAGGAACCGGTCGGCGTGGTCGCCGCGATCGTGCCGTGGAATTTCCCGCTGATGATCGCGGTGTGGAAGCTGATCCCCGCGCTCGCGGCCGGCTGCACGATCGTGCTGAAGCCGTCGCCGGAAACGCCGCTCACCGCGCTGCGCCTGGCCGAACTCGCACGCGAGGCCGGCGTGCCGCCCGGGGTGTTCAACGTCGTCACCGGCGGCCGCGTGTGCGGCGCTGCGCTCGCGGGCCACCCGTCGATCGCGAAGATCTCGTTCACGGGCTCGACCGCGACCGGCAAGCTGGTCGGCGCGGCGGCCGTGCAGAACATGACGCGCTTCTCGCTCGAACTCGGCGGCAAGAACCCGATCGTGATGCTCGACGACATCGACGTCGCACAGGCGCTCGACGGCGTCGCCGCCGGCGCGTTCTTCAACCAGGGGCAGGTGTGCGCGGCCGCGTCGCGCATCTATGTGCATCGCAGCAAGTTCGCGCAGCTTGCGGACGGCCTCGCGGGCGTCGCGCAGTCGATGAAGCTCGGCGCGGGCCTCGACACGACCGCGCAGATCAACCCGCTGGTCTCCGCGCACCACCGCGACAAGGTCGTCCAGCACATCGAAGGCGCGCGCCGCGCGGGCCTCACGTTCCTCGCGGGCGGCACGCCGGCCGACGACCTGCCCGGCTACTACGTGAAGCCGGCCGTGATCGCCGATCCGCATCCGGACAGCGCGATCGTGCGCGACGAAGTGTTCGGCCCGGTGATCGTCGTCGTGCCGTTCGACGATGCGGCCGACGCGGTGCGCCTCGCGAACGCGTCGCCGTACGGCCTCGCGGCGAGCATCTGGAGCAACGACCTGAAGCGCGTGATGAATCTCGTGCCGCAGATCGAGGCCGGCACCGTGTGGGTGAACTGCCATATCCCGCTCGACCCGTCGATGCCGTTCGGCGGCTACAAGCAATCGGGCATCGGCCGCGAGTTCGGCCAGTACGCGATCGAAGGCTTCACCGAAACCAAATCCGTCTGCATCGCGCACTGACGCGCGGCATCAACCCCGAACCTCGAACCCTGAACCAGAACGACCCGGGTTCAAACGATCCGACAGTGGAGACTGCAATGAGCTACAACGAAGCGAAATTCTGGCATCCGATGGTGCACCCGAACGAGATGAAGCAGCGCAAGCCGATCCGCATCGTGCGCGGCGACGGCTGCTATGTGTTCGACGAAGAGGGGCGCAAGCTCGTCGACGGCGTCGCGGGCCTGTGGAACGTGAACGTCGGCCACAACCGCCAGGAAGTGAAGGACGCGATCGTGCGCCAGCTCGACGAACTCGAATACTTCCAGCTGTTCGACGGCATCTCGCATCCGCGCGCGGAAGAGCTGTCGAAGAAGCTGATCGACATGCTCGAACCGGAAGGCATGCGCCGCGTGCTGTACAGCTCGGGCGGCTCCGATTCGATCGAGACCGCGCTGAAGATCGCGCGCCAGTACTGGAAGGTGCGCGGCCAGGCCGACCGCACGAAGTTCATCTCGCTGAAGCAGGGCTATCACGGCACGCACTTCGGCGGCGCGTCGGTGAACGGCAACACGGTGTTTCGCCGCAACTACGAGCCGAACCTGCCCGGCTGCTTCCACGTGGAGACGCCGTGGCTGTATCGCAACCCGTTCACGCAGGATCCCGAAGAACTCGGCCGGATCTGCGCGGAAATGCTCGAGCGCGAAATCCAGTTCCAGAGCCCCGACACGGTCGCCGCGTTCATCGCGGAGCCGATCCAGGGCGCGGGCGGCGTGATCGTGCCGCCGGCCAACTACTGGCCGCTCGTGCGCGAGGTGTGCGATCGCTATGGCGTGCTGCTGATCGCCGACGAGGTCGTGACCGGCTTCGGCCGCAGCGGCAGCCTGTTCGGCAGCCGTGGCTGGGGCGTGCGCCCGGACATCATGTGTCTTGCGAAGGGGATCTCGTCGGGCTACGTGCCGCTCGGCGCGACGGTCGTGAACGCGCGGATCGAGGACGCGTTCGCCGCGAATGCCGATTTCGGCGGCGCGATCATGCACGGCTACACGTATGCGGGCCACCCGGTCGCGTGCGCGGCCGCGCTCGCCAGCCTCGACATCGTCGTGAAGGAAGACCTGCCGGCAAACGCGGCGAAGCAGGGCGCGTACCTGCTCGAAGCGCTGCAGCCGTTCGCGGAACGCTTCGCGGCGGTCGGCGAGGTGCGCGGCAAGGGGCTGATGCTCGCGCTCGATCTCGTCGCGAACAAGGACACGCGCGAGCCGATCGACCCGCTGTCCGGTTATGCGAACGCGGTCGCGGAAGTCGCGCGCGAGAACGGCGTGCTGGTGCGTCCGGTCGGCACGAAGATCATCCTGTCGCCGCCGCTCGTGATCCAGCGCGAGCAGCTCGACCGGATCGTCGACGCGCTCGCGGCGGGCTTCGAGGCCGTGCCGTTCGCGTGACCGCATGATCGCGTGACGGCACACCGGCGGCGGGCAGCGCGGCTGCCGCCGGTTTGCCGATTTGCGCTATGCCCGGATTATTTTGCCTGCGTATTTTTTCGACATCGGATCGAGGTGTGATCGACAAGGGGCCCGGGTAACGAAGCGCTGAAGCACCGTCCCGGGCCGACCGCAAGGCATGGAACCCCGGTCGCCGACGAAGCGGCGGCCCGGTTCGACACTGGAAGGAGACAAGGATGTCGGGATGGTCAGGAGTTACCGGCGCAGCGGGCGACACGCCCGCCGGCACGCCGGCTGAAGCGGGCGGCGGCACGGCACTGACGGCGGGTGCGGTCGGCTTTCCGACCGCGCTGGCGAGTGCCGTCGGCCTCATCATGGCAAGCCCGGTGATTCTCACCGCGACGTCGGGCTTCGGGATGGGCGGCTGGGCGTTCGCGGTCGCGATGATCATCGCGTTCGTGATGATGCAGGCGCAGGCGACGACCTTCTCCGAAGCCGCCGCGATGCTGCCGACGGCCGGCTCGGTTTACGATTACCTGTCGTGCGGGCTCGGCCGCTTCTGGGCGATCACCGGCACGATCTCCGCGTATTTCCTCGTGCACGTGTTCGCCGGCACGGCGGAAACGATCCTGAGCGGCATCATGGCGCTCGTCAATTTCGAATCGCTGAACGCCGCGTTCGAGAAGCACAACAGTTCGTGGCTCGTCGGCGTCGGCCTCGTCGTCACGTTCGCGATCACCAACATCATCGGCATCAAGGTGTTCAGCAAGCTCGAGATCGTGCTGACGGCCGGCATGTGGCTGTCGCTGATGATCTTCGGGATCCTCGGGCTCGCGGCTGCGCCGGCCGTGCATCTCGACGGCTGGTTCGGCGGCTCGGAAGTCGGCACGTCGGTGCCGGCCGTGCTGTCGCTGGTCGGGATGGCGATGTTCATGTTCGTCGGCTGCGAGTTCGTCACGCCGCTCGCGCCGGAAATGAAGGCGCCGGGCCGCACGATTCCGCGGGCGATGGCGCTCGGCCTCGTCGGCGTCGCGATCTGCATGTTCCTGTACGGCGCGGCGATCCGCCGCCAGGTCGCGAACGTGCCGGTGAGCCCCGACGGCCTCACGCACCTGCTCGACACGCCGGGCGCGATTCCCGCGTTCGCGCTGCACGTGCTTGGGCCCTTCGGCCGCGTGTGGTTCGGCATCGCGTTCTTGTGCGCGGGCGCCGCGACGATCAACACGCTGATGGCCGGGCTGCCGCGCATCCTGTACGGGATGGCGATCGACGGCGCGCTGCCGCGCTGCTTCGCGTACCTGCATCCGCGCTTCAAGACGCCCGTGGTCGGCATTGTCGCGGCGGCGATCGTGCCGATCATCCACGCGTGGCTGATCAACGGCAACCTCGACAGCATCCTGCACCTCGTGCTCGCCGCGACCTGCGCGTGGGGCACCGCGTACCTGCTCGTCACCGCGTCGGTCGTGATGCTGCGGATTCGCCGCCCGGACCTGCCGCGCCCGTACCGTTCGCCGCTGTTCCCGTTGCCGCAGATCGTGTCGAGCGTCGGCATCGTGCTCGCGATCTGGTACATCACGCCGCCGGGCATGAACGCGCGCGACATCTACGTGCCGTTCGGCGCGATGCTCGGGCTCACCGCGCTGTACGCGCTGTTCTGGACGCTCGTCGTGCAGCGCCGGCATCCGTTCAGGCCGGTGCCGGTCGAGGAAGTGCTGCGCAACGAGCACGTTGCATCGTGAAGGCCGCGCTTGCCCGCTGGCGCGCGGCGCCCGATGCGCCGCCGCCCGGCCATCGGCCCGGCGCGATCGCCGCGCGCGTGCTGGCCGATTTGGGTGCCGCGCGTGATGCCGATCGCGTCGGCAGTCCGACCGCGAGGCTGCCGAACGGCGTGCGCGTGAGCATCGAGGAGTGTGTCGACCGCCAGTTCCTGATGCATACGGTCAGCGTGAAGGTGGCGGCAACCGCGCGCGGCCCGGCCGTGCAGGGCAGCGCGCGCGTGCGCCAGACCGGCTGGCTGCGCTGCACCGGCATCGACGCGGCGGCCGTGCCGGGATGCGACCCCGGATTCGTCGACACGGTGGCCGCGCTGGTCGCCGAGCCGTCGCTGGCCGATGCGCTGCGGCCGCTGCACCTGACCGACTGTACGATCGACGCGCGCGCCGGCCGCTGGACGCTTGCGATCGTGCCGTTCGGCGGCAGCGAGGTCGTGAACCGGATGCCGTCGTTCCGCCGCTACGTCCGCCTGACGGGCGAGCAGGCCGCTGCGCTGTCGGCGGCTTGCCTTGCGTTCGAAACCGCACTACGCAGGATTTTGCACGGGTAAGCTATGGCGTTGCGCGCCGGGGAACCGGCGGCCGCGTTTAAGGGTTTTACCGGAGATGCCGATGCTGTTCCAGTCACGCTCACACGAAGACGTGCACGATCACGGGCTCGCGATCGCGGGCTGGCATCAGGTCTACCGCCAGATGACGCCGGGCCGCTTCAAGGGCACCGTCACGCAGGTGCTGTACGACGATTTCCACTTCTTCCGCGAAACGACCAACCGGCGCGTCGCGCAAACCGGGCTCGCGCCGGCCGGGCGCACGTCGCTCGCGGTGCCGTTGTCCGTGCCGCTCGCGGGCACGTTCCAGGGCCAGCCCGTCGACGGCTATGCGCTGCTCGCGCTGCGCGCCGGCGAGGATTTCGAATTCCACACGCCGGAAGGGATGGGGCTCGTCGGGATCAGCGCGGCGTCCGACATGGTCGACGAGCTGTGCGAAGCCGAATTCGGCGCGGCCGGCGCGCGCAAGCTGCGGCACGTGACGCGGCTGTCCGACGAGCAGGGCGTCGCGCTCGGCGTGCGGCTGTCGTCGCTGATCGACGATGCGCAGCGCAATCCCGGCCACCTCGAATATGCGGCGACCCGCAAGATGTTCCGCGACGCGATGCTCGGCATGTTCCTCGACGCGCTCGAGCAGGGCATCGGCGTCGAGCGCCGCGACATCACGCACGCCACCTACAGCGACATCGTGAGCCGCTGCGAGAAGCATCTGCGCGATCGGCCCGAGGAACCCGTCACCGTGCTCGAGCTGTGCCGCGCGCTGCGCTGCAGCCGCCGCACGCTGCAAACGAGCTTCCAGCGTGTGGCCGATGTCACGCCGGTCGGCTATCTGCGCACGATCCGGCTGAACGCGGTGCGCCGCATGCTGCGCACGACGTCCGTGCAGCAGCTCGGCGTCGGCGAGGCCGCCGCGAGCTGGGGTTTCACGCACCTCGGCTATTTCGCGCGAGAGTATCGCGACCTGTTCGGCGAGCTGCCTTCCCAGACGACGCGTCCCGAATGACGCACGCGCACCGCAGCGGCGCCGCCGGGTGCCGTCGCGGTCAATGCGTGCCACTGTTTGCCGATTTGCGATAGAGGTCCTGAATTTTCGCTGGATAGAGTCCTGTCACCCATATCGATAACCCCATCGATCTGCACTGCGAATCGATGACAACAGAGGGGCGGGACATGAAGATCGGACGACGACTGGCCGCGGCCGCGGCTACGCTGGGTTGCATGCACGCACACGCGCAGACCTCGGGCAGCGTGACGCTGTACGGCACCGTGGATACCGGCATCATCTACTCGACGA
The DNA here is from genome assembly GCF_002099195.1 of Burkholderia puraquae. Taxonomy (GTDB): domain Bacteria; phylum Pseudomonadota; class Gammaproteobacteria; order Burkholderiales; family Burkholderiaceae; genus Burkholderia; species Burkholderia puraquae. The sequence goes on along the minus strand of NZ_NBYX01000003.1, from coordinate 89,889 downwards.
ACCAGCAGTTCACGCGCGCCGACGGCAGTACGGGCGGCGGCCATGCGTGGCAGATGGGCGGCGGCAACCTCGTGCCGTCGCGCTTCGGCTTCCAGGGCGCCGAGCCGCTCGGCGGCGGGCTCAATGCGGTGTTCACGCTCGAGCAGCAGTTCCTGTCCGCGAACGGGCAGGCGCTGCAGGGCGGCACGGCCTTCAGCCGGCAGGCGTGGGTCGGGCTGCGCCAGGACGGGATCGGCACGCTCGGCCTCGGCCGTCAGTACGACTCGTACACCGACATGCTCGGTGCGTACGTGTCGAGCAACAACTGGGCGACGCCGTACGGCTCGCACCTCGGCGACGTCGACAACCTGAACGCCGCATTCAACTTCAACAACGCGGTGAAGTTCACCAGCGCCGATTTCAACGGCCTCACGTTCGGCGGCACGTTCAGTTTCGGCGGGCAGGCCGGCGATTTCTCGGCGAAGCGCGGCTATGCGGTGGCCGCGACGTACACGCGCGCACCGGTGGCGTTCTCGGTCGGCTACCTCGACCTGCACCAGCCGCTCGACGCGGCGCTCGGCGGCGCGAGCGGCTATATCGGCGATTTCGCGTGCAGCAACGCGGGGGCGATGTATTGCCTGCTGCAGGATGCCGGCTCGATGCGCGCGTTCGGCGCGGGCGGGTCGGTCACGTTCGGCGATGCGACGATCGCGCTCACCTATACGCATACGCGCCTCGGCGACAGCCGCTATTTCTCGACCGCCGCGCAGCCGCGCACGCAGGCGTTCACGTTCGATATCGGCGAATTGAACGCCACGTACATGTTCACGCCCGCGCTGCAGGGCGGCGTCGCCTATATCTTCAACGCTGTGCATACCGACGGGCGCGGCACGACGCGGTTCCACCAGGTGAACGTCGGCACGAACTACAGCCTGTCGAAGCGCACGGCGCTGTATGCGGTCGCGATCGGCCAGATCGCGAGCGGCAAGGGGCTCGGCGCCGACGCGGACGGCAATGCGGTGAACTATGCGCAAATTCCGGTGCTCGCGAACAGCAACTCGAGCCGGCAACTGGCGGTGATGGCCGGGATCCGCGTGAACTTCTGATCCGGCCGGGGAGGTCTGGCCGGGGAGGCCGCGCCGAGGCAGTGAGGCGGCCAGGCGGGCGGGGCGGCCGGGCACGGCGGCGGCCTCTGCCGCCGCGTGCCATAAATTCGTAACGATCGGCGTGAACAATGGCGTTCGCTTCAGGCGGCCAGAAGCGTCGCCCGCGTTGCACACGTGTGCAACGCCTGGCCGTCCCGCCACCACGCCGAACGAGAGAGACCTCATGACCTTGCTGAGCCGCCTGCGCGCGCTGTCCGCCGCCCTTGCGCTGTCCTTCGCCGCCACGCACGCCGTTGCCGCGGATCTCGTCATCGCAGGCCGCGACGACATCTACGGCAAGGGGCTGGCCGACGCCGTCGCCGGCTTCAACAAGCTGCACCCGGGCACCGAGATCGAGCTGCTCAAGCTGCCGAACGCGAACCTGTACCAGAAGCTCAAGCTGTCGATGCGCGAAGGCACCGGCGCGTACGATCTCGTGATGATGGACGACACGTGGGCGCCCGAATTCATCGGCAACGGCTGGCTGAAGCCGCTGCCCGCGTCGCTCGCGGATGCCGATCTCGTGCCGTCCGCCGTCGCGCTCGGCCGCAATGCGGCCGGTGCGCTGTACGCGCTGCCGATCGTCGGCAACGTCGAGATGTTTGCGTACCGCAAGGACCTGCTCGCGAAGTACAAATTGCAGCCGCCGCGCAACTGGGACGACGTGCTGAAGATCGCGCAGACCGTCGGCGGCGCGGACAAGAGCGTGTCGGGCGTCGTGTTTCGCGGCACGAAGGGCAACCCGGTCGTGACGGGTTTCCTGCCGATCCTGTGGGCCTACGGCGGCGACGTGTTCGACCATGCCGGCAACGTGACGATCGACTCCCGCGAGGCGCAGGCCGCGCTGAAGACCTTCCTTGCGCTGAAGGCGTCCGCGCCGAAGGACGTCGACGTATACGGCGCGGCGGAAGTGCGCGATGCACTGCAGCGCGGCACGGCGGCGCAGTCGATCGAGGTGTGGCCGGCGTGGGTGCCGGCGCTCGACGATCCGAAGCAGTCGCGCGTGGTCGGGCAGATCGCGCTGCAGCCGCCGCCCGGGCAGACCGCGGGCCCGGCGCCGATGCTCGGCATCTGGCAGATGGGCATCCCGAAGGACGCCCCGCACGCGAAGCTCGCGCAGGATTTCCTCGCGTACCTGACCGCGCGTGACACGCAGGCGCGCCTCGCCGGCATCGGCATTCCGCCGACCCGCCGCAGCGTGTTCAACGATCCGGCGCTGGTGCGTCAGTACCGCTGGTATCCGGATCAGCTGAAGGCGCTCGAAGCCGGCCGTGCGCGGCCGCGCGTGAAGGACTGGCAGCAGGTCGAGAGCATTCTCGGCGACCAGCTGCAGCTCGCGCTGACCGGGCAGGCCGCACCCGACGCCGCGCTGCGTCAGGCGCAGCAAAAGATCGCGCAGGCGACGGCCGCGGCCGGCAAGTGACGGCTCGCCGCGACCCCTCGCCGGGATACAGCGCATGAAAGCCTTCCGCCGCAGCCTGCCGTTCGTCGCGCTGCTCGGGCCCGCGCTGCTGGTGCTCGCCGCGCTCGCGCTGTATCCGGTCGCGCAGGTGCTGATCGATTCGTTCTGCCGCGTCGACTACTCGGCCGGCCGCCGCGCATTCGCCGGGCTCGCGAACTATCGCGCGGTGCTCGGCGACGATGCCTTTACGGCCGGCTTCGGCAACACGCTGCGCTTCACGATCGTCGCGTCGCTCGCCGAAGTCGCATTGGGCTTCGGCCTCGCGCTGTTGTTCGTGCGCGCGTTTCCGGGGCGGCGCATCGCGCTGCCGCTCGCGATCCTGCCGATGATGCTGTCCACGCTCGTGTGCTCGGCGATCTGGCGCAACTGGCTCAACTTCGACGGCTTCCTGAACGCGCTGCTCGCGGCATTCGGCATCGAAGGCGTGCGCTGGCTGTCCGATCCGCATCTCGCGCTGTGGTCGCTCGCGCTCGTCGACGTGTGGCAGTGGACGCCGATGGCGTTCCTGATCGTGCTCGCGGGCCTGCAGTCGATCCCGCAGGAACTCTACGAAGCCGCACGCACCGACGGCGCGAGCGAGTGGCAGTGCCTGCGCGACATCACGCTGCCGCTCGCGGCGCCGCAGATTGGCCTCGCCCTGCTGTTGCGCTCGATCGACACGTTCAAGCTGTTCGACAAGGTCTATGCGCTGACGGGCGGCGGCCCCGGCAACGCGACGCAGACGCTGTCGACCTATATCTATGACACGGGCTTCCGCTTCTTCAACGTCGGGCCGGCGAGCGCCGCGTCGGTGCTGATGCTTGCGGCGTCCGCGCTGCTGGTCTCGGGGTACGTATGGCAGACGGTTCGCAAGCGGCGCGCATGACGGCGCCAACCGCAGGCATCGCGCACGCGCGCATGGGCGCCACATTCGGCCGGGCGATGCCGTGGGCGTTGCGCATCGTCGCACTCGCGCTGTTGCTGCTGCCGTGCCTGTGGATGGCCGGCGCGGCCTTCATGCCGACGCTCGAACGGCTCGATCATCCATTGCGGATCTGGCCGGCCGCGCCGACCTTCGAGCATTTCGCATCGGTTTGGTCCAACGGCATTGGTGCGCCGCTGTTCAATTCGCTGCTGGTCGGGTTCGGCACGACGCTGCTCGCGCTGGCGCTCGCGTTTCCGGCCGCCTATGCGCTCGTGCGGCTGCGGTTTCCGGCGCGGCTCGACCTGCTGTTCCTGGTGCTTGTGCTCGCGTTGAAGCTGATGCCGCCGATCACGATCGCGGTGCCGCTGTTCGCGCTTGCGAAGCGGCTGCACCTGCTCGATTCGACGCTCGGCCTGATGCTCGCGTACCAGATCTACGCGCTGCCGATGGCGATCTGGATGCTGCTCGCGTTCGTGCGCGACGTGCCGATCGAATACGAGGAAGCCGCCTGCATCGACGGCGCGGGGCTTGCTCGACGGCTCGTGCAGATCGTGCTGCCGCTGTGCGCGCCGGGGCTGATCGCGACCGCGATCTTCGTGTTCATCGCCGCGTGGAACGAATTCCTGATCGCGCTGCTGTTCGTGTCGACGCCGAGCCGCTTCACGCTGCCGCTCGCGATTGCCGGCTACGTGACGGAGAACGGCATCGACTGGGGCGACCTGATGAGCGCGGGGCTGATGGCGTCGCTGCCCACGCTGGCCGTGGCCGGCTATGTGCAGCGCTACCTGTTGCGCGGGTTCGCCGGCGGGCTGAAGTGACGCGCGGCGACGCCGCGCCCGATTTCGGTTCGTCACGCGCAGCTGTCTCGCACGACCTGCGTGACCGGCACGATGCGCGTGCGCGACGGGCCGTCGAACGTCTGCATCCGGTCGGCGAGCAGGTCGACGGCCGCCTGCGCAAGGCCGCGCGTGTCCTGCCGGAGCGTCGTGAGCCGATACGCGTCGTATTCGGCGGCCGGGACGTCGTCGAAGCCGATCACGCGCAGGTCGTCCGGCACGCGCAACCCGAATTCGCCGCGCGCGACGTCGATCACGCCGAGCGCGAGCAGGTCGGACGAGCAGAACACGCCGTCGGGCCGCTTGCCGTTCGCGAACAGTTGCCGCGCGGCTTCGACGCCGCTCGCATGGGTGTCGGACGGCGTGTCGAGCACGTGCGCGAGCGTCGCGTCGAACGCGTCGCCGCGCCCGATTGCGTGCTCGAACGCAGCGGCACGCGACTGTGCACTGTAGCTCGCGCCGCGCGGCCCGACGAATGCAAGCCGGCGCGCGCCGGCCCGCACGAGCCGCTGCGCCGCATGGACGGCGCCCGCCGCGTTGTCGCTGACGACGATGTCCGCGCCCGGCAGGTTGGCCTCGCGGTTGATCATCACGACCGGGATCCGGTGTTCGAGATACTGCTGCGCGACCGACAGCGGCGGCGACGCAGACGTCATCACGAGGCCCGTGATCCGGTAGCTGAGCAACTGCTCGAGCGACTGCCGGACCTGGCGCGGATCTTCCGCATTGGTCACGAGCGGCGTGAGCGCGCGCTGCCCGAGCGCGGCCATCAGGTCCGACAGCAGCCGCGCGCGGAACGGATTCTCGAACCCGGCCGTCACGACGCCGATCATGCTGCTGCGCTGCGTGATCATGTCGCGCGCGATCAGGTTGACCTGGTAGCCGAGCGCGCGCGCGGCGACCATCACGCGCTCACGCGTTTGCGGCGCGATGCTCGCCGTCGGCGTGAACGCGCGCGACACCGCGGAGCGTGAGACACCGGCGCGCGCCGCGACATCCGACGCCGTTACCCACGGTTTTCTTTCCTTGTCATTCATCGATTCATGATTCCTTCGAGCCACGATACGTGCACACCGCCTGCCGACTGGATGTCGGCGCTCGACGACGCGCGGCCGCTGCATACGCTGACCCTACCGGGCAGCCATGACACCTGTGCGTATACCGTCGACGATCGGCTCGTGCGCACCCAGCGTGCGCCGCTCGATGCGCAGCTCGCGCATGGCGTGCGGCTGCTCGACATCCGCTGCCGGCACGTGCGCGATGCGTTCGACATCCATCATGGCGGCATCGCGCTCGGCATGACGTTCGACGACGTGCTGGAAACCTGCACGCGCTTTCTCGATGCGCATCCGCGCGAATGCATTGTGATGTCGGTGAAGGACGAATGGCCGGCGCACGCGTGCACGCGCAGTTTCGATGCGACGTTCGACATGCATCGCGCGCGGCATCCGCGGTTGCGCTGGCATGCCGGCGGCACGCTGCCGGCGCTCGGCGACGTGCGCGGCGCGATCGTGCTGCTGCGGCGCTTTCGCAGCAGCCGGCCGCTCGGCATCGACCTGACCGCGTGGCCCGACAACGCGACGTTCACGATCGATCATCCCGACGGCGCGTTCGTGATCCAGGACGAATATCGCGTGCCGGTGGCCGCGTCGATCGGCTGGAAGTGGCGTGCGATCGATGCGCTGCTGACGGACCTGCCGTCGCCCGACAGCGGCCGCTGGGCGATCAACTTCTGCAGCGGGACCGGGATGGGCGCGAATCCGTCGGTGGTCGCGCACGGCGACGGCAGGGTGCAGGGCATTCATGCACGGCTGGCCGAACGACTGCGTGAGCAGCGCGGCCCGTCCGGCGCGATGCTGCTCGATTTCTGCGATGACGACGACTGGGCGCTGGTGCGCGCGCTGATCGCATGCAATGACCATGTGCCGGTGCCGGGCGTCTGGCGCAAGACGTTTCGCTGTTAGCGGAGATTCGCGCTGAAGAACGCGAGCGCCTTTGCGTCGAGCGTTGCGTGGAACGTCGCGCGATCGAATCCGTTCGCATCGCTACAGCGTGCACGTCGTTCAGCGTATCGGCGGTCGGGAATTCGTTCATCGGGCCGGCAATCACGTAGGCCTTGATCCGCGGATCGTGCGTCAACGGCTGGCGCGGCAGGTCATGATCCCATTTGATCATGCCCTGGTTCATTCATGTCGACGCGAAAACGTGAGTCGTGCATTCTTATGAGCATTCCACGATTCCGTGCTTCTCGAAGCTTGAGGGTCGGGGACTTTTAGTCATCCAGAATTTGACCGAATGAACGATAGTTTCGGCCTATTGAAGCTTCATCTCTCGTGGAGGTCAATCATGGTTTTGGCACTTTACCCGGAGTACAAGAAGCTGGCGCTGAACAGGGACATTGTTCACCGGGGTGCCAGCACCAAGGGAGTCTTTCAATACCGCGTTGTGATCTTTCACTTGCAGCAGGTATTGGGGCATTTCGCCAGGGAAAAGAAATACGACAGGTTCTATATCGGTGTCACCAGCAACAAGGAAGCCCGGTTGAAGGATCACCAGGTCAACAAGCCCGACTACACATGGATGGTTCCGATATACGAGGAGGATGCCGTCAATGTGAGTAACGCCTTCGATCTCATGGAACAAGAGGCCATCAATTACTTCAGGACGGGCTTCATCGACTCCAATAGCGGGCAAAAATTGACATGCGGGAACGGCCCGAGCGGGGCTTCACCGAAGATGTGCCTCTATATATTGGTCCGCGAAAAGCCAGGATCGAACGGAAAGACCTGAGCGTCCGGTCAAACGCCGCGATATCGCATCAACGCGTCGCGATCGCCACCGCCGCACCGGCCATCGCGGTCGCGCTCGTGCGGTTGGCGATCCGCTTCGCGCGCGCCGACGTCAGGAAGGCCCTTGCGCGCGATGCGAGCAGCGACCAGAAGCAGTCGGCCAGGATCAGCACCGCGAGCATCGTGCCGACCAGCTCGGCCCATGCGGTCACACCGACGTGGGTGAGATCGACGATGGTCGGCAGCAGCGCGAGATAGAACACCACGATCTTCGGATTGCCGATCGTCACCAGCATGCCCGCGACGAACATGCGCCACGGCGACTGGCCGCGCGGCAGGTCGTCGGCGCCCGTCTCGGTCGGCGCGGTCCACATCTTCCATGCAAGGAACAGCAGGTACGCAACGCCGAGCAGCTTCAGCACGATCAGGCCCGTCTCGAACGTGCGTGCGAACGCGGACAGCCCCGCGACCGCGAGCGTGAGCCACAGCGCTTCGCCGAGCCACATGGCCGCGAGGAACGGCAGCACATCGCGCACGCCGTTCGTCAGCACGCGCGCGACCAGCGCGGCGACGCTCGGCCCGGGCGTGCCGGCGGTGACGAGCAGGGCGACAGCGAAGACGGTGAGCGCGGACAACGTCATGACTAACCTCGTGGGTGGGGTGTTCGAATCGTATGAAGTTTCGATTATAGTGACGGCCGTTCCAGACTGCCTGAATTGCCGTCATGACTGCATCGATCCTGATCCGTCCCGCCGTGCGGGAAGACGCGGCCGCGATGGCCGCCGTGGAAGTCGCCGCCGCGCTGCGGTTTCGCGAAATCGGCATGACCCACATCGCTGAAGCCGAGCCGACCGATACGGCTGCGGTGCTCGTCCGCATCGATGGTGGCCGAGCGTATGTGGCCGTCGATGCGCAAGGCACGTGCGTCGGGTTTGCGTTCTACCGGCTGCTCGATGCGCAGCGGCTTTATCTGGAAGAGCTGGATGTCGCGCCGTCGCATGCCGGGCAACGGATCGGCGCGCGCCTGATCGAACAGGTGATGGCACGCGCGGCGCAGGACGGCATCGCGGAAGTCGTGCTGTCGACGTTTCGCGACGCGCCGTGGAATGCGCCGTACTACACGCGCCTGGGCTTCAGCATCGTCGACGACGCCGCGCTCGACGACACGCTGCGCATCATTCGCGCGTATCACGTGTCGCTCGGCCTCGACGAGACGCAGCGCGTGTTCATGCGTGCGGACGTGCGCCGCTGAACACGCGCTGCCCGGCCGTCAGGCCGCGTCGCTCAGCGCCGGGTAATCGGTGTAACCCGTTTCGCCTTCCGCATAGAACGTCTCCGGCACCGGCTTGTTGAGCGGTGCGCCGAGTTCGAGGCGGCGCGGCAGGTCGGGGTTTGCGATGAACAGCTTGCCCCATGCGATCGCGTCGGCGCTGCCGTCCTCGAGCGCTGCCTGCGCGGTGTCGAGCGTGAACTGCTCGTTCGCGATCAGCGGGCCGCCGAACGCTTCCTTCAGGCGCGGGCTCAAGTGGTCGCCCGAATACGATTCACGCGTGAAGATGAACGCGATCTTGCGGCGGCCGAGTTCGCGCGCGACATAGCCGAACGTTGCCGCCGGATCGGAATCGCCCATCGTGTGCGCATCGCCGCGCGGTGCAAGGTGCACGCCGACGCGGCCGGCGCCCCACACGTCGATTGCCGCATCGACCACTTCGAGCAGCAGGCGAGCGCGGTTCTCGATCGGGCCGCCGTACGCATCGGTGCGGTGATTGGTGCTGTCCTGCAGGAACTGGTCGAGCAGGTAGCCGTTCGCGCCGTGGATCTCGACGCCGTCGAAGCCGGCAGCCTTCGCGTTCTCCGCACCCTTGCGGTACGCGGCGACGATGCCCGGGATTTCGTCGAGTTCGAGTGCGCGCGGCGTCACGTACGGGCGCTGCGGACGCACGAGGCTCACGTGGCCGCCCGCGGCGATCGCGCTCGGCGCGACCGGCAGGTCGCCGTTCAGGAACACCGGGTCGGAGATCCGGCCGACGTGCCAGAGTTGCAGCACGATGCGCCCACCAGCCGCATGCACGGCCTGCGTCACCTGTTTCCAGCCCTCGACCTGGTCGTCGGACCAGATGCCGGGGGTATCCGCGTAGCCGACGCCCTGCGGCGTGACCGACGTGGCCTCGGTAATGATCAGGCCGGCCGTTGCGCGCTCGGCGTAGTAGCGGGCCATCAGTGCGTTCGGCACGCGCGTCGCGCCCGCACGGGAGCGGGTGAGCGGCGCCATCACGATGCGGTTCGGCAGGGTCAGGTCGCCGAGGGTGACGGGATCGAACAGTGTGGGCATGGCAAATAACCTCTTCACGAAAGGCGGGAAACCGTCGCGTCATGGGCGACGGCGCTCCGCATGGCCGGTTCGGCCGTGTTGACTAGAGATCGCGGCGCAGGGCGTCGTGAAATGCGTCGATGACGGCCTCGTTGCGCTGGAAGAACGCCCACTGGCCGATCCGCGTCGACGTCACGAGCCCCGCGCGTTGCAGCGTCGCGAGGTGTGCGGAGACGGTCGACTGCGACAGCCCGCAGCGCGCGTCGATCTGCCCTGCGCAGACGCCGTGTTCATACGGCAGCGTCTGGTTCGGGAAATGCTCGCCCGGCGTTTTCAGCCAGTTGAGGATTTCCCGGCGCACGGGATTCGAGAGCGCTTTCAGGATCGCGTCGATGTCGAGTTCGGTCGGCATGGATGGGGTGGGCGTTTCGGTCGGGCAATGAAGTATCGTCGATGGGCGAATCATATATCGGAATTTGACGATATGTTTGAAAGCATTGCTGGCAATGGGGTTGATAGCTGTCGACATACAAAAAAGTTCGCACTTGGAAGAAGGGGGTGGAAATGTGCAAAAAAGACCGTACCTCGCATTTCATTATGTGATAAATTGATGTAACTGATTGATATAAATATATTTTATGTCCCGCCGCGTTACGAGGGCTTGAGAGTCGGCAGGGACGTGCAGAAGTCGCCTGTCGAGAAAATTTATTAGTATTTCTAAGTGAATGCGCGCACTAAGTCGATGTGGCAAAGGAAAGCGACATTCTTTCATAATGCTTTCGAATTGGGGCGAAAATCAACTCAATGCGAGCAGGTTGAATGACCTGGCATTGGCGCTCTCCCCGCGGGTGACAGAAGACGAAGGGCGGAGAGCGGGTGAACGTGGCGCCGACTGCACGGGCGGCTCAACATGGGCCTCGTTTGAGGCGACGACAGACTTACAGGACCGCGTGACATCTCGTCGACCCGGGCGGGGTTGCTGTCAAGTGACGCGCTCGAGCAGCTTCAGATCATCGAGTATTTGATGGACGAGCCGGTGACCGCGGCGAGCCTGCGAATGGCAGAGGGGGTGGCGGGCACCGCGCGGACTATCGAAGCGCTGGGTTCAGACACGACGCTCACAGCCTCAAGCTCAGTCACCTAAGCTGGAAAGACAATTTTGCGGGACATCCGGGGCGAACTGCGTCCGACTACTCTCAACTGCGGATTCAACCCGTCGATACACCGGCGGAACGCTTTCATCAATTCGTTGCATCAACGGGTTGAATCCGCAACCAAAAGTAGCCGCTCAACATCCGCCCGCGAACGACCGCTTCGTCGGGTTGAGCGGACGTCAACGCAATGCAGCGACGGAGCGATAGGCCGTATACGACTGTCAAGCCAGACCTCTCGTGCGCCCGTGCGGCCTTTGCTGCACGGGCGTTCGAGTACGAGGCCCTGCTCGCGCATGCCGTCCGCGACGACACCTGTGTTGACGCTTACGCGTTGGCACCACCGTCGATGGTGAGCGTCGCGCCGGTGATGTAACTGGCGCTGGCGCTCGCGAGGAAGACCACTGCTTGTGCAATGTCTTCGCCTGTGCCGTAGTCACCTGTGGCCGTGAGCGATTTCATCATCGACGCGAATGGACCATCGACCGGGTTCATGTCCGTGTTGATGGAGCCAGGCTGGACAAGATTTGCCGTAATTCCTTGCTGGCCGAGTTCTCGCGCCAGGCCTTGTGTGAACGCAACGAGAGCCGACTTGGAGCCAGCATATACACCAAGCATCGACGCCGGGACGCGATCGGCAAAGTAACTACCGATCGAAATGATCCGCCCTCCCATCCCCAGATGAGGGATTGCGGCTTTTGCGGCCACGATCGGCGCACGCACATTGACGTTAAGCGTCGCGTCGATGTCTTCGATGGAAATATCCTTTACATCGCCCATCCGGAGGATGCCGGCGTTGTTCACCAGGATGTCGAGCCCGCCCAATACTTCGACAGTCTTCTGTACGGACGCCTGAACTGCCGATGCGTCTGCGCTATCGGCCTGAATTGCGGTACTGCGGCGGCCTTTCGCTTCAATCGCCTTCACGACGCTGTCGGCCTGTTCTGCGGACTTTTCATATGTGATGGCCACGTCTGCGCCGGCAGCCGCCAAAGCCTGCGCGATTGCAGCCCCGATCCCTCGACTCGCTCCCGTGACCAGAGCGCGCTTACCAGTAAGTGTCATCTAAAACTCCATTTTGTGTTGAGTAACGGAAACGGAAAGAACTGATGTCGGCATGTGTCTTGCCCATACTTTTTGCTTACCGATTCGTCGGTCCGGCGAAAAGGTTCTGGACTTCGGCGTAGGGCAGGAGATTGCTAGCGACCGTTTCAGAACGGCCGTCGTTCAGAAAGTCCTGCGCGAGAGCCTTCGCTTTGCCGAGCACGGCCTGCGAGATGCCGCTGCCCGCGCTTAACCGGCGCACACCGAGCTTGCCGAGCGTCGCTGCATCGGCGAGTCCTGGCAGGGCCATGACGTTAAGAGGCAGACGGGTTGCGTCCGCAATCGTTTCGATATCGGATGACTGCATGAGGGCCGGCAGGAAAAGCCCATCCGCACCGGCCGATGCATATAGATTGCCGCGAGCAATCGACTCTTCGGCTTGCCTTGATTTTTCAGCGAGGCCCGCAAGAAAGACGTCGGAGCGTGCATTGACGAAAAGATCCGAACCTGACTTCGCGAGGGCATTCTTGATCGCTTCAATCTTTAGCGCGAGAAGTGATGCCGGGTCCGGGCCGTCTTCGATATTGATGCCGGCGATGCCGAGATCGACCAGTCGCATTACATGGTCCGCGACGGTCTTTGGATCGTCGGAATAGCCATGCTCGATATCGACCGACAAGGGCACGCTCAGTACGCGGACGATACGGGGCACGGAAGCCACGACCTCATCGAAAGGGAGCAAGCGGCCGTCGGGATAGCCCAGAGCCCACGCAAAGCCTGCGCTCGTCGTGGCGATCGCGGATGCACCCAAAGCCTCGACGAGACGCGCGCTACCGGCATCCCAGACATTTGGCAAACGCAGCGGGATCGAATTGTCGTGCAACTGGCGGAATGTACTTGCATTAGACATGGCTGTTTTCCTCGGAAAGAGATTGAAGCTCAGGCCGCTACGGCGCCGTTTGCTGTTTTCGCAAATGATGCGATGCGGCGCGTCGCGAGCACGGAGACGACGATCGCGATAACGACTGGAATGCTGGAGAGATAGCCCAGGTTATGGCTGCCGATAACAGGGATCACAGCTGCGCCGAGCGCACCGGCAACGGACACACCCACATAGGTCGCCGACGTGTTGAGGCCAACCAGCACAGCCGTCATCGGCGGATTCAGGCTCGCGAGACGGAACTGTTGCGGCACCAGCACGCCCCACGCACAGGCTCCCCAGATCGTCACCGCGATGGCCGCACTCCAGAGGTGTGCGCCCGTGACCGGCATCGTGAGGATGACGATGGCGACGATGGTGAGTTTGATCAGCACGACCTTGTGCGAACCAATCTTGTCGAGAATCCGTCCCGTCAGCAGATTCGAAAAGGTGCCTGCCAGCCCCCAGAGAACGAGCAATTCGCCCAGCACTAGAGCGCTATGACCGATCGCACGATCGAACACCACGGAGAAGTAGCTGAAGATGATGAACGTGCCGATCTGCGCAAGTACCGTCGTCGCGAGAGTGAGTCCGACGCGCGAATCGGTGAGGGGCGACAGGCGTTCGCGCAGCGAGATGGCGGGCGGTAGCGGCACTTCAGGCATGAACGCGAGAATGCCCGCAAACGCGGCTGCACCGAGTCCGGCAACGAGCACCAGCGTCCAGTGCCAGCTGGCGAGCCCGCCGATCACGGCACCAATCGGCGAACCGAGCGCGGTGGCCGCCGTCAATCCCGCGACGATGATGGACAACGCGTAGCCGCGACGCTCGGGCGGCACCAGCGACGCGCCCGTTCCGCTGGCAGTCGGCGAGAACATGGCTGCACCCAGGCCCGCGAAAGCACGCGTGGCCAATGCGATGCCGAGATTCGGCGCGACGATGGTGCCGAGATTGGCGATCACAAACAAGCCAATGCCGCTCAACAGCAGGCGCTTGCGCGCCACGTTCGCAGCAAGCGCTGCGATGGTCGGGCCCAGCAACGCATAGCTCAGCGCGTAGACGCTGATCAATTGACCGGCGGCGCCGATGCTGACGCCAAACGAATGCGCGATCTCCGGCAGGATGCCCGCAAAGACAAAGCTGTCAGTGCCAAGTGCGAACATGCCGAGTGAGAGTGTCAGAACGCGGCGGTCCATGTCGACTTCTCCAGAAAGATTGCGAATCAAGTCTCGTGACGAAACTATAGGGAAGCCGACTGCATCGCACTACGGGCCGAAAGCGGAAAGCTGTTCCCCATAAACCGGTTAAGTCATGCGCCGGATCACTCCGTCTGCGTAAGCTGCTGATGCGGAGCGTCCCATCCGCCGCCCAGCGAACGGAACGTTCTGACAGCGGCGCGGGCGGCGTCTGCCTTCGTGGCATCGAGATCGTCACGCGCACCGAGAAGTTGCCGGTCGGCGTCGAGCACGTCGGTGAGCGTGATCGAACCCGCGCGATACGCTTTCTCCGAAAGGTCTCGCGCCTTCGTCAATGCGTCGACTTCCTGTTGGATTTCCTGCACTCGAATCTCCGTTTGCGACAGCGTCATCAACGCGTCTTCGACGTCTTCGGTTGCCTTGAGGGCAGCTTCGCGATACTGCGCCAATGCCTCTGCGTACGCGCCGCGTGCGTTCTTGACTTCGGCGTCGACCTTGCCGAAATCGAACAGGCGCCATTGCAGCGCACCTGTGCCGATTGGCTGAAACGACTTCGCGCTCAGGAAGTTGCTGGCTGAGATGCTGTCGAATCCGAGTGCGCCGGACAGCGAAATCTTCGGGTAGTAATTGGCGATTGCTACGCCGATCGCTTCGTTGGAAGCCGCGAGATGGCGTTCGGCGGCAATAATGTCAGGGCGGCGCCGCAGCACGTTGACGGGTTGATCCGCGCTGCCGATGGCGGGCACGTCCGGAATGACGCCCCCATTCGTGCCGAGTTCTGCCGCATAGGTTCCAGGCTGTGCACCCATCAGCACATCGAGCCGGTTCATTTGCGCTTCCAGCGACACGCGCAAGCTCGGAACCCTGGCGCGTGCCTGACGCAACAGGGCTTCAGCCTGCGCCACTTCGCGCTCGTCGGATGCACCGGCTTGCTTACGCGCTTTCACGAGTTGCAGCAAACGCGCATCGGTAGTCACCTGATCCTGGGTGACGGCCAACTGCGCCTGCAGTCCTCTGATTTGCAGGTAAGCGTCGGCAGCGTCGGCAGCGACCGTCACGCGCGTGCCGAGTTGAGTGGCCTCGGCGGCCTGCTCTTCATCGGTGGCTGCCGCGTGGGCGCGCCGCAGCCCGCCGGCCAGATCGATTTCCCAGCTTGCCGTCGCGCCGGCGAGGTATTCCTTTTGATCGCGGCTGTAGTTGGGGAACGCGCTCGCAATAGTGCCAAGCGGGCTGTGCGTGCTTTGGTGTACTGCCGTGTACGATGCATTGGCGTCGACGGTCGGAAGCAGGCTGGCGCCCGCCGCCTGGGCCGCCGCGCGCGACTGCACGACGCGTGCCATCGAAGCCTGGAGACTCAGGTTCTGCTCGAGCGCCCGTTGCACCACCTTGACCAGCTCGGGATCGTTGAAGCCTGTCCACCAGCTGTCGAGGTTCGGGGCGGGCAATGTCGTTTGCCGGTCCGCGACGACCTTCCCGTTGTGAAACGGCACCATATCGGTGTGAGGCGCGGCGTAGTCGGGCCCGACGGCACAGCCCGCAAGCATTGCGCTGACAATCAGACTACCGATGATCGCTTTTGAAGTTCTGGGTAAGAAGCCGTTCATTTCACTTCTCCACTACCGAGTTGCCGCACGGCAAGCGGGCGCTTGACGCCGAGCTTGCGAACGAAGGCGTAAAACGCCGGGGTGAATGCGAGCCCGAAAAGCGTCACACCGAGCATGCCGAAGAACACCGTCGTGCCGAGTGATTGCCGCATTTCCGAGCCGGCGCCGCTGGCAATGGCGAGCGGCGCCACACCCGCGATAAAGGCGAACGATGTCATCAGAATCGGGCGCAGCCGCACGTGTGCCGCATGAGTGGCAGCGTCCTCGGCATTGACGCCGTCTTCGTCCTGACGTTGTCTCGCGAACTCGACGATAAGAATGGCGTTCTTGGCTGCCAGACCGACGAGTACCACGAAGCCTATTTGCGCAAGAATGTCGATCGGCATCCCGCGCATGTTCAGGCCGATCGCCGCTGCGAGCAGACACATCGGCACGATCAGCACGATCGCGAGCGGTGTCTTCCAGCTTTCATACTGCGCAGCGAGCACGAGGAAGACGAACAGTGCCGATGCAGCAAAGATCACGAGCGGCGACATGGTTTGCTCTTTTTGCTGATGAGCAAGATCGGTCCATTCGTACGCGATGCCGTTCGGGAGGACCTGCGCCGCGAGCTGTTCCATGTGTTGAATGGCATCGCCCGACGAATAGCCGGGGCCTGCCGCGCCCATGATTTCCGCTGCGGGATACATGTTGTAGCGTGGCACGCGATATGGCTGCGTCGTGCTCTTGAAGGTCGCCACGCTGCTGATCGGCACCATGTCACCCGTCGAATTGCGAACCTTGAGCCGACCGATGTCTTCGGGCGTCCGACGGAATGCTTCATCGCCCTGAACGCGCACCTGATACGTGCGTCCCATGAAGTTGAAGTCGTTCACGTACTGCGAGCCGAGGTAGAGATCCATGGTGGAAAACACATCGGTTGGCGTGAGGCCGATCTTTTCCGCCTTGAGGCGGTCGATATCCGCATAGACCAACGGCGCGCCCGCGTTGTACAGCGTGAATACGCCGCCGAATACCTTGTCCTTGTTGGCGGCAGCCACGAGTGCGCGCGACGCGTCGGCAAGTGCCTGCGGGCCGAGCCCGCCGCGGTCTTCCAGCATCAGCTTGAAGCCGCCCGCTGCGCCGAGACCCTGCACGGGCGGCGGATTGATCACGACGACCACCGCGTCCTTGACACCCGCGACGCGCTTGCGCAGTGCGACCAGCATCGACGTCGCATTGACACCGGGGACATGCTTGCCATAGAGCGAAGGCAGCCCGTAAAACAGCGTCCCCACGTTGGGCGCAATCGTGCCCGTCGTGACGTCGAGGCCAGACACGGGCGACGTGTGCGTCACGCCTTTGAGTCCCGGCGTATCGAGCACGATGTCGTTGATCTCGCGAATCACCTTGTCGGTGCGTTCGAGACTGGAGCCCGGAGGCAGGAACGCAATCACAGCCTGATAGCCGATGTCCTGTTCCGGAATGAAGCCGGTGGGCATCCTCGACATCTGCAACGCAGTCGCACCGATCAGGCCGGCATAGACGATCAGCATGACGGTCGTTGCACGTACGGCGCGGCCGGTCCATTTTCCGTAGCGGGACGACAGCCATTCGAACGACGTATTGAAGCGGCCGAAAATCACGTGATGGAGGCGGCCCTGCGCGGTCGATCCGCCATGCGGCTTCTCCATGTCGTGCGGCTTGAGGAGCGCCGCGCACAGAGCCGGGCTCAGCGTAAGCGAGACGAAGCACGAGATGACGGTGGACGCAGCGATCGTAATCGCGAACTGCTTGAAGAACAGCCCCGAGATGCCGGACATCAGCGCAGTCGGGCCGAACACCGCACACAACGTGAGCGCGATGGCGATGATGGCCGTCGAGACCTCGTTCATCGTGCGATGCGCGGCTTCTTTCGGCGACATGCCGAGCGCCATGTTCCGTTCAACGTTCTCGACCACCACGATGGCATCATCGACGACAATCCCGACGGCCAGAACCAGCCCGAACAGCGAAAGGTTATTGATGGATGCGCCGAATAGCGACAGGACGGTGAACGTGCCGACCAGCGACACCGGAATCGCGACAACCGGGATGATCGTCGCGCGCCAGTTCTGCAGGAACAGATACACAACGCCAACCACCAGCAGAATGGCAATGCCGATGGTTTTCGCGACTTCCTCGATCGACTGAGAAACGAAGGTGGTCGGGTCGTAGATCTTGATGTAGTCGACGCCGGGCGGGAAGCTCTTCTTCAGTTCGGCCATTTTGGCCCACACGTCGTGCTCGACCTGCACGACGTTCGCATCGGGCGTGGCGATGACGAACCACGGCGTGGCGGCGTACCTGTCAGCATAAGCCTTGGAGCCGTAGTCCACCGAGCCAAGCTCGACACGGCCGATATCGCGAATGCGTGTCACCCGTCCCTGCGTATCTGACTTGACGACGACGTCACCAAACTGTTCGGCCGTCGTCAGGCGGCCAAGCGCATCGATATTGATCTGATAGGCACCCGTGCCATTGTTCGACACAGGCGGTTGGTTGAGCACACCTGCCGACACGGCGGCGTTCTGCGCACGAAGCGCAGCCAGTATTTCATTGGCGCTGATGTTATACGAAGCGGCCTTGTCCGGATCGATCCAGATGCGCATCGCGTACTGCCGTTCGCCGAACAACTGAAAGTCCGACACGCCCGGCAGACGCGCGATCTGATCGCGCACCTTGAGCATGTAATTTGACAGATATTCGGGGCTGCGCGAGCCGTCGGGTGAGTAGACGTGAACGCCGAGCAGCAGCGCCTGGATAGTCTTTTTTACCTGGACGCCCTGCAATTGAACCTCGGCGGGCAGGCGAGACAGCGTGTCTTCCACGCGGCTGCGTGTGAGCAGAAGCGCTGTATTCGGGTCCGTGCCGACCTTGAAGATCACGGTGATCGTCAACTGACCATTGCTGGTCGATTGGCTTGAGATGTAATCCATGTTCTCAACGCCGTTGACGGACTGCTCGAGCGGCGTGGCGACCGTGCGTGCAATCGTGTCGGCCGATGCACCGGGGTACGAAGTTGTGATCTGAATGGTCGTGGGAACGATGTTCGGATATTGAGCGACGGGCAGCTTCACCATGGTTGCCAGACCGATCAAAACCGCGAATATGTTGAGCACCGCCGCAAAGCGCGGGTGCTCGATAAAGAAGTGAGTCAGTTTCATGATTCGGCTCCTTGGCCGCCGTGCTCCGCCGAGAACTGGATCGCTCCCGCGTGTGGGGAAATCTTCGAACCCGGGCGCACAGACGGAATGCCGTCGATCACGATCCGGTCGGTCGGCGCAAGTCCGGATCGAATGACACGCAGGCCGCCTCGAAGATCGCCGATCTCGACCTTTCTGGGCATTGCCACGTTGTCTGCTCCGACGACGTACACCATGTGATCGGTCTGGTCCTGCAGCACGGCCGCATCCGGGACGAGCAATGCCGCCTGCGGTGCCGTCGTCGCCAGCCGCAGGCGTGCGAAGCCACCCGGCGTTAACGACAGGTCGCTATTTGGAATAGTCGCGCGGGCATGAATGGTTCCGCTCGAACGGTCGAGCGTGTTGTCGATAAAGTTGAGCGTGCCGGTGCGGGTATACCCATCGTCGCCAGTTGGCGAAATGTTCACTGCATCTGCGAGCGGTCCTTTCCGGTCTTCACGAGCGTGCTGGAGCGCGGCGTAGTCATTTTCGCTGATGTCGAAATCCAGGTAGATCGGGTCCAGCGACACAATGGTCGCGAGCAGCGTCGTGGGGCCGCTGCCGGCGCGGCTGCCGGATATCAGATTCCCCGTCGAGACGAGGTGTGTACCGATGCGGCCGGTAAACGGCGCCGTGATCTTGCAGCGGTCAAGGTCGAACCGGGCGTCGCGAACGAGCGCGTTTGCGTTATCGACGGCCGCTTGAGCCGCACGTTGTTCGGCGACTTTCTGGTCGACGTTCTCGAGCGTTCCCGCCTCCGAACGCTGCAGTTCCTGCGCGCGGGCAAGCTCGCGCGTGGCGAGAGCCAGTCGGGCATTCGCGGATTCGAGTCCAGCCGTCGCCTGGCTCAGCTTGATGTGATACGGCTCTGGATCGATCTCGAACAGCACGTCGCCTTTATGCACGATGTCGCCGTCCTTGAAATTGATCTGCACGAGCGTGCCGCCGACCTGCGCGCGCAAGTCGACGCGGTTCACGGCCGAGAACTGACCGAGAAAGCCGAGCCGGCCCTCGATATCACGCTGCAATGGCGCGCTGATGGCAACCGACGGTGGCGGCGGTGCCGCAACGGGGGCTGCACTCGACCAGTGCATGTGAGCCGCCGTCGCCGCAATCGCGACGATCACAGCGGCTGCGACACCTTTGACGACCCATCGAACAGGGCCGGAGGGCGCCGAGCTGGCGGGAGTCGTCACTCTCGCCTCGGCCTGATCAACTTCAGTATTCATGGCATTCCTAAATATAGAAACAGGCTGTACAGCAGAGGGCCGTGGCCCAGCTCGCCCGTCAGATGATCGATCGTTGCTCTCTCGAAGGAAGAAAGCCACGTAGTCCAGAATCTGGCCGCGATCCCAGGAGACTTCTCCGTGAACGACTGCCGGCTAAGTTTCGTGACGCAACTATAGGCAACACCGTTGCGTCACACTACTGGCCGAAACCGGGAAGCTGTTCCCCACAAACCGGTTAAGTTGCGTGACGAAACCTGAGCTACGATACGTTCCATCATGTATAGAAAACGCTTCGATGGAATGGACTGTTCGATCGCTCGCGCCCTCGACGAGGTGGGCGAGTGGTGGACGCTTCTGATTGTTCGCGAGTGCACGCAAGGCAGCAGGCGCTTCGACGAATTTCAGAGCGGGCTGGGTATCGCCCGCAATGTCCTCGCGGCGCGACTGGAACGTTTGATCGAGATGGATGTTCTCGAACGCTTCTCGATCGCGGAACGCGCCAATACGTTCGGTTATCGGTTGACTGCGAAAGGGGCGGATCTATACCCGGTGTTGGTCGCGCTCATGCAATGGGGCGACAGGTGGCTAAGGCCGGACGGCAAGCCACCAATCACATTGGTGGACCATGCGAGCGGGAATCCCGTGCAGGCCGTCGAAGTTCGCACGACGGACGGGCAGGCGCTGAGCTATCGGGACGTTCGGTTCGCTGCCGGTCCGGGTGCGACGAAAACGACGCATGACGTCATCGAGAACCGGAACGATCGGGTGCTCGGTGACTGGAGCGAAGAGCCGTGAATGTTGGCGGCAACGAAACAACGAAAACGCGCTAGCGCTGCTTCTGCTTGCCGAATCTGGATAGCGATTGCCTGAGCTTCGGCGCCGCAAAGTCGATGAAATGCCGCAGTTTGATGGGCATGAGGTTTCTGGACACATGAACCAGATGGACGGGCACCGGCTCGATCTCGAACTGCGGCAAGAGTATCTCCAGTTGCCCGTTGCGAAGCGCTTCATCGGCATCGTGCTCGAAGACGTAGGTGATGCCTGCGTTGTCCACGGCGGCGCTGACGGCAGCGTCGGGCGTTGTGACTTCGAGCCGGGGTTTCACGCCGAGCACATAGATCTTGCTCGTCGAGGGAAGGCGGAAGCGCCACGGCGACAGATACGGGCTATTGAAGACGACGCACGAGTATTTGACGAGATCGTCGGGTTCGCGCGGCGGCGTACGGTTGGCAAGAAAGGCCGGACTCGCGCAAACGATCGGCCGCAACGAACCGATGCGCGTGGCGATCATGCTGCTATCCGCGAGTTCTCCGATCCGCAAGGCGAGGTCGGCGTGCGAATCGATGAGATCGATGTTCCGATCGGAGAGAAGGAGCCGAACGGTGATGTCCGGATACTGCGCGAGGAACTGGTTGATGACGGGCAAAACATGCAGACGCCCAAGCTGCACGGGCGCCGTAACCACCAGTTCGCCTTTGGCCGTCGCGAACTCGCCGGTGGCCTCGTGTTCCTGTTCACGCACGAGGTCGAGAATGCGCCGGGCCGCCGCGACATACGACATGCCCGCGTCGGTCAATGTCAGTTTGCGGGTGGTTCGTATCAGCAACCGGGTTCCGAGCAATTCCTCGAGATCGGCTACCTTACGAGTGAGCGTGCTGACAGGGATTTTCAGTTCGCGTGCTGCCGCCGACAGGCTTCCCCTGTCCACGGCGGTCAGCAGCATTTCCATGGCTTCTAGTCGGTCCAATGCGTTCGCTCACGTTCGATCAGGTCGCAATATTGTATGGGAAGTCCCTCCCAGGGTGCCGTATCGACGCGTGACTTGACGAAAACCCCTTTCCCGGAGACTCCGATGTATGCACAGGCTATCGCGCAATGCGTGCAAGCAGTAAAGACGATGGAGACCTATCTCGACAAAGCAGAGCGCTTCGCGCATGCGAAGAAGTTCGACGTTGTCGTGCTGTTGTCGACCCGTCTCGCCCCCGACATGGGTGGGCTGCTCTATCAGATACAAAGCGCGTGCGATTATCTGAAGGGGGGCGCCGCCTGGCTTTCAGGTCAGCAGCCGCCACGGCATGAAGACAACGAGCAAACGTTGGATGATGCACGTGCGCGCATCCGCAAGACGATCGAGTTTGCGGAAAGCGTGAAGGTAGACCAGTACGCTGACGCCGCCAGTCAGATCGTTAAAGTATCCTGGGTGCCGGGTAAGTTAACTGGTGAAAACTATCTGCTACAGATCGTGATTCCGAACGTCTACTTCCATGTAGCCATGGCCTACGCGATTTTGCGCACGAATGGCGTCGATGTTGGAAAGCTGGATTTCATTGGTCCGGTCAATTCCTTCGATGCCTGATTCGTGGGCAGCCCTAGTCGTTGCAAAATGGCGAACCGGAGAAAGCTGATGTTTTCGTCAAACACGATCTGTTGACGATGCGCTACGCTGAGCGACCGCCTCGCGCTCGAGAGCGGGCATTGGCTCGCAGAAGGCGACTGTCAGCAACGGGGCGCAAAGAGCCTTACGTGCGGCTCCAAAGCTGTCACCCGGTGCCGCGCGTGGCTGTTTGCCGACGTCGCCGAAGGGCAGGCCAGCAAGATAAGCGAATCTTCTCGGACCGTTGTAGCGAAGTGTGGCGCCGGCTTCCTCGTGTTCGTCGCATAGTGTCGCAAGAAGTGCCCCGAGATCGAGCCCCTCTTTCTTCTTGCGATCCGTGCCGCTGCAGAGAAATCCCGGCGCGGACTGGTGGATCAGGAGTCGCGGTAGGTGCCTTTGGCCTTTGCTGCGTGCGTAGACAGGAGATCCATCAGTGCAGGGCTGAGGCAGTCGTATGGCTCGAGTCGTTTGTCTCGCAGTGCCTGACGAATAGCGGCCATGCGAGATGGCGGTGTGCCGCTTTCAATGATCGAGGAAACGAAGGCAGCGAAGCCGGGGCCTTCCCAGCCAGCATCATCTGACAGCTCGTTATGGATGAAATCTAGCCCGTAGAACGCGTGCTCCTTGTTCTCGATGCGGCCAAAGAGGTGCGTGCCGCATTCGGAACAGGCATGGCGCTGAATGAGCGCCTGTTCGTCTACTACTGTGAGCTTTTCGCCGTGCGCAGTGACCGTCACCTTGTCGCGTGACACCACGCCGACGACAGAG
Source organism: Burkholderia puraquae (assembly GCF_002099195.1). Classification (GTDB taxonomy): domain Bacteria; phylum Pseudomonadota; class Gammaproteobacteria; order Burkholderiales; family Burkholderiaceae; genus Burkholderia; species Burkholderia puraquae. Next base: position 66,975 of record NZ_NBYX01000003.1, on the reverse strand, counting down.
AAAATAGCACCGGCAGGTTTCCAGCATTTGGTGCAGCCACACGCATGGTTGAATGCGACCTGCGAGTCGACTCGCACCTCTACCGGATCCTGAGTGCATAGGCAGCGCAGCGTACCGCCGGCGAACTCGCCTGCGCCTTTTGTAATGCCGTGATCGACTGAAGGGTGAATGGCTATGGTCATGCGCGTTCTCCTTGAGGAATCTCAATAGTGAATGACGGTCCGGATCGACTTACCTTCATGCATCAGGTCGAACGCTTCGTTAATGTCGGCAAGCGACCTCGTGTGAGTGACGAACGGCGCGAGTTGAATCTTGTTGCTCATTGCGTCTTCGACCATGTCCGGCAGTTCGGAGCGGCCTTTGACTCCTCCGAATGCGGTGCCGAGCCAACGGCGGCCGGTGACCAACTGGAACGGACGTGTGGAAATTTCCTGACCGGCACCTGCAACGCCGATGACGACCGACTGTCCCCAGCCTCGGTGCGCACATTCGAGCGCGGCGCGCATGACGTTGACGTTGCCGATGCATTCGAAGCTATGGTCCACGCCCCAGCCGGTCATTTCCACAATAACCTGCTGGATGGGCTTCTCGTGATCTTTCGGATTGACGCATTCGGTGGCGCCAAAGACTCTTGCGAGGTCGAACTTGCCCGGATTGGTGTCGACTGCGATGATGCGGCCCGCATTGGCGAGTTTTGCGCCCTGGATGACTGCGAGGCCGATGCCGCCGAGGCCAAACACGGCCACAGTATCGCCTTCCTGGACCTTTGCGGTGTTCTTGACTGCACCCAGTCCGGTGGTCACGCCGCAGCCGAGCAGGCAGACTTGTTCGGGATCGGCAAGCGGATTGATCTTTGCCAGTGAGACTTCGGCCACCACCGTGTATTCGCTGAAGGTCGAGCAGCCCATGTAGTGGTAAAGGGGCTGGCCGTTATAGCTGAAACGGGTGGTGCCATCGGGCATGACGCCCTTGCCCTGAGTGGCGCGTACAGCAACACACAGATTGGTCCTCCCGCTCCGGCAAAAGAGGCACTCGCCGCATTCGGCTGTGTAGAGCGGGATCACGTGGTCGCCAGGTTTCACGCTGGTCACGCCTTCGCCTACTTCGACAACGATGCCTGCGCCTTCGTGGCCCAGCACTGCGGGGAAAAGGCCTTCGGGATCGTCCCCCGAAAGCGTGAACGCATCGGTGTGACATACCCCGGTATGAGAGATTTTCACCAGCACCTCACCCTTGCGGGGTAGTTCGACGTCGATCTCTACGATTTCCAGCGGCTTGCCAGGTCCAAACGCAACGGCAGCACGTGATTTCATGACAGTTTTCTCAATGGGTCGAGTAAGACGGGTGGTAGGAACATTCCACCGAATCAAGATCGCACTGCATCGCCAGAGGTTGCCAGCCTGTGTAGGCTGACCGTGACTGTTTCACAAGTCCAGGACGAGTCGCGAGCTTTTTGCTCGGGAGCAGCACGGCGTAAACTGGTCACAAGCGGCCTGTTCTTCGGCGGTAAGAAACAAGTCCCGATGTTCGGGGGTACCCTCCAGTACTCTGGTGAGGCACGCGCCGCAGACACCCTGCTCGCAAGACGTGGGCACCTTGATGCCGTTGGCCGAGAGCGCGGAAATCACGGTCTGATTAGCCTCAACACGGATTACCGCCCCAGTCGAGGCGATCTGCACCTCGAAGCTGCCGTCTCCGGCCGTATTGATCGGAGCCGCTGCGAAGTACTCTCGATGCAGATGTGGTTCCGGCCAACCGGACGATCGGGCCGTGTCGATCACCCACGACATGAAGCCTGTCGGTCCGCATACATAGAGCGCGCCGCTGGAATTCCGCTTGGCGAGCAAGGTAGGAAGATCCAGCCTTTGTGACGGGGGACTATCGTCGTAGTAAATGTGCACACAGTCGGAAAACGGAGCCGAGCGAATGCGATCGACGAATGCGGTGCGCTCTGCAGACCGTGTGCAATAGTGCAGTTCGAACGACCGGTCCTGGCTTGTCAGTTGCTCAGCCATGCACAGCAAGGGTGTAATGCCGATGCCTCCGGCAAGCAGCACACTGTGATGTGTATTGTCGACAAGAGGAAAATGGTTCTTCGGGGCGCTGACGGCAATAGTCTGCCCTACGTGGAGCGAATGCATAGCCGCGGAGCCGCCCCGTGAATTCGTGTCCAAAAGCACCGCGATCTGGTACCGGTGCGTCTCCGTCGGGTTATTGCACAGCGAATATTGACGCACGAGTCCATTGGGCAGGTGGACATCGATGTGCGCGCCTGCGGAGAACCGGGGGAGCGCACCACCGTCCAGTGAAACCAGCTCGAAGCTGCAGATGTCGCAAGCTTCCGTCACCTTGGCGACGATTCGCACTTGACGACGTGTCATCGCATCCATATCAACGCTCCTGGTCGTTTGCCCAACCTTCAGTGGCCGATGGGTTGGGGTTCTTGAATAATGTTTGCTGGTTCGGGTTCCAGCGATACCTGCCTGTCATCACTCGTACGCCACCTTTGTCCTCCGGACAGAGCGAACCTGCGTGCCCGAATTTTGTCGCGGCAAATAGTAGGGATTCCGGAAAATAATAGAAACGAACCGTATCGAATAGTAATGATGCCGCCAAGCAACGGCATCGGGATTTACCCTTGCCGTGGGGCACCGAATGATCTATGGGACATATGACTGCCGATGGACCAGGGCAGGCAAGTTGCCCACAACCACGGGGGGTTCTCTAGGGTAAGTCTATTTCGGATCCGTCGATCGGAATGGTTCGACTACGTCGCGAATACCGCTGAACTGGAGCGCGTGATCGATATCACCCTTGCTCGGGGAGAATCGTTGGGCTAAAGTGAAACGAGACGAATCGTTTCGGTAGTTGATTTGTTTCACTTGGTGACCATGGCCCTTTCGAGAATAGATCATTGCCCGGGCGCAGCATCACCCAGTTCGGACACCGATTTGTCGGTTCGATGTTAACGAGAGGAGTGACGGGAATGGGGCCGTGTCGCCGACGGCCGAATGATCGAATGGCCGGTTCGGGTGGAGCGGTCGCTATAGATGAATTGTCGAGGAAAAGCGGATCGCGCCATAGCGATGACGCTGGTGAGCGACGCCAGCACCCGGATGTCGTGGTTGATGTCTTACGCCGCGGCACCGACGGAAAAAATTCTTTCAACAAGGAGTGAGACATCGTGGCAACCATGAATGTTGCGGAAAGCATCACCGAAATGCGTAACTACCCCTACAACTGCTGGTGGGTTGCTGCATTCGGGAGTGAAGTAGGGCGCTCGCTGCTGGGGCGCTGGTTGCTCGATACGCCCGTGGTGCTTTTCCGGCGGGAGGACGGCACGGTTGCGGCGCTTGAAGATCGCTGCCCTCATCGCCAGGCACCGTTGTCGCTTGGTCGCCTTCATGGCGACACGGTGGAATGTGGCTATCACGGATTCTGTTTTGATTCCACGGGGAGCTGTGTGCGCGTACCGTCTGCAGATGTCGCCCCAACGTTTTCTGCGCGACCCTATCCGGTGAAGGAGGTAGGCCCTTTTGTATGGATTTATCTCGGTGATCCGTCGACGGTCGATTCGGTGCCCCCGCCGCCTGAGCTGGACTGGTTGTCCGACTCATCCTTTGCCACTCGATCGGGCGGAATGGAGATCGCGGCAAACTACATGCTTCTCAAAGAAAACGTTCTGGATTTGACGCACTTCGGATATGTCCATGCGTCGACATTTCAGATCGAGGACTGGACCAATCCGCCTGAGGTAAGCGGTGACGGTGAAACCGTCGGATATTGCCAACGTTTCTTGAGCAAACCTCTCGCTCCCGGCTACGCAATGTCCCTAGGCGTTCCGCCCGGTACGCCGTGGCACCGTGAGCACCGCGGATCGTTCCTCTCACCCGCGCTGCAGGAAGGATGCGTGGATTTCCAGGATCCCTCCAAGCCGGAACGTGCTCCGTCCCGCTTCCGCGTTGCACATGCTACGACGCCGATTGATCAGACCCACATGTTGTACTTCTGGGTCGTCGGTCGGGATTTCGCGACCGTACCAGAGGCAATGGATCATCTGGTGGGCGCGATTCGAAAAGGGTTCGACGAAGACCGCGTCGTGCTCGAAGCGATCCAGGCTCAGGCAAACCGTAGCCCGCGGCGCGTAAGCGCCGGCGAGCGTAGCGTGAAAGCCGACGCGGCTGGCATCCAGGCACGCCGCATCGTCGCCCGCTGGATGGATCGCGAGGCGTAGGAGTTGCATTGGTAGGGTTGAATCTGACGGAATACAAATACGAGGAAAACCTCCGTCATCAGCAATACGCTCTGACGGAACAAGGAGACAACCACGTGAAGTATCTGCTCAACACATGGTACATGGCTGGCTGGGGTAGTGAGCTAGTGCAGGGTGAGTTATTGACGAGAAAGCTTCTCGATCAACAGATCGTGATGTTCCGTGATTCTGACAACCTGGCGCACGCGCTACAGGACCGCTGTCCGCATCGGTTTGCGCCCCTATCCTGCGGGCGTCTTTTGGCGGAAAAGGGCGTTGTGCAATGCGGGTATCACGGGCTGCAGTTTGATGGTTCTGGGAAGTGCGTCACAAATCCGCATGGAGACGGAAAAATCCCGGCTGCGGCTCAGGTGCGTTCGTATCCGCTGGTTGAGCGGTTCAGCGTGATGTGGATCTGGATGGGAGAACCTGAACGTGCCGATCCATCGACTATTCCGGACTTTGCTTGCATGGACCCCCAGAACTGGTACGTTGGCAAAGGTTACTTGCGTCCCCGTGCCAATTACCTGCTCGAAGTCGAGAATATTTTGGATCTTTCGCATATCGAGTTTCTTCATCCCGGACTTTTGGGCAGCGAATCGGTAAGGCGTGCTCGTACGGAGGTACGTCAAGATGGAAACCATGTCTGGTCGCTTCGCTTGATGGAAAACGAGGTTCTGCCCGATGCCGCGTGCGAGCAATTCGGCGTGCCACTGGGGATGCGCGTAGATCGCTGGCTCGATGTTCGTTGGGATGCGCCGTCCAATCTTCTCCTGCTCGGGGGCGCGACGCCAACTGGGTGTCCGCGTAGTGAGGCGGTAGGGGTTTCGTTCACCAACCCTCATCTATTTACGCCTGAAACAAAGGATACGTCGCACTACTGGTTCTCAATGTGTCTTCCAAAATCGAACGGCCCTCAGGCCGCAGACGTTGCCGACAGGATCGTAGAAACATTCGCCAGCACTTTTGATCGGGAAGATACGCCGATGCTTGAGAGGCAGCAGGAGTCAATCGGAGAACAGGACTTTTGGTCCCTCAAGCCGGTATTGCTGCCGGGAGATGCGGCCGGCGTGCGTGTCAGAAGGACGCTGGATGGGCTGATTCGATCCGAGCAGGCGATGAGCGAGGTGAAGGAAAAAGTCTAACATTTACACAAATTAAATAGAAGTGCGAAATAAAAAATTGTTCGATGGATGCTATGCACACACTGACGATCACGCAGTATGCGCTGCTTTCTCGCAGTGCGAGGACAAATGAAGTGAGGGATGGCGTCGTCACTATCGATAGAGAGACTTAAAGTTGACCATCTAGGAAGCGGATCGCGAAATCAGGATTCATTTGATCGGATGACGAGCGCGCCGCAACTCGGTCAGGTCAATGAAGGGCACGCTCTCACGAGATGGAGGGGAGCCGATCCGTTCGGTTGTCCATTGACAGGAGGTAGAAAGTATTGAATCTGATCGAAGAGCATGCCTGCTACGGCGGTGTGCAACGCATCTACAGACACGACTCGACAACCATTGGCCTGCCGATGCGTTTTTCAGTATATTTGCCGCCCCAGGCGCGTATGAGGAAGGTTCCGGGGCTATTCTTTCTCGCGGGTCTGACCTGCACCGAAGAGACATTTCCAATCAAGGCGGGGGCACAGCGTTTCGCTGCGCTTCACGGTATTGCGCTGATCTCACCGGACACAAGTCCACGCGGCGCGGGCGTACCTGGAGAGGATGAGGTGTGGGATTTCGGTGTCGGCGCCGGCTTCTATGTCGATGCCATGCGCGAGCCTTGGTCGAAACACTGGCGCATGTATTCGTATGTGCGAGACGAACTGCGCGCAATAGTTATGCATCATCTACCCGTTGACGGCGGGCGCCTCGGCATCTTCGGTCACTCGATGGGCGGACACGGAGCGCTGGTTCTTGCTCTTCGTAATCCACAGATTTTCCGCTCAGTGTCCGCGTTCGCGCCGATTGCGGCGCCGATGCATTGTCCGTGGGGCGAGAAGGCCTTTAGTGGTTATCTCGGCAACGATCGCGAAGCGTGGAAGCAGTACGACGCAAGCGAACTGATAGGTCACGTCGCGAATCGGTTCGACGATGGAATTCTAATCGATCAGGGGCTCGGGGATCAGTTTTTGTCGAACCAGCTCAACCCCGAAATGTTCGAGGCAGGATGCAGGGCGGCGGGGCAGTTGCTCATGATGCGTCGGCACGTGGACTATGACCACGGATTCTTCTTCATCCAGAGCTTTATCGGAGATCACATCGAACACCACGCCCGCATCCTTCTGTCATTTTCCGGAAATAATCTTGATGGAGATCGAATCAGATAAGCAGGTCGTCGTTTAATTTATATAGAGGGCAATGGTTCGTTAGATCATGACGATGATTTTCAGGAGAGGATGTGTATGAATTTTATGTAATTTAATTGGCATTACATATTAACTAAAAAACACAAAAGACAATCATAGGAGACGATTATGTATCGGAGGTGCCTTATCGGGTCGGCGATCGGTGTGACGTCGAGCCTGTTGTTTTCGGTAGCGGCTCACGCGCAAAGCAGCGTCACATTGTATGGCATCGTGGATGCTGGCATCCTTTACTTGAGTAAGACGCAGAATCTCGCCACGGGAGGGAATAGCGGAAAGTTTGTCGGTTTGCAAAATGCCGGGATTGCTCCATCGATGTTCGGGTTGAGAGGCACGGAGGACCTTGGCGGAGGGTTGAAGGCCGAATTCAATCTCGAAAGTGGCATTGATCTCACCAATGGTGGATTCAATAACTCGAATGGTAATCTCTTTGGTCGTGAAGCATGGGTCGGATTGAAGGGGGGATTCGGGGAGGTGAAGGCAGGGCTTCAATTTTCGCCATTCTTCCTGTCCGTATGGAATCTTGATCCCCGTTTTTTCTCGGAATTCGGCAGTATCTTGGCGATATACGGAAACACCATCGGTGCGACGGGATCGTTTAATCCGAACGCAATTTCGTACACCTCTCCCGTGCTTGCGGGACTGCAGGCGAGTGCGATGTTTTCATTCGGCGGCGTGCCGGGGAATTTTCAGTCCGGCCGTCAATACTCGGCTAGTCTCAAGTACGAATGGAATGACCTGACGCTCGATGCTGCCTACTACGACGGTAACGCAGGAGGAACGGTAAGCACCCTTCCGCCGACGAATGTTCCATTTGAGGGGCGCTTCCTCGGCGCGGCCTACAAGTTCGGTCGGGTGACAGCGAAGGCGTCGTTCATGAGTTTGAGAGTGAGCGGCGGGCCAAGCAACAATACCTATGGCGGCGGTCTCAATTTTCAAGCGTTGCCGCAACTGGACTTGAATGGCGGTATCTGGTACGTCAGCAATCGCAATGACACGTCGAGCCGCTCGCTGATGGGCGCATTGGGGGCCACGTATTTCATGTCGAAGGCGACCTCGCTGTACGCACAAGTCGGCGTCGTCAACAATCACGGCAAGGCGAATCTTGGCTTGACCCCGGCAGTCGGGGCGACTTCGCTCTTTGCACCAACCGGGACCACAACGGGGGTTGCGATCGGGATGATGCATATGTTCTGATCTCGTATGCCCATGGCCAGTCGTTCTTTGCTCGCGGTTGGCTGGTCATGGGGAGACGTGAAGTGGATCACGGGCCGTCATAGATCTCTGGGTAGCGGTCGAACGTCTCCTTGATGAGGCGACGTAGCCACATGTTGGCCGAATCGTCGTGGAAACGCGGATGCCAATGCTGGCGTAGCGCGAATGGCGGCAACGGCACGGGGGGAGGGACGATCCGCACCGTGCCGAGCTTCGCAAAGACGTTCGCAAGCTCCAGCGGTACAGTCGCGATCAGGTCCGGCTGCGCGTTGATCAGGTGCGGCACGACCAGAAAGTGCGGCGTTGTCAGAAAGACATTCCGCTTGATCCCCCATTCCTCGAACGCACTATCGTAGGCGGCGCTTGCGCGGCCCGTCAGTGAAACGACGATCTGCGGTGCGCGCTCGAACTGCGCGCGGCTGATCGTTCTGCCGATGGCCTCGTTGTGCACGCTGACCATCGTGACGAACGTATGCAGAAACAGTTGCTGCTGGTACAGGCCGTCAGGCGCGGCGTGCACGGAGCCGAGCGCTAGATCGGCGTCGCCTGCGGCAAGCGTGGTTTCGATGTCCTCTAGCGGCACCTGCACCGAACGTACCGAACAGTAGGGTGCGACTTCCCGCAGGCGCCGCACAAGAGGCGGCAGGAAGACGAGTTCTCCCATGTCCGTCATGCATATCACGAACATGCGTCGTGCCGTCGCGGGATCGAAGCTCGCCTGGGAGAGAACCCGCTCCCTCAATGCCGTCATCAGCTCCGTGATCGTCGCGCCTAGTTGCGTGGCCTTTTGCGTGGGTTCCATGCCCGCAGGCGTCTTGACGAACAGCGGATCTTCGAAAAACGTCCTCAGACGATTGAGTGCATGACTCATGGCGCCCTGGGAGAGGCCGACTTCCGCCGCCGCGCGCGTGACACTTCGCTCGCGAAGCATCGCATCGAACAGCACCAGCAGATTCAGATCGAGATCACGTATATGCGCGGCATGCATAGGTCAAATTAATCCCATTAGATTGCTGCATCACGGATCCGATTCTATCGTTATGGCGCGACGTGCAACAGCATGTCCTACAACAAACAGGAGACGAGCGATGTTCATCCGCAATACATGGTACGTGGCCGCGTGGTCACACGAGGTGGAAGGCGACAAGCTGTTTTCCCGCACGATCATCAATACGCCGGTGATGCTCTACCGCAAGGAGTCCGGCGAGGTGATCGCGCTTGCGGATCGCTGCTGCCATCGTGGCGCGCCGCTGTCGCACGGCCGACGCGAAGGTGACTGCGTGCGGTGCATGTATCACGGACTGAAATTCGACAGTCAGGGCACATGTGTCGAGGCGCCGGCACAGGAGCGAATCCCGCCGCACGCGAAGGTGAGGCAGTTCCCGGTGGTGGAGCAGCACCGCTGGATCTGGATCTGGATGGGAGAGCCCGAGCAGGCCGATCCGTCCGCGATTCCCGACACTCACTGGGTCGACGATCCACAGTGGCGTTCGCTGCCCGGCTACATCCACTACGACGTCAACTACCTGTTGATCTGCGATAACCTGCTGGACTTTTCGCATCTGCCCTATGTCCATCCCACGACGCTGGGCGGCGGAGAAGATTACGCGACGGTCCGGCCGAAAGTGGAGCGTGTCAAGGACGGCGTGCGCATTACGCGCTGGACGCTGAACACCGAGCCGCCGCCGTTCGTGAAAGCGGTGCGTGACTGGCCGGGCAAGGTCGATCGCTGGAACATCTACGACTTCACGATTCCCGCGATCCTGCGCATGGATTCGGGCATGGCGCCCGTGGGGACCGGTGCCCCGGAGGGGACCCGCGTGGACGCGGCGGAATTCCACGGTTGCCAGGCGCTGACACCAGAGACGGAGGGCTCGACACACTACTTCTTCGCGCATCCCCATAACTTCTCGCTCGACAAGCCGGAGGTAACGCGCTCGATCCATCAGTCGGTGGTAGATGCATTCGATGAGGATCGCGAAATGATCAGTGCGCAGCACCGCAATCTTGTACTCGATCCGGGTTTCAAAATGATACCTTTCGGCGTCGATGCCGCGCTGTCGCAGTTCCGCTGGGCCGTGAACCAGCGACTTGAAGAAGAGTGTGCGGCCGCCACGCAAAAGAGCGAGACGGCGACGTAACGGGCCGCGCGCCCGGTGGCTCAGGCGAGTGACCGTGCCGGAGCCACCGGAAACTGCGGGCCGGCAAAGGGTTCTGCGATGCACGTGCGGGCCGGGACGGCTTCGGGACGCGCGTCATCCCGGCGGAACGCGTTCCGTCGCGACGGGCACGGTACGCCACCCGTCGAGGCGCGTACTAGCGCAAGCCGAACAGCCGGGTTCTCACCGAGCGAAGATGTTCGCGCATCAATTGTTCCGCGCGCGCCGGATTGTGCGTCCGGATCGCATCGACGAGCTGTCGGTGTTCGTCGTCGGTATCGTGCCGAGGGCCCGTTTGCGAAGAGAACACCTCTTCCATGCGTGCGTCCAGGTTGAGGCGCACCTGCACCCGCATCGTGTCGTACAGCAGCAGCAGCAGCGCGTTGTGCGTCGATTGCGCGATGAGCCGGTGCAGGTGCTCGTCCAGGCGTTTCCACGGCATGAACGGCGTAGTTTCGGCCATGTCGACGAGGCATTGCGTCATCACCGCGACGTCGGTGGCCGTCGCATGCACGGCCGCCTGCGCGGCGAGCTGGGGCTCCAGCACGAGTCGTGCATCCATGATGTCGTCGACGCTGATGGACGAGGACCAGGTCTCGTCGTCGGGCGTGACCTGCTTCGGGCCGACGAAGGTGCCCTTGCCGACATGTCGCCAGATGACGCCTTCGTCCTCGAGCCTTTTCAGCACCGTGCGCAGCCTTCCGCGCGAAACGCCCAGTGCTTCGCTGAGCTTCGGTTCCGGGGGCAGGCGCAGGTCGCCGCTCGTGGCGACGTGGCCCTCGATGTACTCGCGCAGCCGCAGCACATCGTCATCGATCAGGTTCGTTTGTACAGACATATTCTCAGCCTCCCGCGCGGGAAGGCTCTTTGGTCCGGTGATGGCTATTGACTCGTGCATGGTCCGCGGCCCCTTTCCTGCGAATCGGCAGGCAATGGAGCGAGGTTCATGTCAGCGGATTGGTGCGTGATTGGACGCATCAATCGGCGACTCATTATGCCTGATTGGTCGTTAGGTCGGTATTGAGTCCCAGGGTATACGCGCAAGAAACAAATCAATTGCAAATATGATGCGCATTAATCATTGCATTGATGTTTGTTCGTGGTTAGCATGGCGTCACGATGAATTGACCGGTGTGACCGGGGTAGGAGACGCCGCATGTTGAACTTCCTGTTGCCGTCGCTGCGCAGCGCTACTGTCGTCGAGCCGGGCTCGGTGGCACACCCGGCATGGTCATTCGAGGCCGCGCATACCCACATTGGCTTTTCGGTTCGCCATCTCGGGCTCACGCGTACGCCGGGGATATTCAGGCGCTTCGATGCGCAACTAGCGTTCGACGACGCATGCGTCGAGGCATCGCGGGTGTCGTTCGAAATCGATGCGGCGTCCATCGACACGGCTTTCGACCTGCGCGACGAGCACTTGCGCGGCACCGACTGGCTGCACGTTCACGCACATCCGAAGATCGTCTTCGTCTCCCGTTCGGTGCGACTGCTCGACGATCGCCAGTACGTGATCGACGGAGACCTCACGCTCCGTGGCATCACGCTGCCGACTTTGTTCGACGCGACGCTGATCGATCGCGCGGTGAATCCGTGGACGCGATATCCCGTGGTCGGATTCGAGGCGACGGCGAATATCAGCCGCAGTGCTTACGGCATGGATGCGATCCCTCACGCGCTGTCGGACAACGTGCGACTGACGATCGAGACCGAAATCACACGGGAGCCGTGATCCCGATGCCGCGGGGCGCTCGCATGACATCGCGTGCCTTCGCGGCCCGGTACCCGTCCATCGCTCTCGAGCCTGTCGCATCGATCGTCTGCCGCGCGGCGGGCCGAGCCCTTCAAGCCAACTTCCGGTTCTGCATATGACTATTTCTTCGTTTGCACCCGTGTTCGTGTCCAGCGAGGCCGCGCGCTCCGTTTTCGTTTGGAACGACGCGATCCACGCCCTTCAGGCGGCCTACGCCCAATCCATTCCACCCCGGAGCACGCCGCCGCGGACGGTCGCAGCCGCCGGCAAGACGTGGCTGCGCACGCTGCCGGCCGTTCCCGTGGCAGGCCGCTACTACGGGGCCAAGGTCATGGGGATGGCGATGGGTTCCGCGTCGCCCGGCGTCGAATACGTGATCGTGCTGTTCGACCAGGAAACGAGCCGCATCGCGGCGTTCGTCGACGGCAACCTCGTCACGGGTTTTCGCACGGCAGCCACTTCCGCCGCGGCGCTTGACCGGCTTGCACCTGCGAAAGCCGCACGCCTGGCGGTACTGGGCAGCGGCCTCGAAGCGTCGATGCATACCCGCGCGATTGCCTCGGTGAGAGATCTGACCGAGGTCGTCGTTTTCAGTCCGACGCCCGAACGCCGCGCGGCTTTCGCGCAAGCCGTGACGCGTGACCTGGGCGTGCCGGCGCGGGGCGTGGCATCCGCACGGGAAGCGGTCGAAGCGGCCGATCTCGTGCTGGCCGCGGCCCGTTCGAGGGACGAGCAGCCGATCCTGTTCGGCGACTGGCTGCAGCCTGGTGCGACCGTCATCTCCATCGGCTCCACGATTCCCGAGCAGCGCGAGATCGACGTGTCGGTCGTCGCGCGCAGCGACATCATTGTGTGCGACATGCTGGAAGAAGTGCTGGAGGAGACCGGCGACATGCTCGCTGCGCACAAAGCTGGCGTCGCGTTCCACGATAAGTCGTTCAGTCTCGGCGATCTGCTCGCGGGCGCGCTCGACGACCGTCTGAAAGATGCGCGGACCCGAATGTACAAATCGGTCGGAGGCGGCCTGCAGGACATCGTGGTTGCGGGGCTGATCCTCGACAAGGCGATCGAGGCCGGACTCGCCACGACGTTGCCGATCGAATTCGAAACCAAGCGCTAGGCGCGCGCCTCGACGCGACACCCAATATCCCCGCAGACTACAAGGAGCACTGCATGGCCCGCTACACCAAAAAGGAAGCACGTGAATGGGCGCGTGAGCATCTCGTTGGCGTTGCCAGCGTGACCCTTCCGACGATGACGTCGGACTTCAAGCGCATCAACGAAAAGGCTGTACGCCACGATGTCGAGCTGGCTATCCAGCACGGCTTTGTCGGCTCGCTGTCGTGTTCGGAGGTCGCCATCACGTTGGAACAGTACGGCGAGTTCTGCGACATCATGGCCGACCAGGCGTCCGGTCGTCTCGTGGTCGTCCATCATGCGGTATTCAACACGCTCGAGGACAACATCGAGGCGATTCGCCGGGTCGAGGCAGCGGGTGCCGACCTCGTGCTGCTCGGCTATCCGCCGTACTTCTATCCGAAATCGTACGACGAAGTCTTCGAATACACGCGGATGATCTGCGAGGCAACCAACCTCGGCGTGATCATTTTTCCGCTGCCTGCGTGGGGCTTCTCGCGTCTGCATCCGGCCGACATCCCGGTGCCCGTGCTACGCCGTATGGTGGACGAAATCCCCAACGTCGTCGCGATCAAGGCCGAAGGCGGGTATCCGAACTTCATGTCCGCCATCGAGGTACATCGCGAGTTCCACAAGGAGGTGGTGATCTCTTCGCCGCTCGAGCACGAGTTCGTGCCGCTTGCCCAGGTGATGGACATCCCGTTCTGCGGCACGAACTACACGGCTTATTACGGACCCGTCATGCCGAAGATCTTCAAGCTGATCCAGGCGGGGGAATTCGACGAGGCCACCCAGCTCTGGTACAAGATCGATCCCGCGCGTAAGGCGTTCGCCGGCCTGCCGATGGCGCCGAATGGCTTGCTCAACCGTATGGCGTGGAAATACCAAGGGTGGTTGCAAGGGTACAACGGCGGACCGCTGCCGCACCCGACGCAGCGCATTTATCAGCGGGACATGGCATCGCTGCGCAAGGGTCAGGAAGTAGCCGGCCTGAACCCGACGAGCGATCCGGACGAAGCCTTCTTCGTCGGCCGCAACCCCGCGTGAAGGAGGCTTCATGAACGAACCTGTCAAGCTTCCACTGAAAGACGCCGGCCTGTTGCGCCAGGCGATGCTGATCGATGGCGAATGGGTGCAGGCCGACAGTGGCCAGACGCTCGAAGTTCACAATCCTGCGACCGGTGAACTGGTGGCGCGCGTGCCCAACGGCGGCGCGGCCGAGACCCGGCGAGCCATTGCGGCGGCTGACCGGGCGATGCACGGGTGGCGCAAGACGCTCGCGAAGGATCGCGCGAAGGTGTTGCGTACCTTGTATGACCTGATGCTGGCCAACGTCGACGACCTGGCGCTCATCATGACAGCCGAGCAGGGCAAGCCGCTGGTCGAGTCGCGCGGTGAGATCCTGTACGCCGCAGGCTTCATCGAGTGGTTCTCGGAAGAAGCGAAGCGCGTCTACGGCGACATCATTCCGCAGAACGTCGATGGTCGGCGGATCCTCGCCCAGAAGGCGCCGATCGGCGTTTTTGCGGCGATCACGCCGTGGAATTTCCCGTCGGCCATGATTACGCGCAAGGCAGGCCCCGGCTGGGCCGTCGGCTGCGCCGGCGTGATCAAACCGGCCAGCCAGACGCCGCTTTCCGCGCTGGCGCTGGCCGTGCTGGCGGAGCGCGCCGGCTTGCCGCCGGGCGTGTGCAATGTCGTCACCGGGTCGGCTTGCGCAATTGGCGGCGAACTGACCTCGAACCCGGTGGTCCGGAAGGTCTCGTTTACGGGCTCGACCGAGGTCGGCGCGCAACTGCTGGCGCAATGTGCGCCGACCATCAAGAAGACGAGCATGGAGCTTGGCGGCAATGCGCCGCTGATCGTCTTCGACGATGCCGACCTTGACGCCGCGGTGAAGGGGGCCCTTGCCGCGAAGTATCGCAATGCCGGTCAGGCCTGTGTCGCGGCGAACCGGATCCTCGTGCAAGCCGGCGTGTACGATGCGTTCGCCACGAAGCTCGCCGCCGCGTCCGTGGAACTGAAGGTTGGCAACGGTATGGAGGCGGGCGTGGTCCAGGGGCCGCTCATCAACGAGGATGCCGTCCGGAAGGTCGAAGAGCATATCGGCGATGCGCTGTCGAAGGGCGCGCGCGTGCTGGCGGGCGGTAAGCGCCACGCGCTGGGCGGATTCTTCTTCGAGCCTACCGTGCTGGCCGACGTTCCGACGAACGCGTTGATCTTCCGTGACGAAACCTTCGGTCCGATCGCGCCGCTGTTCCGGTTCGAAACCGAAGAGGAAGCGATCGCGCTCGCCAACGACACGCCGTTCGGTCTGGCATCGTACGTGTTCGCGCGCGATGTGGGCCGGATCTTCCGCGTGGTCGATCAACTCGAATTCGGCATGGTGGGTGTCAATGAAGGGCTGATTTCGACCGAGGTGGCGCCGTTCGGCGGTGTCAAGGCGTCCGGACTGGGGCGCGAGGGGTCGAAGTATGGGGTCGACGACTACCTCGAGATCAAGTACGTGGCGCTGGGCGGGCTTTGAGCGAAGCGCCCGGTGCCGGTCCTGCGCCGCGTCGATTGCGTGCGCGAAATTGACCATCCGGGCAAGAAACGGGGTGGCCGTCGCTGAGCGACGGTCGCCCCGTTCCATGACGACCGGTTTTCGTCGCGGGCGCGAATTAAGGTACGAGCTGTCTTATAATTGGGCGATACCGTTCGCGGCACACGTCAACACGGGACGCCAATGAAGACCAATATCCAGCTTTCCGTTTCCGCACCGGCTGTCGAGCGCGGTGTGGGCAGGCCACGCAGCGAGGAAACCCGCACGCAGATTCTCGCGGCGACGGTCCGTCTGCTCCAGAACAATACCATTCAGTCGATTTCCATTGAAGCGATCGCCAGGGAGGCGGGCGTCGGAAAGGCGACCATCTACCGCTGGTGGGACTCCAAGGCGCTGGTCGTGATCGATGCGTTCATGGAGCATCACATCGTCAAGACGCCGATGCCGCATGACCTGCCGCCCGGTGAAGCGATCGCCGCGCATCTGATGTCGCTGATTCGCGAGTATTCGGGATGGTCCGGCCGGATCGTCGCGCAGATCATCGCCGAAGGGCAAGCCGATCCCGCCGTGCTGCGCGAATTCCGCGAACGGTTCCACTATGGGCGGCGGGCGCTCGTGAGGGAAATGCTTGAGGCATGGCGCAGTTCGTCGCGCATTCCGGCGCCGCCCAATATCGAGACCCTCGCCGAGTTGTTGTACGCGCCGGTCTACATGCGTCTGCTGGTCGGCAACGGCCCGCTCGACGAGCATTTCGCGCGCGAGCACATCAGCTATGTCTACACGTTGCTGGGCGTCGACGTGCCGGAAACGCTCAATCCCGGCACGCGTCAGAAGAAGCAAAAGCCTGCGGCAAAAAGAGCGCCGGCCGGCACGCGTTGACGTGAAGAAAAAAGCGCGTCGACGAGTCGCGCATGATTGCGGCAGGCGGAGCCGTCGATGCACAGGAAGGGCAGCGAAAGCGCAAGGTCGGTGGCTTCGCGTCTCGTATGCACCCCGGACGATTTCCCGACGGTTTATCCGGACTGCTGAAGGACGTGAGGGCGGCCGTTCGAACTCGCGGCCGCCGCTTGTCCTCGGCGCTTCAGATATTTGCGCATTTCGATCGACGCGCGGTCGCTTGCAACCGAAATCTCGAAGAACGGGGCGGTAGCGTTGCGAAGCGTGTTCTCGAGCAGTTCGAGCGTCTGAACGTCTTCCCTGAATGCGGTGAAGAGCCGCTCATGCATGCGTTGCGTCATTTCCGCGTCGTCGAGCCCGAAGTCTCGACAGTGGACGATGAAGTAGTGTGTCGATGCGTGGCTTTCCGGCGTGAGCAAGTGCAGCGTCCTGATCGTGAAGAGCGTCCGCCCCGCGGCAGGCAGGATGCTTTCGTAGAACGTGACCTGCACCTCGTGCAGGCCCGGCGATACGAATGTCGAAGTCGCGATGCGCACTGCCGTGGAACTGGAGATGCCGGTCGGTTCTGCCCAGACCGGCGGCAATGTCGTCGGAACGACATGACGTCTGACCGCGTAGCGGCCTTCGTCGACAGACGTCTCGAACGGCGCCTTGGCGTAGTCCGGCGTTCCGAAGCTTTTCGCATGCACGTATGTGAGATGCGTCAGATCGAGGAGATTCTCGTGCAGGCTCACATAGTTGCCGTTCAGGCGCAGATAGCCGTCCGACAGCGCCCATCGGGAAAGATCGAGCGATGCCTCGCTCGGCGGCCCGGTTCGCGGCTCGGCGCTCGGGTCCATGTAGATCCAGACCAACGGGCCGATTTCCCGTACCGGATAACGATGTACGCCAAGCCCGCGAGGGCAGCGTTCCTGTGACGGTACCTCGACGAGGTCACCCTTCACGTCGTAGCGGAAGCCGTGGTATCCGCAGATGACCGTATCGTCATCGAGGGTGCCCGCGGACAGCGGATACGAGCGATGGACGCAACGGTCGTCGAGTGCGACGACTTGTCCTTGCAGCGTCCGGTAGAGGACGACCTGCTTGCCCAACAGCGTGCGGGGCAGCAACGCCCGGCCGATTTCCGAAGATCGTGCGGCCACGTACCACTCATCGAACACGAATGGTGTATCGCGGTCCGCCATGTTGCCAGGCGCTCGCCTGGGCGGCGGAAATTACTGCTTCGGTGGGTCTTGTCATCGTCTTTCCCTCGTCGTGCGAAACGTGGCGTCAGAAAAAGGGGGGGGCGCGATTCGTACCCGTTGGGAGATTCCTGTCACCGCGGCGCCGCGGTAGCGGGAGCGAGCGCTGGTTCGGGGCGGCGGTTCGCGTGCCAGAAGCAGACGGTGCTGATGCCTGCGGCGACGACGATGGTCCACCCGATGCTGCCGTATCCGAAATGGTCCGCCACGGTGCCGCCGAGAATCGGACCGATGGCCGATCCCGTCATGGCCATGACGGGAGTGGCGGCGACGGCTCTCGTCGACGGGTCGTTGCGCGCAAGGAACGCGAAGATGAACGTATGCGTGAAGATCATCACGGTGGGGAAGATCACACCGGCAAACGCGTAAGCGCCAAACAAGGTCGACCGGGCGAGCGTGAAGCCCAGGACGGCCTGCAGTACCGGACCGGCGATCATCACGGCGCGGCTCGATACCTTGCGCTCGAGCAGTGCGGCGAGCAGCCCGGGCAACATGTTCACGAGGCCGATGCCGAGCAGCACGTTCATGACCTGGCCGGTGCCGAAGCCGTGCGCGAGACCGATCGGCTCGAGGAAGCTCAGCATCATCGAGTGACTGACGGTGAGCAGGCTGGTCCCCACCATCGCAAACCATACGCGTCGGGACAGCTTCGGAAGCGCGCGCGGCACGCTGTCGGGCGAGGCTGCTGCCCGGCGCTCCGGAAAACCCGCGAGCGCGGCAAGCGCGGCCGTGAGCATGATGGCACTGAGAACGACGAATGCCACTTGCCCCCCGAACGCGGCGATCGCGTGCGGCACCGCGCCGAGGAACCCCAGCGACAGCAGGCTGAGCACGGTGAAGCCGGTCGCGATCAGGCGGTGCGGATTGGGACTCGCGCCGATCGCGGAATGGGTGAGCGACAGGCCGCAGCCGACCGCTAGGCCACCGGCGACATGCAGTGCCAGAAGCGTTGCGTAGTCCCGCGTCAGCGCCATCGCGAAGAATGCGGCCGCTGCGACGGCGAAGCCGGCGGGCACGGCGATCGTGCCGCGGACGCGGTCGATTCGCGGCGCGATCGACAGGCTGCTCGCGACCACCGCGCCGAGGAAGGCGGTGGCGAGTGCGCCGGCCCGTTGCGGATCGAGCCCGTCATGTCGGATCAGGACGATCCCCACCCACACCGGCAATGCAACGACATCGATCATGCCGGCACAGTGGCCCAGCACAAGCGATATCCGGCTTTTCAACCCGTCAATGGATCTGCTCATCATGTCTCCGGTGGGGCGACGCCCTTTGTTTATATACGAAACGGAGTGTCTCGTTTGTGATATGGTAGCCGTGACGTGGTTCGACGATATTGGGTCAAACCCGTGGCGTGGCCTTGACGAGGTCGACTGCTGAAATATGAGTGAAGGATGCTGAAATTCATCATTTTTCCGCTTCTCGTGTCGGGCGACTGGATTGATAGCCGTGCCGGAAGCGATTGCGGTAATTTGGATACGACGTGTATTACAATTTGCGCTGCCGGCACGGCGGCCCATTGCCGGGTAGCCTCGCGACATGACATGACGCTCGCCGTTCACCATTCAATGTTCTAGCCGATGAAAACAGATATCCAGGGCACCGCCGCGGTGGGGCTTCCGCGAGGGGTCGGCCGACCCCGCAGTGAGGGCACGCGCATGCAGATACTTGCGGCAACCGCTCGCCTGCTCGAGACCCGGACGGTCCAGTCGCTTTCGATCGAGGCCATCGCGAGAGAGGCGGGCGTTGGCAAGGCGACGATCTACCGCTGGTGGGACGCCAAAGCGCTCGTGGTGATCGATGCCTTCATGGAGCACCACCTCGTCAAGACGCCGATGCCGCGCAACCTGCCTCCCGGCAAGGCGATCGCCACGCACCTGGTGTCGCTGATCCACGAATATGCGGGGTGGTCGGGGTGCATCGTCGCGCAGATCATCGCCGAGGGGCAGGCCGATCCAGCCGTGCTCAGGGTTTTTCGTGAGCGGTTCCATTACGGCCGCCGCGCGCTTGTCCGTGAAATGCTGGAAGAGTGGCGCGCTGCCGAACGCATCCGTGCGCCGGAGAACGTGGAGATGCTGGCCGAACTGCTGTACGCACCGGTCTATATGCGGTTGATGACGGGCGTCGGCGCGCTGGACGACCGGTTCGCGCAGGAACACATCGGCTACACCTATGCGCTCCTCGGCGCAGACGTCCCGAGCGTCGCGGAACTGGAGGTCGCCAGGCGCGGTGCGCCGCAGCTCAGGACGGCTGCCGCGCGCTGACGCGCGGCAGCCGTTTCGCACCGGCGGGTACCGGACGGGTCGCTGGAACCTGCCTAGAAGTTCACCTGATCGGCGCCTTTCAGGTCGAGAATCCGGCGCGCTTCGTCGGGAGACGCGATCTCGATGCCCAGCTCCTCGAGAATCCGACGGATCTTGCGGACCTGGTCCGCGTTGCTCTGCGCGAGCTCGCCGCGACCGATGTAAAGGCTGTCCTCCAGGCCGACGCGCACGTTGCCGCCCATCAGGCTCGATATCGTCGCAAGCGGCATCTGATGCTTGCCGGCCGCGAGCACCGACCAGTGATAGTCGCTGCCGAACAGCCGGTCGGCTGTTCGCTTCTGGTGAAGCAGATCCTCGACGTGCGCACCCATCGCGCCGCGCAGCCCGAACACGGTCTGCACGAACAGGGGCGGCTTCACGAGCCCCTTTTCCAGGAAATACTGAAGCGTATACAGGTGGCTGACGTCGTAGCATTCGAATTCGAAGCGCGTACCGCCGAGCCGACCGACGTTTTCCAGGATCCATTCGATGTCGTCGTAGGTATTGCGGAAGATCAGCCCGCGCGTGCCCTTTAGGAACGGCACTTCCCAGTCATGCTTCCAGTCCCGCTTTCGTTCGGCCATCTCGGCCAGCACCAGATTGATGGACCCCATGTTGAGCGAGCACATTTCGGGCTGCAGGGCCCGGCCTGCCGCCGCGCGATCCTCGATCGACATGTGCGGACCGCCGCCGCCCGTCGAGACGTTGATGATCGCGTCGGTCGCCGATTTGATCGGACTCACGAAACGCCTGAAGATCTCCGGGTCGCCGGTGGGGCGACCATCGTCGGGATTGCGCGCATGAAGATGAACGATGGCGGCGCCGGCCTCGACCGCCGCGATCGACTCGGTCGCGATCTGCTCCGGCGTAACGGGCAGAAACTCGGACATCGACGGGGTGTGGGCGCCCCCCGTCACGGCGCACGTAATGATTGCCTTGCTCACAGCGGCTCTCCGTCAACGAGGTCGAGCAGCACGAATGCCATGCGGCACGGCTTGCCCGACCGGTTTGCCCAGCTATGGTTGGTTGCGCGCTGGATCAGCACGTCGCCGGCGCGCATGAGCTTCTCGCCTTCGTCGAGCAGAGCCCAGATTTCCCCCTCCAGAACGAACGCGTAGTCGAGCGACTCAGTCTTGTGGAACCAGAAATGACGGGGATTGCTTTTGTCCCGCACGCCGTTGGCGTCGAGAAACTGTTGCAGCGTCGCCTCGTCGTAGGTTTCGTCGGGCGGAAAGTCGACGATCCGCAGGAGTGAACCGCCGCGAGAATGGAACTCGAATGCGTGGCCGGCCGGCGCGGGCTCCGCACCGGGTGCACGGGCTTCCCCGGTCGCCCACAGAACATGCGCGACCGGCAGGCCCGCGCGCGCCGTCCTGTTCGGGGCCGGCCCATCCGATACAAAGTACGACTTCCCGTCGGCATTGGTGTCCGTGATGAGCCGACGCACGGGCCGATAACCGTTTTCTTCCACGGGCTGCGCGCTGTCCCAGTTTACCGTCGTGTCCATTTTTTCTCCATTAACGAATCGGTGCGTTTCGTATCGTTAACCGTTGGAGTTTTAGTGTCAATAGGGAAATGACAGGCCAATGAATTTGGATCGCGAAAACATTTCTTGACAAAACGGAACGATGCGTTCTGTAATTTATGGTAGCCAACCATGAGGAAACGACGCGATGGAGACACAAGCGATCCGGGTGATGTGGTTCGTGCCGCCGCTGCTGGCCATGGTCGCGGGCCGGGATCCGCACGCCGCCGTGACGACGCAAGCGGTGCGCAACCGCTCGTCGGACGAGCAGTACGACGCACTGGTGGCCGGCGAGGTCGATGCCGTAGTCACCGCGATGGACAACGTCATCGGATGGAACCGGCGTGCCGGGCCGGCCGATTTCCGCGTCGTCGCCCAGATCGAGCGAACCACGCCGCTGACGCTGGTGGCGCGGGCCGGCCGGTCGAGCGTGGGCGCGCTTCGCGGCGCGGACATTCTCATCGACGCACCCGACAACGGCTTTGTCACGGCGTTGCGGGCGATGCTCGACGAGGCTGGGCTCGACGGCGATGCCTATCGCCTCGTGACCGCGGGCGGTGTTCAGGAACGTCTGGAAGCGCTGCTGGCGCGGCAGGGTGTCGCCACGCTGCTCGGCCCGCCGTTCGATGCGATGGCGATCAAGGCCGGATTCGTCAGGGTGGCGAGCGTCCAGGAGATCTGGCCGCATTTTCCGGGACAGGGAATCGTCATGCGCACCGGAGGCGCGCAAGCGCGCGTAGGGGCGTGGCTGGCGGATCTCGAAAGCGCGCGGCAGACGGTTCGCGACCGGCCGGCGCTGGCCCGGGAAGCGGTGGTCGCGGCATCACTGCCGGCGGCCGCGGCCGACGGAATGATCGCGCTGTCTCCCCGGTCGCTGCTGCCGGCGTCGGACGGGGTGGCGCTTCTCGTTGCGCATCGCCGGGCGCTGGGCCTGGCGGGCGCTGACAGCGACTATTCGGCAATCGTCGACGATTCGCTGGTTCGAAAACATATCGGAGACATGGCATGACGCCGTATTCACTCGGAACATTTTCTGCAGGCGATGGCGCGCGGTTCGTCGGGTTCGTCCTCGACGAGCGCGTGACGCCGCTTGCCGAACTCGCGGCACGACATGACGACACCATGCTGGCGGGGGCATCCACGGTGCTCGGGCTGCTAGAGAACTGGGATCGGAGCCGCCCGGCGCTGGAGCGTCTCGCGAACCAGGTCGCGGCGCCGGAAGCGCAATGGCACCGGTTGACCGACTTGCACACGCATCCGGCGATCGACCTGCCGCGTCAGGTGTTCTGCACCGGCGCCAACTATCGCAAGCATGTGGTCGATCTGACCGTCGACGCGAAGGTAGGCCCCGACGGCCTGGATAACGCGCAGCTTCGGGAATGGGCGGAACACATGCTCGACGAACGGGTCTCGCACGGCGAGCCTTATGCGTTCACCAAGCCGGTGTCGGCGATCTCCGGTGCATTCGATCCGCTGGTGTTGCCCGACACGACGACGCAGCCCGACTGGGAGCTCGAGCTGGCCGTCGTGATCGGCCGCGGCGGCTATCGGATCAAGCGGGAGGATGCATTCGCGCACGTAGCGGGCTATACCATCGTCAACGACATCTCCGCACGCGATCTCATCCCGCGGACCGATTACAAGATGCTCGGCACCGACTGGCTGCGCTCGAAAGGCCAGCCGGGATTCCTTCCGCTCGGCCCGTACTTCGTTCCGAGCGCGTTCGTGCCGGATCCGCATCGGCTGAGGATGCGCTTGACTGTGTCCGGTCAGGTCATGCAGGACGAAACGACGGCCGACATGCTGTTCGGTATCGAGCGCCAGATCGAATATATTTCGCGGTACGCGCGGCTCTTGCCGGGCGACATCATCTGTACGGGTTCGCCCGCCGGAAACGGCACGCACTACAACCGCTTCCTGCGCGACGGCGACATCATGGAGGCGGAGATCGAAGGGCTCGGCCGTCAGCGTCAGGTGTGCACGGAGCGGCGCCATGGTTGACGCGCTCGAAGCGGAGGCCAACGCGCGGCCCGACAATCTCGACCGCGCGTTCATCCAGCAAACTCTTGCGGCCGGTGTCGGCAACGTCGCGCTCGCGATGAATCCGGCATTGCAGTGGCTCGGCGCGACCTTGCAGGGAGGAAGCAAGGGCGAGCTGTCGATCGGGTTTACGGCGCCCGCCGACTCGGTCCAGGGCAACGGCGTCGTCTCCGGCGGCGCGCTGGCGTCGATGCTGGATCTGGCAATGGCGCTTGCGCTGCTCTCGAAACTCCCGCACGGCCGCACGTGCGCAACCGTCAGTCTCACGGTCAACATGCTCGAGCCGGGGCATGTCGGGAAGTTCGCGGCCGAAGCGCGCGTGAAGCGGCTCGGCAACCGCATCGCGTTCCTCGAGGCAGACTTGTATGACGGGGCGCGCGTGCGCTGCGTGGCCAATGCGACCGCGTCGTTCGCCGTATTCGACGTGCGCGGTTGAGGGCAACGAAGGTGGCTGCCAGGTCTACCGGCTCGCGGTGCGGCGGTGGCGGCCCGCCGCACGCGCGACAAGCCTGTCCGGCCATGACGGAAGCGGTCGGACGACCTGCCGGGCCGACCTAGAAGTTGTGCCGAATCCCGATGTCGACGGCGAACTGGTTGCCGCCCGATGCGGAACCGAGCTGGAACAGTTGTGCGAGGCCCCGACCTGACGTGTGCTCGTAGACGGGCGAAATGAACATGTCGGTGCTCTTCGAGAGGAAGTAGTCGGCCGAGACATTGACGTTGTCGTAGCGCGTCTGCGCCGCGCGGAAATTCGCGTGCCAGTAGCCGAAACCGAGCACGATGTCCGGCCGCACGTAGTAACCCACGTTCGCATTCACGATCGGCATCGATGCAGACTGGCCATCGCGACCCTTCGGGTGAACGTCGAATGCGCCGATCGCGAACCTGGCGTGTCCCCACGTGTAGCCAGTGCCTGCACCGGCCATGTCGAGTCTTGCCAGCGGAACGACCGCCGTACTGCCGGGCGTCCCGTTCACGCCCCAGAACGTGCCGCCCGGCAGTCCCAGTCCGCTCGTCGGTGACCACGGCTTCAGCGCGTAATCGGAGAAGCTCGACCACGCGAGCGCCGCATCAAACCCGTTTTTCGACCAGGCGAGCAGTGCGCTGAGCATTCTGCCGGAGAACGCCTGCCCCGTTGCCGCGTGATCCGGCAGCGCGTACATGAATCCGACCGTCAACGGCCCCAGCTCGTTTCGGTACTTGATTGCGTTGTTCACGCCCGGGAAATTGAAGCGATCGATGCCGCCCGGATGGGCGGCCAGGGTCGTCGAGTAGTAGTTAGCCTGATAGGGCCGCAATTCGGCCATGTAGTCATGCTGCCGCCCGACGGTGATGGTGCCCAGTCGTGCGTCGGCCAGTCCGGCGTATGCCTTGCAGAAGAGCTGCGTGCAGCCTCCCGCTCCGGACAGCGCGCCATTGGAAGGCCGGATGGCCATCTGCAAGTTGAACACCGCCGATAGTCCGCGGCCCAGGTCTTCCTTGCCTTTCAGGCCCACGGTGGAATTCCAGTGGTCGTTATCGAGCTCTCCCGCGTAGGCGCCGCCTCTGACGTTGGGCGAATACACCAGGCCGGTGGCCAAGGTGCCATAGAGGGTGGCGCTCGACTGCGCCGAGGCAATGCCGGGAGATAGTGCGGTCGCCGTGACGGCGAGCACCAGTAGCGGTGTTCTCATGTCTCCTGCTCCGTTTTGGTTTTCTTCTTCGTGAAATCTTTGTTATCCGAATCGATGGCGCTAGGCGACGGTCTTCCCCGCATCCATGCCATTGCCGGTCAGAACGGGCTCCAGCGTGGCGGGACGGCGCGAGCCTGTCGCGAGCCATGCAAGCAGATCGTCGCGGGCATTCTGGTAGCTCGTCTGGCCGGACCAGCACGTGAGAAAGCCGATCACGGAGAGCGGAACGATGACGATCACGAGCGAACCGCCGAGCAACGCGTTGTCTTTCAGCACGTATTGCGTCACGAGCGCAACGGACGTCGGCCCCATGGACAGGCCGATGATCCCCGTCCAGATATAGTTGAGCGCTGCGGCCTGCCCCCTGAGCTGATTCGGCACGATGTCCTGAATGACGGCCGCCGCGCCTGAAAAGGACAGCGCGCTGCCGAAGGTGAGCAGGCCGAGGAAAAGAAGGCTCAGTGTCGGGCTGGAAGCGCACACCATGCCGATGACCGATCCGAGCGCGATGGGCCACCAGGCGAGCGGAAGCCTGAAGCGGCCGCCGTGAATTCGACTCGACGCCAGTACGTCGGTCAGATACCCGCCGCAGATACATCCCGCGACGCCGCTGACGATCGTCATTGCGCCCATCGTGAGGCCGACGTGGACGGGCTGCATGTGGTGGTGACGGATATAAAACGATGGCGCCCACGCGACGATGATGTAGCCGATCATCGCGGTCAGCGTATAGACGGCATAGACGGACGCGAATGCACGTTTGCGACTCGACAGATACGACCACAACCCGAGCGTCTCGCGGTTTCCGTCGGTCGCCTGCTTGACTTCGCGGCGCACCGGTTCCTTCAGCGCGAGAACGACGAACGCCATTAGGATGCCGGGCAAGCCTGAAACGATGAAGGCTAGCCGCCATGTCGGCATGCCGGAAACGCCGGGCAGGCCGAAACCGGAGAAGCGCGTGAGCAGCGAAATGATCGCACCGCCGAACAGCAGCGATGCGCCGACGCCGACGTAGTTGGACATGTTGTAGGTGGCGATGGCCCGTCCGCGCTGGGCCGGCATGAAACTGTCGGCGATCATCGAAAACGCCGCGGGGCCCAGGCAAGCTTCGCCGATGCCTACGCCCATGCGCGAGAAGAAGAGCTGCCAGAAGCCGGTACTCAGGCCGCAGCAGATCGTCATGACGCTCCACAGCAAGACGCCCGCCGCAATCAGGTTCCTGCGAGTGTGACGGTCGACCAGGCGGCCGAACGGCAGTCCCATCACGGAATAGAACAATGCGAAGGCCACCCCTTGCAGCAGGCTGATCTGCACGTCCGACAGTCCGATCTCGTGCCGGATCTGCCCGACGAAAAGGGAAATGATGTTCCGGTCGAGATACGACACGACGCTCGTGCAGAACAGGACGAACACGAGGAACCACGGGTAGTAGTGCTGGAAAGCCATTGCTTTGCGACGCATGAACGCTCCGGAGTGACGGTGAGACTCGGGCTGGTCGATGGAGCAGGAGCGAGGGGGCGACGGATTTCGCCGCGCGTAGGCTCCGTTCCTGATGCGCCTGCGGTCGGCCCCAGGTCTTTCGCCGGTATTGCGGGATTTTAAATTAATAAACGATACGAATCGTATACGAAAGTTTCGCAACTTCGACTTCGAAGTCCGCCGGGAAATACCCTAGCTTTTATGCCGTTGACAAAACGAGACGTTCAGTTTCATTATGGCTCATCTCAATTTCTTCACATGGAGACGGCACATGAAGCTGGGGCGATTTGTAGTCGAAGGTCTGGACGGGCCGGTTCACCGCATCTGTCTGGTGCAGCCAGAGCAGGGGCGCGTCATCGATCTGCGTGCGGCAGAGGCGCTGCGGCTGCAGGCACAAGGGGCAACCCGCGACGCCGCGCTGCGTTACGCGTCGGTCGTGTTTCCGGAAAGCATGTCGGCCGCCATCGCGCTCGGGCAACGTTTTCTCGACACCGCGACCGAAGCGGCCGCGAAATATGGCGACGATGTGTCGTGTGCGATCGACGGGCTGCAGTGGGGGGCTGCCTGCGATCCGTCCGTGGTGCGCGACGGGCTCACGTTCACGAAGCATATCCGCCAGTTCCACGAGCGGATGAACATCAGCCCGACGCCGGCCCTACTCGAAGTGCCGGGTTACTTCAAGGGCTCGCCGTGGACGGTGATCGGGCACGAAGCTGAGGTGCCCTGGCCTGCCCGCTCCGAGCGTCTGGACTATGAGCTGGAACTCGGCTGGGTCGTGGGCCGGCAGGCGCACAACATCACGCCTGACGTCGCGCGCTCGTATCTGTTCGGCGTGACGATTTTCAATGACTTCAGCGCGCGCGATCTGCAGGGCAACGAGTTCGCAATCGGCATGGGGCCGACGAAGAGCAAGGACTTTGCGTACGGCATCGGTCCGTGGATCACCACGATCGACGAGTTCGAGCGGCTCGACAACATCCGGATGTCGGCGCGCGTGAACGGCGAGACGTGGGGCGAGGGCGACACGTCGGAAATGCTCTGGACGCCCGAAGAGCTCATTGCTTACGTGTCGCTCGGCGACTATGCGCAACCGGGCGACGTGATCGGTTCGGGCACGATGGGCAACGGTTCGGCGCTCGAGCTTGGACGCAGCGTGAAACCCGGCGACGTGATCGAGCTCGACGTGAAGGGCGTGGGTGTGCTGCGCAATCGCATCGCGCGGCAACCGCAGGAAACCTGGTGGCCGCAGCGGCGCACGCCTTTCATGTAAAACCGGCTTCGCGTGCGCAGGTTTCGTCACGGTACGAGCCTACAATCTCCGGGGGTCACGCAGGACCAGCCGGGGTGTCCGTCGGTTTCACCGGTGGCCCCAAAAATCTATCCGCCATCGGAGTGGAGAAAGGAGACAGACAATGAAGGTCAAACGCGTGCTGATCGTCGGCACCGGAATTGGCGGCGCCACGGCCGCCGTTACCCTGGCCAGGCAAGGATTCGACGTTCACTGCATCGACATCAAGCCGGAACGACCGACGGCAGGAGCGGGCATCTGTCTGCTCCACAACACGATGCGTGCGCTCGAAACGCTTGGCCTTGCCGATGCCTGTCGCGAAAGCGGGATGGCGTTCGCCGTCTTTCGGGAGTTCGACGCGTCGGGCGAACTGCAGCACGTTCATCCCGCACCGCCGAGCTGCGGGATCCGCAGGCCGGAACTCGCGCGCATCCTCGAGACGGCAGCCGAGGACAGCGGTGCAGTGCTGGAAAAGGGCGTGACGGTCCAGGACCTGACGGACCGCGGGGATCGCATCGACGTGCAGTTCTCGGATGGCCGACTGGCATCGTACGACCTGGTGATCGCGGCAGACGGCGTGTATTCGGGGCTGCGCAAGCGCGTCTTCGGTGCCGACTACGAGCCACGGTTCGCGGGCCAGAGCGTCTGGCGGTTCAACGCGCCGCGTCCTGAACAGGCCGACGGCTTCTGTCTGTATCGAACGCCGACCGGCAAGGTCCTGGGGATTTTCCCGACCTCGCGCGAGAACTGCTACATGTTCTACCTCGAAAGCAGCCGCGACCCGCTGCGCATCGCGCCGGAACAGTCGCATGTGCTCATCCGCGAACGGCTGGCCGAGTTCGACGCACCGGCCATTCGCGACGCCCTCGACCTGATCACTGAATCGTCTCAGGTGATTTTCCGTCCGCTCGACATCACGCTGGTGCCCACGCCGTGGCATCGCGGGCGCGTGGTGCTGCTGGGCGATGCCGCACACGCGCCGACACCGCAGATGACTTCTGGGGCGGGTATGGCTGTCGAGGATGCCGTGGTGCTGGCGGAGTACCTCGCCGGCAGCGCGTCGGCCGAGGAAGCGCTCGCCGGCT
This sequence comes from Burkholderia puraquae, assembly GCF_002099195.1. Classification (GTDB taxonomy): domain Bacteria; phylum Pseudomonadota; class Gammaproteobacteria; order Burkholderiales; family Burkholderiaceae; genus Burkholderia; species Burkholderia puraquae. The sequence continues at coordinate 38,018 of NZ_NBYX01000003.1, read as the reverse complement.
ACGACCAGCGTCGCTTCGAGCGGGTGAAGCGGATCTACGACGCTTCGCTGCAGCTCTGCCTGAACGAACAGGAGGATTCGATCGGCAACAAGGATCGGTCGGCTGCCCTGCTGCTGGAGACGTACCGGTATCTCGGTCAGCCCATCTAGGCCCCATTCGCCACCACCTTTTCGGCCGATGCGGTCATTATGGGCCGGCGCTCGCCGCCCGAACGTTTTTGCGATTCGACGGTAATCAATACGTCTCACGTAGTGAGACGGTTTCATCAACTGGACGATGACAATGAAAATCCTCGGACCTGACACACTCGTCTTCGGTGTCGAAGACGTTGAAAGCTGTACGCAGTTTCTTCTCGACTACGGTCTCACGCGACAGGGCGAAGACAGATTCGAAGCCCTGGACGGAACCGGGGTCGTCGTTCGCTCCAAGGACGATCCGTCGCTGCCGGCATGGCCGTTCGCGACGGCCAATCAGTTGCGCAAGACCATCTACGGCGTGGCAGACCAGGCGACGCTCGACGAGATCGCCGGCGAACTCGAAAAGGACCGCGAGGTGACGTTGCTGCCCGACGGTTCGATCGAAGCGGTTGACGATGCGGGGTTCGTGCTCGGGTTTCAGGTCACCGTGCGCCGTGAATTGCAGCTTCCGGCCGAACCTGTGAACGCGCCGGGCGATGGCCGCCGCGGCGTCAACGTGACGGGTGCGTTGACCGGCGAGAACGAGCCGCCGCCGTGCCCGAGGACGCTGTCGCATGTCGTGTATTTCGTGCCGGACACGGACAAGGCGGAGGCGTTCTACGTCAACCGGCTCAAATTCCGGCTGAGCGACAAGTTCATCGGAATGGGGCCGTTCCTGCGTCCTGCCGGGACGCTCGATCACCATACGCTTTTCCTGATCCAGACGCCGCCGTTCATGCAGGGCTGCGAGCACTTCACGTTTCACCTCGGTGGCCCGACGGAGGTGATGCGTGCCGGCAGCGCGTTCGCGGCAAAAGGCTATGAATCGTATTGGGGCCCGGGCCGTCATCAATTCGGCTCGAACTGGTTCTGGTATTTCAACTCACCGTTTGGCTGCCACATCGAGTACGACGCGGACATGGACCTGCACGACGACTCGTGGGTGCCGCGCATCGCGCCCGCGCATGCGGACCGCGCTCAGGAGTTCCTCCTCCAGTGGCGTGAAAAGTGGGCGCCGGGCGGCCCACCGCCGTCGTCCGAACCGCTGAAGGCATGACAGCCGATGCCGGCTCGTTGCGCTGGATGCGTCTTTGTGAATTGAGCGCGCTCCCGATCTCGGGGGCGCGCGGGTTCGATCTGCAGGGGCGCGGCGTCGACGATCTCTTCGTCGTTCGCCGGGGCGGGCTGATTCGCGGTTACCGGAATTCGTGCCCGCACTGGCCGGGCTCGACGCTTCCGTGGCGCAAGGATGCCTATCTCGATTGTTCTATGGAGCACATCGTCTGCCATGGACATGGCGCGAAATTCACGCTCGACGACGGTGTCTGCATAATGGGCCCGTGTCTCGGGCAAAAACTCGAATCGGTTCCACTGCGCATCGAGCATGACCAATATCTCAGCATTCTGTGGCGCTGAAGCGATTGCGTGATCGATGCGCGCGAGTTCTGAATGCCGATGTTTCGATACGCCGACATGACAGGTGACAGGCGGGTTCGACGGTGTGCGAATCGTTCGTAGCGAATCGTGAGTCGTTTGAACGCATGAGGCTAGGCAAAGGAACGTTCGATGAACCGGCGAGTTTTACCGCGGGCACTGCCATGAGGCGAACCCATTTTGGTAAGCAACGGCGTGATGCCGCGTTCGCGCAGGTGCTGCCGGTGTGGCTTGTAGCGGTAGCCCGGTCTCCTTGAACAATTTTCGGTTTGCGCAGAGGACGTCCGCTTCCTCGAATCGGAGGAATCGCGTCGACCAACGCATCAGCTTCTTAGCGAATTCTGCTTGAGAAGTACCGGAGGAGCCAATTCAATTCGAGGAGAGCGACTGCCGAGCGTGAAACGAGAGCTTGGACAATATCGGAACGCTCTAGCTCCTACTATTGCACACTACGGGATCTACCCGAATCGGAAATTCGATGGCGAAACGGACGTTCGATGTCGACCGCCAACCACGGATTTGGCGGCATCTTCACCTGCTGTTCCGGCGATGAACAATAACGGCATCAATGAATTGCCCAGCGGATGCGCGATGCGCGCAGCCGGCGCGCGTTCCCAATTCATGAGTGCCATGATGCGATGCGACGGGTCTTCCTCGAAAAGCGCCTGACGCAGCCACATATCGAAATTGACTGAGAGCCGAGCTGGTTCTTGCATTGTCCAACCCTCTTCACCGCGACTCGATCCGCAACCGATGATCAGTACATTCTCGTCGCGGAGTTGTGCAATGGCATGACCAGCCGCCCAGTGTATGCCTGGATCGAGCGTTGCTCGTAACGACAATCGGGCAACCGGAATGCGTGCATTTGGATACATCATGTTGAGCAGGATCAGCATTCCGTCGTCGATCCGATGGTCGAGCGCTTCGCGTGTCGGCAAGGCGGCCCCGTCAAGGAGGTCGACGACACGCCGGGAAAGCAGCATGCTAGACACCCGATGTTCGGCTTCGTCGGGATGTGCGCGAACCCCGAACTCATCAGGCACCGTCGCGCTTTCAGGTAACGGCGAGATCGTGAATACCGGCTCCACCCAATCGCCTGACAGGAACAGTATTGCGTCGGGACGCCGCGACAGTTGTCGTGGAATATCCCGAATCGATCGTTCGAGGAGGCGATCATGAACTCGAGTCTGGCTGCCAGCCTCAGGCGATGGGAAGCAGGTTCTGGAAAAGAAATATACCGGCTGACGAGGGAAGCTATTGGCCATTTTGATAGTTCGAGACGTATGCCTCTTCAAATGAGGAGACCTCAATCATGGCGAATGACAACCTTCCCTTTTTCGCCGGCGGCGACCGCATCATGTGCCGCCCCAATTTGTCCCAACGTGAATGTTTGCGAAACGGGTATCACCAGCAGGCCACGCGCGGCGGCGTCCAGCACCGAGTCTAGTGTGGCCACGTCGGTGCGATGGTAAAGCTCGTGAATCGTGACATGGTTGTCGATATTCGCTGCAGGCGGCACGGGGACAATGCTGGCGATTACCCCACCGTCGCGGACGTGTCCGATGAGATTGTGCGCGACGGGTGCCGCAGCGCTGATGGCGAAATCGAAGGACTGGATTGTTGGTTGCACAGTGATATCCAACGCGTGACCGGCTACGTTACGCGCTTCATCGAGCCTCTCGAAGCGGACTCCGGCCACTGGTTCGGCACCGAGCAGTTTGAGATACTGGATCGCCGCGCGTCCCACGGCACCGAGGGCACCCGAGATCAGCACTCGGTCACCAGCCTGAATCCCGAGCGCGTCGACTGCCTGTCGACCGGTGAGTCCGGCTTTGACGAGCGCGGCCCCTTGCTCGAAGCTCAACGTTGCAGGCAACCTGGCAACAGAACTGGCCGGTACCACGCCATATTCGGCATGCGCACCTTTTCCGTTCGCGGCGAAATCGGCTACGACACGGTCGCCTATTGCGAACCCGCTGACGCCGGTGCCAAGTGCCGCGATAGTTCCGGCGGCGTCGCCCCCCAGCACGGCCGGCAGCGGCAGTGGGATGTATTGAACCATGAAGCCTTGACGAAGAATGAGGTCAAAGGGATTGACCGCCGAAGCCTTGATGTTGATCAGCACCTCGCCCGCACCGGGTTCAGGGGTCGGCAAATCTTCGAGCGAGAACTGGTCAGTACCGCCGTAGGACTTCAGAATTGAAGCTTTCATCGCTGGTCTCCAGAAAAGGGATGCCGATCTGCCGAGTGGCTGGATCGGTAAATCGTAAGATTCATGCGTTTAAGCATGGTCGAGCCTCAGCGATCGCCACCGGTTGTCGGTGGATGGCCGAAGCGGAAGCTCGAAACGGTGAGCCCACCTGCGAAGTTGGTCTGGTGATAGATCGTCGATCCTGGCTCGTCCCATGCAGCACCAACTGCAACCATCAACGGAAGCAAATGATCTTCGCGTGGATGCGCATCGCGTGCGTGGGGTGCCTGGTCCCAGTCGACGAGAAGTGCCGCTCGCTCGGACGAATGCGAATGCACGAGCGTGCGTTGCAGCCAGGTGTCAAAATGCAGAGACGGCTCGTACCCGGATGCATCGCGCATGGCGGGCAGGTTATGGAAGCTCAGGCCGCTGCCGATGATCAGAACGCCTTCGTCGCGCAACGGCGCCAATGCGCGTCCGACCGTCAGATGTCGGGCAGAATCGAAGCCAGGGTCCAGTGACAACTGCACCACCGGAATATCTTCATCCGGATACAACGGCTTCATGACGCTGAAGGTGCCGTGATCGAAGCCTCGGTTCGGGTCCAGGCGTGCATCGATGCCGCCCGCCAGTAACAAATGGCGCACACGCCGCGCGAGCATGGCAGAACCGGGGGCACGATATTCGATGTGATAAAGCTCGTCGGGGAAACCGTAGTAGTCGTAGACCATTCCCGGGCGCTCCGCGGACGAGATAGCGAATCCGGCCTCTTCCCAATGGCCAGAGACCATCAGCACGGCCTTAGGCAGATCGCCTAACTCCGCTCGCATGTCCAGCAACGATTGTTCGAGCTTTGAAAAGTTGCTGCGAAATGCGCCCGTCATGTAAGGCCACGGGCCACCGCCATGGCTGACGAAGTAACTCGGAAGTCGGTATTGGCTCATCAGATTAACCTTCGGAATAGCGCTCTTGGCGTTGGTTGGATGTCTCTGGAACGGCCGTCGTTGGCGCATGGTGAAAGGATCCTGATTTCCTGATGGTTGATCAACGACCGTTGAGTTGATGCATCGTTTCCGCTATGTTTATGATCTATGGATACTTTGCTTAGCATGCGTGTGTTTTGCGCGGTCGCGGATCATCGTAGCTTTGCGGCCGCGGCCAAGAAGTTGGGTTTGTCGCCGGCAATGGTGAGTAAGCACGTAATGCACCTGGAGAGCAGCGTTGGTAACCGATTGCTCAATCGGACGAGTCGCCACGTCAGCCTGACGGAGGCTGGTGCGCTCTACTTCGATCTGTCGAAGCGGATGCTGGAGGGGCTGGACGAGGTCGAGGCGGCAATCAGCAACACCACCTTGACGCCACACGGTACCCTCAGGTTGAGCGCACCCGTCTGGGTAGCGAGCCAGCGTTTTTCAACCTTGTTGGCCGACTATCACCGACGATATCCGGACGTTTGTCTTGATATGGACTTGAGCGGCCGTATCGCGAATCTTGCCGATGAAGGGCTCGATCTTGCTCTACGCGCGACGGCACCCGAGCGGCTCGATCCAGGGCTGGTTGCACGGCCGATCATGCAAGTCCGGTTCTGTCTCGTAGCATCGCCCGCGTATTTGAGACGTTCTGGCCGTCCGAAGAAAATTGCCGACTTGAATGGCCATGCACTGCTGCGATACAGCGGAATGGCGTTGAATGACCGCGTGACTTTCGACAATGCGGATGGTCGACATACCGTGACCTTCCGCACCGTGATGCAGAGCGAGAACGAGACCCTTCTCCATATGGCTGCGCTCCATGGTATGGGGCTGGCTTTTTTACCCACCTGGATGGTCCAGGATGATGTGGCACAAGGGAAACTGAAGGAGGTCCTGCCGGATATGATTACGGTCGGCACGACGCTTCATGCCGTCTATCCAAGTCGCAAGTATCTGTCCGCCAAGGTACGGTCCTTCATCGATTTTCTGGCGGAGCATTCCGATCAAATCGATCCCCGGGGTTAGTGCGTACTACCGGTGTGTCGATAGTCCGACGCTCCGCAGATCAACCGGATATATCGCTCTGACTTTCGGAATGCCGCGCGGACCGACTTAGAGACAAGCGCGCGCCCGAAAGGCGTAGCGAATTGGCCAAATGGCAGCCCGATATCTTCTCGCTGAGGCCGTGGTATGCGAGGAGTAGAGCATTTCGCGCGCTGCGGAACGGGTTTTTGTGGTGCCGTCAGCTCCCGAACAAGGAGGAACTTGTTCTGGCCTATCTCGAAGGTAGGAAGGCCACGGCGTTATCGGAGATTCGCGATACGATCGCAGCAGCAGGAGACGATCCGATCGCGCGCGCGGTTAGTATTTTCGACAGATTGGCTATCGTGGCCCGCCACGGATTTCGTGGTTGCGCCTTTTTGCGTGCCCAGGCGGAACATCTCGAATCCGGTCTGATTCATGCGGCCGTCAAGTCCCACAAGGACGCGATCAAGGGGGTATTCGAGGAGGCCATTGTAGATTTTCCCGTCACGCCAGCCCAGCGGCGCGAATTGGCGGCAACTCTGGCACTGATCTATGACGGCGCACTGGCAGTTGTGACTGTCCAGCAGGATATTACCGCGATCAAGTTTGCGAAGCGTGCAGCGCTCGCGACGTTGTCGCGAGACTCGTGACAGCATCACCCGATCCTGAAACTCGGGCGAATTTTCACATCCTTATTCGAAGGTACTGCGCACGATTTCGATCAATGCCGCTCCATAGCCGATTCTTTCACCGTTAGCGACGGCTATCCGGCCTAGACGGCCGTGAAATGGGGCGACGACAGGGAACAGCACGGAGTCGACCTCGATGTAGGCGATATGTTGTCCCTCGATCACAACCGCGTCCGTATCGGCCATCTGGTGGTCAAGCAACGGATGGGTGCGCATAAAGCGCCCGCAGCACGGCGCGCGAACATAGCCGGGCAAGGGTGAAACGGCTGCTAACATCTCGGTGCCAGAGGACTCGCGATGCTCGTTCGCAATGGTCGACGTGTGTCGATCGAATTCCAACCGGATAGTTTGATCGCCGGCCGTATAAACACATTCCGAGACCCCCGCGGACTGCAGCGTCACAATCAGTCGCTCGATGTCTTGAAGGTCTGTCATCTTTCCGCTCCATTTAACGCGCCGTTTGCGACGAGGCGTTCGAGATGGTGGATATCGAATCCACCTTCAACGAACGACGGTTCTTTCATCAACTCTTGATGAAGCGGCACCGACGTGTCGATGCCACTGATCACGATCTCGTCCAGCGCGACGCGCATCCGTGCGATGGCCTCGTCACGAGTACGGCCGTGGGCGAGCAGCTTCGCAATCAGCGAATCGTAGTGCGGCGGGATCTCGTATCCAGGATACAAATGCGATTCCACGCGGATTCCGGGGCCACCCGGTGCGATCCACGAATCGACGCGTCCGGGCGACGGTGCGAACGTCCAGGGATGCTCGGCCGTCAGACGACATTCGATCGCATGGCCACGCGGCTCGATGTCTTCTTGTGAGAAGGACAGGGGCTCGCCCATTGCGATGCGGATCTGTTCAGTTACGATGTCGACGCCGGTCACCATCTCCGTGACCGGATGTTCAACTTGTACGCGGGTATTCATCTCGATGAAGTAGAACGCGCCATCTTCGTAGAGAAACTCGAACGTGCCAGCGCCGTGATAGCCGATGCGCAAACATGCCTGCGTGCACAGGGCGCCGATGCGTGCGATCTCGCTTCGGGAAATGCCCGGCGCTGGCGACTCCTCGATCACCTTCTGATGACGGCGTTGCATCGAGCAATCCCGTTCGCCGAGCCAGACCGCGTGGCCGTGCATATCGGCGACCACCTGAATTTCGATATGACGCGGATGTTCGAGAAAGCGCTCGAGATAGACAGCCGAATTGCCGAACGCCGCTGCGGCTTCTTCGCGCGTCGTCGACACGGCCGACAGCAGGTCGGCCGGCTCTCGGATGACCCGCATGCCTCTGCCACCGCCGCCGCCGGCTGCCTTGACGATCAACGGATAGCCGACGGTGCGCGCCATGTCGACGATGAGTTGCTCATCCGTCGGTAGTGCGCCCTCGGAGCCTGGTACGCACGGCACGCCGGCGGCTTGCATCTCGCGCTTCGCGCTGACCTTGTCTCCCATCATGCGAATCGCATCCGAGCTCGGGCCGATGAACGTGAGTCCGGCCCGCTCGACAGCCGCGGAAAAGTCGGCATTTTCGGACAGGAAGCCGTAACCGGGATGGATCGCATCGGCGTTCATCAGGCGCGCGGCGATCAGAATCTCGTTCGCTCGCAGATAACTCCGGGACGACGGCGGTGGTCCGATGCACAGCGCGTCATCCGCCAATTGAACATGGCGGAGATCCGTATCGGCTTCCGAATGGACAGCGACAGTCTTGAGGCCGAGGGCGCGGCACGCGCGTAGCACGCGTAACGCGATTTCGCCGCGATTGGCGATCAGTACGGTATCGAACATTGGGTCTCTATGCAGGGTCAATGACGAAAAGCGGGGTGTCGTGAGCAACGGGGGCGCCGTCCGAGACGAGAATCTCGGCTAGCAGTCCGTCGCAGTCGGCTTCGATCGGATTCAGTAGCTTCATTGCCTCGACGAGTCCCAGCGTCATGCCTGCCTGGACGCGATCACCTGGAGACGCGAACGGCGGTTGGTTCGGACCCGGGGCGCGGTAGAAGGTTCCGACCATGCCCGCGTCGATCGTATGCCTGCGCGTACTGTCGGTGCTCGTCGCGCCGTTTGCATCGACAACCGTATGCGCGGGATTCTGCACAGGCGGATCGGCTGGCGCATTCCCGGTCGCGCGATGGCTGCGCACGAGCCTGATCCGCCGATCACCGTTCGTATAGTCGATTACGCTGACGGACGTGCGTTCAAGCAGTGCGACAATGTCATTGATAAAGTCGTGATCCATGCAGGCCTCAGCTGAATGCCTTGACGGAAATGCCGGCCTGTTCGAGCGTGGCGCGAACACGGGCGGCCATGTCAATCGCACCCGGCGTGTCGCTGTGCACGCAGATCGTATCGATCGGTACCTTCAGCATCCTTCCCGATACAGTTTCGATCGCACCTGCCTGAATCATCCGAAGCATCCGTGCCGCAGCTTGGCCGGCATCGTGCAGGACCGCACCGGGCGATTTTCGCGACAGCAGATGGCCTTCCTCGTCATAGGCGCGATCGGCGAACACTTCGCTACGCACGCGCAGGCCCATGTCGCGGCATACGCGCTCCATCACGGCACCGGAAAACGTCATGCAGATCAGCTCGGGATTTACGGCCTTGATCGCACGAGCGATTGCCATGGCGACATCCTCGTCCGTTTGTGTCATGTTCCCGAGTGCGCCGTGAGCTTTCACGTATGTGACGCGATGACCGGCGTAACGGGCGAGCGCCTCGGCCGCGCCAATCTGATAAGCGATCAGGCGTTCGATTTCACCGATACTGAATGGAATGACACGACGGCCGAAACCCCATACGTCGGGAAAGCCTGGATGCGCGCCGACGGCGACGCCGCGTTCTTTGGCCATTGCAAACGTGCGTGCCATGATCTCGGGGTCGCCGGCATGCAGGCCACACGCGATGTTGGCCGACGTCACGATATTCAGGATGGCGTCGTCATCCCCCATTCGGTAGCGACCAAAGCCTTCGCCCATGTCGGAATTCAGGTCGACTTCAATGTGTTGTCTCGTAGTCATGGTTCATGTCCTCGTCGGAAAGCTACGATGGCGAGCGCCATTGTCAGCCTCGATCAGCCATCATCGAAAGATTGCTGCGGATGCGGGCATATTCGTCGGCCTGCTCCCGCAATGCGTTGACGGCCGTTTTTACGTCCGTTACTTGAAAGCGGATACGGCATCCGACGGGCGCCTGCGCGAGTTTCCAGAGATCGGCCTCAATGACGGTCGCGATCTTCGGGTATCCGCCACATGTATTGGCTTCCGCCATCTGAACGATCGGCTGCCCGGATGACGGAACCTGAACCGTGCCCGGGACGATGCCGTGCGACAGCAGTTCAATGTGCTCGATCAGCGGGAGCAGTGGGCCGCTGAGGCGATACCCCACTCGATTGGCCTCCGCCGTCACTTCATATTCCGTTTGCCCGAACGCGGCACGGGCCGATACCGTAAAGCGGTCATACTCGGCGCCTGGCAAGAACCTGACGGTCACGCAGCCGTTCGACAGTTCCTGCATGAATGAAGGTAGGCGTTGCGGAACGATGCCGAGCCCGGATGCCTTGCTGACTGGAGGAGTGTCGCGGCTTCGTACCTTCAGCACGTCGCCGCGTTTCAGGCCTCGCCCCTCCATCCCCCCGAAGCCGCCTTTGAGATCGGTCGATTCGGATCCCAGAACCGGCTCGATATCGATTCCGCCATCGATCGCAAGATACGCGCGCGCGCCTCTCCTGGGATGTTCGATAACGACGGTTTGCCCAGCCTTGGCCGAGCGACGCCACCATGGCGAGAGCGTCAGATCATCGAGGCGGACGGTGCAGTCGGCACCGGTCGTCGCGAAATCGGTATCCTCCTGAAATCGCAGCCGGAACGGGAACATGTTGACCTCGATGCCGGCTGCACCGGGATCGTTGCCGACCATCGCGTTGGCAAGCGTGAGCGCCATGGTGTCCATCGCACCGCCACGGCTGATCCCGCTGTCAAGGTGTCCGCGCCGACCGAGATCCTGGATGAGGTTCGCGGCGCCATTCGACAGTACTTCCATCACAGTTCAATCCTCGCTACGCTGAATCGAACCCGGTCGCCCGGCGACAACAAGCAGACCGGGTTGCGGTTCACGTTAAACATTTCAAGCGTGGTCCTACCCAGCAGGTGCCATCCGGACGGCGCCGTGCATGGCATGACACCGGCCTGCGCACCGCCAACGATGACCGTGCCGGCCGGGATCTTCATTCGCGGCACCTTACGTCTTGGCACACTCAATTCCAGTGGCAATCCCGTCATGTACGCGAAACCTGGCATGGAGCCGATACTCGCCACGCTGTACTCCGCTTCGGCGTGACGTCGGATGTATTCGCGGACATCCATCAGCGCGCCTGCTGCCAGGTCGCGTAAATCCTCACCGGCTTCGCCGCCATATACGACGGGAATCTCGATCTCGCGGCCGAGCTGAACGAGCGGTTCCGTCGTTTCCCAGAGCCTGACCATCAACTCGCCAGCCTCACAAGGAGGAAGTGACAGCGGGTCGAAAACGAACAGGAGATTGTTGACGCCCAACACCAGCTCCCGTGATCGATCCGCGTCGCCTAGCGAGCGGATTCGCTGTGCTAGTGCGAAAAGTCGCTGCTGCAGTTCGGGATCGAAGGGACCGTTCGATGGATCGAACAGGATCGCGCCAGCCCCGGCCGCATGAACACGAGGTTCAGCTGGAGGTCGACAATTGGGCGCCATGAGTTCGGCAGGAGAGGTCATTCGGTTCATTTCGTCGCTCAGCTTGCTAGTTCGGACGAGTGGGCGGCATGTGCCGCGGTTCGCTTCGTCATTCCTGGAGGGGTTTGCGGGCGGTTTCGCGGGCCGCATACAGGGCTGCGAGCGTGATGGCAAGGCCGGCGCCGACGTATAGCGCGATGGGCGTGACCGACAGATACGCCTTGTATAGGGCGGCGAAGGCCAACGGCCCGAACGCGCCACCGACGATGCCGCCGAGCGTTGCCGCGAGCGAAGCTCCGGCATAGCGGACACGGGTCGGAAACTGTTCCGTGACGAATGAAGCTTGCGGTCCGTACATCATTGCCTGGAAGAGCATGCCGATCACCACCGCGACGCATATGTTGGCGGGCTGGCGCGAGTCCATCAGTGCGAAGTATGCGAACGCCCATGCGATCGACAGCACGGCGCCTGCGCCATATACGATGCGTCGACCCAGCCGGTCGGACAAGCCGCCGAAGATCGGGACACAGATTGCATGTAATACAGAGCCGAGCATGGTCGCGACGAGCGCGAGCGAGCGTGGCAAATGCAGAATGGTCGTGATATAGGTGAGTGTGAAGACGATCAGGAGACCGTAGACGAGATCGGAACCGATGCGCACGCTACCGGCGATCAGCAGTCGTCGCCAATGTCCGACGACGACTTCCTTGATCGGAAGTTGGGCCTTGTGTCTGTGGCGTTCCAGTTGCTTGAACATGGGCGTTTCATCTACGCCACGTCGCAACCACAGACCGAACGCCACCAGAACGGCGCTCGAGAGAAACGGCATACGCCAGCCCCACGTCTGGAAATCGTGAGTCGACAACAGCGCCGAGCACGCGGCAAGAAAACCCGCGCCGAGCAATGTGCCGCACGCCGGCCCGACCTGGGCAAACGACGCATTGAGTCCACGGTGGCGTTGATCGCCGTGTTCCATAGACAACAGAACGGCACCCGCCCATTCGCCGCCGATTGCCGCACCTTGCAGGAACCTCAGCGTGACCAGCAAGATCGGACTCCAGATACCCCACACCTGATAGGTCGGCAACAATCCCATTGCTCCGGTTGCCGCGCCCATCATGACGAGCGTTGCAACAAGTACGAATCGCCGGCCGAGCTTGTCGCCCAGGTGACCGAATACGATGCCACCGAATGGTCGCGACAGATAGCCAACGGCGTAGGTTGAGAAGGCGAGGATGGTGCCCGTCATCGGATCGAACGACGGAAAGAAGATCGTGTTGAACACCAGCGCCGCCATCAGGTTGTAGATCGTGAAATCGAACCATTCGAGCGTGGTGCCGATCGAGCTCGCGGCAGCGAGACGACCCATGCGCGGCGGCTGGGAGGAGCCTTCGTGCGAGACGGGCTTGTCCTGCGTGAACGTCGTAGAGTTTTCCATTACGCACACTCCCGGGCATCGAGGTTCCATGCAAGGCCATACCGTGCGGTAGCCACCGACGAGCCGTTCAGCGAGGTAGCTGCAGTCTGTAATGCCGCTTCGTTCGATGAGGGGCTGCTGCTCTCGATAATCAGGATCGGGCGCATTTGGCGGCGGGACATATCCTCGAGCGGCAGCGGCCGGCTCAAGTCGTCGTTGGGAAGGAGGAGGTATGAGCGGACGAAGCCGCTGCGTTGCGACAGCGTGCGTCCCAGCGTCGCGCACTGTTCGATGAGTCGATCGGTTTCATCTGACATGTCCAACTGCAGGACAGCCAGCCAGCCGCCATATCCTTTGCCGATTTCCGCGTGCAATGTGCCGATCCGCCGGACGGGAGATCGCATCTTCGACAGCACGTCGACGGACCAAGGCGTCTGGTGACGAAACGCATGTGCGTATGCAGGAGAGTCGAAAGCGGATACTGAGCGCGCCCAGTAGAGCGCCAGATAGCGCGGGCCGCCGTCGACGGCAACGTAACGCGATGCGGACAAAACCCCATCCATCCTGACTCGATCCTCGAGATGCTCGTCGTCATACCATCGATTGAAATTGTCCTCGTCCTGTGCATCGATATCGGATGCGACAAACAGCAACCCGCGCGGCTCCATACCCGTCTCCTTGTCTTTCCATATTGATCGGACCGACGCATCGTCTCTACCCAATAAATGCGCTGCAAACGGGAATTTCTTCGCAAATTTGATAACTTTTTCTTGTGGTCCCGGCGTTGAGGTACGCCGGTACGAGGCGGCGCCGCGATGGCCTGATCTGGTGGTGTGGCAGCTGGGTGGGGTTTTCCCGGGCGGTTGATGCCGGAAACGGAGGCAGCGACGGCGCGGTGGGCAGATGTGTCCCAGGTACTCGATAGCCGATGGAGGCGTTGTATCCATCCAATTGCTAGGGGATTTACAGTAGAAATTTTTCGGGTGAAAGTCCGCCAGTCATAGCCGCGCCCACCGTGTTCCGCGGTGGCGTTACACGAACACGTTTGCCAGGATTTCTTTCATGAACACGCGCTTTCTGGAAAGCTTCCTTGTTGCCGTCAAGCTCGGCAGCTTCCGCGCAGCCGCCGAGCGCCTGCATGTCACCCAGGCGGCCATCTCGAATCGCATCGCGGCACTCGAGGAAGAGATCGGCGCCCGCGTGTTCGATCGGGATTCACGTGAGATGCGTCTTACCCCCGTTGGCATACGATTGATCCAGTATGGGGAGCGCATGCTCGAGCTTCAGGGCGAAATCATGCAGCTTGGTCAAACCGATCGGAAACTGCTCGGCAGCGTGCGTATCGGCGTGATAGATACCATTGTTCATACATGGCTCATTGGATTCGTCGAGCATCTGCAGTCGTCGTATCCCGGGATCGAGGTTCAGTTGAGCGCGGAATCATCGGAGCGGCTAAATCGAAGCTTGCGCGATGGAGAGGTAGACGTTGCCCTGCAGACCGATCAACTGATCGGGGAGGGCATGTTCAGCAAGGCCTGTCTGCCGATGGCAATGGGCTGGATCGGCAGGCCGGGGTCGGCGTCGGCCGGCCTGGACGTCCAGGATCTGCTCACGCGCCCGGTTGTCTCGATGAGCCGAGGGTCGCAGCCTTATCTCGTACTCCGGGACGTATTCAAGCGCGCGAATGTGCCGATGGGAAAAGTCCATTGCGCCAATTCGATCGATGCCATCGTGAGGCTCGTCAAGAGCGGTTTCGGCAATGCGCTGATTCCGTTGCCTCCGGTGCGGGAGCAGGTGGAGCGCGGGGAGGTGGAGGTCATCCCGTTTGGGTTGCCACTGCGACCGCAAGGGTTGGTCGTGAGCTACATGGAAAACCGCGCATCCGATGCAATCCGCTTCGTTGCGGATCTCGCTTGTCAAGAGGCTGATCGCTTTACTCGATCGTTACCCTTGCCGTTCTCACAGACGTGAATGATGCGTTAATGGGGACGAGAGGACCGGGTATGCCGCCACCGGTTGCTCGACGTAACACCGGCGCACGATACAGCGAACGCCATCAAGGCAGCTGACCGGCTCGTCTACGCATCAGGAACGGCCGGGGGCTGCTTTTTCAGCAACGCAACCACGGCATCGACCATCGGATGGTAGCGGTTCGAATTCCAAACCAGTGCTGCCGTGACCACCATCACCTTTTCTTTCAATGGCCTCACGACGACGTTCGCGGGCACCAGCTTGCGCATCGACGATGGCACAAGGGCAACGCCTTGGCCGCAACCGACGTAGGCGACTTGAGACGTGATTGATCGCACTTCGTGCATGACGCGCGGCGTCAGCCCGTTGGAGCGGCAGACGGACATCAGCAAGTCGAAGTAGTCCGGGGCGACCTGTCGCGAGGAAACGACCATCTGTTCGCCTGCCAAGGAGCGCAATCGTACTCTCGGCAATGATGTGAGCGTGTGATCCTTGGGAAGTGCGACGGCCAGGCGATCTTCGGCAAGCGGCATCGTCAGGATCCCGTTTCCGACTTCTCGGTCGACGCGCACGAACGCGAGGTCCAGCTCTCCCGCTTCGAGTGCGGGAATCGCATCGACGCTGTCGATTTCATTGACGAAGACCGTCAGATCCGGATGAGCCCGCTTAAGCTCGTCCAGTAGGGGGGGGACGGTCTCGAGCATCGCTGACGTAATGGCCCCGACGTGCAGCACGCCGGACTGACCCGCGGCGACCTCTCGCACGACACGCTCCAGCCGTTCGACCTGACTCGTGAATTGTTGCACTGCAGGGAGGATCGCAGCGCCGGCGGGGCTGAGTTGCGTGCCCTGTCGCGAGCGATAGAAGAGCTGAAGCCCCAGCGATTGCTCGAGAACCTTGATCTGCTCGGTCAATGGTGGCTGAGACATGTTCAAGCGCTTCGCTGCTCGCCCGAAGTGCTGCTCTTCCGCAACCGCCAGAAACATCCACAACTGCTTGATTAGCCTGAAATCGATCGTATTGCTCATGCGGGTTTGCCTCCGTCCGGAATGTTCCGCGATATGCGAGATGCGTTGAGGGCGCCCATTTTCCGCTTGTGTGGCTCCGTAGCTCGGTTTTTGCTGATCCGAAAATGATATCAGCTTGATACGAAGTAACGAATTTACATATCAACGTGGCGACGCGACGATTGGGACACTTGTCAACGGAACCCAACGTGATGAACCCGACATCCATCCTCGACCGCCTCGCCGCGCTCGACACCAACACTGTTTCCGATGCGCTCGATTTTCTGGATCTGCCGGGCGCGACCTACGGACTGCGCCCGCTGTGGGACTGCCCGAAGATCGTTGGCCGCGCGAGCACGATTCAGCTCGGTCCGAAAGCGGATGCCAAACCCACCGTGCATCTGATTTCGCCCGTCATCGACGCGGTGAACACGGACGACCGCGTGCTGGTGATCGCCGGCGGTGCCGACGGTATCTCCTGCTGGGGCGACATCCTGGCCAACGCCGCCACGGCAAAGCAGGTCCGCGGATCGGTCATCGACGGCCTGAGCCGCGATATCGACGGCAGCGAGTCGATCGGCTACCCGGTGTACGGCCGTGGCGTGACGATGATCAGCGCGCGCAATCGCGTGATCCAGATTGACTCGGGCAACCCGGTCCAGATGGCGGGTGTCACCGTGTACGAGGGCGACTACGTCATTGCCGATCGCTGCGGCACGGTGTTTGTGCCAGCCGCGCGCATCGAGGAGGTGCTCGATCTCGGCGAGCGCATCGCGCGTCGCCAGGACGGCATGGTGGCCGCCGTACGCGCCGGGCGCTCCGTTGCGGAGGTCATGCATGACAAGGAATTCGAGGCCATCGCGGTCCGCTAACCCGACATCGTTTTTGGAGTTTTATCGTATGACGAATCCAAACAGAGCAAGCGCCGAAGACCAGGAACTGGTCGCGTTGTTCGCCGGGCTGGACACCCCGGGTGTCTCCGACGCCATGGACAAGCTGGGCTTGCACGGGCAGTCGCTCGGCATCATGCCGCTGGCGAACTACACGAAGGTCGTCGTGGGGCCGGCGTTCACGGTCAAGTACGTGCCGGCCAGCAATCCTCCCGGCACGGTCGGCGACTTCATCGATGACGTTGCTGAGGGCGACGTGGTCGTGATCGACAACGACGGCCGCACCGATTGCACGGTCTGGGGCGACATCATGACCCAGTACGCGGGGCTGCGCGGGATCGCGGGCACTGTGATCGACGGTGTCTGCCGGGACGTGAACAAGGCGCTCGGCGACAACTATGCCCTGTTCACTGCGGGTCGCTTCATGCGAACCGGCAAGGACCGCGTGCAAGTCGAGTCGGTGAACACCACGGTCGGGGTCGGAACCGTCCGCGTTGCTTCGCGTGACATCGTGGTGGCGGATGCGAACGGCGTCGTCGTCGTGCCGCGTGGTCGTGCCCGGGAAGTAGCCGAGATCGCCCGCAAGATCGAGGAAGTCGAGTCGCGTATCCGCGAGCAGATCGCGGAAGGCAAGTCGTTGGGCGACGCACGCGCAGCACTCGGTTATCACAAGCTTCAAACCAAGGGCTGAGCCATGTCCAACGTTCCTTCCTACGATTCGCTTCTGCTGGCGCAAGCCTGCAGGCTTGGCACGTCGACGCTGTACGAAGCATCGGGTCTCGCTACCAGTTCGGTCGATCCCGCGATTCACACGGTATGGCCGGGTGCGTCGATTGCCGGCCCGGCGTATCCGCTCGAATGTTCGCCGGGCGACAACCTGTCTATCCACATTGCGATGGAGCGGGTGCCCCGCGGCAGCGTGCTCGTCGTATCGACCGGCGGCTTTGTGTCGGGCTACTGGGGTGAAGTGCTGACCGTGGCGGCCGAAGCTGCCGGTGTCGCCGGTCTGGTCATCGACGGAGGCGTGCGTGACATCGCAGCCCTGACCGCCCGACGCTTTCCCGTGTTCACCCGCGGCATCTGCATGCGCGGCACGATCAAGGCCAGCGCACCGTCGGTCGGGCAGCCGATCAGCTTCGCCGGCACGCCGGTGGCGACCGGGGATCTGGTCGTTGCGGACGATGACGGTGTCCTCGTGATCCCGGCGGCACACGTCGAAGAGACGCTGGCGCAGGGACAGGCCCGTGCCGACAAGGAGGCGAAGATGATGGACGCGTTGCGTGAAGGTCGCAGCACGTTGGAGTTGATGGGGCTTACGAGCTGGAGGACCGCGCAATGACCGCACCGGCAGAAAGTCTGAATCGCTTCCTGGCCGCAGCACGTCCGTCGGCGACCTATAAGGTGATGGATCGCGTGGCCGCACGGCGTGCTAGCGGTGCGGCGGTGATCTCGCTGAGCGCCGGCGAGCCGGATTTCGATACGCCGGAGCACGTTCGCGAAGCGGGCATCGCAGCGATCCGGGCGGGTCATACGCGCTACACGCAAGTCGCAGGCTTGCGTGCGCTGCGTGAGGCGATCGCCGCGAAGTTTCAGCGCGAGAACGGCTTGGACGTCGACTGGCGCGATACGCTCGTATGCAGCGGTGGCAAGCAGGTGATCTTCAATGCATTGGCGGCCACGCTTAACGAGGGCGACGAGGTTGTCGTGCCGGCGCCGTATTGGGTCAGCTACCCTGAAATCGTGCAGCTTTGCGGCGCGACGTCCGTGATCGTCCCATGCGGGGCAGAAAGCGGTTTCAAGCTGACGGCAGACGCGTTGCAATCGGCGATCACGCCGCGCACGCGCTGGCTGATTCTGAATTCGCCGTCGAACCCGACAGGCGCGGTCTACAGCCGTGCGGAACTGCAGGCGTTGGCCGAGGTGTTGCTCGCGAACCCGCAGGTGCTAGTGCTGTCCGACGACATCTACGAGCATTTGATTTTCGACGGCATCGAATTTTTCACGCTCGCTCAGGTCGAGCCGCGGTTGCGCGAGCGTGTGCTGACGATGAACGGCGTGTCCAAAGCGTATGCGATGACCGGCTGGCGCATCGGCTTCGGCACGGGTCCCGGCTGGTTGATTGAAGCGATGGAGAAGCTGCAGGGGCAGCAAACGTCGGGGGCATCGACGATTTCGCAGCATGCGGCGCTCGCCGCATTGACGGGCCCACAAGACTTCATCCAACACTCGCGTGTTGCATTCCAGCGCCGGCGTGACCTGGTCGTCGATCAACTCAACCAGGCGCCCGGCCTGCACTGTGCGGTACCGCAAGGCGCGTTCTACGTGTTCGCCTCCTGTGAAGGCCTGATCGGCAAGACGACGCGTGCAGGAATACATCTGGACGGCGACGAGGCGGTGGTTAACGCGTTGCTCGACGAGGCCGGTGTCGCGACTGTGCATGGCAGTGCGTTTGGTCTTGGGCCTTACATTCGCATCGCGTACGCGCTCGACGACAAGTCCCTGGCACGCGCTTGCACGGCGATTCAGGATTTCTGCACGACGCTGGCGGATTGAACGTCGCCGCAGTGCGCTGCCTCGGTACCTTCAATGAACTGAGGCCGCATTGCGCGAATATTAGTGCAAGGTGATTTAGATGACTCGTGAATTTATCCGATCGCAGTTCCGGTTCAACGTCGACGGCACGGCGCTCGACGTCTCGGCCATTCATCGCGACGGCGACAAAGCACCGATCGTGTTTCTGCACGGCTTCGGCTCTACGAAAGAGGACTATGCCGATATCGTACGCCACGCCGCATTTGACGGGCATCCGTTCATCGCTTATGACGCGCCTGGGTGCGGCGAAACCCGTTGTGCCGACCTGTCGCAGATCAGTATCCCGTTTCTCGTGAAAACTGCCCGTGCCGTGCTCGAACATATCGGTTTCGATCGTTTCCATCTGATCGGGCATTCGATGGGGGGGTTGACCTCATTGATGCTCGCACACCAGCAGCCTGAGCGTGTGCTGAGCTTCGTCGATATAGAAGGAAACATCGCCCCGGAAGACTGCTTTCTCAGCCGTCAGATCGTCGACCATCCGCGGAACGATGCCCAACGATTCTTCGACGACTTCATCGAGCGGACGCTCCATGCCCCGGCCTATGCGAGTGCGCTCTATTCGGCGAGCTTGCGGCACAAGGTTCGTGCTGAAGCCGTCGGCGGGATTTTCCGATCGATGGTCGATCTGTCGGACAACGGCGACCTGATGACGAAGTTCGTAGGTCTTCCGCTGCCGAGGATGTTCATGTACGGCGCGCAGAATGCATCGCTTTCCTACCTGAAGCACATCCAAGATAAGGGGGTCGAGCTGGCCGAGATCCCGGATTGCGGACATTTTCCGATGTATTCAAATCCGGTGCTGATGTGGGAGGCAATAGCAGCGTTTCATAAGCGATCAAGCTGACCTTTCAGATTATAGAAAAGACATCGGATCTGAGATTGATGGCGGAGACAATGATGAATTCAAAGACAAAAGAAAGTGGATTTTCTACGCAAGAGGAGGAGGCCAATCGCAAAGATTGGCTCGAGTCTCACGAGGCCGGTTACCACAAGACTCTAGGCAATCGACAGGTGCAGATGATTGCGATCGGTGGTGCGATCGGTACCGGCCTTTTCCTTGGTGCAGGCGCTCGCTTGCAAGCGGCTGGTCCCTCGCTCGCGATCGTATATCTCGTGTGCGGCGTATTTTCGTTTCTGATCCTGCGCGCGCTTGGCGAGCTCGTGATGCATCGACCGAGCAGCGGCAGCTTCGTATCGTACGCGCGTGAATTCCTCGGCGAGAAGGCATCGTTCGTCGCTGGCTGGATGTACTTTCTAAACTGGGCGATGACCGGCATCGTCGATATCACTGCGGTCGCGCTATACATGCACTATTGGGGCGCGTTCGCTGCTGTGCCGCAATGGATGTTTGCGTTGATCGCACTGTTCATCGTCGCGGCGATGAATCTGATTGGCGTGAAGTGGTTTGCCGAGATGGAGTTCTGGTTCGCTTTGATCAAGGTCTCGGCGATCGTGATCTTCCTGATTGTCGGGACCGTGATCCTCGGCAGTGGCGGGCAAGTTGCAAGCCACGCGACCGGGATGCATTTGATTGCTGACAACGGAGGCTTCTTCCCGCACGGACTGATGCCGGCGTTGGTGCTGGTGCAGGGCGTCGTGTTCGCGTTTGCCGGCGTCGAGCTGGTGGGAACCGCGGCCGGCGAGTGCAAGGATGCACGCAAGGTGCTACCGAGTGCGATCAACAATGTGATTTGGCGGATCGCGCTGTTCTATGTCGCGTCGGTCGTACTGCTCGTGTGCCTTCTGCCTTGGAGTGCGTACAAGGCAGGACAGAGTCCGTTCGTGACGTTCTTTGGCGCACTCGGCGTATCGGGCATTGGTTCCGTGATGAATATCGTTGTGCTGTCCGCCGCACTATCGAGCCTCAACTCTGGGTTGTATTCGACCGGCCGAGTGTTGCGTTCGCTATCGATGGGCGGTTCCGCACCGAAGTTCCTCGCGCGGATGAGCACGCAATCGGTGCCGTATGCTGGGATCCTTGTGACGGTTGCCATATACGTCGTCGGTGTGGTGCTGAACTACCTGGTGCCGTCTAGTGTATTCGAGATCGTTCTCAACGTCGCGTCGCTCGGGATCATCAGCACGTGGGGCTTCATCGTGGTCTGCCAGATGAAGTTCCGCGCGGCGGTTGCGCGAGGCGAGGCAGAGGATGTTCCGTTCAAGATGCCTGGTGCGCCGGTTACGTCATGGCTCACGCTGGCTTTTCTCGTCGGTGTGCTGGTGCTGATGGCATTCGACTATCCGGGCGGCACGTGGACTGTTGCATCAATCCCGGCTGTCGCATTGCTACTCGTCGTCGGATGGAAATGGATGAGCGGGCGCGCGCGCCGTGCTGACCTGACGAAAGAGATTCCGTCTGTCGTGTTTACGCAGAACGCGCTTGAGAGCGACAAATACTGACAGACCCTCGCGATACCGATCGCGTGAGCGAATCGGTATCGTCGCAACAGAAAAAAGAAGAACTCCGAGGCTGTTCTGGAAGGCTATCTCAGTGTTTCATGGGTACGCCGGTTGACTCATCCTGAGAGCGAAGCGGCCGTTTGAGGCAGCCGCATTATTTTAATGGTATGTATGACGAATTAATCTCGAGCGGCCGGCCACTGATGCTCTGTCAACGAGCGGGTGTTCGGTGCAGCGGAAGATGACTTTTTCCTGGAGACCACGATGAATTTCACGACGAAAATTCCGGCAATCTTCCCTGCTGTGGCGATGCTCTGCGCGACGATTTCAACACAGGCTGCAGCTGACCAGATCGTCAAGATTGGCCATGTTGCGCCGCTGACCGGGCAGATCGCCCATCTTGGGAAAGACAACGAAAACGGCGCGAGACTTGCCGTCGAAGAGATCAACAAGAAGGGGCTCGTTGTCGGTGGCCAGAGGATTACGCTGATGCTCGATGCGCAGGACGACGCCGCGGATCCGCGCCAAGCGACCCAGGCCGCTCAAAAGCTGGTCGATGATCGCGTCGTCGCTGTGGTTGGTCACCTGAACTCGGGTACGTCGATTCCGGCATCGAAGATTTATAGCGACGCGGGCATTGTGCAGATATCACCATCGTCAACCAATCCGACTTTGACACAGCAAGGGTTCAAGACAACGTACCGAATGGTGGCGACGGACGCGCAACAGGGGCCGGCGCTCGCCAATTACGCGGTAAAGAACCTGAAAGTGAAGTCAGTTGCGATCGTCGACGATGCAACTGCGTACGGCCAGGGGCTCGCGAACGAATTTGAGAAGACTGCGAAGGCGCTTGGTGTAACGGTGGTATCGCACGATGCGACGAACGACAAGGCAGTAGATTTTCGCGCGATTTTGACGAAAATCAAGGGCGAGAACCCGGATGTGATTATGTACGGCGGTATGGACGCGACGGGCGGTCCGTTCGCGAAGCAGTCGAAACAGCTGGGGTTGCGTGCGAAAGTGCTCGCTGGCGACGGTCTGTGCACCGAAAACTTGGCCGATTTGGCCGGCTCGGCAACCGACAACGTGATCTGCTCACAAGCGGGGCTCGCACTTGAGAAGATGGCGACGGGCAAGGAATTTCAGCAGAAGTATGAAGCACGCTTCCATCAGCCTATTCTGATCTACGCGCCGTTCACGTATGACGCCGTGTACATCATTGTCGATGCGATGAAGCGCGCGAATTCGACCGATCCGGCGAAGATTCTGCGAGAGATGCCGAAGACAGATTACACCGGGGTGATCGGGGAAACGACGTTCGACTCGAAGGGCGACCTCAAGCACAGTGTGATTTCGCTTTACGACTACAAGGCAGGAAAGAAGATGCTGCTCGATGTTGTGAAGATGTAGATCCGTGGGCGAGCTAGTGCGCTGAGACGGGTCGCCTCTAGGCGGCCTGTCATCTGTAAAACCTATGACTTGATCTGACATTAATGTTGCTTAACGGGAGAGGTGGCTGCGCGAATTCGGACAGTTGGGTAAGTGGAGCGACCGGGCTGATCCGCTTGGGTTTCCCGGACCAGATCTAGAGCGAGTTTTGCGGCGTTTCAGGTCTGGCTGAACCCGATGAAGGCACCAGCTGACGGGCGAATTCGGCTGGTGCCAGCTCTTTGAGAGCCGAGTGAGGACGACTCTCGTTGTAATCCCGGCGCCACGCCTCGACGATCGCTTTGGCTTCCCCCGAGCGTTTCGAACCAATGGAGGTTCAAGCACTCGTCGCGGAATGATCCGTTAAACGTCTCGATGTGGCAATTGTCGGTGGCTTCTCGGGCCTGCTGAAGTCGATTTTGGCTCGATAGTGGTACGCCCACATGTCGAGCAGGCGCCCCGAAAATTCGCTGCCGTTGTCGACGAACAGATGTCGCGGAGCGCCGCGCCGAGCGGCGATTCGATTCAGTCCAGATACCACGTGTTCGCCTTTCGGCCGTTGTCCGACTTCGATCGCCAACGCTTCCTTCGTGAAGACATCCACGATCGTCAAGGTGCGAAATTTCGAACCATCAGCAAGCTGGTCGGCCGCAAAATCCATACTCCACGCATCGTTTGGTTTGATCGGAACGATCTTCGCCACCCGCGTCACCACCATCTTTCGCCGCTGCGGTAACTTTGAGCGCAACTGCAACTGCTCTTCGCAATACAGCCGGTACGCCTGGTTCCGGCCCAACTGCCAGCCTACCCGGCGCAACAGCACGTGGACACGTCGATAGCCGTAGCGCACCCGCGTATGGGCAATCTTGCGCATCCTCGACCGAAGCTCTGAGCGCGGGTCTTTGATACTTCGGTAGTACTGAACGCTGCGCGGTTGCTTCACGAGCCGACAGGCCCGCCTCATCGTCAATCCGTAGTGGCTCACCACGTAATCCACCACGTCTCGTCTCAGCGCGGGCGGGCCACTTTTTTGATGCAACGTCCTGCAAAATGGCCTTGTCCAGGCTCAGTTCGGCAACCAGCTTCTTGAGCCGCGCGTTCTCCTCTTGCAGTTGCTTGAGCTCGCGCACCTGATCTGACTGCATTCCGGCATATTGCTTCTTCCACCGATAGAACGTCTGTTCGGAAATACCGACCTGCCGGATCACATCGGCCACTGGCATGCCCAGCTCAGCTTGCTTGAGCACCGCCACAATCTGTTCGATCGAAGAGCGTTTCCGTTTCATGACAAACCACCTCCTGGCTCAGGGTCAAGTTTGACTCAAAACTCACGCTCGGATCGGTCCGGGATTCCTAAAGCGGATCACCTCGAGGGGGGCATGCGTGTCTCCCGTATTCGGCGCGCTTGGCGATGGAAACCATGCTACCCAAACAGGTGTGGGTGTCGACGGGCGAAACGTGATCGAAAGCAACGGAAGATAGCCGTCATTCCCAGCGGCTGGAATGGAACGCGTATCCGGACGGCATCGGGCCGGATGCGGCGCCGAGATGGCGCGCCCTTTTTTCGCCGGCAAGGAAAAACGAACGTCGAAGATTGCCTTGAAGCCGTTCATTCAGACAAATCGCGATGACGTGAAACGGCGCGCAACCGCTTTTCGCGTTTGCGGGTAATCCGGAGGTCTGCGATCCGAATCCCAGTTCGTGGAACTAATCGCGTATTCGCGGCACGGCCAAGATTCCCAATGCGAGGACGCATCGCTAGCATTCGATTCCTGTTCGGCGACTTGCGTCGCCAGAACCTTCGCAGGGCATCGCGCCGCACATGTTCGGTGCTCGTCAGGCGAAAACACATTAGTTATGCAAACGAATGGGAATGAAAAGGAGACACGCGTGAAGTATGCAAAGCAATGTGTCGCGACCTCGCTCGCGCTGTTGATGCCGATGCTGAGCCATGCCCAGAGCAGCATCACGCTGTATGGCGTGCTCGACGCCGGGTTGCTCTACGTGAACAACGTCAACGGCGCGCACCAGTACGCCACGCAGGCCGGCTGGTACCAGGGCAACCGTTGGGGGCTGACGGGCACCGAGGACCTGGGCGGCGGCTATCAGGCGATCTTCCGGCTGGAAAGCGGCTTCTCGCCGCTGAATGGCTCGCTCGGTCAGGGTGGCGCGATGTTCGGAAGGCAGGCGTATGTGGGTATCGCGAGCCCGTACGGTACGGTGACGGTCGGCCGCCAGTACGACGCGATCGTCGACTACGCCGAACCGGCGCGGGCAAATACCGCGCTGCTGATCAACCATCCCGGGGAATTCGACAACCTCGGCAACGATTATCGCCTGAACAATGTCGTCAAGTATTCGAGCGTGAACCTGCACGGCTTCAAGTTCGGTGGCCTGTTCAGCCTGGGTGGCGTGGCGGGCAGCTTCGAGCGCAACCGCGCCTATTCGTTCGGCGCATCGTATAGCCAGGGGCCGCTGTTCCTCGGCGTCGCGTATCTGGACGTGCGCGATCCGAACTTCTCGTACTACGGCAACAACCCGTCGTCGAGCACGACAGGCAACAACATGTCCGCGTACCGGATCTTCTCGGGCTATGCGTCGGCCCGCTCGCTGAACACGTTCGCAGCGTCGGGCAGCTATGCGTTCGGCAACCTGAATGTCGCGCTCACTTACAGCAACGTGCGCTTCCAGGGTCTCGGCGCGCTCGGCAGCCTGAATCCGCAGGGCTACCAGGGCACGGCTGCATTCAACACTGCGGAACTCGCGCTCGGCTATGCGATCACGCCGTCGCTCAAGCTCGGCGCCTCGTATCAGTATATCCACGGCGCGCCGGTGCGGAACGGCGAGGCCGGCAAGGTCACGTATCACGAAGCCGATGTGTCGATCGACTACCTCCTGTCGAAGCGCACCGACGTGTACGCAATGGTGATGGCGCAACAGGCATCAGGTCGCGATTCGACCGGACAGGCAGCGATGGCTCAGCTGTGGGCGCTGTCGCCCGCGTCGAACAACCGGCAGGTCGGCACCGTGATCGGGTTGCGCCACAAGTTCTGAGTGCCGGCCGCGCGGCCAATTCCAATGCGTGGGATTGGCACGTTCTTTCCGGCGAGACAGGCATGTTCAGCCGCGCGATCCGGCCGTACGATGCTGTCCAAAGACGCTTGCGCGCACGCCGCGCGGCAGGCGCATAGCAACGATGGAGACACCCAGCATGAAATTCCGCGGACAATACCGCTCGACCATTCTGGCGATGCTTCTGCTCGCCACGGTCATCAACTACATCGACCGCTCCGCGCTGTCGATCGCGATGCCTTTCATCACGCGCGACTACCACCTGACGGCGGGCGAGAAGGGCATCATCTTCGGCGCGTTTTCCATCGGCTACGCCGCGTTCAACTTCCTCGGCGGCTACTTTTCCGACCGCTTCGGCGGGCGCCGCGTGCTGAGCTGGTCGATGACCGGCTGGTCCATCGCCTGCGGCCTGACCGCGGCGGTTTCCGGTTTCTGGTCGATGCTGGCCCTGCGCATCGCGTTCGGCATGGGTGAAGGGCCGAACGCCGCGACCGCCAACAAGGTCGTCAATACCTGGTTCCCGATCGGCGAGCGCGCATCGGCGGCTGGTATCGGCCAGTCGGGTGGGCCGATC
The DNA here is from genome assembly GCF_002099195.1 of Burkholderia puraquae. Classification (GTDB taxonomy): domain Bacteria; phylum Pseudomonadota; class Gammaproteobacteria; order Burkholderiales; family Burkholderiaceae; genus Burkholderia; species Burkholderia puraquae. The sequence continues at coordinate 11,463 of NZ_NBYX01000003.1, read as the reverse complement.
GGCGGGGCGCTGGCAGGCCCCATCGTCGGCTTTCTGGCCCTGACCTTCGGCTGGCGCACCGCGTTCATCGTGATGGGCGTGCTTGGCCTTGGCTGGGTCGTGATGTGGCGGCGCCTGTCGACGGAAACGCCGGCCGAGCATCCGCGGGTCAGCAAGGCGGAGCTGGCGCAGATCGATGCCGGCCAGGAACCGGTGCGGCGTCCGCAGGGGGAAAAGGTGTCGATCCGCGAGGTCGTCGCGACGCGTTCGGTGCTGACCACCGGCATCTCGCTCTTCTGCTACAACTACATCCTGTTTTTCTTCATCACCTGGTTTCCGAGCTACCTGGTCGATGCACGCAACATCAGCCTGAAGGACATGAGCCTCGTCAGCTCGCTGCCGTGGATCACGGGCGCGATCGGCTACATGTCGGGCGGGTTCATCGTCGATGCGATCTACCGCCGCACCGGCCGCCGCATGATGTCGCGCAAGGTCGTGCTGGTGACGTCGTTCCTGATCTCGGCGGGCTGTGTCGCGCTTACCGGCATCGTCGACGAAGTGTGGACGGCAGTCACTGTGATGACGGTCGCCATCGGCCTGCTGATGCTGGCCGGCCCGGCGTACTGGGCGATAATCCAGGACAGCGTGCCGCGCCATCAGGTCGGCACCGCGAGCGGCTTCATGCACGGTCTCGCGAACTGCTCGGGCATCGTCGGTCCGGCGGTTACGGGCTTCCTGATTCAGAGCACCGGCAGCTTCGTCAGCGCATTCGTGCTGGCCGGTGTGGTCGGCCTGATCGGCTCGCTGATTCTCGCGTGCTTCGTCAGCGGCAAGGAGCACCTCCCGGCGCCGACGCTGGCTTGACGCCGCGCGTCGATGCGCGATCGCCCCCATGGCGCATGTCCGGCAGGACCTGCGCCGCTTATTTTTTTGACGCCATGAATCACGCCACGCACGGCCTGAGCGCCGATATGCAAGCCTTCATCGATACCGCCGCGCGCTTTCGCAGCTGCACCGACGACTGGCCGTCGCGCCGCGCGGCCTTTGCACGCCAGTGCGCGCATTTCACGCCGCCCGCGCCGCAGCTGCTCGTCGTCACCGATCGGCGGATCGGCGGCGTGATGACGCGCTGTTTCGTCCCGGCCGGCGATGCACCCCCGCGCGGCTGGCCGGTACTGGTGTTTTTCCACGGCGGCGGCTGGACGACCGGTGATCACACCACGCACGACTGGTTCGCATATGCGTTGCTGGCGTGCGCCGATCTGGCGATCGTCGCGGTGGATTACCGGCTCGCGCCCGAAGCCTGCTTTCCCGCGCCGCTGGACGACGGCCTGGCCGTCTGGGATGCGCTGGCATCGACGGCGCTGCCGTTCGACCCCACCCGCCGCGCGGTGGCGGGCGACAGCGCGGGCGGTACGCTGGCCGCCGCGCTCTGCGTCGCGTTGCGCGAGCGCGCCGAGGCCCAGCCTGCCGCGCAGGTGCTCGTCTATCCGGTGCTGAGCGCCGCCGACCATTTCCCGTCGATGCGGGAACACGCCGGCGCACCGATGCTGCCCGCGCGCGGGCTCGCGGAATCGATCGCGTTGTATGTGCCGAACGAGATCGAGCGTCGCACCGCGCGCGCCATGCCGCTCGAATGCGAGCGTTTCGACGGGCTCGCGCCCGCGCTGGTAGTCGTCGCGATGCACGACGTGCTGCGCGATCAGGGCATCGACTTCGTGCAGCGCGTGCGCGACGCGGGCGGCGACGCGCATGCGTGGCTCGCGCACGGCCTCGTGCATGGCGCAATGCGGGCGACTGAGCTGGCCGAGACCCGCGCGTGCTACGACCGCATCGCGTCGTTCCTGATCGAACGGGGCGCGGCGATCCATTCCGCGCGGGCATAAAAAAACGGCGAGCCTCGCGCTCGCCGTGGTATCGCGTGGCGGCCGCCGCCCGGCGCGCGCTCAGCGCGGCCGCACGAAGTGCGCAATCACCGCTTCGTCGGGCGCGAGACCGATGCCGGGCGCGTCGCCGAGCCGCAGCTGATGGCCCGAACGAATCGACTCGAGCGCGATCAGTTCGGCAGCCGGCTCCACATACAGCCATTCGATCTGCAGCATGTCGCGATGCGCGGTGGCCAGATGCAGCGTCGTGAGGAAACCGGGCCCGAAGTACGGGCTGTGCGGCAGCACACCGAGTTGCGCCGCGCGCGCCAGCTCGACGATCTCCAGAAACTCCGTCACGCCGCCGACCTTGCTCACGCTCGGCTGCAGATAGTCGACCGCGCGCGCATCGACGGCCTGCTGGAACTGCAGCGCCGTACACCAGTTCTCGCCGGCGGCGATCGGCACGCCGCGATCGCGCAGCGCCGCGAGCCGCGCGAAATCCTCGGGCGGGAAAATCGGCTCCTCGAGCCATGAAATGCCGCCCAGCGCCTTCAGCGTCTCGATGTTCGCGAGCGATTGCGCGTCGGTCCACGCGCAGTTCACGTCCACCGAAATCGGCGCGCGGCCGTCGACCGTCGCATGCGCGGCCTCGATCACCGCGAGATCGATCTCGTGCAGCTTGATGTCGGCGAAGCCTTTGTCGAGCGCACGGCGGCAGATCGACGACGCGGCTTCGCCATCGCCGTAGCGCACCAGGCTCGCATACGTCGGCAGCGTGGCGGGCTCGATGCCGCCGAGCAGTTTCCACAGCGGTTCGTGCCGGCGCTTCGCGGCGAGATCCCACAGCGCCATGTCCACGCCGGAAATCGCGAACAGCGTGATGCCGTAGCGGCCGAAGATGTGCAGCGCGCGTTGCGTCGCCTTGGTCCACGCGGGAATCGATTCGACGGTCGCGCCTTCGAGCAGCGGCTTCAGGCGCGTCTCGACCACGCTGCGCGTCGCATCGGCCACGAAATAGCCGAATGCTTCGCCCCAGCCGACGTTGCCGTCGGTATCCTCGATACGGATCAGCACGGTTTCCATCGACTTCCAGGCCGACGGAGTAATGCCGAGTCCCTTGCCGCCGTCCTCGAACGGAATCTCGATCACTCGCGTTTCGACGGAGCGGATCTTCATTGTGGCTTCCTGACGATCAGCGGTTGCGGGACATATGGGCCTCCGACGTAGTCGGGGCCCGCCGACGGCGGCATGGCGTCGCGTTCGACAAACGCGGGCGACAGATGTTCGAGCGCGGTGTCCTGCGGCGCATAGCCGAGTTCCTTCGCCCGCGCGTTGTCGAAAAACGGCGCGGGGCAGCGCGACACGCCGTACACGACTTCGTTGACGATGCCGTCGTGCTCGAAGCCGATCCGGATCAGCTGCGCGAGGTCGCGGCCGCTGACCCAGATATGCTGGCGGCGGCCGTCGGCGACCTGTGCGTCGGCATTGCCGATGCGGATCGACAGCGCCTTGATGCCATGCCGATGCGCGTACATCGCGCACGCCGCTTCGCCGAACACCTTGCTCAGTGCGTAGAAGCCGTCGGGCGCGACCGGCGCGTGATCGCCTGTGAAGCCGTCGATGCGATGCTGGCCCAGCACGTGATGGCTGCTCGCGAACACGAAGCGCCCGATGCCGAATTCGCGGCACGTGTCGAGCAGATAGAGCTGCGCGCGATAGTTCGCGTCGAGCGTCGCTTCGAAGTCGATGTCGAGGCTGTACGCGCAGGCCAGGTGCAGGATGCCGTCTACGCCGTCGGCCGCACGCCGCACCGTGTCGCGATCGGTGATATCGCCGACGATCGCGGTTTCGTTCGACGCGAGGCCGTCGGCCTCGCGCAGATCCATCAGGCGCAGGCAGTAGTGCTCGCGCAGCCATGGGCGTACGCGCGTCGACACGCCGCCGGCCGCGCCCGTCACAAGAAGGGTTTTCATTGGAACGCGTTCTCCCGGTCGATGGTCATCGCGTGTAGTCGCATGCGACCCATTCGAAGTATTGCTTTAAATCCGCAACCAGCGCCTGATGTGCGGGATGCGGAAGGTAGAGCTCGATGGCGTCGGCGTCGTCGAAGCTTGCTTCCAGCAGATAGTCCCAGCAGATCGGCCGCGCGAGTTCGTTGGCCGATACGCGCCACGCGCGGATGAAGTCGATCTCGCGCTCCAGGTTGCGCATCCGCTCGACCAGCGCCGCCTCGCGGTACGCATCGGCCGCGACGTGCGGCAGGCGCCGGAACATCACCACGTGCTGCATCATGCGGCGGCTCCTTCGCGGTTGGCCCGGATCGCCCAGTCCGGCGCATCCTGCAGCGCGACCGGACGTAGGAAGCGTTCGATCGCCGCATAGCCGACGGACGTGGTTTGCGGCTGCGTCGACGCGGGCCACGGGCCGCCATGCTGCTGGGCGTCGCACACGGCGACGCCGGTCGGCACGCCGCCGAACAGCACGCGGCCGGCTATGCCGCGCGCGGCGCCGGCAAGCGCGCGGTTGGCCGGGGTATCGACCTGCGCGCCCCACAGCGTCACAGTCAGCGACCCTTCGACGGCGTTCAGTACGTCTATGGTTTCGGCGTCGTTCGCGACGCGTACGACGAGTGCGGCCGGCCCGAACATTTCTTCTCTCAGCGCCGGGTTGTCGAGTAGCGTGCGCGCATCGGTCTCGAACAGGCGCGGTGCGGGTGCGTCGGTGTTGTCAGGCAATGACGCGGCAAGGCGGACGCGCACGCCCGGCTGCGACGAGACCTGCGACGCGGCATGTTCGAAGCCGCCGCGCATCGCGGGCGTCAGCATCGCGTGCGGTTGCTGTGTGTCGAGCGCACGCGCGAGCGCCGCGACGAAGCGTTCGCCTTGTGCATCGTCGCGCACCAGGATCAGGCCCGGACTGGTGCAGAACTGGCCGCAGCCGAGCGTGATGGAGGTCGCGAGCGTCGTCGCGGGCGTGTCGACGCCTTCAGCGAGCGCGTCCGGCTGCACGACGAGCGGGTTGATCGAGCCCAGTTCGCCATAGAACGGGATCGGGCGCGTTCGCGCGTTCGCCGCGCGCCACAGCGCGACGCCGCCGTGGTACGAACCGGTGAAGGCGACCGCCTTCACGTCGGGATGCGCGACGAGCTGGGTCGCGGCATCGCGCGAAATCTGGTCCACGAATGCGATGACGCCGTCGGGCAGCGACTGCTCGCGCAGCACGTCGGCGGCGAGCGCATGCACGCGGCGCGACAGTTCTGGATGCCCCGAATGCGGCTTGACGATCACCGTGCAACCCGCGGCTAACGCGGCAGCCGTATCGCCGCCTAGCACTGAGAACGCGAACGGGAAGTTGCTGGCCGAGAACATCGCGACCGGCCCGAGCGGCTCAAGCACGCGCGTCAGATGCGGACGCCCCGCCGGTGGCGCGCCGGCGACCGCGAGGTCGTCGATCTGATGGCGCGCGATGCCGGCCTCCACGCGCTCGGCGAAGCCGCGCAGCTGGAATGCCGTGCGCGCGACTTCGCCGGTCAGACGCGCCGGGCCGAGCGAGGTTTCCTCGTCGGCGATCGCGACGAGCGACGCGCTGCTGCGTTCGAGCGCGTCCGCGAGCCCGCGCAACAGACGGCTGCGCGTGGCGTCGGATGCAGAGCCGTAAAGCGCCTGTGCGGCATGTGCCCGCTCGGCGGCAGTGCGTACCACGGGTGAAAGATCCTGCGTGCAGGCGGTATCGCGTTCGAGCGTGCTCATGCGTTCGCCTCCTGGTGATAACCGCGCCCGCTGTAGTCGAAATCGACCAGTTCGTTGATCGCCACGGTCTTGTCGGCCGGCGCGGCGTAGTACGCGCGAATCTCCTTGATGCGGCACGTCTGCGGATCGAACACGTACCATTCGTCGCCGCGCAGCGCGGTGCCGAGCTTGCCTTTCCAGTGGGTCCACTCGATCACCGCTTCGTGCGAATCGTGCGACACCAGGATTTTCTCGATCGTCCACTGCGAGCCGAGTTCGGCCACGCACCATTGCCATTTTCGCGCGATGACGTCGGCGCTGCGCCATGGAATGTCGGGAAGGCCGGCGGGGAAGTAGTGCACTGCGTCGGGCGTGAAGCAGGAGACGAGTTTGTCGTAATCGGCCTCGTTGCAGGCGTCGAAATAGCGGCGAATCAGCGCTGCGTAGCGGTCCGGGTCGTGATCGGGCATGAGGGGGTGCCTCCGTTGTGGCCCGTCGCGCATCATGGACGCGAACGAGCTCGTGATGTGAAGAGGGGCGCGGCTGGCGGCGCATGAAGGGATGACGAGCAGTGTACGAGCAAGCGCGCCCTGCGATGAGGGCCGACGGCGCGCCGCGCGTCAGTCAGTCTCAGCATCTGGAATCGCGATCGCATTTCGCGAATTGGTCGTTCGGTGTCCACGCGAGCGTAACGCGCGCGATCAGCGAGGCGCCCGGCTCGAGGACCTGCATGCCGGTGCCGTCGATGCCGCCAGCGGCGAGATTGAAACCGTTCGCGACGTGGCTCACCGGCTCCAGGCAGACGAACGGCCCGCCGCGCGCCGCATAGGCGACCAGATGCGTGAGCGGTGAGTCGCTCGTCATGTGCAGCGTGCCCGCGTCGCGTTCGATGCGCGCCGCGCCGTTCCATTCGCTCACGTAATCGACGTAGTCGTTGGCTGCCCAGTCGGTGCGCGACAGCGCATGCCGTGCTGCAATCGCGGACGTTTGCCCGGTCGGCAGGCAGTCAGCGTCGATCTGCCAGCGGCGCGCGGCCCCGAAGTGCACGGTCGAGCGCGGATCGGTTGTGAAGAACGGATGCCAGCCGAGGCCGGCGGGCATCGCCTGCGTGCCCGGGTTGTGCAGGCCGAGCGAGACGGCGAGCGCGTGACCGGCCAGCTCGAACCCGATCCGCGCTTCGAACGGCCATGGCCAGTCGTCGCATGCGTCGCTTTCGAGTACAAGTTTCGTGCACAGGGAATCCGCGTGCGCGACAGTCCACGCACGGCGTTGCGCATGGCCATGCAGCGCGTTGGGGCGGTCGAGCGGATGTGGTGCGAGCGCGTACGCGGCGCCCCGGAACACTACGCGCGCGTTGCGGATCCGGTTCGAATACGGCACCAGCGGATACGCGCCCGCTTTTGGCCAGCCGTGCTTGGGCGTGTCCCACGTGGAGAGCGGCACGAGCAGGTCGACGCCGTCGCGGCGCGTGCGCAGGCGACACAGGCGCGCGCCGCGTTCCGGCGCGATTTCCGCTTCGAGGAGATCGTTCGAAAGTGTCAGGCGAGGGGGAGCAGTCATGTGAGGAGGGCAATCGATGAACCGGAAGAACGCGACGCTCACGAGTCGAACGGCAGGCGCAGCAGATGCCCCGACAGCGGCGCGCTCGCGAGCGATTCGATCGGTTGATGATTGCGGTCGCTCGTGATGTAGAGTGCCGCGCGGTGCTGCGCGTCGCGCATGAACGCGAGGCCGGTAGGCGCAGCCACGGGCAGGCTGACGATGCGTTCGAGCGTACCGTCGGCGGAAAAGCGCATCAGGCTCCAGCCGTCGCGCAGTGCAGTCCACAGGCCGCCGCGATCGTCGAGCGTGACGCCGGACAAGCGCCCGGAGCCGGGCGGCAGGGTCGCGAAGCGGCGTACGCTCGACGAGCCGCGTCGCATCATGTAGAGCGTGCCCGACGCGGACGCGGCGGCGAACGCGGTTTCGCCGTCGGCGGACCACGTCATCGAATCGATGCGTTCGTCGAAGCTCCAGATGCCTTCGAAGCGCTCGGCGTCGTTGACGATGCCGAGATGCCCGCGGCTGTCGCGATGCAGCCAGCCCCATGTATGGCCCGAGCCGTCGGTGCAGAGCAGCGTGAGGTCGGGGTCGTTCCAGACGCTGCCGCCTTCGCAGACGGTCAGCGTGTCGTCGGGGGCGAGGATCAGGTGGCGGCTTGGCTGGACAATCAGGAGCCCTTCGGGTCGCAACTGCATGCCCGTGATCGGCGTGTCGAACTGGCGGACCACGCGATCGTCGCCCCGCCCGGACGGCCCGCCCGGCTTCGCGCCGCGCGGATCGACGCTAAACGCATGCACGGCGGGCGCGAGCGTATCGGCCCAGTACAGGGCGTCGCGTTCGGCCCACCACACCGGAAATGCGCCATGAAATGCCCACGACGGGCTCGCCGCCGACACTTCCTCGCCATCAGACGCATGACCGCCCGATTCGAGTTGCGCGCCCACGCGCCGCGCCGCGTCGGCCAGTTCGGGCCCGAGCAGCTCGAGGCGCGGCAGGGACATGCGGTAGGTCGGCCCGGCGACGCTGATCGCGCCGCGCACGCGGCCTTCGCTGTCGACGATCGGTGCGGCGACGCAGCGCACGCCGAGCACGATTTCTTCGTCGTCGATCGCGTAGCCGCGCGTCGCCGTGATCTGCAATTCGACCTGCAGGCGGCGCCGGTCGGTGATGGTGTGCGGGGTGAGCGTCGTCATCGTCACGTTGCGCAACAGCGCTTCGCGCTCGTCGCGCGGCATCCGCGACAGGATCGCCTTGCCCTGGCCGGTGCAGTAGACCGGTTTGCTGCGGCCGAGCGCGGCGGACGAGCGCTGCGAATGCGCGCCGTCGCACCGTTCCAGCGAGATCACTTCGTGACCGTCGAGCGCGGCGAGATAGGCGGTTTCGCCGGTCAGGTCGCGCAGTGCGCGCAATTCCGCGGTCGCTGCCACGACAAGATCGGGCATCAGATAGGAATTGCGCACCAGTTCCAGGTAATGGAATCCGAGTCGATAGACGCGGTGCGTCGGATCGCGGCGCAGCAGGCCGTGTTCGATCAGCGTCGCGAGGATGCGGTACAGCGTCGTCTTGGGTAACCCGGAGCGGTCCAGCAACTCCGCGTTGCTCATGCCGTCGGGCGCGCCGCCCACCATTTCCAGTACCGATAGCGCCTTGGATAGCGCTGCCGTGCCGTCTCCGATACCCATATTTCCATTCCTTGGAATTCCCCGGCGGACGCATCGAGTTCGCCCGTTCGATGTGTGCGACTTTAGCAGTAGCATCGATTTCATGAACCGGATTTTAGGTATGCAGTTCCACACGTTGGTACTGCACGGGATTTTTTTCGAGGAGTTGGGGATTGATATGACGTTACATGCGTATGCCGATGGGCTGGACAACGAAGTGGACCGCGCCGTTCAGGTCAGCGACGCGACGCTCGAGCGGCTCGCGAAATGCAGCAGTGGATCGCTGACGACGCAACTGTTCAAGCGCGGATTTCGGCAGCCGGCGCTGGTTGGACTGCGCGCCATCAATCGTGAGGTGAAGCCGTTTGCGGGGCGTGCGTTCACGATGCGCTTCATCCCCGCGCGAGAAGACATCGATACCTACGGCACGATGACCACGCGGCCGAACGCAGACAACCTCCAATGGCAAGGCGTCGAGCAGATCTGCGAAGGCGACGTGCTGGTGATCGACAGCCGCGACGATCCGCGCGCGGCATCGGCGGGTAATATTCTCGTGACGCGATTGCTGGCGCGCGGCGCGCGGGCCATCGTTACCGACGGCGCGCTGCGCGATGGCTCGGAAATCGCGGCGATGGCGCTGCCGGCCTATGCACGCGAAATCACCGCGACCACGCGCATTTCGTATCACCACGTCGCGGATCTGCAGGTACCGATCGGCTGTGCCGGCGTGGCGGTGTACCCAGGCGACATCATTGTCGGCGACGCGGATGGACTGACGGTGGTGCCAGCGCATCTCGCGGAAGAACTCGCGGACATCTGCGAGAAACAGGACGACATCGAAAGCTATCTGGCGATGCGGATCGCGGCAGGCGAGGCGCTGTGGGGTGTGTATCCGCCGAGCTCACAGTCGTATGCGGACTACGAGGCGTGGGTCGCGGGCGGCCGCAAGCCGCTTAGCGCAGCAGGGAATGTCAAATAATGGTGCGCGAAGGTGCCGCTCCGAAGCGGCATCATGGATGCTCCACGGGTGGTTGATTTGGGCGACTGACGGCCGTCGGACAACAGATTGGCAAATCGATCTATTCGGCCAGATCTGGCTTACTGGGTCGCTTGTGTGTGGCAAGCACGTTTGTATAGTGTCGGACAAGCGTGCTCGTCTGGGCGGCTGATTCGCGTTCGTCGTCGAGAAATGCCCGGATGAAGTGGAAGCAATGTTGCCCCGGCCGATCGGCAACAGATGTCGGCCTGTGGTTACCGCTTGCGCCCTTTCACAGTTTCCGGTGAAAGGGCGTAGCGACTGCGGTGAGGTTTGCGTAGATTGCGTCGTGCTCTTGATTGAATACTAGAGCTGTATTGCCGAGGGTGGTAGAAAGAACTTCGACGCTCGTGACGATGTCTTGGTCAGCCGCGGCACTAGGTGAAATGCGAAGCCTGAAAGCCCGTTAGTTAAACGTGATGAATTGCGCCGATGACCAAACTTTGCTGTCGTTGCGCTGCCGCCCGAAGAAATAGACGGGGCGGTAGCCGAATTCCGCATGGCCGGGCGCCACCTCGATGCTGCCGGAGAGATCGACGGGCAGTGGCTGGTCTGTCAGCCGCTCGACCGCGACGAACAGCTCCGTTCCGTCAAGCGCATCCGTCGCCGTACCACGCGCGAGCAGTTCCGCACCGCTGATCTCGAAACGGAATTCAGGCGCATGGACAAATGGATTACGCTGCAGCGGATCGCCGAACTTCGCGAAGCTGTCGATCGTGCCTTCGACCACGATCGTCGCGGCGGCGAGATTGCCGATATCCAGCTCGATGCTGTCGGCGTCGCCGTAGGTGTCGCTGTGGAATTCAACGTCGGTCGCGCCGGTGCGCCATGCCGATTCCTCGACATGCTCGAACCCGTTAGACCCGAAACGGTGGATCGTGCCGTTGACGATCCTGATCCGGCCGCGCCACGCAGCCCAGCGGTAGCGATCGCGAATGCGGGCGCCGCCCCAGCGCACCCGGACGAGGCGCTCCGCGTAGCCGAGTTCCGCGTGCAGGTTGCGCTCCCATAGCAGACCCTCGTGATCGTACGCGGCCACGTATTCCCGCCCTGACTGGCCGAGCAGCCGGTAGTCGAGCCGCGCCGGCCCATCGTGCGCGAATGCGTCGCCTTGCCAGTGATCGCCGCAGCGCACGAGCAGCGCGCTGTGCTCGCCGGTGGTCGCCCACGTGCGGCGCGCGCGCAGTGCTTCGCCGACGTGCTTGCGGTCGAGCGCGGGTGCGAGCATGCCCGTTAGCCCGCCATGTACGCCGAAGACCTGCACGCCGGGTGCGCCGCCGCCCGGCCGGCCTCGATGTTCGTCGCCGCTGGCCGCGACGCCGAGCTGGTAGCCGCGTTCGATCACATCCTGGTACAGCCAGCCGAAGTGGCCCTACGACGACGCGATCTCGACGAGCCGTTCAAGCTCGGGGTGGTGCCAGTCCGGAATTGACCCTGACCCAAGAAATAGTCCGGCGCAAAAGTAGAGAAATTCGGCATGATGTGTCCAAGCGGACACGAAGGTCATGCCATGAAGACGAGCAAGTTTACGGAAGAGCAGATCGCATTTGCACTGAAGCAAGCCGAGCTGGGTACGAAGGTCGAAGAAGTCTGCCGCAAGCTCGGAATTAGCGAGGCGACTTTCTACAATTGGAAGAAGAAATTCGGAG
>NZ_NBYX01000020.1 GCF_002099195.1 Burkholderia puraquae | reverse complement strand
CGTGTGAGCCAGGACTGGTTGGATTCTCGTGTGTGATACACACAACTCAAGATTACTGCTTCTTCCCAGATTGGTCGCGTTGCGAAGCAACGTGACAACCCTCTTTGCCTGATGACCATAGCGAGTCGGTCCCACCCCTTCCCATCCCGAACAGGACCGTGAAACGACTCTACGCCGATGATAGTGCGGATTCCCGTGTGAAAGTAGGTAATCGTCAGGCTCCCTAAGCCAGAAACCCCCGCCCGAAAGGCGGGGGTTTTTGCATTGGCGCGAAGGAAATGCACCGAGGGGCGGGGTGGGCGGCCTGGTCGCAGCTCGGGCCGGGCCGGAGTATCAATTCTCCCGGATTACCTCGATTGGATTGCCGCAAAAGGCGATCGAACCGAGCGCGCTGGCCTCGCACCGGTGACGGGGCGCTGGCTCAGCCCAACTATCCAATCTCCTCCAAAGTACAGCCAATCGCAGCCCCCGATTCCCTAATTGGTCGATATCATTCGCGATCCCTTGGTCTATTGATCGTATCTCCGGTCAAAGCTGCAATTCCTTTCTCCCGCGTGTATTGGCTGGTGCCGCCGTGCGCGATCTGTTTCAGTCGTCGACAACGAATATCGGATCGGCCATGCAAGCCCATCTGCAGAAGACGTACGGAATCACCGAAATTCCGCCGATTCCTTCATCGCCTTTCGGTCAGATGCCTCGAAATCCGCACGAAATGAACGCTTTATTCGGCGTGTCCACGTAAAATTTGCAAATCCCCATCTCAGCACTCAAAACGATGAACGCCGCCATTCAGGTAGCCCGGGCCGTTTGCCCGCATGATTGTCCGGACACGTGCGCAATGCGTGTGACTGTCGAAAACGGCAAGGCGATCAAGGTCACGGGCGATCCCGATCATCCGCCGACACAAGGCGTGTTGTGCACGAAAGTCAGTCGATACGCCGAGCGCGTTCATCACCCCGACCGCCTCACCGTCCCACTCAAGCGCATCGGCGCGAAAGGGGACGGGCATTTCGTGCCGATCAGCTGGGACGAGGCATTCGATGAGATCGGCCGCCGTCTCGGTGAAATCGCGGCGCGCGCACCGGAAGCGATCGTGCCGTACAGCTATGCGGGAACGATGGGGCTCGTGCAGGGGGAGGGCATCGCCCAGCGGTTCTTCCACAAGCTCGGCGTCTCGCGGCTCGAGCGCACGATCTGCGCAGCGGCCGGTGCAGCGGGGTTGCGTTACACCTATGGCGGCAGCCTCGGCATGCACCTCGAGCATTTCGAGGAAAGTGAGCTGATTCTGATTTGGGGGGCGAACCCGATCGCGTCGAGCCTGCACTTCTGGACGCGCGCGCAGGAAGCGAAGCGCCGAGGCGCACGCCTTGTCGCCATCGATCCGTATCGTTCGCTGACAGCAGAGAAGTGTCATCAGCATATCGCGTTGAAACCGGGCACCGACGGCGCGTTTGCACTCGGCATGATGCACGTGCTGATTACCGAAGACCTGCTCGATCACGACTACATCGCCAGCCATACGCTCGGTTTCGACGCGCTCAAGGAGCGGGCGATGTCCTATCCGCCGGAACGCGTCGCGCAGATCTGCGGTATCGACGCGTCGGAGCTGATCGACCTTGCGCGTCGTTACGGTGCTACCCGCAAGGCATCGATCCGCCTTAACTACGGCATGCAGCGCGTCCGCGGCGGTGGCAACGCCGTACGCGCGATCGCAAGTCTGCCGGCGCTGACGGGGGCTTGGCGGGATCGGGCCGGCGGGCTGTTGCTGTCATCGTCGGAATCCGCACCGGTCAACCAGGCGGCGCTGCTGCGCCCGGACTTGATGCCGGGCTGGCCGCACAAGCTGCCGCGCATCATCAACATGAACGCGATCGGCGACGCGCTGTTGCACCCGGGCGATGCAACCTTCGGGCCGAAGGTCGAAGCGGTGATCGTGTACAACTCGAATCCGGTGGCTGTCGCGCCCGACTCTTCGAAGGTCGCCGCAGGGTTCGCGCGTGACGATCTGTTCACGGTCGTTCTCGAGCATTTCAAGACAGATACTGTCGATTTCGCCGACATTGTTTTGCCGGCGACCACGCAGCTCGAGCATCTGGACATCCACAAATCGTACGGGCACACCTACGTGATGGCGAACCTGCCGTCGATACCCCCGGTGGGAGAAGCGCGGCCGAATACGGAGATCTTCCGTGGCATCGCGCGCAGCATGAGGCTCGACGAGCCCGCGCTCTATCACAGCGACGAGGAGGTCGCGCGCGCGGCGCTCCGCTGGGACGATCCTGCGCTCGACAGCGACTGGGACACGCTGAAGCGCGACGGCTGGCTGAAGCTCAAGCTGCCGGAGGCGCCGTTCGCGAATGGCGGTTTTCGTACGCCGTCCGGCAAGTGCGAGTTCTACAGCCCGCGGCTCGAGCAGATGGGCATGGAACCCGTGCCCGACTACCTGCCGCCGTTCGAATCGGCCGAGGCGGCGCCCGAGCTCGCCGCGCGCTATCCGCTCGCGATGATTTCGCCGCCGGCCCGCCACTTCCTGAACAGCACGTTCGTGAACGTCGACAGCCTGCGTCATACCGAAGGCGAGCCGCATCTCGACATCCACCCGTCCGACGCAGAGGCGCGAGGCATCGCGGAGGGCGACGTCGTTCGCATCTTCAACGACCGCGGATCAATGCAGGCGCTTGCGAGAATTACCGACCGCGCACGTGCAGGGCTCGTCGTCGGGCTGTCGATCTGGTGGAAGAAGCTGTCACCGGACGGCAGGAACGCAAACGAGGTGACGAGCCAGGCGCTCACCGATCTTGGCAATTCGGCGACGTTCTACGATTGCCTTGTGGAAGTTGAGCGCATTTGAGCGGATATCACCGTATGATCAGACGAATTTCCACGGAAGTTCGAAGTGGACATCTAACCCTGTTGTCTCGGGGCGGTCGAGCCGTTACGATGCGTTTCAGCACGACCATTCGAAAATCTGTGAGGAGACGCGCAGTATGGACAAAATTTGGCTGAAATCGTACCCCCCCGGCGTTCCAGCCGAAATTGACGCGTCTCCTTATCCCTCTGTCCCAGACCTGCTCGACGAAAGCTTCCGACAGTATCGCGACCGCACGGCGTTCGTCTGCATGGGCAAGGGCATCACGTACGGCGAACTCGACAAGCTGTCGCGCCAGTTCGGCGCCTGGCTGCAATCGCGTGGGCTTGCGCGCGGGGCGCGCGTCGCGATCATGATGCCGAACGTGCTGCAGTATCCCGTGGCGATCGCCGCGGTACTGCGCGCGGGCTACACCGTCGTCAACGTCAACCCGCTCTATACGCCGCGCGAGCTCGAACATCAGCTGAAGGACAGCGGCGCGGAGGCGATCGTCATCCTTGAGAATTTCGCGACGACGCTGCAGGCCGTCATCGCGAACACGGGCGTCAAGCACGTCGTCGTTGCATCGATGGGCGATCTGCTCGGCATCAAGGGATGGCTCGTCAACTACGTCGTGCGCAACGTGAAGAAGATGGTGCCCGCATGGCAACTGCCGTCGTTCACGCGCTTCAAGGCCGCGCTGTCGGAGGGCGCGCGGCAGGCATTCAAGGCGCAGAAGATCGGCCCAGACGACGTCGCGTTCCTGCAATACACGGGCGGTACGACCGGTGTGGCGAAGGGAGCGACGCTGCTGCATCGGAACATCGTGTCGAACGTGCTGCAGGCGGGCGCCTGGCACCATCCGGCTCATGAGAAGTTCCCGGAAGTGAAACAGTTCGTGACTGTTGTCGCGCTGCCGCTGTATCACGTGTTCGCACTGACCGTCTGCGGTTTCCTGACGCTGCGTACGGGCGGCATGGGCATCCTGATCCCGAACCCGCGCGACATCGCCGGCATGATCAAGGAACTGAAGGGCTACCAGATCTCGACGATCCCGGCGGTCAACACGCTGTACAACGCACTGCTGAACCACCCGGAATTCAATCAGCTCGACCTGTCGAAGCTCGTGATCGCGAACGGCGGCGGCATGGCGATCCAGGAGGGCGTCGCGAAACGCTGGTATGAAAAGACCCATACGGCGATCATCGAAGGATACGGGCTGTCCGAAACGTCGCCGGTGGCGACCTGCAACCCCGTGACGGCGACCGAATACAGCGGGACGATCGGCCTGCCGCTGCCGTCGACCGAAGTGGCGATTCGCGACGACGCGGGCAACGACGTCGCGCTCGGCGAACCCGGCGAGATCTGCATCCGCGGGCCGCAGGTGATGGCCGGCTACTGGAACCGGCCCGACGAGACCGCGAAGGTCATGTTCGCGGACGGCTTCTTCAAGACGGGCGACGTCGGCGTAATGGATGCACGAGGTTACGTGAAGATCGTCGACCGGAAGAAGGACATGATTCTCGTATCGGGCTTCAACGTGTATCCGAACGAAGTCGAGGACGTGGTGGCGTCGCATCCGGGCGTGTTCGAGGTGGCGGCAGTCGGCGTGCCCGACGAGCATTCCGGCGAAGCCGTGAAGCTGTTCATCGTGAAGAAGGATCCGGCGCTTACCGACAAGGACATCCTCGCCTACTGCAAGGAGCGGCTCACCGGCTACAAGCGGCCGAAGCTGGTCGAGTTCCGTACGGAGCTGCCGAAAACGAACGTCGGCAAGATCCTGCGGCGCGAACTGCGCGACGGACGCGCGTAACGGCGCGCTCGATCGAACGGAAAAGCCCGGCTTGTGCCGGGCTTTTTTGTTTGAGGCGAGGCCTCGAAGAGGCTGTTTCCGAACGAGGCTGCGTCAGGAATGGGCTTGCGGCGGCGGCCGTGTGTTTCGACGCAGCCAGACGGCACGGCACCCTCGCGACGAGCACGTCGCGGCCGGTGCAATTCGCCGCGCTCCAGCTTTTCGGATACCCGAAAAGAAAAAGGCGCCCGAAGGCGCCTTCAATGTCCAGCGGCTTGTCAAACAAGCTGATTAGAACTTGTGACGGATACCGACGCGTGCTGCGACCTGGTTGCTGGTGCTCGAACCGCTGAGACCGTTGATCGCTGCCGTCGCCTTGACGACGTTGCCTTCTGCGTCGAGCGCATTGCCCGATGCGTGCTGATACACGCCGATCACGTAGACGTCCGTGCGCTTCGACAGGAAGTAGTCGACGCCCACCGAGCCCTGGTGGTACTTGGCTGCGGAGGCGCCGTCGATCTTGCTGCCTTGCGTGTAGTCGTACGCTGCGCCGAGGATCAGCGCCGGGGTCAACTGATACTTGAAGTTGATTTCGCCGTTGTTGAACGTCGCGGTCTGGTTCACGTACGGACCAACCGAGAAGCCCTTGAACTTCGTGTTCGAGTACGTCGCGCCGATCGTCGCCGCGCCGAACGTGTACGCGCCGCCCGCGCCGATGACCTGGTACGTGTTCGCGTTGTTCGCGTACGCGCCATAGACCGGCGACGTGACCGGAGCAGCCGAAGCCGTCGAACCATTGTTGAACATGCCGCCGGCGTTGCCCGGCGTACGTGCGTTCAAGTAGCCGACGCCCAGGACCAGCGGGCCGTTGTTGTAGCCTGCGCCGAGCGACCAGACCTGGTTCTTCGCGAACTGGCCTGCGATGCCGCCGAGGCTGTACAAGCCGCCGAACGAGAAGCCGGCGTAGGTCGGGCTCGTGTACTTGATCGCGTTGTTCACGCGGTACGCGTTGTTGAAGTTGTCGAGGTCGCCCGGGTGAGCGGCGATGTAACCGCCCCACTGGTCGCCTGCCTCGAGCGGGCCGACGAAGTCGACGACGGAGTCGTATTGACGACCCAGCGTGACCGTACCGTACTGGCTCGACAGGCCGACGTAAGCCTGACGACCGAACATCAGGCCGCCCTGACCGAGCTTGCCGCTGTTCACGTCGAAACCGTTTTCGAGGGTGAAGATCGCCTTCAGGCCGCCACCGAGGTCTTCGGTGCCGCGCAGGCCGAAGCGGCTGCCTTGCATCACGCCACTGGCCATGCTGTACAGGTGCTTGCCGCCGGCGTTGTTGTTGAAGAGCAGGCCTTCATCGATGATGCCGTAAAGCGTCACGCTGCTTTGCGCATGGGCAGCGCCAGCGAACGCGCCCAGCGCGACGAGCGCGAGAAGCGACTTTTTCATTAACGGATCTCCAAAAATCACTGAATTTTTCTGGCGGGGCGGATAGTTATGTTCTGTTGACGGGCCCCATCAACTTCGCAAGAAGTCGCACGTAATGTAGCAAAACCGTTTTTTGCCACAAAGCGAAATGCCGCAGCTCAAGGTCGCCATGTTTCCTTTATGCAACAATGGTTAAAATCACGGGTTAACCGCAATTTCCGCTGAATAATCAAGTCGGTTACGCAGCGGACTCGTGCCCTTGCCGCTCGCGGCAGCACCTGCAGCCAGGAGAACAGGATGGTGTTTGATGAACTGATCAGCGAATTCGATCGCGGCCTGCGATCGCTGACCGGCATTAGCCGGATGAGCCGCCCGGTGCCCGTGCCGGCCGAGGCGCCGGCCGTCGAGCTGACGCCTGCGGAGCGCACGCATGCCGCCGGGCTGATGCGCGTGAACCATGTCGGCGAGGTCTGCGCGCAGGCGCTTTACCAGGCGCAGAAACTCACCGCGCGCACGGTGTCGGCAAAGGCGATGTTCGAAGAGGCCGCGCGCGAGGAGGAGGACCACCTCGCATGGACCGCGCACCGCCTGAAAGAGCTCGACTCGCGCCCGAGCCTGTTGAACCCCCTCTGGTATGCGGGTTCGCTCGCGATCGGCGTGGTGGCCGGTGCGCTTGGCGACAAGGTCAGTCTCGGCTTCATGGCAGAGACCGAACGGCAGGTCGAGAGTCATCTCGAAGGCCATATGTCCGAGTTGCCGGCGGCCGATACAACGTCGCGTGCGATCGTCGACCAGATGCGTATCGACGAAGTGAAGCACGGCAAGGCCGCGGCCGACGCCGGCGGGATCGAGCTGCCGCTGCCCGCGAGAATGTTGATGCGTGCGGCCTCGAAAGTCATGACGAGCACTGCATACTATCTGTGAGATTCGCACCGGGGTGACGCGTGACGTCGCCCCGGTTCCCCGCCGCTGATACCGCCCGTTTATTCCTCGTTTTCCCGCCCCCGAAAGCCCCGTCCGCTCACCCGTCTGGCCCGTCTTTCTCACGTATCACCTTCACAGTTTGCACTAGCTCATTCATTTATAACGGTTTTTGGAATGAGGGGGCGCATGAGCATGTGCGCGTAAGTCCTTGTTCTAACTAACAAAATTCGTCAAAAAAGCGGGCCGCTCCCTTGACCGTGCCACACCCTTCCTCTAAAGTGGGAGACAGTGTGAGAAAGTGTATTTTTGTGTGATTTAGCAGGCTATTCGGGCTAAATTCTCAGCATTGAGCGGGTGCTTCGGTGCCCTGAACGGGAGAGCGGAACGTGTTCCAAGGGGCGTCGGCGCTGACGCTCGATGCGAAAGGGCGGATGTCGGTGCCGGCTCGCTATCGCGAAGCGCTGCAAGGACAGGCAGAAGGACGGGTGACTGTGACCAAGCACCCGGACGGCTGCCTGTTGCTGTTTCCGCGCCCCGAATGGGAAGTATTCCGCGCCAAGATCGCCGCGCTGCCGATGGACGCGCACTGGTGGCGGCGAATTTTTCTCGGCAATGCGATGGATGTCGATCTCGACAGCGCGGGCCGGATTCTTGTATCGCCCGAGCTGCGCATGGCAGCCGGACTGGAAAAGGAAGTCATGTTGTTGGGAATGGGTAGTCACTTCGAGCTGTGGGATTCGCAAACCTACAACGCGAAGGAGCAGGCAGCGATGGCGCAGGGCATGCCCGACGCGCTGAAGAATTTCACGTTCTGATTGCGGTGACGGAGACGCCCGCGATGGGAAATGAACTGCGGCATCGGACGGTGCTGTTGGATGAGGCGGTCGAGTCGCTCGTGACGCGGCCGGACGGCGTGTATGTCGACGGCACGTTCGGGCGGGGCGGCCATAGCCGCGCGGTGCTCGAGCGGCTGGCGCCGGCCGGGCGGCTGATCGCGTTCGACAAGGATCCGAGAGCGATCGAGACGGCGCAGGGCATCGAGGATGCGCGCTTCTCGATCGTGCATGACAGCTTTGCATCGATGCGCGACGCGCTTGCGGCGCGCGGCGTCGAGAAGGTGTCGGGTGTGTTGCTTGACCTGGGCGTGTCCTCGCCGCAGGTGGACGATCCGGCGCGCGGCTTCAGCTTCCGCGCCGATGGTCCGCTGGACATGCGGATGGATCCGACGCGGGGCGAGTCGGCGGCGGAATGGCTCGCGCGGGCTTCGGTGCAGGAATTGACGGAGGTGATACGGGATTATGGGGAAGAACGGTTTGCTTTTCAGATTGCAAAGGCGCTTGTTGCTCGCCGGGCAGAGTCCGACCGTCTTGGGCCTCTCGACACCACGGGCGAGCTTGCCCAAATCGTGGGTCACGTCGTCAAAACCCGTGAGAAGGGCAAGGATCCGGCAACCCGCACCTTTCAGGCTATACGGATTCACGTCAATCAAGAGCTTGCGGACCTGCAAGTCGTACTAGACGCGGCACTGTCGTTGCTGGAGCAAGGGGGGCGGCTGGTGGTCATCAGCTTTCATTCACTCGAGGACCGGATCGTCAAGCGATTCATGCAGGCGCACGCGAGTGCGCCTGCGGTCGATCGTCGCCTGCCGATCCGCGCCGTCGACCTCCCGAGCCCGCCGCTCAAGATCATCAGCCGCCAGTTTCCGAGTGAAGCGGAAGTCGCCGCGAATCCGCGCGCCCGCTCGGCCGTGATGCGCATTGCGGAGCGCGTCACGCCATGAGCCGCTTCAATATCTTCCTGCTGATCATCGTGATGGGTTGCGCGCTGTCGGTCGTCAATTCGACGAACCAGCAGCGCCAGATCTTCATCCAGCTGCAGCGTGCGCAGTCGCAGGAGCGTCAGCTCCAGCAGGACTACGCGCAGCTTCAATATCAGCAGAGTGCGCTGTCGAAGACGTCGCGCATCGAGCAGCTTGCGAACGATTCGCTGAAGATGCAGCCGATCACGACCGGCCGCACGCAATACCTGACGCTGCCGCCGGGCGCCGCGAAGGCGATCGATGCGCCGATCCCGGCTTCGGCGGACGCGGCCGGCAAGGGCAAGGGGGGCGCGCGATGAAGCCGTCCCAGAAGCGCCAGAACGTGAAGTTCTCGTCGAGCCCCGTGCTGGGCGTGCATCTGCCGATGTGGCGCTCGAAGCTCGTCGTGTTCCTGCTGTTCATGGCGTTCGTCGCGCTGGCCGCGCGCGCGTTCTGGATCCAGGGGCCCGGCAACGCGTTCTACCAGAAGCAGGGCGAAAGCCGCTACCAGCGCACGCTCGAGCTGCCGGCGACGCGCGGCAAGATTCTCGACCGTAACGGGCTCGTGCTCGCGACGAGCCTGCCCGTGCGCGCGATCTGGGCGATTCCCGACGCGGTGCCGGACGATCTCGATGCCGACAAGGTCAACCAGCTCGGCAAGCTCCTCGGTATGACGTCGAAGGAACTGCGCGTGAAGCTGTCGGAAGACAAGGGTTTCGTCTACGTCAAGCGCCAGGTGCCGATCGACGTCGCGGACAAGGTTGCCGCGCTCGACATTCCCGGTATCTATCAGCGCAACGAATACAAGCGCTTCTATCCGGAAGGCGAGATCACCGCTCACCTGATCGGCTTCACGAACGTCGAGGACGAAGGGCAGGAGGGCGTCGAACTGGGCGACCAGAAGATGCTGTCCGGCACGTCGGGCGTGCGCCGCGTGATCAAGGACCGGATGGGGCACATCGTCGAGGACGTCGCCGAGCAGATCCCGCCGCACAACGGCACCGACGTCGACCTGTCGATCGACAGCAAGATCCAGTACATCGCGTACGCGAACCTGAAGGCCGCCGTCGAGAAGTTCAAGGCGAAGGCCGGCGCGGCGATGGTCGTCGACGTGCGTACCGGCGAGGTGCTCGCACTCGTCAACTACCCGACGTACAACCCGAACGATCGCTCGCGCATGACGGGCGAGCAGTTGCGCAACCGGATCATGACCGACGTGTTCGAGCCGGGCTCGATCATGAAGCCGTTTACGGTGTCGCTCGCGCTCGACCTGCATCGCGTGACGCCGAATACGCTCGTCGAAACGGGCAACGGGCATTTCGTGCTCGACGGCGCACCGATTACCGACGACGCGGGTTTCGGCACGCTGACGGTCGGTGGCGTGATCCAGAAGTCGAGCAACATCGGCGCGACGAAGATCGCGATGACGATGCGGCCCGAGGAAATGTGGAATATGTATACGAGCATCGGCCTCGGCCAGGCGCCGAAGGTCGGGTTCCCGGGCGCGGTGGCCGGCCGCCTGCGTCCGTGGAAGAGCTGGCGCCGCATCGAGCAGGCGACGATGTCGTACGGCTACGGCCTGTCGGTGTCGCTGTTCCAGCTCGCGCGCGCCTACACGGCGATCGCGCATGACGGCGAGTTGATGCCCGTGACCATTTTCAAGACCGACCCCAACCAGCCGGTCGTGGGCACGCAGGTGTTCAACCCGACCACCGCGCGCGAAGTGCGCGCGATGCTCGAGACGGTGGTGGCGCCGGGCGGCACGTCGCCCGATGCGGCCGTGCCGGGCTATCGCGTCGGCGGCAAGAGCGGCACCGCGTACAAGCATGAAGGTCACGGCTACACGCGCAAGTACCGCGCGTCGTTCGTCGGGATGGCGCCGATGCCGAATCCGCGCATCGTCGTCGCGGTGTCGGTCGACGAGCCGACCGCCGGCAGCCACTTCGGCGGCCAGGTGTCCGGCCCCGTATTCTCGGCGATCGCCGGCGACACGATGCGTGCGCTGAACGTGCCGCCGAACATGCCGATCAAGCAACTCGTCGTGTCTGACGATTCGCCGGCAGCACCTTCCGCAGCGGGGCCGCAAAAGCTGGCCGCGGGTAGCGGTGCGAAGCATATGATCGTGTCCAGCACGACGCGTAATTCACCAGGAGTTGTTCGATGAGCGCCGCTCGCAGTTCCCATCCGGCGCATCAGCAGATCGCAGCCGCGCTTGCGTGGCTGCGTCAGCATGTGGCCCCCGCGGCGCAACTGCATGCCGACACGCGCAGCCTCAAGGCCGGCGACGCGTTTTTTGCGTATGCGGTCGACGGGGCCGACAACCGCGCATTCATTGCCGAAGCCGTCGCGCGCGGTGCGGCCGCCGTGCTGTATCAGCCGGAAGGGCTGGACGCTGCGCCGACGGTGCCCGTCGCACTGGCCGTGCCGTCGCTCGACCAGCTCGCCGGCGAGATCGCCAGCGGCTGGTACGGCGATCCGAGCGACAGCCTGCTCGTGGTGGGCGTGACCGGCACGAACGGCAAGACCTCATGTACGCAATGGATCGCTGCCGCGCTGACGGCGCTGCACCAGCCGTGCGCGGTGATCGGCACGCTTGGCAGCGGGATGCCCGGCCACCTCGTACCGACGGGTTTCACGACCCCCGACGCGCCGCAACTGCAGCGCAGCCTCGCGCAGTTGCACGACGCGGGCGCAAAGGGCGTAGCGATGGAAGTGTCGTCGCACGCGCTGCACCAGGGGCGCGTGAACGGCACGGCCTTCGACATCGCGGTATTTACGAACCTCACTCAGGATCACCTCGACTATCACGGCACGTTCGATGCGTACGAGGCTGCGAAGGCGAAGTTGTTCGCATGGCGCGGCCTGCGCGCGGCGGTCGTCAACCGCGACGACGCAGCCGGCCAGCGCCTGCTCGAGAAACTGGCCGGCCGCGTTCGCACGATCGCATACGGGATCGGTGACGCACCGGCGCCGGATGCCGATCGTGAACTGGTCGCGCTCGATGTGCGCGCCACCGCCGCCGGCACGGCGTTCCACCTGCGTTCGTCGTGGGGCGACGCGGACGTCGAGGTCGGCACGCTCGGCACATTCAACGTCAGCAACCTGCTCGCCGTGCTCGGCTCGCTGCTCGCGGCCGACGTGCCGTTCGACGCGGCGCTCGCCGAGATCGCACGGCTCGAGTCCGTCAATGGCCGGATGCAGCGGCTCGGCGGCCGGCTGCAGAACGACGAGCCGCTCGTCGTGATCGACTACGCGCACACGCCCGACGCGCTCGAAAAGACGCTCGACGCGCTGCGCCCGATCGCCACGGCGCGCGGCGGCCGGCTCGTCTGCATGTTCGGCTGCGGCGGTGATCGCGATGCGACCAAGCGCCCGCTGATGGGCGCGATCGCGGAGCGGTTCGCCGATGAAACCGTCGTCACGAGCGACAACCCGCGCAGCGAGGATCCGCAGCGCATCATCGACCAGATCGTCGCGGGCATGACCGCACCCGATCAAGCGCGCCGTATCGAGGATCGCGCGAGCGCGATCCTGCAGGCCGTGCGCGGCGCCGCTCGCGAGGATGTCGTCGTGCTGGCCGGCAAGGGCCACGAGGCCACGCAGGAAATCATGGGCAAGAAGCGCGCGTTCTCCGACCAGGATCACGCGCGGCTCGCGCTGGCAGCGCGCGCGACGCATGGCAAGGGAGGCGCGGAATGACGATGCTCAGTCTCGGCGAAGCCGCTCGCCTGATCCCCGGCGCAACGGTCCACGGCGACGCGGGCGTGACGTTCGACCGCGTGTCGACGGACAGCCGCACGGTCGGCCCCGGCGACCTGTTCGTCGCGCTGAAAGGCGAGCGCTTCGATGCACACGACTTCCTCGGCGATGTCGCTGCGCGCGGTGCGGCCGCGGCGCTCGTCGCGCACATGCCGGCAGGCGTCACGATGCCGGCGATCGAAGGCGGTGAAACGCGTGCTGCGCTCGGCGCGCTTGCGCATGGCTGGCGCAAACGATTCGCGCTGCCGCTCGTCGCGGTGACGGGCAGCAACGGCAAGACGACCGTCAAGGAAATGATCGCGTCGATCTTCGCGGCGGCGGTCGGCGCCGACGCGCGGCTCGCGACGGCCGGCAACCTGAACAACGACGTCGGCCTGCCGCTGACGCTGCTGCGCCTGTCGGCCGCGCATCGTCTCGCGGTGATCGAGATCGGGATGAACCACCCGGGCGAGACCGAAGTCCTCGCGCGCCTCACGGCGCCGACGGTCGCGCTCGTCAACAACGCGCAGCGCGAGCACCAGGAATTCATGGCGACGGTCGAAGCCGTCGCGCTCGAACACGCGGCCGTGATTCACGCGCTGCCGCCGGACGGCGTCGCGGTGTTTCCGGCCGACGATGCATATGCAGGCATCTGGCGCGTCGCGGCGACCGGCAACCGGATCCTCGATTTCGCGCTGCACGACGCCGACCGGCAGAACGACGCGCAGGTGACGGGCCGTCTTCACGGCGGCGAACTCGCGATCGATACGCCCGCGGGCGCCGTCACGGTGCGGCTGCGGGCGCTCGGCGAGCACAACGCGCGCAACGCGCTGGCCGCGACGGCCGCGGCGCTGGGCGCCGGGGTCGCGCTGTCGGCGATCAAGCAGGGTCTCGAATCGTTCGAGCCGGTCAAGGGGCGGCTGCAGGTGAAGCAGGCGATCGCGGGCGGCCTCGCGGGTGCAACGGTTGTCGACGATACGTACAACGCGAATCCCGATTCGATGCGTGCCGCGATCGACGTGCTCGCCGCGCAACAGGCGCCGCGCGTGCTGGTGATCGGCGACATGGGCGAGGTCGGTGACGAAGGGCCGGCGTTCCATCGCGAGGTCGGCGCATACGCGCGCGAGCGCGGGATCGACGCGCTGTTCGCGCTCGGCGACGCGTCGCGCGATGCCTGCACGGCGTACGGCGACACGGCCCGCCATTTCGGCGACGTCGGCACGCTGGTCGATGCACTGCTCGCGGCGGGCTACGGTGCGCAGGCGACGCTGCTCGTGAAGGGCTCGCGGTACATGAAGATGGAGCGCGTGGTCGACGCGCTGACGAACCAACCCGCAGCGGGCACGGCGCCCGCTGCACACTGAGTCGAAGGAAGGAAGCATGCTGCTGGCGCTGGCGCAATGGCTGCAAGGAGACGCAAGCTTTTTGCGCTTGTTCACGTACCTCACGTTCCGTGCGGTGATGGCCACCATCACCGCGCTCGGGATCGGGCTCGTGTGCGGACCGTGGGTGATCCGCAAGCTGACGCAAATGAAGGTCGGTCAGGCCGTGCGCAAGGACGGCCCGCAGACGCATCTCGTCAAGTCCGGCACGCCGACGATGGGCGGCGTGCTGATCCTGATCGGCATCGCGGTCGCGACGCTGCTGTGGGGCGACCTGACGAATCGTTTCATCTGGATCGTGATGCTCGTCACGTTCGGTTTCGGCGTGATCGGCTGGGTCGACGATTACCGCAAGGTC
This sequence comes from Burkholderia puraquae, assembly GCF_002099195.1. Taxonomy (GTDB): domain Bacteria; phylum Pseudomonadota; class Gammaproteobacteria; order Burkholderiales; family Burkholderiaceae; genus Burkholderia; species Burkholderia puraquae. The sequence goes on along the minus strand of NZ_NBYX01000020.1, from coordinate 128,493 downwards.
GTCCACAAGGACCCGCGCGGGATGTCGTCGCGCGAGAAGTATTTCTGGCAATCGGTGATCGGGCTGTTCGCGGCCGTCTACCTTGCCTTCAGCGTGTCCGAGGCGAACAACGTGCGCGTGTTCGACCTGTTCATGGCGTGGGTGAGGAGCGGCCTGTCGATGGGGCTGCCAGCACGCGCCGACCTGATGCTGCCGTTCCTGAAGTCGATCAGCTATCCGCTCGGCGTGTGGGGCTTCATCGTGCTGACGTACTTCGTGATCGTCGGCGCGAGCAACGCGGTGAACCTGACCGACGGCCTCGACGGCCTCGTGATCATGCCGGTCGTACTGGTCGGCGCGTCGCTGGGTGTGTTCGCGTACGTGATGGGCAGCGCGGTCTATTCAAAATACCTGCTGTTCCCGCACATTCCGGGCGCGGGCGAACTGCTGATCTTCTGTTCCGCGATGGGCGGGGCAGGGCTCGCGTTCCTCTGGTACAACACACACCCCGCGCAGGTGTTCATGGGCGACGTCGGCGCGCTGGCGCTCGGCGGCGCGCTCGGCACGGTCGCGGTGATCGTGCGCCAGGAAATCGTGCTGTTCATCATGGGCGGCATCTTCGTCGCGGAAACGCTGTCGGTGATGTTGCAGGTTTCGTGGTTCAAGTACACGAAAAAGCGCTACGGCGAAGGGCGGCGTTTGCTGAAGATGGCGCCGCTGCATCACCATTTCGAATTGTCCGGCTGGAAGGAAACGCAGGTGGTCGTGCGTTTCTGGATCATCACGCTGATGCTGTGCCTGTTCGGTCTGACCACCCTCAAGCTGCGGTAAAGGAAAGGTAACAAGGATGTCTGGCGAGATGTTTGGAGATCGGCAACGGCCGATGGTGCTCGTACTGGGGCTCGGGGAATCGGGTCTCGCGATCGCGCGATGGTGCGCGAGGCACGGGTGCCGGCTGCGTATTGCCGATACCCGCGAGGCGCCGCCGAACCTTGCCGCGCTGCAGGCCGAAGGCATCGATGCGGAATTCGTCGGCGGGGCGTTCACGCCTGCGCTGCTCGACGGCGGCGTCGAGATCGTCGGGCTGAGCCCCGGGCTGTCGCCGCTCGAACCGGCGCTCGCTGCGCTGGTCGCGGCCGCGAACGAGCGCGGCGTTGCGGTATGGGGCGAGCTGGAGTTCTTCGCGCAGGCGCTGCGCGCGCTCGGCACGAGCGGCTACCAGCCGAAGGTGCTCGCGATTACCGGCACCAACGGCAAGACCACGACGACGAGCCTCACCGGCCTGCTGTGCCAGCGTTCGGGCAAGAAGGTCGCCGTCGCGGGCAACATCAGCCCCGCGATGCTCGACCGGCTCGCCGGCGCGATCGACGAAACCGCGCTGCCCGACGTGTGGGTGCTCGAACTGTCGAGCTTCCAGCTCGAGACCGCACGCACGTTTGCGCCCGATGCCGCCGCGATCCTCAACATCACGCAGGACCACCTCGACTGGCACGGCAGTTTCGACGCGTATGCGCAGGCAAAGGGCCGGATCTTCGGCGCAACGACCACGCGCGTGCTGAACCGCGACGATGCGGCCGTGATGAAGTTCGTGCCGGCAGCCGGCGCGGCCGACGCGCCGCGCACGGTCACGTTCGGCCTGAACGAACCGGTGCAGGACGGTGACTACGGGTTGTCGCGCGACAACGGCATCGCGTGGCTGGTGGAAGCCGTTGATCGCGATGCCCCGGATGAAGCGGCGCCGACGAGCCGCCGGCGCAAGCGCGATGCCGCGCATACACCGGATATCGCGCAGAAGCGCCTGATGCCGGCCGACGCGCTGCGGATCCGCGGGCTGCACAACGCGGCGAACGCGCTGGCCGCGTTCGCGCTCGCCCGTGCGATCGACCTGCCGGCCGCGCCGCTGCTGCACGCGCTGCGCGAATACCGCGGCGAAGCGCATCGCGTCGAAGTGATCGCGACGATCGACGACGTGGACTACGTCGACGACAGCAAGGGCACGAACGTCGGCGCGACGGTTGCCGCGCTCGACGGGCTCGCGCAGAAGATCGTGCTGATCGCGGGCGGCGACGGCAAGGGGCAGGATTTCGCACCGCTGGTCGCCCCGGTCGCGCGCTGGTGCCGCGCGGTGATGCTGATCGGCCGTGACGCACCGGTGATCCGCGACACGCTTGCCGAAACGGGCGTACCGCTCGCCGACCACGCGACGCTCGAAGGCGCGGTGCATGCGGCGGCCGACCTCGCCGAACCGGGCGATGCGGTGCTGCTGTCGCCGGCATGCGCGAGCCTCGACATGTTCAGGAACTACGCCCATCGCGCGGATGTGTTCCGCGCGGCGGTCGACGAAATCGCCATCGACAAAGGAGCGACGCCATGAGCTGGTCCGATCGCCTCGTCTCCCGTTTCAACGATCGCCGCGACACCGGCGGCAATGCCGCGGGCGGCCGCGTCGCGTCCGCCACGCGCGCTGCGACGGGCGGCCTCGCGAGCGTCGTCAACGGCGTCCGCCCGAGCCGTTCGCGGATGCTCGACTTCGACTACTCGCTGCTGTGGGTCGCGATCGCGCTGCTCGGGCTCGGCGTCGTGATGGTGTATTCGGCGTCGATCGCGATGCCCGATTCGCCGAAATACGCGTCGTATCACGACTACGCGTTCCTGATGCGCCACTGTATCTCGCTCGTCGTCGCGTTCATCGCGGCGGTGATTGCGTTCCGCGTGCCGGTGTCGACGTGGGATAAATACGCGCCGCATCTCTTCCTGATCGCGCTCGTCAGCCTCGTGATCGTGCTGATCCCGCACGTCGGCAAGGGCGTGAACGGTGCGCGCCGCTGGATTCCGCTCGGCATCACGAACATGCAGCCGTCGGAAATCATGAAGCTTGCGGTGACGATCTACGCGGCGAACTATACGGTGCGCAAGCAGGAATACATGCAGAGCTTCGCCAAGGGCTTCCTGCCGATGGCGTTCGCGGTCGGCCTGGTCGGTGCGCTGCTGCTGCTCGAGCCTGACATGGGCGCGTTCATGGTGGTCGCGGCGATCGCGATGGGCGTGCTGTTCCTCGGCGGCGTGAACGGCAAGCTGTTCGGCGGCCTCGTCGCGACGGCGGTCGGCACCTTCACGATGCTGGTGTGGCTGTCGCCGTGGCGTCGCGAGCGGATCTTCGCGTACCTCGATCCGTGGGACGAGCGTTACGCGCAGGGCAAGGCGTACCAGCTCACGCACTCGCTGATCGCATTCGGTCGCGGCGAGTGGTTCGGCGTCGGCCTCGGCGGCAGCGTCGAGAAGCTGAACTACCTGCCGGAAGCGCATACCGACTTCATCCTCGCGGTGATCGGCGAGGAACTCGGTTTCGTCGGCGTGCTGGTCGTGATCCTGCTGTTCTACTGGATCGTGCGCCGCGCGTTCGAGATCGGCCGCCAGGCGCTCGCGCTCGATCGCACGTTCGCGGGCCTGACCGCGAAGGGCATCGGCATCTGGTTCGGCGCGCAGACCTTCATCAACATGGGCGTGAACCTCGGGCTGCTGCCGACCAAGGGCTTGACGCTGCCGCTCGTGAGCTACGGCGGGTCCGGCATTCTGCTGAACTGCGTCGCGCTCGCGGTGCTGCTGCGGGTCGACTATGAAAACCGGGTGCTGATGCGCGGAGGGAAGGTATGACCGCGTCGCAACGCACGCTGATGGTGATGGCAGGCGGTACCGGGGGCCACGTGTTCCCGGGGCTCGCGGTCGCGCACCGGATGGAAGCGGCGGGCTGGCGCGTCGTATGGCTCGGCAATCCGGCCGGGATGGAGGCGACGCTCGTGCCGAAGCACGGCATTCCGATGGAGTACGTGCGGTTCGGCGGGCTGCGCGGCAAGGGCCTGAAGACCAAGCTGACGCTGCCGTTCAACCTGCTGCGCGCATGCGGGCAGAGCCTTGCCGCGCTGCGCCGCGTGCGGCCCGACGTCGTGCTCGGGATGGGCGGCTACATCACGTTCCCGGCGGGCGTGATGACCGCGCTGTCGGGGCGTCCGCTCGTATTGCATGAACAGAATTCGATCGCGGGCCTGACGAACAAGGTGCTCGCGAAATTCGCGAAGCGCGTGCTCGTCGCGTTCCCCGGCGCGCTGCCGCATGCGGAATGGACGGGTAACCCGATTCGCGCGGAACTTGCGCGCACGGAAGCGCCCGAAGCACGCTATGCGTCGCGCAGCGGCCCGCTGAACGTGCTGGTCGTCGGCGGGAGCCTCGGTGCGGCCGCGCTGAACGAAGTCGTGCCGCGCGCGCTGGCGCTGCTGACGCAGGGCGAACGCCCGCGCATCGTGCACCAGGCCGGCGCGAAGCACATCGACGCGCTGAAGGCGAATTACGAAGCGGCCGGTTTCGCGGCCGGCGAAGACGTGCGGCTCGTGCCGTTCATCGACGACATGGCGGCCGCGTATGCGGCGGCGGATCTCGTGATCTGCCGGTCGGGTGCGATGACGGTGTCGGAGATCGCGGCGGTGGGCGTGGCGGCGCTGTTCGTGCCGTTCCCGTACGCGGTCGACGATCATCAGACGAGCAACGCCGCGTTCCTCGCCGATGCGGGCGCGGCCGTGCTGGTCCAACAACGCGACCTGTCGGCGGAACTGCTCGCCGACTGGCTGCGCGGCCAGTCGCGGGCATCGCTCGCGGACATGGCGGAACGTTCGCGCTCGCTGGCGAAGCCCGAGGCCACCGACGAAGTCGCGCGCGTGTGCGCGAAGGCGGCCGGCGCGAACCTGGAAACACTGCAATGAAACACATCGTCAAACACATTCATTTCGTCGGAATCGGCGGCGCGGGCATGAGCGGCATCGCCGAAGTGCTCGTCAACCTCGGCTACGAGGTCAGCGGCTCGGACCTGTCGCGCAACGCGGTGACCGATCGTCTCCAGGCGCTCGGTGCACGGATCGCAATCGGCCATGACGCGGCGAACATCGAGGGCGCGAACGCGGTCGTCGTATCGACGGCCGTCCGCTCGGACAACCCGGAAGTGCTGGCCGCGCGCGCGAAGCGCGTGCCGATCGTGCAGCGTGCGGTGATGCTGGCGGAGCTGATGCGCCTGAAGCAGGGGATCGCGATCGCGGGCACGCACGGCAAGACCACGACGACGAGCCTCGTCGCGAGCGTGCTCGCGGCGGGCGGGCTGGACCCGACCTTCGTGATCGGCGGGCGGCTGATCAGCGCCGGCGCGAACGCGCGGCTCGGTACGGGCGATTTCATCGTCGCCGAGGCTGACGAGTCGGACGCGTCGTTCCTGAACCTGTTTCCGGTGATCGAAGTCATTACGAACATCGACGCCGACCACATGGACACCTACGGCCACGATTTCGCGCGGCTCAAGCAGGCGTTCATCGAATTCACGCAGCGCCTGCCGTTCTACGGCAGCGCGGTCGTGTGCGTCGACGATCCGAACGTGCGGCAGATCATCCCGTTCATCTCGAAGCCGGTCGTGCGTTACGGCCTGTCGCCGGACGCGCAGGTGCGCGCCGAAGACATCGACGCACGCGACGGCCGCATGCATTTCACGGTGATCCGCGAAGGGCGCGCGCCGCTCGCGGTCGTGCTGAACATGCCCGGCCTGCACAACGTGCAGAACGCGCTCGCGGCGATCGCGATCGCGACCGATCTCGGCGTGGCGGACGACGCGATCCAGCAGGCGCTGGCGGAATTCAACGGCGTCGGCCGGCGCTTCCAGCGCTACGGCGAGGTGCCGACCGCGGACGGCGGCCAGTACACGCTGATCGACGACTACGGCCACCACCCGGTCGAGATGGCCGCGACGATCGCGGCCGCGCGCGGTGCGTTCCCGGGCCGCCGCCTCGTGCTGGCGTTCCAGCCGCACCGCTACACGCGTACGCGCGACTGCTTCGACGATTTCGTCAACGTGCTGTCGACGGTCGACGCGCTGGTGCTCACCGAAGTCTACGCGGCCGGCGAGGCGGCGATTCCGACCGCCAACGGCGACGCGCTGTCGCGCGCGTTGCGCGCGGTGGGGAAGGTTGACCCGGTGTTCGTCGCGACGGTCGACGACGTGCCGGACGCATTGGCGAAGGTCGCGCAGAACGGCGACGTGGTGATCACGATGGGCGCGGGTTCGATCGGCGGCGTGCCGGCGAAGGTCGCGCAGCACACTCAACAGAAGGCATGACATGAGCGGGATTGATCCGAAACGTTTCGGCAAGGTGGCGGTGTTGTTCGGCGGCGAGTCCTCGGAGCGCGAGGTGTCGCTCACGTCGGGCCGGCTCGTGCTGCAGGGCCTGCGCGACGCGGGCATCGACGCGCACCCGTTCGACCCGGCTGAGCGGCCGCTGGCGGCGCTGAAGGACGAAGGATTCGTGCGCGCGTTCAACGCGCTGCACGGCGGCTACGGCGAGAACGGCCAGATCCAGGGCGCGCTCGATTTCTACGGGATCCGATACACGGGCAGCGGCGTGCTCGGGTCGGCGCTCGGCCTCGACAAGTTCCGCACGAAGCTCGTGTGGCAGCAGACGGGCGTGCCGACGCCGCCGTTCGAGACGGTGCTGCGCGGCGACGACCTCGCGGCGCGCGCGACGGACATCGTTGCGAAGCTCGGCCTGCCGCTGTTCGTGAAGCCGGCGAGCGAAGGCTCGAGCGTCGCGGTGCTGAAGGTGAAGACGGCCGACGCGCTGCCGGCTGCGCTCGCGGAAGCCGCGACGCACGACCCGATCGTGATCGTCGAGAAGAGTATCGAAGGCGGCGGCGAATACACCGCATGCATCGCCGGCGATCTCGACCTGCCGGTGATCAAGATCGTGCCGGCCGGCGAGTTCTACGACTATCACGCGAAGTACATCGCCGACGACACGCAATACCTGATTCCGTGCGGTCTGCCCGCCGACAAGGAAGCGGAGCTCAAGCGCGTCGCGCGCCGTGCGTTCGACGTGCTCGGCTGCACCGACTGGGGCCGCGCGGACTTCATGCTCGACGCCGATGGCAACGCGTACTTCCTGGAAGTGAACACCGCGCCGGGCATGACCGACCATTCGCTGCCGCCGAAGGCCGCGCGCGCGGTCGGCATCAGCTATTCGGAGCTGGTCGTGAAGGTGCTGTCGCTCACGCTCAACGACTGACGCAGGAACGGAACGACGTATGTGGAACAACGTTCGCCAACTCAACCTTGCCGCCAGCGCGCTGTACGCGCTGTTGCTGCTCGTGTTGGCGGCGGCCGGTTGCTACTGGCTGATCCAGCGCCCGACGTTCGCGCTGCGGGAAATCCGGATCGACGGCGACACCGAGCACATCAATTCACCGACGGTGCGCGCGGGCGTGGTCGGCCGGCTGAAGGGCAATTTCTTCACGGTCGATCTCGACGCAGCGCGCGCCGCGTTCGAGCAGATGCCATGGGTGCGCCATGCGAGCGTGCGCCGGGTATGGCCGAATGCGCTGGCTGTCACGCTCGAGGAGTACAAACCGCTCGGGACCTGGGGCAGCGACCAGCTCGTGAGTGTCGACGGCGAGCTGTTCACCGCGAACCAGGGCGAGCTGGATCAGGAACTGCCGGCGTTCGACGGCCCGGAGGGCAGTGCGAAGGAAGTCGTCACGCGGTACCGCGACTTCGGGAAATGGTTTGCGCCGCTGAAGGCGGCGCCGGAAGAAGTGACGCTGTCGGCGCGGTACGCGTGGACGGTGAAGCTGTCGAACGGCATGCAGGTCGAGCTGGGCAAGGAACGCAACAGCGAATCGCTGCATGACCGGAGCCAGCGCCTGGTCGCCGCATGGCCGGCGGTCACGGAGCGTTGGGGCAACGACATCGAGTACGCGGACCTGCGTTATCCGAACGGATTCGCGATTCGCGCGGCAGGCATGCGGTTCCTGACCGATACCGACAAGCGCAAGAAGTAACGAGAGATCACACGCAAGAGCACTTTATGAGCAAAGACTACAAGGATCTGCTGGTTTCCCTCGACATCGGCACGTCGAAGGTGGTGGCCATCGTCGCCGAGCTGAAGGGCGAAGGCCACTACGAGGTGATCGGCCTCGGCCAGAGCGAGTCGAAGGGTCTGAAGAAAGGTGTGGTGGTCAACATCGAGGCCACCGTGCAGTCGATCCAGCGCGCGCTCGAGGAAGCCGAGCTGATGGCCGACTGCAAGATCACCAACGTGTTCACGGGGATCGCAGGCAGCCACATCCGCAGCTTCAACTCGAGCGGGATGGTTGCGATCAAGGACAAGGAAGTCACGCAGACCGACGTCGCGCGCGTGATCGAGACCGCGAAGGCGATCAACATCCCGACCGACCAGCAGGTGCTGCACATCCTCACGCAGGAATTCATCATCGACGGCCAGGAAGACGTGCGCGAGCCGATCGGCATGAGCGGCATCCGGCTGGAAGTGAAGGTGCACATCGTGACGGGCGCGGTGAGTGCCGCGCAGAACATCGTCAAGTGCGTGCGCCGCTGCGGGCTCGAAGTGAACGACCTGATCCTGCAGCCGCTCGCATCGTCGCTGGCCGTGCTGACGGAAGACGAGAAGGATCTCGGCGTGGTGCTGGTCGACATCGGCGGCGGCACGACGGACATCGCGATCTTCGCCGAAGGCGCGATCCGCCACACCGCGGTGATTCCGATCGCCGGCGACCAGATCACGAGCGACATCGCGATGGCGCTGCGCACGCCGACGCCGGATGCGGAAGACATCAAGGTCGGCTACGGGATCGCGAAGCAGGCGCTCGCCGATCCGGACGAAATGGTGGAAGTGCCGGGCCTCGGCGAACGCGGCCCGCGCACGCTGTCGCGCCAGGCGCTCGCGGCCGTGATCGAGCCGCGCGTCGAGGAGCTGTTCTCGCTCGTGCAGCAGGTCGTGCGCGAATCGGGTTACGAAGAACTGCTGAGCTCCGGTGTGGTCATTACCGGCGGAGCGTCGATGATGCCCGGCATGGTCGAGCTCGGCGAAGACATTTTCCTGAAACCGGTGCGCATCGGCGCGCCGGAGTATGCAGGCGGCCTCTCCGACGTCGTGCGCAATCCGCGCTACTCGACGGCGATGGGGCTGCTCGTCGAAGGCAGTGCCCAGCGCATGCGCGGCCGCAAGGTCGCCGTGCAGTCCGGCAACGCGGGGCAAGTGTTCTCGCGGATGAAGGAATGGTTCCTGAGCAACTTCTGACGAATCGAACTGAATCGAAATTCGCGCCGGTGCCGGCGGCTGGCGCGCGACAGGGGGTTGCCCGATCTCCTGCCGAATAACGGCCGAGTAGCAGTTTTTCTCTTGACGGAGGCAACAATGGAATTCGAAATGCTGGAAACCGAAACCAACGGCACCATCATTAAGGTGGTCGGTGTTGGCGGCGCTGGCGGCAATGCCGTCCAGCACATGATCAACCGCGGTGTGCAGGGCGTCGACTTCATCGTGATGAACACGGATGCGCAGGCGCTGTCGCGTTCGCGCGCATCGTCGGTGATCCAGCTCGGCAACACGGGCCTCGGGGCCGGTGCGAAGCCGGAAATGGGCCGTGCGGCAGCGGAAGAGGCGCGCGAGCGCATCGCCGATGCACTCCGCGGCGCGCACATGGTGTTCATTACGGCCGGCATGGGCGGCGGTACGGGCACGGGCGCGGCACCGGTGGTCGCGCAGATCGCGAAGGAGATGGGCATCCTGACGGTGGGTGTCGTCAGCAAGCCGTTCGAGTTCGAAGGCGGCAAGCGCATGCGCGTCGCTGAAGCCGGCTCGCAGCAACTGGAGGATCACGTCGACTCGCTGATCGTCGTGCTGAACGACAAGCTGTTCGACGTGATGGGCGACGACGCCGAGATGGACAAGTGCTTCCAGTGCGCGGACGACGTGTTGAACAACGCGGTCGCAGGCATCGCTGAAATCATCAACGTCGATGGCCTCGTGAACGTCGACTTCGAAGACGTGAAGACGGTGATGGGCGAGCAGGGCAAGGCGATGATGGGCACGGCGACGGTCGCCGGCGTCGATCGCGCACGCCTCGCGGCGGAACAGGCCGTGGCGAGCCCGCTGCTCGAAGGCGTCGATCTGTCGGGCGCGCGCGGCGTGCTGGTCAACATCACGTCGAGCCGTTCGCTGCGCCTGTCGGAAACGCGCGAAGTGATGAACACGATCAAGAGCTACGCGGCGGAAGATGCGACGGTGATCTTCGGTGCGGTGTACGACGACGCGATGGGCGATGCGCTGCGCGTGACGGTCGTGGCGACGGGTCTGGGCCGTGCGGCGAAGAAGCAGCAATCGGCACCGATGACGCTGCTGCGCACGGGTACGGACAACCAGCCGGTCAGCGCGGTTTCGCACGGCTATGCACCGGCGCATCACGTCAGCACGGCCGACTACGGCGCGCTCGATACACCGGCGGTGTGGCGCAATTCGCGCGAAACCGCGGCATCGCACGTGCAGGCGCTGCAGGAGAAGGGTGTCGACACGTACGACATCCCGGCTTTCCTGCGCAAGCAGGCTGACTGACGCAAACACAGGCGAAGCCGCGGCGAGACTGCCGCGGTATCGCCGGCGTGACGGATGCTACGGACCACGACAGGCCGCGTCGGATGCGACGCCGGGCCGGGAAACGTGCCCTCTCCGCGCAAGCGGGGCGGGATGGGCCGTGTTGTCCGCAACACGCTGAAAACCGTATCGCTATGAGGGACCAGCCATGATTCAAGTGGGCGACGCGCTGCCCGACGCGCAATTGTTCGAGTACATCGACGACGCGCGCGATGGGTGCACGCTGGGGCCGAACGCCTGCAGCGTGCGCGACCAGGTTGCGGGAAAGCGGGTGGTGATCTTCGGATTGCCGGGCGCTTTCACGCCGACCTGCTCGGCGCAGCATGTGCCGGGCTACGTCGAACACGCCGAGCAACTGCGCGCGGCGGGTATCGACGAGATCTGGTGCGTGTCCGTCAACGACGCATTCGTGATGGGCGCATGGGGACGTGATCTGCACACCGCGGGCAAGGTGCGCATGATGGCGGACGGCAGCGCGGCTTTCACTCATGCGCTGGGGCTGACGCAGGATTTGTCCGCGCGTGGCATGGGAATTCGTTCCCTGCGCTACGCGATGGTGATTGACGGCGGTGTGGTCAAGACGCTGGCCGTCGAGGCGCCGGGCAAATTCGAAGTGAGCGATGCGGCGAGTGTTCTCGCGACGTTGACGTCCTGATCGTGCGGTGCGCCGTTGCCTTCCGGCAACGCTGCTCACCGGCCTCAGGGCAGTTGTAACACGGGCTGATGACCGGAAACGCCTCCGTTCCGGGCATCGGCCCGTCCCGTATCGGCGCGGGTAAACAGTCGAAACAGATTGATACGCAGTTTCAAACTACGCTGAATAGGGAATTACGCTATAATCTCCCCTATCGAATATAACTCCTGATTGATATCTTCAATCACGACGAAGAACATCATGCTGAAGCAGCGCACCATCAAATCCATCGTGAAGACCGTGGGTATCGGTGTCCACTCGGGCCGCAAGATCGAGCTGACGCTCCGTCCCGCCGCGCCGGGCACGGGCATCGTGTTCTCCCGCGTCGACCTTCCCACACCCGTCGACATTCCCGCCGCGGCGACGTCGATCGGCGATACGCGGCTCGCGTCGGTGCTGCAGAAGGATGGCGTGCGCGTGTCGACCGTCGAGCACCTGATGTCGGCGTGCGCCGGCCTCGGCATCGACAACCTCTATGTCGACGTGACGGCCGAGGAAATCCCGATCATGGACGGCAGCGCGGCGACCTTCGTGTTCCTGATCCAGTCCGCCGGGATCGAGGAGCAGAACGCGCCGAAGCGCTTCGTCAAGGTGAAGAAGACGGTCGAAATCCGCGACGGCGACAAGTTCGCGCGTCTCGATCCGTACTTCGGTTTCAAGCTGAAATTCTCGATCGACTTCCGTCACCCTGCCGTCGACAAGACCGGCCAGGAGCTCGAGGTCGATTTCGCGAATACGTCGTATGTGCGCGAGATCGCGCGTGCCCGCACGTTCGGCTTTGCACATGAGGCCGAGATGCTGCGCGAGATGGGCCTCGCCCGCGGCGGCAGCATGGAAAACGCGATCGTGCTCGACGAGTACCGCATCCTGAACAACGACGGGCTGCGCTACGACGACGAGTTCGTGAAGCACAAGATGCTCGACGCGATCGGCGACCTGTACGTGATCGGCCACCCGCTGCTGGCGTCGTACACGGCGTACAAGTCGGGCCACGGGCTGAACAACGCGCTGCTGCGCGAATTGCTCGCGAACGAAGATGCGTACGAGATCGTCACGTTCGACGATCCGCAAGCCGCGCCGAAGGGCTTCGCGTTCGACATGCAGACGGCCTTCGCCTGACCTGCGTTCCGCGCAAGCAATAAAAAAGCAGCCTTCGGGCTGCTTTTTTATTGGTCGGGCACCTGGCGCTGCCGGCGGCGGATGTCGTCAGCGCTGCTTCGCGCCATGCCGGGCCGCCATCCGCGCGAGCGCGGCCTGCAGCGGCGACGGTTCGAGATGGTCGGCCAGATCGCGCAACGCGGCTGCGCCGACCGACGTCATCCGCGCCTGCTTCACGTGCGGTGGCTCCGGCGCATCCTTCGGGCGCACGCGCACGCGCAGTGTCGACACCGGCCAGCCGCGTTTTTGCAGATCGCCGAGCAGCCGCGGCTCGACCTGGCGCAGCCGCGCGGCCAGCGCGTTGTGCGCAGCAAAGAGGGTCAGGGTGCCGTCCTTCACGAAGCCGGGTTCGACGTGATTCGCCAGGTAGTCGGGCAGGAGCGCGGCTAGATCGCGCTGCAGCGACGCAATCTGCTCGACGCCGGCGCGCAGCGCCGCGAACGCGTCGGTGCGGCCGAGCACTTCGGACACGGGCTGCGGGCGATATGCGGCGGACGGGCCGAAACGCTTGGAAAATCGGTTCATCGAGTCATTCTTCGGGCGCGCACGCGCGCGGACGTTGAGGCCGATTGTACCCGCGCGGGCCCGTGCACGGGCGGCTTTTGCCCCGTCGGCCCGGCCGTCGGCGCGCAGTGCCCGTCCGGCCGAGACACGGGCGCATGCTTTCCCGCGTGCTAAAATTCCTCGTTTGAGTCCACTAATTCGCTAAGCCGCCGAGGCTCGGGCGCCGGGGCGCGCAACACGCGCCGGGCGCCGGTGCTGCGACGCAGGATCCGATCCGATGACAACCGGTTTTCTCCAGAAAATTTTTGGCAGCCGCAACCAGCGGCTCGTCAAGCAATACCAAAAGACCGTCACGACGATCAATGCGCTCGAAACGCAGATCGAGAAGCTGACGGACGACCAGTTGCGCGGCAAGACGGATGAATTCCGCCAGCGGGTCGCGGCCGGCGAGTCGCTCGACAAGCTGCTGCCCGAGGCGTTCGCGGTCTGTCGCGAGGCCAGCCGTCGCGTGCTGAAGATGCGGCACTTCGACGTGCAGATGATCGGCGGCATGGTGCTCCACTACGGCAAGATCGCGGAAATGCGCACCGGCGAGGGCAAGACGCTCGTCGCGACGCTGCCCGTGTACCTGAACGCGCTGGCAGGCCGCGGCGTGCACGTGGTGACCGTCAACGATTACCTCGCGCAGCGCGACGCCGAATGGATGGCGCGCCTCTACAACTTCCTCGGTCTGTCGGTCGGCATCAACCTGTCCGGCATGGAACACGACCAGAAGCAGCAGGCCTACGCGGCGGACATCACGTACGGCACGAACAACGAATTCGGCTTCGACTACCTGCGCGACAACATGGTCTACGAGACCGACGCGCGCGTGCAGCGGGCACTGAACTTCGCGGTCGTCGACGAAGTGGACTCGATCCTGATCGACGAGGCGCGCACGCCGCTGATCATTTCGGGCCAGGCCGAGGATCACACCGAGCTGTACGTGCGGATGAACGCATTGCCGCCGCTGCTCGAGCGCCAGATCGGCGAAGAGAAAGCCGACGGCACGGGCGTCGAGAAGCCGGGCGATTACACGCTCGACGAGAAGGCTCGCCAGGTGTTCCTCACGGAATCGGGCCACGAGAAGGCCGAGCGCCTGCTCGCCGAATGGGGCCTGATCGGCGAGGGTGAGAGCCTGTACGCGCCGCAGAACATCACGCTGATGCACCACGTGTACGCGGCACTGCGCGCACACACGCTGTTCCACAAGGATCAGCACTACGTCGTGCAGAACGGCGAAGTGGTCATCGTCGACGAATTCACCGGCCGCCTGATGGCCGGCCGCCGCTGGTCCGACGGCCTGCACCAGGCCGTCGAGGCGAAGGAGCACGTGAAGATCCAGAGCGAGAACCAGACGCTCGCATCGATCACGTTCCAGAACTATTTCCGGATGTACGCGAAGCTGGCGGGCATGACGGGCACCGCGGACACCGAAGCGTACGAATTCAACGAGATCTACGGCCTCGAGACGGTCGTGATCCCGACCAACCGTCCGCCGAAGCGGATCGACAAGCAGGACCAGATCTACAAGACGGCCAAGGAGCGCTACGACGCGGTGATCCGCGACATTCGCGACTGCTACGAGCGCGGCCAGCCGGTGCTGGTCGGCACGACGTCGATCGAGAACTCGGAGCTGCTGTCGCACCTGCTGAAGCAGGCCGGGCTGCCGCACGAGGTGCTGAACGCGAAGCAGCACGAGCGCGAAGCGGCGATCGTCGCCGAGGCCGGTCGTCCGAACCGCATCACGATCGCGACCAACATGGCCGGTCGCGGTACGGACATCGTGCTCGGCGGCAACGCCGAGAAGCAGGCGGCGTTCATCGACGCCGACGATGCGATCCCGGCCGACGAAAAGGCACGCCGCATCCAGAAGCTGCACGACGAGTGGGAAACGCTGCACGAGCAGGTGAAGGCCGCGGGTGGCCTGCACATCATCGGCACCGAGCGCCACGAATCGCGCCGGATCGACAACCAGCTGCGCGGCCGTGCGGGCCGCCAGGGCGATCCGGGCTCGTCGCGCTTCTACCTGTCGCTCGACGATCCGCTGCTGCGCATCTTCGCGGGCGACCGCGTGCGCTCGATCATGGATCGCCTGAAGATGCCGGAAGGCGAGGCGATCGAGGCCGGCATCGTCACGCGGTCGATCGAATCCGCGCAGCGCAAGGTCGAAGCGCGCAACTTCGACATCCGCAAGCAGCTGCTCGAATACGATGACGTGTCGAACGACCAGCGCAAGGTCATCTACCAGCAGCGCAACGAACTGCTCGAGGCGCACGACATCACCGAGACGATCAGCGCGATGCGTCACGGCGTGATTACCGAAGTCGTTCGCCAGTTCGTGCCGGAAGGCAGCATCGAGGAGCAGTGGGACGTGCCCGAGCTCGAGGAAGCGCTGCGCAACGACTGGCAGCTCGATCTCGCGATCCAGGAAATGGTGAACGAGTCGTCGTCGATCACGGCCGAGGAAATTCTCGACGCCGTGACGACGGCCGCCGACGAGCAGTACGAAGCGAAGGTCGCGATGGTCGGCCGCGAATCGTTCAGCGCGTTCGAGCGCTCGGTGATGCTACAGACGGTCGACCGCCTGTGGCGCGAACACCTCGCGGCACTCGACCACCTGCGCCAGGGCATCCACCTGCGCGGCTATGCGCAGAAGAATCCGAAGCAGGAATACAAGCGCGAAGCGTTCGAACTGTTCGCCGCGATGCTCGAGGCGATCAAGCAGGAAGTCACGCGTGTCGTGATGAACGTGCAGATCCAGTCGCCGGAGCAGCTCGAGGAAGCGGCCGAGCAGATCGAGGAGCGCGGCGGCCATCTCGATAACGTCGAGTACCAGCACGCCGACTACGCGGAAGCCGGTGCGCCGGTGGCGAACGTCGCGGCGGCCACGGCGGCCGCGGCGACGGCCGACATGGTCGGCAGCGCGATGACGCATGGCGGCCCCGGCGGTGAAATGCCGAAGGTCGGCCGCAACGACCCGTGCCCGTGCGGCAGCGGCAAGAAGTACAAGCAATGTCACGGGAAGCTGTCATGATCGACGGCGGCGCGCGGCACGCGCGCCGCTTCGTTCGCAGCTTCGAGTGAGTAATGTGAGTTGCGGCGGCCCGCGCATGCGGCTGCCGGTTCTTCCAATCGATGCCGGCGCATGCCGGCATTTTCCATCCGGCAGGTGTGCCCCATGGCTGTCAATTTTCCGTCGATCGATCCCGCCCAACTGCATCCTGTCGCCGGCGTCACGCTCGGCTGGGCGGAAGCGAATATCCGCAAGCCGAATCGCAAGGACGTGCTGGTCATCTCCGTCGACGAAGGCGCGACGGTCGCGGGCGTGTTCACCGAAAACCGCTTCTGCGCGGCGCCCGTCACCGTCTGCCGCGAGCACCTGGCGAAGGTGCGCGCGGGCGGCGCGGGCATTCGCGCGCTCGTCGTGAATACGGGCAATGCGAACGCGGGCACCGGCGAGCCCGGCCTCGTGAACGCACGCGAAACCTGTACGGAACTTGCACGCCTCGCGGGCCTCGAGCCGGCGCAGGTGCTGCCGTTCTCGACCGGCGTGATCCTCGAGCCGCTGCCGATCGATCGCCTGAAGGCCGGGCTGCCGGCCGCGCTCGCGAACCGCAAGGCCGCGAACTGGTTCGACGCCGCGCAGGCGATCATGACGACCGACACGCTGCCGAAGGCCACGTCGCGCCAGGTGTCGATCGACGGTCACACGGTCACGCTGACGGGCATCAGCAAGGGTGCGGGCATGATCAAGCCGAACATGGCGACGATGCTTGGCTTCCTCGCGTTCGATGCGAACGTCGCGCAGCCGGTGCTCGACACGCTCGTGAAGGAAGTGGCCGACCGCTCGTTCAACTGCATCACGATCGACGGTGACACGTCGACGAACGACTCGTTCATCCTGATCGCGTCGGGCAAGAGCACGCTGCCGGCGATCACGTCGACCGGCTCGCCGGCCTATGCGGCGCTGCGCGATGCGGTGACGGAAGTCGCGCAGGTGCTGTCGCAACTGATCGTGCGCGATGGCGAAGGCGCGACGAAATTCATGACGGTGCAGGTCGAAGGCGGCAAGAATGTCGCCGAATGCCGCCAGATCGCTTACGCGATCGGCCATTCGCCGCTCGTGAAGACGGCCTTCTACGCGTCCGACCCCAACCTCGGCCGGATTCTCGCGGCGATCGGCTATGCGGGCGTCGCAGATCTCGACGTCGGCAAGATCGACCTCTATCTCGACGACGTGCTCGTCGCGAAGGCGGGTGGTCGCAACCCGGACTACCAGGAAGAGGACGGCCAGCGCGTGATGAAGCAGAGCGAAATCACGATCCGCGTGCTGCTCGGCCGCGGCGACGCGCAGGCCACGATCTGGACGTGCGACCTGTCGCACGACTACGTGAGCATCAACGCGGATTACCGCTCCTGATCGGGGGCGTTCGAACGACATGGACAAGCTTGAACAGTTTCTGACGCGCGCGGAAGCGCTGCTCGGCCGTCTCGAGGGGATGCTGCCGCCCGCGCCGGCGGCGGTCGACTGGAATGCGGCCCACGCGTTCCGCTGGCGCAAGCGCCAGGGGCGCGGCTATCTGCAGCCGGTGCCGGCCGTGTCGTCGATCACACTCGACGACCTGCACAACATCGATCGCCAGAAAGGGCTGATCGAACAGAACACGCGGCAGTTCGTGCAGCAGAAGCCGGCCAACAATGTGCTGCTGACCGGCGCGCGCGGTACCGGCAAGTCGTCGCTGATCAAGGCGTGCCTGAATGCGTATGCGAAGGACGGGCTGCGCTTGATCGAAGTCGACAAGGATGACCTGCACGATCTCGGCGATATCGTCGATTTGATCTCGCAACGTCCCGAGCGCTTCATCGTGTTCTGCGACGACCTGTCGTTCGAGGAAGGCGAGTCGGGCTACAAGGCGCTGAAGGTCGCGCTCGACGGCTCGATCGCCGCGCAGTCGGACAACGTGCTGATCTACGCGACGTCGAACCGCCGCCATCTGCTGCCCGAGTACATGAGCGACAACGCGTCGTACAAGCATCTCCCGGATGGCGAGATTCACCCCGGCGAAGTCGTCGAGGAGAAGATCTCGCTGTCGGAGCGCTTCGGCCTGTGGGTCAGCTTCTATCCGTTCAAGCAGGACGACTACCTCGACATCGTCGCGCACTGGCTGCGTCATTTCGGCTGCCCGGACACGGAGATCGAGTCCGCACGCGGCGACGCGCTCGTATGGGCGCTCGAGCGCGGTTCGCGGTCGGGGCGCGTCGCATGGCAGTTTGCACGTGACTGGTCGGGCCGCAAGGAGCAAGCATGAGCACGGATCACGCACAAGGCACCGTGCGCGCGCCCGATGGCCGCAAGGTGACGGAAGTCGCGGTCGGCGTGATGGTGCAGCCGGACGGCAGCTACCTGCTCGCGCAGCGGCTGCAAGGCAAGCCGTATGAAGGCTACTGGGAGTTTCCGGGCGGCAAGCTGGAGGCCGGCGAAAGCGTCGAGGACGCGCTTGCGCGCGAATTGCATGAGGAACTCGGCATCGAAGTCACGGCCAGCCACCGCTGGCATACGCTCGAGCACGATTATCCGCATGCCTACGTGCGGCTGTATTTCTGCAAGGTGACGGGCTGGACGGGCGAGCCGCACAGCAAGGAAGGGCAGGCGTTCGTGTGGCAGCACCTGCCGGTCGACGTCGCGCCGCTGCTGCCGGCCGCGCTGCCGGTGCTCGAACTGCTCGAGAAGGAAGCGGCGTCGCACTGACGCCGCGATGGCCTGCCGGAAAGGCGGGCCATATCACCGGCAGGTGGCGCCGGCGCCGCTCGCGGCTCAGCTGTCGCGGCGGTCGTCCGTGCCGTCTTCTTCCGACGAGGGGCCCTCGTCGGAAGATCCACCGATCCGGTACTTTTCCGCGGCCCATGCGCCGAGGTCGAGCTGCTTGCAGCGGGCCGAGCAGAACGGACGGAACTGATTTTCGGGTGTCCAGCGCACTTCGGCGCCGCACGACGGGCATTTCACAACGGTAGTCATACGAAAGCGATCCGGCACGCGGCCGTTACAGATTGCACAGTGTCAGATGGAACGGCACGTCGATGTCCACCGCGCGCGGCCGCACATCGCCGTCCTGCATGGTGAACCGTACCCACAGCATGTATTTGTTGGCGCTCGCTTCGGGAATGACGCGCAACTCAGGCGGCACGCGCACCTGCATCAACTGGTAGGTGCGGCCGGACAGCATCTGCTGGTAGCTGCCCTGCATCGCCATGACCTTCGACGCCTGGCCCGATTCGCGCGCGAGCCGCAGCACGATCGTCGCAGCGTCGCGCAGCGGCAGCATCGGCAAGATCCACTTCGCGATGTCCTGACGCCGCTGCTCGGCGGGCCACTGCTGCCACGCGTAGTACGACGGCAGGTCGAACTTGCACGTGCCGCCGGGAATCACCGCACGGCTGCGGATGCTGGCGAGCCACTCGTTGTCGACGAGGTGCTGCCCGGTCTTGCCCTGCATCTGCGCGAGATTCGCGAGCGTCTGCTCGATTTCTCCGAGCACGGCTTCGAGCGCGTTCTGCTCGATGCCCGGATTGCCGCGAAAGGGGGCGAGCGTCTGGCGTTGACGTTCGAGCTCCTTCATCAGATCCGATTTCAGGTCCGCGCGGCCCGTTACCTCGGCGATTTCGAACAGCGTCGTCAGCGCGACGTGGTGTTCACGCGGGTCCTCCTGAGCCAAAAAGAACGCAAAGCGCTCGAAGAGATCTTCGAGGCGCAGCAGCGTGCGAATTCGCTCGTTGAACGGATACTCGTAAAGAATCAAGCGCGCTCGCCTCTTGGGTAGGAGTTGAAACAATGCAGGACATTCTAATGCTCACTCTCTACCCTAGCAACGCGCCAATTTCGTACACCATCACGATCGCGTGCGACGCTCAGCGTGCAGCGGCCGCAAACCCTAGATAGCGTTGGTGCAGTGCATCGACCTGCGCGGCGAGCGCGTCGGGCGTTAGCGCGTCGTTGACGATCACGTCGTCGGCCGCCGCGAGACGGGCTTCGCGCGTCGCTTGCCGCGCGATGATCGCTTCGACCTGCTCGCGCGTGAAGCCGTTGCGCCGCATCACGCGTGCGATCTGCGTTTCGACCGGGCAATCGACGACGAGCACGCGATCGCTGCGCGCCTTCCAGTTGCCTGACTCGACGAGCAGCGGCACGACGAACATCACGTACGGGCCTTGTGCTTCGTGCGCTTCGCGATCGGTCTCGGCGCGGATCAGCGGGTGCGTGATTGCTTCGAGGCGCCGGCGCGCGGCGTCGTCGCTGAAGATCAGTGCGCGCATCTTCGCGCGGTCGAGCGAGCCGTCGGCGGCAACGAAGCCGCGGCCGAATGCCTGTTCGATCGCGGGCATCGCGAGGCCGCCCGGCGCAGTGATGCGATGGGCGATCAGATCGGTATCGACCAGCGACGCGCCTCGGGCGGCGAACAGGTCGGCGACGGTCGTCTTGCCGCTGCCGATGCCGCCGGTGAGTCCTATTGCGAACATGTCAGCCTCCGAGCGCCGAATAGAAAGGGGTGCCGAAAAACAGCGTCGCGACGCCGCCGGCCGCGAGGAACGGGCCGAACGGAATCGGCTCCTCGAAGCGCATGCGGCCGCGCCAGGTCGCAATGAGCCCGACGATCGCGCCCGTCACCGCGGCGAACAGCACGACCTGCGGCAGTGCGGCCCAGCCCATCCATGCGCCGAGCGCGGCGAGCAGCTTCAGGTCGCCGAAACCGATGCCCTCGATGCCGCGCAGCCATTTGAACAGCCAGTAGATTGTCCACAGGAACAGGTAGCCGGCCATGGCCCCGATCACGGCCGCGCGCAGCGACGCGAACGTGCCGCCGAGATTCAGCACGAGCCCGGCCCAGAGGAGCGGCAGCGTCATCGAGTCGGGCAGGTAGCCCGTCCGGATATCGATCGCGCTCATCGCGAGCAGAGCGGCGCACAGCGCGAACGCCGCCAGCGCGGCGACGGTCGGGCCGAATGCCGCGAGCGAGCCGGCGGCGAGCAGCGCGCACGCGAGCTCGACGAGCGGATAACGGATGCCGATCGCGTGGCCGCAGCTGCGGCAGCGCCCGCGCAGTATCAGGTAGCTGACGAGCGGGATGTTTTCCCATGCGCGCAGCACGTGGCCGCAATGCGGGCACGCGCTGCGCGGGCGCCATAGATCGTAGCGCGGCGGGTAGCCGTCGTCCGGCGGGGCGCTTGCGTTGTCGGTCGCTTCATCGATCTCGGCCTGCCACGCGCGCTGCATCATCACGGGCAGCCGGTGCACGACCACGTTCAGGAAGCTGCCGACGCAAAGGCCGATAACGACCGCGAACGCGTACTGTAGCGCGGGCGGCAGCATCGCCAGCGCGAGCAGCGTGCTCTCGGACGAATCGGTAACGGCGTAAAGGGGCGCTGGCGTCATGAGGCTCAAGGTTCGGACTAAAAGGCGACAGAGTCGGTTGCGATGCTACACCACGTTGCCGAGCTGAAGGATGGGCAGGTACATCGCGATCACGAGGCCGCCGACAAGTGCGCCCAGTACGATCACGATCAGTGGTTCGCCGAGCGCGGCGATTGCATCGAGACGTGCATCGAGCTGGCGTTCGCACAACGCGGCGATGTCGGCGAGCATCGTGTCGAGCGCGCCGGTCTCCTCGGCGACGGCGATCGGCTGCACGACGTCGTCCGGAAAGCAGCCGGCCGACTGCATCGCGTCCGCGAGACGCGCGCCGCGCAGCACGCGGGCCGCGATGTGCGCAGTGGCGCGCGCGAACACCGGATGGCCGGCCGTGCGCTCGAGCGTGGCGAATGCGTCGGCGAGCGGCACGCCAGCACCGAGCAGCGTCGCAAGCGAACGGCACCAGCGTGCGGCTGCGAAACGACCCAGCGCGCTACCCATGAGCGGGGCGTGCAGCAGGCGCTGCGCGACAGCGTGGCGCAGCTGTGCCGACCGCCGCAGCGCGTGATGTGCGGTGAGGCCGGCCGCCGCCGTACCGGCAACGAGCACGCCGCCCCACGCCGACAGAGCGGAGGACAGCGCGAGCAGCGCGCGGGTCGGCGCCGGCAGTGCGGCGCCGAAACCGTCGAAGATCTGCCGGAACGTCGGCACGACCCACACCATCAACGCGGCCGAGATCGCGAGCCCGAACAGGATGACGGCCGCGGGGTAGGCGAGCGCGGCCCGCAGCTTGCGCCACTGCGCGTCGGCGCGCTCGCGGTGTTCCGCGAGCCGTGTCAGTACGATGTCGAGCGAGCCGGACGCTTCGCCTACCTCGATCAGCTGGCGATACAGCGTGCCGAACTGCGATGGATAGCGTGCAAGTGCATCGGCGAAGCGCCGGCCGCCGACGATCTCACGGGCGAGACCCGCGGCGATGCGCGGCAGGCCGTCGCGCGGCCGCGTACGCGCGAGCATCTCGAGTGACGGCGCGAGCGGTAACCCGGCCTGCAGCAGGCTCGCCAGTTGGCGCGTGAAGCGCGTGACGTCCCGTGCGCCGGCCGATGGCGGCCGGGCTGGCCCGCGGACATCGAGCGACAGCACCGCGATGCCGTCGCGTGCGAGCACGGCGCGTGCCGCTTCGGCGTCGAACGCGATGACGATCCCGTGGCGCGGCGTGCCGTCGCGACGGCGGCCGCGCCACGCGAAGCGGGTTTCGCGCGGTGGTGTGCGTATGCTCATGCCGCAGGTGTCGCGGCGAGGGCTTCCGCGATACTCGTCGTGCCGTCGTGGACGCGCGCGAGCGCCGCGTCGCGCAGACTGCGCACGCCTTCGGCTACTGCACATTGCGCGAGTTCGCCGACGCTCGCCCGTGCGACGATGCGTTCTGCCAGCGCGGGCGATACCGGCATCGTCTGATGCAGGCCGACACGGCCGCGATAGCCGATGCCGTGACAAGCCGAACAGCCCTGCGCGACGAACGGCCGCCATCCGGCTGCCAGGGCAGCCGGGTCGCAGCCGGCTTCACGCAGTACCGGCACCGGTGCGCCAGAATGCACGCGGCAGGCGGTGCACAGCCGCCGGACGAGGCGCTGCGCGGTGACGAGGTGCAGCGCAGCCGCGAGGTTGTACGGTGCGACGCCGATGTCGAGCAGCCGCGCGACGGCGGCCGGCGCGTCGTTCGTGTGCAGCGTCGACAGCACGAGATGGCCGGTCTGCGCGGCCTTGATCGCGACGTCGGCCGTCTCCGCATCGCGAATCTCGCCGACCATGATGATGTCCGGATCCTGCCGCAGCAGCGCGCGCAGTGCAGTCGCGAACGTGAGCCCCGCCTTTTCGGCGACGCCGACCTGGCTGATGCCGTCGAGCTGGATTTCGGCGGGATCCTCGACCGTGCAGACGTTGTGCGCGTCGCGATCGAGCATCTGCAGCGCGCAGTAGAGCGACAGCGTCTTGCCGCTGCCGGTCGGGCCCGTGACGAGCACGAGGCCATGCGGTGCGCGTATCGCGGCCTCCATCGCGGCCGCCTGTTGCGTGTCGAAGCCGAGACGGGTGAGCGTGAGGTCGGGCGGAAGGGTTTCGAGGCGTCGCAGCACGAGCTTTTCACCGAACAACGTAGGCAGCGAGCTGACCCGGAAGTCGCCGCGCGTGCCGCCGTCGATCGCGATGCGCAGCCTGCCGTCCTGCGGGAGCCGCCGCTCGGCGATGTCCATGCGTGCGAGCACCTTGATCCGCGTGACGAGCGCATCGCGCAGGTGAAGGGGCGGCCGTGCATGTTCGTGCAGCACGCCGTCGATGCGCAGGCGGATGCGCCAGCCGGCTTCGAACGGTTCGACGTGGATGTCGGACGCGTCGCGCACGCGTGCTGCGTGAAGTGTGTCTGTCAGCAGCCGTACGGCGGGCGCATCGTCGAGCTGGGCCGCGTCGAGCGTACGCGGTGCGGTGGCCGGCGACGCATCGGAGCGGGCGGGCGGCGGCTGTGTGCGTAGCGACGCCCCGGGAGGAGGGAAA
Source organism: Burkholderia puraquae (assembly GCF_002099195.1). GTDB lineage: Bacteria > Pseudomonadota > Gammaproteobacteria > Burkholderiales > Burkholderiaceae > Burkholderia > Burkholderia puraquae. The sequence continues at coordinate 104,687 of NZ_NBYX01000020.1, read as the reverse complement.
TGCATGTGAGCCGGCACGCTGGCCGCCTGTTGACCGTGACCAGCAGATGGTCGCGCATCGCAGGCGGCGCCGGCAGTCAGCCGTTCGGCTAGCGCGCAGTGGCGCGTGCAGTGCGCGACGCGCGCGGCTTGAAGAGCTTGACGGTGCGCACGGCCTGGTCGTCGCTGCGCATCACCTCGAGCATCACGTCGCCGATTTTCAGGCACACGTCGTCTTCCGGAATTTCCTCGAGGATTTCGAGCACCAGTCCGTTCAGCGTCTTCGGCCCGTCGGTCGGCAGTTTCAGATGCAGCCAGCGATTCAGTTCGCGCAGCGGCATGCTCGCCGAGACGATGCATTCGCCGTTCTCGTCCCAGCCGCCTGCACGTTCGCTGCGCGGCATCGACGTCGTGAATTCGCCGATCAGCTCTTCGATGATGTCTTCGGGCGTGACGAGTCCTTCGAGCTCGCCGTACTCGTTGACGACGAGCGCGGTCCGCTGCCGCGTTTCCTGGAAAAACTGGAGCTGCTGGACTACCGGCGTGCCGGACGGCACGTAGTACGGCTCGGCGAGCAGCGTGCGCAGCGTCTCGCGGTCGAACTCCTGGTTGTGCAGCGCGGTCAGCGTCTTGCGGACGTGCAGCACGCCGAGCACCTTGTCGATGTCGCCTTCGTAGACGACGAGCCGGTTGTGATAGCAGGTTTCGAGCTGGTGCAGGACGTCGTCGAGCGGCGCGTAGAAATTGAGCGACTCGATCTGGCGGCGCGGCACCATCACGTCGTCGACCGTGATGTTCTCGAGGTCGAACAGGTTGAGCAGGATGCTGCGGTGCTTGGTCGGCATGAAGCTGCTCGACTCGAGCACGATGGCCCGCAGCTCGTCGGCCGACATCCGCTGGTCGCGACCCTTCTTGGTGTTGATGCGCAGCACCCACAGCACGCCGTTCGCGAGCGCGTTGACGAACCAGACGACCGGCTTGAACACGCGCATCAGCGGCGCGATCACGAGGCTCGCGGGCAGTGCGATGCGTTCGGGGAAGGTCGCGCCGACGATCTTCGGCGCGATTTCCGCGAACACGATGATCAGGAACGCGACGATACCGGTCGCGATCGACAGCGCGAGGTTGTTGCGGCCGAACGTGTGCAGTGCGAGCGACGTCGTCAGGACCGGGATGATCGTGTTGAACAGGTTGTTGCCGATCAGGATCACGCTGAGCAGCAGGTCAGTGCGCGTCAGCAGGCCTTGTGTGGTTTTCGCGCCGAGTGCGCCCTGGCTGGCGAGATGCTTCAGCCGATGGCGGTTGAGCGCCATCATCGCGGTCTCGGAAATGGAAAAGAAGCTGGAACAGAGGAGAAGCAGGAAGACGGCGCCGATTTGCGCCCATAAGGGAATTTGGTCCACGCGTTGGAAGGGCAGTGAAGGACAGGGATGGAGGGAATATAGCAGAGGCCGGCGACCGTGATGTGTCGGACGGGGCCGCGGGCTCAGGCACGAGCGTCGCGCACGTCAGGGCGTGATCGCGGGAAATTCGGTCGCGACAATGGCTTAGGCCTGCGCCCGGATCTCGTTGCGAAAGCTTTTCGAGTGCTCAACTTTAGTCAATTCTCGGTAATTTGTAAAAATTTTCGACAACCTTTCGCATCTATCAAGCGGGTGGGCGCAAACATCTGCGATGTCATGAATTGGGCGTACAGCACGTGCCGTGCCTTGCGGACGGGCTTTGCAGGGGATCGCGCTCTGGTGAACGCCGAGCGCTCGCGCCAGTCGAGAGCCTTGCTGGCACGGCCTCTTCCTGGCTGAACTTCGCGGCTGTTGTTTTTGGCGCCACCCACAAACAGCAAGTAAAAAATGGAGTGTGTGCGCCGCGTCCTATATCGGTTTGCGAGAGTTGATGGTAATTTTTACTTGTCTGTCGTTTCGCTTAGCCGGATTACCGTGACAAGGTGGCGCGATGAATGGCAATTCATTATTGTTCGATTCCTGAGCGGGAATGATTGTGGTGTTCGATCAGCGATATGAATGGGTCGGAAGCGGTATCGACGTCTCGAATGGCTTGAGCAGGACACCCTGCTTCGATTGTCGGAAAACGTTGGATCTTGCCCGGCACGGTGTGGTGGGCTCGTGAGTCCGGTAGGTAGAACCTGGGAAAAGAAAGGAATAACAATGAGTTTCGCGCCGATTGGCGGTTCGCAGAATAATTCGGGCGGTAGTCCGCTCAACTATCTGGCCCCTGTTTCAAGCGCACTTGGCGGGCTTTCTGGCCCGCTTGTAGCCGGTGTCGCAAGTCATCTCGGTCCGTTGGCAGGCGTCATTGGTCACGTAGAGACACTTCAGCGCGCGGCCCAGCTTGCTCAAACGGGCTTTTCGTTATTGAACAAGACGCCAGCGTCGATCGCAGATGCGATCAATGCCACGATGGATGGCGCTGCGCGGCTGACGCAGGACAATCGCTATGTCACGATCGATACGCCACTTGGACCGGACGTCCTGCTGGTGAGCGCTGCAATTATCGACGAGCATGTGAGTCGCCTGCCGGAGATTCATCTGGATCTTCTGTCTCACCGACACGATCTGCGGCCGGAAGACCTGATCGGGCAAAAGATCCAGCTTAAGCTCGACCAACAGTCGCAACAGTTTGCGTTGGAACGGATCGTTGCGATGGGCGGTGGCGACACGCCACGATATTTTGACGGCTACGTAGCGTCGTTCGATCGTGCTGGTCCGCCAGGGCGGGTGACACAGTACCAAATGACGGTGGTGCCTTGGTTCTGGTTACTGACGCGTTCAACCGACTGTCGTATTTTCCAGAACAAGACGGCGCAGGATATTCTCGTCGAGATATTCCAGGAGCTTGGTTTTGCCGACTATGCGTTCGAGATTTATGCTGCGCAGAAACCGCTCGAATACGTCGTGATGTACCAGGAGTCCTATTACAGCTTCTGCGCACGACTGATGGAGCAGGAGGGTTTGTTCTGGACGCATCGGTACACCAAGGAAAAGCATACGCTTGTCATCGGTGATTCGAATGATCTGTTTCAGCCGATCGATGGCTTGAAGACCCTGCCTTACTCACATGGTGCGTCGAGCGAATTTAACGGGATCGACAGGCTGGATGAGGGCCGGCGTTTCGGTGTCGGCAAGGTTACCTACCGCGATTTCAATCACCAGCATCCGGCGTCGCCGCTGATGCTCGTGAATGCCCCTGCGAAGAACCTTCAGCATGCCATGCTCGACGGCACCGAGCGATATGAGTACCAATCTCTATACGATCATTCGTCGGACGGCGAGCGCTATGCGAATCAGGCGATGGAAGCTGAAGAGGCGGAGGCGCACCGGTATTCAGGCAGCGGATACTCGTGGCGGTTGACGACAGCAGGCTGCGCGACGGTGACGGGGCATCCGGTCGTTGCAAATAATCAGGAATATGTATTCCTGCATGTCCGCCACGAAGTCGTGAATGATTACACGCAGCATTCGGCGAAGCAGCCCTATCGCAACACGTTCACCTGTCTGCCGCGAGCGATCCCGTATCGCGCTCAGCGCGTCACACCGAAGCCGGTGATCAACGGCACGCAGTCGGCGATCGTTGTTGGTCCGAAGGGCGAGCAGATTCATACGGACGGCAGCCGGGTCAAGGTGCATTTCATCTGGGACCGGCGCGGGAAGATGGACGGGGCGGATTCGATGTGGGTTCGTGTGTCGCAGCCGTGGGCCGGCGATGGGTGGGGAGCGGCGGCAATTCCGCGAATCGGTCAGGAGGTGACGGTTGCATTTACGCAGGGCGACCCGGACAACCCTCTCATCATCGGCCGTGTCTACAACGGTGGCCAAGGCAACCCCTACCACGGCTCGGCAGGCCAGACGATGGGAATCAAGAGCCAGACGCACAAGGGGGCCGGCTCCAACGAACTGCGAATGACCGATACGAACGGGGCGCAGGAACTCTACTTGCATGCGCAGAAGGATATGAACACGGTTGTTCAGGATGCGCAATCGACCCAGGTTTTGAAGGGGAACCGGTCGATTGCAGTCGACAAAGGCAATCACACGACGCTGGTTTCTGTCGGGAATTTGTCGGACGTCGTTTCCCAGGGCGATACGCTCCATCAGACTCCTGCCGGTACCCATCGGATTGAAGCAAAGGAGCTCTGGATCAGCATCGGCGGCAAGGATGGCACGTCGATTCACATGACGGCCGACTTCATCGAGATTCGCAAGGGCGGTTCGGTCGTGCGACTCGACGATTCGAACATCAAGGTGCAAGCAGCGCGTACCGATATCAACCCGGACAACAATTAATCAAACAGGATGCGAAGCATGTACCAAATGCAGGAAGGCACGTTCTCGTTGCCGGTCGAGTGGCAGGACAAAACGATGAATGTATTCGTGTCGGCAGCGACCGGCACGGAGGGTGTCAGTTTCGTCATTACGCGCGAGCGGTTGCCATGGGGGATGAAGTTCAGCGAATACGTCGCAAATGAAATCGGCAAATTCGCGAAGAAGGTGCCGGATTATGCCGAGGTGCTGAGCACGGATACGATGGTGTCGGGACGCCCGGCGCGCGCCCACGAGTTCACGTGGACCAATAATCAAGCATCGATTCATCAACAATTGACGATGATCGAGTACGGACAGGTTGTGCTGATGCTGACATTTACGGTACCTGGTTCGTTAAGCGAGACGCAGCGTCAGCAATTGCAGGCGCTGATGCAAACCGTGCAGTTGCGCGATCCGACCTGATCGGTGACGGTGATGCCGGATACGTCTACTCACTACGCCGAACCTGGCGGGAGCGCAGAAGAGCGCCTTCAGAATCTGCAGAGCCTCGAGGATGGCGAGGCTACAAAAGTGGCAGAGCAGCCGTTCTACGAGAACGTCAACAACATCATGCTTGGCGGGGATGTTGGCTGGGCGACGGCCAGTGTGCTCGATGCAGGGATTACCGCGGGTGCGTCGGGTTCAGCGATAGCCGGTGCAGTGGCTGTAGAGCTTGCTCCGGTCGCGATCGCGATTGGCGGCGCGTGGGCTCTCGATAAGCTGGGCGTTACCGACTGGATGTCGAGAGGCTTCGTTCATTTGGGTGACGAGCTTGGGCTGACGATCGGGCGCGGCGATCCGCATCCCGCGTGTGTCGGCGACAGTGTTGCCCATTCGATGGGGGCGCTGGGTATTTTCGGCGGCATGCTTGTCGGTGTCGCGGCCGGTGCACTTTTGGCCGCCGCAGTCGTGGCGACCGTCGCGACAGGGGGGCTTGCTGGAGCGCTGATCGTTGGGGCCTGCATGGCGGGCGGCCTGAGTCTTGGCGGTGCGCTTGCGTCGGCAAGCCAGCAGGTTGGCGGTAACTGCGGCGAGATCATGACGGGTTCCGACGACGTGCGTTTCGAAGGTCGGAAAGTCGCGCGAGTGACGGATCTCGTCAAGTGCGATCAGCACTCAAGCGTGCCCCAACCCCTCGTCGAAGGCAGCAAAACAATTTTCGTGAATGGCTTGCCGCTCGTGCGGATCGGTCACGAAACCCACTGCAGTGCCAAGGTCAATACAGGCCGCGACAGCATCTGGATCGACAGGACGACCGGACAGTATGGTCCGAAGACCCCGGAATTGTCTGCCGGTGAAGAATTTTGGGCGGGGTTGCTGGGCGGGCTAGCAGGAGGCGCAGTCGGCCGTGTTCTCGGCAAGGGATTCAAGCCGAAGTCGACGGAGTCGGCGGAACAACGGGGTGTCAAGGACGAGCAGCGTACATGTGCTGCTGACCCGGTCGATGTTGCCTCCGGCGAAGTATTGGAGTTTCGTACCGATATCGCGATTCCGGGCGTTCTGCCGCTTGAGCTTCGCCGGCGTTATCGAACACGCTCGACGGATCGCGGCCTGCTGGGCGCACGCTGGTCCGACAACTGGTCGCAACGGCTGACGCTTGAAAGCGGGCGGTTGGTCCGGTTTCACGACGGGGCAGGCCTTGAGCTCGGTTTCGATTCGCCGGACGTGGCGCTGGATGCGATCAATCTGCGCGATCCGCGCTATCGACTGGTCGGGAGTCGTCTCGAGCCGCGGCTTCTTGATCGCGAGACACGACAATTGCGCTTCTTCGCGCCACTTGCAGACGGGCAGACGTCACGTCTGGAGCGCATCGAAGATCTGGATCGAAATGCAATCGACTTTGCGTACCGTGCCGATGGCCGGCTCTCGAGTTTGGCGCATAGCGATGGCTACCGGCTCGAGCTGATTTATCAAGGCTCACATCGCGAACCTACCCGGATCGTGTTGCACGACGCGAACGGCAATATGCGCGTACTCGTCGAATACGAATATTGCCGGGGGATGCTTGTCGAGGTCGCGAGTTTCCAGTTCGGACGTTTCAGGTACGAATACGACGAACATGGCTGGATGACCCGTTGGCGCGACAGCGACCAGACGGACGTGCACTATGTCTACCGCGACGATGGTCGGGTGGTGGAGACCGGGACACGGCAGGGTTATTACAGCAGTCGCTTCGCTTACGGGGATCGCTGCACCAAGGTGACCGATGCCGACGGAGAATGGATTTACGAATACGACGACGCTGGACTTGTAACGGCCGAGACCGATCCCCTCGGTCACCGTACGCGCACGGATTGGTTGCTTGGCCGGGTCATATCCCGGACCGATCCGCTTGGCCGAAGCACGAGATACCTGTATGACGAACGGGGGCAACTCGACGCGGTTCAAAATGTCGCCGGGCAGATCATCAGTTTTGCGTACGATGACGCGCAGTCGCTTGTGGGGGTGAGATTACCTGGCGGCGGGATCATCCAGCTCGAATACGACCATTTGCGCCGGCTGATTGCGCGCACGGAGCCGGACGGCACGAAAACGGCCTACCGATATGGTCAGCGCGGTGAACTACTGCGGGTGGTGCAGGGCGATCGCGAGACTCGCCTGGACTATGACGATCGACTGCGTGCCGACGAAATCACCCTGCCGGGAGGGGCGAGATATCGCAGAACCGTCGATGTGTTGGGGCGGGTACTCGACGAAACCGATCCTTGCGGACGTGTTACCCATTACGACTGCCAAGATGGCGCGGACAATCCGCGTGGCGCGGTGCGCGCAATAAGGCAGGCCGATGGATCAATGGTGCGGGTGTATTACAACAGCGAAGGTTTGCCTGTCGAATGGGTCGATCCCCTTGGTCGGTCGGCGCGACGAACCTATGGGCCGTTCGATCTGCTGGTTTCCACGGTCGACACGGCCGGTCATGTCACCCGGTTCGAATACGACCACGCCACGCGCTTGACGAAAGTAATCAATGCGCTCGATGAAACCTACGAGTACCGCTACGATGGCGCGGGGCGACTCGTCGCGGAGATCGATTGGGGCGGACGTACGACGCGTTACGAACGGGATGCAGTCGGGCGCTTGTTGGCCACGATTCAGCCGGACGGCGAACAATGGCGTTATGCATATGATGATCAAGGGCGCGTAATCGGCGTTGATGCGAACGACGTCAGGCTTGTCTATGGCTACGATGAGCGCGGCCGTCTCGTCACGGCGGAAGTGCAAGGAGACATGCCCCATGTGACGCATTTCGCGTACGACGAGGCGGGGCGGCTGATCGGTGAAGATCAGCATGGGGACTTGCTGCGACACGCCTACGACGCAGACGGTCAGCGTAGTTTGCGGGTGACCCCGAGACGTGAAACGCAGTATGCATACAATCCGTTCGGCGCGCTCACGCAGGTTGGCGGCCTCTCGATACAGCGTGACGATCTTGGTCGCGAAATCGGCATGCAGGCAGGTCGATTCGTCGCGAGGAAGGAATACGACGTATTGGGCCGGTTCCAGAAGCAGATTGCCGGACCGGAGGCCGCCTTCGAGGCGCTGCGCAGCAATCCCCTCGGGGCCCTCGAGCAATTGACGAGACACGTGTATGCCTATGACGGAGCCGGTCGTCTGGAGCGGGTCGAGTCGGACTTCGATACCCTGACTTATCGACGGGACGAGCGCGGTCAGGTTACATCGGCTGTCGGCCTGCACCAGCCGGCCGAGCATTATCAATACAACGCGGTGATGAATCTCGCGGCCCACGGCAGGCAATCGCCGATCGATACGCATCGATATGCGCGAGGCGGTTTGCCGGAGCAGGCAGGTCATGCACGGTACAAGTATGATGCGCGCGGCCGTGCTATCGAGAAGACGATCGAGCAGCCCGGGTTCCGTCCCAAGTCGTGGCAGTACGCGTGGGACGGATTGAATCGGCTGGTAAAGGTAGTGACGCCTGAGCGCAAGGTTTGGGCTTATCGTTACGATGCATTCAACCGACGGGTTGCCAAGCAGCAGATCGGCGGCGTTGAGATCGTTCGATTCCTATGGGACGGGCCGACGCTCGCGGAGCGATGGGTCGAACGTCGGGACGGCACGACAGGTCAAGCCGTCACCTGGCACATCGACCCGGGAAGCTTCACGCCTCTTGCGCAGGAAACCGACGGTGGGCTTTATCCGATCCTGACCGATCAGATAGGGTTACCGAAAGTCGTGTTCGATTCCGACGGCAAGGCTGTCTGGCGGCCGACGTACTCAGTGTGGGGAAAGCTTTTCCCTGCCCGTCGGGCCGCGAACGACAGCGTTTGCACGGAGATTGACACGACGCTGCGTTTCCCCGGGCAATGGGCCGACGACGAATCGGGGCTGCATTACAACCTCAACCGGTATTACGATCCGGATTCAGGGCAATACCTGAGTTCGGATCCGATCGGCCTGCAGGGGGGCTTCAGAACGCAGGGGTATGTCCACGATCCGTCGCGCTACTTCGATCCGCTGGGATTGTCCGGGTGTTGCGGGGAGGGAAGAATCGATCCGACCACGGTGGAGGGGCCGTTCTCGCTCCTGAACCAGGAACTCCGCTCGGTGACATACAAGCAATTTGTTCAGCACGTCCACGATACCGGGTTGACCGAGGCATTTTCCAGGCCACTCGCCGACGTTTATGCCGACGTCTACGCGGTGCCAAAGGCGTTGCGTCCGGAGCCGTCGAATTATCTGACGGAAGAGTTCATGAAGGCGCATACGGAGAAGTTCCTTCCCGGGGCTGCGCGTGTCGATGCGACAGCTGCTTTCAACAAGCGTTATCGTGCTGACATCGAGGCCGGGTTGCCCTTTGGTCGTCCTGATGCCGTCTTTACTTCTCCGGCATCGCTGATAAACGACCTGCACGCTACCGGGAACCCCGCCGTGATGGAAAGTACGCTGGGTTTTCCGGCCGGAACCTTTGACGCTGCAGGCGGCATGACTCGGACGTATGTCTACAACCCGGAGGAATTCGGATTGCGCTTCGCGCGGGGGATCGAGGGTGGGGCCAACGACTACTGGGTTCCCGGTGGATACACGATCAATACGAAGGGCGGCGCAGGGCTGCCGGAGATGGTGACTGACCAGTTGCCGTCACCCAATGTCAATCCGAACATCAAGGTACTGCAATGAATCCGACGGAATCCGACGTTTTGACCGCCATCAGAGGAGGGCGGCTCGCGAGTGTATTGCGCGGCGAGGAGTGTGTGTTCCGCACTCCGCCCGAAATCAACGATGACATGCGACCGACCGATCATGCGGAACTGCTGGAGCGCGCTTTATATCCGCTGAGTCGAACGGAAGGTGTCGATCTCGTCCAGCGTAAACTCGAGCACGCTTTGCAAGCCGCATGCGACGACCCTTTGGGGGTCTTCTGTGCGATTCAGTGTTTTTACATGGCGCTTATGGACGAGCAGAGCGGCAGCTCGCCATTCCATCTGAATCGCGACCGGTTGCCGAAGCTTTTAGCATCGGCTTTCCTCAAAGAATCGGCAGGGCTGCATGCTCTCGCGTTGCGGCCCAACGATCATCTATACGATCGCTCGTATCGCGTGACGCTATCCCGGATGCACATTCTGGCAAAGGATTGCAGCATCGATTGGGGAGTTGCCTTGCCGCAACTATAAAATTTCGGGGTATCGGGCTGGCGATCGCGTCTTTTACTTTCTGCGAAAAGATCGGCAAGGATGGCGCGCGAAGCCTTTGACGCGTACCGGGAATGGTCGGGCGGGTCGAGTAAAAGGTTCGATTCCGGAGGTGGGGCGGAAAGTCCTGGACGGCCCGATAAATCTGGTCTTGCGAAGTGGGGCGGCCTGATCGGGGAGGTTGCTTGAGCGCTGGATCCCGTATTTCGCGAGGCAGGATGTTCTCCCTTTGGAGTCGATCCGCTCACACCAACGGTATTGGGGGATAGTTTGCTTCGCGCAAAGCGCCGGCGCCATCCGGCGTTTGCCGTCGTCTATGCCGATGTCTAGAAAGAGGGTAAAAAAAATGCCCCGTCGATTCGACAGGGCATTCTTTGTACAACCATGACAGCGTTGACTACAACATCAAGCTGAAACGGATCGGTGTTTCAATGATCCGTCGGAATCTGGTCGGGGTGAGAGGATTCGAACCTCCGGCCTCTACGTCCCGAACGTAGCGCTCTACCAGGCTAAGCTACACCCCGATTTGGACTCTTCCGATTTCGCAGTCTTCTTCAAGACCGCTGCGTCGTCGAGCAAGAACATAACTATAACGACGTTTCTTCAAAAAGGGAAGGCCTTGGAGAAGAAATTTTTCGAGACAGGCGATCTTCCCGTGTCGAACGTGCGTCGCAGCCGTGGCGGCGACGCACGACATGCACTTACGACTGCCGCGACGTCGAGTACGAGCACAACGCGAGCAGGCTCTCCTTGTAGATCGAATCGGGGAACGCTGCGATCGCCGCGGCTGCTGCCTGCGCTTCCTGGCGCGCGCATTCGAGCGTGTGATCCAGTGCGCCCGAGCGCGTGATTGCTTCGAAAATCGTGTCGAAGCGATCCGTGCCGCCCTGTTCGATCGCCTCGCGTGCCAGCGCCGATTGTTCGGGCGTGCCGCGTTCGATCAGATAGATGAGCGGCAGCGTCGGCTTGCCTTCGCGGAGGTCGTCGCCGGCATTCTTGCCCATTGCCTCGACGGTACCCGCGTAGTCGAGCCAGTCGTCCATGATCTGGAACGCAGTGCCGATCCGGCGGCCATATTCGGCGGCGGCGGCCTCGGTCGGCGCATCGGCGCCCGAGAGTACCGCGCCCAGGCGTGCCGATGCCTCGAACAGCTTGGCCGTCTTGTAGCGGATCACCTGCATGTAGCGCGTTTCGTCGACGTCTGCGTCGTGCATGTTGAGGAGCTGCAGCACCTCGCCTTCGGAAATGATCGTCGTCGCTTCGGACAGGATCTCCATCACGCGCATCTTGCCGACGCCGACCATCATCTCGAACGACCGCGAATAGAGATAGTCGCCTACCAGCACGCTCGCCGCGTTGCCGAACAACGCATTGGCGGTCTGGCGGCCGCGGCGCAGCTCGGATTCGTCGACGACGTCGTCATGCAGCAGCGTGGCCGTGTGGATGAACTCGACGACGGCGGCCAGCACGTGCCGCTGGTGCGACGTCTCGCCGAGCGCGCCGGCGACGAGCAGCAGCAATGCCGGGCGCAGCCGCTTGCCGCCCGCGCCGATGATGTACTCGGCGATCTGGTTGATCAGCAGGACGTCGGACGCGAGGCTTTGCCGGATAACGCGATTCACCTGCTCCATGTCACTGCTGATCGGAGCGAGCAGATGGGCGGCGCTGAGGGTGGGGGAGGCGGTGGACGACGACATGATGATGGAATTGGGTGATGCGGCGGATTATAAGTCGAATCCGAGATATCCCGGTCTGTCACACGTGCCGCAGCCGTGAATTTGGCCGTTCGGCCGAGGCCCGCGCGCGGCAATCGTCAATCGGTTTTGACTTCGATCCTAAGCCCATGTATAATCACGTGTTTTCCGCGCGTGGTGTGCGGAAAAATTGGATCCAGAGTGAGGTTCTCAATGTACGCGGTCATAAAAACCGGCGGCAAGCAGTACAAGGTTGCCGTTGGCGAAAAACTCAAAGTAGAACAGATACCGGCTGACATTGACGCTGAAATCACGCTCGACCAGGTTCTCGCAGTGGGCGAAGGCGAATCGATTAAGTTCGGTACGCCGCTGGTCAGTGGGGCTTCCGTCAAGGCCACCGTTGTGTCGCACGGTCGTCATGCCAAGGTCACCATCTTCAAGATGCGTCGCCGGAAGCACTACCAAAAGCACGGCGGCCACCGCCAGAACTACACTGAGCTGCGCATCGACGCGATCAACGCGTAAGCGCCTCGGTAAAGGAGCAATCAGATGGCACACAAAAAGGCAGGCGGCTCTTCCCGGAACGGCCGCGACTCCGAGTCGAAACGTCTCGGCGTGAAAGTGTACGGCGGCCAGGCAATCAATGCCGGCGGCATCATCGTGCGTCAGCGCGGTACGCGTATGCACGCAGGCGAGAACGTCGGCATGGGCAAGGATCACACCCTGTTCGCGCTGGTCGACGGTCACGTCAAGTTCGCGACGAAGGGCGCGGACAAGAAGCATCTGGTCATCGTCGTCCCGGCGGCTGCCTAAGTTCAGGCACTCACGGGCTTCGTAGCCGAAAGGCCCCGCAGTCTTCGCGGGGCCTTTTTTTATTTGGTCGCCGGGCGCATCTGCGTTCCGGCGACCATCGCGCAACCGGCGTACGATCGGCCGAACGGCAGATTGTTCAAGCGCGCCGGGGCGCGGCACAATAGCGGAAATACTGGGCGGAGTGACGAATGAAGTTCATTGACGAAGCACGAATCGAAGTCATCGCCGGCGACGGAGGCGATGGCAGCGCGTCGATGCGCCGCGAGAAGTTCGTCCCGTTCGGCGGGCCGGACGGCGGCGACGGCGGCCGGGGCGGTAGCGTGTACGCGATCGCCGACCGCAACATCAACACATTGATCGATTACCGTTACGCGAAGAAGCATCTGGCGCGCAACGGCGAAAACGGGCGCGGCTCGGATTGCTACGGCAAAGGCGGCGACGACGTCACGCTGCGCATGCCGGTCGGCACGGTCATCAGCGACATGGATACCGGCGAGCTGATCGCCGACCTGACCGAGCACGACCAGCAGGTGATGCTTGCTCAGGGCGGCTCCGGCGGGCTCGGCAACCTGCATTTCAAGTCGAGCACGAACCGTGCGCCGCGCCAGAAGACGGACGGCAAGCCGGGCGAGCGGCGCATGCTGAAGCTCGAGCTGAAGGTGCTCGCCGACGTCGGCCTGCTCGGCATGCCGAACGCAGGCAAATCGACGTTCATCTCGTCGGTGTCGAACGCGAAGCCGAAGATTGCTGACTACCCGTTCACGACGCTTGCGCCGAATCTCGGCGTGGTGCGCGTCGGCCCGAGCAAGAGCTTCGTGATTGCCGACATTCCGGGGCTGATCGAGGGCGCCGCCGAAGGCGCGGGCCTCGGCCATCAGTTCCTGCGCCACCTGCAGCGCACCGGCGTGCTGCTGCATCTTGTCGATCTTGCGCCGTTCGACGAAAGCGTCGATCCGGTCGCGGAAGCGACTGCGATCGTCGGCGAGCTGCGCAAGTACGACGAGGCGCTCTACGAGAAGCCGCGCTGGCTCGTGCTCAACAAGCTCGACATGGTGCCGGAAGACGAGCGCAAGGCGCGCGTCGCGGATTTCCTCGAGCGCTTCGAGTGGGACGGCCCCGTGTTCGAGATCTCGGCACTGACCGGCCAGGGCTGTGAAGCACTGTGCTACGCAATCTACGACTACCTCTCCGCGCATTCGGACGCGCATCGCGCGGCGGAGGCCGAAGATCTCGCGGCGGACGTGCGTTTCCGCGATGCGCCGGCCGGGAAGGGCGATGCAGTGCCGGGCGACGACGCCTGAGTTGTTCCGGAACGCGCCGGGCGTGCCGCCCGGCGTCGGCGTTCAATCGCCCCCGGCCGGGCAGGCATCAGATACAGGAGACAAGTCAGGATGCGTTCGATCATCGCGGATTCGAAGCGATTGGTGGTGAAGGTGGGTTCCAGCCTCGTGACCAACGACGGCAAGGGGCTCGATCATGCAGCAATCGGCCGCTGGGCGGCCCAGATCGCCGCGCTGCGCACCCAGGGCAAGGAAGTCGTGCTCGTCAGTTCGGGCGCGATTGCCGAAGGAATGCAGCGGCTCGGCTGGAGCAAGCGACCGCGCGAAATCGACGAGTTGCAGGCTGCTGCCGCAGTCGGCCAGATGGGGCTCGCGCAGGTCTATGAGAGCCGCTTCACCGAGCACGACATCCGCACCGCGCAGATCCTGCTGACGCATGCCGACCTGGCGGACCGCGAGCGTTATCTGAATGCGCGTTCGACGCTGCTGACGCTATTGCGGCTGGGCGTCGTGCCGATCATCAACGAGAACGACACGGTCGTCACCGACGAAATCAAGTTCGGCGACAACGACACGCTCGGCGCGCTCGTTGCAAACCTGATCGAAGGCGATGCGCTGGTCATCCTGACCGACCAGTCGGGGCTGTTCACGGCCGATCCGCGCAAGGATCCGAACGCGACGCTCGTTGCGGAAGCCAGTGCGGGCGCGCCGGAACTCGAGGCGATGGCGGGCGGTGCGGGCTCGAGCCTCGGCCGCGGCGGGATGCTGACGAAGATCCTCGCGGCGAAGCGTGCGGCGCACAGCGGCGCGAATACCGTGATCGCGAGTGGCCGGGAGACTGACGTGCTCGTGCGTCTGGCGGCTGGCGAGGCGATCGGCACCCAACTGATCGCTCGTACTGCGCGGATGGCGGCGCGCAAGCAGTGGATGGCCGACCATCTTCAGGTGCGCGGCCATGTCGTGATCGACGCGGGCGCGGTCGAGAAGCTGACGGCCGGCGGCAAGAGCCTGCTGCCGATCGGCGTGATCGACGTGCAGGGCGCGTTCGCACGCGGCGAAGTCATCGCGTGTGTCGGCCCCGACGGGCGCGAAGTGGCACGCGGGCTCACGAACTACAGCAGTGCGGAGACGAAGCTGATTCACCGCAAGCCGAGCGGCGAGATCGAATCCGTGCTCGGCTACATGCTGGAGCCCGAATTGATTCATCGCGACAACCTGGTGCTGGTGTGACCATTCGTGCCGGTTCCGGCCGTCAAATGAAAAAGCCCGCGTGATGCGGGCTTTTTTCATGCGGCGGACAGGGGTGCGGCGGGTGCCGCGCGCCGTCAGCGCAACTGGCTCATCGCGGTGCGGTGGAACCGGATGTTCTCCAGGATCTGCTGGGTGGTACCCTGCGGCATCTTGTTCGAGCAGAAGTAATCCTGATAGAGCGCCGAGTGGTAGGCATTCAGCTCGCCGTTCTCGATGCGCAGCCAGTCGTTCTCGACCGTGCGATCCCAGCCGTCGTGATCCGAATTCAGGCCGGCATACTGGCGCCATTCGTAGGTGTCGCAGCGGATGCCTTCATAGTTCACGTTGCGCGCACCGGCCGGGCTCGTGATGACGACAGCGTAGCGCACGACACCATCGGTGCCGACCGCGAGCGACTTCGCATCGACGAAGAACTTGAGCGGCGTGTTCTGCGAGACGTTGAACGGCAGCAGGTCGCCCGTTTGCGGCAGCGGTGGCAGCGAGTCAACCGCGTTTTCCTTCCAGGTGCCCTGGCGGTCCAGCAGATACACGAACTCGCTGTCATCCTTGTTGGTCGGCGTCTTCGAATTCGCGCAACCTGCCAGCGTGGCCACCGCGGCAATCGATGCGAGCGCGAGAGCAATCGCTTTCAATATGCATTCCTCGTAAAAAAAGGGCGCGACACCAAGGTCGCGCCCGGTCATGCAGTTCGATTCGTCATTTGCCGATGATCACGCGGGGCGGCATCTCGTCCAGCGTGCCCGCTTCCACTTCGATCTCCGAACAGACTACCGATGTGTCGACAATCGTCAGCGTCTGGGCCTGCGCGCCAATGACGCGCGGATAGCGCGACAGACGCGGCCCGCGCGGCTTCTCGGCTCGCTGCGCCGGGCGGCGCAGGAAGCGCGACAGTTCCGTCAGCGCCAACTGATAGACATCCCGCTTGAACTCGATCACCGCATCGAGCGGCACCCAGTACTCGTTCCAGCGCCACGCATCGAACTCCGGGTGGTCGGTCGCGCGCAAGCAAATGTCGCAATCGCGTCCAACCATCCGCAGCAGGAACCAGATCTGCTTCTGGCCGCGGTAATGACCGCGTACTTCGCGTTTAATGAACTTGTCAGGCACCTCATAACGCAACCAGTCGCGAGTGCGGCCGATTATCTTGACGTGTTCCGGGTGCAGGCCCGTCTCCTCGTGCAGTTCCCGGTACATCGCCTGCATAGGGGTCTCACCGTACTTGATCCCACCTTGAGGAAACTGCCAGGAATGCTCGCGGAGCCGCTTGCCCCAAAACACCTCGTTGCGCGCGTTCAAGAGGATGATGCCGACGTTCGGGCGAAAGCCTTCACGATCCAGCATACAACCACCTTCGAATCCTTTAAAATTGCTTTGATTATAAACAGATAACGGGCGCTGCGCACCGTGACGGAGCGAATCCGCGCGGGGCACACCGGCTGAATTGTCCCTGATTAGTCTGCTAAGTCATCTGCGCCATCGTCGTTCGTCGCGCGCAGCTTTTTCACCTTGAAACTTTTTCGGGCGCCCCGCCTGGGGGCGCCGTTTTTGGAACCGTCCGCATGAAAGCTTCCCGTTTCTTTATCGGCACCCTGAAAGAAGCACCCGCCGACGCAGAGATCGTCAGCCACAAGCTGATGGTCCGCGCCGGCATGATCCGTCGCGTCGCCGGCGGCATCTATAACTACCTGCCGGTCGGCCTGCGTTCGATTCGCAAGGTCGAGGCGATCGTGCGCGAGGAAATGAACCGGGCGGGCGCCATCGAGCTGCTGATGCCGGCCGTGCAGCCGGCCGAGCTGTGGCAGGAATCGGGTCGCTGGGAACAGTACGGCCCCGAGCTGCTGCGCTTCAAGGACCGCAAGGACAACGATTTCGTGATCGGGCCGACGCACGAGGAAGTCGTCACCGACATCGCGCGCAACCAGATCAAGAGCTACCGGCAGATGCCGGTGAACTTCTACCAGATCCAGACGAAGTTCCGCGACGAGATCCGTCCGCGCTTCGGCGTGATGCGCGGCCGCGAATTCATCATGAAGGACGCGTACTCGTTCGACAAGGATGCGGCCGGCCTGAACGAGTCGTATCGCAAGATGTACGACGCGTACGTGCGCATCTTCACGCGCCTCGGCCTCGAGTTCCGTGCGGTCGCGGCCGACAGCGGCTCGATCGGCGGCAATTTCTCGCACGAGTTCCACGTGATCGCCGATACCGGCGAGGACGCGATCGCCTACTGCCCGACGTCCGAGTTCGCGGCGAACATCGAGGCAGCCGAAGCGCTGCCGCTGACTGCCGAGCGCGCGGCGCCGGCCGAAGCGATGGAAAAAGTCGCGACGCCCGGCAAGGCGAAGTGCGAAGCCGTCGCCGAACTGCTGGCCATCCCGCTCGAGCGCACGATCAAGTCGATCGTGCTCGCGACCGACAACGAAGGCGCGGAGCCGACCATCTGGCTCGTGATGCTGCGCGGCGATCACGACCTGAACGAGATCAAGGTGTCGAAGCTGCCGGGCCTGAAGAACCACCGCTTCGCGACCGAGCAGGAAATTGTCGAGTGGTTCGGCACGCCGCCGGGCTATCTCGGCCCGGTCGGCACGAAGAAGCCGGTGAAGGTGATCGCGGACCGCACGGTCGCGAACATGAGCGACTTCGTCGTCGGCGCGAACGAGGTCGACTATCACATCGCGGGCGTGAACTGGGGCCGCGACCTGCCCGAACCGGACGTCGCCGACGTGCGCAACGTGAAGAAGGGCGACCCGTCGCCGGACGGCAAGGGCGTGATCGACATCTGCCGCGGCATCGAGGTCGGCCACGTGTTCCAGCTCGGCACCAAGTATTCGGAAGCGATGGGTGCGACGTTCCTCGACGAGTCGGGCAAGCCGCAGCCGATGCTGATGGGCTGCTACGGCGTCGGCGTCACGCGCATTCTCGGCGCGGCGATCGAGCAGAACTTCGACGACAAGGGCATCATCTGGCCCGAGTCGATCGCGCCGTTCGAAGTCGTGCTGTGCCCGATGGGCTATGACCGCAGCGAAATGGTGCGCGAGACCGCCGACAAGCTGTATGCGGAACTCGTCGCAGCCGGCATCGACGTGATCCTCGACGACCGCGGCGAGCGCCCGGGCGTGATGTTCGCCGACTGGGAGCTGATCGGCGTGCCGCATCGCCTCGTGATCGGCGAGCGCGGCCTGAAGGAAGGCAAGATCGAGTATCAGGGCCGCCGCGACGCCGAAGCGACGCTGCTGCCGGCCGACGCGGCTGCGGCGACGGTCGCGGAGAAGATCCGCGCCGCGCTCGCGCGCTAAGCGCACCGACCGGGGAACGCGGTGGAATACACCTTCCTGTCGGCCACCGTGCTCCTGGTGCTGATCACCGATCCGCTCGGCAACATCCCGCTGTTCATTTCGGCCATGCGGGATGTGCCGCGCGAGCGGCGCGTGAAGCTGATCCTGCGTGAAGTGGGGATCGCGTTCGTGATCCTGCTGTTCTTCATGCTGGTCGGCGACCGCTTCCTGCGGATGATGAGCCTCACCGATCTGTCGCTGCGACTCGGCGGCGGGATCGTGCTGTTCCTGATCGCGCTGCGGATGATCTTCCCGCATCCGGACGGCGCGCTCGGCAGCGACCCGCGCGCGGGCGGCGAGCCGTTCATCGTGCCGCTCGCGATTCCGGCGCTCGCCGGGCCGTCCGCGCTCGCGACGGTGATGCTGCTGACGTCGCAGGGGCCCGGCAAGATGCTCGAGTGGGTCGGCGCGCTGACGGTCACGATGATCGTCTGCGCGGTGACACTGGTGCTGGCCGAGCGGATCCAGCAATGGATCGGCGAGCGGACCGTCGCGGCGTTCGAGCGGCTGATGGGCCTCGTGCTCGTCGCAATTTCGGTCGAGATGATGCTGGGCGGCATCCGTGCGTTCGTGCACCAGCTCTAGGGCGGGGCGGGCGCGCGCCCACAAAAAAGCGGCGCTCCGGGAGACCGGAGCGCCGCTTTCTATTTATAGCGTGCGGAGCGGGGCGCGCTCAGACGTTCGTGGTCAGCGCGCGGATCGTCGGCAGGTTGCGCCAGTAGCCCTTCGCATCCATCCCGCAGCCGAACACGTAGCGGTCCGGCACCGCGAAGCCGCAGAAGTCGGGGTGCAGCGGCTTCGCCTTTGCGAGCGTTTTCTCGCACAGCACGGCGGACATGAAGCGCTTCGCGCCCATGTCGAGGATGCGGTCGCGGATCGCGGCCATCGTCTCGCCTTCGTCCAGGATGTCGTCGAGCACGAGCACGATCCGGTCCTTCACCGATTCGCGCGGTGCGACGCGCCAGTGCATTTCCGGGCTGCCCTGCGTCGTGTTGCGGTAGCGGGTCAGGTGGATGTAGTCGAATTCGAGCGGGAAATCGAGGTGCGGCAGCAGCATCCCGGTAAACACCGCGGCGCCGCCCATCACCGAGAGAACGAGCGGGAACGCATCGCCGATCTCGGCGCGGATCGCGTCGGCCATCCGGGAGATCGACGCATTGACGGCGTCGGCCGAGACGATCTCTTCGGAGTGGTTGAAAATGTGGAGGGCTTCTTCGCGGTTCATGTGTTCTGGCGGGCAGTCGGTATACAAATAAGAATGAAGCAGAACGGCCGGCGCGCGCTACAGCAAAAACCCGCGCGCCGGCCGATGGGCGGAATCAGCGCATGCCGGGCATCATGCCCTTCAGGCCGCGCATCATCTTCTGCATGTTGCCGCCCTTCAGCTTCTTCATCATCGTACGCATCTGGTCGTACTGGTTCAGCATCCGGTTGACTTCCTGCACCGGCACGCCCGCGCCGGCTGCAATGCGGCGCTTGCGCGTCGCCTTGATGATCTCGGGTTTCGCGCGCTCGGCAGGCGTCATCGAGCTGATGATGCCTTCCATCCGGCGGATCGACTTCTCGGCCTGGCCCATGTCCGCACCGGCCGCCGCTTGCTGGAATTGTGCAGGCAGCTTGTCCATCAGCGACGACAGGCCGCCCATGTTCTTCATCTGCGAGATCTGCGCGCGGAAATCGTTCAGGTCGAAGTCGCCGCCTTTCTTGACCTTGTCGGCGAGCTTCTGCGCGGCCTGCACGTCGACGCCGCGTTGCGCCTCCTCGACGAGCGCGAGGATGTCGCCCATGCCGAGGATCCGGTTCGCCATCCGGTCGGGGTGGAACACCTCGAGGCCGTCGAGCTTCTCGGCCACGCCGACGAACTTGATCGGCTTGCCCGTGACGTGACGCACCGACAGTGCGGCGCCGCCGCGCGAATCGCCGTCGAGCTTGGTCAGCACGACGCCGGTGAGCGGCAGCGTGTCGTTGAACGCCTTCGCGGTGTTGACCGCGTCCTGGCCGAGCATCGCGTCGACGACGAACAGCGTTTCGGCCGGCTTCAGCGTGCCGTGCAGCGCGGCGATTTCCTGCATCATCGCCTCGTCGATGCCGAGGCGGCCGGCCGTATCGACGATCAGCACATCATGGTAGTGGCGCTTCGCCCAGTCGACGGCCGCGATCGCGATGTCGACGGGCTTCTGGTCCGGCGTGGACGGGAAGAAGTCGGCGCCGACCTGTTCGCTCACCGTTTTCAGCTGCATGATTGCGGCCGGGCGATACACGTCGCACGACACGGTCAGCACCTTCTTCTTGTACTTCTCGCGCAGCAGCTTCGCGAGCTTGCCGGCGGTCGTGGTCTTGCCCGCGCCCTGCAGGCCGGCCATCAGGATCACCGCGGGCGGCGTGACCGCGAGGTTCAGCTCGACGGCCTTGCCTTCGTAGTCGCCGCCGATCACGGCGGTCAGTTCCTTCTGGACCACGCCGACCAGCGCCTGACCCGGCGACAGGCTGCTGATCACGTCTTCGCCGAGCGCCTTTTCCTTGACCTTGGCGATGAATTCGCGGACGACCGGCAGCGAAACGTCGGCCTCCAGCAGTGCGAGACGCACCTCGCGGAGCATCTCCTGCGTGTTCGCCTCGGTAAGCCGGGCCTCGCCGCGCAGCGTCTTGACGACGCGAGCCATCCGTTGAGTGAGATTGTCGAGCATGGGGAGCGATGGACAGTGGGGCCCGAAGGCGCGGCGGAACCGAACAAAGGGAGCCGTCGCGGGAAGGGGGCCTAGTGTAAACTTCGAACATGGATATTGTACTGTATGCCCTCACCGCATTCCTGTACGGCGGCCTAGCCGTCGCAGGCTGGCGCACGCACCGCCAGGGTGCGACGCCGCTCGTCGCGAGCGTGCCGGCCGTGCCGGTTCCTGCGTCCGCCGCGTCCGGGATGAGCGGGGCCGGCCGTGCGCTGCTGTTCGCCGCGCTCGTCGCGCACGGCGTGCTGCTCCACATGACGATCTTTCCGAACGACGCGATGGTGTTCGGCTTCGCGTTCGCGCTCTCCGCGATGTTCTGGCTCGGCGCCGGCATCTACTGGATCGAGAGCTTCTTCTTCCCGCTCGACAGCCTGCGCCTGCTGGTATTGCCGCTCGCATGCGGCGCGTCGTTGCTGCCGCTCGTGTTCGGCGGCGTGCGGGTGCTTCCTTATGCCGCAGCGCCGCTGTTCAAGCTGCACTTCCTGATCGCGAACATCGCATACGGCCTGTTCGCGATCGCGGCACTGCACGCGATCCTGATGCTGATGGTCGAGCGGCGCCTGCAGTCGCTGAGGAGCGGCGGGCGCGACGGTTCGACGGGATGGATCGCGAGCTGGCTCGAGACGCTGCCGCCGCTGCTCACGCTCGAGAAGCTGCTGTTCCGCCTGATCGGCGCCGGCTTCGTGCTGCTCACGCTGACGCTCGCGTCGGGCATCCTGTTCAGCGAGCAGGTCGACGCGCGCGCGCTGCGGCTCGACCACAAGACCGTATTCGCGATCCTGTCGTGGCTGATGTTCGGCGGCCTGCTGGTCGCCCGCAAGACGTCCGGCTGGCGTGGCCGAGGCGCTGCACGCTGGGTGCTCGTGTCGTTCGCCGCGCTGCTGCTCGCGTATGTCGGCAGCCGGTTCGTTTTCGAGGTGCTGCTGCACCGCTCCGTGGTTTGACCGCAGGTTTCCGATGCGACAGATTCTTCTCCTGATTCTTCTCTTCTTCGCGGGCTCGTGGATCGCACGCAAGCTGCGCCAGGCCCAGGAGCACGCGCAGGCGCGCACCGGCCGCGGCGCCGGTTACGACGGCGCGCCCGGCGCCGGCGGCGCGGGGGCGGCACGCCCGAGCGGCGACACGCGCTCGCTGCCCGAACCGATGGTGCGCTGCGCCGAATGCGGCGTGCATGCGCCGAAGGGCGACGCCGTCGCCGCGGGCGGCGAATACTTCTGCAGCGCCGACCACGCGCAGCGCCACGCCGCGCGTACGAGCGGTCACGACGCACGATGAGCGACGCGCCGCTGCTGTCGGTCGACGCGAACGGCTGGGTGCGCGACGCGCGCCATGCGCCGTCGCCGAACTTCGAGGTGCGGCCCGCGGGTGCGGTGCCGACGCTCGTGGTCGTCCACAACATCAGCCTGCCGCCCGGCGAATTCGGCGGCGACGCGATCGAGGCGCTGTTCCTGAATCGCCTCGACTGCGATGCGCACCCCTATTACCAGAGCCACCTGCGCGGCGTGCGCGTGTCCGCGCATTTCCTGATCCGCCGCGGCGGCGAGCTCGTGCAGTTCGTGTCGTGCGACGAGCGCGCGTGGCACGCAGGCTCGTCCGAGTTCTTTGGCCGGCCGCGCTGCAACGACTTCTCGATCGGCATCGAACTCGAAGGCGCGGACGACGTGCCGTTCGACGATGCGCAGTACGCGATGCTTGCCGTGCTCTCCCGTGCGCTCGCCGCACGCTACCCGATCGATGCATTCGCGGGGCACTCGGACGTCGCGCCGGGCCGCAAGACCGACCCGGGCCCGCATTTCGATTGGCAACGCTTCGCGAGCGATGCCGGTTTTTCCGCCGAATACTTTCCTTTCCGTCAGCACTGAGCGCAGGGTTTTCGAGCCCGCCAAAAAATTTTTTCCGACCAATGCCTTGTCACGTCTGCGCCTGCGCGGGGCGGGGGTGATGTCAATACCTTCAGCGCAAATTATCCGTTTTGACCTGGTCCGAATGTCCACTATACTTGGTGCCAGTTGAGTGGTTCTGTACTAGATATAGTGTGTGTCGCAGGGGAAACCCGAGCGGCACCGGCCGGCGGCCAATGCCGGCGGGCAGGGTTCTCAGGGCGGCGCGCCAGGGCCGGGCGGTCCAGGCGTCGCGATCAAGCGCAGCGAACTTCGACGGGGCAGGGTACACATGACGAAGCACACGACCGGATCGGTTGTCGCGCATCGACCGAACCGGCTTCCCCGGCGTATCGCTCGCCTCTTACCGCTCGCGCACCGCGTTGCGCAGCGTTCGTTTTAATCCGCGGTTCTCTCCGCACCATCCAACACCAGGAGCTTTGCACATGCAAACCACCGACAACGCGACGTCCCAGTACGAGAGCGCCTCGAGCCGTCCGCTCGGCGGGACCGAACAGGGCGCGAAGGCGCTCGCGCCGCAGGCCACGTTCGCCGACTACAAGGTGATCCGCCGCAACGGCAGCGTCGTATCGTTCGAACCTTCGAAGATCGCGATCGCGGTGACCAAGGCTTTCCTGGCCGTCAACGGCGGGCAGGGTGCGGCATCGGCGCGCGTGCGCGAGCAGGTCGAGCAACTGACGCACAACGTCGTGCGCGCGCTCGTGCGCAGCCGCCCGAACGGCGGTACGTTCCATATCGAAGACATTCAGGACCAGGTCGAACTCGCGCTGATGCGCGGCGGCGAGCACAACGTCGCGCGTGCATATGTGCTGTATCGCGAGAAGCGTCACCTCGAGCGCCAGCATGCGGGCGAGGAAGCAGCGGCAGCAGGCGGCGAGGCGAGCACCGGCATCAACGTCATCGACAACGGCGTCACGCGTCCGCTCGACCTGAACGCACTGCGCGCGCTGATCGTGTCGGCATGCGACGGCCTCGGCGCTGCGGTTAACCCTGACCCGATCGTCGCGGAAACGGTGAAGAACCTGTACGACGGCGTGCCGATGAGCCAGGTCTACGACTCGGCGATCCTGGCTGCGCGTACGATGATCGAGAAGGATCCGGCATACAGCCAGGTCACGGCTCGCATCCTGCTGCACACGATCCGTCGCGAGATCCTCGGCGAGGAAGTCGTGCAGGCCGAGATGTCGGCCCGCTACGCGGAATACTTCCCGCAGTTCCTGAAGCGCGGCGTCGACGCCGGCCTGCTCGACGACAAGCTGCTGCAGTTCGACCTGAAGCGCCTCGGCGAAGCGCTCGACGCGAACCGCGACCTGCAGTTCGGCTACCTCGGTCTGCAGACGCTGTACGACCGCTACTTCCTGCACGTCGAAGGCACGCGCATCGAAATGCCGCAGGCATTCTTCATGCGCGTCGCGATGGGCCTGTCGCTGAACGAGATCGACCGCGAAACGCGCGCGATCGAGTTCTACAACGTGCTGTCCAGCTTCGACTTCATGAGCTCGACGCCGACGCTGTTCAACTCGGGCACGCACCGCTCGCAGCTGTCGTCGTGCTACCTGACGACGGTCGCGGACGATCTCGACGGCATCTATGAAGCGCTGAAGGAAAACGCGCTGCTGTCGAAGTTCGCCGGCGGCCTGGGCAACGACTGGACGCGTGTGCGTGCACTCGGCTCGCATATCAAGGGCACGAACGGCAAGTCGCAAGGCGTGGTCCCGTTCCTGAAGGTCGTCAACGACACGGCTGTCGCGGTCAACCAGGGCGGCAAGCGCAAGGGCGCGGTCTGCGCGTACCTCGAATCGTGGCACCTCGACATCGAGGAGTTCCTGGAGCTGCGCAAGAACACGGGCGACGACCGCCGCCGTACGCACGACATGAACACGGCGAACTGGATTCCCGACCTGTTCATGAAGCGCGTGATGGAAGGTGCCGACTGGACGCTGTTCTCGCCGTCGACCTGCCCGGACCTGCACGACAAGTTCGGCGCGGAATTCGAGGCGGCTTACACGGCTTACGAAGACAAGGTCGCGCGCGGCGAGATCAAGCTGTTCAAGAAGATCCCGGCGGCGCAGCTGTGGCGCAAGATGCTTGGCATGCTGTTCGAGACGGGCCACCCGTGGATCACGTTCAAGGATCCGTGCAACATCCGCTCGCCGCAGCAGCACGTGGGTGTCGTCCACTCGTCGAACCTGTGCACGGAAATCACGCTGAACACGAGCGACTCCGAAATCGCGGTGTGCAACCTCGGCTCGGTGAACCTCGTCGCCCACTTGGTGAAGCAGGCCGACGGCAGCTACGCGCTCGACCACGACAAGCTGAAGCGCACGATCAGCGTCGCGATGCGCATGCTCGACAACGTGATCGACATCAACTACTACGCGGTGGCGAAGGCGCGTAACTCGAACCTGAAGCACCGCCCGGTCGGCATGGGCATCATGGGTTTCCAGGACTGCCTGCACCTGCTGCGCACGCCGTACGCGTCGGAAGCGGCGGTCGAGTTCGCCGACCGTTCGATGGAAGCGGTCTGCTACTACGCGTACCACGCGTCGACCGAGCTGGCCGAGGAGCGGGGCCGCTACTCGAGCTACCGCGGCTCGCTGTGGGATCGCGGCATCCTCCCGCAGGACACGCTGAAGCTGCTCGCCGAAGCGCGCGGCGGCTACGTCGAGGTCGACACGTCCGAATCCCTCGACTGGGCGTCGCTGCGTTCGCGGATCGCCACGCACGGCATGCGCAACTCGAACTGCGTCGCGATCGCGCCGACGGCGACGATCTCGAACATCATCGGCGTGTCGGCATGTATCGAGCCGACCTTCCAGAACCTGTACGTGAAGTCGAACCTGTCGGGCGAATTCACGGTGGTGAACGAGTTCCTCGTCCGCGACCTGAAGGAACGCGGGCTGTGGGACGAAGTGATGGTCTCCGACCTGAAGTACTTCGACGGCATGCTGTCGCGCATCGACCGCATCCCGGCCGACCTGCGCGCGATCTACGCGACCGCGTTCGAAGTCGACCCGACGTGGCTGGTCGAAGCGGCATCGCGTCGCCAGAAGTGGATCGACCAGGCGCAGTCGCTGAACATCTACATGGGCGGCGCGTCGGGCAAGAAGCTCGACGAGGTCTACAAGCTCGCATGGCTGCGCGGCCTGAAGACGACCTACTACCTCCGCACGATGGCGGCGACGCACGTCGAGAAGTCGACGGTCGCACACGGCGCGCTGAACGCAGTGCCGACGAGCGGCGGTTCGAGCAGCGGCGGCGCGCAAGGCGCGGCAGGCGGCTTCGGTGCGGCAGGCGGCGATGTGTCGTCGGGCGCGGTCAATGCAGCGCCGGCACTCGCGCCGGTCGAGGCAGATGGTCCGGTGTGCACGATGCGTCCGGGCGATCCTGGCTTCGACGAGTGCGAAGCGTGCCAGTAACGCAGCGCACCTGACCTGAGAAGAAGGTCAGCGCGGCGCACACGACGACCGATCGAGGTTGAAGTGTGCGCCGCTCTCAACTAAAAAAATGATAAGGAATCTGTAACGCGGCACCTGCGTTGCAGGCAGTGACAAGCGATCGAAACATCCCCGACGACGTCGCGTTTCGATCAGCGTTCGATGCGTCGAGCGCACCTTGCGATACACGCGCGACACACGTCGCGCTCTGCATGAACGACGATGCGTTGCTCAAAGTGTTGTATCGAGGTCGCAACGCGAATCGAAAAAAGGATTTTTCGTGAGCGAACCCTTTTATCGCTCAGGAAAAGATGGTACAAACCGTTCTAAATTGATGGTGAGAATTTATGCTCAACTGGGATGACGAGAAGACTGCCGTAACTCCCGCGAGCGGAGCGCAGCAAAATGCGCTGCGCACCTCCGCAGGAATGGCTGTCGGACTGCAGGCTGCAACGCCTGCCGCCCATCAGGTCCGCGACATTTTCGAAGGCGATCTTGCGGTGCCCCCGCAAGCATCGGCTGTTCCCGCCGGCGGTTCGGAAGCGCGGGTCAATGTCGCCGACAAGCGCATCATCAACGGCCAGACTGACGTCAATCAGCTGGTGCCGTTCAAGTACAAGTGGGCGTGGGAAAAGTATCTGGCCGGTTGCGCGAACCACTGGATGCCGCAGGAAATCAACATGTCCCGCGACATCGCTCTGTGGAAGGACCCGAACGGTCTGACCGAGGACGAGCGCCGCATCGTGAAGCGCAACCTCGGCTTCTTCGTGACGGCCGATTCGCTCGCGGCGAACAACATCGTGCTCGGCACGTACCGCCACATCACGGCGCCCGAGTGCCGGCAGTTCCTGCTGCGCCAGGCGTTCGAAGAGGCGATCCACACGCACGCGTACCAATACATTGTCGAATCGCTCGGTCTCGATGAAGGCGAAATCTTCAACGCGTACCACGAGGTCACGTCGATCCGCGCGAAGGACGAATTCCTGATCCCGTTCATCCACACGCTGACGGATCCGGCCTTCAAGACCGGCACGCTCGAAGCGGATCAGAAGCTGCTGAAGTCGCTGATCGTGTTCGCCTGCATCATGGAAGGCCTGTTCTTCTATGTCGGGTTCACGCAGATTCTCGCGCTCGGCCGCCAGAACAAGATGACGGGTGCTGCAGAGCAATATCAGTACATCCTGCGCGACGAGTCGATGCACTGCAACTTCGGCATCGACCTGATCAACCAGATCAAGCTCGAGAATCCGCATCTCTGGACCGCCGAATTCCGCGCCGAGATCCGCGAGCTGTTCAAGCAGGCTGTCGAACTCGAATACCGCTACGCCGAGGACACGATGCCGCGCGGCGTGCTGGGTTTGAACGCGTCGATGTTCAAGAGCTATCTGCGCTTCATCAGCAACCGCCGTTGCCAGCAGATCGGCCTCGATCCGCTGTACCCGAACGAGGAAAACCCGTTCCCGTGGATGAGCGAGATGATCGACCTGAAGAAGGAACGCAACTTCTTCGAGACGCGTGTGATCGAGTATCAGACGGGCGGCGCGCTGTCCTGGGAATAACCCGCAGCAGCGAACCCGTCACATGATGGAGCAGCCGGCGGCCTCTCGGCCCCGGCCCAAGGTTTAGGAGCAAGAACGCCTGATGCAAAGCATGCCCGGTGCCTTAACGGCCCAACGACACGACAGGCACTTTGCGAACCCTTCAGTGGGATGGGCAAACTTCCCTCCGGAAAAAGCGGACGGCCGTGTGGCGGTCCGCTTGATCAAGCGATTAGGGGTAGCGGCGCGAGGTGCGCCGGCTACCGACTTGATTTGGCGCGCGAGGCCGGGTGGTCACGCGCGCCATACCGTATTCATTAGCGTAAGCGCGTGGTATCCGCGTACGCCGATGAATAGCCCGCTTCGAAGCGCACGTCCTGAACAGCGTCCGCGGGAAGCGGGTTTTGACGAAGGGTGTAGTTTGAACTGACTCTCATCTGAACCTGAAGGAGAACAACATGGCTACCGCCAAGAAGAAACCGGCTGCTAAGAAGGTTGCTGCCAAGAAGACCGTTGCGAAGAAAGCCGCTGCTCCGGCGAAGAAGGCCGCTGCAGTGAAGAAGGTTGCTGCGAAGAAGGTCGCGGTGAAGAAGGTTGCCGCGAAGAAGGCAGCGCCGGCGAAGAAGGCCGCAGCGAAGAAGGTTGCTGCGAAGAAGGTCGCAACGAAGAAGGTTGCAGCCAAGAAAGTCGCAGTGAAGAAGGTTGCCGCGAAGAAGGCAGCACCGGCGAAGAAGGCCGCAGCGAAGAAGGTTGCAGCCAAGAAAGTCGCAGTGAAGAAGGTTGCTGCGAAGAAGGCCGCACCGGCCAAGAAGGCTGCTGCAAAGAAGGCCGCGCCGGCGAAGAAGGCTGCTGCGAAGAAGGCTGCGCCTGCGAAGAAGGCTGCCGCCAAGAAGGCTGCGCCTGCTGCGAAGAAGGCTGCCCCTGCGAAGAAGGCCGCTGCGCCTGCTGCGAAGAAGGCTGCCGCTCCGGCCAAGAAGGCTGCGGCTCCGAAGAAGGCTGCTGCTCCGAAGAAGGCCGTCGTGAAGAAGGCTGCGCCGGCAACGACCGCGTCGACCGCATCGGTTGCGCCGGCATCGGGCGTGAAGACTGCGCTCAACCCGGCAGCGGCATGGCCGTTCCCGACCGGCAGCCGTCCGTAATCGAGGCTGACCTGCACCACCCGGACACTCATGTGGTGTCCGTGGGTTGAGTAGCGCTACTCAATCAGTCCCGCCATCTGGCTCAGGTGGCGGGATTTTTTTCGTTCGTTTTTGTCGATGTGCTGGGCGCCCGTATGCCGGATACCCGCATGCCGGGTGCGGTGAGCACGGACGAAAAAAAACGCATGTGCAGCTTCGCACATGCGTTCGACCGCGGCTTGCGCCGCGTGCTGAGGTACCTGTTAGTGCGTGACGCGCGTGACGCCGCCGCTCGACAGCAGTCGCACCCGCTCGCCGGCGCGGAACGCTTCGCCGCTTGCTGCCTGCGTGATCGAGCGCAGATCGCCGTTGTCGAGGCGCACGGTGATTTCGACACCGTTCGCCGTGCTGAGGTTTTCGCCGACCGCGTTGCCCGCGACCGCGCCGACGAGACCGCCGGCGATCGCGGTCAGGATCGACCCCTTGCCGCCGCCGATCGCGCTGCCTGCCACCGCACCGAGTGCGCCGCCGCCGAGCGTGCCGATCGCGCTGCCGCCGCCGTCGGACTGGATGCGCACCGCACGGACGCTTTCGACCGTACCCATGCGGACCGTCTGTTCGCGCTGCGCCTGGCCGACGCTATAGACATCCGCCGAGCCAGGTGCGGTGAAGCAACCGGTGAGCGTCAGCGAGGCCGTCAGCATGGCCGCGAGCGTGAGGGTCTTTTTCGTCAACATCTTTGCTCTCCCACAATATTCATTTGAGACTGTAACCGAATGCAGTCTCGAAGCGCGCGTCGATCTCGGCGCGCGTCAGTACGTAAGTCTGGGGCCCCTGGTGGGCGATCTTGATCGAGCCCATCAGGCTCGCGAGGCGCCCCGTGGTTGCCCAGTCGAGGCCATGCTCGATGCCGTACAGCAGGCCGCCCCGGAAGGCATCACCGCAGCCGGTCGGATCGGCGATGTGCTCGGCCGGCACGACAGGAATCTGCTCCGTGCCCTGCTTGTGGCGGATGGTCGCGCCGTGCTCGCCACGCGTAATGACGAGCGCGTCGACCCGGCTGGCGATTTCATCTTCGGACCATCCCGTCTTGTCGCTCACCAGCTTGGCCTCGTAGTCGTTGACCGCTACATAGGTCGCAAGTTCAATGCTGCGGCGCAGCGTCGCACCGTCGAACAGCGGCAGGCCCTGGCCCGGATCGAACACGAACGGCACACCGGCCCTGGCGAGCTCTTCCACGTGCTGCACCATCCCGTCGAAGCCGTCAGGGCCGACGATCGCGAGCTTGATGCCCGGCGTGTCGCCCGCGTGGTTCAGGTGCGACTGCATCATCGCGCCCGGGTGGAACGCCGTGATCTGGTTGTTGTCGAGATCGGTCGTGATCATCGCCTGCGCCGTATACGTGTCAGGCAGCACGCGAACGTGGTCGCGGCGCAGGCCGAGCTGGTCGAGCCGGTCGAGATACGGCTGCGCGTCGAGCGCGCCCATCGTCCCCATGATGCGCGCATCGCCGCCGAGCAGGTGCAGCGCGTACGCGATGTTGCCCGCGCAGCCGCCGAATTCGCGGCGCATCGTCGGCACGAGGAAGCTCAGGTTGATGAGGTGCACCTGGTCGGGCAGGATGTGCTCGCGGAACCGCCCCTCGAAGGTCATGATGGAATCGTAGGCGATCGAGCCGCAAATCAACGTAGCCAAGGTGTGCGTTCCTGTAGAAATGAGGGACCCTGCGCGACAACGCCGCGCGAAAGGCGCGGCGCGGCAGGGGAAAGCGAAAGAAAGCTTACTTCAGTGCGGCGAGCGCTGCTTCGTAGTTCGGCTCGTCCTTGATTTCGCCGACGAGTTCCGCGTGGATCACCTTGTCCTGCGCGTCGAGCACGACGACCGCACGTGCGGTCAGGCCGTTCAGCGGGCCGCTCGTCACGTCGACGCCGTACGCGTTCGCGAACGCGCGGCCGGTGCGGAACGTCGAAGCCGTCACGACGTTCTCGAGGCCTTCGGTCGTGCAGAAGCGCGTTGCGGCGAACGGCAGGTCGGCGGACACGACGACTACGACCGTGTTGTCGAGCGACGATGCGGCTTCGTTGAACTTGCGGGTCGACGTCGCGCAGGTCGGCGTGTCGAGGCTCGGGACGATGTTCAGCACCTTGCGCTTGCCGGCGAAGCTGGCGAGCGACAGGTCGGCGAGGTCCTTGCCGACCAGCTTGAAATCGGCGCCTTGTGCGCCGACGGCCGGGAACGTGCCGGCGAGATCGATCGGGTTGCCACCCAGCGTAACTTTGCTCATGTTCGTGCTCCGAAATAGCGCGCCGCTCGGGCGCGCGGGTTGAGACGGGCGCGCATGTGCGCGCCGCGGCGCGTCACGGATAGAAGATCTGGACGCGGAAATTCGAGGCAGGCGTGCCGTTCGTTTCGAGGCGGACGACCATCGTCTGCGTCGTGCCGGGCGGCAGCCCGGCGTCGATCGGCGTGCCCGGGCGCACGTAGTCGCGCGGCGCAAGTACGCGGCGCACGGTGACGTGATTCGTGTCGTCGAGCAGCGTCAGCTCGAGCGACGGGTAGGCGAGTGCGACGCGGTAGCGGTTCGTCAGCGGCACCTTCAGCTCGAGCTCGCGCGGGCCGTCGAGCTGGCGCAGGTCGGTCGCGTCGAGCCGCAGGCCGTCGATCGCGCGCGGCGGTGCGACCTTGCAGCCGAGCGGCGCGCAGGCCTGCCGGAACCAGCCCTGCGTGACGGGCCAGTAAATCATCAGCGTTTCGCGTTGCCACCACGCGAGTTGCGCGACGAGCAGCACGGCCAGCACGGCGGCGACGAGGCCACCGAAAAAGCCGCCGAGCATGCCGCGCCGCTGCGGCGCGCGCGTCTCGCGCGTGACGGCGAAGTGCGGACGATCGTCGTCGGTCAGCGCAGCGGGGAACGGTGCGGCCGGCGCGCTGGCCGCCGTGGCGGGTGTCTCGTCGTGCCGTGCGGTGCCCGTGTCGGATCCGGATCCGGCTTCGGTTTCGGTTTCGGTGAGGGCCGGCGCCGGCGCGAACGCAAAACGCGGCTCGCGCGGCGCGCGTTCATCGTCCGGCACGGCGAAGTGCGCGGTGCCGACGGGTTCGGCGGTATCGCGAGCGGTATCCGTGTCCGCCGGACGGTGGGCGACGAAGCGGGGTTCACGCGGGTCGCGTTCGACGGGTGCAGCCGATGGTTCGGTATCCTGCGGCGTCTGCGTCGACGGCGATTCGGCCGGTTGCGCGACGGCAGCGGAGGTGTCCAGCTCGGCCGGGGAGGGTGCGAACGGTGCGGGCGTACCCGACAGGTGAACGACGCCGGCTTCGGTGGACGGAAGTGCAAGCGGGATCAGCGGCTCGGTGCGCACGGTCTGCACGCTGTGCTGCAGCGACGGGTCGACGCCGGCATCGAGCCACGGCGCCCACATGTCCCAGCCTTCCGGCTTGTAATCGGTGTCTGAAGGCGACCCGGCCGGCGCTTCGGCGGCGAACAGCCGAGGCGGGGCCTGATGGTGCGCGTCGCGGCCGTCCGGCGCGGCAGCCGGTTCGGTCAAGACCGGCTCGGGCTGCTGCGCGTGCTCGGGAACGAGCGACTCGGACGCGTTGAAGACTTCGTGACAATGCCCGCAGCGCACGAGCCCTTGATGCAGCGAGAGCTGTTCCTGCTGCAGCCGGAAGACGGTTTCGCAATGAGGGCAGCGCGTCGCAAGAAGCATGTCGAGCCGGGCGGCCTGCTGGCCAGAGTAAAGGACAGCGCTATTCTAATGGCTTTCGCGCCGGGTTCCGGCGAGGCATACCCAACCTTCGTGTTCGCGCCAGACCGAGATGTCGACGTAGCGTGCGTAGACGGCCGCGACTTCGTCCGCCTGGCGTGCGAGCACGCCCGACAGCGCGATGCGTCCGCCTGGCTTGACCTTCGATGCGAGCATCGACGCCATCAGCTTCAGCGGATTCGACAGGATGTTCGCGACGACGATGTCGAATTCACCGTCCGGGCATGCGTCGGGCAGACCGTATGTGACTTCCGCACGGTTGCGTTCGCTGTTCTGCCGCGCTGATTCGACTGCCTGCGGATCGATGTCGATGCCGATGACGGGGTTCGCCCCGCATTTCTTCGCGAGGATCGCGAGAATGCCCGAGCCGCAGCCATAGTCGAGCACCGACTGGCCGGGCTTCACCGACTGCTCGAGCCATTCCATGCACAGACGGGTAGTGGGGTGGCTGCCGGTGCCGAACGCAAGGCCCGGGTCGAGTTCGAGGACGAGCGCATCGGGATCGGGCGCATCGTGCCACGACGGCACGACCCAGATCCGCTCGCCGATCGGGATCGGCTCGAACTGCGATTGCGTGAGCCGCACCCAGTCCTGTTCCTCGACTTCGCGGACGGTGAAGGTCGGCGTCTCGGCGACGCCGATCTCGTTCGCGGCCGCCGCGAGCAACACGGCCGGCTCATGGTCGGCCGCGAGCAGCGCGACCACGCGCGAGTGCTGCCATGCGGTGCGGTCGGGCACGAGGCCCGGCTCGCCGAAGAGCGGCTGTTCGTCGGGCGTGTCGGCGTCGGCGTCTTCCACGGACACCGACAGCGCGCCGAGGTCGAGCAGCGCGTCGGACAGCGCCTCCGCATGCTCACGGGCCAGTTCGACGACGAGTTCGCGATAGCTCATGCTTACGCTTCTTCCGGTGCGACCTGCTGCTTCTGGGCGAGCCGGTTTTCGAGGTAGTGGATGCTGGTGCCGCCTTCGACGAACTTCGAATCGATCATCAGCTCGCGGTGCAGCGGGATGTTGGTCTGGATGCCTTCGACGACCATTTCCGACAGCGCGATGCGCATCCGGCTGATTGCCTGCTCGCGCGTCGCGCCGTAGGTGATCAGCTTGCCGATCATCGAATCATAGTTCGGCGGCACGAAATAGCCATTGTAGGCGTGCGAATCGACGCGTACGCCGGGGCCGCCCGGCGTATGCCACGACGTGATCCGGCCCGGCGACGGCGTGAACTTGAACGGATCTTCGGCGTTGATCCGGCATTCGATCGCATGTCCGCGGAACTGGATGTCGCGCTGGCGCAGCGTGAGCTTCTCGCCGGCCGCGATGCGGATCTGTTCCTGCACGATGTCGACGCCCGTGATCAGCTCCGATACCGGGTGCTCGACCTGCACGCGCGTGTTCATCTCGATGAAGTAGAACTCGCCGTTTTCGTACAGGAATTCGAACGTGCCTGCGCCGAGGTAGCCCATCTTCTTGCAGGCGTCCGCGCAGCGGTCGCCGATGCGGTCGATCAGGCGGCGCGGAATACCGGGCGCCGGCGCTTCCTCGATCACCTTCTGGTGGCGGCGCTGCATCGAGCAATCGCGCTCGCCGAGCCAGATCGCGTTCTTGTACGCGTCGGACAGCACCTGGATTTCGATGTGGCGCGGGTTCTCGAGGAACTTCTCCATGTACACCTGCGGGTTGCCGAACGCACGGCCGGCTTCCTCGCGGGTCATGTTGACCGCGTTGACGAGCGCGGCCTCGGTGTGCACGACGCGCATCCCGCGTCCGCCACCGCCGCCTGCCGCCTTGATGATGACCGGATAGCCGATCGTGCGCGCAATCTTGACGATCTCCTTCGGATCGTCCGGCAACGCGCCTTCCGAGCCCGGCACGCACGGCACGCCGGTCTTGATCATCGTCTGCTTCGCGGTGACCTTGTCACCCATCATGCGGATCGTTTCGGGGCGCGGGCCGATGAACGTGAAGCCCGACTGCTCGACGCGTTCCGCGAAATCGGCGTTCTCCGACAGGAAGCCGTAGCCGGGGTGGATCGCCTCGGCATCGGTGACTTCGGCGGCGCTGATCAGCGCCGGCATGTTCAGGTAGCTCAGGTTCGACGGGGCCGGGCCGATACAGACGGCTTCGTCCGCGAGGCGCACGTACTTGGCTTCCTTGTCGGCTTCCGAGTAGACGACCACCGTCTTGACGCCGAGCTCGCGGCACGCACGCTGGATGCGCAGCGCGATTTCACCGCGGTTGGCAATGAGGATTTTTTCAAACATAGCGAGTATTCGTCTCTTCGAGGGGCGCGCGAACGGCGCCTGGCGAGCATCGGCGGCGCGCGGCCCGCAGGCCGCGCGGCGGACTTAGCCGATCACGAAAAGCGGCTGGCCGTATTCGACGGCCTGGCCGTTCTCGACGAGGATTTCCTTGATCACGCCGGCCTTGTCCGACTCGATCTCGTTGAGCAGCTTCATCGCTTCGATGATGCAGATCGTCTGGCCTTCCTTGACCGTGTCGCCGACCTGGACGAACGGATCCGCGCCCGGCGACGGCGCGCGATAGAACGTGCCGACCATCGGCGACGTCACGACGTGGCCCTGCGGGACAGCCGGTGCGGCGGCGGCGCCTGCGGCCGGCGCGGCGGCGCCGTCGGTCGGCAGCGCGGCCGACGGAGCGGGCGCGCTGACTTGCGGGGCATACCCAGCCGTCGGCTGCACGTAGATCGGCGGCGCGTTCTTGACGATGCGCACCTTGCCTTCGCCTTCCGTCACTTCCAGCTCGGAGATGCCGGATTCGGAAACGAGGTCGATCAGAGTTTTCAGCTTACGAAGATCCATCGGGAATTCCCCTTTCAATACGTGAAAGCGCCGGTGAGGGGCCGGCGCTGAATCTAGATCGCGAAATCAGCCGCGCGACGTGCCTTGCAGCTTGTCCAGCGCGTACTCGAGCGCGTACAGATAACCTTTCCAGCCGAGCCCGCAGATCACGCCTTCGGCCTGGTCGGAAAAGTAGGAGTGGTGCCTGAACGCTTCGCGGCGATGCACGTTCGACAGGTGAACCTCGACGAACGGGATGCCAACGCCGGCGATCGCGTCCCGGATCGCGACGCTCGTGTGCGTATACGCGGCCGGATTGATCAGGATGAAATCGGTCTGTTCCTCCCGCGCGGCCTGGATGCGGTCGACCAGCGCGCCTTCATGGTTGCTCTGGAACGACGACAGTTCGGCGCCGGCTTCCCGGGCGCGTGCGGCAAGCGCCTGATCGATCTGTGTGAGCGTGACACGGCCGTACACCTCCGGTTCCCGGGTGCCGAGAAGGTTCAGGTTGGGGCCGTGCAGCACCAGCAATCGTGTCATGGTCGCTTCTATTTCTGCGGAATTGCGCGAACTTTAGCGCTATTTAGAGAAATTTGTCTAGTTTTGCCGAACGGCCGAGCGCGGCGGACCTGCAAGAATTACCGGCGCGCAAGCAAAGTATCGGCGAATTCACGCGAAATTGCGGCGATCGACAGATAAATCACCGCCAACGTGCGGGCCGCCGTTCGGGCAGCTTACAGCGCGTCGAGCGTCTTTTTCAGCTCGGCCGGTTGGATTTGTCCCAATTTTGTCTCGCGAATCTTGCCGGTTTCGTCGATGACGACCGTAAACGGCAACGCGCCGGCGGTATTTCCGAAATTGCGGGCCAGATCGGCGCCTGCATATCCGCTGACGAAGACCGGATAGTCGACCTTCACCTTCTGCAGAAAGTTCTTCACGTTCTGTTCGGAATCGACGCCGATCCCGATGAAACGGATGCCCTTCTGTTTGTACTGGTGCGACAACGCGACGAGCTCCGGCATCTCCTCGACGCACGGGCCGCACCATGACGCCCAGAAATTGACGACGACTTTCTGGCCCTTGAAGGCGGACAGCGTGGCCGGCTTGCCGTCGGTGCCCGTCAGCGAGGCCGCCCACAATTGTTCGACGGGGCTGCCCTGCGCGGCAGGCGCGGCGACGGCGACACCGTCGTCGGCGGTGCCGCGGAACCAATGGCCGGCGGCGAGCCCGCCGGCAACGGCGGCGGCCGCGACGACCGCGAGCGCCCACATGCGTTTCATCATCATCGTTGAATCATTCCGGTTCGGAAGGGGCCTTGCCTGCTTCGACGAGCGCGCGCAGCGCGGCGGCATCCGCACGGGCGACCCGGCCGCGCGCGTCGGCCTTGACCGCGCCGCGCAGGTCGTCGCTCGCATAGAGGGCGAGGTGGATGCCGATCGCGTCCACGTCGCGCCGCGGGCGCCACAGGAAACTCAGCGTCTCGACATCGGCGCGGCCCGCGAAGTGCCGCGTCTCGGATACGTCGTACTGGACGTTCTGGTTCAGCAGGTAGATCGCGACGTCCTTCGGGTTGTCGGTGAATGCCTGCAAATGGATATCCGAATGCGCGTTCGCGGTACCGTTCAGCACGGCACCCGTCACATAAGGATGGAACTCGGCGAGCCGGTGCATCCAGTCGAGCGCGACTTCGCGCAGGCGGCGCAGTTCGTCCGGCTGCGTGTCGCTCTGGAACAGGGCGAGATACTCGCGCAGTTCTTCCTCGATCTGGTCGTTATCCGGCAGCCATTCGCCGGCAACGCGCGAATCGCCCAGCAACTGGCGCGCGGCCTTGCGTTTCGCGCCGGCGTAGTCCAGGCCATCCTCCGCGATCAGGCGGGCGGCGGACTGGGCGATTTCCTCGCGGACGCGCCGCGGGTCGAGAAGGGTTTTGCGAGACATGATCCGGCAATCATACTCGATCGCCGCGGCGCCCGAGCGCGGGTGCGGCGGCCTGCCGCCCGGTGTGCCGGCGCCGTTCGCGCGCAGTGTTCGGGCCGCCGGGCACGGCAGGCCGTCAGTTACAATACTGTTCTTTGTGTCGCGGCAAAAGCCGTTGGCCGGGCGCCGGCCGCACGGCCCATCCGGCGCGCCGCACACGCATCCTTTCCGAATCGACGGCGCCCGGCGGCGCGAAAGCATTCATCTATGCACATCCACATTCTTGGCATCTGCGGCACCTTCATGGGCGGTCTCGCCGTACTCGCGCGCGAGGCGGGCCACACGGTGACGGGTTGCGACGCGGGCGTCTATCCGCCGATGAGCACGCAGCTCGAGGCGCAGGGCATCACGCTGATCGAGGGCTACGGCGCAGAGCAGATCGACCTGAAACCGGACCTGTTCGTGATCGGCAACGTCGTCACGCGCGGCAATCCGCTGATGGAGGCGATCCTGGATCGCGGCCTGCCGTACGTGTCGGGCCCGCAGTGGCTCGGCGAGCACGTACTCGCCGGCAAGTGGGTACTCGCGGTCGCGGGCACGCACGGCAAGACGACCACGTCGTCGATGCTCGCGTGGCTGCTGGAGGACTCGGGCCTGAATCCGGGCTTCCTGATCGGCGGCGTGCCGCTGAACTTCGGCGTGTCGGCGCGGCTCACCGATTCGAGCTTCTTCGTGATCGAGGCCGACGAATACGATACGGCGTTCTTCGACAAGCGCTCGAAGTTCGTCCACTACCGGCCGCGCACCGCGGTGCTGAACAATCTTGAATTCGATCACGCCGATATCTTCCCGGATCTCGCCGCGATCGAGACGCAATTCCACCATCTCGTGCGTACCGTGCCCGGTGTCGGCCGGATCGTCACCAACG
The DNA here is from genome assembly GCF_002099195.1 of Burkholderia puraquae. GTDB lineage: Bacteria > Pseudomonadota > Gammaproteobacteria > Burkholderiales > Burkholderiaceae > Burkholderia > Burkholderia puraquae. The sequence goes on along the minus strand of NZ_NBYX01000020.1, from coordinate 66,239 downwards.
GCCGCTCGGACGCGCTCGAGCGCGTGCTGGCGCGCGGCTGCTGGAGCGAGGTCGAACGGTTCGGCGTGGATGGCGGCTGGCAGGCGCTGCCGGCCGAAGACGGCGTGCCGGTCGACGAGCGCTTCGCGGTGTATTCGCACGCGGAACGTGTCGGCGAAGTCGCGTGGCAGGTGCAGGGCGATCACAACCGGATGAATGCGCTCGCCGCGATCGCGGCCGCGCGCCACGTCGGCGTGCCGCCTGCGCAGGCCGCCGCCTCCCTCGCATCGTTCCGCAACGTGAAACGCCGCATGGAAGTGCGCGGCAGCGTGGACGGCGTGACCGTCTACGACGACTTCGCACACCATCCGACCGCGATCGAAACCACGATCGCCGGCCTTCGTGCGCGCATCGGCCGCCAGAATGCCCGCATCCTCGCGGTGCTCGAGCCGCGTTCGAACACGATGAAGCTCGGCGTGATGAAGGCGCAATTGCCGGCGAGCCTCGCCGACGCCGATCTCGTGTTCGGCTACGGCGCGCCGACCGGGCGCGACGCGCTCGGCTGGAATCTGGCCGAGGCGCTGGCGCCGCTCGGCGACCGCGCGCACGCGTTCGACGATCTGCACCTGCTGGCGAAGTCCGTCGTCGCAGCCGCCCGCCCGGGCGACCACGTGCTTGTGATGAGCAACGGCGGCTTCGGCGGCGTGCACCAGAAGCTGCTCGACGCGCTCGGGAGCCGCACGTGATCCTGTATCTGCACGGCTTCCGGTCGTCGCCGGAATCGCAGAAGTCGCGCCAGCTCGCCGCGCGCATGGCCGAGCTCGGCCGTACCGACGAGTGGCGGTGCCCGTCGCTGTCGGTGTCGCCGCTCGAAGCGATCGCGGTCGCGGAAGCCGAGGTGGCCGGTGCGCGCGACGTGACCGTCATCGGCAGCTCGCTCGGCGGCTATTACGCCACCTGGCTGGCCGAAAAGCACGGCTGGAAGGCCGTGCTGCTGAATCCGGCCATCGTGCCGCAGCGCGATCTCGAGCAGCATCTGGGCGAGCAGCCGCTGTGGCACGGCGGCGGCACGATTGTCGTCGAGCGCCGTCACCTGCATGAACTCGATGCGCTGCGCGTGCCGGCAATCACGCGTGCCGAACGCTACTATCTGTTCGCGGCGACCGGTGACGAAGTGCTCGATTACCGCGAGATGCTGGCGCATTACCCGGGCGCGAAAACGCGCGTGATCGAAGGCAGCGATCACGGGATCAGCGAATTTGCCGACTACGTCGACGACGTTCTCGCCTTTTGCGACGGAAAGACGTCTTAAACCGGCCCTGTGCCGATCGAATTCCCATCATCATGCGGCGCCGCTGACGCGGCGCCCGGCAGTCTGAACGAGAGTACTGAGTGAACGTTTTCTTCGAGGAATCGGGCAGTTTCAAGGCGGGCAGCGTGCTGTCGCGCCAGGGCGACGCATTTCAGGTCGAGTTGCCCGGCGGGCGGCGTGCGAAGGTGCGCGCGAAAGACGTGCTGATCGAATTCGACAAGCCGGCCGCCGGCGAACTGATGCAGGAGGCCGACACGGCCGCGCAGCAGATCGATCTGGATTTCCTGTGGGAATGCGCGCCGACCGACGAGTTCGCGTATACGGCGCTCGCCGCGGAATACTTCGGCGCGACGTACGGCCCGGTCGAGCGTGCGGCGCTCGTGTTGCGACTGCACGGCTCGCCCGTCTACTTCCGCCGCAAGGGGCGCGGCCAGTACCAGCGTGCGCCGGAAGAGCAGCTCAAGATGGCGCTCGCGTCGCTCGAGCGCAAGCGCCAGCAGGCGCTCGTCCAGGCGCAGTACGAAGAGGAGCTGAAGGCCGGCAAGCTGCCGGACGCGTTTGCGGGCAAGGTGCTCGGGCTGCTGACCCGGCCGGACAAGAACGCGATCGAATACAAGGCGATGGAAGCCGCGGCCGGTGCGCGCGGCGTGTCGCCGGCGCGGCTGATGCTCGACTGCGGCGGCATCGCATCGCCGCGTGCGCTGCATGAGGCGCGCTTCCTCGCGGAGTTCTTCCCGCATGGCACGGGCTTTCCGGCCGTCACGGTCGGCGCGCTGCCGGACGACCTGCCGCGCGCGGACGTCGAGGCGTTCTCGATCGACGACATCACGACGACCGAAATCGACGACGCGTTTTCGGTCGAGCACCTGTCCGACGGCCGTGTGCGCATCGGCGTGCACATCGCGGCGCCGGCGCTCGGCATCGTGCGCGGCGACGCGGTCGACGCGATCGCGCGCACGCGCCTGTCGACCGTCTACATGCCGGGCGACAAGATCACGATGCTGCCGGACGACGTCGTCGACGTGTTCACGCTGAAAGAGGGTGACTACCGCCCGGCGCTGTCGCTGTACATCATCGTCAACCGCGAAACGCAGGAGATCGTCGCGAACGAGACGCGCGCCGAGCTCGTGTTCGTGAAGAACAACCTGCGGCACAACCACCTCGACGAACTGGTCAACGAAGAGACGCTCGCGGCCGGCACCGGCGACTATCCGCACAAGGACGACATCGCCGTGCTGTGGCCGCTCGCGCAGGCGCTGTTCGAGAAGCGCCAGGTTGCGCGCGCGGGCTACGGCCTGAAGCGCGAGGTGCAGCGCAACACCGACTACAACTTCTACGTCGACGGCGAGCACGTGTCGATCACGCCGCGCCGCCGCGGGTCCCCGCTCGACCTGATCGTGTCGGAGCTCGCGATCCTCGCGAACTCGACCTGGGGCGCATTCCTGCACGATCACACGGTGCCGGGCATCTACCGCTCGCAGCGCGGCTTCGGCGCGCCGGGCCCGAAGCGCACGCGGATGCAGACGACGGCCGCGCCGCACGAAGGCCTCGGCGTGGCGCAATACGCGTGGAGCACGTCGCCGCTGCGACGCTACGTCGACCTCGTGAACCAGTGGCAACTGCTCGCGTGCGTGCAGCATGGCGTCACCGCGAAGCTCGCCGCACCGTTCAAGCCGAAGGACGCCGATCTCTACGCAGTCGTGCAGGGCTTCGACGACACCTACACGGCCTACGCCGACTACCAGCGCCGGATGGAGTACTTCTGGTGCCTGCGCTGGCTCGCGCAGGAGCAGAAGAAGCAGGTCGTCGCGAGCGTCGTGAAGGGCGATCTCGTGCGCCTCGAGGAAATTCCGCTGCTGCTGCACGTCCCGGGGCTCGGCGTGCATGCGCGCGGCACGCGCGTGCTGCTCGACGTGATGTCGCTCGACGAACTGACGATCGAGGCGTCGGTGCGGTTGCTGAACGTGCTCGATGCGCCGACCGTGTCGAGCGGCGATGCGGCCGAGGAAGAGGATGACGCCGAAGGCGGCGACGACACGCTGATCGACACCGAAGACGCGACGGCCGAAACCGAAGCCGAAGCGCTGGCGGAAGCGGACGGCGCGGTGGACTGTGAAGGCGGCGAAGCCGAGAGCGGCAACGCCGGCGAAGAGGGGCGCGCATCATGACCGCGGTTGCGTCGACGAGCGGCGCCGACCGCTATGTGGTGTTCGGCAACCCGGTGGCGCACAGCAAGTCGCCGTTCATCCACGCGCAGTTCGCTGCGCAGACCGGCGAGCCGGTCGAATACACGCACCGGCTCGCACCGGTCGACGGTTTCGAGGCGGCCGTGCGGGCGTTCGTCGCCGAAGGCGGTCGCGGCGCGAACGTGACGGTGCCGTTCAAGCTCGAAGCGCACGCGCTCGCCGACACGCTGTCGTCGCGCGCGGCGGCGGCGGGCGCGGTGAATACGCTGCGCATCGACGCAGACGGCCGCATCCATGGCGACAACACGGATGGCGTCGGCCTCGTGCGCGACATCGAAGCGAATCTTGGCGTGTCGCTGGCGGGTGCGCGCATCCTGCTGCTCGGCGCGGGTGGCGCGGCGCGCGGTGTCGTGCTGCCGCTGCTGGATCGTGCGCCGCTGTCGATCACGATCGTGAACCGTACCGCGAGCAAGGCCGAGGCACTCGTCGGCCAGTTCATGCAGGCCGCGCACGATGCGGGCTGCACGCTCGCGGGCGGCGGCCCCGACGTGGTGCGCGCGGAGCCGTACGACGTGGTGATCAATGCGACGGCCGGCAGCCTCGATGCCGCGCTGCCGGAGTGCGACGCGGCTGCATTCGGCGCGGGCACGCTCGCGTACGACATGATGTACGGCGCGCAGCCGACGGTGTTCATGCAGCATGCGGCGTCGCTCGGCGCGCGCACGGCCGACGGGCTCGGGATGCTCGTCGAGCAGGCGGCCGAATCGTTCTACATCTGGCGCGGCGTGCGGCCGGACGGCGCGCCGGTGCTGGCCGCGCTGCGCCAGGCGCTCGCGGCGAGCTGAACGGAGCGCGGCACGTGGTGGCGGTGAGCGGCACGCAGCATACGCGGACGGTGAGCCCGACCCGCTGGATCGTCTATGCGGGATCGGTGTTCGCGGGTGCATGGCTCGCGACGCAGCTGTTCTATCTCGCGCAGATCGCGCTGTGGTCGTTCATCAATCCCGGTTCGACGGCGTTCATGCGCACCGACGCGTGGTGGTTGTCGCGCGACAAGCCACCCGCGCAGATCCAGCACCAGTGGGTGCCGTACGACCAGATCTCGCGCAACCTGAAGCGCGCGCTGATCGCGTCGGAAGACTCGACCTTCGCGACCAACAACGGCTACGACGTCGACGCGATCCTGCAGGCATGGGAGAAGAACAAGGCGCGCGGCCGGATCGTCGCGGGCGGCTCGACGATCACGCAGCAGCTTGCGCGCAACCTGTTCCTGTCACGCGAGAAGAGCTACATCCGCAAGGGGCAGGAGCTCATCATCACGTGGATGCTCGAAACGGTGCTCGACAAGGAGCGGATCTTCGAGATCTACCTGAATTCCGTCGAATGGGGACGCGGCGTGTACGGTGCCGAAGCGGCCGCACGCTATTACTACAGGATTCCCGCGAGCCGGCTCGGCGCGTGGCAGTCGGCGCGTCTCGCGGTGATGCTGCCCAAGCCGCGCTGGTTCGACGCGCACCGTGGCTCGGCCTACCAGGCGCAGCGCGCGGCAGTCATTGCCCGCCGGATGGGTGCGGCCGAGCTGCCGCAATCGGAGTGAACGGCGCGCTCGCGCCGTTGCATTGACCGTTTCACCGCCCATGCGCCGCTCGCGGGTCGTTTGTGCGCTGCAGCGCATTCGTGTCGCGCGCATTTCGGGCCACATCCTTTAGACGAATTCGTCTATTTCGTTTTGCTGAGCAATCCCGCGCGTCGTCTGATTTTGTTAGCCGATATGGCACGAAATTCAGGAATTTTTAGTATTCCCGGGTAAACGCGAAAGTCCGTGAAAGGCACGTGAAATGCAACGTTTCACGATTCGAAGCATTCCTGAAAGGTGTGCGCCGCACCCTCCGCCAGCCAAATATTTCAAAATTTTTCAAAGCTGACGGGCTCGCGTATATTGGCCAGCGCCTCGGCTTATCGGCCGCGATCGAGGCGGGGGGCGGCTTATCCGGCTGCTCGACACAAAAAACATCCGAGAGAAGGAAAGCAACGATGCCAGCGAGCAAAGCGAAGCTGTTGTTGGGAGTGGTGTTTTCTTCGCTGATTCTGACGGCCTGCAACGACGACGTGACATCGTCCGCTGCTGCCAGCGCCGACAATTCAGCCGATCCCGCCAGCCAGGTGGACAGGGCGTACAACGATCCGAACAGTTATTCGTCGAGCGCGAACGCGTCGCTCGACGCCTCCGCCGCGGTTGAAAAGGCCGCTGTCACGCATCACCAGATCACACTCAACGGCAAGACGATCCGTTACACGGCCACGGCCGGCCACCTCGTCGCGCGCAATCCGCAGACCGGCGCGCTCGAAGCATCGTTCTTCTATGTCGCCTATACGGCCGACAACCAGCCCGCAGCGAAGCGGCCCGTCACGTTCCTGTACAACGGCGGCCCCGGTTCGGCATCGGTGTGGCTGCACCTCGGCTCGTTCGGCCCGCGGCGGATCCAGACGGGCGACCCGAACGCGAATGCATCGACGTTCCCGTTCGTCGACAACCAGGAAAGCCTGCTCGACACGACCGACCTCGTGTTCGTCGACGCGATCGGCACCGGCTTCTCCGAAGCGATCGCGCCGAACACGAACCAGACGTTCTGGGGCGTCGACCAGGACGGCGGCGCGTTCCGCGATTTCGTCACGCGCTACCTGGCCGTGAACCAGCGCAGCGCTTCGCCGAAATACCTGTTCGGCGAATCGTACGGCACGCCGCGCACCGACGTGCTCGCAAACCTGCTCGAGACGGCCGGCGTGAAGCTCGACGGCATCGTGCTGCAGTCGTCGATCCTGAACTACAACACGAACTGCGACATGGCGAGCGACTACATCGGCAACTCGAACAACGGGTCGAGCCCGGTGAGTTGCGCGGGCTTCGTGCCGTCCTATGGCACCGTCGGCGCGTACTACCAGCTCGACAACCCGAACCCGTCGAGCCTGCCGCAGTACGCGGACCAGATGCGCCTGCTGACGGCCGGCAGCTATGCGCCTGCCGTGAATGCATACCTGGCGAGCCATACGCCGCCGCCGCCGAGCCTCGTCACGACGATGGTGAATTCGACCGGCGTGAAGCAGTCGCTGTGGAATGCGGATTTCAACGTGATCCCGACCTTCTTCGACAACAGCTTCCAGCTGTCGCTGATCCCGGGCACGCTGATCGGCCGCTACGACGCGCGCGTGAACGTGCCCGTGTCGAGCCCGCTTGCGGCGGATGGCGATCCGTCGAGCTCGTTCATCACGAAGCCGTTCACCGACACGATCGGCAGCTATTTGCCGAACGAGCTGAAGTACACCGCGCAGTCGGCGTATTCATTGAGCAGCAATGCGATCAACACGTGGGACTGGACGCACGACGGCCTCGCGATGCCCGACACGATTCCCGATCTGGCCGCGGCGCTGTCGCTGAATCCGCAGCTGAAGGTGCTGTCGCTGAACGGGTATCACGATATCGCGACGCCGTTCTACCAGACCGAGCTCGACCTCGCACGGCTCGGGACGCAACCGAACCTGACGATCAAGGACTATCAGGGCGGACACATGGTCTACCTCGACGATACGTCGCGTCCGCAGGAGAAAGCCGACCTCGTGACCTTCTACAACGCGGCCGCGCACTGATGCTGCGCCAGGCCGGCGGCGCGCGCCCGCGGTGGCGCCTCGCCGGCCGTCGACGACCTCATTCCAGACTGGAGCCTGATATGAAGAATCGTTTCATCGTCGTTGCCGCGGCGCTCGCCTGTGTCGGCGCCGCAGCATCCGTATCCGCGTTCGCGCAGGCGAGCGACGCCGCACCGGCGCGTGCGCGCCAGGCGCAGCTCGGCGATCCGTACGTGCCGCCGGCCGCGCGCAAGCCGACCGCCGGCACGCAGACGACGGGCGCCGCGTTGCATGCGCAGGTAGTGCGCAAGCTTGCGCGCCAGTTCAGCGCGGCCGACGCGCAGAACACGGGTTCGATTACCGAGTCGCAGGCCCGCGCGGCCGGCCTCGGCTATGTCGCGAACCACTTCCGGCAGATCGATTCGGGCGGCAACGGCCGCGTGTCGTTCGCGGACGTACAGCGCTACATGCAGGCACGCAGCACGAGCCAGCAGTAAGCGCGGCGCGCGGTGAGCAAACGGGGGCGGAACCTGCGACACGGCGGGTTCCGCCCCCGTGCACATGGCGACGTCGTTACGTCGCGCCCGCGGCGGATTCTTGCCGAATTCTCATTATCTGGACAACGCATTCAAATATTGGAGACGAGTGCGTGCGCTCCTACAATCCGAAGCACATCGACAGCTTCGGACCCACGCATCGCGCGGCGCCCGACGCACACGGAGACACCTTCCATGAAGTTCGCCGGGCGCTTTACACGGTGCATCGACCGCCGCCTCGTCGCGATGCCGGACGCAGTTCCGGCACCGCGCGAACGGCTTCACCGGTTCCGTTGAAGAAGCCCGCCCCATGACCAAGATGCCCGACTCCCTTGCCCTCGACGCCCGGCGCGCGACGCCGGTCGAAGCGTCGCTGACCGACAGCATCGGCGCGACCAGCACGCCGCTCGATCTCGCTGCGCAGCAGGCCGGTACGCAGACGCTGCTGCGCGGCCTTGCGATCCTCGAGGCGATCGCGAACGGCGCGCGCGACATGCGCGCGATCGGCGCCGCGCTCGGCACGACGCGCAGCACCACGCACCGACTCGTCAGCAGCCTCGTGCAGGCGCGCTACCTGCGCCAGGTGCAGGGCGGCTACCTGCTCGGCCCGAAGCTGATCGAGCTCGGCACGATTGCGCTCGAGCAGATGCCGCTCACCGCGGTGGCGCGCCCGCATCTCGAGGCGCTCGCGGAAGCGACGCTCGACACGATCCATCTCGGCGTGCGCGACGGCGACGACGTGCTGTACATCGACAAGATTCCCGGTACGCGCGGCCTCGAGATGCGCTCGCGCGTCGGCCACCGGATGCCGCTCGCGTCGACCGGCATCGGCAAGGCGATGATGCTCGACACCGATCCCGACACGTGGCGCTCGCTGTTCGAGGCCGCCCGGCGTGCGCTCGCCGGCGTCAATTTCAAGCCGGACAACCGGCCCGAGACGAGCGCGTTCCTGCAGCGCATGGCGCATTACGCGGCCGGCGGCTATACGTTCGATCTCGAGGAAAACGAGGCGTCGATCCGCTGCGTGGCCGCACCGATCCGCGACGCATCGGGCGCGATCGTCGCGGCCGTGTCGGTCGCGAGCACGATTCCGTACATGTCGCACGATCGGATGGACGAACTGATTCCGCTCGTGCAGCGCGAAGCACGAGCCATTTCCGCGGAACTGGGCTGGAGCCCGCCGCAGGGTACCCGCAGGATCAAACGATGACGACTTCGACCCGGCCCGTTCCGGATGCCAGTTCCGCTACCCCGTCGCTGATCGCGCTCGACTGGGGCACGACGTCGCTGCGCGCGTATCTGTACGACGCGCACGGCGCGCTCATCGACACGCGCAGCCGCGCGGCGGGCGTCATGCAGGTGCCCGGTGGCGGCGCGCGCGCGTTCGACGCGGTGTTCGAGGAAGCGTGCGGCGACTGGCTCGACCGCACGCCGGGCCTGCCGGTGCTCGCCGCCGGGATGGTCGGCAGCGCGCAGGGCTGGCGCGAGGCGCCGTACGTCGCGGTGCCGGCCGGCGCCGACGCGCTCGTCGCGGGCCTCATCACGGTGACGACGTCGCGCGGCACGACGATCTCGATCGTGCCTGGCGTCATCGCCACGGGCGAATTGCCCGACGTGATGCGCGGTGAAGAAACGCAGATATTCGGTGCACTCGCGAGCGATCCCATGCTTGGCGCCGATCGTTCAGGGGTACTGATCGGCCTGCCGGGCACCCATGCGAAATGGGCGTGGGTGAGGGACGGGCTGATCGAGCGCTTCCAGACCTTCATGACGGGCGAGCTGTTCGCGGTGCTGCGCGACCACACGATTCTCGGCCGAACGATGCGTGCCGGCGCGTCGCCCGATCGCGCGGCGTTCGTACGCGGCGTATCGGTCGCGCGCGGTGCGCAACACACGGGGCTGCTCGCGACGATCTTCAGCACACGCACGCTCGGCCTGACCGACCGGCTTGCGCCCGACGCGCAGGGCGACTACCTGTCCGGCCTGTTGATCGGCCATGAGCTCAACGCGCTCGACGCGATGCTCGCGGAGCGCGGCATCGCGCTCGCGGACCAGCCGCTGCTGCTGATTGGCGACGACGGCCTGTGTGCGCGCTATGCCGATGCGCTCCAGGAATTCGGCCATCCGCACGCGCGCGTCGTCGCGCATGCGACCGAGCGCGGCCTGTGGGGGATCGCGTCGCGCGCCGGGCTCGTGCGCGCGGATGGCGAGCCTGTCTGCGCCGACCAATGAACTGTTTGCAGAGGAATCTTCGATGCCGTCCGACCTGACATTGCCCGCACCGTACGCGCCCCACGCCGCGCTGATGCGCGCGTTCGACGCGTGCCCGCTGATCGCGATCATGCGCGGGATCACGCCCGACGAAGCGGCCGACCACGGCCATGCGCTTTACGAAGCCGGTTTCCGGATCGTCGAGGTGCCGCTCAACTCGCCGGATCCGTTCGACAGCATCACGGCGCTGCGGCGAGCGCTGCCCGACGACGCGGTCGTCGGTGCGGGTACCGTGCTGCGCGCCGAGTATGTCGACCGCGTGCAGGACGCGGGCGGCACGCTGATCGTGATGCCGCACAGCGACACGGCCGTGATTCGGCGCGCGCGAGAGCGCGGCCTCGCGAGCGCCCCGGGCGTCGCGACACCGACCGAAGCATTTGCAGCGCTCGCGAACGGCGCCGACGTGCTGAAGATGTTTCCGGCCGAGCAGCTCGGCGTGCCGGTCGTGAAGGCGTGGCGCGCGGTGATCGACCGTGCGGTGCCGCTGATCCCGGTCGGCGGTATCTCGCCCGACAACATGGCACCGTTCCTCAACGCCGGCGCGAACGGTTTCGGGCTTGGCTCGGCCCTGTACCGCCCCGGCCAGTCGGCCGACGCGACCGCGGCAAACGCGCGCGCGTTCCTGGCCGGCTTGCGCGTCGCGCGCGGCGGAGCCGCATGATGGGCCGCCTCGCGGACAAGGTCGCGATGGTGACGGGCGCGGGCCGAGGCATCGGCGCCGCGATCGCCCGCGCGTTCGTTCGCGAGGGCGCGGCCGTCGCGCTCGTCGATCTCGACTTCCCGCAGGCGCAGCGCACGGCCGCCGAGATTGCACGTGACATCGCCGGTGCGCGCGTGTTGCCGCTGCAGGCGGACGTCGCGCGGCAGGATGCGGTGCGCGATGCACTTGCGCAGACCGAGGCGGCATTCGGCCCGCTCGACGTGCTCGTGAACAACGCGGGCATCAACGTGTTCGCCGATCCGCTGACGATGACCGACGACGACTGGCGCCGTTGCTTCGCGGTCGACCTCGACGGCGTATGGCACGGCTGCCGCGCGGCGCTGGAGGGGATGGTCGAACGCGGCCGCGGCAGCATCGTGAACATCGCGTCGACGCACGCGTTCAGGATCATCCCGGGCTGCTTTCCGTACCCGGTCGCGAAGCATGGTGTGCTGGGTCTCACGCGCGCGCTCGGCATCGAATACGCAGCGCGCAACGTGCGCGTGAACGCGATCGCGCCGGGCTACATCGAGACGCAGCTCACGCGCGACTGGTGGGACGCGCAGCCTGACCCGGCCGCCGCGCGCGCCGAGACGCTCGCGCTGCAGCCGATGAAGCGCATCGGCCGGCCGGAGGAGGTCGCGATGACGGCCGTGTTCCTCGCGTCCGACGAGGCGCCGTTCATCAATGCCGCGTGCATCACCGTCGATGGCGGGCGCGCGGCGCTGTATCACGACTGACGCAACGATTCGAAAGACCGCACGTGCGACGGCCGCGCGCACGCTGCGTCGAAACCAACAAGCGGCTGCATCCTGTTCGATGAAAACAAGGAGACACTGGAGATGAAACGCAGAACGTTCGTAACGCTGGCCGCCGCGGCCGCAGTGGTGATCGGGAGCCCGGTCGTGCACGCGGCCGATCCGGTCAAGATCGGCTTCCTCGTGAAGCAGCCGGAAGAGCCGTGGTTCCAGGACGAGTGGAAGTTCGCCGAGATGGCGGCGAAGAGCAAGGGCTTCACGCTCGTGAAGATCGGTGCGCCGTCCGGTGAAAAGGTGATGAGCGCGATCGACAACCTGTCTGCGCAAAAGGCGCAGGGCTTCATCATCTGCACGCCGGACGTGAAGCTCGGGCCGGGCATCGTCGCGAAGGCGAAGTCGCACAACCTGAAGATGATGACGGTCGACGACCGCCTCGTCGACGGCGCGGGCAAGCCGATCGAGTCGGTCCCGCACATGGGGATCTCCGCGTACAACATCGGCAAGCAGGTCGGCGACGGCATCGCGGCCGAGATCAAGAAGCGCGGCTGGGACATGAAGGACGTCGGCGCGATCGACATCACCTACGAGCAGTTGCCGACCGCGCACGACCGCACGAGCGGCGCGACCGACGCGCTGGTGGCCGCCGGCTTCCCGAAGGCGAACGTGATCGCGGCGCCGCAGGCGAAGACCGACACGGAAAACGCGTTCAACGCGGCGAACATCGCGCTCACGAAGAACCCGCAGTTCAAGCACTGGGTTGCGTACGGCCTGAACGACGAGGCCGTGCTCGGCGCGGTGCGCGCGGCCGAAGGGCGCGGCTTCAAGGCGGACAACATGATCGGCATCGGCATCGGCGGTTCCGACTCGGCGCTGAACGAGTTCAAGAAGCCGCAGCCGACGGGCTTCTACGGCACCGTGATCATCAGCCCGAAGCGCCATGGCGAGGAAACCTCGGACCTGATGTACACGTGGATCACGCAGGGCAAGGCCCCGCCGGCGCTGACGCTGACGACGGGCATGCTCGCGACGCGCGACAACGTGTCGAAGGTGCGCGACGAGATGGGGCTCGCGTCGAAGTAAGCGGCCCGCCGGCTGCTGCGGCGATGCGGCGGCCGGCGGTCGATCGATTTGGAAGTGGGGAGACGACGTGTCAGCGGCACTGCGTTTTGACAATATCGGCAAGGTCTTTCCCGGCGTGCGCGCACTCGACGGCATCTCGTTCGACGTGCATGCGGGCGAGGTGCATGGCCTGATGGGCGAGAACGGCGCGGGCAAGTCGACGCTGCTGAAGATTCTCGGCGGCGAATACCAGCCCGATGCGGGCAGCGTGCTGGTCGACGGCCAGTCCGTGCAGTTCGCGAGTGCGGCCGCGTCGATCGCGGCCGGCATCGCGGTGATTCACCAGGAGCTGCAGTACGTGCCCGACCTGACGGTCGCGGAAAACCTGCTGCTCGGCCGCTTGCCGAATGCGTTCGGCTGGGTGAGAAAGCGCGAGGCGAAGCGTTACGTGCGCGAGCGCCTCGCTGCGATGGGCGTCGATCTCGATCCGGACGCGAAGCTCGGGCGGCTGTCGATCGCGCAGCGGCAGATGGTCGAGATCTGCAAGGCGCTGATGCGCAATGCGCGCGTGATCGCGCTCGACGAACCGACCAGCTCGCTGTCGCATCGCGAGACCGAAGTGCTGTTCAAGCTCGTCGACGACCTGCGTGCGCAGGGCCGTGCGCTGATCTATATCTCGCACCGGATGGACGAGATCTATCGGCTGTGCAATGCCTGCACGATTTTCCGCGACGGGCGCAAGATCGCATCGCACGAATCGTTGGCCGACGTGCCGCGCGAGCGGCTCGTCGCCGAGATGGTCGGGCGCGAGATTTCGGATATCTACCATTACGCGCCGCGCGCGCTCGGCAACGTGCGGTTCACCGCCGAAGGCATCGATGGCCCGGCATTGCGCGAACCCGCGAGCTTCTCGGTGCGCGCGGGCGAGATCGTCGGTTTCTTCGGGCTCGTCGGCGCGGGTCGCAGCGAGCTGATGCGGCTCGTGTACGGCGCGGATCACCGGCGCGCGGGCGTGTTGACGCTCGACGGCGCGCGCATCGACGTGAAGCGCACCGGCGACGCGATCCGCCACGGCATCGTGCTGTGTCCGGAGGACCGCAAGGAAGAAGGGATCATCGCGATCGCGTCGGTCGCGGAGAACATCAACATCAGCTGCCGCCGCCATTCGCTGCGCGCGGGGCTGTTCATCAACCGCAAGGCCGAAAGCGAAACGGCCGACCGCTTCATCCAGCGGCTGAAGATCAAGACGCCGAACCGGCGCCAGAAGATCCGCTTCCTGTCGGGCGGCAACCAGCAGAAGGCGATCCTGTCGCGCTGGCTCGCCGAGCCCGACCTGAAGGTCGTGATCCTCGACGAGCCGACGCGCGGGATCGACGTCGGCGCGAAGCACGAGATCTACGACGTGATCTACCGGCTCGCGGAGCGCGGCTGCGCGATCGTGATGGTGTCGTCGGAACTGCCGGAAGTGCTCGGCGTATCCGACCGCATCGTCGTGATGCGCGAAGGCCGGATCGCCGGCGAGCTGCCGCGCGAACAGGCGAACGAACACGCGGTGCTGAACCTCGCGCTGCCGCAGACGAGCGCGGTCGAGGCGGCCTGACGCGAGACACGACATTCGAATCGAACACGCGCGGCGCGGGCCGCGCGATGCAGGAGCAGGAGAACCATCATGCAAGCCAACGAAAACCTGGCCAGCGCCGCCGTGAAGCCCACGGCCGACGCGCTGGTTCCGCAGCAGAGCGACCGCCAGAAGTGGTGGCAGCACCTGACCGAATACAGCCTGATCGCGATCTTCGCGGTGATGTTCATCACGATGTCGCTGACGGTCGATCACTTCTTCTCGATCGACAACATGCTCGGCCTCGCGCTGTCGATCTCGCAGATCGGCATGGTCGCGTGCACGATGATGTTCTGTCTCGCGTCGCGCGATTTCGACCTGTCGATCGGCTCGACCGTCGCGTTCTCCGGCGTGCTGTGCGCGATGGTGCTGAACGCGACCGACAACACGTTCGTCGCGATCGTCGCGGCGGTTGCGGCCGGTGCGGCGATCGGCTTCGTGAACGGTGCGGTGATCGCGTACCTGCGCATCAATGCGCTGATCACGACGCTCGCGACGATGGAGATCGTGCGCGGGCTCGGCTTCATCGTGTCGAAGGGGCAGGCGGTCGGCGTGTCGTCGGATACCTTCATCGCGCTCGGCGGGCTGTCGCTGTTCGGCGTGTCGCTGCCGATCTGGGTCACGTTGCTGTGCTTCATCGCGTTCGGCGTGCTGCTGAACCAGACGGTATACGGCCGCAACACGCTCGCGATCGGCGGCAACCCCGAGGCATCGCGGCTCGCGGGGATCAACGTCGAACGCACGCGCGTGTACATCTTCCTGATCCAGGGCGCGGTGACGGCACTCGCAGGCGTGATCCTCGCGTCGCGCATCACGTCGGGCCAGCCGAACGCCGCGCAGGGCTTCGAGCTGAACGTGATCTCCGCGTGCGTGCTCGGCGGCGTGTCGCTGATGGGCGGCCGCGCGACGATCTCGGGCGTCGTGATCGGCGTGCTGATCATGGGCACCGTCGAGAACGTGATGAACCTGCTGAACATCGATGCGTTCTATCAGTACCTCGTGCGCGGCGCGATCCTGCTCGCGGCCGTGCTGCTCGACCAGCTGAAGAACCGCGGCGTCCGCGACTGACCCGATCCGCACTCACGGAGACGAACCGCATGACCATCGACACTTCCGCACACGACCCGCGCACCGCGAGCCACGCGCGCTACGCACGCTACCCGAGCCTCGAGGATCGCGCGGTGCTGATCACGGGCGGCGCGACCGGCATCGGCGCAGCGTTCGTCGAACACTTCGCCGAACAGGGCGCGCGCGTCGCGTTCGTCGACCTCGACGCGGCCGCCGGCGCCGCGCTGGCAGAAAGCCTCGCGCGCGCGCCGAACGTGCGTCACGCGCCGCTGTTCCTCTCGTGCGACCTGACCGACATCGGTGCGCTGCGGCATGCGATCGATGCGATCCGCGCGCGCATCGGCGCGATCGCGGTGCTCGTGAACAACGCGGCGAACGACGCGCGCCACGCGATCGGCGACGTGACGCCCGAATCGTTCGATGCAGGCATCGCGGTGAACCTGCGTCACCAGTTCTTCGCCGCGCAGGCGGTGATCGACGACATGAAGCAGCAGGGCGGCGGCGCGATCATCAACCTCGGCTCGATCAGCTGGATGCTGAAGAACGGCGGCTATCCCGTCTACGTGATGGCGAAGGCGGCCGTGCAGGGGCTCACGCGCGGTCTCGCGCGCGACCTCGGCCCGTTCGGTATCCGCGTGAATTCGCTGGTGCCAGGCTGGGTGATGACCGACAAGCAGCGCCGGCTGTGGCTCGACGACGCGGGCCGCGCGTCGATCAAGGCCGGCCAGTGCCTCGATGCCGAACTGCTGCCCGCCGATCTCGCACGGATGGCGCTGTTCCTCGCGGCCGACGACAGCCGGATGATCACTGCGCAGGACGTGATCGTCGACGGCGGCTGGGCCTGACCGTTCGCACGACCCGCATCGTTTCTTCGACGAAGGAAAGGAGTTCACCATGACCGCCACGTCCTCGCGCGCATCGTCGTCCACCAGCCAGTCGCGCCGCGCGCGCCTGGCCGCCGCCGCGCAGCCGGTCAGCCCCGGCCCGCAGACGGCCGCGTTCGCGCAGGGCGTCGGCGCCGCGCATGGGGCGGCCGTCACGCTGTCGAACGCATCGCTGCGGCTCGACGTGCTGCCGCATCTTGGCGGCGGCATCGCACGCTTCGACTGGCGCGGCGACAACGGCGCGCTGATGCCGGTATTCCGCCGCTGCGAGCAGCCGGAGACGGCAACGGACCCGAACGAGCTCGCATGCTATCCGTTGCTGCCTTACTCGAACCGGATCGGCGACGGTCGTTTCGAATGCGACGGGCGCCGCGTCGCGGTGCCGCGCAATCGCCGCGACGAGCCGCTGCCGATCCACGGCGACGGCTGGCTCGCGCCGTGGCAGGTGGACGAGGCGACCGGCACGTCGCTGCAACTGTCGCTCGATCGCACCGCCGGCGCGCCGTATGCATTCCGCGCGATCCAGTCGTTCGAACTCGACGACACGACGCTGTCGATCGCGCTGACGATCGAGAACGCGGGGCGCGCGCGGCTGCCGTTCGGGCTCGGCGTGCATCCGTTCCTCGTGCGCGATGCCGCAACCGAACTGGCCGCGGCCGCCGGCGGGCTGTGGCTGTCGGGCGCCGATTTCCTGCCGGTGCGGCACGTGAGCGTACCGCCGGCCTGGCAGTTCGGCGTCGCGTATCCGCTGCCGGCCGCGCTCGTCAATCATGCGTTCACCGGCTGGGGCGGCCACGCGACGGTGAGCTGGCCGCGCCGCGGGCTGTCGCTGACGGTGGCGGCCGACGCCGACGCGTACGTGCTCTATACGCCGCCCGGCGAGGATTTCTTCTGCTTCGAGCCGGTCGATCATCCGATCAATGCGGTGAACCTGCCGGGCGGCGCGGCCGCGCACGGGATGACGCTGCTCGCGCCCGGCGAGCGGCTCACGCGGCGTTTCGCGTTCACCGTCGAGCGCGCCGATGCGCGCGGCAATGCCGCTTCGCGCGAGGAGCGCCGGCGACGCGGGTAAAATACGCGGTCTACCAACGGTTTGCCGCGAGTACCCGCCATGTCTTCCCCGCTTACTTTCATCGAATCGCTGCGCGCCGCGTGGCAGCGCACCAACTCGCTGCTGTGCGTCGGCCTCGATCCCGAGCCGTCGCGCTTTCCCGTGCAGTTCGACGGCCAGCCCGACGCGATCTTCGAATTCTGCCGGCAGATCGTCGACGCGACTGCGCAATACGCGAGCGCGTTCAAGCCGCAGATCGCCTACTTCGCCGCGCATCGCGCGGAAGACCAGCTCGAGCGCCTGATCGCGCACATCCACCTCCAGCATCCGGGCCTGCCCGTGATCCTCGACGCGAAGCGCGGCGACATCGGCAGCACGGCCGAGCAATACGCGCGCGAAGCGTTCGAGCGTTATCGCGCGGACGCGGTCACCGTGAACCCGTACATGGGCTACGACTCGGTCGAGCCGTACTTCGAGCACGAAGGCAAGGGCGTGATCGTGCTGTGCCGCACGTCGAACCCGGGCGGTTCCGACCTGCAGTTCCTCGACACGAACGGCCGGCCGCTGTACCAGGTCGTCGCCGACCTCGCGGCGAACAAGTGGAATGCGAAGAACGGTCAGCTCGGCCTCGTGGTGGGCGCGACGTTCCCGAAGGAAATCGAGATCGTGCGCGGGATCGTCGGCGACATGCCGCTGCTGATTCCCGGCATCGGTGCGCAGGGCGGCGACGTGCAGGCGACCGTCAACGCGGGCCGCACGGCCGACGGCACCGGCATGATGATCAACTCGTCGCGCGCGATCCTGTACGCGAGCAAGGGCGAGGATTTCGCCGAAGCCGCGGCGCTCGCCGCGCAGAAGACCCGCGACACGATCAACGCGCATCGCTGATCGGTTGCAATGGCGGTCCGGGCAGGCGCCCGTTGGGGCGGCCGGCTCCGGCGGGCCCCCATGCGCGGGCCCGGCCGCTTCCCTTCGTTATTTCCGCTCCCCCGCACTGGCGCTCGCGGACAACTTCCGGTCGCTTCCGCACCGCATCCCCGCGTGCCAATCGCGCGATGCTGCCGCTTGTCATCGATCCGTAACGAAAATGTCAAGAAAGGAGCGACGCCATGCCCAAGCTGTCCCGACGTCTTCTGAGCGCGCTTGCCGCATCGCTGTGCATGAGCTTCGCCCATGCGGCGGACCTCTCGCACTGGCCAGCCGACAGCGCGAAGGCGCTGAACGCGATGATCGCCGCGCACGCGCACCGCGGCGACTACGCGGTGTTCGACGCCGACAACACGACCTACCGCTACGACCTCGAGGAGTCGCTGCTGCCGTACCTCGAGAACCGCGGCGTGCTGACGCGCGACACGCTCGATCCGTCGCTGAAGCTGATCCCGTTCAAGGATTCAGCCGACTACAAGGAATCGCTGACCAGCTATTACTACCGGCTGTGCGAGATCGACGACCTGGTCTGCTACCCGTGGATCGCGCAGGCGTTTGCCGGGCAGTCGCTCGCCGACCTGAAGCGCCACGTCGACGCGATGCTCGCCGACGGCAAGCCGATCCCGATCCGCTACTGGCAGGGTGACAAGGTGGTCGACGGCACGGTGAACCCCCCGCGCTTCTTCCGCGGGATGCAGGAGCTGTACAACGCGCTGCGCGAGAACGGGATCGACGTCTACGTGATGACGGCCGCGCACGAGGAGCTCGCGCGGCTCGTGCTGTCCGACCCGAAGTACGGCTACAACGTGAAGCCGCAAAACGTGATCGGCGTGACGACGCTGCTGCGCAACCCGGCGACCGGCGCGCTGACGACGTCCCGGCTGCAGATCAAGGCCGGCAAGTACGACGAGGCTGCGAACCGCAGCCTGGTGATCACGCCGTTCCTGATGAACCCGATGACGTGGTACGAAGGCAAGCTCGGCTCGATCGTCGGCTGGATCGACCAGTGGAAGAAGCCGGTGCTCGTCGCGGGCGACACGCCGACGTCCGACGGCTACATGCTGCTGAACGCGACCGACGTCGCGCGCGGCGGCGTGCGCGTGTGGGTGAACAAGAAGGACAAGCAGATGGCGCAGATCCGCGCGTGGTCGGATGAATCGGCCGCGCAGCAGAAGGCGCTCGGCCTGCCGGTGACGGCGGACAAGAACTGGATCGTCGTGAAGCCCGACGCGATCCAGTAAGCGGGCAAGCGGGGGCGCGGCGCGCGCCCCCGGCTCGCTCAGCCCTCGCGCTCGTCGAGCAGCTTCAGCAGCCCGCGCAGCGCATGCGCGGCCGCCTGCGTGCGGATCTGTTCGCGGTCGCCCTTGAACACGAGCGTCTCGACGTCGGTATGGAGCCGGTTGCTCCAGCCGAACGACACGGTGCCGACCGGCTTCTTCTCGCTGCCGCCGGCGGGGCCTGCGATGCCGGTGACGGACAGCGCGACCTGCGCACGGCTGTTGCGCAGTGCGCCTTCGGCCATCGCACGCGCAACGGGCTCGCTGACGGCGCCGTGCTTGTCGATCAGGTCGGACGGCACGCCGATCATCTCGATCTTGGCCTGGTTCGAGTACGTGACGAAGCCGCGCTCGAACCACTGGCTGCTGCCGGAGATGTCGGTGATCGCCGCGGCGATCATGCCGCCGGTGCAGGATTCGGCGGTGGCGAGCGTCAGGTGCTCGTCACGCAGCTTGTTGCCTGCGCGGATCGCAAGCTGGTGGACGACGGAATCGGTTGGCATGCGCGTCGGGAAACGGGAGTCGGGAAATCGGTCAGCCGACGACGGAGCGCCACAGGGCGATCACGAGCAGCGTCATGAACGCGGCGACCAGGTCGTCGACCATGATGCCGAGCCCGCCTTTCAGGCGGCGGTCGAAATAGCGGATCGGCGGCGGCTTGAGCATGTCGAAGCAGCGGAACGCGACGAACGCCCACAGCTGGCCGACGAAGGTCGCGGGCGTGACGAACAGCATCACGAGCCAGATCGCGACGATCTCGTCCCAGACGACGGCGCCCGGATCGGCCGTGCCCATCTTCCTCGCGGTGAAGCCGGTGAGCCACGTGCCCGCCACGAAGCCGGCCGCGATCAGCGCCCACCATTCGGGCACCGTCAGGTAGCGGCTGAACACGACGAACGTGAGCCAGCCGAACAGCGAACCGAACGTGCCGGGCATGATCGGCGCGAGCCCGCTGCCGAAGCCGAGCGACACGACGTGCGCCGGGTGCGACAGCATGAAGCGCGCGGTCGCGCGCTGCGGTGGTGTGTTGCCGCCAGGTGTGGCGCCGGGCTCGGCCGCGGCGTGCGCGGGCGTCGGGTCAGTCTGCATGGAAGTGGTCGAAGCCGTGCAACGTGAGAGCGAGGGGCGCGCCGGCGGCGTCGCGCCACGCGATCGCGGGCTGCTCCGACGGGGCGGACAACGCGCGTATTGTACCGATTCGCGTGAGCGCCACGCCGGCCTTCACACCGGCCGCTTCGACCGTCGCGCGGGCCGCCGCCGGCGCGGTGAAGCACAGTTCGTAGTCGTCGCCGCCGGCCAGCGTGCAGCGGCGCTGCACGTCGGGCGGCAGTGTCGCGAGCGCGGCCGAGCGCGGCACTGCGTCGGCATCGATTTCGGCGCGCACGTTCGAGCGCGCGAGGATGTGCTGCAGGTCGCCGGCGAGGCCGTCCGAGATGTCGAGCGCCGCGTGCGCGACGCCCGCGAGCGCCAGGCCGAGCGCGATGCGCGGCTCGGGGTACTCGAGCGCGTGCCGGAACGCGGCCGCTTCGTTTGCGCCGGCCGTCCATTCGCCGCGCGCGACGCCGAGGCCGGCGCGCGCGTCGCCGAGCGTGCCGGATACCCAGACGTCGTCGCCGTCGCGCGCGGCATCGCGCCGCAGCGCCGCGTCGGGCGCGACTTCGCCGAATACGGTCACGCACAGGTTCAGCGGGCCGCTCGTCGTGTCGCCGCCGATCAGCTCGCAGCCGTAGCGCTCGGCGAGCGCGAACAGCCCGTTGCTGAACGCTTCCAGCCACGCCGCGTCGGCACGCGGCAGCGCGCACGCGAGCGTGAACGCGCGCGGCTCGGCGCCCATCGCCGCGAGGTCGGACAGGTTGACCGCGAGCGTCTTGTGGCCGAGCGCGCCGGGCGCGACGTCGGGGAAGAAGTGGCGGCCTTCCACCAGCATGTCGGTCGAAATGGCCAGCAATTTCCCGGATCGCGGCGCGATCAACGCGCAATCGTCGCCGATGCCGAGCGTCGACGCACGTGCGCCCTGCGCGGCGCGGCGCGTGAAGAAGCGTTCGATCAGCGAAAACTCGGAGAGGGCGGCTGGCACGGCGGGTATCCGAAACGGTTGAAGGAACGGCATTGTACGAGGCGAACGGCGGCGTTCCTGCACCATCCAGTACATTTTTGTCGCGGCTGTTGCACCCGAATCGCCGGTCTGGCGGCCGATGATTGGCGCTACAATGCCGTCGAAGAGTTATTCTAATCCGCCCGTCAAGAGACACATGTCCACCCAAGCCTCCTCCAAAGCCAAGCTCCGCGAAGCCGCGCTCGACTATCACGAATTCCCGACCCCCGGGAAAATCGCGATCGCCCCGACCAAGCAGATGATCAACCAGCGCGACCTCGCGCTCGCGTACTCGCCGGGTGTGGCGTATGCGTGCGAGGAGATCGTCGAGAATCCGCTCAACGCGGCGCGCTTCACCGCGCGCAGCAACCTGGTCGGCGTCGTCACGAACGGCACGGCGGTGCTCGGTCTCGGCAACATCGGCCCGCTCGCGTCGAAGCCGGTGATGGAAGGCAAGGCGGTACTGTTCAAGAAGTTCGCAGGCATCGACGTGTTCGACATCGAGCTGAACGAGTCGGACCCGCACAAGCTCGTCGACGTGATCGCCGCGCTGGAGCCGACCTTCGGCGGGATCAACCTGGAAGACATCAAGGCGCCGGACTGCTTCATCGTCGAGCGCGAAGCGCGCAAGCGGATGAAGATTCCGGTGTTCCACGACGACCAGCACGGCACCGCGATCGTCGTGGCCGCTGCCGTCACGAACGGGCTGAAGGTCGTCGGCAAGGACATCAAGAAGGTGAAGCTCGTCGCGTCCGGTGCGGGTGCCGCCGCGCTCGCGTGCCTCGACCTGCTGGTCGACATCGGCCTGCCGATCGAGAACATCCTGGTGACCGACCTGGCCGGCGTGGTCTACAAGGGCCGTACCGAACTGATGGATCCGGACAAGGAGCGTTTCGCCCGCGAAACGGAAGCGCGGACGCTGGCCGAAGTGATCGACGGCGCGGACATCTTCCTCGGCCTGTCGGCCGCCGGCGTGCTGAAGCAGGAGATGGTGAAGGGCATGGCCGAGCGCCCGCTGATCCTCGCGCTCGCGAACCCGACGCCGGAAATCCTGCCGGAACTCGCGCTCGAAGTGCGGCCGGACGCCGTGCTGGCCACGGGCCGCACCGATTACCCGAACCAGGTCAACAACGTCCTGTGTTTCCCGTTCATCTTCCGCGGCGCGCTCGACGTCGGCGCGACGACGATCACGCGTGAAATGGAAATCGCGGCCGTCAACGCGATCGCCGAGCTCGCGCAGCACGAGCAGAGCGACATCGTCGCGACCGCGTACGGCATCCAGGATCTGTCGTTCGGGCCCGAATACCTGATTCCGAAGCCGTTCGATCCGCGCCTGATCGTGAAGATCGCACCGGCCGTCGCGCAGGCCGCGATGGACGGCGGCGTCGCGACGCGTCCGATCGAGGACATGGAAGCGTACCGCGTCCACCTGCAGCAGTTCGTGTACCACAGCGGCACGACGATGAAGCCGATCTTCCAGATCGCGCGCGCCGCGCCGGAAGAGAAGAAGCGTGTTGTCTTCGCGGAAGGCGAAGAAGAGCGCGTGTTGCGCGCCGTTCAGATCATCGTCGACGAAAAACTCGCGAAGCCGATCCTGATCGGCCGCCCGTCGGTGATCGAGCACCGTATCCAGCGCTACGGCCTGCGCCTCACGCCGGGTACCGATTTCACCGTCGTCAACACCGAGCACGACGAGCGCTACCGCGACTTCTGGCAGACGTACCACAAGATGATGGCGCGCAAGGGCATCAGCGAGCAGCTCGCGCGCGTCGAGATGCGCCGCCGCACGACGCTGATCGGCTCGATGCTGGTGAAGAAAGGCGAAGCGGACGGGATGATCTGCGGCACGATCAGCACCACGCACCGCCACCTGCACTTCATCGACCAGGTGATCGGCAAGCGCCCGGGCTGCAGCGTGTACGCGGCGATGAACGGCCTCGTGCTGCCAGGCCGCCAGATTTTCCTTGTCGACACGCACGTGAACGTCGATCCGACCCCGGAAGAGTTGGCCGAGATCACGATCATGGCCGCGGAAGAAGTGCGCCGTTTCGGCATCGAGCCGAAGGTCGCGCTGCTGTCGCATTCGAATTTCGGCACGAGCAATGCGCCTTCGGCGAAGAAGATGCGCGATACGCTCGCGATCCTGCAGGAAACCGCGCCGGAACTGAAGGTCGACGGCGAAATGCACGGCGACGTCGCGCTCGACGCGGCGCTGCGCAAGGAAATCCTGCCGGAATCGACGCTGGAAGGCGACGCGAACCTGCTGATCCTGCCGAACATCGACGCCGCGAACATCGCGTACAACCTGCTGAAGACGGCCGCCGGCAACAACATCGCGATCGGGCCGATCCTGCTGGGCGCCGCGGAGCCGGTGCACGTGCTGACCGAATCGGCGACCGTTCGTCGCATCGTCAACATGGCGGCGCTGCTGGTCGCCGACGTGAACGCCGCGCGCTGAGCGAAAACGAACGCGCCAGGCCGGTCGAACCGGCGTGGCGCGTCGGGAAAATTGTAAACAAAAGCAAAAAGAGGCGTGCCCGCAATGGGCACGCCGCGGGCAGGGCGCAAACGCGCTTCCCTCAAGGAACATCAGCATCTCTCTCCACTCAGCGTAGCAGCGTGGCAAGGAGGCAGAGTCTTGCCATGGCAGAGATGCCGCTCGTATTTTATCCCATGTAAGATAAATGTAGTGTGATTTCGGTAAAAAATACGCAATTCCGAGTATCGGGAGACTTTCGATTCCCAAACGGACATTGATTCGCGCGGCCAATAACGCTACGCTAACGCCTTTGTTGGTCGTCAACTACTTGATTTAACAGCGGGAACCCTGGTTCATGGCACGCAAGTGGCTCCGCAACGGCGCGCTCGCGTCCGTCTTCGCGATGTTCGCGATGGGTATCGTCGGCACGCCGACGGGCAGTCTGGTTTCCGCCGCTTACGCACGGGAGGCCGTTCCGGCCGACGTGGCGGCGAGCGGGCTCGATACGATTCCGACCGCCCGTCTTCCGCGCGAGGCCGTGACCACGCTGGGCCTGATCGGCGCCGGCGGCCCCTATCCGTACGAGAAAGACGGCGTCGTGTTTGGCAACCGCGAGCGGATCCTGCCAAAAGCGAAGCGCGGCTACTACCATGAGTACACGGTCCCGACGCCGCGTGCCCGCAATCGCGGCGCGCGCCGGATCGTCTGTGGCGGGCCATTGCGCCGGATCGACAACTGTTATTACACGGGCGACCACTACAACAGTTTTAAACGTATTGTTGAATGACTTCGGGACGAATGGCATGAGCGACTCCATCTACGCGCACGAAACGGCGGCGGCGGAACTGTTCGCGGCCGGCGACGGCAATCTGTTTCAGCGCGTGATCCAACTGCACGCGGCGGCACAGGCTGGCGGTACGCCGGAGCAACAGGAAGCCGAGCCCGGGCTTTCATCGAACGAGGAGCCTATGAGCCTTTTCACGACCGTGCGACCCAATCTCGTGCAGTCGATCCGCGCGTTCCGCGTGCAGGATCTCGCCGACGAAGCCAGCCGGCTCGGCCAGCATTTCCTGTATGCGTATTGCGGCGCCGCGCAGTCGAAGCAGGAAGTGATGGAAACGATCGCGACGTCGTTCCTGTTCCCGAAGCATTTCGGGAAGAACTACGACGCGCTATACGACTCGCTGACCGACCTCGTCGCGAAGGCCGGCGCGCAGCCCGGTTTCGTGATCGTCCTCGAAGGGCTGCCGATCGCGCAGAAGTTCGACAAGGAAGGCCGCGAGACCCTGCTCGACGTGTTCCGCGAGGCAGCCGAATTCTGGGCCGAGCGCAAGGTCGCGTTCCGCGTGTTCTACTCGTTCGCGTAAGCGCGCGTCGGCCAGCGGCCGATTCGGCGAACACCCGTCAAAAGCCCGCCTCGAGCGGGCTTTTTTGCGTCTGCGCATGGCACACGCAGCACGATGTCGAAGTGAACCGCGCGGCCGACGCGATGCAGGCGTCGGCCGACGGCGTCGACGCGAAGAAGCGGCGATGGATCGACCTGAACACGCGGATCGATGCCGGCGGCTTCATCCAGGGCTGGAACGACACGGTGGATGCCGCGACGTTCCGGAACGACGGTCGGCCGATCAGCATCGTGCAGGCCGTCCAGATGATGATGAACCTGCGCTACCGCGGGCCGCTGATCAAGGCGATTGCGGGTTACCGCGACGACATTCGAACCCGATGCGGCCAGCATCGACGCGCTGGCGTCGGCGCTCAAGGGTTCCAGCGTCATCGACATCGAGCCGTTGAACGCGGCCCGCTGACGCGCGTCACCACCCGCCCCAGCGCGCTGCCAACGCCGCGAGCACGGCCGCGCCGGCTGTTTCGGTGCGCAGCACGCGAGGCCCGAGCGACAGCGCGGTGAACCCGCGTGCGCGTGCCGCATTTTCCTCGTCGGGCGACAGCCCGCCTTCCGGCCCGATCAGCAGCGTCACGGTCGCAGCCGGCGGCGCGTCGGGCAGCGACGCGAACGGGATGCTCGCGCGCGGCGACAGCAGCAGCCGCAGCTCTCCGTCGGCCGGCGCGGCCGGCAGCGTATCGAGCCATGCGTTGAAGCCGGCGACTTGCGCGACGTCGGGCACGCGGTTGCGCCCGCATTGCTCGCACGACGCGCGCACGACGCCGCGCCAGTGCGCGACGCGCTTGTCCGCGCGTTCGCCGGCGAGCTTCACGACGCCGCGCGCGGTCGACAGCGGCACGACCGCCGCCACGCCGAGCTCGACGGCCTTCTCGATCACCCAGTCCATCTTGTCGCCGCCGGCGATGCCTTGTGCGAGCGTCACGCGGTAGGGCGGCTCGGCTTCGGCCGGGTCGAACGCGTCGATCTGCGCGAGCGCGCTGCGCTTGTCGATCTCGACGAGGCGCGCGCGGTACTGGCCGCCGGTGCCGTCGAACAGCGCGAGCACGTCGCCGGGCTGCAGGCGCAGCACCTGCGCGTGGCGCGCGACATCGGCCGGCAACGCGAGGGTGGCGTCGGCGCGCAGTGCCGCGTCGACGAAAAAGCGCGGCACGGCCGCAGTGGTGGTGGCTTCGTTCATGCGTGTAGCGGTTTGGGTCATGCGTCGAGACGGTGTCCGAGTGCCCATCGGTAGCCGTCGAGATCCTCGATCTGCGCGAACCGGTCGCCCCAGAACTGATCCTGCGGCGGGCTCAGCGATTTCGCGCCCGCGTCGAGCGCGCGCTGCCAGGTGGCGTCGACGTCGTCGACATACAGGTAGAACGATTGCGGCGCGGTAGCGTTCGCGCTCTTCGGCGTGAGCGCGGTCGAGCCGAACGCACCCTCGGGCGCGAACATCACGATCAGTTGGCCGCGGTAGGCCATCTCGACGTGCATGATCGCGCCGTCCTCGTCGTGCATGTCGCGCAGCTCGAAGCCGAATGCGGCCTTGAAGAAATCGATGGCCGCGCGCGCGTTGCGTACGGCCAGGTAGGGCGTCAACCAAGGCACGTTGGCCGGACGTGGATCGGTCATGAAAATCTCCTGTGTGGGCGCTTCGGCACGTGCTCTGATTCCATGCTTCGGCGTTCGTTCAGGGGGCGGCGCGGCGTCCGGGGCGTTCCGCGCCGGCGCCGTGCATCACGAATCCAGCGAAGACGCGATGAAACGACGGAAGCGGGGCGGCCGCGCGGACGCTCAGCGGCGGACGCCCAGTGTATCGCGCAGCGCGCGCGGCAGGGCAAAGAGGGACGCATGCAGCCGCGCGTCGTAGTAGCGCAAGCCCTGGACGCGGCGGGCGGCGAGCCGCTCGTCGATGTCGTGCGCGAACAGCGCGGCCGCGTCGAGCGTGTCGCTCGCGATCGCCATCAGCCATTGCGAGCCGTACAGCGGCACGTGTGCGGACAACGGATCGACGACCGCGAAGCTCGCGCGCAGGTCGTCGAGCAGCGCGGCGATGCGCGCCGCGTGGAACACCGGCGAGCCGAGGTGCATCGAGATCGCGCCGCACGGCGTCAGGATCCGCTTGAGCCGCGCGTAGAACGCGCGCGTATAGAGGCCGGCCGCCGGCGAATCGGGCGGCGTGAGGTCGAACACGACGAGATCGAAATGCTCGACGGTCGACTCGACGAAATGCGCGGCGTCGCCGATCACGACCTCGACGCGCGGGTTGTCGAGCGCGCCCTGGTGCACGTCGTCGAGATAACGCCGCGCCATCCCGACCACCTCGTCGTCGAGTTCCGCGATCACGATCCGCTCGATGCACGCATGCTTGAGCAACTGGCGCGCCGCGCCGCCGTCGCCGCCGCCGAGCACGAGCGCCCGGCGCGGCGACGGATGCGCGAGCGCGGCCGGGTGCGTCATGCACTCGTGATAGACGTACTCGTCGCCGACCGACGTCATCGGCCGGCCGTCCAGCGTAAACAGGCGGCCGAGCTGCGGGGTTTCCCAGACTTCGATCTGCTGGTGCGGGGATGCGACGCGCGCGAGCCGTCGGGCGTTCGGGAAGCCGTACGTGGAGTCGGGCGTAGGGTGAAAGAGAAGGGTCGTGCTCACGGGCGGGCCGCTCAGGGCTGGCAGTTCCGACGTCTGAATTATAGGAGGCGGGCGGTTTCACGGAAAACCGTGCCGGAACACTACGCGCCGACAAGGGAAATGTCAGCCCATCTGTTAAAATGACGAGCTTTGCAGCCCCGTCCGTAGGCTCCGTCCGCTTCGCGTCCGTCAGGCGCCGCACCGCGCGCCGGGAACGATTGACGCTCGAGCTTCCGGATGCCGCCGTGCCCCCGTTTCCTCGACTCGTTCTCCGGACTCGACATGACGACTTCGTCTCCCGCCTCCACCACTCTGATGGCCAACGCGATCCGTGCGCTCGCGATGGACGCCGTCCAGCAAGCGAACTCCGGCCACCCCGGCATGCCGATGGGCATGGCCGAAATCGGCGTCGCGCTCTGGTCGCGCCACCTGAAGCACAACCCGACGAACCCGCACTGGGCAGACCGCGACCGCTTCGTGCTGTCGAACGGCCATGGCTCGATGCTGCTGTACTCGCTGCTGCACCTGACCGGCTACGATCTGCCGATCGAAGAGCTGAAGAACTTCCGCCAGTTGCACTCGAAGACGCCGGGCCACCCGGAATACGGCATCACGCCGGGCGTCGAGACGACCACCGGCCCGCTCGGCCAGGGCCTCGCGAACGCGGTCGGCATGGCGCTCGGCGAAGCGCTGATGGCCGACGAGTTCAACCGTGACGGCGCGAAGATCGTCGATCACCACACGTACGTGTTCCTCGGCGACGGCTGCCTGATGGAAGGCATCTCGCACGAAGCCTGCTCGCTCGCAGGCACGCTGAAGCTGAACAAGCTGATCGCGCTGTACGACGACAACGGCATCTCGATCGACGGCGACGTCGTGAACTGGTTCCACGACGACACGCCGAAGCGTTTCGAAGCCTACGGCTGGAACGTGATCCCGAACGTGAACGGCCACGACGTCGACGCGGTCGACGCGGCCATCGCGAAGGCGAAGCTGTCGGACAAGCCGACGCTGATCTGCTGCAAGACGGTGATCGGCAAGGGCGCGGCGACCAAGGCCGGCGGCCACGACGTGCACGGCGCGGCGCTCGGCGCGGAAGAAATCGCAAAGACGCGCGAAGCGCTTGGCTGGACCTGGGCGCCGTTCGTGATTCCGCAGGAAGTCTACGCGGCATGGGATGCGAAGGAAGCCGGCAAGCGCGCTGAAACCGAATGGGACGCGACGTTCGCGGCATATCGCGCCAAGTTCCCGGCAGAAGCTGCCGAATTCGAGCGCCGGATGGCCAACCAGCTGCCGGCCGACTGGGCCGAGAAGGCTGCTGCGATCGTTGCCGGCGCGAACGAGCGCGGCGAAACGGTGGCGACCCGCAAGGCGTCGCAACAGGCGATCGAAGGGCTGGCTGCCGTGCTGCCCGAGCTGCTCGGCGGCTCGGCCGACCTGACCGGCTCGAACCTCACCAACTGGAAGGCATCGAAGGCCGTCCGTGCGAATCCGGAAGGCCCGGGCGTCCAGCTGGGCAACCACATCAACTACGGCGTGCGCGAATTCGGCATGAGCGCCGCGATCAACGGCCTCGCGCTGCACGGCGGCCACAAGCCGTTCGGCGGCACGTTCCTGACGTTCTCCGACTACAGCCGCAACGCGCTGCGCGTGGCCGCGCTGATGAAGGTGCCGTCGATCTTCGTGTTCACGCACGATTCGATCGGCCTCGGCGAAGACGGCCCGACGCACCAGTCGATCGAGCACGTGTCGAGCCTGCGCCTGATCCCGAACCACGACGTGTGGCGTCCGGCCGACACGGTCGAGACGGCCGTCGCATGGACCCACGCGGTTGCCGCAGACCGTCCGTCGAGCCTGATCTTCAGCCGCCAGAACCTGGCATTCAACCCGCGTACCGATGCGCAGATCGCGAACATCGACAAGGGTGGCTACGTGCTGAAGGACTGGGACGAAGAGATCGTCGCGCGCAAG
The DNA here is from genome assembly GCF_002099195.1 of Burkholderia puraquae. Classification (GTDB taxonomy): domain Bacteria; phylum Pseudomonadota; class Gammaproteobacteria; order Burkholderiales; family Burkholderiaceae; genus Burkholderia; species Burkholderia puraquae. The sequence continues at coordinate 36,429 of NZ_NBYX01000020.1, read as the reverse complement.
ATCATCCTGATCGCGACGGGCTCGGAAGTCGAACTCGCGATGAAGGCCGTCGAGCCGCTCGCGCAGCAAGGCATCGCGGCACGCGTCGTGTCGATGCCGTCGACCAACGTGTTCGACCGCCAGGACGCCGAATACCGTGAACGCGTGCTGCCGCACGGCGTGCGCCGCGTCGCGATCGAAGCGGGCGTGACCGCCTTCTGGCACAAGTACGTCGGCCTCGAAGGCGGCGTCGTCGGGATCGACACGTTCGGTGAATCGGCGCCGGCCGGCGTGCTGTTCAAGCACTTCGGCTTCACCGTCGAGCACGTCGTCGAGACCGCCAAGGCCGTGCTGGCCTAAAGACATACGCGACGCGCGCTGCCCCTCGCGCGCGTCGCACCGTGAAGCTGCACGTAACTAATTTTTTTCAGCCATCAGGAGATAGACCATGACGATTCGCGTCGCAATCAACGGCTACGGCCGCATCGGCCGCAACACGCTGCGTGCGTTCTATGAAAACGGCAAGAAGCACGATCTCGAGATCGTCGCGATCAACGACCTGGGCGATGCGAAGACCAACGCGCACCTGACCCAGTACGACACCGCGCACGGCAAGTTCCCGGGCGAAGTGTCGGTCGACGGCGACTACCTCGTCGTGAACGGCGACAAGATTCGCGTGCTGGCGAACCGCAACCCGGCCGAACTGCCGTGGGGCGAGCTGGGCGTCGACGTCGTGATGGAATGCACGGGCTTCTTCACGACGAAGGAAAAGGCGAGCGCGCACCTGAAGGGCGGCGCGAAGAAGGTGATCATCTCGGCACCGGGCGGCAAGGACGTCGACGCAACGATCGTCTACGGCGTGAACCACAACGTGCTGAAGGCCGAGCACACCGTCATCTCGAACGCATCGTGCACGACGAACTGCCTCGCGCCGCTCGTCAAGCCGCTGAACGACAAGATCGGCCTCGAAACCGGCCTGATGACGACGATCCACGCGTACACGAACGACCAGGTGCTGACGGACGTCTATCACGAAGACCTGCGCCGTGCGCGTTCGGCCACGCACAGCCAGATCCCGACGAAGACGGGCGCTGCTTCGGCCGTCGGCCTCGTGCTGCCGGAACTGAACGGCAAGCTCGACGGTTACGCGATCCGCGTCCCGACGATCAACGTGTCGATCGTCGACCTTTCGTTCATCGCGAAGCGCGACACGACGGTCGAGGAAGTCAACGCGATCATGAAGGAAGCATCGGAAGGCGCGCTGAAGGGCATCCTCGGCTACAACGACGCGCCGCTCGTGTCGATCGACTTCAACCACAACCCGGCTTCGTCGACGTTCGACGCCACGCTGACCAAGGTGTCGGGCCGCCTGGTGAAGGTGTCGAGCTGGTACGACAACGAGTGGGGTTTCTCGAACCGCATGCTGGATACGGCTGTCGCATTCGCGAACGCAAAGTAATCCCGCACGTTGCGCGGCCGCCGCAAGGCGGCCTGCGTAGCGAACGAGCCCGGCCCGGGTTTTCCGGCCGGGCTTTTTTATTGCCTGCCGTTATTGCCCGCGGTTGTTGCTTGACGCTGCCGTCACCTGCTCGAGCGCGGCGGCGAACGCGCGTTTCAGCGCACTGTCGAGATCGGTCCATGCGAGGCCGATGCCGGTGCGGTGCTCGGCCAGGTCGAGCGGCCGCGCGAGCACGTTCGGCGGCAGCGCGCTGGCGGCTTCCGCCGGAATCAGCCCGATTCCCATCCCCGCCGCGACGAGCGCAAGCATCGTCGTAAATTCCCCGAACTCCTGCGCGATCTCGAGCGTCGTGCCCGCGCGGCTCAGTGCGAGCAGCATGTCGTCGTGAAAGCCGGGCGCGTAGCGGCGCGCGAGCACGAACGCGGGCTGGCCGCGCAGCGGGGCCGGCGAAATCGCATCGTGGGCGGCAAGCGGATGGTCGAGCGGTAGCGCGACGACGAACCCTTCCTCGAGCACCACGCGCGTGTCGATGCCCGCATACGCGGCCGGCAGCCGGATCATCCCGAAATCGATCCGCCGGTCGCGCAGCGCGGCGATCTGGTCGGGCGTCGGCATGTCCTTCAGTTCGAGCGTGATCAGCGGATAGCGCTCGCGCATCGTGCGCAGCACGGCCGGCAGCAGCGTGGGCAGCACCGACGACACGAACGCGATCCGCAGCGTGCCGATCTCGCCGCGGCTCGACAGCCGCGCCATCTGTTCCGCGCGCGCGGCCTGCTGCAGCGTGGCACGTGCCTCGGGCAGGAACACGCGGCCCGTATCGCTCAATTCGACCTTGTGCCGGTCGCGCTCGAACAGGCGCGCGCCGAGCTCCTCCTCGAGCGCCTTGATCTGCATGCTCAGCGCGGGCTGTACGATGAACAGGCGCTGCGCGGCGCGCCCGAAATGCAGCTCTTCCGCGAGCGTGACGAAGGCGCGCAATTGCTTGAGTTCCATGGGCGGCGGGCAGGCGAGGGCGGTAATCAGATTTCATGATAACCGGATCAAAAAAGACCATTGGCGCGGCGCCCGGCCGGCAGCCGAAGATACCGTCGACGCGAGACCGGCCGCGATGGGCCGCCGGCTCGACTGGCACGAGGAGACACACATGACCAACGCGCTTGACCGGTTCCGCCTCGACGGCCGCCGCGCACTGATTACCGGTTCCGGACGCGGGATCGGGCTGACGCTCGCCCGCGGGCTGGCCGAAGCAGGAGCGGCGATCGTCATCAACGATCGCAATGAGGAGAAGGCCGCGACGCTCGTGCGCCGTTTCCGCGACGAAGGTTTTGCTGCCGACCATGCGGTGTTCGACGTCGCCGAGCACGCGCAGGTGCGCGCGGCGATCGATGATTTCGAGGCGCGCGTCGGCGCGATCGACATCCTCGTGAACAACGCGGGCATCCAGCGCCGCGCGCCGCTCGACACATTCGAACCGGACGACTGGCATGCGCTGATGCGCGTGAACCTCGACGGCGTGTTCAACGTCGCGCAGGCCGTCGCGCGGCACATGATCGCGCGCGGCCACGGGAAGATCATCAACATCTGTTCGGTGCAGAGCGAACTCGCGCGGCCGACGATCGCGCCGTATGCGGCGACCAAGGGCGCGGTGCGGATGCTGACGAAAGGGATGTGCGCCGACTGGGCGCGCCACGGCATCCAGGCGAACGGCCTCGCGCCCGGCTACTTCGAAACCGAACTGAATCGCGCGCTGGTCGACGACGCGGCGTTCTCGGACTGGCTGTGCAAGCGCACGCCGGCCGGCCGCTGGGGGCGCGTCGATGAGCTGTGCGGTGCGGCGATCTTCCTCGCGTCGGCCGCGTCCGATTTCGTGAACGGCCAGACGCTGTTCGTGGACGGCGGGCTGACCAGTGCCGTCTGACAAGGAGCGTGTCATGCGTATGCGTTGCATGTGTGTCGTGATCCACGGGCCGAACGACCTGCGGGTGGAAGAGCAGGATGCGGGCGAGATCGGCCCGGGCCAGGTGCGCGTCGATGTCGCGATGGGCGGCATTTGCGGCTCCGATCTCCATTACTTCCGGCATGGCGGCTTCGGTGCGATCCGGCTGCAGCAGCCGATGGTGCTCGGCCACGAGGTGGCCGGCACGGTCGCGGAAGTTGCGCCGGATGTCACGTCGGTGAGGGTCGGCGATCGCGTCGCGGTCAATCCGAGCCGTCCGTGCGGCGCGTGCCGCTACTGCCTCGAAGGGCTGCCGAACCAGTGTCTGGACATGCGCTTCTACGGCAGCGCGATGCGGATGCCGCACGTGCAGGGCGCGTTCCGCAACGCGCTCGTGTGCGACGCGGTGCAGTGCGTGAAGGTTGCCGATCACGTGCCGCTGTCGCTTGCGGCGCTCGCCGAACCGTTCGCGGTCGGGCTGCATGCGGTGTCGCGCGCGGGCCCGCTGATCGGCAAGCGTGTGCTCGTGTCGGGCTGCGGGCCGATCGGCGTGCTGGCAGTCGCGGCGGCGCGCGTGCACGGCGCGGCGGAGATCGTCGCGACCGACGTCGTCGAGGCGCCGCTGGAAGTGGCGAGCGCGCTCGGCGCCGACCGCACGATCAATGCGGCGGCCGATGCCGGATGGGTCGAGCGTTACGGCGCCGACAAGGGCACGTTCGACGTGATGATCGAATGCTCGGGCAATGCGCGTGCGCTGCGCGACGGGCTGGACGTGATGCGTCCGCGCGGGGTCGTCGTGCAGCTCGGGCTCGGCGGCGATGTCAGCCTGCCGCAGAACGTCGTGGTCGCGAAAGAGCTGTCGATCTGCGGATCGTTCCGCTTCCACGCGGAATTCGCGCTCGCGGTGCAGCTCATCAACGCGGGACGCGTCGACCTGCGGCCGGCTGTCACGCGCGTGTTCCCGATGCGTGACGCGAACCTCGCGTTCGAACTGGCCGGCGACAGGCAGCGCGCGATGAAGGTGCTGATCGACTTCGCGGACGAGGCCGCGTAACGGTCGCGCGCGAGCGCACGACGGTCTCGTCACCATCAGGAAAAGGCGCGCCCCGCAATTCGCGGGGCGTGCCTTTTTTCATGGGGACGAGGAAACGACTTGTTGCATTACTGCGTGATCTGCCGCACGCCAACGCGCTGCGACGCAAGCCACAGCGCGATCAGTACGCCCGCGAGCGCCGCGCCCGCGATGCACACGCCGCGCCAGCCGTCGACGCCGTACGCAACGCTCGCCGCGAACGACCCGAACGCACCGCCGATGAAGTAGCTCGTCAGGTAGATCGTCGTCACGCGGCTGCGCGCGTTGCCGGCCAGCGCATAGATCACGCTCTGGTTCGAGATGTGCATGCCCTGCACGCCGACGTCGAGCAGCAGGATGCCCGCGATCAGCGCCGCGAGCGAGTGCGCGCCGGTCGCGATCAGCGCGAACGACGCGAGCACGGCCGCCGCGAACAGCCCCGTCGCCGCATTGCCGTGGCCGCGATCGACCAGCCGGCCGGCCGACGTCGCCGCGAGCGCGCCCACCGCGCCGACGATCCCGAACAGGCCGATCTGCCCTTCGGAATAGCTGTACGGCGGCTGGCTCAGCAGGAACGTGAGGCCCGTCCACAGCAGGCTGAAGCACGCGAACACGAGTGCGCCGTAGGTGGAGCGCAGTGCGATCAGCGGTTGCGCGCGCACCAGTGCGACGAGCGACTTCATCAGCGCCGCATAGTCGAGGCGCGCATCGCGGCGATCCTTCGGCAGCTTCGCGGCGAGCACGGCGGTCAGCGCGAGCACCATCGCCGCGGCGATGCCGTACACCGCACGCCAGCCGAACCCGTCGGCGATCGCACCGGCCGCGACGCGCGCGAGCAGGATGCCGAGCAGCAACCCGCTCATCACGGTGCCGACCGCGCGGCCGCGCGAGTGCGCGTCGGCAAGCGATGCCGCGAACGGCACCAGCAGCTGGGTCGAACAGGTGACGAAGCCGACCGCGACGTTCGCGACGACGAACATCGTGAAGTTCGTGCTGAACGTGACCGCGACCAGCGCGACGACGTTGAGCATCAGCAGCCGCACGATCAGCGTATGACGGTTGACCGCGTCGCCGAGCGGGACGATCAGCAGCAGGCTCGCCGCATAGCCGAGCTGCGTCAGCGTGACGAGATAGCCGAGCTCGGTCGGCGCGCGCCCGAAGCTGCGCGCGATCGCGGCAAGCAGCGGCTGCGCATAGTAGATGTTGCCGATGACGATGCCGCACGCGCAGGCGAACAGCAGCGTCATGCCGCGGGTCAGGGGAGGATGGGTGTCGTGATGCGGTTCCATGGTCGCGAAAAACGGCGGCGCCGGCCGGCGGCACGGAGCCGTCGGTTGCGCGGGGTGACGGAAATCGGGGCCGGCGTCAACGGATCGGCGGTGAACCGATGCGCGCCGGACGGATCGCGGCCGGGCCCGGATCGGGCGGGCGGCGGATCGTCGTGCGGCGGCAGGGCGGGCCCGGGCGGGCCGTTCCGGTGCGGTCACAGGGGCGCTGCACGGGAACGGATGTGCGTATGATGCGGGAATCGAGCCATAGCGTCCAAGACTAGGTCGTTATGGTCTCCATTGGTAGAACCAATACGTTGGCCGTCATGCTACTTCGCCACATCCGCTATTTCCTGGCCGTCGCCGAGCAGCGCAGCTTCACGCGCGCGGCCGACGCGCTGCATGTATCGCAGCCGACGCTGTCGCAGCAGGTCCGCCAGCTCGAGGAAACGCTCGGCGTGCAGTTGTTCGACCGCTCGGGCCGCACGGTGCAGCTCACCGAGTTCGGCGAGGTCTATGCGCGCCACGCGCGCGCCGCGCTGCACGAGCTCGATACGGGGCAGCGCGCGTTGCACGACGTCGCTGATCTCGGCAGCGGGTCGCTGCGGCTCGCGATGATGCCGACCTTCGCGGCCTACTTGAGCGGCTCGCTGATCGACGCGTTCCATGCCGACTATCCGAACGTCGCGCTGGCGATCGACGCGATGCCGCAGGAACGCATCGAGGCGTTGCTCGCCGACGACCGGCTCGACGCGGGCTTCGCGTTCATGCCGCCGCGCGCGCCGGATATCGACGCGCTGCCGCTGTGGGACGAGCCGCTCGCGCTCGTGACGGGCCGCACGCATCGTCTCGCGCAGCGTCACCGGGCACTGACGCCGGCCGAGCTCGGCGGCGAGCCGCTGGTGCTGCTGAGCCGGGTGTTCGCGACGCGCGAAAGCATCGACCGGTATTTCATCGAGCATGGCGCGCAGCCGAAGATCGCGATCGAGACGAACACGATCAGTGCGGTGCTGGCGCTCGTGCGATGCGGCCGGCTCGCGACGGTGCTGCCCGACGCGATCGCGCGCGAGAGCGGCGACCTGTGTGCGCTGGAGATCGATCCGCCGCTGCCCGTGCGCACTGCTGCGCTGCTGACGCGCAAGGGCGCGTACCGCAGTGTCGCGGCGCGCGCGTTCATCGAACGTGCGCTCGCGTATCGCGATCCGTCGAGAGGTTGACCGGTACGACCGGGCGGCGCCGCGCGCGACGGCCGCCCGGGTCGTCATGCGTGCGGTGTCGGGAAGAAGACGCCGGCGCGCTGCGCGGCGTTTGCAATGTGCGTTTCGATCGCGGTGCCCGCGGCGGCCGCATCGCGCGCGATCAGCGCGTCGACGATCGCGCGGTGCTCGTGCCACGTCGACAGCAGCAGCTCGCGCCGGTAGAACGGCATGCGCTGGCTTTCCTTCATGATGTCAGCGCTGCTGCGCAGCACCGATTCGATCGCCGCGTTGCCGGCCAGATGGATGATCCGCATGTGGAAGTCGAAGTCGAGCTGCGACGCTTCGTCGATCGCGTTTTCGGTGAGCGCGACGTGCAGGTCGGCGAGGTTGTCCTCGAACCATGCGATGTCGTCATCGCTGACGACGTGCGCGGCCATCCGCGCGGCGAACCCTTCGAGCGCATAGCGCATCTGGTACGTGTCGGGCGGCGACGACTGCTCGGCAAACCGCCATGCATGCGCGGCCGTGGCCTGCGCGCTTTCGACATACACGCCCTTGCCGGCGCGGATGCGCAGCATCCCGAGCGCCTCGAGCGTCGACAGCGCCTCGCGCAGCGACGCGCGGCTGATCTCCAGCTCCTCGGAGAGCTGGCGCTGGGCCGGCAGCAGGCTGCCGACCGGATACACGCCTGCCTCGATCCGGTCGCGGATCGTCGCGATGGCGGCGTCGGTCACGGTATGCGGAACGTTTTTCATGAGGTGAACTTTGGCCGGTCTGACCGGCATTGTAATCCGCACGCAGGCGGTGCATGGCCGCCCTACGGGAAAGCCACGATCCGCCGCTGTCCAGTGCATCGAAACCGGGTAGCAGGGGCGGGAAATCCCTATTTTGTCCGTCCTTGACTCCACTATATCGGCTTCCTACTATCCACCATAACATCACTGGTCTTACCAGTATGAACAGACGAAACTGCAACCGTTGGATCGGGAGAGCGCCGTGTCGAAATTCCTCAATTCGTTGTTTGGCCGGGTAGTCGTCGCACTTATTCTAGGGATCGCGCTGGGCGCGTTCTTCCCGCATTTCGCCGAGTCGTTGCGGCCGCTCGGCGACGGCTTCCTGAAGCTCATCAAGATGGTGATCGGGCCGATCGTGTTCTGCGTCGTGGTCAGCGGGATGGCCAACGCGGGCGACCTGAAGAAGGTCGGCCGGGTCGGCCTGAAGGCCGTCGTCTACTTCGAGATCATGACGACGCTCGCGCTCGGCATCGGCCTCGTGCTCGCGTGGCTCACGCGTCCGGGCGTCGGGATGAACATCGACCTGCGCTCGCTCGACGCATCGTCGCTCGCGTCGTACGCGAAGAACGCCGAAAGCCTGAAGGACACGGCCGGCTACCTGATGAAGATCATCCCCGAGACCGCGATCGATGCGTTCGCGAAGGGCGACATCCTGCAGATCCTCGTGTTCGCGGTGCTGTTCGGCTCCGCGCTGTCGCTGCTCGGCGACAAGGCGCAGCGCGTCAACTCGCTGATCGAGGAACTGTCGCACGTGTTCTTCCGGATCATCGGCTTCATCATCAAGCTCGCGCCGCTCGGCGTGCTCGGCGCGATCGCGTTCACGACCGGCAAGTACGGCGTCGCGTCGCTCAAGCAGCTCGGTTACCTGGTCGCGGTGTTCTACCTGAGCTGCTTCGTGTTCGTCACGGTCGTGCTCGGCGCGGTGATGCGGCTCGCGGGCTTCTCGGTGTTCAAGCTGATCCGCTACCTGCGCGAGGAACTGTCGATCGTGCTCGGCACGGCGTCGTCGGACGCGGTGCTGCCGCAGGTGATGCGCAAGCTCGAATACATGGGCGTGAAGGATTCGACGGTCGGCCTCGTGATCCCGACCGGCTATTCGTTCAACCTCGACGGCTTCTCGATCTACCTGACGCTCGCCGTGCTGTTCATCGCGCAGGCTACCAACACGCCGCTGTCGACGCATGACCTGATCGTCGTGCTGCTCGTGTCGCTCGTCACGTCGAAGGGCGCGCACGGGATCCCGGGCTCGGCGATCGTGATCCTTGCGGCGACGCTGTCGGCGATCCCGGCGATTCCGGTGCTCGGCCTCGTGCTGATCCTGCCGGTCGACTGGTTCGTCGGCATCGCCCGCGCGCTGACCAACCTGATCGGCAACTGCGTCGCGACGGTGGTCGTCGCGGTGTGGGAGAACGACATCGATCGTGCCCGCGCGAAACGCGTGCTGAACCGCGAGCTGCGCTACGTGCCGGCCGAAGAGGAAGACCGCGCGGCGCCGGTCGCCGGCGACCAGGCTCACGCGCTCTGAGCGCAACCCCGCGCGGGGCGGCTTCCCCTGGCCGTCCCGCGCAACTGCAATTCACGCGGCCGGCGCCTCGATGCGCCGGCACGTCATCAAACATCAGGAGACGACATGGCAGCCCCCATCCTCGATCCGAACGCGCCGGCCTTCACGCGGCGATACATGAACCTCGCCGACCCGCGCCTCGGGGCACAGGCGCTCTTCGCCAGCGACGAATTCTTCGCGCCGAAGGAGCGCATGCTGAATCCCGAGCCGGCCGTGTTCATTCCCGGCAAGTACGACGACCACGGCAAGTGGATGGACGGCTGGGAAACGCGCCGCAAGCGTACGACAGGCCACGACTTCTGCGTGGTGCGGCTCGCGCGGCCGGGTGTGATCCACGGCGTCGATCTCGATACGAGCCACTTCACCGGCAACTTCCCGCCGGCCGCGTCGATCGACGCGTGCATCGCCGAAGGCGACACGCCGCCCGATAACGCCGAATGGCATCCGCTCGTCCCGGCGACGACGCTGCAGGGCAATTCGCATCACTACGTGAGCGTCGACGATGCGCAGCCCTATACGCACCTGCGCGTAAACCTGTACCCGGACGGCGGCCTCGCGCGGCTGCGCGTGTACGGCCAGCCGCAGCGCGACTGGCGCCAGGTGCCGGCCGGCGAGCTCGTCGATCTTGCGGCGATCGAGAACGGCGGTTACCTGGTGGCCGCGAACAACCAGCACTTCGGTCCGGCCTCGCAGATGCTGATGCCGGGGCGGGGCGTGAACATGGGCGACGGCTGGGAAACGCGGCGGCGCCGCGAGCCCGGCAACGACTGGGCGATCGTCGCGCTCGCGCGGCCGGGCATCATCCGGCGCGTCGAAGTGGATACCGCGTTCTTCAAGGGCAATTTCCCCGACCGCTGCTCGCTGCAGGCCGCGCAGGTCGCGGGCGGCACCGACGATTCGCTCGTCACGCAGGCGATGTTCTGGGCCGAACTGCTCGGCGAGCAGAAGCTGCAGATGGACCACGTCCACACGTTCGACCAGCTTGCCGCGCTCGGCCCCGTCACGCACGTGCGCTTCAACATCTTCCCGGACGGCGGCGTGTCGCGCCTGCGTCTGTGGGGCGAGCCGGCTTGAAGGAGGGCAACGGCATGAGCGGATCCCACATCCTGCGCGTCGAGCGCCTGACCCGCGAAGCGTTCGCGCCGTTCGGCGACGTGATCGCGCTCGAAGGCGCGCGGCATTTCCCGATCAACGGCGGCACGACCGAGCGCTTCCACGACCTCGCGACGATCGACGTGTGTGCGGACGGCGGCCGCCCGCTCGTCAGCGTGTTCCGCGCGCAGCCGCGCACGCTGCCGGTCGCGGTCACGCTGATGGAGCGCCATCCGCACGGCAGCCAGGCGTTCATCCCGCTCGCGGCCGTGTCGCGCTACGCGATCGTCGTCGCGCCGGCCGGCGAATTCCGGCCCGACGCGATGCGCGCGTTTCTCGCGGAAGGCTGGCAGGGCGTGAACTATGCGAAGGGCGTCTGGCACCATCCGCTGCTCGCGCTCGACGCGGTCAGCGATTTCGTGATCGTCGATCGCGGTGGGCCCCAGCCGAACTGCGACGAGATCCCGCTCGAGCATGCATGGGCGCTCGAGTTCGAGCCGGCCTGCACGGCCTGACGCAGGCGCGACGCCCGGTTCAGGTTGCCCGATGGCAGCCCGGGCGGGCGTGCCGCAGGGTTTTTGAAAGCCGGGGCGCACGGCTGGTGCGGCAGTGCGCTGCCACCACCCCGAAAAGAACACGGCCCGGGCGGCGAGATGCCGGCCGGGCCGTGCTGCGTGCGCGGAGCGCGCGAATCAGTGCTTGCGGTGCGGGCAGTTCTCGGTCGTGCAGGAACCGTACATCGCGAGCGAGTGCTCCTGGAGCCGGAAGCCGCGCTCCTTCGCGATCGCCTGCTGGCGGCCTTCGATCTCGGCGTCGAAGAATTCCTCGACACGGCCGCAATCGAGGCACACGAGGTGGTCGTGGTGCGAGCCTTCGTTCAGTTCGAACACGGCCTTGCCGGATTCGAAGTTGCTGCGCGAGAGCAGGCCGGCCTGCTCGAACTGCGTCAGCACGCGGTAGACGGTGGCCAGCCCGATGTCGAGCTGCTCGTTGAGCAGGTTCCGGTAGACGTCTTCTGCCGTCAGGTGGCGCACCGGGCTTTGCTGGAAGATCTCGAGAATCTTGAGGCGCGGTAGGGTGGCCTTTAGCCCGATATTCTTGAGATCCGTCGGATTGGTCATGGCTAGGCATCCCTAGAGTACAATGCAGGGCTTCAATGTTACCGGCTTTTCGCCGTTCCAGAAACACGCGCGGCCTGCGATGCGGGCCTGCACGGTGAGGGAAATGATTCCAGAATCTCTTTCGCACTTTCAGAGGAGCCGCATGCGGAGTGTCATCATCGCTGCCGCCGCCGTTGCCGCGCTGGCTGGTTGTTCGTCGTACGACAGCGTGACGCAGCGCATCGCGCAGAGCATCACCCCCTACCGGATCACCGTCGTGCAGGGCAACTTCGTGTCGCAGGAGAAGGCCTCGCAGCTGCAGGTCGGCATGTCGCGCGAGCAGGTGCGCGCGCTGCTCGGCACCCCGCTGCTGGCAGACATGTTCCACGCCGACCGCTGGGATTACCTCTTCTACTTCAAGCGCGGCTCGACGGCAGTCGTCCAGCAGCGCGATCTCGTCGTGACGTTCTCGGGCGACCGCCTGGCGGGCTGGACGGGGGCGGACAACCTGCCTTCGGAACTCGACCTGCTGGCCGACATCGACGGCGACCGCGGCGGCAAGAAGGCGAAGGCGGCCGCAGCGGCGAAGAAGGCCGCCGAGGCTGCCGCCGCCGCGAGCGCTGCGCAAGCGGCCGCGAGCGCGCCGGCGCCGGAGGCTGTCGCCAGCCCGTCCGCCGTGCCGGCGTCCGGCGCGGTGGTCGACCAGGATGCGAACGCGCAGGCCGCCCGTGCGGCGAACCGCGCGACCAACCAGGTGTCGGGCCAGGGCACGGCCGCACGTCGGTTCGCGCCGTCCACGCAGGCTGCCGGCGGTGCGCCGGTGCCGGGCGGCCAGCCGCCGGGCGCGGTTCCGGCGATCCAGCCGCAGTTCCAGTTCCATCGTCCGCCGCAGCCGAACGTGTCGAACGAGGCGTCGCCGCCGGTCGGCCCGCAAGGCTCGGATACGCTGCAGAACCAGCCGCTCACCGTGCCGGCGCAGTAAGTCCGCGTGCGGAAACCGGGCGGCGTGCGCCGCCCGCTTTTAGACCTGTCGTGTAGAAAGCCATGAAGATTGCGATTGCCGGCGCATCGGGCCGTATGGGCCGGATGCTGATCGAAGCCGTTCTCAACGATTCCGACGCGCAGCTCGTCGGCGCGCTCGACCGCGCCGATTCGCCGTTCCTCGGCCAGGACGCCGGCGCGTTCCTCGGCAAGGAAACCGGGGTCAAGCTGACCGCCGACCTCGACGCCGTGTTCGCGCAGGCCGACTACCTGATCGATTTCACGCGTCCGGAAGGCACGATGGCCCATATCGAGGCCGCGCTGCGCCACGACGTGAAGCTCGTGATCGGCACGACCGGCTTCACCGCCGAGCAGAAGGCCGGGTTGCAGGCCGCGGCGGGCAAGATCGGCATCGTGTTCGCAGCGAACATGAGCGTCGGCGTGAACGTCACGCTGAAGCTGCTCGAATTTGCGGCGAAGCATTTCTCGCACGGCTACGATATCGAGATCATCGAGGCACATCACCGCCACAAGGTCGACGCACCGTCGGGCACCGCGCTGATGATGGGCGAAGCCGTCGCCGGCGCGCTCGGGCGCTCGCTCGACGATTGCGCGGTGTACGGCCGCCATGGCGTGACGGGCGAACGCGATCCGTCGTCGATCGGCTTCGCCGCGGTGCGCGGCGGCGACATCGTCGGCGATCACACCGTGCTGTTCGCCGGGATCGGCGAGCGCATCGAGATCACGCACAAGTCGTCGAGCCGCGTGTCGTATGCGCAGGGCGCGCTGCGCGCGGTCCGCTTCCTGTCGGCGCGCGGCGCCGGCCTGTTCGACATGCAGGACGTGCTCGGCCTGCGCTGACCCACGGGGAAACTCCGATGGCGATACCCACCGGCGTTGTCCACTACCTCGAAAGCGGCGATGCGATCACGCATGCCGTCGCCTATGTGCTGCTGGCGATGTCCGTCGCCAGCTGGTGCTTCCTCCTCATGAAAGCCTGGCTGCTCGTCCGCGCGAAGCGGCAGGGGCCGCGCGCGCTCGCCGCGTTCTGGCGCGCGCCGTCGCTCGACGCGGGCATCGCCGCGCTCGCCGGTGCGGATCGCGAGCGCGTGTTCGTGCCGCTCGCCGAAGCCGCGCGCGACGCCGCCGACGACCACGACCCGGCCGCACTGGCCGCGCGCGTCGAGCGCGGCGAACGCGTGCTGCGCGCGTTGCGGCACGCGATGCTGCGCTCGCAGCGGCGTCTCGAATTCGGCCAGGTGCTGCTCGCGTCGATCGGCAGCACCGCGCCGTTCGTCGGGCTGCTCGGCACCGTGTGGGGCATCTATCACGCGCTCGGCAGCATCGCCGCGAGCGGGCAGGCACAGATCGAGAACGTCGCGGGGCCGGTCGGCGAGGCGCTGATCATGACCGCGTTCGGGCTCGTCGTCGCGATTCCGGCAGTGCTGGCCTACAACATCCTCGGGCGGCTCGTCCGGCAGCTCGCCGAGGAACTCGACGGTTTCGCGCGCGACCTGCATGTGTTCGTGTGTGCGGAAGGCGCCTGACTCAAGGCCCCGGGAGGAACGACCATGGCATTCGGCGGGCTCGAGCACCACAAGACGTCCGCGCCGATGGCGGAGATCAACATGACCCCGCTGATCGACGTGATGCTGGTGCTGCTCGTCATCTTCATCATCACCGCGCCGCTGATGACGCACGCGATCCGGCTCGACCTGCCGAAGGTGGCGGCCAGCGTCGCGCGCGACACGCCGCAATCCGTCACCTTGTCGATCGACGACGCGGGCCAGCTGTACTGGGACGACGCGCCCGTGGCGCTCGACGCGCTGCCCGCGCGCTTCCGGGCCGCCGCCGCGGGCGGCGCGCCGCCCGAGCTGCGGCTGCGCGCGTCGCGCGCGACCCGCTACGACGTGATCGCGCAGGTGATGGGCGCCGCGCAGGCCGCCGGCCTCGTGCGGATCGGCTTCGTGACCGACGTGCCGCCGCAGGCGGGCGGTTCCGCGGCGGCGCCTGCCGTGCCGGCCAACCGCTGAACGGATCCGGCGGGCCCATCCCTGCCGCGGGATCGGGCCGCATGCCGCAAGACCGGTCGAATGGGCCGGCGCGGGCGGTATAATCAACGTTTTTCCCGGTTGGCAGGCTTTTCTCAGGTAACCCGGAATTTTCCAGGCTACCCGGGCATGCTGCGGGTTACCCGGCAAATTCCCGGAAACCGTGAGCAGGTCAGGCAACAGCGAACCTGCAGGTCCGCCGGGCAAGCACGATTTTCGATCCACTCCTGCGCGCGCGCCGTCGCGCCGCTTAAAGCCTAGTCCGAACCACACCATGCACGAGAGATACGTACCCGCCGACGTCGAAGCCGCCGCCCAGGGCGACTGGCGCGCAGCCGATGTCTACAAGACGCAGGAAGATTCGCAGAAGCCGAAGTTCTACTGCGTGTCGATGCTGCCGTACCCGTCCGGCAAGCTGCACATGGGTCACGTGCGCAACTACACGATCAACGACGTGATGTACCGCTATCTGCGGATGAACGGCTACAACACGCTGATGCCGATGGGCTGGGACGCGTTCGGGATGCCGGCCGAGAACGCCGCGATGGCGAACGGCGTGCCGCCCGCGAAGTGGACCTACGACAACATCGACTACATGAAGGGCCAGATGCAGTCGATGGGCCTCGCGATCGACTGGTCGCGCGAAATCGCGACGTGCAAGCCCGACTACTACAAGTGGAACCAGTGGCTGTTCCTGAAGATGCTCGAGAAGGGCATCGCATACAAGAAGACGGGCACCGTGAACTGGGATCCGGTCGACCAGACCGTGCTCGCGAACGAGCAGGTGATCGACGGCCGCGGCTGGCGTTCGGGCGCGCTCGTCGAGAAGCGCGAGATCCCGATGTACTACCTGCGCATCACGCAGTACGCGGATGAGCTGCTGAACGATCTCGACGGCCTCGGCTGGCCCGAGCGCGTGAAGATCATGCAGCAGAACTGGATCGGCAAGAGCTTCGGCGTGAACTTCGGCTTCCCGTACGAACTCGACGGCGAGAAGAAGCTGCTGCGCGTGTTCACGACGCGCGCCGACACGATCATGGGCGTCACGTTCTGCGCGATCGCGGCCGAGCATCCGCTCGCCACGCGTCTCGCGCAGGACAAGCCGGAACTGCTCGCGTTCATCGACGAATGCAAGCGCGGCGGTGTCGCCGAGGCCGACGTGGCGACGATGGAGAAGAAGGGCGTGGCGACGGGCTTCTCGGTCACGCATCCGCTGACCGGCGAGCCGGTCGAGGTGTGGATCGGCAACTACGTGCTGATGAGCTACGGCGAAGGCGCGGTGATGGGCGTGCCGGGCCACGACGAGCGCGATTTCGCGTTCGCGAAGAAATACGACCTGCCGATCAAGCAGGTGATCTCGGCCGAAGGCCAGCAGTACTCGCTCGACGCCTGGCAGGAGTGGTACGGCGACAAGGAAGCCGCGATCTGCGTGAACAGCGGCAAGTACGACGGCCTGCACTACGCGGAAGCCGTCGACGCGGTCGCGGCCGATCTCAACGCCGGCGGCTTCGGCGACAAGCAGGTCACGTGGCGCCTGCGCGACTGGGGCGTGTCGCGCCAGCGCTACTGGGGCACGCCGATCCCGATCATCCACTGCCCGTCGTGCGGCGACGTGCCGGTGCCCGAACAGGACCTGCCCGTCGTGCTGCCGGAAGACCTCGTGCCGGACGGCTCGGGCAACCCGCTCGCGAAGTCGGAAGCGTTCCTGAACTGCGCGTGCCCGAAGTGCGGTGCGGCCGCGAAGCGCGAAACCGACACGATGGACACCTTCGTCGATTCGTCGTGGTATTTCTCGCGCTACACGGCGCCGGACGCCGAGACGATGGTCGACGCGCGCACCGATTACTGGATGCCGATGGATCAGTACATCGGCGGCATCGAGCACGCGATCCTGCACCTGCTGTATTCGCGCTTCTGGACCAAGGTGATGCGCGACCTCGGCCTCGTGAAGTTCGGCGAGCCGGCGAAGAACCTGCTCACGCAGGGGATGGTGCTGAACGAGACGTTCTATCGTGAAGACGCTTCCGGCAAGAAGACCTGGTACAACCCGGCCGACGTGACGGTCACGCACGACGACAAGGGCCGCCCGGTCGGCGCGACGCTGAACACCGACGGCCAGCCGGTCGTGCTCGGCGGCATCGAGAAGATGTCGAAGTCGAAGAACAACGGTGTCGATCCGCAGGTGCTGATCGACCAGTACGGCGCCGATACCGCGCGCCTGTTCACGATGTTCGCCGCACCGCCCGAGCAGCAGCTCGAGTGGTCGGGTGCGGGCGTCGAGGGCGCGAGCCGCTTCCTGCGCCGAGTGTGGAGCTTCGGTGCGACGAACCGCGAAGCGCTGGCCGCGCGCGCGGGCTTCGATGCGGCCGCGCTCGGCGAAGCCGACAAGGCGCTGCGTCGCGAGATCTACAGCGTGCTGAAGCAGGCCGATTTCGACTACCAGCGCCTGCAGTACAACACGGTCGTGTCGGCTGCGATGAAGATGCTGAACGCGATCGACGGCGCGAAGGGCGCGACGCCCGGCGTGCTGCGCGAAACGTACGGCGTGCTGCTGCGCGTGCTGTACCCGGTCGTGCCGCACGTCACGTTCGAGCTGTGGAAGGCGCTGGGCTACGCGGACGAATTCGGCCCGCTGCTCGACGCACCGTGGCCGAAGGTCGACGAGGCCGCGCTCGAGCAGGCCGAGATCGAACTCGTGCTGCAGGTGAACGGCAAGGTGCGCGGCGCGCTGAAGGTGGCGAAGGACGCGAGCCGCGAGGCGATCGAAGCCGCGGCGGTAGCCGACGACGCGTTCGCGAAGTTCAGCGACGGCAAGCCGGCGAAGAAGATCGTCGTCGTGCCGGGCCGCCTCGTGAACATCGTCGTCTGACGGCCGCGGGCCGTCGGACGTACCCAGAAGGAGCGAAGGTGATCCGCAGATCGTTTTTGATGCTCGCCGTCGGCAGCGCGGTCGCGCTGTCGGCATGCGGCTTCCAGTTGCGCGGCCAGCAGGACTACGCGTTCAAGCACCTGCTGGTGGCCGGCGCGCCGGCGCCCGTCGAGGCGCGCCTCGTGCGCCTCGTCGAGGCCGGCAGCGATACGAAGATCGTCAAGTCGGCGGACGACGCCGACGCCGTGCTGCGCATGTGGGAGTCGCGCGGGCAGAACACGCTGACGCTCAACAAGTACGGCTCGGCGCAGGAATATGCGCTGTTCTACACGTTGAACTACACGCTCACGAGCAAGGACGGCACCGTGCTGATCCCGCCGAGCGCAATCGCGTTGAACCGTGCGATGACGTACAGCGACCAGTACACGAACGCGAAGGCGCAGGAAGCCGACATCCTGTACGGCGACATGCAGAACGACGCGGTCGACCAGCTGATGCGGCGTCTCGCGATCGTCCACTCGCTGACGCCGGCGCCGGAAGACGTGGTGCCGGGCGTTGCACCGCGTGCGCCGCTGCCGCCGCCGCCGCTCTGATCGACGGCGCACGTATCGATGCAACTGCGACTTGATGCGCTGGAGCCGCACCTCGCGAAGGGGTTGGCCGGGCTCTATACCGTCTACGGCGACGAGCCGCTGCTCGCGCAGGAAGCGTGCGACCGCATTCGTGCGGCCGCGCGCGCGGCCGGCTTCACCGAACGTTCGGTGCATACGGTCGAGCGCGGCTTCGACTGGAGCGTGCTGCTCGGCGCAACCCAGGCGATGTCGCTGTTCGGCGAGCGTCAGCTGATCGAGCTGCGCATTCCGTCGGGCAAGCCCGGCAAGGAAGGCGCCGATGCGCTGAAGACGCTCGCGGCCACGCCCAATCCCGACGCGCTGATGCTCGTCACGTTGCCGCGTCTCGATGCGGCCACGCAGAAATCCGCGTGGTTTACCGCGCTGCAGAACGGCGGCGTCGCGCTGAAGATCGATCCGGTCGACCGCGCGCAGTTGCCGAACTGGATCGGCCAGCGTCTCGCGATGCAGGGCCAGCGCGCCGCACCCGGCGACGACGGGCGGCGCGCGCTGCAGTTCATCGCCGAGCGCGTCGAGGGCAACCTGCTCGCCGCGCACCAGGAAATCCAGAAGCTCGGGCTGC
Source organism: Burkholderia puraquae (assembly GCF_002099195.1). GTDB lineage: Bacteria > Pseudomonadota > Gammaproteobacteria > Burkholderiales > Burkholderiaceae > Burkholderia > Burkholderia puraquae. The sequence continues at coordinate 17,871 of NZ_NBYX01000020.1, read as the reverse complement.
TGTATCCGCAAGGCGCGCTGTCGTTCGAGCAGGTGCACGACGCGGTGCTGAACGTCGCGCGTTACGACGTCTTCAAGCTGAACGAAGCGATGCTCGCCGGCGATGCCGCACGGCTCGCGCGGATGATCGACGGGCTGAAGGGCGAGGGCGAGGCGATCGTGCTCGTGATGTGGGCCGTCGTCGAAGAGTTGCGCACGCTGCTGCGGATCAAGCGCGGCACGACCGCCGGCAAGCCGCTCGCGACGCTGCTGCGCGAGAACCGCGTATGGGGGCCGCGCGAGCGGCTGATCGGCCCCGCGCTGAACCGCGTATCGGAAGCCGTGCTCGAGAAGGCGCTCGCGTTTGCCGCGAAGCTCGACCGGCAGGTCAAGGGGCTCACGGCCGTCGCGCCGGGCCGCCGCACGCAGGACGAACCGCCGCCCGATCCATGGGACGGCCTGTTCCAGCTCGCGATGACGGTGGCCGGTGCCCGCGGCGAACGACCGCCGCCCGCGGGTCGCGTGCGACGCTAAGTCCCGTGCGGGTCTTCAGCGCGCGCTGCGCAACCCGCTTACAATGTTTCGATGGCTGGCGCGGCTTTCCGGCCGCCGCCGCCCACGCTTCCCCACGAATTCATGCCGCCCAGCGCGGCGCGCTTCTCGAGTCACACGATGGATATCGATCAGTACATGACCGACCTGGGCCGTCGCGCCCGGCACGCTTCCCGCGCGATGGCGCGCGCCAGCACGGCCGCGAAGAACGCGGCGCTCGACGCCGTGGCTCGCGCGATCGAACGCGACGCGCAGGTGCTGAAGGACGCGAATGCACGCGATGTCGCCCGTGCCCGCGAAAAGGGGCTCGATGCGGCGTTCGTCGATCGCCTGACGCTGTCGGACAAGGCGCTGACGACGATGGTCGAAGGCTTGCGTCAGGTGGCGTCGCTGGCCGATCCGATCGGCGAGATCGGCAACCTCAAGTACCGCCCGAGCGGTATCCAGGTGGGCCAGATGCGTGTGCCGCTCGGCGTGATCGGCATCATCTACGAATCGCGCCCGAACGTGACGATCGACGCGGCTGCGCTATGCCTGAAGTCGGGCAACGCGACGATCCTGCGCGGCGGCTCCGAAGCGCTCGAATCGAACGCGGCGCTCGCGAAGCTGATCGGTGAAGGGCTTGAAGCAGCCGGCCTGCCGCAGGATGCGGTGCAGGTCGTCGCGACGGCCGATCGCGCGGCGGTCGGCAAGCTGATCACGATGACCGAGTTCGTCGACGTGATCGTGCCGCGCGGCGGCAAGAGCCTGATCGAGCGCCTGATCAACGAGGCGCGCGTGCCGATGATCAAGCACCTCGATGGCATCTGCCACGTGTACGTCGACGATCGCGCCGATCTCGCGAAGGCGCTGACCGTGTGCGACAACGCGAAGACGCACCGCTACGGCACCTGCAACACGATGGAGACGCTGCTCGTTTCGAGTGGTGTCGCGGCGAAATTGCTGCCGCCGCTCGGCAAGCTGTATCGCGACAAGCAGGTCGAACTGCGCGTCGATGCGGCCGCGCGCGCGGTGCTCGCCGATGCGGGCGTCGGCCCGCTCGTCGAAGCTACCGAGGAAGACTGGCACACCGAGTATCTCGCGCCGGTGCTCGCGATCAAGGTCGTCGACGGCCTCGACGCCGCGATCGAGCACATCAACCATTACGGCTCGCACCACACGGATGCGATCGTCACCGAGGATCACGACCGCGCGATGCGGTTCCTGCGCGAGGTCGATTCGGCGAGCGTGATGGTCAACGCGTCGACCCGTTTTGCGGACGGCTTCGAATTCGGCCTCGGCGCGGAAATCGGCATCTCGAACGACAAGCTGCACGCACGCGGCCCCGTCGGCCTGGAAGGGCTGACGTCGCTGAAGTACGTCGTGCTCGGGCACGGCGAAGGCCGCCAGTAAAAAGCGAGGCACACAACCGATGGCGATGCTCTGGGTCAAGACGTTCCATATCGTACTGATCGCCGCGTGGTTCGCGGGGCTGTTCTACCTGCCGCGTATCTACGTGAACCTGGCCATGGAAACCGATCCGGCCGCCGTGCGGCGCCTGCTGCTGATGGCACGCAAGCTGTTCCGCTTCATGACGATGATCGCGGTGCCGGCGCTCGCCTGCGGCCTGTGGCTCTGGCTGTCGATCGGCATCGGGCAGGGGCAGGGCTGGATCCACGCGAAAGTGACGGTCGTGCTGCTGCTCATCATCTATCACGCGTACTGCGGGCACCTGTTGCGCGTGTTCGAGCGCGGCGAGAACCGCCGCACCGACAAGTGGTACCGCGTGTTCAACGAGCTGCCGGTGCTCGGCATGCTCGCGGCGGTTGCGCTGGTCGTGATCAAGCCGTTCTGAGTGGCATGGCCGGCGAAGTTGCCGGCGCCGCCTGATGCGCAACGGCGCCCCGCGGGGCGCCGTTCGTCGTTTACGCGCGGGGTCGGCGCGGTGCCTGCTCAATCCTTCGCGCCGTCGTCGATCCGGCGGCGCGTGATCGCCTCCTTCGCGCGGCCGACCCGTTCCATCAGCGCGGGGCCGCGCGACAGCGCGACACCGACCGCGAGGATGTCGCCGATCGCGAGATGCGACATTCGCGACGTCATCGGCGAGAACACGTCCGTTTCCTCCGCCACGTTCGACGCGAGACTCACCGTCGCGAGCTTCGCGAGCGGCGAATGGCTCTGCGTGATCGCGACGACTTTCGCGCCGCATGCGAGCGCGGAGCGCGCGGCATCGACGATGTCGCGCGTGCGGCCGGTGTTCGAGATCGCGACGACGACGTCGTGCGGCCCGAGCAGCGCCGACGACATCGAGAACGTGTGCGGATCCGAATACGCGACGCTCGGCACGCCGAGCCGGAAGAACTTGTGCTGGATGTCCTGCGCGGCGATGCCCGAGCCGCCGGCGCCGTAGAACTCGATCCGCGATGCGTTCGACAGCAGCGCGATCGCATCGGCGACGCTGCCCGCCGACAGGCTGTTGCGCACCTCGATCAGTGCGCCGATCGTGCGGTCGAACACCTTGCCGATGATGCCGGGCGCCGGTTCGTTGGGCTCGACGTCGCGATAGACCGACGACACGCCCGGCGCGATGCTCTGCGCGAGCCGGATCTTGAACTCGCGAAAGCCGCTGCAGCCGAGCGCCTGGCAGAAGCGCGCGATCGTCGGCTGGCTGACGCCCGCGCGCGTCGACAGCTCGGTCATCGCGAGGTCGAGCACCTCGCGCGGTGCGGCGAGGATGTAGTCGGCGAGCTTGCGCTCGGAGGGGCGCAACTCGGTGCGGATCGCTTCAATGCGGGGCAGCATGGGACGGCAGGCAGAAATCGGGTTCGGATGAGCGAGTGTATCGCAATCAAATTGTAGAAAATCTACAAGAAAATACTAGCGCCGGTGTGGGGCTTTCGCCGAGAAGAATTAGGGTTTTCACTAGGTATCGCCTTACTGGTAGCGGGAATGAGGGTTGCGGGTCGATGAATCCGCATTGCATGCTTGTAGTTTTTCTACTAGACTGGCTTCGTTCTGTCGACGCGTTCGACCGTCCCCACGATTCCAACCGCCGGTGTCGGCCGGCATACAGGAGCGCCCAGCATGACGTCGCTGCACCCCACTCTGGCGAAGGTCACCGAACGCGTGATCGCCCGCAGCCAATCGACCCGTTCCGCCTATCTGCAGCGCATCGACGGCGCGCAGGGCAAGTTCCCTGCACGCGGCGCGCTGTCGTGCGCGAACCTCGCGCACGGTTTCGCGGGCCTCGAGGGCAATGACAAGTTCTCGATCAAGGCGATCCGCGAGCCGAACATCGGCATCGTGTCCTCGTACAACGAGATGCTGTCCGCGCATGCGCCGTACAAGGATTTCCCCGAGATCATCAAGGCGGCCGCGCGCGAGAACGGCGGTGTCGCGCAGTTCGCGGGCGGCGTGCCGGCGATGTGCGACGGCGTCACGCAGGGCAACCCGGGGATGGAGCTGTCGCTGTTCTCGCGCGAGGCGATCGCGATGGGCACGGCGATCGCGCTCACGCACAACATGTTCGACGCGGCGCTCTGCCTCGGCATCTGCGACAAGATCGTGCCGGGTCTGCTGATCGGCGCGCTGCAGTTCGGCCACCTGCCGACGATCTTCGTGCCGGCCGGCCCGATGACGAGCGGCCTGTCGAACGACGACAAGGCGAAGATCCGCCAGCAGTTCGCGACCGGCCAGGTTGGCCGCGACGCGCTGCTCGAAGCCGAATCGGCCGCGTATCACGGCCACGGCACCTGTACGTTCTACGGCACCGCGAACAGCAACCAGATGCTGATGGAGCTGATGGGGCTGCACCTGCCTGGCTCCGCATTCGTTCATCCGCACACGCCGCTGCGCACCGCGCTGACGGCCGAGGCGGCGCGCCGCGTGCTCGACCTGACCGTCGAGCGCGGCCACTACACGCCGATCGGCCATGTGATCGACGAGAAGGCGATCGTCAACGGGATCGTCGCGCTCCTCGCGACGGGCGGCTCGACCAACCACACGCTGCACCTCGTCGCGATCGCACGCGCGGCCGGCATCCTGATCGACTGGAACGACTTCGACGAGCTGTCGGCCGTCGTGCCGCTGCTCGCGAAAATCTACCCGAACGGCAAGGCCGACGTGAACCATTTCCACGCGGCAGGCGGTGTTGCCTTCCTGGTGCGCAACCTGCTCGAAGGCGGGCTGCTGCACGAGGACGTGACGACGGTCGCCGGCAAGGGCCTGTCGCACTACACGAAGGAGCCGAAGCTGATCGACGGCAAGCTCACGTGGGTCGACGGCGCGGCCGAGAGCCACGACACGAAGGTGCTGCGCGGCATTCGCGAGCCGTTCCAGCCGGACGGCGGCCTGCGCCTGATGCAGGGCCGCCTCGGCCGCGGCGTGATCAAGATTTCGGCGGTCGCGCCTGAGCACCGCAAGGTGACCGCGCCGGCGATCGTGTTCGATTCGCAGGAAGCCGTGCAGGCAGCGTTCGATCGCGGCGAGCTGAAGCGCGACTTCGTCGCGGTGGTGCGCTTCCAGGGCGCGCGCGCGAACGGCATGCCTGAGTTGCACCGTTTGACGCCGCTGCTCGGCGTGCTGCAGGATCAGGGCTTCCACGTCGCGCTCGTCACCGACGGCCGCATGTCGGGCGCGTCGGGCAAGGTGCCGGCGGTGATCCACGTGTCGCCGGAGGCGCTGCTGGCCGGCCCGCTCGGCAAGGTGAAGACGGGCGATACGCTCGTGATCGACGCGGAAGCCGGCGTGCTCGACATCGAGGTCGACGCCGCCGAGTGGCAGGCGCGCCCGGTCGCGCAGCCGCTGCACCAGGCCGAGAACGAGGTCGGTTTCGGGCGTGAACTGTTCGGCGTGTTCCGCGCGGCCGCCGCGCCGGCCGAGCAGGGCGCATCGGTTTTCGGCGCGTTGGTCGGCGAAACGGCCGCCCACGTCGCCGCATGAATTTCAAGGAGCCAATTCAATGAAGACGATTGCTGAAATCGTGAAGCTGGGCCCGGTCATCCCGGTGCTCGCATTCGACTCGGTCGAGCAGGGCGAACACGTGTCGCGCGCGTTGCACGCGGGCGGCGTGAAGGTGCTCGAGATCACGCTGCGCACGCCGGCCGGCCTGGAGGCGATCCAGCGTGCGAGCCAGCTCGCGGACGACATCGTCGTCGGCGTCGGCACGATCACGAAGCCAGAGCATTGCGAGCAGGCGAAGCGCGCGGGCGCGAAGTTCGGCGTGTCGCCGGGCCTGACGAAAGAGCTGCACCTCGCGTCGCTCGACGCGGGCCTGCCGCTCCTGCCGGGCGTGATGACGCCGAGCGACATCATCCAGGCGCTCGAATTCGGCTACGAGATCGTGAAGTTCTTCCCCGCGCAGCAGGCGGGCGGCGTGCCGATGCTGCAGGCGTTCCACGGCCCGTTCCCGGCGCTGAAGTTCTGCCCGACCGGCGGCATCACGGTCGAAACCGCGCCGAATTTCCTGAAACTGCCGAACGTCGTGTGCGTCGGCGGCTCGTGGCTCACGCCGAAAGCCGCGCTCGCCGCGCAGGACTGGGCCGAAGTCACGCGCCTCGCGCAAGCCGCGAGCCAGCTTCCCCGTTAAGACTTGTACGGAATGACGGTTTGACCCTCGGAAAGCAGGCGCTTAGTGCTTGTTTTACCGAGGGTTTTTGCTGATGGAACCGGTTCTATCCGCGGGCCGTAAAGATAAGTAAAATTCAGCGTCCTGACGGGGTGGGTACCCCCCCGTGTTTCGGAGACCTGCATAGCCGGGCATACTCGCAACAACTCGCCCGGTTCGAACAATTCAAGGAGGAGTGCCACATGGGGGCTGTCCAAGGCAGCATGCTGCTCGTATTCACGCTGATCGCGATTGCCGCGCTGATCCTGATGATCGCGCGCTACAAGATCTACCCGTTCCTGGTGCTGATCATCGTTTCGCTCGGCCTCGGCCTCGTCGTCGGCATGCCGATGGACAAGATCGTCAAGTCGTTCGAGACGGGCACCGGCGGCACGCTCGGCCACATCGCGATCGTCGTCGGCCTTGGCACGATGCTCGGCAAGATGATGGCCGAATCGGGCGGCGCCGAACGGATCGCGACCACGCTGATCGACTGGTTCGGTGAAAAGAACATCCACTGGGCGATGATGTTCGTCGCGATCATCGTCGGTCTGCCGGTGTTCTTCGAAGTCGGCTTCGTGCTGCTGATCCCGATCGCGTTCAACGTCGCGAAGCGCACCGGCAAGTCGCTGCTCGTCGTCGGCCTGCCGATGGTGGCCGGCCTGTCCGTCGTGCACGGGCTGATCCCGCCGCACCCGGCCGCGCTGCTGGCCGTGCAGCAATACGGCGCCGATATCGGCAAGACGATCGCGTTCGGCCTGATCGTCGGCGTGCCGACCGCGATCATCGCGGGCCCGCTGTTCGCGCTGACGATCTCGAAGTTCGTGAAGCTGCCGGACAACAACCCGCTCGCCGCACAGTTCGTCGATACGCACGCGGATGGCCGCAAGCGCGAACTGCCGAGCTTCGGCATCACGCTGTTCACGATCCTGCTGCCCGTCGTGCTGATGCTCGTCGGCAGCTGGGCCGACCTGCTGTTCACGCCGAAGTCGCTGCCGAACAACCTGCTGCGCTTCGCCGGCAACTCGGACGTCGCGCTGCTGATCGCCGTGCTCGTGAGCTTCTTCACGTTCGGCAAGCTGCAGGGCTTCAACCGCGACCAGATCCAGAAGTTCTGCGGCGAGTGTCTGGCGCCGATCGCCGGCATCACGCTGATCGTCGGCGCGGGCGGCGGCTTCGGCGGCGTCCTGCGTGACAGCGGGATTTCGCAGCAGATCGTCGAGACCGCGAAGCATGCGCACCTGTCGCCGCTGCTGCTCGGCTGGTTCGTCGCCGCGCTGATGCGTCTCGCGACGGGTTCGGCGACGGTCGCGATGACGACGGCCTGCGGCATCGTCGCGCCGATCGCGGCGGCGTCCGGCGCGGCGGTCAGCCCGGAACTGCTGGTGCTCGCCACGGGCTCGGGCTCGCTGATCTTCTCGCACGTGAACGACGGCGGCTTCTGGCTGATCAAGGAATACTTCGGGATGACGGTCGGTCAGACGTTCAAGACCTGGTCGTTGCTCGAAACGATCATCTCGGTGCTCGGCCTCGGCTTTACACTGCTGCTGAGCATGGTTCTGTAACAAGGGGTAGGTAATGATTCTGATCGCAATGGGCGTGTCGGGCGCGGGCAAGTCGCGAATCGGCGAAATGCTGGCGGAACGCCTGTCGTGCAGCTATACCGATGGCGACGCGTTTCACAGCGCGGCGAACAAGGAAAAGATGCACCACGGCATTCCGCTGACCGACGACGACCGCTGGCCGTGGCTGCGCACGATCCGCGCGGCCATCGAGGAAAAGCAGCGTGCCGGCGAGACGGCCGTGTTCACGTGCTCGTCGCTGAAGCGGTCGTACCGCGACGTGCTGCGCGGCACCGACACCGATGTGCGGTTCGTGTATCTGAAGGGTTCGTTCGAGGTGTTGCACGAGCGCCTGAAGAGCCGCACCGGCCATTTCTTCGATCCGTCGCTGCTGAAGAGCCAGCTCGACACGCTCGAGGAGCCGGGCCCGGACGAAGCGATCGAGGTCAGCATCGAGCTGACGCCCGAGCAGATCGTCGATCAGGTCATGGTGAAGATCGGCCTCGCGCAGCAGCACTGAGCGCGGTTCGCGGCAATCGTCATGCAAAAGGCGCCCCTCGGGGCGCCTTTTTCGTTGGTGGAGGGCGGCCCGCGGGCGGGTCAGGCCGCGGGCGCCTGCTTCGCGATGCCGTCGAGCAGCACGTCGAGCATCGTGTCGTGCACGGCCGACGGATCGAGCTGCGCATAGAGCGGGGCGGCCGCCTTGACGAGCGGATGCGCGGCGTCCGACAGTGCTTCCATTTCCGCAAGCTCGACGTCGTTCGCGGCGCGCGTGAGGCCACCCGCTTCGGCGGCGGCAAGCCCGATCACGCTTGCATACCAGCCGACGCACACCGACGGCAGCGATGCGCTCGGGATGCCGGCATCGGCCAGCGCGCGATGCACGGCTTCGATGTGCGCGAGATCGGCGGGCCCCGTGCTCATGTGCCGCTGCAGCAGCGCGAACGCGGCCGGGTAGCGCAGCGCGAGCGCGCGGTACTGGCGGGCAAGGTCGCGCAGCCGTTCGCGCCACGGCAGCGCGGCGTCGACCGGCACGAGCGAGCGCGACAGCGCGTTCGCGATCGCGCGGCTCAGGCCTTCCTTCGACTTGAAGTGGTACAGCACGCTCATCGGGTCGCAGCCGATCGACTGCGCGAGCTTGCGCACGCTGAACGCGGCTTCGCCGACGTCTTCGAGCAGCGCGAGCGCGGCCGCGACGATCGCGTCCTTGTCGAGGCCGCGCGGGCCCTGGGCGGGTTTGTCTTTCATCGATGCGAGCCGGCTTGCCGGTGCGGCGCCGGCTGTAAACTTGACGAAAGCTTATTCTACACTGTAGAATTATTTCTGCGGTGTAGAAATTGGGTGTCCCGGCACCTTTCAATACGTGCTTTCGCACAGTCCGGGATCCAGGCGGCACGAGCGTGCCTGCCGTCAACACGGGCTATCGCGCCCCTTTATCTCGTTGACACCCATGTGGAACCGGCTGCCCCACCCGCGAAGCCAGAAGGCTATTCGACAGGCGGCCCAAGACCATGCAAGTGCAATCATGACTTTCAACAATCCACCCCTGATCCAGGGGGAATCGCGTTTCGAGCAAACGCAACTGAACATCGAAAAGGACAACTGGAACTGGTGCGACCCGGCCCGCTACGACGGCGAGCGCCCGGCGAACTGGTACGAGGCGTCGCTGTCGCGTCACGCGAACAGCGCGCCGCTTGCGCACGACGCCGTATGCGACGTGCTCGTGATCGGCGCGGGCCTGCTCGGCGCGTCGGCCGCGCTGCATCTCGCCGAGGCGGGCGTCGACACGATCCTCGTCGACAAGCACCACGTCGGCTCGGCCGCGTCGGGCCGCAACGGCGGGCAGCTCACGCCCGGCCTCGCGCGCTGGGAAGCCGCCGACATGATCGACCACCTGCCGCACGACGACGCGAAGCGGCTGTGGCGCTTCGCATCGGCCGAATCGATGGACCTGATCGATGCGATCGGCGCGCGTTACGCGCTCGAGCTCGACCGCAAGCGCGGCCACATTACGGCGGCGGTCCATCCGGGCCACATGAGCGCGCTGCTGGACGGCGCGGATGCGCGCCGCCATCTCGGCGACGCGGGCGTGACGCTCGTCGGCCGCCATCAGCTGCACGACGAATACGTGCGCTCGGGGCTGTATCACGGCGCGGCGATCGATGCGATCGGCGGGCAGATCCATCCGCTCGCGCTGGTGCGCGGCCTCGTGCACGGCTTCCGGCTGAACGGCGGCGCGCTGTTCGAGGGCACCGAGGTGCTCGAACTCGACGAGACGCCGGCGGGCGTCGTCGCGACGACGCCGGGCGGCACGATCACCGCGCGCAAGGGGGTCGTGCTCGCGCTGCACAACACGACGTTCCGGCTGCTCGACGACGGCACGGCGACCACGGTGCCGTTCTTCACGTACGTGAGCGTGACGGCGCCGCTCGACGTCGATGTCGCGACGCTGATGCCGGCCGGCATGCCCGTGTACGACACGCAGTTCCAGATCGACTACTACCGGCCGGTGCGCGGCAACCGGTTGCTGTTCGGCGGGCAGGGTACCGGCAGCTGCTGGGCGCAGCCCGACGTCAACGCGTATCTGCTGACGCGGCTGAACACGGTGTTTCCGCAGGCCGACGGCAGCTTCGCGCTCGACTACTGCTGGAGCGGCGTCAGCGACTTCACGCTGAACGGCGCGACCGACAGCCGCAAGACCGACGGCCGCGTGCCGATGTACATGGTGCAGGGCTGGAGCGGCCACGGCGTCGCGCAGACGGTGCGGATCGGCAAGGCGATCTGCGACGATTTCGTCGGCCGCAACGACGATTTCTCGATGCTGACCGGCATCGACCATCGTGCGATTCCGCTCGGCCGTCAGTTGTCGCCGATCGCGATTCCCGCTGCGAAGGCCGCGATGAGCGTGATGAGCGCGCTCAACCCGGGGCGGATGATCTCGTTCTGACGGACTGCGGCAGGCAATGAAAAAGCCCGATGCGATCGCTCGCATCGGGCTTTTCTACGTGCGGAGACGGCGGCGCTTACGCGATCCGCTTCGCGAGCTCGACGGCCTTGCCGATGTACGACGCAGGCGTCATCGCGAGCAGGCGGTCCTTCGCATCTTGCGGGATCGCGAGCGTACCGACGAATTCCTGCAGCGCTTCGCGCGTGATGCCCTTGCCGCGCGTCAGTTCCTTCAACTGCTCGTACGGGTTCTCGATGCCGTAGCGGCGCATTACCGTCTGCACCGGCTCAGCGAGCACTTCCCAGCAGTTGTCGAGGTCTTCGTTCAGGCGCTGCGGGTTCACTTCGAGCTTGTCGAGGCCGCGGATCAGCGAGTCGTACGCGAGCAGCGAGTAGCCGAGCGCGACACCCATGTTGCGCAGCACCGTCGAGTCGGTCAGGTCGCGCTGCCAGCGCGACACCGGCAGCTTGTCGGCGAGATGGCGCAGCGTCGCGTTCGCGAGGCCGAGGTTGCCTTCCGAATTCTCGAAGTCGATCGGGTTGACCTTGTGCGGCATCGTCGACGAGCCGATTTCACCGGCCTTCGTCTTCTGCTTGAAGTAGCCGACCGAGATATAGCCCCACACGTCGCGGTCGAGGTCGAGCAGGATCGTGTTCGCGCGCGCCACGGCGTCGAACAGCTCGGCCATGTAGTCGTGCGGCTCGATCTGGATCGTGTACGGGTTGAACGTGAGCTTCAGGCGGTTCTCGATCACGTCGCGCGAAAACGCTTCCCAGTCGAATTCCGGATACGCCGAAAGATGCGCGTTGAAGTTGCCGACCGCACCGTTCATCTTGCCGAGGATCTCGACCTTCTCGATGCGCGTGATTGCACGGGCGAGGCGGGCCGCGACGTTCGCGAGTTCCTTGCCGAGCGTCGTCGGGCTGGCCGGCTGGCCGTGCGTGCGCGACAGCATCGGCTGCTCGGCGTGCGCGTGCGAGAGTGCGACGAGGCGCTGGTAGACCGTGCGCAGCGCCGGCAGGATCACGTGCTCGCGCGCGCCGGCGAGCATCATCCCGTGCGACGTGTTGTTGATGTCTTCCGACGTGCACGCGAAGTGGATGAATTCGCTGGCCTTTTCGAGTTCTTCCTGGCCCTTGACCGATTCCTTCAGCCAGTATTCGACGGCCTTCACGTCGTGGTTCGTCACGCGCTCGATTTCCTTGATGCGGGCGGCATCGTGCGCGGTGAAGCGCTCGGCGAGCTGCAGCAGGAACTGTTCGGACGCATCGGAGAAGCGCGGGACTTCCGCGAAGCCGGCGCGCGACAGCGCGATCAGCCAGTGCACCTCGACGGTGACGCGGTGGCGCATGAAGGCGGCTTCGGAGAGCCAGTCGCGCAGCGCTTCGGTCTTGCTGGCGTAGCGGCCGTCGATGGGCGAGAGCGCGGTGAGGGCGAAAAGCGTATCGGGACGAGTGTCGGACATGATCGGGCGGGCCTTGGGGCCGGGTCGAGCGAGGGGAGGGAGAATCCGGCATTTTACCATTGGCGCGGGACGATCCCGGTCGCGCGCGGCCGGCAGGCGCCAGCGCGTGCGGAAGCCGCGCCGCCACCCGTCCGCGGCAGGGCGCCGAGCCGCTCGCCGCGCCGCCGGTGGGGCCCGCCCGCCGGTAGAATGCAGGCTTCCTCCCGACCGCCGCCCGCCGCGCCCGCCTGCATGGAACTGAAATGGCTCGAAGACTTCGTTTCGCTCGCGGAAACGCGCAGCTTTAGCCGGTCCGCCGAGCTGCGGCACGTGTCGCAGCCGGCGTTTTCGCGGCGCATCCAGGCGCTCGAGGCATGGCTCGCGACCGAACTGATCGATCGTTCGGTCTATCCGACACGGCTCACGCAGGCCGGGCAGATCTTCTACGAACAGGCGCTGACGATGCTGTCGCAGGCGCACGAGGCGCGCACGCTGCTGCGCGGCCATGTCGGCGCGCCGGTGCCGACGATCGAGTTCGCGGTGCCGCACACGCTGTCGCTCACGTATTTCCCGCGCTGGCTGCAGCGGATCGAGGCGAAGATGGGCCAGGTCCACACGCGGCTGCGCGCGCTGAACGTGCACGATGCGGTGCTGTCGCTCGTCGAGGGCGGCTGCGATCTCGTGATGGGCTACCACCACCCGAGCCATCCGGTCGCGCTCGACCCGGCGCGCTACGACATGCTGATCCTCGGCAGCGAGCCGATCAGCCCGTTCTCGGCGCCGGGCCGCACCGGGCGGCCGCGCTATACGCTGCCCGGCACGGCCGACGCGCGCGTGCCGTACCTGTCATATACGCCGAACGCGTATCTCGGCCGGATGACGGAGGTCATTGTCGCGAACGCGCCGACGCGGCTGTTCCTCGATCGCGTCTATGAAACCGACATGGCCGAAGGGTTGAAGGCGATGGCGCTCGCGGGTCACGGCATCGCGTTCCTGCCGCACAGTGCGGTCGAGGATGCGGTCGCGGGCGGCCGCCTGCTCCGGCTCGACCGGTCGGTGCGTGGCGGCGCGTACCCGTTCACGCTGACGATGGAAATCCGGCTGTACTGCGACAAGCTCGCGCTGCAGGGCGACGATCCGCGGCAGAAGCTCGTGCGTGCGCTGTGGGACGTCGTGCGCGACGAACTGCGCGAAACCGCAGGTTAACCGTGGGCGGTTAACCGTCGAGCGGCCGGGCCGGCCGGCTGTCGTCGAGCTTGCGGCACCTGTCGGCCGGCTGTCCGGCGGCTGTCCCGCACCCGGGAAACACGATTTTTCACGCACCCGATGCACGACCGATCGCGTGCGTTCTTGCGCAAATCGACCGCAGATTTGCGAAAAATCGCGGTCATGCAAGAAACGCATAATCGAATAAGCAAACGGCATTGGATAAAAAAAACGGGTTTTTCGACAATGTGCGCACCTGTTGACCGTTGGAGCATCCATGTCTTCGCAATTGCAGTCCATCCCGTCCTACCTGCACGCCGACGATCTCGGCCCGTGGGGCAACTACCTTCAGCAAGTCGATCGCGTCGCGCCGTACCTCGGCTCGCTGTCGCGCTGGCTCGAAACGCTGAAGCGCCCGAAGCGCATCCTGATCGTCGACTGCCCCATCGAGCTCGACAACGGCACCGTCGCGCACTTCGAAGGCTATCGCGTGCAGCACAACGTGTCGCGCGGCCCCGGCAAGGGCGGCGTGCGCTACCACCAGGACGTGACGCTGTCGGAAGTGATGGCACTGTCCGCATGGATGTCGGTCAAGAACGCAGCCGTGAACGTGCCGTACGGCGGCGCGAAGGGCGGTATCCGCGTCGACCCGCGCAAGCTGTCGCGTGGTGAGCTCGAGCGCGTGACGCGCCGCTACACCAGCGAAATCGGCATCATCATCGGCCCGAACACCGATATTCCGGCGCCGGACGTCAACACCAACGAACAGGTGATGGCGTGGATGATGGACACGTACTCGATGAACCAGGGCCAGACGTCGACCGGCGTCGTGACCGGCAAGCCGATCGCGCTCGGCGGTTCGCTCGGCCGCAAGGAAGCAACGGGCCGCGGCGTGTTCGTCGTCGGCTGCGAAGCGGCGAAGAAGAAGGGCCTCGAGATCGAAGGCGCACGCATCGCCGTGCAGGGCTTCGGCAACGTCGGCGGCATCGCGGCGAAGCTGTTCCAGGAAGCGGGTTCGAAGGTGATCGCGGTGCAGGATCACACGGGCACGATCTACCAGCCGGCCGGCCTCGATTCGAACAAGCTGCTCGACCACGTTGCCCGCACGGGCGGCGTCGCGGGCTTCGAAGGCGCGGAGCCGATGCCGAACGACGAGTTCTGGACGGTCGAAACCGATATCCTGATCCCGGCGGCACTGGAAAACCAGATCACCGAGAAGAACGCAGCGAAGATCCGCACGAAGATCATCGTCGAAGGCGCGAACGGCCCGACGACGACGGCGGCCGACGACATCCTGACCGCGAACGGCGTGCTCGTGATCCCCGACGTGATCGCGAATGCGGGCGGCGTGACCGTGTCGTACTTCGAATGGGTGCAGGATTTCTCGAGCTTCTTCTGGACGGAAGACGAGATCAACCATCGTCTCGAACGCGTGATGCGCGAAGCGTTCTCCGGCGTGTGGGCGGTCGCGGAAGAGCACAAGGTGTCGGTGCGCACGGCAGCGTTCATCGTTGCGTGCAAGCGCATCCTGATGGCGCGCGAAATGCGTGGCCTCTACCCCTGATCGTTGACTATGATCAATTCATGACGCAATCCACCCGATTGCGGATATGAACCCTCGCGGGCGATGCCGGATCCGGCATCGCCCGCGCGCGCATTCGGGCGCCCGGAGCCGGGAGGAAGGCTTCGCACGGGGCGATTCGTAGTGCGGTAAACAACCAGTACTTTCAAAAATATTACTTTGATACACTGGCGCGGGTTTTAGCCAAGGAGATGACCAAAATGAAATACCACAAGGCAGTCCTGATGGTCGCGGCGCTTTGCGCGTTCGCAAGCGGCGCGCACGCTCAGGAGACGGGCACGCTGAAGAAGATCAAGGACACGGGCGTGATCGCGCTGGGCCATCGCGAATCGTCGATTCCGTTCTCCTACTATGACCAGAACCAGCAGGTGGTCGGCTATTCGCGCGAATTCCAGCTGAAGGTGGTCGACGCGGTGAAGAAGAAGCTGAACCTGCCGAACCTGCAGGTGAAGAACATCCCCGTCACGTCGCAGAACCGCATTCCGCTGGTGCAGAACGGCACGGTCGATATCGAGTGCGGCTCGACGACCAACAACACCGAACGCCAGCAGCAGGCTGCGTTCTCCGACACGATCTTCGTGATCGGCACGCGCCTGATGACGAAGAAGGATTCGGGCGTCAAGGATTTCGCCGACCTGAAGGGCAAGACGGTCGTGACCACTGCCGGCACGACGTCGGAGCGCCTGCTGCGCAAGATGAACAACGACAAGCAGCTCGGCATGAACATCATCAGCGCGAAGGATCACGGCGATTCCTTCAATACGCTGGAATCGGGCCGCGCGGTCGCGTTCATGATGGATGACGCGCTGCTCGCGGGCGAGCGTGCGAAGGCGAAGCAGCCGGGCGAGTGGGTGATCGTCGGCACGCCGCAATCGGAAGAAGCCTACGGCTGCATGATGCGCAAGGGCGACGCCGACTTCAAGAAGGTCGTCGACGATGCGATCTCGCAGGTCGAGAAGTCGGGCGAAGCCGCGAAGATCTACGCGAAGTGGTTCGAGAACCCGATCCCGCCGAAGGGGCTGAACCTGAACTTCCCGCTGTCCGATTCGATGAAGAAGCTGTACGCGAACCCGAACGACAAGGCGCTCGACTGACCGCACGGCCGTTGATGCAGAAATGACGCTAATGAGACGGAAGAGGCCACGCTTCTTCCGTCTCTTTTTGCTGGAGTCTTGCCCATGTCTTACCACTGGAACTGGGGCATCTTCCTGAGCCCCGTGTCGACCGGCGAGCCGACGACTTATTTCGGATGGCTGATGTCCGGCTTCTGGGTGACGATCGAAGTGTCGCTCGTCGCCTGGGTCATCGCGCTGATCGTCGGTTCGCTGTTCGGCGTGCTGCGCACCGTGCCGAACAAATGGCTGTCCGCGATCGGCACCGTGTACGTGTCGATCTTCCGGAACATTCCGCTGATCGTGCAGTTCTTCGTCTGGTATCTCGTGATACCCGAACTGCTGCCTGCGTCGATCGGCACCTGGATCAAGCAGTTGCCGCCCACCACGCAGTTCTTTACCGCGTCGATCATCTGTCTCGGCCTGTTCACGGGCGCGCGCGTGTGCGAACAGGTGCGCTCGGGGATCAACGCGCTGCCGAAGGGCCAGCGCGCGGCCGGCCTCGCGATGGGTTTCACGCAATGGCAGACGTATCGCTACGTGCTGCTGCCCGTCGCGTACCGGATCATCGTGCCGCCGCTTACGTCGGAATTCCTGAACATCTTCAAGAACTCCGCCGTCGCGTCGACGATCGGCCTGCTCGACCTGTCCGCGCAGGCGCGCCAGCTCGTCGACTACACCGCGCAGACCTATGAATCGTTCATCGCGGTGACGCTCGCGTACGTGATCATCAACCTCGTCGTGATGGCGTTCATGCGCTGGATCGAAGGCCGTACGCGGCTGCCCGGCTATATCGGAGGCAAGTGATGCATCAGTTCGACTGGAGTAGTATTCCCGGCGCGCTGCCGACGCTGTGGACGGGGGCGATCGTCACGTTCAAGATCACGCTGATCGCGATCGTGGTCGGCATCGTCTGGGGCACGCTGCTGGCGCTGCTGCGGCTGTCCGGCGTGAAGCCGCTCGCGTGGTTCGCGAAAGCGTACGTGACGGTGTTCCGCTCGATTCCGCTCGTGATGGTGCTGCTGTGGTTCTTCCTGATCGTGCCGCAGCTGCTGCAGGGCGTGCTCGGGTTGTCGCCGACGATCGACATCCGCCTCGCGTCGGCGATGGTCGCGTTCTCGCTGTTCGAAGCCGCGTATTATTCCGAGATCATCCGCGCCGGCATCCAGGCGGTGCCGCGCGGGCAGGTGAATGCCGCGTTCGCGCTCGGCATGAACTACGCGCAGGCGATGCGCCTCGTGATCCTGCCGCAGGCGTTTCGCGCGATGATCCCGCTGCTGCTCACGCAGGCGATCGTCCTGTTCCAGGATACGTCGCTCGTGTACGTGATCAGTCTCGCGGACTTCTTCCGCACGGCGGCCAACGTCGGCGATCGCGACGGCACGACCGTCGAGATGGTCCTGTTCGCCGGCGCATGTTATTTCGTGATTTGCTCGTTGGCGTCTGCTCTCGTCAAGGGTCTCCAGAAAAAGGTCACAAGATGATTTCCATCAAGAACGTTTCGAAGTGGTACGGCCAGTTTCAGGTCCTCTCCGACTGCACGACCGAGGTCAAGAAAGGCGAAGTGGTCGTCGTGTGCGGCCCGTCGGGCTCGGGCAAGTCGACGCTGATCAAGACCGTGAACGGCCTCGAGCCGTTCCAGCAGGGCGAGATCCTCGTGAACGGCCAGTCGGTCGGCGACAAGAAGACGAACCTGTCGAAGCTGCGCTCGAAGGTCGGGATGGTGTTCCAGCATTTCGAGCTGTTCCCGCACCTGTCGATCACCGAGAACCTGACGCTCGCGCAGGTCAAGGTGCTCGGCCGCGGCAAGGACGAGGCGAACGACAAGGGCATGAAGCTGCTCGATCGCGTCGGCCTGAAGGCGCATGCGCACAAGTTCCCGGGCCAGTTGTCGGGCGGCCAGC
>NZ_NBYX01000019.1 GCF_002099195.1 Burkholderia puraquae | reverse complement strand
CGCTCGACCGCGAGCGCGACGCCCATCCCGCCGCCGATGCACAGCGACGCCAGCCCGCGCTTCGCATCGCGCTTGGCCATCTCGTGCAGCAGCGTCACCAGGATCCGGCAGCCCGACGCGCCGATCGGGTGGCCGATCGCGATCGCCCCGCCGTTCACGTTCACCTTCGACGTGTCCCAGCCCATCTGCTTGTGCACCGCCAGCGCCTGCGCCGCAAACGCCTCGTTGATCTCCATCAGGTCCAGGTCGCCCGGCGTCCAGCCCGCGCGCTCCAGGCACCGGCGCGACGCCGGCACCGGGCCCATCCCCATCACGCTCGGATCCACCCCCGCGTTCGCGTACGCCTTGATCCGCGCCAGCGGCGTCAGGCCCAGCGCCGCCGCCTTCTGCGCCGACATCACCAGCACCGCCGCCGCGCCGTCGTTCAGCCCCGACGCGTTCGCCGCCGTCACCGAGCCGTCCTTCGAGAACGCCGGCTTCAGCCCCGCCAGCGATTCCGCCGTCACGCCGTGACGCACGAATTCATCCGTCGCGAACTGCAGCGGCTCGCCCTTGCGTTGCGGRATCGCCACCGGCACGATCTCGTCGTCGAAGCGGCCGGCCTTCTGCGCCGCTTCCGCCTTGTTCTGCGACAGCGCCGCGAAYGCATCCTGCTCTTCGCGCGTGATCCCGTATTCCTTCGCGACGTTCTCCGCCGTGATGCCCATGTGGTACTGGTTGWACACGTCCCACAGCCCGTCGACGATCATCGTGTCGACCAGCTTCGCGTCGCCCATCCGGAACCCGTCGCGCGAGCCCGGCAGCACGTGCGGCGATGCGCTCATGTTCTCCTGGCCGCCCGCGATCACGATCTCCGCGTCGCCCGCGACGATCGCATTCGCCGCCAGCATCACGGCCTTCAGGCCCGAGCCGCACACCTTGTTGATCGTCATCCCAGGCACTGCGCTCGGCAGCCCGGCCTTGATCAGCGACTGCCGCGCCGGGTTCTGCCCGGAGCCGGCCGTCAGCACCTGGCCCATGATCACTTCGCTGACCTGCTCGGGCTTCACGCCCGCTCGCTCCAGCACCGCGCGGATCACCGTCGCGCCCAGTTCGGGCGCCGCAATCTTCGCAAGCGAACCGCCGAATTTGCCGACCGCGGTCCGCGCGGCCGATACGATCACTACGTCCGTCATGTCCAGTTCCTGCATCGAAATCAGTTCGTCGTTCTGGCGCCGGCACGAGCCTGCCTCGGCCGGCGATCACGCATCTCGGGCCATCCGGCGCGATAGCGGTCGCACGCTGCCATACGGCGCGCAGCATCCGTTCGCACGGGCGGCGCACCGGTACGGCTCGCCGGTTCACCGGCGCCTTGCGGCAAACCGGACGTTCGCCGGACGTCACGCGGCACACGCGGCATCCGGCGCCATCCGGCGCCGATCAATCGTGTCGCGCTTTGTGCGCGACACGTACTTGCGCGACTACGCGCGGCTACGCGATCAGGCAGCCGATTCGCGTGCGGCGGCAGCGTCCTTGCGCGCGGCGGCAGCCGTTTGCTTGGCACCCCGCGTGGCCGTTTCGCTGACCGCATCGAAACCGCTCTGTGCGGCCTCGATCGCCTGGCCCGTCGCTGCGCGCACGGAGTCGGCCGCGGCGGTCGCTGCGGACAGCGCCGAGTTCAGCGCGGCCACCACCGGCGCCGAGCCGGCCGGCGCATGCTTCGACAGTTCGCCGAGCACGTCCTTCAGGCGCTTGTCGTTCTGTTCGTATTGCGCTTGCGCGACCTTTGCCCATTCGGACTGCGTCGACACCGCGATGTCGAACAGATGGCGGCCGTACGACACGACCTTGCCGGCCGCTTCCTGCGGTGCGGCAACCTGCTGCGCGAAACCCACGGCCGGGTTACTGCTGTTGAACGCGTTCTTCAGCTTGTCCTCGTATTCCTCGAGCGCCGTCCGGGCCGCTTGCAGGTTGAGTTCGACGACAGCCTCGAAACCTTGGATCGCCGGACGGGCGATCGCAAACCACGCGGCGATACCGGATTGATATTCGGCGTTGAGTTTTTCGGGGGCAAATACGGACATCGGGCACGCTCCTGTTAGCAATGCGAGAGACCAAGTAAAGAAAATTGGAAGTCGAATCGACAGCAGACTCCCTTATTGACAACCCGCCACTTATTTGAGCACGGGAAGTTGAAGGAGCCCATTTTAGATCGATTAATTGTCAATTAAATGGCATTAATGATAGGTGTAAACCCTTATACATTCAACGCGACCGCTGAAACCCTCAACGCGCCGACATCGCAGACGGAGCCGCGCATCACTCTGTCCCGCATTGCATTTTTACCTTGTTGCAGGATAGCGGATCATGACGACGCGCAACATTTACCAATTCATTATTCCGTTTATTAGAAAACCGACGCGCATTGAAAATGGAGCGACCATCTATGTAATCGTTTTTTCTGGATTTATTATGAAATCGTTTTCGGGATTATTAATGACGAAATCAATGATCGTATGAATTACGGGTCGCAATAAAAAAAACGGCCGCGTGATGCGGCCGTGTCTCCACCAGGCTGGCGCGGAATCAGCCGGCCAGCTCGCGATGCAGCGCGAGGAACTCCTGCGCGAGCTTGTGTCCGGGCTCCAGATGGATCACCGGCTTGGACTGCTGATGCGACTCGCGGATCTTCACCGACGCCGACAGCCTCGACGCGAGCACCGGCAGCCCTTCTTCGACGAGTTCGTCGACCAGCCGCTGCGGCAGGCTCGCCCGCGGCTGGAACTGGTTGATGACGATCCCTTCCACCTCGAGCGCCGCATTGTGGTCCTGCTGGATTTCCTTCACGTTCTCGAGCAGCGTGTACAGCGCACGGCGCGAGAAATCGTCGCAGTCGAACGGGATCAGGCAGCGCTCCACCGCGATCAGCGCCGAGCGCGTATAAAAATTCAGCGCGGGCGGCGTGTCGATGTACACGGCATCGTAGGTGTCGAGCTCGTTCAGCGCGTCGCGCAACTTGTAGATCTTGTAGCGCGATTCGAGCTTGCCGTGCAGCGCGTCGAGATCCGGATGCGCGGGCATCACGTCGAGCCCTTCGAACGGGGTCGGATGGATGAACGACGCGACGTCGACCGGTCGGAAGTTGAAGGTCAGCGCGGTTTCGAAGAAATCGGCGACGCCCGGCTGCGCGTCGGACGCGGCGTCGCCGAGCAGGTAGCGCGTGGAGTTCGCCTGTGCATCGAGGTCGATGACGAGCGTGCGCAGCCCTTCGCTCGCGCTGATCGCCGCCAGGTTGCAGACGATCGTCGATTTCCCTACGCCGCCCTTCTGGTTGAATACGACCCGCCGCATTGTGTCTCCTCGATCGAAACGTCGAAAAGACAAGCTTAGCCGGTCAATAATGGCGCTCGCGTGACGCAGGTCGAATTGCGTGCGATTGTGTACCGCACGCGTCACGTGCGCGGCTGTGGCCCCGATACATACCGGTTACCCGGCACGCTCCACCGCCACGGCAGATCCGCGCCGACGCGAATGCCGATGCGCGGCCCGCCCGCCAGATCGGCGGGCGGCGGGATGCCGTCGTCGACGATCGCGAACCCTTCGTGCGCGCCGATCAGGTCGACACCATCCTGCACGCCGGTGATCCCCATCGCCCGGGTCAGCCGCGCCGGCCCCCGGCACAGGTCGCGATCCCGCGTCTGCGGCGGCCGTGCCGCACGCATTTGTTCGAGCCCTAGCAACGGCTCGAGCGCACGAATCAGCACACCCGTTCCCGTGCCATCCGGGCCGCACACGCAGTTGCAGCACCAGTGCATCCCATACGTGAAATAGACGTACAGGTGCCCCGGCGGCCCGAACATCGTCGCATTGCGCGGCGTCTTGCCGCGATAGGTGTGCGCGGCCGGATCGATCGCGCCCGCATAGGCTTCCACTTCGACGATCCGCCCGGCCCGGCCGTCCGCGGCCGCGAGGATCTTGTTGAGCAGTTGCGGCGCGACGTCGGTGGCCGTGCGGTCGAAGAATGCGCGGGGCAGCCCGGTGCCCGGCCACCGGGGCGCGGTTTCACTGCGCCGCATCGCGCCCCCCCGGTTGAAGACCGGAAACGGTCTTCGCCTGCAGACGAAGCTGACGGTATGCGTCAACCAGATCGTCGAGACCGAATGCGAGGTTTCTCCCGCTGGGATTGGGCAGCACCCAGACGCTCGCCCCCTGCATGCGGGCCGGTTGCAGCCCCCACTCGACTTCTCGCCGACCGGAAAGCGCCGCGTACGCCGCCTTGCCGAGAAAAGCGACGAAGCGCGGCGCATAGCGTGCCAGCTTCTGGTCGAACTCCGCGGCCGCGGCAATGAATTCTGCACGCGAGAGCTGCTCGGCACTCGCGGTCGGCCGTTTCACCACCGCCGTCAGGCCGCAGCCATACCGGAGGATCGCGTGATCGTCCTGCGGCGAAATTTCCGCCGGCGTGAAGCCCGCGAGATGGATCACGCGCCAGAAGCGGTTGTTTCTCCCCGCGAAGTGATGCCCGGTCGCGGCCGCGGTCAGGCCGGGATTGATCCCGCAGAACAGCACGTCGAGATGCGGAGCGATGAGGTCGGGAAGTTCGTCAGCCACGTTTTGCCTGGCGCGCAAGGAACATCGACGTAAACGAAAGAAGGCCCGAAGACCCGGGCCAAGCAACCGGCTTGACTCGGACATTCGGGCCCATCGTGATGCAGGTACCGACTTGCCGATCAGAACGGGATATCGTCGTCCATCTCGTCGAAGCCGCCGCCAGCCGGTGCGCTCGGACGGCTCTGCGCGCCGCCGCCTGCACCGCCACGCGCCGCGCCGCCGGCACGACCGCCGCCGCGTTCCGCCTGCTCGCCGCGGCCGCCGCCGCCGCCACCACCGTAGCCGCCGCCGTAACCGCCTTCGTCACCACCGCCACCGCCGCCGCCCACACCGCCGCGGCCGCCGAGCATCTGCATCTGGTCCGCGACGATTTCGGTCGAGTAGCGATCCTGGCCGTCCTGGCCCTGCCACTTGCGCGTGCGGATGCGGCCTTCGATATAGACCGACGAGCCCTTCTTCAGGTATTCGCTGACGATTTCCGCCAGACGACCGAAGAATGCGACGCGGTGCCACTCGGTCATTTCCTTGAAATCGCCGCTGGCCTTGTCCTTGTAGCGGTCGGTCGTCGCGAGACGGATGTTCGCAACCGCGTCGCCGCTCGGCAGGTAACGGACTTCAGGATCGGCGCCGAGATTGCCGACGAGGATGACCTTGTTGACGGATGCCATGTGTTTCTCCAGTAAATTCGATGCCGGGCCGCCCGCTCATGCTGTCGGGGCGGCCCGCCGGGCAAGCCGGCGAACGCCGCCGGTACCTGCCAAAAGTGAGTTCAGGCCTTGCGCGGCGGCGCTTTCATGCTGGCCGCGATTATAAGCCACGCGGCCACGAGCCCAGAACACGTGTAGAACACGGTGTTCGCGCCGCCGTGCTTCAGCAGCCAGCCGCCCACGATGCCGCCGAGCGCGAGCCCGATCGACTGCGTGGTGTTGTAGACGCCCGTGGCCGCGCCCTTGCGCGAGCCGGGTGCGAGCTTCGACACGAGCGACGGCTGCGACGCTTCCAGGATGTTGAACCCGAGGAAGTAGACGAACAGCACCGCCGCCACAATCAGAATGGTATGCGGCGCGCTGCCTAGCAACAATTGGCCGATCAGGATAGCCAGGATGCCGCCGAGCAGCACCGGCTTCATCTTGCCCCGTTTTTCCGCGACGATGATCGCCGGGACCATCATCACGAACGCGAGCCCCATCACCGGCAGGTAGACCTTCCAGTGCGCGGCGACCGGCAGGCCGCCGTCGACGAGCAGGCGCGGCACGACGAGGAACAGCGCCGTCTGCGTCGCGTGCAGCACCAGCACGCCGAAGTTCAGGCGCAACAGCTCGACGTTGTGCAGCACCTCGGCAAACGGCGCGGGCACGTGCACGGGCTTCGCCGCGTCGGGCACGATCCACACCACGACGCCGATCGCGAGGATCGACAGCACGCCGACGATCGCGAACAGCCCGCTCATCCCGACCCAGTGGAACACGATCGGCGCACCGACGATCGCGACCGCGAACGACACGCCGATCGACCCGCCGACCATCGCCATCGCCTTCGTGCGGTTCTGCTCGGAGGTCAGGTCGGCGATGAACGCGAGCACCGCGGACGACACCGCGCCCATCCCCTGGATCACCCGGCCGACGATGATCCACGTGATGTCGTGCGCGAACGCGGCGACGAAGCTGCCGATCGCGAAGATCACGAGGCCCGTGGCGATCACCGGCTTGCGGCCGAACTTGTCGGACGCCCAGCCGTAGAAGATGTAGAACAGCGACTGCGTGACGCCGTAGGCCCCGAGCGCGATGCCGACGAGCAGCACGTTGTCGCCGCCCGGGATGGTTTTCGCGTAGACCGAGAACACCGGCATGATCATGAACAGGCCGAGCATGCGCAGCGCGAAGATCGCTGCGAGCGACGTGGTCGCGCGCAATTCGGGCGCGGTCATGCGGGAAGACGTGGCGGACGGATTGGACATCGGGAATGAATTTCGAATGATCGGAATGTCCGCCCGACACCGGGCGGCGGAAGATCAGGACCAGCGGCCCGGGAGGCCTGGCGGGCGACGCGTCGGCGCAGGATTCAGGCAACCCGCAGGCCGCCCGGAACCGCGCGACGCGGCCGCTTTCCCGGCGCAGGCGCCGCCTTGCTGCCACCTGCTGCAAGGCTGGGGGGCCCAAACGACGGCCTCGAAAAGCCGTTATAGTAGCAGGTTTGGTTCCCTCCATTTTCGCCAGGTTCATGGAACAGATCCGTATCCGTGGGGCGCGTACCCACAACCTGAAAAACGTCAATCTCGACCTGCCGCGCCACAAGCTGGTCGTGATTACCGGGCTGTCCGGGTCGGGAAAATCGTCGCTCGCGTTCGACACCCTTTATGCCGAGGGCCAGCGCCGCTACGTCGAAAGCCTGTCCGCGTATGCCCGCCAGTTCCTGCAGTTGATGGAGAAACCCGACGTCGACCTGATCGAAGGCCTGTCGCCTGCGATCTCGATCGAGCAGAAGGCGACGTCCCACAACCCGCGTTCGACCGTCGGCACGGTCACGGAAATCCACGACTACCTGCGACTTTTGTTCGCACGTGTCGGCACGCCGTACTGCCCCGACCATGACATCCCGCTGGAAGCGCAGAGCGTGTCGCAGATGGTCGACGCCGCGCTCGCGCTGCCCGAGGAAACCAAGCTGATGATCCTCGCGCCCGTCGTCGCGAACCGCAAGGGCGAGCACGCCGAGCTGTTCGAGGACATGCAGGCGCAGGGCTTCGTGCGCTTTCGCGTGCGCTCCGGCGGCGGCACCGCGAACGAAGGCGTCGCGAAGATCTACGAGGTCGAGTCGCTGCCGAAGCTCAAAAAGAACGATAAGCACACGATCGACGTCGTCGTCGACCGCCTGAAGGTGCGCCCGGACATGAAGCAGCGCCTCGCCGAGTCGTTCGAGACGGCGTTGCGCCTCGCCGACGGCCGCGCGATCGCGCTCGAGATGGATTCCGACCACGAGCACCTGTTCAGCTCGAAGTTCGCGTGCCCGATCTGCTCGTACTCGCTGCAGGAGCTCGAGCCGCGCCTGTTCTCGTTCAACAACCCGATGGGCGCGTGCCCGGAATGCGACGGCCTCGGCCAGATCACGTTCTTCGACCCGAAACGGGTGGTCGCGCACCCGTCGCTGTCGCTCGCCGCCGGCGCCGTGAAAGGCTGGGACCGCCGCAACCAGTTCTACTTCCAGATGCTGCAGAGTCTCGCGGCGTTCTACGAATTCGACATCGACGCCGCGTTCGAGGATCTGCCGGAAAAGATCCGGAAGGTGCTGCTGTTCGGCTCGGGCAAGCAGGCGATCCCGTTCTCGTACATCAACGAGCGCGGCCGCACGACGATCCGCGAGCACGTGTTCGAAGGGATCATCCCGAACCTCGA
Organism: Burkholderia puraquae; assembly: GCF_002099195.1. Taxonomy (GTDB): domain Bacteria; phylum Pseudomonadota; class Gammaproteobacteria; order Burkholderiales; family Burkholderiaceae; genus Burkholderia; species Burkholderia puraquae. Next base: position 138,880 of record NZ_NBYX01000019.1, on the reverse strand, counting down.
GCGGCGCTATCGCGAGACCGATTCGGTCGCGGTGCGCGAGGAATTGTCGAAGTACCAGAACAACCAGCCGTGCCCGTCGTGCGACGGCACGCGCCTGCGCCGCGAGGCGCGCCACGTGCGGGTCGGCACCGGCGACTACGCGCGCGGCATCTATGAAATCAGCGGCTGGCCGCTGCGCGACGCGCTCGGCTATTTCGACGGCCTGACGCTCGACGGCGCGAAGCGCGAGATCGCCGACAAGGTGATCAAGGAAATCGTCGCGCGCCTCACCTTCCTGAACAATGTCGGCCTCGACTACCTGTCGCTCGAGCGCAGCGCCGAAACGTTGTCGGGCGGCGAGGCGCAGCGCATCCGGCTCGCGTCGCAGATCGGCTCGGGCCTCACGGGCGTGATGTACGTGCTCGACGAGCCGTCGATCGGCCTGCACCAGCGCGACAACGACCGCCTGATCTCGACCCTCAAGCACCTGCGCGACCTCGGCAACTCGGTGATCGTCGTCGAACACGACGAGGACATGATCCGCACGGCCGACTACGTCGTCGACATGGGCCCCGGCGCGGGCGAGCACGGCGGCGTGATCGTGGCCGAGGGTACGCCGAAGCAGGTGCAGTCGAACCCGCAGTCGCTCACCGGCCAGTACCTGGTCGGCAAGCGCACGATCGAGTACCCGGACGAGCGGCTCGCCCCCGATCCAGAGCGGATGCTGCGCATCGTCGACGCGCACGGCAACAACCTCAAGCATGTCGATCTCGAACTGCCGGTCGGCCTCTTGACCTGCATCACCGGCGTGTCGGGCTCCGGCAAGTCGACGCTGATCAACGACACGCTGTACCACGCGGTCGCGCGCCACCTGTATGGCTCGTCGGCCGAGCCGGCGCCGCACGAGGCGATCGAGGGCCTCGAGCACTTCGACAAGGTGATCAACGTCGACCAGTCGCCGATCGGTCGCACGCCGCGCTCGAACCCGGCTACGTATACGGGCCTGTTCACGCCGATCCGCGAGCTGTTCTCGGGCGTGCCGACCTCGAAGGAGCGCGGCTACGATCCGGGCCGCTTCTCGTTCAACGTGAAGGGCGGCCGCTGCGAATCGTGCCAGGGCGACGGCGTGCTGAAGGTGGAAATGCACTTCCTGCCGGACGTCTACGTGCCGTGCGACGTGTGCCACGGCAAGCGCTACAACCGTGAAACGCTCGAAGTGCAGTACAAGGGCAAGAACATCAGCGAAGTGCTCGACATGACCGTCGAGCACGCGTACGCGTTCTTCAGCGCGGTGCCGGTCATCGCGCGCAAGCTGAAGACGCTGCTCGACGTCGGCCTCGGCTACATCCGCCTTGGCCAGTCGGCCACGACGCTGTCGGGCGGCGAGGCGCAGCGCGTGAAGCTGTCGCTCGAACTCTCCAAGCGCGACACCGGCCGCACGCTGTACATCCTCGACGAGCCGACCACCGGCCTGCACTTCCACGACATCGCGCTGCTGCTGGAAGTGATCCACCGGCTGCGCGACCAGGGCAACACGGTCGTGATCATCGAGCACAACCTCGACGTGATCAAGACGGCCGACTGGGTGATCGACCTCGGCCCCGAAGGCGGCGCCGGCGGCGGTCAGATCATCGCGCAGGGCACGCCCGAGCAGGTCGCGAAGACGAAGGCGAGCTTCACCGGCAAGTACCTCGCGCCGCTGCTCAAGCGCACGGCCCGCAAAGTCGCAGCCGGCTGACGCTTCCCACCGTCCTCCTCTCCCGCGCGCGGCCGTCCGGCCGCGCGCCTCCCTCCGCATCGCGCAACCGGCCTCCTCTCGTTTTCCCTTCTGCGTTTACACCATGCGCCAAACGGCCCCGTTGCGGACCATAATGGCGGCTATACTTTACGGTCGTAAGGTTCGCCGTACGCACCAATCCGGTGCGGCGCCGGGCGAACACGGCTCTGCCACGCATTCCGCGGCATGACACACGAACGACAGGAATCCACAATGGAGAAGCAACCAGACTCGTCTCGCGATGCGCAAAATCGCGAACCGCACCTGCGCAGCGTGCGGCTGACGAGCGACTTCAGCCTGCCGAAGCTGTCGGCACTCGAGATCGGCAGCTATGTGTTCGCGATCCTCGCCATGTGGCTCGTGATCGAGCTCAAGCTGCTCGGCGGCCTGCTGGCCGGCCTGCTCGTCTACCAGCTGATCCACACGATCGCACCCGTGATCGAACGTCACACCACGAGCATGCGCGCGCGCTGGGTCGCCGTCGTGCTGCTGGCGATCGCGATCGTCGGTGCGCTGACGGGCCTGACGATCGGCATCATCGAACACTTCGAGCGCACGGTGCCGAACCTGCAAAGCCTGCTCGACCAGCTGATGCAGATCGTCGAGCAGACCCGCGCACGCACGCCGGCCTGGATCGCAAACCTGCTGCCCGTCGACGTCGAGCAGATGAAGACGAAGGCCGCGGTGCTGATGCACTCGCACATGGACCAGCTCCAGCAAAGCGGCAAGAGCGTCGCACGCGGCTTCGGCCACGTGCTGTTCGGGATGATCATCGGCGCGATGATCGCGATCGGCGTCGAGCACGGCAAGGTGCGCCGGCCGCTGTCGACCGCGCTCGTCACGCGCGTGTCACGCTTCGCCGACGCATTCCGCCGGATCGTGTTCGCGCAGATCAAGATCTCGACGATCAACGCGGTGTTCACGGGCATCTACCTGCTCGTCGCGCTGCCGATCTTCCACCAGCGGCTGCCGCTGTCGAAAACGCTCGTGCTCGTCACGTTCATCGTCGGCCTGCTGCCCGTGATCGGCAACCTGATCTCGAACACGCTGATCGTCGCCGTGTCATTGTCGGTCAGCATGGGCACCGCGATCGCGTCGCTGGCGTTCCTCGTGATCATCCACAAGCTCGAATACTTCCTGAACGCGAAGATCATCGGCGGCCAGATCGAGTCGCGCGCGTGGGAGCTGCTGCTCGCGATGCTGATCATGGAAGCCGCATTCGGGCTGCCGGGCGTGATCGCCGCGCCGATCTTCTACGCGTACCTGAAGCGCGAGCTGTACCTGCTGCGGCTGATCTGAAGCAGCCCGCGCGTCAAAGGCGAAAAAAACGCCGCGTCCCGTGAAGGGCGCGGCGTTTTTGTTTGTGGCCACCGGGGAACCGGGGGCCGGCCATCCGGGGGCCGGTGATCGGCGAATCAGCGGAACACGACCGTCTTCGTCCCGTTCAGCACGATCCGGTGCTCGACGTGCCACTTCACCGCACGCGCAAGCGTCACGCACTCGACGTCGCGGCCGATCGCCGTCAGCTGGTCGGGCGTCATGCTGTGGTCGACGCGCTCGACTTCCTGCTCGATGATCGGGCCTTCGTCGAGATCGGTCGTCACGTAGTGCGCGGTCGCGCCGATCAGCTTCACGCCACGATCGAACGCCTGGTAGTACGGCTTCGCCCCCTTGAAGCTCGGCAGGAACGAATGGTGGATGTTGATCGCACGGCCGGCGAGCTGCTTGCACAGGTTCGGCGACAGGATCTGCATGTAGCGCGCGAGCACGACGAGATCGGCCTGATGCTCGTCGATCACTTCCAGCACGCGCGCTTCCTGCGCGGCCTTCGCGGTATCGGACGAACCGCCGACCAGCGGGAAGTGATGGAACGGGATGTTGTAGCTCGCGGCGAGCTGGTAGAACTCCTTGTGGTTCGACACGATCGCCGGGATCTCGATCGGCAGTTGGCCGGTGCGATAGCGGAACAGCAGGTCGTTCAGGCAATGGCCGATCTTCGACACCATGATCACGACGCGCGGCTTCACGGCGGCGTCATGCAGTTCCCAGCGCATCGAGAACTGCTCGGCGAGCGGCGCGAACTCCTTGCGCAGCGTGTCGAGCGCCGTCGCGGCATCCGCGCCGCCGCCGTCCTGCTCGAAGTGCACGCGCATGAAGAATTCGCTGGTGCGGCTGTCGCCGAACTGCGCCGAATCGAGGATGTTGTTGCTGCGCTCGAACAGGAAGCCCGAGACCGCGTGGACGATGCCGTGCCGGTCGGGGCACGACAGTTTCAAGATAAAGCTGTGATCGGTCGGCATGACCGCTACTCCCTTCGTTTCCGTATTCGTCAAATTGCCCGTGCGCGCCGCCGGACTGCGTGCGCGGCACGCGTCATGCGGCCGGTGCGAACAGTGCGTCGATGCCCGTCGCGTCGGCCGCCGGGATCCAGCGGTGGCGCAGCAGCGTGTCGAGCGTCGCGAGGCTCGCGTCCATCGTCGCGCGGCCGGCGCGCAGCCAGCCGATCACCTCGGGCACGCCGGCCAGCAGGTGCTCGGCCACTTCGCCGTCCTGGTTGCGCGGCGCGAAGTCGCGCGGCAGCGGCAGGTCGTACACAAAGATCAGTTCGGACTGCGTGCCTTCCGGCAGCGAGCACAGCACCTGCACCGCGCGGCCTGCGATCGCGCGCGCGGCCAGTTCGGCCGGAATGCCGGCTTCTTCCCAGCATTCCTTCGCGAGCGTCTCGTGAACGCCCAGGCCCCAGCCGATCCCGCCCGCGACGACGTTGTCGAGCATGCCGGGATCGGTTGCCTTGGTCTCGCTGCGGCGGCCGAGCCACATCTGCGGGACGGCCGCGGCGGACGGCTCGCCCGGCGTAACTGCATATTCTACGATGCCGTTCAGATGCACCGCGTAAGTCTGCGTGCCGAAGAAGCGCGACGCGGCGCGCTCGATGTACGCGAGCGGCGCATCGTCGAAGCGGTTGCGGATCGCGTAGATCTCGTCGCGCCAGCCGGGAATCGCGCCTTCCGCCGCGAGTGCGCCGATTGCGCTCGCCAGCGCCATGCTGCGTGCGTCGACCGAGTCGTAGCGCGCCGACAGCACGACGCGCTCATCGGTCAGCTCGAACACGTCGGGCCAGCGGGCGAGCATCGCGACGTCCTGGCGGCGCACCCAGCCGACCGCCTGGCCGGCGATCTCGAAACGCAGGTGCGCGGCCGGATCGAAGCGGCGCGCGGCCGCAATGCACGGAAACGTCATCGCGATCAGTCCTTCAGCGCGACGCGGATGCCGATCGCGATGAACGTCGCGCCGGCGATCCGGTCGAGCCACACGCCGGCCTTCGGTCGCCGCTTCAGCCACGTGCCGATCATGCCCGCGCCGACGCCGAACAGCGAGAACACCACGGCCGTCTGCAGCATGAACAGCGCGCCGAGCTCGAACATCTGCAGCGTCACGCTCTGCATGCCGTGCGGATCGACGAACTGCGGCAGGAACACGACGAAGAACAGCGTGACCTTCGGGTTCATCAGGTTGCCGATCACGCTCTGCCGGAAGATCGTGCCGAGCGGCTGCGGCGGACGCGCATGCGCATTCGCGAGGCCCTGGCTGCGCAGCGCCTTGATGCCGATCCACACGAGGTACGCGGCGCCGGCGAGCTTCAGGATCTCGAACGCGACCGGCGACGAACGCAGCACGGCCGCGACGCCGAGCGCCGCGAGCGTCGTGTGGAACAGGATCCCGGCGGTGAAGCCGAGCGCGGCGACGAAACCGGCCGCGCGGCCCTGCGAGATGCCGCGTGCAAGCACCTGCAGGTTGTCGGGACCCGGCGCGAACGTGATCGCGATCGACGTGGCGAGAAACAGCATGAAGTTGGGCATCGTGACCTCGCTGCTAACGTGAACTCAGGTGAATTCAGGTGTGGATTCAGGCGGGCCGGCGTTCAGTGGCCGGCGAATTCGGTGACGGTATAAACCGGCAGTCCCGCGTTGCGCAGCAGCGCCGAGCCGCCGAGATCGGGCAGGTCGATGATCGCCGCGCCTTCGACGACCTCCGCGCCAAGCCGCTGCAGCAGGTTGCGCCCCGCCATCATCGTGCCGCCGGTCGCGATCAGGTCGTCCATGATGATCACGCGGTCGCCGGGGCGGCACGCATCTTCATGGATCTCGACCGTCGCGCTGCCGTATTCGAGGTCGTACGATTCCGAGCGCGTCTTGTACGGCAGCTTGCCGACCTTGCGGATCGGCACGAAGCCGACGCTCAGTTCGTACGCAACGATCGGCGCGATGATGAAGCCGCGCGCGTCGAGGCCCGCGACGTAATCGAGCTTCGCATCGACATAGCGCTCGACGAACAGGTCGACGAGGATGCGCAGCGCCTTCGGGCTTTGCAGCAGCGTCGTAATGTCGCGGAACTGCACGCCCGGCTGCGGCCAGTCGGGCACCGTGCGGATCTGGCTGTGGATGAAGGCGACCGGATCGAGCGGTGCGCCCGGCGACGAATGCGGCATGAAACTCTCCGAAAAAAACGGTGCACGAAGATCGGGCACCGTTTCGAATAAATACGGGTCGGGTTGTGAATCGCGACTCAGGCGGCCGCGGCCGGCGGATCGCGCCGATGGCGCGACAACCGCTCCTCCGCGAGCGCGAGCGCCTCGGGCAGCCCGCGCAGCACCACGATGTCGCTCGCGCGCAGCTTGGTCTGCGGATCGGGTTCGACGCCGCGGATGCCGTGCCGGCGGATCGCCGTGACTTCGAGCCCGAGTGCATACAGCCCGAGTTCTTCCAGCGAACGCCCGACCGCGTCCGCGCGCGCATCGACCGGCACCGATTGTAGCCGTACCTGCTCGTGGTCGTCGTCGTCCGCGTCGTCCGCGCCGTGGAAATAGCCGCGCAGCAGGCTGTAGCGTTCGTCGCGCATTTCCTCGACGCGCCGCACGACCTTGCGCATCGGCACGCCGACCAGCACCAGCGTGTGCGACGCGAGCATCAGGCTGCCCTCGACGATCTCCGGAATCACTTCGGTCGCGCCGGCCGCGAGCAGCTTCTCGAGATCGGCATCGTCGACGGTACGCACGATCGCGGGCAGCGTCGGCTCGAGTTCGTGCACGTGGTGCAGCACGCGCAGCGCGGACGGCGTGTTCGCATAGGTGATCGCCACCGCCGCTGCGCGGTGGATACCGGCCGCGAGCAGCGACTCGCGGCGCGCCGCGTCGCCGAACACGACGGATTCGCCGGCCGTCGCGGCCGCGCTCACGCGATCGGGGTCGAGGTCGAGCGCGACGTACGAAATGCCTTCCTGCTCGAGCATCCGCGCCAGGTTCTGGCCCGCGCGGCCGTAGCCGCAGATGATCACGTGACCGCGCTGCTTGAGGCTTTGCGTTGCGATCCGCGTCATCTGGAGCGACTGCTGCATCCATTCGGTCGACGACAGCCGCATCACGATCCGGTCGGCGTTCTGGATCAGGAACGGCGCGGCGAGCATCGACAGCAGCATCGACGCGAGGATCGCCTGCAGCAGCGTCGCATCGACGAGATGCCGGTCGAGAATCAGGTTCAGCAGCACGAAGCCGAATTCGCCGGCCTGCGCGAGCCCGATGCCGGTGCGCATCGCGACGCCCGGCGTCGCGCCGAACAGCCGCGCGAGCCCCGTGATCATCGTGGCCTTGAACAGCACCTGGCCGACGAAGAAGCCGAGCACGAGCAATGGATGCTCCCAGATCACGCGCGGATCGAGCAGCATCCCCGTCGTCACGAAGAACAGGCCGAGCAGCACATCGCGGAACGGCTTGATGTCCTCCTCCACCTGATGGCGGAACGGCGTCTCCGAAATGAGCATCCCCGCGATGAACGCGCCGAGCGCGAGCGACAGGCCGAAGCGGTCGGTGATGAACGCGGCGCCGAGCGTGACGAGCAGCAGGTTCAGCACGAACAGTTCCTGCGAGCGGCGCCGCGCGACGACATTGAGCCAGCGCGTCATGAAGCGCTGCCCGATGACCAGCAGCAGCGTGAGCGCGATCACGATCTTGACCGCCGCGAAGCCGAGCGTGAGCGCGAGGTCCTTCGACGATTCGGCACCGAACGCGGCGATCACGATCAGCAGCGGCACGACCGCGAGATCCTGGAACAGCAGCACGCCGAAGATGTTGCGGCCGTGCTCGGTCTCGATCTCGAGCCGCTCGGCGAGCATCTTCGACACGATCGCCGTCGACGACATCGCGAGCGCGCCGCCGAGCGCGATGCTGCCCTGCCACGTGATGTGCACCCAGTGCTCGAACAGCGCGCCGAGCACGAGCGCGAGCACGAGCGTCGCGACGACCTGCAGCAGCCCGAGCCCGAACACGAGCCGCTGCATCGCCCTCAGCTTCGCGAGCGAGAACTCGAGGCCGATCGAAAACATCAGGAACACCACGCCGAATTCCGCGAGATGCTCGGCCCGTTCGAGATCCGCCGCGATGCCGAACGCGTGCGGGCCGACCACGATGCCGACCGTCAGGTAGCCGAGCATCGGCGGCAGGTTCAACGAGCGGAATACGACGACGCCCACCACTGAGGCCAGCAGCAGCAGCAGGGTCATTTCGAGCGGGGAAATCACGGGCGAAGCGTCCTCGTTCGTCGGGGCCACGGCAATGCGGGCGCGGGTGGTGGCGGTGGTCAGGCAACTTCGGACGAGTCCGAAGGCCCGGCGCGGCGAACAAACGCCTTTGCTATACTCCGCGCATGATAGCGAAAATCAATGATGACCGGGCGCTCGCGCTCGCCCGCGACGTGCTCGACATCGAGGCGGACGCCGTGCGCGCGCTGCGCGACCAGCTCAACGGCGGCTTCGTCCAGGCTGTCGCGCTGCTGCTCGGCTGCCGCGGCCGCGTGGTGGTGTCCGGTATCGGCAAATCGGGGCATATCGCCCGCAAGATCGCGGCCACGCTGGCCAGCACCGGCACGCCGGCGTTCTTCGTCCACCCTGCCGAGGCCAGCCACGGCGACCTCGGGATGGTCACCTCCGACGACGTCTTCATCGGCATCTCCTATTCCGGCGAATCCGAAGAACTCGTCGCGATCCTGCCGCTCGTGAAGCGGATCGGCGCGAAGCTGATCGCGATCACGGGCCGCGCGGGGTCGAGCCTCGGCACGCTCGCCGACGTGAACCTGAACGCGGCGGTCTCGAAAGAGGCCTGCCCGATGAACCTCGCGCCCACCGCGAGCACGACCGCCGCGCTCGCCCTCGGCGACGCGCTCGCCGTCGCCGTGCTCGACGCGCGCGGCTTCGGTTCGGAAGATTTCGCACGCTCGCACCCGGGCGGCGCACTCGGCCGGCGCCTGCTCACCTATGTGCGCGACGTGATGCGCTCGGGCGACGACGTCCCGTCCGTCGGGCTCGACGCGACGCTGTCGGACGCCCTGTTCCAGATCACCGCGAAGCGCCTCGGCATGACCGCCGTGGTCGACGCCGACGGCAAGGTCGCCGGCATCTTCACCGATGGCGACCTGCGCCGCGTGCTCGCGCGCGACGGCGACTTCCGCGCGCTGCCGATCACCGATGTCATGACACGCAACCCGCGCACGGTTGCGCCGGATCACCTGGCGGTCGAGGCGGTGGAACTGATGGAGCGCCACCGGATCAACCAGATGCTGGTGGTCGATGCCGACGGCGTGCTGATCGGCGCGCTGAACATGCACGACCTGTTTTCGAAGAAGGTGATCTGATGAGCGCAGCGCTGACTGCGGCCGAACGCGCGAGCCGCGTGAAGCTGATGATTTTCGACGTCGACGGCGTGCTGACCGACGGCGGCCTGCTGTTTACCGCGGCCGGCGACGCCATGAAGTCATTCAATTCGCTCGACGGCCACGGCGTGAAGCTGCTCGGCGAAGCCGGCATCGCAACCGCGATCATCACGGGCCGCCGCTCGGACATCGTCGCGGCGCGCGCGAAGGAAATGAAGATCGCGCACCTGTTCCAGGGCGTCGAGAACAAGCTCGCCGTGTTCGCCGACCTGATCGCATCGCTCGGCCTCACCGCCGACCAGTGCGGCTACATGGGCGACGACTGGCCCGACCTGCCCGTGCTGCTGCGCTGCGGCTTCGCGACGGCCCCCGCGAACGCACACCCCGAGGTGATCGCCCGCGCGCACTGGGTGGCCGAGGCCCGCGGCGGCCAAGGCGCCGTGCGCGAAGCCTGCGACGCGATCCTGCGCGCGCAGCGCCGCTACGACGGGCTGCTCGCGGCCGCCTGCGGAGCCTGACGGATGAACACGCATTTCCGCTGGACCCAGTTGCTGCCGCTTGCCGCGGTCGCCGCACTCGCGGGCATCACCTGGTGGCTGCTGCAGGCCACGCTGCCGCCGCCCGGCGAAGGCACCGTGCAGCCGAAGCGCCATACGCCCGACTATTTCGCGGACAACTTCTCGGTCACCGAGCTCGACCAGTCCGGCTCGACCCAGTACCGGCTGACGGCCGCGAAGCTGATCCACTACGAAGACACCGAAAACAGCGACCTGACCGATCCGGCCATGCGCGCGTTCCAGCCCGGCAAGCCGGTCGTGACGACCACCGCGAAGCGCGGCACCGTCAACGGCGACGTGTCGATCGTCGACTTGTACGACGACGCGCGCATCCTGCGCGCGGCCGGCGGCGGCGATCCGCAGATGCAGGCCGATTCCCAGCATTTCCGGATCTTCGTCAATGACGATGTGATCCAGACCGAAAAGCCGGTTAAACTTCAGCGCGGCCTGTCGCTCGTCAATGCGACCGACGGCATGAAGTACAACAACGTCACCCGGGTCATCGAGCTTTACGGCAACGTGCGCGGCACGATCGCCGCGGCGGACACGTCCGGCGGCTCGAAAGGTCAACCCAAGTGACGCATCCCTCACGTGACTGCATGAACGAACCGTTCCCTCGACAGATTTCCGGCGGCGCTGCGCGCGCCGTCCGCGCCGCGCTTGCCGCGACGCTCGTGGTGCTCCCGCTGGTCGGGCTGGCGCCGCTCGCCCATGCCGAGAAGGCCGACCAGAACAAGCCGATCAACGTCGAGGCCGACAACCTGACCTATGACGACCTGAAGCAGGTCACGGTCGCGACCGGCAACGTCGTGATCACGAAGGGCACGATCATCATCAAGGGCGATCGCGTCGAAGTGCGCCAGGACCCGGAAGGCTATCAGTACGCGACGTCGTTCGGCAGCGGCAAGAAGCACGCAACGTTCCGCCAGAAGCGCGAAGGCCTCGACGAGTACATCGACGGCGACGCCGAGCGCATCGACTACGACGGCAAGCAGGACCTGACCACGCTGACCACCGCCGCGACCGTGCGCCGCCTGCAGGGCACGTCGACCGTCGCCGATACCGTGCACGGCAGCGTGATCACGTACGACGGCCAGCGCGACTTCTACACGGCGAAGGGCGGCAAGGACGTTGCCGCGCCGGGCAACCCGAACGGCCGCGTACGCGCAATGCTGTCGCCGAAGAACGGCGGCCCCGCGCCGCTGAACGGCGCACCGGCGAAGCTGTCGCCGTCGACCACGATCCAGGGGGCGCCGGGCCAATGAACGCACTACCGAACCGCCAGCCGGCCGGCACCACGAGTTCGCTCGTCGTCCGCAACCTGAAGAAGCGCTACGGCTCGCGCACGGTCGTCAAGGACGTGTCGCTCGACGTGAAGAGCGGCGAAGTCGTCGGCCTGCTCGGCCCGAACGGCGCCGGCAAGACCACGTCGTTCTACATGATCGTCGGCCTCGTGCCGCTCGACGCGGGCGAGATCTCGCTGAACGGCAGCTCGATCAGCCTGCTGCCGATCCACAAGCGCGCATCGCTCGGCCTGTCGTACCTGCCGCAGGAAGCATCCGTGTTCCGCAAGCTGACCGTCGAGGAGAACATCCGCGCGGTGCTCGAGCTGCAACACGGCGAAGACGGCAAGCGGCTGTCGAAGGACGCAATCTCGTCGCGCACCGAAGCGCTGCTCGACGAACTGCAGATCGGCCACCTGCGCGAAAACCCCGCGCTGTCGCTGTCGGGCGGCGAGCGGCGCCGGGTCGAAATCGCGCGCGCGCTGGCGACCAACCCGAACTTCATCCTGCTCGACGAACCGTTCGCCGGCGTCGACCCGATCGCGGTGCTCGAGATCCAGAAGATCGTCAAGTTCCTGAAGCAGCGCAACATCGGCGTGTTGATTACCGATCACAACGTCCGCGAAACGCTCGGCATCTGCGACCACGCCTACATCATCAGCGACGGCTCGGTGCTCGCCGCCGGTGCGCCGAGCGAAATCATCGAAAACGAAAGCGTGCGCCGCGTGTACCTCGGCGAACACTTCCGGATGTAACTCCCCCTCGTGGCTGGCTGCACCCCGCCCGGCGTCGCCGCGCGGGGCCGCGCCCCGCTGCGCGGCCATGCCCGCGGCCGGGCGGCGCGCCGCGCGTAATCGCGGATGGCTCAACGCGCCTGGGTCGTGGCAAACTGCCGGTATGACTCCCTCCTTGCCATGAAAGCCAGCCTTCAACTCCGCCTGTCGCAACATCTGGCGCTGACGCCCCAGCTACAGCAGTCGATCCGGCTCCTGCAGTTGTCGACGCTCGAATTGCAGCAGGAAGTCGCGATGGCCGTCGCGCAGAACCCGTTGCTCGAGAACGACGACGATTGGATCGTGAGCCCGCTGCGTGTCGCAGCGGACGGATCGTTGATCGCGCAGACGCCTCCCGCGCAGAACACCGAGCCCGCTACGACAAGCAGCAGCAGTTCGTCGAGCGATCGTGCGGAGCGCGACGAGCCGGCCGGCGCGGACGAATACGACGGTTACGCATCCGGCGACGGCAACGACGGCCCGCAGTGGAACCTCGACGAATTCGGCCGCTCGAGCGGCGCGTCCGACGACGACGACCTCCCGCCGCTGCAGGTGCAGGAAGCGGCGACATCGCTGCGCGACCACCTGTCCGCGCAGTTGCGCGTCACGCAGGCCGGCCCGCGCGATCGCGCGCTCGTGATGTTCCTGATCGAATCGCTCGACGACGACGGCTACCTGACCGCCACGCTCGACGAAGTGCTCGCCGACCTGCCGCCCGAGCTGGAGATCGACTGCGACGAACTGAATGCGGCGCTCGCGCTGCTGCACAGCTTCGACCCGGCTGGGGTCGGTGCCCGCTCGGCATCCGAATGCCTGAAGCTGCAGTTGCTCCGCCTCGATCCGTCCCCGACACGCACGCTCGCGCTCGAAATCGTGTCGCAGCATCTCGAACTGCTCGCCGCCCGCGACTTCACGCGGCTGCGCAAGCACCTGAAGGCGAGCGACGACGCGCTGCGCGACGCGCACATGCTGATCCGCTCGCTGGAGCCGTTCCCCGGCGCCGCGTACGGCAAGGCCGAGGCCGACTACGTGGTGCCCGACATCATCGTGAAGAAGGCTGGCCAGGGATGGCTCGCGGAGCTCAATCCGGAGGTCGTGCCGCGCCTGCGGATCAACAACCTCTACGCGAACATCCTGCGCAACAGCCGCGGCGATCCGTCGGCCGGTTCGCTCAAGCAACAGCTCCAGGAAGCACGCTGGCTGATCAAGAACATCCAGCAGCGATTCGACACGATCCTGCGTGTCGCGCAGGCTATTGTCGAGCGTCAGAAGAACTTCTTTGCGCACGGTGAAATTGCCATGCGCCCCTTGGTTTTGCGGGAAATAGCTGATACGCTGGGCCTACACGAGTCGACTGTCAGCCGTGTGACAACCGGGAAGTACATGCTGACCCCGTTCGGGACGCTTGAATTTAAGTACTTCTTCGGATCTCACGTCTCGACCGACACCGGAGGCGCCGCATCGTCGACTGCCATCCGAGCCCTGATCAAGCAACTGATAGGAGCTGAAGACCCAAAAGCGCCACTTTCGGACAGCCGCATTGCCGAGCTGCTGGCAGAACAGGGTTTCGTGGTCGCGCGCCGCACGGTTGCGAAATATCGCGAAGCCCTCAAGATCCCGGCAGTGAATCTGCGCAAGTCTCTTTAAGCCTGCTGCCTGCCCGGCGGCAGGCGTGTTCCGGCCACCGCGCATACGGGGAACAGGCCGGGCGACCTGTCCGCGATACGCCGCCTCGTGCGGCACGGGCAAGTCGACCGGAGCGCCGCCTCGATGCGGCCGCGTGGTCACTCGCTTGGAGAAGCACTATGAACCTGAAGATCAGTGGACATCATCTCGAAGTCACGCCTGCAATTCGCGAATACGTGATCACCAAGCTGGACCGGGTGCTACGGCATAGCGATCAGGTGATCGATGGCACTGTGATCCTCTCGGTCGACAACCACAAGGAAAAGGACAAGCAGCAGCGCGCAGAAATCAACCTGCACCTGAAGGGCAAGGACATCTTCGTCGAAAGTGCGAACGGCAACCTGTACGCGGCGATCGACTTGCTGATCGACAAGCTGGACCGCCAGGTCGTCAAGCACATGGAGCGCCTGCAAACGCATGCGCACGACCCGATCAAGCTTCAACCGTCGATCGACCAGATCGAACTGCCGCCGCAGTAACCTTCGCCGCAACACACACGTCGCCCGGTTCGCCGGGCGTTTTTTTTGCGACTCCGCGCAGTGGTGCAACCGGTCCGTCCGCGCTGCGCCACGCATGCGGCTGTGCTCTATAATGTTCCGGTTATCGCCGGGGGGCGCTGGATGCGGTAGCTGCCTTGCAGGTTGCCGATGCCGAACGCCTTGATATCGCCGAACATGGATAATCAGTCTGCCGCCGCAAGGAGACCCCAGGCCGCCCAATCGCCTGCCAACATGAATCGCCTAGCCAAAATCCTGCCCATAGAGAACGTCGTCATCGACCTCTCAGTCACCAGCAAGAAACGCGTGTTCGAACAAGCCGGGCTGATGTTCGAGAATCAGAACGGCATCGCCCGCAGCACCGTCACGGACAACCTGTTCGCGCGCGAGCGCCTCGGCTCGACCGGGCTCGGCGAAGGCGTCGCGATTCCGCACGGGCGCATCAAGGGCCTCAAGCACCCGCTCGCCGCGTTCGTCCGGCTCGCCGACGCGATCCCGTTCGAAGCCCCCGACGGCCAGCCGGTCGGCCTCCTGATTTTCCTGCTCGTGCCCGAGCAAGCCACCCAGCAGCACCTCGAGATCCTGTCGGAAATCGCGCAACTGCTGTCCGATCGCGACGCGCGCGAGCGTCTGCACAACGAAACGGATATCGCCGAGTTGCATCGCCTGCTCACTCAGTGGCAACCTTGAGTTGATCCGGGCGGAATATTTTCCCGTACGCGGCGGCATGCGCCGCCGTTCAGGGCCGCCCGGCGCCGGCCCGGCATGGCGACGTCCGTCGCCGCGCGCACGCACCGGCCCATTGGAGTGACGAAAGTCATGGATACGTCCAGCATTAACGCCCAGAGCATCTTCGACGACAACGCGGCCACGCTGAAACTGAGCTGGCTGACGGGGCATGAAGGCTGGGAGCGCGGCTTTTCGGCCGACACCGTCGGCAATGCAACCTCGAGCGCCGACCTCGTCGGCCACCTGAACCTGATCCACCCGAACCGGATCCAGGTGCTCGGCGAAGCCGAAATCGACTACTACCAGCGGCAGACCGACGAAGACCGCTCGCGCCACATGGCCGAGCTGATCGCGCTCGAACCGCCGTTCCTCGTCGTCGCCGGCGGCGCCGCGGCGCCGCCCGAACTCGTGCTGCGCTGCACGCGCTCGTCGACCCCGCTGTTCACGACGCCGATGTCGGCCGCCGCGGTGATCGACAGCCTGCGGCTCTATATGTCGCGGATCCTCGCGCCGCGCGCGACGCTGCACGGCGTGTTCATCGACATCCTCGGGATGGGCGTGCTGCTGACCGGCGATTCGGGCCTCGGCAAGAGCGAGCTCGGCCTCGAGCTGATCAGCCGCGGCCACGGCCTCGTCGCCGACGACGCGGTCGATTTCGTCCGACTTGGCCCCGATTTCGTCGAAGGGCGCTGCCCGCCGCTGCTGCAGAACCTGCTTGAAGTGCGCGGCCTCGGCCTGCTCGACATCAAGACGATCTTCGGCGAAACCGCCGTGCGGCGGAAAATGAAGCTGAAGCTGATCGTCCAGCTCGTACGGCGCCCCGACGGCGAATTCCAGCGCCTGCCGCTCGAAAGCCAGACCGTCGACGTGCTCGGCTTGCCGATCAGCAAGGTCACGATCCAGGTCGCGGCCGGCCGCAACCTCGCGGTGCTCGTCGAGGCGGCCGTCCGGAACACGATCCTGCAGTTGCGCGGAATCGACACGTTGCGCGATTTCATGGATCGGCAACGACTCGCGATGCAAGATCCCGACAGTCAGTTCCCCGGCAAACTGGTGTAACCCGCACGCGCCGGCCACGCAACGCCGACGCGTCGAGCCGGTGCTATGATGAAACGTCAGGATTCTCTGCTTCCCATGCGCATCGTCCTCATCACCGGCATCTCCGGCTCAGGCAAGTCCGTCGCGCTGAACGCGCTCGAAGACGCAGGCTATTACTGCGTCGACAACCTGCCGCCGCACGTGCTCCCCGAACTCGCCCACTACCTCGCCGGGGAGGGCCAGCACCGGCTCGCGGTCGCGATCGACGCGCGCTCGAGCGCGTCGCTCGACGAACTGCCCGGCCTGATCCGCGAGCTGTCGCGCGATCACGACGTTCGCGTGCTGTTCCTCAATGCGAGCACCCAGGCACTGATCCAGCGCTTCTCCGAAACGCGCCGCCGCCATCCGCTGTCCGGCTCGCTGTCGCACGATGCGGACATCGGCCTGCTGTCGTCGCTCGAGGAAGCGATCGAGCGCGAACGCCACCTCGTCGCACCGCTCGCCGAATTCGGCCACCAGATCGACACGAGCACGCTGCGCGCGAACGCGCTGCGCACATGGGTCAAGCGCTTCATCGAGCAGAAGAACAACGACCTGATGGTGATGTTCGAATCGTTCGGCTTCAAGCGCGGCGTGCCGCTCGACGCCGACCTGATGTTCGACGTACGCGCGCTGCCGAATCCGTACTACGACCACGAGTTGCGCCCGCTCACCGGGCTCGACCAGCCGGTCATCGCCTTTCTCGACGCACTGCCGATCGTCCACCAGATGATCGACGACATCCATGCGTTCCTGATGAAATGGCTGCCGCACTTCCGCGATGACAACCGCAGCTACCTGACCGTCGCCATCGGCTGCACGGGCGGGCAGCATCGCTCGGTGTTCATCGCGGAAACGCTCGCCGCGCGCCTTGCGCACGAGGCGAACGTGATCGTGCGGCATCGTGACGCGCCAGTGGATGTCGACGCGTCGTCGCGGCTCGTCTCCGAGGTCGACCGACCCTAGCGAAGCACGCCCCAACGCCCGCGCGCCATGTCCTCCCTATCGACCACCCTGATCGACCTGCCGCTGTTTCCGCTGCACACGGTGCTGTTTCCGGGAGGCCTGCTCCCGCTCAAGGTGTTCGAGGCGCGCTATCTCGACATGGCCCGCGCGTGCCTGCGCGACGACGCGCCGTTCGGCGTGTGCCTGCTGAAGAGCGGGCCCGAAGTCGCGCAGGACGGCGCGGTGTCGGTGCCCGAGACCATCGGCTGCATGGCGCGCATCACCGAATGCGATACCGGTGAATTCGGCATGCTGTACCTGCAGGCAGTCGGCACGCAGCGTTTCGAGCTGCTGTCGTATCGCGTCGAAGGCAACGGGCTGCTGGTCGGCATCGCGGAGCCGCTGCCCGACGACATCCCGCTCGAAGGCGAGCAGACGCTCGCGCAGTTCGGCTCGTGCGCCGAAGTGCTCGAGCGCATCATCGCCGCGCTGAAGAAGTCCGAACCGGGCAAGCTGCCGTTCGGCGAACCGTTCCGCCTCGACGATCCGAGCTGGGTGTCGAACCGCCTCGCGGAACTGCTGCCGCTCGACCTGCGCGCGCGGCAGAAGCTGATGGAGTTTCCGGACGTCGGCGCGCGCATCGACGCCGTGCACCACGTGCTCGACCGGCACGGCTGGTTATAAAGGGCCCCAGACCTGTCGCTTCGCGCCAGCCCCCGAGGGGCTCAGGAAAACTTGGGACGGCCCGGCGATTTCTTGAGCGCGCCCCCCCTACCCCTTCGTTACAGCAGCGGCCCGCTCAGCGCATCGAGCAGCTTGCGCACGGGTGCCGGCACGCCGTACGCATCGAGCCGGCTCAGCGGCACCCAGGCGGTGTCTGCGTCCCGCACGCCCGAAGGCAGGCCGCCACCGCCGGCCATGTCGCTCAGCCGCGGCTCGATCTCGAGCCGGAAATGCGTAAACGTGTGCGTGAGCGGCGCGAGCCGCACCGTGCCGCCGCCGCCGAAGCCGCGCGCGAGTTCCGCAAGCGCCGCATCGCCGTCCGCTTGCGGCAGGCTCCACAGCCCGCCCCAGATGCCGGTTGGCGGCCGCCGCTCGAGCAGCACGGCGTCGCCGTCGCGCAGCACGAGCATCCAGGTCCTGCGCGTCGGCACGGCCTTCTTCGGCCGCGCGGCCGGCAGTTCGCGCTGGCGGCCCGTCGACTGCGCGACGCAGTCGCCCGCAAACGGGCAGCGTGCGCAATCGGGCTTGCCGCGCACGCACAGCGTCGCACCGAGATCCATCAGCCCCTGCGTATAGGCGCTCACGTCGGCCGCGTTCGCGGCGTCGGGCAATAGCGATTCCGCAAGCGCCCACATGTCGTTCTCGACGCGCTTCTCGCCCGGAAAGCCTTCCACGCCGAACACCCGGGCAAGCACGCGCTTCACATTGCCGTCGAGGATCGTCGCGCGCGCGCCGTACGCGAAGGACGCGATCGCCGCGGCCGTCGAACGGCCGATGCCCGGCAGTTCGGCCAGCGCGTCGGGCGTCGCCGGAAACGCGCCGCCATGCTCGGCGACGACGACCTGCGCGCAGCGGTGCAGGTTGCGCGCGCGCGAGTAGTAACCGAGCCCCGCCCACAGTGCCATCACGTCGTCGGTCGGCGCGGCCGCGAGCGCGGCGACGTCGGGGTAGCGTTCGAGAAAGCGCGTGTAATACGGGATGACGGTCGATACCTGCGTCTGCTGCAGCATGATTTCCGACAGCCAGATCCGGTACGGATCGCGGGTGTTCTGCCACGGCAGGTCGTGGCGGCCATGCTCGCGCTGCCACGCGACCAGGCGCGTGGCGAACGTGCGGTGCAGCGGCGTGACGGGGAACGGAGCGGGGGCGATGCGGGGCGGCTTCAAGTTATCTAATCGTGGAAAATGGTTTCAACGCTGGCAGGTCGGGCAGAAATAGGTAGACCGCTGGCCCTGTACGATCTGGCGGATCGGCGTGCCGCATACGCGGCATGGCTGGCCCGCACGATCGTAGACGAAGCAGTCGAGCTGGAAATAGCCGCTTTCGCCATTGCTGCCGACAAAATCGCGCAATGTGCTGCCGCCGCGCTCGATCGCGTCGGCGAGCGTCGCGCGCACCGCGTCGGCCAACCGCTCGTAGCGCGGCAGCGAGACCTTGCCGGCGGCCGTCGTCGGCCGGATGCCGGCGCGAAACAGGCTCTCCGACGCATAGATGTTGCCGACGCCGACGACCATGTCGCCCGCAAGCAGCGCCTGCTTGACCGACACCGTGCGGCCGCGCGTGCGTGCGTGCAGCAGCGCACCGGTGAACGCCGGCGAGAACGGCTCGACGCCGAGGCTCGCGAGGAGCGGATGCGCGTGCACGTCGCCCGCCTCGCGCGGGTGCCACAGCACGGCGCCGAAGCGGCGCGGATCGCGAAAGCGCAGCACGAACTCGTCGAAGATCCAGTCGATGTGGTCATGCTTCGCGGCAACCGGCACGCCAGCCGCGGGCAGCACGCGCAGCGTGCCCGTCATGCCGAGGTGGACGATGAACCAGCCCGCATCGACCTCGAACAGCAGGTACTTGCCGCGACGCTCGACGGCGAGCACCTCGCGCGCGCGCAACTGCTCGGCAAGCCCCGCCGGCACGGGCCAGCGCAACATCGCGGTACGGACGTCGACACGCTCGACGCGGCGGCCCGCGACAAAGGGCTCGATGCCCCGGCGCGTGACTTCGACTTCTGGCAACTCTGGCATGCTTTGCGGGTCTCAGACTGGATTCACGATCGTGCGTGTATTGTAGCGAGCGCGTTACAATCGGTTGAAACATCGAACGGATTTCCATGACCCTGCCCTCGAAGCTGCTTCAGAAGCGCCCCGCCGCCGTGCGCGGCGTGCGCGCCTTCCCGGTCCGCCGTGCACTCGGCGTCGCGCTGTTTGCCGCCTGGACCCTCACCGCCCTCCCGGCGCACGCGCAGGATCCGGCATCGGACGACGCGGAGCCGCAGGGTACGTTCGAGCATGTGATGCCGGACGAGCAGAAGAATCTTCCCGGCGTGCCGCTGACGAGCCAGATCGTCTACCAGGTGCTCGCCGCCGAGGTCGCGCTCCAGCGTAATCAGCCCGCGCCGGCCTACCAGACCTATCTCGCGCTCGCCCGCGATACGCGCGATCCGCGCATGGCGCAGCGTGCGACCGAGATCGCGCTTGGCGCGCAGAGCCCGGCCGACGCGCTGTCCGCCGCGAACCTGTGGCGCCAGTACGCCCCGGATTCAAACCGCGCGTCGCAGGTCGACGCCGCGCTGCTGGTGCTCGCCGGCAAGCCGGCCGACGCGCAGCCGATGCTCGCACGCGAACTGGCCCGGGCGACCGGCGAGACGCGCGGCCCGGCAATCCTCGCGCTGCAGGCGCTACTCGTGCGCGGCTCCGACCGCGTCGGCGGCCTCGCGGTGCTGAAGGACATGCTGAAGAACGACCTGAACCGGCCCGAAGCCCAGCTCGCGATCGCGCGCCAGCAGCTTGCGGTCGACGACAAGGACGGCGCCGCGCAATCGCTGAAGCAGGCGCTGCAGATCCGCCCCGATTACCTGCCGGCGGCCCTGATGCTGTCGCAGATGGGGCCGGCGGAACGCGCGGCGGGCATCGCGTCGTTCGAGAAATATGTTCAGCAGAATCCGAAGTCGCGCGATGCGCGGCTCGCGCTGTCGCAGCTCTATCTCGCCGACGATCGCCTCGGCGACGCGCAAAAGCAGTTCGAGACGATGCGCAAGCTCGACTCGAAGGATCCGACGCCGCTGATGGCGCTCGCGCTGATCAAGATCCAGCAGAAGAAGCTCGACGAAGCGACCGGCTACCTGAAGCAGTACGTACAGCTCGGCGACAAGCAGCCGAACCTCGACGTCGGCCAGGGCTACATCTACCTCGCGCAGATCGCGATCGACCAGAACAACGACGCGCAGGCGTCGCAATGGCTCGACAAGGTCGACCAGACGAGCCAGCACTACCTCCCCGCACAGATCACGCGCGCACAACTGCTGCAGAAACAGGGCAAGACCGACGAGGCGCGCAAGGTGCTCGACGACCTGCCGATCACGGATCCGCGCGATGCGGCCGTGGTCGCACGCACCGACGCGTCGATCCTGTTCACCGCGAAGCGCTATCCGGAAGCCGAGGCACGGCTCGGGCAGGCGGTCCAGGACTTCCCCGACGATCCCGACCTGCGCTACGACTACGCGATGGCGGCCGAAAAAACCGGCCACTACACGACGATGGAAAAGCAGCTGCGCGAGCTGATCCGCACGCAGCCCGACAATCCGCAGGCGTACAACGCGCTCGGTTATTCGCTTGCCGACCGCAACCAGCGGCTGCCTGAAGCCAGCAAGCTGATCGACAAGGCCATGACGCTCGCGCCGAACGACGCCTACATCATGGACAGCCTCGGCTGGGTGAAATACCGGATGGGCGATACGGCCGGCGCGACAAAGGTGCTGCGGCGCGCGTACGAACTGCAGCCGAACGCCGAAATCGGCGCGCATCTCGGCGAAGTGCTGTGGAAGAGCGGCGCGCAGGATGACGCGCGTTCCGCGTGGCGTGCCGCGCAGAAGCTCGAGCCGGACAACGACACGCTCGTGCAGACGCTGAAACGCCTCCAGATCAACGGTCTCTGATACAGATGTTCCCGACGTTTTCCCTGTCCTCCCGTGCGCAGCGCACGCTGGCCGCAGCCGGCGCGGCGCTTGCGCTCGCCGGCTGCGCGAGCACGCCGCCGTCGGCAAGCGCGCCGGCCGGCGCGGTGCTGCAGACCGCCGCAACGCACGCTTACCATGGCCGCTTCGCGGTGCAGTACGACGACCGTCTCGGCAAGCAGCAGAATGTGTACGGCAACTTCGACTGGCAGGAGCACGGCGACGACGTGTCGCTTGAATTGCGCAGCCCGCTCGGCCAGACGCTCGCGGTCGTGAAATCGACGCCGCAGGCGGCGTCGCTCGAATTGCCGAATCGTCCGGCGCAATATGCACCGGATGTCGGCGACCTGATGCAGAAAACGCTCGGCTTCGAACTGCCGCTCGCCGGCCTGCGCTACTGGCTGCTGCCGACAGCCGCGCCCGCGACGCCCGCGGAGACGGTGCGCGATCCGGCCGACGGCACGCGCGTCAAGCAGATCCGCCAGGACGGCTGGACGATCGACTACCTTGCCTACGCGGATGCCCCGGCCACGGGCGTCAAACGCGTCAACCTCGTGCGCGCGACACCGCCGCTCGACATCAAGCTCGTGCTCGATCAGTGAGCACCCGCCTAGCCCAGACATACGCATGACCGATTCGACCCGCTCGCTGCGCAACTGCCTTGCGCCCGCGAAACTCAACCTGTTCCTGCACATCACCGGCCGCCGTCCGAACGGCTATCACGATCTGCAGAGCGTGTTCCAGCTGCTGAACTGGGGCGACACGCTGCACTTCACGCTGCGCGACGACGGTCGCGTCGCGCGCGTCACCGACATTCCCGGCGTGCCCGAGGAAAGCGACCTCGTCGTGCGCGCGGCCAACCTGCTGAAAACGCATACGGGCACCGCACACGGTGTCGACATCGAGATCGACAAGTGCCTGCCGATGGGGGCCGGCCTCGGCGGCGGCAGTTCCGACGCAGCGACGACGCTGCTCGCGCTGAATCGCCTGTGGCAACTCGACCTGCCGCGCGCCGAGCTCCAGTCGCTCGCAGTGAAACTCGGCGCAGACGTGCCGTTTTTTATTTTTGGGAAAAATGCGTTCGCAGAGGGTATCGGAGAAGAATTAGCTGAGGTACAATTGCCGACTCGCTGGTTCTTGGTTGTAACGCCCCGCGTTCATGTCCCAACCGCTGAAATATTTTCAGATGAGTTGTTGACAAGAGATTCGAAGCGCGTCACAATTACGGACTTTCTTGCACAGCAAAGCAGCGATGCGGGATGGCCAGATAGTTTCGGTCGGAACGATATGCAGCAAGTTGTGACAAGTAAGTACGCGGAAGTTGCGCAGGTGGTCAAATGGTTGTATGATGTGACCCCCGCGAGGATGACCGGCTCCGGAGCAAGCGTGTTTGCAGCGTTTCGCAGCAAGCACGAGGCAGAAGCGGCGCAAGCCAAGCTGCCCACCAGTTGGAACGGTGCAGTTGCCGAGAGCCTGAACGAGCATCCGCTCTTCGCTTTCGCGTCATGAAGTTTTACTTTGCCGGATGGCCTACACGAGTCCGGTGAAGTTATCAGTTAAGTGTAGGGGAGTCGCCAAGTTGGTCAAGGCACCGGATTTTGATTCCGGCATGCGAGGGTTCGAGTCCTTCCTCCCCTGCCAAAAATTTTCCCGCATTTCCCGCCTAAGCCCGAAGCAGGTGCACGATGAGCAGCCATGACGGCCTGATGGTTTTTACTGGCAACGCGAATCCCGCGCTCGCCCAGGAAGTCGTCAATATCCTTGGAATTCCCCTCGGCAAAGCAATGGTCAGCCGTTTCTCCGACGGCGAGATCCAGGTCGAGATCCAGGAAAACGTGCGTGGCAAGGACGTCTTCGTCCTGCAATCCACGTGCGCACCGGCGAACGACAACCTGATGGAACTGATGATCATGGTCGATGCGCTCAAGCGCGCATCCGCCGGCCGGATCACTGCAGCCATCCCCTACTTCGGTTATGCCCGTCAGGATCGCCGCCCGCGTTCGGCGCGCGTCGCGATCTCGGCGAAGGTCGTCGCGAACATGCTGGAAATCGCCGGCGTCGAGCGGATCATCACGATGGATCTGCACGCCGACCAGATTCAGGGCTTCTTCGACATCCCGGTCGACAACATCTACGCAACGCCGATCCTGCTGGGTGACCTGCGCAAGCAGAACTACCCGGATCTGCTCGTCGTGTCGCCGGACGTCGGCGGCGTGGTGCGTGCCCGGGCACTCGCGAAGCAGCTCAACTGCGATCTCGCGATCATCGACAAGCGTCGCCCGAAGGCGAACGTCTCCGAAGTGATGAACATCATCGGTGAAGTCGAAGGCCGCACCTGCGTGATCATGGATGACATGGTCGATACGGCAGGCACGCTCTGCAAGGCCGCGCAAGTGCTGAAGGAGCGCGGCGCGAAGCAGGTATTCGCCTACGCGACGCACCCGGTGCTGTCGGGTGGCGCAGGTGATCGCATCGCTGCGTCGGCGCTCGACGAGCTGGTTGTCACCGACACGATCCCGCTGTCCGCCGAATCGCTGGGCTGCTCGAAGATCCGCGCGCTGACGAGTGCGAGCCTGCTGGCCGAGACGTTCTCGCGGATCCGCCGCGGTGATTCGGTGATGTCGCTGTTCGCGGAATCCTGATCGCGAATCGACTGAACAAAGCATGCGCAGAAAGCGAAGCGGCAACGCTTCGCTTTTTGCACAATCGGACGGGATAGACGAAACCCCGTCCGTTTCATCGGGGGCCGCCGTTTGACGGCCCCGTTTTACTGCCTGGTCGCGGGCAGCCATTGGAGAATCACATGAAAGTCGTCGCTTTCGAGCGCCAAGAGCAAGGTACGGGTGCGAGCCGCCGCCTGCGCAACGCTGGTAAGACCACGGGTATCGTTTACGGTGGCGAAGCAGCCCCGCAAAAGATCGAACTCGATCACAACGCCCTGTGGCACGCCCTGAAGAAGGAAGCTTTCCACTCGTCGATCCTCGACCTCGAAGTGGCTGGCCAGTCGCAACAGGTTCTGCTGCGCGACGTGCAATACCACCCGTTCAAGCAACTGGTGCTGCACGTGGACTTCCAGCGCGTTGACGCGAAGAAGAAGCTGCACACGAAGGCACCGCTGCACTTCCTGAACGCTGAAATCAGCCCGGCCGTGAAGCTGTCGAGCGCGATCGTTTCGCACGTCGCGACGGAAATCGAAATCGAGTGCCTGCCGGCCGACCTGCCGGAGTTCCTCGAAGTCGACCTGTCGAAGATCGAAGCCGGTCAATCGCTGCACGCGAAGGACATCACGCTGCCGAAGGGTGTCGCGCTGGTCGCACACATCGACGCGGAAAACCCGGTTGTCGCATCGGCGACGGTCCCGGCTGGTGCCGTGTCGGACGCAGCAGAAGGCGAAACGCCGGCTGCCTAAGCGGCTGCCTACGCGCCCCATCGATCCGTTTCACGAAACGGTCGACGCAACCCGCCGCGGCTTGCCCGGCGGGTTTTTCTTTTTCTGCGCCCAGGCGGCCGTTGCCGCCTTCGAAACGTCATGATCAAACTGATCGTCGGCCTCGGCAATCCCGGGGCGGAATACACCGCAACGCGCCACAACGCCGGCTTCTGGCTGGTCGACCAGCTCGCCCGCGAAGCAGGCACGACGCTGCGCGACGAACGCCGCTTCCACGGCTTCTACGCGAAAGCGCGCCTGCACGGCGAGGAAGTCCACCTGCTCGAGCCGCAGACCTACATGAACCGCTCCGGCCAGTCGGTCGTCGCGCTCGCGCAATTCTTCAAGATCCTGCCCGACCAGATCCTCGTCGCGCACGACGAGCTCGACCTGCCGCCCGGCACGGTGAAGCTGAAGCTCGGCGGCGGCAGCGGCGGCCATAACGGCCTGAAGGACATCTCCGCGCACCTGTCGTCGCAGCAATACTGGCGGCTGCGGATCGGCATCGGCCATCCGCGCGACCTGATTCCGGAAAGCGCGCGCGCCGGCGCGAAGCCCGACGTCGCGAACTTCGTGCTGAAGCCACCGCGCCGCGAGGAACAGGACGTGATCGACGCGTCGATCGAACGCGCGCTCGCCGTGATGCCGATGGTCGTCAAGGGCGAGCTCGACCGCGCGACGATGCAGCTGCATCGCAACTGACCGCATCGCACCGCGGCGGTGCATCGAGCCGTCCGGTGTCGCCGGGCGGCGCTGCCCGCCCCACCGTACGCACACATGCGGTAATCTGGTCGCTTTGCCCGACAGGAGCCAGCGGTGAGCCGTTACTGGAGCGACGTCGTTCAGCAACTCGTGCCTTACGTGCCGGGCGAGCAGCCCGCGCTCGCACACCCCGTCAAGCTGAACACCAACGAGAATCCCTATCCGCCGTCGCCGCGCGTCGTCGCGGCGATCGCGCGCGAACTCGGCGAGACCGGCGACACGCTGCGCCGCTATCCCGACCCGGTTGCACGCGCGCTGCGCGAGACGGTCGCGGCGCATCACCGCATCCAGCCCGAGCAGGTGTTCGTCGGCAACGGCTCCGACGAGGTGCTTGCGCATGCGTTCCAGGCGCTGCTCAAGCACGACCGGCCGCTGCGCTTCCCCGACATCACGTACAGCTTCTATCCGACCTATGCACGCCTGTACGGCGTCGAGACGACGATCGTGCCGCTCGCGGACGACTTCTCGATCCGCGTCGACGACTATCTCGACGATGCCGGCGGCGTGCTGTTTCCGAACCCGAATGCGCCGACCGGGCGCGCGCTGCCGCTCGCGGACATCGAACGGATCGCGGCCGCGAATCCGTCATCGGTCGTCGTGATCGACGAGGCGTATGTCGATTTCGGCGCGCAGTCCGCGATTACGCTGATCGACCGCTACCCGAACCTGCTCGTCGTGCATACGACATCGAAGGCGCGCTCGCTTGCGGGCATGCGCGTCGGTTTCGCATTCGGCGACGCAGCGCTGATCGACGCGCTGAACCGCGTGAAGGACAGTTTCAACTCGTACCCGCTCGACCGGCTCGCGCAAGCCGCCGCGCAGGCCGCGTACGAAGATACCGATTATTTCAACGCCACCTGCCGGCGCGTGATCGACAGTCGGACGCGGCTCACGCACGCGCTCGACGCGCTCGGCTTCGACATCGTGCCGTCGGCCGCGAATTTCGTATTCGCGCGCCATCCCGCGCACGACGCGGGTGAAATCGCAGCGAAACTGAAGGAACGGGAGATTTTCGTGCGGCACTTCCGGCTGCCGCGGATCGACCAGCACCTGCGCATCACGGTCGGCACCGATGCCGAATGCGATGCGCTCGTCGCGGCATTGCGCGAGCTGCTGGCCTGATACGGAAGAACCGGCGCCGGACGGCGCCGATCTGAAAGCGGAACGCGTGCTCGCCAATCAACCGGCGCGCGTCACCGCCGGATCACGACGCGTCGTCGCCTTTCACGGCGATCAACGCGTGATACTTCTCCATCAATTGCGCGTGCGATTCGTCATGCTGCGGATCGCGCGGAATGCATTCGACCGGACATACCTGCTGGCACTGCGGTTCGTCGAAATGGCCGACGCACTCGGTGCACTTGTTCGGGTCGATCACGTAGATGTCCGGGCCCATCGAAATCGCGCCGTTCGGGCACTCGGGCTCGCACACGTCGCAATTGATGCACTCGTCGGTAATCATCAAAGCCATACTGATCTCACTTCTTCAGGCCAGCGGCCGGCTTCGCAACGAAACCGGCCGGCGCCGCGTCACGCGGCAGGGCCTCCCATCGCAGTGACTTTCTCGGTCAGCCACTTCTCGACGGACGGGAACACGAACTTGCTGACATCGCCGCCCAACTGCGCGATTTCGCGCACGATCGTGCCCGAGATGAACTGGTACTGATCGGACGGCGTCATGAACATCGTCTCGACGTCGGGCAGCAGGTAGCGGTTCATCCCCGCCATCTGGAACTCATATTCGAAATCGGACACGGCGCGCAGGCCGCGCACGATCACGCGCGCATTGTTGGTGCGGACGAAATCCTTCAGGAGACCGGTGAAACTCATCACCTTCACGTTCGGATAATGGCCGAGCACCTCGTTCGCAATCGTCAGACGTTCTTCCAGCGAGAAGAACGGCTTTTTCGCGCGGCTGTCGGCAACCCCGACCACCAGCGTATCAAAAATGCTCGACGCACGCCGCACGAGGTCTTCGTGCCCGCGCGTCAGCGGATCGAACGTACCGGGATACACGGCGACTACCATGTCGCTCCTCCTGTCATCACGCAAACGGGATGGCAGCCGTGCGATGCGCACGCCGCTGCCGAGATGGGCATGCGTCGCCTTTGCGGCGCGCCGCCTCGTATGGAACGCGCATTATTCATCATTTTCGCGCCGCAGCAAATGATAGTGAACCGCACCGGCCTTGCCGTGCTTCACGACCTGCCAGCCGGCGAGCGCGTCGTGCTCGGCCGGATCGAGTTCCGCCCCCGTCTCGACATACAGCGCACCGCCCGCCGCGACGAGCGGCGCCGCCAGCGCGACCGCGCGCTCGAGCGCGGCCGAATCGCCGAACGGCGGATCGAGAAACACGACGTCGAACGCGCCCGGCGTGAGCCCGGCCGCGAGCCGCAACGCGTCCGCCTCCGCGACCTCGACGGCGCGCGCGCCGAGCTTGTCCTTGATCGCACGCAGCTGCTGCGCGGCGCGCGGATGGCGCTCGACCATCACGACGCTCGCCGCGCCGCGCGACGCAGCCTCGAAACCGAGCGCGCCGGTGCCCGCGAACAGGTCGAGGCAGCGCCAGCCTTCGAGATCCTGGCCGAGCCAGTTGAACAGCGTCTCGCGCACGCGATCGGGCGTCGGCCGCAGGCCGTCGAGATCGAGCACCGCGAGCGGCGTGCGTTTCCAGTCACCGCCGATGATGCGGATCGTGTGCGGCTTGCCGCGGCCAGAAGGGGCCGCCGGGCGGCCGGGAGAGGAACGGGACATACGGAATATCGACAACGGAGGGACCGGGTGCACGCGGGGGCGCACCGCTAAACAGGCGCACGTTACCACAGCGGCGGCGCACACTGACGCGAGCGCCACGCCGCACTGATAAAATGCACGGTTTCGGCCGCCGTGCGCCGCGCCCGCGCGAACGCAGAACGGCCCATTCGGTGCCCCGCCGCTGGCGGCGGCCCGCCCTCTTCCCGACGTCAGACCATGTTCAGCTTCTTCAAACGATTCAAGAAAACGCAGGAGCCCGATCCGGCGGAATCGCAATCGGCCGACGCGCCGCAAACGGACGAATCGTCCGATGCGCCCGCGGTCGAGGCCCCGCCTGCGGCCGACGTGCCGCAAGCGCCTGCGCAACCGGCCGCGCCGGCCGTCGTGATGACGGTCACGCCGACCAACGACGGCCGCGACGAAGTCGTCGAGACGGTCGAAATCGTCCCGCCGCCGCAGCAGGACGCGTCCGCGAAGAAATCGTGGCTTGCGCGCCTGAAAACGGGGCTAGCCAAGACGGGCTCGAGCATCACCGGCGTCTTCGTCAACACGAAGATCGACGAGGATCTGTACGAGGAGCTCGAAACCGCGCTGCTGATGTCCGACGCCGGCGTCGACGCGACCGAGTACCTGCTCGGCGCGCTGCGCGAAAAGGTGCGCACGGGCCGCCTGACCGACCCGCAGCAGGTGAAGGCCGCGCTGCACGACCTGCTCGTCGAGCTGCTGACGCCGCTCGAGAAATCGCTGACGCTCGGCCGCGCGCAGCCGCTCGTGATGATGATCACCGGCGTGAACGGTGCGGGCAAGACGACCAGCATCGGCAAGCTCGCGAAGCACCTGCAGAGCTTCGACCAGTCGGTGCTGCTGGCCGCGGGCGACACGTTCCGCGCAGCTGCGCGCGAACAGCTGGCGGTCTGGGGCGAGCGCAACAACGTGACGGTCGTGCAGCAGGAAAGCGGCGATCCGGCCGCGGTGATCTTCGACGCGGTCAGCGCCGCGCGCGCGCGCAAGATCGACGTGATGATGGCCGACACGGCCGGCCGCCTGCCGACGCAACTCCATTTGATGGAAGAGCTGAAGAAGGTGAAGCGCGTGATCTCGAAGGCGCACGACAGCGCGCCGCACGAAGTGCTGCTGGTGATCGACGCGAACACCGGCCAGAACGCGCTCACGCAGGTCAAGGCATTCGACGACGCGCTCGGCCTCACGGGCCTCATCGTCACGAAGCTAGACGGCACCGCGAAGGGCGGGATTCTCGCGGCGATCGCGCGGCAGCGCCCGGTGCCGGTCTACTTCATCGGCGTCGGCGAGAAGGTCGAGGATCTGCAGCCGTTCAACGCGGTCGAATTCGCGGACGCACTGCTCGGCTGAACACCGCCGGCACGCATCGCTCAGGGCGCCTTCGGGCGCCCTTTTTCATGCGCGCCCGGTCATGCATGCCCCGGGCGCATCGCGCTCATTCGGCGTCGGGCTGCGCGCCGGGCTCGGCGGCCTTGAACGCGTCGAGCGTCGACGCATGGTCGACGATCCGCTGGATCGTCGGATAGCGCGTCGTGTCGATCGAGAAGCGGTTCGCATTGAACACCTGCGGCACGAGGCACACGTCGGCAAGCGTCGGCGTGTCGCCGAAGCACAGCTTGCCGGTGCGCGGATCGCTCGCGAGACGCGTCTCGAGCGTTTCGAAGCCCGCCTCGATCCAGTGCCGGTACCACGCGTTCTTCGCCTCCTCCGGCACCTTCAGCGTGTGCTTCAGGTACTTCAGCACGCGCAGGTTGTTGAGCGGATGGATTTCGCATGCGATCTGCAGCGCGACCGCGCGCACATACGCACGATCGACCGGCTGCTTCGGCAGCAGCGCCGGCTCAGGATGGGTTTCCTCGAGATATTCGATGATCGCAAGCGACTGCTGCAGCGTCGCGTCGCCGTCGAGCAGCGTCGGCACGACCGCATCCGGATTCAGCACGCGGTACGCGTCCTTCAGTTGCTCGCCGCCGTCGCGCAGCATGTGCACGGGGACATAGTCGAACGGCAGCTGCTTCAGGTTCAGGGCGATCCGCACGCGGTACGACGCGGAACTGCGGAAATAGCTGTAAAGCTTCATGGGATGTCTCTCGTAGTCGTATTCGGCGGCGACGGCACGGGCGCGGCGCAGCCGGCGCGCGCACCGCCGGGAACCAGAGTGTAGCGCGCCGCGATGCGCGGCCTCGCTTGCGCCGGCCGCACCCGTGCGATACTCGGGGCATTCCTCACCGCTCACAGCGCGGCCCGATGCCGGCCGCCCGCCCCCACGCCCCGATGACCGCTTCCCACGATCCCGCCGCCGTTCCGTTCCCGTGCGCCCGTTTCATCAAGGAGATCGGCCGCGGCCCGCACGGCGCACGCGCGCTGTCCGCCGAGGACACGTTCGAACTCTATCGCGCGATGCTCGACGCGCGCGTGTCGGACGTCGAACTCGGCGCGATCCTGATCGCGTATCGGCTGAAGGGCGAATCCGCCGACGAGCTGGCCGCGATGCTCGCCGCCGCGCAGGCGTCGTTCGAGCCGGTGCACGTGCAGGACGCCGCGTTTCGCCCCGTATCGATCCCGAGCTACAACGGCGCGCGCAAGCAGGCGAACCTCGTACCGCTGCTCGCGCTGCTGCTCGCGCGCGAAGGCGTGCCGGTGCTCGTGCATGGCGTCGAGCGCGATCCGGGCCGCGTGACGAGCGCCGAGATTTTCTCGGCGCTGTCGCTCGCGCCGTCGACGTCGCACGACGCGATCGAGGACACGCTTGCCGAGCGCCGCGTCGCGTTCGCGCCGATCGAGGTGCTGGCGCCGCGCATTGCACACCTGCTGTCGATGCGCAGCGTGCTCGGCGTGCGCAACTCGACGCACACGCTCGTGAAGATCCTGCAGCCGTTCGCGCCGGCCGGCCTGCGGCTCGTCAACTACACGCACCCGCCGTACCGCGACAGCCTGGCTCAATTGTTCCGCGACCATCCGGACGCCGCGCTCGGCGGCGCACTGCTGGCACGCGGCACCGAGGGCGAAGCCGTTGCCGATACGCGGCGCCAGGTGCAGGTCGACTGGCTGCACGACGGCGTGTGCGACACGCTGATCGAGGCCGAGCGCTCGTCGACCGATGCGCCGCCCGTCGCCCTGCCCGAATCGCGCGATGCGGCCACGACGGCCGCGTGGACCGACGCCGTGTTGCGGGGCGAGCTGCCGGTGCCCGACACGGTCGCCCGGCAGGTCGCGACGATCGTGCAGATCGCCCGCATCGCGCGCTGACGGCACGCACGTGACCCGGCCCCGCGCGCCGCGCATTTGACACGCGGGCGCATCCTGGCATAGAGTTACCGTCATGCGTTCCTTTCCGAACACCCTCCGAATTACCTCCGGCCGCCTAGCGCGGCCGCTATCGCTACGACTAGCCTAAGGCTGTCGTAGCGCCGTGTGCTGTCCGCACGGTCCCTCCCAGCAGTTCCTCGCAGTACCCCTCTCGCAGTTTTTACAACCCGAAGTCGTCAGCATTCGTCCGTCTATCCGTCGGCCGATTCGCGAAGATCATCCGCATCCGCAGCGCGCTTACGTGCCGCGGAGCGAGGCAGCGCCAACCGTCGCCCATGCCGCCCGTCTTCGCTCGCGACTTGAGACCCGAGGTCCAGAAGATGCAGCGCAATCCGCAAGACAAGTACCGTCCGTTCGAGCCCGTCCGCCTCAATGGCCGCAAATGGCCGTCGCGCACCATCGAGCGCGCGCCCGTCTGGATGAGCACCGACCTGCGCGACGGCAACCAGTCGCTGATCGAGCCGATGAGCATCGAGCAGAAGCTCGAGTTCTTCGAAATGCTGGTCGCGATCGGGTTCAAGGAGATCGAAGTCGGTTTTCCGTCGGCGTCGCAAACCGACTTCGATTTCGTCCGCAAGCTGATCGACGACAAGCGGATTCCCGACGACGTGACGATCGAAGTGCTCGTGCAGGCACGCGAAGACCTGATCGCACGCACGTTCGATGCGCTCGACGGCGTGCCGCGCGCGATCGTGCACCTGTACAACGCGGTGTGCCCGTCGTTCCGCCGCATCGTGTTCGGGATGTCGAAGGCCGACGTGAAGGCGCTCGCGATCGACGGCACGCGCCTCATCAAGGAACACGCCGCCGCGCGCCCCGACACGCAGTGGACCTTCCAGTACTCGCCGGAAACCTTCAGCATGACCGAGCTGACGTTCGCGCGCGAGATCTGCGACGCGGTCGCGCAGACCTGGCGCCCGACCCGCGACCACAAGATGATCGTCAACCTGCCGGCCACCGTCGAAGCCGCGGGCCCGAACGTGTTCGCCGACCAGATCGAATGGATGGACCGCAACCTCGCGTATCGCGACAGCATCGTGCTGTCCGTGCATCCGCACAACGACCGCGGCACCGCGGTCGCGGCGGCCGAACTCGCGCTGCTCGCGGGCGCCGACCGCATCGAAGGCTGCCTGTTCGGCAACGGCGAGCGCACCGGCAACGTCGATCTCGTCACGCTCGCGCTGAATCTCTACACGCAGGGCATCGATCCGGGCCTCGATTTCTCCGACATCGACGCCGTGCGCCGCGTCGTCGAGCGCTGCAATCAGATTCCCGTGCATCCGCGCCATCCGTACGCAGGCGACCTCGTGTTCACCGCGTTCTCGGGCTCGCACCAGGACGCGATCCGCAAGGGCTTCGCGCAGCAGCGCGCCGACGCGGCCTGGGAAGTACCGTACCTGCCGATCGACCCAGCCGACCTCGGCCGCAGCTATGACGCGGTGATTCGCGTGAACAGCCAGTCCGGCAAGGGCGGCGCGACGTTCCTGCTCGAACGCGGGATGGGTTTCACGCCGACGCGCCGCGTGCAGATCGAATTCAGCCACGCGGTGCAGACGCTCGCCGACGCATCCGGCGAGGAAGTGACGGGCGACGCGATCTGCGCACTGTTCGCGCGAGAATTCTTCGACACCGACGGGCCGGCCGCGCGTCACGGCAACGGCGCGCGGTGGCAAAACCGCGAGATCGCGGCGGCGCCCGCGACGGACACGACACCCGACGAAGCCGCGCGGCATTTGGCCGCAGCATTCGCGGCAGCAGCCGGCGCCGCGATCGACATCGCGTCGTGCGAACACACGCGCACGACGGACGGACGGATCGCGGTATCGGTCGGTTGCCGGGTCGGCGATGCACCGCTGCGGCACGGCGTCGGCCTGCACGCCGATGCGGCGAGCGCCGCGCTCGATGCGGTCGTCAGCGCGATCAACCGCTCGGCCTGGCACTGCACGGATCGCCGCGCGGCGGCCTGACCGCCCGGTTCTGTTTCAGGGTTCAAACGTCAGCGAGCGGGGCGTGACCGCCCGTGCGCCGCGCGATCCGCGCCGCACGAGGCAGCAAAAAGCGGCCCAGAAGGCCGCTTCGGTCGGGACATGAAAACGAGCGCCACGCGCGCTCATGTCTCGGTCGCGCACCGCGTCGCCTGCCACGCGAACAGGCTCCAGCGGCCCTGGTCGTGCGTGTGGACGGAGGTATACGCAATCGGGAAGACCAGGCCGCCGTTGTTCGTTTCCATCTCGATCAACGCGCGCCCGGTGACGACACAGGTTTCATCGCCGACGGGCAGTACGTCCTGTGACTGGATTTCGATCTGGCGATAGCGGCGGCGGCCGGCGACGATGGCGTCGATGAACTGCTGCTTGGTTTCGCGTTTGCCGTTGGTGTGCACGAAGAACACCTTGTCCGACAAAAGCGCGTCGAGCGCCTCGCCGTCCCCGTCCACCATCGCCCGGAACCGATCGCGCTCGAGCGCGCGGATCGCATCGACCACCTTCGCCATCGCCTGACTCCTCGGCAACGCGCACGCCGTGCGCGGGCGTGCGGATCAGAAGTTGTACTGCAAGTAGAACTGGTGGAAATTTATACCAGGATTCGGCTCTTTGATACCCGCGTTAGACACATGTTCAAAACGGTAGCCGACCTGATACTGTTGCCGTTGGCCGAACTGCACGCCCACCCCCGCAGTCGGTGCGAACTGGAACGCGGTCCCCATCGAGAAACGATCCGAAATCGTCGGGTGCGTCAGCAGCCGCACGCCGCCGCCGGCCTCGATGAACGGGCGGATCTCCCCGGCGCTCTTGATGAAGCGGAACATCGGCGTCACGCCGAATTCGCCGATGTTGCCGTGGACGTTGCCGCCCGTGTGCCAGTAGCCGGCGTGCCCTTCCACGACGAACGCGAAGTGCCAGCCGCCGATTTCCCACCAGTTCCAGCCCGGATCCCACACCACGCCGAGATCGGCCTTGTCGACGCCGTGGCGATCCGAAAAACCGCCGCCTGCCTGAATCCCCCATCGATCCGCACATGCCGCACCCGATCCGCCCAGAAGGGACGCTGCCAGCATCGCGTGCAGCGCAAGCCGGCTGCGGGGCCGGCGATTCTTCTTATTGTTCATCTGACACTCCAACTTTGTGGGTTGAATGGAGCCGGCCGCTTCGTCCGGCTCGAGCGAACTGAATGGTATGGTAAAGGACTTTTCGGATCGGCATCACAAAGCGAAATGGCTTCCTTCCAAAACGACAAAAATTGAAATCGTCTACCGATTACCATCAGAAACAATGGCTTACGGAACTTCGCTTCGCGCCCCTTGTCGCAGATTAGACTATCGACTCCACTAGCTCGATAGAAAAAACGGGAACTCCGATGCCCACGCTTGCTCTAAGGAATTAGCACTCGGATTGCGGGAGTGCTAAGATGGCCCACGGAATCTCATCCGAGACCGGGGGTTTGTCCCTGATTCCAAAGGAGTTTTTTAGTGAGCAACGCCCTGACCCTCCCGAACACCCTGAGCCCGACGCCGGCCAAGGCCGCATCGGCAGGCTCGCTGGCGCTCGCCGCTCAATCGATGTTGCCGGGCCAGCTTGGCAACATCGACGCGTATATCCAGGCCGTCAATCGCATTCCGCTGCTGACGCCCGAAGAGGAACGCCAGTACGCGACCGAATTCCGTGAAGACAACAATCTCGACTCGGCGCGCCGCCTCGTGCTGTCGCACCTGCGGCTCGTCGTGTCGATCGCGCGCAACTATCTCGGCTACGGCCTGCCGCACGGCGACCTGATCCAGGAAGGCAACATCGGCCTGATGAAGGCCGTGAAGCGCTTCGATCCGGCCCAGAACGTGCGTCTCGTGTCGTACGCGATCCACTGGATCAAGGCCGAGATCCACGAGTACATCCTGCGCAACTGGCGCACGGTGAAGGTCGCGACGACGAAGGCGCAGCGCAAGCTGTTCTTCAACCTGCGCAGCCACAAGAAGGGCCTGCAGGCGATGACGCCCGAAGAGATCGACGGCCTCGCGAAGGAACTCAACGTCAAGCGCGAAGACGTGACCGAAATGGAAACGCGCCTGTCGGGCGGCGACATCGCGCTCGAAGGGCAGGTCGAAGACGGCGAGGAGTCGTACGCGCCGATCGCCTACCTGGCCGACTCGCACAACGAACCGACCGCCGTACTCGCCGCGCGTCAGCGCGACACGCTGCAGACGGACGGTATCGCGCAGGCACTCGACGCGCTCGACGCGCGCAGCCGCCGCATCATCGAGGCGCGCTGGCTGCACGTCGACGACGACGGCTCGGGCGGCTCGACGCTGCACGATCTCGCCGCCGAGTTCGGCGTGTCGGCGGAACGCATCC
Organism: Burkholderia puraquae; assembly: GCF_002099195.1. Classification (GTDB taxonomy): domain Bacteria; phylum Pseudomonadota; class Gammaproteobacteria; order Burkholderiales; family Burkholderiaceae; genus Burkholderia; species Burkholderia puraquae. The sequence continues at coordinate 102,589 of NZ_NBYX01000019.1, read as the reverse complement.
GCCAGATCGAAGCGAGCGCCATGAAAAAGATGCGCACCGCCCTCGCCGAATACGCATAAATCCCGGCGATTTAGAGCGCCTCATCGAAACCGCTGCCTAACCGGCAGCGGTTTTTTTTCGCCCGCATTTTCTCCTGCTTTTCATTCGTTTCTCCGCTCGTTTCTTCACTCGCTTCCGTGCGGATTAATTGACCCGATTCGTCAGGTAATAGGCCGTTTGCGGGCCCCTTCCGCGTAACCTTGATCTGCCTCAAGTTTCAGACCGTGTTTCGCGACGGTCTGCCGCAGCGCAGCACTCGGCATTGGAAAGCCGTCCTTTTAAAATTGGCATGTCAGGCGCAAAAGGATTAAAACAGCTTCACGGCCGTCATAAATCCGACGTAAAGTCGCCCCAAATCCGACCTAAATCGATTCAGGATAATCGCCTTGATCTCGATCAATAAAGAGCCTGCGCCGCCTCCCCCGCGGCCGGCCGGTACGATCGGCTGGCGCGCGCGCATCGCCGCGTGGGCACGCGGCCCGACCCTCGCCCGCGACATCACCCTGGTGCTGATCGTCAAGCTGATCCTCCTGATGTCGCTCAAATACGCATTCTTCAATCATCCGCAGGCCGAGCACATGTCGTTGCCGCCTGCCGCCGTTGCCGAGAAGCTGCTCTCGGTGCCGGCACCTGCACCCACCGAGGGAGACCACCATGATAAGTAGCGAAGTCGTCGATCTGTCGCGTCTGCAGTTCGGCATCACGGCGCTCTACCACTTCCTGTTCGTGCCGCTGACGCTCGGCCTGTCCTGGCTGCTCGTCATCATGGAAGCCGTCTACGTGATGACCGGCAAACAGGTCTACAAGGACATGACCCAGTTCTGGGGCAAGCTGTTCGGGATCAACTTCGCGATGGGCGTGACGACCGGCATCACGCTTGAATTCCAGTTCGGCACGAACTGGTCGTACTACTCGCACTATGTCGGCGACATCTTCGGCGTGCCGCTCGCGGTCGAAGGCCTGATGGCGTTCTTCCTCGAATCGACGTTCGTCGGCCTGTTCTTCTTCGGCTGGAACCGCCTGTCGAAGGTCAAGCACCTGATGGTCACGTTCCTCGTCGCGCTGGGCTCGAACCTGTCCGCGCTGTGGATCCTCGTCGCGAACGGCTGGATGAACAACCCGGTCGGCGCCGAGTTCAACTACCAGACGATGCGCATGGAGATGACGAGCCTGTTCGACGTGCTGTTCAACCCGGTCGCCCAGGTGAAGTTCGTGCACACGGTGTCGGCCGGCTACGTGTCGGCGGCGATGTTCGTGCTCGGCGTGTCGTCGTGGTACCTGCTGAAGAAGCGCGACGTCGACTTCGCACTGCGCTCGTTCGCGGTCGCGGCCGGCTTCGGCCTCGCGGCGACGCTCTGCGTGATCGTGCTCGGCGACGAATCGGGTTACACGACCGGTGAAGTGCAGAAGATGAAGCTCGCCGCGATCGAATCCGAATGGGAAACGCAGCCGGCGCCCGCATCGTTCACGCTGATCGGCATTCCGAACCAGGAAGAACAACGCACCGACTACGCGATCAAGATCCCGTATGCGCTCGGCCTGATCGCGACGCGCTCGATCGACGAACCGGTGATCGGCCTGCGCGATCTCGCGAAGCGCAGCGAGGAGCACATCCAGAGCGGGATGATCGCGTACGGCGCGCTGCAGAAGATCAAGCAGGGCGACACGAGCGATGCAACCCGCGCACTGTTCGACCAGCACAAGCAGTATCTCGGCTACGGGCTGATGCTCAAGCAGTTCACGCCGAACGTGGTCGATGCGACACCCGAGCAGATCAAGGCTGCCGCGAAGAAGACGATCCCGCCGGTCGCGCCCGTGTTCTTCTCGTTCCGGATCATGGTGGCCCTCGGCATCCTGTTCGTCGCGACGTTCATTGCCGCATTCTGGTTCTGCGCGCGCCGCGAACTGCTGCAGGACAACCGCCGCTGGTTCCTCCGCTATGCGGTATGGGCGATCCCGCTGCCGTGGATCGCGATCGAATTCGGCTGGATCGTCGCCGAGCTCGGCCGCCAGCCGTGGACGATCGCCGGCGTGCTGCCGACGCACCTGTCCGCGTCGAGCCTGCAGCCGAGCGACCTGTACCTGAGTCTCGCGGGCTTCATCCTGTTCTACACCGCGCTGTTCGTCATCGAGATCAAGCTGATGTTCAAGTACGCGCGCCTCGGCCCGTCGTCGCTGCATACCGGCCGCTATCACCACGAAGTCGCGGCCGCCAGCGAGCGCGCCACGGCGTGAGCACGCACCTGAAACGGAACAAGGAATCGCTATGGACTATGCAACTCTCAAGCTGATCTGGTGGCTGCTCGTCGGCGTGCTGCTGATCGGCTTCGCCGTCACCGACGGCTTCGACATGGGCGCGACCGCGCTGCTGCCGTTCCTCGGCAAGACCGACGAGGAGCGCCGCATCATCGTCAACACCGTCGGTGCGACGTGGGAAGGCAACCAGGTGTGGCTGATCACGGCCGGCGGCGCGATGTTCGCGGCCTGGCCGCTCGTGTACGCGGCGTCGTTCTCCGGCTTCTACTTCGCGATGCTGCTCGTGCTGTTCGCGTTGTTCTTCCGGCCGGTGGGCTTCGACTACCGCAGCAAGCGGCCCGACCCGCGCTGGCGCGCAGGCTGGGACTGGGGCCTGTTCGTCGGCGGCTTCGTGCCGGCGCTCGTGTTCGGCGTGGCGTTCGGCAACCTGCTGCAAGGCGTGCCGTTCAAGTTCGACAGCGACCTGCGCGTGACCTACTACGGCAGCTTCTGGGCGCTGCTGAACCCGTTCGCGCTGCTGTGCGGGCTCGTCAGCCTCACGATGCTCGTCGCGCACGGTGCGGCCTTCATCAAGATGAAGACGGAGGGCGTGATCGCACGCCGCGCGTCGGTCGCGCTGCGCGTGTCGTCGTTCCTCGCGGTCGTGCTGTTCGTGCTGGCCGGCGTGCTGATCGCGTCGACCATCGGCGGCTTCCACATCACGCACGCCGCGCCGACCGACACCGTCGCGAACCCGCTGCTCAAGGACGTCGCCGCGGGCTCGGGCCTGTGGCTCGCGAACTACGGCGAATTCCCGTGGATGATCGCGGCGCCCGTCGTCGGGATCGCGGGCGGCCTGTTCGCGCTGCTGCTCGCCGGCTCGAAGCAGGAAAAGACGGCATTCTTCTGCACCGGCCTGATGATCGCCGGCGTGATCCTGACCGCCGGCTTCTCGATGTTCCCGTTCATCATGCCGTCGTCGCTCGACCCGCGCAGCAGCCTGACCGTGTGGGATTCGACGTCGAGCCACATGACGCTGCAGGTGATGCTGTTCGCGGTGATCGTGTTCCTGCCGATCGTCCTGCTCTACACGAGCTGGGTGTATCGCGTGATGCGCGGCAAGGTCACGCGCGAAGTGCTCGAAGAGAACAAGCATTCGATGTATTGATCGATTGAACCGGGCCGGGGCGCGCGCGCCCTCGCCCACCGTTTCGCAAGGAGTCGGATCATGTGGTATTTCAGTTGGGTTCTCGGTATCGGCGTTGCGCTGTCGTTCGGCATCGTCAACGCGATGTGGCTCGAAGCGCGGCAAAAGACGCAGGAAGCACGCGTGCGCCGCGACTGACGCGTACGGCCGATCACGCGGCCGCCGTCCGGAAGGAACCTCGCCTCGCGCGAGGTTTTTTTTCGCCCCGGCCGGCCGGACAGGCCCGGCATACCGATGCCAATTTAGCGCCAGATTGATACCACTTGAATACCAATAAAAGGTTTCATAAGATCTTTGGACACGGCCGCTGACAGGCCTATTCCATCTGGGTGGGGGAGACATGCGAATCCCGTATGTGTCGCGCGCTTGCGCGCCGTCTCGCCGTCGGCATGCGGCGGCCGGTTGCGCGTCGCTGGCGAGCGGCGCCATCATCGTCCGAGCAGGTCGCGCGCGCGGCATTGCCACCGGGCGCGCCGCCACACCCGCTGCGCCCGCGACGCCCGCCGCTGCCGTGCGCCGCCGATGAAGACGCGCACCCGCCCGCGCCGATCCGACCGGCACACCTGCCCGCCACCCGTTCCGTAACGCACGCGCCCGCGTGCCGACTGCGCGCGGGGCAGCCCCATCGCCCGCGCACCCTGTTGTCCCCGCAGCTCCGTTGAAAGACCCGCCTGCAGCGACGTCATCCCACGACGCCGCTATGCCCCCTTTTTCTCAGGAGTCCGCATGAACCGAACCTTGCCTACCCTGTTTGCCGGCCTGCTGGTCGCGGCACTGTCGCCGGTCGCGCTCGGCGCGCCGCCGGCGTCGAGTGCTGTGGTCGCGGCGGCCGGCGCCGTCCGTCCACCCGCGCCGCCGGCCGATCTCGCGGCGCGGCTGTCGAACGGCCTCGCATTGCGCGTCGCCGTCGACAACAATCACGCGGCCGCGGCCGGCGTGCCGTGCGCCGATCTCGGCGCCGACGGCGCGGCCTGTGCGACGGGTCGCCTGATCCTGCAGAACCGCGGCCACCAGGCGATCGCCGACGGCGGCTGGAAGCTCTACCTGCACAGCATCCGACGCCTGCTGCGGATCGATCGTCCAGGCTTCGCGCTGCGGCGGCTCACCGGCGACCTGTACGAACTGACGCCGCAACCGGGTTCGGTGCGGCTTGCACCGGGCGAGCGCATCGAGCTGCCGTTCGTCGCCGAATACTGGCTGCTGCGCTACAGCGACGTGATTCCGCGCCCGTATGTGGTCGTCGATGGCGCGCCGCCCGCCGTGCTCCGCTACAACGACACCGACGACGAGCTGCGCTACGTCGAATCGCTGCCGGCCGACGCGCAGAACAACTCGACCGGCAATGCGCCGCCCGTGGCCGCGCGGCCCGACGCCAGCCGTGCCTTGCCGAGCGTGAAGCGCGAGCAGCCGCTGCCAGGCACGCTCGACCTGCGCGGCGTCGAGCTCACGCTGCCGAACCTGCCGGACGCGCAGGTCGCGGCGCTGCGCGAACGCGCGGCGACCCTCGGGCTCGACGGCGCGCGCGTGCCGGTATGGGGCGTAGTCGCGCCGCGCCGGCTGCCGGCCGACATCGCGACGCCGGGCGGCTACCGGCTCGCCATCGGGCCGCGCGGCGCGTTCATCGAAGCGTACGATCGCGCCGGCCTCTACTACGGCGTGCAGACGCTCTACTCGCTCGTGCCCGCCGGCGGCGGCCCGATCCCGGCGATGCTCGTCGAGGATGCGCCGCGCTTCACGCATCGCGGGATGCACGTCGATCTCGCGCGCAACTTCAAGCACCCGGCGACGCTGCGCCGCCTGATCGACCAGATGAGCGCATACAAGCTCAACCGCCTGCACCTGCATCTGTCCGACGACGAAGGCTGGCGCATCGAGATTCCCGGCCTGCCCGAGCTGACCGAGATCGGCTCACGCCGCTGCCACGATCCAGGCGAGACGCGCTGCCTGCTGCCGCAACTCGGCTCCGGCCCGGACAACCGCTCGGGCGGCGGCTACCTGACCCGCGACGACTACGTGGCGCTCGTGCGCTACGCGGCCGCGCATTTCGTCGAGATCATCCCTGAAATCGACATGCCCGCGCATGCGCGCGCGGCCGTCGTGACGATGGAGGCACGTTACAAGCGGCTGCATGCGGCCGGCCGCGAGCAGGAAGCGAACGCATACCGGCTGCTCGATCCGCAGGACACGTCGAACCTGACGACGGTGCAGTTCTACGACCGGCGCAGCGACCTGAACCCGTGCGTGCCGGGCGCGCTCAATTTCGCGTCGAAGGTGATCCGCGAGATCGCCGCGATGCATGCGGACGCGCAGGCGCCGCTGCGCACCTGGCACTACGGTGGCGACGAGGCGAAGAACATCTTCCTCGGCGGGGGCTTCCAGGCGCTGAACGGCACCGACCCGAACAAGGGGCGCATCGATCTCGCCGCGCAGGACAAGCCGTGGGCGCGCTCGCCCGCGTGCATGGCGCTGCTCCAGCGCGGCGAGATCAAGTCGATCGACGCGCTGCCGACGCGTTTCGCGCAACAGGTGAGCGCGGCAGTCAGCGCGAACGGGATCGACACGATGGCCGCGTGGCAGGACGGCATCAAGCATGCGAACGGGCCGCAGGACTTCAGCACGCGCCACGTGATGGTGTCGCTGTGGGACACGATCTTCTGGGGCGCATCGGACAGCGCGCGCGACCTGAGCGGCAAGGGCTACCTGACGGTGCTCGCACTGCCCGACTACCTGTACTTCGACTTCCCGTACACGCTCAACCCGCGCGAGCGCGGCTACTACTGGGGCTCGCACGCGACGGACGAGTACAAGGTGTTCTCGCTCGCGCCCGAAAACCTGCCGCAGAACGCCGAAGTGATGGGCGACCGTGACGGCAACGCGTTCGAAGTGACGGGCACGGGCCCCGCGCCGCGCATCGAAGGCATGCAGGGGCAGGCGTGGGGCGAGGTGATGCGCAACGACACCTTCCTCGAATACATGGCCTATCCGCGGCTGCTCGCGCTCGCCGAGCGCGCATGGCACCGGGCCGACTGGGAGCTGCCGTATGCGGCCGGCGTGCGCTTCAAGCGCGGCGACACGCATCACGTCGACACGGCCGCGCTGCAGCGCGACTGGGCCGGCTTCGCGACGCTGCTCACGCAACGCGAATTGCCGAAGCTCGACCGGGCCGGCGTCGGCTACCGGAAGCCGACCTTCACGCTGACGAATCCGTGAACGGCTGATCGGTGAATGGCTGGGCGATGGCGCGATGCAGGCGGACGCATCGCGCCATCGCCCGCACCAAGGAAAAACGGCTTGCGACGCATCGCAAGCCGTTTTCGTTTTGCCGGCCGGCCCGAACCCGCATCGCGAATCAGGCCGGCTTCATCGCATCAGGCCGGTTGTGCGGCCGCCCCGCTGCCCGACGGCGGCAGGCGCGCGCCGAGCTGTTCGGCATAGCGTGCTGCCGCGTTGCCGCAGACGATGTGGAACGTGTCGAGCGACACCCACGCGACGTCGAGCGCACCGAGACGGTCGCGATCGACCGCCGACGGATCGCGCACGACCACACGCAGGCGCGTGGTCGCGATCGCGTCGAGCGAAGCAACGTTGGTCGCGCCGCCGAACACCGCGAGCCAGCGCGCCGGCTCCGGATCGAGCGGGCCGGCGGCCGCACCGGTGACGGGCTGTGCAGCGGCGGCCGTCGCCGTCGACGTCGATGCTGCGCCTGCTGCGCCGCTGCCAATCGCCGCACGCATCTCGTCGGCAATGATGTCGGCCTCGGGCCCGATGATCACCTGCACGCTGTTGCCGCCGCGCTTGAGCACGCCGCGCGCGCCGATCGACTTCAGTTCCGGCTCCGAGATCTTCTCCGGATCGACGACGGTCAGGCGCAGGCGCGTCGTGCATGCGTCGACGACCGACAGGTTGCCTGCCCCGCCGAGCGCGGCGATGTAGCGCTGCGCGCGCGGTGCAGCGGCAGCAGCGCCGGCAGCCGGCGCGACGAAGCCGCCCGATGCGTACGATTCCGCGGCCGCATCGGCCGATGCCGGCTCACGGCCCGGCGTTGCCATGTTGAACTTGCGGATGAAGAAGCGGAACAGCCCGTAGTACGCAGCGCCGTATGCGATGCCGAGCGGGATCGCGATCCAGCCCTTCGTCGACAGCCCGTAGTTCAGCACGTAGTCGATCGCGCCGGCCGAGAACGTGAAACCGAGCTTCACGCCGAGGATCTGGCAGATCGCGAGCGACAGCCCCGTCAGCACCGCGTGGATCACGTACAGCACCGGTGCGAGGAACATGAAGCTGAATTCGATCGGCTCGGTCACGCCGGTCAGGAACGACGTCAGCGCCATCGAGAACAGCAGGCCGCCGACCATCGCGCGGCGCTCCTTCGGCGCTTCGTGCAGCATCGCCAGGCACGCAGCCGGCAGGCCGAACATCATGATCGGGAAGAAGCCGGCCATGAAGGTGCCCGCGGTCGGGTCGCCCGCGAAGAAGCGGTGCAGGTCGCCGTGCACGATCTCGCCGCCCGCCGGCGGCGTAAAGTTGCCGAACACGAACCACGCGAGCGAGTTGATGATGTGGTGCAGGCCCGTGACGAGCAGCAGGCGGTTCAGGAAGCCGAACACGAACGCACCGATCGCGCCCGCCGTCGTCAGCCACTGGCCGGCCGCGTCGATCAGATGCTGGACCGGCTGCCAGACGTACCCGAACGCGATGCCGAGTATCACGCAGACCAGGCCCGTGATGATCGGCACGAACCGTTTGCCGCCGAAGAACGCGAGGTAGTCCGGCAGCTTGATGTCTTTATAGCGGTTGTACAGCAGCCCCGCGACCACACCCGCGATGATCCCGGACAGCACGCCCATGTTCAGCTTGGGATCGATGTCCTTCATGATCGCGGTTTCGATCAGGTAGCCGATCGCGCCCGCGAGCGCAGCCACGCCGTTGTTGTCCTTCGCGAAACCGACCGCCACGCCGATCGCGAACAGCAGCGGCAGGTTGTCGAAGATCGCACCGCCGGCGTCGGCGATCATCTTGATGTTGAACACGTCCGGCTGGCCGAGTCGCAGCAGGATGCCGGCGACCGGCAATACCGCGATCGGCAGCATCAGTGCCCGGCCCAGGCCCTGTATTTTCAGAAACGGATTCCCGTTCATTCAGTCCTCCAATCCTTGTCTCGTCGTTAATCGTCGTTGACCTAATGGCTTTCGTCGTGAAACCGGTCGCGAACCTGCCGTCGACGCTCAGTCGAGCGGCCAGACCTCGCGGCTTGCTGCCCTTACCGCCTGTGCCGAATCGAGCGCGAGCAGATCCTGCGCGCGCTGACGGCACAACTGGTAATCGAGACGGCGCACACGCGCCTTGATGCCCGGCACCGATACGGGGTCGACCGACAGCTCGGTCACGCCGAGGCCAACCAGGATCGGCACCGCGAGCGGATCGCCGCCGAGCGCGCCGCACACGCCGACCCACTTGCCGTGCTTCGCGGCACCGCGCACCGCGATGTCGATCAGGCGCAGCACGGCCGGATGCAGGCCGTCGGATTGCGCGGCCAGGTCGGCCTGGCAGCGATCCATCGCGAGCGTGTACTGCGTCAGGTCGTTGGTGCCGATCGACAGGAAATCCGCGTGCTGCGCGAGCTGGTCGGCCAGCAGCGCGGCCGACGGCACCTCGATCATCACGCCGACCTCGATCGGCTCGGTGCGGCCCTGCGCGCGCGCGAATTCGTCGATGCGCTTGCGCAGCCGCACGAGCTCGCCCGCATCCGTCACCATCGGCAGCAGGATGCGCACCGCGCCGAACGGCTTCACCGCGAGCAGGCCCTGCAACTGATCGTCGAGCAGATCGGGGCGCACCTGCGCGAGACGGATGCCGCGCAGGCCGAGCGCCGGGTTCGGTTCGGGCGGCAGCGTCAGGTAGTCGACTTCCTTGTCGGCGCCGACGTCGAGCGTGCGGATGATCGCCGTGCGGCCCTGCAACGCGTCGACGATCGACTGGTAGCTCTGCTGGTGCTCGACGACCGTCGGCGCGACCTGGCGATGGATGAACATCAGTTCGGTACGCAGCAGGCCGACCGAGTCCGCGCCGTTGTCGACCGCGGTGTTCGCGTCGTCGAGCGTCGCGATGTTCGCGGCGACCTCGATCGCGCGGCCGTCGACCGTCGCGGCCGCTTCGCCCGCCAGTTGCCGGTTCGCTTCGCGCACGCCGTCCAGGCGCTGGCGCTCGTGCCGCGCGCGCTCGACGTCGAGCGCGGTCGGTGCGTGTTCGAGCCGGCCCGCGCTCGCATCGACGACGACCTGCGTGCCGTCCGGAATCGCGTACAGCGCATCGCCGACCGCGACCAGCGCCGGAATGCCGAGCTGCCGCGCGATGATCGCCGCGTGCGACGTCGCGCCGCCGCGCGCCATCACGAGCGCGGTCACGCGCTGGCGATCGAGCGACGACAGGTCGGACGGCGTGAATTCCTCGGCCGCGAGCACGGCCTCGTCGGGCAGCGCACGCGCAGCGCCGTTCGTATGACCGAGCGCGCGCAGCACGCGCTTCTCGATGTCGCGCAGGTCGGCTGCGCGTTCGGCGAGCAGCGTATCGTCGAGCTTCGACAGCGTGTCGATCTGCGTGCGAATCGTCGCGCGCCATGCGAAGCCCGCGCTCTTGCCGAGGCTGATCAGGTCGCGCGCCGCGTCGATCAGCGTCGGGTCTTCGAGCAGCACGCGGTGCACCGCGAAGATGCCCGCTTCACCGACCGCGCCGCGTGCCGATGCGTTACGCACCGTTTCGTCGAGTTCGGCGTCGACCGCCTTCAGCGCCTGGTCGAGCTGGCGGCTTTCCGTGGCCGGCGTGCCGGCAGCCTGCTCGGGCGGCACGATTTCCGCATCGTCGAGGCGCACCAGCGTGCCGACCGCGATGCCGGGCGCCGCGCACACGCCCGCGAGCGTGTTCGGATCGACGGGTGCACCGACATTGCGCGCGACCGTCTGCGGCGCGGGCGACTTCAGCCGCGCCGGTTGTTCCTCGACTTCGCCGTGCGCTTCGCGCAGCAGCTCGTGCTCGACCGCATCGACGGCCTGCTGCGCATGCGCGCCACGGCCGACCAGTTCGACCGTCGCACCTTCGCCGGCGCCGAGGCCGAGCAGGCCGACGACGCTCGCGATCGACGCCTTGCGGCCGTCGAACAGCACGTCGACGGTCGCGTCGAACCCGCGCACGGCTTCACGCGCCCGCGCGGCCGGCCGCGCATGCAGGCCGCCCGGCTGCGCCAGCACGATTTCACGGCGCACTTCGTTGTGCGCCGCGGCGCCGGTTTGCGCCGCCTGCACGGCCGCTTCGCCCTTGCCGCGCAGCGCGAGCAGCGGCGTCTTGCCGGCCGTCGCGAAGCCGCTGGCGCGATCCACGACTTCGAACGCATCCGAGTTCGCGATCGCGATCACCGACACGAGCGAATGCGCGCTGCGCGCCACCGCGTCCTGGTCGAACTCGATCAGCAGCGCGCCAGCCTCGACACGCGCGCCGGCCTCGACGTGCGCGATGAAGCCCTGCCCGTTCAGCTCCACGGTGTCGATGCCGATATGGAGCAGCACTTCCGCGCCTTGCGGCGTCGTGATCGTCACCGCGTGGCCCGTGCGCGCGAGATGCGACACGACGCCCGCGCACGGCGCGACGAGCTGGCCCGCGAGCGGGTCGATGCCGATGCCGTCGCCGAACATCCCGCCGGAGAACACCGGATCGGGCACGTCGGCCAGCGCGACGATCGGCCCCGTCAGCGGGGCAAGCAGGACGATCTGATCGTGGGTGGGGCTCTTCAACTGGGACTCCTCGGCGCGTCTCATCGGCGGTCTCGGCTATCAGTGCGTTTCGGTGACTTTGTTCAGGTGGCGCGGCGTGTCGGGATTGCGGCCGCGCGCGACGGCGAGATCCGCCGCCATCACGTAGAACGAAAGAATGGCGGCGATCGGGTCGAGCGCCGAATGGGCGGACTGCGCAAGCGGCAGCGTCGCGCCGGGCGTGCCGGCGGGCGCCGCGAGCAGCACGGCGGCGCCGCGGGCGCGCATGTCTGCGGCGAGCTGCAGCAGGCCGGCCTGCTCGGGCCCCGGCGGAGCGAACACGAGCAGCGGATAGTCGCGGTCGATCAGCTCCATCGGGCCGTGACGGACTTCGGCGCTCGAGAACGCCTCGGCCTGGATGCCGGACGTTTCCTTCAGCTTCAGCGCGGCTTCCTGCGCGATCGCGAGGCCCAGGCCGCGGCCGATCACGATCATCCGCTCGACACCCGCCAGCGCGGCAACGGCCTGCGACCAGTCGAGCTGGCCTGCCTGCGCGAGCACGTCGGGCAGGCCGCGCAGTGCGGTCATCAGCGCGGCGTCGCGCTGCCAGTAGGCGACGATCTGCGCGGACAGCGACAGCATCGCGATATAGCTCTTCGTCGCGGCCACCGACAGTTCGGGGCCGGCAAGCAGCGGCAACTGGTGCTCGCACGCGTCGGCGAGCGGCGACGGCAGCACGTTCACGGCGGCGACGGTGCGCGCGCCGGCTTCGCGCAGCGCGGCCATCGTATTGACGAGATCGGGGCTCTTGCCCGACTGGGAGAAGGCGATCGCGAGCTGGTCCTGCACCTTCAGCGGCGCCTGCTGCAGCGTGGCGACCGACATCGGCAGCGACGCGACCGGCACGCCGAGGCGGCTCATCGTCAGGCTCGCGAAATAGCTCGCGGCGTGATCCGAGCTGCCGCGCGCGACCGTCAGCGCGACGGCCGGCGGGTGATCGAGCAATTGGCCGGCGAGCGCTTCGACGCGCGTGGTGTCGGCAATCTGCGCGGCGACGACCTGGGCGGACTCGCGCGCTTCCTTAAGCATATTCGACAATCGATTCTCCTTCGACATAGGTCGCGGTGAGGTTCAGGTCGCGATCGAACACCGCGAGATCGGCCCATGCGCCGCGCGCGAGGCGCCCGCGATCGGCGATGCCGAGGTAGTCGGCCGCATAGCGCGACATCCGGTTCGACACGTCGTCGATCGGCAGGCCGAGCGACACGAGGTTGCGCAGCGCCTGGTCCATCGTCAGCGTGCTGCCGGCGAGCGTGCCGTCGGCCAGCCGGACGCCGCCGAGGCACTTCGTCACGTGCTGGCTGCCGAGCCGGTATTCGCCGTCGGGCATGCCCGTTGCGGACGTGCTGTCGGTCACGACGTACAGGCGCGGGATCGCGCGCAGCGCCGCACGAATCGCGCCCGGGTGCACGTGCAGCAGGTCGGGGATGATTTCCGCGTATTCGGCGTGAGCAAGCGCCGCGCCCACCAGGCCCGGGTTGCGGTGATGCAGCGGCGACATCGCGTTGAACAGGTGCGTAAAGCCGCACGCGCCGTGCTTGAGCGCGGCCACCGCGTCGTCGTAGGTCGCGAGCGAATGGCCGAGCTGCACGCGCACGCCGCGCGCGGCCATCTCGCCGATGATCTCGATGTGGCCGGCGATTTCCGGCGCGAGCGTGACGACGCGGATCGGCGCGATCGACAGGTACTTCAGCACTTCGTCGAGCACGGCCGACACGGCCGCGTCGGGCTGCGCGCCGAGCTTGCCGGGGTTGATGTACGGGCCTTCGAGGTGCACGCCGAGCACGCGCGCGCCGCCCGGCGTGCGGGTGCGCGCGACGCTGCCGAGGTTGCCGACGACTTTCATCAGTTCGTCGCGCGGCGCGGTCATCGTCGTCGCGAGCAGGCTCGTCGTGCCGTATTGCGCGTGCGTGCGGGCGATCGTCTCGATCGCGTCGCCGCCTTCCATCACGTCGGCGCCGCCGCCGCCGTGCACGTGCAGGTCAATGAAGCCGGGCAGGATGTAAGGCGCGTCGTTCTTCGCGGGATCGACGGGCGTGCCGTCGAGAGTCGTGATGCGGCCGTTCTCGCTGTCGAGCGAACCGTGAATCCAGCCGTCGGGGGTAAGGATGTTTCCAGTCAGCATGACGTTCTCTTGATGATCTGGTGACGCGGGCATCCGCGTCGTGATTTGCACATTCGTGTCGTTGCTTCACGCCTGTCGCGCGCGGGCAGTCTCGCGCGTCAGCGTTTCAGTTCGGCGACGAAGTCGTAGTAATCGTCGCGGCAATACGTTTCGCTCACTTCGATCGCGCGCTGGTCGGCACCGTAGCCGATCCGCGTGATCACCAGCAGTGCCGAGCCCGGCTTCACCGCCATCCATTTCGCGATCGCGTGGGTCGCGTTCGCCGCGCGAAAGTGCTGCAGCGCGCGCACGACGGTCATCCCGCGCGCCTCGAGGTATTCGTACAGCGACGCACCGAGCGCCAGCGGATCGGGCACCACCGCAGCCGGCAGCGTCGAGTGCTCGACGGCCATCACGATGCCGTCCGCGCGGCGCAGCCGCTCGAGCCGCGCCACCGTCGCGCCGGGCGCGAGGCCGAGACGCGTGATCTCGTCGCGGTTTGCGGCGCGCAGCGTGCGCGACAGCCACACCGAATCGGGCACGAAGCCGCGCTGCTGCATCTTCGCGGTGAAGCCGACGAGACGCGACAGCGGATCGGCGACGCGCGGCGTGATGAAGCTGCCCGCCCCGCGCGCCCGCTTGATCAGCCCCTGCTCGACCAGCAGCGCGAGTGCACGGCGGGCCGTGATCCGCGACACGCCGACCGACACCGACAGCAGCCGCTCCGACGGCAGCGCCTCGCCGGCCCGCCACGCGCCGGCGTGGATCGCGCTCGCCAGGTTGCGGGCGAGCTGCAGATAGAGCGGCGTGTCGCCGAGGGGATCGGGCGCCAGTTCGGACCAGCCGGTTTCCATGTGCCTCCGGGTGTCGGACGACGACCGCAGGCCGTCGAAAGTGAGGGCATTATATAACCACCATAATACCAGTCAACGAACTGGTATTAGCGGTGCCGAAATCGCCGAAAGCCTTGTCCGGCAAGCGGTTTAGCTCATATAAACCCTTTGTTTACAACGAGGTGCGGGATAGGGATTTACCCGGATTGGTATGCAAAGGGACAGTCCCAGTACGCGGTTCGGCCAGGTTTTGGGCACGAATACAAGACCTGAATAGAACCAGTTGAGCCGACTGGTATGCATGGGCGGCCAGGCACCGCGCGTTCGGCGGCGCGCGCCGGTTGCGTCAGTGGAATTCGCGGCTCGACGTACGCAAACCGCCGAGCAGCGGCGTCAGATCCTCGAAATGCTGCACGACGAGGTGCCTCACGTCGCTCGCGACCTGCCACACGCCGGATGCGGCGAGCAGCCGCGAATCGAGGGTTTCGCGGCGCTGCCGCGCGAGCAGTTCGGGCCGGACGATCAGGTTCACGCAGCCCGTTTCGTCCTCGAGCGTCATGAACATCACGCCTTTCGCGGTGCCCGGCATCTGCCGCGCGGTCACGAGCCCGCACGCTCTTGCGAGCCGGCCGTCGGGCCGGTCGTGCAGTTCGGCCGCGGACGACAGCCGCCGCGCGCGCAGCGCGGGCCGCAGCAGCGCGACGGGGTGGCGGTTCAGCGTGAGGCCGGTGGTGTGATAGTCGGCGAGGATGTCGTCGGCTTCCGACGGCGCGCCGAGTGCGGGCTGCTCGGGTTCGTCGATCGGCGCGGCGGCCAGCAGGTCGCGTTCGGGCGCTGCTGCAACCGCTTGCCACAGCGCATCGCGGCGGTGGCCGGCAAGTGTCGCGAGCGCGTTCGCGGCGGCGAGCGCTTCGAGGTCGCGGCGTTCGAGCTGCGCGCGGCGCGCGAGCGTGTCGACGTTGTCGAACGGGCCGGCGGCGCGTGCGGCTTCGATGCGGCGCGCGGCGGTTTCGCCGAGGCCGCGCACGAGCGACAGGCCGAGCCGCACGGCCGGCTGGCCGTGCGGCGGCAACTGGCCGGGCAGCGCTTCGAGCGATGCTTCCCAGTTGCTTTGCGTCACGTCGATCGGCAGCACCTGCACGCCGTGGCGCTTCGCGTCCTGCACGAGTTGTGACGGCGGGTAGAAACCCATCGGCTGGCTGTTCAGCAGTGCCGCGAGGAAGATCGCGGGTTCGTGGCACTTGAGCCAGCTGCTCGCGTAGGCGAGTTTCGCGAAGCTCGCCGCGTGGCTTTCGGGGAAACCGTAATCGCCGAAGCCCTTGATCTGCTCGAAGATCTGCTCGGCGAATTCAGGCGGATAGTCGCGCTCCCGCATCCCGTCGACGATCTTGCGGTGATACTGCTCGAGATTGCCCTTGCGCTTCCAGGCGGCCATCGCGCGACGCAGTTCATCAGCCTCGCCGGGTGTGAAGCCTGCCGCGATCATCGCGATCTGCATCACCTGCTCCTGGAAGATCGGCACGCCCTTCGTGCGTTCGAGCGCAGGCTTCAGGTCTTCCTTTGGATAACTGACCTTTTCGATGCCCTGACGCCGTTTCAGATAGGGGTGTACCGCCCCGCCCTGGATCGGCCCCGGCCGCACGATCGCGACCTCGATCACCAGGTCGTAATAGGTGCGCGGCCGCAGGCGCGGCAGCATCGACATCTGCGCGCGCGATTCGATCTGGAACACACCGACCGTATCGGCGCGGCAGATCATGTCGTAAGTCGCTTCATCGTCCTGCGGAATGTGCTTCAGCGTGAACGGCTCGCCGTCCGGTTCCGGCGGCCCGCGCCACGCGGTGCGCATGTCGAATGCGCGATGCAGCGCCGACAGCATGCCGAGCGCGAGCACGTCGACCTTCATCAGCTTGAGCGATTCGAGATCGTCTTTATCCCACTGAATCACTCGACGCCCATCCATCGCCGCGTTTTCAACCGGCACAAGCCGCGTGAGCTTGCCGCGACTGATCACGAACCCGCCCGAATGCTGCGACAGGTGGCGCGGAAAGTTGAGGAGCCGCGCGGCGAGTCGGGCCCATGCCTGGATGAGCGGCGTCTGCGGATCAAGCCCGATCGTCCCGAATTGTTGCAGCAGATCGCGGCTACCGTCGAACCAGCGGTGTCCCTTCGCGACACGATCGACCAGCATCGGATCGACACCGAGCGCCTTGCCGGTTTCGCGCAGCACACCACGCGGACGGTAGGTCGATACAGCGGCCGCGAGTGCGGCACGGTCGTCTCCGTATTTCTTGTAGATGTGCTGGATCACCTCTTCCCGGCGCTGATGCTCGAAGTCGACGTCGATATCGGGCGGCTCGCCACGCTCCGCGCTGATGAAGCGTTCGAACAGCATCGTGCTCTGCTCGGGATTCACTTCGGTGATGCCGAGGCAGAAGCAAACGACCGAGTTCGCCGCCGAGCCTCGCCCTTGGCACAGGATGTTCTGGCTGCGCGCGTATTTGACGATGTCGTAGACGGTCAGGAAGAACGGTTCGTAGCTCAGCTTCTCGATCAGCGCCAACTCGTAATCGATCCGCTCCTGCACGTGCCCGGGTATCTTTCCGGCGTAACGTTGAAGTGCGCCGCCCCGAGTCTCCTGCTCGAGATAACTCGTCGGCGTATGCCCCTTCGGCACGATCTCGTCGGGATACTCGTAGCGCAGCGTGTCCAGTTTGAAATCGCACGTATCGAGAATCGTGCAGGTCTCCGCGATCTCGTCCGCCGAGTACAACTGCCCGATGCGCTGTCGCAAACGCAGATGCTGTTCCGCATTCGGCGCCAGCGCATAGCCGCACTCCGAAACCGGCATGCCGACGCGGATTGCCGTCATCACGTCCTGCAGCTCCTTGCACGAGCGCCGGTGCATCGTCACGTCGCCGAGCGCAACGACACGCACCCCGCGCCGCTCAGCCGCAGCGCGAATCTCCTCGCGCTGCGCGCCGTCCAGCGCGCGCTGCAACTGCACGAGCCCGAGCCGCGCACGCTCGCCGAACGTCGCGCGAAACCACGCGACCTGCGCATCGAGCACGTCGGCCCGCACCGGGTAGGTGGGCACGAGAATCGCGAAACAGTCGGGCATGCCGCGCAAGTGCGCAAACTCCGCAGGCGGTGCCGACAGCATCCGCGACGTCAGCTTGTAAGTACCCTTCGGCGACGCCATCCGCCGCCACGAAATCAGTTCGGACAGGTTGCCGTACCCCTCGCGGTTCTGCGCGAGCAACACGAGCCCGAACGCACCGGGGCCCGGGTCGTGGCCGGGCGCGACGTCATCCGGCGTGACTTCGAAGTACGAACCGATGACGAGCGGCAGCCCTTTCGCCTTCGCCGCGACATGCATGCGCGGCGCGCCGGCGAGCGAGCATTCGTCGGTGATCGCGATTCCGCGATAGCCGAGTTCCACCGCACGTTCGACCAGTTCGTCCGCATGCGACGCGCCATGCAGGAACGAAAAGTTCGAACGGCAGAACAACTCCGCGTAATCGGGCAGCCAGCTGAATTCCGCAACCATCTCCGTTCACCCGAACAAGCCGTGCAGGAACCAGTGCGGTTCGATCCCGCCACTGCTGCTCGGCAGTTCCTGAAAAATCCAGTAGCACGCACCGGCTTCGTCCTGCGCAACGTAGTAATCGCGCGCAGCGAGCTGGCCATCGAACCATCCGGCCTCGATCCGCTCCGCCGACGACATCCTCCTCAGCGGCGTATGGAATACCGGCCGCTCGCCACGCATCAGGAGCAGCAACGGCTCGGCCAGCAGCCACGCCGGCCGCGGCGGCACCACCGGCGGCCCACTGGCCGGCTTGCCGGCCTGCGCATCGAGCGGCAGCCAGCGGTTCGCGGCCTCGGGCCGGTGATCGGCGACGGGCGCCGCGCGCAGCACGTTCTCCGCACCGAGCCGCGCGACCAGCAACTCGAACAGCCGCGCGCGCGTCTCGCGCGTGCCGCCCGGCTCGGGGAAAAGATCGTCGGCCGGCGGTGCAACCGATTCGACGCGCGTCGCCTTCAGACGCACCGCGATCACCGCGGCCGGCAACTCGACGCGCGCGAGCCGCTCGCCGAGCAGCCGCATGAAATGCGCCTCGTCACGCACGGGCGACGCGAACGCGAGCTCGAGCGGCGTCGGCGGCACGGCCTGGCGGCCGCGCTCGTGCTCGAGATCGAACGTCATCGCGGCCAGCGACAGTTGCCGCGCGGCCAGCCAGCCGCAGAGCTGCACAACGAGCCGCCGCGCGGCGAACAGCACGGCTTCCGCGTATTCGACGCGCTCCGGCAATTCGAGCCGCACGTCGAACACGGGCGGCACCGCCATCCATGCAAGCGGCTCGACCGCGTCGCCATACGCACGATCGAGCGCGGCCAGCAGCGCGGGGCCGCAACGGCGCTGCAGCCCCGCGCGCGGCAGGCCGCGCAGATCGGCGAGCGTGCGGCAGCCGAGGCCGTCGAACCAGCCCGCATACGGACGCGCATCGGGCAGCAGCACGCACGGCAGCCTGTCGAGCACGCGAACGAGCGACGCGTGGCCGGCGATGCGGCGCCGGATGCGCGCGCGGGCCGACACACGCGCGAGCAGCCACGCGCCGCCCCCGGTCGGCGCGGCGGACAGGCGCGCCGCATAGCCGAGCGCCGCGAGCGTCGCGCGCACCTGGCGGCACAGCGACGGCAGGCCGCCGAACAGCCGCAGGCTCGGGCCGACGTCGACGAGCAGCGTGGCTTCGTCGTCGAGCGCGACGCACGGCGAGAAACGCAGCAACGCGAGCGCGACCGCGCGCAGCGCATCGGCCTCGCGTGCGGGATCGCGTTCGACGAGCTGCGTCTCGGGCGCAAGCGTGAGCACGCCGCCGCGCTTCATGCCCGCGCGCACGCCCTGCCGCCGCGCGGCCGCATCGGCGATCAGCACGACACCCTGCTCGAGCACCGCACAGCCCGCGCCGCCGGCCGCTGCGTCAGACGGCGGCGGGGCGCACACGTCGAGCGGCAGGCGCGGCAGATGGATGCCGAGCAAGACGCGCATAGCGGCTCTCCACGATAGGCGACGGCAGGTCGAGCACGAGCGGCTCGCTGCGGGCGGGGCCGCGCCGCTTGACGATGTCGAGCGACACGCCGCCCGGCACCGGGTACAGCGCGACGCGCAGCACGGCCGGCGACGGTTGCCGCTCGGCCGACAGCGGGCGCAGCATCACGAACAGCGTGTCGCCCGTGCGCGCGGCCGCGAGATGCAGGCGCCGCAGCGCATCGGGACGCGCGTCCTGCCACAGCAGCAGCGCGCCGCAACAGCCGGTCTTGAGCGCCTGCTCGGCGGCCCACAGCGCATCCGTGCGGCTGCCGGCACGCAGCCACAACAGCGCGTCGGCCGGCACGCCGAGACTGGCGAGCGCAGTCGCATGCGGCGACTGCGGCGGCGCGACGAGCGCGAGTGGCCGCCGGGCGCTGACGGTGCGCGCGAGCGCGGGCGCGAGCAGCCGCATCTCGCCGCAGCCCGGCTGCGCGGCCAGCAGTTCGACGAGCCCGCCGACCGGCCAGCCACCGCCCGGCAACTCGGCCGACAGCGGTGCGAAACCGGTATCGATCGTGCGCGAACCGCCGCGCGCGAGTTGCGAACCGCGCCAAAGGGACGGATGAAGGGATTCGGGAGAAATGGAGGATGCGAGCATGACGCCACCCACAACTGTATGGATATACAGTATATGGCAATGCGCTCGCGCCGCACAGCACCGGTGCAAAACCGGTTTTCATCAGAAGAAAACGACGGAGAAACGGGCGCGGCCGTCATGTTATGCCGCACCGGAGCGGGCGCGGCCGGAACGTGTCCGAACGCGCTCCACCGCCATCCGGCCCGAGTCGCCCGGCCGGGCCCGCACGCCACTCCGCGGACGAACCGGCACGATGCAGCATCCCGCACCGCGCCGTCCCCCGTCAGCTGAGCAGCAAAGCGTCGTCGTCGAGCTGCTCGTGACGCACCTTCTCGAACATCTGCAGCAGGTCCGGCACGTCGAGCCCCTTGCGCGCGTCGCCCGACACGTCGAGCACGACCTGCCCCTGATGCAGCATCACCGTGCGATCGCCGTAGTCGAGCGCCTGCCGCATGCTGTGCGTGACCATCATCGTCGTCAGCTTGCTCTCGGCGACGATGCGTGCGGTCAGCTCCAGCACGAACGCAGCCGTCTTCGGATCGAGCGCGGCCGTGTGCTCGTCGAGCAGCAGGATCCGCGACGGCCGCAGCGACGCCATCAAGAGGCTCACCGCCTGCCGCTGGCCGCCAGACAGCAGCCCGATCCGGTCGGTCAGCCGGTTCTCGAGACCGAGGTTCAGGAGTCGCAGCTTGTCGCGGAACAGCTCGCGCGACGGCCGGTCGAGCGCAGCCCGGAAGCCGCGCCGCGCACCGCGCGCCATCGCGAGCGCCATGTTCTCCTCGATCGTCAGCGCCTCGCAGGTGCCGGCCATCGGATCCTGGAACACGCGCGCGACGAGGTGCGCGCGATCCCACGCGGCCTTGCGCGTGACGTCCGTGCCGTCGATCGAGATACGTCCCGCATCGACGGCCTGGTCGCCGCTGACCGCATTGAGGAAGGTCGACTTGCCGGCGCCGTTCGAGCCGATCACCGCAACGAACTGGCCGTCGGGAATCTCGAGCGACAGCCCGCGCAGCGCGCGCGTCTCGATCGGCGTGCCGGGATTGAACGTGAGTTTCAGGTCTTGTGCGGACAGCATGTCAGGCCCCTCCGTTCTTGCGCGCGAACAGCTTCTTGCGCGTCGCCGGCAGCACCAGCGCGATCGTGACGAGCGCGGCCGTCACGAGGTTCAGGTCCTGCGCCTTGAGCCCGATGAATTCGCTGTTCAGCGCAAGGGCGATGAAGAAGCGATAGACGATCGCGCCGAGCACGACGGCGAGCGTCGTCAGCACGAGCCGGCGCGCCGGCAGCAGCGTCTCGCCGATGATCACGGCGGCCAGCCCGATCACGATCGTGCCGATCCCCATCGAGATATCCGCGCCGCCCTGCGTCTGCGCGAACAATGCGCCTGCGAGCGCGACGAGCGCATTCGACAGCGCCATCCCGGCGAGCGTCGCGCGGCCGGTCGCGATGCCTTGTGCGCGCGCCATCCGCGGGTTCGCGCCGGTCGCGCGCATCGCGAGGCCGAGCTGCGACGAGAAGAACCAGTCGAGGCCGAGCTTCGCGACCACGACGACGATCGCGAGCAGCGCCGGGCGCAGCACGTAGTCGGGCATCCAGTCGGGCTGCAGCACGGTGAAAATGGTCGGCTCGGTGATGAGCGGCACGTTCGGCCGGCCCATGATCCGCAGGTTCACCGAATAGAGCGCGATCATCATCAGGATACTGGCGAGCAGATCCATGATCTTCAGGCGCACGTTGAGCCAGCCGGTGATGAAGCCGGCCACCGCGCCCGCGACGATCGCGATGCAGGTCGAGCTGAACGGGTCGTAGCCGGCCGAGATCAGCGTCGCGGCGACGGCGCCGCCGAGCGGAAAGCTGCCGTCGACGGTGAGGTCAGGGAAGTTGAGGATGCGAAACGAGATCAGCACCCCGAGGGCGACGAGGCTGAAGATCAGGCCGATCTCCAGGGCGCCCAGAAACGAGAACAGAGACATGATGGGGAAATCCTGTTGCTTCCCGGCCGGACGTATACGGCCGGGCGAAGCGAACGGGCGGCCCCGGGTGGGAGCCGCCCGTCCGGCGGTGTCGTTCGGGCCCGGATCGGGCCCGCAAGCGCAGCGCTCGGGCCGCGGCTTACTTGATGACCGTCTTCGCGTCCTTGAGCAGATCCGGCGACAGCGTCACGCCCTGCTTCGCGGCCGCGCCCGTGTTCGCGAACAGTTCGAGGTTGCTGCTCGTTTCCGACGCGATCGCGCCCGGCTTCTCGCCCTTCAGGATGCGCGCGACGACCTTGCCCGTCTGGCGGCCGAGGTCGCCGTAGTTGATGCCGAGCGCCGCGATGCCGCCGCGCTTCACGCTGTCGGTGTCGCCGGCGACGAGCGGAATCTTCGCTTCGTTCGCGACCTTCACGAGCGCTTCATATGCGGACACGACGTTGTTGTCGGTGTTCGTGTAGATCACGTCGACCTTGCCGATCAGGCTCTTCGCGGCCGGGCCGATGTCGACGGTACGCGGCGCAGCGGCTTCCTTCAGCGTCATCCCCTGCTTCGCGAGGATCTCCTTGAGCGCCTTCACGACGACGACCGAGTTCGCCTCGCCCGGGTTGTAGACCATGCCGACCGTCTTCGCATTCGGCACGACGCGCTTGATCAGCGCAACCTGGCGATCGAGCGGCAGCTTGTCGGACACGCCCGTCACGTTGGTGCCCGACGGGCCCCAGCCCTTCACGAGCTGCGCGGCGACCGGATCGGTCACGCCCGAATAGACGACCGGCACGCTCTTCGTCGACGCGACCACCGCCTGCGCGGCCGGCGTCGCGATCGCGACGATCACGTCGGGCTGGTCGCCGACGAACTTGCGCGCGATCTGCGCGGCCGTGCCCGTGTTGCCCTGTGCGCTCTGGTATTCCCACTTGAGCTTGTCGTCGCCGTAGCCTTCCGCCTTCAGCTCGGCGCGCACACCGTCGCGGATCGCATCGAGCGCCGGGTGATCGACGATCGACAGCACCTTGACGGTCTGTGCGTGCGCGGCACCGGCCAGCGCGAGTGCGGCCACGCCGGCCGTGATCGAACGGATCGCGAAAGTCTTGAAACGCTTCATGGGTGTGTCTCCCCCGTATTGTGTCGGTTCTGGATGATGGATTCCCGCCGCCGTCGTGCGGGCGCCGCCACGCGTGCAACGCAGTGGCAGCCGGCCCGTGCGCGCCCCGGGAAGGCGTGCAGCGGCGAACGCACGAGGATACCATTTCCGCAGACCACCGCCTGACTCCGCGCTTTCGCATCACGCCCCGGATCGCAGCGCCCGCCGAAGCCCACGAACGCGCGCGAAGCCCGGCCGGCGGCGGTTCCCGCCGGCCCCGGCGCAACGCGTCAGCCGCGCTGACGGCTTTACGTTATGCTGTCGGCCGACCCAGTCCACGCCATCGGAGGGCACATGAAACGGGGGATCCGAGCCATCGCATTCGCAGCCGTTGCAGTGGTGCTGCCGGGCGCGGCATTCGCGCTGACCGACGGCAATGCGCAATACGACGACTGCATGCTCAATGCGCTGCGCGAAAGCCGCAACGGGGCGGCGGCCCAGCTGATCCAGCGCTCGTGCGACGCGCTGTACCGCAACAACGCGATGCTGCTGCCGCGCGAGCGGCGCTTTCACGAGTGCGTCGTGCAGTCGCTGCCGGGCGTGCGCGACAACTATGCGATCCAGCAGATCATGTCGATCTGCTCGCGGCGCGGCGAGATGTGAGCGGACGGCGGACGTGCACCGATATGAAAAAAGGGGCTGCGCGATGTTTGCAGCAACACCGCACAGCGCGCCCGTCAGGTCGTAGGCAAACTCGGTGAGCAGTCAGTCGTAGAGCCAGCGTCCCGCTTTTGCCGATGCGATCAGCATTCGAACCTTCAGATCCGGAACACGATGGATCACTCTTTTCTTAAATGGATTGATCAAGTCAAAAAACGAAGAATCGTCTTCCGGATAATATTTTTTATATCAAACCCGCTTATATCAACATTAAATTTCACCGAATACTCCCGCATCAGATCCTCGACCTCACAATCATCAAAATTCAAGTCCAGATCAAAATCGGTACTTTCCGTTATCTCATCAGCCATGAATGATATAGAGAATCCGGATTTTTCCTTACAAACTCAATCACTCTTTTCTCAAGATCTACCATAGCCTATCCTCCCCTCTCGCAACTCTATTGTAGTGAGCCACCGCCTTGCCGGAAATAATATAAATATCGCTTGCAAGAATTACCCAGCCCAGCACGGGGATCGTTCTTCCTACAAAGGTACCGATGTTTCGAACCAACCTGATTTTCAAATTTCGTACGGGACCGCCCACCATTGTTGGCAATTTCAAACCAAACGGGAATTGAGCCTTTTGAAAAACTCTTCTCGCCCAACTGATTCATCGTTTCGTCGACCATGATCCAGAAGAACAACTCTTCCGCGGTCAGATTGATCATCCCGTAATAACTGCAAGTCCCACTCGATTTCTCGACAGCACCCATTCAGCGTCCTCGCGTGTGATTTTTAACACTGCTTTTTAGTCTAACGAAGACATACGGTTATTGCGCCGACATACCCTGCCGATTTGTTGTCCGATCGCTCCGCAACGACGCTGGAGCCTCACGCGAAATAGATCGTTATTTGGCTCGGCGTGAACAGTGACGGGGCGCAACGGGACACCAAAGAGAGAGCGTGCATGTCGATGCTGAATTCGAGCGACGGCGCATACGTTCCATACCAGCGTGACGAACCGTTACCAAACGGCTTTTATCAATGAACTTCAATGCAATTGAAATGTGTAACTTCGCGCTGCCCCTGAATCTCGAAAGCACACCGATCGCACATAAAAAAGGCCTGCACACGTGCAGGCCTTCGTTCGGTCACCCGATCGCGTTCAGAACGACGCGACCATCGAGCCCTTGAACTGCTTCTTGATGAACTCCCTCACTTCCGGCGACTGGTACGCCTTGACCAGCTTCTTCACCCACGGCTGATCCTTGTCCTTCGCGCGCACGGCGATCAGGTTCGCATACGGGCTCGTCAGCGCTTCCAGCGCGATCGCGTCCTTGGTCGGCTGCAGGTTCGCGGCGAGCGCGTAGTTCGTGTTGATCACGGCCGCGTCGACGTCCGACAGCACGCGCGGCAGTTGCGCGGCGTCGAGTTCGGAGATCTTCAGCTTCTTCGGGTTCTCGACGATGTCGAGCACCGTCGCGTTGTTGCCGCCCGTGCCGGCGCCCGCCTTCAGCTTGATCACGCCTTGCGTCTGCAGCAGCAGCAGCGCGCGGTTCTCGTTCGACGGATCGTTCGGCACCGCGAGCTTCGCGCCTTGCGGCAGGTCCTTCAGCGCCTTGAACTTCTTCGAGTACACGCCCATCGGCGAGATGTAGGTCAGGCCCGCGCTGACGATCTTGTAGCCGCGCTGCTTCACCTGGCTGTCGAGGTAGGGCTGGTGCTGGAAGCTGTTCGCGTCGAGGTCGCCCGAGTCGAGCGCCGCGTTCGGCTGCACGTAGTCGTTGAACTCGATGACCTTCACGTTCAGGCCTTCCTTCTCCTTCGCGACCTTCTGCACGAGTTGCCACACTTCCGAATCCGGGCCGGCGACCGTGCCGACCTTGATCACCTTGTCTTCGGCGTGCGCGCCTGCCGACAGCGTCAGCGCTGCACCGGTGGCCAGCACGGAAAATACCTTCAGGAGACTGCGACGCTTCATCTGTTTCTCGCTTGCTTGCTTACTAAAAATGGGGCGCGATACGGGTATGCCCCGACTCGCAGGAAGGGGCAAATGGTGTCACAGGATCGGCGGGAAGTGAAATACATCCCGCTCATATGGGTATGCACCGCAGCGGTGCTGGCAGAGGTTGCGCGACTCGGCGGTTAGTTGCGTTTATGCGAGTTGCGCATCAGCCTGAGCGCGTCACGCCACCGCCGCCCGAACGGCCGCCTTCGTGTCGAATGCAGGTTCGACCGCCTGCCCGCCGACCCGGAACGCGCCAACCGTGTCGCGCAGCCGCGCGGCCTGTTCCTGCAGCGACGCGGCGGCCGCGGCGGCCTCCTCGACGAGCGCCGCGTTCTGCTGCGTCACCTGGTCCATCTGCGTGACCGCGCGCCCGACCTGCGTGATGCCGCTCGCCTGCTCCTCGGACGCCGCCGCGATCTCGCCCATGATGTCGGTCACGCGTGCGACGGCCTGCAGGATCTCGCCCATCGTCGTGCCGGCCTGGCCGACCAACGTCGACCCGTTGCGCACGCGCTCGACCGAATCGACGATCAGCTCGCGGATCTCCTTCGAGGCCGTCGCGCTGCGCTGCGCAAGCGAGCGCACTTCGCCCGCGACCACCGCGAAGCCGCGGCCCTGCTCGCCGGCGCGCGCGGCTTCGACTGCCGCATTCAGTGCGAGGATGTTGGTCTGGAATGCGATGCCTTCGATCACGCCGATGATGTCGGCAATCTTGCGCGAGCTGTCGTCGATCTCGCCCATCGTGCCGATCACGCGGTTCACGACGTCGCTCCCCGTGCGCGCGATCTCCGATGCGCTGTTCGCAAGCCCGCTCGCCTGCCGCGCGTTGTCGGCGTTCTGCTTCACCGTCGCGGTCAGCTGCTCCATGCTCGCGGCGGTTTCTTCCAGCGACGCGGCCTGCTCCTCGGTGCGCTGCGACAGGTCGTCGTTGCCGGCCGAGATCTGGCGGCTCGCCGACGCGATCGATCCGGCCGACTGCCGAATCCCGCCGATCGTCGCCTGCAGCCGTGCCTGCATGTCGTGCATCGCGGCCATCATGCTCGTGCGGTCGCCCGCACGCACGGGCACCGGCTGCGTCAGGTCGCCCTGCGCGATGCGCGCCGCGAGCGCGGCCGCTTCGTCGGGCTCGCCGCCGAGGCTGCTGCGCACGTTGCGGATGATCACCAGCATCGCCGCGCTGATCACGAAGCCGATCACGAACACGACCAGAAGGTGGCCGAGCAGCGTCCGGTAATAGATGGTGTCGATGTCCTTCAGGAAGACGCCGCTCGAGATGTTCCAGTCCCAGGGCGTGAAGCGCGTGACGTAGCTGATCTTCGGCACGGCGGTCTCGCTGTGCGGCAGGCGCCCGCGGTATTCGGCGAAGCCGCTGCCGGTTTCCTTCGCCGCGTTCAGGATCGTGACGAACAGCGGCTTGCCGTCCGGGTCGAGATAGTCGCCGACCTGCGTGCCGACCAGCTTCGGCAGCGTCGGATGCATCAGCACGACCGGTTTCGAGTCCATCACGAACACGTAGCCCGAATCGCCGTAGCGCATCGCGGCGAGGCTCGCGAGCGCGTCGCGCTTCGCATCGGCCTCGGGCAGCGTGCCGCCCTGCGCGAGTGCGTGATACGCCGTCACGATGCCGGCCGCCGAGTCGACGAGATTCGCGATGCCTGCCTTGCGTTCGGCGAGCATCGTCGCGCGCGTCTCGTACGCACTCCATGCGCCGACGCCCAGGAGCCCGATCCATACCAGCGCAAGCGCGAGCCACAGCTTGCGGTTCAAA
This sequence comes from Burkholderia puraquae, assembly GCF_002099195.1. GTDB lineage: Bacteria > Pseudomonadota > Gammaproteobacteria > Burkholderiales > Burkholderiaceae > Burkholderia > Burkholderia puraquae. The sequence goes on along the minus strand of NZ_NBYX01000019.1, from coordinate 75,202 downwards.
CTCATTCTGCTCATCTGCGTGCCTTTGTCGATGTCGATGCGCGCGCTGCGCGCGAACGGCCTGCCGCGCGCAAACGCTTGCCCATTTATTTACGGCACCGAGGCTTACAACTTGAATACGAACCGGCGCTCGGCATGCCCCCTCGCCCCGCACGCAACCGCCGGCGCGACAGCCCGCATACGCTGTGCTAAAAAGACCGGCTGGCCGGCGCGCAAAGCGCCGGCGCCATTCCGGGGGCCATCCATGTACGTCATCGACATCCACTACACCGCATCGCTCGAGCGCATCGACGATGCGCTCGAACGCCATCGCGCCTTTCTGCAGCCGCAGTTCGACAAGGGCATCTTCATCGCAGCGGGACCGAAGGTGCCGCGCGAAGGCGGCGTGATCCTCGCGGCCCGCATCGATCGCGACGAGCTGGACGCGATCCTGAAGACCGATCCGTTCGTCACCGAGGGGCTCGCCACGTATCGCGTGACGGAATTCCGGATCACGCGTGCCGCATCCGGCTTCAACGTACCCGCGCTGCCGTAACGCGACACCTGCGCGATGCGCGCGCAGGCCGATACGCCGCCCGACAGGCGGCGCATGCAAACAACGAGGAGAGCGGGAAAGCGTGACGGCGCGTGGCGGCCGTCACGAGATCGCCGGGCCGGGCGCCCGGCGTCGGCCGGTCAGTCGACCAGCAGCTTCAGGTCGTGGACCCACGGGCCGGGGCCCTGGCCGTCGCGCACGAACAGGCGCAGCTTGCCGTCGCGGTCGAACACGTAGCTCGCGGCGGTGTGATCCATCGTGTAGCTGCCGGGCGTCTTGCCGGGCACCTTCGCGTAGTACACGCGGAAATCCTTCGTGACCTTCTTCAGCGCCGCTTCGTCGGCCGGCCGCAGCCCGATGAACGACGGATCGAACGCGGGCACGTACTGGCCGAGCAGCGCCGGCGTGTCACGCTCCGGATCGACGGTGACGAACAGCACCTGCACGCGTTTCGCCGCATCGGGCCCGAGCTGCTTCAACGCTTCGGACAGCTCGGCCATCGTCGTCGGGCACACGTCCGGGCAGTGCGTATAGCCGAAGAACATCACGACGGCACGGCCCTTGAAGTCGGCGAGCGTGCGCACCTTGCCGGCCGTATCGGGCAGCGAGAAGTCGCTGCCGAACTGCGTGTTGCCGGTGATGTCGAGATTCTGGAATTTCGGCGCGTTGTCGCATCCGGCGAGCAGCAGCGCTGCCGTGAATGCGCATGCGAGCATCCAGCCTTGGCGCGCGCGGCGCCCGAACCGTGATTGGAGCATTGCGTTCAAACCGTGCGGTTACACGCCGAGCAGCGGGCGTGCATAGTGATCGACGAGCAGCGCGGCGAACAGCAGCGACAGGTAGACGATCGAGTAGCGGAAGGCCTTGCGGGCGAGTTCGTCCGAATAGTCGCGATGGATCTTCCATGCATACGCGAGGAACACCGCGCCGAGCAGCACCGCGCTCGTCAGGTAGACGGCCCCGCTCATCCCGGAGATGAACGGCATCAGCGTGACCGCGAACAGGATCACCGTGTACAGCAGGATGTGCAGCCGCGTGAACTTCTCGCCGTGCGTGACGGGCAGCATCGGCAGCCCCGCGTTCTCGTAATCCTTGCGGCGATAGAGCGCGAGCACCCAGAAATGCGGCGGCGTCCACACGAAGATGATCAGCACGAGGATCCACGCGTCGCCCGGCACCGCGCCGGTGACCGCGGCCCAGCCGAGCGCCGGCGGCATCGCACCCGATGCGCCGCCGATCACGATGTTCTGCGGCGTCATCGGCTTGAGCAGCAGCGTGTAGATCACTGCGTAGCCGACGAAGGTGGCGATCGTCAGCCACATCGTCAGCGGGTTCGTGAACGTATAGAGCGTCCATGCGCCGACACTGCCGAGCACGGCCGAGAACACCAGGATCTGCGGGGTCGTGATCTCGCCGCGCGCAGACGGGCGCCACGCGGTACGGCGCATCATCGCGTCGATCTTCTGTTCGACGAGGCAGTTGATCGCGAACGCGGCGCCGGCCAGCAGCCAGATGCCGACCGTGCCGCCGATCAGCACATGCCACGGCACCATGCCCGGCGTCGCGAGGAACATGCCGATCACCGCGCAGAACACCGCGAGCTGCGTGACACGCGGCTTCGTCAGCGCCATGTACTGCGAAAACCGGCTACCGGGCGATTGGGAAAGGGTACTTTGCATGGGGGCGGTCACGCCGGGGCGGCGTCGCGCGCAGGCTGCGCGACACGGCCGGGGCGGCTTGAAAGGATGCGAAAGTTTAACATGACGACGAGCAGCAGCAGGATCGCGGCCCCGCCGTTGTGCGCAACGGCGACCGGCAGCGGCCACTGCAGCACGATGTTGGTCAGGCCCGTCACGAACTGCAGCAGGACGACCAGCAGCACGCCGTTCGCGGGCCGCCGCAGCGATTCGAAGCGGCGCATCTTCAGCGCGAACGCGACCAGGTACGCGACCACGACGAACGCGAACGTGCGGTGCGTCCAGTGGATCGCGACCAGCGCGTCCTGCGTGATCGCCTCACCGTCCTTCGTCATCCCGAGCGCGCGCCACAGGTGGAAGCCGTGCTGGAAGTCCATCGGCGGGATCCACTGGCCGTTGCAGGTCGGGAAGTCGGTACACGCGAGCACCGCGTAGTTGGTGCTCACCCAGCCGCCGAGCGCGATCTGCACGACCAGCAGCACGAGCGCCGCGAGCGCGGCCGCGCGATAGCGGCCGGCTTCCGGGTCGTACGACGGCAGCGGCGTCTGCCGCGCCGCGAGCCAGCCGAGCGTGCCGAGCAGCGTGAGGCCGAGCAGCAGGTGGATCGTGACGATCACCGGCTGCAGCTTCATCGTGACCGTCCATGCGCCGAACGCGCCCTGCACGAGGATCAGCAGCAGCAGGCTCGTCGGCCACCACGGCGACACGTGCAGCGGGCGGCGGCGCAGCCGCGCGGACCACGCGATCACGACCTGCGCGATGATCAGCACGCCGATCGCCATCGCGAAATAGCGGTGGATCATCTCGATCCACGCCTTCGTCATGCTGACGGGGCCCGTCGGCATCGCCTGGTGCGCGGCCGAGATCGCGGCGTGCGCGACGAACGGCGACGACGTGCCGTAGCAGCCGGGCCAGTCGGGGCAGCCGAGCCCCGAATCGGTCAGCCGCGTGAAGCCGCCGAACATCACGAGGTCGAGCGTCAGGAAGGTGGTGATCCACACCAGCTTGCGAAACTTGTTGTCGTCGGCCTTCACCCACACGTACGACAGCGGCAGCAGCGCGATGCAGAAGCCGATCAGGCCGAGTTGCACTAGATACGACATCGGTTCATTGCCTCTCGCGTTGCCTTAGCCGATGCTCGACCACTTCAGCAGCTTCGTCACGTCCGACTTGATCTTGCTGGGGTTCGGATCCTTCGGGAAGCGCATCATCAGGTTGCCGTTCGGGTCGACCATGTAGATGTGGTCGCTGTCCTTCGTGCCCGCGTCGGCCGGCAGCCACGCGGCCACCGCGGCCGGGTCGGCGACGAGCCGGCGCGTCTCCGGGTACGCATCCAGCACCTTCTGCGGCGTCGCGCCTGCATCGCTGCGCAGCCACACCATCGTGAGCCGGTGCCGCTCGCCCGCCTGCGTGACGCGGATCTGGCGCATGAAATAGAGCTTCTTCGCGCACGCTTCGTCGCACGCGCTGCGGTCGGTCATCACGAACAGCCACACGCCGCGCAGCGACGACAGCGGCACGGTCTTGCCGGTTTCGTCGGTCACCTGCAGATCCGCGGGGATCGGACGCTGCGGCTCGATCAGCGTGCCGTAGTTGGTCGAGCCGCCCTTCGGCTTGATCACGTAATAGGTGAAGTACGACGCGATCATCGGTGCAGCGCACACGAGACCCAGCAGCACGAGCATCCAGCGGCCGCGCTTGCGGGCCGCCTGCGACATCGGCGCAGCGGCCGGACCCTGACGGGAAGATTGCATGGACAAATCAGACCTCTCGAAACGAACCCGCGGCGCCGGCGCCGCGTCCTGGCATGGCACTCACGCGCCGGCCGACTTCTTCGCCGCACGCCTCGCGGCATACAGGCCGAAGCCGAGCGCGGCCGCCGCCATCGCCCACCACTGAAACATGTAACCGTAATTGCGCTCGACGCCGGTCGTCGCCGCCGGCCAGTCGCGCACGAGCTTGTCACCGTCGTCGCTCGTCTGCTGGATCACGAACGGCTGCAGCGGCAGCCCCGTTTCCTTCGCATACGCGGCGACGTCCAGGTTCTGCCGGATCTTCTGGTGCGCGGCCGACCCGCCTTCGCCGAGCTCGAACGCGCGCGACGCGTCGGCGCGCGCGATGCCCACGATCTCGACGTCGCCTGCGGGCGTCGCGAACGGCTCGATCGCCGTGCGATCGGCGATATTGCGCGGCAGCCAGCCGCGGTTCACGAGCACGACGCCGCCGCCCGTGAGTTTAAACGGCATCACGACGTAAAAACCCGGCTGGTCGTTATACGGCCGATTGTCGAGGAACACGGCCTGGTCGGGCAGGAAACGGCCCGTCGCACGCACGCGATGAAACTCGATCGACGCGAGCGGAATCGGTTGCGCGCCGACGTCGACGGGTGCCGCCTGCTCGTAGCGCTCGATGCTCGCCTGCAGCGCTTCCTTCTGGTGCGCGCGGTCGCGCTGCCAGAAACCGAGACGGATCGTAACCGCGACGACGACGAGAATCAGCAGCGCAGGCAGCCAGCGAATCTTCATCATGCCGCCCGTCCGGCGCATGCCCGAAAGCGAAGTGCGATAATTATCCTCTTCCTTTCGAATTGCCGTCGTCCGGTTCGTGTCATGCACATACTCGTTCCCATCGCCTTCGTCCTCATCATTGCCAGCATGGGCTCGGCGCTCTACTTCATGATGCACGACCGCGGCCACACGAAACGCATGGTCTGGTCGCTCGCCACCCGCGTCGGGCTGTCGGTGTCGCTGTTCCTGCTCATCCTGATCGCGAACGGGATGGGCTGGATCCATTCGACCGGCCTGCCGATCGGGCGTTGATCGATTTGCTGCCGCGGCCGCTGTGACCACTGTGACATTTCGCCGCACGGCCACGGCACCAAGCAAAAGCGCCGCCTGACTGAGTCGCGGCGGCGCCAGGGTGGTGAAGGCCGGCAATCGCGCTGCCCGGCCGACCCAATGAAAACGGCCCGCGCATTGCTGCGCGGGCCGTTGTTCCATTTACAGCCAGTAGACGACGACGTACAGGCCGAGCCAGACGACGTCGACGAAGTGCCAGTACCACGCGGCGCCTTCGAATGCGAAATGATGATCGGGCTTGAAGTGGCCGCGGATCATCCGCACCAGCACCACCGCGAGCATCGTGCCGCCGAGGAACACGTGGAAGCCGTGGAAGCCGGTCAGCAGGAAGAACGTCGAACCGTACACGCCCGAGTTCAGCGTCAGGTTCAGTTCGTTGTACGCGTGGTAGTACTCGAAGCCCTGCAGGAACAGGAAGCAGATACCGAACGCGAGCGTCGCGGCCAGCCATGCGATCGCCTTCTTGCGATGATCGTCACGCAGCGCGTGGTGCGAGATCGTCAGCGTCACGCCGGACGACAGCAGGAATGCGGTGTTCAGCGTCGGGATCGGCCACGGGCCCATCGTCTTGAAGTGACCGGCGAGCGCGGCGGGGCCTTCGTTCGGCCACACGGCGGAGAAATCCGGCCAGATCAGCTTGTAGTCGAGGCTGCCGAGCTGGTGCAGCGCGATTTCACGGGCATAGAACAGCGCGCCGAAGAACGCGCCGAAGAACATGACTTCCGAGAAGATGAACCAGCTCATGCTCCAGCGGTACGACTTGTCGACGTTCTTGCCGTAATGACCGCCTTCCGATTCGGCGATCGCATCGCCGAACCAGTGATACAGCGTGAAGAGCAACCAAAGCAGGCCGAGCAGCGCCGTAAACGGCGCCCAGTCGTGACCGTTGATCCACAGCGCTGTCGATCCGAGCATGACCAGCAGGCCGATGGCCGCGCTGATCGGATGCTGCGACGGATGCGGCACGAAATAGTACGGGGTCTGGTTTTGACCGCTCATGCTTGATTCTCCACTTCAGTCCAATTTGTGTACCGGAAACCGCTCCGGCTTTATTTCTTGCGCGGCGTGACCACCACCGCTCCTTCCTGCACGCGGCGCCGTGGCGCCACGCACTGCATTCTTTCGTGGCCGCGGGCTTCAGCCCACGACGGCACGCACGATCAGGATCAGCACACCGATGAACACACCGGCCGCCAGCAGCGCGACGATCAGTACGTGCAGCGGATTCAGCTGCGTCGCGTCGGCTTCCAGGTCGCGCCGCTTGCGTACCCCGAAGAACGACCACAGCACCGCTTTCAGCGCCTGGCCAAACGACCCGCCCCGCTTGCCCTCCGTCATCGCCCCGCCTCCGTCGTCATGCGTCCGGCTTCGCCGCGCCCTGCGCCGCGGTCTTGCCCGGCGCGGGCGCCGGCGTGGCCGGCGTATTCAGCTCGAAGAACGTGTACGACAGCGTGATCGTCTTCACGTCCTTCGGCAGTTTCGGATCGATCACGAACACCACCGGCATCTTGCGCGATTCGTTCGCGGCCAGCGTCTGCTGCGTAAAGCAAAAGCACTCGATCTTCTTGAAAAACTCCGTCGCCTGCTTCGGCGCGTAGCTCGGAATCGCCTGCGCAACGACCGGCCGGCCCTGCCCGTTCGTCACGTCGTATACGATCGTCGTCAGCTCACCCGGATGCACGTCGAGACTGTTGTGCTCCGGCTTGAAACCGAGCGGGCCGCGCGCGTTCGCATCGAACTCGACCGATACCGTGCGGCTGGTGTCGACCTGCGAGTTCTTCACCTCGCGCTCGCTGACATCGCGCTGCACCAGGTTGTTGATGCCGGTGATCTGGCAGATCGCCCGATACATCGGGATCAGCGCGAAGCCGAAACCGAACATCAGCCCGGCCACGACGAAGAGCTTCACCAGCATCGAACGATTGAACGCGCGATCGACGGCGCCCTCTTCCGGCTTCGACATACGACAACTTCCTCGCTACTGCGTCTGTTGCTGCATCAGTGAGTGGACAGCCACCACTGCTTGATCACGACACCCACAAAAAAAACGGCGGCGATGACGAGCAGGATGAGGCCGAGCCGCTTGTTGCCCGCGCGGATCTGCTCGGGCGTTCGTCTTTCTGGTGGATTCCGGTTCATCTGAAGCTTCGCTGAAACTCGATTCCGCACCCGCCGCGCCTGCCTGCGCGGCAGGCAGCGGCGGAGCGCGCTGTGAAACTTACTCGACGTGCGGCGGTTGCTCGAACGTGTGGAAAGGAGCCGGGCTCGGCACCGTCCACTCGAGGCCCGTCGCACCATCCCACGGCTTGTCCGACGCCTTTTCCAGTTCGCCGCCGCCACGGTAGGCCGGCAGCGCGACCGCGAACAGGAAGTACACCTGCGCAAGGCCAAAGCCGAATGCGCCGATCGTCGCCACCTGGTTGAAGTCCGTGAACTGCGCCGGGTAGTCCGCATAGCGACGCGGCATGCCGGCGAGACCGACGAAGTGCATCGGGAAGAACGTCAGGTTGAAGAAGATCATCGACGCCCAGAAGTGGATCTTGCCGCGCGTCTCGTTGTACATCCAGCCCGTCCACTTCGGCGCCCAGTAGTACCAGCCCGAGAACAGCGCGAACAATGAGCCCGCCACCAGCACGTAGTGGAAGTGCGCCACCACGAAGTAGGTGCCGTGATACTGGATGTCGAGCGGTGCCATTGCGAGCATCAGGCCCGTCAGGCCGCCGAACGTGAACACGAACAGGAAGCCGATCGCGAACAGCATCGGGGTTTCGAACGTCATCGAGCCGCGCCACATCGTCGCGAGCCAGTTGAACACCTTCACGCCCGTCGGCACCGCGATCAGCATCGTCGCGTACATGAAGAACAGCTGGCCGGTAACCGGCATGCCCGTGGCGAACATGTGGTGCGCCCAGACCATGAACGACAGGATCGCGATCGAAGCCGTCGCGTACACCATCGAGCTATAGCCGAACAGCGTCTTGCGTGCGAACGCCGGGATCACCTGCGACACGATCCCGAACGCCGGCAGAATCATGATGTACACCTCGGGGTGGCCGAAGAACCAGAAGATGTGCTGGTACATCACCGGGTCGCCGCCGCCTGCCGCGTTGAAGAACGACGTGCCGAAGTGGCGGTCGAACAGCACCATCGTGATCGCGCCTGCCAGAACCGGCATCACCGCGATCAGCAGGTAGGCCGTGATCAGCCACGTCCAGGCGAACATCGGCATCTTCATCAGCGTCATGCCCGGTGCGCGCATGTTCAGGATCGTCACGACGATGTTGATCCCGCCCATGATCGACGACGCGCCCATGATGTGCACCGCGAAGATCGCGAAGTCCATGCCCGGGCCCATCTGCGTCGACAGCGGCGCGTAGAGCGTCCAGCCGGCGGCCGTCGCGCCACCCGGCGCGAAGAACGAACCGACCAGCAGCACGGCCGCGACCGGCAGCAGCCAGAAGCTGAAGTTGTTCATCCGCGCGAACGCCATGTCGGACGCGCCGATCTGCAGCGGGATCATCCAGTTCGCGAAGCCGACGAACGCCGGCATGATCGCGCCGAACACCATGATCAGGCCGTGCATCGTCGTGAGTTCGTTGAAGAACTCCGGACGCATGATCTGCAGGCCCGGCTCGAACAGCTCGGCGCGGATGGCGAGCGCCATCACGCCGCCCGACAGGAACATGATGAACGAGAACAGCAGGTACAGCGTACCGATGTCCTTGTGGTTGGTGGCGAACAGCCAGCGTCGCCAGCCGTGCGGCATTTCGTGCGCGTGTTCGTCGTGCGCGTGGTCCGCGGCTACGTCGTGCCCGATGCTAGACATGAGAATCTCCTAATGCGAATACGTCGACTAACTCAGCGACACGTCAAGCCGCCGGGCCGATCTCGACACGCCGGGCTTCCTTCGCGTCAGCCCCGCCCGTGATCGTTTCCGGCTTTTTGAGAATAATGTGGTCTTCCGCCACGCCTGCTGCCTTCAGCGCGTCGCGCACGGCTTGCGCGCGATGCTTCGCCAGTTCGGCGTTCGCGTCGGCCGAGCCCGTCTTGTCGGTAAAGCCCGACAGCGCGAGCTTCGCGTCCGGATGTGCCTTCGCATAGTCGGCCGCGGCGGCGATCGCCGCTTTCGCGTCGGGCGGCAGCACGCTCTTGCCCGTCTCGAAGTAGATCGTCGACAGGGCGGCCGATGCCGACGCTGCCGCCGGCTGCTCGGCTGCGCCCGACGCGGCTTGCGCCGGCGCCGAAGCAGCTTCGGCCGGTGCCGCTGCCGCTGCGCCCGCCGCGTCTTCCGGCATCTTGCCGTTACGCGCGTCGGCCACTTGCTTCGGCTGCAGCAGGTCGTTCTTGTGGTTGCCCCACGAATTGCGTTCGTACGTGATGACCGAGGCGATGTCAAGATCCGACAGCGACGCCCATGACGGCATCGCGCCCTTGCCGTGCAGCACGCGCTCGACGTGGCCGGCGATCGGGCCGTTCACGATCGGGCTGCCGTCCATGGCCGGGAATGCGCCGAGGCCCTTGCCGCTCACCTGGTGGCAGGCCGCGCAGTTCGCCTTGTAGACTTCCTCGCCGTGCGCGACGAGTTCAGCCATCGTGTAGACCTTGTTCGGATCGACTGCGGCGCTGGCCAGCTTGGCCTTCTGCGCGGTGACCCACTTCGCGTAGTCGTCATCCGACAGGACAACGACCACGACCGGCATGTACGCGTGTTCCTTGCCGCACAGCTCGGTACAGAAACCGCGGAACGTACCGACCTTGTCGGCCTTGAACCACGTGTCGCGCACGAAGCCGGGGATCGCATCCTGCTTCACGCCGAACGCGGGCACGTACCACGAGTGGACGACGTCGTTCGCGGTCGTGATGATGCGGATCTTCTTGTTGACCGGCACGACGAGCGGGTTGTCGACTTCCTGCAGATAGGTGTCGGTGATCGGCTTCTTGCCCATCACTTCGTCGCGCGGGGTGCTGAGCGTCGACAGGAAGCCGATGCCCTCGCCCGGGCCCTTCACGTAGTCGTAGCCCCACTTCCACTGGTAGCCGGTGACCTTGATCGTGAGATCGGCGTTCGTCGTGTCCTTCATCGCGACGACGGCCTTCGTCGCCGGCAGTGCCATCAGCACGACGATGACGAACGGCACGATCGTCCAGATGATCTCGACGGTCGTGCTTTCATGGAAATTGGCGGCCTTGTGGCCTTTGGATTTGCGGTGCGCGAAGATCGAATAGAACATCACGCCGAACACGCCGACGAAGATCACCGTACACAGGATCAGCATCATCGTGTGGAGATCGTAGAGCTCCTCGGCGATCTTCGTGACCGGCGGCTGAAAGTTGATCTCGTTGACGCGGGGGCCGCCCGGGCTATCACCGACCGCCAGGGCGGCACCGGCAAAGAGCAATCCGCTGCATGCCAGCACGCCCGTGAGGGCTCGCTTGATTGTTTTCATAGCATCCTTACCCAAAATTTCCATTCAAACCCTCCCCCGTCGCAAGCCGCCGGCCGGTATCCGGCCGGTGCCCGCGCTTCGTCAGCCGCAGCGCCTGAGCGACACGCGCAGTTCGTCGGCGAACTGCGCACGCCTGTGCTGCGCGAGATGCTGCCCGATTACGACGGTCTGCCCGCGCGATACCAGCCGAATCGGATCGCGTGGCGTCGCACCCGGCTCGACCCGCACCCAGCGCGGGTTGAATTCGATCTGCGTGAGCCGCTCCGCATCCATCCGCTCGATCACGAGCCGGTGCGGATACAGCCTGATGCGTTCGTAATCGACCGCATGGCGAGCATAGATCGCAAATGCGACACCCACTGCCAGCAACTCGATTCCGGTGAAGGGCATGACGAGCCAAGCCCCTTGCCACATCAGCAATGTCGCGATCACCAGCGAGAAGCCCGCGAGCGACGCGTAAAACAGCACGAACTGGCGCGGCGACGCCGAACAATTGCGTTTCATGAGCCAGTCTTCGAGGACCAGCTCGCCGTTCGTCGTCTCCGCCAAAACCCTCGCTGCTTCCATCGCCGCCTCACGCGAATGGCATGCGATGCATGCCTGCATCGGACTCGTCGCCCCGTATTGCGGGGACCCCGGGACGACAAGCTGACGCATTATAGGCGGGTTCAATGGCATCCACAAGCAAGCGACTATCGGCCCGCGAGCCAAGCGCGACAAGCTTTCCGGCCATTTCAGGCGCCAATTCGACCCCGCTTTGCGCCGCTAATTTCAGACATAACAAAACCCCTCTTTACCGCTTTACCGATTCTTCGGACGCCCCTTTCCGATGTCCTCGATACGCACGATCCCGTGCCCTTCGGCGGTCGTGCGCGGCACGGCCTTCCATGCGTGGCCGTAGATCACTTCGAACGTCAGCGGAATCGTGCCGTCCGCGCGCCGGCGCGCCTCCAGCGCGTCGCCGAGCGCCGCGCGAAAGCGCCGCGTCGCGCGCTGCGGCGCCGCGCGGTCGAACGGATAGGCTCCCCAGCGGCGCACGTCGGCCAGCAGGGAGTCGGGGGTTTTGTAGGTGACGGTCAGCACTTCCTGATCCATCACGGGAATCTCGAAGCCGCTCTCGACAAGCATGTCGCCGAGGTCATGCATGTCGACGAAGTCGATCACGCGCGCGGCGGGCGGCACCATGCCGAGCGCCGCTTCGGCGTCCGCACAGGCCGCGCGCAGTTCGCGCAGCGTGTCGGGGCCGAGCGTGCTGAACATCAGCAGCCCGTTCACGCGCAGCACGCGCTGCCATTCGGGCAGCACCGCATCCGGGCGCGAATGCCAGTGGAGGGCGAGATTCGACCAGATCAGGTCGAACGCGCCGCCGGGGAATGGCAGCGCGGCGAAGTCGGCCTGCGCGACGCGCGGGCCGCGCTGGCCCAGTGCGCGGCCGAGCGAGGCCGGCAGCCAGCGGCGCCAGCTCGTCTGCTCGACCTCGCGCTGACCGGCTCGCGCGAGCATCGCACCGGACAGGTCGACGCCGAATACGGGCGCCTCCGGAAAGCGTGCGCGCAGCGCCGGCAGGTCGTCGCCCGGGCCGCAGCCCGCGTCCAGCACGGCTGCGGGGCTCACCTTGATGTATTCGAGACGCTCGTTCATCCGCTGCGCGATCTCGCGCGGCAGGAACGCGACCGCATCGAACGTGGCGGCACGGCGGTCGAAGATCCGCCGCAGGCGCCTTGCGTCATTGGCCGGACGGCCGGTTGAAGTCGAAGCTGGGGACATGTCGGGCACACTGGCGAAGAGCCCGAAGTATACTCGCTCGCCCCGCAGGCTTCATTGAGGCGGGGTGTCAGGAGTGTTGCGATGATCCGTCGTTCCGCCCGACGCACGATGCGCGTCGCTTTGTCGCAGGTTCGCACGCTGGCAGCGCGCGTCGCCGCGGTCGCGCTGCCGAATCGCTGCGCGCTGTGCGGCAATTTGTCACACACCATGATTTGCGGCGCTTGCGACGCCGCGTACTGGAACGAGGCGCGGCTGCGCTGCGACGTCTGCGCGCTGCCGCTCGGCATCGGGCCACCGCGTTCGCATCCGGCCCGCGGCGCTCGCGCAGGCGCCGGCCGCGTGGCCGCGTACCGGTGCGACGCGTGCCGTGCGGCACCGCCGCCGTTCGATGCGACGCTCGCGCTGGCGGATTACCGCGCGCCGCTCGACGGGCTCGCACGCGGCCTGAAGTTTCACCGGCAACTCGCGCTCGGCACCGAATTCGCGGCGCGGCTCGTCCGGCTGATCGACGATACGCCCGGCGCCGGCGGCTTCGACCTGGTGGCGCCGGTGCCGCTGTCGCACCGGCGGCTCGTCGCGCGCGGCTACAACCAGGCGTGGGCGATCGCGCGTCCGCTTGCGCGGCGGCTCGGCGTGCATGCGGATGCGGCGCTGCTCGCGCGCGTCGCCGACACCGCGCCGCAGTCGCGGCTCGACCGGCACGCACGGCGCGACAACGTGATGGCGGCATTCGCGGTGGCCGGCGGCGTCGCCGGCCGCCACGTCGCGCTCGTCGACGACGTGATGACGTCCGGCGCGACGCTCGCGGCCGCCGCGCATGCGCTGAAGGCGGCGGGCGCCGCGCGCGTGACGAATCTGGTTGCGCTGCGCACCGCCAGGGATTAATTAGATAGAGAGGCCGACCGACCGGACACGGCGGCGGCCGTCACGAACCGGCCGGCCGGGAACGCGCGCGTTGCGCCGCCCCGGCCGGCCCAGCCAAACCGAAACATGTTCAACGTCGTTCTCGTCGCCCCCGAAATTCCGCCGAACACCGGCAACGTGATCCGCCTGTGCGCCAACACGGGCGCGCGCCTGCACCTGATCGAGCCGCTCGGCTTCCCGCTCGACGACGCGCGGATGCGCCGCGCGGGCCTCGACTATCACGAGTATGCGCAGATGCGCGTGCACCGCGACTGGGACGCGTTCGTCGCGGCGGAAACGCCCGATCCCGCGCGGATGTTCGCGTTCACGACACGCGGCTCGGGCCGCTTCCACGATCACGCGTTCCTGCCCGGCGACTGGTTCGTGTTCGGCTCGGAAACACGTGGCCTGCCCGCCGAGCTGCTCGAGCGCTTCCCGAACGAACAGCGCGTGCGCCTGCCGATGCGGCCGGACAACCGCAGCCTGAACCTGTCGAACACGGTCGCGGTGGTCGTGTTCGAGGCGTGGCGCCAGGCCGGCTTCGAAGGCGGCGCATGATGCTTGCGCTGCGCGTCCCGCCCCGCGGGATGCGTCACGCCCGCACGAGCCGCGCGCGATACAGGTCGTAGATGTCGGGAGAAAAGCACGCAAACACCACGCGTGCGAGGTTCGGTGCCTGCGGCAGCATTTCGGCGACGGTGCCCACCGCGATGTCGACAGCTGCCTCTGCCGGATAGCGATAGATGCCGCAGCTGATCGCCGGGAACGCGATCGACGTCGCCGCGACCTCTTCGGCCAGCTCGATCGCGCGCCGGTAGCACGACGCAAGCAGCTCGGCCTCGCCGCGCCCGCCACCGTGCCACACGGGCCCGACCGCATGGATCACGTAGCGCGCCGGCAGCCCGTGGCCGCGCGTGAGCTTGGCGTCCCCCGTCTCGCAGCCGCCGAGCGTGCGGCATTCGGCGAGCAGGCCGGGGCCGGCCGCGCGGTGGATCGCGCCGTCGACGCCGCCCCCGCCGAGCAGCGAGCCGTTCGCCGCGTTGACGATCGCGTCGACGTCGAGCGTCGTGATGTCGACGACCTGCGCATCGAGCGTGGTGGAATGGATCTGCAGCATGACAACCTCCCGGAACGCCGGAGACTGTTCAAGCGTAGCGCGCTTTGACGCCGCGCGCCCGAGGCAAACACGGCGCCAGGCGGCGCCGGTTCGCGCTACTCGGCGCGCGCGTCGCGCCGCAGCAGGCCGCTGACGGCGTCGCGCGGCGCGATGCCGTCGAACAGCACACCGCACACGGCTTCGGTGATCGGCATTTCGATCGACTGCGCGCGCGCGATGGCCAGCACGGCCTGCGCGCAGCGCACGCCTTCGGCCACGTGGCCCAGCGCGCCGAGGATATCGTTCAGCGTGCGGCCGGCCGCCAGTTGCAGGCCGACCGTGCGGTTGCGCGACAGGTCGCCGGTTGCGGTGAGAATCAGGTCGCCGAGGCCCGTGAGGCCCGTGAAGGTTTCCGCCCGGCCGCCGAGCGCGACGCCGAGCCGCGACATTTCGGCGAGGCCGCGCGTAATCAGCGCGGCGCGCGCGTTCAGCCCGAGGCCGAGGCCGTCGGCGATGCCGGTCGCGATCGCGAGCACGTTCTTCACCGCGCCGCCGACCTCGACGCCGACCACGTCGTCACCTGTATAGATCCGCATCGCGCCGTGGTGGAACGCGGCGAGCGTGCGCTCGCGGCAATCGGCGGACGTGCTCGCCACCGTCAGCGCGACAGGCAGCGACTGCCCGACCTCGCGTGCGAAGCTCGGCCCCGACAGCACGCCGTTGCTCTGCTGTTCGGGCAGCTCGGCCGCGATCACCTGATGCGGCAGCAGATGCGTGTCGGCCTCGAAGCCCTTGCAGACCCAGACGACATGCGCGGGCACGCAGCCTGCGTCGCGCATCGCGTGACACAGCGTGCGCAGCCCGGCCACGGGCGCCGCGATCACGCACAGTGCGTCGTCCGCGGCGCCATGCGCGAGCGCGGCGCCGAGATCGGCGTCGTAGCGCAATGCGTCAGGCAGCGCGATGCCGTCCAGATAGCGGGAATTTTCGTGCCGGGCCTGCAGCCCGGCGATGAGCGCGGCGTCGCGCGCCCATAGAAGCGTATCGTGCCGCGCGGCCAGATGGCCCGCGAGCGCGGTGCCCCAGGCACCGGCGCCGAGAACGGCTACTTTCATACCCAGCACCGGTCCTCCGAGTAAAACGTCAGTTCAGCGTCGTGCCGTTCGGCGCGCCTGCTGCGGCACCGGCCTGCTGCTGAAGCTGCGCGAGACGCTGTTCGTACAGCGCCTGGAAGTTGATTTCCGCGAGGTGGATCGGCGGGAAGCCCGCGCGCGTGATCGCGTCGGCGATGTTCGAACGCAGGTACGGGAACAGGATCGTCGGGCATGCGATGCCGACGAGCGGGTCGAGCTGTTCGTCCGGAATGTTGCGGATGTCGAAAATGCCGGCCTGCTTCGCTTCGATCAGGAAAGCGACCTTGTCCTTCACCTTCGCGGTGACGGTGCCCGACACGACGACTTCGAACACGCTTTCCGCGAGGCGGTCGGCCTTGACGTCGACTTCGACTTCAACCGACGGCATGTCCTGCTCGAGGAAGATCGCCGGCGAATTCGGCTGCTCGAGCGACATGTCCTTCAGGTAGACGCGCTGGATGTTGAAGAACGGTTGGTTTTCGACGTCGGACATGGTGTTTCCCTAAAAGTGGTGACGGGGCGGCCCGGCTTCTCGCCGGCCGCCACGGATGAATCCTGCGCGCCCAAGCCGCGGCGCGGCCGGCGGCCATTCTGCCCTAATCAGGCCGCTTGCAGAAGCGGGACGAGCCCGCCTTCGCGGTCGAGCTTCGACAGATCGTCGTAGCCGCCGACGTGCGTATCGCCAATATAGATCTGCGGCACCGTGCGGCGCCCCGTGCGCGTCATCATTTCGTCGCGGCGGGCCGGATCGCGGTCGATCAGCACCTTCTCGATCTGCTCGACACCGCGCAGCTTCAGCAGGCGCTCGGCCTGGATGCAATACGGACACACCTGCGTGCTGTACATCAAAACCTTGTTCACTTCGCCACTCCTTGTTTGACGACCGGCATCCCGGCCTGCTGCCAGGCGGCCACGCCGCCCTCGAGCACGTGCACTTCGGCGTAGCCCGCCGCCTCGACCTCGCGCGCCGCCTTCTGCGACTGCTGGCCGTTCTGGCAGACGAGCAGCACCGGCGTGCTCTTGTTCTTCGCGACCTGCGCGATCTTCGCGCCGATTTCGCCCGCCGCGACCTGACGCGCCGACGGCAGGTGGCCGGCAGCGAAATCGGACGCGGCGCGCACGTCGATCACGACCGCGTTGCGGCGGTTGATGAGTTGCGTCGCCTCTGCGGCCGACAGGCCGCCGCGGCCGCGGCGCAGCGCGGGCCAGGCCAGCAGGCCGCCGGATACCACCAGGATCGCGATAAGGGCCAGGTTGGTGTAATCGGTAAAGAACGTCACGGAATTCCGCCGGAAAAAGAGAAATCGGATGAGGACAATCCCGCCATTATAAAATAACCGTCTTGCGCGATGGCGGGCCCGGGTCGGGTCCTGCACGACGCGCCACCGCTTCCTTCACTACCGACCGCAAGATCCATGTACAAACTCGTTCTCATCCGCCACGGCGAATCGACGTGGAACAAGGAAAACCGCTTCACCGGCTGGGTCGACGTCGACCTGACCGAACAGGGTCGCAACGAAGCCTACCAGGCCGGCGAATTGCTCAAGGAGGCCGGCTACACGTTCGACATCGCGTACACGTCGGTCCTCAAGCGCGCAATCCGCACGCTGTGGCACGTGCAGGACAAGATGGACCTCATGTACCTGCCGGTCGTCCATTCGTGGCGCCTGAACGAGCGCCACTACGGCGCGCTGTCGGGCCTGAACAAGGCGGAAACGGCCGCGAAGTTCGGCGACGACCAGGTGCTCGTGTGGCGCCGCAGCTACGACACGCCGCCGCCCGCGCTCGAACCGACCGACGAACGCGCGCCGTTCAACGACCCGCGCTATGCGAAGGTGCCGCGCGAGCAGCTGCCGCTCACCGAGTGCCTGAAGGACACGGTCGCGCGCGTGCTGCCGCTGTGGAACGAGTCGATCGCCCCGGCGGTCCGCGCCGGCAAACAGGTGCTGATCGCCGCGCACGGCAACTCGCTGCGCGCGCTGATCAAATACCTCGACGGCATCTCGGACAGCGACATCGTCGGCCTGAACATCCCGAACGGCGTGCCGCTCGTGTATGAACTCGACGAAAACCTGAAGCCGATCAAGCACTATTACCTCGGCGACCAGGACGCGATCGCGCAGGCGCAGGCCGCCGTCGCGAAGCAGGGCAAGGCGGGCTGACGCCCGTCGGCCGGGTGGGCCGGGTGGGCCGCGCCCGGCGCGGTGCGCCGCGGCCCCGGCCCTTGCCCGGCGCACCGCGCGAACCTTCGCGCCCCGGGTGCTGTCGAATCCGCTTTCGAACCCGCAGCGCGTCCGGCGGCGCCCCGGCGGGCCTTCTCCGGGCCCATTTCGACGCTTTTCGCGCCGTTCCACTGAGTCATCGGACGAACAGTTATACTTGTCCGCTACATCCCCGCTACCGCCACGCGCTTCCCGACCGCACCAGATCTCTATGCGAATGAAATTGAAGAACATCGGCCTGATTGCCGCGGGCCTCGCCACGGGCGTGTTCGCCACGCTGCAGGTTTCCGCATCGGCCGAGCAGACCGCCACGGCGCCGCTTCCCCTCGACCAGCTCCGCCTGTTCGCGGAAGTCTTCGGACAGATCAAGCGCGAGTACGTCGAACCGGTCGACGACAAGAAGCTGCTGACGGCCGCGATCAAGGGCATGGTGTCGAGCCTCGACCCGCATTCGTCGTTCCTCGACAAGACCGACTATGACGAGCTGCAGGAGCAGACGAAGGGCCGCTTCGCGGGTCTCGGCATCGAGATCTCGCAGGAAGACGGCCTCGTCAAGGTGATCTCGCCGATCGAAGATACCCCGGCATTCCGCGCCGGCATCCGTCCGGGCGACCTGATCACCCGCATCAACGACAAGCCGGTGCGCGGCATGACGCTCGACAAGGCCGTCAAGCAGATGCGCGGCGAGCCGGGCACCAAGGTCACGCTGACGATCTTCCGCAAGAGCGACGACCGCACGTTCCCGGTCACGGTCACGCGCGCGATCATCAAGGTCCAGAGCGTGAAGATGAAGATCCTCGATCCGGGCTATGCATATGTCCGCATCACGAGCTTCCAGGAGCGCACGACGCCCGATCTCGCCGCGAAGCTGCAGGACATCGCACGCCAGCAGCCGAACCTGAAGGGCCTCGTCCTCGACCTGCGCAACAACGGCGGCGGCCTGCTGCAGAGCGCGGTGGGCGTGGCCGGCGCCTTCCTGCCGCCCGACTCCGTGGTCGTGTCGACCAACGGCCAGATCGCCGATTCGAAGCAGGTCTACCGCGATACGTACGACAACTATCGCCTGCCATCCTTCGACGGCGATCCGCTGAAGAACCTGCCGCCGGTCTTCAAGACGGTGCCGATGATCGTGCTGACGAACGCCTATTCGGCGTCCGCGTCGGAAATCGTCGCCGGTGCGCTGCAGGATTCGAAGCGCGCGCAGATCATGGGCAAGACGACGTTCGGCAAGGGTTCGGTGCAGACGGTCCGCCCGATGACGGCCGACACCGCGCTGCGCCTGACCACCGCGTACTACTACACGCCGAGCGGCCGTTCGATCCAGAACAAGGGCATCACGCCCGACGTGCCGGTCGATCAGTATGCGGACGGCGATCCGGACGACGTGCTCGTGACGCGCGAGGTCGACTACACGAACCACCTCGCGAACACGCAGGATCCGAACGAGAAGAAGGAACAGGAAGAGCGCGAGCAGCGCCGGATGGATCAGCTGCGCGTCCTCGAAGAGCAGAACGACAAGAAGACGCCGGAACAACGCCAGAAGGATCGCGATCGCAAGCCGATCGAGTTCGGCAGCGCCGACGACTTCATGATGCAGCAGGCGCTCAACAAGCTCGAAGGCAAGTCGGTCCAGGAATCGAAGTCGCTGCTCGCCGAAAGCACGAAGAGCCCGGCCGGCAAGGCTGCGACGGCCTCGAAGGCATCGGGCGCCAGCGCGAAGCCGGCTTCCGCACCGAAGCCCGCGTCGGCGCCGAAGTAAGCGCCGGCCGGCATCCGACGGGCCATCGCGGGAAGACCGCGATGGCCCGTTTTTCATGCGCGCCTAAAATAACGACACGACCGCCCGCCTCGCCCACGATTCCCCATGAACGACGATCAACTCCTTCGCTACTCCCGTCACATCCTCGTCGACGAAATCGGCATCGAGGCGCAGCAGCGCTTTCTCGATGCGCATGCGATCGTCGTCGGCGCGGGCGGCCTCGGCTCGCCCGCCGCGATGTACCTCGCGGCATCGGGCGTCGGCACGATCACGCTCGTCGACGCCGATACGGTCGACCTCACGAACCTGCAGCGGCAGATCCTGCACGTGACGGCATCGGTCGGCCGCAACAAGGTCGAATCGGGGCGCGACGCGCTCGCGCAACTGAACCCCGAGGTGAAAGTGCATGCGGTTGCGGAGCGCGTCGACGACGCCTGGCTCGACGCGCACGTGCCGCACGCGACCGTCGTGCTCGACTGCACCGACAACTTCGCGACGCGGCATGCGATCAACCGGGCCTGCGTCGCACACGGCGTGCCGCTCGTGTCGGGCGCCGCGCTGCGCTTCGACGGCCAGATCAGCACGTTCGATTTCCGCGACCCGGCCGCGCCCTGCTATGCGTGCGTGTTTCCGGAAGACCAGCCGTTCGAGGAAGTCGCGTGCGCGACGATGGGCGTGTTCGCGCCGACGGTCGGAATCATCGGCGCGATGCAGGCCGCCGAGGCGCTGCGCGTGATCGGGGACATCGGCAAGACGCTCAACGGGCGGCTGATGATGCTCGATTCGCTGCGGATGGAATGGACGACGATGAAAATCGCGCGCCAGGCCGACTGCCCCGTGTGCGGGGGCCGGCACTGACGCGCGACGGGCATGCGCCGGGGGGCGCATGCGTGGTGACACTTCGCTACGTTTAGCGGCGACGCAGGTGCGTCAAGCGGCGGCGTCTGCGCGCGGCTCCGCGACCGACAGGCGCTGCAGCGCAGCCTGAACTTCCTCCGGCTCGAACGCGGCGAGCACGTCGGCCGTCGGCTTTTCGAGCGCCTTCAGGTGGGCGCGCAGGATCTCCTGCTTCACGACGAGCAGTTGGCTCGGGTGCATCGAGAACTCGGTGAGCCCCATCCCGAGCAACAGGCGTGTGAGCGCCGGATCGCCGGCCATCTCCCCGCACACCGACACGGACACGCCCGCACGCTTCGCTTCGCGCAACGTATAGGCGATCAGGTGCAGCACGGCCGGATGCAGCGGGTCGTACAGGTGCGCGACCGCGTTGTCGGCGCGATCGATCGCGAGCGTGTACTGGATCAGGTCGTTCGTGCCGATCGACAGGAAATCGAACCGCTTCAGGAACAGCGGCAGCGCGATCGCCGCGGCCGGGATCTCGATCATCGCGCCGATGCGCACGTTCGGATCGTACGCGAGCCCCGCGTCGTCGAGCTGGCGCTTCGCCTCGCGGATCAGGTCGAGCGTCTGGTCGATCTCCTGCGCGTGCGCAAGCATCGGGATCAGGATCTTCACCTGGCCGAACGCCGACGCGCGCAGGATCGCACGCAACTGCGTGAGGAACATCTGCGGCTCGGACAGGCTCCAGCGAATCGCGCGCAGCCCGAGCGCCGGGTTCGGCGCCGTCTCGTAACCTTCGTCGAGCGCCTCGAGCGGCTTGTCCGCGCCGACGTCGATCGTGCGGATCGTCACCGGCATGCCCTTCATCCACTCGACGGCCCGCTTGTACGCGGCGAACTGTTCCTCCTCTTCCGGCATCTCCTTCTGATGCATGAACAGGAACTCGGAACGGAACAGCCCGACGCCGACCGCGCCGGCCTCGACGGCCGCCTTCGCGTCGTCGGGCAATTCGATGTTCGCGTACAGATCGATCTTGGTGCCGCACAACGTTTGCGTCGGCGAGAACTTCAGGCGCTGCAGCTTGCGTTGCTCCAGCAGCTTCTCGGACTGCCGGTACGAATATTCCTCGAGGACGATCGGCGCCGGATCGACGATCACGATGCCCTGGTCGCCGTCGACGATGATCAGGTCGTCCTGGCGGATCAAAGCGCTTGCGTGCTGCACGCCGACCGCGGCCGGAATGCCGAGGCTGCGCGCGACGATCGCCGTGTGCGACGTGCGCCCGCCGAGGTCGGTGACGAACGCCTGGAACGACTGCGACTTGAACTGCATCATGTCGGCCGGCGCGATGTCGTGCGCGACGACGATCATCTCGTTCGTGCCGTTCGCGGCCGCGCGGTCGAGCGCCTGCGATGCGGACGGCGCGCCGGCGAGCGCCTTCAGCACGCGCTCGACCACCTGCTCGATGTCGGCCTTGCGCTCGCGCAGGTATTCGTCCTCGATGTCGTCGAAGTGGCGCGTGAGCAGCCCGAGCTGCTCGGTCAGCGCCCATTCGACGTTGTAGCGGCGCGTGCGGATCAGGTCGATGGTTTCCTGCACGAGCATCTCGTCGCTCAGGATCATCATGTGGACGTCGATGAATGCGCCGACTTCACTCGGGGTGTCGTCGGTCAGGTCGGCGCGCAGCGCTTCGAGTTCGTGATGCACGACATCGAGCGCCGTGCGGAAGCGCTCGACCTCGGCGTCGATCTGGTTTGCGTCGATCAGGTAATGGGCGACGTCGAGCGCCGCCGGCGCGATCAGGTACGCTCGCCCGATCGCGATACCACGTGAGACGGGAATGCCATGCAGCGTGAAGGACACGCGCACCTCCTCTATACAAGTAAAGCCGCGGCACACTGCTGCGATGCGCTTATGACCCCGGTTAGCGATTATAAATTCCGCGACTCCCTGCTGACTGCATGCACCGCAGCATTGCGCATTCCGCATCAATGCTTCCGGCGAAAAAAATGCCGCGGAATCCGCGGCATTCTGACTGGAAACGACAATGATCCCGCACGAGGATCACTGCCCTTCGCCGAACTTGTCCGCGATCAGCTTCAGCAGCGCGTCCATCGCTTCCCGCTCGTCCACCCCTTCGGTCTCGATCGTCACGGTGCTGCCGATGCCCGCCGCCAGCATCATCACGCCCATGATGCTCTTCGCATTGATCTTGCGCCCGTTGCGCGTCATCCAGACTTCCGACTGGAAGTTGCCGGCCAGTTGCGTGAGCTTGGCCGATGCGCGCGCATGGAGCCCCAATTTATTGACGATGGTGGTTTCTTGTTGAAGCATGATTCTCGGTCGGGTCGGTCGGGGCCGCCGGCGGCGCGCGCCGGCGGTGCTGTCTAAAACGGAAAACGGGAAATCAGTGCGACTCGGTGCGCGGTTGCGGTTCGGGCGGAATCGGCGCGCACTGGCCGCAGCCGGTTTCCGTCGGCGGCGGCGGCGTACCGGCCGACACCTCATGGACGCCCTTCGCACCGCCGGACAGCGCCTTGTCGACCAGCTTGTCGAGCGGCACGGTGCGGTAGCAGACGGCCCGCACGAGCATCGGCAGGTTCACGCCCGCGAGCACGCGCACGTTGTCGATCTTCGCGAGCTGGCCCGCGATGTTCGCGGGCGTCGCACCGTACATGTCGGTCAGCACGATCAGGCCGTTCTCTTCCTTGAGCCGCGCGAGCTCCGCGTGCGCGAACGCCATCACCTGGGTCGGATCGCTGTCCGCCGTCACGTCGATACAGCCGATGCGTGCGGGCACGCCGCCGTAGATGTGCGCGATGCAATCCCGCAGCGCGGTGGCGAGCGGGGCGTGCGCGATGATCAGAATCCCGGCCATGTCAGATCGCTCCCGGCCGCCCCTGGCGGGCCAACACCCCGCGGCGGGGCAATGAGCGTAGCGAGTGTGGGAAACGTTCCATGTTCAGCCTTGCAACAGTTTCGGCCCGACCGCCGGGCCTTCGGTGCGCGAGCGCGGCACCGGGCAAGCGGGCATTGTAGCAGGCCGGTCGAGCTGCTCCGGCGACGGGGGGCCTGCGCGGCCGCCGCCGGGGTTGCACAGGAGACGGCCTATCCGGCCGCACGCTCCAGCGCGTCGATGAACATTGCGGCGACGTCGAAGCCCGTCTGCTCCATGATCTCGCGGAAGCACGTCGGGCTCGTGACGTTCACCTCGGTCAGCCAGTCGCCGATCGCATCGAGACCGACCAGCAGCAACCCGCGCGCCGCGAGCACGGGCCCAAGCGTTTCGGCGATCTCGCGATCGCGCGCGGTCAGCGGCTGCGCGACACCGAGCCCGCCCGCCGCGAGATTGCCGCGCACCTCGCTGCCCTGCGGAATCCGGGCAAGCGAATACGGCACCGGCTCGCCGCCGATCAGCAGGATGCGCTTGTCGCCGGCCTTGATCTCGGGAATGAACTTCTGGATCATCAACGAGCGCGTGCCGTCATGGCCCAGCATCTCGATGATCGCGCCAAGATTCATGCCGTCGGCCTTCACGCGGAACACGCCCATCCCGCCCATGCCGTCGAGCGGCTTCACGATCACGTCGCCATGCTCGGCATGGAACGCCCGCAGGCGCGCGGCGTCGCGCGTGACGAGCGTCGGTGCGACGAATTGCGGAAACTCGCCGATCGCGAGCTTCTCCGAGTGATCGCGGATCGACTGAGGCTTGTTGAACACGCGTGCGCCTGCGCGTTCGGCAAGCTCGAGCATCCAGGTGGCCGTCACGTACTCCATGTCGAACGGCGGATCCTTGCGCATCAGCACCGCGCCGAACGACGTCAGCTGACGCGACTCGTGCGCGGCCGCCTCGTACCACGGACGGCGATGCAGGTCGGCCGTGTCGCCGACGATCGTCACGCGCTGCACGTCCGCCTCGACGCCCGAGCCCGTCCAGGCGAGCTGGTTCGGCTCGCACGCGTACACCGCATGCCCGCGCCGTGCCGCCTCGGCCATCATCGCGTAGGTCGAATCCTTGTAGATCTTGAAGCGCTCGAGCGGGTCGGCGATAAAGAGAATGTCCATGAGGTCCTGTACGTAGCGAATATCCGTTACACCTGGATGGCTTCGGGGTCGGTCTTTTCCAGTTCGATCGACGACGCGATCAGCGACAGCCGCGCGACGACGCCGTACATGTAGAAACGGTTCGGCGGCGCGGCACCCGGCTTGGCGCCGGCATCCGGCAGCGCGGTGTGCTCGAAGCCGAGCGGCACGTAGTGCATGCCGGGCGCGTTCAGGTTCTGGTCGCGCTCGCGGCCGGCGTGCGTGCGGTAGAAGCCGCCGACCACGTAGCGGTCGATCATGTACACGACGGGCTCCGCGACTTCGTCGCCGACGCGCTCGAACGTGTAGACACCTTCCTGCACGATCACGTCGCGCACCGCGAGGCCGGCCTTCGACTCGGCCATCTGCGCGCGCTCGGCTTTCGACATGCGGCCGATCTCGGCCGCGTCGTGCACGGTCATCACGCCGCGACCGGCGGTGCCCGCGTCGGCCTTCACGACGACGTACGGCTTCTCGCTGATCCCGTATTCGCGATACTTGCGCGCGATCTTCTTCAGCACGCCGTCGATCGCATCGGCGAGCGCCTGCTCCCCTTCATGCGCCTGCCAGTCGACCCCTTCCACGTGCGCGAAATACGGATTCACCATCCACGGATCGACACCGACCATCTTCGCGAACTTCTTCGCGACGTCGTCGTAGCAGGAAAAGTGCGTCGACTTGCGGCGCACGGCCCAGCCCGCATGCAGCGGCGGCAGCAGGTATTGCTCGTGCAGGTTTTCCAGCACGGCCGGGATGCCGGCCGACAGGTCGTTGTTCAGCAGGATCGAGCACGGGTCGAAATTCTTCAGGCCGAGGCGGCGCTGCGAACGCTCGAGCGGTTCGAGCACGATCTTCTGGCCGTCGGCCAGCGTGATCGGCGTCATGTCGGTGATGCTCGGGTCAAGCGAGCCGAAGCGCACGTTCAGGCCGGCCTGGCGCATGATCGTCGCGAGGCGTGCGACGTTTTCGAGGTAGAACGCGTTGCGGGTCGGCAGCTCGGGAATTACGAGCAGGTTCTTCGCGTCCGGGCAGATCTTCTCGATCGCGGCCATCGCGGCCTGCACGGCGAGCGGCAGCACTTCGGACGGCAGGTTGTTGAACGCGCCGGGAAACAGGTTCGCGTCGACGGGGGCCAGCTTGAAGCCGGCGTTGCGCAGGTCCACCGAACAATAGAACGGCGGGGTATGTTCCTGCCATTCGAGCCTGAACCAGCGTTCGATCGCAGGCGTCGCGTCGAGGATCTTCTGCTCGAGTTCGAGCAGCGGACCGTTCAACGCGGTAACGAGGTGGGGAACCATGAATCACTCGCGAGCGGGAGAATGAAGATTGTAGAGCAATTGCCCTGCCCATTTGGGGATTGTTCCCGGCTTCACAAGGATATGGAGGAAGTTTTCGGCTATTGACCCGATAGAGTGAAGGGTTATCCGCTACGGCAGCGCGTGACAGAAGAAAAAAAGCCCGCCGGGTGGGCGGGCCGAAGTCGCTGCGCTCATTCGGTGGCGGGCGCCGTCTTCGCGGCGGCCCGCCGGTCATCCTTGTGACTTATTCGACATGCTCCCCGTGCAGGATCACGTCGAGACCTTCGCGCTCTTCCTCTTCGGTCACGCGCAGGCCCATCGTCAGATCGATCAGCTTCAGCAGCACGAAGCTCAGCACGCCGCTGTAGACCAGCGTGATCAGCACGCCCTTGGCCTGCAGCAGCAGGCTGCCGTCGGCGCCGCCGATATCCTTGACCGCGAATACGCCGGTCAGCAGTGCGCCGAGAATCCCGCCAATGCCGTGCACGCCGAACGCGTCGAGCGAATCGTCGTAGCCGAGCTTCGACTTGAGCCACGTCGCCGACCAGAAGCACACGACGCCCGCCGCGATACCGATCACGAGCGCGCCTGCCACGCCGACGAAGCCGGCTGCCGGCGTGATCGCCACCAGACCCGCGACCGCGCCCGACACGATGCCGAGCACCGAAGGCTTGCCCTTCGCGATCCATTCGGCAAACATCCAGCCGAGCGCCGCGCAGGCCGTCGCGACCTGCGTCGTCAGCATCGCGAAGCCGGCACGACCGTCGGCCGCGACCGCAGAGCCTGCGTTGAAGCCGAACCAGCCGACCCACAGCATCGAGCCGCCGATCATCGTCAGCACGAGGTTGTGCGGTGCCATCGATTCACGGCCGTAGCCGACGCGCTTGCCGAGCACGAGGCACGACACGAGGCCCGCGATACCGGCGTTGATGTGCACGACCGTGCCGCCCGCGAAGTCGAGCACGCCGTCAGCCGACAGCCAGCCGGTCGGTTCCCACACCATGTGCGCGATCGGCACGTAGACGATCAGCGACCAGAGCGTCATGAACACGAGCATCGCCGAGAACTTCATCCGGTCGGCGAACGCGCCGCAGATCAGCGCCGGCGTGATGATCGCGAACGTCATCTGGTAGACGAAGTAGACCGATTCCGGAATCGTCGTCGCGAGGTGGCTGACGGTCAGCGTCGTCGCCTTGTCGCCCTTGATGTAGTTCATGCCGTGCAGGAACGCGCGCGACAGGCCGCCGATGAAGCCGTTGCCCGGCGTGAACGCGAGGCTGTAGCCGACCACCGTCCACAGCACCGTGATCACCGCGGTGATCGCGAAGCTCTGCATCACGGTTGCGAGCACGTTCTTCTTGCGGACCATGCCCGCGTAGAACAGCGCGAGGCCGGGGATCGTCATGAACAGCACGAGCGCGGTGGACGTCAGCATCCACGCGGTGTCGCCCGCGCTGATCTTCGACGAATCGACCGAGAACGGGGCGGTCGGCGCAGCCGGGGCAGCCGGCGCGGACGCGGCAGCGGCTGCCGATGCGTCGGCGGCGCCCGAGGCCGGTGCGGCGGCAGCGGCCGTGGCGGATGCATCGGTTGCTGCCGGCGCCGAAGCGGCCGGAGCGGCGGCGGCCGATGCGTCGGAAGCCGTGGCGGCAGCAGGTGCGGACGCAGCCGCGGCGGACGCCGCGTCGTCGGCGAGCGCGGAGCCGACGCCGGCCGCGATCAGCGAGCCGGCCATCAGCAGGGACATCAGAAGTTTGCGCATCTTGGGTTTCCTCTTTTCGCTTGTCTTGTCTGTTCTGTTACAGCGCGTCTGCGCCTGTCTCCCCGGTGCGAATCCGGATGACCTGTTCGATCGTCGTGACGAAGATCTTGCCGTCGCCGATCTTGCCGGTGCGCGCGGCCCGCTCGATCGCCTCGACCGCCTGGTCGACGAGATCGTCGGACACGGCTGCCTCGATCTTCATCTTCGGCAGGAAATCGACCACGTATTCGGCGCCGCGGTACAGCTCGGTGTGCCCCTTCTGGCGCCCGAACCCTTTCACCTCCGTCACCGTGATGCCCGAGACGCCAAGCGCCGACAGCGCCTCGCGCGTCTCATCGAGCTTGAACGGCTTGATGATTGCGGTAATGAGTTTCATGAAGTCCTCTCGCTGGGTTGTCCCGTCGAATTGGTTGGAATGTTGTAACGGACTCTTCTCAGCAACTCGCATGCCATGTCGGTTCACGCACCGTTTCAAAGGGCTTCGTCACGGGGTCGCATCCCGTGATGTAAGGTGCGGAAGCCCGGCCGAACGGCCAACGTGGCCCGGTTTGCTGGCGCGGCGAAAGGATCGTTGCTAGAGTGCACGCACGTCCCGGATCGCCGGGGCATTCACCCATGCGGGCGCCATGCCCGGAATTCGCGCTCCGGGCGCACCATTTCCGGTCATGCGTGCATCATGGGCACGTACGCAACTGAAGATGCACATTTTTTGTGCAAGGAAGGGGAATCACATGAAGCAACCCAGCGACGTTTTCAACGATCTGCAGTCGCGCGTCAGCGATCTGCTGAAAAACTCGCCGGCCAAGGACGTCGAGCGCAACGTGAAGGCCATGCTGTCGCAAGGCTTCTCGAAACTCGATCTCGTCACGCGCGAGGAATTCGACACGCAGGCACAGGTGCTCGCCCGCACCCGCGTGCGCCTCGAGGAACTCGAGAAACGCGTCGCGGAACTCGAGCAAAAGCTCGCCGCGCCGCAAGCCTGACGCCCCACCCGGCCGCAAGGTCCGGGCGCGGGCCGCCTCGCGCGGCCCGCGCCCGCCGCACTGAAGCACTGAAGCACTGAAGCACCGAAGTCGTCCCCGCTCTTCGTCGTCCGTCGTTCTCCGCAGTACCCCCGCTCTTCGCTGTCCATCGCTCTTCGCAGTCCGTCGTTCCGCAGTCCCTCGTTCTTTTCCCGCGCCACGCCGGCAAGCGCGCACCGATTCCTCCGATTCCCGCGGCATGCGGCCCCGAACGGCCGTCGCCCGTCTTGTTAACAGGAGCCTCGCCATGTCGCTCGCCGTGGTGCGCAGTCGCGCGCCCGCCTCCGGCCGCGCGCCGGATGTCACCGTCGAAGTCCATCTCGCCAACGGGCTGCCGTCGTTCTCGATCGTCGGCCTGCCCGATCTCGAAGTCCGCGAAAGCCGCGAGCGCGTCCGTGCCGCGCTGCAGAACTGCGGCTTCGAATTCCCGGTGCGACGCATCACCGTCAATCTCGCGCCGGCCGACCTGCCGAAGGAGTCGGGGCGGTTCGACCTGCCGATCGCGCTCGGCATCCTCGCCGCGAACGGCCAGATCCCGGTCGACGCGCTGGCCGGCCGCGAATTCGCGGGCGAGCTGTCGCTGACGGGCGCGCTGCGGCCGATGCGCGGCGCGTTCGCGATGGCGTGCGGGGTGGCGCGGGATTGGCAAGTCGCGGCAAGCGCGGTGGCTTCCGGTCCGCGCTCCGGCACGCATTCCGAAGCGGGCAATGGCGGCTGCGAGGCCGGCCCGGAACCAGGCTCCGCCGCGTCGAACGGGCCCGAACTGTACCTGCCGCTCGCCAGCGCCGCCGAGGCCGCGCTCGTGCCCGGCGTCACCGTGTTCGGCGCGCCGGACCTGCCCGCGCTGTGCGCGCACCTCGCCAATGCGCCGGACGGGCGGCTCGCCCCGGTCGCGGCGCCGTGCCTCGACGGTCTGCCGATGCCGGCCGCTCCCGATCTCGCCGATGTGGTCGGCCAGCGCGGTGCCCGCCGCGCGCTGGAAGTCGCGGCCGCGGGCGGCCATCACATGCTGATGGTCGGGCCGCCGGGGGCCGGCAAGTCGATGCTGGCCGCCCGGCTGCCGGGCCTCCTGCCGCCGCTGACCGACGACGAGGCGCTGACGTCGGCGGCGCTCCTGTCCGCGAGCCGCCTCGGCTTCTCGCCCGCGCAGTGGCGCCAGCGGCCGTTCCGTTCGCCGCATCACTCGTCGAGCGCCGCCGCGCTGGTCGGCGGCCGCAACCCGCCGCAGCCGGGCGAGATCACGCTTGCCCACCTCGGCGTCCTGTTCCTCGACGAACTCCCGGAATTCGACCGGCACGTGCTCGAAATGCTGCGCGAGCCGCTGGAGGCCGGCCGCATCACGATTTCACGCGCGGCCCAGCAAGCCGACTTTCCGGCCGCGTGCCAGCTGATCGCCGCGATGAACCCATGCCCGTGCGGCTGGCACGGCGATCCGTCCGGGCGCTGCCGCTGCACGCCGGACGTCGCCGCGCGCTACCTGCGCAAGCTGTCGGGGCCGCTCGTCGACCGCATCGACATCCAGATCGACCTGCCCGCGCTGTCGCCGGCCGAACTGGCGACGCGCGCGTCGGCACCCGGCGAGCCGAGTGCCGCAGTAGCGGCGCGCGTGGCGCAGGCGCGTGCGCTGCAACTCGATCGGCAGGGCAAGACGAATCACATGCTGAGCGGCCGCGAGACGGATGACCTGTGCCGGCCGACCGACGAAGGCGAACGGCTGCTGCGCGAGGCCGGCGAGCGCTTCGGCTGGTCGGCGCGCGCGTATTACCGCGTGCTGAAGGTTGCGCGGACGATCGCCGACCTCGCCGGCGACCCTGTGCCGACGGCCGCGCAGATCGCCGAAGCAATCCGCTACCGGCGCGCACTTACGGCGCTGTGAGCGCACCGGGAGGACAAAATCCGGCTGTCAAGACTTGACTTATGCACAATTTCGCGAGTCCGGCCCCGGATCACGGCGCGGCGGGACCTTTGCGGCGCAGAATCCGTATCCCATTGTTTTGATTGATTTTTCTCAAAATGCGCGCGAGCGACCAAACGGGCCGGAAGGCCGTCCCGAGCGGCTCAGCGGGAAATCCGGCCGACTTTTCAACAAAGTTATCCACATGCGCTGTGGATAGCCGGAAAAACCTCGCAAAATCCGGCGACTAGCGTCGAAAGCTGCGAATGAACTTTCAGTTGTCACAGTGTGTCTCAGCGCCCTCGCCGGCCACCGTCAATCGAGTTTGAACGACCCGAAAAACTGGTCGAACTGCTCCTGTGCGAGCGGTCCGTCGGCAATCACGACGGCTTGGTAAGCGTGCCGGCCGCGCGCGGCGAGCCGCGCGACGATCGTCTTGCGCGCGCGATCGCCGCCGGCGGCCGCGCCCGCGACGCGCAGCTCGAGTCCGTTCACCGCGCCGCCGGCCGCGAGCGGCACGGGCACCGAAGCCGTCTGCGGCGTGCCTTCGAGGTTGCGGGACAGCCCGGCGCGCAGGAACTCGAGCGCCGCGCGGCGCGTGTCGTCGCGGTCGTCCGGCAGCGTCAGCGTGCCGACCGCGAACACCGCGCCGTCTACGTGCGCGGCCTGCATCCGCATCGGCATCGACGCGCCGCCGATCGCCACCGGCTGCTCCTCGACAGTCGGCTTCGCCGGCAGGTCGATCGTGTAGCCGGCATCGTTGTGCAGCGTGCGCCAGTCGTACGACGGCGAGCACGCGGCCAGCGCGACGCTCATGCACGCGAGCGCGGCGAAGTGTCGCAGCGGACGAAAAAAGGGGCGCAACGAAACGATGACTTCCTTCGGCATGGCGTGGATCGGGCGGGCAAAACGGGCATTATCCGCCGAACGCGAAATCCGGGATGTGTGGCCGTCGTCGGTGCGCACGCCGCATTCGCGCTAAAATGAGCGCCGAATTTCGATGTCCTTTGCATTGATCCGCGTCATCGACCGACTCCGAGAGCACCAGATGAACACCACGCCTCCCGCCCGGCGCAGCGCCGGCCCCGTCCGCTACATCGTCGCCGCCGTTGTCGTCGCAGCGATCGCCGTCGCCGGCTTCTTCGCGTTCAACGGCAAGTCCACCGTGCCGGACGCCACGTTCACGCTGCTGTCGGGCCAGAAGGTCTCGACTGCAGGCGACCTGAAAGGCAAGGTCTATCTCGTGAACTTCTGGGCGACGAGCTGCGCAACCTGCATGCAGGAAATGCCGCAGATGGTCGATACCTATAATCGCTTCAAGGGTCAGGGGCTGGAATTCGTCGCGGTCGCGATGAATTACGATCCGCCGATGTACGTCGCGAACTACGCGCAGACGCGCCAGCTGCCGTTCAAGGTCGCGCTCGACGACGGCAGCGTCGCGAAGCAGTTCGGCAACGTGCAGCTCACGCCGACGACCTTCGTCGTCGACAAGGACGGCAAGATCCTGAAGCGCTACGTCGGCGCACCGCAGTTCGCGGAACTCGACGCGCTGCTCAAGAAGGCACTCGGCAGCAACGCGGCCTGAGCGCCGCCCGATCCGGCTCGAAGGGCCGCGCGCAGCGCCCTTCCCCGCACGACGGACCACACGACCGGGCAACCCGGTTCCGCGGTCCGTTTGCTTTTCAGCGCTCGGATTCGCCTTTCGCCGACAGCCCGTAGCGCTTCATCTTCTCGTACAGCGTCGCCTTGCCGACATGCAGCCGGTCGGCCGTTGCGGCGACCGCGCCGCCCGTCTGGTTCAGCGCCTCGGCGATCACCGCGCGCTCGAATTGCTCGATGCGCTCCTTCAGCGTCTGCTCGTTGTCGGCCTCGTCGCCGCTCGCGCCCGTCTCTTGCGGCATGTCGGCCACGCCGAGCACGAAGCGGTCGGCCGCGTTGCGCAGCTCGCGCACGTTGCCGGGCCAGTCGCGCTGCATCAGGCTCGCGCGCTGCCGGTCGGTCAGCACCGGCGCGGGCCGCGCGTAACGCACGGCCGCATCGAGCATGAAGTGCTCGAACAGCGGCACGATGTCCTCGCGGCGCTCGGCAAGCGGCGGCAGCGCGATCGTCACGACGTTGAGCCGGTACAGCAGGTCGCGCCGGAACGTGCCGGCCGCGACGAGTTCGCTCATGTCGCCCTTCGCGGCCGCGACGACGCGGCAGTTCACGCGAATCGGCTGGTTCGAGCCGAGCCGCTCCAGCACGCCGTCCTGCAGCACGCGCAGCAGCTTCACCTGCAGCGCGAGCGGCATGCTTTCGATTTCGTCGAGGAACAGCGTGCCGCCCGACGCGTATTCCAGCTTGCCGACGCGGCGCTTCGCGGCGCCGGTGAACGCGCCGGGCTCGTAGCCGAACATCTCCGACTCGAACATCGGCTCGGGCAGCGCGCCGCAATTCACCGCGATGAACGGCTTGTCGCGGCGCGGCGACAGCTCGTGCAGGCTGCGCGCGATCAGTTCCTTGCCGGCACCGGTGTCGCCGTTGATCAGCACCGACGCGTCGGTCGGCGCGACGTTCGCGATCAGCTTGCGCACCTGCTCGATCGCGGGGCTGCGGCCGATGATGCGCGGCGCGACGACGTTCTGCCCGGCCAGCTCGCGCCGCAGCGCGTGGTTCTCGAGCACGAGCTCGCGGCGCTCGAGCGCGCGGCGCACCGTCTCGATCAGGCGCTCGGCCGCGAACGGCTTTTCGATGAAGTCGTACGCGCCGTCACGCATCGCCTGCACGGCCATCGAGATGTCGCCATGCCCCGTGACGAGGATCACGGGCACGTCGGGCACGCGCTCGCGGCACTGCGCGAGCACGTCGAGCCCGCTCGCGCCGGGCAGCCGGATGTCGCTGACGATCGCGCCGGCGGTATCCGCGACGATCGCCTTCTCGGCCGCCTCGGCCGACTCGAAGCCGACAACGTCGAACCCCGCCAGTTGAAGGCTCTGCACGCTTGCCCGGCGAACGAGCGCATCGTCTTCGATATAGATCACTTGCAGCCGGTTGGCCATCGTACTCACTTGCTCCTGACGGGCCGCGCGGCGGCAGCACGCGCGGCGTCGTTATACCGATCGTATGCCGATCGGGCGGGCGGCGTGGCGCGTCTAGCGCGAGCCCGCCGGCTCGGACACGGAGTCCGGATGATGCGTGCGTGCGCGCCGCAGCGTCAAGACGAACAGCGCGCCGCCCGACGGCGCGTTGCGCGCGGTCAGCGCACCACCCGCGTCGCTTGCGATCGACGACGAGATCGCGAGGCCGAGCCCGAGCCCGCGCCCCATTTCCTTGGTCGTGAAGAACGGCTCGAACAGGCGCGGCAGCAGGTCGGGCGCGATGCCGCAGCCGTTGTCGCGCACCTCGACCGCGAGCGTCGCGGCCGACACCGCGATCGTCACCTCGATGGCCGGCGCCGCCACGCCAGCGACCGCGTCGAGCGCGTTGCCGAGCAGGTTGATCAGCACCTGTTCGAGGCGCAGATCCTCGCAACGGGCGACGAGCTCGGGATAATCGCGCGCCAGGTCGAGCGGCGCTTCATGTGCGGGCGACACGGTCGCGTCCTGCAATGTCAGCGTGAGCGCGACGCCGCGCAGGCGCTCGTCGAGCAGCGACAGCACGCTGCGCAGCGCGCGCACGACGAGCGCCTGCTCGTTGCGCGGCTTCGCGCGGCCGACGAACAGCTTCAGCTGGTTCGTGATCTTGCCCATCCGCTCGGTGAGCGCAGCGAT
Source organism: Burkholderia puraquae (assembly GCF_002099195.1). GTDB lineage: Bacteria > Pseudomonadota > Gammaproteobacteria > Burkholderiales > Burkholderiaceae > Burkholderia > Burkholderia puraquae. The sequence continues at coordinate 41,138 of NZ_NBYX01000019.1, read as the reverse complement.
CGCCTCGAGGTTCTCGCGCGCGGCCGCCTGCTCGCCGCGATCGAGCAGCACGCGCGTGTTGTCCGAGAAGCTGCGCAGCGCCGCGAGCGGCTGGTTCAGCTCATGCGTGATGCCGGCCGCCATCTGGCCGAGCGCGGCGAGCTTGCTCGCCTGGATCAGTTCGTCGTGCGCGGCGCGCAGCTCCTGCTCCGCGCGGATCCGGTCGCCGACCTCCTTCTGCAATTGCTCGTTCGCTTCCGACAGGTCGGCCGTGCGCTCCTCGACACGCCGGTTCAGCTCCGCGTACGCCTGCTGCAGCAGCGCGCGGCCACGGATCATTTCGCGCACGCGCGCGCGGCGCATCCGCCAGTAGAACGCGAGCAGCGCGACCGACACGAAGCCGAAGCCCGTGACGATCGTCGCGTTGCGCGCATCGGCGTCGATGGGCGCGATCGGCGCGAGCGTGACGAGCAGCCAGTCGGGCTCGCCGATCCGCCGCTTGCTCGCGAGGAAGCGCGGCGCACGCAGGCCGGGGCCGAGGCGCACGATCTCCGCATCGGGGCCGAGCACCTGCTCGATGCGCAGCGGCAGCGGCGTGACGGGTTGCTGCGCGTACTGGCGCGTCTCGTAGATCGACGCGGCCACGGGCCCCGTCAGCGGCCGCAGCGTGTGGTATTTCCATGCGGGCACCGACGACAGGAACACGACGCCGTGGTCGTCCGCAACGACGAGCGGCTCGGACGCATCGGCGCCCTGGAACCATTCGAGATTGAGCTTCACGACGACGACACCCGCGATCCTGCCGTTGCGCCACACGGGCTGCGAGATGTAGTAGCCGGGATCGCGCGAGATCGTGCCGATCCCGAAGAAGCGGCCGACCTGGCCGTTCATCGCATTGAGGAAATACGGGCGGAAGCGGTATTCGATCCCGACGAAGCTGTCGGGCGCGCGCCAGTTGCTGGCGGCGACGCACAGGCCGTCCGCGCCGATCACGTAGGTGACGGTCGCGTGCGCGTGCTCGTTGAGGTCTTCGAGATAGCGATTGACGCGCGCGGTGTAGTCGGCGCGCTTCGGCTCGGCGAGCAGGTCCTGCACGTACGGATGGCTGCCGAGCAGATAGGGCAGCGATTCGTAGCGGTCGAGCGTGCTCTTGAGCGCGTTGGTGGTGCGGTCGACGCGCACCGCGGCGTTGCGCTGCAGCTCGGCGACGCCGCGCCGCCAGGTGATCGTCCACGTCAGCGTGCACGCCGCGGCGAGCGCGGCGGCAAGCACGACGAGAATGAGCAGGCGGCGCGTCACGGTCGAGGCTTCCTGGCGATGCGGATCGCCTATTGTGTCATAGGCCTCCGCCTCTGCGCCTCGGCCGCCGCGGGCCGCGCCGCCGGCGGGCCGTGCCGCCGCCTGCTCCGTCATGGCGTCAGACGCCGGCCGTCTCGGTCGGCGTGACCTCGCCGCCGCCGTTCAGCGCCTGGCGCAGCTTGTTGCGGTCGAGCTCCTTCTCCCAGGCCGACACGACGACCGTCGCGACGCCGTTGCCGACGATATTGGTCAGCGCGCGGCATTCGCTCATGAAGCGGTCGATGCCGAGGATCAGCACCATGCCCGACAGCGGGATCGTCGGCACGACGGCCAGCGTCGCGGCGAGCGTGATGAAGCCCGCGCCCGTCACGCCGCTCGCGCCCTTCGACGTCAGCATCGCGACGGCCAGCAGCGTGAGCTGCTGCATCCACGTCAGTTCGATGTTGGTCGCCTGCGCGATGAACAGCACGGCCATCGTCATGTAGATGTTGGTGCCGTCGAGGTTGAACGAATAGCCGGTCGGCACGACGAGGCCGACGACCGAACGCGAGCAGCCGGCCTTCTCGAGCTTTTCCATCAGCTGCGGCAGCGCGGCTTCCGACGAGCTCGTGCCGAGCACGATCAGCAGCTCTTCCTTGATGTAGGACACGAAGCGGATGATCGAGAAGCCCGTGACGCGCGCGATCGAACCGAGCACGACGAGCACGAACACGACCGACGTCAGGTAGAACGTGCCGATCAGCTTGAGCAGCGGCACCAGCGAGCCGACGCCGTACTTGCCGATCGTGAACGCCATCGCGCCGAACGCGCCGATCGGTGCCAGCTTCGTGACGATGTGCACGATGCCGAACAGCACACGCGTGAGCCCGTCGATGAAGTCGGTCACGACCTTGCCGCGCTCGCCGAGGTGTGCGAGCACGCTGCCGAACAGCAGCGCGATCAGCAGGATCTGCAGGATCTCGCCCTGCGCGAACGCATCGACCATCGTGTTCGGGATGATGTGCATCAGGAAGTCGACCGTCGACTGCCCGTGCGCCTTCGCCGCGTACGACGCGACGGCCTTGCCGTCGAGCGTCGCCGGATCGATGTTAAAGCCGACGCCCGGACGCAGGATGTGCGTGGCCGCGAGGCCGAGCAGCAGCGCGAAGGTCGACACGATCTCGAAGTACAGGAGTGCCTTGCCGCCGACGCGGCCCACCTTCTTCATGTCCTCCATGCCGGCGATGCCGGTGACGACCGTACAGAAGATGATCGGGCCGATCACCATCTTGATCAGCTTGATGAACCCGTCGCCGAGCGGCTTCATGTCGGTGGCGAGCGCCGGGTAGTAGTGGCCGAGGATCACGCCGACGATGATGGCGAAGATCACCTGCACATAGAGCACTTTGTAGAAGGGTTTCTTCTTCACGATGGTTCCTGCAGAAGTAGATGAGCCGATGGAAACGGCGTCACGCGCGCAGGCGAATGCCTCAGGGGAAAAGTCACTCGCCCGCGCGGCTGCCGTGCCGCAACAAGCGATGCCTCAGGACGTCCGGAGGGGGAGGAAGGCAGTGGTCATCGATTGTCTCCTTGCTTGCTGTAGTAGTTCGGCCGGGGGGATGGCCGTGCGCTTTATAACGCAAGGTCGATGCCAGGTTTCCGGAACCCCTCAAACCGTTGTTTTCATTGTATTTCCCATAATGCGGCAGGCAAGGAAATCCGGGATTCCGGATTTCCGGAAAATATCCGTCCGGCGATCCGGACGGATATGCTCGTTCATCGGATGAATCAGTGCTGCACGGCCGGGCCGGCCAGCACGCCCGTCTGCGCATAGAACTCCTGCTGCGCGAAGGCTTCGCGCTCGCGCCGTGCACGCTCGCCGCGATCCAGGAGCGAGCCGACGACGATCCCAATGAACGCGAGCGGCACCGACACGAGCGCCGGGTTGTCGAGAAACACCGGCGCGCGCACATGGTGCAGCACGTCGACCCACACCGACTTCGACAGCACCGTGAGCGTGACCGCCGACACGAGGCCGAGGCCGCCGCCGAGCACCGCGCCGCGCGTCGTCATCCCGCGCCAGAAGATCGACATCGCGAGCACCGGGAAATTCGCGCTCGCGGCCACCGCCGCGACGAGGCCGACCATGAACGCGACGTTCACGTGCTCGAACAGGATCGACAGCCCGATCGCGACCGCCGACAGGGCGATCGTCGCCGCGCGCGAGATGCGCATCTCGAGGCGTTCGTCGGGCTTGCCGCGCGCCCACATCTGCGCGTACAGGTCGTGCGAGATCGTCGTCGCGCCGGCGAGCGTCAGGCCGGCGACCACCGCGAGGATCGTCGCGAACGTGACGGCCGCGATGAAGCCGTAGAACCAGTTCCCGCCGACCGCCTGCGCGAGCTTCACCGCGACCATGTTCGAGCCGCCGAGCAGGTCGTGCGTCAGGTTGAACGTGCCGTTTGCGCCGAGCTTGAAGAACTCCGGATGCTGCGCGAGCAGCACGATCGCCGAGAAGCCGATCACGAACGTCAGCAGGTAGAAATAGCCGATGAAGCCGGTCGCATAGAGCACCGACTTGCGCGCCTCCTTCGCGTTCGGCACCGTGAAGAAGCGCATCAGGATGTGCGGGAAGCCGGCCGTGCCGAACATCAGCGCGATGCCGAGCGACAGCGCGTTGGCCGGATCGCGGATCAGCTTGCCGGGGCCCATGATGGACAGCGCGCCCGGATGCACGGCCACCGCGCGGCGGAACATCTCGTCGATGCTGAAGCCGAATTCGGCGAGCGCGAGCACGACGAGCACTGTCGCGCCGCACAGCAGCAGCACGGCCTTGATCACCTGCACCCAGGTGGTCGCGGTCATCCCGCCGAAGAACACGTAGACCACCATCAGCACGCCGACGATCAGCTCGGCCGTGCCGTACGACAGCCCGAACAGGAGCTGGATCAGCTTGCCCGCGCCGACCATCTGCACGACGAGGTACAAGACGACGATGGTCAGCGAATTCGCGGACGTCAGCAGCCGGATCGGCCGCTGCGCGAAGCGGTATGCAACGACGTCGACGAACGTGAACTTGCCGAGGTTGCGCAAGGGTTCGGCGATCAGGAACATCACGAACGGCCAGCCGACCAGAAAGCCGATCGAGTAGATGAGCCCGTCGAAGCCGAACATGAACACCATCCCGGACAGCCCGAGGAACGACGCGGCCGACATGTAGTCGCCCGCGATCGCGAGCCCGTTCTGCAGCCCGGTGATGCCGCCGCCGGCCGTGTAGAAGTCGCGTGTGGAGCGCGTGCGGCGCGCGGCCCAGCGCGTGAGCGCGAGCGTCGCGAACACGAACGCGAAGAACATCCCGATCGCGACCGGGTTCAGTTCGACCTTGTCGGGCATCGGGCCCGCGACCGATACCGCCTGCGCGGCGGTGGAAACGAGCACTGCGGGAACGGCAAGCGCGCCAGGCGCGATCGAGGTACGTCGCATGTCGGCCTCCGTCACGAACGCTGCAGGATCGCGTCGACGCGGCGGTCGAACGCACGGTTCGCGCGCAGCACGTAGCACGCGGTCAGGCTGATCGCGACCAGGATGATCGCGACGCCCGCGGCGATTCCGACCGTCGTCGTCGCGCCGCGGTACAACGGCGCGGCGAGCACGTGCGGTGCGAGCGCGACGAGCAGGATGAAGCCGTAGTACGTGGCGATCATCAGCGCCGTCAGCGTGAAGCTGAAGCGGCGCCGCGCGCGCACGAGCTGCTGGTAGTCGCGGCGCGCCGTGACCGATTCGATGACGGAAAGCTCCATGGTGTCTCCAATATTGTCTCGTCTCGTCGTTTCGCGAGCACTGTCTTGTGAATGGCCGGCGCGCGATCCGATCCGCCCGCGCCGCGGCGGCGAAAAACGACTTACACGATGCGATCCGCACGCAGGCGCGCGACCTCGTCGGCCGACATCCCGAGCCAGCCGCCGAGCACCGCGTCCGTATCCGCACCGAGCACCGGCGGCGCGCCACGCACCGGCAGCCGCGCGCCGTCGAACCGATACGGCGGCGCGAGCACGTCGACGCCGCCCGCGACCGGATGCGGCTGCCGCGTGACGAGCCCCGCGCTCGTCGCACGTTCCGACTTCAGCGCTTCGTGCAGCCCGAGCACTTCGCCGCAGGGAATGCCCGCATCGGCAAGCGCCGCAAGCAGCGTCGCGCGTGACCGGCGCGCGAGCTCGCGGCGAATCTCGGGCAGCAGGTCCGCACGGTTCTCCGAGCGGCCGAGGTTGGTCTTGTAACGCGCGTCGGCCGCAAGGTCGGGCCGCTCGATCGCATCGCAGAAGCGCGCGAACTGCGTGTTGTTGCCGACCGTGATCACGAGCGGGCCGTCGGCCGCGTCGAACACGCCGTACGGCACGATCGACGGATGCGCATTGCCGTAGCGCGGCGGGTCCTCGCCCATCAGCAGCGCGTCGAGCCCGTAGTACGCGGTGATCATCAGCCCGCAGTCGAACAGCGCCATCTCGATGCGGCGCCCGCGCCCGGTGGCGTGGCGTTCGTACAGCGCGGCGAGAATCGCCTGCGCCGAGTACATGCCGGTGAACAGGTCGACCGCCGCGACGCCGAACTTCAGCGGCGGCTGGCCGGCCTCGCCGTTCAGCGCCATCAGCCCGGCCTCGCCCTGCACGACGAGATCGTAGCCGGGCCGCGCGGCCTCGGCGCCCGAACGGTCGTAGCCGGAAATCGCGCAGTGCACGAGGCGCGGATTCAGTTCGGCCAGCGCGTCGTAGCCGAGCCCGAGCTTTTCGGCGCCGCCGAACTTGAAGTTGTGAAGTACGACGTCGGCCTGAGCAGCCAGCTCGCGTGCGAGCCGCTGCCCTTCGCCGGTCTGCAGGTCGAGACAGATCGAGCGCTTGCTGCGGTTCACGCTGTTGAAATAGGTGGTTTCGGTGTCGCCGATCCTCAAGCCCCAGTCGCGCGTGTCGTCGCCGCGCGCCGGATGCTCGACCTTGATCACTTCCGCGCCGAAATCGGCGAGCACCATCGCGCACCACGGGCCCGCGAGCACGCGCGAGAAATCGAGCACCTTCACGCCGGCCAGCGGCAATGCACGCGATTCGTTCGTCATCCTTGTCTCCTCCATTCGCGTGGTTCGCCTTTACTGTTTCGACAGCGCGATGTAGCGCGCGAGATGGTGATCCTCGTCGCCGAGCTGGTGATCGATCATCACGAGACGCTTCGCGTAGTGCGACAGCGGCAGCTCCCACGTCATCCCGATCCCGCCGTGCAACTGGATGCTCTCCTCGGCAACCAGCGTGCCGATCCGGCCGATGCTGTATTTCGCCGCCGCGAGCGCGCGTTCGCGCACCACGCGCGATGCATCGAGCTGCGCGGCCGCGTTGATCACGGCCGAGCGTGCCTGCTCGACTTCGAGCAGCAGGTCGGCCATCCGGTGCTGCAGCGCCTGGAAACTGCCGATCGGCAAGCCGAACTGCTTGCGCGTGCGCAGGTAGTCGAGCGTGTACGCCTTCGCGACGTCCATCGCGCCGAGCGCTTCCGCCGACAGCGCGAGCAACCCGTAGCCGAGCACGCGTTCGAGCAGCGCCGTGCCCGCTTCGCCGTCGTGCGCGCCGAGCGCGGCATCGGCCGGCAGTGCGACGCGTTCGAAGCGCACTTCGGCCGCGCGGCCGCCGTCGATCTTCTTGTAGTCGCGCAGCGATACGCCCGGCGCGTCGGCCGGCACGACGAACAGGCCGATGCCGGCCGCATCGTCGTCGTGCCCCGACACGCGCGCGCTGACGACGAAGAACGCCGCCTGCGCGGCCTGGTCGACGACGCCCTTCGCGCCCGTCAGCACCCAGCCGTCGCCCGAGCGTTCGGCGCGCGTGCGCACGGTCGTCAGTTCGTAGTGCGAGCCCGGCTCGTCATGCGCGAACGCGGCGCTCACGCTGCCGTCGATCAGCGCGGCCAGCCGGTCGCGATGCGCGGCGCCGCCGGCGAGCGACAGCGCGCGGCCCGCGAGCAGCGCGCCAAGGAACGGCTCGACGACGAGCCCGCGCCCGAGGCACTCGAACACCACGGCGATGTCGAAGCCCGCGCCGCCGAAACCGCCGTCGGCTTCGGAAAACAGCGCGCCGACCGTACCGAGTTCGGCAAAGCGCTGCCACATCGCGCGATCGAAACCTTCGGCCGACTGCGCGATGCGATCGCGCACCGGGAACGCGTACTGTTCGGCGATGAAGCGGTTCAACGTATCCGCCAGCATCCGGCGGTCTTCTGTGTGCTGGAAATCCATCGTCGCGTCCCTCGTTACAGCCCGAGCATCATCTTCGCGATGATGTTCTTCTGGATCTCGTTCGAGCCGCCGAAGATCGACAGCTTCCGGTTGTTGAAGTACTGCTGCGCGGCGCTCGCGGCTTCGTCCGGGCCGACCGGCTCGCCGTCGTAATCGGCATCGAGCGCTGCGTCGTCGAACGGCTGCGCGTACGGCCCCATCGCGCGCCGCATCAGCGCGGTGATCTCCTGGCGGATCTGCGTGCCGCGGATCTTCAGCATCGAGCTTTCCGCGCCCGGCGCGCCGCCGCCCGCAACGGCGGCCAGCACGCGCAGGTTGGTCGTGCGCATGTTCTCGAGTTCGATCTCGACACGCGCGACGCGCGCCGCGAAGAACGGGTCGTCCGCGAGCGGCCGGCCGTTCTTCGTGACCTTTGCAGCGACCGCGCGCAGCCGGTCGAGCGCGGCCGTCGAGAAGCCGATTCCGGCGATGTTGGTGCGCTCGTACGTGAGCAGGTATTTCGCGTAGGTCCAGCCGCGGTTCTCCTCGCCGACGAGGTTTTCGGCCGGCACGCGCACGTCGGTGAAAAACACCTCGTTCACTTCGTGCTCGCCGTCGAGCGTGACGATCGGGCGCACCTCGACGCCCGGCGTATTCATGTCGATCAGCAGGAAGCTGATGCCTTCCTGCTTGCGCACGTCGGTCGCGGTGCGCACGAGGCAGAAGATCATGTTCGCGTAGTGGCCGAGCGTGGTCCACGTCTTCTGGCCGTTCACGAGGTAGTGCTCGCCCTGCGCGTCGATCCCGCGCACCGCGCTCGTCTTCACCGCCGCGAGATCGGAACCGGCGCCCGGCTCCGAGTAGCCCTGGCACCACCAGTCGGTACCGTCGAGAATGCGCGGCAGCCAGTGACGCTTCTGCGCTTCGTTGCCGTACTTGATCAGCACGGGGCCGAGCATGTTCACGCCGAACGGCACGATGCGCGGCGCACCCGCGAGCGCGCACTCGTTGTCGAACAGGAACTTCTGCGCGACGCTCCAGCCGGGGCCGCCGTATTCGCGCGGCCAGTGGCTCGCGAGCCAGCCGCGCGCGTTGAGGATCGCGTGCCATTCGCGCATGTCGTCGCGCGTAAGATGCAGGCCGCCCTTCACCTTGCGCGCGATGCGCTCGGGCAGTTCGGCTTGCAGGAAGCGCTGCACTTCCGTGCGGAAGGCTTCCTCTTCGGGAGTGAAATTCAGGTCCATCTTCAGTCCGTGGCGTATGCGGTTGGCGTTCAGTCGATGTGGTTCAGGCTCGCGAAATCCGCGCCGCGCGCGACGAGATCGACGAGCAGCGGCGACGGCTTCCAGAACAGCGGATCGTCCTTCGCGAACGTGCGGATATCGGCGAGCACGTTCGCGAGGCCGACCGTGTCCGCGTAATGCATCGGGCCGCCGCGATAGCGCGGGAAGCCGTACCCGTACAGGAACACCGCGTCGACGTCGAGCGGGCGCAGCGCGATCTTCTCGTGCACGACGTTCGCGCCTTCGTTGATCATCGCGGCGAGGTAGCGGCGCAGGATCTCGTCGTCGGTGAACGTGCGCGGCGTGATGCCCTTCTTAGCGCGTTCTTCCGCGACGATCGCCTCGACTTCCGGGTCCGGCGTGCCGACGCGCGCGCCGTCCGGATACAGGTAGTAGCCGCGCGCCGTCTTCTGGCCGAACCAGCCGCGCTCGCACAGCCGGTCGGAAATCTCCACGTAGCGCGCCCGCGGGTCGCGCGTCGCCGCGCGGCGCTTGCGGGTCGCCCAGCCGATGTCGCCGCCCGCGAGGTCGACGACCTGGAACGGCCCCATCGGGAAGCCGAATTCGCGCACCGCGCGATCGATCTGGTACGGCGACGCGCCGTCTTCCATCAGGTAGTCGGCCGCCGTGCGATAGACGGCGAGGATCCGGTTGCCGATGAAGCCGTCGCACACGCCCGCGCGCACCGGCGTCTTCTTCAGCTGCTTCGCGAGCGCGAACGCGGTCGCGACGACCTCCGCGCTCACGCGTGCCGGCACGACGATCTCGAGCAGCTTCATCACGTTGGCCGGCGAGAAGAAATGCAGGCCGATCACGTCGGCCGGGCGGTCGATGCTCGCGGCAAGCTCGTCGATGTCGAGATACGACGTGTTGGTCGCGAGCACCGCGCCCGGCTTGCACGCGCGCGCGAGCTCGGCGAACACGGCCTGCTTCACGGCCATGTCCTCGAACACGGCCTCGATCACGACGTCGGCCTGCGCGAGCGCGTCGTACGACGTGCTGCCCTTGAAGCGCGCGAGCCGCGCCGCGTGCGCGGCCGGCGTCATGCGCCCTTTCGCGACGAGGCCGTCGTACACCTTCTCGACATGCGCGCGGCCGCGCGCGAGCGACGCTTCGTCGCGTTCGATCATCGTCACCGGCAGCCCGGCATCGAGCGCCGCGACCGCGATGCCCGCGCCCATCGTGCCGCCGCCGACCACGCCGATCCGCTCGACCGGCCGCGCGCTCGCGCGGCGCGCCTCGGGTGCCTTCGCCGCTTCGCGCTCCGCGAAGAACGCATGCACGAGGCCCGCGCGCTGCGGGCTGTCGATGCACTGCAGGAACAGGCTGCGCTCGAACGTCATCCCCGCGTCGAACGACTGCGTGAGCGCGGCTTCGACCGCGTCGACGATCTTCGCAGGCGAGAACAGGCCACGCGATTTCTTCGGCAGCTCCGCGCGCGCCGCATCGATCGCGGCCTGCGCGGCCGCGCGGTCGGCCAGCCCCTGCGCATCGCGCGTGCGGCGCACCGGTGCGCCGAGCGACACGAGTTCCTGCGCGTACGCGAGGCCTTCGGCGAGCGTGTCGTCGCTGTGCGCGACACGGTCGACGAGGCCGAGCGTGAGCGCTTCGTCGGCGCTTGCATGACGGCCCGTCAGCATCAGGTCGAGCGCGGCCTTCGCACCGATCAGGCGCGGCGCGCGCTGCGTGCCGCCCGCGCCGGGCAGCAGGCCGAGCGTGACTTCGGGCAGCCCGAGCTTTGCGCCGGGCACCGCGAGCCGGTAATGCGCGGCGAGCGCGACTTCGAGGCCGCCGCCAAGCGTCGCGCCGTGCAGCGCGACCACGACCGGCTTCGCGCCCGATTCGATGCGCTCGCACACGTCGGGCAGCGACGGCGGCACGATCGGCTTGCCGAATTCACGGATATCGGCGCCCGCGATGAAGTTGCGGCCGGCGCCGACGATCAGCACCGCACGGATCGCGTCGTCGGCCTGCGCGGCGTCGAGCGCGTCGGCGAGGCCGCGCCGCACATCGGCGGACAGCGCGTTGACGGGCGGGTGGTCGATCGTGACGACGAGCACCTTGTCGCGCCGCTCGCGCGTGACGGTGCAGGCCGGGCTGGCGGGGGAAGCGGGTGAGTTCATCGTGTCTCCTTGACGCGGCGGCAGGTGCGTCGACGCCGGTTCGTGGCTCGCGGCCACGGGAGCGGCGCCGGGGCACCGGCCCCGGTCCCGCACGAAGCGGGACAAGATCCGGCCGTACGCCGGGCATGACCCGATTCTCGATTGATCGAGATTCATTGACAATTCCCTCCCGCCTTTACAAGCTGTCAAGTCTGACTTGACACTGAATGTTTCCGACCGTTAAACGGGCCGGATCAGGAGACGCGACGCATGGACCTGAACGCGCTGACGCTGCTCGTCGAGATCCTCGACGCCGGCAATCTCAGCAAGGCCGCGCAGCGGCTCAAGATGAGCCGCGCGAACGTCAGCTACCGGCTGAACCAGCTCGAGCGCTCGATCGGCCAGCAGCTCGTGCGGCGCACGACGCGGCGCATCGAGCCGACCGAGATCGGCCTGAAGCTGTACGAGCACGGCCGGCGCATCCGCAACGAACTGCTCGCCGCGCAGGAATCGGTGACGACGCTCGGCCAGGACCTGCAGGGCCGCGTGCGGCTGTCGGTGCCGAGCGGCTACGGGCAGATGGTGATGTCCGACTGGCTGCTTGCCTTCAAGCGGCTGCATCCGGGCATCGTGCTCGATGTCGTGTTCGAGAACCGCGTGGAAGACCTGATGCGCGACGAGATCGACATCGCGGTGCGCGTGATGCCGGAGCCGCCGCAGAACCTCGTGGCGCGCGACATGGGCGCGGTGCGCTACGTCGCGTGCGCGTCGGCCGCCTTCGCGGCCGAGCACGGGATGCCGGCGAGTCTCGGCGCGCTGTCGGCGTCCCCCGTCGTCACCGCGACGGTGATGGGCCGGCAGCTCAGGATCGCCGCGTATCTCGGCGACGAGCGCCACGAGGTGCTGCTCGAGCCCACGCTGATTTCGGAGAACTTCCTGTTCCTGCGGCAGGCGATCCTCGGCGGGATCGGCGTCGGCATCGTGCCCGACTACGTGGTGCACGACGATATCCGGCGCGGCACGGTCGTCACGTCGCTCGACGCGTACCGGCTCAGCATCTTCGGCACGCACATGTACATGCTCTACATGCCGAACCGGCACCACACGCGCGCGACGTCGACATTCATAGAGTTCATCCTCGAACAGGCCGGAAAGACCGGCCGGGGCGGGCCCGGCGCGATGCGTCAGGGTTTCCTGTCGGGTGACAATCCGCCGGCCCCGCGGCGACAATAGCGCGCCGGGGCGGGCAGCCCCGTTGCGCCGGCGCCATCGCCTCCTTTGAATTCACTGCTGCCGAGGGTTCAATGTTCGACCGGATTCGTCCGCCTTCGCGTCCCTGGACGCTGCTCGCTGCCGTCGCGCTCGTCGCGATCAACACCGGCTGCACGTCCCCGTCCACGCCGTCGTCGGGCGCAGTGGTGCCCGTCGTCGCCGCATCGGGCGCCGCCGTGCCGCTGCCCGGCTTCCACGCGCCCGAGCTGTCGTCCGGCTGGACCGACAAGCCGGGCTGGACCTCGCAGCACTTCATGATCGCGGCCGCGAACCCGCTCGCGACGCAGGCCGGCTACGACATGCTGAAGGCGGGCGGCACCGCGATCGATGCGGCGATCGCGACGCAGATGGTACTCGCGCTCGTCGAGCCGCAATCGTCGGGGATCGGCGGCGGCGCGTTCCTGCTGTACTTCGACGGCAACGCGACGCAGGCGTACGACGGCCGCGAAACCGCGCCGGCCGCGGCGACCGACCGCCTGTTCTACGGGCCGACCGGCCAGCCAATGGGCTTCTATGAAGGCGTCGTCGGCGGGCGCTCGGTCGGCACGCCGGGCGTGCTGCGCATGCTCGACGCCGCGCACCGCGCGCACGGCAAGCTGCCGTGGCGCCGGCTGTTCCAGCCGGCCATCCGGCTCGCCGAGCGCGGCTTCACGATCAGCCCGCGGCTCGCGATGCTGATCGCGAACGACAAGTACCTGAAGAACGACCCGGCCGCGCGCGCGTACTTCTACAACGCGGACGGCACGCCGAAGGCGGCCGGCACCGTGCTGAAGAACCCCGCGCTCGCGACCGTGCTGCGCCAGGTCGCCGACCGCGGCGCGAACGCGTTCTACAGCGGCGCGATCGCCCGCGACATCGTCACGAAGGTGCGCAAGCACCCGACCAACCCGGGCCTGCTGTCGCTCCAGGATCTCGCGCGCTACAAGGCGAAGGTGCGCGTGCCGCTGTGCGCCGACTACCGGCGCTCGGTCGTGTGCGGGATGCCGCCGCCGTCGTCGGGCGGCCTCGCGATCGCGCAGATGCTCGGCATCCTCGAAGCGATGCCGGACTGGCAGCAGATCGGCGCGCAGAAGCCGGTGCGCAACGACGTCGGCTACGAGCCGACGCCGTTCGCCGCGCACCTGTTCAGCGAAGCCGGGCGCCTCGCGTATGCGGACCGCGCGCGCTATGTCGCCGATCCCGATTTCGTGCCGCTGCCGGGCGGCAGCTGGGCGAGCCTTACCGACAAGACCTATCTCGCGCAGCGCGCGCACCTGATCGGCGACAGCAGCATGGGCGTCGCGCAGGCCGGCACGCCGCAGGGCGCGGCGCTCGCGATGGCCGACGACCGCAGCCCCGAGCTGCCGTCGACGTCCGACATCGCGATCGTCGACCGCTACGGCCAGGCGCTGTCGATGACGACCAGCGTCGAGGACGCGTTCGGTTCGCGGCTGATGGTGCGCGGCTTCATGCTGAACAACCAGCTCACCGATTTCTCGTTCGTGTCGAGCGAGAACGGCCGGCCGGTCGCGAACCGCGTGCAGCCCGGCAAGCGGCCGCGCTCGGCGATGTCGCCGGAGCTCGTGTTCGACCAGAAGACGAAGCAGGTGACGATGATCGTCGGCTCGGCCGGCGGCCCCGCGATCATCAACCACGTCGCGAAGACGCTGGTCGGCGTGCTCGACTGGGGGATGACGATGCAGCAGGCGATCGCGCTGCCGAACTTCGGGTCGATGAACGGGCCGACTCAGCTCGAACGCGGCCGCGTGTCGGACGCGCTCGCCGACGGGCTGAAGGGCCGCGGGCACGACGTGCGGGTCGTCGAGATGAACTCGGGGCTGCAGGGAATCCAGCGGCTGAACGTGCAGGGGCAGACGGTGTGGTTCGGTGGGGCCGATCCGCGGCGGGAAGGGGTCGCGATGGGGGAGTGAGCATGCCCGTGCGCGGCGGCGCAACGCGCCGCGCAAAGCCATTCGACCGCCCATCCGCGGCGACATACGGACTCGTCTTACGGGCGCCGCGCGCGCCCTGCCTTTCGCCCCAGTCCGACCGCGATATCGCACTTCACGCCTGATATCGCGTCCCATACCTCTCGCCTCAAATTTCGTATTCGTCTGATCGACGACCTATAAGTCGCTCCGTATAGTCGTCCGCTCAAGCCGCAGCCGTCTTTTACGCTCGTCCCGTTCGCAACGACGATGCAGCTCCGCTGCAGACGAAGCGTATTGCCATCATTCCAGGCTGCGTGCGCAAAGCCCAACAATCAGGAGTCCGATTCATGATTCACCCCATCACTACGCCCCCCGATAGCGCGCGCGTCCGCTGGAGCATTGCGACGCACCGGCCACGCCTGTCCGCACTCGCCTTCTCGCTCGTCGCGCTCGCTTCCGGCTATAGCTATGCTGCGCAGCCCGATCTGGTTCTCGACAACCTCGTTGTCAAGGCCGGTGAAGCCCCGCCACCCAGCGCAACGGGCGCGGGTTCGATCGCGCTTGGGCCAGGTGCGCAAGCAAAGGGGGAAACCGGCGGCGATTACTCGGCAATTGCAATTGGCGGAGGAGCAATCGCCGACGGGCGCTCCACGATCGCCATCGGCGAAGGAGCGAACGTTCACGGCGATAGATCGATCGCGCTCGGCGTCGGGTCGAACATCAACGCGAACCGCTCGCTCGCACTCGGCGCGGATGCGTCGGTCACCGCACACGATGCAGTCGCACTCGGCCAGGGCAGCGTCGCCGACCGCGGCAACACGGTGTCGATCGGCAAGAGCGGCAACGAGCGCCAGCTCGTCAATCTTCGCGCCGGTACGAACGACACCGACGCCGTCAACCTGTCACAGCTCAAGCCGGCCGTCGAGGCGCTCGGCGGCGGCGCCACGATCAATGTGGACGGAAGCGTGCGCGCTCCGAACTACGCGATCGACGGCAAGTCGTTCAACGATGTCGGCAGCGCGCTGACGAATCTGGACGATCGGGCCAAAGCCACCACGCAGTCGATCACGACGCTCGACGGCCGCGTCACGAACGTCGAGGGCGACGTCAAATCCATCCGCGTCGACGTCGACGATCTCGGCACGCGCATCAACAACGGCAGTACCGGCCTCGTGAGGCAGGATCCCGCGAGCCTCGCGATCTCGATCGGCGCAGACAAGGGCGGCACGTCGGTCAGCGTCGCCGGCGCGAACGGCACGCGCACGCTGACCGGGCTGTCGAACGGCGTCGGCGATACCGACGCCGTGACGATCGCGCAGTTGAAGGCAGCCGGCCTGGTCGACCCGGACGGCAAGCCGCTCAGCGCGCTCGTGTACGACGATCTGTCGCTCGGTCGTGCGACGCTCGGCGGCGTGGGCGGCACGCTGCTGGACAACGTGCGGCCCGGTGCGATCGTCGCGGGCGGCATGCAGGCCGTCAATGGCGGGCAGCTCTTTACGATGCAGCAGCAATTCGACAGCCGCTTCGATTCGCTCAACACGCGCCTGTCGGACATCGAGAAGAACGGCCCCACCGTCAAGCCGCCAGCGGGCGACCACGGTAACCAGCTCGCGCAGCTCGGCGACGGCTCGGGCGCGACCGGCTCGAATTCGATGGCACTCGGCAACGGCTCAACTGCGTCCGGCAACGATAGCCTTGCGATCGGGAACAACGCGACGGCATCGGGCAACAATTCGGTCGCGCTCGGCAACAACTCCGTCGCCGATCGCGACAACACCGTCTCCGTCGGCGCGCCCGGCCAGGAGCGGCAGATCACCAACGTCAAGGCCGGCACCGCGCCGACCGATGCCGTGAACGTGCAACAGCTGAACGATCGCATCGGCAGCGTACGATCCGACATCGACCACTACCGGCGCGACGCAAGCGGCGGCATCGCATCCGCCGTCGCGATCGCGAACCTGCCGCAAGCGTCGCTGGCGGGCGAAAGCATGGTGTCGATCGCGGGCGGTACTTACAGCGGGCAGTCGGCCGTCGCGTTCGGCCTGTCCACCGCCACGCGCAACGGGCGCTGGGTGGTCAAGGCATCCGGGTCCACCAATACGCGCGGCACGGTGGCAGTCGGCGCCGGCGCCGGATATCGCTGGTAAGCCGTCGCAATGGGCATCAAATAACAAGGGGCAGGGATTCGCCCGGCACGAATCCCTGCCCCTTCTTGTCCGTTGATGGCACGAGGCGATCGACCTTATCCAGCCCCTATCCCCGCCCCTTCCACGGCACCACTCGCCGCTCGACCCATCGCATCGCGAGATCGAACAGCCATGCGATCGCGCCGATGATCAGGATCCCCATCACGACGATGTCCGTGCGCAGGAAGCTCGACGCATTGAGCACCATCTGCCCGAGCCCGGCGGTCGCGGCAACCATCTCGGCCGCGACGAGCGTCGTCCAGCCGAACCCGATCGCGATTCGCAGCCCGGTGAGGATTTCCGGCAGCGCGGCCGGCAGCACCACGTGGCGCACGATCTGCGCGAAGCTGCCGCCGAGCGAATACGCGGCATTGATCTGTTCGACCGTTGCCGCGCGCACGCCGGCACGCGCAGCCATCGCGATCGGCGCGAAGCACGCGAGGAAAATCACGACGAGCTTCGCCGTTTCATCGATACCGAACCAGATCACGACGAGCGGCAGGTACGCGAGCGGCGGCAGCGGCCGGTAGAACTCCAGCAGCGGATCGAGCACGCCGCGTGCAACTCGGCTCACGCCCATCAGGATGCCGGCCGGCACGCCGATCATGGTCGCGAGCAGGAACGCGCCGAACACGCGCCCGGCGCTCCACAGCAGATGTTCGGACAGTGGCAGGCCGCCCTGGATACGGCCGTGCCATGCATCGACGAATGCCGTCCACACGGCTTCCGGCGCGGGCAGGAACAGCGGCGGCAGCCACTGGAAATGCGTCGCGACCCACCAGAGCGCGGCCAGTGCCGCGACCGTCGCGGCGCTCAACCCGGCCGTCTTTCCCTGCCCCGGCAACCGGTAGCGGCGCGACGACGGCGCTCGGCGCTCGGCCGCCCGAGGCGGGGTGCGATCATCCTGTTCGAAATCGGCGGCCGCGCGATCGGCCGTCCACGAATCCTGTGTGCTCATGCTGTCCTGCCTGTGCAAAGTGCTGTTCCGGCCGCGCCCGACGGCCACGCCGTGCCGCGCGAATTCGTGCATCACGCGGTCTCCGCGACCACCTCGTCTCGATGCAGGTACTCGATCAGCCGCTCGCGCCACGCGATGAAATCCGGCGAAGACTTCACCGCGCGCGCATCGCGCGATTCGACGTAGCGCCGCGCGAACGGCAACTCGAAGGTTTCCGCGATGCGGCCGGGGCCCGGCGTCATCACGACGAGACGCGTCGCGAGGAACAGCGCCTCCTCCACATCGTGCGTGATGAAGAACACCGTCTTGCCGGTGCGCGCCCACACGTCGAGCACAAGCGCCTGCATCGTGCCGCGCGTCATCGCGTCGAGCGCCCCCATCGGCTCGTCCATCAGCAGCACGCGTGGGTCGCTCGCGAGCGCACGCGCGATGCCGACGCGCTGCTGCATCCCGCCCGACAGCTCGTACACGCGCGCATGCGCGTGGCGCTCGAGACCGACGAGCGCGAGCATCTCAGTCGCGCGCGCTTCACGCTCGGCCCTCGACACGCGCGCGAAACGCAGCCCGAGCGCGACGTTGTCGAGCACGTCGAGCCACGGCAGCAGCGCGTATTTCTGGAACACGACACCGCGATCGGCGCCGGGGCCCGTGACCGGCACGCCGTCGACGTGCACGTCGCCCGTCGTCGGCGCGACGAAGCCGGCCATGCAGTTCAGCAGCGTCGTCTTCCCGCAGCCGGACGCACCGAGCGCGACGACGAACTCACCGGCATCGATGCGCAGGTCGACGCGCGCGAGCGCCTGCGTCGTCGGCCGGCCGCGTTCGCCGGGATAAGAGACCGAGACCTGACGGACTTCCAGCGTGCTCATGATCGAAGGACTCCGCGATGAGTGGGCTGAATGGTCGCGCTCAGCGCGCGGCCTTCTGCACGAACTGCGGATCGACACCGGCCGAATAGTCGGCGAGTACCGTCTGGATCGTGCCTTGCGATTTGAGGAACGTGGCCGTGGCCGCGAGCGACTTCGCGGCGCCCGATTGCGCGCCGCCGCCGAGCCACGTCGGCGAAGCCTGTTCGGCCGCCGTCGGGAATGCGTAGAGCGCGAGGCTGGCCGGCACGTCCTGCGCATTCGCGCCCGACACCTTCGCGACCGCCGCGACCTGCGGCGAGCCGACCTTCCACGCCGCCGCATGCGCGCGGTAGTCGGCATCGGCAGCTGCGAGCACCTTCACGAAACGCGTGACGAACTCGGGGTTCTCGCGCGCGAACTTGCGGCTCACGACGAAGCCGTCGAAGGTCGCCTTGCCACTTTCTTTCGCCACCTGGCCCGACGTCGTCAGCACGGTGCCCGACTGCTTGACCTTCGCGAGCACCGGATCCCAGATATAGGTCGCGTCAATGTCGCCGCGCGTCCATGCGGCCGCGACTTCGGGCGGACGCAGGTTGACGATCTTCACGTCGTTCGGATTGACGCCGGCGGCCTGCAGCGCGACGAGCGTATGGAAGTGCGATGTCGATACGAACGGCACGCCGATCTTCTTGCCCTTCAACGCCGCGATGCTCGTGACGCCCGAGCCGTTGCGCGCGACGAGCGCCTCGGCATCGTTGATGTTGTCGAGCACCCAGAACAGCGAGATATCGAGCCCCTGCGACAGGCCGGCCGCGATCGGGCTCGACCCGGCCTCGCCGAGCTGCACGGAGCCCGATGCGAGCGCGCGGATCACGTCGGCGCCGCTGTCGAGCTTGCGGAACGTGACCTTGTAGCCGGTCGCCTTTTCGACTTCACCGCTTGCCTGTGCGTAGCGCCACGGCACGACCATGTCCTGGTACGCGATCACGACTTCGCGCGATTCGGCGTGCGCCGCGCCGAACGCGGCAAAGGCGGTCAGCACGACGACGGCGCGGCGGATGAAGCTGAAACGGGACATGCGGCTCTCCTTCGGAATGCGGGCATTGCTGCGGGAGAGCCGACTTTACGGGCTTTGCGTGCGGCGGGAGCGAACTTATCCTGCGAAGCTATCGATGATGTTTCAGCTTTGCTTTTCATGCTCGACTGGATCGCGCGTCCGGTCGGGTGGCGATTGCCGTGCGAACGCAGGAATGGCGTCCGCATCAACAAAAAAGCCCGCATCGCTGCGGGCTTTTCAGGTTCGTCCGAAGACGACGGGAGCAACGGCGCTCAGACCACCCCCGCCCCATGCGCCTGCAGATCGGCGTGATAGCTCGAGCGCACCATCGCGCCGACGGCCGCGTGCGTGAAGCCCATCTTGTACGCCTCTTCCTCGTACATCTTGAACGTATCCGGATGCACGTACGCACGCACCGGCAGGTGGTGCTCCGACGGCTGCAGGTACTGGCCGATCGTCAGCATGTCGACGTCGTGCGCGCGCAGGTCGCGCATCACCTGCAGGATTTCCTCTTCGGTCTCGCCAAGGCCGACCATCAGGCCCGACTTCGTCGCGACGTCCGGATGCAGCGCCTTGAAGTCCTTCAGCAGCTTCAGCGAGTGCGCGTAGTCCGAACCCGGGCGCGCTTCCTTGTACAGGCGCGGCACCGTTTCGAGGTTGTGGTTCATCACGTCCGGCGGTGCGGCGTTCAGGATCGAGATCGCACGGTCGAGACGGCCGCGGAAGTCCGGCGTCAGGATCTCGATGCGCGTTTCCGGCGACTGCTCGCGCACTTCGCGGATGCACTCGACGAAGTGGCCGGCGCCGCCGTCGCGCAGGTCGTCGCGGTCGACGCTCGTGATCACCACGTACTTCAGCTTCAGCGCGCCGATCGTGCGTGCGAGATTCTTCGGCTCGTCCGGATCCAGCGGATCGGGGCGACCATGGCCGACGTCGCAGAACGGGCAGCGGCGCGTGCACTTGTCGCCCATGATCATGAACGTCGCGGTGCCCTTGCCGAAGCATTCGCCGATGTTCGGGCAGCTCGCTTCCTCGCACACGGTATGCAGGTTGTGCTCGCGCAGGATCGTCTTGATCTCGTTGAAGCGCGAGCTGCCGGTGGCCGCCTTCACGCGGATCCACTCGGGCTTCTTCAGCTTCTCGATCGGAATGACCTTGATCGGGATGCGCGCCGTCTTCGCCTGTGCCTTCTGCTTGGCGGTCGGATCGTACGCAGCGGGGGCGGCCGAATCGGCCGGTGCGGGAGAAGCGGTAACGTCAGTCATTCGATTGTTCCAGTGCCTGCGGCTTGTCGGCGGCCGCGGATGCGCCGTCGAGGTTGGCGATCAGACGGCGCACCAGCGTGTGGGCAACGTCGTTCCAGTCGGCGGCAACCTCGAGGCTCGCCATGTCGACAGTTTCCAGTCCGGCATAGCCGCACGGGTTGATCGCAAGAAACGGGCGCAGATCCATCTTCACGTTCAGGCTCAGCCCGTGATAGCTGCAGCCGTTGCGGATCTTCAGGCCGAGGGCCGCGATTTTCGCGCCCTCGTGCACGCCGGATGCCACGTAGATCCCGGGCGCGCCCGCCTTGCGGACCGAAGCGAGATTATACGCCGCGAGGGTTTCGATCACGGCCTCCTCGATCTTCGTCACCAGCGTGCGCACCATCAGCTTGCGCCGGCGCAGGTCCAGCAGCAGGTAGGCGACGATCTGGCCGGGGCCGTGGTAGGTGATTTGCCCGCCGCGGTCGACCTTCACGAGCGGCACGCCGCTGTCGGCCACCAGCAGGTGGGCCGGGTCGCCGGCCTGGCCGAGCGTGTAGACGGGCGGATGCTCGACCAGCCAGATCTCGTCGCCGGTGTCGGCCGTGCGCGTGTCGGTGAACGCGCGCATCGCGTCGAAGCTCGCCTCGTAGGTCTCGACGCCTCGCCAGCGCACGGTGACCGGCTGGGCCGGCTGACCCGGGGACCCGGCGGGCGATGCGGAAACGGCAACAGGCGTGGACACGATGGAAACCGGCGAAACGGACATGGGCGGTAGTTTACCGAAAACCCGTGGGTCTCGCCGGCCTTGGGAGGGGGACGGATCGCCGGTATCCGTCGGAGGAAACAATGGTCAGACGGTGCGCCATCCGTCGTGGAGCAGCGCGGTCACGCGTTCGCGCAGCCGTGCGAGCCCGCCGAGCGCGACTTCCCGGGGCGGCCGCGACACCGAGAACGCCACGCACGTGCCCTCCCGGCCTTCCGCGCTGAGCCACAGCCGCTCGCCGCGGCGCAGCTTCAGCGTCTCGCCGTCGACCAGGAAGTAATCGTTGACGTCGTTGCTGCGCGTCGCCCACACCGGACCGCGCTGTACCACCAGCCGCGTGCTGCGTTGCACCTTCATCGGCACGGTTTCGCCCGCGGGGATTTCGAACGTGGTGCTTGAAGAAATTTCTTGCATGATCGACTCCGCCAATAAATGCTTCGATGGCTACAATCGTAGTCACTTCAAGGCGTCCGACAAAACGACCAATTTTCACGTCAATGTGAGGAAAATTAGCAAATGGACCTCCGCCAGCTGCCTGCGCTGAACGCGATTCGCGCGTTCGAAGCCGCCGCCCGTCACGAGAATTTCTCGCGCGCCGCCGACGAGCTGTACGTCACGCACGGCGCGGTCAGCCACCAGGTGCGCGCGCTCGAGGAAGAGCTCGGCATACAGCTGTTCACGCGCAACGGCAAGCGGCTGTGCCTGACCGACGCCGGCATGCGCTACGCGCAGCAGATCCGCACCGCGCTGATGGTGATCGCCGACGCGACGCGCGACGTGCGCGCGAGCGACCGCGACCGGCGGCTCGTAGTGTCGATGCTGTCGTCGTTCGCCGCGCGCTTCATCACGCCGCGCATCGGCACGTTCATCGAGCGGCATCCGGAAATCGACGTCGAACTGCAGTCGACCAATTCGCTCACCGATTTCGCGCGCGACGACGTCGATCTCGCGATCCGCTTCGGCAACGGCAACTATCCGGGGCTGCACGTCGAGCCGCTGTTCGACGAGGTGTTCTTTCCGGCGTGCTCGCCGACGCTGAATGGCGGCAAGCTGCCGCAAACGCCCGCCGATCTCGTGCACTACAACCTGCTGCGCTCGGACGACGAGCTGTGGCGGCCGTGGTTCGACGCGGCCGGCCTCAAGACGCTGACCGAACCGAAACGGGGGATTCTGTACCAGGATTCGTCGAACCTGCTGCTGGCCGCGATCGACGGCCAGGGCATCGCGCTGGTGCGCCGCTCGCTCGCGGTGCACGACCTGCTGGACGGACGCATCGTGCGCCTGTTCGACATCGACGGGCCGAGCCCGTGGCACTATTTTTTCGTGTGTCCGCCGCCGCTCCTGAACACGCCGCGCGTGCAGGCGTTCAGAACCTGGCTGCTTCAGGAAGTCGCCGAATACAAGCGGCTGTGCGACGAGCTGGACGCGCGGCGCGCGGCGGGGAAGACCCCCGCCGAGTGCGCGCAAGAGGGAGGATGGAAGGCGCTCAGAGTACGACCTTGACCATCGGATGGCCGGTCAGTGCGCGATAGATGTTGTCGAGCTGTTCCTGGCTCGTCGCCCGGACGGTGATCGTGAGGCCCGTGTAGTTGCCGCCGCTCGACGCACGCTCCTCGATCTTCTCGACATCGATCTCGTTGTCGTGAACAGCGACGACCTTGAAGATCGTGTCCTTGAACTCGGGATGCGCCTTGCCCATGATCTTGATCGGGAAATCGCACGGGAACTCCAGCAGCGACTCCTTCCGGGTATCGATCGCGCCGGTCACCTCGATGGTTTTGGTCGGTTCGCTCATCATTTTCTCCGGGTTAGGTCAAACTGTTCAAACTCGCGCGCCTTCGCGCGCTGGTACGCTTCATACAACGCCGCGAACACGGGGCCCGGCTTGCCGCCCTGCACGGGCAGATCGTCGAGCGACGTGACGGGCAGCACTTCCTTCGTGGCCGACGTGATCATGATTTCATCGGCCGCCCGCAATTCCACCTCGCTGATCTCGCGCGCGACGAACGGGATCTTGCATTCGTCGGCCAACTGCTCGATCAGCGCGTAGCGGATCCCTTCGAGGATCTTGTTGCTGCGCGGCGGCGCGAGCAGCTCGCCGTTCTTCACGATCCACACGTTCGACGACGAGCCTTCCGTCAGGTTGCCATCGCGCAGCTGCAGCGTCTCGAATGCATCGCGTTCGGCCGCATGCTGCGCCATCAGCACGTTGCCGAGCAGCGAGATCGACTTGATGTCGCAATGCAGCCAGCGGCGATCCTCGGCCGTCACGCAGCGCACGCCCTTCGCACGCTCCTCTTCCGACGGCAGGCGCAGCGGGCTCGTCATCACGAACACCGTCGGCACCGCGTTCGCCGGGAACGCGTGGCCGCGCTTCGCGACGCCGCGCGTCACCTGCAAGTAGACGAGCGCGTTGCCGTCGCCGAGCCCTCCGGCATTCGCCGCGACGACGCGCTCGATCAGCGCACGCCAGCCCGCGTCGTCGTGCGGGCTGGCGATGCCGATCTTCTTCAGGCTGCGCTCGAGCCGCGCCAGATGCTGTTCGATCCGGAACGGCACGTGCGCGCCGTCGTGCGCATAAACGGGGACGACTTCATACACACCGTCGCCGAAGATGAACCCGCGATCGAGCACCGGTACACGGGCTTCCGACAGCGGCACCATTTCCTCCTGCGACGAGACGCTGAGGTAGACGATCGGTTCGAATTCGGCTTGGCTCATGGCAATGACAGATGGGGATGAAGTCGTGAAAACAAAGGCCCGTCGTGCTTACTTCTTCTTGCTGAACATCAGCAGGATCGAGTCCCAGATACGCCCGAAGATACCCGCTTCCGGCACGGCCTGCAGTGCGACGACCGGGAATTCGGACAGCGTCTTGCCGTCGGCGACGATCTTCACGGTGCCGACCTGCTGGCCTTCCGCGAACGGCGCGATCAGCGGCGCGTTGACGGCGACTTCGGTCTTGACCTTGTCGCCGAGGCCGCGCGGCACGGTCGCCCACTGGTCGCCCTTCACGCCGACCTGCACGGTGTTTTCCTTGCCCTTGTAGATGCGCGGCGTCGAGATCGCCTGGCCGCCCTTGAACAGGCGCACCGAATCGAACGCGCTGTAGCCATAGTTCAGCATCTTCATGCTGTCCTGCGTGCGCTCGCCTTCCTTCTGCTCGCCCATCATCACCGACACCAGGCGGCGCTGGCCGTCCACGCCCGGAATCGCGCGCTTCGCCGACGCGATCAGGCAGTAGCCGGCCGCTTGCGTGTGGCCCGTCTTCAGGCCGTCGACCGTCGGGTCGAGCCACAGCAGGCGGTTGCGGTTGCCCTGGCGGATGTTGTTGTACTTGAATTCCTTCTCCGAGAAGATGCTGTAGTACTGCGGAAAATCGCGGATCAGGTGGGCGGACAGCTTCGCGAGGTCGCCGGCCGTCGTGTAGTGGTTCGGGTCGGGCATGCCGTTCACGTCGGCGAAGTGCGTGCCCTTCATGCCGAGGCGCTGCGCCTCGTCGTTCATCAACGTGACGAACTGCCCTTCGCTGCCGCCGACGAGTTCGGCCAGCGCGATCGCGGCGTCGTTGCCCGACTGGATGATCATCCCGTACACGAGGTCGTGCACCGACACCGGCTTGTTCGCCTCGATGAACATGCGCGACTCGTCGCGGCCGACGCGGCGCACCGCTTCGCTCGGCGTGACGATCTGCTCCATCGAGATCTTCTTCTTGTCGAGCGCCTCGAACACGAGGTACGCCGTCATCAGCTTCGTCAGCGATGCGGGCTCGACGCGTTCATCGGCATTGCCCGATGCGAGCACCGTGTTGCTGGTCGCGTCGACGAGCACCCATGAGCGCGCATTCACGCCCGGCGGCGGCACCGCGCCCGGCATGTAGGTCGCGGGCGCGCCGGTGAACTGCTCGGCGGCGGCCGGCGCCGCATGCGCGGCCTTGGCCTTGGCGGCCGGCTTCGCCTCGGCGACGACGATCGTCGACGCGAGCGCGACTGGCAGCATCACGCCGAGCGCGACGTTGCGCGCGGCGGTGCCGAAGGCGATGGAGGAAGCGAGGGACTTGAGGCCTTGGGAAGACAGACGCATGATCGATTCAGGCTGATGGCAGAAAGTGCGGTGCGAAACGCGCAGGGTTGAACGGCAAGGCGGCGGGCGTTTCGGGCACTCGCCCGAAACAGCAGGCGACGCGAAACGCGCCGGTTGGACTCGTGCGGACGCGTTCGGTTCGCGGCCGTCGCGAGCGGGCGGACAAGCGGCGAAACGAGCGCCGCATGGGCCCAGCCGGGCCGCGGGCGACGCGAAATGCGGCCATTATACGTGGCCGCGCAGGGCGTTTTCGCGAACCTGGCGCCGGACGGCCGCACATCGGCATCGAGCGCAGGGTGCCGGCAAGCTGCGCGACATCGCACGCGAAGGTGTGCGAAAGGCGTGCGCAGGCGAGGTGGAAGTCGGGTGGCGCCGCACGCTGCGGCGCGATGTCGCGCGGGGCGCGCGCGTCCGGCGCGTGCCGGCGGTCGTAGGCGCCAGGCGACGCGGGCCGCCGGCGTTACGCCGGCACCCGCGCGCAGGCTAGCGCCACGCGTCGACGATGATGCGCTTCAGCACGTGCAGCTTGCGATGCAGGAAATGCTCGGCGCCGGGGATCACGACGACCGGCAGTTCCTGCGGCCGCGCCCAGTCGTACACGGAAGCGATCGGCACGGTGTCGTCGGTTTCGCCGTGGATCACGAGCGTGTTCTCGGGCACGTCGGCCACCTGCCAGCGGCTCGCGGCCGTGCCGACGAACACCATCCGTTCGATCGTCTCGCCCGCGTCGCGCAGGCGCTTCGCGACATGCGACAGCACGAAGGTGCCGAACGAGAAGCCCGCGAGCACGAGCGGCAGGTCCGCATACGCGGGCTGCGCGCGCATGTGCGCGAGTACCGCGAGCAAGTCGTCGGCTTCGCCGGTGCCGTTGTCATGCACGCCTTCGGTCGCGCCGACGCCGCGGAAGTTCGACCGGAACACGACGTAGTTCAGTTGCACCAGCGTGCGCGCCAGCGTTTGCGCGACCTTGTTGTCCATCGTTCCGCCGAACAACGGGTGCGGATGCGCGACGAGCGCGATGCCGCGCGGCGCGGCGCCGCTTTCGCGCACGGCATCGGGGAGGTCAACCGCGATTTCGATCTGCCCGGCCGGGCCCGCGATCAGCGACTTCTGCGTATGAACGTTCATTCGGCCGGCCCGCTCAGATCTTCAGGCGGTCGACGACCTTGCCGTCGCGCAGGTGCGATTCGACGATCTCGTCGATGTCGGCCTGGTCGACGTACGTGTACCACGTGCCTTCCGGATACACGACCATCACGGGCCCTTCCTCGCAGCGGTCGAGGCAGCCGGCCTTGTTGATACGAACCTTGCCGGGCCCCGCCAGGCCGAGTTCCTTCACGCGCTTTTTCGCGTATTCCTGCATGGTCTGCGCGTCGCATTGCGCGCAGCTCGGGCGCTCGGCACCCGGATCGCGCTGGTTCAGGCAGAAGAAGACGTGGTGCTGGTAGTAGGAATCCATGATGGTGACGAGCGGCCCGGCGCGAGACGGGCGGAAAGAGGAGCGATTGCCGCTGCGCGGGGCAACGGGCGTGTAGTGTTCGGTGCCAAGCGGCGCTTATGGCCAGCGGATTCGTGCTCGTGGCAAGGTGCAAACCGCAGCGATGCCTGGCGGCATCGCGAGGATTTGCAACGCGGCCACGGGCGCGAAGGCGCCGCACATAAGCGCCGCTTGGTGCCGAACACTGCACTCATGCGGACGATTATAACGAGCGGCGCACGCCGCTGCCCGCGATACCACTGCCGCGCCGCCGCAGCCACAACTTCAACGGCGCAACGCGGCCGGCAGCCACGCGTGCTCGACGCGCTGGCCGAGCCAGATCAGCGCCGCGTAGGGCCAGATCCACGCGAGCCAGCGCGCGAGGCTGTTGAAGTGCACGTAGCGGCCCTGCCGCCAGCCCGACAGCGTGAAGTCGAAGAACGGATTGACGGGCAGCAGGTTCACGAGCGCCACGCCAGCCAGCAGCGCGAGCGCCGCAAGCGTCGCGCGCCAGGTCGCCGGCACGTGCAGCGCGACGAGTGCGGCCGCGAAACCGAGCTCGATCCCGAGCCGCGCGCCGGGCGTCGCCCATACGACGACAAGGCCGGTGGCCGACTGCATGAACGTCGCGGCCGCCTTCAGCACGAGCGTCGCGGCGACGAGCGCGATCAAGAGCCGGATGCGTGGTGCGTGCGGCCGCATCGCGAGCGACGCGATCGTCAGCGCGGCGAACAGCATCAACCCGCCAAGCGCGGCCTCCCACGCGGAGTCGGACAGCCAGCCGTCGACGCGCTCGGGCCATTCGCCCACGCGCCACGCGGCCGGCAGCCATGCGAGCAGCGCGTCCTGCATCGACGCGTCGGCACGCTCCCACAGCGCGGCCGGCCAGTCGCCGATGCCGAACAGGAACGGCGACGGGAACAGGATCGCGAACGGCCACAGCCCGGCGAGCAGCAGCGGCGTCGCGCCGTCGTCCTCGAACCACGCGAAGCGCAGCCGGCGCAGCGCACCGCGATCGAGCAGCGCTCCAGTGGCCGGCGCAACCAGCGCCGCGCCCAGCAGCGCGCCGAGTGCGTTGGCCGCGAGATCGAGATTCGACGCGACGCGCGTGGGCAGGTAGGTTTGCAACGCTTCCATCGCGCCCGACAGCAGTACGCCGAGCCCGCCCGCGATCAGTGTCGCGGCCACGCCGCGCCAGCGCGGGTGCAGCGCGAGCACGCCGAGCGCGCCGAACGGCAAGTAGCCGAGCACGTTCGTGACCACGTCGAACGCGGTCACGTAGCGCTGCATCGGCGCGAACAGGTAGTCGAACGGCCCGATGCCGAGCGACACCCAGCCTCCAAACGGATACAGCGACGCGTAAACGATGAGCGCCGCGTAAGCGGCAAAGGCCTGCCGCGCGAGCGGCGATGCGCGAGGGGTGCCGGTCGCGCTCATCGCGGCTGCGCGGCACGCGTCACGGCGTGCCCGCGTATGCCTGCATGCCGACCCACGCGGCGATCTGCGACACGAGCTGGTCGCTCGCCGTCGCGAGCGCGCGGGCACCGCCCGCCGCGTCGGGTGTGCTCGACGGCGCACGCGCGATGAACGTGCGCTGGCCGAGCACCTTGCCGTCCAGCGTCAGCGTCGCGCGTGCGGTGACGGCGCCGTGGCTCTGCGACTGGCCGTCGAACACCTGTTCGAATTCGTTCAGGTCGACCTTGAGCGTCGGCGCGCGCACGCCGTCGGATCCCTCGAGCACCGTGCCGCGCGACGACAGCGCACCACGCAGCCGCTGCGTGAGCAACTGCGCGGGCGGTGCCGTCCAGCGGCTGTCGCGATAGACGGCCACGTGCTGTGCGTCCACGTACGCGAGGCGGTAGGCGAACTTGTCGGAGTCGAGCGCGTCGGGCGCGGCAACGTCGAGCACCTTCAGCGCGGGGCCCGGGCCTGCGGTCACGACCGACGTCGCCGGCCCGAGGTCGTAGCGGACATTCGACAGCACCGCGCTGTTGCCGGCGCAGCCGGCTGCGAGCGACAGCGTCAGCACGGCAAGCGCGGCCGCGGCCGGACGCAGCGCGCGGTCAAGGATTCGTGGCATGGCGTGTTCCTGCATGATGTTTCCGGTTTCGATGGGTGTCACTGCCCGGCCGTCGCACCCGGCCAGGCGAAGCCCGGCTCGCCGGGCCCCGGCGCCGCGCCGGGCGAACCGAACAACAGACTGCGCGGGTTGCGGCCAAGTTCACCGGCCACGTCCTTCAATTGCCGCGACGCGTCGCCGACGCTGCCGGCCAGCGCGTTGAAACGCGGCAGCGTGTCGTACTGCACGCGCGCGTTGAGATCGTTCAGCGCGACACCGATCTGATCCGCGGCCGTCCCGGCCTTGTTCAGGTTCGACACGAGCGGCCCGTTCGGCTGCAGCAGCGTGTTCGCCGACGCCATCGCGCGGTTCACCTCATGCATCGTTTCCGGCAGCGCAGTGACCGCCGGGCCGAGCTGCTTCGTCAGCGTGGCGGCGCCATCGGCCGCGTGCTGCAGGCTTTCGGCGGTCGCGCGCAACTGCTCGCGCATCTCGGGCGACATCAGCGCATTCGCGCTCTTCGCAGCCATTTCGAGCTGCCGCAGCAGCACGTCGCCGCGCTCCTGGATCTGGTCGAACAGGCTCGGCCGCATCGGGATCTGCGCGATCGCCTTCGTCGACGACGGCAGCGGCGACAGGTCGCGCCCCGTGTCCTCGAGCTGCACGAACGCGATGCCCGTCACGCCCTGGAAGCCGAGGCTGCCGTAGGTCGACTGCGTGATCGGCGCGTCGTGGTCGACGAGGATCCGGATCCGGATCTGGCCCGGGTGCGCGCGATCGAAGCCGATCGACTGTACCTTGCCGACGTCGAGGCCGCGAAAGCGCACGGCCGCGTCCGGGAACAGCCCCGTCACGTTGGTACGCGCGAGCAGGTCGTACGGCACGCGCACGGTGCGGTCGACGTTGAACCAGAACACGGTGCCCGCGATCGCGAGCGTCAGCGCGATCGTGAACAGGCCAGCCCAGAACGCATGTGATTTGTTTTCCATTCGCGGATTCCTTCGTTCCTACAGCTCGACGCTCGACAGCGCCGGTTCGAGGGCCGCCTTCGGCAGCTTCGCGCGCCGCTCCGGCGGCAGCGCCTGCAATGCGCGGCGCCCGCGCAGCCCCAGGAAATATTCGTGGATGAACGGATGGTCGACGTTCGCGGCCTCCTCGACGGGCGCGGCGACCAGCACCTTGCGGTCGGCCAGCACCGCGACGCGCGTCGACAGCGCGACCATCGTATCGAGATCGTGCGTCACCATCACGACGGTCAGCCCGAGCGTGCGATGCAGCGTCGCGATCAGCTCGACGAATTCGTCCGACGCCTGCGGATCGAGGCCGGCCGTCGGCTCGTCGAGGAACAGCAGCTCGGGCTCGAGCGCGATCGCGCGCGCAATGCCGACCCGCTTGACCATCCCGCCCGACAGGGCGGCCGGCATCTTCGACGCGTGCTTGCACGGCAGCCCGACCATCTCGAGCTTCAGCATCACGATGTCGTGCAGCAGATCCGGCGGCACGCGGCCGAGCTCGCGCAGCGGCTGCGCGACGTTGTCGAACACGGTCATCGACGAGAACAGCGCGCCCTGCTGGAACAGCATCCCGGAGCGCGTGCGCATCATCCGCGCGCTCGCGTCGTCGATCGTCGCCGTATCCTCGCCGAATACCTTGATCGTGCCCGACGTCGGCCGCTCGAGGCCGAGGATCTGCCGCACCAGCGTGGTCTTGCCGGAGCCCGAGCCGCCGACGATCGACACGATCTCGCCGCGCCGCACGTCGAAGTCGAGCTTCTGGTGAATGATGTTGCGCCCGTAGCGCTTGGTCAGGTTGCGCACCTCGATCACGAGGTCACCGGCATCGGCCGCCGCGGCCGGCCGGGTGCCGACCGACCCGGCGCCGATGGCCGCGGCATGCGCGGTCGTTTCGTTCGATGCGTTCATCCGAGCCCCACGTTCTGGAACAGGATCGCGAACACCGCGTCGGCGAGGATCACGACCGTGATCGACGACACGACCGACGTGGTCGTGCCTTCGCCGAGGCTCTGCGAGTTCGCCTTGATCCGGAAGCCGAAATGGCAAGCGACCAGCGCGATCAGCATGCCGAACACGACGCCCTTGCCGACCCCGATATACAGGTTCGCGATCGGCACGACGCCCGGCAGCGAGCGCACGAAATAGTTGACGTCGATCCCCAGCACGAACTTCGCGGCAAGCGCGCCGCCCGTCAACGCGATGATGTTGGTCCACATCACGAGCAGCGGCATTGCGACGCCGAGCGCGAGCACGCGCGGCAGGATCAGCCGCAGCCCGTGCGGGATGCCCATCACGCGCATCGCATCGAGCTCCTCGGTCACGCGCATCACGCCGATCTGCGCGGTGATCGCCGAGCCCGAGCGGCCCGCGACGAGGATCGCCGACAGCACCGGGCCGAGCTCGCGGATCACCGACAGCCCGAGAATGTTCACGATGTAGCGGTTCGCGCCGAACGTCTGCAGCTGCTGCGCGGACAGGTAGCTGAGCACGATGCCGATCAGGAACGCGACCAGCGCGGTGATCGGCAGCGCCTGCGCGCCGGCGCTGTAGATGTTCGCCGAGGTCTCCTTCCACGGCATCGTCTTCGGGCGGCGCAGCACCGACAGCGCGTCGAGGATCACGCGGCCGAACATCGCGATGCCGCCCTGCAGGTGCTCGGCGAACGCGAACAGCATGAGGCCGAAGCGCGTGATCGGGCCGAAGTGCACGACGCGCTCGGGCGCCTCGCGCCCGCTGTCGAGCCGCTCGATGCGCTCGAAGATCGTGCGCTGCGTGGCGCTCAGCGCGACGCCGGCCGGCAGCTTGCGGCCCCACACGCGCCACAGCGCCTGGCCGCCGACGTGGTCGAGCCGCTCGATGCCGGACAGATCCCATTCGCTCACGCGCCCGGACGCGATGCTCGCGATACGGCGCGCCACCGCGCCGCGATTGCGCGCCAGCGCGAGCGCGGTCCACTGGCCGTACAGGCGCACCGTCTGGCCCTGGCCGCCGGCGTCGACCGACAGGCCGGGAGGAGTCTCGAAGTCCAAGGGCAGGTTGTTTGCAAAAAGGTGACAGCGGCCATTGTAGCGAACCGCCCGGCGACGCGACGTGAGGATTTCCGTGGGGACGCCTGGCCGGGGGCGCCGGCCGGGGCACGCCGGCGCGGGCCGGGGCGGCTGCCCCGGCGTGCGCGCGGCAGCCGCCGCCCCTTGCCCGTTGCCTGCGTCATCACCTTTCATTCTTCCGTCACGATTCCTTTCGATACTCTCACGCGCCGCACATCAGGCCGTCGGCGCCCCGCGCCGTCATTCGTTGCGACTCTCGCATTTCATAAAACAGAAGACCGAACAGGACAACCGATGCGTCTCCCCCTGCTTTCCCGCCGTCGCGTGCCGGCCATCGCCGCGCTCGCCAGCCTCGCCTTCATCCTTGCCGCCTGCGGCGGCGACGACGTCACCTCGCCGCCGGTGACGCCGCCGGCGGCCCAGGCGCCCGTCGGCACGACGGCCACGCTCGCCCTGCTCGAGACGACCGACCTGCATACCAACGTGCTGTCGTATGACTATTTCAAGCTCGCCGCCGACAATTCGCTCGGCTTCGAACGCGTATCGACGCTGATCGCGCAAGCCCGCGCGCAGTATCCGAACACGCTGCTGCTCGACAACGGCGACACGATCCAGGGCACCGCGCTGTCGGACTACCAGGCGCTCGTGAAGCCGATCGGATGCGACCAGACGCTGGCGATCTACAAGGTGATGAACGCCGCGAAATTCGACGGCGGCGGGATCGGCAACCACGAATTCAACTACGGGCTGCCGTACCTGTCGCAGGTGACCGGCAACACGTTCGAGATCGACGGCCTGCCGGCGCCGGCCCAGCAGAAGAAGTGCGCGGGCCCGAACTTCCCGCAGGTGCTCGCGAACGTGATCAGCGCGAAGACCAACGCGCCGCTGTTCACGCCGTACACGATCCTGACCCGCACCGTGACGGCCACGACGCCGGACGGCAAGACGGTCAGCGCGCCCGTGAAGATCGGCATCATCGGCTTCACGCCGCCCGCGATCATGAACTGGGACAAGCGCTGGCTCGACGGCAAGGTCTATACGACCGGCCTGAAGGAAGCCGCCGAGAAATACATTCCGGAGATGCGCGCGAAGGGCGCCGATCTCGTCGTCGCGATCTCGCACGGCGGCCTCGACAATTCCGCGTATTCGCCGACGATGGAGAACGGCAGCTGGTGGCTGTCGAAGGTGACGGGCATCGACGCGATGCTGATCGGCCACTCGCACCAGGTGTTCCCGGACGCGAACAGCACCGTGTCGCAGTTCAACCTGCCGGGCGTCGACAAGGTCAAGGGCACCGTCAACGGCGTGCCGACCGTGATGGCCAACTACTGGGGCAAGCACCTCGGCGTGATCAAGCTCGGCCTGAAGTTCGACGGCAAGACGTGGAGCGTCGACAAGTCGCTAACGACCGTCGAGGCGCGGCCGATCCAGAACGCCGACAAGAGCTACGTCGCGGCCGATCCGTCCGTGTCCGCCGCGATCGCCGCCGAGCACCAGGCAACGATCGACTACGTGAAGACGCCGATCGGCTCGACCGACTACCGGATGAACTCGTACTTCGCCGATGTCGGCGACCCGGGCGCGATCCAGATCGTCAACGAGGCGCAGGCCGACTACGTGAAGACCTACGTGCAGGCGAACCTGCCGCAGTACGCGTCGCTGCCGGTGCTGTCGGTCAGCGCGCCGTTCAAGAGCGGCTTCGGCGGCGGCACCGACTACACCGACGTCGCGCCGGGCGCGCTCGCGATCAACAACGCGGCCGACCTGTACCTGTATCCGAACACCGTGTACGCGGTGAAGGTGAGCGGCGCCGACGTGAAGAACTGGCTCGAGACGGCCGCGAAGCGCTTCAACCGGATCGACCCGACCAAGGCGACCGTGCAGCCGCTCGTCAGCACGTTCCCCGGCTACAACTTCGACATGTTCACGTCGGCCGATCTCGCATACGAAATCGACGTCACGCAGCCCGTCGGCAGCCGGATCAGGAACCTGACGTACAAGGGCGCGCCGATCGACCCGAACGCACAGCTCATCGTCGCGACCAACAACTACCGTGCGAGCGGCGGCGGCAACTTCCCGGGCCTCGACGGCAGCAAGACGATCTTCGCGTCGCCCGATGCGAACCGCGACGTGCTGATCGCGTTCATCAAGAAGCGCGGCGCGATCACGCGCGCGGCCGACGGCGCGCAGCGCAGCTGGCGCTTCACGAAGCTCGCGAGCTCGGTCGCGCACGTGCAGTTCGCGTCCGCGCCGAACCGTCTCGGCGATGCGGCGGCGGCGGGCCTGACCGGCATCACGCAGGTCGCGGCCGACGACGGCTCGGGCAAGAACCTCGCCACCTACGAGATCGACCTCACCCAATGAGACACGCGATGCAACCGATCCGGACGATGCGGCCGGCCGAAACCGGCCTCGCCGCTGCCGCGCGGCGCGTGCTGCGCGCGAAACTCCCGCCGGCCGCGCTGCTCGCGGCGGCGGCCGTGACCGTCGCGGCCGTCGTCGCGGCGACCGGCCTGCGCGGCGCCGGCCCCGCGCCGAGCGCCGCGCAGCTCGACGAGTGGCAGGCGATGGTCACGCAGGCCACCGAGCCGCACGCGCTCGCGCAGCTGCGCACGCTGGCGCGGCGCGGCTCGGGCGACGCGCAGGCGGCGCTCGGCATCGCGCTCGTCGATGCACGCGAACCGGGGCTGCGCGACGAGGGGCGCGGCTGGCTGGAGACGGCCGCGGCGGCAGACAGCAAGGCCGACGCGCCAGCCGCCCGACGTGCGCAGCTCGCGCTCGGCAAGGCGCTGCTGCTCGGCAGCAGCGACATGCCGAAGGACTACGCACGCGCCCGCACGCTGCTCGGCGAAGCGGCCGCGCAGGGCGACCCGGCCGCCGCGTATTACCTCGGGCTGATCTATCGCAGCGGCTACGGCATCGCTGCCGATCCCGTGCAGGCTGCACACTGGTTCGAGATCGCGTCGCGCGCGGACATCCCGGCCGCGGACTTCATGCTCGCGAACGCGTACCGCGAAGGCAGCGGCGTGCCGCGCGACGACGCGCGCGCGCTGGCGCTGTATCGCCGGGCCGCCGAGCACGAACTGCCGGAAGCCGTGCAGACGCTCGCGATGGCCTATCGCAACGGCGAGCTCGGGCTCAAACCCGACGCGGACGAATTCCACGCGCAGTGGATCGAGACCGCGCACGCGCTGAAACACCCGGTCGTCGCGCCGTAACGTTCGTCCGCACGCACCGGCATCCCACCGGCTGCATGACGCGCATGCCCCGACGCCCCGCGCATCGATCACCCGGCAACGGAGTCGATCGAGGGGCGCGGGCGTACGCGCCTGTTGCATTGCCGCCCCCCCGGCTGCTCCACGTCGATCGTTCGATACGCGGCATTGCATTAACATGCAGCCTCACAATAAAACCTGAGAGAACTGCATCCATGTCCCATCGCCTTTCCAGGCTTGGCGCCGCTGCCGTCGGCGCCGTCGCCCTCGTCATTGCCGGCGCACCGCTCACCGCACTCGCCGCGCCGCCCGCCCAGCCCGACATCTTCAACGCCGCGCTTTGCAAGCCGCCGTTCACGTCGGATCTGATGGACTCGATCTACAACATCGCCAAGGCGGCCGATCCGAAGCCGGACGAATCGATGCTGGGCGCCGCTGTCTATCGACTGCCGGAGCCGATCCACCGCGACGGCTTCACGACGCAGCAGGTCGTGTTCGTCAGTACCGGGATCGGCGTGCTCGTGGACGGCGAGGTCGCCGACCAGCTCGCGAAACGCTACCAGCTCGCCCTCGAGAAGGGCCACCTGCTGGGCGCGTCGTCCGTCGGCTATTCGCGCCGGCTGACGGTTCGCGGCCCGGGCGGCGCGCTGATCCTCGTGTCGGCCCGCCAGGGCCCGGCGCTGAAGGGCAAGACGCTGCTGGCCTGCGAAATGACGTCCGAGGAGGACATCAAGGCGCTGGAGCGGATGGAGATGCGGCGCTAAGGAGATGGAGCGCTGGCGCGCAGCAACGCCACTGCGGGGATATCTCACACGCGAATACCGTACGTTACTTCTGCTCCTGCAAGACCGTACCGCACGGATTCTCGCAACCTTCCGATGAACACGCTGGAATGAACTCTATCTCTATCTGATTGCGTTCACTCGACGGAACAACGGAGTTGCTTCTCCAGATTTTAGAGTCCATGTGAATCCGATCTTTTGCTACGCCGAGATCGAGCAGATACGCTCGGACAGCATTGGCCCGAGTACGGGCGATCGAAATTGCGTCGCGCTCGTGCTCGTCGGCATATCCGTAGATCACGACGGGACCATTGTTGGCCGCACTGTTCCGAACGGTCACCAACAAGCTGGCGAGCGCAATCCGGTCAGCATTCGAAATGGCCATGACGCCGAGGTCGAGCTTACTTGAGTATTGCAAGGAAAAGCTGCAAGCAAACACGACGCCTGAAGCACAAAGCCCCACAAGGCTAATCGATGCACAAGATATACCACGCAATATTGTCCGCATTCCTGATCGCCATTGTCGGGACCTCTTTGGCGAGCCGCCTGCTGAGAAATTGTCCATAGGTGTTCTTGTAGTCAATCGCTCCGAATGTATCCCGAAAATGCACACACTCGTGAACAATGGTCAGTTGCATCGAGGAAAACGTACCCGCGCTCGTATCCGGAAGCTCACAGAACTTCGGGGAAATCGATATCGTGTGCGTGGCGGTATCGGGGCCGCAAACGTGCGCAACTTCGCCGTCTAGATTTTTCGTATTTGGCGTACAGCCGAGAGCCCGATCAAGGTCGGGATCGGAGCGAACGAAATTCCTTGCCGTCAATCCCTTCATGACCGTGATCAACGCCACCAATCTGCTCGTCAGCGCACCGCGAGTGGGCTCGTCGGCGACCCCGAACCACTCTCTGACTCTCGCCCGCGCCGGCTCTCTCCAGACATCGAGTTCGTCGACTCTCTGCGTGATTATTTTTACGGCATCGTCGCGCAACGTCAGGACTTTCTTCCGAAATTCCGCATCGGTCATGTTTTTGCAGATGGGCGGCCCGTCGACTGCCAGTAAAAGCTCAACCTTCGAACCACGCGTCGTATTCGTTATGGCCGAGTCATGCACGGTCACGTATTCGTAGTCATCGTGCGGCATGGCCATGCTCCACTATTTCAATTCGCAGTTTCTCCGAATGACGCGTCGCTACGCGCTGTGTGTGCCCGGCACGATCAGTCATACCGCTGAAGACCTGGCCGGAACTGGTATGTATTCGATAAGGCACACATACCAAGGGCTGCCCCGTCTTCTCGTTTTTCAATACATACTGCTCGTCGCATTCCGCCCCAGAGACAGGCGAGTGAGAATGATCGTCTCCCAGTTCTTTCGGCTCAGTCGCCCCGTCACCGACCCGCATCCTCATGCCTCGCTCGGCATAGAACACAGGCGGCGGACTGCACCCGCATGCATTGATATCTCCACTCAACGCCCATCCCTGACCATTCGGCGCCCTGCCGGGCAAGCGCGGGCCTTTCGGCGCGACAAACCCCACCTGCTCGCAAGCCGTGCAGTAAGTTTTCATGTAGAGCGTGGCGATCTGCACACGCGGTGGCGGATTGGAACACGTGACGCATTCCAATCCCTCGGTGATCGTCGCGCTGCCGCCCCGATCGCCCTTGGCGAGGAAATAGCGGATCATGCGCCGTCACCTCGGCTCATCGCGCCCGAGCAACGCTCATCCGCGAAAGTACCGGGCCCCGCCCCTCCGCCAACGGTCAACGAAGACTCGTTTAACCATTTCTCGCCACCATTCATCCGGATTCCCTCTCGTCGCTATCAGCGCAATCTCATCGCACCAAAATGCACGATCGGCACCAGGAAATCCATCATACGAATTCGAACTTCTGCCCCATCGATATCGGTCGGCGATGTTTCGTCAATTGATCAACCGGAATGTCGGTGCGGCATTTCTTCCGGCTCGCATGCCCATGACTACCTGAACGTAACTTCCTTCGATTCGGCACGAGCACATACGCGCGAAGCGTCGGATACCAATTGGCCCCTGTCCCGGGGAAATGACTATTACCCCGCCCGACGCGCGCCAGCGCCCCCTGTCGCTACAATAGGCGCCATGAACGCCCCCACCTCCTCCGACACGCCCGATTCCGGCGACGCGCACATCGCGCGCAGCCGGCTCGAGGCCCATCTGGACGCCGCGCCGCGTGCGTGGCCGCTCGACGTCGTCGCCGCCACCGGCTCGACCAACGCCGACGTCGCCACCCGGCTCAAGGCGCTGCCGCGCAATGCGAACGCGCTACCCGCGCCGCTCGTGCGCGTCGCATTCGAGCAGACGGCCGGCCGCGGCCGGCAGGGCCGCCCGTGGTTCGCACAGCCCGGCAATGCGCTGCTGTGCTCGGTCGGCTGCATCGTGCCGCGCCCCGTCGACGCGCTCGGCGGCCTCAGCATCGCAATCGGCGTTGCGCTCGCCGAAGGGCTGGCCACCCTGCCGCTCGACGCCCGCTCGCGTGTCGCGCTCAAATGGCCGAACGACCTGCTGCTGACCGCCACCGATGACGGCACGCCGCGTATCGTCGGCAAGCTCGCCGGGATCCTGATCGAAACTGCCTGGGCGAGCGCCGACGCCACCGCCGTCGTGATCGGCTTCGGCATCAACGTGCGTGGCGCGGAAGCCGTCGCCGCGCAGGTCGACGCGCTGCGCGCGCGCGAAGCGACGCTTGCAAGCGGGCTGCCGCCCGCCGCACTGTCGATCGCGTGCGCATCGGCCAACCTCACCGATACGCTCGCCGCGTCGCTGAACGCACTCACGCCCGCGCTCGCGCAATTCGGCGCCGAAGGGCTCGCGCCATTCCTGCCGCGCTGGCACGCGCTGCACGCATTCGCGGGGCGCGAAGTCGTCCTGCTCGAACAGGGCGTCGAACGCGTGCGCGGCATCGCGACGGGCATCGATGCGGCCGGCCGGTTGCTGCTCGACACACCGAACGGCGTGCAGGCGATCGCCGCCGGCGACGTGTCGCTGCGCGAAGCGCAATGAACGAGCCGCACCTGCTGATCGACGCCGGCAACAGCCGGATCAAGTGGGCGCTCGCCGATGCGCGGCGCACGCTCGTCGAGACGGGCGCGTTCGGCCACGCGCGCGACGGCGGCGCCGATCCCGACTGGTCGAACCTGCCGCGTCCGCGCGGCGCGTGGATCTCGAACGTCGCGGGCGCCGACGTGGCCGCCCGGCTCGACGCGCTGCTCGACGCTCGCTGGCCAGGCCTGCCGCGCACGACGATACGCTCGCGTCAGACGCAATGCGGTGTGACGAACGGCTATACGACGCCCGAACAGCTCGGCAGCGACCGCTGGGCCGGCCTGATCGGCGCGCACACGGCGTTTCCGGGCGAGCACCTGCTGATCGCGACGTTCGGCACCGCGACGACGCTCGAGGCGCTGCGCGCGGACGGCCGCTTCACGGGCGGGCTGATCGCACCGGGCTGGGCGCTGATGATGCGCGCGCTCGGCACGCACACTGCGCAGTTGCCGACGCTGACCACCGACATCGCGAGCGGCCTGCTCGCAGGCGCACCGGCCGAACCGTTCCAGGTCGATACGCCGCGCTCGCTGTCGGCCGGCTGCCTGTACGCGCAGGCCGGGTTGATCGAACGCGCGTGGCGCGATCTCGCCGACGCGTGGCAGGCGCCCGTGCGGCTCGTGCTGGCCGGCGGCGCGGCGGATGACGTCGCGCGTGCGCTGACGGTCCCGCATACGCGGCACGACGCCCTGATCCTGTCCGGGCTCGCGCTGATTGCCGCGGAAGCGGCAGCCGCAACGGCAGCGCAGGAGTGACGGAAAGGCGCCGGCGCACGGCGACGCAAGCCCCGGGCGGGCCCGCGTCACGATGAAGGTGAAAGACGCGCGGCGCCACGACGGCAGCCCGCGCGCACGGTCGACGGCAGGAATGAAAAAGCCGGCCATGCGGCCGGCCCGATGGAATGACGTGAACCACGTCAATGACGACGAGGAGTGTCGACGATGCTGCGCTGGCTGATCGCTGTTCTCTTTCTCGCCAACATGCTTGCGTTCGTGGTGGCGCGCGGCGTGTTCGGGCCGCTGCCGGCGGCCGGCCCGCGCGAACCCGGCGTGCTGGCGCGGCAGGTGCGGCCCGATGCGCTGCGCGTGACGCCGCTCGCGCACGCCTCCGACCAGCCCGTCATCGGCGGCCCGATCGCGCCGCCAGCCGTCACGGCCGAACCGCTCGCGGCGTCCGCACCCTGACGGCGCCGGGCCTCGCTCAGGACTGCTGCGCGCGCACCTTCTTCAGCAACGCGGTGGTCGAGCGATCGTGCTCGAACGGAATCGCCAGCGCACGGCCACCCCAGCCACGCACCAGCGCCGATTCCGGCAACGCGTCCATGTCGTAATCGCCGCCCTTCACGAGAATGTCCGGCCGGACGGCCTCGATCAGCGACACGGGCGTCTTTTCCTCGAACGTCACGACCCAGTCGACGCTTTCCAGCGCCGCGAGCAGCGCCGCGCGGTCGTCTTGGCGATTGATCGGCCGGTCGTCGCCCTTGCCGAGCATGCGTACCGACGCGTCGCTGTTCACGCCGACGATCAGGCATGCGCCGAGCGCTTTCGCGTCGGCGAGATACGTGACGTGGCCGCGGTGCAGGATGTCGAATACGCCGTTGGTGAACACGACAGGCGACGGCAGCGACGCACGCAGGGCGGCGAGGGCATCACGGGTGATCAGCTTGCGTTCGAAA
Organism: Burkholderia puraquae; assembly: GCF_002099195.1. Taxonomy (GTDB): domain Bacteria; phylum Pseudomonadota; class Gammaproteobacteria; order Burkholderiales; family Burkholderiaceae; genus Burkholderia; species Burkholderia puraquae. Next base: position 572 of record NZ_NBYX01000019.1, on the reverse strand, counting down.
GTGGCGGACATGATGGAGGTCGGACGGGATGGGCAACGGCGCGCGCGGCGGACCTGACGGCAGGACGCGGCGGCGCCAGATAAAAAGCCCGCCGGACCGGCCGGGCGGGCTTCATGCAACGGATACGAAACGGCGCCGCACAGGGCCGGCGCGACTCACGCCGGCTGCAGCGCCAGCCGGCCTCAGGCCGGCTGAGCGGCCGACGACGGGCCGCTTTCGGCCTGCAGGCGGCCGGTGACTTCCTTGCGGTAGCGGTTCAGCTCCTGCGCGGTTGCGAACGTGCGCTCGAACAGGATCGACAGGTTGTGCAGGATCCGCTCGACGACCTTCTTTTCCCACTCGCCGTCGAAGCGGATCTGCTCGTCGAGCCAGCGCTCGAGCCATTCCGGATCGGGCAGGCGCGACTGCACGGTGTCGCGCGGGAACAGCGCCTGGTTCACGTGCAGGTTGGTCGGGTGCAGCGGCTTCTCGGTGCGGCGCGCCGATGCCATCAGCACGCCGATCTTCGCGAACGCGGCACGTGCGACGTCGCCGCAGTTGTTCAGCGCCTTCTTCATGTAGCGCAGGTACGC
>NZ_NBYX01000018.1 GCF_002099195.1 Burkholderia puraquae | reverse complement strand
CTTCGTGTTTCCCGGCAGCGCTGCGTTTTCAGCAGCAGAGAAGCGAGATTATGAACCGTGTTTCGCAGCTCGTCAACAACTTTTTACACTACGTCGTTGCGACTGCGGGGCTCAACTTCCAGGCCAGCTGCGTGCGCCAGACTTGCAGCACACCACCGACCTTGCTTCCCTCTCCCGCGCTGCGTTTCCGTTAGCGCGAAAGAGGCGTGATTGTAGGTAGCTCGCGGCATTCGCGCAAGGGGTTTGAAGCAACTTTTTTACAAAAGCCGCAATTCGGCCGGCCGACCATGCCTCGGCACAAGACCGCTTATGGTGCAAAGAACGGACTAGAATGTGAGGTTCTTCGCCTCTTTCTATATACGTCTTTAATATGCGCCAGCGAATCGCCAAACGCCTCCCCCCCGATGCCGACAAACTGGTCGGTCTGTCGCTTGCGCTCTTCGCCTCGGGCAGCCGTATCGAGGATCGCTTCTGGGAAGCGAAGCTCGACGCGCTGCTCGCCAAGATCGTCCGCAACGGCAACCAGACCACGCTCGACGCAGCGCTCGACCACCTTCAGCAGAATCATCCCGACGCCTATGGCGCGCTCGCCGACATGGCCGAGACGCACAGCGAGTCGATGGTGATCGAGCACGACGGTCAACCGTTCGATGCGCTGCTGGTCGCCGTCCCGGTTCTCGCATGGACGCGCTACATGATTCCGTCGGGCCCGCTCAAGGGTGACGTTGCCGACGCGCTGCGAACGCACCTGCAAGCTCACGTCCTTGCGAACGGCACCCTCGTCGCGCTTGCCCCGTTCCTCTACAGCATCGACCAGTTGCCGCGACACCACGTCGAGACCTACCGGCTGGCCCAGCAGCTTGCACATGCGGCGATCAGCCAGCACACGCCCAAGCTCAGCTTCGGCGACCTGCCCGAAACCTCGCCGATCCTGGCCGACCCGCGCTTCCTGCTCGCCGTCGTCGCCGCGCCCGCCGGCGCACCGCTGTTCCGCTGGCAGGAAGAAGAAAACGGCAGCCGGATCGAACGTGGCCAGTGCCTCGAGCAATGGACGGCCCAGGGCGGCCCTAACCTGTCGATCGCCCTGCCCGGCTGCGAATTCGAATGCCTACTTCCGGACGCGTACTATTCGGCCTGCCGGGATGCGGACGAACGCGTGCGTCCGCACACGGTGAGAACGGCCATTCGTTATCTTTTCGACACACTTGGTGCAGCACCGCAAGAGCTGCGTGCGGTGGTCGCCGGCTTCGGCGAACGACGTATCGACGAGTATCGTGTCGGCTTCACACGGCGCGCCAGCAACGACGTAATCTACGGCGTCGTATGGCCGCTCTACGGCCGTGAAAACGGCGACGTATCGACCGACAGCGCGACGCTCGAAGGCGAAGCACCGATCGAAGGGCCGCTCGAGGAAATCGTGAGCCTGCTGAAGGAATGCGGCGTAACCGACGTCCGGCGGCACGCGGGCCGCTTCGAACCCGAATACTGCGATGACTGCGGCGTACCGCTCTACGCAGATCCGCTCGGCGAAATCGTCCACGCGGAAATGCCGGAAGACGCGTCACCCGCCCAGCCGCACTTCCACTGACCCGCACCGCAGGCCCCGACAGCCTGCCCATCCGAAGCCGCTCACGGTTCCCGCCGGAGCGGCTTTTTTCTCGTCCGCCATCCCGCCGCCCGAAATTTCATACTTTTCCTAAGCCTTTCAGCCAAGCAGACATCGTGTAAGGTCTTTGTCATCATCAGACCCAAGGCATGCCAGACGGCAGATCAATGGCTCACATAATGGAGGTTGAATATGCGGTTCCTGATGCTCAATTCAGACGCCGAGCGGCGTGACGGACTGAAGGCCCTGTTGCGACAGATCGACCGTCACGCCGGCATCAACGATGCGCCCGACAGTTTCCAGGCGCGCAGGCTGCTGCGCAATCAGCGTTTCGATCTCGTCGCGATCGACTGGCTCGACGTCGGCCGGCTCAGCGAGCTTCAGGCGCTCTGCAGCGCGTGCTCGCCGACACCCGTCGCCGTCCTGGTCGATGAAACATCGCCGGAGGCCATCCAGCGCTTCTTCAACTACGGAGTCGCCGGCGTGATCCCGCATTCCACGCGGCCGCACCTGATCGTGCGTGCGCTCGAGATCGTGCTGCTGGGCGGGCACTACATCCCGCCGATCGCGCTCCGTCTGCTGCCTTCCACTGCTGCGGCGCGCTTCGATGCCCATTTCCAGACACTCGCCGGGTCGCTTCCCCGCCGGCCGCCGAGCGGCCTCTTGTCGCCGCGGCAAGCGCAGATCATGCGCTTCGTCCATATGGGCAGCACCAACAAGATGATCGCCCGTACGCTCGGCATCAGCGAAGGCACCGTCAAGATCCACCTCGCCAGCATCTTCCAGCAACTTGGTGCCGCCAACCGCGCCGCTGCGGTCGCGATCTACAACGGCTGGCTATCGCCCCACCTCGAGGTGCTGCTGGCGAACCGCAGTCGTGCGCGCACGCCGCCCATCGGCGAACACGGCCCGGTTCCGCTGCGTGCGCAACGGAGCGACCGCCCGTACCCGTTGCCGGCCTCGATCGACAGCGCGCAGGACCTGCCGATCGCTGCCGAGCCGCCGGCGCGGTTCCGGCGCGAACGCTAGGCAAACAGTCTCGATATTGCGACGGTCGGCGTGTGCGGATTCCCACCTTTGATGCTCAACGAGTAATATGGACGCATGGGTTTTCTTTTCACACCGCTTCCGCTCTGGGTTGGCATCGGTGGCTGGATCGCCGCCGTGGCCCTGCTCGCGCTCGCGATCTGGAATCGTCCCTTCGTGCGCCTGCAGGACGCCACGCTCCAGCACGTGTGGCTCGCGCTCGTCACCGCCATTGCGGTCCTCTGGGCCTCGAATGCATGGCTCGAAGACGGCATCGTCATGCATCTGCTTGGCGCGACGCTGCTCGTCACACTGTTCGACTGGACACTCGCACTGATCGCGATGGGCGTCATCACGGCGGTTGCCGCGATCATCTTCGACGCGCCTTGGCAGGGTATTGGCCTGACCTATCTGATCTACGGCGCGCTGCCGGTTGCCGTGTCGGCATTGCTGCAGCGCGCCGCACTCGCATGGTTGCCGCACAATCTCGCGTCGTTCATCACCGGCCAGGGATTCCTGTCGCCGGCCATCGCGATCATCGCGGTCGCCGCGGCCGCAGCCGGAGTCCAGCTCGCGCTCGCGGATGGCGTGCCCGTCGTGATTCCGGCCGGCTATCTGCTGAACACCGCGCTGCTTGCACTCGGCGAAGCGTGGTTCACCGGCATGGCGACGGCACTCATCGCCGTTTATCGCCCCGCATGGGTCACGACCTTCGACGTTCGGCGCTATCGCCTCGGCGGCCCACGCGCCTGAATTGCCCTCTGGCGGCGGCACCGTCATCACGTGCCGGCGGTACTTCCCGCAGTGCGGCAGAATGCGGCATCTACTGCCGCACAACTTTTTTACGCTAAGATTGAACTCCGGTTCTTCATCGGGCATCTATACGTGCCCGATGTCTCATTCGCTCCTCACCAATAACCAGATGGACAGCTCTCCTGCGTCGCTCCGGATTTTCCGGGCGCTCGGCAAGCTGGCAGCCTGTATTGCGGGCCTGTCGCTTGCGCTTCCGACACCGGCATTCGCCGATCTGCTCGACCAGCGCTCCGAACTGATCAACAAATTCGTCAACGAAATGCATGCCGATCCACTCGCCGCCGATTGTGCGGCGCACGGCAGCTTCATCGCCAGCACGTCGACGGCCTTCGACCGCGTCGACTTCGCGCCGAACGCATTCGACAGCGGCAACGCGACGATCACGCCATGGAACGACTCGTTCGACCAGGGCAAGCAGCGCGTGAAGGTCGACAATATCGTCACGGTCGACGGACTCGGCATCCACAGCGACGGCGGCGACCCGACGCCGCTGAAATTCCGTTGCGGCTATGTCGGTCAGCAAATGCTTGCGTTCAGCTGGAACGATCCGGTTCCTCCGCTGAAACCGCGCGTCGAACGCTCCACGTCCTCGACGAAGAAATTCAAGGGCAAGTCGCACCGAGGCAAGGTCAAGGCAAAGGCTTCGAGCCGCACCGGCAGCACGAAGGCCGTCGCAACGAAAAAGTCGAGCGGCCAGAAGAAGGTCGTGAAGAAGAAAACCGCGAAGAAGTCCTGACACGGCGAATCGACATCGACAGAAGCAAAAAAGCCGGAGCATCTCAGGATGCACCGGCTTTTTTCATGTGGCGACGCGACGCTTACGCGAACGTGTCGACGTGCACCAGGATCGCCGCCAGCATCGCCGCGCCAAGCGCCGCACTACGCTCGCCGTTCCAGCCAACTCGTTCGTCAGGCAGGTTCGCGTTGTCCTTGAACGGCATCTCGAGCGTCAGCGACAGGCAGCCGAACTGGTGGCCGATGTACTTCGACGCGAGCTTGAGCGCGTCCTCCTTGTACTTGCTCGCCGCATAGCCGTGCTCAGTCTGGAAGTCGGGGCTCGCGACCTTGAACGCGTCGATGAACGCGGTCTGCTCCTTGCCCTGCTGCTCCGTAAAGCTCGGCAGCATTTCCGACCCGGCGACGAACACGTACGGCAGATCCTCGTCGCCGTGAATGTCGAAGAACATGTCGCAGCCGACCGCATGGATCGCATCGCGCACGGCCAGCACCTCGGGGCTGCGCTCGGCATCGGGCGCCATCCACTCGCGGTTCAGGTTCGCGCCTGCCGCGTTGGTGCGCAGGTTGCCATGCACGCTGCCGTCCGGGTTCATGTTCGGGACGATGTGGAACGTCACGCGATCGTAGAGCTTGCGCGCGACCGGATCGCCGGCCCAGTCGCCCCATCCGGCCAGCCGCTTGACGAGGCCTTCGACAAACCACTCGGCCATCGACTCGCCGGGATGCTGACGCGCGATGATCCACACCTTCTTCTTCGGCACGCCATCGGTTTCCGGCGTACCGAGCGTCAGTAGCGACATCGGACGGCCTTCGACCGTGCAGCCGAGTTCGACGACGCTCGCCTGCGGCAACTGCTGGACCGCGCCGAGAAATGCCGCGTGGCGCTCTTCCGAGTACGGTTCGAAATACGCGTAGTAGATGCTGTCGAATTCCGGCGTATGGTCGATGGTCATCGTCTTGCCGTCGAACGTCGTCGGCACGCGGAACCAGTCGACCCGGTCATAGCTCGCCACCGCGCTGTAATTGCGCCAGCCCGACGGATACGCGCATTCGGCAGCATTCTCGAACGTCATCACGCAGCGCTCGCCGCGCGCACCCGTCAAGCGGTAGTAAAACCATTGCGCGAATTCCGAGCGGTTGTCGCCGCGCACGCGCAGCCGAATCGCATCGGGGCTGTCGCACGCCACGACGTCGATTGCGCCTGCGTCGAAATTGCTGGTGATCGAAAGGGCCATCTGTCTCTCCTTGGGCGACCGGAACAGGCGGTATAGCGTTTGCCCGGCCTCATGCATGTGCCGGCCGTCTCGTGAACGGCCGGCAGGGTCACTCGCCGACTCGCCGGCGATATACGTAAGTCGAATCATTCGACGCAGCCGCATCGAAAGCGTAGCCTTCCGTCGCGAAATCCTTCAGCGCCTTCGGGTCGGTAATACGGTTCTCGACGATAAAACGCGCCATCAGGCCACGTGCGCGCTTCGCATGAAAGCTGATGATCTTGTAGCGGCCACCCTTCCAGTCCTCGAACACCGGCGTAATGACGGGCGCGGCCAGCAGTTTCGGCTTGACCGACTTGAAGTATTCGGTCGACGCGCAGTTGACCAGCACGCGCGCCGCGCCGCTGCGCGTTTCGAGCTGTTCGTTCAGCGCCCGCGTGATGCGATCGCCCCAGAACGCGTACAGATCCTTGCCGCGCGCGTTCGCGAAGCGTGTACCCATCTCGAGCCGGTACGGCTGCAGCAGGTCGAGCGGACGCAACAGCCCGTACAGGCCCGACAGCACGCGCACGTGCTGCTGCGCATAGTCGAGATCGGCGGACGACAGCGATTTGGCGTCGAATCCTTCATAGACGTCGCCGTTGAACGCGAGCACGGCCTGCTTCGCGTTGGCTGGCGTAAAGGTCGGCGACCAATCCGCGTAGCGCTGGAAATTCAGGCGTGCGAGCGGATCGGAGATATCCATCAGCGTCGCGATGTCCTGCGGCGAAAGCTTGCGCAGGCCGTCGATCAGTTCGGACGCGTCGTCGACGAATGCAGGCTTCGTGTAAGACTGGACATGCGCGGGCGTATCGTAGTCGAGGGATTTGGCGGGGGAGAGAACGATTATCATAGAGGCTCGCTGGCACGCCGTGCCTTGCGGTCAGACGAAAACCACCGATTGTAACGAATGACCCGCTCTCTCGCCCCGCATGCCGCACGTCGCGTCGTGCTCGACTCGAACGTCTGGATCGACATCCTCGTATTCGACGACCCCGCTACACGCCCGATCCGTGCCGCGCTCGAACGCGGCACGCTTGCCGCCGTGATCGACGGCCGCTGCCTGACCGAACTCGAGTACGTGCTCGATTATCCGCAGTTCCAGGCGCGCGCGGTCGACAAGGCGGCTGCGCTCGCGACCGTCGCCCGCCTGGCGAGCCTCGTCGAGCCGCCGGCCATCGACGCCAACGCGCCGCCATTGCCGAAGTGCAAGGACCGCGACGACCAGAAGTTTCTCGAACTCGCCCGCGCCGCCCAGGCCGAGTGGCTCGTGTCGAAAGACCGCGCGCTGCTGAAGCTTGCGAAGCGCACCGCACGCGACTTCGGCTTCCGGATCGCGCAGCCCGCGCCCTTTGCCGAGGCCTGCGCGCTCGACGCCACACCGGCCTGACGCACGCACCACCACCCGATTTCGACCGTATCGATGAACGCTCCTTCAGACATGCCAACGACTCCCGTTTTCCCCTCGCGCCTGCCGAACGTCGGCACGACGATCTTCACGGTCATGAGCGCGCTTGCCGCAGAAAAAGGCGCGGTGAACCTCGGCCAGGGCTTTCCGGATTTCGACTGCGATCCGCGCATCGTCGATGCGGTTGCCGGCGCGATGCGCAACGGGCACAACCAGTATCCGCCGATGGCCGGTGTCGCGCCGCTGCGCGACGCAATCGCAGACAAGATCGCGCAGGTCTACGGCCGGCGTTACGATCCGGCGACCGAGATCACCGTCACGGCCGGCGCGACGCAGGCGCTGCTGACGGCGATCCTGTGCACGGTGCATCCGGGTGATGAAGTGATCGTCGTCGAACCGACCTACGACAGCTACCTGCCGTCGATCGAACTCGCGGGCGGCAAGCCCGTGTTCGTCACGCTGGAGGCGCCCGACTACGCAATCCCGTTCGACCGTCTGGCGGCCGCGATCACGCCGAAAACGCGCATGATCCTGATCAACACGCCGCATAACCCGACGGGTACCGTGTGGCGCGAGGCGGACATGCGCAAGCTCGAGGAGATCGTGCGCGGCACCAATGTGCTGATCTTGTCCGACGAGGTCTACGAGCACATGGTCTATGACGGCGCGCGCCACGAGAGCGTCGCGCGCTATCCGGAACTCGCCGCGCGCAGCTTCATCGTGTCGAGCTTCGGCAAGACCTATCACGTGACGGGCTGGAAAGTCGGCTATGTCGCAGCGCCTGCCGCGCTGACCGCGGAATTCCGCAAGGTCCACCAGTTCAACGTGTTCACGGTGAACACGCCGATGCAGATCGGGCTCGCCGACTACCTGCGCGACCCGGCGCCGTACCTGACGCTTGCCGACTTCTACCAGAAGAAGCGCGACTTCTTCCGGGCCGGCCTGGAGCGCACGCGCTTCAAGCTGCTGCCCTGCACGGGCACGTACTTCCAGTGCGTCGATTATTCGGCGATCAGCGACCTGCCGGAAGCGGAGTTCTCGAAGTGGCTCACGTCGGAGATCGGCGTGGCCGCCATTCCGGTGTCGGCGTTCTATCACGAGCCGCACGAATCGGGCGTCGTCCGATTCTGCTTTGCGAAGCAGGAAAGTACGCTCGCGGCCGCGCTCGAACGGCTCGCTCGCCTGTAAGACCCGCACGGGCGGCCGCACGCCGCCCAGCGGGAGCCGCGCTTACGAACGCGCGACGCTCGTCGCGTCGACATACGCCTTGCGCTCGGCCGCCACGCGCTGCGCGGCAGGACGCTCGCCCACCTTCTTCGCATGCGCCTTCCAGTCGATGCCTGCGTCGAGCAGGAAATCGCGTCCGAATACGGCCTTCGTCGCCATTCCGATGACCGGCAGATGAACCCAGGCGGCGATGTCCGCGAGGCCGAACGATTCTCCGAGCACATACGGCGAAAACTGCGTCATCTGCTTGAATGCATCGATCGCGCGCGGCAGGCGCTTCTCGACGTGCGCCTTCATCCCGTCGCTGACCTTGCCGCCGAAAAACGCTTCGGTATAGACCTCGCGCGCCATCCATTCGAGATACAGCTCGAGCGTCTCGATCAGTTCGCGCACCTTCGCGCCTGCAAACGGGCTTGCCGGAAAAATGCCTTTCTCGGGATAGCGCGCCGCCAGGTACTCGATGATCACCTGCGACTCGAACAGCGCGCCTTCGTCGGTTTTCAGAAATGGAATCTTGCCGAGCGGCGAATCGGCGAGTTGCGCCGGATCGCTGACCGGCAAACCGCATACCGACTCCTCGAACGGAATGTCGTGCTCGAGCAGGACGAACTTCACCTTGTTGTAGTAGTTGGACAACGGAATACCGCACAGCTGTAGCATCGGAGTCTCCTTCCTCACTGAAGCGCGGCGGCATCAATGCCGGCCACATCGGGATTCATCGCGCTGAAAAGCACGTTCGTGCTAGTCTAAAGCAAGTTTTGCGTTCGTCACGACAACAATACATCTGCTACGGCATCGGCCGCATCAGCGCGCGCGATGCGCCCGCCGCCGCAGCCCCGCCATCCGATGGAGACACGCTCGCATGAGTGCTGAACTGCTGGCCTCGCGGCCACCCGAGAGCGAATCGACGCTCGTCCTCACGCTATCCAATCCCGGCGCACGCAACGCGCTGCATCCCGACATGTACGCGGCCGGCATCGAAGCGCTTGCCACCGCGGAACGAGACCCCGGGATTCGCGCGGTCGTGCTCACCGGCGCCGATCGCTTCTTCTGCGCGGGGGGCAACCTGAACCGGCTGCTCGACAACCGCTCGAAGGATCCGTCCTTCCAGGCCGACAGCATCGATCAGCTCGCAGCATGGGTAACGGCGATCCACGCTTCGACGAAGCCGGTGATCGCAGCGGTCGAAGGTGCCGCGGCCGGCGCGGGCTTCTCGCTCGCGCTCGCGTGCGACCTGATCGTCGCCGCGCACGATGCGAAGTTCGTGATGTCGTACGCGCGTGTCGGCCTGACGCCCGACGGCGGCGGTTCGTGGTTCATCGCGCGCGCGCTGCCGCGGGCGATTGCGGCCGAGATCCTGTTCGAAGGCAAGCCCGTCGCAGCCGAACGTCTGCACACGCTTGGTGTCGTCAACCGGCTCGCCGTGCCGGGCGCGGCGCTGACCGACGCGCTGGCATGGGCCGATGCGCTCGCCGGCATCTCGCCGAACGCGCTCACGCGCATCAAGTCGCTGCTCGACGACGCAACGATGCAACCGCTCGACACGCATCTCGGCACCGAGCGTGATCATTTCGTCGCATCGCTGCATCATGCGGACGGGCTCGAAGGCATCACCGCATTTCTCGAGAAACGCCAGCCCCGCTACAAGCGCTGAATCGTCGCGCCCGCTTTCGAATTGACGCGTCGCCACCGCATCGACCCGATGCTGCACGGCGGCGCCCATCTCGACGACTCGGGACGACATGCGATCGCCCGACGCCATGTAGCCCGACCCGCGCGCACGCGCCTGCGCACATGCATCGGCACGCACGTTTCCGTCGCCAGCAGCCCGCATCGATCCATGCTCTAATGACCGCCTGTCGCGGCGCTGCCGGCGCCGTTTTCGCGCATGCAACGAAGGAGTTCACGATGATCGACGTCTATAGCTGGGCGACCCCGAACGGCCACAAGGTGCACATCATGCTCGAGGAAACGGGCCTCGCCTATCGCGCCCATCCGGTCGATATCGGCGCAGGCGACCAGTTCAAGCCGGAATTCCTGACGATCAGCCCGAACAACAAGATCCCTGCGATCGTCGATCCGAACGGCCCCGGCGGCAAGCCGATCTCGCTGTTCGAATCGGGCGCGATCCTGATCTACCTCGCGGAGAAGACCGGCAAGTTCCTGCCGACCGATCCGGCCGCACGCTATGCGACGCTCGAATGGCTGATGTTCCAGATGGGTGGTGTCGGCCCGATGCTCGGGCAGGCACACCACTTCCGCCTGTATGCGCCGGAGAAGATCGAGTATGCGGTCAATCGCTACACGAACGAAGCGAAGCGCCTGTACAACGTGATGGACAAGCGTCTCGGTGAATCCGAGTATCTCGCAGGCGACGCGTACACGATCGCGGACATTGCGACGTTCCCGTGGACGCGCTCGTGGCAGAACCAGGGCATCGTGCTCGACGAATTGCCGAACGTGAAGCGCTGGTACGAGACGATTGCCGCACGACCGTCCGTGCAGCGCGGCGTCGAAGTGCTCGCATCGATGCGCAAAGCGCTGCAGGACGACAAGGCACGCGAGGTGCTGTTCGGCGCGACGCAATACGCGAAGCACTGACGCACATGTGACGGACGGAGCGGCATCCATGCATGCCGCTCCCCACTTCAGAAATTCAGAAGTAGTGCAGCGTGATGAATTCCGCTGCGCAGACAGGCAGCGGCGCGTCGGGACGCTCGACCTGCATCGTCACCGACCACGTCACCTGCACACCGCCCCGCGCGGCCTCGGTGGTTTCCTTTACCGCAAACAGCGCACGCACGCGCGCGCCAACTGGCACCGGCTTCAGGAACCGCACGCGGTTCAGTCCGTAGTTCACGCCCATCTTCTGTTCGAAACGCATCGCGTCGGCCATCAACGCCGGAATCAGCGACAGCGTCAGGAACCCGTGCGCGATCGGGCCGCCGAACGGCGACTCGCGCCGCGCGCGTTCGGGATCGACGTGAATCCATTGATGATCGCCGGTCGCATCGGCAAAGCCATCGACACGACGCTGGTCGATCGCGAGCCAGCCGCTCGCAAGCGGCTCTGCGCCGACACGCGCCTGAAGCGCCTGCGCCGATGCGATCAGCGGCAAGGTCACGTCGGTCATGCGTGCGTGCCTCCCGGATGGCGCAGCCCGAAGATCACCTTGGTATGCACGGTGATGACCGTCTCGCCGGCGGCGTTCACGCCGACCCACTCCGTCGACACGATGCCGCGGTCGGGCTTGCTCTCCGACACGCGCTTGTCGTGGACCTTCTGATACATCGTGATCGTGTCGCCGGCGCGCACCGGCTTGAGCCAGCGGATCGAGTCGATGCCCGGCGAACCCATGCTGGTCGAGTCCTGGCCGAGTTTCTTGATGAGCAGGCTCATGAACACCGAACACGTGTGCCAGCCGCTCGCGACGAGCCCGCCGAAATGCGATGCTTTCCCTGCCTCTTCGTCGAGATGGAACGGCTGCGGGTCGTAGCGTTGCGCGAACGCCTTGATGTCGTCGGGTTCGAACGTGTAACGGCCCACTTCGGTGGTGCTGCCGACCACCAGGTCTTCGTAACTGATGCCCACTAGGTGTCTCCTTGTCTGGCGCGCTTGCGCGTCGCCGTCATGCCGCGTCGGCCTGCGCGAAATCGGGCAGCGCAGCGATGCGCGCAAGATGATGATCGGTATCGCCGAGCGTCGTCTCGATGATCGTCAGCCGCTTGAACAGGTGCGCAGCGGCGACCTCGTTGGTCACGCCCATGCCGCCGTGCAGTTGAACGGCCTGCTGGCCGACGAAGCGTGCGGCGGCGCCGACCCGCGCTTTCGCGGCCGACACGGCCTTGCGCCGCGCATCGGCCTCGCCGCTCGCGTAGCGTACGGCTGCCAGGTACGTCAGCGAACGCGCCTGCTCGGCATGGATCAGCATGTCGACCATCCGATGCTGCAGCGCCTGGAAACGCGCGATCGGCACGCCGAACTGTTCGCGCGTCTTCGTATATTCGACCGTGGCGCGGTTCAGTTCGTCGAGCACGCCGACCGCTTCCGCGCACAGCAGGAACGTCGCGTAATCGGCAACCTGCTCGAGGGCTGCCGCGTCGCGCGCACCGCCCGTCAGCCGTCGCGCGGGCGTTTCATTGAGCCCGATCGTCGCGGCACGCTGGCCGTCGATCGTCCGGTAGTCGACCACCTTCGCGTTCGCGGCATCCCGTTCGACGACGAACAGGCCGATGCCGCCGCCATCGACGCGCGCGGGCACGATCCACGCATCCGCCTGTGCGCCATGCTGAACGACCGACTTCGTGCCGGTCAGCCGGTACGTGCCGCCCTGCTCGCGCGCATGCGTGTCGAGTTCGAACAGATCGTAGCGCGCATGCGGTTCGTGGAACGCGACCGCCACTCGTTTCTGCCCCTGCGCGACCGCCTCCAGCAGCACGGCATCCTCCCCGGCGCCGGAGCCGGCGATGCGCAAGGCCTCGACACCCACCGCCGTTGCCCAGTACGGCTCGATCACGAGCGCGCGGCCGAGCTCCTGCATCACGACCAGCATGTCGACCGGGCCGCCGCCGAATCCGCCCTGTGCGTCCGGCACGGGCAGCGCGGTCAACCCGAGTTCGGTGAATGCGCTCCATTGCGTGTCCGACACGCCCGCCTCGCTGCGCACGATTGCCTGGCGTGCTTCGAAACCGTATTGTTCGCCGAGATAACGGCGCAGCGCGTCGGCGAACTGCTGCTGCTCATCGGTAAAGCTGAAATCCATGGTTGTCTCCGTTCCTTGATCACAGCCCCAGAATCATCTGCGCGATGATGTTCTTCTGGATCTCGTTCGAACCGCCGTAGATCGACGTCTTCCGGTAATTGAAGTAGTACGCGGCGAGCGGTGCCGCATCGTCGTCGCCCGCGATGCTGTGCTCGCGCCGGCCATCGAGGAACGGCACGTCGAACGGTGCGGCGAGCGGGCCGATTGCGTCGACCATCAGCTCCGTGAGCGCCTGCTGCACTTCCGTGCCCTTGATCTTCAGCATCGACGCCTCGGGGCCCGGCCCCTTGCCGCTCGTTTCGCGGCTGACGACGCGCAGCACCGTCACCTCGAGCGCCATCAGCTCGACCTCGAGCGCCGCGACCTTTGCGGCAAACACGGGATCGGCAAGCAACGGCTTGCCGTTCTTGCGCTGGTTCGACGCCACGTGCTTCAGGAACGCGAGCTCGCGCTTCGACGCGCCGACGCGCGCGATGCCGGTGCGCTCATGGCCAAGCAGGTATTTCGCGTAGGTCCAGCCGCGGTTCTCGTCGCCGACGAGATTCTCGACCGGCACCTTCACGTCCTCGAAGAACACCTCGTTGACCTCATGGTCCTCGTCGAGCATGACAATCGGGCGCACCGTGATGCCGGGCGTCTTCATGTCGATCAGCAGGAACGAGATGCCCTCCTGTTTCTTCGCTGCCGGATCGGTACGCACGAGGCAGAACATCATGTCGGCGTACTGGCCGAGCGTCGTCCAGGTCTTCTGGCCGTTGACGACATAGTGGTCGCCCTGGCGCTCGGCGCGCGTGCGCAACGATGCGAGGTCAGATCCCGAACCCGGCTCCGAGTAGCCCTGACACCACCAGTCCGAGCCGTCGAGAATGCGCGGCAGATAATGACGTTTCTGCGCTTCGCTGCCGTATTTCATCAACACCGGCGCGACCATCGATACGCCGAACGGCAGCACGGTCGGCGCACCGATCCGCGCGCACTCCTCATCCCAGATGTGCCGTTGCGTCGCGTTCCAGCCCGGGCCGCCATATTCAATCGGCCAGGCGGGCGCGGACCAGCCTCGCTGGCCGAGAATCCGGTGCCAGCTCGCGAAATCCTCGCGGTCGAGTCGTTTGTGATCGAGTACCTTGGCGCGCAGTGCGTGAGGCAAGTTGGCCTCAAGCCAGGCGCGGACGTCGACGCGGAACGCGTCGTCGGCGGGTGAATAATCCAGATCCATGCGCAGTGTCTCCTGTCCGCAGCCATCCGGCCCGACAAAGACTCACTGCATATGTTATTGCAGCGGTTCTTTCAGCGCGGCAGGAATCGGCAGCGGCATCACGTCGATGCCTTCTTCGACCAAGGATTGCGCATCTTCGGGCGTCGTGATGCCACGAATGCTGCGTGCCGGCGCCTCGTTGTAATGGATGCGCCGCGCTTCCTCGGCGAAGCGCTCGCCCACATTCTCGGTTTTCTCCAGCACCTCGCGCAGCGCACGCATCACCTGCGCCTGCAGTGCACGCGGATCGGCCGGCTGCGCCTGCGTCGCGCCCGACAGATTCAGGCGCGGCGCCGACGGCAGACGGTTGACCTCGGTCGTTCCGCACACCGGACATTCGACCAGCTTGCGGGACAACTGCGCTTCGAATTCATCGGCGGAAGCGAACCAGCCTTCGAACCGATGACCGTGCGGGCACTGTAAATCGAGGACCTTCATGCTGAATCAGGGCGTATGACGAGTGTAGCGCAAAAAGCGATTTTATGAACGATCGTGCTAAATACCGATGGCGCGACGCGGAGACATCGCGTCACCGGATTGTAACGCGGCGCCCCACCCGCCGCTGACGCCGCGCTCAGGGCGTCAGGACCGGCCCGAGCGGCCACGTGCCGGACAGCACCTTGTCGAGCCACATGGTGCCGATGATCGTCTTCACGTCGGAAATCTGGCCCGTGCGCACCCATTCCTGCAGGTCGGCCTGCGTCGCGGTGAAGGTCTCGAGGAATTCGCCTTCGTCGAGCTTGCGCTCGCCGGCCGTCAAGCCGCGCGCCAGGTACAGGTCGATGAATTCGGTCGAATAGGAAATGATCGGGTGAATCCGGGCCAGGAACACGTACTCGCGTGCGGTGTAACCCGTTTCCTCGCGCAGTTCGCGCACCGCGCATGCGAGCGCGCCTTCGTTCGGATCGAGCTTGCCGGCCGGGAATTCGGCCATCACCTTGCCGATCGGATAGCGAAACTGGCTTTCCATCAGCACGCGGCCGTCGTCGAACAGCGGGATCACCATCACCGCGCCCGGATGCTGGACGTATTCGCGCGTGGCCTTCTTGCCGTCCGGCAGGCGGACGGTATCGCGCTTGAGCTTGAGGAACGCGCCTTCGAAGATCGCCTCGCTTTCGAGGCAGGTTTCGGTCAGTGCGGCGTCGTGATTGGGTAGTTCGGCCATCGGCGGCTCCGGGAATGAGCACGACGGACGGCCGGAGCCGTCAGCGTCGTTTGACGAGATACTGGAACGTAAAGCCGGGAAATGCGAACACGATGAAAAGACTGAACGTGATCGCGTAGAACTGCCAGCCCTGTTCGAAGCGGTTGCCGGCGCGCGACTCGAGCCAGAAGCCGAGCGCGCCAACGATGAAGTACAGCACGATCAGCTCGCCGATCCGCACCCACGCACTCTTCTTCGCCGCGCCGAACGGCACGACGGCGAAGAGGCGTTGGTTCAGGAACGGCAGGTTGGCGCAGACGAGCGCCAACAGCACGATAAACCAGCCGGCTGCCGACATTACAGCGGCAGCGTGTGACGAATTGCCTGCAGGCAGGCCGTCAGCAGCGGGCTCGGGATCAGGCCGAGCACGACGACTGCCAGGCCGTTCAGCACGAGGATCGTGCGCTTGCAGAAATCGCCCGAGATCGGCGTCGCATCCTGCGGTGCATCGAAGTACATCAGCTTCACGATGCGCAGGTAGTAGAACGCGCCGAACAGCGACGTGATCACGGCCAGCACGGCCAGCCACGTGAGGCCCGCGTTGACGGTCGCCTCGAGCACGGCGAGCTTCGCGTAGAAGCCGACGGTCGGCGGGATACCTGCCAGCGAGAACATCATGACCATCATCACGAACGCGAACACCGGGCTGCGCTTGTTGAGGCCCTTGAAGTCGTCGATCGATTCGGCTTCGAAGTCGCGGCGCGCGAGCAGCATCACCACGCCGAACGAGCCGAGCGTCGTGATCAGGTAGACGATCGCGTAGAACATCGCGGAGCTGTAGGCATTCGCCGGTGCCGCCGCGTCGCCCTTCACGATGCCCGCGAGCAGGCCGAGCAGCACGAAGCCCATGTTCGAGATCGCCGAGTACGCGAGCATCCGCTTGATGTTGCGCTGGACGATACCCGTGATGTTGCCGACGATCAGCGACAGTGCGGCGAGGATCACGAGCGCGGTCTGCCAGTTCTGTGCGAGCGGCAGCAGGCCCATCACCAGGAAACGCAGGCCCCACGCGAACGCGGCAACCTTCGGGCCGCCGCCGACGAACAGCGTCATCGCGGTCGGTGCGCCTTGATAGACGTCCGGCACCCACATGTGGAACGGCACGGCGCCGAGCTTGAACGCGATACCGGCGACGATGAAGACCACGCCGAACATCAATACGGCTGCGTCGGTGTTGCCGCCGACCGCCTTGTACACCTCGCCCAGCTCGAGCGAGCCGGTCGCACCGTACAGCATCGAGATGCCGTACAGCACGAAGCCCGACGCGAGCGCGCCCAGCACGTAGTACTTCATCGCGGCTTCGCTCGACTGCGCGGCATCACGGCGCAGCGCGATGACTGCGTACAGCGACAGCGACATCAGTTCGAGACCGAGGTACAGCGTCAGGAAGTTGTTACCCGACACCATGACCAGCTGGCCGAGCAGCGAGAACATGCCGAGCAGGAACACGTCGCCGCGGAACATGTCGCGATCTTCGAGGTACTTGCGCGAATAGACGAGCGAGACCGCGAAACCGAACGACACGACCGCCTTCATCATGCTCGCGAACGAGTCGACGACGATCATCTTCGAGAAGAAGTAATACGGCTGCGGGTCGAGCGCCTGCACCGCGAACCACACGCCGGCGACGACCGACGATACGACCGCGATCAGGTAGGTCAGGCGACGGCCGGAAGCACCGGTAAAGGTGTCGTTCAGCCATGCGACGACGATGGCGGCCATCACCAGCGCGTCAGGCAACAGGACATTCATAGGAGCGTTCATGATCTTGATTTCCTCCGCTCGCGTTACTGGGCCAGCGGCAGCTTCGACTGCGCGACGTGGGAGAGGAGGTTTTCCACCGAAACGTGCATCACGTCGGTGAAAGGCTTCGGATACAGACCCATCAGCAGCGTGAACGCGGCAAGCACGGCCAGCATCAGGAATTCACGACGGCCGATGTCCTTCAGCTTGGCAACGTGATCGTTCGCAACCGCGCCGAAGTACACGCGCTTGTACATCCAGAGCGTGTAAGCAGCACCGAGGATCAGCGTGAATGCCGCACCGAATGCGATCCAGAAGTTGTACTGGACGGCCGCGAGAATCACCATGAACTCGCCGACGAAACCCGACGTGCCCGGCAGGCCGCAGTTGGCCATCGAGAACAGCATTGCGAACGCCGCGAACTTCGGCATCACGTTGACGACGCCACCGTAATCGGCGATCTGGCGCGAGTGCACGCGGTCGTACAACACGCCGATGCAGAGGAACATCGCACCCGATACGAAGCCGTGCGAGATCATCTGGATGATCGCGCCTTCGACGCCGAGTTGGTTGAAGATGAAGAAGCCGAGCGTGACGAAGCCCATGTGCGCGATCGACGAATACGCGACCAGCTTCTTCATGTCGGCCTGCACCATCGCGACGAGGCCGATGTAGATCACCGCGATCAGCGACAGCGTGACCACGACCGGTGCCAGGAAATGGCTCGCGTCAGGCGTGATCGGCAGCGAGAAGCGCAGGAAACCGTACGCCCCGAGCTTCAGCATGATCGCCGCCAGCACGACCGAGCCGCCCGTCGGCGCTTCCACGTGCGCATCCGGCAGCCACGTGTGCACCGGCCACATCGGCACCTTCACCGCAAACGCGAGGAAGAACGCGACGAACAGCAGGATCTGTGGCGTCATCGCGATCTTGGCGTTCTGCCACGTCGCGAGGTCGAACGAATGCGTTTCCGTGTACAGGTAGATCAGCGCGACCAGCATCAGCAGCGAGCCGGCCAGCGTGTACAGGAAGAACTTGAATGCCGCATACACGCGGTTCGGGCCGCCCCACACGCCGATGATGATGTACATCGGGATCAGGGTCGCTTCGAAGAACACGTAGAACAGCAGGCCGTCGGCCGACGAGAACACGCCGATCATGATCCCGGACAGGATCAGGAAGGCCGCGAGGTACTGCGCGACGTTCTCGGTGATCACTTCCCATGCGGCGATCACGACGATCACCGTGATCAGCGCGGTCAGCACGACGAACCACATCGAGATGCCGTCGACACCAAGGTGATACGCGATATCGAAGCGCTCGATCCAGGTCGACTTCTCGACGAACTGCAGCGCAGCGGTGCTCGAATCGAAGCCCGTGATCAGCGGGATCGTAACCGCAAGGCCGAGCAGCGAACCGATCAGCGCAATCCAGCGGGCCGTGCCCGGATTTTTGTCGTTACCCACCGCAAGCACGAGGAGGCCGAAAACGATCGGCAACCAGATCGCGGTACTGAGAATCGGAAAAGCGTGCATTAAGTTGTCCCCCGCCTTATTTGCCGCCGAGCGTTACAAACAGGGTCAGGAGCCCCAGCATGCCGATGATCATGGCGAACGCGTAGTGATAGATGTAACCGGATTGGAGGAAGCGGATCACGCTGGCGAACCAGCCGATGAACCGGGCGCTGCCGTTGACGAGGCCGTCGATCACGACGACGTCACCTTCCTTCCACAGGCCGCGGCCGATCGCCACCGAACCACGGGCGAACACCACTTCGTTGATCTTGTCCATGTAGTACTTGTTGTCCAGCAGCGTGTAGATCGGGCCGAACGCACGGCGGATCGACGCCGGCAGTTCCGGACGCTTCAGGTACAGGAACCAGGCGACAACGACACCGGCGAGTGCGAGCCAGACCGGCAGGCCCGACACCGAGTGCAGGCCCATGCCCACCCAGCCGTGGAACTCCTCGGCCATCTCGGCCAGCGCCGGGTGGTTTTCACCGATGAAGATCACCTTGTCGAACGCGACGCCGTGCTGGAAGAAGTCACCGAACAGCATCGGGGAGATCGCGAACGCACCGATGATCACCGACGGGATCGCCAGCAGGACCAGCGGCACCCACACGACCCACGGGGTCTCGTGCGGTTCGTGCGCGTGGTCGTCATGACCGTGGCCATGGCCGTGGTCGTCGTGGCCGTGCGCCGCTGCCATGCCCATCGGCGATTCCGGATGCTTCGGCTTGCGGAAGCGCTCTTCGCCGTGGAACACCAGGAAATACATGCGGAACGAGTACAGCGCCGTGACGAACACGCTCGCGACGACCGCGAAGTACGCGAAGCCCGAACCCGGCAGGTGCGACAGCTTCACCGCGTCGATGATCGAGTCCTTCGAGTAGAAGCCCGAGAAGAACGGCGTGCCGATCAGCGCGAGCGAACCGACGAGCGACGTGATCCACGTGATCGGCATGTACTTGCGCAGGCCGCCCATGTTGCGCATGTCCTGGTCGTGGTGCATGCCCATGATGACCGAGCCGGCGCCGAGGAACAGCAGTGCCTTGAAGAACGCGTGCGTCATCAGGTGGAACACGGCGACCGGGTAAGCGGACACGCCGAGCGCGACGGTCATGTAGCCGAGCTGCGACAGCGTCGAGTACGCGACCACGCGCTTGATGTCGTTCTGGATGATGCCGAGGAAGCCCATGAAGAGCGCCGTGATCGCGCCGATCACCGTGATGAACGACAGTGCGGTGTCCGACAGCTCGAACAGCGGCGACATGCGCGTCACCATGAAGATGCCGGCCGTCACCATCGTCGCCGCGTGAATCAGCGCCGAGATCGGGGTCGGGCCTTCCATCGAGTCAGGCAGCCACACGTGCAGCGGGAACTGTGCCGACTTGCCCATCGCGCCGATGAACAGGCAGATACAGGCCACGGTCAGCAGGCCCCAGTCGGTGCCCGGGAAGTGCAGGCTCGCGAGCTCCGCGCGTTTCGCGAACACTTCGCCGTAGTTCATCGAGCCGGCAAACGCGAGCAGCAGGCCGATGCCGAGCAGGAAGCCGAAGTCGCCCACGCGGTTCACGAGGAACGCCTTCATGTTCGCGTAGATCGCGCTCTCACGCGTGAAGTAGAAGCCGATCAGCAGGTACGACACCAGACCCACCGCTTCCCAGCCGAAGAACAGCTGCAGGAAGTTGTTGCTCATCACGAGCATCAGCATCGAGAACGTGAACAGCGAGATGTACGAGAAGAAGCGCTGGTAGCCGTCTTCTTCCGCCATGTAGCCGATCGTGTAGATGTGCACCATCAGCGAGACGAAGGTCACGACGACCATCATCATCGCGGTCAGCGAATCGACGAGGAAGCCGATTTCGAGCTTCAGCGAGCCGACGTTCATCCATTCGTAGACGGTCGCGTTGAAGCTTGCGCCGCCCAGCACGTCGAAGAAGACTTTCGCCGACAGGAGGAACGCGATCATTACGCCGAGGATCGTGATCCGGTGTGCGCCCTTGCGCCCGACTGCGTTCCCGAACAGCCCCGCAATCAGCGAGCCGGCCAGCGGAGCGAGCGGAATCGCCAGCAGCAGGTTTTCATTGAGTGTCGTTGACATAACAGCGTTGCCTGAAATTAACCTTTGAGCTGATCGAGATCCTCGACATTGATCGTGTCGAGCTTACGGAACAGGGTCACCAGAATCGCCAGACCGATCGCGGCTTCCGCTGCGGCGACGGTCAGTACGAAGAACACGAAGATCTGGCCGTGCACATCGCCGAGGTAATGCGAGAACGCGACGAAGTTGGTATTCACCGCCAGCAGCATCAGTTCGATCGACATCAGGATGATGATGATGTTGCGGCGGTTCAGGAAGATCCCGACGATCGCGATCGCAAAGAGGATCGCGCCGAGCACGAGGTAATGAGCAAGAGTCAGCATGGTTTTCTTTTCCTCCGCTTAGCCGTTGGTGCTCGTACCGGCTTCGCTCTGCGCCGTTTCCGGCTGCGGCTTTTCCGCTTCCATCTTCACGAGGCGCACGCGATCGTTGCGGCGCACCTTGACCTGATCCGACACGCGCTGGCGCTTGCTGTCCTTGCCCTTGCGCTCGGTCAGCCCGATCGCGGCAATGATCGCGACCAGCAGCACGAGGCCGGCGATTTCAAACGCGAAGATGTAGTCGGTGTAGATCACCTTGCCGATCAGTCGCGTGTTCGACCAGTTGGCCATCTCGCCCGTCGCCATCGCGTGGACCGTCTGCGTGTCGCCGTAACCGCGCCACAGGATCAGCGCGGTTTCGATCACGATGATCGCGCCGACCACGGTCGCCATCGGGACGAAGCGCTTGAAGTCGCGGCGCAGGTAGTCGATGTTGATGTCCAGCATCATCACGACGAACAGGAACAGCACCATCACGGCGCCCACGTACACCAGCACCAGCAGGATCGCGAGGAACTCCGCTTCCAGCAGCATCCAGATCGCGGCGGCATTGAAGAACGCCAGCACAAGGAAAAGCGCAGACGCCACCGGGTTGCGCGAAGTGATCACCTTCAGCCCTGATACCACCAGGAGCAGCGCGAAGATGTAGAACAGTACGGTCGTGAATTCCATGATTACCGGTTCATCGTTAGGCCATAGTCAGGCGCGGCTTGCGGGACGCTCTCGCGTGCCGCACCCGTCGCGGCGGCTCGGCCCTGGCTTCGGGCCGGCACTGCAAACACAATCAACGATACGGCGCGTCGGCAGCCTTCGCCGCAGCGATGTCCTTCTCGTAGCGATCGCCCACCGCGAGCAGCATTTCCTTCGTGAAATACAGGTCGCCGCGCTTTTCGCCGTGGTACTCGAGAATCTGCGTCTCGACGATCGAATCGACCGGGCAGCTCTCTTCGCAGAAACCGCAGAAGATGCACTTCGTCAGGTCGATGTCGTAGCGCGTCGTGCGGCGCGTGTTGTCCGCGCGCGTTTCCGATTCGATCGTGATCGCCATCGCGGGGCACACCGCCTCGCACAGCTTGCATGCGATGCAGCGCTCTTCGCCGTTTTCATAGCGGCGCAGCGCATGCAGCCCGCGGAAACGCGGCGAGATCGGCGTCTTTTCTTCCGGGAACTGCACGGTGACCTTGCGCTTGAACGTGTAACGGCCGGTCAGCGCGAGCCCTTGCAGCAGCTCGGTCAGGAAGAAGGTCTTAAAGAAGTGTTGGATTGCCGTCATGATTTCGTCCGATTACTTCACCCAGATGTTGAGCGGCGACATCATCCAGAAGCCGACCACGACCACCCAGACCACCGTGACGGGCAGGAACACCTTCCAGCCCAGACGCATGATCTGGTCGTAACGGAAACGCGGGAACGTCGCGCGCACCCAGATGAACACCGACAGCAGCGCGAAGATCTTCAGCACCAGCCAGAAGATGCCCGGAATGAACGACAGGAATTCGAACGGGGCGTCCCAGCCGCCGAGGAACAGCGTCGCCGTCAGCGCCGAGATCACGATCATGTTGATGTACTCGGCGAGGAAGAACAGCGCGAACGCCATGCCCGAGTAATCGATCATGTGACCCGCGACGATCTCCGACTCCCCTTCCACCACGTCGAACGGGTGACGGTTCGTTTCGGCGATGCCCGAGATGAAGTAGACGACGAACGCCGGCAGGAGCGGCAGCCAGTTCCACGACAGGAAATTCACGCCGTGGCCCGCGAAGAAGCCGTGCTGCTGCGAACCGACGATTTCCGACAGGTTCAGGCTGCCGGCCGTCATCAGCACCAGCACCAGCGCGAAGCCCATCGAGATTTCGTACGACACCATCTGTGCCGCAGCGCGCATCGCGCCGAGGAACGCGTATTTCGAGTTCGATGCCCAGCCCGCGAGAATCACCGCGTACACGCCGATCGACGAGATCGCCATCGCGTACAGCAGGCCCGCGTTCACGTTCGCGAGGACCGCTTCGGCCTGGAACGGGATCACGGCCCACACGGCGAACGCCGGCACGACGGTCATGACCGGCGCGATCAGGTACAGCCAGCGGCTGGCGGCGCTCGGCTGAATGACTTCCTTCAGCAGCAGCTTCAGCACGTCGGCGATCGGCTGCAGCAGGCCGCCGGGGCCGACGCGGTTCGGGCCGAGACGCACGTGCATCCAGCCGATCAGCTTGCGTTCCCACAGAATCAGGTACGCGACGCACAGCAGGATGACGACGGAGACGACGAGGATGCGCACGATTGCCCACACCGTCGGCCACGCGAAGCCGAGAAGCTGGGACCCGCCCGCGTTGATCGTATCGAACAAGCTCATTTACGCCTTCTCCACCACCAGTTCACCGGACAGGCTGCCGAGCGCTGCGCCGGCAGGCGTCGCCGCCGACACGCGAACGACCGTCTCCGCAAGATTCGCGTCGCGCACGGCCGGCAACTGCACCGCACGCTCGCCCTGGCGCACGCGTACCGCGTCGCCTTCCTTCAAGCCCAGCTTGTCGAACAGCGCGGCCGGCAGGGCTGCGGCATTCGCCGCCTTCGCGGCGGCCGTCAGGTGCAGCGCACCTGCGCGGCGCACGAGCGCGTCGGCGTGATAGATCGGCACGTCGGCCAGACGCTCGAAGCCGCCGTTCGCGGCATTCGCCGCGACGCGCACCGGCGCGACCGACGTCTGGTTCGACAGGCGACCCGCGACGCCAGCATCGCCGAGCGCGGCGAGACGCACGTCTTCCGCGGTCTCGTATTCGAAGTTCGGCAGGCCGAGCAGGCTGCCGAGCACGCGCAGCACCTTCCAGCCCGGACGTGCGTCGCCGAGCGGGCGCACGACGCCGTTGAAGCTCTGTACGGTGCCTTCCGCATTCACGTACGTGCCGGCCGTTTCCGTGAACGGCGCAACCGGCAGCAGCACGTCGGCGTAGTCGAGACCGTGCTTGAACGGCGACATCACGACGACCATTTCCGCCTGGTTCAGCGCGGCCAATGCCTGCGCCGGATCGGCCG
The DNA here is from genome assembly GCF_002099195.1 of Burkholderia puraquae. Lineage (GTDB taxonomy): Bacteria > Pseudomonadota > Gammaproteobacteria > Burkholderiales > Burkholderiaceae > Burkholderia > Burkholderia puraquae. Next base: position 134,728 of record NZ_NBYX01000018.1, on the reverse strand, counting down.
TGTCGAATTCAGGTTCGACGTTCAGCAGCACGTAGCCCTTGCGCGGCTGCGCGAACGCTTCGCGTGCGTTCAGGCCGCCTTCGCCCGGCAATGCGCCGACGACGTGCGCGCCGACCGTGTTCGCCGCTTCCGTCAGGAAGCCGAACGTGGCGCCGGTGTTGTCGGCGATCCACTTGGCGACCGCGTGCAGCTTTGCGAATTCCGGATGGCGGACCGCGACGTTGCCGAGCAGCACCGCGCGGCGTTCGCCGTTCGCGAGCGACTGGGCGACAGCCTGCGCAGCCGGCGATGCCGTGACGCCCGCGAGCGTGTCGGGCAGTGCGACGCCGCGCAGTTGCGCGACGGCCGCAGCGATACCGGCCAGTTGGTCAAGCCATGCCGACGGCGCGGCAACGATGCGCTGCGCGGTCGGGATCAGTGCGTCGTCGCCGGTCGCGTGCAGGAAGTGCAGCTTCGCGCCATTCTTCGCGGCCTGACGCAGGCGGGCGGCGAACAGCGGATGGTCGCGGCGCAGGAACGAACCGACGACGAACGCGGCGTCCACGTTCGACAGGTCGGCGATCGGCATGCCGAGCCACGGTGCGCCCTGGACAGGCGCCGAGAAATCCTGCTGACGCAGACGGAAGTCGACGTTCGGCGTCTTCAGTTCGTTGGCGAGCTGCTTCACGAGGAACAGCTCTTCAGCGGTACTGTGCGCGCTCGCGAGCATCGCCAGCGCGTTTGCGCCGTGATCCGCGGCGATGCCCTTCAGGCCCTTCGCGACGTATTCGAGTGCGGTCTGCCAGTCGGTCTCGATCCACTGGCCGCCCTGCTTCAGCATCGGCTTCGTCAGGCGCTCTTCGCTGTTGAGGCCTTCATACGAGAAGCGATCCTTGTCCGAGATCCAGCATTCGTTGATGGCTTCGTTCTCGAACGGCAGCACGCGCATCACGCGGTTGTTCTTCACTTGCACGACGAGGTTCGCGCCGACGGAGTCGTGCGGGCTCACCGACTTGCGACGCGACAGTTCCCACGTACGGGCGCTGTAGCGGAACGGCTTGCTGGTCAGCGCGCCGACCGGGCACAGGTCGATCATGTTGCCCGACATCTCGGAATCGACCGTCTTGCCGACGAACGTCGTGATTTCCGAGTGCTCGCCGCGGCCCAGCATGCCGAACTCCATCACGCCGGCGATTTCCTGGCCGAAGCGGACGCAGCGCGTGCAGTGGATGCAGCGCGACATTTCTTCCATCGAGATCAGCGGGCCCACATTCTTGTGGAACACCACGCGCTTCTCTTCCGAGTAGCGCGACGACGACTTGCCGTAGCCGACCGCCAGATCCTGCAGCTGGCATTCGCCGCCCTGATCGCAGATCGGACAGTCGAGCGGGTGGTTGATGAGGAGGAATTCCATCACCGACTGCTGTGCCTTCACGGCCTTGTCGGATTGCGTATGGACGATCATGCCGGCCGACACGGGGGTCGCGCAGGCAGGCACGGCCTTCGGCATCTTCTCGACTTCGACGAGACACATCCGGCAGTTGGCTGCAACCGACAGTTTCTTGTGATAGCAGAAGTGAGGAATGTACGTATCCGCCTTGTGCGCAGCCTGGATCACCATGCTGCCTTCGGGCACCTCGACCTTCTTGCCGTCTATTTCAAGTTCAACCATGATGGTGAATGGTCCTTAACCTATTTCCGCCCGTTCGCGCCTTCGCCCGACCGTGCGCTCAAATTCCGCAACCGGGTTCGCTTCAGGCTGCCGCCGCGTGCGCGTGGCCGCCGACCATGCAGTGCTTGTGCTCGACGTGGTACGCGAATTCGTCCCAGTAGTGCTTGAGCATTCCGCGTACCGGCATCGCCGCCGCATCGCCGAGTGCACAGATCGTGCGGCCCATGATGTTCTCGGCAACCGAGTTCAGCAGGTCCAGATCTTCCTGGCGGCCTTCGCCGTGCTCGATACGGTTCACGACGCGATACAGCCAGCCGGTGCCTTCACGGCACGGCGTGCACTGGCCGCACGATTCCTCGTAGTAGAAGTACGACAGGCGCAGCAGCGAGCGCACCATGCAACGCGTCTCGTCCATCACGATCACCGCGCCGGAACCGAGCATCGAGCCCGCCTTCGCGATCGAATCGTAGTCGAGATCCGTCTGCATCATGATGTCGCCCGGGATCACCGGTGCCGACGAACCGCCAGGAATCACGGCCTTGATCTTCTTGCCGCCGCGCATCCCGCCGGCGAGCTCCATCAGCGTCGCGAACGGCGTGCCGAGCGGCACTTCGTAGTTGCCCGGACGCTCGACGTCGCCCGACACCGAGAAAATCTTCGTGCCGCCGTTGTTCGGCTTGCCGATCTCGAGGTAATTCTGCGGCCCGATGGACAGCAGGAACGGCACCGCGGCGAACGTCTCGGTGTTGTTGATCGTGGTGGGCTTGCCGTACACGCCGAAGCTCGCCGGGAACGGCGGCTTGAAGCGCGGCTGGCCCTTCTTGCCTTCGAGCGACTCGAGCAGCGCCGTTTCCTCGCCGCAGATGTACGCGCCGTAACCGTGGTGCGCGTGCAGCTGGAACGAGAATTCCGAGCCCATGATGTTGTCGCCGAGGAACCCGGCGGCACGTGCTTCATCGAGCGCCGCTTCGAAGCGTCGATACACTTCGAAGATTTCGCCGTGGATGTAGTTGTAGCCGACGGTGATGCCCATCGCGTACGCGCCGATGGCCATGCCTTCGATCAGCGCGTGCGGGTTCCAGCGCAGGATGTCGCGATCCTTGAACGTGCCCGGCTCGCCTTCGTCCGAGTTGCAGACGAGATACTTCTGCCCCGGGAACTGACGCGGCATGAAGCTCCACTTCAGGCCGGTCGGGAAGCCCGCACCGCCACGGCCGCGCAGGCCCGACGCCTTGACGTCGGCGATCACCTGCTCAGGCGGAATCTTTTCTTCGAGAATGCGGCGCAGCTGCTTGTAGCCGCCGCGCGCAACGTAATCTTCGAGATGCCAGTTCTCGCCGTTCAGACCAGCGAGGATCAGCGGTTTGATGTGACGGTCGTGGAGGGACGTCATTTCGAGAGCTCCTCAAGCAGCTGGTCGATCTTCTCGCGGCTCATGAAGCTGCACATTCTGTGATTGTTCACCAGCAGCACCGGCGCATCGCCGCACGAGCCCATGCATTCGCCTTCCTTCAGCGTGAACTTGCCGTCGGGCGTGGTCTCGCCGAAGCCGATGCCGAGCTTCTGTTTCAGGTAGTCGGCAGTCGCTTCCGCGCCACCGTGCGGGCCAAGCTGGCACGGCAGGTTCGTACAGAGCGTGATCTTGTGCTTGCCGACCGGGTTGAGCTCGTACATCGTGTAGAACGTCGCGACTTCCTGCACGGCAACGGCCGGCATGCCGAGATAGTCCGCAACGAACTGCATCAGTTCGGGCGACAGCCAGCCGTGCTCTTCCTGAGCAACGGCCAACGCCGACATCACGGCGGACTGTTTCTGATCGGCGGGATACTTCGTCAACGCGCGATCGATTTCCTTCAGGCCTTCAGCTGAGATCATTTTCAGACACGACTCTTTCAATTCCTACCGAACGAACAACCTGCCGCACACTGGGGTGCATGGACGGCAGACCTGGCGCTCACTCTGTTGACAGCTTGCGAAGCTGCGCCGGTTCAGCGCGCATCGCGTGCGACTTACTGCTCGCCGCCCGCTCGCGCGGGCGGCGCTAACCATTAGCGATCGATTTCGCCGAACACGATGTCCTGCGTACCGATGATCGTGACGGCGTCGGCGATCATGTGACCGCGCGCCATTTCGTCGAGCGACGCCAGGTGCGCGAAACCCGGTGCGCGAATCTTGAGGCGATACGGCTTGTTGGCACCATCCGACACGAGGTAGATACCGAACTCACCCTTCGGATGCTCGACCGCCGCGTACGCTTCGCCTTCCGGCACATGGAAACCTTCGGTGAAGAGCTTGAAGTGGTGAATCAAGTCTTCCATGTTGGTCTTCATGCCGACGCGCGACGGCGGTGCAACCTTGTGATTGTCCGTCATCACCGGGCCCGGATTCTTGCGGAGCCACTCAATACACTGTTTCGCGATGCGGATCGACTGGCGCATTTCTTCGACGCGCACCAGATAGCGGTCGTAGCAATCGCCGTTCACGCCGACCGGCACATCGAAATCCATGCGATCGTACACTTCGTACGGCTGCTTCTTGCGCAGATCCCAGGCGATGCCCGAGCCGCGCAGCATCGGGCCCGTCAGGCCCATCTGCAGCGCACGTTCCGGGCTGACCACGCCGATCCCGACCAGACGCTGCTTCCAGATCCGGTTGTCGGTGAGCAGCGTTTCGTATTCGTCGACGCACTTCGGGAAGCGCGCGAAGAAATCGTCGATGAAGTCGAGCACCGAGCCGCTGCGCGCTTCGTTCATCTTCGCGAGCGCCTTCTCGTTGCGGATCTTCGACGCCTTGTATTGCGGCATTGCGTCAGGCAGATCGCGATAGACGCCGCCCGGACGGTAGTACGCCGCGTGCATCCGGGCGCCGGACACCGCTTCGTACACGTCCATCAGGTCTTCGCGTTCGCGGAATGCGTACAGGAACACGGCCATCGCGCCGACGTCGAGCGCGTGCGCGCCGATCCACATCAGGTGGTTCAGCACACGCGTAATCTCGTCGAACAGCACGCGGATGTACTGCGCGCGCTCCGGCACGTCGATGCCGAGCAGCTTTTCGATCGCGAGCACATAGCCGTGCTCGTTGACCATCATCGACACATAGTCGAGACGGTCCATGTACGGCACGGACTGGATGAACGTCTTGGATTCCGCGAGCTTTTCCGTCGCGCGGTGCAGCAGGCCGATGTGCGGATCGGCACGCTGGATGACTTCGCCGTCGAGCTCGAGCACGAGGCGCAGCACGCCGTGCGCTGCCGGGTGCTGCGGGCCGAAGTTGAGCGTGTAGTTCTTGATTTCTGCCATGACGCCCCCTTAATGTTTCAGACCGCCATAGCGATCCTCGCGGATCACGCGCGGCGTGATTTCGCGCGGCTCGATCGTCACCGGCTGGTACACGACCCGCTTCTCTTCCGGGTCGTAACGCATTTCGACATAGCCCGACACCGGGAAGTCCTTGCGGAACGGGTGGCCAATGAAGCCATAGTCGGTGAGGATGCGGCGCAGGTCGGGGTGGCCTTCGAACACGATGCCGTACAGGTCGAACGCTTCGCGCTCGTACCAGTTCGCGGAGGTCCAGATATCGACCAGCGACGCCACGATCGGCAGGTCGTCGTCCGGCGCGAATACGCGCAGGCGCAGGCGCCAGTTGTTCGTGACCGACAGCAGGTGCGACACGGCCGCGAAGCGCGGGCCGTCGTAGGCGCCGTCGCCGAAAGTCTGGTAGTCGACGCCGCAGAGGTCGATCAGCTGCTCGAAACGGAGCTTCGGATCGTCGCGCAGCATCTTTGCGACTTCGAGGTAATCGCTCGCCTTCACGACGAGCGTCAGTTCACCGATCGCTTCGGTGAGGCTCACCACGCGCGCGCCGAGCGCGGCTTCGAGGTTGGCCTTGAGGGTCTCGATTTTGCTTGCCATATTGAGGGGACGCTCGGGGCTTTATTGACGGGCGATGGTATTGGTGCGACGGATCTTCGCCTGAAGCTGGATCACGCCGTAGACCAGCGCCTCGGCCGTGGGCGGACAGCCCGGCACGTAGACGTCGACCGGCACGATCCGGTCGCAACCGCGGACCACCGAATACGAGTAGTGGTAGTAGCCGCCGCCGTTCGCGCACGACCCCATCGAGATCACCCAGCGCGGCTCGGCCATCTGGTCGTACACGCGGCGCAGTGCGGGTGCCATCTTGTTGCAGAGCGTGCCGGCGACGATCATCACGTCCGACTGGCGCGGGCTCGGGCGAAACACGACGCCGAACCGGTCCAGATCGTAACGGGCTGCGCCCGCATGCATCATTTCGACGGCGCAACACGCGAGCCCGAACGTCATCGGCCACAGCGAGCCGGTACGCGTCCAGTTGATCAGCTTGTCAGCCGTCGTGGTGACAAACCCTTCCTTCAAGACCCCTTCGATACTCATTTGCTTTCCACTCCAGACGAGCGACCGAGCGTGGCCGCCCATGCAAACCGGCGATTAACCCATCACTCCCAGTCGAGGCCGCCTTTCTTCCAGATATAGGCAAAGCCCAGCAGGAATTCGAGCAGAAAAATCATCATTGCGATGAAACCCGGCCAGCCGATATCGCGGAGCGCGACGCCCCACGGAAACAGGAATGCGGTTTCGAGATCGAAGATGATGAACAGGATGGCGACGAGGTAGTACCGGACGTCGAATTTCATCCGGGCGTCTTCAAAGGCTTCGAAGCCGCACTCGTACGGTGCGTTCTTCTCGACGTCCGGCTTGTTGGGACCAAGGAGCTTGCCGATGCTGACCAGCGCTATACCTAAACCAGTGCCCACGAGGAGGAACAACAAGACGGGGTAATAGGCTGCGAGGTTCAAGGCAATCCTCTATCGGTTGGTTCTGAGCGTCCGGAGAATACCACTTCCGGCGGAAGGAATCATTTCGGAGTACAGGCGATCGCAAGACAACCGCAAGCACACCCCAGAAATGAAAAATGCCAGCCACTAGAAGCGGCTGGCATTGAGTAACTTTGGTGCCGACGGCGAGACTCGAACTCGCACAGCTTTCGCCACTACCCCCTCAAGATAGCGTGTCTACCAATTTCACCACGTCGGCACTGCATGCAACCGGGGTTGTAACTACTTGTTTCCCGCGAATCGCTTCAAGAATTAAATTCTAACCTGACTTCGGGATTTGTTCAACGCACAACCGCAAAAAAATTAACTTTTTATTTCGGGACATCCTGGCCCGGCGCGCTTGCAGCCGAACCCGCGGCAGCGGATGCCGCGACGGCCGGCACCGACGCCGCAGGCGCCGAAACCGGCGCGGTCGCCGCCGCGCCGAGCACGCCCGCCGACGGTGTCGACTTGTACGAGCCGAGGTACGTCAGCGCGAGCGTCGCGACGAAGAAGATCGTCGCGAGAATGCCCGTCGTACGCGACAGGAAGTTCGCCGAGCCCGTCGCACCGAACAGGCTGCCCGACGCACCGCTGCCGAACGCGGCGCCCATGTCGGCACCCTTGCCGTGCTGCAGCAGCACGAGACCAATCACACCGAGTGCAGACAGCACCTGCACCACAATAATCAGCGTCTTGAATAACAGCATCACACCCACCCGAATGGATCGGGCGACCGGAACGACCGGCCGCCGTCATGGTTCAATTCGATCGCGGACCGCTCAGCGTGCGGCCCGGCAGATCGCCAGGAAATCTTCCGCCTTCAGCGACGCGCCGCCGATCAGGCCGCCGTCGATGTCCGGCTGCGCAAACAGCTCTTCCGCGTTGTCCGGCTTCACGCTGCCGCCGTACAGCACGGACACGTCCGCCGCGCCCTTTGTCGCGAGACGCGCACGCAGGAACGCGTGCACGTCCTGTGCCTGCGCCGACGTCGCACTCTTGCCCGTGCCGATCGCCCAGACCGGCTCGTACGCGACGACGATGCGCGCGGCCTCGTCGGCGGTCAGCACGGCCAGCACGGCGTCGAGCTGCGCACCGACCACCTGCTCGGTCGCACCCGATTCGCGCTCGTCGAGCGTCTCGCCGACGCATACGACAGGCGTGAGCCCCGCTGCGAGCGCGCGCTGCGCCTTCGCCGCGACCGTCTCGTTGCGCTCGCCGTGATACGCGCGACGCTCCGAGTGACCGACGATCGCATAGCGTGCGCCGAACTCCGCGACCATCGCGGCGGCCACTTCGCCGGTGAACGCGCCCTGCTCGTGCGCCGACACGTCCTGCGCCCCCCAGGCGACACGGCCGCCGTCGAGCTGCGCCTGAACCTGCGCGAGATACGGGAACGGCACGCACACGCCGACCGACGTTTCGGCCGCCACCGCGCCCGCGCCCTGCACCACTTCGTTCAGCAATGCCTGGTTGCCGGCCAGCCGGCCGTGCATTTTCCAGTTGCCGATCACACGCTTAGTTCTCTGTTTCGACATCGTGTCTGTCTCGTCACCGCTTGGTCATTAACGCGCCGGAAACCGGCCGTCAGGTTTGATCTGGCGAAGCAAACCGGCGATTTTACTGCGCGCGGCTTGAACCGGTCAAACCGCGCATGTCAAGCCCGGCCGCACGGGCCGTCAGGCGTTCGTACCCCAATCGAGCACGATCTTGCCGGTGTGCTCGCTGCTTTCCATCAGCGCGTGCGCCTGCGCGGCCTCCGCAGCGGGCAATACGCGATAGATCACCGGCTTGATGCGGCCGTCGGCAAGCAGCGGCCACACGCGCGCCTTCAGTTGCGCGGCGATCTGCGCCTTGAACTCGACCGGACGCGGGCGCAGCGTCGAACCCGTGATCGTCAGCCGGCGACGCAGGATCTCACCCAGGTTGACGTCGGCCTTCGCGCCACCGAGCAGCGCGATCAGCACGAGACGGCCGCCATCCGCAAGCGCGGACAGTTCGCGCGGCACGTACGAGCCCGCCACCATGTCGAGGATCACATCAACGCCGCGATCGTGCGTCAGCGACTTCACGACTTCGACGAAGTCCTCCGTCTTGTAGTTGATCGCGCGTTCGGCGCCGAGCGCCTCGCACGCACGGCACTTGTCGGCAGTACCGGCCGTCGCGAACACGCGAAAACCGAGCGCGTGCGCGATCTGGATCGCCGTCACGCCGATGCCGCTCGAGCCGCCCTGCACGAGCAGCGTCTCCTGCTCGCCGCCCTCGCCCGCGCCGAGTTGCGCACGGTCGAACACGTTGCTCCACACGGTGAAAAACGTTTCGGGCAGCGACGCGGCCTCGATATCGGTCAGCCCGTCGGGCACCGGCAGGCATTGCAGCAGCGGTGCGACCGCATACTCGGCATAGCCGCCGCCCGCGAGCAGCGCACACACGCGATCGCCGAGCGTCAGGCCGAACGGATTCAGCGCGGCGTCGGACAGGTCGCCGCCGACGATCTCGCCCGCGACCTCGAGGCCCGGCAGATCCGACGCACCCGGCGGCGGCGCATAGGCGCCCTTGCGCTGGAACACGTCGGGCCGGTTCACACCGGAAGCCGCCACCTTGATCAGCACTTCGCCGCGCTTCGGTTCGGGGCGCGGACGCTCCGCAAGCTTCAGCACGTCGGGGGCGCCGAATTCGGTGATTTCGATGGCTTTCATGGTGATGGTCGCTCCGGGATCAGGATCGGACGGATGGCGCGCCCGCGCACGGCACGGGCGCCTGGCCGGCGCTGCTGCGCCGCACAACGATGCTACAGAAAAAACGGCCGGCACGCTTTCGCACTGCCGGCCGTTGGTCCGCCCGCCCGCTTACTGCTGCGGCGGCGTGTCCGACTGCGACGCCGCCGCTGCTTCATTCAGCAGCGCCTTCGCCGACAGACGCACGCGACCCTTTTCGTCCGTCTGGATGACCTTGACCTTCACTTGCTGGCCTTCCTTCAGGTAGTCGTTGATGTCCTTCACACGCTCGTTGACGATTTCCGAGATGTGCAGCAGGCCGTCCTTGCCCGGCAGCAGGTTCACGATCGCGCCGAAATCGAGCAGCTTGAGCACCGTGCCTTCGTACACCTGGCCGACTTCGATCTCGGCCGTGATTTGCTCGATGCGCTTCTTCGCTTCGGCCATGCCGTCGCTGTTCGTGCTCGCGATCGTCACGACGCCGTCATCGGAGATGTCGATGGTCGTGCCCGTTTCTTCCGTCAGCGCGCGGATCACCGAACCGCCCTTGCCGATCACGTCGCGGATCTTTTCCGGGTTGATCTTGATCGTGATCATGCGCGGCGCGAACTCCGACAGTTGCGTGTTCGCACCCGAGACTGCCGACGTCATCTTGCCGAGGATGTGCATGCGGCCTTCCTTCGCCTGCGCGAGCGCGACCTGCATGATTTCCTTCGTGATGCCCTGGATCTTGATGTCCATCTGCAGCGCCGTCACGCCTTGCTCCGTGCCGGCCACCTTGAAGTCCATGTCGCCGAGGTGATCTTCGTCGCCGAGGATGTCGGTCAGCACCGCAAACTTGTTGCCTTCGAGGATCAGGCCCATCGCGATGCCCGCGACGTGCGCCTTCATCGGCACGCCGGCGTCCATCAGTGCGAGGCAGCCGCCGCACACCGATGCCATCGACGACGAACCGTTCGATTCGGTGATTTCCGACACTACGCGGATCGAGTAGCCGAATTCGTCGGCGCTCGGCAGGCACTTGACCAGTGCACGCTTCGCGAGGCGGCCGTGGCCGATTTCGCGGCGCTTCGGCGAGCCGACGCGGCCCGTTTCGCCGGTCGCGAACGGGGGCATGTTGTAGTGGAGCATGAAGCGCTCGCGATATTCGCCTTCGAGCGCGTCGATGATCTGCTCGTCACCCTTCGTGCCGAGCGTCGCGACGACCAGCGCCTGCGTTTCGCCGCGCGTGAACAGCGCCGAGCCGTGGGTACGCGGCAGCACGCCGGTACGGATCTCGATCGGGCGCACGGTGCGCGTGTCGCGGCCGTCGATGCGCGGCTCGCCGTTCAGGATCTGCGAACGGACGATCTTGGCTTCGATGTCGAACAGCACGTTGCCGACCGTTGCCTTGTCGGCTGCGACCGTACCGGCCGCCAGCGCGTCTTCCTCGAGCTTCGCCGAGGTCGCTGCGTAGACTTCCTTCAGCTTCGCCGAACGCGCTTGCTTGTCGCGAAGCTGGTAAGCCGCGAGCAGGTCGTTCTGTGCCAGCTCGGTCACGCGCGCGATCAGCGCTTCGTTCTTCGGTGCCGGCTGCCAGTCCCACTCGGGCTTGCCGCCTTCGCGCACCAGTTCGTGGATCGCGTCGATCGCGACCTGCATCTGCTCGTGGCCGAACACCACGGCGCCCAGCATCACGTCTTCCGACAGCTGATCGGCTTCCGACTCGACCATCAGCACGGCGCGCTCCGTACCCGCGACGACGAGGTCGAGGCTCGATGCCTTGATCTGGTCACGCGTCGGGTTCAGCACGTAGGCGTTATCGATGTACGCCACGCGTGCGGCACCGACCGGGCCGTTGAACGGCAGGCCCGACACGGCGAGCGCAGCCGATGCGCCGATCAGCGCGGGGATGTCCGCCGGGATTTCCGGGTTCACGGACAGCACGTGGATCACGACCTGGACTTCGTTGTAGAAGCCTTCCGGGAACAGCGGGCGCAGCGGACGGTCGATCAGGCGCGACGTCAGCGTCTCGTGCTCCGACGGACGGCCTTCGCGACGGAAGAAGCCGCCCGGGATCTTGCCGGCCGAATAGGTCTTCTCGAGGTAGTCGACGGTCAGCGGGAAGAAATCCTGGCCCGGCTTCGCCGACTTCGCGCCGACGACGGTTGCCAGCACGACGGTGTCTTCGACGTCGACGATCACGGCGCCGCTTGCCTGGCGAGCGACTTCACCGGTTTCGAGGCGCACCTTGTGCTGGCCCCACTGGAATTCCTTCACGACCTTGTTGAACATGGACATGGTTGCTCCTTTGAATTCATGCATTTCATTCGCCGCGCCGGCCATCCCGCGCGGCGGCGTCCCGACCGAATCACCCGGAGCAAGGTGTGTTTTTTATGCCATTCCAGCGCGGCGCTCGTGCAGCGACGCGCTGGAATGACACAAACCCCGCCCCGGTATCAGTCGTTGCGGCAGCCCTGCACGTATGTGCCGGACAGCCTGCGGTGCGTGTGACGCTACGCATCGCGCAAAAACAAAATGCCTGTATCAGCGGACTGACACAGGCATCTTGCTGGCGGCAATCGCCTCGATTACTTACGCAGACCCAGCTTCTCGATCAGTGCGCGGTAACGGTCGGCATCCTTGCCCTTGAGGTAGTCGAGCAGCTTGCGGCGGCGGCTCACCATGCGCAGCAGGCCGCGGCGGCTGTGGTGATCCTTCGCGTGGGTCTTGAAGTGACCCGTCAGTTCGACGATACGTGCGGTCAGCAGTGCGACCTGGACTTCGGGCGACCCCGTGTCGTTGGTACCGCGGGCGAACTGAGCAACAACTTCCGACTTCTTGATATCTGCAACAGACATGTGATTTCCTTTCTAACTGAACAGGCGGACACGGAAGAATGGCCGTGCCGTGACTTACAACCGGCGCGCATTGTAGCACAACTCCGCACCGTTCTTACCGCCTCCTGTCACGGGCGCGTCATCGAGCAGGCGGACGGCACCTCCGTACGCTGCGCCGGCACCGCGAGCACCGTCCGGAAGCCGTAGCCGGAGCCCTCGTTGTCGAAGCGCACGCCCGGCGTGCCGGCCTTGTCCATCTCCATTACGTAAAGGGGCTGGATCAGCTGGTGATCCTGCCCCCGCATCCGCGACGCATGGAAACCGTCGTCGAATGACAAACCCTCGAGCGCCCGCGCGACCGCAACGGGGTTGGCCGAACCCGCGCGATTCATCGCCGCGGCCAGCATCTCGATCATCAGGCTCATCCGCCGCACCGGATAGTCCTCCTGGGCGGCCGGAAAACGGTTCCGGAACGCGCGGTAGAACGCATCGGATTTCGCGCCGCCCGCGTTCGGGTGCCAGTCCGCCACGGCCACGACCCGTCCGACACCGGCGTCGCCGAGTGCCGCCGGCGCGCCGAGGCTGTTGCCATAGAACGTATAGAACTTCGCATTCAGCCCCTGCTCGCGCGCCGCCTTCACGAGCAGCGTGAGGTCGTTGCCCCAGTTGCCGGTCACGACCGCGTCGGCGCCGCTCGCGCGGATCTTCGCGATGTACGGCGAGAAATCCTTGATCCGGCCGATCGGGTGGAATTCGTCGCCGGCGATCGTCACGTCCGGGCGCCGCGCAGCCAGCGCCTGCCGTGCGAGCGTGCTGACGTCGTGGCCGAAACTGTAGTCCTGGTTCAGCAGGTAGACCTTGCGGAGCGCGCGGTCGCGCGCCATCACGTCCGCGAGCGCGGCCATCCGCATGCCCGCGTGCGCGTCGAAGCGGAAATGCCAGAAACTGCAGCGCGCGCCGGTCAGCGCCGGATCGTCGGCCGAATAGTTGAGGAACAGCATCCGGTTGTCCGGATCGCGCGCGTTCAGCTTGTCGAGCGCCGCGACGAGCGCGGCCGCGACGGCTGAACTGTTGCCCTGCGCGACGAATCCGATATGGCGGTCCGCGGCCGCGCGCAGTTGCACGAGTGCCTCCTCGGGGCTGCCCTTGCTGTCGAGCACGACAAGTTCGAGCGGATGCGCGCCGTCGCGCAGCTTCACGCCGCCCGCCGCGTTGACCTGTTCGACGCCGAAGCGCAGGTTGCGCTCGACCGCCGCACCGGCGTTCGCGAACGGGCCCGACATCCCTTCGATCAGCGCGATCCGCACCGGCTCGCCGCCGGCAAACGCGGACGACACCAGTATCCACCCCGCGCTCAACGCGAGCGCGCACCGCTTCCACCCCTGCATCGGCCACCTGCCCTTCAATCTGCCCGAGAAGCGCGGATCATAGGCCGGCGCCCCCGCCGCCCGCAAGCGTGACCGCACAGGCGATCCGCACCGATTTTTTCCGCGCGATGCGCGGTCGCGCACCGTCCGTGATAAAACGGGACTTGTTTCCGTGTTCTGGAGAATCCCCATGCGCTTTCGCATTTCCGTGCGCCTGCCGGTGCTGCTCGCCAGCGCCGCCGCGCTGCTGGCCGGTTGCGCGCAACCGTGGCAGCAATACCAGGCCGGCCAGGACGAGTCGGCGATCGTCGCACGCATGGGCCCGCCGCGCGAGATCTACGACCTGCCCGGCGGCGGCAAGCGCCTGATGTGGCCGACCCAGCCGATGGGCGAAATCACCATCGCGGCCGACGTCGACGCAGCCCACAAGATCGTCAACGTGCGCCAGGTCCTGCAGCCGAGCGAGTTTTATCGCGCGGAGATCGGCAAGTGGACGAAGACCGACGTCCTCGTCAACTTCGGACGCCCCGTCGAGACGTCCTACTTCCCGCTGATGAAGCGAGAGGTGTGGACCTACCGGTATCTCGAGGACAACGTCTGGTACATGATGTACAGCTTCTACTTCGATCCGCAGGGCATCCTGCGCATCACGCAGAAAACGCCCGACCCGCTGCACGACCCCGACCGCCGCAACCTGTTCTGACCGATTAAGCATTTACGCGCAATTTTCACCGTGGCCATTCACGAATCATTTCGTGAATGGCCATTTCCTTTTTTCCGCTTTCCGATTAATTCGGCAAATACCACGGAAATCTTTTCCGATCGTAACATTCAGATGGCAACACGCTGACATCCCTGTCATGCGGGCCTTTGCGCGGAAACAGGCATAAGCAATGCATGTCATGCGGCGGATTGGTGCATGCAATGCACTACGCCAAGCCAATTTGAAACAAATTGTTTCAACGCACCCGAAGCGCTAGGGCATACCCCTAATATCAGTCGAAATAGAACCTTTCAATTTAGAAAGAATGCCATTACGTCATTTCCGCCGATATTCGTTTGCCCCTATCAAAAAGGAGTCCTCATGAATCGCCCCAAGAGCATGCTGGTTGCCAACATCGCCTGGGCCCGCGAAACGCGTGAATACACGCCCGGTTTCTTCGACGCGCTGGCGCGCGGCCAGAACCCGCGCGTGCTGTGGATCGGCTGCGCCGACAGCCGCGTGCCGGCCGAAACCATCACGCACTGCGCGCCCGGCGAGCTGTTCGTCCATCGCAACATCGCGAACCTGTTCCATCCTGACGACGACAATTCCGCCAGCGTGCTCGAGTACGCGGTGCGCGTGCTGCAGGTCGACCACGTGATCGTGTGCGGGCACTACGGGTGCGGCGGCGTACGCGCGTCGCTGCTGCCGCCACCGTCCGACCTGCCGCACGTCGCGCGCCGCATCGCGCCGCTCTGCGCGCTCGCGCGGCGCCATCGCGACACGCTCGACGGGCTTGACGACACGGCCGCCGCCGACCGCCTCGCCGAACTCAACGTGCTCGAACAGGTGCGGCTGCTGCGCGCGTCCCCCATCGTGCGGGGCCGCGAACGGCCGCCGCTCGTGCACGGCTGGATCTTTTCGCTCGCCGACGGCCGCCTGCAGGAACTCGATTCCGGCTACACCGCTCCGCCCGCCGACGTCGAACCCGTGCAGGCCGCGACGGCCGGCGCGCTCGGCTGACCTACCCCGCCCCCAAGCCAATGAAATCGCCCCAACCATGAAACTGAACGAGCGCCTGTCCACCCTGCCGCGCGACATCGTCGCCGGCGTCGTCGTTTTCCTCGTCGCGCTGCCGCTGTGTCTCGGCATCGCCAATGCATCCGGCGTCGAACCATTCGCCGGGCTCGTGTCCGGCATCGTCGGCGGCATCGTCGTCGCGCTGCTGAGCGGCTCGTCGCTGTCCGTCAGCGGGCCGGCCGCGGGCCTCGTCGTGATCGTCGTCGAAGGCATCGGGCAACTCGGCAGCTTCTCCGCGTTCCTGCTCGCGGTACTGCTGTCCGGCGTACTGCAGTTCGGGTTCGGCATGCTGCGCGCCGGCCGCTTCGCCGCCTATGTGCCGTCGCCCGTCATCAAGGGCATGCTCGCCGCGATCGGCCTGTTGCTGATCGTGAAGCAGATTCCGTTCGCGTTCGGCATCGGCGGCTCGGCAGCGCAATCGTTTGCGAACTGGCCGGGCCTGCCGGTCGCGTGGGCCGCGACAGCCATCGCACTCGCATCGCTCGCGCTGCTGGTCGCGTGGGACACGCCCGCGCTGCGCCGCTTCGCACTGGTGCGCTCGGTACCGGCCCCGCTCGCGGTGGTCGTGCTGGGTATCGGCGCCACGCTCGTGCTGAGCGTCGTCGCACCGTCGGTCGCGCCAGGCGCTGCCCATCGCGTGACGCTGCCCGAACTCGGATCGTTCGCGGCCTTCGCGGCGTCGCTCAAGCATGCGGAGCTCGGCCCGAACTTCGCGCAGCTCGTCAATCCGGACGTGTGGCGCGTCGCGATCACGCTCGCGGTCGTCGCGAGCCTCGAGACGCTGCTGAGCCTCGAAGCGGTCGAGCAGATCGATCCGAAGCGCCGGCCGACCCAGCCCGACCGCGAGCTCAAGGCCCAGGGCGTAGGCAATCTCGTCGCGGGCGCGATGGGCGGCCTGCCGATCACGTCGGTGATCGTGCGCAGCTCGGTGAACGTCAATGCGGGCGCGCAAAGCCGGATGTCGGCGATCGTGCACGGGATGCTGCTGCTCGCGAGCGTGTTCGCGCTCACCGGCCTGATCAACCTGATCCCGCTCGCGAGCCTCGCCGCGATCCTGATCCACACCGGCTTCAAGCTCGCGAAACCCGCGTTGTTCCGCTCGGTGATGAAACAGGGGCCGGCCGCGTTCGTGCCGTTCGCCGCGACGATCGCCGGCGTGCTCGCAGTCGACCTGCTGTTCGGCATCGCGCTCGGCCTCGCCTGCAGCGTGCTGGCAGTCGCCATCGCGAACCTGAAAAGCCCCGTCACGCTCGCGCAGCACGACGACCACTTCCTGCTGTCGTTTCGCAAGGACGTGTCGTTTCTCGGCAAGGTACAGGTCAAGCACCACCTGCGGCACATTCCCGACCGGGCCGCAGTGATCATCGACGCGACGCGCGCCGACTACATCGATCACGACGTGCTCGAACTGCTCGACGCGTTCGTCGCCGATGCGCCGCGACGCGGCATCGCGGTGGAGTTCCGGCGGCGCAGCCCGGCGCCGCGCACGGCCGCGCGCCGCTGGCTGTTCCGTGCGCCGGCCGCCGAATGAGCGGCAAATGAAAAAACGCCCCGGCGGCGCTGGGCCGCACGGGGCGTTTCGGTGATGCGCAGCGCTTATGAGCGCTGCGGATTGAGCTTGTCGTCCTTCGAATGCAGCTTGTTCAGTGCGGAAATGTATGCCTTCGCGGATGCCGCGACGATGTCCGGATCAGTGCCGACGCCATTGACGATCCGCCCGCTCTTCGACAGCCGGACAGTCACTTCGCCCTGTGCCTGCGTGCCGGTCGTGATCGCGTTCACCGAATACAGCAGCAGTTCGGAACCGCTGCCGACTTCGCTCTCGATCGCATTGAACGTCGCATCGACCGGACCGTTGCCGCGCGCCTCGCCGGTCACTTCCTTGCCTTCGACCCCGAACACGACCTTCGCATGCGGCTGCTCGCCCGTTTCCGAGTGCTGCGACAGCGACACGAACTTGAAGTGCTCCTGCTCGTGCGCGAACGCCGATTCCTCGGACACGATCGCGATGATGTCCTCGTCGAAGATCTCGGCCTTGCGGTCGGCCAGATCCTTGAAACGCATGAACGCGGCATTCAGTTCGCTCTCGCTGTCGAGCGACACGCCGAGCTCCTGCAGGCGCTGCTTGAACGCGTTACGGCCCGACAGCTTGCCGAGCACGATCTTGTTCGCGGTCCAGCCCACGTCTTCCGCGCGCATGATCTCGTAGGTGTCGCGCGCCTTCAGCACGCCGTCCTGGTGGATGCCCGACGCGTGCGCGAACGCGTTTGCGCCGACCACGGCCTTGTTCGGCTGCACGACGAAACCGGTGATCTGCGACACGAGCTTCGACGTCGGCACGATCTGCGACGTGTCGATGCCGACGTCGAGACCGAAGTAGTCCTTGCGCGTCTTCACGGCCATCACGATTTCTTCGAGCGACGTATTGCCCGCGCGCTCGCCGAGACCGTTGATCGTGCACTCGACCTGACGCGCACCGCCGATCTTCACGCCGGCGAGCGAGTTTGCGACGGCCATCCCGAGATCGTTATGGCAGTGCACCGAGAAGATCGCCTTGTCCGAATTCGGAATGCGTTCGCGCAGCGTCTTCACGAGGTTGCCGTACAGCTCCGGCACGCCGTAGCCGACCGTGTCGGCAATGTTGATCGTCGTCGCGCCTTCGGCGATCACGGCTTCCAGCACGCGGCACAGGAAATCCATGTCGGAGCGGCTGCCGTCTTCCGGCGAGAATTCAACGTCGTCGGTGAACTTGCGCGCGAAGCGCACCGCGAGGCGAGCCTGCTCGAACACCTGGTCGGGCGTCATCCGCAGCTTCTTCTCCATGTGCAGCGGCGACGTCGCAATGAACGTGTGGATCCGGAAGCTCTCGGCCGGCTTCAGCGCGTCGGCCGCACGCTGGATGTCCTTGTCGTTGGCGCGCGCCAGCGAGCAAATCGTGCTGTCCTTAATGAGACCGGCGATCGTGTGGATCGCATCGAAATCGCCGTTCGAGCTGGCCGCGAAGCCGGCCTCGATCACGTCGACCTTCATCCGCTCGAGGTGCTTCGCGATACGGATTTTCTCTTCCTTCGTCATCGACGCGCCGGGCGATTGTTCGCCGTCACGCAACGTCGTATCGAAAATGATCAGCTTGTCTGTCATGGGGGGCTCCAGGGCTTTTTATACGGAAGTCAAACGTAACGAGATCGCGCCACCGCTGGCGACGCTCAACAACAGACGAGGCTTGACGGAGGGCGAGAACGGTCAGCGCGGCAGGCGCGCCAAAGCTAGCGCGCGTAGCGGCGCACCGGCTAGAAGGAGGGAGAGGCGGGAAAAGGCAGTCATGCCGAAGACTATAGCGGCATTCCGTTGGGTGCGCAATCGGACGGCACCCGGGGTTTCCGGCGGCCCGGTTCAAAAAAGGGGCAAAAGAAAACGGCGGCCTCGAAGCCGCCGTTTCCGGGAAAAAACGCATGTGCGTCAGTGATCGCGCTGCGACGAGCGCGCCGGATTCGCGCGCCCGCGGATGGCCATGTAGGCCCAGAACACATAGCCGGACAGCCCGTACAGCACGAACAGGCAGAACAGCATCAGCGGCGGGTCGGACGACACGAGCACGAACGCGACGACGACCAGCAGGATCGCCGCGAACGGCACGCGGTGCCGCACGTCGAGCGCCTTGCCGCTGTAGAACGGCGCGTTCGACACCATCGTCACGCCCGCGTAGATCGTCAGCACGAACGCGACCCACGGCAGCCAGCCGAGCTTCAGCGGCACGCGATTGTCGGTGGCGAGCCACACGAAGCCCGCGATCAGCGCGGCGGCAGCCGGGCTCGGCAACCCCTGGAAGAAGCGCTTGTCGACGACGCCGATGTTCGTATTGAAGCGCGCGAGCCGCAGCGCGGCGCCCGAGCAATAGACGAACGCGGCGAGCCAGCCCCAGCGGCCGAGATCCTTCAGCACCCACTCGTACATCACGAGCGCGGGCGCGACGCCAAACGACACCATGTCCGACAGGCTGTCGAACTGCTCGCCGAACGCGCTCTGCGTATGCGTCATGCGGGCGACGCGCCCGTCCATCCCGTCGAGCACCATCGCGACGAAGATCGCGATCGCGGCGATCTCGAAACGCACGTTCATCGCCTGCACGACCGCGAAGAAGCCGCAGAACAGCGCGGCGGTCGTGAACGCGTTCGGCAGCAGGTAGATGCCGCGTGTCTTCAGGAACCGCTGGCGCGCGGCGCGGCGGCTCTCGATGGGCCCCGATTCGGGCGCCATCACCTTGTTGCGGCGGAACGGACGTGGTGTCTGGCCGGCGCCGTTGCGCGGCCGACGCGGTTTGAATGCGGCCATCGTGCGCCTCGCCGCTTACTGTTCGAGTTCGGCGAGGATCGTCGACGACGCGTAGACCTTCTCGCCGATCGACACCTTCGCGCGGCTACCGAGCGGCAGGTACACATCGACGCGCGAGCCGAAGCGGATGAACCCGTAGCGCTGGCCGCGCGACAGCGGCTCGCCGGCGCGCACGTAGCAGAGAATCCGGCGTGCGACGAGGCCCGCGATCTGCACGGCCGTCACGGTCTTGCCGCTCGCCGTCTGGATCACGACCGCATTGCGTTCGTTCTCGGTCGACGCCTTGTCGATCGCCGCGTTCAGGAACGCGCCCGGGAAGTACTCGACCTTGGAGATCGCGCCATCGACCGGCGAACGCTGCGAATGGACGTTGAAGACATTCATGAACACGCTGATCTTCAGCGCTTCTCGGTTCGCGTACGGATCCTGCGCGGTCTCGACCGCGACGATGCGGCCGTCCGCCGGGCACAGCACGGCGTTCGGCTGCGCCGGGATCGGGCGCTGCGGATCGCGGAAGAACTGGACGACGAAGACGAGCAGCAGCCAGAACGGCCACGCGAAGCCGAAGCCCCCGATGGCGTGGATCAACAGCGCAATGACGGCTGCAATCGCGATGAACGGCCAGCCTTCGCGCGCGATGATCGGATGAGGATAGTTCATGGATTCGTTCTGTGTTCGGTGAATTGCAAAGCCCGTAGGATAGCAAAAGCCGCCCGGGGCACTGCTGCCTTCGGGCGGCTTTTTGGTACCGGCCCTCTATTCGAGGGGCCGGAACAGCTCGCGGGGCTTAGTTCTTCGTCTGGTCGACGAGCTTGTTCTTCGCGATCCACGGCATCATCGCGCGCAGCTTCGCACCGACCTGTTCGATCTGGTGCTCGGCCGTCAGGCGGCGGCGCGACTGCAGCGTCGGCGCGCCTGCCTTGTTCTCGAGGATGAAGCTCTTTGCGTACTCGCCCGTCTGGATGTCGGTCAGGCACTGCTTCATCGCCTTCTTCGTCTCTTCCGTGACGACACGCGGGCCCGTCACGTACTCGCCGTACTCGGCGTTGTTCGAGATCGAGTAGTTCATGTTCGCGATGCCGCCTTCGTAGATCAGGTCGACGATCAGCTTCAGTTCGTGCAGGCACTCGAAGTACGCCATTTCCGGCGCGTAGCCTGCTTCGACCAGCGTCTCGAAGCCCGCCTTGATCAGCTCGACGGTACCGCCGCACAGCACGGCCTGCTCGCCGAACAGGTCGGTTTCGGTTTCTTCACGGAAGTTGGTTTCGATGATGCCTGCACGGCCGCCGCCGTTCGCTGCCGCGTACGACAGCGCGATGTCGCGTGCCGCGCCCGACTTGTTCTGCGCAACCGCGATCAGGTGCGGCACGCCGCCACCTTGCGAGTACGTGCCGCGAACCGTGTGGCCCGGTGCCTTCGGCGCGATCATGATCACGTCGAGGTCGGCGCGCGGGATCACCTGGCCGTAGTGGACATTGAAGCCGTGCGCGAACGCCAGCGCTGCGCCCTGCTTGATGTTCGCGTGCACTTCCTTCGCGTACACGTCGGCGATCTGCTCGTCCGGCAGCAGCATCATGACGACGTCTGCGCCCTTCACCGCTTCCGCGACTTCCTTGACCGACAGGCCTGCGTTTTCAGCCTTGCTCCACGACGCGCCATCCTTGCGCAGGCCAACCGTCACGTTCACGCCGCTTTCCTTCAGGTTCAGCGCGTGTGCATGGCCTTGCGAGCCGTAGCCGATGATCGTGACTTGCTTGCCCTTGATGAGGGAGAGGTCGGCGTCTTTGTCGTAGAAAACGTTCATGATGGTTCCTTCGCTAATTCAAAAATTCAACAATTCGTTCGGATGGAGTACTGCGGGCCGGGACATGACGGCGCACCCGGCGTGCCGGTCTGGCATCACACCTTCAGGATGCGCTCGCCGCGTCCGATGCCGGAGCTGCCGGTGCGCACGGTCTCCAGGATCGCGCCCGCGTCCAGCCCCTGGATGAATGCGTCGAGCTTGTCGCTCGCGCCCGTCAATTCGATCGTGTAGGTCTTTTCGGTCACGTCGATGATGCGGCCGCGGAAAATGTCCGCCATCCGCTTCATTTCTTCGCGCTCCTTGCCCACTGCACGTACCTTGATCAGCATCAGCTCGCGTTCGATGTGTGCACCGTCGGTCAGGTCCACCACTTTCACCACCTCGATCAGGCGGTTCAGATGCTTCGTGATCTGTTCGATCACGTCGTCGGAGCCAATGGATACGATGGTGAGCCGCGACAGCGATTGGTCTTCGGTCGGCGCCACCGTCAAGGTTTCGATGTTGTAGCCGCGTGCGGAAAACAGACCGACCACGCGCGACAGCGCGCCCGGTTCGTTCTCCAGCAGGACGGAAATGATGTGTCTCATGTTCGCTTCTTCCAGAATGTGCCGTGTCGATTCACTCGCGCCGCGCGCCGCCGCGTGCCGCACCGCCCTTCGTGAAGGCGGCCGCATCGGGCTCGGGCGCGCGTCGCGCCGTTACAGATCTTCCGATCCGAGCAGCATCTCGGTGATGCCCTTGCCGGCCTGTACCATCGGCCAGACGTTTTCGGTCGGATCGGTCTGGAAGTCGAGAAACACGGTGCGGTCCTTCAGGCGCAGCGCTTCCTTCAGCGCCGGCTCCACATCCGAAGTCTTTTCGATCCGCATGCCGACATGGCCGTACGCTTCGGCGAGCTTCACGAAATCGGGCAGCGCATCCATGTACGAATGCGAATAGCGCTTGCTGTATTCGATCTGCTGCCACTGGCGAACCATGCCGAGATAGCGGTTGTTCAGCGAAATGATCTTCACGGGCGTGTCGTACTGCAGGCAGGTCGACAGTTCCTGGATGCACATCTGGATCGAGCCTTCGCCCGTGATGCACAGCACGTCGTCGTCCGGGTGCGCCATCTTGACGCCCATCGCTGCCGGCAGGCCGAAGCCCATCGTGCCGAGGCCGCCGGAGTTGATCCAGCGACGCGGCTTGTTGAAACGGTAGAACTGCGCCGCCCACATCTGGTGCTGGCCGACGTCCGAGCACACGAACGCATTGCCGTCCGTCAGCTCCCACGCCTTCTCGACCACGTACTGCGGCTTGATGATCTCGCTTTCGCGGTCGTACTTCAGGCAGTCCTTCGCGCGCCAGCCCTCGATGTCCTTCCACCATTGCGCGAGCGCCTCGGTGTCGGGGCCATGCTCGGCCGTCTGCAGTTGCTCGATCAGCTCCTTCAGCACTTCCTTCACGTCGCCGACGATCGGGATGTCGACCTTCACACGCTTCGAGATCGACGACGGGTCGATGTCGATGTGGATGATCTTGCGCGGACGCGACGCGAAGTGCGCCGGGTCGCCGATCACGCGGTCGTCGAAGCGGGCACCGATCGCGATCAGCACGTCGCAGTGCTGCATCGCCATGTTCGCTTCGTAGGTGCCGTGCATGCCGAGCATGCCGAGGAATTTCTTGTCCGACGCACGATAGCCGCCGAGGCCCATCAGCGTGTTCGTGACCGGATAGCCGAGCAGGTCCGCGAACTGGTTCAGTTCGCGCGACGCGTCGGCGAGGATGATGCCGCCGCCCGTGTAGATGTACGGACGCTTCGCCGTCAACAGCAGCGACACGGCCTTGCGGATCTGGCCCGAATGGCCCTTCGTGACCGGGTTGTACGAACGCAGCGACACGCTCTTGATGGGCTCGTACTGGCACGGCGTCTTCGAGATGTCCTTCGGGATGTCGATCAGCACCGGGCCCGGACGGCCGGTGCGGGCGATATAGAACGCCTTCTTGACGGTTTCCGCGAGGTCGCGCACGTCCTTCACGAGGAAGTTGTGCTTCACGCACGGACGCGTGATGCCGACGGTGTCGCACTCCTGGAACGCATCCTGGCCGATCGCGGCCGTGGGCACCTGGCCGCTGATCACGACCATCGGGATCGAATCCATGTACGCCGTGGCGATGCCGGTCACCGCGTTGGTGACACCGGGGCCCGACGTCACGAGGCAGACGCCGACATTGCCGGTGGAACGCGCATACGCATCGGCTGCGTGCACGGCCGCCTGTTCGTGGCGCACCAGCACGTGCTGAATCTTGTCCTGCTTGTAAAGCTCGTCGTAGATGTAGAGTACCGAGCCGCCGGGGTAGCCCCAGATGAATTCGACGTTTTCATCGGCCAGTGCCTTCATGAGCACGGTACCGCCGATGGAGTCGCTATCGGGAGGGGAAAGGGGTTCCGACGTGGAGAATTCCGCGCTGGGCATGTTCATTTTGACCTTTCGAATTTTCGGCAAAAAATTGATCGGGTGCTCTCTGCCGGGCTTGTGGCTCGGGTTCAAGCGGCGCGTCCAGTTTGAAGGGCAGGCTTCTTGGGCCAGCCTCAAATGAGACCATCACTTCATGTTGCGAATCATTGACGATAGCGGGTCACGAATGGGTCGTCAAGCAAAATATCCCGCAGCGCATCATGGGCACCGCCCGGCACCCCGCCACCGCGGCTCGCGCGCAACGTGCGGCGCCCAACCCGGTGCCAAGCGGCGCGAAAATTTGATAGCATCCGCGGGTTTTACGAAATTTTCGACCTTTTACACCACGCAGCGGTCCGCAGCGCATACCTTCACGGAATGGCATCAGACAAGGAACTCGCCGACTTTCTGGCGGGCGTCGAAAGGCGCGCGTTCAAGCAGGCTGCGTACGCCGTGCGTGACGACGATGCGTCGCTCGACATCGTGCAGGACGCGATGATCAAGCTTGCGGAGAAGTACGGCGACCGGCCGGCGGCCGAGCTGCCGCTGCTTTTTCAGCGGATCCTGCAGAACGCGATCCACGACTGGTTCCGCCGGCAGAAAGTCCGCAATACCTGGGTCACGCTCTTCTCGTCGCTGAACAACACCGACGACGACGACTTCGACCCCCTCGAAACACTCGAATCCGCGGACGACAACGCGGGCGTCGAAAGCAGCGAGCACCGCCTCGAACGCGAGCAGGTTCTGGCCCTGATCGACGAAGAAATCCAGAAACTTCCGGCACGTCAACGGGAAGCGTTCCTGATGCGTTATTGGGAAGATATGGATGTCGCCGAGACTGCCGCCGCAATGGGGTGCTCCGAGGGCAGCGTGAAAACGCACTGCTCGCGAGCCACCCACACCCTGGCGCACGCGCTCAAGGCCAAAGGAATCACGCTATGAGCTCCGCTCCCGCAAATCGAGAACACGAATTCGCGCTGAAGGTGCGCCGCGCGCTGGACGAGCGCGCGGCCGACCTGCCCGCCGCGACCACCGACCGTCTGGCCGTCGCCCGCCGGGCTGCGCTCGCGCGCAAGAAGCCCGAAGCCGCGACCGTGCCGGTGTTCGTGCCGGCCTTCGCCGGCGCGGCCGGTGCGTATGGCACGGCACCCGCGAGCCGCCCGCAGGCGTCGTTCGCGCGCCGCCTGCTGCGCGCGTGGCCGCTGGCACTGCTGCTCGCCGGGCTGGTCGGCATCGCCTACTGGGAAGACATGCAGCGCACCGCCGAACTCGCCGACATCGACGCGGCGATGCTCAGCGACGACCTGCCGCTCAACGCGTATCTCGATCACGGGTTCAACGCGTATCTGTCGCGCGCTCACTAACAGACAATAACGAGGGGATCGCACGGGTGAGTCAGAAGCGCGGCCTGGCCGTATTTTTCGGATGCGTAATCGCGATCGCCGTTTCCTACGTCGCCACTTACCCACGATTCCACCCGGCCCCCGCGACGACCGCCGCCGCGGCCAGCAGCCCTGCCGCGCCCGCATCTGCCGCGACCGGGCTGACCACCGAACTCCCCCCGCTGCCCCTGCCGCTGCCTGCCGCTACCGGCCCGCTGTCGTGGGCGCGCCTCACACCGGCACAGCACGCGGCACTCGCGCCGTTCGCCGACCAGTGGGACGGTTTCAGCGATGCCCGCAAGCGCAAATGGCTGAAGATTGCATCGCGTTTCGCGAAGTTGACGCCCGATGATCAAAAGCGCCTGCAGGATCGGATGACCGAATGGGCCCGGATGACGCCCGAGCAGCGCCGGGTCGCGCGCGAGAACTACCAGAGCGCGAAGGAGCTTTCCGCGCAAGCGCGCGAGCGGGCCTGGAAGGCGTACCAGCAACTCCCCGAAGAGCAGAAGGAACGTCTCGCGGCCGCCGAGCGCCGCCGTCGGCCGAGCGTCGTCAGCGCGCCGCCAACCGTCGCCGACCGTGACGTCCGCCGCCTCGTCAATTCGCACGAACACCCGGCCAGTGGCCCGGCCACCGCACCGGCGCCCGTCTCGGCCGCCATCGCGCCGCCGGTGCCCGCGTCGTCGACAGCCGGCACCGCATCCGCACCCGCCGCCGTGGCGCCGGTGTCGCCCGCCGACGCACCCTCGCTGTTCAAAGGCTCCTGAGTGGCCGTGGCGAACGCCCACGCCCCCGAATCCCCGGCCGCCGCGCCGTCCGTGCGACGGCGTCTCGCCGCGCTGCTCTACGAAGGCGTGCTGCTGTTCGGCGTGGTGTTCTTCGCCGGGCTCGCGTTCAGCCTCGCGACGCAGCAACGCAACGGCCTCGTCCATCACAACCTGCTCGCCGCCTGGATCGCACTCGTGGTCGGCGCGTACTTCGTGTGGTTCTGGACGCACGGCGGCCAGACGCTGCCGATGAAAACCTGGCGGCTGCGGCTCGAATCGTCGAGCGGCCGGCCGCTGCGCACGGGCCATGCGCTCGTGCGCTATGCGCTCGGCTGGCTGTGGTTCCTGCCGCCGCTCGCGCTGCATCCGCTCCTCGGCCTGTCGGTACCCGTCACGCTCGCGCTCACCGCCGCGTGGATCGCCGTGTGGGCAGGCGCCGCCCGGCTGCATGCCGGCCGCCAGTTTCCGCACGACCGGATCGCACGCACGCGCGTCGTCGCGATACCACGCTGACGCACTGCATTCGCCAGACAAAAACACTTCGCCGGGGCGGCTCCTGCCCCGCCCGACAGCCTTGCCAGACAACGGCCAGCCGTTCCGTACGGCAGATTACCCAACGCCCCTTCATTCACTGCTAAACACCTTGCAGCGGTCGTAATAAGAACGTCTCGTGACTGTCACGGCACAGTCACGCCCGCATGGCGGAATGCCGGTAATGTCAACCGGCGCGAGTCATGCATGGGCCAGAAAACGTCTGCGACCTCCCTGTTCCGTCACCCCATCGGCGCCCGCGCCGCCACCGCCTTCCTGTCAGGCTCTGCCGCAACCGACGGGCTGGTGTCGCAAGAACCGCCAGCCGGGCACGCCGCGCAGCATGACGACCCCGACTCGTCTGCCCATCGCTACCGCACCATCTGGCTGTCCGACATCCACCTCGGCTCGAGCGGTTGCCAGGCGCCGTACCTGCTCGACTTCCTGCGCCACAACGATTCGGAGTACCTGTACCTCGTCGGCGACATCATCGACGGCTGGCAACTGAAGAAGGGCTGGTACTGGCCGCAGGCGCACAACGACGTCGTGCAGAAGATCCTGCGCAAGGCGCGCAAGGGGACGCAGGTCGTCTACATCCCCGGCAACCACGACGAAGGGGCGCGGCAGTTCTGCGATCTCGCGTTCGGCGACATCCAGGTGCGCGGCGAGGCATTCCACACGACGCTCGCAGGCAAACGTTTGTGGATCGTGCACGGCGACCTGTTCGACGGCGTGATCCAGCACGCGAAATGGCTCGCGTACCTCGGCGACACGCTCTACACGCTGATCCTCGTGCTGAACCGCTGGTTCAACCGGATCCGCAGCCGGCTCGGGTTCCAGTACTGGTCGCTGTCGCAGTACCTGAAGCACCAGGTCAAGAACGCCGTCAACTTCATCTCGCAGTTCGAGACCGTCATGACCGACGAGGCGCGCCGCCGCGGCTGCGACGGCGTCGTGTGCGGCCACATCCACAAGGCGGAGATCCGCGACATCGACGGCGTGCTGTACTGCAACGACGGCGACTGGGTCGAAAGCCTGTCCGCGCTCGTCGAAACGATGGAAGGCGAACTGAAGATCGTCTACTGGACGGTGATGCGCACCGCACCGTCGGAGACCACGTCGCGCAAGGCCAAGGCCACTGCCTGACACAACTCTACTTACAGGACAATGCCGCGATGAAGATCATGATCGTCACCGACGCATGGGAACCGCAGGTCAACGGCGTCGTGCGTACGCTGAAGAGCACGTCGCGCGAACTCACTGCGCTCGGCCACCGTGTCGAACTGCTGACGCCGCTGGAATTCCGCACCGTGCCCTGCCCGACCTACCCCGAGATCCGCCTGTCGATCCTGCCGTACCGCAAGCTGCGCTCGCGGATCGACGCGTTCGCACCCGACGCGCTGCACATCGCGACCGAAGGCCCGCTCGGCCTCGCTGCGCGGCGCTACGCGCGTTCGCGCAAGCTGCCGTACACGACCGCGTACCACACGCGCTTTCCGGAATACGTGCAGGCGCGCTTCGGCATCCCGCTCGCCGCGACCTACCGTTTCCTGCACTGGTTCCACGGCCCGTCGCTCGCCGTGATGGCGCCGACGCCGGTCGTCAAGCAGGACCTCGAGAAATTCGGCTTCACGAACGTCGTGCTGTGGACCCGCGGCGTCGATCTCGACGTGTTCCGGCCGATGGAATCGAAGGTGCTCAATACCGCGCGGCCGATCTTCCTGTACGTGGGCCGTGTCGCGATCGAAAAGAACGTCGAGGCGTTCCTGCGTCTCGACCTGCCCGGCTCGAAGTGGGTCGCGGGCGAAGGCCCCGCGCTCGCGGAGCTGAAGTCGCGCTATCCGGAAGCGAACTATCTCGGCGTGCTGTCACAGACCGAGCTCGCGAAGGTGTATGCTGCGGCCGACGTGTTCGTGTTCCCGAGTCGCACCGACACGTTCGGCCTCGTGCTGCTCGAGGCGCTCGCCTGCGGCACGCCGGTTGCCGCCTATCCCGTGACGGGCCCGATCGACGTGCTCGGCGACGGCGACGCCGGCGCGATGCACGAGGACCTGCAGGAAGCCTGCCTCGAGGCGCTGAAGATCGAACGCACGACTGCGCGCGCATGGGCCGAACGCTTCTCGTGGCGTGCGGCTTCCGAGCAGTTCGCGTCGCATCTGAAGCCGCTGCCGAAGACCGCGTACTCGCCAGCCGAAGGTGCCGCCGTTTGAAACGAGACCTGAACGACAAGACCCCGCCCCCTGCCTCCACGCCGCAACGGCACCGCCCGTTCGACGAGGAAGAGCCGCACGCCGAAGCGGACGTGCACGCGCACGAGCCGCTCGGCCCCGACGACCAGTTGTCGCCGCTGCCGCCGAACCCGTACAAGCGCCACCGCGGCATCACGCGTGCGTGGTACGCCCTCAAGCATTCGCTGAACGGCTTTCGCGTCGCGATCCGCGAGGAGAGCGCGTTTCGCCAGGAACTCACGCTCGCCGCGCTGATGCTCCCGATCGGTGCGTTCGCGCCGGTGCCGGCCGCGTCGCGCGCGTTGCTGATCGGCTCGGTGCTGCTCGTGCTGATCGTCGAGCTGCTGAACTCGAGCGTCGAGGCCGCGATCGACCGCATCTCGCTCGAGCGCCACGAACTCTCCAAGCGCGCGAAGGATCTCGGCAGCGCAGCCGTGACGGTCGCGCTGTTCGCGTGCGTGACGACGTGGGGCTTCGTGCTCGGCCCGGTCGTCGCACACTGGCTCGGCTTCTAGACGGGTATCGCGCGGACGCGTCGCGCGCCGCCCGCGTGCGGCGCTGCACCATGCGCCGCGCGGGGCCGCGATCACGAAATGCCCCGGTGTGGCGAAACCCCGGTTTATAATCGTCCGCTAGACATAGAACAGCAACCCGCGCCGGACGAATCACGCAGCATCGATTGCAGCGCCCGCCAGTCCGGCACACACAGGGCCGGACGACATGGAAGCGAAACCTCCCCGCCGCACCCGCGAACGGATTCTCGAGTTGTCGTTGAAACTCTTCAACGAGATCGGCGAGCCGAACGTCACGACCACGACGATCGCCGAGGAAATGGAAATCAGTCCAGGCAACCTGTACTACCATTTCCGCAACAAGGACGACATCATCAACAGCATCTTCGCGCAGTTCGAGCAGCAGATCGAACGGCGGCTGCGCTTTCCCGAAGATCATCGTCCGACGATCGACGAAACCTGGTCGTACCTGCAGTACATGGCCGATTTCATGTGGACCTACCGGTTCCTGTATCGCGACCTCAACGACCTGCTCGCCCGCAACCGCACGCTCGAGACGCACTTCAAGCAGATCATCAGCCACAAGGTGCGCTTCGCGCGCGAGATGTGCGAGCTGCTCGTGTCCGACGCAGAGATGGTCGCGACGCCCGCCGAGATCGAGGTCATCGCCACCAACATGGCCGTCATTTCGACGTACTGGCTGTCGTATCAGTACGTGATGCATCCGCGCAAATACAACGACCAGGACGCGATCCGCGAGGAACTGCACCAGGTCAGCATGCACGTGATCTCCGTGATGGCACCGTACCTGCGCGGCCGTTCGCGCCAGCTGTTCGACGACCTGGTCTCCGGCAAGCTGCCGAAGCGCCAGTTCACCGACTACCTGCCGCCGCGCGACGGCTCGCCGCGCCCCGCCGGCAGCCCGGTCGCCACCAAGGATTCGAAGCAATGAAGGCTGTCTGTGTTTACTGCGGCTCGTCGTCCGGCGTGCGGCCCGTCTATGCCGACGCCGCGCGTGCATTCGGCCGCGCGCTCGTCGACGCAGGCCTCACGCTCGTCTATGGCGGCGGCCGTGTCGGCCTGATGGGCGTGATCGCCGACGAAGTGATGGCGGCCGGCGGCCATGCAGTCGGCGTGATCCCCGAACTGCTCGTCGACAAGGAAGTCGGCCATACGGGGCTGTCGGAGCTGCACGTCGTGCCCGACATGCACCACCGCAAGAAAATGATGGCCGACCTCTCCGATGCGTTCGTCGCGATGCCCGGCGGTGCCGGCACGCTCGAGGAGCTCTTCGAGGTCTACACGTGGGCGCAGCTCGGCTATCACCGCAAGCCCGTCGCGCTCTACAACATCGATTCGTTTTACGATCCGTTGATCGCACTGCTGCGCCATACGGTCGACGAGGGCTTCATGCGTCCGGCCTATTTCGACGCACTGTGCGTCGAATCGGAACCCGTCGAACTGATCGGGCGACTGCGTCGCTACCAGCCGCCCGCCCGCGACAAGTGGGCGCCCGACGCAGCCAAGTAACCGTCACCGGAACCCGCTCGCGATGACCGCACCGTCCGACCGCAAGGCCGTCCTCATCACCGGCGCAAGCCGTGGCATCGGCCGCGCGACTGCCGTGCTCGCTGCCAAGCGCGGCTGGGACGTCGGCATCAACTACGCGC
Source organism: Burkholderia puraquae (assembly GCF_002099195.1). GTDB lineage: Bacteria > Pseudomonadota > Gammaproteobacteria > Burkholderiales > Burkholderiaceae > Burkholderia > Burkholderia puraquae. Next base: position 103,872 of record NZ_NBYX01000018.1, on the reverse strand, counting down.
GCGACGCGGCGGCGGCCGAACTCACCGCGCAGGCCGTCCGCGACGCGGGCGGCCGTGCGTGCGTCGTCGCAGGCGACGTCGCGAACGAGGCCGACGTCGTCGCGATGTTCGACACCGTCACGGCCGCATTGGGCCGCTTCGATGCGCTCGTCAACAACGCGGGCATCGTCGCGCCGTCGATGCCGCTCGCCGACATGCCGGCCGACCGGCTGCGGCGGATGTTCGACACCAACGTGCTCGGCGCCTACCTGTGTGCGCGTGAAGCCGCTCGCCGGCTGTCAACCGACCGTGGCGGCCGCGGCGGCGCGATCGTCAACGTATCGTCGATCGCCTCCCGGCTCGGCTCGCCGAACGAATACGTCGACTACGCGGGCTCGAAAGGGGCGGTCGACTCGCTGACGATCGGTCTGGCAAAGGAACTCGGCCCGCACGGCGTGCGCGTCAACGCGGTGCGCCCCGGCCTGATCGAGACCGAAATTCACGCGAGCGGCGGCCAGCCGGGCCGGGCGGCCCGCCTCGGCGCGACGACGCCGCTCGGCCGCGCCGGCGAGGCGGAGGAGATTGCCGAGGCGATCGTCTGGCTGCTCGGCGACGCGGCGTCGTACACGACGGGCGCCCTGCTCGACGTCGGCGGCGGCCGCTAACCTGACGCGCGGCGCAACAAATCGGCCGCCGGCCCCCCCTGTCGTCACGGCACCACAAATCTCCACAATTTCGTGACGATTTCGGTAAACATCCGTAATAGTTCCGTGCTCTACTAGCGGGCAATCAGACAGGCGTCATCAACGTCTGTACTTTGCCGCCTCGATGCGGCCCTTAATGGTCCGGCCCATGTCGCCGGATCGGCTCGACTCGACCCGAGATCTTTTCCATGCCTGGAACCGCAGCGCCCAGCCGGCGACGCACGCCCGTGCCCGCCTCGGCCGCGCACACCCGCTCGACCGCCGATACCGACGTCGCCGCGACGCTCGACGACGCCGGCACGCCCATGGCGTCCTCGCCTCCCTCCGCCAGCACCACGCGCGACCGCTCGCTCCTGCTCGGCTGGCGTGCATGGCTGTTCGTCGCCGTGCTGATCTGTGCATATACGCTGCCGGGCGTGCTCGGCCACGATCCGTGGAAACAGGACGAAACCTACACGTTCGGCATCATCCAGCACATGCTCGAGACCGGCGACTTCGTCGTGCCGACCAATGCCGGCCTGCCGTTCATGGAAAAGCCGCCGCTTTACGCGTGGGTCGCGACCAGCCTCGCCTGGCTGCTGCAACGCGTAATGCCGCTGCACGACGCGGCGCGGCTCGCGAGCGCGCTGTTCGCCGCGCTCGCATTCGGCTTCATCGCGCGCGCGTCGCGCGTCGCCAGCCGCGCGGACTCCTGGTTCGATCTGCGCGTGTTCGGGCCGGTCGTGCTGAGCGCGGGCACGCTCGTCGTCATCAAGCACGTGCACGACATGATGACGGACGTCGCGTTGTTCGCCGGCACGGCAATGGCGTTCTGCGGGCTACTCGAACTCGTGATGCAGCATGTCGCGCGCGCACAGCAGATGCGGCACGGGCTGCCGGTGCGCCCGGCGAGCCGCTGGGCCGCACCGATCCTTGGCGCAGGCGTCGGCATCGCGCTGATGACGAAGGGGCTGTTCGTGCCGCTCGTGTTCGCGGCCACGCTCGTCTGCACGCTGGTGCTCTACCCGGCCTGCCGTACCCGCTCGTTCGCACGCGCGCTCGGCGTCGCCGCGCTCGTGTTCGCGCCGTTCGCCCTGATCTGGCCGACCGCGCTGTTCCTGCGCTCCGAAACGCTGTTCATGACGTGGTTCTGGGACAACAACGTCGGCCGCTTCTTCGGTTTCTCCGTCCCCGAGCTGGGCGCGGAAAACGACAAGCCGTTCTTCATCCTGCGCGCGTTCCTGCTCGTCGGCTTCCCGGTCGCGCCGCTCGCGATCGTCGCGCTCGCGCGCGGTGTGTGGCGCGACTGGCGCACGCCGCGCGTCGCGCTGCCCGTTTTGTTTGCCGGCATCGGGCTCGCCGTGCTGCAAGTGTCCGCGACATCGCGCCAGCTCTACATCCTGCCGTTCTTCGCGCCGCTCGCGCTGGTCGCCGCGCAGGCAATCGAACGCCTGCCGCGCCGGTTGCATCTCGCATGGGATTACCTGAGCCGGATCCTGTTCGGCACGGCCGTCGCGCTCGCCTGGGCGATCTGGGCGGTGATGGCCGATCCGGCCGCGTCGCGTGCGGATCTCGCGCTGCTCGGCCGCTGGCTGCCGCTCGACTGGACGATGCCGATCCAGCCCGCACTCGTGATCGGCGCGCTCGCGCTGACGGTCGGCTGGCTGACGCTCCTGCCGAAGCTGCGCGCGACGGGCCTGTGGCGCGGCGCGCTGTCGTGGGGCGCCGGCGCACTCGTCGCATGGGGGCTCATTTACACGCTGCTGCTGCCGTGGCTCGACGTCGCAAAGAGCTACCGCTCGGTGTTCGACGACCTGAACGCGCATCTCGCGCTCGAATGGAACGACGGCGACTGCATGGCGAGCCTGCACGGGCTCGGCGAATCGGAAGCGCCGATGCTGTACTACTTCTCCGGCATCCAGCACACGCCGATCAATGACGCGAAGACGACGCGCTGCACCTGGATGATCGTCCAGGGCGTACGGGCCGTCGATCCGGCGCCCGGCAGCGAATGGAAACTGTTCTGGACGGGCGCGCGTCCGGGCGACGACAAAGAACTGCTGCGCGTGTACGTGCGCACGCCCGAACAGCACCTGCAGTGATGCAGGGCGGCACGGCGCGCTGCCGTGCCGGCCTTCATGCCAGCCGTGGAGCGGTGAGTTCCATCGCCCGGGCAGCGAACAGCCATCGCGAAAGGCGCGCCGCCGACCGGCGCTCCCGGCCGCCACGGTGCCCGCACGACTCCACGGGCCCGCCCCCTCTCCTTGTCACGCACCTGCCTGGATCTTCAGAACGAGGAACCGGGCTCGCGAAGAAACGCCGTCTCCTCGTCGCTCGATGCACGACCGAGAATCGCGTTGCGGTGCGGAAAGCGGCCGAAGCGCTCGACGACGGCCGCGTGCAGCAATGCGAAGCGGTGATAGCTCTCGCAGCCCGCTTCATCGCGGATGCCCGCGCACAGGCGCACGGCCTCGCGCTGGCTCTCGACCGACTCGTCGTGCTCGAACGGGAGATACGCAAATGCGCGGTGATGTCCGCTCGGCAACTGCGCGTCCCAGCCGGCCGCGACAACGCGGCGCGCGAGCGCAAGCGCCTTCGGATCGGCGGCAAACGCGCGCGGCGTACCGCGATGGATGTTGCGCGAGAATTGGTCGAGCACGACGATCAACGCAAGCGCCCCCGACGGCGAGCCTGCCCAGTGATCGCATGCACCGTCGCACGCGGCGTCGAGCAATGCGCCGTAGCGCGTACGCAGCACGTCGTCGAACGCCGCACCGCCGTTGAACCAGACCTTGCGGTTTTGCCCGAATTCGGCCGAGCCCGGCTTGCCGAACCAGAAATCCAGAATCTCCCGCGCGTGCGGATCGAGCGCTGCCGCGCTCGCGTGGGTGGTGTCGATCGTCATGCAAACTCCAGGACGAGGCGCCGGGTGCGCGCGCTCTTCTTTTCCAGTTTCGCGACCCGCAGCTTGCCGATCTCGGACGTGTTGCGCACATGCGTGCCGCCGCACGGCTGCAGGTCGACATGCTCGATACGCAGCAGCCGCACGCGGCCGAGGCCCAGCGGCGGCTTCACACTCATCGTGCGCACGAGGTCCGGTCGCGCGGCCATCTCGTCGTCGGTGATCCATTCGGTCGTGACCGGGTGCGCACCGACCACCAGGCCGGCGAGGCGTCGCTCGACATCGTCGCGGTCGATCGCGTCGGACGTCGCGAAATCGAGCCGCACGTAGTCGGCCGTCACACTGCAGCCGTCGACCGCGTACGGCAGTACCGCGCACATCAGGTGCGCGGCCGTATGCAGGCGCATGTGCCGGTAGCGGCGCAGCCAGTCGATCTCCGCGACCACGCGCGTGCCGGGCTCGAGCGTCGCAACGCTCGCCTCCTGCCCCGGTGCGGGCACGTGCACGGCATCGTCGGGCGTCGCGCCGTCAAACTTGGCCTTGCGCGTATCGGCAATCGTGATCGTGCTGCCGTCGGGCAGCGTCAGTGCGCCGGTGTCGCCGGCCTGGCCGCCGCCGAGCGGATAGAACACGGTGCGGTCGAGCCGGATGCCGTCGTCACCGACGGCCAGCACGACCGCATCGCATTGCGTGAGGTACGCGTCTTCGCGAAACAGCGCTTGTGTCGTCATCGGGCGAACCTCGTATCGATTGGGGAAAGCGGCCAGTGTCGCGCCGCGCGGTGCGCGCGCCCAGACGCAAATCGTCCTGCGCGCGGACGGCGGCGTACCGGTCGATCAACCGGGCCGGTTGCGCATCCAGTCGGCCGTGTCGTAGAACGAATGCATCAGCCGCTCGCGCAGCGGCTCGGCCAGCCCGACATCCTCCATCGCCCACGCCATGCAGCGCAGCCACTGGTCGCGCTCGACCGACGCGATCGGGAACGGCAGGTGCCGCGCGCGCAGCCGCGGATGACCGAACCGGCTGATGTAGTGGTCGGGGCCGCCGAGCCAGCCGCACAGGAACCAGAACAGCTTGTCGCGCGAGCCGTCGAGCGACGGCGGATGCAGCGCGCGAATCTGCGCGAACTCGGGCTCGAGGTCCATCAGGTCGTAAAAGCGGTCCACCATTTCGCGCACGCGGGCTTCGCCGCCCACGAGCTCGAACGCCGTCGGCTGCGACGGCGCATCGTCATTCACATCGGTCATACGGATAGTCGGAAAACGGGATCTTCGGGGCCGCGGCGACGCTCATGCGTCGCGCAGCGACTGCAGCGCGGGGCGCCGCAACACATTATGCAGGCTCAGCCAGCCGGCCGCACCGGCACACGCAACGCCGGCCGCGATGCCGGCCGGCACGAGCCACGGATCGACAGCGAGCTGGAAGTCGAACACGCGCGACGCGAGCACCCAGCCGACCGCGATCGCGCCCGCGGAGGCCAGCACGCCGGCCAGCGCGCCGACCACGACGAATTCCGCACGCTGCACTGCATTGACCTGCGCGCGGGACGCGCCGAGCGCACGCAGCAGCGCGGCCTCGCGCACGCGCTCGTCGCGCGTGCCGGCAAGCGCCGTGTACAGCACGAGTACGCCGGCGGCGAGCGTGAACGCGAACAGGAACTGCACCGCCCCCACCACCTGCAGCATCATCCGCTGCAACTGCGCGAGGATCGGCGCGACGTCGATCGCGGTCAGGTTCGGGTAGCGCGCGATCAGCGGATCGAGCAGCGCGGCGTCCGATGCCGGCAAATGGAAGCTCGTCAGGTACACGGCCGGGAAATCCTTCAGCACCGGCGGCGGCATCAGCACGAAGAAATTGACGCGGAACGAGCCCCAGTCGAGCTTGCGCACGCTCGTGATCGGCGCGTCGACCGTCAGCCCCGTCACGTCGAAACGCAGCACGTCGCCCGGCTTTACGTTCAGCGTCTTCGCGAGGCCGGCCTCGATCGAGATCTGAGGTGTAGCCGTGGTGCCGAACCAGTCGCCTTCGACGATCCGGTTGTCGGACGGCAGCTCGGTCGTATAAGACAGGTTAAACTCGCGGTCGACGAGCCGGCGCGCCTCGTCGGACGGGTATGCATCAGGATTCACCGGCTTGCCGTTGATCGCGACGAGACGGCCGCGCACCATCGGCGCGGGCACCGCGTCGCGCACGCCGTGCGCGGTCAGATAGGCCGCGACGTCGGCGCGCTGGTCGGGCTGGATGTCGATCAGGAACTGGTTCGGCGCATCGGGCGGCGTCGACTGCCGCCAGCCCGCGACGAGGTCGTTGCGCGTGATCGCGATCAGCAGCAGGCACATCAGGCCGAGCGCGAGCGCGGTGATCTGCAGCGCGCTGGCCGTGCCGCGCCGGTGCAGCGACGCGAGCGCGTAGCGCCAGCCGACGCCCGCGGCCACGCGTGCGTTGCGCACCGCACGCGCGGCGGCGAACAGCACGAGCCGCGCGATCAGCGTGAAACCGACCAGCGCGCCGGCGAAACCGCCCGCGACGATCAGCCCGAGTTTCAGGTTGCCGGCGGCCACGATCAGCAGCCCCGCGAACAGCACGACGCCGATCGCATACGCGGCCCACGCGGTGCGCGACGCATCGCCCCACTCGCGCCGCAGCACGCGCACCGGCGGCACGCGCGTGAGTGGCACGAGCGGCGGCAGCGCGAAGCCGAGCAGCAGCACGAGCGCGGCGCCCACGCCGATCAGCGCCGGCCACAGCGTGGGCGGCGGCAGCACCACATCGATCAGTCCGCCGAGCGCGGCCAGCAACGCCCAGTGGCCGCCGTAGCCGAGCACCGCGCCTGCGGCGCCGGACACGATCCCGATGCCGGCGAATTCGAGCGCGAACAGCGCGCCGAGCGTGCGGCGGCTCACGCCGAGGCAGCGCATCGTCGCGCAGCCGTCGAGATGGCGCCGCATGTAGCGTTGCGCGGCCATCGCGATCGCGACCGCCGCGAGCAGCGCGGTCAGCAGCGCGACGAGCGTCAGGAAGTGGCGCGCGCGATCCAGCGTCTGCCGCACCTGCGGCTGGCCTTCCTGCAACGACTCCAGGCCGACGCCGCGCAGTTTCCCGCCGTCGACGCGTGCGTGCGCATAGGCTTCGAAGCGCGCAACGGGCTGCTGGTCGCCGGCGACCAGCAGCCGGTACGTGACGCGGCTGCCGTAGCCCGTAAGCCCCGTCGCGGCGAGCTCGTCCGCGCGCATCATCAACCGCGGCGAAAAATTGACGAAGGAAAACCCGCGATCGAGTTCGCGAGAGATCGATGCGGCGACCTTGAACGTGCGCAGCCCGACGCGCACCGTATCGCCCGCCTTCAGGTGCAGCGCATCGAGCAGCGCCGGATCGGCCCACACGGTGCCGGGTGCGGGAATCTCGGCCGCCTTCTGCGCAGCGGTGGCGCCGGCGGGCAGGATCTCGACCGCGCCGCGCAACGGATATCCGGGCGACACGGCCTTCACGGCCGCGAGGCGCGATGGCGCCGCGTCGGTCGCCTGGCCGCCCGTGGCGGACGCGATCATGCTCGGGAAAATGGCGGTCGTTGCGGTACGCAGGCCGAGCGCGCGGGCCTGCCGGTCGAACGACGGGTCGACGGGGCGATCGGCCCGCACGACGAAATCGGCGCCGAGCATCTGGCGCGCGTCGCGCTCGAGCCCCTGGCGCAGCCGGTCGGCGAGGAAGCCGACGCTCGTCAGCGCCGCGACCGCGAGCACCAATGCGAGGACGAGCAGCGTCAGCTCGCCCGCGCGCCAGTCGCGCGCGGTCATGCGTGCGGCCTGGCGGATCAGGTCGCGCAGGCCGAAGCGGCCGGCATGCGCGGGCACCTCATGGCCGGGTTGCCCGGCCGGCGGCTGCGCCGCGTGTTGCCGCCCCTTCAATCGCGCTTCCCCCCGATCGAGTTCAGCCGCGACACCATGTGGTTCGCCATGCCGCGAAAGCCGCCCGAGACGCCGCGCCACAGGCGCGGGAGCGCCCATGCCGAAGCCGCGATGAAAGCGGCGAGCAGCACGAGGAACGCGAGCGGAACGAAGAACGCGAGCGCGAGCCCGCCGACCACGAGGCCGTCCTCGGTCGACGATGCGATCCAGTTCGAAATCGGTTCGGGAGACAGGTTGATCATCGCGCGCGTGCCCGCCTTCGCCACGTGCGCGGCACCGGCGAGCGAGCCGCCTGCGAGCCCCGCGACCGCGAGCACGGTCGGATCGGCATGGCCGAGCGCGCCGGCTGCGAGCACGGCGCCGGCCGGAATGCGGATGAAGGTGTGCACGGCATCCCACAGCGAGTCGAACGCGGGGATCTTGTCGGCAAGGAATTCGGTGAGGGTAAGCACGGCCGCGGCGCCGATGACCCACGGCGACATCAGGACGGCCAGCGTGTCGGGCAGGTGGAGCCAGCCGAACCGCGCCAGCACGCCGGCGATCAGCACCGTCAGGTACAGGCGCAGGCCGCTCGCCCACGCGAGCCCCGCGCCGAGCGAAATGGCTTCGATCATGGCCCTCTCCTTGCACTTTCCGTGCGCTTTGCCGATTGATCGGATCGGGTCGGACAGACCGGCCGCGCGGCGCGTGGCGACCGGCACCGCGTGCCGCGAGAAGCACGTCGGTATTCAGGCCCGAATGCGTTCCATTATAGACAGGCCAGGCGGGTGGCCGGCGCAATTCCGCAGTGCGGCACCGGGCGCGGGCGCACCCGGATGCCGCATTCAGGCAGCCGACGACAGCTTGAGGCCGATCAGCCCCGCGACGATCAGCGCGGCACTCGCGACGCGCGCGACGGTCAGCGCCTCGCCCATCATCACGATGCCGAACACGAACGCACCGACCGCGCCGATGCCCGTCCACACCGCGTACGCGGTGCCGAGCGGCAACTGGCGCATCGCGACCGCGAGCAGCCCGAAGCTGGCCAGCGCCGTCACGATCGTAAACACCGACGGACCGAGCCTCGTGAAGCCGTCCGACGATTTCATGCCGGCCGCCCAGGCCACTTCCAGCAAACCGGCAATCAACAACAATACCCACGCCATCTCGACGTACTCCGTATCGGATGGGGCCGTCCCCGTTGCAGCGAATGACCCGGGGTCGTCCCCGGGCGGCGCCGAGTATAACAAGATGCTTACGGACGCGGCGCGCAGCCGGCGGCCGATCGGGGGCGCGATCGGCCGGGCCCGGTCAGTTCGAAACGCGCTTCGGGCTGACGCCGCCGACGCAGCGGTCGTCGCGGTACAGCGCCCACTCCTCGCACACGCGGCCGTCGTTGAACACGCACATGCCGACCTGCCCGCTCGACAGGTTGCGGATCGTGTGGCGGCCGCCGAGCTTGGCGCAATTGACCGACGCGGGATTGGCCATCGCCTGCTGGGACGACGACGGTTGCTGCCCGGGCGGCAGCGGTTGGGCGAACGCGCCAGACGCAGCAAGCGCCAGCGCACAGATGACGACCAGACGGACGGACATTGCACGCTCCTCGTTTTCGTTCGCGGAGCGGTCAGGATAACGGGGAATGAGCGCCGGGTGTGCAACGCGCGCGTCGGCCGCGAGACTGTCGCGCCGACGCAACCCTGCCGGCGCGCGACGTCACGCGCACGTGCGCCGCTGCGGCCCGGCCGGGCCCGTCATGCGGCGCCGACGAGCCGGTAGCCGACGCCCGTCTCGGTGATGATGTACTCGGGCTGCGCCGGGTCGCGCTCGAGCTTCTGGCGCAGGTGCGCCATGTAGATGCGCAGGTAGTGATGGCTTTCGATGTGCGACGGCCCCCACACGTCGCGCAGCAACTGGCGGTGCGTGAGCACGCGCCCAGCGTGCCGCACGAGCGTCGCGAGCAGCCGGTACTCGAGCGGCGTCAGGTGCACGATCTCTCCGTCGCGCCACACCTGGCGCAGCGCGAGATCGACGGCCACCGTGCCGAAGCTCACTTTCGGCGACTCGTTCGCACCGCCCTGGTTGCGCCGGCGCAGTTGCGCACGGATCCGCGCACGCAGTTCGGACACGCCGAACGGCTTGGTCAGGTAATCGTCGGCGCCCGCGTCGAGCGCCGCGACCTTCTCTTCTTCCTGCGTGCGCGCGGACAGCACGATCACCGGCACCTCGGACCAGCCGCGCAGCTCGCGGATCACGTCGAGGCCGTCGGTATCGGGCAGGCCGAGGTCGACGATCACGAGATCGGGCTTGCGCGTCGCCGCGTCGATCAGCCCCTGCTTGCCCGTCTCGGCCTCGAACACCGCGATGTCCTCCTCCTCGAGCGCGGCGCGCACGAAACGGCGGATCTGCTTTTCGTCCTCGATCAGGACGACGGTCAGGCTGGGTTCACTCATGGTCTGGCAATGACTCGGATGGGGACGATGCACCCGGCACATCGGGTTCGTCGTCGGATACGGCGGGCACGGCCGGCGGTGTCTCGACCGGCAGCGTGAACCAGAAGCGCGCGCCCGTCACGTGGCCGTCGGGCGCGACGCGGTTGAGCGCGCCGATTTTACCGCCGTGCGCCTCGACGATCGCGCGGCAGATCGCGAGGCCGAGGCCGATGCCGGGCGTCGCCGATTCCTTCTCGCCGCGCGTGAACTTGTCGAAGATCCGCGTTTCCATGCCGGCCGGCAGGCCCGGGCCGTGATCGTCGACATGCACGCGCACGAACGGCAACCCGTCTTCGGTCACGCGCTCGGCGCCGATGTCGAGCGGCGTATCGGGCGGCGTGTACTTCGCCGCGTTCTCGAACAGGTTGGTGAACAGGCGCTCCATCAGCACCGCATCCATCTGCAACAGCGGCAGGTCGGCCGGCAGCATGACGCGCGCGGGATGGCGCGCAAGCACGCGCTTGCAGGCGGCGAGTGCGGCGCCGACGGTTTCCTCGAGCAGCGACCACTGGCGCTTGAGCTGCAGGCTACCGGCCTGCAGCCGCGCCATGTCGAGCAGGTTCGTGACGATGCCCGTCATCCGCAGCGCCTCGTCGTGGATCGCGTCGACGAGTTCGCCCTCGCGCTGCGCGGAGCGTTCGGCCGCCGCCGCGTCGCCACCCTGCGCGGCCGCGCGCCCGTTCGCAAGCATCGACGAGAAACCGACGATCGTCGTGAGCGGCGTGCGCAGGTCGTGCGAGATCGCCGACAGCAACGAGTTGCGCAGCCGCTCGGATTCCATGCTGACGAGCGCGTCGCGCGCGATCTCCACGTAGTGCACGCGTTCGAGCGCGAGCGCGATCTGCGCGGCGAATGCGTCGAGCATCCGCTGCTGCTCGGGCACCTCGAGTTCGCGCGGTTCGCGCGACGCGACCGCAAGCACGCCACGCGTGCGCATCGGCGCCTTCAGCGGCAGGTACAGCGCGGCCGTCGCGGGCAACGTATCGGTGCCGCGGCCGGCCGGCCTCTGCTGGTCGTACACCCACTGGCCGACGTCGCTGTCGAGATCGGCGCCCGTCAGCGTGACGGCCGCATCGGGCTCCTCGATTTTCTGCCGCACCTTGTCCGCGCTGTCGGGCAGCAGGAACGCGACGCGCGCGCGGAACACCTCGCCCACGTGGCGGCTGCCAATCTCGACGATCTGCTCGGTCGTCAGCGCCGCGCCCAGCTCGCGCGCCATCGCATAGATCGCGCCGGTGCGGCGCTCGCGGCGCTGTGCGACGCTCGCCTGGCGCGTCAATGTCGACGTCAGGTGGCTGATCACGAGCGACGTCAGCAGCATCCCGAAGAAGGTCAGCAGGTATTGCGTATCGCTGACCGAGAACGACATGCGCGGCGGCACGAAGAAAAAATCGAACGCGGCCACCGACAGGAACGACTGCAGCACGCCCGGGCCGCGCCCGAGCCGCACGGCGGAGAACACGACGCCGAGCAGGTACAGCATCACGAGGTTCGTGAGGTCGAGCCGCTCGGACACGAGGCTCGCGACGACCGTGATCGCCGCGCAGATCGCGGCCGCGTATACATAGTGCCGCGGCGGCGAACGGTGCGTGCCGAACTGCGCGAACGCATCGCGCCAGTCGCGCGCACGCGCGTCGAGCGGTGCGGCGCGTGCCTCGTCGCTCGCGGACGCACGGATCAGCATCAGGTCGACGTCGCCCGCGCGTTCGGCGAGCTGTTCGCCGAACGGCCGCGCGAGGCGGCGCACGAGCCCGGCCTTCGGCGAGCCGCCCGCGACGATCTTCGACACGTTGCGCACCTTCGCATAGCCGATCAGCGCGGCAACCGCGTCGGCGCCGGCGAGCGTGGCCGTCTCCGCGCCGAGTTCGGCCGCGAGCTTCAGTGCGTCGAGCGTGCGCTGCCGTCGCGCATCGGGCAGCCGCTGCAGGCGCGGCGTCTCCACATAGACGGCGATCCAGTCGGCCTTCAGGCTCGCGGCGAGCCGCGCGGCCGCGCGCACGAGCGTCGGTGCTTCGGGGCCCGGCCCGACGCACACGAGCAGGCGCTCGCGCGCCTGCCAGATGCGCTGGATCGAACGGTCGGCGCGGTATTCGCGCATCTGCGCGTCGACGCGATCGGCCGTGCGCCGCAGCGCAAGTTCGCGCAGTGCGATCAGGTTGCCCTTGCGGAAGAAGTTGCGCACCGCCCGCTCCGCCTGCTGCGCGAGATAGACCTTGCCGTCGCGCATCCGCTCGAGCAGTTCCTCGGCCGGCAGGTCGACGAGCGTGACTTCGTCGGCCGCGTCGAACACGCGGTCGGGCACCGTCTCCCACACGCGGATGCCGGTGATCGCGCCGACCACGTCGTTCAGGCTTTCGAGGTGCTGGACGTTGACGGTCGTGTAGACGTCGATGCCCGCGTCGAGCAGCTCGTACACATCCTGCCAGCGCTTCAGGTGCCGCGCGCCCTGCACGTTCGAGTGCGCAAGCTCGTCGACGAGGATCAGTTGCGGCTGGCGCGCGAGCGCGCCATCGAGATCGAATTCGGCGAGCGTGCGGCCGCGATAGTCGATGCGCGCGAGCGGCAGTACGTCGAGGCCGTCGAGCAGCGCGGCGGTTTCGCTGCGCCCGTGGGTCTCGACGATGCCGACGACGACGTCGACGCCCTCCTGCAGGCGCTGGCGCGCGGCCTGCAGCATCGCGTAGGTCTTGCCGACACCGGCCGATGCGCCGAAGAAGATCTTGAGCTGGCCGCGCCGCTGCTTTTCTTCGTCACGCTGCAGCTTGTCGAGGAGTTGGTCTGGATCGGGACGATTCATGCGTCAGAAAGGCGGAGCGCCCGGATGCGCGCGAGTACGAGCATTGTTGTTCCAAATCGCCGCAAAAGGCAAAGACGGCGCATGCGCCGTCGGAAAAGGATGGGTCCGGCGCGGATCGGGCCGCGCCGGACGCCGGTTGCCGCGCGCTCGGTCAGTGCGCAGCCTGCGCCGCGTCGAGCGCGAGGTTCAGCTTCAGCACGTTCACGCGCGCTTCGCCGAGCACGCCGAACTGGCGGCCCGTCGTGTTCGCGGCGACGAGCTGCGCGACCGCGTCGGGCGCCAGGTTGCGCGCCTTCGCGACACGCTCGACCTGGTACGCGGCGGCGGCCGGCGTGATTTCCGGATCGAGGCCGCTCGCCGACGCCGTCACGAGGTCGACCGGCACCGGCTTCGACATGTCGGTACCTGCGTCGCGCAGCGCGGCGATGCGCCCCTTCACCTGGTCGGCGAGCGACGGGTTCAGCGGGCCGAGGTTCGAGCCGCCGGAGCCGGACGCGTTGTACGGCATCGGCGACGTGGCCGACAGCCGGCCCCAGAAGTACTTCGGCGCATCGAACGGCTGGCCGATCAGCGCGGAGCCAACCGCCTTGCCGTCCTTCTCGATCAGGCTGCCGTTCGCCTGCGACGGGAACACCGCCTGGCCGAACACGGTCATCACGGCCGGGTACGCGAGCCCCGTCACCGCGGTCAGCACGACAAAGATCACGACGAGCGGACGAATCAACGTTTTCATGATGTTTCCTTCAATATCGGCCGGTTCAGGCCCAGCCGAGTGCGGCGAGCGTCATGTCGATCAGCTTGATGAACGGGAACGGCAGCAGCACGCCGCCGAGGCCGTACACCAGCAGGTTGCGGCGCAGGAGCGACGCGGCGCCGAGCGGCCGGTACGTGACGCCCTTCAGCGCGAGCGGGATCAGCGCGACGATGATCAGCGCGTTGAAAATCACCGCCGACAGGATCGCCGACGCAGGCGATGTCAGGTGCATGATGTCAAGCACGCGCAGTTGCGGATAGGTGGTGACGAACGCGGCCGGGATGATCGCGAAATACTTCGCGATATCGTTCGCGATCGAGAACGTCGTCAGCGAGCCGCGCGTCATCAGCATCTGCTTGCCGATCTCGACGATCTCGATCAGCTTCGTCGGGTTCGAGTCGAGATCGACCATGTTGCCGGCTTCCTTCGCGGCCTGCGTACCGGTGTTCATCGCCACGGCGACGTCTGCCTGCGCGAGTGCCGGCGCGTCGTTGGTGCCGTCACCCGTCATCGCGACGAGGCGGCCGGCCGCCTGATGCTCGCGGATCGTCGCGAGCTTGGTTTCCGGCGTCGCTTCCGCGAGGAAATCGTCGACGCCCGCTTCCGCCGCGATCGCCGCGGCCGTCAGCCGGTTGTCGCCCGTCACCATCACGGTCTTGATGCCCATCTTGCGCAGTTCCGCGAAGCGCTCCTTGATGCCGCCCTTCACGATGTCCTTCAGCTCGATCACGCCGAGCACGCGGGCCGCGCCTTCATGCAGGTCGGCCACGACGAGCGGCGTGCTGCCGCGGCGCGCGACGTCGTCGACCGCGCGGCGCACTTCTTCCGGGAAGCGGCCGCCGTGCGTCTCGACGTAGCGGCGGATCGCATCGGCCGCACCCTTGCGGATTTCACGGCCGGGAAGGTCGACGCCGCTCATCCGCGTTTGCGCGGAGAAGCCGAGGAACGTCGCGTGCAATTGCCCCATGTCACGCTGGCGGATGTTGAAGCGTTCCTTTGCCAGCACGACGATGCTGCGGCCTTCCGGCGTTTCGTCGGCGAGCGAAGACAGTTGCGCGGCATCGGCCAGCGCCTCCTCGGTCACGCCCGGCGCGGGCACGAACATCGACGCCTGGCGGTTGCCGAGCGTGATCGTGCCGGTCTTGTCGAGCAGCAGCACGTCGACGTCGCCGGCCGCTTCCACCGCGCGGCCCGACGTTGCGATCACGTTCGCCTGCATCATCCGGCTCATCCCGGCCACGCCGATCGCGGACAACAGCCCGCCGATCGTCGTCGGGATCAGGCACACGAGCAGCGCAACGAGCGCGGTGATCGTCACGACGTGGCCGGCCTTCATCGCTTCGACCGCGAACGTCGAGAACGGCAGCAGCGTCGCGGTCGCGAGCAGCATCACGATCGTCAGCGCGACGAGCAGGATCGTCAGCGCGATCTCGTTCGGCGTCTTCTTGCGCTTCGCGCCTTCGACCATCGCGATCATCCGGTCGAGGAACGCCTCGCCCGGGTTCGCGGTGACCTTCACGACGATCCAGTCGGACAGCACGCGCGTGCCGCCCGTCACCGACGAGAAGTCGCCGCCCGACTCGCGGATCACCGGCGCGGATTCGCCGGTGATCGCCGATTCGTCGACCGACGCGACACCTTCGACCACCTCGCCGTCGGCCGGGATCACGTCGCCGGCCTCGACCAGCACGACGTCACCCTTGCGCAGCTCGGTCGCGGTCGTGATGCGGATGGGCGACTTCGGATGCGGCTCGTTGAGCTTCTTCGCCATCACGTCCTTCTTCGCGCTGCGCAGCGACGCGGCCTGCGCCTTCGAGCGCCCTTCGGCGAGCGCCTCGGCGAAGTTCGCGAACAGCACGGTGAACCACAGCCACAGCGCGATCGCGAGGATGAAGCCCGCAGGCGCCTCGGCCTGGCCGGCGAGCGCCGCGATCCACAGGATCGTGGTCAGGATGCTGCCGACGTACACGCAGAACATCACCGGGTTGCGGAACTGCGTGCGCGGCGTGAGTTTCTTGAACGAGTCCACGATCGCCGGGCGCAGCAGCGCCGGATCGAACATGGACCGTGTTGCGGAATGTTGAGTCATTGCGATCTCTTCAATCTCTTCAGTCTTTTCAAGGTGTCGCGATGCGGGCGCGCATCACGCGCCCAGCCACATCATCAGGTGCTCGACGCCCGGGCCGAGCGCAAGCGCCGGCACGTAGGTCAGCGCGCCCACCAGCAACACGGTGCCGAGCAGCAGCACGACGAACAGCGGACCGTGCGTCGGCAGCGTGCCGCTCGTCACCGCGATGCGCTTCTTCGCGGCCAGCGAGCCGGCGATCGCCAGCACCGGCACGATCGTGCCGAAACGGCCGAACCACATCGCGATCGCGGTCATCCAGTTGTAGAACGGCGTGCCGACCGTCAGGCCCGCGAACGCGCTGCCGTTGTTGTTGGCAGCCGAGCTGAACGCGTACAGGATTTCCGAGAAACCGTGCGGGCCCGGGTTCGCGATGCCGGCCTTGCCTGCATCGGCGAGCACGGCGATCGACGTGCCGACCAGCACGAGCAGCGGCGTGAGCAGCACGACGATCGACACCATCTTCATCTCGTACGCTTCGATCTTCTTGCCGACGTATTCCGGCGTGCGGCCGATCATCAGGCCGGCGACGAACACCGCGAGCAGCGCGAACACGAGCATCCCGTAGAGACCCGAGCCGACCCCGCCGTAGATCACCTCGCCCAGCTGCATCAGCAGCATCGGCACGAGACCGCCGAGCGGCGTCAGCGAATCGTGCATCGTGTCGACCGCGCCGCACGACGCGGCCGTCGTCGCGACCGTGAAGATGCCGGTCTGCGCAATGCCGAAGCGCGTTTCCTTGCCTTCCATGTTGCCGCCCGGCTGTAGCGCGTTCGTCGACTGGTCGACACGCAGCGCGGCGAGCGTCGGGTTGCCGCCCTGCTCGGCGCTCACCTCGATGCCGATCGCAAGCACGAACGCGACCGTCATCGCCGCGAGCACGGCAATACCCTGCCGGCGATCGCCGATCACGCGGCCGAACACGAGACACAGCGCGGCCGGGATGATCAGGATCGAGAAGATCTGCAGGAAGTTCGCGAACGGCGTCGGGTTCTCGTACGGGTGCGCGGAGTTCGCGTTGAAGAAGCCGCCACCGTTGGTGCCGAGCATCTTGATTGCTTCCTGCGACGCGACCGGGCCCATCGCGAGCGTCTGCTTCGTGAGCGGCGTCGGCACCGTCACCGCATTGCCCTTGTCGTCCTTCACCGGGTTGCCCTGCGCGTCGAGCTTCGGCGCCGCATAGGTGCTCGCCTGCAGCACTTGCACGTCCTGGTACGCCCTCATGTTCTGGATCACGCCCTGGCTCATCAGCAGCGCGGCGATGACCATCGACATCGGCACGAGCACGTACATCGTCACGCGCGTGAGGTCGACCCAGAAGTTGCCGATCGTCTGCGCGGTATGGCGCGCGAAGCCGCGGATCAGTGCGATCACGACGACGATGCCGGTTGCCGCCGACAGGAAGTTCTGCACGGTCAGGCCGAGCATCTGCGTCAGGTAGCTGACGGTCTGCTCGGGCGTGTAGTCCTGCCAGTTCGTGTTGGTGACGAAGCTGACGGCCGTGTTGAACGCGCCGTCGACCGTCATCGCGCCGAACTGCTGCGGGTTGCCGGGCAGGAAGCCCTGCAGGCGCAGCAGGCCGTAGAGGAACAGCGCGCCGAGCGCGTTGAACGCGATCGTCGCGACTGCGTACTGCTTCCAGTTCATCTCGCTGCCGGCGTCGACGCCGGCGATGCGGTACAGCGCGCGCTCGAGCGGGCCGAACACGCGCACGACACGCGCGCTGCCGTCCATCACCGCCGACAGGTAGCGCGAGACCGGAACGGCCGCCGCCAGCAGCACGATGATGAAGAGCAGCGTCTGAAAGAGATTGTTCGCGTTCATTCGATGTCCTCCGCGCGCAGCAGCGCAAAGACGAGATACGCGAACAGCAGGGCCGTCGAGGCGCCCGCCAGCCAAAGCATCCAGGTCATGCTCGCCCCCCGCGACCGTATTGCACGAGCTTGTCGCAACCGGCAACCAAGCCGAGGATCAGCGTGGTGAAGAGCACCAGTGCGCCGATGAAAACCCCATCCATTTTTTTGTTCTCCATCGTCGAAATCAGACGACTAGAACCTTATGGGAACGCACGTAAAGGACGGGTCAAAGGTAACGGGGCGGGTATAAAAAACGCGTAAACGCGGAGATCGGCGAGATGGCAGGAACCGGGAGGCGGGACGGACGGCGCCGTGGCGCCGCCCGAAATGGCACATGCCGGCGCGGCGCCGGCACGAGGGGATGGGTCAGGGAACGAGGATCGTCGAGCCGGTGGTCTTGCGCGCCTCGAGATCGGCATGCGCGCGGCCGACTTCCGCGAGCGGATAGCGCTGGTTGATGCTGGTCTTCACCTTGCCCGACAGCAGCACGTCGAACAGCTCGGCGGCAGCGGATTCGAGATCGGCGCGCTTCGCGATGTACGAGAACAGCGTGGGTCGCGTAAAGAACAGCGAGCCGCGCGACGAGAATTCCTTCGAGTCGATCGGCGGCAGCGGGCCCGACGCATTGCCGAAGCTGACGAAGTAGCCGAGCGGCGCGAGGCAGTCGAGCGAACCGATGTAGGTGTCCTTGCCGATCGAATCGTAGACGACCGGCACGCCCGCCCCGTTCGTGATCTCCTTCACGCGCTGCGTGAAGTTCTCGCGCGTGTAGACGATCGGATGGTCGCAGCCGTGCGTCTTCGCGAGCGCGGCTTTCTCGTCGGAGCCGACCGTCCCGATCACGGTCGCGCCGAGCGCCTTCGCCCACTGGCACACGAGCAGGCCGACGCCGCCGGCCGCCGCGTGGATCAGGATCGTGTCGCCGGCCTTCACCGGATACGTGCGGCGCAGCAGGTAGTGCGCGGTCAGGCCCTGCAGCATGACCGACGCCGCGTCGTCGTAGCTGATGCCGTCCGGCAGCTTCACGAGCCGCTCGGCCGGCATCACGCGTTCCTGCGCATAGGCACCCGGCGGCTGCCCGACGTACGCGACGCGGTCGCCCGCCTTGAGCGTGGTCACGCCTTCTCCGACGGCCGTCACCTCGCCCGCCGCCTCCATCCCGAGGCCGCCGGGCAGCGGCTGCGGGTAAAGGCCGGTGCGGAAATACACGTCGATGTAGTTGAGGCCGACCGCGTGCTGCCGGATGCGGACTTCACCCGCCTTCGGCGCACCGACCTCGACATCGACCCACTTCATCACATCCGGGCCGCCCGGCTGGTCGTATCGGATTGCTTTCGGCATCGTTTGCTCCTCTTCTGTCTGGAATCTGGAAATCCGGTTCGGCGAATGTATCGACGTCGCCGCTGCGGCGATGCAGGCGAACCCGGGCCGCAGCGGACGATTCTCGCGCGTCGTGCGCGGTCGTGCAGCGCGTCGATGCAATCCCTTCACATCGGTAGGGTTTTCGCCTGAACTGGATTGCATGGGCGTGTAAGCCGACGGATCGGCAGGATCGGAAGAATGGCTCCCGGTGGGTCCTGTCGCTTGCACAATCAACGACGCTCGTGACACTTCGTCGCGTTCGATCATGGCCTTCCGGTCGGGCGGCGTACCGTCCGCGATGGCTGAGCGGGGCCGCCCCGCGAATTTTCGCGTCGCGCCCGGTGCGCAGGGCACCTCCCGTGCCGCGTCGTCGCACTGGGCCGCCGTCGGCCGACGTCGATGCCGGTGGGCCCGGCAACCCAGGTTCTCGCCGTACTCATTTACGAGATGACGACCGTGCTATTTTGCCTTTTGCCCAATTCGCCAAGTACGCGCAATGATCCGCCCTCTTATCCGGAACCTGTTTGTTATCGCGTCGTTGTCGGCAAGTATCGGCAGTGCAATCGCAGAGCCGGTACCGCGCGTCGACGGCGCGCGCTTGCTCGACGGCGTGAGCCGTTCCGACAATAGCCCGTACGTCAATGCCGAGCGCCACACGATGGCCGGGTATCTGGCCGGGGTAGCCGATGCGACCGAGGGTAAGGACTGGTGCGATAACGGGCGCGTCAAACCGGGACCATCGCGCCAGCCCCCGCCTAGCAAACGTCCTGCATGTTCCGCGCCAGATCGTCGAGCAGCATCCGCGCGGTCGCGACGTTGGTCGCGACCGGCACGTCATGCACATCGCACGCACGCACCAGCGCGGTGATGTCCGGATCGTGCGGCTGCGCGGTCATCGGGTCGCGCAGGAACACGACGATGTCGACGCGGCCGTCGGCCAGCTCCGCACCGATCTGCAGGTCGCCGCCGAGCGGCCCCGACAGCTTGCGCTCGACCTCGAGCCCGTGCGCGGCGGCGATGCGGCCGCCCGTCGTGCCCGTCGCGACCAGCCGGCATTGCGCGAGCGTCTCGCGGTACTGGCCCGCGAGCGCGACGATCTCGTCCTTCTTGGCGTCGTGCGCAATCAATGCGATACGGGGTTTGCTCATCTCCGGTTCCTTCGTGGTTCGATGGTTGTCGTCTTCGTGAATGGCGGTGCGTGCGTCAGAACGTGCCCGGATACGCGCCGCCGTCGAGCAGCCAGTTCTGCCCGGTGATGTAGCCGGCATGCACGCTGCACAGGAACGCGCACGCCGCGCCGAACTCTTCGCGCGTACCGAGGCGGCCGGCCGGGATGTCCTTCGTGCGCCGCGCGCGCATCTCGTCGACCGTCACGCCCTGCGCCTTCGCGGACGCGGCGAGCGTGGTCGCGATCCGGTCGGTGTCGAACAGCCCCGGCAGCAGGTTGTTGATGGTTACACCCTGGCCGGCGACCTTGCGCGACAGCCCCGCGACGAAGCCGGTCAGGCCCGAGCGCGCGCCGTTCGACAGCGCGAGCACGTCGATCGGCGCCTTCACGGCCGAGCTCGTGATGTTGACGATCCGGCCGAAGCCGCGCCCGATCATCCCGTCGACGGTCGCGCGGATCAGCTCGATCGGCGTCAGCATGTTCGATTCGAGCGCGCGGATCCAGTCGTCGTGCGAGAAGTCGCGGAAATCGCCAGGCGGCGGGCCGCCCGCATTCGTCACGAGAATGTCCGGCTGCGGGCACGCGGCGAGCGCGGCCGCGCGCCCGTCCGGCGTCGTGATGTCGCAGGCGACCGCGGTCACCGACACGTTCGCGCCGGCGCGGATCTCCTCCGCGGTTTCCTCCAGCGTGTCGCGCGTGCGCGCAACGATCACGAGGTTCACGCCCTCGGCGGCCAGCGCTTCCGCGCAGCCGCGACCGAGCCCCTTGCTTGCCGCGCACACGAGCGCGGTCTTTCCTGCGATGCCGAGATCCATCGTCGATTCCTTGGTGGCGACACGCGCCGGCTCGGCCCCGTCGCGCCGGCGCATGGACCACGGGCGGGCCAGGCAGGCGAACGGGCGGGCGCGGGCGCGCGGATTGTCGTGAGACGTCGATATTATCCGGATCATGCGGCGCGCCTTGGTAAAATTGCGGGCATAAGCGTGCGGCCGGCTTGCGCCCGCCGCCGCCCCCGATCCCCTTTTGCCGCCAAGGCGCCCCCGTCATGAAAC
Source organism: Burkholderia puraquae (assembly GCF_002099195.1). Classification (GTDB taxonomy): domain Bacteria; phylum Pseudomonadota; class Gammaproteobacteria; order Burkholderiales; family Burkholderiaceae; genus Burkholderia; species Burkholderia puraquae. Next base: position 82,818 of record NZ_NBYX01000018.1, on the reverse strand, counting down.
AGGACAGCCGTTTCCCGAACCTCTTCATCACCGATCACCCGCTGATCCAGCACAAGCTCACCCACATGCGCGACAAGGACACGTCCACGCGCACGTTCCGCGAGCTGCTGCGCGAAATCACGCTGCTGATGGGTTACGAGATCACCCGCAACCTGCCGATCACCACCAAGCGGGTCGAAACCCCGCTCGTCGAGGTCGACGCGCCGGTGATCGCGGGCAAGAAACTGGCGATCGTGCCGGTGCTGCGCGCGGGCATCGGGATGTCGGACGGCCTGCTCGACCTGGTTCCGTCGGCTCGCGTCGGCCACATCGGCGTGTACCGCGCCGAGGATCACCGCCCGGTCGAATACCTCGTGCGCCTGCCGGACCTGGAAGACCGCATCTTCATCCTGTGCGACCCGATGGTCGCGACCGGCTACTCGGCCGTGCACGCGGTCGACGTGCTGAAGCGCCGCAACGTGCCGGCCGCGAACATCATGTTCGTCGCGCTGGTCGCCGCACCCGAAGGCGTGCAGGTGTTCCAGGACGCGCACCCGGACGTGAAGCTGTTCGTCGCGTCGCTCGATTCGCACCTGAACGAGCACGCGTACATCGTGCCCGGCCTCGGCGACGCGGGCGACCGCCTGTTCGGCACCAAGAACTGAGCACCTGCACGGCCGCGCAGCGCGCGGCCCGGCTCGCGGCGGCCTGCCCGGCCGTTCGGCCATGCGCGGCGGCCCCGATCCGGCGGTCTGCGCGTGATAAAATCTCGATCCACTCGACACGCGCGGCCCCGCGGCTTCATGCCCGCCGAAACGGCCGCCGATTCAACGACACATTGAAACAATCGCCCGCGCTGCGCGCCCGGGCACGGAGAAAGGTATGGCTGGTCATTCGAAATGGGCCAACATCAAGCATAAGAAGGCAGCGGCCGACGCGAAGCGCGGCAAGATCTGGACTCGCCTGATCAAGGAAATCCAGGTCGCGGCGCGCCTCGGCGGCGGCGACGTCAACTCGAACCCGCGCCTGCGTCTCGCGGTCGACAAGGCGGCCGATGCGAACATGCCGAAGGACAACGTCAAGCGCGCGATCGATCGCGGCGTCGGCGGCGCGGACGGCGCGAACTACGAGGAAATCCGTTACGAAGGCTATGGCATCAGCGGCGCGGCGATCATCGTCGACACGCTGACCGACAACCGCACCCGCACGGTCGCGGAAGTTCGCCACGCGTTCTCGAAGTTCGGCGGCAACATGGGCACCGACGGCTCGGTCGCGTTCATGTTCGATCACGTCGGCCAGTTCCTGTTCGCACCGGGCACGTCGGAAGACGCGCTGATGGAAGCCGCGCTCGAAGCCGGCGCAAACGACGTGAACACGAACGACGACGGTTCGATCGAAGTGCTGTGCGACTGGCAGGCATTCTCGGCGGTGAAGGACGCGCTCGAAGCCGGCGGCTTCAAGGCCGAACTCGCCGAAGTGACGATGAAGCCGCAGAACGAAGTCGAGTTCACCGGCGACGACGCGGCGAAGATGCAGAAGCTCCTGGACGCGCTCGAGAACCTCGACGACGTGCAGGACGTGTATACGAACGCCGTCATCGTCGAGGAATGATGTGCCGGCCGCCGTGCACCTGTCGCGGCGGCGGCCCGACCGAATCCGCGGCCGGCGCGCCTGAGCGTGCCGGCCGCCCTGTTTTCTAGTCTGCGGGGAATCCCATGAAACTACTCGTCGTCGGTTCCGGCGGCCGCGAACATGCGCTGGCGTGGAAGCTCGCGCAATCGCCGCGCGTCCAGATGGTCTACGTCGCGCCCGGCAATGGCGGCACGGCGCAGGACGAGCGTCTGAAGAACGTCGATATCACGGCGCTCGACGAACTCGCCGATTTCGCGGAACGCGAAGGCGTCGCGTTCACGCTCGTCGGGCCGGAAGCGCCGCTCGCGGCCGGCATCGTCAACCTGTTCCGCGCACGCGGCCTGAAGGTCTTCGGCCCGACCCGCGAAGCCGCGCAGCTCGAGAGCTCGAAGGATTTCGCGAAGGCGTTCATGAAGCGCCACGGCATCCCGACCGCCGAGTACGAAACGTTCTCCGACGTGGCCGCCGCGCACGCGTACATCGACGCGAAGGGTGCGCCGATCGTCGTGAAGGCCGACGGCCTCGCGGCCGGCAAGGGCGTCGTCGTCGCGATGACGCTGGAAGAAGCACATGAAGCCGTCGACATGATGCTGTCGGGCAACAAGCTCGGCGATGCCGGCGCGCGCGTCGTGATCGAGGAATTCCTCGATGGCGAGGAAGCCAGCTTCATCGTGATGGTCGACGGCAAGCACGCGCTGGCGCTGGCTTCCAGCCAGGACCACAAGCGCCTGCTCGACGAGGATCGCGGCCCGAACACCGGCGGCATGGGTGCGTATTCGCCCGCGCCGATCGTCACGCCGCAGATGCACGCACGCGTGATGCGCGAGATCATCATGCCGACCGTGCGCGGGATGGAGAAGGACGGCATCCGCTTCACGGGCTTCCTGTATGCGGGCCTGATGATCGACAAGGAAGGCAATCCGCGTACGCTCGAGTTCAACTGCCGGATGGGCGACCCGGAAACGCAGCCGATCATGGCGCGCCTGAAGAGCGATTTCTCGAAGGTCGTCGAGCAGGCGATCGCGGGCACGCTCGATACGGTCGAGCTCGACTGGGACCGCCGCACCGCGCTTGGCGTGGTGCTGGCCGCGCACGGTTATCCGGACGCGCCGCGCAAGGGCGACCGCATCAACGGGATCCCGGCCGAGACCGAACAGGCAGTCACGTTCCATGCGGGCACGACGCTCGACGGCGACAAGCTGACGACGTCCGGCGGCCGCGTGCTGTGCGTGGTCGGCCTGGCCGATTCGGTGCGTGAAGCGCAGCAGCATGCATACGACACGATCAACCAGATCAACTTCGAAGGCATGCAGTACCGTCGCGACATCGGCTTCCGCGCGCTCAACCGCAAGAGCGCGTGACGATTCGCTTCGGGCGCGCCGCAACCCTGCGCGCCCGCTGCTCTGCCGGGGTTCGATAGAATGCCCGGCAGATGCCTTTTTTACGGCCCCCGCTTCGGGCGGGGGCAGCCAGTCCAGACATGACCGATTCGACCTACGACGTAGCGCGCGTGCGCACGTACCTCCAGGACCTGCAGACACGCATCGCCGACGCGCTCGGCGCGCTCGACGGCACGCCGCTCGCGACCGACGCATGGCAGCGCGGGCCGGCCGAGCGCCTGCGCGGCGGCGGCTGCACGCGGATTCTCGAAGGCGGCCGCGTGTTCGAACGCGCGGGGATCGGCTTTTCCGATGTCGCGGGCGATGCACTGCCGCCGTCGGCGAGCGCGGCACGCCCGCAGCTCGCGGGCCGCGGTTTCGAGGCGCTCGGCGTGTCGCTGGTGCTGCACCCGCGCAATCCGTACTGCCCGACCGTGCACATGAACGTGCGGATGCTGATCGCGACGAAACCGGGCGAGGAGCCCGTGTTCTGGTTCGGCGGCGGCATGGATCTGACACCGGTTTACGGTTTCGAGGACGACGCCCGGCATTTCCACCAGACCTGCAAGGATGCGCTCGACCCGTTCGGCGTCGAGCTCTACCCGCGCTTCAAGAAATGGTGCGACGAGTATTTCTTCCTGAAGCACCGCAACGAGATGCGCGGTATCGGCGGGATTTTCTTCGACGATTTCTCGGAGCCCGGTTTCGAACGCTCGTTTGACATGATGCAAAGCGTCGGCGACGCGTTCCTGCAGGCCTACCTGCCGATCGTCGAGCGCCGCGCCGAGCTGCCGTACGGCGAGCGCGAGCGCGACTTCCAGGCGTACCGTCGCGGCCGCTACGTCGAATTCAACCTCGTGTTCGACCGCGGCACGCTGTTCGGCCTGCAAAGCGGCGGCCGGACCGAGTCGATCCTGATGTCGATGCCACCGGTCGCGAACTGGCGCTATAACTGGCAACCCGAACCGGGTTCGCCGGAAGCGCGCCTGTACAGCGACTTCATCGTGCCGCGCGACTGGGTCTGACCCCTGCTTCAAGAAAAAGGAAGCGTTTCTGGACACCATCGCCCGCCCCGCCCCGCTGCCGCGTCGTATCGGCTTGCTGGGCGGCACTTTCGACCCGATCCACGACGGCCATCTCGCGCTCGCGCGCCGGTTCGCCGAGCTGCTCGGCCTGACCGAACTCGTACTGCTGCCCGCCGGGCAGCCGTACCAGAAGCGCGACGTGTCGGCCGCCGAGCATCGGCTCGCGATGACGCGCGCGGCCGCCGGCTCGTTGTCCGTGCCGGGCGTGACCGTGACCGTCGCCACCGACGAGATCGAGCACGTCGGCCCGACCTACACGGTCGAGACGCTCGCGCGCTGGCGCGAGCGGATCGGCCCGGACGCGTCGCTGTCGCTGCTGATCGGCGCCGACCAGCTCGTGCGCCTCGACACGTGGCGCGACTGGCGCAAGCTGTTCGACTATGCGCACATCTGCGTGTCGACGCGCCCGGGCTTCGAGCTCGGCGCGGCGCCGCCGGACGTCGCGCAGGAAATCGCCGCGCGGCAGGCCGGCGCCGACGTGCTGAAGGCCACGCCGGCCGGCCGCCTGCTGATCGATACGACCCTTTCGTTCGACATTGCCGCGACCGACATCCGCGCCCACCTGCGCGAATGCATCGCGCGCCATGCGCAAATGCCCGACGCGTCGGCCGAGCATGTGCCGGCCGCCGTATGGGCCTATATTCTTCAACATCGCCTCTACCACTCCTGAATCCATGGATATTCGCAAACTGCAGCGCGTGATCGTCGACGCCCTCGAAGACGTCAAGGCGCAAGACATCAAGGTGTTCAACACCAGCCACCTGACCGAACTGTTCGACCGCGTGGTCGTCGCTTCGGGCACCTCCAACCGCCAGACCAAGGCGCTCGCGTCGAGCGTGCGCGACAAGGTCAAGGAAGCCGGCGGCGACATCGTCAGCTCCGAAGGCGAAGACACCGGCGAATGGGTGCTGGTCGACTGCGGCGACGCGGTCGTGCACATCCTCCAGCCGGCCCTGCGCCAGTACTACAACCTCGAGGAAATCTGGGGCGACAAACCCGTGCGGATGAAACTCGGCGGCGGCAAGGGGAACGGCTTCGCCACGGCCAGCGAAGGCGACGAGGACGAAGAGGAAGCCGCGCCCGCACGCCCGGCGCGCAAGACGGCCGCCCGCCGCCGTTGAGCCCCGAGTCGTTAAGCGTCTTCCGATGAAGCTTTTCATCCTTGCGGTCGGCCACAAGATGCCGGGCTGGATCGCATCCGGCTTCGACGAATACACGAAGCGGATGCCGCCCGAGTTGCGCATCGAGTTGCGCGAGATCAAGCCCGAACTGCGTTCGGGCGGCCGCAGCGCCGAAAGCGTGATGGCCGCCGAGCGGCAGAAGATCGAGGCCGCGTTGCCAAAAGGTGCGCGCCTCGTCGCGCTCGACGAACGCGGCCGCGACTGGACCACGATGCAGCTCGCGCAGGCGCTGCCCGGCTGGCAGCAGGACGGCCGCGACGTCGCGTTCGTGATCGGCGGCGCGGACGGGCTCGATCCCGAGCTGAAAGCGCGCGCCGACACGCTGCTGCGCATCTCCAGCATGACGCTGCCGCACGGAATGGTGCGCGTGCTGCTCGCCGAACAGCTTTACCGGGCGTGGAGCATCACGCAGAATCACCCCTACCACCGCGCATGACGTGTCGTCCTCGAGACGCGCGCCACGCGCGCACACCGAGATAACGACACCATGCCGTCCAGCACGCCCCCCGCGCTTTTCCCGATCCTTTACCTCGCTTCGCAAAGCCCGCGCCGCCAGGAGCTGCTGCAGCAGATCGGCGTACGCTTCGAACTGCTGCTGCCACACCCCGACGAGGACGCCGAGGCGCTCGAGGCCGAACTGCCCGGCGAAGCCGCCGATGCCTACGTTCGACGCGTGACCATCGCCAAGGCCGAGGCTGCGCGTGCGCGCCTCGTCGCGAGCGGCAAGCCTGCCTCGCCGGTGCTGGTCGCCGATACGACCGTCACGATCGACGGCGCGATCCTCGGCAAGCCGGCCGACGCCGACGACGCGCTCGCGATGCTGACCCGCCTCGCGGGCCGCGAACACACGGTGCTGACCGCCGTCGCCGTGATCGATGCCGACGGCGAACTGCTGCCGCCCGCACTGTCGCGCTCGTCGGTGCGCTTCGCGGCCGCGTCGCGCGATGCGTACGTGCGCTACGTCGAATCGGGCGAGCCGTTCGGCAAGGCCGGCGCATATGCGATCCAGGGGCGCGCGGCCGAGTTCATCGAGCGAATCGACGGTTCCCATTCAGGTATCATGGGTCTGCCCCTTTTTGAGACTGCCGCGCTGCTGCGCACCGCGCACGTCGCCTTCTGAATCCCACCATGAACGAAGAAATCCTGATCAACCTCACGCCGCAGGAAACGCGGGTCGCACTCGTCCAGCAAGGCGCGGTGCAGGAGCTTCACGTCGAGCGCACACTGTCGCGCGGGCGGGTCGGCAACATCTATCTCGGCAAGGTCGTGCGCGTGCTGCCCGGCATGCAGTCCGCGTTCATCGACATCGGCCTCGAACGCGCAGCGTTCCTGCACGTCGCCGACATCTGGCATCCGCGCCTCGCGGGCGAGCCGCAGTCGGGCACGCCGCACCAGCCGATCGAGAAGATCGTGTTCGAGGGCCAAACGCTGATGGTCCAGGTGATCAAGGATCCGATCGGCACGAAGGGCGCGCGGCTGTCGACACAGGTCAGCATCGCGGGCCGCACGCTCGTCTACTTGCCGCAGGAGCCGCACATCGGCATCTCGCAGAAGATCGAGAGCGAGGCCGAGCGCGAGGCCGTGCGTGCGCGCCTGACGGCCGTGATCCCGGCGGACGAGAAAGGCGGCTACATCGTCCGCACGATCGCCGAGGATGCGACCTCCGACGAACTCGCCGGTGACGTCACGTACCTGCGCAAGACATGGGCGACGATCGTCGCTCAGGCGCAGCGGCTGCCGGCGACGAGCCTGTTGTACCAGGATCTCGATCTCGCGCAGCGCGTGCTGCGCGATTTCGCAAACGATGACACGACGCGCATCCAGGTCGATTCGCGCGAGACGTACCAGCGCCTCTCGGAATTCGCGTCCGAGTTCACGCCGGCCGTGAGCCCGAAGCTGCACCACTACACGGGCGAGCGGCCGCTGTTCGACCTGTACAACATCGAGACGGAGATCCAGCGCGCGCTGTCGCGCCGCGTCGACCTGAAGTCGGGTGGCTACCTGATGATCGACCAGACCGAGGCGATGACGACGATCGACGTGAACACGGGCGGCTACGTCGGCGCGCGCAACTTCGACGACACGATCTTCAAGACCAACCTCGAGGCCGCGCACACGATCGCGCGGCAGCTGCGGCTGCGCAACCTCGGCGGGATCATCATCATCGACTTCATCGACATGGAGAACGCCGAGCATCGCGACGCGGTGCTGTCCGAGCTGAAGAAGGCGCTGTCGCGCGACCGCACGCGCGTGACGGTCAACAGCTTCTCGCAGCTCGGGCTCGTCGAGATGACGCGCAAGCGCACGCGCGAATCGCTCGCGCACGTGCTGTGCGAGCCATGCCCGACCTGCCAGGGCAAGGGCCAGGTGAAGACGTCGCGCACCGTGTGCTACGACATCCTGCGCGAGATCCTGCGCGAGTCGCGGCAGTTCAACCCGCGCGAATTCCGCGTGATCGCCGCGCAACAGGTGATCGACCTGTTTCTCGACGAGGAATCGCAGCATCTTGCGATGCTGATCGACTTCATCGGCAAGCCGGTGTCGCTGCAGGTCGAGTCGAATCTGAGCCAGGAGCAGTACGATATCGTGCTGATGTAACGCTGCGTTCTGCTGCGGTTGCGCGATTCCTGCCCGGCACGGCAGGGATTTCGCGCAACCTGCATGCAATGGTGAACGGCTATTCCGCGCGGCCCCCTTCCCGTGCGAAACGCTCGATCGCTTCGGTATCCCACCGGCCGAGACGCATCGCTTCTTCCAGCATGGCGAACGTAAGCGGTACACGCGGCGGCTTACGGTAACGCTCCGAAAACAGCGCGAGAAACGTCGTCACCATGTCTTGGCCCTCAGGACCGAAGTAGCGGTCGTAAGGGAACTCAGTGGCATGCATACCGAACGTTTCTGCCCATTTGTCGATGAACTCGACTGCGTCGACTCCCGTCACGCCCAGACCCTCTTCGAGGCGTGAGAAAGGTTCGATCCTCAGCTGACCGCCGAACAACGGTCGACCCAGCTCTTCACGTGTAAATATGGCCAGCTTTTCCCACATATCGGTCGGCACGATCAGAACACCCTGTCTTCTGGTTTGGCGACGGCGTTGTACCGGCGCACCGTGTTGAACATGATGACGGCCGCATCCGTGGCCAGAAAAACTTCCCCGATGACCGGAATGGTCCTGCCAACCCATGCACCAAGATTCTTCGTGGACGCGATCCGTACGCCCTGGGCGCTCACTGACAAGATCATCGGCAAGCGCATCTTCATCTGAATCGGCAAAAGCTTGCGCGCAGCAATCGACACGACCGATGTGCCCTTGGTCGCCGTGGCAAATTTACCGGGTGCCGGCACATCGCCTTGGCCAAGCAGGACTGCCGCAGCAGCAGCGAGATCATCGAGTCCGAGGCGGGCATGGAGCTCGCCGACCGCGATCCAGAAAAACAGATCCCCCGACGTAAGGTCGACATGACCATTGTACGAATAGCGATTCGTCCGACATACGGCCCTCGTGGTTGTTCGAATGACCGCAGACGTTAGCAAAACGGAACACGCTCGCCATCCCTGTATCATTCGGTCAAGCGTGCAATAGGCCGCTTGACCAGGCCGCACGGCGAAGAGCGCATCGCGCAATTGTTTAAGAACAGTTTCGAAAACGGTCCCGCGATACGCCCGCTTTCGCCTCCAGCCTCGCCCGTGCCGCATGTCGACCGGGCGCCCGCGCCATCCGCCGCGCTATCCTTACCCACCTCTCATTCACTCACCACACACCATGAGCCAAGGCCATAACCGCCGCCAGCGCAAGAAACTCCACATCGGCGAATTCCAGGAACTCGCGTTCAACGCCACCGCGCATTACCGCAACGACATGACCGACCTCGCGCGCGGCGAGCTGATCGACGCGTTCATCGACTTCGTCGAAGCGAACGGGCTGATGACCGTCGCGTCCGCGGACGAAGGCATCGGCGCGTACGTGATCTCCGGCGCGCCGCGCGGCACGACGACCGACGCCGATCGCGAACTCGTGCGCGGGTGGCTCGCCGCCCGCCCGGAACTGAAGGACGTCAAGGTCAGCGAGTTCACCGACGCGTGGTATCCGGACGCCTGATTTCCCCCGCTTCACCCTGCTTCACGCAGCGCCCGCGCCTGCCCGCCATGACGGCGGGCCAGGCCGGTGCGGCACCCCTCCCGCCTTCGCCACCCGCCTCTCCGGCATCGACTCACACGATTCGCATCGCGTCGACCGTGATTACCCCGATTTCCGCATTGAATCGGACGCTTACTTCAATTTAACGATCATTAAAAGACGCCTCGCATCGGCGGACCTACTCTGATTGCCAGGAATCCGGTGTTTTCCGGCGCGATCGGCAAGCAATACGAAAGAATGCGAATCGCTCGCCCGACAGGTGCTCCGGATTCCGGTACGGGCGAAATGCGACACGGCGACGGGCAATCAGGGAGACAAACCGACAACGCGCCAGCCGCTTCCCGTTCGCAGCGACGACACGTCGGCGCACGCGACGGCCGCCTGACCCAATCCATCAAACGAGACAAGACGAGGACGACATGACTACGCCGACCATCCATCAAGCAGGACTCCGAATGATCATGATCGCGGCGGGTGTTGCGGCGCTGATGTCGCTGTCCGCCTGCGGCGGCTCCGGCTCGCTGAGCCAGGGCACCGGCGGCAGCGGCTCGGGTTCGGGCGACACGACCGCGACGACCGGCGGCACGGGCGCCGGCAACGGAAGCGGCAGCGCGTCAGGCAGCAGCTCGACCGCGGGCGGCACGGGGAGCGGAACCGGCAGCACGTCCGGCACCGGCACGTCGGCCAATGCACTCGGCCAGACGATCGACGCGTCGAGCAACGTCGTGACGGCCGCGGGCGGCACCGTATCGGGCGCCGGCACGGTGATCGCGGGCCAGTCGCTGCCCGGCACGAACGCGGCGACCACGCAAGGGCTCGGCACCGTCGTGCAGGATGCCGGTGCCGCCGTCACGACGCTCGGCACCGGGCTCGGGTCGGGGCTCGGCCAGCTCGGCGCATCGTCGAACCCGGTCGGCACGACGGTCGCGAGCACGGGCGGCGTGGTCACGAACCTCGGCAACGCGGTCGCGGCGACCGGCGGCGTCGTGTCGAGTCTCGGTGCCAGCGGCTCGGCACTGGCCCCGCTCGCCCCCGTCACGTCGCCCGTCGGCGGCGCGATCACGACGCTCGGCAATACGATCGCGGGCGGCGGCGCAACGCTCGGCACGCAGCTGTCGACCGGCCCCGTCGCGCAGGTCACGGGCGCCGCCAGTTCGGCGATCACGCCGATCACGACGACGGTCGGGTCGGTCACGCAGACCGTCGCATCGAGCACGCCGCTCGGCGCACCGCTCACGAACCTCGTGACGACAGTCGGCAACGGCGTTGCGAACGCCGGCACGACGATCGCGAAAACCGGCGGCAATCCGGTCACGACCGGCGTCGGCAACGTCGTGACGGCGACCGGCAATACGGTGGCCACCGCCGGCACGACACTGCTCGGCGGCGGCGGTGCCGCGACGAATCCGCTCGCGCCGGTCACGGGGCTCCTGTCGACCGGCGCACTCGGCGGCGCGACGGGCGGCAGCAACCCGGCCGCCGCGCTCACGTCGGCGGTCGGCACCGTGACGGGAGCGGTATCCGGCGCGACCGGCGGCTCACCCGTCGCGGGGCTGACGGGCGGCAGCGGCACCGGTGCACTCTCGAAGACGGGCGCCGGCGTGCTCGCGCCCGTGACGACAACGATCGGCGCGCTGGTCAAATAAGCAGCAGGCCGGTACGGCGCCCGCACGTCGCAGACGATCGGGCGCCTTAGCCGGTATCCAACCTCTTCCCCACCTCGCGATCCCTTCCTTTTCCCGACAGTCCGCCTCCAGCAAGCCATCGAAATCGGTCCTGAAAGCAAGACACGTTAAAATCTCACGTCGCGTGGTGCGCCGCCCGCACCCGCCATCCATCGCCAGCCGCGTGCCCTCGGGCCGCCCCCGACCCATGGAGTGAGTGTCAATGAGCGGCGGACTTCCGTTTCCCGCATCCTGTAAGTCGTTGCCGTCCTCGACGGTCTTCCTGATTGTCGCCGTCGCCGCGCTGCTGTCCGGCTGCGGGCTGCTGCCGGTCCAGAATCCGCCTGCGCCGATCAGCGAGGCGCTCGTCGAGCCCGTCGAGGAAACCGCCGGCGAACCGCTGACGATGCCGCCCGTGCCCGCGCCGACGCATCCGGAGGAACCGGAAGCGCCGAAGAAACCGCACCGCGAAGTCACGCGGCCGAAGCCCGTGCAGCGCCCCGAATCGCCGACACCGCCGCCGCCACCGCCCGCGCCGATCGTCGCGACGCGCCCGCTCGACCGCACCCAGATCCACGCGTTGCTCGACAGTGAAGTCGCGCGCCGCAACGGCAAGGTGATCGGCCGCGCGGTCGACATGGTGACCGACGCGAGCGGCAAGCCGCGCGAGATGGTCGTCAACCTGCAGGGCTTCATGGGCGTCGGCGACCGCAAGGTCATCTTCCCGTGGAACGCGTTCCGCTTCACGCCGGGCGGCAAACAGGAGCCGATCGTGCTCGACGTGCCGTCGGGCGACCTGCCCCCGGCTGTGCGGCCCAAGGCCGTGCCGCTGTCGGGTTCGGCCGCGGCTTCGCCCGCGACGCGACTGCCGCTGCTCGACAGCGACGTCGAGCGCCCGAACGGCACGAAGATCGGCCGCATCGTCGACGTGCTGATCGACCGCGCGTCGCAGCCGCAGGCTGTCGTGCTCGACCTCGGCGGCCTCGTCAATACCGATCGCCGTTCGATCGCCGCGAGCTGGGGCGCGCTGCGCTTCGTCACGCGCGACAAGGCGCTGCGCCCGCAACTCGACCTGAACGACGCACAGATCAAGGCATCGCCGCCCTACGCGCCCGACAAGCCGATTGTCGCGGTCTTCCCGCCCGTTGCCCCGGCACCGGTGCCGGCTTCATCTGCGAGTGCGACCCGATGACGATCAAGCATTCCGTCAGCGCACGCAGTCTCCGGTCCCTCGACTGGCTCAACTTCTTCGTTGCAAACGTTCAAACAGGGTTCGGTCCGTTCATCGCGTCCTACCTCGCGTCGCACAAGTGGACGCAGGGCGAGATCGGCATGGTGCTGTCGATCGGCACGATCAGCGCGATGGTCAGCCAGGTGCCCGGCGGCGCGGCCGTCGATGCGCTGAAGAACAAGAAAGGCGCGGCCGCGTGGGCGATCGCGGCCATCATCCTGTCCGCGGTGCTGCTCGCGTCGAGCCCGACGATCGTGCCGGTGATCGCCGCCGAGGTGTTCCACGGTTTCGCGAGCTGCATGCTCGTGCCGGCGATGGCCGCCATCTCGTTCTCGCTCGTCGGCCGCGCCGACCTCGGCGACCGGCTCGGCCGCAACGCGCGCTGGGCGTCGATCGGCAGCGCGGTCGCGGCGGGCCTGATGGGGCTCACCGGCGAATACTTCTCCGCGCGCGCGGTGTTCTGGCTGACTGCCGTGCTGGCGCTGCCCGCGCTGTTCGCGCTCGCGATGATCCAGCCGACGCACGAGGTGATCCCGCAATCGTCGAAGCCGGACGACCGCGACGAAGCCGGCGAACGCGAAACGCTCCTCGAACTGCTGCGCGACCGCCGGATGCTGATCTTCGCCGCCTGCGTCGTGCTGTTCCATCTGTCGAACGCGGCGATGCTGAACCTCGCGGCCGGCGAAGTCACGGCCGGGATGGGCGAAAACGTGCAGCTCGTGATCGCCGCGTGCATCATCGTGCCGCAGGCGATCGTCGCGATGCTGTCGCCGTGGGTCGGGCGCTCCGCGCAACGCTGGGGCCGACGGCCGATCCTGCTGCTCGGCTTTTCGGCGTTGCCGGTGCGTGCGCTGCTGTTCGCCGGCGTGAGCAGCCCGTACCTGCTGGTGCCCGTGCAGATGCTCGACGGCATCAGCGCGGCCGTGTTCGGCGTGATGCTGCCGCTGATCGCGGCCGACGTCGCGGGCGGCAAGGGCCGCTACAACCTGTGCATCGGGCTGTTCGGGCTCGCGGCCGGGATCGGCGCGACGCTCAGCACGGCCGCGGCCGGCTACGTCGCCGATCACTTCGGCAACGCGGTCAGCTTCTTCGGGCTCGCGGGGGCCGGTGCGCTGGCGGTGCTGCTGGTCTGGCTCGTGATGCCCGAAACACGCGTCGAGAACGGCGATGCGGCGGCCGACGAACCGGCCGCCGCATCGCCCGAACAGGCGCACTGACGCCCGCGCGCCGCCGTTACCCGCTTCTTGCCCAACGCATGATGGATACGATCAGGACACTCAACGAAGCCCGCCAGCAGATTCAGCAGTCGATCTTCGATCTGTTCAAGGGGCTGTCATTCAGCGAGCGGCTCGCGCAAGGCGGGCTGATGGCGCTGCAGGCCGTGTGCGGCGCGTGCCTCGCGTACGTGATCGGCCGCGCGCTGCACACCGAGCAGGCCGTGTGGGCGGCGATCACCGCGATCGCCGTGACGCAGCACAACTACTCGGACACGATGTCGCTGTCGCGCGACCAGTTCGTCGGCGCGATGGTCGGCGGCGTGCTCGGTTTCGCCGGCGCGGCGCTCGGTGGCGACCGGCTCGTCGCGTATGCGATTACCGTCGCGGTCGTGGTCGTCTGCTGCTGGTGCCTGAATGTCGGCAGCGCGGCACGGCTCGGCGGCGTGACCGCGACGATCGTGCTGCTGTTTCCGGGCAACGGCCCGCTGTGGGACATTCCGCTGATGCGGCTCGGCGAGGTGACGCTCGGCACCGTGTGTGCGCTGGGCGTGTGCTGGGTGATGTCGAAAATCGAGCGCCGCTGGTTCCGCCGCGCAGCGGCCAAGTGACGCGGCAGCCCGGCACGCATCGCGATACGTGCCGGGCGATCGGCAAGGTCAGTCGCCGATCCGCAGCACGATGCCGGAGCCGATCTGCACCAGCAGGTGATCCCCGCCGACGCCGACCCATTGATAGCCGCGCGGCGGCGGGCTCAGGCGATAGCCGCGCCAGTCGTCGATCACGTACTGGCGATCGCGGAACTCGGGGGGAAGCCGGTCGCCCTTGTGCCACTCGCGGCGCGGCTGGTCGGCCCAGCGCGGCGGCACGTCGTCCTCATGACGCATCTGGCCGGGCGGCATGTGATTCGGGCCGTGGCCGCGGTGCATGCCATGGCCGCCCTGGTCGTTGTGGTTGTCGTGGTCCTGCGCCATCGCGGCCGGCGCGGCGAAACCCGCCGCGATCAGCGCGGCCAGCATCATCCCGTGCATCTTCTTCATCGTGCCTTCCCTCCGTGTTGTCACGTCGAACGAAACCACTCGAACTACCCGATCAAGACTAGCACACGGTATCGCGCGGCCGCATGACCGCGCACATGACCCCGCGTTACGCCGCCTGCTGCTGGTACTGGATCCGGTGCAGGTGCGCGTAGAGGCCGCCGTGGCGCAGCAATTCGTCGTGGCTGCCCTCTTCGACGATCTTGCCGGCCTCGAGCACGAGGATGCGGTCCGCACGCTCGATCGTCGACAGCCGGTGCGCGATCACGAGCGTCGTGCGGCCTTCCATCAGCCGTTCGAGTGCGGCCTGCACGTGGCGCTCCGATTCCGAGTCGAGCGCCGACGTCGCTTCGTCGAGGATCAGGATCGGCGCGTCCTTGTAGATCGCGCGCGCGATTGCGAGACGCTGGCGCTGGCCGCCGGACAACCGCATCCCGTTGCCGCCGACGAGCGTGTCGAGCCCGTCGGGCATCGCGGCGACCGCATCGGCGAGGTTTGCAGCCTCGAGCGCGGCCTGCACGCGTGTGCGGTCGGGCGTCTGCCCGTACGCGACGTTCGCGGCGATCGTGTCGTTGAACAGCACGACGTCCTGGCTGACCATCGCCATCTGGCCGCGCAGCGCGTGGAGGTCGTAGTCGGCAACCGGTACGCCGTCGACCAGGATCGCACCGTCGGTCGGGTCGAAGAAGCGCGGCAGCAAGTTTACGAGCGTCGTCTTGCCGCTGCCGGACGGGCCCGCGAGCGCGATCATTTCACCGGGCGCGACCTTGAACGAGATGCGGTCGAGCGTCGGCCGCTCGGCCGCGCCGTAGTCGAACGACACGTCGCGGAACTCGATCTCGCCGCGCGCATGCGGCAGCAGCCGGCCGCCGCCCCGCGGCTCGGCCGGTTCGTCGATCAGCCCGAAGATCAGCTCCGCGGCCGTCATCCCGCGCTGCAGCGGCTGGTTGACGTCGATCAGGTGCTTGAGCGGCGAGATCACCAGCAGCATCGACGTGACGAACGCGACGAAGCCGCCGACCGTCGTCTGGTCGTTCGACGACTGCACGACCGCGATCGTGATCACGACCGCGAGCGCGATCGACGCGAGAAACTGCGTGAGCGGCTGAGCGAGGCCGCCGGAGATCGTCATGCGCATCGCGTAGCCGCGCAGGCGCTTGCTCATCTGCGCGAAGCGGTCCATCTCGTACGCTTCGCCGTTGTGCACCTTGACGACCTTGTAGCCGCCGACCGTCTCCTCGACGATGTACGACAGCTCGTTGGTCAGCGTCTGGTGCTCGCGGTTCAGGCGGCGCAGGCGGCGGTTGATCTTGCTGACGAGCCAGCCGATGCCCGGCAGGATCACTGCGACGATCAGCGTGAGCCGCCAGTTCAGGTAGAACAGGTAGCCGAGCAGGAAGATCACCGTCAGCGAATCGCGCACGAGCGTGACCATCACGCCCGTCAGCACCGACAGGATCTGGTTGACCTCGAACACGATCGCGTTGATCACCGTGCTCGCCGTCTCGCGCTGGAAGAACGACGCGCCCGTGTGCAGCATCCGCTGGAACATCTCGAGCCGCAGTTGCAGCAGGATACGGTTCGACACGTAGTTGAGCAGGTAATTCGACGCGTACTGCGATACGCCGCGCACGAGCGCGAGCCCGATCACGGCCATCGGCACGTACCATTTCGCGCGGTCGCTGCCGTGCGAGCCGAAGCCGTGGTCGAGCAGCGGCTTGAGCAGCGCCGGAATACCGGCCTCGGTGGCCGCGACGACGCCCATCGTCATCACGGCGAGCACCACGATGCCGATCAGCGGCCGGATGTACGGCCACAGGCGCTTGAGGACCGTCACCGGCGAGGTGCCGGTGCCGTCCATCGGTTTGCGAAGAGTGTTCTGGGTTTCCAAGGCATTCCTTCTTGAGCCGCGAAGCGGCGCCCGGACGTGGCCGCCCGGGATTTCGCCCCTGTCGGGCGGGTGCCGAAAAGGGCTCAACATTATAGCCGCACCGCCCCGGCCGGAACGGTCATGGCCGATGCGGGCGGCGGCCGGGCCGCGGGTATACTGCCGCTCACCGTTTTCTCCGCCTTTCCGACGATTTCATGGCTGAACCCTCCCTCGGCGTCGCCCTCATCGCCCTCAACGCGTCCGCGCGGCTTGCGCAGTGCCTTGCCGCGCTGTCGTTCGCCGACGACGTCGTCGTGATCGACGGCGGCAGCACCGACGATACCGTCGCGATCGCGCAGGCGCACGGCGCGCGCGTGATCGTCGAGCGCGACTGGCCGGGCTTCGGCCCGCAGAAGAATCGTGCGCTCGACGCGCTCGACACCGACTGGATCCTGTCCCTCGATACCGACGAAGTCGTCACCCCGGAACTCGCGCGGTCGATCCGCGACACGATCCGCGCGCCGGCCGCGCAGGTCTATGCGGTCGACCGGCTGTCGAGCTTCTGCGGCCAGTGGATCCATCACAGCGGCTGGTATCCGGATTGGATCCCGCGCCTGTTCCGGCGCGGCGCCGCGCGCTTCTCGGACGATCTCGTGCACGAACGCCTCGTGTTCGATGGCGCCGCGCAGCGCCTGTCCGGCAAGCTGATGCACTATTCGTACGAGGATTTCGAAACCGTCGTGCGCAAGCTCGACGCGTATTCGACGGCCGGTGCGCGCCAGCGCCGCGCAGCCGGCCAGCGCGGCGGCTTCGGCAAGGCGCTCGCGCGCGGCGCCTGGGCATTCGTGCGCACCTACGTGCTGCGGCGCGGCTTCCTCGACGGCCGTGCAGGCTTCATGATCGCCGTGTTCAACGCGGAGACCGTGTACTACCGCTTCCTGAAGCTCGGTCACGAACGGGCGCGCTGAGCGCCCGCCCGGCACGCGGCCGGCCCGGCGTTACAATGCCGGGCTGCCCGCGCCCCGCGTGCCTGCCCGACAGGCGCCGCCGCGCACCACGACGACTACCGAATCCGACCGCCATGTTCTCCATCATCATTCCGACCTGGAACAACCTGCCGTACCTCAAGCTCGTCGTCGACAGCCTGCGCCGCCACTCCGCGTACGACCACCAGATCATCGTGCACGTGAACGACGGCTCGGACGGCACGCTCGACTGGGTGCGCAGCGAAGGCATCGAACACACTGCGTCGCCGACCAACATCGGCATCTGCCACGCGGTGAACTGGGCCGCCGCGCGCGCAACACGCGACTACGTCGTCTACATGAACGACGACATGTTCTGCTGCCCCGGCTGGGACACGGCGCTCGTGCGCCGCATCGAACAGATGCCGACCGACCTCTTCATGCTGTCGGGCACGATGGTCGAGCCGGTCGACACGCGCAACCCGTGCGTCGTGGTCAGCAATTTCGGCCGCGACGCCGAACAATTCGACGCGGCGGGCCTCGTCGCGGCGGCCCCGCAGCTCGTGCGCGCCGACTGGCTCGGCTCGACCTGGCCGCCGACGCTCGTGCACCGCGACTGGTGGAACCGGATCGGCGGCTACAGCAGCGAACTGTCGCCCGGCATGAGCAGCGACAACGACTTCTCGATGAAATTCTGGGATGCCGGCTGCCGGATCTTCCTGGGTGTCGGCGACAGCCTCGTCTACCACTTCCAGCAGAAGAGCACGGGCAAGATCGTCAAGAACGACGGCCGCCGCCAGTTCCTGAACAAATGGGGCATGACCCAGGCGACGTTCGACCGCTACTACCTGCATCGCGGCGAGCCGGCCGGCACGCGCATCGCGCTCGACACGCCGGCAGTCGCTGGACGCCTGAAGCGCGCGCTGCTGCGCTCGAGGATCAAGCGCGCGTTCAGCTGATCGGGCTCGGGTGATCGGATCCACCCGATCTGGCCCTGGAAACGACGCGGAAACGCGGCCGGCTTCGCGTATACTGCGCGGTTCGTCCTGGCCCGTGCCGCCGGGACGAGCGGCGCGCCGCACGTGCCCGCGTGCCGCATTCGCCCATTCGACAGGTTCCGATGCTTTCGTTTTCCGCCCCCGCCACCCGGCGCCTGACCGCCGCCCGAGCCTTCGCCGTCGCCGCGCTGTGCATGGTGCCTGTCTCGACGGCGCTGACCAACATCTTCTGCGCGCTGTTCGCGGTTGCGCTCGTCATCTCGCCCGAATTCTGGCGCAACCTGCGCTCGTTCGTCACCGATCCGCCGTCGCTCGCGGCGTTGCTGATCCTCGCCGCGCTGGCCGCCAGCGTCACCTATACAGTCGCGCCGCATGACAAGGCATGGAACTGGGTCGCGAAATACGACAAGCTATTGCTGCTGCCCTTCGCCGTGCTCGCATTCCGTCAGTCGAACTGGGCGCCGATCGTGCAACGCTGCTGGTTCGTCACGCTGTGCGTGATCCTGGTTCTGTCGACGACCAACTATCTCGGCCTGACCGCGATCGGGCCCGCGCACGCGACCGGGCTGCCAACGTCCCGCGCCTGGGTGTTCAAGAACCACATCGCGGCCGGCATGTTCGGCGCGCTGCTGTTCTATCAGGCGGCCGATCTCGCGCTGTCGGCCCGCAGGGCGCTGCCGCGTGTGGCCTATGCCGGCGTGGCAGTCTGGTCGCTCGTCAACGTGTTCGTGATGCTGCAAGGACGCACGGGGCAGGTCATTGCGCTGCTGCTGATCCTCGTTGTCGCCGTACGGTTCGTGCTCCTGCTGCACAAGCAATCGGCGCTGTGCGCGTGGCTCGCCGCCTGCGTGCTGGCGCTGGCCGGCGTGGCACTCGTGGTTGCGGTCGGCACGATGCGCAACGGCCGGCTCGTGGAGGTCGCGTCGGAAGTGCAGCAGTACCATCAGAGCGACGCGATCACGTCGTCCGGGTTACGGCTCGAGTGGTACAAGAAGGGCCTCGATCTGTATCGTCAGCGTCCCGTGATCGGCTACGGCGCGGGCGGTCTCGAAGTCCAGTTCGAGAAGCTCGCGGCCGGCAAGACAGCGGCCGAAGGCCAGCTCACGTCGAACCCCCACAACGAATACCTGCTGATGGCCGTGCAGCTCGGCACGCTCGGCCTGGTGCTGTTCGTCAACCTGATCGCGCAGATCGCGCGCGGCAGCCGCACGCTCGATCCGCGCTCGCGGCATCTGCTGCTCGGCTGGCTCGCGATCTTCACGGTCGGCAGTCTCGCGAATTCGCTGCTGCTCGATTTCGCCGAAGGGCACCTCATCGTGCTGCTCGCCGGCATCCTGCTCGGCTGCGGCGAGCGCGGCGAAGCGCTGCCGCGCGAGACGTCGGCGATCCGGCGCAGCGCGTAACGCGCAACGACATACGCTCCGCTGTCGGCCGGCTTCGGCCGCAGCGGAAGTTCACTACCCTCAAAGGAAACGGGCTGCGCGGCTCGTCGCGAAACAAGCCGCCTGCAACCAGCAGGAAACGTGCGCTTCCCGCGCGTCAGTCGGATCCGGTGCGATGCAGTCGCGACGTATCGACGACGGCGTCGGCCGGGCCCGGCGGATTCAGCCCGAGCATCTCGGCCGCCGCGGCTTTCACGCGCTGCGCACCGAGATGGGCGAGGCAATCGCTGCGGCTGTCGACCTTGCGCTCGCAGCCCTCGTGCCGGCACGGCACGCAATCGCCCTCCCCCTGCAGCAGCCACACGTTCCCGTGCCGCCCCGAGCCGCGCAGCGGCCACGGATTCTCGGTCGCGGGCCAGTGCTGCGGCCACGGCCCCCAGCGCACGGGGTCCGACGGGCCGAACAGCGCGATCGTGTCGGTGCCCGTCGCGGCCGCGACGTGCGTCGCACCGGTGTCGGGCCCGATGAAGAGCCGTGCACGCCGCACCAGTTCGGCGCTTTCGCCGAACGTCAGGCGGCCGACCAGGTTCAGCACGTCGCCGCCCGCTTCGGCCGCGACCTGCTCCGCATATTCGCGCTCGCTGTCGGCCGGGCCGCCCGACAGCGCGACCGCGAAGCCGTGCTCGCGCAGCCAGCCGATCATCTCGACCCAGCCGTCGAGCCGCCATTGCTTGTAACGGAACATCGGATACGGATGCAGGACGACCAGCGGCTTGCCGTCGCGAATCGCCGGCGACTCGGCAAGCCACGCGTCGAAGCGCGCGCGCCGCGCCGGGTCGTCGCCGATACCCGGTGCGACGACCTCAGACACCGGCTCGATGCCGATCACGGGGGCGAGCGCGAGCGTGCTGACGACCGTATGCGCGGATTCGTGGTGATTGATCGCGATCCCGTTCAGCATCATCCGCGTGAGCCACGTCACGCGGTTCGGATCGACGAGGCCCACCCGCTTGCGGCCCGCGAACCAGCTGTAGAAGCGCGGCCGGTCGGAGCTCAGCGCCGCGCACGCGAGATCGTAGCGGCGCCACATCGACAGCGCGTCGCGCAACCGCTCGCGGAATCCCGCGCGCTGCGCGACGACGATCACGCGCCGCACGTCCGGATTGTGCTCGAGCACGCCTTCGGTGCCGCGAAACACCAGCATGTCGATCTGCGCTTCCGGCCAGCGGGCTTTCAGCGAACGGACGAGCGGCGTCGTCAGCAGCACGTCGCCGATACGGCGCGGCGCGGCAACAAGGATGGTTCTGGGCGGGCGGGCGGAAGAAAACAGGGCCACGGCGATGGGTGTGTCTGGCTGGCTGAACAAGGCTGGCAATGTACAGGATTTTGCAGCAGCCGGCGCGGCATGGCGAATCGGCCGTGCGGCTACCCCGATACGGCCCCGTTCGCGGAGTGCGGTGCGGCAGGCGCACCGCGCGCCGGCGGCCGGTGCCGTACGCGGTGCTTGCGACGCCTGTAGCGCTACGAAGCGACCGTCATGATCCCCGGCGTCGCAGCAGCCGGTCGCGCGTGCGCTGCATCGTCCAACGTTTCGTCGAGATGGATGCCCTGCGGCAGCAGGTGAAGCACCGCGCGCTCGACCGCGTCGACGCCGATCGCGTCGACGGTCGCGCCGGCGCGCAGGATCACGTGCGGCACGCCAAGCGGATGCCAGCGCAGGTATTTCTCGGGACGGTCCTCGAACAGCGCGGCGACGGGCACACCGAGCGCCGACCCGAGATGCACGGGGGCGCTGTCGGCCGAGACGATCGCATCGAGCAGGCTCGCGGCAGCCACCAGCTCGGCAACCGACGACGGCGCGACATGGCGCGCACTCACGTCGCGCCAAGCATCGTCCTCAGGAGCATGGCCGACGGCCGGGTCGCGGAACACGATCAAATCGGCGCACGGCGCAAGCCGCTCCGCGAGGTCACGCCAGCGGTCCACGGGCCAGCGGCGCTCGGCCGCCTTGTTCGTCACGAACAGCCCGACGCGCGGCTTCGTGCGCGCGCCGAGCAGCCGATACCACGCGTCCTGCAGCGCGCGGTCGGGATGAACCGACAACTTGAGGCGGTCGAGATCGACGCCGCCGAGTTCGGGTACGAGCCGGAAGCCCGACAGCGCCTCGTGACACATCGGCCGCTGTGCGACATGCTCGGGCTTGCGATCGTCGAATTCGGTCTCGGCATCGTGCCAGCGGCAATCCTTCGCGCCGATCTGACGCGCGAACTGCATGCTGCTGCGATGCATGCCGCCGTTCGGCACGACCACGAGGTCGAACCGCAGGCGACGCAGGCGGCGCACGAGCCGCAGCCGGTCGAAGAACGCGCGCATCCGCCCGGGACGGTCGTTGCGTTCGCATTGGCGGCTATAGACGTAGGTGTGGATCGTGTCCACGTCCGGGTTTCCGGCCAGCGCGGCCGCGTTGTAGCGGTTCGCAACCACATGCAGCTCCGCGCCGGGCCAGCGCTCCTTCAGCGCGCCGAGAAACGCCGTCGTGCACAGCATGTCGCCCAGAAAATCAATCCGGATCACGAGGATCCGCTGCGTCGGGTTCCCATTGGCCATGGTCATGTGGTGACTATCAGATTTTTGTCGTCGCGACGGGCCCATTTCACGGCATCCGGTTCCAGGACGGCCTTGTCGCCTGTCGCCTGTGCCGCTCGCCACCCGGATCCGCCCCCGTTTATGCGCGCGACACCGGCGCCACTCGCCTGACGAGCGGCGGTCGACACCGCGTTCGTGAGGCTAGCGCCGGATTGTATAGCGTCCGGATGGCCAGCCCAAGACCCGCTTGCGCGAACATGGAAAAACGGCCCGCCGCACCGCACGACGGCGATGCGACGGGCCGCATGGCGCGACAGCCGTTCGGCGGACGCGCGGTCAGTACGTGATTTCGACGACGCTGCCGTCGAACGCCGCACGAAGCTCCGCGAGCAGCACGTCGCTCGGCTTCACCCGCCACGCGTCGCCGAGGCGCATTTCACCCTGTGCCCGCGCGTTGCTGTAGTGGACCTGGACCGCGAGCCCGTTCGGCAGCGGCGCCTGCGGGCGGCGACCGCCATCGCGCCCGCCGCCGCGCGGCGCAGGCGCTTCGACTACGTTCGCCGCCGCCGGATCGTCCTTCGACACGTGCGATTCGAGCACGCGGCGCAGTGCGGCCGCGTCGGCGTTGCCGTTCATCGTCAGCCGCACGGCCTGCGCGTAGCGGCTGCGCGCGCGTTCGAGATCCATCACGGTATCGGCCGTGAAGCGGATACCGCCCGTGAACGCATCGTTGCGCGCCTGCCCCTGCACGATTAGCAGCTCGTCTTCCTTGAACAGCGCCTTGTTCGCCTCGAACTGCTCGTTGAAGATCGTGATCTCGCACTGGCCCGACCCATCGTCGAGCAGCACGATCAGCATCTTGCCGCGCTGGGTCATCTGCGTGCGCATCGACGCGATGATGCCGGCCACGAGCTTGTCGCGCCCTTCCTTCAGGTCGCCGACCTTCTGCCGCACGAAGCGGCGGACTTCGTCGCGATAGGCGTCGAACAGATGGCCGGACAGATAGAAGCCGAGCGCGCCCTTTTCCTCCTGCAGGCGGCGCTTGTCGTCCCACGCGGGCTCGTCGACGAGCGCATGCGCGTGCGGCGACTCGGCGCCCATGTCGAACAGGCCGGCCTGCATCGCGTTCGCCTCGGCCTGGTCGGCCGCTTCCATCGCCAGCGGCACCGACGCGATCAGCTGCGCACGGTTCGTATTCAGCGAATCGAACGCGCCGGCGCGGATCAGCGCCTCGACCGTGCGGCGGTTGACGACGCGCCGGTCGATCCGCTCGCAGAAGTCGAACAGGTCGGTGAACGCCTTTTCCTCGCGGGCGCGCAGGATTTCCTCGATCGCGTTCTGGCCGCTGCCCTTCACCGCGCCGAGGCCGTAGCGGATCGTGCGCGAGCGCTTGCCGTCGGCTTCGGCGACCGGCTCGAACCGGTAATGCGACTGGTTGATGTCGGGCGGCAGCACGGCGAGGTTGTTCACGACGCAGTCGTCGAACAGGATCTTCACCTTGTCGGTGTCGTCCATCGCGAGCGTCATGTTGGCCGCCATGAATTCGGCCGGATGGTGCGCCTTCAGCCAGGCGGTGTAATACGCGAGCAGTGCATACGCGGCCGCGTGCGACTTGTTGAAGCCGTAGCCCGCGAACTTCTCCATCAAGTCGAAGATCTCGTCGGACTTCTCGCGCGTGAGGCCGTTCTTCGCCGCACCTTCGGCAAAGATCTCGCGGTGCTTGGCCATCTCCTCGGGCTTCTTCTTGCCCATCGCACGACGCAGCAAGTCCGCGCCGCCGAGCGAGTAGCCGCCGATGATCTGCGCCATCTGCATCACCTGCTCCTGATAGACCATGATGCCGTAGGTCTCTTTCAGGACGGGTTCGACGCGCGGATCCGGATAGTCGACCTTCTCGCGGCCGTGCTTCCGTGCGCAGAAGCTCGGGATCAGGTCCATCGGGCCCGGACGGTACAACGACACGAGCGCGATGATGTCCTCGAAGCGGTCGGGCTGCGCATCCTTCAGCATGCCCTGCATCCCGCGGCTTTCCAGCTGGAACACCGCGACCGTGTTGGCCTTCTTCAGGATCTGGAACGAGGCTGGATCGTCGAGCGGCACCTGCGCGAGCGACCAGTCGGCCTTCGACGGATCGAGCCGGCGGATATAGCGCTCGGCCCAGTCGAGGATCGTCAGCGTCGTCAGACCCAGAAAGTCGAACTTCACGAGGCCGACGGCTTCGACGTCGTCCTTGTCGTACTGGCTGACCACGCCGCCTTCGTCGCCCTGCGTGTACAGCGGGCAGAAATCGGTCAGCTTGCCGGGCGCGATCAGCACGCCGCCCGCGTGCATCCCGACGTTACGCGTGAGGCCCTCGACGCGCTGCGCGAGATCGAGCAGCTGGTGGACTTCGTCCTCGTGGTCGTAGCGCTCCTGAAGCTGCGGCTCCTCCTTCATCGCGTCGGCGATCGTCACGTGCTTGCCCGGCTTGAACGGGATCAGCTTCGCGATGCCATCGGTGAACATGTAGCCGAGGTCGAGCACGCGGCCGATGTCGCGCACGGCCGCCTTCGCGGCCATCGTGCCGAAGGTGGCGATCTGCGACACGGCGTCCGCGCCGTATTTTTCCTTCACGTACTGGATCACGCGATCGCGGCCGTGCTGGCAGAAGTCGATGTCGAAGTCGGGCATCGACACGCGTTCCGGGTTCAGGAAGCGCTCGAACAGCAGGTTGTAGCGCAGCGGATCGAGATCGGTAATGCCGAGCGCGTACGCGACCAGCGAACCGGCACCCGAGCCGCGGCCCGGGCCGACCGGCACGCCGTTGTTCTTCGCCCAGTTGATGAAGTCCGCGACGATCAGGAAGTAACCGGGGAAGCCCATCTTCGTGATGGTCCCGCACTCGAATTCGAGGCGCTTGTAGTACGTGTCGCGCTGCGCGTCGCGTTCGGCTTCGACCGGATACAGCTGCACGAGACGGGTCTCGAGCCCTTCCTTCGACAACTGGACCAGGTAGTCGTCGAGCGACATGCCGTCCGGCGTCGGGAACAGCGGCAGCTTCGGCTTGCCGAGCTCGAGCTTCAGGTTGCAGCGCTTCGCGATCTCGACCGTGTTCGCGATCGCCGACGGCAGGTCGGCGAACAGCGCGGCCATGTCGTCCTGCGTGCGGAAATACTGGTCGGTCGTGAAACGCTTCTGGCGCCGCGGGTTCGCGAGGATGTCGCCTTCCGAGATGCACACGCGCGCCTCGTGCGCGGTGAAATCGTCGTCGGTCATGAACTGCGTCGGGTGTGTCGCGACGACCGGCAGCTTCAGCGACGCGGCGAGCGTCGCGGCCTGCTGGATGTACGCCTCGGCGCCCGGCTGGCCGTAACGCTGCAGCTCGATGTAGAAGCCGCCCGGGAACACCTTCGCCCAGCGCTCGGCGTGACGGCGCGCGGCTTCTTCATTGCCCGCGGCAAGCGCGAGCCCGATATCGCCCTGTTGCGCGCCCGACAGCGCGAGCAGCCCCTGCGCGAGCTCGCCGTCGAGCCAGCTCGCGTCGAGTTCCGCACGGCCGCGGTACTGGTTCGTGAGCCACGCCTTCGACAGCAGCTCGCAGAGATTCAGGTAGCCGACCTTGTCCTTGACGAGCAGCAGCAGCCGCGACGGCTTGTCGCGATCGTCGGGATTGGCAATCCAGACGTCGCAGCCGGCGATCGGCTTGATGCCCTTGCCGCGGGCTTCCTGGTAGAAACGGACGAGGCCGAATGCGTTGCCGAGATCGGTGAGCGCGAGCGCACCCTGACCGTCTGCGGCCGCCGCCTTGACGATGTCGTCAATACGCACGATGCCGTCGGCAATCGAGAATTCGGAGTGAACGCGAAGATGGACGAAGCGGGGATCTGACATGGGCGCTATTGTAGCCGCCCCGCCGCGCAGGCTGCCCAAAAAATCCCCGCGCCGGCCGTTCGGCCGATGTGCGCGACCGCACGTCGCGCGACTGGCCAAACGGCAGGATGCCGGCCTGAGCGCGGTTTGCGGGATAATACGGTTTTTCGAATCCACGCCCCGGCTTCGCACCCTTTTTTGCGGGCCGCCGTGCGGCCGTTTTCCCGTCGGACCATCATGACCATCGTCAACCTCGCCGCCTACCACTTCGTGTCGCTCGACGCGAACGAGCAATGGCGCCCGCTCGTCACCGCCCGCTGCAACGAACTCGGCCTGCGCGGCACGATCCTGCTCGCGCCGGAAGGCATCAACCTGTTCGTCGCCGGCACGCGCGAAGCCACCGACGCGTTCATCGCGTACCTCCGCCACGATCCGCTGTTCGAAGGCAAGTTCGCAACGCTGCAGTTCAAGGAAAGCCTGTCCGACTCGCAGCCGTTCCGCCGCATGCTCGTGCGCCTGAAGCGCGAGATCATCACGATGAAGAAGCCGGCGATCAAGCCGGAACTCGGCCGCGCGCCGTTCGTCGACGCCCGCACGCTGAAGACGTGGCTCGACCGCGGCCACGACGACACGGGCCGCCCGGTCGTGATGCTCGACACGCGCAACGCATTCGAAGTCGACGTCGGCACGTTCGACGACGCGCTCGACTACCGGATCGACAAGTTCAGCGAATTCCCGGAAGTGATCGACGCGAATCGCGCCGACCTCGAAGGCAAGACGGTCGTGTCGTTCTGCACGGGCGGCATCCGCTGCGAGAAAGCGGCGATCCACATGAAGGAAATCGGCATCGAGAACGTGTACCAGCTCGAAGGCGGGATCCTGAAGTACTTCGAGGAAGTCGGCGGCGCGCACTATCACGGCGACTGCTTCGTGTTCGACTACCGCACCGCGCTGAACCCGCAACTCCAGCCCACCGGGAACGTCACGTGCTTCGCGTGCCGCGCGGTCGTCACGCCGGAAGCGCAACAATCGCCGAGCTACGTGCCCGGCCAGTCGTGCCCGGCCTGCGCGCAGGCAGCCAGCGCCGCGTAACCGCGCGCTGCCCCGCGCCCCGATGACCGCCTATCGCGGCCGCTTCGCGCCGTCGCCCACCGGCCCACTGCACTTCGGCTCGCTGGTCGGCGCGCTCGCAAGCTGGCTCGACGCGCGCGCACACGGCGGCGCATGGCTCGTGCGCATCGAGGATCTCGACGGCCCGCGCACGGTACCCGGCGCGGCCGACGACATCCTCGCGACGCTCGCGCATTTCGGCATGACGCCCGACGAGCCGCCCGTCTGGCAAAGCACGCGCGATGCCGCGTACACGTCCGCGCTCGAACGGCTCGTCGCGGCGGGGCGCGTCTACCCGTGCGGCTGCACGCGCAAGGAAATCGCCGATTCGCTGCGCGCCGCGCACGAGCGCCACACGACGCTCGCCTACCCGGGCACCTGCCGCACCGGCCTGCACGGCAAACCCGCGCGTGCGTGGCGGTTGCGCGTGCCGGACGGCGACGATGCGATCGTCACGTTCGACGATCGCTGGCAGCACGCGCAATCGCAGAACCTCGCGACCGAAGTCGGGGATTTCGTGCTGAAACGCGCGGACGGCCAATGGGCCTATCAGCTCGCGGTCGTCGTCGACGATGCCGATGCGCACATCACGCACGTCGTGCGCGGCGCCGACCTGCTCGACTCGACCGCGCGCCAGATCCACCTGCAGCACTGCCTCGGCGTGCCGACGCCGCAGTATCTGCACGTGCCCGTCGTCGTCGATGCGAACGGCGAAAAGCTCAGCAAGCAGACGGGCGCGGCCGCGCTCGAACGCGACGATCCGCTACCGGCGCTGCAGGCCGCGGCCGCGCACCTGGGCCTCGCGCCCGACGGCGCGCTCGCAGGCACGACACTCGATGCGTTCTACGCAGCCGCGACGGCCGCGTGGGCGACGCGCTTCGGGCCGCAGGCCGGCTGACGCGCGGCAGCACGCCGGTTTCGCGGCGATCGGGCGCCCGCCGGGTGCCGGCTGCATCGCTCGCCGCCGGCGCCCCACGCCCTCTTCCGCTCCCCCATCGAACCACGGCCCCAATGAAAAACGGGCACATGCTCATCGCATGCACCCGCTTCTCCTGCAGCGCTCGCGCGCCGCACCGTCACGTCCGCCGGGCTTACTCCGATGGCTTGCGCGGCATCCCGAACCCGCCGAGCAGCGCGGCGACCTGACGCTTCGGCCCCTTCTTCTCGGGCTGCTGCGCAGGCTGCGCGTCGTCGTGCTGCTTCGCCGGCACCGACGGCTCGTACGGCTTCAGGAAGAAATCGTCGACCGGCGCTTCGTGGCGACGGTGATGACCGCGCTCGGAGCCGCCCGGCCGGCGCCCCGACGCGCCGCGATGTTCGTCGCGATCGCGACGGCCACCCCGTTCGCCGCCCCGTTCGCCGCCCCGTTCGCCACTGCGCTCGCTGTTGCGATCGCCGCCGCGGTCATTGCCGCGGTCGTTACCGCGCTCGTCGTGACGATGGCGTGCCGGCTTGTCGATCGCGAGCGTCTGAATGTCGAGCGGACGCTTGATCAGCTTCTCGATATCGGCGAGCTGCTTGCGCTCGTTCGGGCTGCACAGCGACAGCGCGTCGCCCGTCGCACCCGCGCGGCCGGTACGGCCGATCCGGTGCACGTAGTCTTCCGCGCTGAACGGCAGGTCGAAGTTGATCACGGCCGGCAGCTCGGCGATGTCGAGGCCGCGTGCGGCCACGTCGGTCGCGACCAGCGCCTCGATCTCGCCGCGCTTGAACGCGTCGAGCGCCTGCATCCGTTCGAGCTGCGTCTTGTCGCCGTGGATCGCCGACGCGACCACACCGTCGCGCTCGAGATTGCGCGCGAGGCGGCTCGCGCCGATCTTGCTGTTGCAGAACACGATCACCTGCTTGAGGCCGCGATCGCGCAGCAACTGCACGACGGCCGCCTGCTTGTCGCCTTCGGCGACGTCGTAGACGATCTGCGTGACGTTCGCGTTCGTCGAGTTGCTGCGCGCGACTTCGATCGTCTGCGGGTTACGCAGGTAGGTCGACGCGAGCTTCTTGATTTCCCCCGAGAAGGTGGCCGAGAACAGCAGCGTCTGGCGTTCCTTCGGCAGCAGGTTCAGGATGCGCTGCAGATCGGGCAGGAAGCCCATGTCGAGCATCCGGTCGGCTTCGTCGAGCACAAGGATCTGCACCTGGCCGAGATTCGCCGTCTTCTGCTGCACATGGTCGAGCAGGCGGCCCGGTGTCGCGATCAGGATCTCGACGCCGCGGCGCAGCTCTGCCGACTGCGGGTTCATATCGACGCCGCCGAACACGACCGCGCTGCGCAGCGGCGTGTGCTTCGCATACGCGTGCACGTTCGCGGCGACCTGGTCGGCGAGTTCGCGGGTCGGCGTGAGGATCAGCGCACGCACGGGGTGGCGCGCCGGTGACGCGCTCGTGTTGGCCTGCGGCAGCAGGCGCTGGATGATCGGCAGCGAGAAGCTCGCGGTCTTGCCGGTACCCGTTTGCGCGGCGCCCATGACGTCGCGGCCGGCGAGCACGACCGGAATGGCCTGCGCCTGGATCGGCGTCGGCGTCGTATACCCCTGCTCCGCAATGGCTTTCAGGATATCGGCGGCAAGGCCGAATTGATCGAAGGTTGCGTCGACGGGCTTGGCGACAGAATCGGACATGGTGGCGTTTCGCTCAAAAGGCGCGGCGGGGACATCGTGCGTCAGGCCGGCCGGGCCTGCGCTCATCACAATTCGGAAATAGACGGAGCCGCGGCGCGCCGCGCGGCGCCGCTCTGGCGCTTGGGACCGGTTCAATGCGAACGCTGGACGCCAGGCCGTGCGGACTCCGTTCGGCGCGAATGCCGGCGGAAAGGGGCGTATTGTAGCACTGCGCGGCCGTCTGTCCGTGACAACGCCGCGAACAGCCGCAACGATGGTTCGCGCGGCGGGCCCGGGCAGGCCGGCGCAGTCGACGGATGGCCGATCGGGCCATCTCGATTGGCCGGTGGGCGATTTCAGGGGTCTGATCGCGGATCGCCTTGCCTGACCGCCCGCTGCCAACCTGCCACCCCCGCCCGCGTGCCGGGCCGTCAGGCCCGGGAGCCGGCCGCCGGCAGGCACCGGCTGGCACGATCCACGTTCGCGCCGGGCGCTCAGCCCTTCTTCTTTTTCTTCTCGACCTGTACACAGTCGCCCAGCAGCGGCGGCGAATTCTGGTCGGCGATCTCGTCACGCAGTGTCGCTTCCTTGCCCTTCGTCCACCACGTATAGCGGCCGGCCTGGTAGCGCGCGCCCGACGCCGACACGGTGTCGACGAACAGCATTTGCTTCCCGTTGACCGGCACGAGCGCGAAGCTCTGGCCGTTGCCCGCGAGCCAGTACGACACGCGCACGGGCTGCTTCTGGTTCGCACACTGGTAGACGGCGAACTGGCGCGAATCGGCGTCGATCTCTTCGACGGTCAGTTGCGCGGCATGCGCGACGGACACGGCAGTGCCGGCAAGCGCGAGCGCGGCGAGGGTTTGGCGAATCATGCAGGTCCTCTCACGAGACGGGTGAAAACGCGCCTTCGCGGGGCGCGCGATTATTGTTGGCGATCGCGTCGGGTATCGTGATCAGGGATCGATGACGTCGGCACACGCGTCGGTCGGTGCGGCCGCGACATGGCCGACCAGCGGTACGATCTTGAGCCCGGCCGAGGCCACCCGGCACGGTGCGGCCGCGAGGCCGCAACCCGCGAGACTCGCGGCAAGCGCCAGCGCGGCGGCCAGCTTTCCGATACGCAGCCACGTCGGCGTCATCGTCCTCTCCTGGTTACGTCAGCGAGCCGACACGGGCCGGACGGCCGCGGCGGCACGCTTCGCGCGTTCGCGGGCTTCGTCGACGGTCGCACCGGTCGCCAGCGCGACGCCCATGCGCCGCTTCGCAAAACTTTCCGGCTTGCCGAACAGGCGCAGGTCGGCGCCCGGCACCGCGAGCGCGTCGCGCACGCCTTCGAAGGCGATCCCGCGCTCGTCGAGCCCCCCGTAGATCACGGCCGACGCGGCCGGCGTACCGAGCGCCGGATCGACCGGCAGCCCGAGAATCGCACGCGCGTGCAGCTCGAATTCCGACTGGCGCTGCGACGCGAGCGTGACGAGGCCCGTATCGTGCGGCCGCGGGCTCACCTCGGAGAACCACA
This sequence comes from Burkholderia puraquae, assembly GCF_002099195.1. Taxonomy (GTDB): domain Bacteria; phylum Pseudomonadota; class Gammaproteobacteria; order Burkholderiales; family Burkholderiaceae; genus Burkholderia; species Burkholderia puraquae. The sequence continues at coordinate 51,399 of NZ_NBYX01000018.1, read as the reverse complement.
CGTCGTCGCCGCGCACGAACAGCTCGACGCCGAACATCCCGCGCCCGCCGAGCGCCTCGGTAACCTTGTGTGCGATCTCGCGCGACTTCTCGAGCGCCGCTGCGCTCATCGGCTGCGGCTGCCACGACTCGACGTAGTCGCCCGCGACCTGCACGTGGCCGACCGGCTCGCAGAAGTAGGTACGCGTGGCGTTCGTCGCCGGATCGATCGCGCGCACCGTGAGCTGCGTGATCTCGTAATCGAAATCGATGAAGCCTTCGACGATCACGCGGCCGTGGTTCACGCGGCCGCCCGCCATCGCGTAGTCCCACGCCGGCTTCACGTCGGCTTCGGTCTTCACGACCGACTGCCCCTTGCCCGACGACGACATCACGGGCTTCACGACGCACGGCATGCCGATCTTCGCGACGGCCGCGCTGAACGCTTCGAACGAATCCGCGAACGCATACGGCGACGTCGGCAGGCCGAGTTCCTCGGCGGCGAGCCGGCGGATCCCTTCGCGGTTCATCGTGAGCTGGGTCGCGCGCGCGGTCGGGATCACCTCGGCGAGGCCGGCCGCCTCGATCGCCGCGAGCGCGTCGGTCGCGATCGCCTCGATCTCGGGCACGATCAGGTGCGGGCGTTCGGCTTCGACGATCGCCCGCAGCGCGGCGGCGTCCGTCATGTCGATCACGTGCGCGCGATGCGCGACCTGGTGGCCCGGCGCATCCGGATAGCGGTCGACTGCGACGACTTCGACGCCGAGCCGCTGCAACGCGATGATGACTTCCTTGCCGAGTTCGCCGGCGCCGAGCAGCATGACGCGCGTGGCCGAGGGTGAGAGCGGCGTACCGAGCCGCTGACCGATCTGCATGTGATTTCCCGCTTCTGGTGGAGGACGAAAACGGCTCCGATGTTAACACGCGCGTTGGTGCCCGTTTTGGGCGTTTCGACGTGCCGGTGCCCGGCCGCGCACGGCGCGTGGACGGGCCGCGAACGTTTTCATGCGCGAAGTGTCGGCTCGCCTGCCGCGGGGCGGGTGCGTTACTCTTACGCCTTGATCAGAATCCGATGAGGAACGAGGCTCATGTCCCACCTGTCTGCCGCCGCACGCGCACGCACCGGCCTGCTTCGCCCGTTGCGCGCGCCGCTCTGCGCGTTGACGCTTGCCACGCTTCTCGCCGCCTGCGCGATGCCGACCCACCCCGATTCCGCCGCCCCTGCGCCCGACCCGTACAACCCGGCCGCCGTCCAGCTGCTCGACGACACGAGCTGGGAACTCACCAGCTGGCTGAACGCCGACGGCACGCAGCGCGCGATCCCGCACGGCGACAACGGCGAGCCGATCAAGCTCGCGCTGTCGACCGACTCGGGCATCCGGCGCGCCAGCGGGTTCTCGGGCTGCAACCGCTACATGGGCACCTACGCGATCAAGAACGGCCTGTTGAGCTTCGGGCCGCTCGCCGGCACGCGGATGGCCTGCCCGAATACGCTTGGCGGCCAGCTTGAGGCTGCGTACCTCGACGCACTCGCCCACATCGACAAGACCGGCGTGCAGATGCGCGAGCCGCAGCAACTGCAGATCGTGACCGCTTCCGGCGCAACGCTGACCTTCACGCACCGGAGCCCCTGATGCACGGCGCGCGCGCAGGCCGACCGACCGCCTTCGCGTGGCGCGCACACGCGTCGCGCGGCGTGAATCGGATGCACGCCGCGTTAGAGTCTTGTTCCCCAGCCGGTTAAACTCGGCGGGTCGCGCCCCGCGCGCCCCTCCCCACTCCTGTTTCAAAGCATGCACACGGTTGTCTTCGGCTGGTTCGGCATCTCCGCCGTCTGGTTCCTCCTTCTCTTCTGGCGTCTCGTGCAGGCAATGCTGCCCGGCGGCGGCGGGCTCGCCGGCCGCGGCTCGATCCGCCTGTGGCTCGGCTTCGCTGCCGTGTTCGCGGCAAGCTGCACGCTGACGAGCCCGCTGTCGGGCCCCGACACGAACGCGCTCGGCCATGCGTTCTCGGCAGGCTTCGCCCACGTGCTCGGCCCGATCGGCACGCCGGTCGCGATGGTCGTGCTGTTCTTCGCCGGGCTGCCCTGGCTGACCGGCATCGGCTGGCGGCAGTTCGCCGCGTGGGTCGACACGTCGTTCGGTGTCAAGCTGTCGCGCGACGGCGGTGACGACGAGGCGCGCGGCATCGCCGACCTGCCGCGCAGCGCGCTGCATCGCGACGACGACGTCGTCCAGCCGGCCACCGCGCATACCGTCAATTCGATGGCGCCACGCCAGAACGGCCGGTATTCGCGCCCGACGCTGTGGAAACCCGACCCGCAGGCGCGGCCGAAGCCGCGCAGCAGCACGCCCGCGCGACCTCACGTGGAACCCGTCGCGCCGTCGGGCTGGTTGAAGCCGACTGCGTCCCAACGCAGCATGCCGACACCGCCCGCGCCGCCTCCCCCGGCCAGCGCGATGCCGCCGCCCACGACCGGCAGCACCGCCAGCCTCGCGCGCGCAGCAGCGAACTCGCAAGTTCCGCGCCCCGATCCCGCCCCGCTTCCTGTCGGATTCGAGCCCGTCCGCCCGCGGCCGACTGCCGCGCGACCGGCCACCGCCGCGTTGAAGCCGACCCCGCCGCGTACCGCGGTCACGCCGCGGCCGGCCCCTACGCAGCCGCAGTCGCAGCGGCCGCCGGTACGCCCAGTCGCAGGAGCCGGTTCGGCCGGCCTGCCACCGGATGCGGCACGACGTCGCCCGGCGCCGCAAACGCCGGCGCGTGCGCCGCTCTATGCATGGACGGAAAAGCCCGCCGCGCCGATCACGCCGGCGCCGAGCGTTCACGACACGCTGCGCTCGATCGAGGCCAGCACCGCGCAATGGGCGACGCTGAGCGGTGCGCAGTCGGCCGACGCAGCGCACGCGGCGGCCGCAGCCACCGTGGCTGGTGTGGCTGGTGTGGCCGCTGCCAGCATGGCAACGCCGGCAGCGGCGGCCGTGCCGGCCGGGATCGCCTCTGCGACCCACGGCTTCGCGGCGCATGACGCCGCTGTTCCGCTCGCTCACGATGCGGCGCCGGCGTACGACGACAACGCACCGATCGTGCTCGACGCATTCATGCCGGCAGCGCCCGCTGTCCATGCGCCGGTTGCCGATGCGGGCGCCGTGGCGTTCGACGCCGCCGCGCCACACGGGCTGTCGAATACCGGCATCGACGATGCCGCGTTCTCGCATCACGCCGATGACGAGATCCGGCACACCGACGATGCCCCCGCCGCGCCGGGATCGGAAGTCACGCCCGCGCCGTCGTTCGACGCGCCCATCGACCTCGCGCCGTGGGAAGACCTCGCCAGCCAGCCGGTTTCCGCGGTCGACGCGTCCGCCTGGAACCCGGTCGCCGAGTCATTGACGGCCGCGACGGGATCGGCCAATGCCGCCGCCGCGCAACCCAGGGCCGAGGCGGTTCGCGACATCGCCGCAAGCAACCCGCCGGCGTCCATCGATACCGACGACAAGGACACGGCGCAACCGGCTCCCGCAATCGATCGCGCGGCACCGGCTCGCGTGCCGCAGGGCAGCGCCGATACGCACACCGACGTGAAGCCCGCCGCGAACATCGCACCATTCGCGGCCCTCCCCTCTTCGCAGATCGCCGAAGCAACGCCGCGCGCAAGTGCCGAAGCCAGGCCGTTTGCGGCAGCGTCGGCACCAGCCGCATCGAGTATTGCACCGGAAGCCGCCAAGGATGACATGGTGGAACCTGCTGCACCGCTGTCGGTCACTCGGGGCGCCGCGCCTGCAGCGGCATGGACGTGGACGCCGTCGACGGCGCAACCTGCCGCGACGAATACGCCCATCGCCACGGAATTGCAGAAATCGCCGGCCGCTGCTCAACCGTTTGCCGCTGTGCAAACGGCTTCGGCTACCGCTGCGTCGCCGCTCGTCGGCACCGCGCACGGTTCGACCACGCAAGCACCTGCCTCCACATCGCGCGTTGCATCGGTCACCGCTGGCGCTTCACCGGATGGCGTGACCGGTACTGCATCCGGTTCTCGTGTTCAACCGGCCGTGCCGGCATCGACCGCTGCATCCGTCGCGTCGGCCTCTCCGATCGGCATGACCGGCGCTTCGTCGGCTTCGCTTTCGCAGCAGACCGCTTCAGCATCGATCGCGGCTTCCGTCGCGCCGGCATCCCCGATCGACGTACCCGGCACTGCGCCGGTGACGCCGGTCAGCGTGACGGGTACAACTTACGGTTCGTTCCCCCGCGAATCGTCGCCCGCATCGTCCGTTGTGCCCGCCGTGACGCCGTCTGCGACCGGCACGTCGGCTTCGACATCCGGCTCGACCGCACCGGCGCCCGCACCGGCTGCCACGTCAGCGATCGCTACCGCGACGCCCGTGAATGTGCCGGGCTCGATCACGGCACCGTCCTCCTCACCCGTACCGGCGCTTCAGGTCAACCCGGCAACCTCGTCGACGGGCACGGGTACGGCATTCGGCACATTCAGCACTTCCGGCGCAGTCACACCGATCACTATCGCCACGGCAACTCTGGCGCAGCCGATCGCCGGCTCGCCCGTCGCTCCAGCCGGCTCGCCGCCCCCCTTCAGCGCAACCGCCGCGACGCAAGCTCCATCGATCGCGTCCGCACCTGCAGCAATCGAGGCCACGACGTTCGCAGCCCCACTCGCCCCGGCCTCGTCGCCGGCAAGCTGGTCAATGTCGAATGTCTCCGCAACACCGGCGGCCCAATCGACCGCGGCATCGCCGCAGCCCGCAGCGAGCCTGTCCACACCGGTGGCTTTAGCGGCCGTACCGGCGACCCCCGCGGCCCCGCCGGCCGAAGCAACCACGGCCACGGCAATCGAACCTGCCGCGCCGGCCGCAGCCGGCTCACCGGCCCCCGACACCCCCGCGCGCCAGCCGCGCCCGAACGCGTTCGAATTCCACGCGCCCGCGTCGTTCAACGTCGAACTGCCGACACTCGACCTGCTCGAGCCCGGGTCCGGCGACATCGAAACGATCACCGAAGAACACCTCGCGCAGACGGCGCAGGTGATCGAACAGCGGCTGCAGGAATTCAAGGTGCCGGTGACGGTGGTCGGCGCGTCGGCCGGCCCCGTGATCACGCGCTTCGAGATCGAGCCCGCGCTCGGCGTGCGGGGCAGCCAGATCGTCGGGCTGATGAAGGACCTGTCGCGCGGCCTCGGCCTCACGTCGATCCGCGTCGTCGAGACGATTCCCGGCAAGACCTGCATGGGCCTCGAACTGCCGAACGCGAAGCGCCAGATGATCCGCCTGTCGGAAATCATCGAGTCACGCCAGTACCAGCACTCGGCCTCGCAGCTGACGATCGCGATGGGCAAGGACATCACCGGCCACCCGGTCGTCACCGATCTCGCGAAGGCGCCGCACATGCTCGTCGCGGGCACGACGGGCTCGGGCAAGTCGGTCGCGATCAACGCGATGATCCTGTCGCTGCTGTACAAGGCGACGCCCGAGGATGTGCGGCTCATCATGATCGACCCGAAGATGCTGGAGCTGTCGGTCTACGAAGGCATCCCGCACCTGCTCGCACCGGTCGTCACCGACATGAAGCTCGCAGCGAACGCGCTGAACTGGTGCGTCGGCGAGATGGAGAAGCGCTACCGGCTGATGTCGGCCGTCGGCGTGCGCAACCTCGCGGGCTTCAACCAGAAGATCCGCGACGCGGAAGCGAAGGAAAAGAAGATCGGCAACCCGTTCTCGCTGACGCCCGAGGATCCCGAGCCGCTGTCGACGCTGCCGCTGATCGTCGTCGTGATCGACGAGCTGGCCGACCTGATGATGGTGGCCGGCAAGAAGATCGAAGAGCTGATCGCTCGCCTCGCGCAGAAAGCGCGCGCGGCCGGCATCCACCTGATCCTCGCGACGCAGCGTCCGTCCGTCGACGTGATCACGGGGCTGATCAAGGCGAACATCCCGACGCGCGTCGCGTTCCAGGTGTCGTCGAAGATCGACTCGCGCACGATTCTCGACCAGATGGGTGCCGAATCGCTGCTCGGGATGGGCGACATGCTGTTCCTGCCGCCGGGCACCGGTTATCCGCAGCGCGTGCACGGCGCGTTCGTCGCCGACGAGGAAGTGCACCGGATCGTCGAATACCTGAAGCAGTTCGGCGAGCCGCAATACGAGGAAGGGATCCTCGACGGGCCGGCCGCCGATGGCGCGACGCAGGACCTGTTCGGCGATGCGCCCGACGCGGAAGCCGATCCGCTGTACGACGAAGCCGTCGCGTTCGTCGTGCGCACGCGGCGCGCGTCGATCTCGTCGGTGCAACGGCAACTGCGCATCGGCTACAACCGCGCCGCACGCCTCGTCGAGCAGATGGAGGCGGCCGGGCTCGTGTCGCCGATGGGCATCAACGGCAGCCGCGAGGTGCTCGTGCCGGCCGCGGCCGACTGAGCGCGGCGGCCGGGCGGCCGCCCGTCAATCGATACGGGCTCACCGGGAAACCGGCCGCCCCGGAAAACACAGGGCGCTGCCTCGGCAGCGCCCTTTTTCATTTACTGCACCGGCACCAGCTTGAAGTCGACCGGCTTGCCGACCGCCACCTTCTGCGGATTCGCGCCGAGCTGCCCCGTTTCGACATTGCGGCTGAACACGTAGAACGTATCGCTGTCCTGGTTGCCGACGATCAGCCACTTGCCGGTCGGATCGATCAGGAACTCGCGCGGCGTCTTGCCGAGGCTCGACTGGCGGCCGGCGTGCTTCAACCGGCCATCGGCCTGGTTCACCGCGTAGATCACCAGGTCGTTCGCGTCGCCACGGTTGCTGACGTACAGGAAGCGGCCGTCCGGCGACAGGTGGATCGCGCCGCCGCCGATCTTGCCATTGAAGCCCGGCGCGGTCATCGACACGGTCTCGACCGGCGTCAGCTTGCCGTCGTGGTAGCCGAACACCTCGACCGACGCATTCAGCTCGCTCGTCACGTACGCGAACCGGCCGTCGGCGCTGAACACCATGTGACGCGGGCCCGAGCCTGCCTTCACCGGCGTGTAGCGCGTGTCGGTCGGGCTGATCAGCCCGCGGCTGCCGTCCACCGTGTAGCGGTAGCCGTAGATCTTGTCCGCGCCGAGATCCTGCACGAACAGGTAATGGCCGTCCGGCGAAAACACCGTCGAGTGCACGTGCGCACCGTCCTGGCGGCCCTTCACCGGCCCCGCGCCTTCGTGATGCACGGTCAGCACGGACTGGCCGGCCGCGCCGTCGTCGCGCAGCGGAAACACCGCGAAGCTGCCGCCCGGATCCTTCGCAACCGAGTAGTTGGCCGTCACGAGGTACTTGCCGTCCGGTGACAGCGCGAGATAGCAAGGATCGTTCCCTTCCGACGACACGCGATCGATGAAGCTCAGTGCGCCCGTCTTCGCATCGAAGCGGAATGCGCTGACGCTGCCGCGCTGCGACGCGGGCCCGTCGTCGCCGGGCAGTTCGTTGACCGCATAGACGGTGCGACCGTCGCGGCTCGGCAACAGGTATGACGGATTCACGGTCTTCGCCGATGACACGGGCGCCACGCTGCCGGTTTTCGTATCGAAGCGGTAAACATAGATCCCGTCGCTGCCGCCGCCCGTGTAGGTGCCGACCAGCAGGTTGTAGACGCCGTCGGCCGGGGCGGGCGATTGCTGCGCAAATGCGTGGGTCGCGGAAAGGGAGAGCACGATCGCGAAACCTTTCATCCAGTGAGCGAGCCTAAGCGGGAACCCTCGTGTCGAAGCGCGTGCGTCACGCTCGCGTAAACGGTTGGGCATTGAATCCTCCTTGCATCGAGTCGCTTCAAGTGTTGAGATAGGACGAAACGCCGGCCATTCATGCGCTCCGCCGCCCGGCCGAGTATACGGGGCGGGGCGCCAGTGCGTGAAGCCTTGGCCACCGCCGTCCGCATTGTGAACTCGAAACCAAGGATCGCCTGCCCATGCCCGCCCTGATCGAAGACTACGCCCTCGTCGGCGACGGCCATACCGCCGCGCTGATCGCTAAAGACGGCTCCGTCGACTGGCTGTGCTGGCCCCGCTTCGATTCGGGCGCCTGCTTCGCGGCGCTTCTCGGCACTCCCGAGCACGGCCGCTGGCTGCTCGCGCCGGCCGCCGACGCCGCGATCACGCACACGACGCGCCGCTATCGCGGCGACACGCTGATTCTCGAAACCGACTACGAAAGCGCCGACGGTGCCGTCACCGTGATCGACTTCATGCCGCCCGGCAACGGCTGGTCCGAACTGGTGCGGATCGTCGTCGGCCGCCACGGCACGATGAAGATGCGCATGGAGCTCGTATTGCGCTTCGACTACGGCTTCTCGATCCCGTGGGTCACGCAGCTGACCCGCGAGGACGGCATGAAGGCGATCGCGGGCCCCGACACTGTCGTGCTGCGTACGCCGGTGCCGCTCGCCGGCAAGAATCTCCATACGCTTGCGGAATTCACGGTCAGCGCCGACGAGCGCGTGCCGTTCTCGCTCAGCTATGCGGCGTCGCACATGCGGCTGCCGCCCGCGCGCGATCCGCTGTCGATGCTCGCGCGCACCGAAAACTACTGGCTAGAATGGTCGGGCCGCTGCCAGGTGCAGGGCCGCTACGCGGCGGCCGTGCGCCGTTCGCTGATCACGCTGAAGGCGCTTGCGTACGAGCCGACCGGCGGCATCGTCGCGGCGCCGACCACGTCGCTGCCCGAGAAGATCGGCGGCAACCGCAACTGGGACTACCGCTACTGCTGGCTGCGCGACGCGACGATCACGCTGCTCGCGCTGATGCGCGGCGGCTACTACGACGAGGCGCGTGCGTGGCGCACGTGGCTCGGTCGCGTGATGGCCGGCTCGCCCGAGCAGATCCAGATCATGTACGGGATCGCCGGCGAGCGCCGGCTGCCGGAAATGGAGCTCGACTGGCTGCCCGGCTATCAGGATTCGAAGCCGGTGCGCGTCGGCAACGGCGCCGCGAACCAGCTCCAGCTCGACGTGTTCGGCGAGGTGATGGCCGCGCTGCACCTCGCGCGCGTGGGCGGCCTGCAGGCCGACGACACGGTCTGGTCCGTGCAGTGCGCGCTGCTCGACCATCTCGAGAAGATCTGGCAGGAACCCGACGAAGGGATCTGGGAAACGCGCGGCGGCCGCCTCCATTTCACGTTCTCGAAGGTGATGGCGTGGGTCGCGTTCGACCGCGCGATCAAGTCGGCGGAGATGTTCCGGCTGCCCGGCTCGCTCGACCGCTGGCGCGCGCTGCGCGACCAGATCCATGCCGACGTGTGCAACAACGCGTGGCACGAAGGCAAACAGGCGTTCGCGCAGAGCTACGGCAGCGACGAGCTCGACGCCAGCGTGCTGCTGATGCCGCTGCTCGGCTTCCTGCCGCCGGAAGATCCGCGCATCGTCGGCACGGTTGAAGCGATCGAGCGGGAATTGCTGCATGACGGCCTCGTGATGCGCTACCGCACGACCGATTACGACGACGGCCTGCCGCCCGGCGAAGGCACGTTTCTCGCGTGCAGCTTCTGGCTGGTCGACAACTATGCGCTGCTCGGCCGGATCGACGACGCGCACCGCCTGTTCAGCCGGCTGCTCTCGCTGTCGAACGACCTCGGGCTGCTGGCGGAAGAGTACGACCCGGTGGACGGGCGGCTCGTCGGCAACTTCCCGCAGGCGTTCTCGCACGTGGCGCTCGTGCATACTGCAATGAACCTGATGCACCACGAAGACGCGATGGCGCGCGCAGCCGGCCAGCCCGCGCCGGCCGTGGCGACGGGGCGCTGAACGGGGCGCAAACGGCTTGTTCAGAGAACGTCAAATCGCAAAACTTTGATGAAAAATCGGGGAAATGTTGCATTGCACCACCCATCGTTGTCCGATATGATCGACGCGATTGTCCGGCTGCAGTGCAACATGGCCGGCCACTGACCCACACGGCACGCCGCGACGCCTCACGCCGCCCTTGCGCACCGTCCCCCACGCGGGAGTAGTCTGCATGCTTTACCAACTGCACGAATTCCAGCGGGCCATGCTGAGCCCGCTGACGGCCTGGGCCCAGGCCGCGTCCAAATCGTTCGCCAATCCGTCCAGCCCGTTCTCGCTGATGCCAGGCGCGACGCGGATGGCCGCCGCGTACGAACTGATGTACCGGCTCGGCAAGGATTACGAGAAGCCCGAATTCAACATTCATCAGATCGTCAAGGACGGCCACAACATCCCGATCGTCGAGCAGACGATCGTCGAGAAGCCGTTCTGCCGGCTGCTGCGCTTCAAGCGCTATTCGGACGACGCCGACGCCGTCACGCAACTGAAAGATGAACCGGTCGTGCTGGTCTGCGCGCCGCTGTCGGGCCATCACTCGACGCTGCTGCGCGACACCGTGCGCACGCTGCTGCAGGATCACAAGGTCTACATCACCGACTGGATCGACGCGCGGATGGTGCCGGTCGAGACCGGCCCGTTCCACCTGCACGATTACATCGCGTATATCCAGGAGTTCATCCGTCACATCGGCGCGCGCAACCTGCACGTGATCTCGGTATGCCAGCCGACGGTGCCGGTGCTTGCGGCGATCTCGCTGATGGCGAGCCGCGGCGAGGACACACCGCTCACGATGACGATGATGGGCGGCCCGATCGATGCGCGCCGCAGCCCGACATCGGTGAATTCGCTCGCGACGCAGCACTCGACCGCGTGGTTCGAAAACAACGTGATCCACACGGTGCCCGCGAACTACCCGGGCGAAGGCCGCCAGGTGTATCCGGGCTTCCTGCAGCACACGGGCTTCGTCGCGATGAACCCGGAGCGGCATGCGCAATCGCATTGGGACTTCTACCAGAGCCTGCTGCGCGGCGACGAGGACGACGCCGAAGCGCACCGCCAGTTCTACGACGAGTACAACGCGGTGCTCGACATGGCGGCCGAGTATTACCTCGAGACGATCCGCGTCGTGTTCCAGGAATTCCGGCTGGCCGAAGGCACGTGGGACGTCGAAGGCGAGCGCGTGCGTCCGCAGGACATCAGGCACACCGCGCTGATGACGATCGAGGGCGAACTCGACGACATCTCCGGCAGCGGCCAGACACACGTCGCGCACGAGCTGTGCACGGGCATCCCGCAAGACGATCGCCGCAGCCTGACCGCCGAGAAGTGCGGTCACTACGGGATTTTCTCGGGCCGCCGCTGGCGCACGATCATCTATCCGCAACTGCGCGACTTCATCCGCGAGCATGCACCGGAGCCGAAGCACGGCGCGACGAAGGATGTCCCCGATGCGCCGGCTACCACGACGCTCGCGGCCGTACCGGCCAGCAACGCACCGGCTGAAGCAACGCGCGCCACCGCGGCAAAGCGCACGCGCGCGAAGGCGCCGGCCAAGGCCGCCGCCCCTGCCACGGCCGCACCGGCCGCAAAACGCGCCGCCGGCAGCAGCCCGCGCGCCAAGACCGTGCGCGCGCGCAAGGCCGCCTGACGCACCGCGTTCCGACGAAAAAACGCCGCCGTTGCCTGCGCACGGCGGCGTTTTTACATCCGGCGGCCGCGTCAGCCCGGTCGGCGCATCAGCGGCGCAGCAGATACGCGAGCAGCACCTCGGTGTTCATCCGAACCATTTCGGCGCGCTCGTCGGTGTCGGTGAAATCCCGGCCGAGCGTCGCGGCGAGCGTGAAGCGGTTCGACACGATGTAGTAGCCGAGCCCCGACAGCGTCACGTAGAAGCGCAGCGGATCGACGTCGGTGCGGAACAGCCCGGCCTTCTGGCCGCGCGACAGCACGTTGCCGAGCTTCGCGACGATCGGCGACATCATCTCGCGGATCCGCGTCGACTTGTGCAGGTAGCGCGCTTCGTGCAGGTTCTCGTTGTTGATGAGCCTGAGCAGCTCCGGATGGTCGCGGTAGTAGTCCCAAACGAAATGCGCGAGCCGCGTGACGGCTTCGACCGGCGCGACGCCGTCGAGGTCGAGCACGCGTTCGGCCTCGGTCAGCGCGGAGAACGCGTGTTCGAGCACGGCCGTAAACAGCTGCTCCTTGCTGCCGAAGTAGTAATAGAGCATGCGCTCGTTGGTTTCCGCCCGGCGCGCAATCTGGTCGACGCGTGCGCCGAACAGCCCTCCACTCGCGAACTCTTCGGCTGCCGCCATCAGGATGCGGCGGCGCGTACCTTCAGGATCTCTTTTGATTTTTGGCTGATTCATGGTGGCGTTTTGCTATGTGAGCCGCGTGATCCGGACCGGCACCCCCACCGCCTCGGCGCCGGCCGCCCTGGAACGGGCGCGCCGCGGACGGCCGCCCTCCTGCTGAGCCCCTGCAAAAAAGCGGTTCGATTATGCGCACAGACGGCGTCCAGCGCAATGCGGGAAATCGGCGATAATCGAGCTTTGGCAAACCTTTCCGGCCGCGTCCGACGCGGCCGAGAGCCATTCGGCGCCGCTGCGCCCGTTGTCACCGTGACCGACTCCAAAACACTCGCAGATCGCATCGAAGATCTGCTTCCCCAGACGCAATGCACGAAGTGCGGCTATAACGGCTGCCGCCCGTACGCTGAGGCGATCGCCGCCGGCGAGGCGAACTACAACCAGTGCCCGCCCGGCGGCGCCGAAGGCATCGTGCGCCTCTCGAGCCTGCTCGGCAAACCGGTGATTCCGCTGAACCCCGTCAACGGCAGCGAGCATCCGCGCGCCGTCGCCTTCATCGACGAAAGCCTGTGCATCGGCTGCACGCTGTGCATGCAGGCGTGCCCGGTCGACGCGATCGTCGGCGCGCCGAAGCAGATGCACACGATCATCGAGTCGCTGTGCACCGGCTGCGACCTGTGCGTACCGCCCTGCCCGGTCGACTGCATCGCAATGCTGCCTGTGACCGGCGATCGCACCGGCTGGGACGCGTGGTCGCAGGAACAGGCCGATGCCGCACGTGAACGCCACGACCTGCGGCTCGCGCGCCAGCGCCGCGAACGCGAGGCCGCCGAAGCCCGCGCCGCTGCACGCCGCGCGGCCAGCGCCGCGAAGCCGGCCGCGTCACACGCGGAAACGCAATCCGCCGCGCCAGCCGCCGCACCGGCCGCAGACGACGCCGAAGCGAAGAAACGCGCGATCATCGCCGCCGCGCTCGAACGTGCGCGCAAGAAGAAGGAAGAACTGTCCGGACAAGGCACCGGGCCGAAGAACACCGAAGGCGTGAGCGCGGCCGTCCAGGCGCAGATCGACGCGGCCGAGGCGCGCCGCAAACGGCTCGCCGAGCAGCAGGCCCAACGCGACGCCGAAGCGGCGGCCGCGAGCGGCAACGACGAAGAGAACGACGCAGGCAACGACGGCCCAGGCGGCCCGTCCGCACCGCCCGACCAGAGCGCTCCATGAACGCCAGCAAACGACACGCGATCTACGAAACGCTGCAGAGCCTCAATCCGCATCCGACCACCGAACTCGAATACTCGACGCCGTTCGAGCTGCTGATCGCCGTGATGCTGTCCGCGCAGGCGACCGACGTTTCGGTCAACAAGGCGATGCGGAAGATGTTTCCGGTCGCGAACACCCCGCGACAAATCGTCGCACTCGGCGAAGAGGGCGTCACCGAGTACATCAAGACCATCGGCCTGTACCGGACCAAGGCGAAGAACGTGGTCGCGACGTGCCGGATCCTGCTCGAGCGCTACGACGGCGAGGTGCCGGCCGATCGCGAAGCGCTGGAAGGCTTGCCGGGCGTCGGCCGCAAAACCGCGAACGTCGTGCTGAACACCGCGTTCGGCCAGCCGACGATCGCGGTCGACACGCATATCTTCCGCGTCGCGAACCGCACGGGGCTCGCGCCGGGCAAGGACGTGCGCGCCGTCGAGGCTGCGCTCGAGAAGTTCACGCCGAAGGAATTCCTGCAGGACGCGCATCACTGGCTGATCCTGCACGGGCGCTACGTGTGCAAGGCCCGCAAGCCCGAATGCTGGCACTGCGCGATCGAGCCGCTGTGCGAATTCCGACCGAAGACGCCGCCGCCCAACGAGTGACGCGCAACCGCGGTTGACGCGCCGCAAACCACCCGGCGGCCTGCGACAGGACACTCGATGCACGCGCCATCGGCCGTGGTTCTGCGGGCAAACCGCAGCCGCGACAGCGCGTAGCCACCCACGCCGCCGCTTTCCCCTTCCCGGCTACGCGTTGGACGTCGCCGTCGCATCGTCAGCCGCCGCGCCGCCCGCGCGCACGAGCGCCAGCACGGCGGCCAGAATCGCAACGCCGCCCGCCCACTGCAGCGGCGACAGCGCCTCGCCGAACAGCAACGCCGCGAGCGCGACCGTCACGACCGGTTCGAGCGTCGACAGCATCGACGTGCGCGCAGCCCCGAGCCGTTCGAGCCCGGCAAAGAACGCGAGCATCGCCGCGACCGTCGACACGAGCGCGATCGCAAGCATCGACGCCCAGCCACCGGCCGTCGCGGGCCAGCGCGGCGGCGCACCGAACGCCGCGGTTCGCACGACGGCGATCGCCACGAGCGTCGCGGTTGCCGACAGGCAGATGATCGCGGTGGTCGCGAGCGGATCGACGCCGCGCGTCGCCTTCGTGCCGCCGACGATGTACAGCGAATAGATCACCGCGGCGGCCAGCGCCAGCGCGATCCCGAGCGGCTCGCCATGCCCGCCGCCGACCATCAGCGCCGAACCCGCAACGCACAGCACGAGCGCAACGGCCTTCGCGCGCGTAAGGCGCTCGCCGAGCCACCACGCGGCCAGCAGCGTAACGAAGGCCGGATACAAGTACAGCAGCAGCGCGACGAGGCTCGCCTGCGCGTGCTGCAGCGCGCTGAAATAACAGAACGACTGCCCGACGTAGCCGAGCGCACCCATCGCCACGAGCGGCACAAGCGCGCGCCCGCGTGGCCACGCGACGCGGCGATGCCGTGCAATCGCCGCGAGCACCGCGCCGCCGATCGCGAAGCGCACGATCAGCAGCCCGAGCACGTCGACGCCGGCCGCATACGCGTAGCGGCCGAAGATCGCCATCGCGCCGAACGCGGCAGCGGACAGCGCAACGTAGAGCGTGCCCTGCAGGGCGGCGGACGACGGGCGGGGAGTGGCAGTCATGACGGAACGGGTGCGAACGGCGTGGTGACGTAAATCGTCGGAGTGTAACGGCGCGGCGGCGCCGAGCCTAGCCCGCGCTTACCCGTTCCCGGGCACCGGTGAAGGGCGGCAGGCAACCGGCCTGCGCCGCGCACCTGCGCGGCCCGCGGGCCGCCGCCACCACCACCGCCTCGCAACCCGCTCCCGCCCGCCGCCAGCGCCGCCCGCCGACCCGGCGTACAATGCGCGACGCGGCACCACGCCGTCCGAATCACGACGTTTCCCCACCATGTTCAATCCAAGCCGCGACGAAGTGCGTCGCTTTTTCACCGAGACCTGGCGCAAGCAGCGCGCCGGCGAGATCCTGACGCCACTGGAAGCGATGGCAGCCGACTGGATCGTCGAGCATCCCGAATACCACGACGAACTCGCCGACGCCGATGGCGCCACCGCGCGCGAGTACACGCCCGAGGAAGGCCGCACGAACCCGTTCCTGCACCTGTCGATGCACCTCGCGATCAGCGAGCAGCTGTCGATCGACCAGCCGCCCGGCATCCGCGCCGCGCACGACAAGCTCGCGGCCAAGCTCGACTCGACCCACGACGCGCAGCACGTGATCATGGAATGCCTCGGCGAGACGATCTGGGAAGCCCAGCGCACGAACACGCCGCCCGATACCGACGCGTACCTGCAGCGCATCCTGCGCCGCGCATCGCGCGACTGACCGCCGCGGCTCCGGCCCACGGGCGCCGGAGCGCGGGCAAAAAAATACCCCGCCGAGGCGGGGTATTTTTGCTGCGCGGGCCCGTCGGGCCCGTCGCACTTACTTCTTGAACACGAGATCGGTTTCTTTCAGCGACTCGATGTAGGCCGCGATGTCCTTCATGTCGCTGACCGACAGGCTCTGCACCTGCGCCTGCATGATCGCGTTATTGCGACCGAGCAGCGGATTCGTCAGGCCCATCTGGTACTGGCGCATCGCCCACACGAGATAGTCGGCATGCTGGCCGGCGAGGCGCGGATATTCGGCGTTGATCGGCTTGTTCATCTGCGCGCCGTGGCAGGCGGCACAGTTGTGCGATTCGACCAGTTCCTTGCCTTTCGTGATGTCCGCCGCGTGCGCGGTACCGATCGCGAGGCCGGCAGCCAGTGCAACCGCCGCCGTCTTGAATGCGTTGTTCATGAATGCTCCTGTCCCGCCGGTCAGATCGGCGGCGCGCGCTTTACTTGTAGGGATTGTCCTTCGTGTCGGCCTTCTGGACGGCGTAGTACGCCGCCAGATCCGCGATGTCCTGGTCGGTCAGCGAACCGGCGATCGCATTCATCGACGGGAAGTGACGATCCTTCTTGCGGTAGGCCTTCAGCGCGTTCTCGAGGTATTGCTGGTTCTGGCCGCCGAGGACAGGCACCCGGTAGACCTCCGGGTACGCCGCGCGGTAGTCCTGGATGCCGTGGCAACCGATGCACATGGCGGCCTTGCTCGCCCCGTCCTTCGGGTTGCCGACCACACCGGCCGCCTGCGCGCTGCCCGCGAGCGCCACGAGCGCTGCGACAACGACGTGTTTGCCGACGAATTTGTTCATAGCTCTTGTAACCTAGCTTGAGGGGAAACTGGCGCCGAAGCGGCAACGGCCCGCGCCGTTATGCTTGTCAGGTCGCCACGCAGGCCAAAAAAAACGGCCAGATTGTACCGCGTCGGCGGGGAACGCGTCCACCAGGCGCCCCGGGTTCGCCCCGCCACAGCCCCGCAACGATACGCGGGCGCGGCCCAACCGGACAGCCCTTCTGACTTATACTGGGTTTTTTCCCCCGATTGAGAAGAGCGCCGCCATGCGTTTCGAAGGGTCCTCGCACTACGTCGCCACCGACGATCTGAAGCTCGCGGTCAATGCCGCGCTGACGCTGCAACGCCCGCTGCTGATCAAGGGCGAGCCCGGCACCGGCAAGACCATGCTCGCCGAGGAAGTGGCCGCCGCGCTCGACATGCCGCTGCTGCAATGGCACATCAAGTCGACCACCAAGGCGCAGCAGGGCCTGTACGAATACGACGCCGTGTCGCGGCTGCGCGATTCGCAGCTCGGCGACGAGCGCGTGAAGGACATCTCGAACTACATCGTCAAGGGCGTGCTGTGGCAGGCGTTCGATGCCGAGCACCCGAGCGTGCTGCTGATCGACGAGATCGACAAGGCCGACATCGAATTCCCGAACGACCTGCTGCGCGAGCTCGACCGGATGGAATTCCACGTGTACGAAACACGTGAAACGGTCCGCGCGAAGCACCGCCCGCTCGTCATCATCACGTCGAACAACGAGAAGGAGCTGCCCGACGCGTTCCTGCGCCGCTGCTTCTTCCACTACATCCAGTTTCCCGACCCGGCGACGATGCAGAAGATCGTCGCGGTTCATTTCCCGGACATCCGCGAGGAACTGCTGCGCGCGGCGCTCGAGAGTTTCTTCGAACTGCGCGGCGTGTCGGGCCTGAAGAAGAAGCCGTCGACGTCCGAGCTGCTCGACTGGCTGAAGCTGCTGCTCGCCGAGAACATCCCGGCCGACGCGCTGCGCGGCCTGGATGCGAAGCAGATCGTGCCGCCGCTCGCGGGCGCGCTGCTGAAGAACGAGCAGGACCTGAGCCTGCTCGAACGGCTCGTCTACATGAACCGGCACAACCGGTAATCCTCCCTCACCCGCGAAGGCCCGGCCATGCTGCTCAATTTCTTCTACGCGCTGCGCGCAGCCAAGCTGCCCGTCTCGGTGAAGGAATACCTGACGCTGCTCGAATCGCTGAAGGCCGGGCTGATCTCGCCGTCGATCGACGCGTTCTACTTCCTCGCGCGAATGACGCTCGTCAAGGACGAGCAGTACTTCGACAAGTTCGACCAGGCGTTCGGCGCGTATTTCCACGGCGTGTCCGCACTGCCGTCCGAAGCATTCGACATTCCGCTCGACTGGCTCGAAAAGCGCCTCGAGCGCGAACTGTCGCCGGAGGAAAAGGCACAGATCGAAGCGATGGGCGGGCTCGACAAGCTGATGGAGCGCCTGAAGGAACTGCTCGACGAGCAGAAGGAACGCCACGAAGGCGGCAACAAGTGGATCGGCACCGGCGGCACGTCGCCGTTCGGGCACGGCGGCTACAACCCGGAAGGCGTGCGCATCGGCGGCCCGTCGAACGGCAACCGCACCGCGGCGAAGGTGTGGGAGGCGCGCGCCTATCGCGACTACGACGATTCCGTCGAGATCGGCACGCGCAACATCAAGGTCGCGCTGCGGCGGCTGCGCCGCTTCGCGCGCGAAGGCGCCGCCGAGGAGCTCGACCTGCCCGGCACGATCCGCAGCACCGCCGCGAACGCGGGCTGGCTCGACCTGCGGATGGTGCCCGAACGCCACAACAACGTGAAGGTGCTGATGCTGCTCGACGTCGGCGGCTCGATGGACGATCACATCAAGCGCACCGAAGAGCTGTTCTCAGCTGCGAAGGCCGAATTCAAGCACCTGGAGTTCTTCTACTTCCACAACTGCGTGTACGACCACCTGTGGAAGAACAACCGCCGCCGCCACTCGGAACGCACCGCGACGTGGGACGTGCTGCACAAGTTCACGCCCGACTACAAGCTGATCTTCGTCGGCGATGCAACGATGAGCCCGTACGAAGTGCTGCAGCCCGGCGGCTCGGTCGAATACAACAACCCGGAAGCCGGTGCCGTATGGCTGCGCCGCCTCGCCGACCAGTTCCCCCATCATGCGTGGCTGAACCCGGAGCCCGAGCGGCTATGGGAATACCGGCAGTCGGTCGCGGTGATCCGCGACCTGCTCGGCCATCGCATGTATCCGCTCACGCTCGCGGGCCTCGAAGCCGCGATGCGCGCACTCAGCAAGTAACGATCCCCACCAAGCTCGAAGGCCGCGTCCGAGCGGCCTCCCCCCGGAGATAGCATGAACCCCTCGCCCACCGCGAGCGCCAGCCGCGCCGGCGGCCGCCGCTTTTTCGCCGACACCTCCGTCTCGGCACTCGTCGCCGGCTTCGTCGCGATGATGACGGGCTACACGAGCTCGCTCGTGCTGATGTTCCAGGCCGGCCGCGCCGCCCACCTCACCGATGCGCAGATCTCGTCGTGGATCTGGGCGCTGTCGATCGGCATGGCGCTGACGACGATCGGCCTGTCGCTGCGCTTTCGCGCGCCTGTCGTGGTCGCATGGTCGACGCCCGGCGCCGCGCTGCTGATCGCGTCGCTGCCCGGCGTGCCGTACCCCGAGGCGATCGGCGCGTTCGTCGTCTGCGCGGTGCTGCTGACGGCCGTCGGCGTGAGCGGGCTGTTCGACACGCTGATGCGCAAGATTCCGGCCGGCATCGCCGCCGCCCTGCTCGCGGGCATCCTGTTCGAGATCGGCATCGAGATCTTCCGCGCCGCGCAGTTCCAGACCGCGCTCGTGCTCGCGATGTTCTTCACGTACCTGATCGTCAAGCGGCTCGCGCCGCGCTATGCAATCGTGACGACGCTGATCGTCGGCACGGCGGTCGCCGGCGGCCTCGGCCTGCTCGACTTCAGCCGCTTCCATATCGCGCTCGCGCAGCCCGTGTTCACGATGCCCGCGTTCTCGATCGCGTCGATCGTCAGCATCGGCATTCCGCTGTTCGTCGTCGCGATGGCGTCGCAGAACGTGCCGGGCATCGCAGTGCTGCGCGCGGACGGCTATCAGACACCGTCGTCGCCGCTGATCGCGACCACCGGCCTCGCATCGCTGCTGCTCGCGCCGTTCGGCTCGCACGGCGTGAACCTTGCAGCGATCACGGCCGCGATCTGCACGGGCCCGGAAGCGCACGAGGATCGCGCGAAGCGCTACACGGCCGCCGTGTGGTGCGGCACGTTCTACCTGATCGCGGGGATCTTCGGCGCGACGATCGCCGCGCTGTTCGCGGCGCTGCCGAAGGCGCTCGTCGTGTCGGTCGCCGCACTCGCGCTGTTCGGCTCGATCATGAGCGGCCTCGCGAACGCGATGCAGGACGTGAAGCAGCGTGAAGCCGCGCTCGTCACGTTCATGGTCACCGCGTCGGGCCTCACGCTGCTGTCGATCGGCTCGGCATTCTGGGGGCTCGTCGCGGGGATCGTCACGCAGGTGATCCTGAACGCACGCCGCCCCGCGTGACGCGGCGCCCGCTGCGGCGGCCATCGGACACGCCAGAACGTGCCCGACACGAATCAGGCCTAGAATAGCGGATCGGAGGCGGCGCCCGGCGCCGCTTCGCTTCGCCGCCGCGCTCGCGCGGCCCGTGAGAACCCGGCGCCTTGCGCCCTTCTTCCGAATCGCCATGACTACCGCACTCGACCAGCTGAAGCAGTACACGACCGTCGTCGCCGACACGGGCGATTTCCAGCAGCTTGCGCAATACCAGCCGCAGGACGCGACCACGAACCCGTCGCTGATCCTGAAGGCCGTCCAGAAGGATGCGTACAAGCCGATCCTCGAGAAAACCGTCCGCGATCATCGCAACGAAAGCACCGATTTCATCATCGACCGCCTGCTGATCGCATTCGGCACCGAGATCCTGAAGCTGATCCCGGGCCGCGTGTCGACCGAGGTCGACGCACGCCTGTCGTTCGACACGCAGCGCTCGATCGACAAGGGCCGCGAGCTCATCAAGCTGTATGAAGCAGCCGGCATCGGCCGCGAGCGCATCCTGATCAAGCTCGCATCGACGTGGGAAGGCATCCGCGCGGCCGAAGTGCTGCAGAAGGAAGGGATCAAGTGCAACATGACCCTGCTTTTCTCGCTCGTGCAGGCCGCCGCCTGCGCGGAAGCCGGCGCGCAGCTGATCTCGCCGTTCGTCGGCCGCATCTACGACTGGTACAAGAAGCAAGCCGGCGCAGCGTGGAATGAAGAGAACGACGGCGGCGCGAACGATCCGGGCGTGCAGTCGGTGCGCCGCATCTACACGTACTACAAGACGTTCGGCTACAAGACCGAAGTGATGGGCGCGAGCTTCCGCACGACCAGCCAGATCACCGAACTCGCCGGCTGCGACCTGCTAACGATCAGTCCCGATTTGCTGCAGAAGCTGCAGGACAGCAACGAGACGGTCACGCGCAAGCTGTCGCCGGAAGCGCTGCAGGACAAGCCCGCCGCGCGCGTCGCGATCGACGAATCGTCGTTCCGCTTCCAGCTGAACGACGACGCGATGGCAACCGAAAAGCTCGCCGAAGGCATCCGCGTATTCGCCGCCGATGCGGTGAAGCTCGAGAAGCTGATCGACTCGTTGCGCTGAGCCGCGATACGCGTCAGCGGCTGTCAGCAACCCTGACAACAGCCGTCAGCAAGCGCGCCGCACACGGCCGCGAACATCATGTTCGCGGCCGTTTTATTTTTCATTCCATCGTCAAGCACGCGCACTACAATCCACGTCACGGGTGCGCCGGCCGCCTCCCGACGCCCCCTTTCCCAGTCAGTCTTGCACGACGCCGAACCCGCGCAGATGCGCAGGCCGGCTCATTACAGGAGACAGCGATGCAAGTTCAACCGTACCTGACGTTCTACGGTCGTGCCGACGAAGCCCTTCAGTTCTACGAAAAGGCACTCGGTGCGAAGACGATGTTCAAGATGCACTTCAAGGACGCGCCGCCGAATCCCGACTATCCGATGACGCCGGAGATGGCCGACAAGGTGATGCACGCGAGCTTCACGATCGGCGACTCGATGATCATGTGCTCGGACGGCGACTGCAGCCAGCCCGGCGGCGGCATGCATGCCGGCTATTCGCTGTCGCTGAACCCGGCGACGGTCGAGGAAGGCCAGAAGCTGTTCAATGCGCTCACCGACGGCGGCGAAGTGACGATGCCGTTCGGCAAGACGTTCTGGGCGCTCGGCTTCGGGATGGCGAAGGATCGTTTCGGCGTGCACTGGATGGTCAACGTCGAGGACCTGTCGCAGCGCGAGGACCTCGCGAAACGCGCGCAGGGATAACACGAAAAACAAAGCCCGCCACCTTGCCGGTGGCGGGCTGTTTCATTGCGCGGCCGTGCAGGCGGCGTCAGCCTTCCACCACGTCGAGATAGTCCTCCGGCCGCGTGCGGTCCTCCGCATGCGCCATGCCCATCACGCGCACCAGCACGCTCACCACTACCGCGACCACCAGGTTCACGATCAGCGACCACACGGCCGCGTAGCCGGGAATCGCGAGACCGAACAGGTGGATCGTGAAGATCGATCCGGCCAGCTTCAGCGAGATCGCCATCCACGTGCCGCACACGATGCCTGCCGCCCAGCCGGCCAGCAGGCCGCGATGGTCGAGCACGCGCGTGTACAGGCCGAGCACGATCGCGGGCAGCGTCTGGATGATCCAGATCCCGCCGAGCAGTTGCAGCTGGATCGCGTAGGTCAGCGGCAGCCCGAGGATGAACGCGACCGCGCCGACCTTGACGATCAGCGACACGAGCTTCGCGACGTGCGTCTCCTGCTCGTGCGACATGTTGCGGTTCACGAACTCGCGGTGAATGTTGCGCGTGTACAGGTTCGCGGCCGCAATCGACATGATCGCCGCCGGCACCAGCGCGCCGATGCCGATCGCCGCGAACGCGACACCGACGAACCACGACGGGAAATACTGGAGGAACAGCGCGGGCACCGCGAAGTTCGGGCCGAACGCCTTGAAGTACGGCGCGTACTGCGGCATGTCCTTCACGCCCGACGCGAGCGCCATGTAGCCGAGCAGCGCGAGCAGGCCGAGCACGAACGAATACGCGGGCAGCATCGCCATGTTGCGGCGGATCGAGTTGCCGGACGACGACGACAGGATGGCCGTCACCGAGTGCGGATACAGGAACAGCGCGAGCGCCGAGCCGATCGCGAGCGTCGCATACGCGCTGTAGCCATTCAGGCTCATCGCGTCGGGCGCCTTCAGCAGCAGCTTCGCGGGCGGCACGCTCGCGAAGATGTGCCCGAAGCCGCCGAGCTTCGCCGGGATCACGATGACCGCCGCGGCGATCGTGATGTAGATCAGGATGTCCTTGACGATCGCGATCATCGCGGGTGCGCGCAACCCCGACGTGTACGTGTACGCGGCGAGGATCGCGAACGCGATGATCAGCGGCAGGTCGCCGACGAAGCCGGTCGTGTCGAAGCCGAGCGCACCGATCACGACTTCGATGCCGACGAGCTGCAGCGCGATGTACGGCATCGTCGCGAGGATGCCCGTCACCGCGATCGCGAGCGCGAGCATCCGGCTGCCGTAGCGCGCGTTGACGAAGTCGGCGGCCGTCACGTAGCCGTGCCGCTTCGCGATGCTCCACAGCTTCGGGAACACGACGAACGCGAACGGATAGATCAGGATCGTATAAGGCAGCGCAAAGAAGCCCATCGCGCCGGCGCCGAACACGAGCGCGGGCACCGCGACGAACGTGTAGGCCGTGTAGAGATCGCCGCCGAGGAGGAACCACGTGACGATCGTGCCGAAGCGGCGGCCGCCGAGGCCCCATTCGTCGAGATGGGCGAGATCGCCGCGCCGCCAGTTCGCGGCCAGGAAACCGATGATCGTGACGCCGATGAACAGCAGGACGAAGACGAAGGTTGCGCCGAGATTCATCGCGCACCTCCCTGCGGGCCGCTCGCCTTCCACGCGTTCTTGGTCTTGAAGTACACGAACGCGGTGATCACCGCGCTAATGAAGACCCAGAGCAGCTGGTACCAGTAGAAAAACGGAAAACCCAACCATTGCGGTTCGATCTTGCTGTACGACGGTACCCAGACCATCGCGATCAGCGGCAGTACCAGCAGCCAGAGCCAGCGCTTGGCGGCCCGGTTGGCGTCGGCATCGTGAGCCATGACGTCTCCTCATCTTTCCCGGTTATCGATCTTGTTGAGCGGGTACGGCGCCGAGAGGAGCGCAAAACGGGTAGGCTGCGGCTTCCCTGGCTTCGCGCCAGTATAGGAGCCGCGAGCACGCGGTCAAGCGGGGGCGAACCCGAGGTGATCCGCCCCTTGTCGCGTGGTTGCACCGGCATGCCGCCGGTGCATGAAGCGTCAGATCGCGAACGAGGCGTCGCGTGCGCCGGTCGTTTCTTTCAAAGCTTTCACCCACTTGCGTGCGGGCAGCTTCAGCGTGTCCTCGATCAGCTTCGCACGCGCGTCGAGCTGGGCGAACGACACATCGAGCGCGGGGCCCGAGAACGCGATCGCGATCCGGTTGCCGTCGTGCACTTCGGGCAGCGCGATCACGCGATGATCGAACGCCGCGTTCAGGTGCTTCATGTTGCGCACGAAGCTCGGATGATCGCCGAACAGGTTGATCGTCGCGATGCCCGCGTCGGCGAGGCAGCCGCGCACCGCGCGGTAGAACGCGACGCTGTCGAGCACGGGGCCGCGCGCGGTCGCGTCGTACAGGTCGATCTGGATCGCGCCCGTCGAGCCGCGGTTGGCCGGATCGTTGACGAAGTCCCATGCGTCGGCTTCGTGCACGGCGAGGCGTGCGTCATCGGGCGGCAGCGCGAACATCGTGCGTGCGGCGACGATCACGGCCGGGTTCAGCTCGACGGCGTCGACCTTCGCGTGCGACAGGAAGCGGTGCGAGAATTTGGTCAGCGCGCCGGTACCGAGCCCGAGCTGGACGATCCGCTCGGGCGTTTCGAGGAACAGCAGCCACGCCATCATCTGCTGCGCGTATTCGAGCTCGATGTGCAGCGGCTTCGAGATCCGCATCGCACCCTGCACCCACTCGGTACCGAAGTGCAGGAAGCGCACGCCGCCCTCTTCCGAGAACGTGACGGGCGCGAAGCGCGGCTTGCGCGGCGTTTCGAGCACGGGCACGTCGTCGTGTTCGTCGATGTCCGCGCGGCGCTTTACGCGCGGCGGCTGGAGTTTTTCGGAGCCGTTGTAGGCGGACGGTTTGCTGCGCTTGGACGCACGCGCCTCGGCGGACGCGCGCTTGATCAGTCGGGTCATGTTGAATCTCGCTGGGTGAAGCTGGTTTTAGCGGACGAGAGGATAGCATTGGCGGGAAGATGGTCGCAGCCAAAGATAGATCCGCCACTACGCACCGTTGATCTGTCACCTGTACTAACGCTCTGCGTGAACGACAATGCATCGCGATCGTGTTTGAGGAAGTTGCCCGATGAATACCGCCACCTGTCCATCCATCCCCGCCGATCCTGAACTGCTCACCGTTGCCGAACGCGGCCTGCGTGACGGCGAAACGCCGTCAAGCTTCGTCGAGCAATTGATCGGTGAAGGCATCGCGTGTGGCCGGCTTCGAAGCGAGTTCATCGCACGTGGCATTGCAGCCCGCGACGAGGCGCTATGCACGGGCCGGTATGTTTCGTCATCCGACGTGCTCGCGTGCGGCTGGAACGCCGGCTCGACGCGATGGGTGTTCGCCAGCGACACACTCGCTGACAAGAAGCCCGCGTAACAATCATCCGACGATGAGGAACCACATGGCCTCGAACGACAAGAAGATCTGGTTTCCGGCCAAACGCTACGGCTGGGGCTGGGGATTGCCTGTCGCGTGGCAGGGCTGGGTCGTGTTGTTGCTGTTCGCGATCGGGGTCATTGCAAGCGTGTGGCTGCTGCCGCCGCGCCGGTCGCCGATTGCGTACGGTGCCTGCATCGTCGCGTTGGTCGCGCTGCTGACCGCGGTGTGCTGGATCAAGGGAGAGACGCCCAAATGGCGATGGGGCAAGGACGATTGAGCATCAGGCGCGATATGCTCGCTTGCCCGATCGGCAAGTGAATTCGAACCTCCGCAACGACGCGAAGTCGTTCGGCTTCGCATTGCGAATCGCGGAATCGAGACTGCGTTGCCGATGGCAGGCATCGAGCACGTCCCGGATGCCGATGCCGTGCGACAGCACGCACTCGAGGCGCGCGTCATACGCAAGCTCGTGCAGCCCGGGCTCACCGAGCACCGCACCGAGCAACCGCCAGAACCGATTGATATTTTGTCCGGTTTGACACCCCTGTCGATCACACAGCATGCTGCTGCCACGCACGCATTTCGTTTCGACGTGAGCTGTTTCGTCGTTACGTCACCGAAACCGGCTAACGTCGGTTTCAGCCACACCAGCTCCACCACACGGGATCCGTAAGCATGAGCCACATCCACTTCATCGGCGGGGAAAAAGGCGGCGTGGGCAAATCGCTCGCCGCTCGCGTGCTAGCCCAGTATTTCATCGATCGGAGCGTGCCCTTCCTGGGCTTCGATACCGACCGATCGCATGGCGCGCTGCTGCGGTTCTACTCCGACTTCGCCGCGCCTGCCGTTCTCGACCAGCATGACAGCCTCGATCCCGTCCTGGAATCGGCCGTCGAAGATCCGCAGCGACGCATTCTGGTCGATCTCGCCGCCCAGACGCAGCGGGCACTCGCCGAATGGCTCGACGATTCGGACGTGTTCGGTTTTGCCGAAGAACACAACCTCACGCTCACGTGGTGGCACGTCATGGACACCGGACGCGATTCGGTCGACCTGTTGCGGCGGTGGCTCGACGAGTTCGGCGGACGAATCAAGCTGATACTCGTGCTAAACGAAGTGCGCGGCGATCGTTTCGAGATTCTGGAGGCATCCGGCGAGCGCGAACGGGCCGAAGGGCTTGGCGCCAGCGTGATAACGCTGCGCCGCCTGCCCGATACGACCATGCAGAAGATCGATCGACAGAGCGCCAGCTTCTGGGCGGCAGTCAATCATCCGGACCGTGCCGCCACCGGGCTCGGCTTGCTGGAGCGGCAGCGCGTCAAGGTATGGCTGCATCGCACATATGCGGAACTGGACGGGGTCACGTTGTAGGCTGATCCCACTCCGCGCGCGGTGCATGGGGAGTGATCCGGTCCCACGGCAAGCAGCGAGCGAGGAAGCCCGCTGCCTGACACGCTACAGGTTGATCGCGCGCCAGAGTTGCAATTTCTGCTCGAACGACAACATCGCATTCGCCGGGCTCGACGACGGCAGCACCAGCGTTTCATACCCGGCCTGCCCGATCACGTCGGCAAAGCGCCCCGCTGTCTTCCCGTTGAAACACACCTTCTTCAGCAACGGCGCATGCTCGCGCAACGACGCGAAGTCGTTCGGCTTCGCATTGCGAATCGCGGAATCGAGACTGCCTTGCCGATGGCAGGCATCGAGCACGTCCCAGATGCCGATGCCGTGCGACAGCACGCGCTCGAGGCGCGCGTCATACGCAAGCTCGTGCAGCCCGGGCTCGCCGAGCACCGCACCGAGCAACCGCCAGAACTGGTTGCGCGGATGCGCGTAGTACTGCGCGGCATCGAGCGACGCCTCGCCCGGAAAGCTGCCGAGAATCATCGTGTGCGTGTTCGGCCCGACGACCGGCGCAAAGCCTTGCAGCATCACGCGGCTCCGCGCGGCCCGTCGCCATGCGCGTCGAGATGGCGCCACAGCGCCGGCAGCATGCACTCGGTGACCATCAACGGCTTGCCGTGCCGCTGGAACACCGAGCGCCGCGCGACGAACGCGTGTGGCGCCCGCGCACCCTGCAACGCATGGCTCGCGAGCGCATACAGCGGATGACCGGCGATCACGCGCCGGCTGACGAGCGCCGAGCGCTCGACCTGCGGATCGCTGTACAGCAGCTCCGCGAGCGGCCGCGTGCGCAACCGCCGCATCGCCTGCCATACCCCCTTGCTGGCCGCGAGCGGCGCGATGCTGTGCGCGGCGACGTACGGCGTGCCGTCGACCGACAGGATCACCTCGCGCACCCACATCGGCGCGCGCGGCGCACTAGCGAGCGCGTCGGGCTCGTCGAACCACGGACAGTCGACGGCCTCGCGCGTCACGCGCACGCTCACGCTGCCGAGCCGCGCGAGATGCGCGGTCAGCGAACCGCCGCGCGTCAGCCAGTCGCGCTGGTCGAGCGTGCAGCCGGGCCGGGGCATTGCGCGCCAGCCCGCCTGTGCGCCGTCGAATCGGATCCGCGTGCTCACGCAGTGCGCGACAGCAGCAGCGCGTTGGTTCGCTTCACGAAGCTCGCCGGATCGTCGAGCATCCCGCCTTCGGCCAGCAATGCCTGGTCGAACAGCAGATGGCACCAGTCGCCGAAGTTGGCGCTCTCGGCGTTCAGCTGCTTCACGAGCGCGTGCTCCGGGTTGATCTCGAGGATCGGCTGCATCGCCGGCGCGTTCTGACCAGCCGCTTTCAGCATCCGCTGCAAGTAGCCGCTCATGTCGTTGTCGTCCGCGACGAGGCACGACGGGGAATCGGTCAGGCGGAACGTGACGCGCACTTCCTTCACCTTGTCGCCGAGCGCTTCCTTCATCTTCTCGACGACCGGCTTGATCGCCTCGCCCGCCTGCTCCTGCGCCTTCTTCTCCTCGTCGTTCAACTCGCCGAGGTCGAGATCGCCGCGTGCCACGCTCGCGAGCGGCTTGCCGTCGAATTCATGCAGGAACGACAGCATCCATTCGTCGACGCGATCGGTCAGCAGCAGCACCTCGACGCCCTTCTTGCGGAACACTTCCAGATGCGGGCTGTTCTTCGCGGCCTGCCACGTATCGGCGGTCACGTAGTAGATCTTGCTCTGCTCCGGCTTCATGCGCGACACGTAGTCGGCGAGCGACACGTCCTGCGCATCGGTGTCGCCGTGCGTCGATGCGAAGCGCAGCAGCTTCGCGATGCGCTCGCGGTTCGCGTGATCCTCGCCGAGGCCTTCCTTCAGCACCTGGCCGAACGCGTTCCAGAACGTCTTGTACTTCTCCTTGCCGGCATCGTCTTCCGCGTTCGCGAGTTCCTCGAGCATCGACAGCGCGCGCTTCGTCACGCCTTCGCGGATCGCCTTCACGTCGCGGCTTTCCTGCAGGATTTCACGCGACACGTTCAGCGGCAGGTCGGCCGAATCGACCACGCCCTTCACGAAGCGCAGGTATTGCGGCAGCAGCTGCTCGGCGTCGTCCATGATGAACACGCGCTTCACGTACAGCTTCAGGCCGCCGCGGTAGTCGCGGTTCCACAGGTCGAACGGCGCGTGCGCCGGCACGAACAGCAGCTGCGTGTATTCGCTGCGGCCCTCGACGCGGTTGTGCGTCCACGTGAGCGGATCCTGGTGGTCGTGCGCGATGTGCTGGTAGAACTGCGTGTACTGCTCGTCGGTGACGTCGCTCTTCGAACGCGTCCACAGCGCGCTCGCCTGGTTGACGGTCTCGTCCTCGTCCTTCACGACCATCTCGCCCTTTTCCTGATCCCACTCTTCCTTCTGCATCAGGATCGGCAGCGCGATGTGATCGGAATACTTCTGGATGATCGACTTCAGGCGGTGCGACGACAGCAGCTCGTCCTCGCCTTCGCGCAGGTGCAGCGTGATCGTCGTGCCGCGCTGCGCGCGCTCGATCGCGTCGATCGTGAAGTCGCCCTCGCCCGCGCTTTCCCAGCGCACGGCTTCGTTCGCCGGCAGGCCGGCGCGGCGCGTCTCGACGGTGATCTTGTCGGCAACGATGAAGCCCGAGTAGAAGCCCACGCCGAACTGGCCGATCAGCGCCGCGTCCTTCTGCTGGTCGCCGGACAGCTTCGTGAAGAATTCCTTGGTGCCCGAGCGCGCGATCGTGCCGAGGTTCGCGATCGCCTCGTCGCGGCTCATGCCGATGCCGTTGTCGTCGATCGTGATCGTGCGTGCGGCCTTGTCGAAGCCGATGCGGATGCGCAGGTTCGGATCGTTCTCGTACAGCGCGTTGTCCGCGAGTCCTTCGAAACGCAGCTTGTCGGCCGCGTCGGACGCGTTCGACACCAGTTCGCGCAGGAAAATTTCCTTGTTGCTGTAGAGCGAATGAATCATCAGGTGGAGAAGTTGCTTGACCTCTGCCTGAAAGCTCATCGTTTCGTGTGCCATGGATACTGTTTCCTCTTACTTGAACTTGAATGGTGTGGCGCGGGCGCCCGGCGCGCGATGCCGGAGGGCCCGTCAAGGACGACCGCCTGGCGCAAGCGGTTTGCGCGGGTATCTGGGGCCGGGCGACCGGATTTCAAGGGGCGGCGTGCCGCCCCGTCACGACGCGCGCCGCGCCGCCGACTCGATATAGCGCGCGAGAAAACCCGGCAGCGCCGGATCGCCGCAGTTCGCGACGTTGAAGCGCGTCCATGTCGACGACGACTGCTGAGGCGAGAAGAGGCTCCCCGGCGTCAGCAGGAATCCTTCCTCGTGCGCGGCGGCCGCGAGCGCGTCCGAATCGACGCCCGTGTCGGCCCACAAGAACATCCCGGCTGCCGGCATCGTGAACAGCCGCAGCCCGGTGCGCTCGAGCATCCGCGCGGTCTTGTCGCGCACGCCGTCGAGTCGCGCGCGCAAGCGCTCGACGTGGCGCCGGTAATGCCCTTCGGTCAGGATCTTGTAGAGCACGCGCTCGTTGAGCTCCGGCGTCGTCATCCCGACCAGCATCTTCTGGTCGGTGATCGCCTTCGCGATCTCCGGCGCGCAGGCGACATAGCCGACCCGCAGGTTCGCCGCGAGCGTCTTCGAATAGCTGCCGAGATAGATCACGCGCTTCAGCTGGTCGAGGCTCGCGAGTCGCGTGGCCGGGTAGCTCGGCGGGCACAGGTCGCCGTACACGTCGTCCTCGACGACGAGAAAGTCGTACGCCTCCGCGAGCTTCAGGATCCGGAACGCCTGCGCGGCCGACAGCGACGTGCCGGTCGGGTTCTGCAGCACCGAATTGATCACGAGCATCTTCGGCCGCCACATCTGCACGAGCGTTTCCAGCGCGTCGAGATCGGGCCCGTCGGGCGTATAAGGCATGCCGACGAGCTGCGCGCCCTGCGACGCGAAGCGGCCGAACATCTGGAACCACGCGGGATCGCCGACGATCACCGCGTCGCCCGGCTGCACGTAGATGCGCGAAATGAGGTCGATCGCCTGCGTGATGCCCGACACCATCACCAATTGCTCGGGCTTCGCGCCGATCTCGACTTCCGCGAGCCGTGTCTGCAGTTGCTGGCGCAGCGGCAGGAAGCCCTGCGGCGTGCCGAAGCCGAGCATCTGAGCGCCGGACTGGCGCCCGAGCGCGCGCAGCGAGCCGGTGATCAGCTCGCCGTCGAGCCAGCGGCCCGGCAGGTAGCCGAGACCCGGCCCCTTTTCCGGGCTGGCGGTGTGCAGCATGTTGCGCAGCAGCCAGACGACGTCGATCGTGTTGTGCACGGGCGCGGCCTCCGCCA
Organism: Burkholderia puraquae; assembly: GCF_002099195.1. GTDB lineage: Bacteria > Pseudomonadota > Gammaproteobacteria > Burkholderiales > Burkholderiaceae > Burkholderia > Burkholderia puraquae. The sequence goes on along the minus strand of NZ_NBYX01000018.1, from coordinate 20,252 downwards.
CGCGTGCGACGCCGTCGGCCGGCTGCGGGCCCGCGGCCGTGCGCTCGCGCACGTAGAAGCCCGAGCCGCGCCGCGAATCGAGGTAGCCCTGCGCAACGAGGCGCTCGTAGGCTTCGACGACGGTGAAGCGCGACACGCTCTTGTCGAGCGCGAGCTTGCGGATCGACGGCATCCGCATGCCGGGCCGGAACACGCGCTCGTCGATACGCCGTCGCGCCCACTGGACAAGCTGGTCGACGAGCGTGAGCGTGGCCGTATCGTGCGGCGCGGGAATCTGGGCGAGAGGAACGGTGGACACGGGCGGCAACTCCAACTGTACCGAAGGCTATCGCACCGATTGTACCGTTACTGTGCCGGTGCCGACGATTACAGTTGACCGGAATGGCGACCGTGCGGCCGTCGTTCCGGCTCCGCCGCACCTGGCGCCGCGCCCACCGGCCTGCATCGCAGGCCGGCACGCCGGCCGGTCCGGCCACCGCCCGGCGCATCGCCCGCCCACCATGACACTTTCGCTTCCCGACCGACGTTCATGCCAGCCCGCTCCCTGACACTCGACCATCTCGTGATCGCCGCGCGTACGCTCGACGAAGGCGTCCGCCACGTTACCGACGCGCTCGGTATCGAACCGGCCGGCGGCGGCCGCCACCCGCTGATGCGGACCCACAATGCGCTGTTCGGCGCGTGGGGCGGGCTCTATCTCGAAGTGATCGCGATCGACCCCGACGCGCCGGCGCCGAGCGACGGAGCGGAGCCGCCCCGCGCGCGGCTGTTCGGGCTCGACGATCCAGCCATGCAAGCGCGGCTCGCGCAAGGCCCGTTTCTCGCGCACTGGGTCGCGCGCGTCGACCGCCCGCGCCAGCTCGCGCTGTGGCAGCGCCAGTACCCGGCGCGCATCGCGCCGGTCGTCGCGATGCGGCGCGGCGACCTGGGCTGGGGCCTCACGGTGCCCGACGACGGCGCGTTCCCCGCATGGCAAGGCGCCGGCGACGGCCTCGCGCCGTCGCTGATCCAGTGGGACGGCCCGCGCCATCCAGCCGAATCGCTGCCGGATAACGGCGTCGCGCTGAAGTCGCTCAAGGGTGTCCACCCGCGTGCGGATACGATCCGCGAGCAGCTCGACTGGCTCGGTGCCGGCCATCTGCTCGATGTCGAAACCGGCGACGGCCCGCCCGCGCTCGTCGCGGAATTCGACACGCCGCAAGGCGCCCGCACGCTGCGCTGACCGCCCGGCCGCCGCTTCGATCACACGAACTCAGCAATACGGAGACACCCAGTACATGAATTCGCGCGAAACCCGGGGCATGCTGCTCGGCCTCATCGGCGTCATGATCTTCAGCCTGACGCTGCCGATGACGCGTATCGTCGTCTCCGAACTCAATCCGCTGCTCAACGGGCTCGGCCGTGCACTCGCCGCCGCAGTGCCGGCCGGCCTGCTGCTGTGGTGGCGCCGCGAGCCGCTGCCGACCCGCGCGCAACTGAAAAGCCTCGCGATCACGTCGGCCGGCGTGATCATCGCGTATCCGGTGTTCTCCGCGTGGGCGATGAAATCCGTACCGGCCTCGCACGGCGCGGTGGTCAACGGCCTGCAGCCGCTGTTCGTCGCGCTGTACGCGGCATGGCTGTCGCACGAGCGGCCGTCGAAGGCGTTCTGGGCCAGCGCGGTGGCCGGTAGCGCGCTCGTGATCGCGTTCGCGCTGCGCGACGGCGGCGGCACCGTGCAGGCCGGCGACGCGCTGATGCTCGTCGCGGTCGGCATCGGCGCGCTCGGCTATGCGGAAGGCGCACGCCTCGCGCGCCAGATCGGCGGCTGGCAGGTGATCTGCTGGGCGCTCGTCGTGTCCGCGCCGTTCCTCGTGCTGCCGGTCGGCTGGCTCGCCTGGATGCAGCATGCCGCGCATCCGGGCCCGCTCGCCCTGCGCACGTGGCTCGCGTTCGGCTACGTGACCCTCTTTTCGCAATTCATCGGCTTTTTTGCGTGGTATGCGGGGCTCGCGATGGGCGGCATCGCGCGCGTCGGCCAGGTGCAATTGCTGCAGATTTTCTTCACGATCGCTTTTTCAGCCCTGCTGTTCGGCGAAACGGTCACGTCGTCGACTTGGCTGTTCGCAGCCGCGGTGATCGCCACCGTGGTGCTCGGGCGCCGCTCGGCGGTCGCCACCGCCGCGCAACCGGCTCGCGCCGGCTGAACAGGTGCGCCATAATGGACGTTTTGCCTGATCGGTTTGCCCACCCGGCCGCGAAGGCTCGATCGCGCTCGCGCGTGCCCACCCGGCCGCGTCGAAGCGATTTGCCCGAACGACCTTTCTTGACTGACCACGATATCCGAACGAGGAGACTATGAATCCGAGCGACCTGCATCCGCCGCACTGGCAGCTTTCCGAGCGCGCCCGCAAGCTGACGAGCTCTGCAATCCGCGAAATCCTGAAGGTCACGGAACGCCCCGAGGTCATCTCGTTCGCCGGCGGCCTGCCCGCTCCCGCGACGTTCCCGGCCGAGCGCATGCGCGCCGCCGCCGATCGCGTGCTGCGCGACGCGCCGGCCGCCGCGCTCCAGTACAGCGCGACCGAAGGCTACCTGCCGCTGCGCGAATGGATCGCCGAGCGCTACAGCGTGCGCGTGTCGCAGGTGCTGATCACGACCGGCTCGCAGCAGGCGCTCGACCTGCTCGGCAAGGCGCTCGTCGATCCGGGCAGCCCGATCCTCGTCGAAACGCCGACCTACCTCGGCGCACTGCAGTCGTTCTCGCTGTACGAGCCGCGCTACGTGCAGGTGCCGACCGACGAGCAGGGCCTGCTGCCGGAAGGCCTCACCCCCGAACTCACGCAAGGCGCGCGCCTGCTGTACGCGCAGCCGAACTTCCAGAACCCGACCGGCCGCCGCCTGCCCGTCGAGCGCCGCCGCGCACTTGCCGCGTTCGCGCAGTCGAGCCCGTTCCCGGTGCTGGAAGACGATCCGTACGGCGCGCTGAACTACCGCGGCGAGCCGCTGCCGACGATGCTGTCGATGGCGCCCGATCACATCGTGCATCTCGGCACGTTCTCGAAGGTGCTCGCGCCGGGCCTGCGGATCGGCTACATCATTGCGCCCGAAGAACTCCACTTCAAGCTCGTGCAGGCCAAGCAGGCCACCGACCTGCACACGCCGACGCTCACGCAGCGCATCGCGCACGAAGTGATCAAGGACGGCTTCCTCGACGAGCACATCCCGACGATCCGCGAGCTGTACAGCGCGCAGTGCGACGCGATGCTCGGTGCGCTCGAGCGCCACATGCCGGAAGGCGTCACGTGGAACCGGCCGGAAGGCGGGATGTTCATCTGGGTGAACCTGCCCGCGCAGATCGACGGCATGAAGCTGCTCGCCGCGGCCGTCGACAACCACGTCGCCTTCGTGCCGGGCGCGCCGTTCTTCGCGGACAACGCGCAGCAGAACACGCTGCGCCTGTCGTTCGTGACGGTGCCGCCCGAGAAGATCGAGGAAGGCGTCGCCCGCCTCGGCAAGCTGATGCGCGAGCGCCTCTGACCCTTTTTCCTGTCACGACTCTCTACGAGGAATCGAACACATGGCTAACGTCTACGACAAACTGAAGTCGCTCGGCATCGAGCTCCCGATCGCCGGCGCACCGGCTGCCGCCTACGTGATGAGCGCGCAAAGCGGCAATACGGTCTACCTGTCGGGCCACATCGCGAAGAAGGACGGCAAGGTCTGGGCCGGCAAGCTCGGCGCGGATCTGCAGACGGAAGACGGCAAGGCGGCTGCCCGCTCGATCGCGATCGACCTGCTCGCGACGCTGCACGCACACACCGGCGACCTGAACAAGGTCACGCGCATCGTCAAGCTGATGAGCCTCGTCAACTCGACGCTCGACTTCACCGAGCAGCACGTCGTGACGAACGGCGCGTCGGAACTGATCGCGGAAGTGTTCGGCGACGCGGGCAAGCACGCGCGTTCGGCATTCGGCGTCGCGCAGATCCCGCTCGGCGCGTGCGTCGAGATCGAGCTGATCGCCGAAGTGGCATAACGGGCGCGCCGCGATGTCCGGTCGTCTCGTCCGCTTCAAGCAGGTCGACGTGTTCACGTCGGTGCCGTTCAAGGGCAATGCGCTCGCCGTGGTGTTCGACGCCGATTCGCTCGGCGACGACGACATGCTCGCGATCGCCCGCTGGACGAACCTGTCGGAAACGACGTTCGTCTGCACGCCGACCGATCCGGGAGCCGACTACCGCGTCCGGATCTTCACGACGGAGGGCGAACTGCCGTTCGCCGGCCACCCGACGCTCGGCACCGCGCATGCGTTCCTGGAAAGCGGCGCGCAGCCGCGCACGCCGGGCCGGCTGATCCAGCAGTGCGGGGTCGGCCGGGTCGCGCTGCGCGAACAGGCCAGCGGCTGGGCGTTCGCCGCGCCGCCGGCACGCGTCACGCCGCTCGACCGTTCGGACTACGCGGCGCTGGCTGCCGCGTTGCGCAGCGACGCGATCGACCTGGAGGCCGAGCCGTGCGCGGTCGACAACGGCGCGCCGTGGCTCGTCGTGCGGCTGAAGTCGGCCGACGCGTGCATCGGCCTGTCGCCCGATCCCGCCGCGCTGGGGGCGCTCACCCACCGCTACGGCACGGACGGCCTCGCGGTCTACGGGCCGCACGCCGAAGGCGGCCCCGCGACGTTCGAAATCCGCTGCCTGATGACGGGCGGCAACTTCGGCTTCGGCGAGGATCCGGTCACGGGCAGCGCAAATGCGGCGCTGGCCGGGCTGCTGACGCGGCAGGAACGCCGCCCCGGCCAGTCGTATACGGCCCGCCAGGGCACGGCGATCGGCCGCGACGGCCGCATCTTCGTCAGCTACGACGAAGACGGCACCACGTGGATCGGCGGCGATGTCGTCACGGTCGTCGACGGCACCTTCCGGTCACCCGCCTGACATTTCGCGATGTGCGATGGCGCCGGCCCGTCCGGCGCCCCTTTTACGATTCGCCCAGCTATCGCAAAAACGTTCCAGCCAGTAATATCGGGCCTAATCCGTTGTTTCGGAGGTCTGTCCATGGTTGCGTGTCCCGCGAACGAACAGACGCCGGGACAACCCGAACCATAGCCGGCCATCCATGCGGATGGCGCACGCGAGCAGGACGCCACCCTCTTCGATGAGCTCCGCCCGGTCCAATCACACGCCGCCGACCCGGCCGATACGCGCGCCGCGCAAATCGCGCCGGCGCGCGCTTTTTGCGATCCCGCTGCTCGGGATGCTGGCGCTCGCGCTGCTGTGGGCCGTGATCATCGCGCGTCTGTCGGTGGAAAAAGACAGCGCGTACAAGGAAGCAGCGGCTTCCGCGGCGATCCTGTCCTCCGCGCTCGAGCAGCATACGGTCAAGGCGATCCACCAGGTCGACCAGATCACCCGCTTCGTCAAGTTCGAATTCGAGAAGTCGCCCGCGCGCTTCAACCTCGCGAGCGCCGTCGAGAAAGGCGTCGTGCCGAGCGACACGCTGATCCAGGTATCGCTCGTCAACGCGAAGGGCATCCTGTTCGCGAACACGGCCGAGCTTCATCCGCAGCCGATCAACCTGTCCGACCGCGAGCACTTCAAGGTCCACCTCGCGCACAACGACGACCGCCTTTTCATCAGCAAGCCCGTACTCGGCCGCGTGTCGAGCCACTGGACGCTGCAGATGACGCGGCGCCTGAACAACCCGGACGGCAGCTTCGCGGGCATCGTCGTCGTGTCGGAAGACCCGAGCTACTTCACGAACGACTTCTACAACAACGCGGCGATCGGCAAGGAAGGCGTGATCGCCGTCGTGTCCGACACGGGTGCCGTGCTCGCGCGGCGCACGGGCTCGGTCAGCAACGCGCCCGGCGCGTTTTCGGCGTCGGGCGTCTACCCGATCGCCGAGCGCGTGACGGGCACGATCATCGACCCGATCGACGGCGTGACGCGCATCGTGTCGTACCGCCACCTCGACGGCTACCCGCTCGCGGTGATGGTCGGGCTGTCGCAAACCGAAGAATTCGCGGACTACTACCACACGCGCAACGTCTACCTGCTGATGACGAGCTTCATCACGCTCGCGATGCTCGCGTTCTTCGGCGTCGCGACGGGCCTGATCGGCAAGCTGCTCGGCCGTGAGCGGGAAATGACGCAGCTCGCCGAATACGACCTGCTCACGGGCCTCGCGAACCGCTACGCGACGCTGCGCGGGCTGCGCAACGACGTGTCGATGCCGACGAGCCTGTCACGGCTCGGGCTGCTGTTCATCGATCTCGACAATTTCAAGACCGTCAATGACACGCTCGGCCACAACGCCGGCGACATCGTGCTGCAGATGACCGCGTCGCGCCTGTCCGATGCGGTCGGCGACGAAGGCTCGCTCGCGCGCATCGGCGGCGACGAGTTCGTCGTGGTGATGAAGGGCGACGACGTCGAGCGGCGCGCGGTGCGGCTCGCGGAAGCGATCATCCGGATGTTCGGCGAACCGTTCGACGTGCGCGGCAGCTCGTTCGTGCTGCATGCAAGCATCGGCATCGCGCTGCACTCCGTCGCAAACGAAAGCGAGATCGACCTGCTGAAGAAGGCCGATCTCGCGATGTACAGCGCGAAGGACGCCGGCAAGAACTGCTACCAGTTCTATGCGCCGCACCTGTCGCATCGCGCCGACCACCTGATGCGCTGGGAACAGCAATTGCGCGTCGCGCTCGCCGAGGGGCAATTGTTCCTCGCGTACCAGCCGAAGATCGACCTCACGCACCGCCATATCACCGGCTTCGAGGCGCTCGCGCGCTGGGATCACCCCGAGCACGGGATCATCTCAGCGAACGAATTCATTTCGATCGCCGAATCGACCGGCCTGATCGTGCCGATCGGCGACTTCGTGATCCGCACCGCGTGCGAGCAGATCGCGCGCTGGCGCGACGAGGGCCACGACACGCTGACGCTCGCGGTCAACATCTCGCCGGTGCAGTTCTGGCGCGGCGACCTGATCGAGACGATCTCGCGCACGCTGCAGGAAACCGGCATCGACGCGAACCGGCTCGAAATCGAGATCACCGAAACCGCGATGATGGAATATCCGGAGCTCGTGTCCGAGAAGATCGTCGCGCTGAAGAAGCTCGGCATCCGGATCGCACTCGACGATTTCGGCACCGGCTATTCGTCGCTGTCATACCTGCACCGCTTCTCCGTCGATACGCTGAAGGTCGACCGCTCGTTCGTGCAGGCGATCCCGAACGATCGCAGCGTGTGCGTGATGGTGTCGTCGATCGTGCATCTCGCACGCTCGCTCGGCCTGACCGTCGTCGTCGAAGGCACGGAAACCGAGGAGCAGATCACGTGGCTGTCCGCGCTCGGCGAGATCGAGGCGCAGGGCTTCCTGTTCTCGCGACCGGTACCGGCCGACGCGATTCCCCCGCTGATCGCACGCTTCGGCGTGCGCGGCGACCCGCGGAACGTGATCGTGCACCGTGCGACGGGCAGCACGGGCGTGTGAGCGCGCTGCGGCCGTGACGCGCGTTGCGCGCGCCGTCATTGTTTCGTTTTCCGATCTGATTGATTCGTTCGTGAACTAGCGTTTTCGCGCATGGCAGTGTCACGGTGCGCGGCGGACAATCAGGAGGGCCGACGTGTCGGCGGGCCGCCGGCATGGCCACACGCGAGAGATCGGGCCCCGTGCCCACACCACTAACATGACCACCGCCGAAATCGAAGCGACCGCTGATATCGAACAGGCACAGGCGTCCCTGTGGGACCTGTTCAAGGTCGTCGCCAGCATTTCGGCAGTCTCGTGGGGCGGGCTGTCGATGATGGCGCAGCTCGAACGCCACTACGTGGAACGGCTGCGGCGCATCGAGCCCCACGTATTCGGCGACCTCGTTGCGCTTGCCTGGCTCGTGCCGGGCCCCGTCGGCTGCAATGTGGCGATACAGGTCGGCCAGATACTGCACGGCCGCATCGGCGCATGGATCGCCGGCATCGCGAGCGTGCTGCCGTTCTCCATCCTGATGACGCTGTTCGCGATCTTCTATCGCACGCCGCTCGTGCGCTCGCTGGCCGCGCCGATGCTGATCAATCACTTCGGGATGGTGCTCGCCGCGCTGATCGGCGTCACGTGGGTCAAGCAGCTGCGCTCGCTCGCGCGCACGCGACGCGAACAGCTGATCGCCGCAATGTCGACGATTCTGCTCGGTTTCGCGCATAATCCGGCCGCCTTCGTCGGGATTCTTTTCGCTGCATTCGCAGCGGGCTGGCTGACGGGCCCGCCGCAACGCGACGCAGTCGATGTCACGCTGTCGACCCGCGACCGCAACCTCCTCGTGCTGCTCGGCGTGCTCGTCACGCTGTTCGCGGTGCCGCTGCCCGGCGATTACCAGGCGACGCTGCTGTGGCCGCGCCTCGCCGGCGCCGGCATGACACTGTTCGGCGGCGGCTTTTCCGCGCTGCCCGTGCTCAAGACGCTGTTCGTCACGCCGGCAACGGGCATCTCCGATCACGACTTCACGCTTGCGTTCGCGCTGTCGCCCATCGCGCCGGGGCCGTTGCTGAACGTCGTGCCGTTTCTCGGGTACCTGACCGACGGCTGGGTCGGTGCACTGCTCGCGACGGCCGCGCTGTTCATTCCGTCGGGGTGCCTCGTCGTGTTTGCGCAGAACCACCTGTCCCGGCTCAAGCGCCATTCGCGCTTCGAGCACGGGATGCGCCTGCTGCGCGCGGCAACCACGGGTTTTCTCGTCGTCGCCGTCGTGAGGATCCTGCATCGCGAGCCGGCCGATCCCGTTTACTGGCTGACTGGCGTCTTCGCGACGCTGTGCTTCGCGCGCTTCAAGGTGCCCGTCTATGCCGTGTACGGCACGGTCGCGGTTGCGTGCGGCGTGTGGCTGGCCGCCGCGCGCTGACGGGCGACTGCCGCCGCCCCGCCGGGCTCTGCCGGCATTCGCCCCCGCCCGTCCTCAACCTGCCTGCACCGCGACCCGGCGTGCCATCCAGCGGGCGCGCAGCGCGTCGTATGCGAGGTTGAAGCAGAACGTGTAAGGCAGGAAGAACAGCACGATGCCGAGGTCGAGCAGCAACGCCTCGACGAGGCTCACGTTCAGCCACCACGCAGCAACCGGCACCACCATCGCGACGAGGCCGAGCTCGAACATGACCGCATGCGCGATCCGCATGCCGAGCGTGCGCGTCAATCCCGCCCGTCGCTCGATGCGGTCGAACAGCGTGTTGAACGCCATGTTCCACGCCATCGCAATCAGCGACACCATCACCGTCAGCACGCCGACGTGCGACACCGGCATGTCGAGCAGCCACGCGCCGATCGGCGCGCACAGCGCGATCGCGACCAGCTCGAACGTCAGTGCATGCAGCAGCCGTTCCGTCACCGTTTTGTTGACCTGTTTCATGATTCCCTCCGATTCGTCTGCTTCGTTCATGGTCGCCATTTTGATCGGCGTAACCGTATGAATCCAGTTTGATATCATCGGTTTTACCGATATAACGCCGCCAGGAGCGCCGCATGCGCCACGCCCCCGAAGCCCTGCTCGCATTTGCCGAAGCCGCGCTGCTCGGCTCGTTCACGGCCGCCGCGCGCAAGCTCGGCAAGCGCCAGTCGACCGTGTCGGAGGCGATCGCGAACCTCGAGATCGATCTCGGCGTGCAGTTGTTCGACCGCTCGACGCGGGCGCCGACGCTGACCCACGCCGGGCGCGCGCTGCTGCCGCAAGTGCAGCGCGCGCTCGAGGCCGGCGCGGCGATCGACCGCACGGCCGCGCGGCTCGCGCGTGGCGAGGAAGCGCGGCTGACGCTCGTCGTGTCCGATACGTACCAGTCGAAGCGCTACGAGGAAACGTTGATGGCGCTCGAACGGCGCTTTCCGGCGCTCGAGCTCGAATGCCAGATCGCCGAGCACGAGGACGTGCTCGACCTGATCCAGCAGGGGCGCGCGCAGCTCGGGCTGATGGCCGCGCGCGCGGCCTACCCGGCCGATATCGGCGCGGCGACGATCGCGGAGGAATCGGAGATCGGGCTGTTCGTCGGCCGCACGCACGCGCTCGCCGAATACGGCGACGCCGACGTGCCGCACGCCACGCTGCGCGACGTGCGCGAACTGCGCCTCAATACCTATGTGAAAACGGAAGGCCGCAGCGCCGACGACCGGATCGTCGTCGGCACGCAGCACTGGCTGGCACCGAGCTACCTGATGCTGCTGGAGATGGCCGTGCTGGGGTTCGGCTGGGCCGAACTGCCGCGCTGGATGGTCGACCACTTTGCACGCGATCGCCTGTGCGAACTGCGCGCGCGCGGCTGGCCGCGCCGCGTGCGGGTCGATGCGGTCTGGTCGCGCAACCGGCCGCTCGGCCCGGTCGGCTCATGGCTGCTCGATGCGATGCTGGCCGCGTAGCGGCGCTGGCCGCCGCACCGGCGGCCAGCGCCCATCGGCTCCGGTCAATCAGAAGCCGCGCGACAACACTGCCGCGCCGATCGTGACGACGCCGAGCACGAGGTTCACGAGGACGAGCAGGCGCACGGTATTCACCGCGCGGGCGCCATCCGGCCACTTCTGCGCCTGCACCGCACGGCGGATGCGCGGGAACAGCGCGAACCGGATATGCCCGAAGATCAGCATCATCACGACGCCGAGCCCGGCCATCGCGTGCAGCGACCAGGTCGCGTGCGCACCGCCGAACTCCACGAGCAGGAAGCCGCCGGACAGCAGGATCACGATCACGGAGCCCGATACCCAGTTGAAGAAGCGGCCGAACACGCCTTCGATCAGCGGCAACCGAAGCTGCGGCGACAGGTCCGACAGCGCCGGACGCAGGCAGAAGTTGGCGAAGACCATCCCGCCCACCCACACGGCGACGGCCAGCAGATGAAGAAACAGCGCGACGGAGACAGCATGGGACATGACGGCAATCCTGTGAGGAGTTGGGTGCGGCGAACGGCCGCGTCGCACGCGGCATCGAGCGACGTTCGACCGGATTGTCGCTGCGCGGTTCAGACCCCAGGCGCGATTTCACACTATTTTGCAAGTTCCGCGTAACAGCGCCACGCTTGCTTACCCGAATCTCCACGCCAAAAGAAAAGGCCGCACGTCCGCCGAAGCGGAGGTGCGGCCTTCGATCGCGGCCGAACCGGCCGATCGAGCGCGCGTCGCGTCAGCCGAGCAGCGGACGCAGCTCGTTGACGACCTTGAGCTTCGTCTCCGGCACGCGGCCCTTGCGTGCGCGCTTGCCGACGTGCGGCGCAAGCCCCGCATACGACAGCGTCTCGTCCTGCGCCTTGCCGCCGCGGCCGGTGCCGATCAGCACGACGCCCGCCGGATCGATCGCGAGTGCCTGAACGAGCGTCTCCTTGTCGTCGAGCGCCATCAGGATCACGCCGCGGCCGCCGCCGGACAGCGTCTTCATCTCGTCCATCCCGAACACGAGCAGGCGGCCGCCGCTCGACAGGCACGCGACCTGCGTCGCGTTCGGCAGCACGGGCATCGGCGCGAGCGGCACCGCGCCCGTGTCGATCGTCATGAATGCCTTGCCGGCCTTCACGCGGCTCACCATGTCGCCGACCTTCGCGAGGAAGCCGAAGCCGTTGCTCGACGCGAGCAGCAGTTGCTGGTCGGCCGGCGCCGCGTAGTAGTGCATCAGGTGCGAGCCCGATTCGAGCTCGATCAGCGACGTGACCGGCACGCCGTCGCCGCGGCCACCCGGCAGCACCGACACGTCGACCGAGTACACGCGGCCGCTGCTGCCCCATGCGATCAGGCGGTCCGGCGTGCGGCACTGGAACGCCGCGTACAGGCTGTCGCCGGCCTTGAACGAGAAGCTCGCCGGGTCGAGTCCGTGGCCCTTCAGCGCCCGCACCCAGCCCTTCTGCGACACGACCACCGTCACCGGCTCGTCGACCACCTTCGCCTCGAACGTCGCGCGCTTTTCCTGCTGGATCAGCGTGCGGCGATCGTCGCCGTACTGCTTCGCGTCGGCCTCGATCTCCTTGATCATCAGCCGCTTCATTGCGCTTTCGTTCGCGAGCAGCTCCTCGAGCTTCGCCTTCTCGTCGCGCAGCGCTTCGAGTTCCTTCTCGATCTTGATCTTCTCGAGACGCGCGAGCTGGCGCAGGCGGATTTCAAGGATGTCCTCGGCCTGCCGGTCGCTGAGGCCGAACGCGCTCATCAGCGCGGCCTTCGGCTCGTCCGATTCGCGGATGATGCGGATCACCTCGTCGATGTTCAGGAAGACGATCATCCGCCCTTCGAGGATATGGATGCGGTCGTCGACCTTCGCGAGACGATGGCGGCACCGGCGCGTCATCGTCAGCTGGCGGAACTTCACCCATTCGTCGAGGATCGTCAGCAGGCCCTTCTGGCCCGGCCGGCCGTCGGCACCGATCATCACGAGGTTCAGCGTCGCGTTCGATTCGAGGCTCGTGTACGCGAGCAGCGTGTTCACGAATTCCGTCTGGTCGATCGTGCGCGACTTCGGCTCGAACACGAGTCGCACCGCCGCTTCCTTGCCCGACTCGTCGCGCACCGCGTCGAGCAGGTCGAGCATCGCCTTCTTCGTGTTGAGCTGCTCGGGCGTCAGCGTCTTCTTGCCGAGCTTGAGCTTCGGATTCGTCAGTTCCTCGATTTCCTCGAGCACCTTCTGGCCCGACGTGCTCGGCGGCAGCTCGGTGACGACGAGCTGCCACTGGCCGCGCGCGAGATCTTCGATCTTCCATTTCGCGCGCACCTTCAGGCTGCCGCGGCCGGTTTCATAGGCCGCCGCGATTTCGGTGTCGCTCGAGATGATCTGGCCGCCGCCCGGGAAATCCGGGCCGGGAATCAGGTTCATCAGCTCCGCGTGCGTGAGCTTCGGGTTGCGGATCAGCGAAACCGCCGCCGCCGCGACTTCACGCAGGTTGTGCGACGGGATCTCGGTCGCCAGGCCCACCGCGATGCCCGACGCGCCGTTCAGCAGCACGAACGGCATGCGGCTCGGCAACGTCTTCGGCTCCTCGAACGAGCCGTCGTAGTTCGGCATGAAGTCGACCGTGCCCTGGTCGATCTCGTCGAGCAGCAGCTTCGCGATCGGCGTGAGGCGCGCTTCCGTGTAACGCATGGCCGCCGCGCCGTCGCCGTCGCGCGAGCCGAAGTTGCCCTGCCCGTCGATCAGCGGGTAGCGCAGCGAGAAATCCTGCGCGAGACGCACGAGCGCGTCGTACGCCGACTGGTCGCCGTGCGGGTGGTATTTACCGAGCACGTCGCCCACGACGCGCGCCGACTTCACCGGCTTCGCGTCCGGGCCGAGGCCCATTTCGTTCATCGCGTAGAGGATCCGGCGCTGCACCGGCTTCTGGCCGTCGCAGACGTCGGGCAGCGCGCGGCTCTTCACGACGCTGACCGCGTAGCTGAGATACGCCTGCTCCGCGTAGTTGCCGAGCGTCAGCGCGTCGTTCTCGGGCGCGTCGGGGCTGGCAAAGAGATCGGAAGTGTTGTCGTCCATCTGAATTCCGTATTCGTAAGTGGCGTGAGGCCGGGCCGGGCGTCGTGCCCGGCCGCGCAGGTGCTCGGCTTAGATGTCCGCTTCGACGTCGTTGCCTTTTTCCTCGAGCCAGCCGCGCCGCGCGGCTGCCTCGCCCTTGCCCATCAGCATCGTCATCCGCGCGACGGTCGCCTCGTAGTCGAGCTCGCCGAGCTTCACGGGCATCAGGCGGCGCGTATCGGGGTTCATCGTCGTGTCCCACAGCTGCTCGGCGCTCATTTCGCCGAGGCCCTTGAAGCGGCTGATGCTCCACTGGGTCTCGCGCACACCGTCCTTGCGCAGCTTGTCGAGGATCGCTTCGAGCTCGCCGTCGTCGAGCGCATAGAGTTTCTGCGCGGCCTTCTTGCCGCGCGCGGGCGCGTCGACGCGGAACAGCGGCGGCCGCGCGACGCACACATGGCCGCGCTCGATCAGTTGCGGGAAATGCTTGAAGAACAGTGTGAGCAGCAGCACCTGGATGTGCGAGCCGTCGACGTCCGCGTCCGACAGGATGCAGATCTTGCCGTAACGCAGGTTCGACAGGTCGACGCTTTCATCGGGGCTGTGCGGATCGACGCCGATCGCGACCGAGATGTCGTGCACCTCGTTGTTCGCGAACAGGCGGTCGCGCTCGGTTTCCCACGTGTTCAGCACCTTGCCGCGCAGCGGCAGGATCGCCTGGTATTCCTTGTCGCGGCCCATCTTCGCGGAGCCGCCTGCCGAGTCGCCCTCGACGAGGAACAGTTCGTTGCGCGCGATATCTTCCGTCTCGCAGTCGGTCAGCTTGCCGGGCAGCACCGCGACGCCCGAGCTCTTGCGCTTCTCGACCTTCTGGCCCGCACGCGTGCGCGCCTGCGCCTGCTTGATCACGAGTTCGGCGAGCTTCTTGCCGTGCTCGACGTGCTGGTTCAGCCACAGCTCCAGTGCGGGACGCGAGAACGACGACACGAGCTTCACCGCGTCGCGGCTGTTCAGGCGTTCCTTGATCTGCCCCTGGAACTGCGGATCGAGCACCTTCGCGGACAGCACGAACGACACGCGCGCGAACACGTCTTCCGCGAGCAGCTTCACGCCCTTCGGCTGCAGGTTGTGCAGTTCGACGAAGCTTTTCACCGCCTGGTAGAGGCCGTCGCGCAGGCCGGATTCGTGCGTGCCGCCGGCCGGCGTCGGGATCAGGTTCACGTACGACTCGCGCACGAGCGAGCCTTCCTCGCTCCATGCGACGACCCACGACGCGCCCTCGCCTTCGGCGAAGGTGTCGTCGCCCGAACGCGAATCGGCGAAACGCTCGCCCTCGAACAGCGGGATCAGCAGCTCGCTGCCGTTCATTTCGTCGAGCAGGTAGCCGCGCAGGCCGTCTTCATATTTCCATGTCTGGCGCTCGCCCGTCTTCTCGTTGACGAGCACGACCTCGACGCCCGGCAGCAGCACGGCCTTCGAGCGCAGCAGGCGCTGCAGTTCGCCGAGCGGCAGGTTCGGCGAATCGAAGTACTTCGGATTCGGCCACACCTGCACGCGCGTGCCGGATTTCTTCTCGCCGCGGCCCGCGCCTTGCGTTGCAAGCGGCTTCACGACATCGCCTTCGGCGAAGCCGAGCTCGGCGATCTTGCCGTCGCGCCAGACCGTCACGTCGAGGCGCGTCGCCAGCGCGTTCGTCACCGACACGCCGACGCCGTGCAGGCCGCCCGAGAACGTGTAGGCGCCGCCCGCGGCCTTGTCGAACTTGCCGCCTGCGTGCAGGCGCGTGAATACGATCTCGACGACCGGCACGCCCTCTTCCGGGTGCATGCCGAACGGGATGCCGCGGCCGTCGTCCTCGACCGATACCGACTGGTCGGCGTGCAACGTGACCGTGATCTGCTTGCCGTAGCCGCCGAGCGCTTCGTCGGACGCGTTGTCGATGACTTCCTGGATGATGTGCAGCGGATTCTCGGTACGGGTGTACATGCCGGGACGCTGCTTGACCGGCTCGAGACCCTTGAGCACCTTGATCGATGCTTCGCTATAGGCCGCGCTGGGTTTCTTCGTTGACATAGGCGCTGAATTTCGTCATTCATCGGGACGTTGTCCACACCTGGTGTGGATAACGTCGTGGACAAAACGTTGAGTTCCGTAAAAAAGCGAATCGAAACAACGGTGTGCTTGGACTGCTCCGAAAGCGGGCGCGCGGCGTGCGCTGCGCTGCCCGGGACGCGCGGTATTTTACTGGTTCCGCGTGGCACGCCAATCGCGGAATCGCGCGCAGCGGCCGCCCGCCGCGCGACGCGCCGTGCGTATCACGCCGGCTTGCGCTTCGCCTCGAGCGTTTCCCATCGTTCGAGCGCGGCGAGCAATTCGTCGTCGATCGCCGCGAACCGCTCGGTCAAGCGCGTGCCTTCCTGCGGATCCTTCGCGAAAATCGAACCGTCTTCGAGCCGGGCATTGATCGTCTTCTGCTCCGCTTCGAGCGCGGCGATCTTCTCCGGCAGCGAATCGAGCTCGCGCTGCTCGTTGAACGACAGCTTCACCGTGCGTTGCGCGTTGCGGCCCGCGGCGCTCTTTGCCGGTTCGTCCTTCACCGGCGCCGCTTCCTTGACCGCGCGCTTCGCGGCTTCCTGCTGCGCGAGTTGCTCCGATCGCTCGCTCTGGACCTGCCAGTCGGTGAAGCCGCCGACATATTCGCGCCACTTGCCGTCACCCTCGGCCGCGATCACCGACGTCACGACGTTGTCGAGGAACGCGCGATCGTGGCTGACGAGCAGCACCGTGCCGTCGTAGTCGGCCAGCAGTTCCTCGAGCAGTTCGAGCGTCGGGATATCGAGGTCGTTGGTCGGTTCGTCGAGCACCAGCACGTTGGCCGGACGCGCGAACAGGCGCGCGAGCAGCAGCCGGTTGCGCTCGCCGCCCGACAGCGACTTCACCGGAGAACGCGCGCGTTCCGGCGCGAACAGGAAATCGCCGAGATAGCTCATCACGTGCTTGCGCACGCCACCGATCTCCACCCATTCGCTGCCGGGGCTGATGGTATCCGCGAGGCTCTTTTCCTGGTCGAGCTGCGCACGCATCTGGTCGAAATACGCGACCTGCAGGTTCGTGCCGGTGCGCACCGTGCCTTCGTCCGGCTTCAGTTCGCCGAGAATCAGCTTGAGCAGCGTCGTCTTGCCGGCGCCGTTCGGGCCGATGAAGCCGATCTTGTCGCCGCGCATCACCGTCGTCGAGAAGCGATCGACGACCGTGCGGCCGCCGTAGCGCTTCGTCACGTCGGTCAGCTCCGCGACGATCTTGCCGGACTTCTCGCCCTGCGCGACGTCGAGCTTCACGTTGCCCTGCGCGTTGCGGCGCTCCGCGCGGTCGTTGCGCATCTGCACGAGCCGCGCGATGCGGCCGACGCTGCGCGTGCGGCGCGCTTCGACGCCCTTGCGGATCCACACTTCTTCCTGCGCGAGCAGCTTGTCGAACTTCTCGTTTTCCACGCGCTCGACTTCGAGCTGCTGTGCCTTGCGCGTCTGGTACGCGGAGAAATTGCCCGGGTACGACAGCAGCCGGCCGCGATCGAGGTCGACGATGCGCGTCGCGACGCGGTCGAGGAACGCCCGATCGTGCGTGATGAACAGCAGGCCCGCGCGCTGCGCGACGAGCAGCTCTTCCAGCCAGCGGATGCCGTCGAAATCGAGGTGGTTGGTCGGTTCGTCGAGCAGCAGCACGTCGGGCTGCAGCACCAGCGCGCGCGCCAGCGCGACACGCTTCTGCATCCCGCCCGACAGCGCGTCGACGGGCGCGTCGACGTCCGCCAGGCCGATCTGCGCGAGCGTCATCGACACGCGCGTGCGCCAGCTCCACGCGTCGTGCGCGTCGAGCGACGACTGCAGCGCGTTCATCCGCGCGAGCAGCGCATCGTGTTCGGCGCCTTCGGGTATATCCGCGAGGCGGTGTGCGATCAAATCGTATTCTTCGAGCAGTTCGCGCGTGTGTGCGAGCCCCGACGCGACTGCATCGAACACCGTCGCGCCCGGCTCGAATTCGGGCTCCTGGGGCACATAGACGGTCACGAGCTCCTGCTGGCGCGTGACCAGCCCGTCGTCGGGCTTCGCGAGCCCGGCGACGATCTTCAGCAGTGACGACTTGCCCGCGCCGTTGCGGCCGATCAGGCCAACGCGCTCGCCGGCTTCCAGCGAGAAATCCGCGTGATCGAGCAACGCGACGTGACCGAACGCGAGCTGCGCGCCGGTAATGGAATAGAGCGACATGGGGAGACGGCGAAGAGAGAAATCGGAAGCGCCCATTGTACCGGTCGCGGGCGCCGCCACCGGCATGGCCGGACGGATAAGGCCGGCAAACGGGTTGAGACGCGGATTGGAACGCGCTTTTGACGGCAGGCAGGCGGTGTCCATCAAGCGCATCGACACGATGCGATGGCACACCGGGCGCGGCCAGCTTCCGGTAGCGGGCGCCGGTCGCGGGTTCTGGGTGAAAGGGCCACCGCCGGCCGGATGCCTGCGGCCGGCCGAACGACCATTCCGCGCCGGACGCCTCGGGCGCCCGTACGCGGCACGCGCGATTACTACTTCACGTTGACGGAGATCGTCGAGCTCATTTCGGGACCGTACGACCGGTGCGCGCCGTCGCCGAACTGCAGCGTCAGCGTATGCTGGCCGGGCGGCAGCTTGATCTCGGTTTCGGTTTGCGCCCTGCCGAAGTGCAGCGAACGTTCGCCGGCAGGAATCACGTCGCCCTTCGGAATCGGCCGGCCGTCGATCAGCAGGTGATGATGGCCGGTATTCGGCGTCATGTCGCCGGCGGGCCGGAGCTCCATCCCTTCGAGCCCGAACTTCACGTGCACCGGGTTCGACACCGTCGCGCCCTCGCTCGGCGCTTCGAAAAACACGCGCGCCTCGGCCCGCGCCATCGTCGACACGGCCATCGCCGCCACGCATACCGCACCTGCGATCCACTTTCTGTTCAGCATCGCATTCTCCTTATGATTGGACAGCCCGGGAAGCATACACCGCACGCACGGCATATGTGTTTCGGTTGCATTGTTCGCGATGCGTACGTTTAAAACGACGTTGCGGAGCCGTTCGACGAAATTCCGGTACCATTGCGCCTTTCGTCCGCCGGCCAGGCTGCGGACGGCATCACCGAATTTCCATTTTTCCCGAGCACCAAATGAGCGAAGTAACCGAATACCAGAGCTGGGTCTGCCTGATTTGCGGGTGGGTCTACAACGAAGCGGAAGGGCTGCCCGACGAAGGCATCGCGCCCGGCACCCGTTTCGCCGACATTCCCGCCGACTGGCGCTGCCCGCTGTGCGACGTGGGCAAGGAAGATTTCGTCGTCGTCGATTTCTGATTCGCTGATTCGCTGGTTTTCTGGTCGCGACTGATGTCGCGATCGCGCGCGTCGGCGTGCATTCCGCCCCGCCGACGCGCCGCGCGTTTGCTATACTCTGCGCGCTGTCCACACCGCCGTCCGGCTCGCGCTTTTTGTGCGTGTCCCCCGGACATGGCTCTCCCCGTAGTTCAATGGATAGAACAAGCGCCTCCTAAGCGCTAGATACAGGTTCGATTCCTGTCGGGGGGACCAGTCATGCCCCAAACCATCCCCAAGATTCACAAGAAATCCCCCGCTCAGGCCCGTCTGGCGGACCTCTCGCGCCTATCGTTACCCAACGTTGCTCAGTGACAGCCAGAGAAAGTGTTGGTATTTTTGTTGGTATCAGCAGATACCAACAACACAGATACCAACAATGCCTCTCACTGACGTGCAGGTACGGAACGCGAAGGCCAGCGCGGCCCCGTACAAACTCACGGACGGCAACGGAATGTTCTTGCTCGTCCAACCGAACGGCGCGAAGTACTGGCGCTTCTCGTACCGCTTCCTTGGCAAGCAAAAGACGCTCGCCCTCGGCGTCTATCCGGCCGTCTCGCTCGCGACGGCACGGAAGAAGCGCGACGAGGCACGCGAGCAGATCGCGGCCGGCGTCGATCCGGGCGAAGCGAAGAAGGATGCGAAACGGGCCGCCGAAATCGCGGCGGCAAACTCGTTCGAAGCGGTAGCGCGCGAGTGGTACGACTCGCAGCGTCCAGGCTGGAGCAACGGCTACGCGGAGAAGGTGCTGAATTCGCTTGAGGTCGACGTCTTCCCGAAAATCGGCCCTCGCCCGATCGCGGAGATCGACTCGCCACAGATGCTCAGCATCGTGCGCGAGGTCGAGGCGCGCGGCGTGCGCGAGACGGCGAAGCGGATTCTCCAGCGCTCTCGCGCGGTATTCCAGTACGGGATCATGACCGGACGATGCTCCAGGAATCCGGCGGCCGACATCGATGCGCAGACGGTCTTGAAGAAGGGACCGGGCGTGCAACACATGGCCCGCGTTAAGGCGACGGAGATTCCGCAACTCATGCGCGACATCGACGCTTACCAAGGCGACCTAGTCACGCGGCTCGCGCTCCGCCTGATGGCACTGACCTTCGTGCGAACAACGGAAATGATCCGTGCAGAGTGGTCGGAGTTTGACGAGGCCGCCGCAGAATGGCGCGTTCCGCCTGAACGCATGAAGATGCGCGACCCGCACATCGTGCTGACCTGAGACGATTCTTGTAGCCATGCGGCAAGTGAGTTCTCTTTTATCCTAGAGACAAGGAGAACTCGATGAAGAAGCGATTTACCGACGAGCAGATCATCCGCATCTTGCGCGAGGCCGAGAGCCGGGATGAACCGGTGAAGGATCTATGCAAGCGCCACAACATCTCGGAACAAACGTTCTATCGTTGGCGCAACAAGTTCGGCGGCATGGATGTGG
>NZ_NBYX01000017.1 GCF_002099195.1 Burkholderia puraquae | reverse complement strand
TACCGGCCGACGCTCACGCGTCACGATCGCGCGGCGATCCTGCGTCGCGCGGCCGACATCGTGCGCTCGCGCACCGCCGAGATTGCAGCGCTGATCACGGCCGAGGCCGGCCTGTGCCTCAAGGATTCGACGTACGAGGCGGGCCGCGTGGCCGACGTGCTGACGTTCGGCGCGGGCGAGGTGCTGAAGGACGACGGGCAGATCTTCTCGTGCGACCTGACGCCGCACGGCAAGAAGCGTCGCGTGTACACGCAGCGCGATCCGTTGCTCGGCGTGATTTCCGCGATCACGCCGTTCAACCATCCGATGAACCAGGTCGCGCACAAGATCGTGCCGTCGGTCGCGACCAACAACCGGATCGTCGTGAAGCCGTCGGAGAAGGTGCCGCTGTCGTGCTACCTGTTCGCGGACATCCTGTACGAAGCCGGGCTGCCGCCGCAGATGCTGCAAGTGATCACCGGCGACCCGGCGGAGATTGCCGACGAACTGATCACGAACCCCGCGATCGACCTGATCACGTTCACGGGCGGCGTGTCGATCGGCAAGTCGATCGCGTCGCGAATGGGCTACCGGCGCGCGGTGCTCGAACTCGGCGGCAACGATCCGATCATCGTGATGGAAGACGCCGATCTCGACGAAGCGAGCACGCTGGCGGTGTCGGGTTCGTACAAGAACTCGGGGCAGCGCTGCACGGCGATCAAGCGGATGCTCGTGCATGAATCGGTGGCCGATCGCTTCACGGCGCTCGTCGTCGAGAAAACCAACGCCTGGTCGTACGGCAATCCGTCCGATCCGTCGGTCGACATGGGCACGGTGATCGACGAGGCGGCCGCGAAATTCTGCGAGCAGCAGGTGAACGACGCGATCGCGCGCGGTGCGCGGCTCCTGGTCGGCAACGTCCGCAGCGGCGCGCTGTATTCGCCGACGGTGATCGATCGCGTGACGCCCGACATGCCGCTCGTGAAGTACGAGACGTTCGGCCCCGTGTCGCCGATCATGCGTTTTCGCGACATCGACGAAGCGATCCGGATGTCGAACAGCACCGACTATGCGCTGTCGTCGTCGGTCTGCACGAACCGCTTCGACAACATCACGCGCTTCATCACCGAGCTGGAAGTCGGCAGCGTGAACGTGCGCGAAGTGCCGGGCTACCGGCTCGAACTGACGCCGTTCGGCGGCGTGAAGGATTCGGGGCTCGGGTACAAGGAAGGCGTGCAGGAAGCGATGAAGAGCTTCACGAATACGAAGACGTATTCGCTGCCGTGGTAAGTGACGTGTAAGGCGCCCGCGCCCGGCTCCGCAGCCGGTGCGGGCGTTATTCGATCGGCTCATATCGTTAGCCGATTTGCGTTTTTGCCGGGCCCCGACGCGTCGGTAGAATTCGCGGACCTCTCGAACGGCACACGCGTGCCGCGGGAACATTCCCTCCAATCATTCGGGGTCCGCACCATGAAATTCCTTCGCTCCATCCTGGTCGTCGCCATGCTGCAGGCCGTTTCGGTCACGAGCGCACTGGCTGCCGACGACCTGTCGCAGATCAAGTCGTCCGGCGTGTTCCGGGTCGGCACCGAAGGCACGTACGCGCCGTTCACGTACCACGACGAAACCGGCAAGCTGACGGGCTTCGACGTCGACATCGCGACCGCGATCGCGCAGCGTCTCGGCGTGAAGCCGCAGTTCGTCGAAGGCAAGTGGGACGGGCTGATCGCGGGCCTCGACGTGAACCGCTACGACGCGGTCGTCAACGAAGTGTCGATCACCGACGCGCGCAAGGCGAAATACGATTTCTCGACGCCGTACATCACGTCGCACGCGGTGCTGATCGTGCGCGCGGACAACACGACGATCCGCTCGTTCGACGACCTCAAGGGCAAGAAATCCGCGAACACGCTGACCAGCAATTTCGGCAAGCTCGCGGCCGCGCACGGCGCGGACGTCGTGCCCGTGCAGGGCTTCAACGAATCGATCGACCTGCTGAGCTCGGGGCGCGTCGACGCGACGATCAACGATTCGCTGTCGTACCTCGATTTCCGCAAGCACAAGCCGGACGCGAAACTGAAGATCGCGGCGACCGACACGGGTGGCGCCGGCGACGCATCGGGCGTGCTGCTGCGCAAGGGCAGCCCCGCGCTGGTGGCCGCGATCGACAAGGCGCTCGCGGACATCAAGGCCGACGGCACCTATGCGAAGATCTCGCAGAAGTATTTCGGCCGCGACGTGTCGCAGCCGTGACGCGAGGCTGAACGATGCCGGCCTGGCTTCACCTGATGGCGGAATCGCTGCGGCCCCTGCTCGTCGCGGGCCTCGTGTTCACGGTGCCGCTCACGCTCGCGTCGT
Source organism: Burkholderia puraquae (assembly GCF_002099195.1). Lineage (GTDB taxonomy): Bacteria > Pseudomonadota > Gammaproteobacteria > Burkholderiales > Burkholderiaceae > Burkholderia > Burkholderia puraquae. Next base: position 162,401 of record NZ_NBYX01000017.1, on the reverse strand, counting down.
TCGCGATCGGCCTGCTGCTCGCATTCGGCGCGGCGCTCGTGCGGCTGTTCGGGCCGCGCTGGGCGCAGGCCACCGTGCGTTTCTATATCTGGCTGTTTCGTGGTTCGCCGCTGCTCGTGCAGCTGTTCGTGATCTTCTACGGCTTGCCGAGCGTCGGCATCGTGCTCGATCCGCTGACGGCTGCGGTGATCGGCTTCTCGCTGAACGTCGGCGCCTACAACGCCGAGGTGATCCGCGGCGTGATCGAATCGATTCCGAAGGGGCAGTGGGAAGCCGCGTATTCGATGGCGATGACGCGCCCGCAGGCGCTGCGCCGCGCGATCCTGCCGCAGGCCGCGCGTGTCGCGCTGCCGGCGCTGTCGAATTCGTTCATTTCGCTCGTGAAGGACACGTCGCTCGCGGCCGTGCTGACCGTGCCGGAGATCTTCCAGGCCGCGCAGCGGATCGCGGCCGTGACCTACGAGCCGATGATTCTCTATACGGAAGCCGCACTGGTTTATCTGCTGCTCAGCTCGGTGCTGTCGACGCTGCAACGTCGCCTCGAAGCCCGTTTCGGCCGGCATGCGCTGTTCCAGGCGGAGTTGCGATGATCCGGCTCGAACGCATCGACAAGTCGTTCGGCACGCATCGTGTGTTGCACGGAATCGACCTCGCGTTGCAGCCCGGCAGCGTGACGGCGCTGATCGGGCCGTCGGGCAGCGGCAAGAGCACGCTGCTGCGTTGCGTGAACCTGCTCGAAGTGCCCGAGACGGGGGCGCTGACGGTCGGCGACGCACGCATCGATTTCTCGCCGGCGCACCGGCCGGCGCGCGACGCCGTGTTCGCGGTGCGCCGCCAGACCGGCATGGTGTTCCAGAACTTCCAGCTGTTTCCGCACCTGAGCGTCGTTCAGAACGTGATGGAAGGGCTCGTCACCGTGCAGCGCTGGCCGCGCGAACGGGCCCGCGAACGCGCGCTCGCGCTGCTCGAGAAGGTCGGCATCGCGGACAAGGCCGATGCGTGGCCCGGCACGCTGTCGGGCGGCCAGCAGCAACGCGTCGCGATTGCCCGTGCGCTTGCGCCATCGCCGCAGGTGCTGCTGTGCGACGAGCCGACGTCGGCGCTCGATCCGGAGCTGTCCGTCGAAGTGGTCGAGGTGCTGCGCCAGCTTGCGCGCGAAGGCACGACGATGCTGATGGCCACGCACGACCTGCGCCTGGCCGCATCGATCGCACACGACGCGGTGTTTCTCGCGGAGGGCCGCGTCGTCGAGGCCGGTGCATCGCGCGACCTGTTCGGCGACCCGCGCGATCCGCGCACCGCGAAGTTCATCTCGACGCTCGCGCAGGGTGTGCCGGTGTTCTGACGCGACATGCGGTACCGGTGGCGATCAACCGTGCCGTGGCCCGTCGAGCACCGCCGCCACGATCGCCTCCGGCGCATCTTCCTGCACCAGGTGGCCCGCGCGCGGCACCCTGATCAGCTGGCTGTCCGCGATGCGATCGGCGAGTGCCTGCCCCTGTTCGAGCGGAATCCATGCGTCGTCCTCGCCCCACACGATGCGCACCGGAAAGTCCGGCGGCGCGTAGCGGGCCTCGGCTTCCTCGATGTAGTGCTGGCGCATCTGCGCAATCTGGCGATAGAACGCGGCCTGACCGGCCGGCGTGAGCCACGGCGCGCGGTAGATCGACAGCGCCTCGTCGCTCAGCGGCCGGGCGACCGCATTGCCGAGATAGGCCGACACGAGCGCGTGATGCGCATACGCAGGCAATCCGGTGAACGCGGCTTCGTGCTGCGCGACGTGGCGCACGAACGGCGAACCCTGCGGCGCGATCGCGACCGGATTCACGAGCGTGAGATCCGCATACGCGACGCCGTCGAGGAAGTGCGCGCGCAGCACGGTTGCGCCGCCGTAGTCATGTGCGAGCACGTGCGGTCGCGAAATGTTCCACTCGTCGAGCAGTGCTCCGAACAGCCGGTTCTGGCGGCCGAGCGACACGTCAGCGTCCGGCATGTCGGACTGACCGTAGCCGAGCAGGTCGTAGAAGAATACGCGACGGCGCCGCGCGAGCCACGGTGCGATCCGGCGCCACACCTGCGACGAAAACGGCGTGCCGTGCACCAGCACGAGCGGCGGGCCGTCGCCGAGCGTTCCCCAGGCAATCCGGTGACCTTCGAAAATGAAGCGGTTGGCGAGTTCGAGCATCGGCATCTCCGTGCTAACCTGTTTTGGCTGTTAACAGGTTACTCCGGATTGTCCGGGTGTGAAACCGATAGGTGAAAATAAATGGTTACTCGACACGAGCCCGCGCGACACGCGCATGAATGGGGTGCCGCCGATTTCGTTGGCGGCCATCCGGCGCTCGACTTCCTCAACACGGTGGCCGACACGGGCAAGACGCGCGACGCGGACAAGCTCGTCGACTGGCCGGCCGTCCATGCGTGGGCGGAGCGCTCGGGGCTGCTGGCGCCGGCCGATCTGGCGCGGCTTCTGCGTCATGCGCGGCAGGACGCCGCCGGCGCGCTGGTGGCGCTGCATCGCTTTCGCGAGGACGCTTACATCGCGGTCGCGCACCTGGCGGCCGGAGGTGGCGGCACGGCCGGCGCGCGCGCGGCGGACCGGCTCACCGCCGCGATCCGCGAGGCGATCGGGCGCAGCGCGTTCGATGCGGTCGACGGCCGGTTCGCATGGCGGCCCGACGCGCGTGCCGCGTCGCGCTGGGTCGATGCGGCCGCACTCGGCTTCGAGCAACTGCTGCGCAGCGACGATTTCGCGCGGGTGCGGCAGTGCGGCCGGTGCACGTGGTTCTTCGTCGATCGCGGCCGCGGCGTCGGGCGCCGCTGGTGCGACATGCGTACGTGCGGGAACCGCGCGAAGGTGGAGGCGTTCAGGGAGCGGTGACGTGCGCGCCGTGCCGGTGGGCGTGCCACGCGGTGCGCGGCGGGCGCGCGAACGTCATGGAGCGGCTTCGTGCGGCGGATGTTCCGGCCATAGCGTCGCGGCGACGAACAGCCCGGCCGCGAGGAACGGCGCGCCGATCGCGAACAGGATGGCCGTGAGGCCCCAGCGATCCCAGAAGCGGTCGACGACCGCGCGCTCGGGTGTGACCGGGTCGTACAGTACGTTGACCGCTTCGCCTTCGCGCAGGCCCGGATGCGACGACGCCGAACCCTGGGCGAACGTGACCTGGCGTCCGCTCTCGGTCGTGAACGCGACGATCGCCGAATACAGTGCCGTGCGCGCGCGGGGCGAGCGCGCGTTTTGCGCGATCTCGACGACATGGCCGGTCGAACGCGCGTAGTGGTGGACGATCTGCCACTGGCGCAGGCCGGCCGCGCCGGCGCCAGCGACGAAGCCGGTGCCGACCGCAATCGGAATCAGCACGATCGCGATATCCCAGCGGCGCCGTGCGTGCTGGCGGGCGGCGCGGGTCGGCGGTGGCTCGGAGGCCCGGCGACGGCGCCCGCCGGCGATCAGGAGGCCGCCGATTGCGAGCGACGCGATGGCGAGCAGCGCCGACACGGCCGCCGGAAACCAGCGTTGCGTGAAATCGTCGATCAGTGCGGGGCGGTCGGGGTGGGTGGGGTCAAGCCATACCTCGACGTTCTCGCCGATATCGTAGGCGGGGACGGTCGATGCGGTATTGCCGGCGACTTCGCGGCGCTGGCCGTCGTTCGCGAGGTACGCGACGATCGGCCGGTACGCGCGCAGCGCGTCGCTGTCCTGCACGATGCGCACGACCGTGCCCGGCGCACGGACCAGGTGGCCGGTCGCCTGGCCGGCCGTGACGGCGAGCATGCCGGCCAGCACGAGCAGCACGACGCCGAGCGCCATGGCGACGAGCGCGTCCTTACCCGGCATGACCGGTTCCGGTTCGTGCGCCGCAGGGTGAATTCCGGCGTGATCGGGGGAATGGCGTGTCGCGACGGACCGATCGATATCGGCGCAACCAGGCTCTCTGAATGGTCGCGTCTCGGTTACATGCTTCCATGTGTGACGTCCCATGTTCTCTCAGTGCCGGCGGGCAAACGGCAGTGCCTGCGCCGGTCGTGTGATATTTGTCGGACGATTCTAGCGGAAACGATGCGGAACGGGCGTGCGGTGGCGTATTGCGGCAGGGGCGCGGCGCGCCGGAAAAGGAAAAAGCCCGGTTAGCTTTCGCTAACCGGGCTTCGGAATTCCTGGTGGGGCGTGAGTGACTCGAACACTCGACCTACGGATTAAGAGTCCGCTGCTCTACCAACTGAGCTAACGCCCCCAACAGAAGAAAGATTATGCACGGGTATTTCAGACCTTGCAAGCCTTTTCTGCACATTTCCTGAAAATATTTCGTCGCGGCAACGGTCGCTGTCGGCCCGATGACGAGCGATCGCAGTTTCCCTGCTCCCGGTATGATGACGCCACACCTGTTGCGCGGCGGTCGCGCAACGCTTTCTGGGCTTCCGAAGATGGACGAAAACGCAGTCCGCGAATTGCTGGATCGCCTGCTGGCCCCCTGGGTCCGCTCGCTCGGTCTGGTTCCCGTGTCGATCGGCGACGACAGCGTCACGATGCGCCTCCCGTTTTCCGGCGAATTCCGCCATTCGGGCGGCGTGATCTGCGGCCAGGTGTTCACGGCGGCCGCCGACACCGCGATGGTGGTCGCGATCTCGGCCGCGCTTGGTGAATTCCGGCCGATGACCACCGTATCGTTGAACACGAACTTCATGCGCCCCGTGCGCAAGGGTGACGTGCTCGTCACCGCGCGCGTGCTGCGGATGGGCCGCAATCTCGTATTCGGCGAAGTCGAGCTGTTCGACGAAGACGGCAAGATGGCCGTGCACGCGACGTCGACTTACGCGCTCGTCAGCTGAGCGGCGCGATGTTCGATCAGATCGTCTTTGCGGGCGGCGGCAATCGCTGCTGGTGGCAGGCCGGCTTCTGGGACGTCGCCCAGCCGGCGCTCGGCTTGCGTCCGCGCGTGATCACCGGCATCTCGGCCGGCGCGGCGACCGCGTGCATGCTGTATACGCGCGACGCTGCCTGGGTGATGCGCTATTACGAAGCGGCGCTGCGCCACAACCGGAAGAACGCGTACTGGGGCAACCTGTTCGGGCGCGAGCCCGTGTTTCCGCATTACCGGATTTACCGTCAGGCACTGCTCGATATCTACGGCGAACCGTTCGCAAAGCTGGCCGCGGCGCCGGAGATCCGCATCGGCGTGTCGCACGTGCCGCGCTGGCTCGGTGCGCGCAGCGCAGTCGCCGCCGGCCTCGTCGCGTACAACATCGAGAAGTACGTGCGCAAGACGCTGCACCCGACACTCGGGCGCACGCTCGGCTTTCGGCCCGAATTCGTGCGCGCGCAGGCCTGCACGCGAGTCGACGAACTCGCCGACCTGATCCTGCAGTCGTCCTGCACGCCGCCGTTCACGCCGGTGCTGCGCCGCGGCGGCCGGCCCGTGCTCGACGGCGGGATGGTCGACAACGTGCCGGTCGATGCGCTCGACCCGACACCGGGTGACGTGCTGGTGCTCGTCACCCGGCTGTATCCGCGCCCGCAGATGTTCACGGTCGCGCATGGCGAGCAGCGGCGGCTGTACGTCCAGCCGTCGAGCAAGGTGCCGATTTCGAGTTGGGATTACACGAGCCCGTCGCAGATGCGGCATGCATACGACCTCGGGCGGCGCGACGGTGAGCATTTCCTCACGTGCGTCGGCGCGATGACGGGCGGCCGTGTGGCCGCCTGAAGGCGGGAAGCAGGGCCGCGCGGCGGGCGCGGCCCGCGTCGCTCAGCGCACGCGGCGCGGCGTCAGCGCTTCGGGGTTGACGACGCTCGACATGTCGCCCTGGTCGAACGCCAGGATGTTCCTGAATGCCGCGCTGAAGTAGAGCTCGTAGCTTTCGCGCTCGACATAGCCGATGTGCGGCGTGCAGATCACGTTTTCCATCCGCAGCAGGCTGTAGCCCTGCAGGATCGGCTCGCTCTCGAACACGTCGATCGCGACCATCCCCGGACGGTTGTGCGACAGCGCGTTGACCAGTGCATTTTCCTCGAGCAACTCGGCGCGGCTCGTGTTGACGAGCAGCGACGTCGGCTTCATCCGCATCAGGTCTTCCTGCTTCACGATCCCGCGCGTGTCGTCATGCATGCGCAGGTGCAGCGACAGCACGTCGCTCTGCTCGAACAGCGCTTCGCGGCTTTCCGCGGCCGTATAGCCGTCGGCGCGCGCGGCCTCGAGCGAATGCTCACGGCCCCAGATCAGCACATTCATCCCGAACGCCTTGCCGTAGCCGGCGACGAGCCGGCCGATCTTGCCGTAGCCCCAGATGCCGAGCGTCTGGCCGCGCAGCACCTGGCCGAGGCCGAAGTTCGGCGGCATGGCCGACGTCTTCAGGCCCGACTGCTGCCAGGCACCTTGCTTCAGGTTCGCGACGTACTGCGGAATGCGGCGTTGGGCGGCCATCACGAGCGCCCAGGTCAGCTCGGCGGGGGCAACCGGCGAACCCGTGCCTTCGAGCACCGCGATGCCGCGGTCGGTACAGGCTTCGAGATCGATGTGGCTCGAAATACGGCCGGTCTGGCTGATCATGCGCAGGTTCGGCAGCTTGGCGAGCAGTTGCGACGAAATCGGGGTCCGTTCGCGAATCAGCACGAGCGCCTCGACTTCCGCCAGACGGCTGGCGAGCTGCCCCAATCCGCGCACCGTATTGTTGAAGACCTTCACGTCGTGGTCGGCAAGCATCTCGAAGCAGTTGAGCTTGCGGACGGCGTCCTGGTAGTCGTCGAGGATGGCAATTTTCATGGTGAGCGGGTGTCGCGCGTTGAAAGCGGCGGCGGTGGCGGCGGCGCACGTCGCGCACCCGTCCCGCCCGGCCGGGGCCGACATGATGCTACGTCGGCCGCCTTCATGGTGTCTTTTTAACAGGTTGTTACGCTCCGCCGCAATTGGCGGCAGCCTGACCCGGCGCCGTTTGCGCGACGGGCGGAAGGGTGCGCTGTTGTGTCGCATCAAATACGTCCTTCCTGATTCGGCCGATTACTCGACGAGGTTCACCCAATTGTTGCTCCAATCAGAATAATTGGATCAACTATCCGCAGAGGGCGAGGATTTTTGACTATTTTTATCGTCAACGGGGGCCTTGTTGAGCAACTCTGCATCATTTCCGCTGTCGTAGGAGAATTACGCATTTGCTTCATCTTTTTGAAGTTGTAACAGCGGCAGGAGTCGTTTATGGATCATTTGCAGTCGATGCGCGTGTTCGTCAAGGTTGCAGATCTCGGCAGTTTTGCGCGGGCCGCGAGTGCAATGGATATCTCCAACGCGGTCGCGACGCGTCACGTCGCCGATCTGGAAGGCCGGCTCGGCACGCGTTTGCTGAACCGCACCACGCGCAGCCTTTCCCTGACGGAATCAGGCCAGGTCTATCTGGAGCGTGCTCGCCAGATCCTCGACGAGCTCGAGGACGTCGAGCAGATGGTCGTTGCGCGCAATCACGAGCCGGTCGGCACGTTGCGCATCGTTGCGCCGGTCGTGTTCGGCCTGCATAACCTCGCGCCCGTGTTGCAGTCGTACACGGAGAATTTCCCGAAAGTGGTACCGGATCTCACGCTGGTCGACCGGCAGGTCGATCTCGTCGAGGAAGGCTTCGACGTCGGCATTGTCGTCACGCGCCAGATGCGCAGCGCGAGCATCGTCACGCGGCGCCTGACCACCGGCTGCATGACCGTGTGCGCGACGCCGAGCTATCTGGAGAAGCACGGCGTGCCGACCCATCCGGAGCATCTCGCCGCACACCCGAGCCTGAGCCTGCCGAACGAATACTGGGGCGACGAGCGCGTGTTCACGGGGCCGGACGGCGAAGTGCGCGTGCGCCCGACCAACGTGATCGTCGCGAACAACACCGCGATGCTGCGCCAGTTCGCGCTGCTCGGGATGGGTGTCGCGATCCTGCCGAGCTACCTGATCGGCGGCGACATCGCGCGCGGCGCGCTCGTGCGGCTGCTGCCGGATTTCCGGCTGCCGCAGGTCGAGATCAACATCGCTTACCCGAGCCGGCGCCATCTGCCCGCGAAGGTGCGCACGTTCATCGACCACCTCGTCGAGTATTTCAGCCACTCGACCGACGCGACGATGGGCGAGCAGTGGGCCGCGCAGAGTTCTGCGCTCGCGCCGATCGGTGTCGAGACGCGTGCCGAGCAGCCGGAAGCGGCCGACCCGAACCTGTCGCCGCGCCTGCCGCGTTCGACGCGCACGCGCGTCGCGGCGCCGTCGCCGCTGTAACGGGCGCGACGGCCGGGCGGCGGTTGCCCCGGCACAAAGAAAAAACGCGGATCGAGCAATCGATCCGCGTTTTTTTATGGCTGCCTGCCGGAGCCGGATGCGCCGGGGGAAGCCCCGGTGTCCCGGTCGTTACGAGCCGGTCTTGCGCGCCGTCGTTTTGCGAGCGGCCGTCTTGGTCGCGGTCTTGGCAGCGGTCTTGCGAGCCGGTGCCGGTTTCTCTTCGGCGCCTTCCGTCACGGTTTCGGCATCCTTCGTCGCCGATTTTGCCGTCTTCTTCGCGGCGGCGGCCTTCGGCTCCTTCTTCTCGAACTCGAAGCCGATCTTGCCGTCCGGCTGCTTCACGAGGAATGCCTTGAAGTTGCGGCCCGTACGCGACGACTTGAAGCTCGGCAGCAGATCCGTGCGGCCGTCGGCGAGCAGCTTGCCCATCTGCTCGCGCGTGATTTCCTGCTGCAGGATCACCTTGCCCGAGCGGAAGTCGCAGGTCTTCGGGTTGGCCACCGAGTGCTCGCACACGTAGCTCATCCCATGCTCGAACACGCGGCCCTTGCACTTCGGGCATGCGCCGACCGGCTCCTGAGCGGAGAAGTCGGGCGCTTCGCCTTCTTCGCCGCCCTGGTCCTGGCCGAAATCGAACTCGAGCTTGTAGTTCTTCGTCTCGTCGTCGAAGGACAGCTTGAGGATCGCCGAGAACGGGCGGCCCATCTTGCTGCGGAAGCCGGACAGCGGTCCGATCGTCTTCTCTCGCAGCAGCTCCTCGACCTCTGCGATCTCGAACTGCCGGCTGCCCGGAATCTTCGAGATCGAGAACTCGCACTTCGTGCACGCGAAGCGGCGGTAGTTTTCCTTCACCTGGCCGCCGCAGTTCGGGCACGGCGTCTCGAGCGTCGCGTAGTCGCCGGGGATCGTGTCGGAATCGTATTCCTTCGCGCGCTTGACGATCTGCTGCGTCATGCGGGCGATTTCCTGCATGAACGCTTCGCGCCCGAGGTTGCCGCGCTCCATCTGCGACAGCTTGTATTCCCATTCGCCGGTGAGTTCGGGCGCGGTCAGTTCCTTCACGCCGAGCCCGCGCAGCAGCGTCATCAGCTGGAACGCTTTCGCGGTCGGGATCAGCTCGCGGCCTTCGCGCACGAGGTATTTCTCGCCGAGCAGGCCTTCGATGATCGCCGCGCGCGTGGCCGGCGTGCCGAGGCCCTTCGCGGCCATCGCTTCGCGCAGTTCGTCGTCCTCGACGAGCTTGCCCGCGCCTTCCATCGCGGACAGCAGCGTCGCTTCCGAATAGCGTGCGGGCGGCTTCGTGACGAGCGCGACGGCGGCGATTTCGTCCGTCTTCACCTTCTCGTCCTTCTGCACCGGCACGAGGTTCGCATCCGCGCCTTCGGCGTCGCGGCCGTACACCTGCAGCCAGCCCGGCTCGACGAGCACCTTGCCTTCGGTCTTGAAATGATGGCCGGCGACTTCGGTGATCCGCGTCGTGACGCGGAATTCGGCGGCAGGGAAGAACACGGCGAGGAAGCGCTTCACGACCATGTCGTACAGCTTCTGCTCCGGCTCGGACAGCGACTTCGGTGCCTGCAGCGTCGGGATGATTGCAAAGTGGTCGCTGATCTTCGAGTTGTCGAAGATCCGCTTGTTCGGCTTCACCCAGCCCTTGTCGAGCACCTGCTTTGCATGCGGCAGGTAGTTGTTGCTCTCCTTGAGCATCTCGAGCGTGGACTGAACCGTCGACAGATAGTCTTCCGGCAGTGCTCGCGCGTCGGTACGCGGGTAGGTCAGCACCTTGTGCTTTTCATACAGCGCCTGCGCGAGGCCGAGCGTGTTCTTCGCGGAGAAGCCGAAGCGGCTGTTCGCTTCGCGCTGCAGGCTCGTCAGGTCGAACAGCAGCGGCGACAGTTGCGTCGACGGCTTCGATTCCTCGGAGACCGTGCCGACCTGGTCGCGGCACGCGGCGACGATCGTTTCGGCAGCCGGCAGGCTCCACAGGCGGGAGTCGCGTCTTTCCGGATCGAATTCGTCGCGCTTGAATTTCGGGTCGTACCACTTGCCTTCGTAGAAGCCTCCCGCGCACGCGAATTCGGCCTTCACTTCCCAATAGTCGCGCGGGATGAAGCGGCGGATTTTCTCTTCGCGTTCGACGACGATCGACAGCGTTGGCGTCTGAACGCGGCCGACGGTGGTCAGGAAGAAGCCGCCGCCCTTGCTGTTGAACGCGGTCATCGCGCGGGTGCCGTTGATCCCGACGAGCCAGTCGGCTTCCGAGCGGCAGCGTGCGGCGTCGGCGAGCGGCAGCATGTCCGCGTCGCTGCGCAGGTTCGCGAAGCCGTCGCGGATCGCCTGCGGCGTCATCGACTGCAGCCACAGGCGCTGGACCGGCTGCTTCGCCTTCGCGTGCTGTGCGATCAGGCGGAAAATCAGCTCGCCCTCGCGCCCCGCGTCGCATGCGTTGATCAGGCGGTCGACATCCTTGCGCTTCAACAGCTTGGTGAGCACTTTGAGGCGCGACTCGCTTTTTGCGATCGGGTTCAGGTCGAAATGCGGGGGGATAACGGGCAGATGCGCGAAGCTCCATTTCCCGCGCTTGACCTCGTACTCTTCCGGGGCGGCGATTTCCAGCAGGTGGCCGACAGCGGACGAAAGGACGAAATCGTCGCTTTCGTAATACTCGTCATGCTTGGTAAAGCCGCCCAAAGCGCGTGCGATGTCGTTCGCGACAGAAGGCTTTTCCGCAATGATCAGTGCTTTGGACATGACAGGTGTGTGTTGGTAGACCGGGTTCGCCGGTTGTGGGTCCCTTTTACGACCGCTTTATAGCACACGCCGCAGTGACGGCGGCTCAGCGTGCAAAAAGCGGCTCATCATAGAGGGGGGCTGCAACGGCGGCAAGCGCCCGGCGCAGCAGGGTGCGCAAACGCGCGCAAAACCACCGGGCCGGCTCGCGAAATTCAGGCTTCGACGGCCAGGACGTTGCGCAATTTCGGTGCGTGCGGCGCACCGGGTACTGCACTCAGGTCGGACAGCATCCGCTCGACGATCGCCGCGTGCGGTAGCACCGTGCCGAAGAAGCGTGCGGTGTGGGTATCTTCGATCAGGATCGTCGGGAAGTTCTCGACGTCGAGATCGTCGAGCTGGTCGGCATGCGTTTCGATGTCGATCCAGGCGAAGCAGGCGTCCGGATGTGCGTCGGCGAGCTGGTCGAAGGCTGTCCGGTAGTCGCGGCACGTGCCGCACCACTCGGCGCACAGGCAGGCGACGAGCAACGTGCCGGGATCGGCGAGGCGCTCGGCGATCCGATCCGCATCGGTGTCGAGATTCAGCGCGGGCATGGATTTCCTTGGGTAGCGTCGGCGGCGTGGCCGCCCCTATGCGGGGGAATGTAGCACGCCGTGCACGGGCGGGGTGCGCGCTGCGTCAAGCCGCGCGAAGCGCCCGCCGGGGAGGCTGGCGACGCGGCCGGCCAGTTCCAGTGCAAGCAGCGTGCGGTGCAGCACGTCGTCGGACAGGCCGCTGTGCTCGGCGAGCCATTCGTAGGTGACGGGGCTGTATCCCAATGCGGCAAGCAGGGCCTGTTCGGACGGGCTGCCGGGCAGCTGTGGCGCCGACGACGGTGCTTCGGCCGGGGCGGGCGCGGTGGCCGGAACGGCGTCGCCAGTTTGTGTGCCGCTGGCGGCGGCGCGCTGAATGGCGGCCGTGGTTTCGCGGATGTCGCCAGCGTTCGCGCCCCGATGCCCGGAGCACGCCGCACCGCCCGCCACGCCGGTATTCGGTTCGCCCAGCCCGTATTCCTCGAGCACGTCGAGCGGCGTCGCCGTCAGCTTCGCGCCGTCGCGGATCAGTGCATGGCAGCCCTGCGCGAGCGGCGCGTGGATCGACCCCGGCATCGCGAACACATCGCGCCCCAGTTCGTTCGCGAGCCGCGCGGTGATCAGCGAGCCGGAGCGCGGCGCGGCCTCGACGACGAGCGCACCGATCGCGAGCGCGGCGATCAGCCGGTTGCGCTGCGGGAAGTGCGCGGCGCGGGCCGGCGTGCCGAGCGGCCATTCCGACACGATCGCGCCGCGTGCGGCGATTTCGTGGGCGAGCGCGCAGTGCCGCGCCGGATAGACGAGATCGGCGCCGGTCGCGATCACCGCGACCGTGCCCGACCGGCCGTCGAGCCCGCCGCGATGCGCGGCGCCGTCGATCCCGAGCGCGAGGCCCGACACGATCGGAAGCCCGGCGTCGGACAGCTCGCGTGCGAAGCGTGTCGCGTCGGCGAGCCCTTGCGGCGTCGCGTGACGGCTGCCGACCACGGCGAGACAGCGTGCGTGCAGCAGGTCGAGCCGGCCCTTTACATATAGCAGCGGTGGCGGATCGTGCAGGTCGCGCAGCCGCGGCGGGTAGGCCGGATCGTTGAGCGTGACGAGCACATTGCCCGGCGCGTCGAGCCAGGCGAGCACGGTGTCGGTGCGCGCGTCGAGATCGCCGCGCTCGCTCGCGCGCACGGCCTGGGCAGCGGCGGGGCTGGTGACGGCGGCGATGGCCTGGCCGGACGCGCGTAGCAGCGCGTCCGGCGAGCCGAACGCATCGAGCAGTGCTTCCAGCACGGCGGGGGCGAGGCCGGGCGCATGCGCGAGCTGCAGCCACGCGCGCACGGCGGAGGTGGTCAGCGCTTGCGGCGACATGAGGCGCCCCTCGAATGCGGTGGCCAGCGGACCGCGTGGCGCCATGATAAAATTTTCATCATCCGAAATACTCGACAGGGCCGCGCGCGCAGGCGCCCGGCCAATTGCAGGGGGCATGATCCGCGGCATTGATTCGCCGCGCGTCCGCCTCATCTTCATTGCATCCCGGCGGCGGCGCCAGCTGGCCGGATGGCCGATGCGGCACGCCGCTTCACCGATTACCGAACGCCATGGCTTTACTCAATATTCTTCATTACCCCGACAAGCGGCTGCACAAGGTCGCGAAGCCCGTCGACAAGGTCGACGACCGGATCCGCAAGCTCGTCGCCGACATGGCCGAGACCATGTACGCGGCGCCGGGCATCGGCCTTGCGGCCACGCAGGTCGACGTGCACGAACGCGTGATCGTGATCGACGTCTCCGAGGAGAAGAACGAGCTGCGCGCGTTCATCAACCCCGAGATCGTGTGGTCGAGCGATGCGAAGCAGATCTATGAAGAGGGCTGCCTGTCGGTGCCCGGCATCTACGACGAAGTCGAGCGTCCCGATCACGTGCGCGTGCGCGCGCTCAACGAGCAGGGCGAGACCTTCGAGCTCGACTGCGAGGGCCTGCTGGCCGTGTGCGTCCAGCACGAGATGGATCACCTGATGGGGCGCGTGTTCGTCGAATACCTGTCGCCGCTCAAGCAGACGCGCATCAAGACGAAGATGAAGAAACTCGAACGCGCGATGTGACGCGCGCTCACCCTGCCCGACCCCGAATGCTGTCATGACCCATACGTTGCGCGTAGTTTTCGCCGGCACGCCGGAATTTGCCGCGGCCGCCCTTGCCGCGATCCACGAGGCCGGTTTTCCGGTGCCGCTCGTGCTCACCCAGCCCGATCGCCCTGCCGGGCGCGGGATGAAACTGCAGGCGAGCGCGGTGAAGCGCTACGCCGTCGAGCACGGGATGCCCGTCGCGCAGCCGCCGTCGCTGCGCCGCGCGGGCAAGTACCCGGCGGAGGCGGCCGACGCGATCGAGCTGCTGCGCACGACCCCGCATGACGTGATGGTGGTCGCCGCGTACGGCCTGCTGCTGCCGCAGGAAGTGCTCGACATTCCCCGCAACGGCTGCATCAACATTCATGCATCGCTGTTGCCGCGCTGGCGCGGCGCCGCGCCGATCCACCGCGCGATCGAAGCCGGCGACGCCGAGACGGGCGTCACGTTGATGCAGATGGACATCGGCCTCGACACCGGCGCGATGATCGAGGAGGCGCGTGTCGCAATTGCGCCCGACGAGACGACCGCGACCTTGCACGACCGGCTCGCTGCCGAAGGCGCGCGACTGATCGTCGACGCGCTCGTGCAGCTCGAGCGCGACGGCGTGCTGCCGGCGACGCCGCAACCGGCCGACGGCGTGACCTATGCGGAAAAGATCGGCAAGCACGAAGCGGCGCTCGACTGGCGCAAGCCGGCCGACGTGCTCGCGCGCCAGGTGCGTGCGTTCGATCCGTTCCCGGGCGGCGTCGCGACGCTCGACGGCGCGGCGATCAAGCTGTGGGCGGCCGAGCCCGTGGCGGCGCGCGGCGAAGCAGCGCCCGGCACGATCGTCGAAGCCGCGCCGGAAGGCGTGGTCGTCGCGTGCGGCAGCGGTGCGCTGCGCGTCACGCAGTTGCAGAAGCCGGGCGGCAAGCGGCTGCCCGCCCGTGAATTTCTGGCTGGCTCCCCGCTCGTCGCGGGCCAGCGTTTCGCGCTGAATGACGTTGCCTGAAGCGGCCTGACCGCCATTCGACCCGGCCTGCCGGGCGTGCGCAATCGGCCGGATGGCCGAGTCGCGCGGCGCGGCAGGCGCGCGTAGAATTTCCCTGCGCTCTCCGGTTTCGAGGTTTTCATGTTCGGCATCACCCATTTCGGTTTCTTCGTGCTGGCAGTCTTCCTGCTGAACGTCACGCCCGGCCCCGATACGGCCTATATCGTCGGCCGCAGCGTCGCGCAGGGCCGTGGCGCGGGGCTGATGTCGGCGTTTGGCATTTCGGCCGGCTGCTGCGTTCACGCACTCGCCTGCGCATTCGGCCTGACCGCGCTGCTCGCGGCATCGGCTGCCGCATTCACGGTGATCAAGCTGGTCGGTGCCGCCTACCTGATCTACCTCGGCGTGCGGATGATCATCGCGAAGCAGGCGGCCGAGCCGTCGGGCACGGCGGCCACGCAAGGCGCGAAGCCGCTGCGCCAGCTGTTCATGCAGGGCTTCTGGACCAACGTGCTGAACCCGAAGGTGGTGCTGTTCTTCGTGTCGTTCTTCCCGCAGTTCGTGTCGGCCGACAGCCCGCACAAGGCATGGGCGTTCCTGACCCTCGGCGGCGTATTCGTCGCGATGAGCACGGTGTGGACCAGCGTCGTTGCCTGGGTTGCGGGCAGTGTCACGGAGCGCTTTTCCGGCAAACCGGGCGTCAGGAAGTGGCTCGACCGCACGGTCGGCAGCGCTTTCGTCGGCCTCGGCCTTCGTCTTGCAACATCGCAACGCTGAGATTGAATTTTTCCGGCAAGACCTTATCTAACAAATCGCTTACAATTTTCCGCCGCGTCCTGTGATGCGCGGCGGGTCCCCTGACGGATAAGGAGTGGGTATGTTCAATTGGGTCAAAACGGCGATGCTGATGGCCGCGATCACGGCCCTGTTCATCGTGATCGGCGGGATGATCGGCGGCTCGCGCGGCATGACGATCGCGCTGCTGTTCGCGCTCGGCATGAATTTCTTCTCGTACTGGTTCTCCGACAAGATGGTGCTGCGCATGTACAACGCGCAGGAGGTCGACGAGAACACCGCGCCGCAGTTCTACCGGATGGTGCGCGAGCTGGCCACGCGCGCGAACCTGCCGATGCCGCGCGTCTACCTGATCAACGAGGATGCGCCGAACGCGTTCGCGACGGGCCGCAATCCCGAGCATGCGGCGGTCGCCGCGACGACGGGCATCCTGCGCGTGCTGTCGGAGCGCGAGATGCGCGGCGTGATGGCGCATGAGCTCGCGCACGTGAAGCACCGCGACATCCTGATCTCGACGATCACCGCGACGATGGCGGGCGCGATCTCGGCGATCGCGAACTTCGCGATGTTCTTCGGCGGGCGCGACGAGAACGGCCGGCCGGCCAACCCGATCGCGGGTATCGCGGTCGCGCTGCTCGCGCCGATCGCCGGCGCGCTGATCCAGATGGCGATTTCGCGGGCCCGCGAGTTCGAGGCCGACCGCGGCGGCGCGCAGATTTCCGGCGATCCGCAGTCGCTCGCGACCGCGCTCGACAAGATCCATCGCTATGCAGCGGGCATCCCGTTCCAGGCAGCCGAGCAGCATCCGGCCACCGCGCAGATGATGATCATGAACCCGCTGCACGGTGGCGGCCTGCAGAACCTCTTCTCGACGCACCCGGCCACCGAGGAGCGCATCGCGCGCCTGATGGAGATGGCGCGTACCGGCCGCTTCGACTAATCCAGGGCACACCGTGCGGCAATTGCCGCACGGGGGGCTGCCACGCCACCCCGCACGCTTCGCGCTGCGGGGTGTTTCATTTGCGCGCGCCGTAAAGGGGCCAAAGGGGCTGCGGCGTCGCACGCTACAATGCCCGGTTTGGGATCGCAGGGGCGAAGCGAGCGCCGCGATCCCGCCGTTTGCCGCATTTGTTTGCTGTGCCTGTTTGCCGAATTTGCTCCGATGACACGAACCCGTTCTACCGCTCCGTCTTCTTCCGGCCGCCCGGCGCGCCTGTCCGCGCTGCATCTCGCGCCCGATTCGCTCGGCTTCGCACTCGACGCGGCTGCGCAGGCGGTCGCTGCAGTGCGGCGCGGCACCGCGCTGCCGGCGGCACTCTCGGCGGTATTCGCGCAGATGGCGTCCGGTACGCAGGCACTCGCGCGCGGGGCGACGCAGGACGTCGCGTACCGGACGATGCGCCGCCTCGGCAGCGCAGACTGGCTGATCGGCCGGCTCGTCAGCAAGGCACCGTCCGCGCACGTGCACGCGGTACTTGCCGGTGCGTTCGCGCTGCTGCTCGACCCGGCGGACGCCGCCGCGTATTCGCCGTTCACGGTAGTCGACCAGGCCGTGACCGTGATCGGCGCCCGCCGCGAATGCGCGTTCGCGAAGGGGATGGTCAACGCGGTGCTGCGCCGTTTCCTGCGCGAGCGCGACGCGCTTGTCGCGGCGCTGCAGGACGATGTCGTCGCGCGCTGGAACTACCGCGCGTGGTGGGTCGATTCGGTGAAGCGCGCATGGCCTGACGCATGGCAGGCGATCCTCGCGGCCGGCGAGCGCCAGGGGCCGCTGACGCTGCGCGTGAATGCGCGCCGCGCGAGCGTCGACGCGTATCTCGATACGCTGCGGGCGAGCGGAATCGAAGCGACCGTGATCGGCCGGCATGCGGTGCGGCTCGCGTCGGCACTGCCGGTCGATCGCATTCCGGGGTTTGCCGACGGCGTCGTGTCGGTGCAGGACGCGGGTGCGCAGCTCGCGGCCGAATGGCTCGGCGCACGTGACGGCATGCGCGTGCTCGATGCGTGCGCGGCGCCCGGCGGCAAGACCGGCCATATTCTCGAACTCGCCGATGCGGAAGTCGTCGCGCTGGAAAGCGACGCCGCGCGCGCGGCACGGATCGGCGAGAACCTCGTGCGGCTGTCGCTCGAAGCGGACGTGCGCGTCGGCGATGCAGGCGCGCCCGACGCGTGGTACGACGGGCGCCCGTTCGATCGTATCCTGGCCGACGTGCCGTGCTCGGCGTCCGGCATCGTGCGCCGGCACCCCGACATTCGCTGGCTGCGCCGCGAGGCCGACATCCCGGCGCTCGTCTCGGAACAGCGCCGCATCCTGTCGGCGTTGTGGCCGCTCGTGAAGCCGGGCGGCGAACTGCTTTACGTGACCTGTTCGGTCTTCCCCGAAGAAGGCGAATTGCAAGCCCGCTGGTTTGAAGCGGCCTGTGAAGATGCGGTACGATTGGACGCCCCCGGCCAGCTGCTGCCGGGCGGAGTGCAGGGAGGGGCGGCAGCCGGCGCACTCGACCAGAACACCGATCACGACGGATTTTTCTACGCGCGGTTTCAGAAACGGTGACGATCAAACACCTTTTTCCACTTCGGCTCGCGGCCGTCCTGATGGTCGCGTTGACGCTGTGCCTGGCCGTCGTCCGGCCGGCGCATGCCGAGTCGATTGCCGTGCAGCGCGCGTCGCTCCAGGCCGACGGAAGCGGCTGGGCCCTCGATGCCCGCTTCGATTTCGAGCTGAACCCGAACCTCGAGGATGCCGTCAACAAGGGCATCCCGCTTTATTTCACGACCGATTTCGAGTTGAGCCGTGCGCGCTGGTACTGGTTCGACGAGCAGCCGGTGGCGGTGACGCAGACGATCCGCCTGTCGTTCCAGCCGCTCACGCGCGAGTATCGCGTGTCGACGGGCGGCCTGCAGCTCGGCTTCCCGTCGCTGAAGGACGCGCTCGCGGTCGTCAGGCACATCACGTCGTGGCACGTGATCGACCGCAACCAGGTGCGCCCGGGCGAAACCTACACGGCATCGGTGCGGATGCAGCTCGATACGGCGCTGATGCCGAAGCCGTTCCAGGTCGACGCCGTGAACAATCGCGACTGGACGCTCGGGTCGGACTGGAAGCGCTTCAACTTCACGGTGACCGAACGTGCTAAATAAAGTGCGCCGCGCGGCCAGCGGGAAGAGCCTCCTCATTCGCGTGATCGTTTCGACCGTCGCGCTCACTGCGCTGCTGCTGCTCGTGCTGCTCGCGGCCGCGAGCGCGAATACCGAATTCTTCGACCGCTACTATTCGTGGCTGTACGCGACGAACATCGTCGTCGCACTCGTGTTCCTGCTGGTGGTGCTCGGGCTGATCGGGATGATCGTCGTGCGCCTGAGGAAGGGCAAGTTCGGTACGCGGCTGCTCGCGAAGCTCGCGGTGTTCTTCGCGCTCGTCGGCGTGGTGCCGGGCGGGATCATCTACATCGTGTCGTACCAGTTCGTGTCGCGCAGCATCGAGTCGTGGTTCGACGTGAACGTCGAGACGGCGCTGACGGCCGGCCTGAACCTCGGCCGCGGGATGCTCGATGCTTCGCTGTCCGATCTGCAGACGAAGGCGCGGCTGATGTCCGACCAGCTCGCGAGCGTCGATGCGAACACGAACGGCACGACGCTCACGCTGCTGCGGCTGCGCGACCAGTTCGGCGTGCAGGACGCGACGATCATCGAGCCGAGCCGTGGCGGCTCGGGTGCGGCCCCCGACCTGCACATCGTCGCGCAGGCGTCGGGCAATTTCGCCGCGCTGATTCCGGACGACTTGCCGACGCCGCTGATTCTGAACCAGGCGCGCGAACACGGCGCGTACGCGGCGATCGAAGGCGAGGTCGACGGCGACCCGCGCGCACACGGCGCGAAGGGCGCGCTGAGGTTGCGCGTTGTGCGGCCGATCCCCGATGCAACGACGTCGCTGCTGCAGCCGGCGGAACGCTTCCTGCAGCTCACGCAGCCGGTGCCGCCCACGCTTGCCCACAACGCGGACGCCGTGCAGCGCGCGTATCGCGAGTACCAGGAAAAGTCGCTCGGCCGCACGGGGCTGCGCAAGATGTACATCGGCACGCTGACGCTCGCGCTGTTCCTTGCGACCTTCATTGCGATGATGCTCGCGCTTGCGCTCGGCCAGCAGCTCGCACGGCCGCTGTTCCTGCTCGCGCAGGGCACGAAGGAAGTCACGGAAGGCGACTACACGCCGAAGCGCGAGATCAAGACGCGCGACGAGCTCGGCTTCCTCACGCAGTCGTTCAATGCGATGACGCGCCAGTTGTCCGAGGCGCGGCTCGCGGTCGAGAAGAACCGCGTCGCGCTCGAGCATTCGAAGACGTATCTCGAGAGCATCCTCGCGAACCTGACGGCCGGCGTGTTCGTGCTCGACCGCCAGTTCCGGCTGACGACGGCCAATCGCGGCGCCGAGCGGATCTTCCGGCAGCCGTTCAACGCGCTGATCGGCACGACGCTCGACCAGATCGGCGTGGCCGCCGGGTTCGGCGCGATGGTGCGCAAGGCGTTCGCCGATCGTGAGGCCGCGTCCGACGGCGGCCGCGGCGATCGTGGCCACTGGCAGCAGCAGTTCGCGATCGAGGTGCCGGGCGAAGCCGATCCGCTGACTTTGCTCGTGCGCGGCACGCGCCTCGTGTCGACGGTCGAGGGGCAGGCCGACGATCCGCAGACGTCCGGTTATGTTGTCGTGTTCGACGACATCTCCGACGTGATTTCCGCGCAGCGTTCGGTCGCGTGGGGCGAGGTCGCGCGCCGGCTCGCGCACGAGATCAAGAATCCGCTGACGCCGATTCAGCTGTCGGCGGAGCGGCTGCAGATGAAGCTGTCCGACAAGCTCGCGCCGTCCGACGCCGACGTGCTCAAGCGTGGCGCGACGATGATCGTCAATCAGGTGGCCGCGATGAAGCGGATGGTCGACGATTTCCGCGAATACGCGCGCACGCCGCCGGCGGTGCTCGCGAACCTGCAGTTGAACGAACTGGCGAGCGAGGTGCTCGGGCTGTATGGGGTGGGCGAAGGCAAGAGCGCGATCGTCGCCGAGCTCGCGCCGTCGCTGCCGGTGATACGCGGTGACGCGACGCAACTGCGCCAGGTGATTCACAACCTGCTGCAGAATGCGCAGGATTCGGTCGCGGAGTCAGCGCATCCGCGTGTGTTGATCGAAACCAAGACAGTAGAATATGGCGATCCCGACGCCGAGGGCAAAACGCGCGTCGCGGTACGTCTTACCGTGTCCGACAACGGGCCCGGTTTTCCGGCGCGCATCCTGACCCGCGCGTTCGAGCCTTATGTGACGACGAAGGCGAAGGGCACGGGGCTGGGGTTGGCCACGGTCAAGAAAATCGTCGATGAGCACGGTGCGCGGATCGATCTGCGCAATCGCATGCACGGCGAGACCGTCGAGGGTGCGCAGGTGTCGATCCTGTTCCTGCAGATGGCGAGCGATGCGCCAGGCGCCGAATCGGGCGTGCAGGACGGGACGGCTCCCGCCAAGACAAAAGCAAGTGAGCAGACAAAGGCAGCGTAAATGGCAACCATCCTGGTGGTAGATGATGAAATGGGCATCCGGGAATTGCTCTCGGAGATCCTCAGCGATGAAGGACATGTCGTCGAGGCAGCGGAGAACGCGCAGGCCGCGCGGGAATACCGGTTGAATCAGGCGCCCGATCTCGTGCTGCTCGATATCTGGATGCCCGATACCGACGGCGTGACGTTGCTCAAGGAGTGGGCGGCGCAGGGGCTGCTGACGATGCCCGTGATCATGATGTCCGGGCACGCGACGATCGATACGGCCGTCGAGGCGACGAAGATCGGCGCACTCGATTTCCTCGAGAAGCCCATCGCACTGCAGAAGCTGCTGAAGTCCGTCGAGCACGGTCTCGCACGCGGCGCGGCGCCGGTGTCCGCGAACGCGGCAGCGAAGGCCGGCGCAGGGCAGGCGGCGGGGCCCGCGGCAGTCGCGTCCGCAGCCGCGCTGCCGACGCTCGGCGACGACATGGCTTCGGCACTCGGCCTCGCGGGCCAGACGGCCGCGATCCCGTTCGACATCCCGTTGCGCGAAGCGCGCGATGCGTTCGAACGGGCGTACTTCGAGTATCACCTCGCGCGCGAAAACGGCAGCATGACGCGCGTCGCGGAGAAGACGGGCCTCGAGCGCACGCACCTGTATCGCAAGCTCAAGCAGCTCGGTGTCGAGCTCGGCAAGAAGCCGCCCGAAGGCGCCGTATAAAATATTTTGCGAAAACACTTGATCAAGTAACGAAGGGTGGATATACTTTCTCTTCTTCGTTGGCCCGGTAGCTCAGTTGGTAGAGCAGCGGATTGAAAATCCGCGTGTCGATGGTTCGATTCCGTCCCAGGCCACCAGAATTAAAACCCCAAGAATCGGAAGGTTCTTGGGGTTTTTCGTTTGTGGTGAGGTTTGCGTCATGGGCGCGTGCCCGGCGGCATTCGTGAGGGCATGATAAAATCCGTGTCCGCTCAATGACTTAGCGCATCGCTTCATGCGCACGGCAGGCTGCCAGCGTGGTGCCGCCGTGGCGCGCGGCAACGATGCCGCGCGATGGGCGGTATAAGCGCTCCGCCGCGTTCGCGGCCGATTGCGCTGCCTATACTGGTCGAGCCGGCCCAGGCCGGCACGCGTCGGGCCGCCCGGCGGCAGCCGGCCCCGGGGCGCAGCGCGACGCGAGCCTACACATTCACGGAGTATCACGGTGATTCGGACAGACGCTAAAGACGGCGCGCTCGTGTTGTTTTCCGGCGGGCAGGACTCGGCCACGTGCGTGGCATGGGCCCTCGAACGCTACCAGACAGTCGAGACGCTCGGCTTCGATTATGGCCAGCGCCACCGCGTCGAGCTCGAATGTCGCGAAGGCGTGCGCGAAGCGCTGAAGCGCGAGTTTTCCGCATGGTCGGACCGGCTCGGCGACGATCACATGATCGACCTGACGGTGCTCGGCGCGATCAGCGATACCGCGATGACGCGCACGATCGAGATCGAGACGGCGGCGAACGGCCTGCCGAACACGTTCGTGCCGGGCCGCAACCTGATGTTCATGACGATCGCCGCGGCGATCGCCTATCGCCGCGGGCTGCGCGTGCTGGTCGGCGGGATGTGCGAGACCGATTTCTCGGGCTACCCCGACTGCCGCGACGACACGATGAAGGCGCTGCAGGTCGCGCTGAACCTCGGGATGGACACGCGTATCGTGCTCGAGACGCCGCTGATGTGGCTCGACAAGGCGCAAACCTGGCAGCTCGCCGAACAGCTCGGCGGCGAAGCGCTCGTCGAACTGATCCGCGTCGAGACGCACACGTGCTACGTGGGCGAGCGCGCGGAACTGCACGACTGGGGCTTCGGCTGCGGCGAATGCCCGGCCTGCAAGCTGCGCAAGCGGGGCTACGAGGCCTACCTGAAGGGCGAGCGGGTGACCGAAGCGCCGCTGTGACGCGGGTGCGCCGGCAGCGCTGGATGGATAACGGATTCTGATCGATAACGAGCGGCGCGAGCCGGACGAAGGACGATGACTTACGCGGTCAAGGAAATTTTCTACACGTTGCAGGGCGAGGGCGCAAACGCGGGCCGGCCGGCCGTGTTCTGCCGGTTCGCCGGCTGCAACCTGTGGTCGGGCCGCGAAGAGGATCGTGCGGACGCCGTGTGCCGCTTCTGCGATACCGACTTCGTCGGCACCGACGGCGAGAATGGCGGCAAGTTCAAGGACGCCGAAGCGCTCGTCGCGACGATCGCTGGCCTGTGGCCGGAGGGCGAGGCGCACCGCTTCGTCGTCTGCACGGGCGGCGAGCCGATGCTGCAGCTCGACCAGCCGCTCGTCGACGCGCTGCACGCGGCCGGCTTCGAGATCGCGATCGAGACCAACGGCTCGCTGCCGGTGCTGGAATCGATCGACTGGATTTGCGTGAGCCCGAAGGCCGATGCGCCGCTCGTCGTCACGAAGGGCAACGAGCTGAAGGTCGTGATCCCGCAGGACAACCAGCGGCTGGCCGACTACGCGAAGCTCGACTTCGAGTATTTCCTCGTCCAGCCGATGGACGGCCCGTCGCGCGACCTCAATACGAAGCTCGCGATCGACTGGTGCAAGCGACATCCGCAGTGGCGGCTGTCGATGCAGACCCACAAATATCTGAACATTCCCTGAGCCCCGGCTTTTGACATCGTGCTGATTACCCGAAAACTCGAATTCGACGCGGGCCACCGCATTCCCGATCACCGCAGCCAGTGCCGGAACCTGCATGGCCATCGCTATGTGCTCGAAGTCACGCTGCGCGGCGATCTCGTCGATACCGAGGGGGCGCCCGACCGCGGCATGGTGATGGATTTCGCCGACGTGAAGGCGCTCGCGATGGAGCACCTGGTCGGCAAGTGGGACCACGCGTTCCTGGTCTATGCGCGCGACGAGGTCGTGCGCTCGTTCCTCGAGCAGATGGCCGACCACAAGACGGTCGTGATCGACCGGATCCCGACCGTCGAGAACCTCGCGGCGATCGCGTTCGACATCCTCGCGAACGTGTACGACGCACACTACGGCGTGAACCTGCGGCTCGAGCGCGTGCGCCTGTACGAAACGCCGAACTGCTGGGCCGACGTCGAGCGCCAGCCCGGCCGCTGATCCCGCCTTCCCGGCAGCCCCGCCGGCCGGCGCGGGCTGCCTGACGCCGCTCCCCGCGGCCTCGTCCCGCCGCGCTTCCCGTCCGTTCCCACATTCCGCGTAACGCCGCGCTATGATCGTTGCGTGGCGCCGAACAACGCTGCCATGCGCGAACGCGTGGCCGGCGCTGTCAGATCGGCCGCTCATGGCCGACCAACGTTCCAGGGCCCGGTCCTGGTGCCGTCGTGCTTCGCAGCCCGGCGTGTCACGCTCCGCTTCGCCCGTTGCTTGTCCCGTTCGATTGCCGTTCCGTCCAGGAGGCCGTATCGATGAGCACGCTCACCAATTCCCTCAAACAACGCCTGCGCGACGGCGACGATCCGCTATACGGCCTGTGGCTGTCGCTCGGCAGCGACTCGGCCGCGGAAGCGCTCGCGCATGCCGGCTATGACTGGCTCTGCATCGACATGGAGCACGCGCCGAACGACAGTCGCGATGTGGCATCGCAGCTGCGCGCGATCGCCGCCGCGCACCTGCCGACCGAACCCGTCGTGCGCGTGCCGGCGCGCGAGCCGTGGCTCGTGAAGCGTGCGCTCGATGCGGGTGCGCGCACGCTGATGTTTCCATGTATCGAGACGCTCGACGACGCCGCGCACGCGGTGCGGCTGACGCGCTATCCGTCGCCTGAATCGCCGGACGGGCTGCGCGGCGTCGCGGGCATGGTACGCGCAGCGGCGTTCGGGATGCGCCGCGATTACGTGCAGACGGCGAACGCACAGGTCGCGGTGATCGTGCAGATCGAATCGGCGCGTGGCGTCGACGAAGTCGAGCGGATTGCGGCGCTGCCGGGCGTCGACTGCCTGTTCGTCGGCCCGGCCGATCTCGCGGCGAGCCTCGGGCATCTCGGCGACATCCGTCACCCGGATGTCGAAACCGCGATGGCGCGTGTGCTCGCGGCCGGCCGGCAGGCCGGCGTCGCGGTCGGCATCTTCGCGGGCGATACGGCGGCCGCGCGCCGGTATCGCGAGGCTGGGTACCGGATGATCACGCTGTCGGCCGACGTCAGCTGGCTGTTGCGCGCAACGCGGCAGGCGCTGCAGGAGGTGCGGTCATGAACGGTGGCAACGGCGCGTGCCGCGGGCGCGCGCAGGGCGGGATCGGGGTGCGCGGGCGGCTCGGCGCGATGCTCGGCCTGTGGGTCGTGTGTATCGCGGCCGCCGCGCAGGGCGCGCCGCAAGCGAAGCCCGATCCGTCGCACGAGACGCAATCGGCGGTCGCCGACTACAACGCCGGCGACTACCGCGCGGCGCTGGTGCAGTTCCACGACGCGGCCGAACGCGGCGACCGTCTCGCGCAATTCAACTACGCGATGATGCTGCTGACGGGCGAAGGCGTGACGGCGAACGTCGACGAAGGGGTGCGCTGGCTGAAGCGCGCGGCCGACGCGAACATGTCGCATGCGCAGTATGTGTACGGACGGATGCTCGACGACGGCGAGTTCGTCGCGCGCAATCCGGGCGAAGCGCATCGCTGGTTCCTGCGGGCGGCCAGGCAGGGGCATGTGCAGGCCGAGCTGTCGCTCGCGAACCAGTTCCTCGACGGGCGCGGCACGCCGCGCGACAACCGGCAGGCGTTCGCGTGGTACAAGCAGGCCGCCGACGCGGGCGAGCCGACCGCGCAGTACGTGACCGCGTCGTTCTACGAGCGCGGCGGCGATGGCGTCGCGCAGAACCTGAACATCGCACGGGCGTATTACGCGGCGGCGGCCGCGCAGGGCGACGAAACGGCCGGGCTGAAATTCAAGGAACTGAGCGCGCGGCTGAAGGCGCAGGGGCCGGCATCGGGCGTCGGTGCGGAGCCAGGCGGGGCGCACGCGCCGCCGCCGTGAGCGGGGCTGCACCTCGCGGCGGGGCTGCGTTCGGCATGCGTGGTCGAAAAAAACGGCGCCGAGGCGCCGTTTTTCCTGATGCGATGCGTGTCGCGCGGTCAGCTCTTCATCAGCCGCCGCTGCCGCCCGACGCTCATGATCATCCCGATCGCGATGCCGAGCGTCGTGAGCGCGGTGCCGCCGTAACTCATGAACGGCAGCGGCACGCCGACGACCGGCAGCACGCCGCTCACCATCCCGATGTTGACGAACGCATAGACGAAAAACGCGAGCGTGAGCGAGCCCGCGAGCAGGCGGCCGAACAGCGTCGCGCCCTGCGCGGCGATGTAGAGCCCGCGCGCGATCAGCGCCATGTACAGCGTCAGCAGCACGAGCCCGCCAACGAGCCCCCATTCCTCCGAGAACACCGCGAAGATGAAGTCGGTGTGCTTCTCCGGAATGAATTCGAGGTGCGCCTGCGTGCCTTTCAGGTAGCCCTTGCCGAGCACGCCGCCCGAGCCGATCGCGATCACGGCCTGGATCGTGTGGAAGCCCTTGCCGAGCGGGTCGGAGGTCGGATCGAGCAGCGTACACACGCGGTGCTTCTGGTAATCGTGCATCAGCGGCCACTGCACTTCGGGCTGGCAGATGCGTTCTTCGAACACGGCGATCGAGCCGACCGCGATCACGCCCGCGACGAGCACCGGCACGATCAGCTTGAACGACAGGCCGGCGAGGTAGATCACGAAGAAGCCGGCCGCGAACACGAGCAGGCCCGTGCCGAGGTCGGGCTGTTTCGCGATCAGCCCGACCGGCACCAGCAGGATCCCGAATGCGGCGATGAAGTCGTACCAGCGCAGCCCGCCTTCGCGGCGCTGGTAGTACCACGCGAGCATCAGCGGTGTCGCGATCTTGAGGATTTCCGACGGCTGGATCACGACACCGACGTTCAGCCAGCGCTTCGCGCCCTTCTTGGTCATCCCGAACAGTGCGACCGCGACCAATAGCGCAACCCCGAACGTGTAGAGCGGGACCGCGAAGCGCATCAGCGTCGTTGGCGGGATGTTGGCGATCACCCACATCAGCACGAACGTCAGCAGGATGTTGCGCAGCTGATCCTCGACGCGGCCCGGCATGTCGATCGCCGCGCTGTACAGCGTGACGATGCCGACGCACAGCAGCAGGAACACGATGAGGGCGAGCGGGCGGTCGAAGCCCGCGAACATCTGCTTGATCTTGTCGAGCCAGGCGCGCTTGTCGAATTGCATGCCTTTCTCCGTTAATGAGCGGTGCCGGCGTCGGCCGCTTTCGCGGGGGCCGTCGCACGGTGGTTGTCGTCGCGCGGCGTGGCGACGAGCGGCTGCGCATCGCTGGCGGGCCGGCGTGGCCGGTGCGGACGCCGGATCGGCGGCAGGCTCGCGGCCCTCGGCGCAGCGGCACTGGCCGGCGGGGCGGCGCCCGCGCCGGCGGCAGCCGATGCATCGGAGGCCGCCGCGGCCGATGCCGCTTCCGCCGCGCTGGCCGCGGTCGGCACGACCGGCTGCGGCAGCGCCGTGAAGCCGGCCGCGACGGCAGCAGGCTTGTTCGCGTCGCCGATCACCGGCGCGTTGACGGGTTCGGTCGCCGACGCCGCGGCAGCCACGGCCGCGGCCTCGTTCTGCGGGTTCTGGCGGTCGACGAGGAAGAAGTCGAGCACGCGGCGCGCGATCGGGCCGGCGGCCTGCGCACCCCAACCGCCGTTTTCGACGACCAGCGCGACGGCGATCTGCGGATGGTCGACCGGCGCGTATGCGATGAACAGCGCGTGGTCGCGCAGGTGCTCGGCGAGCAGGTGGCCCTTGTAGTTGGAGCCTTGCAGCGAGAACACCTGCGCGGTACCGGTCTTGCCGGCGGCGAGGTACGGCGCGCCGCGGAACACCTTGTACGCGGTGCCGGACGGGTTCTCGATCACGTTCTCCATCCCGCGCTTCACGACATCGATGTCGGCCTGCTTGAGCGGGATCACTTCGCTTTCCTTCGGCACGGTCAGGCGGCGCCCGCGCGTGATCGGATCCTCGACTTCCTTCACGAGGTGAGGCTTCATCACGACGCCGTTGTTCGCGAGCGTCGCGGTCGCGTGCGCGAGCTGCAGGATCGTGAACGAGTTGTAGCCCTGGCCGATCCCGAGGCTGATCGTCTCGCCGTCGAACCACTTCTGCTGCGCGGCCTTCTTGAACGCCTTCTTTTTCCAGTCGGTCGACGGCAGGATCCCGCGCGCCTCGCCCTGGATGTCGATCCCGGTGATCTGGCCGAAGCCGAACGGCTTCATGAAGTTTGCGATCGAGTTCACGCCGAGGTCGCGCGCGAGCATGTAGAAGTAGGTGTCGTTCGACACCATGATCGCCTTGTTCATGTCGACCCAGCCCTGGCCCGAGCGCACGTCGTTGCGGAACGTGTGGCCGCCGAAGGTGAAGTAGCCGGGATCCTGGAAGCCCCAGCCCGGCGTGCGCTTGCCGAGCGTCAGGCCGGCGAGCGCCATGAACGGCTTGTACGTCGAGCCGGGCGGGTAGGTGCCGTGCAGCGGGCGGTTCAGCAGCGGCTTGTCGGTCGAGTTGTTCAGCTCGTCCCAGGTCTGCTGGTCGATGCCGTCGACGAACGAGTTCGGGTCGAAGCTCGGCGACGACACGAACGCGAGCACGTCGCCCGTCTTCGGTTCGATCGCGACCAGCGCGCCGCGCTTGCCGGCGAACGCCTGCTCGGCGACCTGCTGCAACCCGATGTCGAGCGACAGCACGAGGTTGTTGCCGGGCGTCGCCTGCGTGCGCGACAGCGTGCGCACGGGCCGGCCGCCGGCCGTCACCTCGACTTCCTCGAAGCCCGTCAGCCCGTGCAGCTCGGTCTCGTAGCTCTGCTCGACGCCGATCTTGCCGATGTAGTCGGTGCCCTTGTAGTTGTTCGCGTCGCGGCGCGGATCGTAGTTTTCCTGATCGCTGTCGTTGTCGTCGCTCATCGCGTCGATGCGATCCTGGTCGCGCTTCGAGATCCGGCCGATGTAGCCGATCACGTGCGCGGCCGTCGTGCCGAGCGGATATTGCCGGAACAGCCGCGCGCGCACGTCGACGCCGGGGAAGCGGAAGCGCTGCGCGGTGAAGCGCGCGACCTCCGCGTCGGTGAGCCGGGTGCGGATCGGCAGGCTCTCGAAGTTCTTCGAGTCTTCCTGCAGCTTCTTGAAGCGGCGGCGGTCGCGTGCGTCGATCGGGATGATCTCGGACAGCTTGTCGATCGTGTTCTCGAGCGTGTCGTCGAGTTTCGATGGCGTGATCTCGAGCGTGTAAGCCGAATAGTTCTTCGCGAGGATCACGCCGTTGCGGTCGGTGATGATCCCGCGGTTCGGTACGATCGGCGCGACCGAGATGCGGTTTTCCTCGGCCTGCAGCGCGTATTTGCCGTGCTGCATCAACTGCAGGTAGAAGAAGCGGCTCGCGAGCAGCCCGAAGCAGACGAACACGAACACGCCCGCCGCCGCGACGCGCAGGCGGAACTTCGAGAGCTGCTGTTGAGTGTCGTTGAATTCGGTCATGCGGCTAGGTTCGATCTGGCCCGTGCACGGCGTGCGGGCACGGGCGCGGGCGAGGTGCCGCCCCGGAGCGCGGCGCGCGGCGGGCGTGGAGGCGGCGGATATTCAAGGCAGGCCCCTGGCTCAGATGGGGCGCGTATCGTCCGGATCGACCGGGCGGCGTTGCGGCATCAGCAGCAGATGGCTCGCGATCGGCCACAGCGCGGCTTCGACGAAGCCGTCGACCAGGTAGCGCCAGCCCGGGAACGCGGCGCCCATCACGAGGCGGATCACGAACGGTACGAGTTGCGCGACGACCAGCAGCGGCGTGACATACAGCACCTGCACGCCGATCGGCATCCACAGCACGCGGCGGTGGATCGTGATCGCGCCGTACGACAGCAGCGTATAGGCGAGTGCGTGCTCGCCGAGCAGCCCCGCGTCATGCACGTCCATCAGGATGCCGAGCGCGAACGCGACGCCCATCCCGACCTTGCGCGGCTGGTGGATGTTCCAGAACAGCAGCACGAGCGCGACGAAGTCGGGCACGCCGGGCAGGCGGCCCCACGGCATCAGGTTCAGCAGGAACGCGGCGGCGAGGCTGAAGACGATGAAGTACGGATTGACCGGCTGCAGGATGTATTGCGGGCGATTCATCGCTGGGCTCCCGGTTGCCCGGCCGCGGGCTTCGCGGGCGTGGCGGCAGGCTTGGCCGGAGCGGCCGGAGCGGCCGGTGCCGCAGGCGCGGGCTTCGCGGCGGGCTGGGCTGCGGCGGCCGGCTTCGCATTCGCGTCAGCCTTCTCGCCCTTCGCGGCGGCTTTTGCGCCTTTCTTGCCCTTCGTGTTCTTGTCGGCGGCCGGATCGGGCTCGGCCGGGCGCGGCGGGATGTCGTTCTGGTAATGCAGCACGAGCATCTGGCGCGCGCCGCGCACGGCGGCGATCGGTGCGCAGGTCACGCGCGCGAACGCCGTATCGGCGAGCTTGTCGACGCGCACGACCTTCGCGACCGGCAGGCCGGGCGGATAGACGCCGTCGAGGCCGCTCGTGACGAGTTCGTCGCCGACGATGAGATCCGCGCTCGTCGGCACGAAGCGCAGGTCGAGCGAATCGCCCTTCGGCGTGCCGTAGATCACGCTGCGCAGGCCGGTGCGCAGCACCTGCACGGGAATCGCGAGATCGCGGTCGGTGACCAGCGTGACTTCGGACTGCAGCGGGAACACGCGCGTGACCTGGCCGACGACGCCGTTCTCGCTGACGACGGGCGCGCCGTTCTGGATGCCCTGCTGCGAACCGTGGCCGATCACGATCTTCTGCGTGAACGGATCGCTCGTGTCGTACTGGATCTCGGCCGGCGTCGATTGCGTCGCGATGTGCTGGCGCAGCTCGAGCACCGCGCGCAGGTGCGCGTTCTCCTGCGTGAGCATGGCGGCCTGGTTGGCCTGCGTGGACAGCTGCAGGTTGCGTTTGCGGAGGTCGTCGTTCTCGTGGCGCAGCGACGCGCCGGTGACGGCGATGTCGGCCGCGCCCATGAACAGGTCGCGCGGCACGAGCGCGGCGCGCTGCAGCGGATAGAGCACGGTGCCGAGCACGCCGCGGACGATTTCGAGCGTGCTGAAGCGCGCGTCCGATACGAGGAGCGCGATGGCGAGGGCAACGAAGAAGATGAGCCGCGCGAGCGCGGGCGGACCTTGCTTGAAGAGGGGCGGCGGACTGTATTCCATGGTCGGCGCCGGGCGCGAATGATCGGTTAAATGATGCTCAGACGCGCAAACGGCGCGGCGGTTCGTTCTGAACGAGCGATCCGGCCACGCCGCGGGTGCGTCATGTCAGGGAACTGCCTGGACGATCACTCGTACGAGAAGATGCTGCCCAGCTTGTCCATGCGCTCGAGCGCCATGCCCGAACCGCGCACGACGCAGGTGAGCGGATCTTCGGCGACGAGCACCGGCAGGCCGGTTTCTTCCGCGAGCAGGCGGTCGAGGTCGCGCAGCAGCGCGCCGCCGCCCGTCAGCATCATCCCGCGTTCGGCGATGTCGGCGCCGAGTTCCGGCGGTGTCTGTTCGAGCGCGATCTTCACCGACGACACGATCTGGTTCAGCGGATCGGTCAGCGCTTCGAGGATTTCGTTGCTGGAGATCGTGAAGCTGCGCGGAATGCCTTCCGACAGGTTGCGGCCCTTCACTTCCATTTCCTTGACTTCGGAGCCCGGGAACGCGGAGCCGATTTCCTTCTTGATCGCCTCGGCGGTTTGCTCGCCGATCAGCATCCCGTAGTTGCGGCGGATGTAGTTGACGATCGCCTCGTCGAACTTGTCGCCGCCGACGCGCACCGAACCCTTGTACACGATGCCGCCGAGCGAGATCACGCCGACTTCCGTCGTGCCGCCGCCGATGTCGACGACCATCGAGCCGGTGGCTTCCGACACCGGCAGGCCTGCGCCGATCGCGGCCGCCATCGGCTCCTCGATCAGGTAGACCTGCGATGCGCCGGCGCCGTGCGCGGCTTCCTTGATCGCGCGGCGCTCGACCTGGGTCGAGCCGCACGGCACGCAGATGATGATGCGCGGCGACGGCGAGAACATGCGCGACTCGTGGGCCGTCTTGATGAACTGCTTGATCATCTGCTCGGTGACGGTGAAGTCGGCGATCACGCCGTCCTTCATCGGGCGGATCGCCTCGATGTTGCCCGGCACCTTGCCGAGCATCTGCTTGGCTTCCTTGCCGACCGCCTGGATCGTCTTCTTGCCGTTGGGGCCGCCTTCCTGGCGGATCGACACGACGGACGGCTCATCGAGCACGATGCCCTTGCCGCGCATGTAGATCAGGGTGTTTGCGGTGCCGAGGTCGATCGCAAGATCGTTGGAGAAGTAGCTGCGCAAAAAACCGAACATTCAGAATCCTGTTTCGCTCTGGGCCGGCCCTGCATAGCGAGCGCTGAGGGCGGCAGCGGAAAAAATAACAGCCTCGGGAAGCGTGGCGGAAGCGGCCGCCGCGGCGCACGAAGCTGCGAGTGATGTCTACCGGGGATCGCACGAAGCACGCACGGCTTGCCGAAGCGGGGCGAAACGGTGCGGGAAAAGGCTGCCGGGTTTGGGTCGAACGCGTAATGATACCTTATAATTTCACGGTATTTGAATCGAAACGGGCGGTATTTTTGCCGCTTCGGCCCCGATTTTTGAGGGTGGGATCGCACCCTCCAACCCCCCGCCGCAGCGCTGCTTTTGATGCGCTGCGCAGCCTTGTTTTTCCGGTGATCGCATGGCCCTGACCCTGACCGATGTGAAACGCATCGCGCACCTGGCGCGACTCGAAATGGCCGACGCCGACGCCGAGCACATGCTCGGCCAGCTCAATGAATTCTTCGGCCTCGTCGAACAGATGCAGGCGGTCGACACCGCCGGCATCGCGCCGCTCGCCCACCCGATCGAACAGATCCAGGAAGTCGCGCAGCGCTTGCGCGACGACGCCGTGACGGAAGTCGTCAATCGCGACGACAACCAGCGTCCGGCGCCGGCCGTCCAGGACGGCCTCTATCTCGTGCCGAAGGTGATCGAGTAAGCATTCGATGACAAGCGTGCTGCCGCCTCCGCGCCGCACGCCACCCAGAATTCCCAGGAAAACCACTCAATGCACGCAAAAAGCCTGACCGAACTGCGCGCCGCGCTCGCCGCCAAGGAATGCTCGGCCGTCGAGCTCGCGCAGCTCTACCTGAAACGGATCGACGCCGCGCGCGACCTGAACGCGTTCGTGCACGTCGATGCCGATCTGACCCTTGCGCAGGCGAAAGCTGCCGACGCAGAGCTCGCGCGCGGCGCGGGCGGCGCGCTCACCGGCCTGCCGATCGCGCACAAGGATGTCTTCGTCACGCGCGGCTGGCGCTCGACCGCCGGCTCGAAGATGCTCGCGAACTACGAGAGCCCGTTCGACGCGACCGTCGTTGCCCGCCTGCAGGCGGCCGGCATGGTCACGCTCGGCAAGACCAACATGGACGAGTTCGCGATGGGCTCGTCGAACGAGAATTCGGCGTTCGGTGCGGTGAAGAACCCGTGGGACACGAACGCGGTGCCGGGCGGCAGCTCGGGCGGCAGCTCGGCGGCCGTCGCCGCGCGCCTCGCGCCGGCCGCGACCGGCACCGACACCGGCGGCTCGATCCGCCAGCCCGCGTCGTTCGCGGGCGTGACGGGCATCAAGCCGACCTACGGCCGCGTGTCGCGCTACGGGATGATCGCGTTCGCGTCGTCGCTCGATCAGGGCGGCCCGATGGCGCAGAGCGCGTCCGACTGCGCGCTGCTGCTGAACGCGATGGCCGGCTTCGACGAACGCGACTCGACGAGCCTCGAGCGCGACGACGAAGACTTCACGCGCCACCTCGGCCAGCCGTGGGCGGCCGGCAACGACGCGGGCAAGCCGCTCGCGGGCCTGCGCATCGGTTTGCCGAACGAGTATTTCGGCGAAGGCCTCGCCGACGACGTGCGCGCGACGATCGACGCGGCGCTGAAGCAGTATGAAGCGCTCGGCGCGACGCTCGTGCCCGTGTCGCTGCCGAAGACGGAACTGTCGATCCCCGTGTACTACGTGATCGCGCCGGCCGAAGCCTCGTCGAACCTGTCGCGCTTCGACGGCGTGCGCTTCGGCCATCGCGCCGCGCAGTACGGCGACCTGCTCGACATGTACAAGAAGTCGCGCGCGGAAGGCTTCGGCCCCGAGGTGAAGCGCCGGATTCTGGTCGGCGCTTACGTGCTGTCGCACGGCTACTACGACGCGTACTACCTGCAGGCGCAGAAGATCCGCCGCATCATCGCGAACGATTTCCAGGAAGCGTTCAAGGCCTGCGACGTGATCATGGGCCCGGCTTCGCCGACGGTCGCTTGGGATCTCGGCTCGAAGGGCGACGATCCGGTGCAGATGTATCTCGCGGATATCTACACGCTGTCGGTGAGCCTCGCCGGCCTGCCCGGCATGAGCGTGCCGTGCGGCTTTGGCGCGGGCGCGAACGCGAAGCGCCCGGTCGGCCTGCAGATCATCGGCAACTATTTCAACGAAGCCCGGATGCTGCAGGTCGCCGACGCGTTCCAGCGCGCGACCGACTGGCACAAGCAAGTTCCGGCGGGGGTATAAGCATGACTCAATGGGAAGTCGTTATCGGTCTCGAGACGCACGCGCAACTGTCGACCGTCTCGAAGATTTTCTCGGGCGCGTCGACGCAGTTCGGCGCCGAGCCGAACACGCAGGCCTGCCCGGTCGACCTGGCGCTGCCGGGCGTGCTGCCGGTGCTGAACCGCGGCGCGGTCGAACGCGCGATCCGCTTCGGCCTCGCGATCGGCTCGACCATCGCGCCGCGCAGCATCTTCGCGCGCAAGAATTATTTCTACCCCGATCTGCCGAAGGGCTATCAGATCAGCCAGTACGAGATTCCGGTCGTGCAGGGCGGCCAGATCACGATCCAGGTACCGGCCAACGAAAAGGCCGGCAAGCCGGCGTACGAGAAGACGGTCAACCTGACCCGCGCGCACCTCGAGGAAGACGCTGGCAAGTCGCTGCATGAGGACTATGCAGGGATGACGGGGATCGACCTGAACCGCGCGGGCACGCCGCTGCTCGAGATCGTCACCGAGCCGGAAATGCGCAGCGCGGCCGAGGCGGTCGCGTATGCGAAGGCGCTGCATGCGCTCGTCGTGTGGCTCGGCATCTGCGACGGCAACATGCAGGAAGGCTCGTTCCGCTGCGATGCGAACGTGTCGGTACGACCAGTGGGTCAGAAGGAATTCGGCACGCGCGCTGAAATCAAGAACCTGAACTCGTTCCGTTTCCTCGAAGAGGCGATCAACTACGAGGTGCAGCGTCAGATCGAACTGATCGAGGATGGCGGCGAAGTTGTGCAGGAAACGCGCCTATATGACCCGGACAAGCGTAAAACGGCATCGATGCGCAGCAAGGAAGACGCGCACGACTACCGTTACTTCCCCGACCCCGACCTGATGCCGCTCGTGATCGGCCAGGACTGGATCGAGCGCGTGCAGTCCGGGATGCCCGAGCTGCCGGCCGCGATGCAGCAGCGCTTCGCCGACGAATACGGCGTGTCCGCGTACGACGCGGGCGTACTGACGTCGAGCAAGGCGATGGCTGCGTACTTCGAGTCCGTGGTCGCGAAGGCCGGCACCGCGAACGCGAAGATCGCCGCAAACTGGCTGATGGGCGACGTATCGTCGCAGCTGAACCGCGACGGCATCGAGATCGACGCGATCCCGGTCTCGGCCGCGCAGCTCGCGCTTGTGCTGCAGCGCATCGCCGACGGCACGATCTCGAACAAGATCGCGAAGGAAATCTTCACGACGATCTGGGAAGAGAAGGCGGACGACGAAGGTGCGGCCGACCGCATCATCGACGCGAAGGGGCTGAAGCAGATCTCCGACACGGGCGCGCTGGAAGCGATCATCGACGAGGTGCTGGCGGCGAACGCGAAGTCGGTCGAGGAATTCCGCGCGGGCAAGGAAAAGGCGTTCAACGCGCTGATCGGCCAGGCGATGAAGGCGACGAAGGGCAAGGCCAATCCGCAGCAGGTCAATGAACTGCTGAAGAAGAAGCTCGGCTGAGCATGACCGCGCGCCTGAACCGCGCTTGACGACGGGCCGCCCCGAACCCCTTCGGCGCGGCCCGTTGCGTTGTTGGGTGCGTTATCGTATGCACCACAGCATCCAACGGAGGAACGAATGGCGAAGCAACCGTCGCTCGACGATTTCCGCGTGCCGATCAGCACGCGCGAGAAGGAAGCCGCAGCATTCAAGCTCGATGCGTTCGACCCGGCTGCGAAGCCGTTCTCGTCCGGTTCGAAGGACGACGACCGCGCACGGCTGTCGGCCGTGTCGACCGAGCTCGACGTGCAGCAGGAGCGGCTGCACACGCAGCAGAAGAAGCGCGTGCTGCTCGTGCTGCAGGGGATGGATACCAGCGGCAAGGACGGCACCGTGCGCGCGGTGTTCCGCGAGGTCGATCCGCTCGGCCTGCGCGTGGTGCCGTTCAAGGCACCCACGCCGATCGAGGCCGCGCACGACTTCCTGTGGCGCGTGCATGCGCAGGTGCCGGCCGCGGGCGAGCTCGCGATCTTCAACCGCAGCCACTATGAAGACGTGCTCGTGCCGCGCGTGCTCAACCTGATCGACGCGAAGGAATGCGAGCGCCGCTACCAGCAGATCCGCGATTTCGAGACGATGCTGTTCGAGAACGGCACGACGATCATCAAGTGCTTCCTGCACATCTCGAAAGACGAGCAGCGCGAGCGGCTGCAGGCGCGCATCGACGATCCGACCAAGCACTGGAAGTTCGACATCTCCGATCTCGACGCGCGCAAGCACTGGGACGCGTACCAGTCCGCCTACCGCGACGCGCTCGCCGCGACGTCCGCCGAGCATGCGCCGTGGTACGTGATCCCGGCGAACTCGAAGACGCACCGCAACGTGATGATCGCCGAGCTGCTGCTGCGCACGATGACCGACATGAAGCTGGAATTCCCGCCGCCGAAGCCCGAGCTCGAAGGCGTGAAGATCCGTTAAGCTGCCACCCTGTAAAACATCGAACTGAACGGAATCCGACATGATGCGAGTGATTACCGCCAACCTGAACGGCATCCGCTCCGCCGCGAAGAAGGGCTTCTTCGAGTGGCTCGGCGAACAGAACGCCGATTGCGTGTGCGTGCAGGAAATCAAGGTCTCGGCCGACGACCTGCCCGCCGAATTCGTCGAGCCGCACGGCTTCAAGAGCTATTTCCACCACGCCGAGAAGAAGGGTTACAGCGGTGCTGGCGTGTACAGCCGCCGCGAGCCCGATGACGTGATCAT
This sequence comes from Burkholderia puraquae, assembly GCF_002099195.1. Lineage (GTDB taxonomy): Bacteria > Pseudomonadota > Gammaproteobacteria > Burkholderiales > Burkholderiaceae > Burkholderia > Burkholderia puraquae. The sequence continues at coordinate 125,108 of NZ_NBYX01000017.1, read as the reverse complement.
CGGTTTCGGCAGCAGCGAATTCGATGCCGAAGGGCGCTACGTCGAGGCGCGCTACGGCAAGCTGTCGGTCGTGTCGGTGTACGTACCGTCCGGCTCGAGCGGCGAAGAACGCCAGCAGGCGAAGTACCGCTTCATGGATGAGTTCATGCCGCACCTCGCCGCGCTGAAGAAGAAGCGCGAGGTGATCCTGTGCGGCGACGTGAACATCGTCCACAAGGAAATCGACATCAAGAACTGGAAGAGCAACCAGAAGAATTCGGGCTGCCTGCCGGAAGAGCGCGAGTGGCTCACGAAGCTGTTCGACGATGTCGGCTATGTCGACGTGTTCCGCACGCTCGACCCGCGCGCCGAGCAGTACACGTGGTGGAGCAACCGCGGCCAGGCGTATGCGAAGAACGTCGGGTGGCGGATCGATTACCAGATCGCGACGCCGGGCGTGGCCGGCACCGCGAAAAGCACGTCGATCTTCAAGGACATCAAGTTCAGCGACCATGCGCCGCTGACGGTGGACTACGACTACACGAAGTGACCTCCCGCGCTACGCCGTGCGCGTAGCTGTCGGGGCATCCGGTCGCCGGATGCAGGAACGGGCCGCATGTCGAACATGCGGCCCGTTTCGCTTGGGGCGGCGATCGTGCGTGCCGCCGGGGGGCGCTTACTGCTTGAGCGACGCCATGTCGATCACGAACCGGTACTTCACGTCGCTCTTCAGCATCCGCTCGTAGGCCGCGTTGATCTGCTGCATCGGAATCGTTTCGATATCCGACGTGATTCCGTGCTCCGCGCAGAAGTCGAGCATTTCCTGCGTTTCCGCGATCCCGCCGATCAGCGAGCCCGCGAGGCGGCGGCGCTTGAAGATCAGGTTGAACACCTGCGGCGACGGGTGATCGTGCTCCGGCGCGCCGACGAGCGTCATCGTGCCGTCGCGCTTCAGCAGGTGCAGGAACGGATTCAGGTCGTGTTGCGCGGCGACCGTGTTCAGGATGAAGTCGAAGCTGTTCAGGTGCGCGTTCATCTGCGCTTCGTCCTTCGAGATCACGACTTCGTGCGCGCCGACACGCTTGCCATCCTCGATCTTCGACGGCGACGTGGTGAACAGCACGACGTGCGCACCCATTGCGCGCGCCAGCTTCACGCCCATGTGGCCGAGGCCGCCGAGCCCGACGATGCCGACCTTCTTGCCGGGGCCGACGTTCCACTGCCGCAGCGGCGAGTAGGTCGTGATCCCCGCGCACAGGAGCGGCGCGGCGCCGGCCGGGTCGAGCGTCTCGGGCACGCGCAGCACGAACGCCTCGTCGACGACGAGTTGCGTCGAGTAGCCGCCGAACGTGATGTCGCCTGTCACGCGGTCCTGGCCGTTATAGGTGCCGACGAAGCCGTTCTCGCAATATTGCTCGAGGCCGTCGGCGCAGCTCGGGCAAGTGCGGCACGAATCGACGAGGCAGCCGACGCCGACCAGCTCGCCGACCTTGAAGCGCGAGACCTGCGGGCCGGTCGCGGTCACGCGGCCGACGATTTCATGGCCCGGCACGACCGGATAGATCGTGTTGCGCCATTCGTTGCGGGCCTGGTGCAGGTCCGAGTGGCAGACGCCGCAGTAGAGGACGTCGATCTGGACGTCGAGGTCGCGCAGCGCGCGACGCTGGAATTCGAACGGGGCGAGCGGCGACTGCGAATCGGTCGCTGCGTAGGCATAGGTAGTGCTCATGCGATGGGCTCCTTGTCCGGAAAGCATCCGGCGAAACAGACTGCCGTCGCATCATGTGGCGATGCGGCGAGGCAGGACGTCATCGTAAGGAGCGCAGCGCCGCAGCGAAATACACGAAGGTCTGGAAGATTTGCCTATTCCTCTCTAACTGCGTGCAAAGAGCCGTCAAAACGCGTTCAAGGTGCTACATTGCGAGCCAGATTCTCTTGCCGGACAGGACCACGCAGATGAGCTTCCAGCCCCTTTTTGCTGACTCGGGCGACCGCGTGCAGCGCCGCATGATCGAGCTGCACACGCGCCTCGCGCCGAACGAGGGCGACACGCTCGCGGCGCTCGACGGCGTGCGATTCTTCCGCGTGAGCCGTCCCGCGCCGCGCATGCCCGTGCTGTACGAGCCGAGCATCATCGTCGTGTGCCAGGGCCGCAAGCTCGGCTATCTCGGCGACCGCTCGTTCGTGTACGACGCGCAGCAATACCTGGTGCTGTCGGTGCCGCTGCCGTTCGAATGCGAAACCTTCGCGAGCATGGACGAGCCGTTTCTCGCGATCTCGATCCGCGTCGATCTCGCCGTGATCGCCGAGCTCGCGATCCTGCTCGACGAGACGCTCGGCGCGGCCGTCAGCGAACCGGTCGGCGTGTATTCGACCCCGCTTGACGCGCCGCTGGCCGACGCGGTCGTGCGGCTGCTCGAAGCGCTCGCGTCGCCGCACGACACCCGTGTGCTGGGCCCCGCGATCATGCGCGAGATCGCGTATCGGGTGCTGACGGGCGAGCAGGGCGACGCGATCCGCGCGGCGCTCGTGCAGCAGCATCACTTCGGTCGCATCGCGAAGGCGCTGCGGCGCATCCATGCCGACCTGAAGGCCGACCTCGACGTCGAGACGCTCGCGCGCGAGGCCGGCATGAGCCTCGCGGTGTTCCATGCGCAGTTCAAGCACGTGACGGCGACGTCGCCGATGCAGTACGTGAAGGCCGCGCGGCTGCACCAGGCGCGGCTGATGATGGTGCAGGACGGGGTGGGCGCCGGTGCGGCGGCCGCGCGTGTCGGCTATGCGAGCGCGTCGCAGTTCAGCCGCGAGTTCAAGCGGCTGTTCGGCCGCAGCCCGGGTGACGAGGTGCGCTGGATGCGCGAAAGCGGCGCCCGGCCGGTCGCGGCGGAAGTGGATGCGTAGGGATGCGTAGCGATCGGTCGCGCGTGGCGCTCAGCGCCGCACGACCTTGCGGCGCTGCGCGCTGATGCCGGCGTAGTCGGGCAGCGTGTCGACGCGCTTGCCCATCGCCTTGGCGTACAGCGGCATGAGATCCGGCAGGCGGTTCAGCAGATCCTGGCGGCGGGCGGTGCTGTACGGGTGCGTGTAGATGAAGCCCGTCGCCTTGTTCCCGCGTGTCGCGACCGCGAGCTTGTCCCACAGCGTGATCGCCGCGCGCGGATCGAAGCCCGCGCGTGCGGCGATGTCGCCGCCGATCACGTCGGCTTCGGTCTCGTCGGTCGGGTCGTAGTGGAGCGACTGCAGGCGCTCGCTGAGGTTCAGCGCCTGCGGCAGCGGCTCGCCGACGCCGAACAGCGGCGGCAGCGTGGCCGCGCGCAGCGATGTCTGCGAGGTCGCGCTGAAGTTGCTGCGCGCGTGTTCGCGCAGCGCATGCGCGATGCCGTGCGCGAGCAGCACGCCGAACTCGTCGTCGTTCAGGCGGACGCGATCGAGCAGGCCGCCGTACACGAGCACCTTGCCGCCCGGCAGGCAGTTCACGCGAATGTCGCGCGAGCGGATCGCGTTGACGTCCCACGTCCAGCTCTTCACGCGGTCGTTCCATTTCACCGAATACGGCGCGAGTTTCGCGACGATCGCGCGCAGGCGCTTCACGCGCGGCTGGTTCGCAGGCAGCAGGCGATTGCTGTCGGCGGCCGCCTGCACGATCTGCGCGTATTCGTTCGCCGTGAGCTGCTCGAGCAGCGGCGACGGGATCAGCGTGCGAAAGGCAATGGCGTCGCCGTAGCGGACCTGCTGCGGCGTCTGCGCATAAGCCTTCGCCGACACGGCTGCGCCGGTCGGCTGCGCGGGTTCGGCGGCGGCCGGCTGGGCGGGGGCGGCGGGCGTCGAAGTCGCCGGCGGTGAAGCGGGCGCAGCGGCCGGCGCGGCGCCCGTGGCGGTTGCAGCGGGCGTGCCGGCGTCGGTCGCATGGGCGGCCCCCGCGGCGAGCGTCGCGGCACCGACGCTCAATGAGGCCGCAACGCGCGCGAGGCGGTGCAGGCCGTTACTGCGCACGGCTGGCCTCGCCGTTGCGTGCGGCACCGTTCCACGGCGCGATCTTGAACAGCAGCAGCATGCCGGGGATCGCGAGCGCGGTACACACGATGAAATAGTCGTACCAGCCGATCTTCGCGACGACGAAGCCGCTCGCGGCCGACGCCAGCGTGCGCGGCACCGACGCGAGGCTCGTGAACAGCGCGAACTGCGTGGCCGTATAGCGCGGGTCGGTCGTGCTCGCGATATACGCGACGAACGCGGCCATCGTCAGGCCGGTCGTGAAGGTTTCGAAGCCGTAGACGATCGCGAGCGCGACGGTCATCGGGCTCAGCCTTGGCGTGATCTCGATACCGAACACCGACATGAACGACGCGAGCGCGTGGCTGGCTGCGACCGTGAAGTCGTAGAGCACCGCGAGCACCGGCGAGCCGGGGCCGAGCTGGGCGAGCCACGCGAAGCCGAGCGTCGACACCATCTGCAGCGCGCCGAAGATCCACAGCCCGCGGCCGATGCCGATTTTCACGAGCCAGATGCCGCCGATGATGCCGCCGGCGACGCTCGCGACGAGCGCGGTGGTCTTCGCGACGATGCCGATCTCGGTGCGCGAGAAGCCGATGTCGAGGAAGAACGACGTCGACAGCGTGGTGGCCATCGTGTCGCCGATCTTGAACAGGAAGATGAACGCGATGACGAGCAGCGCGCCGGCCCAGCCGTCGCGCTGGATGAATTCGCGGAACGGCAGCACGATCGCGTCGCGCAGGTTGCGCGGCGGCGTGCCGACCACTTCGGGCTCGCGCACGACGAGCGTCATCAGGATGCCCGGCAGCATGAACGCGCCGGTGAGCGCGAACACGGCGTCCCACGGCAGGTGGTCGGACAGGATCAGCGCCAGCGAGCCGGGAATCAGCGCGGCGAGCTTGTACGCGTTCACGTGTATCGCGTTGCCGAGGCCCTGCTCGGTATCGCGCAGCAGTTCGCGGCGGTACGCGTCGATCACGATGTCGGCGCTCGCGCCGAAGAACGCGACGAGCGTGGTGAGCGCGGCCACCGTCCAGATCGAGTCGCGCGGTGACACGAAGCCGAGCGCGGCGATCGCGCCCGCGACCAGCAGCTGGGTGAGCAGCAGCCAGCCGCGCCGGCGGCCCGGCCGCCAGCCGGGCAGGCGCGGGACGTAGCGGTCCATCAGCGGCGCCCACAGGAACTTCCACGTATACGGGAACTGGATCAGCGCGAACAGGCCGATTTCCTTCAGGTTCACGCCCTCGGAGCGCAGCCATGCCTGCACGAGGTAGACGAGCGTGAAGAGCGGCAGACCCGACGTGAAGCCCAGGAACACGCAGATCAGCATGTGCGTGTTCAGATAGGCTCGCCAGCCGGGGTGATCCTCGTGAGCGGTGAGTGCGGGCGCCTCGTGTGGCGTTTTCGACATGGACTGGAACTGGATAGCGTTGACTGATTGCGGCGACAGCGCAGGCGGCGGCGCGGGTAGTGCAGCGGCACGGCCGCACGTGCGTGCGGGCCGTCGGCGTCCGTCAACGGCTCCCCGGCTCAGCTGCGCTTGACGCGATAGACAGCAAGACTACCACGCCAGTTCGCTCCCCATCGAATCGGCTGGCCTTCGTGCAGCACCACGCGGTCGAGGATCGTCACGCCGACTTCGGGCGCGAGCGCCTCGAAATCCTCGATCGTCAGCACCCGGACGTTCGGTGTGTTGTGCCACTGGTACGGCAGCGACTTCGACACCGGCATCCGGCCGTTCAGCACCGACAGCCGGTGCGGCCAGTAGCCGAAATTCGGGAACGACACGATGCATTCGCGCCCCACCCGCGCGGTTTCGCGCAGGATCGCGGCCGTCTGGTGAATCGTCTGCAAAGTCTGCGACAGGATCGCGATGTCGAAGCTGTGATCCTCGAACAGGCGCAGGCCGTCCTCGAGGTTCTGCTGGATCACGTTGATGCGATTCTTCGCGCTCGCGAGCACGCCCGCGTCGTTGAGCTCGATCCCGTAGCCGGTCACGTCCAGTTCTTCCATCAGCAGCGCGAGCAGCGAGCCGTCGCCGCAGCCGAGGTCGAGCACCGTCGAGCGCGGTTCGACCCAGCGCGCGATCGTGCGGAAGTCCGCGCGCGCGGACAGGGAATTCAGCGCTTGCTGGTTCATGCACCCACCTCGTTGGCGATTCGTTCGTAATACGCGCGGATCAGGTTGTGATAGCGCGCGTCGTCGAGCAGGAACGCGTCGTGGCCGTGAGGCGCATCGATTTCCGCGTAGCTGACCGTGCGCTTGTTGTCGAGCAGCGCCTTCACGATTTCGCGCGAGCGGGCCGGTGCGAAACGCCAGTCGGTCGAGAAGCTCGCGATCAGGTATTTCGCCTGCGTGTGCGCGAGCGCGGCCGTCAGGTTGCCGTCGAACGCCTTCGCCGGGTCGAAGTAGTCGAGCGCGCGCGTGATCAGCAGGTAGGTGTTCGCGTCGAAGTAGTCGGCGAACTTGTCGCCCTGGTAGCGCAGGTACGACTCGACCTCGAATTCGACGTCGAAGCTGAAGTTGTACGCGTCGAGCGCGCCGTCGGCGCGGCGCAGCGCGCGGCCGAATTTCTCGGCCATGTCGTCGTCGGACAGGTACGTGATGTGGCCGATCATCCGCGCGACGCGCAGGCCGCGCTTCGGCTTCACGCCGTGCGCGTAGTAGTCGCCGCCGTGGAAATCGGGATCGGACAGGATGGCCGAGCGCGCGACCTCGTTGAACGCGATGTTCTGCGCGGACAGCTTCGGCGTGGACGCGATGTCGATGCAGTGTGCGACGCGCTCCGGATACATCAGGCTCCACGCGAGCGCCTGCATGCCGCCGAGGCTGCCGCCCATCACCGCGGCGAAGCGTTCGATGCCGAACGCATCCGCGACGCGCGCCTGCGCGTGCACCCAGTCCTCGACGGTGACGACCGGAAAGCTCGCGCCATAGGGCTTGCCGGTCGACGGGTCGATGCTCATCGGGCCGGTCGAGCCGAAGCACGAGCCGAGGTTGTTCACGCCGATCACGAAGAAGCGGTTGGTGTCGAGCGGCTTGCCGGGGCCGACCATGTTGTCCCACCAGCCGGTGCTGCGCGGATCGTCCGCGTAGACGCCGGCGACGTGGTGCGACGCATTGAGTGCGTGGCAGACGAGCACCGCGTTCGAGCGCGCGGCGTTGAGTTCGCCGTACGTCTCGACGACGAGCTGATAGTTGCCGATCACGCTTCCGCTTTGCAAGCGCAGCGGTTCGGCGAAGTGCATGGTCTGTGGAGCGACGATGCCGATCGAATCCATTCGTTCCGCCTTATGACTGGGCAGCTAAATGGTGTCGGCGATGCGCGGAGTCGGAGATGCGCGGCTGACGACCTCTTTAGCCGCATTTGTAGTGAACCGCCGGGACAGAGAGATACATCCAAGCCCGGCCGGTTCGCGCGCCCGCAATCGAGTCAGCAAATCGGCGCGCTTCCGACTGCCGCCAAGCGGGCGGCAAGTCGGAAGAGTATAGCGGAATTCCACGGGGCGCGGATTTCACGCCCCGCCGGCGGTCTGCGCGGCTTACCAGCGATATTTTGCCGAGAGTTGCCCCCGGACGACCGAATAGTCGGACAGATTGCCTTCCACGCCGACGCTGGCCGAAATCGAGAATTGCCGGCTCAACTGCCCGGTTGCGCCGATCCGGACGGCAGCCCGGTCGCGCGGCACGCTGAACGAGAACGCATTGCGATCGAGCGTCAGCGAGCGCGAGCCGGGGCCGTGCCACCAGTTTGCCTCGATGAACGGCCGAAGTTCGCGTCCATGCGGCATGGCGGTTATGCCATGCACGCGCACGCCCAGGCGGGTGAGCACGTCGGTGGAGCCCTGGCCGTCGATGCGGCCGCCGGCCGTGCCGTGTGCATCCGCGCGATAGTCGGAGACGACGAGCTGCGCTTCGGGCTCGACGAAGAATCGTGTGTCGCCGCGTTCATAGAAGCCGAACGAATAGCCGGTTTCGAGCGAGCCCGTGACGGTGCGTGACCGGTACGAATCGGCCGCGAGGCTGCCGCCGACGCTGTTCGCATACGCGCCGTACATGAACCATGCGTCGACGTAGGGGCCGGTCAGGATGTCGCGGTTGCCGTACCACGTGCCATACAGCCCGACGTTGTAGCCGGAGACGCTGCCGCGCGCGGTGGCGTTCATCACGCGGTGCTCGATCGCGTTCCACAGGGGGCGCGTCGACCAGTTCGTCTGGCTGCCGTACATGCCCATCGCGCCGACCCGCAGGCTGCCGCCGCGGCCGTCGTCGAAGCGGAGCAGGTCGGCGCCCGCGTGGATCAGGCGGCCGTTGCCCGACACGCTGCGGTTGCCGCCCGACATCGACGTCATCTGGCCTTCGGCACGCAGCCAGACTGCGCCGTCGAGCGCGCCCGCTGCTTCGGTGCGCAGCGAGCGATCGTCGCGCTGATGAAGCGTGTGGATTGCCATCGTCGCCGCTGCATCGGCGTTCGCCAGATACGCATCCGGCTCCGGGGCGGCAGTGCGGGGGGGCGGATCGATTTCCGGGCGGATCGACGGCTCGGGATCGACGGGGCCGGGGGGCTGCGGCGGCTCCGGCGGTACGGGTTTCGCCGCGGAGACGAGATACCAGTCGTCCTCCCGGCCGCCCTGGCCGCTGCGCTTGAGCATGTAGTCGTAGCCGCCGGCAGACAATGTGCCGAAGCCTTGCCGGTAGCCGTCCGATGCCGCATCGAGCGTGAACGCCGACGCGTCGGTCGTGCCGCCATTGCGCGTTTCGACGATCGGGATGCCGATGGTCGTTGGCGCGCCGTCGCCGCCCGAGCGTTTGATGACGATGCCGGTGTCGCCCGACGCGTGGCCGCCGTCAATCACGAGGCGATCGGTGGGCGATGCGTCGTCCTGCAGCGTCGTATGGAGGACGAGCTTGCCGTTGCGCGCCGCATAGTCGCCGGTTACGACGAGCGTGCGCGGCGTCGGCGGCACGCCGGCTGCGGGCGCGTCGAATGCGATCGTCGAATCGTTCAGCGCGACGGAACCGACCGTCGAATCGGCGGTGACGGTCCAGAGACTGTTCGTGTCCAGCGACAGCGCGCGGACCGCGTCGGTCGCGCCGGTCCACGCGGACCCGTTCGCGAGCTTGACGTCCGTCACGGCATCGGTCGGACTGCCGTCGTCGGTGGGATGGTTGACGATGTCGCCCTGGGCATAGGACCGGGAATCGAGCGTCAGACTCACGGGTGCGCCCGACTCGGCATGAACGGACAGCAGCTTGCCGTTGCCGCCGATGGCGCGTGCGCCGTTTCGCAGGCTGATCGTCGCATCGGACGCGTCGATCGCACCGTGGTGTTCGCTGACGAGCGAGCTGTCGTCGACCGTCAGCGTTCCGCCATAGACGGCTGCGGCATAGGCGCCGGTGCCGGTCGTGCGTGCGTCGCTGCGCAGCAGGTCGACGGCGCCGCCGGCGCTCGCATAAAGTGCGGCGGCTTCGGCGCCGTGGGTTTCGACGGTCGTATCGGTGAGGGCGGCAACGGATTCCGCGCCGGCCGACAGCACCCCGCGCGCGCGCTCGCCGCTCGTCAGGATGCCGCCGCGCGTCATCGCGACCTTGCCGCCAAGCCGCGCGACCACGCCGATCGCGCCCTTGCCGGTGGTGGTCACGTAGGTATCGGTTGCATCGACGACGGGTGTGTCGGTGTACTCCTTCGATACATATAGCCCGTGTGAACTGACGCCATGCGTGACGACGCGCGTGCGGGCGAGTTCGACGTTGCCCTCGCGGGTGTCCACGCCGAGCGCCGCGTATCCGCTGGTTTCGAGATGCGAGTCGCTGAATGCAACCGTGGACGCACTCGGCATGTACAGGACCGATGCATAGTCGCCGTCGGTGCGGATGTCGGTGCGTTTCAATGTGGCCCGGACGCCGCCGTAGCTGATGGACAGGCCGGTGCCGAACAGGCCGCTGGTCCGGATCAGCGTGTCGGCCACGTCGATGGTGCCGCCCGGGACCAGAACCGTGGCGATGCCGGACGCTTCCTTGCCGCGCGTGACGATCACGCTGCCGGAGAGCGACAGATGGCCGTTGGCACCGTCGATATATACGCCGTGCGCGTAGTCGCCGTCGGTATCGATGGAGATGTTTTCAGCGGAGGCGCTGCCGCCGTGACGAAGATCGATGCCCGCGCTCGAGTCGCCGCGCGTGCGGATTTCCGTGTCGCGCAGGACGACGCGCGAGCCGGTGCCCCACGCGGCGGCACCTGCGGAGACGTTCCCGGTGGAGAAGATGCGGGTTTTGCCGACGGTCGTCAGCACGCCGCCGTTGACCGCGGAAAGCACGGCCTTGCCGGAGGCGGTCGTCGAATAGTCTCCTGGGGCGACTTCGAGTGTGATGCCGTCCGCGAGTTGCGGGCCGCCGCTGACTTGTGCCGCCGACGTCCACGGTATGGCCGCGCCGGCGAGCAGCGCGGAACGCACGACTCGCCGGCCAATGCGCGTGTGGGAAAAGGGAAAATAACCGCGGTTCACGTGATCACCTTGAATTATCCTGAGTACACGAAGATGAGCCGATTCGAGCTATTTTGAAATTGGACGAGTTCGAATTTTTGGCGGTGTCTGGCGACCGACATGGCGCACGTGCGAAACGTGGAGATCATTGGACGCGGGTGATTTGCCCGGTCGGGACTGCTCGCGGAATGTGCGACGAGCCTGAATGGCGCAGTGGGCGGAGGCGCGCGGTCGAGCGGGCCTGTTTCAAGCCGACTGGCGGGCGATGACGATCGAGCGGGCGCCCGGTCGGTCTGATACGGAAAGGTGTTGGGTGTGAGGCAGCGCGCGTACGGCGCCCGTCGGGAAAGCCGGGGCACGCGTCCTGCCGTGCGCCCGGGCAACCAACCGGCGCACGTGGAGCGTGCGCCGGTTCGCCGTCTTTACTGATACATGATCGAGTACATGACGGACGTATTCACCGTACCCTGGCCTGCGGCGCCGCCCGTTGCGACATATTGGGCGTAGTACGGCAGTTCCGCTGCGCCGTTCGACAGTGCGACCGACTTCGAGTTTTCATCGGCCTTGCCGACGCCGATGTTGCTCATATCGCTGTTGAGCAGGCCGACTTCGACGTTCTTCGCGGTGCCGGTTGCATTGAGCAACTGGCCGGTCGTCGAGTTGACCGTCGTGCCCGGCTCGAAGTGCGTGTAGACGTTCCCGCTTGCCGGCGAGCAGTTCTTCAGGCCGATCTTGAACGGCGTGCGGCCGGCCGTCGAACCGCCGGTGGCGAGCGACGACGTCGACACCTTCGGCAGCGCGACCGTGAAGTCCTTGCCGCCCGTGCCGTTGCCGTCGATCGTGCAGGTTTGCGTACCGATATTGCCGTTGATGGTGATCGTGCCGTCGCTGGCGTGTGCCACGGCCGGCAGGGTTGCTGCGGCAACGAGGGTGAGTGCTGCGATGCTGGAGAGTGCGAACTTCATATCAATTTCCTCGAGTACTAGTTGGAAAAACGGACTCTGTCGTCGCACCGTCCACCTGCCGTGACCGGCTGTAAGGGCGATACTTCGAATTCATCCGACAATCACCTTCCGATGTAATCCTGTCGGACTACTAATCAGAAGCTTGTTACGGTCATCGATCGGATGATGACCGATGGCGTGCGCCTTCCGCTTGAGATCGGGTTGTTGCGGCAGACGCACTGCCGAATCACTGCGCTGTCGAGCGCACTGCGTTCACTGATAGCTCAACGTGAACGTCGCGGCACCCTTGACCGTCCCGGCGGACACGGCGCCGGTCGCGATGTACTGCGCACTCAGCGGGATGCTGGTCGTCGATCCCGACGGGCCGACGTACCACTGGTTCGGGTTGCCGACCGCGGGCGAATCGGGGCCGTAGCCGACCGGTTGGCCGTTCCTGAGGATCCGTAGCATGACGCCCTTCGCCGTGGCGTCCTGCGTGAGCGTGAGTTTATTGCTCATGTTTCCCGGATTGGTCAGGTCCGTCAGCGTCACGTAGAGATTCGTGCCGGCCTTGCAGGACAGGCTGATGGCGAAGTCGCGATCGCCAGCTGTCATGTTGATTGCGTTCAGCTTGCTGGCGGCGACTGGCGGCAGCGGGACGTTGGGGTTTTTCGTCAAAACGGTACAGCTGACCGGCTTGACCGCAAGATTTCCGCTGTCGCGCCAGTAAGATCTCCACAACGCTGCGGATTGATTGGTATTCCGGTTGAATGCGTATATCTCGGTGTCGTATTGATTCATGGGGCTCATGGCGGCATTCGGGTAGTTGTAGATCCGGTCGTCCAGTTTGACCAATTCCTTCTTGATTCTCAGCACACCCTGGGCCGGCCCGGTCTGTTCGATCGGTGGCCCCCACGACTGATAACCGCAACACCCCATCATCATCACTTCGCCCGTATCCAGGTTCGTCGTGCGAATGCCCATGTAGTAATAGTGATGAATCGTTGGCGAGCCGTTCATCCCGCCGGTGTAGAACACGCCAGGGATGTCGGTCTCGTGATACCACTGTTTGAACTTGAACTCCCATCCGCCGGGCTGACCGGGATTGGCCTGGCAGTCGTACGGAATTTGCAGAGTGATGGTGGCGATAACGCCGCCGTTCGGCAAATTGGGCGGGATGACGATTTTCCCTCCCGGGTTGAATCCATAGAACGTGCTGAAGAGGTCACGGCTGTTGAACCGGCAGGACTGTGCGTGAGCAACGCCGAAACCGAATGCCGTCGGCATCATCCAGACGATGAGCAATCCGAGAAGATGTTTGGCCAATCTGCGTGGGATGAAGGTCATGAAAATCTCACCGTTGAATTGAGTGTGCTAAGGAGGCGGCTTATGGCCGGGCCTTGATCAACGAGTAGTCGCATTTCGCGTCCACCCGTTCGTACGCGGCATGCTTGCTGCGCTCGGTCGGCAAACGGTAGGAGAGCGAACAGGATTGATTGGCGCGGCGGCCCCATTTCGCCGTCAACACGCCCGAGTCGTTCAGGCCGCGCGTGAATACCGTGCCGCCCTGGCCCGCCATGCCGACCGAGTTACCTGCTTCGTCCACCACGGTGCTGCCGAACGGCACCGGCGTGCCGTCCGGTTGATGGATCCCGAGCAGTACCGCCCGCCCGCTGGCGGTGCCGAACTTCAGCCTCACGACCGAATTCGCACGCGGCGCGACCTGCTGGCTCGTCGTCAACATCTCCACGTCCAGCGGGATGCCCTTCGGATCGAGTTCGACGGTATTCATCTTGTACGGCGTCAGATACGGCAGCACTGCATAGCCGCGCCGGCCGATCCTGACGTCCGTACCGTTGGTGACGCGTGCGCCGATGGCATCCTTGGCCTCGATGATCGCGACCGTGTCCCCGAGGTCGTTGGCCAGCGTGACGCCGCCCGCATGACCGACGATGCCGCCCGATACGCCGACCGATACGCTCGAGTAGCCGCTGCCGCCGGTCGCGCTGCCCGAGAAGGTCGCGAACGGGCTGCGATACTGCGCATTGCCGCCGCCCGATGTCGAGCCGCCGCCGGTGTTGGTGTTCAGCCCGTAGGTGAATGCATTGGATTCGCCGAGCGAACCCGTCAGCGACGTCTGACTGGTGGTGCCGCCCTGATTGTCGCGCGCGACACTCGCATTCAGCGTCGGCGCATGCGAGCGCCGGCCGAGCGGGATGGTCACGTTCGCGTAGACCTGATTGTTCAGGTTGCCCGAATAGCCGTCGCGCTGCCGCGACACTGACAGGTTGTAGCTCAGGTTGAGGCCGGCGATCCGCAGGCTGTTGTTGTAGCCGACCTGGAATTGCGTGGTCGTGCCTTGACGATTCCAGTAGCTGGCCGACGAGCCGATCGCGAACAGCGTGCCGCGCCCTTCGCCGAGCGTCTGGTTCAGCGTCAGCTGCACCTGGTTACGTTGCCGATAGAGGTCGTTCGGATCGCGGCCCGCCGCCGCCTGCTCGCGGGCAGACATCGCATCGCGCATGCCCCAGTACCCGCGCGACGAGTAGCGATACGCGGCGACCGCGATGTTCGTGCCGGTCGCTTCGACGGACTTGCTGTAGCTGACGCGCACGCTCTGGCCGCTCGTGGCCGTTACGCCCGGGATGCGGGCGCTCGCCTGTGTGACATCGACCGCGAGTGCGCCGACTGGCGTGTTGAACGCGGCGCCGACCAGCCCGGCGAGATAGTTTTCCGCGACAATTGCGCCGACGTAGCCGGTCAGCAGGTTGCTGATGCCGCGCTGATACGTAGCCTGTGCGAAATACGGGTGACGCTCGAGCTGCGATTCGCGCAACTGGCCGACCGCGATTCCCAATCGCGAGATACCGGGGCGCAGCGCCTGCACGACGGCCGCATACGGCACCGTGAAGCTGTGCTTCCGGCCGTCTGCCTCGGTGACCGTGACGAGCAGGTTGCCGCCGTAACCGGTCGCGTACAGGTCGTTGATTTCGAAGGGACCCGGCGCGACGTTGGTTTCGTACAGCAGCGAGCCGTTCTGTGACACCTCGACGTGCGCGTTGCTCGTGGCTACGCCGCGAATCATCGGTGCATAGCCGCGCATCGAATCGGGGAGCATCCGGTCGTCCGTTTCGAGCGTCGCGCCGCGCATGCCGACACTGTCGAACAGCGTACCGTCGGTATAGGTCTCGCCGACCTTCAACTGGCTGCGCCATGCCGGCAGGTCGCGCTGCACGTAGGTGTTGAGGCTCCGGTAGCGGTTCGGCCCGCGGGATTGCGCGCTATAGGATCCGTTGTGCCGGAAATGCCAGTTGCCGACGTTGGCGCCTGCGTTCAACCCGACATAGGCCTGCGTGCTGTCATAGCCCGACGACATGTTCCGGAACACGTTCGCGTCGTACTTGAGCGTCGCGCTCGGCACGCCGCCGTCCCACAGTTCCGGGCTCACATAGCCGCGCGGATTGCGCAGTAGCGACGCCTGCGGAATGCTGACATTCAGGCGCAATTCCGACATGTCGAATTCGACCGCTGCGTCGGCCACCAGCTTGTCGATGTCCGTGCACTCGCCGGCCTGCACGCGGAGCAGCTCGGCGCGCGCCGAGTCGGTCAGCGCCTGGTCGTCGAGGCCGAGCCGGCTCACGAGGGCGCGATCGAAGCACGGCGCCGCGTTGACCGCGCCTGCCGCTGCGTTGAAGCGCACCGTCGAGCGGCCGGTCCAGGTTTCGTTCACGTAGAGGTCGACAAGATAATCGCCGGCCGGGACCGGATTGCCTTTCGCGAAGCGATCGAGGTCGAGCCGCTGGCCGCGCGGCTTCATCATCAGCGTGTCGTTGAACTGAACCTGCGCGACCTGGAAGCCTCCCGCCGATGCAGCCAGCGTTTCGTCGGCGCACGCGCCGGCAGCCCAGCTGCCCAGCGCCGCCATGACGAACAGATAGCCCGGTTTAAGCGCGAAACGCGCGGGGGCCTCCGGGGTGTGAATAAGATGATTCGCTCGCATTAATTCAATGTATTGATGCCGCATCGTCATATTGCGAGCGACGGTCTGCCAGCGCCGGTACGATTGCCGTACCGTCGATCAGAGACGGGTTAAGTCGGGAACGGTCGAGGCGTCAGTGCGATTTCTTCGGTGCGTAGCGGCCTTCGATGCCCGCCCCGTAGTCGTTGAGGAATGTGTAATCGACCTCGATGGGCGCGCCGGGCGCCGACTGCACGTTGCCTACGTCGAATTGTTCGGTGGCCCCCGGCTTGACCATGCCACCCTTGTCGTTGGTCCATGTGGCGCCGCCTGACTTGACGGTCAGCTTGGTGAACGTCACGTGATAGGGCGTCGGGTTTTTCGCTTGCAGCGCATAACCGCCGCCGGCCTTCGGTGCGAAGTTCCAGGTGACTTTTTCCGCGGATTCGTCGGCGTCACCCTGTAGCGCGGCTGGCCGGAAGAACAGCTTGATGCGCGAGCGGAACGCGAGCTGCAGCAGGTTCGGCGAGTTTGAATCGTCGGCTGCCTGAGGCGGGACGTCGAGCACGTTGAGCCAGTACAGCGTTTCCTTGTCCTGGGCGAGCGGTTCCTGCGTATAGATCAGGCGCAGGCTCTGGCCTTTCTTCGGATCGAGGCGGAACAGCGGCGGCGTCAGCATGAACGGTACCTTCGACTCGTCGGGCAGCGCGTTTGCATGACCGTCGTCGATCCATGCCTGCACCAGCGACGGCCTGTCGCCCTCGTTGGTCAGCTTGACCGTTACCTCGCGTTCCTTTTCCGGATAGACCACGCGCGTTCCGCCGATCACGACGCTTGCGTCCGCGGTACCCATGCCGGAAAGCGAGGCGACCAGCGCTGCGGCGCCCACGCTCGAGCGCCAGTTCATTGGCATCCTCATCGCCGATTTCTCCCTGTAGATGATCAACTCGCTGTCGGTCGGCCCGCGCGCCGCTCATGCTTTGCGCGCGCGGGCCGCCGGTCGGAAAACCCGGTTATTGGTACGAGACCGAGTACATGACCGACGTACCGACCTTGCCTGCCGTGGCCGCACCGCCGGTTGCAACGTATTGCGCGTAGTAGTTGAGCTCTGCCGAGCCGCCTGCGATCGCCACGGTCTGCGAGTTCTGCTGCGCTTGCGCTGCGCCGAGCTTGATGTTCGAACCGTCCTTGTTCAGCAGGCCGACCTCGACGTTCTTCGCGTCACCCGTCGTGTTGAACAACTGGCCCGTCTGCGCGTTGACCGTCGTGCCCGGCTCGAAGTACACCGATGCGTTGCCCGAATTCGGCGAACAGTTCGACAGGTTGATGCGGAACGGCTTGCGGCCGGCGGTCGAACCCGCCGCAGCGAGGGCCGACGTCGACACATTGGGCAGCGTGACGGTGAAATCCTTGCCGCCGCCGTCACCGGAGATGTTGCAGGTCTGGGCGGTGATTTCACCGGTGATCGTGATCGTGCCGTCGGCTGCCTGTGCCGACGAGGCCGCGGCGAGGAGACCTGCCGTCGCCATCAGAATGGGAAGTGCTTTTTTGGACATTTAAGTACCTGTTAGTAAGGGCCTCGCGTCGAAAGACGACGCACGGACGTTTCCATCGCGCTGTCGCGCGTCGCTGCCACGGAGCGGCAGCAGTGGCAGGAAACAGGTGACATTCTTCCAAAGTAAGGCGAGCGAAAGAATGGGACGAGTTCTAAGTCGCGACCGTATATGCCGAGTCGCGTACTAAATTTCTTTTAAGAATTGTCATGGTCCCCGGCAATCGCATGAAACGTCACGAGGGGGGGGCGTTCGCGGATCGAGCGATTGGCGACGATCCGACGAGCTTCGCCGGATAGCAGTCGTTGGTACATGCCAACATGCGCCGGTTTTTCAATCCGGCTTTTGTCGTGCGGTCCTGGCGTAGCAGGTTCAGCGCGATTTTTCGCAGGACAGCGAAGTTCCGTGCAGCGTGGTTCACCCGCACGCGGCACGGGTCTTCACCGAATGTCATATCAAGCGTCCAATGCATGCCGTTCTCGATGGCCCAGTGCAAGCGCACGGCATCTGCGATACGTGCAGCGTCTGGCGGCAAGCTGGAGACGTAATAACGCCGCCCGGTGGCAACCGCATTGCCAATTTCCCGATTCGACTCGACCATCGCGACTGTTTTCAGGCCTGGCGGCGGTTCATTCAGGCGATTGTATATTCAGGATGGCGAATTAATATGGGCCGTGCATCGGATGCGACGCACGGCCCCGAGTCAGGCTGTCAATATAGCTGGCTGCGGGGCAGGCAAGGTTGCGCCGGGCGTCCCGACGACCATGGAATGGGCGCTTGCACGTCGGTGATGCCATGACGCGGTTCCGCTGGATGAAAGCGCACCCGAGGCGCTTCCGTCGTCGCCTCGCGCTTTATCGCAGGATTAATTGCAAATGCGCATCGGCCTGCTCGGCGGGCGGCTTCTGGAACCCGCCCTTCGCGAAGCGGTGCCACCGGCCGATCACGTAGCTGACGAGCAGGCTCGCGCGCGCGGCGGGATCGTAGTCGGGCGGCAGTTCGAACGGCGCCGCGCCGTCGGGCGCATCCGCCTCCGTGCGCGCCACCCGCAGGCATTGCTTGACGGTCGCCTCGATCCGGTCGAGCAGCTGGTTCACGCGTTCGGTGAGGCGCTCGTCCTCGCCGACCAGCGCCTCGCCGGTCAGCACGCGCGTCATGCCCGGATTCTTCGCGGCGAAATTGAGCATCGTCAGCGCGATCGTGCGCGCCTGCAGTACGCCGTTCGGCTCCTTCGCGACGATCTGGTTGACGAGGCCGAACAGCGCCTGCTCGATGAATTCGATCAGCCCTTCGTACATCTTCGCCTTGCTGGCGAAATGCCGGTAGAGCGCCGCTTCCGACACGTCGAGCCGGGCCGCGAGCGCGGCGGTCGTGATTTTTTCGGCTTTGGGTGCCTCGAGCATCGCGGCGAGCGTCTGCAGGATCATCACGCGCCGCTCGCCCGGCTTCGGGCGCGGGCGGGACGGTGTGGCCTGGTCTTTCGTTACGGCTTGGTCCTGCGGGTAAGTCGGCTGCATTTCTGTCGCCCCGATCGTGTGCCCAGTCGGAGCGATTTTAACGAACGAATGCGTTGGTCGACATAATGCGGACGGCCGATGTTCGGCAGATGGCCCGGCAGGTGGCCGGTGATCCATACGGTGCCGATGCCGAGGCGCTTGTAGCGCTTCAGGTGGCTGCGGGTGTCTTCGACGAGGATTGCGTCGGCCATGCGCGCGTTCGCGGCACGCAGCGTCCTGCGCAGCATCGTGTGATCGGGCTTCGCGCGCCACGTGCGGCGGTCGCGCATGTGCTCGATCGCGATCACGCGCTCGAACAACCGCTCGATGCGCAGTTCGCGCAGCACCGCGCGTGCGTAGTTCTCCGGCGCGTTGGTCAGCACGAACTTGCGGCCTGGCAGCGAGGCAATGATGCGCGCGAGCCCGCGCTCGGTACGCACCATTGCGGGCAGGTCGGTGAAAGTGTGAACCGCGCGCAGGAAGTCGTGCGGATCGATCGGATGATGGCGCGTGAGGCCGAGAAGCGCCGCGCCGTAGCGTTCCGTATAACCGTTGCGCAGGCGATCGGCTTCAGCACGCTCGACGTGGAGCGTGTCGATGATGTACTGCGTCATCGCGCGGTTGATCTCCGGAAAGATCGCGTGCGATGCGTGGTGCAGCGTGTTGTCGAGATCGAACAGCCAGACGGGTGTGCCGGCGCGCGGCCGGCTGCGGGAGATGCGCCGGCGTCGCAGCGACGCCGGCAGGTCGGGGCTGGAGGGCGGGCGGCGCGCGCTCAATGCGAGCGGATCATCGTGCCGAACGGTTGCTCGGTCAGGATTTCCAGCAGCACCGAGTGCTCGATCCGGCCGTCGACGATGTGCACCGACTTTACGCCGCTCTTCGCGGCGTCGAGTGCCGACGAGATCTTCGGCAGCATGCCGCCCGAGATCGTGCCGTCCTCGAACAGCGCATCGATCTCGCGCGCGGAGAGATCAGTCAGCAGGTTGCCGTCCTTGTCCATCACGCCGGGGATGTTGGTCATCATCAGCAGCTTCTCGGCGTTCAGCACGGTGGCGAGCTTGCCCGCGACGAGGTCGGCGTTGATGTTGTACGACAGGCCATCCTCGCCGAAACCGATCGGCGAGATCACCGGGATGAACGCGTCGTCCTGCAGCGCCTTCACGACTGCCGGGTTGATCGCCTCGACTTCGCCGACCTGGCCGATGTCGATGTACTGGCCCGGGTTGTCGCGATCCGGCATCAGCAGCTTGCGTGCGTGGATCAGGCCGCCGTCCTTGCCGGTCAGGCCTACCGCATGGCCGCCGAAGTGGTTGATCAGCGTCACGATGTCCTGCTGCACTTCGCCGCCCAGCACCCATTCGACGACTTCCATCGTCTCTTCGTCGGTGACGCGCATGCCCTGGATGAAGGTGCCGGCCTTGCCGATCTTCTTCAGTGCCTGATCGATCTGCGGACCGCCGCCGTGGACGATCACCGGATTGATGCCGACCAGTTTCAGCAGGATCACGTCGCGCGCGAAGCCCTGCTTGAGCCGCTCTTCCGTCATCGCGTTGCCGCCGTATTTGATCACCACGGTCTTGCCGTGGTAGCGGCGGATGTACGGCAGCGCCTCGGCGAGAATTTCTGCCTTCAGCGTGGGGGCGATCTGCGAGAGGTCGATGGGCTCGGACATGGCGGCGGCTCTGGCTGGGAACGGTTGAAACAGGGCGAATTGTACAGGAGTGGCGCAGCGCAGCATCGGGTTTTTGGGCTGCCCGGAACACCGGCGGCGGCGCCCGGGCACCACACGCGGGGGCCCGCCGGCTATGGCGCGGCGCGATGCTGGCAGCGGCGTGGGCAGCGGTGCGCGGGCGGTGGAGGCGGGGCGGTTCGCGGGCGTTCGCGACGGCGATCGGCCGAATGGCCGGCGTGCAAAATCCGTTCGCCGCGCTATGCTTGTCGCGTAGGGCGGCTTCCCGCCCGCTTTCGCGCCTCCGCCATGACCGATTTCGCCGCCGACGCCCGTTCCGCCCCGCGCCGCGCGCGCTGCCCGCACTGCGGGCGCAGTTTCGACTGCGGCGCTCGCACCCAGCCGTTCGAATGCTGGTGCGTGTCGATGCCGGTATTGCCCGGCGGCACGCCGCCCGCCGCCGGTGCACGCTGCCGGTGCCCCGAGTGCCTGGCCGACGAGATCGCGCAGCGGATGGCCGGCGCGGCAGGCTGACGGCGCCGGCCGCGTACGCCGGGCGTCCCGTTCACGGCACGCCGATCCGGCCCCGCTAGAGGCGCCGCCCGCTAAACGGGTAAACTGCTCGGATGCAACGAATCACCACCACCGGGCGCGTCAACCTCAGTCACCTGTTCTGGCTTCGCAATCTCGCGATCATCGGCCAGCTCGTGACGATCGGCGTCGTGCAGACCTATTTCGGCGTGCATCTGCCGTTGCCTGCGATGCTGATGGTCATCGCGCTCGAAATCGTTTTCAATGCGCTGACCTGGGTGCGCGTGCTGCGCGCGCGGCCCGAGACCAATTTCGAGCTGCTCGGCCAGCTGTGGGTCGATCTCGGCGCGTTGTCCGCGTTGCTGTTCCTGTCGGGCGGCACGACCAATCCGTTCGTGTCGCTGTACCTGCCTTCGCTCGCGATTGCAGCGGCCGTGCTGCCTTGGCACCTGATGATCTGGCTCGCGGCGTTCGCGGTCGCGTGCTACGCGGCGCTCGGCTTCGATTCGGTGCCGCTCAACATGGACAATCCCGCGAACCTGTTCGACTACTACCGTACCGGGATGTGGGCGAACTTCATGGTCAGCGTCGGGCTGATCGCGTGGTTCGTCGCGCGCATGTCGAATGCGCTGCGCCAGCGCGACGCGGCGCTCGGCGAAGCGCAGCAGCACCTGCTGCGCGACGAGCGGGCGGTTGCGCTCGGCGTGCAGGCTGCTACCGTCGCGCACGAGATGGGCACGCCGCTGTCGACGATCGCGATGCTCGCCGAAGAGCTGCGCGACGCGGCGCGCGCCGATCCGGGGCTGGCCCGCTACGAGGCCGACCTGAAGGTGCTGGAAGAACAGATGTCGCTCTGCACGTCGGCGCTCGCGCGCCTGCGCAGCCGCGCGAGCGCGCCGGCGAGCCGCCAGCCGGTGGACGACTGGCTCGATACCTTTGTCGAGCACTGGCGCCTGCGGCATCCGCACGTGCAGTTCGAGCTGCTCGGCGCGCGCCCGGCGGGCGTCGCGCTCGACGATACCGTCGCGGCCGGCCAGATCCTGACGATCCTGCTCGACAATGCCGCGCGTGCGAGCCCGCGGCGCGTGACGCTGGCCGCAAAGGTCGCGCACGCCCGCGCGGCCGACGAGATCGAATTCGAGGTATGCGACGACGGGCCCGGCATCCCGGCCGCGCTGCGCGAATCGCTCGGCGCGATGCCGGTCGACAGCACGCAGGGCGGGCACGGGGTCGGCCTGTATCTCGCGTTCAGTGCGGCCGCGCGGCTCGGCGGCGAGATTGAACTGTCCGATGTCGTGCCGCGCGCGGCGGGCGGCAACGGGCGGGCCGGCGGTGCGGCGAATGGCCACGCCGCCGCCGCATCGGGCCAACGCGCGGGTCAGCGCGCGACCGAAACCGCGGCCGAACGGCCGGCCGGTACGCCGGACAGCCGCCCGGCCGGCGCAACCGCCGCCGCGCGCGGCACGCGGGCCGTGCTGCGCCTGCCGGCCGTGCGCATCGCGGCGTCGGCCGCCTCAACCAACACGTAGACGGAGAAACCACATGAGCGAGAACAATTTCCTGGTGATCGACGACAACGAGGTGTTCGCGGGCACGCTCGCGCGTGGCCTCGAGCGCCGCGGTTACGCAGTCCAGCAGGCGCACGACAAGGAGGCGGCGCTGCGGCTCGCCGCGGGCGGCAAGTTCCAGTTCATCACCGTCGACCTGCATCTCGGCGAGGATTCGGGCCTGAGCCTGATCGCGCCGCTGTGCGACCTGCAGCCCGATGCGCGGATTCTGGTGCTGACCGGCTATGCGAGCATCGCGACCGCCGTGCAGGCGGTGAAGGAAGGCGCCGACAACTATCTCGCGAAGCCCGCGAACGTCGAGTCGATCCTGGCTGCGCTGCAGACCAACGCGACCGAAGTGCAGGCCGACGAGGCGCTCGAGAATCCGGTCGTGCTGTCGGTCGACCGGCTCGAATGGGAGCACATCCAGCGCGTGCTGGCCGAGAACAACAACAACATCTCGGCGACCGCGCGCGCGCTGAACATGCACCGCCGCACGCTGCAGCGCAAGCTCGCGAAGAAGCCGGTGCGGCAGTAAGCGTGGCGTCGCACGCCGTGGTCGTCACGGCGGGGGCGATTCCGCCCGACGCGTGCCGCGGAATACGGTGCGCGATCGCGCAGGCGGACAGGCGGCGCATGGCTGGCGGTCGCCCGACGCACCAACGAAAACGGGCGGCCCACCGGGCCGCCCGTCTCGCATCCCGCGCCGCGCGCGTTACAGCACGTAGCGCGACAGGTCTTCGTCCTGCGACACTTCGCCGAGCGCGCGATCGACATACTTCGCGTCGATCGTCACGCGCTCGCCCGCATGGTTGCCGGCCGAGAACGACACTTCCTCGAGCAGCTTCTCGATCACCGTGTACAGCCGGCGCGCACCGATGTTCTCGGTCTTCTCGTTGACCGCATAGGCAATTTCCGCGAGGCGGCGGATGCCGTCCTCGGCGAATTCGAGCTGCACGTCTTCGGTCGCGAGCAGCGCCTGGTACTGCTTGACGAGGCTTGCATCGGTCGCGACGAGGATCGCTTCGAAATCGTTCACCGACAGCGAGTCGAGCTCGACGCGGATCGGGAAGCGGCCTTGCAGCTCGGGAATCAGGTCGCTCGGCTTCGCGAGGTGGAACGCGCCGCTCGCGATGAACAGGATGTGATCGGTCTTCACCATCCCGTACTTCGTGTTGACCGTCGTGCCTTCGACGAGCGGCAGCAGATCGCGCTGCACGCCCTGGCGCGACACTTCGCCGCCGCTGCCTTCGTTGTTGCGCGACGTGATCTTGTCGATCTCGTCGAGGAACACGATGCCGTTCTGCTCGACGTTCTGCACGGCCTTCGTCTTCACTTCCTCTTCGTTGAGCATCTTCGCCGCTTCCTCGTCGGTCAGCAGCTTCAGCGCTTCCTTGATCTTCACCTTGCGGCGCTGCTTCTTGCCGCTGCCGAGGTTCGAGAACATCGAGCGGATCTGCTCGGTCATCTCTTCCATCCCCGGCGGTGCCATGATGTCCATGCCGGCCGACGGCTGCTCGAGGTCGAGCTCGACTTCCTTGTCGTCGAGCTGGCCTTCGCGCAGGCGCTTGCGGAACGTCTGGCGCGTCGCGTTGTTGTCGTCGTTCGCGTGGTCGGCATTGCCGCCGAAGCCCACCGCGCGCGGCTGCGGCAGCAGGATGTCGAGGATGCGGTCTTCCGCCTGGTCGGTTGCCTTGCTGCGCACCTTGCGCATCTCGGTTTCGCGGGTCTGCTTGACCGAGATTTCGATCAGGTCGCGCACGATGCTGTCGACGTCGCGGCCGACGTAGCCGACCTCGGTGAACTTGGTCGCCTCGATCTTGATGAACGGCGCATCGGCGAGCTTCGCGAGGCGGCGCGCGATTTCGGTCTTGCCGACGCCCGTCGGCCCGATCATCAGGATGTTCTTCGGCGTGATTTCCTGGCGCAGCGGGTCGGTGACCTGCTGGCGGCGCCAGCGGTTGCGCAGCGCGACCGCGACGGCCTTTTTCGCCTTCGCCTGGCCGATGATGTGCTTGTCGAGTTCCGAGACGATCTCGGCAGGGGTCATGGTGCTCATGGTGCTGTCCTTACTCGATCGTTTCGATGATGCGGTTGTGGTTCGTGTAGATGCACATGTCACCGGCGATCCCGAGCGACTTCTCGACGATCTCGCGCGGCGACAGCTCGGTGTTCTCCGCGAGCGCGCGGGCCGCAGCCTGCGCATATGCACCGCCCGAGCCGATCGCGCAGATGCCGCCTTCGGGGTCGAGCACGTCGCCGTTGCCGGTGATCACGAGCGTGGTGGTGGCGTCGGCCGTGATCAGCATCGCCTCGAGGCGGCGCAGCATCCGGTCGGTGCGCCAGTCCTTCGCGAGCTCGACGGCCGCGCGGGTCAGGTTGCCCTGGTGCTTCTCGAGCTTCGCCTCGAAGCGGTCGAGCAGCGAGAACGCATCGGCGGTGCCGCCCGCGAACCCGACCAGCACCTGGTTGTTGTAGATCCGCCGCACTTTCCGCGCGCCACCCTTCATGACGATGTTGCCGAGGGTTACCTGGCCGTCGCCGCCGAGCGCGACCTTGTCGCCGCGCCGGACCGAAACGATGGTCGTGCCGTGAAATTGCTCCATCTGCGTTCCTTGAGAAAAACGGGGGAAGGCGGGGGCGTGGGGCGCCGCCGCGTAAATCGCAGTGCGCCGGGAAGCGGCCCGGCGCGCGTCCGATTCATTTTAGGGCGGGCGGCGGGATATCAAGAGGCGGGGAGGCAAATCGGCGGCCGGGCGCCGATGCGGGAAGCGACGCCGGAAAAACAAAAAGCGCGCGGCAGGCCGCGCGCTTTCGGGAAGCAGCGTGTCTGAGCGGAACGCCGCTCGATCAGTCGCCGAACAGCTTCTGGCGCAACTCGCGGCGCTCCTGCGCTTCGAGCGACAGCGTGGCGGTCGGACGCGCGAGCAGGCGCGGAATGCCGATCGGCTCGCCGGTTTCCTCACACCAGCCGTAATCGCCGGAATCGATGCGGGCGAGCGACTGCTGAACCTTCTTGAGGAGCTTGCGTTCGCGATCGCGCGTGCGCAGCTCGAGCGCGTGCTCTTCCTCGATCGTCGCGCGATCGGCGGGATCGGGCACGATCACCGTCTCGCGCAGGTTCTCGGTCGTCTGGCCTGCATTCTTGAGGATGTCCGCCTGCAACTGTTCGAGCCGATTTTTGAAGAAGGCGAGCTGATCCTCATTCATGTAATCCTTGTCGCTCATCTTCAGGATTTCGGCTTCGGTCAAGAGTTTCTTCGTCATCTGCTTGCTTCTTCAATGTGCGGCAAATCGACAGATATTGCCTGCACTTTGGGATTACCCGCAACCGCGTTTGCATTCATTTGCGATTTGCCGCCGCGGGGCCGAAAGCCTCTGGAAAACCGGTTCTCAAATACCAGGATAGGCCTGGCGCGGAGTTGCGCGCGCTGCGAACCGGTGTGCTGCGCGGCACATCGCATCGGCCGCGGCCGGGAGGCGGATTGGCGATCCGGCGCGGTTGCGATGCCCGGAAAACTGGTTCAGCAAGAACCGGGCCTGTTTGTTGCCGTACTCCAGCGGGCACGTATTGTAACTGAATCGCAAGCGGGCGCCGTATCGGGTCGATCCCCGTCGGCTGCGCCAATATCTAGAAAATATAACGCGCAAATCGCGAAAAAGCGATGACGGCGAAACCCTGCCCGAAAAGGGCGCTCCGCGGCCGCCGCAGCCGCCTGCGCGGCGGGCGCGCGGCGGCATGTGCGGCGGTTGCCCGCGGGCGTCAGGCGAGGCAGGCGTCGAGGCCGTCGGTGATCAGGTCCTGCGGCAGATCGACGCCGATGAACACCATCTTGTTCGTCTTCTTCTCGACCGGCAGCCACTTCGAGGCGAGGTCGCTGCCCATCATCTGGTGCACACCCTGGAACACGACCTTGCGGTCGACGCCCTTCATGTACAGCACGCCCTTGTAGCGCAGCATCCGTTCGCCGTAGATCTGCAGGATGCCGCCGAGGAAGTCTTCCAGCTTGTTCGGATCGAACGGGCGGTCGTTGCGGTACACGAACGACTTGATCTTGTCGTCGTGGTGCGCGTGGTGGTGGTGGCCATGGTCGTGATCGTGCGCGCATTGACCGTGATCGTGGTCGCAACTGGCGTGATCGTGATCATGGTCGTGATCGTGGTGATGGTGCGCGTGATCGTCTTCGGCGAGGAAGTCGGGGTCGATCTCGAGCTTCGCGTTCAGATTGAAGCCACGCAGGTCGAAGATTTCCTTGATGTCGGCTTCACCGAAGTTCACGACCTTGATCGCGGCCTTCGGGTTCATGTGCATCAGGCGGTGCTTGAGGCCGGCGACGGTCTGGTCGTCCA
Organism: Burkholderia puraquae; assembly: GCF_002099195.1. Taxonomy (GTDB): domain Bacteria; phylum Pseudomonadota; class Gammaproteobacteria; order Burkholderiales; family Burkholderiaceae; genus Burkholderia; species Burkholderia puraquae. The sequence continues at coordinate 98,600 of NZ_NBYX01000017.1, read as the reverse complement.
CGAGGTCCGACTTCGTGATGAACAGGCGGTCGGCGAAACCGACCTGGCGCTGCACGACTTCGTGTTCGTCGAGCTGTGCGTTCGCGTGCTTCGCGTCGACGAGCGTGATGACCGCGTCGAGCAGGAAGTCGTCGGCGATTTCGCTGTCGATGAAGAAGGTTTGCGCGACCGGGCCCGGGTTCGCGAGGCCGGTGGTTTCGATCACGATGCGGTCGAAGTCGAGCTTGCCTTCGCGCTTCTTCGCGGCCAGATCGCCGAGCGTGCGTGCGAGGTCGCCGCGGATCGTGCAGCAGATGCAGCCGTTGCTCATCTGGATGATCTGCTCGTTCGAATCCTGGATGAGGATTTCGTTGTCGATGTTCTCTTCGCCGAACTCGTTCTCGATCACGGCGATCTTCATGCCGTGCTGTTCGTTCAGGATGCGCTTGAGCAGCGTCGTCTTGCCGCTGCCGAGAAAGCCGGTAAGGATGGTGACGGGAGTGGCCATGTCGGTCGCCTGTGGTTCGTGAATCGGGGTCAAAACCAGGATGTGCGTCGCGCCCGGGGCTTTGCCAGCCGGGGCGCACAACCATCCATTGAAACATACCTGTCAAGCCCTCGCCCGTCGTCCGAACGACAGGCGAAAGCGCTGATCCGCCGGGCGCCAAGCCGCGGCCGACGGACGGTTACGCGCGTAGATCGGGGCGATCAGACGATTTGCAACAGCAGGCCCTTCAGATATTCGCCTTCCGGGAACGCGGCGAGCAGCGGGTGATCGACGCCCGCGCCGAGCCGCTTCAGGATGCGCGCGTCGACCTTCGCGTCGGCGGCCGCGCCTGCGACGATCTTCTGGAACAGGTCCATGTCGATCGCGCCCGAGCACGAGTACGTGAACAGCAGGCCGCCCGGGCGCAGCAGCTTGAAGCCGCTCAGGTTGATGTCCTTGTACGCGCGCGCCGCGCGGTCGACGCTGTCGCGGGTCGGCGCGAACTTCGGCGGATCGAGCACGATCAGGTCGAAACGCTCGCCTTCGTCGACGAGGCGGCGCAGCGTCTTGAACGCATCCGCGTCGAGCCAGGTCGCGCGTTCGGCGTCGAAACCGTTGGCGACGACGTTCTGCTGCGCGAGCGCGAGCGCATCGCCCGACGAGTCGATCGACACGACACGCTTCGCGCCGCCCTTGAGCGCCGCGAGCGAGAAGCCGCCCGTGTAGCAGAAACAGTTCAGCACGTCGCGGTCGGCCGCGTACTGCGCGACCAGCGCGCGGTTGTCGCGCTGGTCGACGTAGAAGCCCGTCTTGTGGCCGTTCGGCACGTCGACGTGATAGCGCACGCCGTTTTCGTTGGAAATCAGCGTGGCGGGCGGCGCATCGCCGGCCAGCACGCCGGTGGTCTGTTCGAGCCCTTCCTTGTCGCGGATCGACACGTCCGAGCGCTCGTACACGTTCGGGCAGTCCGTGGCGCCGACGAGTGCCTTTACGATCGCGTCCTTCCATGCCTCGACACCGGCGGCCATGAACTGGCAGACGAGCTGGCCGCGCGGCGCCGCGCCGGCTTCGGCGGTGTCCGCGACGTAGTAGTCGACGATCAGCCCCGGCAGCCCGTCGGCTTCGCCGAACACGAGCCGCACGGCGCCCGTGCCCGACACCATCGTCGTGCGGTGCGCGACCGCGCGCTGCACGCGGCGCTTGAAGAACGCGTGATCGATCGGCTCGTTCTCGTCGAAGCTCCACACGCGCACGCGGATCTGCGATTGCGGGCTGTACGCGCCGCGCGCGAGGAAGCGGCCGTCGTGCGCACGCACGATCACGGTCGCGCCGGGCGCGGGCTTGCCGTCGACGCGGTCGATCGCATTGGCGTAGATCCACGGATGGCGGCGCAGCAGCGATTTTTCCTTGGACGGCTTGAGGGTGACGGTTTGCATGATGAGATCGAAATGGGCCGTGCGCGAAGCCGACCGTGGCCGGTCGCCGCGCGCGGCGGGTAACACGGGACGCGCGTCAGTCGCGCTTCTTCGCGCGCGGATGCGCGCTGTCGTAAATTTTCGCGAGATGCTGGAAGTCGAGCGACGTATAGACCTGCGTCGCGGAGACGCTCGCGTGGCCGAGCAGTTCCTGCACGGCGCGCAGGTCGCCGCTCGACTGCAGCACGTGCGTCGCGAACGAGTGGCGCAGCACGTGCGGATGGACGTTGGCGGGAATGCCCGCGGTGAGCGCCGCGCGCTTCACGCGCTCGCGCACGACGCCCGGCGACATCCGGTTGCCGCGCACGGACACGAACAGCGGATGCGGATCGTGCTTCACGAATTCGCCGCGCACCGCGAGCCATGCGTTCAGTGCATCGATCGCCTTGCGGCCGACCGGCACCTTGCGCTCCTTGTTACCCTTGCCGCGTACGGTGACTTCGGCTTCGGCGAGGTCGAGCCAGCCGGCCGAGCGGTAACCGTCGGCCTGCGTGTACATCACGTCGAGCCCGATCAGCTCGGCGAGGCGCAGCCCCGACGAATAGAACAGCTCGAGGATCGCGTGATCGCGGATGCCTTCGGTCGTGCCGGCGAGCGGCGCGTCCATCAGCGCCGATGCATCGTCGACCGACAGCGCCTTCGGCAAGGTCTTCGCGCGTTTCGGCGCGCGCACCGCGGCGACCGGGTTCGCGGGCATCTCGATGCGCTGCGCGAGCCAGCGGTAGAACGCGCGCCACGCGGACAGCCGGTGCGAGATCGACCGGGCGGACAGCCCGCCCGAATGCGCGCGCGCGACCGCGCCGCGCATGTCGGCGGCCGTCAGCGCTTCGAGCGGCCGGCCGTTCGCGAGCTTCTTCAACTCGTCGAGTTCGTGCGTGTACGCGCGCAGCGTGTGTTCCGACAACTGCCTGACGTGCTTCAGGTTCGACAGGTAGGCGGCAATCGGATCGTCTGTCATCGCGTGCGGAAGGATCAGTGCGGCAGCAGGCGCGTGAGCGCGGCGCTCGCGAGCGTCGCGATCTGCGCGAGGAAGTCGGTGGCCATCCCGTCGTGGAAGCGGCGCGGGTCGGGTGAGCCGAGCACGAGCAGGCCGAACGCGGGCGCATCGGTGCCCGCGAGCGGCGCACGCAGCGCAAGCAGCGCGACCGATGCGGCCGAACCGTCGCCGGCAGGCGGCGCGGCTTCCGCGCCTTCCGCCGCATTCGCGGCCTGGGCGGCGAGCGCGGGCGCGAGCCACTGCGCGGCTTCGAAGCCCGTGTTCGCGCCGCAGTACGGCGTCGACAGCCCATTCGTGAACAGGCGCACTTCCTCGCCGACCTGGCGCGCGAAATCGGCCTGCGAGTAGGTGTCGGCGACGTCCCACACGCGCAGCGCCGTTTGTGGCACGTCGAATACTTCGGCGATGCCGTCGGCGATCGTGCGCGGCAGCGCGTACGGATCGCGTTCCGCGATCACGCGCGCGGTCCAGCGGCTGAACTTCGCGGACAGGCTGTCGTTCTCGTGGCCGTAGCGCACGAGTTCGGCGAGCCGGCGCTCGAGATGCTTGTTCTTGTCGCGCAGCATCTCCATCTGCCGCTCCTGCAGCGAGATCGCGGCCTTGCCGTGCGGGTTCGCGAGACGGATCGTCGCGAGCAGTTCGGCGTGCTGCGCGAAGAATTCGGGATTGGCGAGCAGGTAGTCGGCGACTTCGCGATCGTTCATGTGGCTGGCGCGTTCAGTTATCAAGGACGTTGCAGGGTCAGGCGGGCAGGTCGATCTCGCCTTCGAACACGGTCGTGGCGGGGCCGGCCATCATCAGCGCGGCGGCTTCGTCGCGCGCGCCGTCCCAGCTGATCGTCAGCATGCCGCCGTGCGTGTGCACGGTCACGGGCGAATCGAGCAGGCCGCGCCGGATGCCGGCCGCGACCGCGGCGCACGCGCCGGTGCCGCACGCGAGCGTCTCGCCCGCCGCGCGTTCGTACACGCGCAGCTTCACTTCGCTGCGCGACACGATCTGCATGAAGCCGGCGTTCACGCGCTCCGGGAAGCGCGCGTGGTGCTCGATCAGCGGGCCTTCTTCGAGCACCGGATAGGCCTCGGTGTCGTCGACGACCTGCACCGCGTGCGGGTTGCCCATCGTCACCGTCGAAATCCAGCGCGTTGCGCCGCCGACGTCGAGCGGCCACAGCGTGTCGCGACCCTCGGTGCGGCCGTCGAGGCCCGCTGCATCGAACGGCACCTGCGCCGGCGTGAACACGGGCGCGCCCATGTCGACGACGACTTCGCCGTTGTCCTGCATCGTCAGCGTGATCAGGCCCTTCATCACCTGCACGCGCACGCTGCGCTTGTCGGTCAGGCCGCGGTCGCTGACGAACTTCACGAAGCAGCGCGCGCCGTTGCCGCAGTGTTCGACCTCGCCGCCGTCGCAATTGAAGATCCGGTACTTGAAATCCACGCCGTCGACGGTCGGTTTTTCGACGAGCAGAAGCTGGTCGGCGCCGACGCCGAAGTGGCGGTTGGCGAGCGCGCGCACCTGCGCTTCGGTGAGCGGCGGCAATGCGCGCGAATAGCCGTCGAGCACGACGAAGTCGTTGCCCGCGCCGTGCATCTTGGTGAACGAGAGTTTCACTGGGTCCGGATTTCCATGGCGAACAAGGCGATCAGCGCGGCTCGCGCGACGCCGCGCCATGCCGGGCGGCCTCGTTCGTCGTGCTGATCTCAACCGCAAATGATACATGCAGCCGACAGGGGTGTCCTGCGCGGGCAGGGGCGGGCGGCGGTGTAGCGGTCAACGACCGGTCAACGGGTGGTGCAGGGGGCGGCAGTGCGGATCCGTGGCTCGTACGCCAGGAGGTCGACAGTCTTCGGCGGTCGCGTCGAAGGGGGAGCGTGCAGGCGCACACACGAAGGCGCGCCCGCGGGTTTTGCTCGAGAGGCTCAGTACAGGCTCGGCTCGCCAGCCGGGCGCGTCTTGAAGCGCTTGTGCACCCAGTAGTACTGCTCGGGCATCAGCGGGATCTGTTCCTCGAGGAATTCGTTCATCCGCCGCGCGTCGAGATCGTCGTCACCGGTCGGGTAGTGATCCCACGGCTTGAATACCTTCAGCCGGTAACCCTTGTAGTTCGGCAGCACCTCGCCGATGAACGGCACGACCTGCGCGTGGCCCGCCTTCGCGAGCCGGCCGACGGCCGTCAGCGTGCAGGCCGGCACGCCGAAGAAGGGCACGAACGTCGAGTTGCGCAGCCCGTAGTCCATGTCGGCGCCGAGCATCACCGGCTTGCGGTCGCGCAGCCAGCGCAGCACGACGCGCGCGCTGTCCGCGCGGCCGACCATCTCGGCGTCGAAACGCCCGCGCGCCTTCTTCGCCTCTTCCTCGAGCACCGCGTTCGAGAACGGCTGGTAGAGCGACCCGCAGCGGCGGTGCAGCGAACGATTCAGCCAGATCGAGCCGGCCTCGATGCCGACGAAATGCAGGCCGAGGAACAGCGTCGGCGGCAGGTCCGGATCGTCGAGGTCGACCGCGCTGTCGACCTGGATCAGCTTCGCGAGCTTTTTCTCCGAGCCGAACCACTGCACGCTGCGTTCGACGTAGCTGCGGATCGCGTGGCGGAAATGCTGCCCTGCGACTTCCTCGCGCCGCGCTTCGCTCCAATCCGGGAAGCAGAGTTTCAGGTTGGTGTGTACGATGCGTTTTCGCCGGCTGGGGATCTTGTAGAGCAGCCAGCCGAGACCATCGCCGAACCGTGCGGTCAGGCCGTACGGCAGCAGGGCGAGCAGTTTCAGCAAGCCAATGGCGAGGTGCGTGGCTAGACGACCTAGCATGCGAAACCTCCGTGGGACCGGCTGGCCGGCGCGTTGCGAACAGGTAGGTGAGACAGCGGAAGATGCAGCACGGGCGGCGCTCTGTGACAATTCAGGAAAGCCGCTATAATACGGGCTTCGCCGAGTTAACTGACAACTTGCGGGGCGAAGCCGGTTAGCGTCATACGCGCTGCCCGGTCCTGGTAATCCGCTAAAGCGTCGCCGCTTCAGGCCCAACGAAGCTGGCTACGTGAAACCAACCGTAACCACACAGGAGCCTGAAAAAGTGGCAAACGATTATCTCTTTACGTCCGAATCCGTCTCCGAAGGCCATCCGGACAAGGTCGCGGACCAAATCTCGGACGCGATCCTCGACGCCATCCTCGAGCAAGACAAGTATTCCCGCGTCGCGGCGGAAACGCTGTGCAACACGGGTCTCGTCGTGCTGGCCGGTGAAATCACCACGACGGCCAACATCGACTACATCCAGATCGCGCGCGACACGATCAAGCGCATCGGCTACGACAACACCGACTACGGCATCGACTACAAGGGTTGCGCGGTGCTCGTCGCGTACGACAAGCAGTCGCCGGACATCGCGCAGGGCGTCGATCGTGCGCACGACGACAACCTCGATCAAGGCGCGGGCGACCAGGGTCTGATGTTCGGTTACGCGTGCGATGAAACGCCGGAACTGATGCCGCTGCCGATCTACCTGTCGCACCGTCTCGTCGAGCGCCAGGCCAGCCTGCGCCGCGACGGCCGCCTGCAATGGCTGCGCCCGGACGCGAAGTCGCAGGTGACGGTCCGCTACGTCGACGGCAAGCCGCATTCGATCGACACCGTCGTGCTGTCGACGCAGCACGCACCGGACATCGAGCTTCCCGCGCTGCGCGAAGCCGTGATCGAGGAAATCATCAAGCCGACGCTGCCGGCCGACCTGATCAAGGGCGACATCAAGTTCCTGGTGAACCCGACCGGCCGGTTCGTCATCGGCGGCCCGCAGGGCGACTGTGGCCTGACCGGCCGCAAGATCATCGTCGATACCTACGGCGGTGCCGCACCGCACGGCGGCGGCGCGTTCTCGGGCAAGGATCCGTCGAAGGTCGACCGTTCGGCTGCGTACGCAGGCCGTTACGTCGCGAAGAACATCGTCGCCGCCGGCCTCGCGTCGCGCGCGCTGATCCAGGTGTCGTACGCGATCGGCGTCGCCGAGCCGACTTCGGTGATGGTCAACACGTTCGGCACGGGCCGCGTGTCGGATGCAGTGATCACGAAGCTCGTGCGCGAGCATTTCGACCTGCGTCCGAAGGGCATCATCAAGATGCTCGACCTGCTGCGCCCGATCTACGAGAAGACGGCTGCTTACGGCCACTTCGGCCGCGAAGAGCCGGAATTCTCGTGGGAAGCGACCGACAAGGCGCTCGCACTGGCTGAAGCGGCTGGCGTCGAGCCGACGGCACGCGTCGCGTAAGCGCCGTTCGCCCGAAATGAAAAACCCCGGCAAAGCCGGGGTTTTTTTATGGGTTCCGATCGCCGGGGCGATCGGATAACAGCACGGGCAATCGCGCGACGGAGATCGTCGCGTGCGGTGCCCGCCGGCGTGGGCTCAGCGCGCGCCGAACCCGAACCAGCCGTTGCTGGCCGCGAGGCGGCGCGGGCGGTTGATGCGGCGCTGCGGGCCGAGCGTGCGGCGCAGCGCGAGCGCGCGCAGCGACGACGGTTTCTGCAGCAGCGAGCGCAGGCCGGCACGGCGCGAGAACGCCTGTGCGCTCATCATCGAGAAAAATGCGTGGAACCACGCACGGATGCCGTCCAGCCGGCTATGTGCGGGCGTGCGCTCGGCCAGCGCCTGCGTGCGGGCGCGGTGATGGCGCAGCGAGCGGGCAGGAGCGGGCGGCACGACGCGCTTCGCAGCGCGGCTGAGACGGGAAGTCAGACGGAATGGCATGTGAACGATGCTTCGCTTATATGGATGGCGCCCTTGGGAGCGCACTGGTATGAACGGCCTCGGATGGCGCAACGGATCTTACCGAAACTCGCTGCGCGCCGCGCCCGCCAGAATTGACAGGCCGCGACAGGCTACAGGGGATTCATGACGGGCAAAAGTCGCGATAAACCCTTGTGCCACAAGGTGTGTGCCGCATACCGCCTGTCGGTGAGGCCAGTGCCGCGCCGCACAGTTCCCTTGAGCCGGATCAAATCTTCGATTGGCATGCCCCTGCGCATGACAATGGTGCTGTTCGGGGCATCCGGCGCCGATTTACAATCGTCACATTCACACAATAAGCGTCTGGCATCCCATGTCGTCTCCATTGCAGTCGGAATCGATCCGCGCGCAAGTCGCGGAATTGCGCGAGCGCGGCTTCGTCGTCGCGCGTGGCCTCGTCGGCGACGAGCAGTGTGCGGCGCTCAGGCAGGTGGCGGAGCGCCAGTTGCGGGAGGCGGCCGAGCCGATCGAGTTCGAGGCGGACCTGCGTTACCCGGGCGCGCCCGAATCCAAGCATGCGCCGGGCGGGCATACGGTGCGGCGGCTGCTCGATGCGTACTCGCGCGATCCGGCCTTCGCCGAGCGCGCGATCGCACCCGAAATCGGCGCGTGGATGCGCGCGTATTTTGGTGAAGAACCCGTGCTGTCGCGCGCGCATCACAACTGCATGATGACGAAGCATCCCGCGTACGGGAGCCTGACCGGCTGGCATCGCGATTTCCGCTACTGGTCGTTCGAGCGCCCGGACATGGTGTCGGTGTGGCTCGCGCTCGGGCCGGAAACGAACGAGAACGGCGCACTGTGGCTCGTGCCTGGGTCGCATACGGCCGAATTCGGGCCCGAAGCGTTCGACGATGCGAAGTTCTTCCGCAGCGACCTTCCGGAGAACCGGAAGATGATCGATGCGGCCACGTGCCCGTCGCTGCAGACGGGCGACGTCGTGTTCTTCCACAGCAACACGCTGCATTCGGCCGGGCAGAACCGCTCCGACCAGGTGAAGTTCTCGCTCGTGTACACGTACCACGGCGCGAGCAACCGGCCGGTGCCCGGTACGCGCTCGGCGTCGAAGCCGGAAGTGCAGTTCTAGGTTCGGATTGGCCGGGCGGCGACACCGCCGCGGACCTGCGATGCGGCGCATCGCGGGCGAATGAAGCAACGGGCGGCCTGGCCGCCCGTTTCGTCTGGCGCGGCCCGATCGTCTGATGCGGGCCGTTCGTGCATCGCGCGGCTGCGCGCTCAGCGCTTGCCGCCCGGCATCGCGAGGCCGATCAGGCCGATGAACGATGCGACGGCGCCGCCCACGATCAGCAGGATCGTCTTCGTTGCGGGCGAGCCGGTGAAGAAGCGCGACACGTTGTCGTTGATCGAATGGAACGACTGTCCGCCGAAATACAGCAGCACGACGCCGCCGACGAGCAGTGCAACCGAGATGACCCGGGACATACCAACCTCGCTGAAACGGTGATTCGAGACGCCGCAGTGTAGGCGACGGCCGCGGCGGCGTCCATCGCCTCGCCCGCCGTGCGCGCACCGGCCGCTTTCGTTACCATAGTCGTCGTATGACTCCTTCGCCGTCGCCGCGCCGTGTGCGCGGCCGGCGCGCGTCCCTTTCCCCGATGTCCTGACGGAACCGACTCATGGCCTACGAAGCAGCTTCCGAACGTTATGCCGACATGCAATACCGCACCTGCGGCAAATCCGGGCTCAAACTGCCCGCGCTGTCGCTTGGCCTGTGGCACAACTTCGGCGACTCGACGCCGATCTCGACGCAGCGCGATATCCTGCGCACCGCGTTCGACCTCGGCATCAACCACTTCGATCTCGCGAACAACTACGGGCCGCCGTACGGCAGCGCCGAAACCAACTTCGGCCGGCTGCTGAAGGAGGATTTCCGGCCGTATCGCGACGAGTTGCTGATCTCGACGAAGGCCGGCTGGGACATGTGGCCGGGGCCGTACGGCAGCGGCGGCGGCTCGCGCAAGTACGTGCTCGCGAGCCTCGACCAGAGCCTGCAGCGGATGGGGCTCGACTACGTCGACATCTTCTATTCGCACCGCTTCGATGCGCACACGCCGCTCGAGGAAACGGCGGGCGCGCTCGCGTCGGCCGTACAGCAGGGCAAGGCGCTCTACATCGGCATTTCGTCGTATTCGGCGGCGAAGACGCGCGAGATGGCCGAGCTGCTCGCGCAGTACAAGGTGCCGCTGCTGATCCACCAGCCGTCGTACAACCTGCTGAACCGCTGGGTCGAAACGGAACTGCTCGACACGCTCGACGAGATCGGCACGGGCAGCATTGCATTTACGCCGCTCGCGCAGGGGCTGCTCACGTCGAAGTACCTGAACGGCGTGCCGGCCGACGCGCGCGTGAACAAGCCGGGCGGCGGTTCGCTGAAGCAGGATCACCTGAGCGCGGACAACCTCGAGCATGTGCGCAAGCTCAACGCGATCGCCGAACGGCGCGGGCAGAGCCTCGCGCAGATGGCGCTCGCATGGGTATTGCGCAACGGCCGCGTGACGTCCGCGCTGATCGGCGCGAGCCGTGCGGAGCAGGTGCGTGAAAACGTCGGCGCGCTGAAGAATCTCGAATTCTCGGCGGAGGAGCTCGCGGAGATCGATCGTCACGCGACGGAAGGCGGCATCAATCTGTGGGAAAAGCCGTCCACCGATCAGGCGATCTGACCGGCAGTCGATACGGCATGCGAAACATCGCGTGCCGTATCAATGGCCTGCGCGCAGCACATCGCATCGCTGCAATTCAATGCAGCGATGCACGTCACGCACGGGTGGTGCGCCGCTAGATCAGCGCAGGCAGGCCTTCGACGAGCAATACCGCAACGCCGACGCCAAGGATGACGCCCAGCACGCGCAGCAGGTTGTGGCGGAATTCGGTTGCGCACGGCACCGCGCCGAGAAATAGCGCTCCGGCCAGCGCCATCGGAATCAACAGGATGAAGTCGCCGATCGTGAAGTAGGTCGTCATGCGTGTCTCCAGTGTCGGCCGGAGCGGGCGCTTCAGCGCTTGCTTCGGCCCCATGCCGGGTGTTTCTAGTATTGGTCCGACCCGATTGCGAGCGGGGCGGTCAATTCGAGTATAGGCAACCGGCAGCGCTTTTCGCTATCCGAACCATTAAAAATCAGCGGAAAGCCCGACGAATCGCACATTTTTGCCGCAAGTCGGACGAACACCTTGCACGTATCTTTCTCGCGCCTTTCGATTTTTGCGGAATCGTCGTATGTGTCCGATGCGTGCCGCCGCACCCGCGGGCGCGGCGGCACGCCCGCTCATGCGCGGTCGGGTTGCACGTGGGCGGCCGGCGCGCGGAACACGAGCGCGAGCCCCGCGATGATCGCCCCCATGCCGGCGAGCGCGAGCGGCTCGGGCCGGTTGCCGAGCCACACGGCATCCATCAGCATGGTGACGACGGGCACGAGATAGAACAGGCTCGTCACGTTGACGAGATCGCCGCGCTGCATCAACCGGTAGAACAGCAGCTGCGCGATCACCGAAATCACGATGCCGAGCCACAGCAGCGGGACCACGAACGCCCAGCTCATGTCGAACGACACCGGCCGGAACGGCACGATCGCCACGCACAGCGCAAGGCCGATCGTATTCTGTAGCGGCAGCACGTCGGCGGGTGCCGCGCGTACGCGCTTTTGCAGCAGCGAGCCGGCGGTCAGCGCGACGAGCGCGGTGAGCGCGCACGCGATGCCCGCGAGCGACAGGCCGCCGTCCCCTACGCCGCGGAACACGACGAGCGCGAGGCCGGCCAGCGACAGCGCGAGCCCTGCGAGGCGAACGGGCTGCCAGCGCCGCTCAAGGATCGCGAGCGTGAGGATCGGCTGCACGCCGAGGATCGTCGCGAGTACGCCCGGCGCGATCCCGCGTTCGAGCGCGAGCAGGTAGAAGATCGAATAGCCGCCCATCATCAGCAAGCCGGTCAGCGCAGCCATGCGCCGCTCGCCGCGCGGCGGCAGCCAGCGTTTGCGCATGAAGGCGAGCCCGAGCAGCACGAGCGATGCCAGTGCGAAACGTGCGGTGAGAAAGACGAACGCGGACGCGTGACGCAGACCGAGTTCAGCGAAGATCGCGCCGCTGCTCCACAGCAGCACGAAGAGCGACGTCGCTCCATGCGCGGCGAGCGCGCGTTTGAACGAAACCATGTGAATCCACCTGTCGAACGGATCGGAACGTTCCATCCGCGCGCGCAGCAACACGCGGTGCGTCACGACGCACGAATGCAAGCCTGCGGGCGAATGGAGGACGAAACGGAAGCCGGCTGGTCAGCCGGCGCGTGCCGCCGGAGGGGGCGGCGCGGCGCCGACGAGCGGCGGTGCGACAGGAGGAGGAAGAACCGACGGATGCGCGCATGCCTGCGGCCGCGAGTCGAACTGCGGCCGGGATTTGGCAAGGGCGGGCGTGAGCGGATGCATCGTGTCGGAATGCGCTTGAACGCGAATGAGCATCAAAGGTACCGCAAGGCCGGCAACGGACGCAACACCTGTCGGTGGCATCGCATGACGAAGGACGGGGCGGTGGTGCGGGCGCGACCGTCGTTGCACGGGGCGCGTTCAGCGCAGGGGGAAGGCGATGGCGACGCAGCATGGTTCGGCAACCGCAGCGGCGCGAAATTTCCCGGCGACCCGGCACCGGACTCGCGATGCGCGCGTGGTGTGCATCACGTGCGCGCCGCGGTGCCGGGACGGATTCGGCGGGCAGTCACATTCGACAGGGTATGATGGGGGTAACCGGGCGGGCAAGTGCCTGCGCGGCGCAGTGGTTGATTGGAGACATTCGACGAATTCGCGGCGCTTCGCCTGCTTCTTCTTCTTTTCGCGCTTCGATAAACCGTGAACAATGGGATTACGCGCAACGCTCCGACGAGAGCGCGCGGATCGTGCATTTGCCGGCTCGACTGCGAGCCGGGTTTCAAGATTCAAGAGTGGGGAACCATCATGCATGTCGGGTCGATTGTCTGCACTACCCATATCGCGGTGCCGAAGGGCGCACGCGGCATCGTCCAGCGCATCCTGGGCGACATGGCCATGGTGACCTGGTACGCGGGCGTACCGGGCGAGTCGAAGGAACTCAACACCGAGCCGTTCTTTCTCGAGGATCTGATCGACACCGGCGAATCCGTGCTGCCGGCCGGCGCGGCGCTTCACTAACCGCACCGGGCGCTCGTCTTTCGGCCCGTCTGGCGGCACAATGCGGGGCATGAAAGACGTCACTTCCGCTCCCGCTTCTCCCGCCGGCCCGCCGTTCGCCGGGCTCACGCCCGAGTGCGTGCTCGACGCGCTCGACAGCGTGCTGATACCGGCCGGCCTGCGCACCGACGGGCGCCTGCTCGCGCTCAACAGCTACGAAAACCGCGTGTATCAGGTCGGCATCGAAGACGGCCCGCCGGTCGTCGCGAAGTTCTACCGTCCGGCACGCTGGTCGGACGAAGCGATCCTCGAAGAGCACGCGTTCGTCGCCGAACTCGCCGCGCGCGAGATTCCGGCGGTGCCTGCGCGCACATTCGACGGCCGCACGCTGCACGCGTTCGACGGTTTCCGCTTCTCGATCTTCGAGCGCCGCGGCGGCCGCGCGCCCGATCTCGATCGCAGCGACACGCTCGAATGGCTCGGCCGCTTCATCGGCCGGATCCATGCGGTCGGCGCGACGCAGCCGTATGTCGCGCGTCCCGTGCTCGACATCAATACGTTCGGCTACGAGCCGCGCGACTACCTGCTCGCGCACGATTTCATTCCGGACGATGTGCGGCCCGCGTATGAGACGGCCGTCATGCTCGCGCTCGAAGGCGTCGAGGCCGCGTTCGAGCGGGCGGGCGAGATCCGCCTGCTGCGCACGCACGGCGACTGTCATCCGAGCAACGTGCTGTGGACCGATGGCGGCCCGCACTTCGTCGACTTCGACGACAGCCGGATGGCGCCCGCGGTCCAGGATCTGTGGCTGCTGCTGCCGGGCGATCGCGAAGGCGCGTCGCGTGCGCTGGCGGACCTGCTGGCCGGCTACGAGGATTTCTGCGAATTCGAGCCGCGCGAGCTGCATCTCGTCGAAGCGCTGCGCACGTTGCGGCTGATCCATTACGCGGCATGGCTCGCGCGGCGCTGGGACGATCCCGCGTTTCCGGCTGCGTTCCCGTGGTTCAACACGCATCGTTACTGGGAAGCGCGCGTGCTCGAGTTGCGCGAGCAGATCGGCGCGATGCAGGAAGGGCCGCTCTGGCCCGTGTGACGGCGCACGCGGCACCCGCGCCGCGCGGCAGGCTTGAGCGGGCCGCGGCGCGATGCCCGCGGCCTGTTTCGCTCAGAACTTCAGCATCAGCTTGATCAGCGCGGCGAAGCGCTTGCCGTACGGCGGCGCGAGCAGGTTGCGTGCGTTCAGGCGCGCCTGCGTGAGCACCGGCTTCATCTTCGAGAACGTCACGAAGCCGTCGTAGCCGTGATACGCGCCCATGCCGCTGGCCCCGACACCGCCGAACGGCAAACTGCCGCACGCGATGTGCATCAGCGTTTCGTTGACCGACACGCCGCCCGAGATCGTTTCGCGCATCACGCGGTCGATCGTGCCGCCGTCCTCGTCGAACAGGTAGAGCGCAAGCGGACGCGGGCGCGCATTCACGTACGCGATCGCTTCGTCGAGTCGTTCATATGGCACGAGCGGCAGCAGCGGCCCGAAGATTTCCTCCTGCATCAGTTGCGACGCGGCCGGCACCTGCGTGACCGCGCACGGCACGAAGCGGCGCGATGCGGGATCGGACTGCGCGTCGGACAGCGGATGCAGCTGCGCGCCGGCCGCCTGCGCGTCGCTCGCGAGTTGCTGCAGCCGCGCATAGTGGCGCGGCGACACGATCGTCGTGTAGTCGCCGTTGGCCGACAGGTCGGGGTACATCCTCGCGAACCGTGCGCGCGCGCGCTCGATGAACGCCGCTTCCATCCCGCGCGGCAGCAGCACGTAGTCGGGCGCGATGCAGGTCTGGCCCGCGTTCAGCGTCTTGCCCGCGACGATCGCGTCGACGGCCGCATCGAAGCGCGCGTTCGGGCCGACGATCGCCGGCGACTTGCCGCCGAGTTCGAGCGTGACGGGCGTGAGGTTGTCGGCGGCCGCGCGCATCACGTGGCGGCCGACGTGTGTCGAGCCGGTGAACAGCAGATGATCGAACGGCAGCCTGCTGAACGCGGCGCCCACTTCCGCATCGCCGTTCACGACCGCGACGTGGTCGCGCGTGAAGGTCTTGGCAATCAGCTGCTCGAACAGCGCCGACGTGCGTGGCGTCAGTTCGGACATCTTGATGATCGCGCGGTTGCCGGCGGCGAGCGCGCAGATCAGCGGGCCGGCCGCGAGCAGCACCGGGTAGTTCCACGGCGCGACGATGCCGACCACGCCGAGCGGCTGCGGAATCACCTTCGCGCGCGCCGGGCGCAGCCACTTGTTCATCGGCTTGCGGATCGGTTTCATCCAGCGCTTGCCGTGCTTGAGCGCGTCGTCGATCTCTTCCTTCGCCATCCAGATTTCCGACAGCAGCACTTCCTGCTTCGCGCGATGACCGAAATCGGCACTGATCGCTTCGGCGAGCGCATCCGTATGGTCGATCAGCATCGTGCGCAGCGCGCGCAGGTGCTGCACGCGCGTTTCCCATGCCGGGTACGGCGCGCGCAGGTAGGCCGCGCGCTGGTCGCGCAGCAGCGCGGTCAGTGCATCGACCGACGGCAGTGCTTGCGGGGCCAGTTCGGGCAGCTCGTTCTTCATGTCGTCTCCTCCAGTTGGGCCTGGCTGGTCGGCCGGCCGTCACGCCGCACGCGCACGCTCGGCGAGCGCAGCGACGCGGATCGGGGTGGTGCGTGTCGCGCGGCGCGGGGCCGGATGCGACGTGTGCTCGAAAACCGGTTGAAGCGTGCAGCGGGCGTCGCATCCACGCGACGGTGTGCGCATCCGGGAACTGCTCTGCGGCGCATGCGCGTGCAGCGCGATGTGGCCGCCGACAGGCACGCGTCGCTGTACCGCGAGCGCTTGCGGGCGCACCGAAGCAGAGCGGCGCGACGTGTACGCCAGATCGTGCCGCGGCGCATCCTGCCGTTGCAGCGACAAACCGTCCAAACGGTCGGCGACGACACGCGCCGTTCGATTTCGATCGACTGTGCGCATGACGCCAAGCATCTCCTCGCGGGCAGCCGTTTGAAATGAAATGCGGGCTGCGCGCATCGCATCCGGACAACCTGGTCGACACGCGGCCTGCAGAACCTGGCGCTGCATCGTCGTTTCTCCCGTTTCGCGACGGATCGGCTTCTCGTGGCCGGCGCGTCGCGCAAAGCGAATCGGTACATCTTAAATTTAGTTCACGCGGGCGTTTAGAGGAATCGCTCTTGAATCCGCGCGCCGCGCGCGCGACGGCCATTCCTACAATGCCCGAACACGAGGGGACGCGGTCGCGCGGCGGTGCCGGGCGCCTTCCATGACACGACGGAGACGCGACATGCAATACGACTACATCATCGTCGGCGGCGGTTCAGGCGGGTCGAGCCTGGCAGGCCGGCTCGCCGATGCCTGCCCCGATGCAACGATCGCGCTGATCGAGGCCGGCTCCCACACGGAGCGCAACCTGCTCGTCAACATGCCGGTCGGCATCGCGGCGCTGGTGCCGTTCAAGCTCGGCACGAACTACGGTTACGAAACGGTGCCGCAGCCGGGCCTCGGCGGGCGGCGCGGCTACCAGCCGCGCGGGCGCGGGATGGGCGGCTCGAGCGCGATCAACGCGATGATCTACACGCGCGGCCATCCGGGCGACTACGACGAATGGGCGCAGCTCGGCGCGACCGGCTGGGGCTGGCAGGACGTGCTGCCGTATTTCCGCCGCGCGGAGGGCAATGCGCGCGGCGCGGATGCGTGGCACGGCGCGGATGGCCCGCTCACCGTGTCGGATCTGCGCTTTCGCAATCCGTTCTCCGAACGATTCATCCAGGCCGCGCATGCGGCCGGCTATCCGCTGAACGACGACTTCAACGGCGCGACGCAGGAAGGTGTCGGCTTCTATCAGGTCACGCACCGCGACGGCTCGCGCTGCAGCGTCGCACGTGCGTATATCTACGGCCGCAACCGGCCGAACCTGCACGTGATCACCGATGCGACGGTGCTGCGCGTCACGTTCGACGGCAAGCGTGCGGCCGGCGTCGCGGTCGCGCGCAACGGGCGCGTCGAGACGCTCGACGCGCGCGCGGAAGTGATCCTGTCGGCCGGCGCGTTCAATTCGCCGCAACTGCTGATGTGTTCGGGGATCGGCCCGGCGGAGCAGCTTCGCCGGCACGGGATCGCCGTCGTGCAGGATGCGCCGGACGTCGGCACGAACCTGATCGACCATATCGATTTCATCATCAATACGCGCGTGAATTCGTCGGAACTGGTCGGCGTGTGCCTGCGCGGAATCGCGAAGATGACGCCCGCGCTCGCGCGCTATTTCTCGAGCCGCACCGGGATGATGACGAGCAACGTCGCGGAGGCCGGCGGCTTCATCAAGAGCGATCCGTCGCTCGAACGCCCCGACCTGCAACTGCATTTTTGCACGGCGCTCGTGGACGACCACAACCGCAAGATGCACTGGGGCTTCGGCTATTCGCTGCACGTGTGCGCGCTACGGCCGTTCAGCCGCGGCACGGTGGCGCTCGCGAGCGGCGACGCGCGCGACGCACCGCTGATCGATCCGCGCTTCTTCAGCGATTCGCGCGATCTCGACCTGCTCGTGCGCGGCACGCAGGCGATGCGCAAGATCCTGTCGCAGGCGCCGCTCGCGTCGCAGGGCGGACGCGAGCTGTACACGCGGGCGGACCAGAGCGAAACGGAGCTGCGCAAGACGATCGTCGAGCATGCCGACACGATCTATCACCCGGTCGGCACCTGCCGGATGGGTTCGGATGCGCGCGCGGTCGTCGATCCGCAGCTGCGCGTGCGCGGCGTCGAAGGGTTGCGCGTGGTGGATGCGTCGGTGATGCCGACGCTGGTCGGCGGAAACACGAATGCGCCGTCGGTGATGATCGGCGAACGCGCGGCGGACTTCATCGTCGCCACGCGCAAGGGCACGGCGCCGCGCGGCGAGGCAGCCGCTGCGGTGCACGGCCGCTGAGCGGCGTGCACCGGGTCATGCTCAGGCAAACGTATCGACGAGGCCGGCGCGGCTCACGCTCGCGGCGGCCGGTGCGGATTGCGCAGCGTCGACCGGTGCATCGACGGCTGACGATCCGCCGCTCCCGCGCCGCGCCGACTGGCCGTGGGCGAAGGTCTGTTGCGGGTTCTGCTGCTGCGAAGCGAAGCCGCCGTCGCTGACGGTCGCGCTGCCGAGCCCGAGCCCGCCCGTTTCCATCGCCTCGCGCAACTTCGGCAGCGCGGCTTCGACCGCGTCGCGCACCTGCGCGTGCTGCGACACGAACAGCGCGTGCGCGTGGTTGTCCGCGACACGCAGCACGACCTGCAGCGGCCCGAGATCGGGCGGGTTGAGCGTGAGCTCGGCGCTCTGCTGGTGCGCATTCGACAGGAACACGACCTTCTGGCTCAGCGCGTCCGTCCAGTCCGGGGTGCCGACGTGCGGCGCGAGCACGTGCGCGTTCGCCGCGGCGATCGCCCCCGCCGCCGGCGACAACTGCAGGTTCGCCTGTGCCGCGGCCGCAGCCGATGCACCGGCCGCGAGCGTCGCGCTGGCGGCCGGATCCGTCGCGTCGCTGGCTGCCGCAAGCGCGTGCTGCTCGCCCGACTGCGCGTTCGCGTTGGCCTGCAGCGCCTGCGCGGTGGCTTGCGCCGGCGTTTGCTGGGTGGCGAGCGCGCCCTTCGCGTCGGCGAGCGTGCGGTCGAAGGTCGGCACCTTCGGTGTCAGTGGTGCGGCGGCGCCGGTCGATGCGGTCGATGCCGGTGCGGACGCCGTCGTGCCGGTCGCGGGCATTGCGATCGCTCCCGCGCCGCCCGTCAGCCGGTCGAGCGCGGTTTGCAGCGCATCGCGGCCCGACGCCGGCGTGGCCGGCTGGGTGGCCGCGGCCGCGTCCTTGGTCGCGTGATCCGCCAGCGTGGCCGTGGCATCGGGCTGGCCGGACACGGCCGTCTTTTGCGCATCGGCCGGCGTCGCGTTGTCCGTGCGCGCCTGCAGCTGCGCCTGCACGGCCGCGGCGGCCGCGAGCGCGGCGGCGTCGGGATTGGTGGCGGCGTTCGTGGTCGTATCGTCGGTCGCGTCGTCGTCATCCGTGGCAGACGGCTTCGTGCCGGCGGCCGGCTTCGACGAAGCCTGTTTCGTCGACGCATCCGGCACGCCGGAATTCGACGCATCGCGACGCGTGATGACGCTTTGCTTCAGCGTCTGCGCGAACGGCACGGCGCTCGTCGCGGTCGCCGCATCGTTGCTGGCGGCGCTGGACGAACCCGGGCCGCGGGCGGCCTTGAGTGCGGTGCCGGCGGTGTCGAGCAGCGCGCCGAGCAGGGGCAGGGGAGGCATGACGTTCTCTCGTTCGAATGCGGTGGTCGGTTACGACGAACGGGCCGCGTCGGCCCGCATGCGCAGGATCTTCGCGGCGTGTTCGTCGGCGTCGCGCTGTTCGCGCCGGGCGTCGCGCTTCGCTTCCTGCGCCACGCCGCGCGCCTGCAGGATTTCAAACGAACCGACGGTGCGTTTCTTCTGTTGCCAGTTCGGGCGTGCTTCGTCGATGCGGACTTCGGCTGCGGCCAGCACGCTGCGCTGCTGCGCGATCGCGGCGTCGAGCGTGTCGATGAATGCCTGGAAATTGCGCCAGTTGCCGGCCGGCATCCCGTGCTGCGCGGATTGCGAGAAGCGCGCGTGGTATTCGTCGCGGTAGCGCAGCAGCGCGTCGAGCTGTTCGACGGCCGCGGTGCGGTCGCGCTGCGCAGTGCCGAGCTGCTTCGCGGCCGAGTCGAGATCGTCCTGTGCACGATCGAGCAGCAACTGAAGGGGAAAGCCGTGGGCCATCGGGATCAGCCTCCGTAAGCGTCGAACAGTGCATCGAGCCCGGCAAGGCTCGACGCGAACGGCGCGCATTCGCGAAAGCCCTGCTGCAGGAACGCCTCGATGCGCGGATAGAGTGCGATCGCGCGGTCGAGCTGCGCGTCGCGGCCGGGCGCGTATGCGCCGACCGCGATCAGGTCGCGATTGCGCTGGTAGCGCGACAGCATCTGCTTGAACTGCCGGACATGATCGAGATGCGTTTCGTCGATCAGCGCGGTCATCGCGCGGCTGATCGACGCCTCGATGTCGATCGCCGGATAGTGGCCGGCCTCGGCGAGCGTGCGCGACAGCACGATGTGGCCGTCGAGGATCGCGCGTGCGGAATCGGCGATCGGGTCCTGCTGGTCGTCGCCTTCGGTCAGCACCGTGTAGAACGCGGTGATCGAGCCGCCGCCTTCCGGTCCGTTGCCGGTGCGCTCGACGAGCGCGGGCAGCTTCGCGAACACCGACGGCGGGTAGCCCTTGGTCGCGGGCGGCTCGCCGATCGCCAGCGCGATCTCGCGCTGGGCCATCGCGTAGCGGGTCAGCGAATCCATCAGCAGCAGCACGTGCTTGCCCTGGTCGCGGAAATACTCGGCGAGCGACGTCGCGTAGGCCGCACCCTGCATCCGCAGCAGCGGCGACACGTCGGCCGGCGCCGCGACGACGACCGAGCGCGCGAGCCCGTCCTCGCCGAGGATCTGTTCGATGAATTCCTTCACTTCGCGGCCGCGTTCGCCGATCAGCCCGATCACGATGACTTCCGCGCTCGTGTAGCGCGCCATCGTGCCGAGCAGCACCGACTTGCCGACGCCGGAGCCCGCGAACAGGCCCATCCGCTGCCCGCGGCCGACGGTGAGCAGCGCGTTGATCGCGCGCACGCCGACGTCGAGCACGTGATGGATCGGTTCGCGCTCGAGCGGGTTGATCGACGGCGCCGACAGCGGCGCGTCGACCTTCGACGCGAGCGGGCCGAGGCCGTCGAGCGGGCGGCCCGACGCGTCGACGACACGCCCGAGCATCTCCCAGCCGACCGGCAGCCGCTTCGCGCCCGCGAGGGGATCGGCGACGGGGGCGCTTTCGCGCGGCCACACGCGCGCGCCGGGCAACACGCCGGCGACATCGGTGGTCGGCATCAGGAACAGGCGGTCACCGGCGAAGCCGACGACTTCGGCTTCCGCGTGCGGCAGCGTGCTGCCGGGCGGGAGTTCGATCGTGCATTCGGCGCCGACCGACAGCCGCAGCCCGATCGCCTCGAGCACGAGGCCGGCCGCGCGCGTCAGTCGCCCGCACGGCCGCAGCGGCAGCGCGCGCTGGCTGCGCGCGGCGAGCTCGTTCAGGTGGGTGCGCCAGTGCGCGAGATGCGGGTTGTGCGGTGCGCGCAGTGTGGCGCCGGAGGCGTTGGCCGCTGCAGCGGCGCCATGCGGGTTTACGTCTTGTGCGGGGTCGTGCGCGGCGTCGGGGCCGAACGATGCGAGCGCGAGTTCGCGCTCGAGCGGCGTCATGCCGTCGTACAGGATCGATTCGGGTGTGGGCGTCACCACGCGCTCACCTTGCCGATCGCAGCGGCGACGCGCTGCCAGCGCGTGGGCAGCGTCGCGTCGACCTCGCCGGTCGCGGCGTGCGCGCGGCAGCCGCCGCGCTCGATCGACGCGTCGGTGTGCACGTTCCAGCCGAGCGTGTCGAGATCGTCCTGGAGATAGGCTTCGACGACGGGCAGGTCGGCCGGATTCACCGCAAGATGCGGCGCACCGGACAGCGCGGGTTCGGCCGCGAGCACGTCGCGCACGGCGGCAACCAGCGCGGCCGGGTCGTGCTTCACGTGCTGGCGCACGACCTGCTGCGCGATGTCGAGCGCGAGCTGCGCGAGGTCGGATGCAAGATCGTGCTCGACGGTCGACACGGCCTCGCGGAACGACGCGGCCAGCGCCGCGAGCTGCGCGGCCTGTTCGCGCGCGTCGGCCTGGCCGGCCTCGAAACCCTGTTCGCGGCCCTGCTCGAAACCGGCCTGGTAGCCAAGCGCCTGGCCTTCGACGTGGCCGGCCGCATGGCCTTCGGCGTGCGCGGCGTCGCGCACGCGCTGCAGTTCCGCGGCGAGCGCGGCGGCCGCCGCTGCCGCGTCGTCGGGCGGCGGCGGGGGCGGCGGCGGGTCGAACGACGCCATCTCCCACCGCTGGTAGGCGGTGAGGGTGCCCGCGCGATCGCTCGCCGAATCAGACATACGCGTCTTCCGCCTTGCCGCCGATCGCGATCGCGCCGCTCTCGGCCAGGTTGCGCACGATCTGCAGGATGCGGCGCTGCTGCGTCTCGACTTCGGACACGCGCACCGGGCCGCGCGCGTCGAGATCCTCGGCGAGCAGTTCGGCCGCGCGCTGCGACATGTTCGCGAGGAACTTCTGGCGCAGCGCGGGCGGCGCGCCCTTCAGCGCGATGATCAGCGTTTCCGACTCGACTTCCTTGAGCACCATCTGGATCGCGCGATCCTCGAGGTCGAGCAGGTTCTCGAACACGAACATCTGGTCGACGATCTTCTGCGCGAGTTCGGCGTCGTACTGGCGCACGCTTTCGAGCACGCCTTCCTCATGCACGCTGGTCATGAAGTTCAGGATCTCGGCCGCGGTGCGGATGCCGCCCATCGGGCTGCGCTTCAGGTTGTCGCTGCCGGACAGCAGGCCCGTCAGCACGTCGTCGAGTTCACGCAGTGCGGCCGGCTGGATGCCGTCGAGCGTCGCGATCCGCAGTATCACGTCGTTGCGCAGCCGCTCGGTGAAGCACGACGCGATCTCGGACGCCTGGTCGCGGTCGAGGTGCACGAGGATCGTCGCGATGATCTGCGGATGCTCGTTCTTGATCAGTTCGGCCACCGCGCCCGAGTCCATCCACTTCAGGCCCTCGATGCCGCTCGTGTCGCTGCCCTGAAGGATCCGGTCGATCAGCACGCCGGCCTTGTCCTCGCCGAGTGCCTTGGTCAGCACCGAGCGGATGTATTCGCTCGAATCGAGCGACAGCGCGGTGTGCTGCTCCGCTTCCTTCGTGAATTCCTGCAGCACGTCCTCGACCTGCTCGCGCGTGACGTTCTTCAGCGCGGCCATCGCGGCGCCGATCTTCTGGACCTCGCGCGGCGCGAGGAACTTGAATACCTGCGCGGCCTCTTCCTCGCCGATCGACATCAGCAGGAGCGCGCTCTTGGTCAAGCCTTCAGCGTTCATCGGACACCCAGTTCTTCACGACGGTGGCGACGATCTTCGGATCCTGGCGGGCGATCGTGCGCGCGTAGTCGAGGTTGCGTTCGTAACGGTTCTTTTCGCTCTCGAAGCCGAGCAGCAGCGAGTCGGGTTCCTCGGCCTTCTCCGGCGCCGGCAGGCCGTCGAGCGCGACCGGATCTTCCGGTGCCGCGAGCGCCGGCGCGACCGGCTCGGGCGGCGGGAACGCGCGGCGCATCGCCGGGCGCACGAACATGAAGTAGAGCGCCGCCGCGGCCGCCGCGATACCGAGCCACTTCGCGGCTTCCTTCGCCATCGCGATCATGTCGGGCTGGCGCCACCACGGCAGGTCGGCGTACGGGTCGCTCGCGGTCGAGAACGCGCTGTTCACGACGTTCACCGAATCGCCGCGCTTCTCGTCGTAGCCCATCGCGTCCTTCACGAGCTGTTCGACCTGCGCGAGTTTCGCGGGCGGCAGCGGCTGCATCGTCACGTGGCCCTTCGCGTCGGCGACCGGCTGGTAGTTGACGACGACCGCGACCGACAGCCGCTTCACGCTGCCCATCGGCTGTTCGAGGTGGCGGATCGTCTTGTCGACTTCGTAGTTGGTCGTCTGGTCCTTGCGGTCGCTCACCGGCGTCGTCTGCGGCCCGTTCTGGCCGTTGCCGGCGACGATCGGCGCGGAGGCCGGCTGCGGCGGCGTGTTCGACAGCGCGCCCGGCACGCCCGACGCGCCGCCCTGCGCGAGCTCGGTCGCGCTGCTGGTTTGCTGGCTGCGGATCGCGGCCTGCTGCGGCGTGCCGTTCGGGGCGTAGCTTTCCGACGTCTGCTCGAGCTTCGAGAAATCGAGGTCCGCGCTGACCTGCGAGCGCGCGTTGCCCGCGCCGAAGATCGGCGCGAGGATCGCATCGATGCGCTTCTGCGTGTTGTGCTCGACCTGCTGCACGTACTTGAGCTGGCTGGCGTCGAGGCCGGATGCCGATGCGGTCTGGGTCAGCAGGTTGCCGTCCTGGTCGACGATCGTCACGTTCTTCGCGGGCATGTCGGGCACGCCCGACGACACCATCCGCGTGATCGCCTGCACCTGGCCCTCGTCGAGCACGCGGCCCGGGTAGAGGTCGACGAACACCGACGCGCTCGGCGCTTCCTTGTCGCGCACGAACACCGACGGCTTCGGGATCGCGAGATGCACGCGCGCGCCGCGCACGGCGTTGATCGATTCGATGGTGCGCTGCAGCTCGCCTTCGAGCGCGCGCTGGTAATTGATCTGTTCGGCGAACTGGCTGATGCCGAATTTCTGGTTGTCCATCAGCTCGAAGCCGACCGAGCCGCCCTTCGGCAGGCCCATCGCGGCGAGCTTCAGGCGCGTTTCATGCACCTGGTTCGACGGCACCAGGATCGCGCCGCCGGCATCGGCGAACTTGTAGGGAACGTTTGCCTGCTGGAGCGCGGCAATGATCGCGCCGCCGTCGCGATCCGACAGGTTGCTGTACAGCACGCGGTAGTCGGGCGTGCGGCTCCACAGCACGAGCGCGGTGATCACGGCGACCGCGAACGCGACGGCGATCAGGAACGGCAGCTTCGGGTTGCCCTTCATCCGCGAGATGCCGGGAATGCGTTCCGCGAAGCCGCCAAGCCCGAAGTCCGCGCCTGCGCCACCCGCGCCCGGCAACGCGGCGGCCGCGGCGGCGCCGGGCGCCGGGCTGGCGAGGCCCGCGCGGGCGTCTGGGTTGATCAGCGAGTTGGCCTGCGAATCCATGCGTCGAGTTTCTCCGGAGCGGGACGACTGAGCTCGCTCGGACGAGCGGGCGGACAATGACACGATGCGATTATCGTGATCCGGGCCGTACTCCGATCGACCGAAAAGAGCGGGGTTTCCCCCGTACTTTCTCGGCTTTGACGCGCGCCGCGCTGCTATCCTTTTTCGCGATCCGGCATGGTGCGCGTGGTGCGGCGCCGGCGGAAACCCCGGTGCGTCCGGGTCTCTTCTCTCAGTTTTGGGGACAGCATGACTGCGAACGTCAGCGGAATCGGGTCGGTGTTGCAACAGATGCAGTCGATGGCCGCGCAGGCGTCCGGCGGCGTCGCGAGCCCGACGGCGGCGCTGGCCGGCTCGGGTGCGGCGACAGCCGGCACCTTCGCGAGCGCGATGAAGGCGTCGCTCGACAAGATCAGCGGCGACCAGCAGCACGCGCTCGGCGAGGCGCAGGCGTTCGAGGTCGGTGCGCCGAACGTGTCGCTGAACGACGTGATGGTCGACATGCAGAAAGCCAACATCGGCTTCCAGTTCGGGCTCCAGGTCCGCAACAAGCTAGTGAGCGCTTACAACGACATCATGCAGATGTCGGTGTGACAGGACGGCTATCCGGGGACGGCTATCCGGGGAAGGTTGCCGGGGACGGCCTCCGGGCTGGCCGGCGGGCCGGCCCTTCAGCGCCTGGCGGTAGGTTCGGCTTGCCTAAAGCTTTCCAAATCCCTTCCGATAACTCCGGTGAAGGCCGCGCCGCGCGATGCACGGCGGCGGCTCCCGTATAGCCAAGGCATAACAAGGAGAAGCGCATGTTTTCCCCAGGACACGCTGGAGCCAGTGCATACGCGCGTGTCGGCGTCGAGACGGGGGTGATGGGCGCCTCCCCGCACCGGTTGATCGCGATGCTGTACCAGGGCGCGCGACAGGCGGTTGCGCTGGCGCGCATGCATTTGCAGCAGGGCAATGTGTCCGCGCGCGGCGACGCGATCGGCAAGGCGATCCGGATCGTCGACAGCGGGCTGAAGGCGTCGCTGAATCGCGACGCGGGCGGCGAGATCGCGGAGCGGCTGGACGCGCTGTATGCGTATATCAGCCGGCGTCTGCTCGAAGCGAATGCGCAGGCGAGCGACGCGATGCTGGTCGAGGTCGACGGGCTGCTCGCGACGCTCGAGGAAGCATGGACGGGGATCGCCCCGGAAGTCGCGCGGATGGCCGCGCAACAGGCAGTGGAAGCATCAAGATGAATCGCAAGGCCGAATACTTCGAACGTTACGAGGCGCTCGCCACCGTGTCGGGCCGGATGCTGTGCGCTGCGCGCAGCGCCGACTGGAGCGCGTTGCCGGGGTTGCAGGCCGAATTCATGCAGCTTGTCGACGGGCTGAAGGAGGCCGATCCGGGCGTCGTGCTCGACGAATCGGATCTCGGCCGCAAGCTCGACCTGATCCGCCGCATCCTGGCCGACGACGCCGCGATCCGCGATCTCGCGAGCCCGGACGTCGCGCGGCTGTCCGCGCTGTTCGAAGCGCGGCGCTCGACCAAGGTATTGACCGATCTCTACCGCGCGCGCGGGTAGGGCCCGTTTCCGGGGAAACGGGCGCGGGGCGCACGAGCCCGTTGCGGCAGGCGCGCGGTTCCCGCGGGCGGCACCGGCGTGCCGTTCCCGGATTCGCAACGAGGTGGCTGAGGTGAGCAGGCTCCGATCATGACCGGTATCGACTCCGTTGCGGCCGCGCTGCTGGCGAGCCGCCTCGACAGCCTGCTGTCCGGCACCGTATCGGCGCCCGCCGGCGGTGCCGCGACCTCGCAGGTCGGCACGCCGGGCACCGGCGCGTCGTCCACGCCTTCGGCAGGCAGCCCGCCCGCCGCACCGCCAGCCTCCACCCAGACCGCACTGTCCGATGTCGGGCGCGTGCTCGACGCGATCTCGCGCGCCGGCGGCGACTCGACGCCGGCCATTGCCGGGCGCGCGCCGTTGCTGGCCGATCCCACCGTGCTGCTGACCGGCACGGCCGTGCCGGCCCGCGCGCCGGCCGCCTCCGATCCGGCGGCCCCTTCCACGCCTGCTTCCGCCGCGGCGTCGTCCGCTGCGGCGGCGCGCGAAGCGGCCGCGGCCCTGCCGGTCGCGGCGTTGCGCGCTGCGCTCGCGCAGGCCGTGAGCGAAAGCGGCCTGTTCTACGAATCCCATCTCGCGCAGTGGCTGGCCGGCCAGCGTCCGCTCGCGGCGCTGATGCGCGAGCCGCAGGCGCGCCTCGCGGCCACGCTCGCGCCAGCCGACCCGGATGCCGCGCAGCACGGCTCGACCGACGTGCTCGACGAGTTGCTCGCGCAGCGGCCGCCGTTGCCTGCGACTGCGCGGGCAACGGTGCCGCCGGGCATGCCGGCGCAGGGCAGCGCGCCGGCTCGCGATCCCGCGCAGGCGTTGCCGGCAGGTGCGCGGCATGGCGCGTCGCTGCCGCCCGATACGGCCGATCTGCTCGGCGAGCGTCCCGATGCGCGCTGGACGCCCGCGCGGGCCGATCTGGCTACCGCATCGTCCGATGCGCAGGCGCAGACACTTGCGCCCGTGCATCCGGCCGCCGTGCCGCTCGTCAGGCAGCAGCTCGACGCGCTCGCGACCGACCAGTTTCGCTGGACGGGCGAGGCGTGGCCGGGTGCGCGACTTGACTGGACGATCGAGCCCGACGATCCGGGCAGCCGCACGCCGCGCAGCGACGACGGCACGGGTGACGGCATCGCCTGGCGCACGCGCCTGACGCTGACGTTGCCGTCGCTCGGCACGGTCGACGCGGAGCTGGTGCTGAACGGCACGCAGCTCGTCGCGCGGCTGCGTGCGAACCAGACGGGTGCTGACCGTCTCACGCGGCACGAGGCTGCACTGCGGCAGCGGCTCGAAGTGTCGGGGCTGCGGGTGGGCGGGCTGTCGATCCGTGCGGTCGACGACGGCCCGGACGGCTTCGACCTGTTTGCGGCCCAGGCGGCAGCCGCCGCGTATGCACGCGGTTCGGCCGGCGGCTCGGCGACGCGTGCGCCGGATACCGACGACGAGGCGCTGCAATGAGCATGGGGGCCCGCAAGCGCGCGGCCGCGCTCGTCTACGATCCGAAGGGCGGCGATGCGGCGCCGCGCGTGGTCGCGAAGGGCTATGGCGTGCTCGCCGAGATGATCGTTGCGCGCGCGCACGATGCGGGGTTGTACGTGCATACGGCACCGGAGATGGTGTCGCTGCTGATGCAGGTCGACCTCGACGACCGGATTCCGCCGCAGCTCTACCAGGCGGTTGCGGATCTGCTCGCGTGGCTGTATTCGCTCGACCGCACCGAGCCCGCGCCGGACGAGGCTGCACCGCGCTTTCCGCTGCCGCCGCTGCGCTGAACGGCCCGAAATCGCGCGATTTCTTACGGAATGCTGTCCGGGCCTTGCAAGATCAATCTGTCGGCATTTTTTGTCGATTGACCGGCATTGTGGCGTAACGTGCGCGCTTCATCCGTATTCCGCGCTCATCGGGCCTGCTGCTACGTACCCGGGCGGATTGAGCCGGCAATCGATTTGTGTAATGATATCCATTCTCATTTTCATGCTGCCTGGGCGGCGCGCACTTTCTGCGCGCCGCCCGTTGTTTTGAACGAATGGAAACTTTCGCGTGAACGCGCCCGAAACGATCAATCCGCCCAAGACGGGTACTTCCCGCGCGGGTGTCACCGTGCTGCACCCGGCGGCCCGCCCGCTGAGCGACGACGAACTGGCCGCGCGCCGCCAGCGTTCGCGCCGCGCGACCTTCATCAAGTGGCTGCGCAAGGTGCACGGCTGGGTCGGATTGTGGGGCGCGGTGCTCGGGCTGCTGTTCGGCGTGACGGGCGTGCTGCTCAACCACCGCGCGCCGCCGCTGAAGATTTCGACCGGCGAGCCGCAGGTCGAGGAGATGCAGATCGCGCTGCCGGATCCGGCGCCGAAGACGCCCGCCGCGATGACGAAGTGGCTGCAGCACGAACTGCATTTCGACGGCAAGCCGGGCCGCATGCGCAAGGAGCCGGCGCAGCCCGTGGCGTGGGGCGACAAACGCGTGATGCAGCCGGAGCACTGGCAGATGGGCCTGTTCGGCCCGCACCAGAACCTGCAGGCCGAATACTGGGTCGGCAACGGCTACGTCGCGGTGAAGCGCACGGGCAACACGTTCCTGACGACGCTGAACAACCTGCATCGCGGCGTCGGGATGAATCTCGGCTGGGTGCTGCTGATGGACACGATCGCGGGCTCGCTGATCCTGCTGTCGCTGACCGGTGTGCTGCTGTGGACCGAGTTGAACAAGCGCCGCACGGTCGGCGTCGTGCTGGTGGTCGGTTCGGTCGCCGCAGCGCTCGCCGCCGGCCTGACCTGATCGGCGATCGCGCGCCGGCCTGCCGCCGGCGCGTGCCCTTTCGTCGGATTTGTCCGCTTCGCGCGTCGCGGCCGCGTACCCGGCGCGTCAGCGCACCGACACCGATCAGAGGCCGCAGGCCGCGCCGCTGTTCGCCGCGATCTCGCGCGCGGCCTTCGCGCCCTCGACCTGCAGGATCGTCGGCAGCGACACGTTGTTCTTCGCGGCGGTGATCTCGGCGAGGATCGAGATCGCGATTTCCGGCGGCGTCCGGCTGCCGATGTAGATGCCGGCCGGCCCGTGCAGCCGGCCCAGTTCCGCTTCGCTCAGGTCGAATTCGCGCAACCGCTCGCGCCGTGCCGCGTTATTGCGCCTCGAGCCGAGCGCGCCCACGTAGAACGCGGGCGTCTTCAGCGCTTCCATTAGCGCGAGATCGTCGAGCTTCGGATCGTGCGTGAGCGCGATCACGGCCGAACGCGCATCGAGGTTCATGTCGAGCACCGTATCGTCGGGCATCGTATGCACGACGCGCGTGCCCGGCACGTCCCACGCATCCGTGTATTCCTCGCGCGGATCGCACACCGTCACCTGGTAGTCGAGCCCGACCGCGATCTGGCACAGGTACCGCGACAACTGGCCGGCGCCGATCACGAGCATCCGGTAGCGCGGCCCGTGGATCGTCACGAGCCGCTCGCCGTCGAACGCGAGCCCGTCGGCCGCCTGCGCCGGCGACAGCGATGCGCGGCCCGTCGCGAGCGTCATCGTGCGCGTGACGAGGCGGCCGGCCTCGACTTCCGCGCACAGCGCGGCAATTCCGCTGTCGCGCGTGAGCGGCTCGAGCACGAGCTGGATCGTGCCGCCGCACGGCAGCCCGAAGCGGTGCGCTTCCTCGGCCGTCACGCCGTACTTGAGCGCTTCCGGGCGCGCGTCGGCCGCGATCCCGCTTGCGTGCACGCGGGCGATCAGGTCGTCCTCGATACACCCGCCGGACACGGAGCCGACCACGAGCCCGTCCTCGCGCACCGCGAGCATCGCGCCTTCGGGGCGGGGCGACGAGCCCCACGTCTTCACGACCGTCACGAGCAGCACGCGGCGCCCTTCTTCGAGCCAGCGCGCGCTGGATTTCAATACATCGAGATCGACGCTTTCCATCATCTTCTTCCTGTTGCCGGGCGACACCGCCGTTGCGGGCCGCCGTTCGATGGCGCGATTATGAACCGGCCACGGCAAGCGTGCAGGCGGCAGGGAACACGCAAATGGGGAAGGGAGCGGCGGGGCAGGCGAACAGGGCGGCCCGTGCCGGGCCGGATGGCAGGTTGCCGGGCGGATGCATCCGCCCGGCGAGGCGCTATGTCAGAGCGAGCCCAGGTACTGCGTCAGATTGCGGATGTTGTTGTCGTACGCGTTCGGCGAGCCAAGCTCGACGCCGCCGCTGCGCACGTAGTACTCGAACGGCACGGAGCGGGTGCCGAAGAACGGCAGGAAATTGTCCGGCTGCAGCGTCGTGCCGTTCAGGCCGATCGCCCAGTTCCTCGACTTGTAGAGCTCGAGCTCGCGGATCGTTGCCTGGACCTGGTTCGTCTCCGACGCGCGAATCGCAGCGATGCGCTGCGTCAGCGTCTCGATGTTTGCCTGGTATGCGCTCGGCTCACCGACCGAGACGCCGCGCGCGCGGACGTAGTAGCTGAACGGCAGGTTGCGCTCGGTGAAGAACGTCAGGAAACCGTCCGGCGCCAGCGTATCCCCGTTCAGCCCGATCGCCCAGTTCTTGCTTTGATAATCCCTGAGCCCCGCGATCGTCTGGTTGGCCGCGCTGATTTCGACCTTCGCCGTGACGTTGACCAATGTATTGCTCATGACAGACCTCTCTGGTTCTTGTTGAACTTCGGACAGGTGCAGCGACATGCCTCCGGATGGAGGCAATACAATACCGGCGACCGGATTATCCGGTTTTAATTATTTTTAATTAAAAAGATGCTGAAAATTGGTTTGTGAATGTGCGATGAATTTATATTTAATGGAAAAGCACTTCGAAGAAATCGATTGCATCGCGCCGTGCTCCTGCTGCGGCGCAAGAACCGTCTGCTCTGGGCTGGGCGGGTGCGTGCGGTCAGCCGACCTGAATACTAGTTTGACGGATGCAAGAGTTCAATGCCGGCCGCGAGATTATTTTATGCTATTCATATTCAATTCAATCGCATTGCATTTTTAATGGATTGATGTGCTGATCCGAATCGAATATGCCGGTATTCGAAAAATGGCCAATAAGAACGGGAATTGACGCGCGGATCGTTGCAGGAAAAGCAACGTGGCGGCGTGACGAGCGAAGGAAGGGCGGGGAGGGGGCGGGGCCGGCATCCGGCCCCGCGGGTGCGCACCGTGCCGCGTGCGGCACGGCGGCGCTCAGTGCGCGTCGTGGTGACCGTGCGCGAGCTTCGAGTGGTGACGCGAGTACAGGAAGTAGATCACGAGGCCGATCACGAGCCAGATACCGAACGCGGCCCACGTGATGGGCTGCAGGTTCAGCATCAGGAACAGGCACGATGCGACCGCGAGGATCGGCACCACGGGCACGCCGGGGCAGCGGAACGCGCGCGGCAGGTCGGGGTGCGTGCGGCGCAGCACGAGCACCGCGATCGATACCATCGAGAACGCCGCAAGCGTGCCGATGTTGATCAGCTCGGCGAGCACGTTGAGCGGCACGAGCGCGGCGATCAGCCCGAAGAACAGGCCGACGAGCCAGGTCGTCAGGAACGGCGTCGCGTAGCGCGGGTGCACGCGCGACAGCATCGCCGGCAGCAGCCCGTCGCGCGACATCGCGAAGATCACGCGCGTCTGGCCGTAGCTCATCACGAGGATCACGGTCAGCATGCCGAGCACGGCGCCGAGATCGATGAAGCCCGCGACCCACGTCTCGCCGGCAACCTGCAGCGCGTACGAGATCGGGTGCGAGATGTTCGCGTACTGGGCTGCCGGCACGATGCCGGTCGCGACCGCGGCGACCGTCACGTACAGCACCGCGCACACCGCGAGCGACGCGATGATGCCGATGGGCAGGTCGCGTTTCGGGTTCTTCACTTCCTCGGCCGCCGACGACACCGCGTCGAAGCCGATGAACGCGAAGAACATCACCGCCGCCGCGCCGAACACGCCGTTCCAGCCGTGCGGCATGAACGGTTTCCAGTTCGCGGGCGTCACGTGGAACAGGCCGACCGCGATCACGAGCAGCACGACCGACACCTTGATGAATACCATGATGTTGTTGATGCGGGTCGACTCGCGGATGCCGATCGACAGCAGCGTCGTGATCACGATCATCACGAGGAACGCGGGCAGGTTGAACCACGTGACGACGCCCGGCACCGCACCGGGCGCGGCCGTCAGCACGGTGGGCAGCGTCAGCCCGAAGCCTTGCAGCAGCGACTGCAGGTAGCCCGACCAGCCGACCGACACGGCCGACGACGCGAGGCCGTATTCGAGCATCAGGTCCCAGCCGATGATCCACGCGACGAGTTCGCCGAGCGTCGCATACGAATACGTGTAGATCGAGCCGGCGACGGGGATCGTCGACGCGAATTCCGCGTACGACAGCGCGGCGAGGCCGCACGCGATCGCGGCGATCACGAACGACAGCATCAGCGCGGGGCCGGCCTGCACGGCGCCGGTACCGGTCAGCACGAAGATGCCGGTGCCGATGATCGCGCCGATGCCGAGGAAGGTGAGGTCGATCGCGCCGAGCGCTTTCTTGAGCCCGGCGGCATGTGCGCCGGCGATCATGCGATCGACGTTTTTCTTGCGGAAGAGAGACATTGCGGATGAATCGCCAGCGCGCGCGGGCGCGGTAGCGCTGACTGAGTGAAAACCCGCAATTTTAGCCGATTTGGCGCGCAAGACCCGCTGCGGCGCAGCGGTGCGTCGAGAAATCGTCCGATAAAACAAGCGCTTGCGCACCAAATGGGCAGCAGCGGCCGGCGGCGCGGCATGTGCCGCGTCGCTGGGTCGGACGAATCGGGTGGGGCGGGGCAGTCAGGCGCCGGCCGTGGGCGCCATGTCGACGAGCCGGTTGCTCATCACGTAGAACGTCAGTTCCGCGTTGTTCGACAGCCGCATCTTCTCGAGCAGCCGCGACCGGTACACGCTCACCGTCTTCACGGACAGCGACAGCGTATTCGCGATGTCGGTGAGCCGCTTGCCTGACGCGAGCATGCAGAGCGTCTGGTACTCGCGGTCGGACAGCTTTTCGTGCGGCAGCGCCTCGTTCTCGAACGACACGTATTCGGCAAGCGCCTCGGCCATCGCCGGGCTCACGTACTTGCGGCCGGCCGCGACCTGCTGGATCGCGCCGATCATCTGCGCGGCGTTGACCGTCTTCGACAGGTAGCCGGCGGCGCCGGCCTTCAGCGCACGGACCGCGTACTGATCCTCGCGGTACATCGAGAACATCAGCACCGGCGTGCGCGGCAGCTTGCGCTTGAGGCGCTTGAGCACCTCGATGCCGTTCGTGTCCGGCAGCGAGATGTCGAGCAGGATCACGTCGAATTCCCGTTTGTCGACGGCGGCCATGGCGTCTCCGCCGTTCTCGGCCTCGGTGACGTCGCGCGCGACGCCGCGGTCGATCAGCAGCTGGCGGATCCCTTGCCGGACGATCGCGTGATCGTCCACGAGCAGGATGTTCAGGCTCATGACGACCTCACGAAAGCGACGCGCGGCGGGCCGCGACGGGCACCGCGAGCAGCGAATCCCAAGCGAAGCGCGCGGTGACGCGCGTGCCGTGGCCGGTTGCCGGCGTGGCCGTCTCGAAGCTGCCGCCGAACGCCTCGCAACGGGCGCGCATGCCGGCGAGACCGTAGCCGGTGCGGCGGCTTCGCGAGAAACCGGTCCCATCGTCGGAGACAATCAGTGACAGATGCGTGCCGTCGGTGGCGATCCGCACGTCGACCGACGTCGCGCGTGCGTGCTTCGCGACGTTCGACAACGCTTCCTGCGCGACGCGGAACACCGCGAGCGCGCTGGCGCCGGCGATCTGCGTCAGGCGCGCGTCGGCCGCGCACACGAAGCTGGTGCGCAGGCCCGTGCGTGCCGCATGGGTGTCGGCCCACGAAGACAGCGCGCCGACCACGCCTGCGTCGAGTGCCGGCGTGTCGCGCTCGTCGATCAGCCGGCGATTCGCGTCGGCCGCGGCGTCGAGCGCCTGCTGCGCAAGCGCCAGCGCGCGCAGGCAACCGTCCGGCGCGTCGGCCGGCAGCCACGTTTGAACGTTTGCGAGCGCGAAACGCGCAGCGGTGAGTTCGGCGCCGAGCCCGTCGTGCAACTCGCCAGCCAGGTGGCGGCGGGCGGCTTCGTCGGCGGCGAGCAGTTGAGCAGACAGCGCTGCGATCCGCGCGGCGGAGGCGCCGCGTTTCGGCGCGGCGTCGGCAATGGGCGGAGTCGCGGCGCAGCCCGGCACGAGCTGTTGCGACGGGAACGGGGCGTGGGCGCTCAAAGGCGCGTTAAGCGACGTATCCATGACTCTCCCTGCTGTCAGAAAGCGGTTCAGACACCGGCTGGCTGCGTGGATCGGCTGCCGTTTCGATGACGGTTGCCGCCAGAGAATCGCCCCCTGCCGAGGTAACAAAAGTTACGTTTTGTAACACTTGCATCCGACCCTTCCACTCCCATCCGAACGGCAACCACGCGCGGCGAATAATATCTCAAAATTTCCGAAAAGGTCATGTCGGGCGGACATTTAAGGGTAAATGTGAATAATCGGAATGAACGTGTTGTAGGAAAAACACTGACATCCGAGCACCGGGCGATGACGTATCCAAATGTAACTATTTGAGATGGGATGATCCCAATTTGTTACGAATTCGCCAAGTAGGGACGAAAAAAAACCGGAGCTTTCGCTCCGGTTCTTGATGATGCGCAAATTTGGGGATCGATCAATCCACGAAGGCGCGCTCGATCACGTAGTGGCCCGGCGCGCTGTTCTTGCCTTCGACGAGGCCGGCCTGCTTCAGCAGGTCGGTCGTGTCCTTCAGCATCGCGGTGCTGCCGCACAGCATCACGCGGTCGTTTTCCGGCGAGAACGGCGGGACGTCGAGATCCGTGAACAGCTTGCCCGTTGCGATCAGGTCGGTGATCCGGCCTTCGTTGTCGAACGCTTCGCGCGTGACCGTCGGGTAGTAGACGAGCTTTTCCTTGATGATGTCGCCCAGGTACTCGTGGCCCGGCAGGTCGTGCTTGATGAAGTCCATGTACGCGAGCTCGCCCTTCAGGCGACACGTGTGCGTCAGGATCACCTTGTCGAAACGGTCGTAGATGTCCGGATCGCGGATGATCGACATGAACGGCGCGAGGCCCGTGCCCGTCGACAGCATCCACAGCGTCTTGCCCGGCAGCAGGTTGTCGGCGACCAGCGTGCCCGTCGGCTTCTTGCCGATCAGCACCGTGTCGCCCACCTTCAGGTGCTGCAGGCGCGACGTCAGTGGGCCGTTCTGCACCTTGATGCTGAAGAATTCGAGATGCTCTTCGTAGTTCGGGCTGACGATCGAGTAGGCGCGCGCGAGCGGCTTGCCGTCGACCTCGAGGCCGACCATCGTGAATTCGCCGTTGTTGAAGCGCAGGCTCGCCTCACGGGTGCAGGTGAAGCTGAACAGCGTGTCGGTCCAGTGATGGACGGATTGGACGGTGGCGGTGTCGTATTTGCTCATGGCTTTGAAAACGGACGCGCGTAGCGAACGCGAGTAACGGGCCCAAAAACGGGCAAAAAAACCGAGTGCGACGGCCCGATCGCGGATCGGCCGGCCGGCGCGTCGGACACGCGCCTTCTCGATGACAGACGATTGAGGAACTCGTTATTTTACCCTGTTGACGCGGATCGCGGGCTTGACCCCCGCGGCTGCGCGGATTTGGCGCAACGAATTATTTCAATCCGCTTTCAGTTTTCGACGCTCGGCCGCGAGTTTCGCGCCGAGGCCGACGAGCGCCACGCCGCACAGCGCGTCGAGGGGGCGCCGCACGCGCCGGTAGCCGCGCTGCGCACGCGGGCTCGCGAACAGGTACGCGACGCACGAGTACCCGCCGGCCGACAGCACGCCGATCGTCACCAGCACCGCGCCGTTGAACCACAGCGGCACGTGTGCGGGCAGCATTGCCGCGAACAAGCTGGTCCAGAACGCGCACGATTTCGGGTTCGTCAGGCAGGTGAACAGGCCGCTGCGATACGCACACAGGTAGTCACGCGCCTTCGGCTGCGCGCAATCCGGCTGATATCGGAAACGTTATTGCGGATCGAGGCGCAGGCGCGCGATGTACGGCAGGTGATCCGACAGCCACGCGGCCTCGCCGGACGGTGCGCGCCATTCGAGCGGCGTCAGCCCGCGCACGAACATCTTGTCGAGCGCGAGCGCCGGCGAGAACGCGGGGAACGTGCGGCCCGATTCGCCGAGCAGCGTCGCGACCTCGGACAGCCCGATCTCGCCGAACAGCGCGACCGAATCGTTGCGCCAGTCGTTAAAGTCGCCGGCGAGCATCAGCGGGCCGTCGCCTGCGTTGCGCACGATCCAGTGCGCGATCCAGTGCATCTGGCGCAGCCGCGCGGCGCGCGTGAGCGCGAGGTGCGCGCACAGCAGCGTGACCGGGCGCGCGCCCGCGAGCGTCGCGCGCGCGACCAGCAGCCCGCGCCGCTCGAAGCGATGCGCCGAGATGTCCCAGCGGCCGCCGAGGTCGAGCGGATGCGGCGACAGGATCGCATTGCCGTGCCGCCACGACGGCTTGAACACGTTCGGCCCGAGCGCGATCTGCCAGTCGAGGGCATGCGCGATCTCGGTGGCCTGGCAGTGCCATATGTCGTCGACCGCGTCGTCCATCGGCGCGCCGAAGCCGGGCGCGAGCACGGGGCGCGGCATGCGGCGCGCCATCGCTTCCTGCAGGAAATACACGTCGGCGTGCGTCGACTGCATCCAGTTGCGCATCGCGTTCCACGCGGTGAAGCCGAGCGGCGAGCGGCCCTTGTGCAGGTTCCAGCTCACCGCGGTGATTTCGTCGGGCGCGGCGTGCGGTTCGGCGAACGGCAGGGACAGGGCGTCGGCGGACATGACGCTCAATCCTTCGCGACGTGCGCGCGCACGCGGTACACGAGGTGCGGATGTTGCTCGACGAGCGTCCAGTCGGTCCACGCATCGCCGCCGACCGTCAGGCCGGGGTGGCTCGCGACGATTTGCCGCGGCGACGCGGGCACGCACGGATCGCTGCGCGTCGCGTTTTCATCGTCGAGCGTTTCCTGCACGTCGAGCGCAAGCGACACCGTGTTCGCGCCGGTGTCGACGGTAAGCGGCGCGACCGTCACCGAGCGCGAGCGCTCGGTCGGCACGACGCGTGCGGCATTGCCGCAGCCGACCGGAACGGAGGACGGATAGCGATGGGTATCGGTACGGGTCTGACCCACCGTGGTGCGCTGCTGGAACGTGTCGATGGTCTGACCGTCGCGCACCACCTGGATCTCCCACGCGACGGAGGCCGGCGCGGGGCTCTGCGCATGGGCGGCGAGCGTGACGCTCGCGAGCAGGACGGCCAGGCCGTGTTTCAGCATGAAACGTCTCCGGAAACGCGGAATAGCGGGGAACGGACGCACATCTTACGCCCGATCGATTTCGATCGCGATGTGGCAGGACGCGCCGCGGCAGGTTCGCCGCACGATGCGGTCCTGTTCGAAAGGTAGGGCCGCGCCATGCGTTTTCAAGCGAAAAAACGCGTGAACTCGGCGACGGGCGCGCGCTCGGTGACGAGGCGGTTCTCGATCGCGCCGGGGTCTGCATGGCCGAGCGACATGCCGCAGACCAGCTGTTCGTTGGCGGGAATACCGAGGTGTTCGGAGATGATCCGGTGAAACGGCACGAACGCGGCCTGCGGACAGGTGTCGAGCCCGCGTGCGCGTGCAGCCGTCATCACGCCCTGCAGGAACATCCCGCAGTCGAGCCATGCACCGTAGGTCATCACGCGGTCGAGCGTGAAGAACAGTGCGACGGGTGCATCGAAGAAGCGGAAGTTGCGGGCGTGCTGCGCATGCATGCGCGCCTTCTCGTCGCGGCCGATGTTCAACAGGCCGTACAGGTCCCAGCCGACCTTGCGGCGCCGGTCGATGTACGGCGACACCCATTCGCGCGGGTAGTAGTCGTACTCGGCGACGTATTTCTCGTCGCGCGCGGGATCGTCGTGGGCCGCGGTGAGCGCGGCGGCGAGCGCATCGCGCGTGGCGCCCGTCGCGACGTACACGCGCCATGGCTGGATGTTGGTGCCTGACGGCGCGCGGCTCGCGGCTTCGAGGATCGCCTCGAGCGTGTCGCGCGGCACGGGCGTCGGCAGGAACGCGCGGATCGCGCGGCGCGACGTGAGTGCCGCGTCGACGGCACCGGTCGCATCGGCATCGACGCGCGGGAAAGCAGTGGGGACGGACATCGGCATACCTTCGGGACGGGCCGACGCGCCGCGCGGGCGCTGTCGGCAAGGCCGGTGCGGCGGGTGGCTGAACCGACGATCATACGCCGCGGCGCGCCGGCGTGCAGCGCGCGCGGGTGTTAGCAGCAGACGCGCGCGGCTGCTTGCTTGCGCGGGGATGCGGGATCGCTACACTGAAATCGTAAGGGTCTGATGGTCATGTGACAGCAAGCGGCAGCGAGGTTGGTATGACGACGGCGATGGTGAAACAGGAACTGGCGGTGGCGTCCTTCAGCACGGTGTACGACCTCGAGCAGGTCGAGACGGCGCTGAGTGACCTGAACGAGAGCGCGAGCGACGCACTGCGCGCCACCTACGAGAGGATGCTCAAGACGGGCAACCTGCGCTTCTGCGTGAAGCCGAACCGGATGCCGTCGTTCGACGCGCTCGGCGAGACATTGCCCAATTTCGCCGAGCCGCTCGCCGACGTGCGCAAGCAGGTCGCGCTGTGCCTTGAAACGGACGACCGGCTCGAACTGATGCCGATCCTGCTGCTCGGGTCCCCGGGCATCGGCAAGACGCACTTTGCGAAGGCGCTCGCGCAACTGCTCGGCACCGCGTACCACTACGTGCCGATGAGTTCGCTGACGGCCGGCTGGATCCTGTCGGGCGCGTCGTCGCAATGGAAGAACGCGAAGCCCGGCAAGGTGTTCGATGCGCTCGTGAACGGCAGCTACGCGAACCCGGTGATCGCGGTCGACGAGATCGACAAGGCCGGCAGCGACGCGCAATACGATCCGCTCGGCGCGCTGTACGCGTTGCTCGAGCACGACACTGCACGCGCGTTCATCGACGAATTCGCGGAAGTGCCGATCGATGCGGGCAACGTGATCTGGATCGCAACCGCGAACGATGCACACGCGATTCCGGAGCCGCTGCTCAACCGGATGAACGTGTACGAGATCGAGCCGCCCGATGCGGCCGGCGCGCGCCGGATCGCGCAGACGATTTACGACGAGATCCGCACGTCGCACGCGTGGGGGCGGCGCTTCCCGGATACCCTCGGCGACGACGCGCTCGACGTGCTGGCCGCGACATCGCCGCGCACGATGCGCCGCGCGCTGCTGCACGCATTCGGCGCCGCGCGGCTCGACGGCCGCGATGCGATCGGGCCGCGCGACATCCGGGCCGACGAGGGTGCCGCGAAGCGCCGGCCGATCGGCTTCTGAAGCGGCGGCGCGCGTACGGCGGCGGCATGCGCGCGCCGTGCCGCGCTGCGTCGAGCAGTGCGCCGTGCGTCATGCGCGGCGTCGCAGCGATGCGCTGCGCGACCTTCGGCAAGCAGGTGAACCGGGACGTACAATTCTCTTCTCTCCCCTCGACGCGCTAGCGGCGCGAAACGTCATGGAGCAGATGGATTGTGTCGTGATCGGCGCAGGTGTCGTCGGTCTTGCGATTGCGCGCGAACTGGCCGCGCGCGGGCGTGAAACGCTCGTGCTCGAGGCCGCCGATGCGATCGGCACGGGCACGAGTTCGCGCAACAGCGAAGTGATCCATGCGGGGCTCTACTATCCGCGCGGGTCGCTGAAGGCGATGTCGTGCGTGCACGGGCGCGACCTGTTGTATGAATTCTGCGAGACGCATCGCGTGCCGCACCGGCGCGCCGGCAAGCTGCTCGTTGCCACGAGCGCCGCGCAGGTGAAGCAGCTGAAGGCGATCGCCGCGCGCGCGACCGAAAACGGCGTGCTCGACCTGATGCCGCTCACGCGCGCCGAGGCGCAGACGCTCGAGCCCGCGCTCGAATGCGTCGAGGCGCTGTTCTCGCCGTCCACCGGCATCGTCGACAGCCACCAGCTGATGCTCGCCCTGCTCGGCGACGCGGAGCGCGACGGCGCCGTGTGCGCGCTGAAATCCCCGGTCGAATCGATCGACGTGCTGCGCGGCAGGCGCTTCGTCGTGCGCACGGGCGGCGACGCGCCGACCGAGATCGAGGCCGCC
Source organism: Burkholderia puraquae (assembly GCF_002099195.1). Taxonomy (GTDB): domain Bacteria; phylum Pseudomonadota; class Gammaproteobacteria; order Burkholderiales; family Burkholderiaceae; genus Burkholderia; species Burkholderia puraquae. The sequence goes on along the minus strand of NZ_NBYX01000017.1, from coordinate 58,187 downwards.
TGCGTGATCAACAGTGCGGGCCTCGGCGCCCAGGCGCTGGCGCGCCGCACGCGCGGCCTCGACCCGCGCTGGGTGCCGCCGCTCTATCTCGCGCGCGGCAACTACTTCAGCCTGTCGGGCCGTGCGCCGTTCTCGCACCTGATCTACCCGTTGCCCGACCGCGCGGGGCTCGGCGTGCACCTGACGCTCGATCTCGGCGGCCAGGCGCGCTTCGGCCCGGACGTCGAATGGATCGATGCGCTGCGCTACGAAGTCGATCCCGCGCGCGCAACCGCGTTCTACGCGTCGATCCGCGCATTCTGGCCGGGCTTGCCCGACGGCGCACTGCAGCCGGCGTACGCGGGCATCCGGCCGAAGGTCGCGGGGCCCGGCGAGCCGCCGGCCGATTTCGTCGTACAGGGCGCCGCGCAGCATGGCGTGCGCGGGCTCGTGAACCTGTTCGGGATCGAATCGCCGGGGCTCACCGCGTCGCTCGCGCTCGCGCAGCGCGTGGGCGACATGGCGGCTTACCGCTGACGCGGCGCGTGCCCGCCCGGTGTGTCGAATTTCTTATCTATGACATTTCGACGCGCACAACTATTTGCTTGAGCGTTATTCTGTCGAACGGCTGTCGCCAGAACAGCTTTCAAACCGATAACGTTGGAGCGAGTCCCCCATGAAAACATCCCGTCGGAGTTTCCTGATTACGAGCATTGGTGCCGTGTCCGCGCTGGCGCTGTCGCGCGAAGCGCTGGCTGATGCGCCGATGCTGTCGGAAACCGATCCGACCGCAGTGGCGCTCGGCTACAAGGCCGACGCCACCAAGGTCGACAAGACGAAGTACCCGAAATACGCAGCGGGCCAGGATTGTGCGGCCTGCATGCTGTACCAGGGCAAGAAGGGCTCGGCTTCGGGCCCGTGCGGCGCCTTCCCCGGCAAGCAGGTGTCGGCGAAGGGCTGGTGCAGCGCCTTCTCGAAGATGGGTTGAGGCCCGTGCGGCATCGTGCGATGCCGCATTGTGGCGAAAACCCCGAAACGCCCGCCATCGAACGATGGCGGGCGTTTTTTATTGCTTGAAATCGGTTCCGTCGCTTTCTACACTCGCTGCAAACCAGCGAGCCGCGGGCCCCCCGCGCGCCGCGCCGCCCGACACGGCGAACTGACGAGGACGAGGCACGCATGGCGACGATTGCGAATTCAACGAAAACGATCCGGCCCGAGCGTGCACTGAACCGGCGCGCGGTCGCGGCCGCCGTGATCGGCAACGCGCTCGAGTGGTACGACTTCACGGTGTTCGGCTTCATGACGGTCGTGATCGCCGAGCTGTTCTTCCCGACCTCCAGCGAATATTCGTCGCTGCTGCTGACCACCGCGACGTTCGGCGTCGCGTTCTTCATGCGCCCGATCGGCGGCATCGTGTTCGGGTTGTACGCGGATCGCGCCGGCCGTAAGGCCGCGCTGTCGCTCGTGATCCTGCTGATGACGGCCGGCATCTTCCTGCTCGCGGTCGCGCCGCCCTATGCGGCGATCGGCATCGGCGGCCCGCTCCTGATCGTGCTCGGCCGGCTGCTGCAGGGCTTCTCCGCGGGCGGCGAATTCGGCAGCGCGACGGCGCTGCTGATCGAGGCCGCGCCGTTCTCGAAACGCGGCTTCTACGGCAGCTGGCAGATGGCGAGCCAGGCAGCCGCGCTGCTGATCGGCGCGCTCGTCGGCGCGGCCGTCACGCGCGGGCTGTCGCACGATGCGCTGCGCAGCTGGGGCTGGCGCGTGCCGTTCATCCTCGGGCTCGTGATCGGCCCGATCGGCTTCTACATCCGCCGCCATCTCGCCGATTCCGAAGCGTTCCTGCATGCGCAGCAGAACGCGCGCCGCGCGACGCTTCGCGACGTGTTCACGCGCCACCCGCGCGAAGTGGTGTGCGGGCTCGGCTCGGTAATCGCGCTGACGGTGACGATCTACGTGCTGATCAGCTATCTGCCGACCTTCGCGGTGAAGCAGCTGAAGCTGCCGTACGCGGAATCGTTCTACGCGGTGATCGTCGGCAACCTGCTGCTGATGGTGCTGTCGCCGGTCGCGGGCGCGTGGTCGGATCGCATCGGCCGCAAGGGGCTGTCGCTGTGGTCGCTGGCACTGACGCTCGTGCTGATGTATCCGCTGTTCGCATGGCTCGACGCGGCGCCGAGCATCGCGCGGCTGATTGCGGTGCAGGCCGTGCTGTCGGTCACGCTCGCGGGCTACTACGGGCCGTTCGGCGCGATGATCGCCGAGCTGTTCCCGGCCAACGTGCGCTCGACCGGGCTGTCGATCGCGTACAACGTCGCGGTGATGCTGTTCGGCGGCTTCGGGCAGTTCATCGTCACGTGGCTGATCAAGGTCACGGGCACGCCGCTCGCGCCGACCTACTACGTGATGGCCGGGATCGCGCTGTCGATCGTCGCGGTCGCGTTCGTGCCCGCGCGCAGCGCCGACCTCGACGCGCCGGCGTGACGACATGGCCACGTGACCACATGACGATTTGAAGGCGGTCATCGGATCGTTTCGTAAAACGCAACGATGTGCTGCAGAACACGGTGAAACGGTGCGTCGAGGTTTCGTGTTCGCGCCCGAATTGTTTAGTTGTCGAACGAAACTCGCGCGAGATGAACGGAATTGCCGCTCGCGCGCGTTTTCGCATTTTTTACCCACACTAAACATCGGCAAAAACCCGGCGGGGCATCTAGAAGAGTTTTTTCTCCAGCTTGTTGCCACATCGTTAGCTCAAGTAATATCCGCGTACGCCGGCCCCTGGCGGGCCGGTTCCGATCTGGAGACCTGGAGGAAACATGGAATACAACCGTCTGTTGCACACCCTGCGTGTTACCGCCATTGCAGGCGTGGCAGCGGCATCGCTCGGCGTCGCGGGCTCTGCATTCGCACAGATTCCGAACAAAACGCTCGTCTACTGCTCAGAAGGCAGCCCGGCGGGTTTCGATTCCGCGCAATTTACGACCGGCGTCGATTTCACCGCCGCCACGTTCACCGTCTACAACCGCCTCGTCGAATTCGAGCGCGGCGGCACGAAGGTCGAGCCGGGCCTCGCCGAGAAGTGGGACGTGTCGTCCGACGGCAAGGTGTACACGTTCCACCTGCGCCACGGCGTGAAGTTCCACACGACCGACTTCTTCAAGCCGACGCGTGAATTCAACGCGGACGACGTGCTGTTCTCGTTCCAGCGCATGCTCGACCCGAACCAGGCGTTCCGCAAGGCGTACCCGGTGTCGTTCCCGTACTTCACCGACATGGGCCTCGACAAGCTGATCACGAAGGTCGAGAAGGTCGATCCGTACACCGTGAAGTTCACGCTCGCCGAGCCGAATGCGCCGTTCATCCAGAACATGGCAATGGAATTCGCGTCGATCCTGTCGGCCGAATACGGCGACCAGCTGATGAAGGCCGGCAAGGCCGCCGACATCAACCAGAAGCCGGTCGGCACGGGCCCGTTCATCTTCCGCAGCTACACGAAGGACGCGACGATCCGTTTCGACGGGAATCCTGATTACTGGAAGAAGGGCGAAGTGAAGCTGTCGAAGCTGATCTTCTCGATCACGCCCGACCCGGGCGTGCGCGTGCAGAAGATCAAGCGCAACGAATGCCAGGTGATGAGCTATCCGCGTCCGGCCGACATCGCGACGCTGAAGGCCGATGCGGGCGTCGACATGCCGTCTCAGGCCGGCTTCAACCTCGGCTATCTCGCGTACAACGTCGAGCACAAGCCGGTCGACAAGCTCGAAGTGCGTCAGGCACTCGACATGGCGATCAACAAGAAGGCGATCCTCGAGTCCGTCTACCAGGGTGCCGGCCAGGCTGCTACCGCGCCGATGCCGCCGACCCAATGGTCGTACGACAAGAACCTGAAGATGGCCGCGTACGACACCGCGAAGGCGAAGGCGCTGCTCGCGAAGGCAGGCTTCCCGAACGGTTTCGAGATCACGCTGTGGGCGATGCCCGTGCAGCGCGCGTACAACCCGAACGCCCGCCTGATGGCCGAGATGATCCAGGCCGACTGGGCGAAGATCGGCGTGAAGGCGAAGATCGTCACGTACGAGTGGGGCGAGTACATCAAGCGCGCGCACAGCGGCGAGCAGGACACGATGCTGATCGGCTGGACGGGCGACAACGGCGACCCGGACAACTGGCTCGGCACGCTGCTCGGCTGCGAAGCGATCAAGGGCAACAACTTCTCGCACTGGTGCTACAAGCCGTTCGACGAGCTGGTCCAGAAGGGCCGCACGACGACGGGCCAGGACGCGCGCACGAAGCTCTACACGCAGGCTCAGCAGATCTTCGCGCAACAGCTGCCGTTCTCGCCGATCGCGAACTCGACGGTCTACCAGCCGGTGCGCAAGACCGTGGTCGACATGCGTATCGAGCCGCTCGGCTATGCCCGCTTCGACGGTGTTAGCGTGAAGTAACGCGCCCGGCGTAAGCTGTCTACGAAGACCGAGACCGGCTAATTCATCCGGCGGCGGGAGGCCAAAAGCTTCCCGTCGCCGGTCGCACATTTCCCACAAGAAAATACGAGACGCATCATGTTCACATTCGTGTTGCGCCGCGTGGGCATGGTGATCCCGACTTTCATCGGCATCACCATCCTGGCGTTTGCGCTGATTCACCTGATACCGGGCGACCCCATCGAAGTGATGATGGGCGAGCGCGGCGTCGATCCCGCGATGCATGCAGAGGCGATGAAACGCCTCGGGCTCGACCAGCCGCTGCCCATGCAGTACCTCCACTACATCGGCCGGGCGCTGCATGGCGACCTCGGCATGTCGATCATCACCAACACGAGCGTGGCGGGCGAATTCTTCGCGCGCTTTCCGGCGACCGTCGAGCTGTCGCTGTGCGCGCTCGTGTTCGCGCTCGCGGTCGGGCTGCCGGCCGGCGTGATCGCCGCGCTGCGGCGCGGCTCGGTCGTCGACCATGGCGTGATGGGCACCGCGCTCACCGGCTACTCGATGCCGATCTTCTGGTGGGGGCTGATCCTCATCATGGTGTTTTCGTCGTATCTCGGCTGGACGCCCGTGTCGGGGCGCATCGCCGTCGAATACGACTTCCCGCACCCGACGGGCTTCATGCTGATCGACGCGCTGCTCGCGCCGGATGAAGGCTCGTTCAAGTCGGCGGTCAGCCACCTGATCCTGCCCGCGATCGTGCTCGGCACGATCCCGCTCGCGGTGATCGCGCGGATGACGCGCTCGTCGATGCTCGAAGTGCTGCGCGAGGACTACATCCGCACCGCCCGCGCGAAGGGGCTGTCGCCCGCGCGCGTGGTCGTCGTGCATGCGCTGCGCAATGCGCTGATCCCGGTCGTCACCGTGATCGGCCTGCAGATCGGCACGTTGCTCGCGGGCGCTGTGCTGACCGAGACGCTCTTTTCGTGGCCCGGTGTCGGCAAGTGGCTGATCGATGCGATCGGCCGTCGCGACTATCCGGTCGTCCAGGGCGGCATCCTGCTGATCGCGACGCTCGTGATCGTCGTGAACCTGGTCGTCGACCTGCTGTACGGCGTGCTGAATCCGCGCATCCGCCACACGAGGTAATCCCATGAGCAATCTGCAAAACACCTTGCCGACCGAATCCGCGCCGGCCGGCGGCCGTGCGCTCGCGCTGCGCGAATTCTGGGCCAACTTCTCGCGCAACCGCGGCGCCGTCGGCGCCGGCGTCGTCGTGATCGTGCTGATCCTGGTCGCGCTGTTCGCCCCGCTGCTCGCGCCGCACAGCCCGGTCGAGCAATACCGCGACTTCGTGAAGATCCCGCCCGCGTGGCTCGATGGCGGCAACTGGAAATTCATCCTCGGCACCGACGAAGCGGGCCGCGACATTCTTTCGCGCCTGATGTTCGGCGCGCGGATGTCGTTCTGGATCGGCTTCGTGTCGGTCGTGCTCGCACTGATTCCCGGCATCGTGCTCGGGCTCGTCGCCGCATTCTTCCAGAAGTGGGCCGACACGCCCGTGATGCGCATCATGGACGTGCTGCTCGCGCTGCCGTCGCTGCTGCTCGCGGTCGCGGTCGTCGCAATCATCGGCCCGGGCCTCACCAACACGATGTTCGCGATCGCGATCGTCGCGCTGCCGGCCTATGTGCGCCTGACGCGCGCCTCGGCGCTCGGCGAGCTGCAGAAGGAGTACGTGACGGCGTCGCGCGTGGCCGGTGCCGGCACGCTGCGCCTGATGTTCTCGCAGGTGCTGCCGAACTGCACGGCGCCGCTGATCGTGCAGGCGACGCTCGGCTTCTCGTCGGCGATCCTCGACGCGGCCGCGCTCGGCTTCCTCGGCCTCGGCGTGCAACCGCCGACCGCCGAGTGGGGCGCGATGCTGGCCTCCGCGCGCGACTACATCGACAACGCATGGTGGATCGTGACGATGCCTGGCCTGTCGATCCTGATTTCGGTGCTCGCGATCAACCTGCTCGGCGACGGGCTGCGCGACGCGCTCGATCCCAAACTGAAACGGATGGCGTGACCATGAGCCAAGATCTTCTGACCATCCGCAATCTCGCGGTGAACTTCAACGGCCTGCCCGCTGTCGACCGGATCAACCTGTCGATCGCGCCGGGCGAGGTGGTGGGCGTCGTCGGCGAATCGGGCTCGGGCAAGAGCGTGACGATGATGGCGCTGATGGGCCTGATCGATGCGCCGGGCAAGGTGACGGCAGATGAAGTCACGTTCAACGGTGTCGACCTGCTGAAGGCGTCGCCGAAGGCGCGCCGCAAGATCGTCGGCAAGGACATCGCGATGGTGTTCCAGGACGCATTGACGAGCCTGAACCCGAGCTACACGGTCGGCTACCAGATCAAGGAGGTGCTGAAGCTGCACGAGGGCTTGCGCGGCGACGCGCTGCACCGGCGCGCGCTCGAGCTGCTCGACCAGGTCGGTATTCCCGATGCGAAGAACCGCATCGCGTCGTTCCCGCACCAGATGTCGGGCGGGATGAACCAGCGCGTGATGATCGCGATGGCGGTGGCGTGCAACCCGAAGCTCCTGATCGCCGACGAGCCGACCACCGCGCTCGACGTGACGATCCAGGCGCAGATCATGGACCTGCTCGTGAAGCTGCAGAAGGAGCGCGGGATGGCGCTCGTGCTGATCTCGCACGACCTGGCCGTGGTGTCGGAAGTCGCGCAGCGCGTCGCGGTGATGTACGCGGGCGAGGTGATCGAGACCAACCGCGTGCCCGACATCTTCCGCGCGCCGCATCATCCGTACACCGAAGCGCTGCTCGCGGCGATTCCCGAGCACAATAAGGGGGCGCGTCGCCTTGCCGCATTGCCCGGCATGGTGCCGGGCCGCGATGATCGCCCGTCCGGGTGCCTGTTCGCGCCGCGCTGCAAGTACGTCGTCGACGACTGCCGCAAGGCGCGGCCGGCGCTCGACACGCTGGTGTCCGGCAACGATGCGATGCGCGCACGCTGCATCAAGCCGCTCAACGTTTCCAACCTCGACCTGACGGGAGGTGCACGATGAATGCAGTCAATCAAACGCGTGCCACGCCGCCCGACGACGAAGCCGTGCTGGTGGCCGACGGCCTCGCGAAGCACTATTCGGTGAAGCGCGGGATGTTCGGGCAGGGCACGGTGAAGGCGCTGAACGGCGTGTCGTTCACGCTGAAGCGCGGCAAGACGCTCGCCGTCGTCGGCGAATCGGGCTGCGGGAAGTCGACGCTCGCGCGTCAGCTCACGATGATCGAGACGCCGACGTCGGGCAGCCTGACGATCGACGGCAAGAACGTTGCCGGTGCAAGCCGCGACACGGTCGCCGACCTGCGCCGCCGCGTGCAGATGGTGTTCCAGAACCCGTTCGCATCGCTCAACCCGCGCAAGACCGTCGAGCAGACGCTATCCGAGCCGCTCGAGATCAACGCGAACCTGACGGCCGCCGAACGCGCGGCGCGCATCGCGCAGATCATGCGCACGGTCGGCCTGCGGCCCGAGCACGCGAAACGCTATCCGCACATGTTCTCGGGCGGCCAGCGCCAGCGTGTCGCGATCGCGCGCGCGATGATCCTCGATCCGCGGATCGTCGTCGCCGACGAGCCGGTGTCCGCGCTCGACGTGTCGATCCAGGCGCAGATCCTGAACCTGTTCATGGATCTGCAGGAGCAGTTCAAGACGAGCTACGTGTTCATCTCGCACAACCTGGCGGTGGTCGAGCACGTCGCGGACGACGTGATGGTGATGTACTTCGGCAGCGTCGCCGAGCTCGGCGACAAGGCGACGATCTACGCCCGGCCGCGCCATCCGTACACGCGCGCGCTGATGTCGGCGACGCCGGCGATCTTCGAGGAAGACCGCCGCGTGCAGATCAAGCTGCAGGGCGAACTGCCGTCGCCGCTCAATCCGCCGTCGGGCTGCGCGTTCCACCAGCGCTGCCCGTATGCGGTCGAGCGCTGCCGTGCCGAGGAGCCGCAGCTGCGCGAGGTCGACGGCCGGCGCGTGGCCTGCCATCGGGCCGAGGAGGTCGGGGAGGCGAATGCCTGAAGCGTTGGCGGCGCGCGCATCCGGCGTGCGCCGTGCGGGGGCAGGCGGCGCGCGCGTGATGCGCGCGTACCGCTACGCGCGGCGCTGGAGCGTGCGTACCGTCACGGGCGCGGCGCTGGCCGGCGCGTGCGTGGCGGCCAGCCTCGTGGTTCCCGTCGAATCCGCGCGCGCCGAAGGGCGCGCGCCGGCCACTTCACCGATCCATCCGTCGCAAGTCCCGCCGCCCGGCATGAGCCTGCCGGGCTTCCACGCGCCCGCCGTGTCGGACGGCACGGTGTCGCGCGGCACCGTGCGCGTGCAGCCCGCGCGCATGCCGTTCTACGTTGCAACCAAGGGCAAGGTCACGCTCTACGTGCTCGGCACGCTGCACACGGGCGACCCGTCCGATTACCCGAGCGCGCAGCCGTTCCGCCCGCGCATCCTCGCGGCGCTCGCCGCGTCGCCCACACTGGCGCTCGAGCTGTCGCCCGACGACCTGCTCGAATCGCAGGACGACGTGTCGAAGTACGGCGTATGCCGCTACCCGTGCCTGCAGCGCCTGCTGCCGGAGCCGCTGTGGCAGCGGCTCGCGGCGCGGTTGCGCGGCAACCCGGCCGCGCTCGCCGAGATCCGCAAGATGCGGCCGTGGCTCGCGGCACTCGTCGTCGAGACCTACGATTCGCTGTCGGCCGGCCTGCAGACCGAGTACGGCACCGAGGCGCAACTGCAGAACGTGTTCCTGAAGAAGAAGGGCGGCCGCGTGATCGGGCTCGAGACGCTCGCCGAGCAGATGCGCGCGTTCACCGGGCTGACGCTGGCCGAGCAGCGCGAGATGCTCGCGCAGGACATGGTGCAGACGCCCGCGCAGAACGCCGACGACATCAAGGCGCTGCACCGACTGTGGCGAATTGGCGACGCCGATGCGATCTCGGCATGGGCAGTCGCGAAGAGCGAACGGCTCGCGCGTTCGAAGGCGTTGTCGGCGTCGATCGACAACAAGATCGTGTACGAGCGCAACCGGCGCTTCGTTGCACGGATGACGGCAATCGCCGCACCGAACCGGCCGCTGTTCGTCGCGATCGGCGCGCTGCATCTGGGCGGCCCGCGCGGCGTGCTCGAATTGTTGCGCCAGCAAGGATACCGGGTCGACGCGAACTGATCGCGCCCGACGGCCCGCACCGATCTTCCCCTGTTTGATTGACCTCGGGCGCATGCGGCGAGACGCCTGCGCGTGGGCGGCAATCGATAAGGAAAACCCTTGAATCGTCGGAAAATAGCGTTTAAAACGATTGACATCCCGTTCTGCCAATATCTATTCTTCACCCCACAAGTTGAAAAAATGAAAAGAATAGATAAGTTCTACGGGGTAGCAGAAATAAGCGCGGGGTTAGCGTTGCCGGCACGTGAAGCACGTGCCGGCCGCGGAGTGTCTGCATGTACGGCGGGGCCAATCATCGTCGGACAACACATGCATGCAGGCCGACTTGCGGATAAGCAACGTTCCGTCGTCTGACCGGGGAATGCAGTGATCGGGCGGCGGCGGACGTTTTTTAATCCGGAATATTTTTCCGGTCACCGTCGCAGGACGGTTTCGGGGGGCGAATCGACAGACGGCGAAGCCGCAGCGATTGCGCCAACGGAAAAGCGCCACGAGGGCGCTTTTTTCTTTGGTGCGACGGATCGCGCTGCCGGCCGAGTCAGGCGCGTTCGTCGGCCTGCAGCATGCCGGGCGCGACCACGTCGACACCCACCGCCTCGAGCGCGGCGCGGATCCGTTTCGCGAACGCCAGCGCATGCGGCCCGTCGCCGTGCAGGCAGACGGTCTGCGCATTGAGCATCACCCATTCGCCGCCGATCGCGCGTACCTGCCGGCTGCGCACCATGTCCAGCGTGCGCGTGATCATCGTGTCCTCGTCATCGATCAGCGCGCCGGGCTGGTTGCGCGGCACGAGCGAGCCGTCCGCGCGGTAGCCGCGATCGGCGAACACTTCCTCCACCGCGGCAAGCCCCGCGTGCCGCGCCGCCGCGACGAACACGCTGTTCGCGAGCCCGAACACCGCGAGCGACGGATCGAAATCGCGAACTGCGGACACCACCGCATCGGCAATCATCGGGTCGCGCGCGGCCTGGTTGTACAGCGCGCCGTGCGGCTTCACGTGCGCGATGCGCCCGCCCTCGGCCTGCGCGATCGCCGACAGCGCGCCGAGCTGGTACAGCACGCCCGCATAGATGTCGCCGGCCGGCAGCTGCATTTCCTTGCGGCCGAAATTCTCCGGATCGTGAAAGCTCGGATGCGCGCCGATCGCCACGCCTTTCTGCACGGCCCAGCGCACGCAGTCGCGCATCGCATTCGCACCGCCCGCATGCCACCCGCATGCGATGTTCGCGGACGTCACGAGGTCGAGCAGCGCCTCGTCCGAACCGCATCCTTCGCCGAGATCGGCATTCAGATCGATTTCCATGATGTTCCTCGTCCACTGATTGCGTGGCCCGTCTCCGCTACTGCTCCTGCCTTCGGTACCGCTACCGCGATTGTCACGCCGCTTGCGACTGGGCGCGGCGGCGCGCTTCCTCGCGCATGTCGATCGCCACGTCGATCTGCCGCAGATAGGCACGTTCTGCGGTCAGGGCGGCGCGCGCGGCGTCGGGTGTCGTGCGCACGAAGCGGATCGGCAGGTTGAGCCGCGCCTGCGCGAGTTTCCACAGATCGGCGCGGATCACCGTGCCGATCTTCGGGTAGCCGCCGGTGGTCTGCGCGTCATGCATCAGCACGATCGGCTGGCCGTTCGGCGGCACCTGGATCGTGCCGGGCAGCACCGCGTGCGATAGCAGCTCGGCCGGCCGCTCGCGCACGAGTTCGACGCCGGCGAGCCGATAGCCCATGCGGTTGCTGTTCGCCGTGACGAGCCATTCTTCATCCCAGAACGCCTGCTGCGAATCGGCGGCGAACGACGCGTAGTCGGGGCCCGGCAGCACGCGCACGGGCATCGCCCACGGCGCATGCGTGGGGCGGTGGCGGCGCGGCGGCTCGTCGACGCGCGCGAACGCGCACCACGCCGGCGCCTTTACGCCGAATTCGGGCGCATCGGCCGCCAGGCATCCGATGCCGGCCGGCAGCACACCGACCGGGAGGCGATCGCCGTCGCGCAGCGCGCGGCCGCCCAGGCCGCCGAAGCGCGATGCGAGATCGGTGCTGCGCGAGCCGAGCATCGGCAGCACGTCGATGCCGCCGGCGATGCACAGGTAGCCGCGCATTCCGCGTTTGGCGGCCGGCAGCACGAGCGTCTGCCCGGCCTCGACCGGCAGGCTCCACCATGAATATACGCGCTGGCCGTCGAGCGTTGCACCGAACTCGGTGCCGGTGATCGCGATGCGGGTCGCGCGCGTGAAGCGGAAGGCGGCCGGGCCGATCGTGATCTCGACGCCTGCCGCGTCGGGGCGGTTGCCGACCAGCCGGTTGCCGACCTCGAGCGCGAGGCCGTCGAGCGCGCCGCCCTGCGCGACGCCGAGATGGCGCGTGCCGCGGCGCCCGAGATCCTGCACGGTGGTCAGCGGGCCGGCCCGCACCACCTCGATGGTGCCCGGTGCGTTGTTCTGGGTCATCGTGCGTCGACTCCCGCAATGGTGAAGCGCACGCGGTCGCCGGGCAGCAGCAGCGTCGGCTGCGGCCGCGCCGGATCGAACAGCACGAGCGACGTGCGGCCGATCAGTTGCCAGCCGCCTGGCGACATGGCCGGGTAGATGCCCGTCTGCGCACCGCCGATGCCGACCGAGCCGGCCGGCACTTCGAGGCGCGGCGCCGCACGGCGCGGCGTATGCAGCGCGGTGTCGAGCCCGCCAAGATAGGCGAAACCCGGCTGGAAGCCGACGAAGAACACGACGTATGCGCCGGCTGCGTGGCGCGCGACGACCTCGTCGACCGACAGGCCGGTATGCGCGGCGACGGCCGGCAGGTCGGGGCCGGCTGCGCCGCCGTACTCGACCGGGATCTCGACCTCGCGGCCGTCCGCATGCTCGACGTCGGCGGTTTCCCATGCGTCGCGCAGTGCCGGCGTGAGCGACTCGGCCGTCGTGGCGAGCGCGTCGAATACGATCGTCAGGTTGTTCATGCCGGGCACGACGTCGACCACGTCGGGCCACGCGCGCGCGGCCTCGGCAACGGCCCAGACGCGGCGCTGGCAATCGAGCGTGGCGGGCGGCGGCACCTCGCAGACGAGGGCGGCATCGCCGAGCGGATAAAAGCGGGGTTGCGTCATCGGACTGGCACGGTTCGGACGGCAATGTTAGCGCACATTGTCAATAAAATATCGACAACTTCCCAATAAGCGTTTTCGCCTAGCCCGTATGCCGGGGCTTCTGGCGTACACTCGGCACACCCTGTCATCCGGCTTGCGCCGCCTTTCCATGAAGCGTCCTGCGACCAAGATCGTGTCATCCGAACACCTCGTTTCCGATTCGAGTGCGGAGCTGTCGGAGCTCGAATACGGACTCATCATGGCGGGCAACGCGTTCAACCGGTGGATGGTGCGCTGCATGTCGGCGGCAGGCGCGAAGGACATGACGGCGGTCGAGGTGTCGCTGCTGCATCACGTCAGCCATCGCGAACGCAAGAAGAAGCTCGCCGACATCTGCTTCGTGCTCAATATCGAGGATACGCACGTCGCGACCTATGCGCTCAAAAAACTGATCGCCCGCGGCTATGTGAAGAGCGAGAAGAACGGCAAGGAAGTGTTCTTCTTCGCGACCGACGCGGGCCGCGACCTGTGCCTGAAGTACCGCGAGGTGCGCGAGCACTGCCTGATCGAGACGCTGAAGGACAGCGGGCTCACCAACGAGCAGATCGGCGACGCGGCGCAGTTGCTGCGCAACGCATCGGGCCTGTACGACACGGCCGCGCGCGCGGCGGCGTCGCTGTAAACGGTTGCGCTGACGGGCGTGCGACGTCGGATGCGGCGCCGCCCGCCGCATCACCCGGCGGCCGGGTACAGCGCGCCGTCGGTCACGACCCAGCGTAGCGCGAGATCGTGCGCTTCGGCCGGCAGCGCGTCGACGCGGCACGCTTCATAGGCGATGCCGACCGTCACGGGCGGCTGGCTGCCCGGCCATGCGGCGAGCGTGCGGTCGTAGTAGCCGCCGCCGTAGCCGAGCCGGTAGCGCTGCAGATCGAATCCCACGCAGGGAATCAGCAGCAGGTCGGGCACGACGACGATGCCCGACGCCGGTTCCGGGATCCGGTGATGACCCTCGCGCATCGGCGTGTGCGTGTCCCACGCATGGAACTCGAGCGGTGTGTGCCGCTCATCGATCACGGGCAGCGCGGCGCGCCGGCCGGCACCGGCCGCGCACCAGGCGAGCACTGCGTCGCGTGCATCGAATTCGCCCGGCAGCGGCCAGTAGAACCCGACCGTGCGCGGCGCGAGCCGTTCGAGCAGCGTGCGCAGCCGCGCGTCGAGCGCGGCGTTCGCGGCGGGTTGCGACGCGGCGTCGCGACGCGCGCCGGACAGCGCTTTGCGTAGCGCAACCTTCGGGTTCGGCACAGGGTTGCGTGCTATGCTTTCGCTCACTTCGTGCTCCATTCATAACGATGTCGAACAGCCTTTTCCGAGTATATCGCGCGGTCGCGCTGACGCTTTCGGCCGCCGCGCTCGTCGCGGGCACGGCCGCGTGCGCCGCACCGAACGACGATACGGTCTCCGGGGACGACCAGACCTTCGTGCAGCTTCGTGAAGCCGCGCGCCGCAACGACGCCGCGAAAGCCGCGCAGCTCGCGTCGATGATCCCGAACTATCCGGTACCGTCCTACGTCGAGTATTTCCAGATCAAGCCGCAGCTGTTCGATTCGACGGGCCGCGCGCGCGTGGACGCGCCGGACGCGCCCGTGCAGTCGTTCCTGCAGCGCTACGACGGCCAGGCGATCGCCGACCGCCTGCGCAACGACTACCTGCTCGTGCTCGGTGCGCGCCACGACTGGCGCAGCTTCGACGATCAATACAAGCGCTTCGTGCTCGACGACGACACGCAGGTCAGGTGCTATGCGCTCGAATCGCGCGCGGCGCGCGGTGAGAACGTCGCCGATGCGGCGCGTGCGCTGCTCGTCGAGCCGAAGAACTACGGCGATGCGTGCGTCGACCTGATCACCGCGCTGACGGTCAACCAGCAGTTCACGAGCGACGACGTGTGGCAGCAGGCGCGCCTCGCGTACGAGCAGAACTACACGACGCTCGGCGGCAAGATCGTCGATGCGCTCGGCCCGCGCCCGGTCAGCTTCGACCAGGCGACGAGCGCGCCGCCGCTGTACCTCGCGCGCGGCATCGGCCCCGACGCGACGTCGCACCAGCTCGCGCTGATCGCGCTCGGCCGCATGGCGCGCAACGATCCGGACGCGGCAGCCGGGATGCTGACGTCGGTCGCCGCCTCGCTGACCAAGCAGGAACAGGCGATCGCGTGGGGCGCGATCGGCTACCAGGGCGCGATCAAGCGCTCGCCGCTCGCGTCGGTCTGGTACGCGAAATCGACGAATGCGCCGCTGTCGAACCCGGGCTACGAATGGCGCACGCGCGCCGCGCTGCTCGCCGGCAACTGGCCGATGGTGCGCTGGTCGATCGAGCAGATGCCGCCATCGCTGCGCGACGATCCGGCCTGGATCTACTGGCATGCGCGCGCGCTCAAGCAGAGCGGCGACACGCTGCAGGCGAACCAGGAATTCGAGCAGGTCGCGGGCCAGTTCAACTTCTACGGGCAGCTCGCCGGTGAAGAGCTCGGCCAGCGCACGACGATCCCGCCGCGCACGAAGGTGAGCGACGCCGAGATCGACGCGATGGGCAAGATTCCGGGCTTTGCGCTTGCGCAGCGTTTCTACGCGCTGAACCTGCGCCTCGAAGGCAACCGCGAATGGAACTGGCCGCTGCGCGGGATGACCGATCGCCAGCTGCTGGCCGCGGCCGAGTACGGCAAGCGCGTCGACCTGCTCGACCGCACGGTCAACACGGCCGACCGCACGAAGGCCGAGCACGACTTCACGCTGCGCTACCCGTCGCCATACCGCAACATCGTCGAGCGCTACGCGCAGTCGACGGGCCTCGACACCGAATGGGCGTACGGGCTGATCCGCCAGGAGTCGCGCTTCATCACGAGCGCGCGTTCGTCGGTGGGCGCGGGCGGCCTGATGCAGCTGATGCCGGCCACCGCGCAGATGGTCGCGAAGAAGCTCGGCCTGGGCACGATCTCGCGCACGCAGATGCACGACATCGATACCAACATCCAGCTCGGCACCTGGTATCTGGCGGACATCTACAACAACTTCGACAGCTCGCCGGTGCTCGCCACGGCCGGTTACAACGCGGGCCCCGGCCGGCCGCGCCAGTGGCGCCAGGTGTTGACGCAGCCGGTCGAAGGCGCGATCTTCGCAGAAACGATTCCGTTCAACGAGACGCGCGACTACGTGAAGAACGTGCTGTCGAACACCGTCTATTACGCGGCGCTCTTCGAGGGCAAACCGCAGTCGTTGAAGAAACGTCTAGGCATGATCTCGCCCTGATCCGCAATCTTCACACTGCCGCGCGAGACGCGGCAGTGTTCTTTTGAGGCTTCGAACCATGGATCGCCAGACTGTCGCGCTGCTGGGCGGCACCGGCTTCATCGGCAGCCGGCTCGTCAATGCGCTGATCGACGCCGGCAAGCAGGTACGGATCGGCACGCGGCGGCGCGACCACGCGCGCCACCTGCAGATGCTGCCGGTCGAAATCGTCGAACTCGAAGCGCTCGACACGCGCACGCTCGCGCGCTTCGTCGCCGGTGCGCATGCGGCGATCAACCTCGTCGGCGTGCTGCACGGCGGCCGTGGCACGCCATACGGGCCCGGCTTCGAGCGTGCGCACGTCACGCTGCCGGCCGCGCTTGCCACCGCCTGCACCGAGGTGGGCGTGCAGCGCGTGCTGCACATGAGCGCGCTCGGCGCCGATTCGCACGGCGCGAGCATGTACCAGCGCTCGAAGGGCGACGGCGAGGCCGCGCTGCATGCGATCGCGGCAACCGATTCGCTCGCGCTGACGATCTTCCGCCCGTCGGTCGTGTTCGGCCCCGGCGATGCGTTCCTCAACACGTTCGCGAACCTGCAGCGCACGGTGCCCGTGCTGCCGCTGGCGATGCCCGACGCGCGCTTCCAGCCGGTGTTCGTCGGCGATGTCGTGCGCGCGTTCGTCAACACGCTCGATCTCGCGGCCGCAAACGGCAAGACCTACGAGCTCGGCGGCCCGACCGTCTACACGCTCGAGCAGCTGGTGCGCTATTGCGGCAAGCTGGTCGGCCGGCAGGCACGCATCGTGCGGCTGCCCGACGCGCTCGCGCGGCTGCAGGCGAGCGTGTTCGAATGCCTGCCCGGCGAGCCCGTGCTCACGCGCGACAATCTCGCGACGATGTCGGTGCCGAACGTGCTGTCGGGGCCGCTCGCGCCCGAGCTCGGGATCTCGCCCGCGAGTCTCGAAAGCATCGCGCCCGCGTATCTCGGCCATGCCGCGCAGCGCTCCCGGTTCGACTGGTTCCGCTCGCGCCGCTAGGCCGGCAGCGTCTTCCTTTTCACCTTCGCGTTTTCCGGAACACCGCCATGAAACTCGTCATTGGAGACAAGAACTACTCGTCGTGGTCGATGCGCCCGTGGCTGCTGCTCGCGCATTTCGGCATCCCGTTCGACGAGATCGCGATCGAGCTGCGCCGCGACGACACGGCCGCACGCATCCTCGAGTATTCGCCGTCCGGCAAGGTGCCGTGCCTGGTGGACGACCACGGCGTCGCGATCTGGGATTCGCTCGCGATCGCCGAGACGCTCGCCGAGCGCTACCCGCAGTTTCCGATGTGGCCGGCCGATCCGCTCGAGCGCGCACATGCACGCTGCGTCGCGGCCGAGATGCATTCGGGCTTCGCGGCGCTGCGCACGCAGATGGGCATGAACGTGCGTGCGTCGATGCCGGGGCGCGGCGCGACGCCCGAGGCGCTCGCCGATGTCGCACGCATCGATGCGCTGTGGAGCGCGTGTCTCGAGGCGTCGGGCGGGCCGTTCCTGTTCGGCGAATTCGGGATCGCCGATGCGATGTACGCGCCCGTCGTGATGCGCTTCAACACGTATGCGCCGGGCCTGTCGCCTGACGCGGACGGCTATGCGGCCCGTGTGACCGCGCTGCCGGCCGTCCAGCGGTGGATCGACGCCGCGCGCCGCGAAACGAACGTGATCGCCGAATACGAGCCCCGTCCATGAACATCTACGCAGTAGGCGGCGCCATCCGCGACGAATTGCTCGGCGTGCCCGTGCAGGACCGCGACTACGTGGTCGTCGGCGCGACGCCCGAGCAGATGGCCGCGCAGGGTTTCCGGCCGGTCGGCAAGGATTTCCCGGTCTTCCTGCATCCGCGGACCCAGGAGGAGTACGCGCTCGCGCGCACCGAGCGCAAGACGGCGGCCGGCTATCATGGCTTCCAGTTCCATTACGCGCCGGACGTGACGCTCGACGAGGATCTCGCGCGGCGCGACCTGACGATCAACGCGATGGCGCGCGAGGTGAGCCCGGAGGGCGAACTGGTCGGGCCGGTGATCGATCCGTTCGACGGGCAGGCCGACCTGCGTGCGCGCGTGTTCCGGCATGTGAGCGATGCGTTCGTCGAGGATCCGGTGCGGATCCTGCGCATCGCGCGCTTCGCCGCGCGGTTCGCGGATTTCACGGTCGCGGACGAAACGCTCGCGCTGATGCGGCGGATGGTCGACGCGGGCGAGGTCGACGCGCTCGTGCCCGAACGCGTGTGGCAGGAAATCGCGCGGGGGCTGATGGAAGTGAAGCCGTCGCGGATGTTCGCGGTGCTGCGCGAGTGCGGCGCGCTCGCGCGCATCCTGCCCGAAGTCGATGCGCTATGGGGCGTGCCGCAGCGCGCCGACTACCACCCGGAGGTCGACACGGGCGTGCACGTGATGATGGTGGTCGACTATGCGGCGAAGCAGGGCTATTCGCTGCCGGTGCGCTTCGCGGCGCTCACGCACGATCTCGGCAAGGCGACGACGCCGGCCGACGTGCTGCCGCGCCACGTCGGCCATGAGGGGCGCAGCGTCGACCTGCTCAAGCCGTTGTGCGAGCGGCTGCGCGTGCCGAACGAATGCCGCGATCTCGCGCTCGTGGTCGCGCGCGAGCACGGCAACCTGCACCGCGTGATGGAGATGGGGGCGGCCGCGCTGGTGCGGCTGTTCGAGCGCAGCGACGCGCTGCGCAAGCCGGCGCGTTTCGCCGAAATGCTGCAGGCGTGCGAATCGGATGCGCGCGGGCGGCTCGGGCTCGAAGCGCAGCCGTATCCGCAGGCCGAGCGGCTGCGCGTCGCGCTCGCGGCCGCGCGCAGCGTCGATGCCGGCGCAATCGCGCGCGGCATCGGCAACGACACGGAGAAGATCAGGGAAGCCGTGCATCGCGCACGGATCGAGGCCGTCGCGCAGGCGCTCGAGATCGGCGAATAGGGGCGCGAAGGGCGCGCGTCGCGCGCCTGCCAGCCGTTACGGCTTCTTCTTGCGCGCCGGCGTGGCCGCCGCCGGGCGTTTGCCGGCGGATGCGCGCGGCTTGGCCGCAACCTTCCTTGCTTTTTCTGCCGCGCCGGCAGGACGTACCGCGTCGGTGTCGCGATCGCGATCCGCCCGTTTGGGCGCCGGCCCGCGGCGGCCCGCGCGCGGCTCAGCCGCGCTCGCGCGCACGGCGGGCGCCGGTTTCCCGATGTCCATCGTCGCGGACACGAACCCGGTGCCACGATCGTCGAACAGCGGCAGCGTGCCGACTGCGATCACCTCGGCCGGCCCGTCGCCCACGTTGGCGACCCGATGCCGCTTGCTCGCGTCGAAGTGCAGCGAGTCGCCGGGAGACAGCGGGTAATTCTTCTTGCCGACCGTGTAGCAGATCCGGCCGGCCAGCACGTACACGAATTCATCGCCGCCGTGCGCCACCCATTCGGAGCGGTAGCCCGCCATCATCTGCACCTTGAGCGCGTTGATCTGGCTGCCGTCGAACGTGGTGGAGAGGCGCTCGTACCACTGCGACCTGGCGTCGAGCGCGTACGGCTTGCGGCGGCCTTCGTGCGAATCGGGCTGCGTCTGGCGCGGCTGGTCGATCAGCGCGCCGAGCGGCACGTTGAGCGCCTTCGCGACGTTGACGAGCGACGACAGCGAGATGCCCGTGAGATGGCGCTCGACCTGGGACAGGAACCCGACCGACAGTTTCGCTTCGGTCGCGACTTCCAGCAGCGTCTTCTTCGCTTCCCGGCGCAGGCGGCGGATGCGCTGGCCGATGCGCATGATGTCTGAATCCATGAATCTCTTTCGTGGCAACGAGTCGGGAGGCAAGCGGACGAGCGGTGCAGTCGCCGGACGGTGATTTCCGCGCATTGCACGAAGCACGGCCGTCGGGACGGCGATGCCGGCGCATTGTACCGCGCGGTGTCGCCGGACGAATTCACGTTGTGCCGGAATGCGCAAGCGCCGCGCCGATTTTAGCCCTACGAAAATCTTAGCTTGACCTCAATTTCGACGTGCTCTAGATTCTGTCGCGCGCATCAAAAAAAGTTAAGTGGGACGAAAATTTTTAAAGGCCTGCTGCCGGAGCGGCACTGCAGCCCGGCACTGCGCCGGGCCGGGCGCCCGCCGTGCAGCGGCGCCGTGCCGCGTCAGGCCTGCCTCGGGCCTGCCCCCCGCCGCGTCACCGCCGGCCGCCGACAACAATGCATAACGGGCTTCCGATGATCGATCGACTGAAATACAGCTTCTCCGGCCTTCCCCCGTACGACGCGTCCGTCGTCGACACGCAGGCGGGCCTGTCGCGCCTGCTCGATGCCGCGCGGCTCGACGCGGTGCTGGTCACGTCGCAGGACGAATACGTGACCGAGTACCTGCCGCTCGGCAACAACCCGCGCTACGCGCTGTCGGGCTTCGACGGCTCGGCCGGCTGCGGGATCTTCCTGAGCGCGGCGACCGCGCAGGCGCTCGACCTGCCGCCGTTCGTGCTGTTCGTCGACGGCCGTTATCACCTGCAGGCCGAGCAGCAGTGCGATCCGGCGCGCGTGCGCATCGAGAAGCTCGGGATGAACGTGACGATCTGGCAGGCGATGGCCGACTGGCTGGTCGCGCACGGCAGCCGCCTCGCACGGGTCGGCTACGACGCGCTGCGGATCAGCGTCGCGCAGCGCGATCGTCTGTTCGAACAGACCCAGGCCGCGTCGCTCGACTGGACGAGTTTCGCCGAGCGCGAGATCGATCGCGCGATCGCGTTGCCGGGCTGGGTCGTCGAGCGGCCGATCTTCGAGCTGCCGGAATCGATGACCGGCCTGAGCGTCGCGCAGAACCTCGACACGCTGAACCGCAAGCTCGCCGCACATACCGGCGCGCCGGACGGCAGGACCGCATTCTTCACCTGCGCGTCGGACGACCTCGCGTACCTGCTGAACAGCCGCGGCTATCACATCCCGAATGCGTCGTCGCACCTCGGCTTCCTGTTCGCGGTCGGCGAGCAGGTGGCGTTGTTCCTGCCGGAAGGCTGCGACCGCTGCGAGGTCATGCTCGAGTCGTATCCGGCGCTGCAGGTGATCCGGCGCGATGTCGCGGCGCTCGAGCGCTTTCTCGCGACGTTCGCGGTCGAGCACGTGTGCTACGGCTTCGAATCGGTGAACTGCGCGCTCGTCGACGCGGTGAAGCGGGTGTGGCCGCAGGCGCGGCATGCCGACTTCAACCCGGTCGAGGCGATGCGGGCCGGCAAGACGCCGGCAGTGCTCGAGCGGTTCCGCGACGCGTTCACGCGCAGTTCCGCGGCGATCGCCGAGACGATGCGCTGGGCGAAGGCCGGCGAGCCGGGTGTGCGCCACACCGAATACGACCTGGCGCGGGCGATCAACGACGCTTACGGCGCGCGCTCGGCGGTTGCGCTGACGTTTCCGTCGATCGCGGCAAACGGCGCGAACAGCGCGTTCGCGCATTACACGGCGGCGAGCGCCGATGTCGAGCTGACGGAGGGCGAACTCGTGCTGCTCGACAGCGGCGCCTATTACGAAGCGGGCTTCGCGACGGACTGCACGCGCGTGGTGCTGCGCCGGACCGACCCGGATACGGTCGCGCAGCCGTGGCAGCGCGAGATCTACACGGTCGCGCTGAAGGCCTGCATCAAGGGGCTCGTCACGCGTTTCCCGAGCACCGCAAAGGGCGGCGACGTCGATGCGGTCGTGCGGCAGGTGTGCCGCGACCACGGCCACGATTTCGGCCACGGCACCGGGCACGGCGTCGGGATTCACGTGCACGAGGGCGGCGTGCGGTTCGCGCCGGGCGCGCAGTACGGGCTCGTGCCGAATGCGGTGATTTCGGTCGAGCCGGGCATCTACGTGCCGGGCAAGGGCGGCGTGCGGATCGAGAACATCGTGATCATCCACCAGGACGACGCGCAGCCGGATACCGTCAGGTTCGAGAACATCGTGACGGTCGGCTACGACTGGGACCTGATCGATCTCGACCTGCTGGACGACGACGAGCGCGCGTACCTGCGCGACTACGAGCGGCTGTGCGTGGAGCGCGGCACGCAGGTCACCGCGTGCCCGCTGCTGTAAGCACCGCCGCCCGCGCCGGTCAGTTCAGCAGGCGCGCGCGCACGAACGGCGCGATCCGCTCGGCGAGCCACGCATGCGTGCGCGTCGTCGGGTGCAGCGTGTCCCAGAACACGAAGCGCGCCGGGTCGCGGCAGTCCGCGCGCGGCGTCTGCGCGCTCAGGTAGGTGAGCGACGACGGCTTCGGGATGTCGAGGCACGCACGCTTCGCGTCGTCGAAGCCGTATTGGGCCGGATGGCTCAGCAGGTCGTCGAACAGGGCGTACGCATCGAATACCTCGAGCCGCAGCGTCGCGCCGTAGCGGGCGCGCAGCGCGGCGGCCGCGTCGGCGAGGCGCTGGTTGTAGTCCTTGACCTGCGCGGCGACGCTCGCGGTGTCGGTGCGGGTCGCGAACACCGGCGCGCGCGACACGTCCGTCAGCGTGACGAGCATGATCCGCGTCGCGCCGGCCGCGGCGAGCCGCTCGAGGCTGTCGCGCACCGCATTCGCCGCCTGCTCGGGCGAGCGCCCGTAGTTCACGAGATCGTTGCCGCCTGCGAACACCGCGAACAGCGTGTTGGCCGGCCGGTAATCCGGCGCGCGATCCATGTATTCGCGCCACGAGTCGATCTGCTGCACGAGGCCCGGCACGACGAGGTATTGGTCGGTCGCCGCACCGCCGATCGCCCAGTTGTAGAACGGCAGCCGCAGCGCGTTCGCGAGATATTCGGCCCATACCGGGCCGTTGCTGAAGCGCCCCGCCTGCCAGCTCGTGCCGTTCGGCAGCTTCCACTGGCTGGCGTTGAACATGTTCTGCGTGTCGGACAGGCTGTCGCCGAACACGATCAGCTTGTTGACGCGCGCGTCCTGCTGCGCGGCGTCGATGGTCCACACCGTGTAGTTGAACGACAGCGCGTTGTTGGCCGCGACCGCCTGCACGAGGTCGGACTTGATGCCTTTCGCGGCCAGCGTCTTGCGGCACACGTCGGCGAGCGTGTCCTGCGTCGTCGTGCTGTAGAACGTGTTCTTCCACTGCGTGACGCCGTCCGCCCACCAGTAGCCGGACACGCGATACCAGTCGCCGCCGGCGGGGTCGCGCGCCCATTCGTAGGTCGCGGCCGGCTTCAGCGGATCCGCGTCGATCCGGTACCAGCAGCGCAGGTACGTGTAGGTGTCGGATCCGCGGCGCGAGGCGCGCAGTGTCGCGCCAGGCGGGCTCGATGCGGCCGGCGGCGCGACGTCGGGGCCGGACGGCGACAGCGTCATGTCGCCCGTCGGCGTGGGCAACGGCGCGGGGCCGGCGGCCTGTGCGGCGGTGAGCGTCAATGCGGCACCCAGCGCCGCGACGGCGGAAACGGCGGCGGTGCGGGATGAAAACGGAATGCGGAAATATGGCATGCGGCCCTCTTCTGATTGTTGTGACGGGACGGCGGCGCGGCTGCGCGGCCGTGTATCGGAAGGGACCGTGGGTGCCGGGTTCGGGCCCGGTCTGTCGAAACCTGAGATGCCGCGAACGGCGGCGAGAGGCGGAAAGTACGGTGGCGGCGGCGCCTGTCAGTCAGTGCTTCAGCGCGTGAGTGCCGACACGCGCCCGTCGGGGCCGTAGACGCCGGCCGGCGCGGGCGCCGAGCGCAGCACCGCGAGCGCGCGCTCGTTGTAGTCCATCCGGATCCGGATCAGCATCCCGTTGTTCGCGTTGGCCTGGCGTGCGCGTTCGGCGGCCTGTTGCAGCAGTTGCCAGCGGCCGGCGAGGCGCGCATCGCGCTCGGCGGCCTGGTCCATGCCTTTCTTGCCGGACGGAAAGCCAAGTGCGGAAAGCTGCGTGTCGCGCGTGCGTTCGAGCTGCGCGAGCCGGTCGATCAGCGCGCTTTTCTTTTCGACGATCCCGGGCAGCATCTCGAGCGGCTCGGCCGTCGTCAGCGCCTTTTCTTCGTAGGCGAGCAGCGACGCGAACGCCTCGACCGTCGCGTGTTCGTCGTTGACCGTGGCCAGCAGCTCTTCTCTCATCGCGTCATGCTCGTCGCGCCGGCGCGGGTAGGCGCGCCGGCAAACCGGGGGACCGGCCGCGAGGCCGGCTTCAGCTGCCCTGCGGACGCTGCTGCTGCAGCAGCTCGCGGGCGGTATTCAATACGCCGTCGGCGATCTTGTTCGCATCGATCGTCAGCGTGCCGTTGTTCAGCGCGTCCTTGATCGACTGGACCAGGCCCGTGTCGATATCGCCGTTGCCGGACGCGGATACCGAACGCAACTGCCCGGACAGGCCCGACAGGTTCACGGTCGTGTCGCCGCCGGTCGACCCTGCGTCGGCCGCCTGCGCGGACGAAGACGAGGCCGTGCCGGATGGCGCACGGGTCGCGCCGTTGCCGGTCGGCGCCAGGGGGCTCGGGTTCGGAGTGGAATCGATCTTCACGATGGGTTTCCTGTTCGGTTTGACCCAGATAACGGCCGGGTCGGCCCGAACTTTAGCATCGCGAGCCCGAAATGCTCCGAATAAACAATTCTTTACATTCTTGCCGCGCTATCCGTCCCTATAGCGGAATTTCCACGGTGCCGGCGTCCTTGACGATCGCCGTGACGATCTGGCCGGCCGCCATCCGCACCCGCACCGACTGGCCGGGCGCCGCATTCGCGAGCGCGCTGCCCTCGGCCGAAATCGTGAAACCGGGCCCGGCCGCGACGACCCGCACCGTCTGGCCGGCCGACACCGACGCCGCGCTCTTCAGCATGTCCTGCCGCAGCGGCAGCCCGGCCGAGATGCGCGCGAGCGCGGTCGCACCGATTGCCTGCGCCGGATCGGTGATCACCGCGAGCGGCAGCACCGTCAGGTCGCCGTCGCGGGCGACCAGGTCGGCCGCGGAGAGCGGCTCGCCGGGCGCGATCTGGCGCGCGGCGACGTAATAGGTGGCCTGCACGGTGACTTTCGCCTGCAGGTAGACGGTCCACGGCCGCTCGCCCGCGCAGCGCACGCCGACCGTC
The DNA here is from genome assembly GCF_002099195.1 of Burkholderia puraquae. Classification (GTDB taxonomy): domain Bacteria; phylum Pseudomonadota; class Gammaproteobacteria; order Burkholderiales; family Burkholderiaceae; genus Burkholderia; species Burkholderia puraquae. The sequence goes on along the minus strand of NZ_NBYX01000017.1, from coordinate 33,157 downwards.
GTGCGGCCCCACAGGCGTGCGCCGGTCGGCAGGAACGGTTCGAGCGTCGTGCACGCGGCGAGCCCGCGCGGAAATGCGGTCGTGACCGTCGCGGTGGTCTTGCCGGGCAGGCCCGCGATCTGCTGCTGCAGGAACGCGAGGGCCGCGCGGCGGATCGACTCGGGATCCTGCTGGCCGGGCGGCGTTGCGGGCTGGGCCGCGCTGGCGGCATTGGCCGCCGGGGCCTGGCTGGCGGAAGACGGTGCAATGCGCGGTGCCGGCGCGGCCGACGCGGCGCGGGCGGCCGCCATGCGTGCGGCGATGGCCGGTTGCGGGGCCGGCCGTGCGGGATTCGCCGCGGGCTCGGCCGTGCCGGCGACGACCGTCGCGATCGCGTTCGGATCGGCGGCGCGCGGCGCGCCATAACCGGCGCCGGCGTTCGCTCGGGCGGCTGCATAGACGGGGCGGGGCGCCGGGGCCGGCGCGGGAGCCGGCGGCGGGACGGTCGTCACGACCATCGTGCCGGCCGGTTGCGATGCGTAGCCGGTGCCGGGCGCACCGGCGGCGGCGCTCGTGCTGCCCGCCGCGCGGCCCGCGTCCGGCGCCGGGCCCGAACCCGGCGCCATCGCCGCATTCCCGCCGAACGGCCCGCCGCTTGCCGCATTGGCGTGCGCGAGCGCCGTTTCGGCGGTCTCGCCGCGCCCCGGAATCACGATCATCGCGTCGTCCGCGTGCGCGGCCGGGGCGGCGATCCACAGCGCCGCGGCGAGCGCAAACGCACGCCGGACGTGCGTGCGCTGCCCGTTCCTGCCGCGAAGTGCGCTGCCAGTCATCGCCGTATCCCCGATCCGTTGCTCCGCTTCGCATTCTAGGGAGCGGGGCCGTCGCGCAAACGATGAATAGAGGGGGCCTTTGCCGCGTTATTCGCCCGATTGCCGGTTGCGTCCGGCGCCTACCATCGCTGTCATGGAAAAAAGCCTCTCGGGTCGCCATCCGGCGCGAGAGGCGTGCAGCGCTTCATACGGAGAGACGCACACATGCTGGACAAACTCGATGCGGAATTCGCGTTCGGCCGACAGGCGCTCGACGTGCGCGCCTACCGGCAGGAACTGCTGTCGTCGAACATCGCGAACTCCGACACGCCGGGCTACCAGGCTCGCGACGTCGATTTCGCGTCGACGCTCGCGCGCTCGCTGAAGCAGGCGGGCGGCGGCCTGGCGCCGAGCAACGCCGCGCAACTGCCGATGACGCAGCCGGCCGGCGTGACGAGCGGCATGTCGATGGTGTCGACCGCGGCGGGCCACATGGCCGGTACCGCGAAGCTGATCCCGACGGGCGGCCCGTCGGACGACTACGGCCGTGCGCAATACCGGATGCCGCTGCAGCCGTCGCTCGACGGCAACACGGTCGATCTCGACGTCGAGCGCGTGCAGTTCGCGAACAACGCGCTGCACTACCAGACCGGGATGACCGTGATGACCCAGCAGATCAAGGCGATGATCGCCGCGATCTCGACGAACCAGTGACGGCGCGCACCGCCTCCGAATCCGAGCAAAAGGAGCTTCCATGCCTTCGTTGATGAACATCTTCGGCGTCGCCGGCTCGGCGCTGTCCGCGCAGTCGCAGCGCCTGAACGTCACCGCGTCGAACCTCGCGAACGCCGACAGCGCGACCGGCCCCGACGGCAAGCCGTACAAGGCCAAGCAGGTCGTGTTCGCGACCGACCCGATCGGCGGCGCGCGCACCGCGTCCGGCCAGGGCGTGGGCGGCGTGCGCGTGACCAAGGTGATGGACGACCCGTCGCCGATGAAGTCGACCTACGACCCGTCGAACCCGGCCGCCGACGCGAACGGCTACGTGCAGATGCCGAACGTCGATCCGGTGCAGGAGATGGTGAACATGATCTCGGCGTCGCGCTCGTACCAGGCCAACGTCGAGACGCTGAACACCGCGAAGACGCTGATGCTCAAGACGCTGACGATCGGCTCGTAAGCCGCGCGCCGACCGACCTTACAGACCCGACAGAAGGCCACCCAGCATGACTTCCTCCAACACGACGATCGGCGGCAACGGCACCAGCGTGTCGAAGCTGCCGACCGACACGATGAACACCAACAACGTGTCGTCGACTAACGGCACGTCGGCGAGCGACCTGCAGGCGACGTTCCTGAAGCTGCTCGTCACGCAGCTGCAGAACCAGGATCCGACCAGCCCGGTCGACAGCTCGCAGATGACGTCGCAGCTCGCGCAGATCAACACGGTGAGCGGCATCGCGCAGCTGAACACGTCGCTCACGTCGCTGTCGACGCAGCTCACGGCCGGCCAGCAGACGCAGGCCGCGCTGCTGATCGGCACGAACGTGCTCGCGCCGGGCAACGCGGTCGCGGTGAAGAGCGGCGCGGCGTCGCCGTTCGGCGTGTCGCTGTCGAGCGCGGTGTCGAACCTGACGATTACCGTGAAGAACGCGGCGGGCACCGTGGTGAACACGATCAACGCGGGCGCGCAGTCGGCCGGCACCGTGCCGTTCAACTGGACGCCGACCGACGCGGCGGGCAACGCACTGCCGGACGGCAAGTACACGGTCAGCGCGTCGTACACCGACAGCAACGGCACGCCGCAGCCGGCCACGACGCTCGCGGCGTCGACGGTGCAGAGCGTGATCAAGCAGGCGGACGGCACGGCGGGGCTCGTGCTGTCGAACGGCACGACGGTGGGGCTGACCCAGGTTGCGTCGATTTTCCCGAACGCCACGTCGTCCTCGTCCGGCGGCACCACCTCCAACTGATACTGATCGAGCAATCTCGAAACGGAGACCGAAATGGGTTATCAACAGGGTCTGAGCGGCCTCTCGGGTGCATCGAACGCGCTCGACGTGATCGGCAACAACATCGCGAACGCGAACACGGTCGGCTTCAAGTCGAGCACCGCGCAGTTCGCCGACATGTATGCGAACTCGGTCGCGACGTCGACCAACACGCAGATCGGCATCGGCACGGCGCTGAACGCGGTGGAGCAGAATTTCGGCCAGGGCACGATCAACACGACGAACTCGTCGCTCGACGTCGCGATCAACGGCAACGGCTTCTTCCAGATGTCGAACAACGGCGTGACGACGTACTCGCGCGACGGCACGTTCCAGCGCGACAAGAACGGCTACATCGTCGACTCGCAAGGCCGCAACCTGATGGGCTACGCAGCGAACACGGGCGGCGTGATCAACACCGCGCAGACCGTGCCGCTGCAGGCGCCGACGACCAACATCGCGCCGACCGCGACGACCAAGATCTCGGCCCAGTTCAACCTGAACTCGCAGGACACGGTGCCGGCCAAGACGCCGTTCAGCGCGACCGACAACACGACCTACAACTACTCGACGTCGATCCAGGTGTACGACTCGCTCGGCGGCTCGCAGGCGGTCAACATGTACTTCGTGAAGTCGGCGGCCGGCACGTGGGAAGCGTACGCAGGCGTGCAGGGCGGCACCACGACCGATCTCGGCACGGTCAACTTCAATTCGTCGGGCGCGATCCAGAGCACGACGACGGGCACGCCGCCCACGCCGACCACGTCGGTCGGCCAGTTCCAGTTCACCGTGCCGAACACCGACGGCTCGGCGACGCCGCAGAGCCTCACGCTCGACCTGACCGGCACGACGCAGTACGGCGGCAAGGACGGCGTGAACAACCTCGCGCAGGACGGCTACGCGAGCGGCACGCTGACGACCTACACGATCGGCGCCGACGGCAAGCTGACCGGCAACTACTCGAACGGCCAGACCGCCGTGCTCGGCCAGATCGCGCTCGCGAACTTCAACAACCCGAACGGGCTGGTGAACCTCGGCGGCAACCAGTATGCGGAAAGCGCCGCATCGGGCGTGCCGCAGGTGTCGGCGCCGGGCAGCACGAACCACGGCACGCTGCAGGGCAGCGCGCTCGAGAACTCGAACGTCGACCTCACGTCGCAGCTCGTCAACCTGATCACCGCGCAGCGCAACTACCAGGCGAACGCGCAGACGATCAAGACGCAGCAGACCGTCGACCAGACGCTCATCAACCTGTAAGCGCGGATAACGAGCAGCCATGGACCGACTGATCTACACGGCGATGACGGGTGCGTCGCAGTCGCTCGACCAGCAGGCGATCGTCGCGAACAACCTCGCGAACGCGTCGACGACGGGCTTTCGCGCGCAGCTCGCGACGTATCGCGCGGTGCCGATGAATTTCGGCGACGGCAGCACGATCGACCCGACGACGACGCGCACCTACGTGCTCGCGTCGACGCCCGGCGCCGACTACGCGCCGGGTCCGATCACGCGCACCGGCAACCCGCTCGACGTCGCGGTGCAGGGCGCCGGCTGGCTGTCGGTACAGGCGGCCGACGGCAGCGAGGCGTACACGCGCGCCGGCAACCTGCACGTCGACGAGAACGGCCAGCTCGTCAACGCGAGCAACCTGCCGGTGGTCGGCAACGGCGGCCCGATCTCGGTGCCGCCGAACGCGGAAGTGACGATCGGCAAGGACGGCACGATTTCCGCGCTGATGCCGGGCGACCCGCCGACGGCGGTTGCGATCGTCGACCAGATGAAGCTCGTCAATCCCGATCCGGCCACGCTCACGCGCGGCAACGACGGGTTGTTCCGCACCGCCGACGGCAATCCGGCCGATGCCGACCCGAACGTGGTCGTCGCGCCGAATTCGCTCGAAGGCAGCAACGTCAACCCGGTGACCGCGATGGTCGCGATGATCGACAACGCGCGCGCGTTCCAGCTTCAGTCGAAGCTGATCCAGACGGCCGACCAGAACGAGCAGACGGCGAACCAGCTGCTCAATTTCAGCTGAGCGCCCGCGCCAGCCCACGCAGGAGACCTGACAAGTGAACCGTTCGCTCTACATCGCCGCCACCGGCATGAATGCGCAGCAAGCGCAGATGGACGTGATTTCGAACAACCTCGCGAACACCAGCACGAACGGCTTCAAGGCGTCGCGCGCGGTGTTCGAGGATCTGCTGTACCAGACCATCCGCCAGCCCGGCGCGAACTCGACGCAGCAGACCGAGCTGCCGTCGGGCCTGCAGCTCGGCACCGGCGTGCAGCAGGTCGCGACCGAGCGCCTGTACACGCAGGGCGGCCTCACGCAGACCGGCAACTCGAAGGACGTCGCGATCAACGGCGCGGGCTTCTTCCAGGTGCTGATGCCGGACGGCACGAACGCGTACACGCGCGACGGCTCGTTCCAGACCAACGCGCAGGGCCAGCTCGTCACGTCGAGCGGCTACCAGATCCTGCCGGCGATCACGATCCCGCAGAACGCGACGTCGCTGACGATCGGCAAGGACGGTGTCGTGACGATCACGCAGGCGGGCTCGACCAATGCGGTGCAGATCGGCTCGCTGCAGGTCGCCACCTTCATCAACCCGGCCGGCCTCGAGGCGCGCGGCGAGAACCTGTTCTCCGAGACCACGTCGTCGGGCGCGCCGAACGTGTCGCAGCCGGGCCTGAACGGCGCGGGCACGCTCAGCCAGAACTATGTCGAGGCGTCGAACGTGAACGTCGTGCAGGAGCTCGTCAACATGATCCAGACGCAGCGTGCCTACGAGATCAACAGCAAGGCCGTGACGACGTCCGACCAGATGCTGCAGACCGTCACGCAGATGAAGAGCTAACCGGAACACCCGTCGTCGCCATGAAGCAGGTTCGCCTCCTCCCGTCAGCCACCGTCCGCGCCGCATGCGCGGTCGCGGTGGCGGCGCTCGCCGCCGGCTGCGCGCAGATTCCGCGCGATCCGATCATCCAGCAGCCGATGACGGCGCAGCCGCCGATGCCGATGTCGATGCAGGCGCCCGGCTCGATCTACAACCCCGGCTACGCGGGGCGGCCGCTGTTCGAGGATCAGCGGCCGCGCAACGTCGGCGACATCCTGACGATCATGATCGCGGAGAACATCAACGCGACCAAGTCGTCGGGCGCGAACACCAACCGGCAGGGCAACACCGACTTCAACGTGCCGACGGCCGGCTTCCTCGGCGGGCTGTTCGCGAAGGCGAACCTGTCGGCCACCGGCGCCAACAAGTTCGCGGCGACCGGCGGCGCGAGCGCGGCGAACACGTTCAACGGCACGATCACGGTGACCGTCACCGGCGTGCTGCCGAACGGCAACCTCGTGGTCAGCGGCGAGAAGCAGATGCTGATCAACCAGGGCAACGAATTCGTGCGCTTCTCGGGCGTCGTCAACCCGAACACGATCTCGGGCGCGAACTCCGTCTACTCGACGCAGGTTGCCGACGCGAAGATCGAATACTCGTCGAAGGGCTACATCAACGAAGCCGAGACGATGGGCTGGCTGCAGCGCTTCTTCCTCAACATCGCGCCGTGGTGATGACGATGCAGAAGACCCTGTTCAACCGCCTGTCGGCCCGCGCGCATGCCGCCGCACGGCTCGCCGTCGCGTTCGCGGCCGTAGCCGCGGCCTGCGTGTTCGGCGCGGCGCCCGCGCACGCGGAACGCCTGAAGGATCTCGCGCAGATCCAGGGCGTGCGCGACAACCCGCTGATCGGCTATGGCCTCGTCGTCGGCCTCGACGGCACGGGCGACCAGACGATGCAGACGCCGTTCACGACGCAGACGCTCGCGAACATGCTCGCGAACCTCGGCATCTCGATCAACAACGGTTCGGCCAACGGCGGCGCGTCGCAGCTGAGCAACATGCAGCTGAAGAACGTCGCGGCCGTGATGGTGACCGCCACGCTGCCGCCGTTCGCGCGGCCGGGCGAGGCGCTCGACGTCACCGTGTCGTCGCTCGGCAATGCGAAGAGCCTGCGCGGCGGCACGCTGCTGCTGACGCCGCTGAAAGGCGCGGACGGCCAGGTCTATGCGCTCGCGCAGGGCAACATGGCGGTCGGCGGTGCCGGCGCCAGCGCGAACGGCAGCCGCGTGCAGGTGAACCAGCTCGCGGCCGGCCGGATCGTCGGCGGCGCGATCGTCGAGCGTTCGGTGCCGAACGCGATCGCGCAGATGAACGGCGTGCTGCAGCTGCAGCTGAACGACATGGACTACGGCACCGCGCAGCGGATCGTGTCCGCGGTCAATTCGAGTTTCGGCCCGGGCACCGCGACGGCACTCGACGGCCGTACGATCCAGCTCGCCGCGCCGGCCGATTCGGCGCAGCAGGTCGCGTTCATGGCGCGGCTGCAGAACCTCGACGTCAGCCCGGACAAGGCCGCGGCGAAGGTGATCCTGAACGCGCGCACCGGCTCGATCGTGATGAACCAGATGGTCACGCTGCAGAGCTGCGCGGTCGCGCACGGCAACCTGTCGGTCGTCGTCAACACGCAGCCGGTCGTGTCGCAGCCGGGGCCGTTCTCGAACGGGCAGACGGTGGTCGCGCAGCAGTCGCAGATCCAGCTCAAGCAGGACAACGGTGCACTGAAGATGGTGACGGCCGGCGCGAATCTCGCCGACGTCGTGAAGGCGCTGAACACGCTCGGCGCGACGCCCGCGGACCTGATGTCGATCCTGCAGGCGATGAAGGCCGCCGGCGCGCTGCGCGCCGACCTGGAGATCATCTAAATGGCAGCCACTCTCCCGAACGCGAACGACCTCACGCAGCGCTTTGCGCTCGACGTGCAGGGTTTCGACGCGCTGCGCGCGCAGGCGAAGCAGTCGCCGCAGGCCGGCGCGAAGGCGGTCGCCGGCCAGTTCGACGCGATGTTCACGCAAATGATGCTCAAGAGCATGCGCGACGCGTCGCCGGACGGCGGGCTGCTCGATTCGCACACGTCGAAGATGTACACGTCGATGCTCGACCAGCAGCTCGCGCAGCAGATGTCGACGCGCGGGATCGGCGTCGCCGACGCGCTGATGAAGCAGCTGCTGCGCAACGCGGGGCAGGGCGCGGGCAGCGACACGGCGGCCGACGTCGGCGCGGGCGGGATGGGCGCGGGCGGCCTCGGCACGTCCGGTAACGAAGGCGGCCTCGCCGCGATGAACGCGATGGCGAAGGCCTATGCGAACGCGGCGAACAACGGCGGGCTCGCCGGCACGCGCGGCTACTCGGCCGGCAGCGCGCTGACGCCGCCGCTGAAGGGCGCGAGCGGCGTGCAGGACGCCGACGCGTTCGTCGACCGGCTCGCGGCCCCCGCGCAGGCGGCCAGCGCGTCGACCGGCATCCCGGCACGCTTCATCGTCGGCCAGGCCGCGCTCGAATCGGGCTGGGGCAAGCGCGAGATCCGCGCGACCGACGGCTCGACGAGCTACAACGTGTTCGGCATCAAGGCGACCAAGGGCTGGACCGGCCGCACGGTGTCGGCGCTGACGACGGAATACGTGAACGGCACGCCGCGCCGCGTGGTCGCGAAATTCCGCGCGTACGATTCGTACGAGCACGCGATGACCGATTACGCGAACCTGCTGAAGAACAATCCGCGCTACTCGGGCGTGCTGAGCGCGAGCCGCAGCGTCGAAGGCTTCGCGCACGGGATGCAGAAGGCCGGCTACGCGACCGACCCGAACTACGCGAAGAAGCTGATCTCGATCATGCAGCAGATCGGCTGACGGGCCCGTCGGCTACCGCTGTTGCTCCCCTCTGGACCGCGCCCGGCAGCCCGCCGCGCGCGGTTTCAACGTTTGCGCGAAAAAAATCCCCAATTCGATCTAAACTTTCGGTCAGCACTGCCGCTAAGTGTGAGAGACCTGCGACCGGGCCCCCGTTCTGGCCCGGTTTTATTGCGCACCGGTTGCCCGGGCGCCCATGACAAGAAAGACCGGCTAGCCATGAATATCGAAACGTCGACGGACCCCAGCCTGGATGCAGGCCACTCCGGGCCCGACTATGCCCGCCGCAATCCGCTGGAAATCGGCGTGCAGCTGCGCAACCTCGTCAACCGGGGCGATTTCCTGACCGTCCAGTATCCGGGCGGCCAGCTCGTCACGCGCCTGCTCGAGGTGGATGTCGGCGCGCGGACGTTTACGTTCGACTGGGGTGCGCTGTCCGAGCAGAACGCCGGCATCCTGGGCGCGTCGCGCTGCACGTTCGCGGCCGCGCCGGAGGGCGTGCGCGTCGAATTCTCCACGGGCACGCCGCGCGAGACGCGCTACGAAGGGCTGCCTGCGTTCGTCGCCGATTTCCCCGACGTGCTGATGTGCATCCAGCGCCGCGAATATTTCCGCGTCGACGCGCCGATCGTCGATCCGTTCCTGTGCCGCGGCAAGCTGCCGGACGGCGAGAGCTTCCTGTTCGAGGTGCACAACCTGTCGCTCGGCGGCGTGGGGCTGCGCACGGCCGACGAACGCGTCGAGGCGCTCGAAGTCGGCACGCTGCTGCCCGACGTCGAGCTCGAGCTGACCGGCCACGGCAAGCTGTCGCTCGACCTGCAGCTCGTGTCGCAGCGTTCGACGCAGATGCCGAACGGGTCGCGGCGCTACCAGCTCGGCTTCCGCTACATGTCGCTGCCGGGCAGCGCGGAGAACACGCTGCAGCGGCTGATCACGCAGCTCGAAATGAAGCGCCGCTCGCTCGCGCGGGCCTGACGCGCAAGCGGCGGCCGGCCCCGCCCGGGCCGCCTGCACAGCGTGTGCGGCACCGCTGGCCGCACGCTTTGACCGGCGACGCGCGAGTGCGCGTCGCGCGTGCATTTTTTCCTCAATTTTTTCGATCCGCGGCCGTTATACCGGGAGTCACGCAACCCGGCGGCCGCAGCGCGGCCGGCTCATCAGGATCGCGCATGTCCAACACACTCATGAACCTCGGCGTCAGCGGCCTGAATGCCGCACTCTGGGGCCTCACGACGACCGGCCAGAACATCAGCAACGCGGCGACGCCGGGTTATTCGGTCGAACGCCCCGTCTATGCCGAGGCGAGCGGCCAGTACACGAGCAGCGGCTACATGCCGCAGGGCGTGAACACCGTCACCGTGCAGCGGCAGTACAGCCAGTACCTGAGCGACCAGCTGAACGGCGCGCAGACGCAGGGCGGTGCGCTGTCGACGTGGTACTCGCTCGTCACGCAGCTGAACAACTACATCGGCAGCCCGACGTCCGGCATCTCGACCGCGATCACGAACTACTTCACCGGGATGCAGAACGTCGCGAACAGCGCGTCCGACTCGTCGGTGCGGCAGACCGCGATGAGCAATGCGCAGACGCTCGCGAACCAGATCACGGCGGCCGGCCAGCAGTACGACGCGCTGCGCCAGAGCGTGAACACGCAGCTGACGAACACCGTCACGCAGATCAACGCGTACACCGCGCAGATCGCGCAACTGAACCAGCAGATCGCGGCCGCGAGCAGCCAGGGCCAGCCGCCGAACCAGCTGATGGACCAGCGCGATCTCGCGGTGTCGAACCTGTCGAACCTCGCGGGCGTGCAGGTCGCGCGCAACAGCGACGGCTACAGCGTGTTTCTCGCGGGCGGCACGCCGCTCGTCGTCGCGGACAAGAGCTACCAGCTCGCAACCGTCACGTCGCCGTCCGATCCGAGCGAGCTGACCGTCGTGTCGCAGGGCATCGCCGGCGCGAACCCGCAGGGGCCGAACCAGTACCTGTCCGACGCGTCGCTGTCGGGCGGCACGCTCGGCGGCCTGCTCGCGTTCCGCAGCCAGACGCTCGACCCGGCCCAAGCGCAACTCGGCGCGATCGCGACCAGCTTCGCCGCGCAGGTCAACGCGCAGAACGCGCTCGGCATCGACCTGTCGGGCAATGTCGGCGGCAACCTGTTCACGACCGGCACGCCGATCACGTACGCGAACCAGGGCAATACGGGCAACGCGGCGCTGTCCGTGTCGTTCGCGAACGCGTCGCAGCCGACCGCGAGCGACTACACGCTGTCGTACGACGGCACGAAGTACACGCTGACCGACCGCGCGAGCGGCACGGTGGTCGGCCAGTCGAACTCGATGCCGGCGTCGATCGGCGGGCTGAACTTCTCGTTCTCGTCCGGCTCGATGAGCGCCGGCGACAAGTTCACCGTGCAGCCGACGCGCGGCGCGCTGAACGGCTTCGGCCTCGCGACGTCGAACGGCTCCGCGATCGCGGCGGCGTCGCCGTACGTGCCGTCGGCGACCAAGACGAACACGGGCACCGGCACGATCGGCGGGCTGACGGTCACCAGCACGACGGCCGCGGCCAACCCGCACAACTACACGATCACGATGGGCGGCACGACCGCCAGCCCGACCTACACGGTCACCGACAACACGGCCGTGCCTCCGACGACCACCGCCGCGCAGCCGTACCAGGCCGGTTCTCCGATCACGCTGACGGCCGGGGTCACGGTCACGGTGTCGGGCGCGCCCACGGCCGGCGATACGTTCACGGTCGCGCCGAACACGGGCGGCACGAACGACGGCAGCAACGCGCTCGCGCTGTCGAAGCTCGTCAACTCGAAATCGTTCGGCAACGGCTCGACCACGCTGACGGGCGCGTACGCGAACTACGTGAACGGCATCGGCAACACGACGAGCCAGCTGAAGTCGTCGAGCGCCGCGCAGACCGCGCTGGTCGGCCAGATCACGCAAGCGCAGCAGTCGGTGTCGGGCGTGAACCAGAACGAGGAAGCGGCCAACCTGATGCAGTACCAGCAGCTTTACCAGGCGAACGCGAAGGTGATCCAGACCGCGTCGACGCTGTTCCAGACCGTGCTCGGCCTGTTCAACTGATTTCGGGGATCGAAGCGATGCGGATTTCCACCACCCAGTTCTACCAGATGAACGTCGCTCAGATGAGCGACCAGCAGGCGCAGCTGTCGCAGCTGTACCAGCAGATCTCGAGCGGCGTGAGCCTGTCGACGCCGGGCGACAACCCGCTCGGCGCCGCGCAGGCGGTGCAGCTGTCGATGACGTCGGCGACGCTGTCGCAGTATTCGTCGAACCAGAACGCCGCGCTGTCGTCGCTGCAGAAGGAAGACCAGACGCTCATCAGCGTCAACAACCTGCTGAACAACATCCATACGGTCGTGATCCAGGCCGGCGACGGCTCGATGTCCGACAGCGACCGCGCGGCGCTGTCGACGCAGCTGCAGGGCTATCGCGACCAGTTGCTGACGCTCGCGAACTCGACGGACGGCTCGGGCAACTACCTGTTCTCGGGCTTCCAGTCGACCACGGCGCCGTTCTCGAACGCGCCGGGCGGCGGCGTGACCTACAGCGGCGACTCGGGCACGCGGCAGGTGCAGATCGCCGATACGCGCGCGATCTCGCAAGGCGACAACGGCGCGAGCGTGTTCATGTCGGTACCGATGCTCGGCAGCCAGCCGGTGCCGCTCGCGGGTGCGAGCAACACGGGCACGGGCACGATCGGCGCGGTATCGATCACGAGCCCGTCGGCCGCGACCAATACGCACCAGTTCACGATCGCGTTCGGCGGCACGGCCGCCGCGCCGACCTATACGGTCACCGACAACTCCGTCGTGCCGCCGACCACGACCGCTGCGCAGCCGTATTCGGCCGGCGCCGGGATCGCGCTCGGCAATGGCCTGTCGGTGCCCGTGTCGGGCAACCCGGCGCCCGGCGATTCGTTCACGGTCACGCCTGCGCCGAAGGCCGGCACCGACGTGTTCGCGGCGCTCGACACGATGATCGCCGCGCTGAAGGTGCCGATCAGCAGCAACACGACTGCCGCGGCCGCGCTCGCGAACGCGATGACCACCGGCACGACGAAGCTGAACAACATGATGACGAACGTCCTCACCGTGCAGGCGTCGGTCGGCGGCCGCGAGCAGGAAATCAAGGCGATGCAGACGGTGAACCAGACCAACACGCTGCAGGTCAGCAGCAACCTGGCCGACCTGACGAGCACCAACATGGTGTCGACGATCAGCCAGTTCCTGCAGATGCAGAACGCGCTGACGGGCTCGCAGAAGGCTTACGCCCAGTTGCAGAACCTGTCGCTGTTCCAGTACATCAATCCCTGAGGCACGCTGCGCCAGCCGCGATGTGAGCACACGCTTGCGTCGCGGCCGGCGCCAACGGCCGCCCGCGTATTGCCGCGCGCAGACGGCCGCCTTACCGGGCAGCGCGATCGTGCCCCGGTTCCCCCCGCCGCAAGCCGCGCTTCGCGCTCGCCGGCCCGCGTGTCAGTCCGCTTGCCAGCCCCATTTCCGCTCCGTAAACTCGCGCCAGATTCCAGACCGGCGCATCCTCCGCAGCCGGCGACCGACAGGAGCCCTTTTCCCCATGTCCGATTCCTACTTCCCGCGCTGGCGGGTGCAATCGACCGGCGCGGCATCGCGCGTGGTCGGCCCCGACGAGCGCCTGGCGTGGCCGCAGATGGTCGCGATGGGCGTGCAGCACGTCGTCGCGATGTTCGGCTCGACCGTGCTCGCGCCGCTGCTGATGGGCTTCGACCCGAACCTGTGCATCTTCATGTCGGGCATCGGCACGCTGCTGTTCTTCGTGCTGGTCGGCGGCCGCGTGCCGAGCTACCTCGGCTCGAGCTTCGCGTTCATCGGCCTCGTGATCGCGGTGACCGGCTACGGCGGCAGCGGCCCGAACCCGAACATCCCGGTCGCGCTCGGCGGGATCGTCGCGTGCGGCGTCGTGTACGTCGCGCTCGGTGCGCTCGTGCAGGCGATCGGCACGCGCTGGATCGAGACACTGATGCCGCCCGTCGTGACCGGCGCGGTGGTCGCGGTGATCGGGCTGAACCTGGCGCCGATCGCGGTCAAGGGCGTGTCCGCGTCGACCTTCGAATCGGTGATGGCGCTCGTCACGGTGCTGTGCGTCGGCGGCGTCGCGGTGTTCTCGCGCGGCATGGTGCAGCGCCTGCTGATCCTCGTCGGGCTGGTGATCGCCTACGCGATCTACGCGGTCGCGACCAACGGGATGGGGCTCGGCAAGCCGATCGATTTCTCGATCGTCGGGCATGCGGCCTGGTTCGGCGTGCCGAGCTTCCGCGCGCCGGTGTTCGATCCGCACGCGATGCTGATGCTCGCGCCGATCGCGGTGATCCTGGTTGCCGAGAACCTCGGCCACATCAAGGCCGTCAGCGCGATGACGGGCACCAGCCTCGATCGCTACGTCGGTCGTGCGTTCATCGGCGACGGGCTCGCCACGATCGTGTCGGGCAGCGTCGGCGGCACGGGCGTGACGACCTACGCGGAGAACATCGGCGTGATGGCCGTCACGCGGATCTACTCGACGCTCGTGTTCGCGGTCGCCGCGCTGATCGCGATCGTGCTCGGCTTCTCGCCGAAGTTCGGTGCGGTGATCCAGACGATTCCGGGCCCCGTGCTCGGCGGCGTGTCGATCGTCGTGTTCGGGCTGATCGCGGTGACGGGCGCGCGGATCTGGGTCGTCAACAAGGTCGACTTCTCCGACAACCGCAACCTGATCGTCGCGGCCGTCACGCTCGTGCTCGGCGCCGGCGACTTCTCGCTGAAGATCGGCGGCTTCGGCCTCGGCGGGATCGGCACCGCGACGTTCGGCGCGATCATCCTGTATGCGATCCTGCGCAAGGAAAAGGAACCGGGCCCGGTGGTCTGAGCCGCGGCGGGATCGGGGCCGCCGGCGCCGGCGTGCCGGGCGTCACGGGTTCGGATGGACCGAAAACGTGAGCGGCCAGGCCACGGATCCGTCCTTCGCTTTCGGCGCGAACACGAACCGGTAGGTCAGCGTAAACGTCGTGTTCAGCGCCGTATAGGGCACGGCGATCGTACCGCCCGTCCCCGGCAGCACGACCTTGCCGCCCAAGCCGCTGATCTCGATCGAACTGAACTGCGACTGGTTGGCGGCGGCAACCTGCACGAGCACCGTGTACCCGGCCCGGTCGTTGGTCTGGATCGCGAGCGTCGTCCCGGACGGGTTGCTGGCGTTCGGCACGGCCAGGTAGCCGGTGCTCGTGTCCTTGTTCGCGATCACGAGCTTCGCCGGATTGGTCGCGTTCAGCCGCGCATACGCCTGGACCGTCGTGCCGACCTGCACCGACCGGCTGGCCTGCTTCGCATCGGTATGGCCGGGCGCGGCGCCGAGCAGCGCGATCGATAGCGCTGCCGTCGCGGCAAGCAGCGTGCGTGTGCGGCCGTCGGCCCGTCGAGGCGCAACCGGCCGCGCGCGGGTCCATGCGCGCCGGGCGCACCGCGATGCGGCGGCGCTCGCTGTCTCGGTTCGATTCATGTCTGCCCCCGTTGTCCGAGTCCGTGATGGCGATCGATGGCGGCATGCGCAACGCATGCGCCGCCAGCGCGCCTAGTAGTTGAACAGGATCGTGATGTTGTGATCCGCGTAGCTGCCCGGCACGACGTTCTGGCCGCCGCGGATCAGCCCGTACACGGTGGCGTTGAAGGTACCGGCGCCCGAAATCTTGCCCCACGAAATCGCCGACGTGCCGCTCGTGCCGTCGCCCCAGATCGACGTGTGCGCGCTGTCGAGATACAGGTTGTAGCCGAGCGTCTGCGTGTTGCCGGTTCGCGTCATCAGGCGGTTCGCGAAGGTGCCGCCGCCCGCGCTCGCGGTGACCGTCGGCGTGGCGTTGCCGCTGCCGCTGCAGGTGACCGAGATCGTGACGGCGGAAGTGGCGGCATTGATCGTGTCGTACGTGCCGAATGCCATCGACGACGGCGCATTCATCGTGCAGGTCATTGCCGCGCGCGCGGGCAGTGCAACCAGCACGGCAGCGCCGGCCGCGAGCGCGGCGATTGCCGCGCGAAGGCGTGCGAGCCGGGCCGGCCGCCCGGCATGCTTGCGATGTCTCATGGTGTGACTCCCTTGCAAAGATGGGTGCCCAGGTCCGGCAGCGGTTCGTCGCCGGCGGGAAAGCGCACGGTCACGTCGCACTGCCGGTCGCGCCACGCCGCATGCAGGTGGTTCTGCTCGGACAATCCGGTGACGTAGACGACGCCGTCGCGACCGACCGGAAATGCGTCCTTCTGTCCGTCGATCGTGACGGTCGCACCGGGCGGCAGGTGTGCGCCGTTTTCCAGATCGAGCGTCAGCACCGCGCCGCGCGAGCGCGTAATCGGGAACACGAGTGCCATGCCGCTGCGGAAGTAGGGCACCGCGTCGAGCTTCAGCGTGCCGATCGTCGCGTCGAACGGCAGGTCGGCCTGCTCGATCGAGATCGGGTTGCTTTCGTACGCGCGCAGCCGCGGCAGCAGCGCGACGCCGCCGGCGTCGGTGTGCGCGACGAGCTGGTTGTCCGCGAGGATGCCGACGTTGGCGAAGCCCGGCACCTTGACCAGTGCGAAGCTGTCCGTGATCTGTCGCGACAGGCGTGCGGTGCCGTCGACGAACGCGATGCCGCCCGCGGCGTTGGCGCGCACGCCGGCGCGGCCGCGATACGAAGCCGCTTCGACGCTGTAGGTGCCGGTGCGCGTCTGCAGCGTCGCGCTGGCATCCTGCGTGTCGTTGCCCGCCTGCAGCGAGTAGCCGAATCCTTCGCCGACCGGCAGGCTGCGCTGCAGTTGCGCGAGCATTTCGGTGGCGCCCTGCTGGTGCGTCAGCGTGACGGATGCGCTCGTCCGGTTGTCGACGGGGATCGTCCATGCGACGCCGACGATCGTCGCGCCCGAGCCGCCCAGCGGCTTGCTGACGCTGACGTTCGCGAAGCCGAAGCGCCCCAGCTGCGCGCTGTAGCTGAGCGACAGCAACTGGGTCTTGTAGCCGTTGCGATTGTCGAGGAACACGTGTGCGAGCCCGAGCGAGCCAAAGCGGCCCAACCCGACGCCGACGTTGACGCTCGTGAGCAGCTTCGGCGCCAGCGTGCCCGGCTCGAGCCCGATCTGCGTGAAATGCGGCGTCGCCCATTGCGCGTGTGCGCCGATCTCGACGAGGCCGGCCTGGCTTTCGGCGCCGATCGTTGCCAGCGCGCCCGGGCCATCGGCGCTGCGGCTCGCCGCCGCCGACGCGTTGACGACGCCAAGCGGCCCGGCCAGCACCACGCCGCCGACGCCGAGGTTCTGCCGGGATCCCTCGGCTTCCGCGTGGATCTCGCCGGTGAACCGGTCGGTCAAGCCGATCCGGTGGGTCGCACTGGCGAACCAGCGCCCGTAGTCGTTGCTCGCCAGGCCGAAGTCCCGCCGTTCCTTGCCGATCTCGTACGAGTAATCCTGCATGCCCTGCTTGAGCAGATTCGCGCTCGCATAGAACGATTGGGTGATCACCTGCTCGCGGCCCATGACGTCGCGCACCACCACCCGCACGTCGCCCTGGCCGGTTACCACCGGCACGTTGTTGATCGCGAACGGACCGGGCGCGACTTCGCGCGTCGACGTCAGCGCGTTGTTGACGTAGACGTCGACGGTCGAAGGCAGCACGGCCTGCCCGCTCACACCCTGCAGCGGAATCGTGACGAGTCCGGGCTGCGTCGCGAAATTGGTCGCGTACTGGATGCCGCCGAAGCGGATCGCGCGGCCCGACATGCCGGGACGGCTGATCGCGTCGCCGATGCGCAGGCTGGCGAGGTGGCCGGGCCGATCGGTCGTCCACGTGGTTTCGAGGCGGGTCAGGCGCCGGGTCGGGCCCGATTCGTCGGCGAGGAACGTGCCGACGCCGACGCCGAAGCGGTTGAAGAAGCCGAGCTCGAACAGCCCGGAGCCGTGCGTCTGACCCGCAGCCTGCTCGGCGAGCAGATCGTAGTTGAAGAAGCCGCCGATGCCCGGCTCGGCCGCGGGCGCGCGGTGCCTGTCGGTCTCGTCGAAGGTCGCGCCGACGAAGGCCTGCGCGGGGACGCTGATCGCCATCGTCAGGCTCCGCTCGTCGACGGTGTACGTGAGCCCCGCGATCGCCTTCAGCGGATAGAACGGCGTGTCGTTGCCGGCCAGCGGCGCGGCGTCCGGGCGCCTGAGTCGCCAGCGCGTCAGGTCGTCGGCCGACACGTAGAACTCGCCGTCGGCCGCCTTGATCAGCAACGCGGTTTCGTCGAGCCCCTGGCGGTTGATGTCGACCTGATACAGCAGCTCGGCCGGGCCGCCCGCTGCGCCATGCGACGCTTGCGCGGCCGGTGCCGCGACAAGTCGCTCTTCCGCGAAAGTGGTCTGCGCGCTCATGACAATCGCGATCAGCAGCGCCGCGTTAGCGCGCGTTCGGCGCGACCGTCGAATCGATATCGCCCGCATCGGAGTAGCCGACCAGGTGCATTCCGGAAGCAGCGGCCGGCGCGGCTCCGGCGCCGGGCTTGAACATCAGTTCGCGGGACTGGCCCGGCAAGACGTACGCGAATTCCGCATGCGTGGCGACGGGGCGATCGCTGCCCGGCGCGAGCAGCGCGAGGTTCGCCACCTGCGCATGCGCGGTGCCGTCGTTGGTCACGCGCAGCGCGAGCATGCCGGTGCCGCCCGATCGCGGCTCCGCGCTCCAGCGCAGCCGCGGGGCGGTGTCGGCGGCCGGCTTCACGAAGATCGGCAGGCTCATTTCCAGTGCGATCTGCACGCCGGCGAAGCCCGGTTTCGGCGCGGGCGGAATCTCCTGCAGATAGAGCCGGTAGCTGGTTTCCCGGTCCGCGCCCGGCGCGTGCCGCAGGCCGATGCGCACGACCTGCGAACTGCCGGGCGCGATCGTGAAAATGGGCGGAGCGGCAATCAGGTCGCCGGTCGATGCATAGACGTCGTCGCCCGCGTTCTGCGACCACGCTGCAGTGCGCAGCTGGACGACGACGGGCTGGTCGGGCGACTCGTTCCTCACCGTGAGCGCGACGCTCCGTTGCGCGGCGGAGAGCTCGACGCGAACGGGAGACACGGTGAAGTCGGTGGCTTGACTGTCGACGCATGCGGCGGCGAGTGTCACGGCCGCGATCCAGGTCGCGAGTTTGCACACGTTTGGTTTCATCACAGATCCACCTCCAGGGGATTCGCTTCGGCGCGCTTGACGTGTTCCGCTCGGGAGGGGCGCGCGCATCCGCGATGCGGCGCACCCTCCGCGCGGCACTAAAACGTCACGGTGACCGTGACCGTATCGGCGTAGCTGCCGGGCACCGCGTTGGGCTGGTCGGGCACCTTGCCGTAGACGGTCCGGGTGAGCGCCTGGGCCATTGCCATTCCCTGGCCGGTGCCGTTGACGGTATCGGTCGGCGGCGTGTTGCCCCAGACGACCGTGCGGTTCGAATCCTGGTACAGCGAGTAGTTGAGCTGATTCGAGCCGCTCGTCATGATGCGGTTGGTCACCGTGGCGCCGGACGTCGTGCCCGCATTCAGGCCGATGTTGAAGTTCGTGCCGTTCGTGCAGCGGACCGTGATCGCCGACTGCGCGGATTGATCGCCGGTGCCCGGCGTGTAGGCGGGGAAGGTCAACGCGCCGGCCGAGTCGATCAGGCAGGTTGCGTTGACGGTGGCGGACACGCCGAACGTCGAACTGGTTTGTCCGGCCGATACCGCGACGGCCACGCAAGCGAGCGATGCGGCAAGTGCCGCCTTGGTCAGTAAGGATTGCTTCATGATGCATTTCTCCCTTGAGAGCTGGAATGTGCGACCGGTGCGACGAGCGTGTCGTTCGGGACGGAATCTCGATCGTCCGGATGCGCGATGAGTCTTCTGGTTGCTTCGCAATCGGATCACTTGCTGGGCGGGCACCTCCTTTGTGTCGTGATGCGGAGTCGGGCCGGCGCGGTGCCCGGGCACACTGGCGGGACGGCGGCGCATACGACGTCAGTCGCGCTGTCACCGCCCGCATGCGTGGCGGTATGCGGGCGAGTGCGGGCAGTCATGCCCGCGCGAACGGCACGGCTCGTCGTGGCGCGCATGCGCCCGGCAGTGAGTTCCCGGGTTTCGCCTATCGGATCGAGGCGCCGTGAGGCCGGATGACGGCGGGGGCCGTGTTCGTGCATCGGACGGCGACGGCGCGAAGTCGCGCCGCCGGCATCGGCGGATGCGTAACAGGGGTGGTAATGAGGGACAGCAGCCGTGTGACGGCCGATAGGAGTCTGGACATGATTTCCCCGAACTGCTCGATGATTGTTTGTCGCCTGCATCGAGCCGTTGGCCCGTGCAGTGTCGTTGTCTGCAAGGCTGCATCAGCAAGCAGCGGGCCAGCACGTGGACTACCGCGCAAACAGGGGCTGAGCGGTTCCGGCGTGCCGTCGGTGCACGTGGTGGATGCCGAAGTGTTTCAGCCGTGAAACGTGAGGCGGCGGGCTGGTCGGCCGCTCGACAAGGCGGGTGCGCGGTGGCTGGAGCGAAGGGGGAAAGGCAGGGGCCGCGCGACGGCAATTCCGCAGGAGAATCGCATGCGTTGCGGGCGGATCGGTTTCATTCCCGCAACGTGCGCGGAGACGGAGGGCGGCGCATCGCGGCCGTTTCGAGCGGGTGTCGAGCGCGCGACGTGTCAGGCGTCCACGTTCGACTGCGCCTGCAGCCACGCGCAGAACTGCGCGACGAGCGGATCGTCCGCCGGCGGGCGCGGCGCGATCCACCAGTAGCTGCGCGTCGCGATGCGCGGCCCCTCCAGCGGCATCACCAGCCGGCCGCTCGCGAGCTCGTCGTCGATCAGCGGCA
Organism: Burkholderia puraquae; assembly: GCF_002099195.1. Lineage (GTDB taxonomy): Bacteria > Pseudomonadota > Gammaproteobacteria > Burkholderiales > Burkholderiaceae > Burkholderia > Burkholderia puraquae. The sequence continues at coordinate 12,767 of NZ_NBYX01000017.1, read as the reverse complement.
ACGGGCCGAGCGCGACGCCCAGCCCGTCGACGGCCGCCTGCAGCGCCAGGTAGAAATGGTCGAACGACTGCCGCTTGCGCCCCTTCATCGCCACGCCGGCCGCCGCGAACCAGTCGCGCCAGCCTTCCGGCCGCGTATCCGAATGCAGCAGCACGTGGCGCGCGAGATCGTCCGCGCGCACGATCGGCGCGCGCTTGAGCAGCGCCGGGCTGCAGACGGGAATCACGCTTTCGTCGAGGAAGTGGCCGCTCGTGCAGTTCGGCCAGTGGCCGGGGCCGCGGCGGATCGCGACATCGAAGCCGTCGAGCGCGTCGAGCGGTGCGTTCGACGTCGACAGCTTCAGCTCGACGTTCGGCACGTCGCGCTGGAACCGCGACAGGCGCGGCAGCAGCCATTTCATCGCGAAGGTCGGCAGCGCATTGATGCGCAGCACGCGCGCCGCCCCCGTGTTGCGCAGCTGCTCGGTCGCGAGCGCGATGCTGTCGAACGCCGCGCGCACGGTGTCGAGGTAGCGGCGGCCTTCGTCGGTGAGCTTCACGCGCTTGCCGTAGCGGTGGAACACCGGCTTGCCGAGCCAGGCCTCGAACCCGGCGATCTGCCGGCTGATGGCACCGTGAGTCACATGCAGCTCGTCGCCGGCAGCGCTGAAGCTTTCATGTCGTGCCGCAGCTTCAAAGGCCCGAAGCGCGGAAAAGGGCGGGAGGTCGCGTGCCATGCTTGTGATTCTAGATCACAAGGGCACGCCGATAAAATCGTTTTGTCGGCACACCGAACGGCGGTAACCTCGGTTCACCGTTTCGTGAGGAGCCCCATGCAATCCGCTTTCCCGCCTGCCGCCACGCCGCCAGCCGCGCCGCCTCGCCGTGTCGGCCTCGCCGAGCTGTTCACCGGCTTCCTGTCGCTTGGCCTCATGTCGTTCGGCGGCGCGCTGCCGTTCGCGCGGCGCACCATCGTCGACGAGCGCAAGTGGCTCTCCGCCGACGAATTCACCGACCTGCTCGGGCTGTGCCAGTTCCTGCCGGGCGGCAACGTGATCAACCTGTCGGTGGCAGTCGGCATGCGCTTTCGCGGCGTCGCCGGCGCGTGCGCCGGCATTCTCGGGCTGATTGCGGGCCCGACGCTCGTCGTCGTCGCGCTCGGCGTGCTGTACGCGAAGACGCAGAACGATCCGCGCGTGCAGCACCTGTTCGCAGGGCTCGCCGCGGCGGCGGCCGGGCTGCTCGTCGCGATGGCCGTGAAGGTCGCGAAGCCGCTGCGGCACGCGCGCGCGGCGGCCGGCATCGCGGCGCTCGCGTTCGTCGCGATCGCGGTGCTGCGCATTCCGCTGCTGACCGCGATGCTCGTGCTGACGCCCGTCAGCATCTGGCTCGCGTCGCGACGCCGCGACGCGGCCGTGCCGCAGCCGGCACCGGCCGCGGCGCGCGACACGCAGCAACGGGGCCGGCCATGAACGACACGCTGATCGCGATCGCGACGATTTTCAGCCAGCTGTCGCTGCTCGCGTTCGGCGGCGGCAACACGATCCTGCCGGAGATGCAGCGGCAGGTCGTCGATGTCCATCACTGGATGAGCGCGCACGAGTTCACCGCGCTGTTCGCGCTGGCCCAGGCGGCGCCCGGGCCGAACATGATGATCGTGTCGCTGGTCGGCTGGCACGTGGCGGGATGGAGCGGGCTGCTGGTCGCATCGCTCGCGAAGTTCGGGCCGTCGTCGATCGTCACCGTGCTCGCGCTGCATGCGTGGGAGCGCTTTCGCGACCGGCCGTGGCGCCGCTACGTGCAGCAGGGGATGATGCCCGTCACGGCCGGGCTCGTCGCGGCGAGCGCGGTGCTGATCTCCGAGGCGTCGAACCGTACGGCGATCCAGTGGGGCATCACGGCCGCGTGCGCGGTGCTCGCGTGGCGCACGCGCATCCATCCGCTGTGGCTGCTCGCGGGCGGCGCGCTGATCGGGCTCACGGGCATCGGGCAGTGACCGGCGCACATCGACTGCTCGTGCGCCATACTGGCGCGAATCTTCACGGGAGGCTCGATGGATCTTGACGGCGCCAGCCGCAATCTCACTGTCGCCGCGTTGCTGACGCTGTCCGGCGGCTACCTCGACGCGTACACGTATGTCGGCCACGGCCGCGTGTTCGCGAACACGATGACCGGCAACGTCGCGCTGCTCGGCATCAACCTGTCGGCCGGCGAATGGGCCGCCGCGCTGCATCACGTGCCGCCGCTCGCCGGCTTCGTGATCGCGGTGTTCGTCGCGCACCTGCTCGGCCTCGCCGCGCAGCGCGGCTGGATGCGGCATACCGCATTCACGAGCCTGCTCGTCGAGATCGCCTTTCTCGGCATCGCCGCGAGCGGCCTCGTCGGCACGTCGAGCGCATGGCTGATTCCGGGCATTTCGTTCGTCGCCACGCTGCAGACGCTGTCGTTCACCCACCTCGAGGAACTGTCGTACACGTCGGTGATGACCACCGGCAACCTGCGGCGCGCGGCGCAGAAGCTGTTCGTCGGGCTGATCCCGCGCTACGACGCGGGCGCGCTGCACGACTCGGCGCTGCTCGCGACGATCAGCTTCTGCTTCCTGGCCGGCGCGGTGGCCGGCGGCCTCGTCACGCGGCTCGTGCCGGAGGTCGCGCTGTGGGGCGCCGTGCTGCTGCTCGTCGGTGCGTTCGCGGAGATCGTGCGGCGTGCGTGGCGCCGGCGCACGGCCGACGGCGGGCCGGCGGCGGCGTGAGCCGCGCATCCCGCGGGCGCACCCGTGTGTGCGCCCGTGTGCGCGCCCGTGTGTGTGCGCGTTCCGCGGCACCTGCCGCGCGATCCTGACAGACCCGGCGTACCGTAAGCCGCGCGAGCGGCCGCTGCCGTGCGGCGCCCGCCGCCCGCTGCCCGCCGGGCAAGCCTCGCGCGGGCAGCGTTGTGCGCGGGCGACAGTTCCGCCGTTACCGCGTATTTCAATTTCTTTCAGCGATGGCACTCGTCATATGATTCAGGCCACATCGCGCGCGCCAAGAACGCGAGCGATTGCCACCCGGCTGCGCACGCGGCCGGTCATGAATGGAGACACCTACAAAAAGGAAAGCTCATGAAGCAGACCACCCGACTCGCAGCCATCGCAGGGGGCGCCGCGCTCGCATTTGCCAGCCAGTACGCGGCCGCACAAAGCTCGGTCACGCTCTGGGGCGTCGCCGACGCCAGCATTCGCTACCTGACCAACGCCAACGCCAAGAACGACGGCCTGCTGTCGATGACCAACGGCGCGATCACGAACAGCCGCTTCGGCATCTACGGCACGGAAGACCTCGGCGGCGGCCTGAAGGCCGTGTTCAACCTCGAAAGCGGCGTGAACCTGCAGAACGGCGCATTCGCCGACAGCGGCCGCCTGTTCAACCGCGCAGCGTATGTCGGCCTGCAGAGCCCGTACGGCACGGTGACCCTCGGCCGCCAGAAGACGCCGCTGTTCGACCTGCTGTCGGACACCTACGATCCGCTGACGGTCGGTAACTACCTCGAAAACGCATGGCTGCCGGTCGCACTCGGCGGCGGCCTGTATGCGGACAACCAGATCAAGTACACGGGCAAGTTCGACGGGCTGACCGCGAAGGCGATGTACTCGACCGGCACCAACTACGAATCGACCGGCGCCGGCGGCTTCTCGGGCCAGATCCCGGGTTCGCTCGGCAAGGGCAATGCGTGGGGTGTGTCGCTGTCGTACGTGATGGGCCCGCTCAGCATCGCGGCCGGCGCGCAGCAGAACAGCGACAACTCGGCGCGCAAGCAGACGATCTACCACGCGAACGTCGTGTATGCGTTCAGCAAGGCGAAGATCTACGCGGGCTACCTGCGCTCGAAGGACGATACGGGCTTCGTCGACAGCCTGCTCGCGCAGCAGTCGATCCCGGTCGCGAAGGGCACCGGCCGGATCGACGACGGTCCGTTCGCGGGCGTGAGCTGGCAGGTCAGCGCGCCGCTGACGCTGACGGGCGCGTTCTACTACGATCACATGCGCAATGCGATGACCACGAACGGCACGCTCGCGAGCGGCAACCGTTACGCGATCGTCGGCATCGCCGAGTACGCGCTCAGCAAGCGCACGGAAGTCTACGGCACCGTCGACTTCAACAAGACGAACGGCGCGGCGAACGTCGAGCTGCCGGGCCGCAGCAACCAGACCGGCATCGCAATCGGCCTGCGCAATATCTTCTGACGAACGTCGGAACGCATGAGCCGGCAGTCGTCCGGCATGCATCGAAGGGGCGCCGCAAGGCGCCTCTTTTTTTCGTCACGCCACCTTCATACGCGCGCACGACTATTCGGCGAATGCTTCATCACGAGGCTCCCGCGCCGTAAGCGTTTCGTCGGCAATCCAGAACATACTTTTACAGTGCGCGCGAAGGCTTTCCGCTACGCTGCGTGCATCGCCCGTTGCGTGCCGTCAGGCTCGCCTGTGCGTCGTTCCGGCCGCGCTCGGCGAGTGCAGCCGGCCTGGTGCGTAACTTGTGTATCCGGTGATGACAATTGCGGTCCGCCGGTTTTTTTCGTGGGACGATGCGCTCACGATTTTCTTGAAAGGGGATGACGATGGGTATCCTGAACACAGTGGGTGAAATCGCTGGCGCCGTGGCGGCCGTCGAGGCAGCGGAGAAGGTCGATCCGGATGCGGGCCTGCTGACCAAGGCGGCGGCGGCCGTCGCCGGCTTCAAGGGGGCGGAAGCGATCGAAGGTATGCTCGAAAAGAAGGAAGAGCAGCCGCAGCAGGCAGACGACACGCAGGCGACGGACGGTAGCGACACGTCGCAGGCATGAGCATGGCGGCTGGTCCGGCCGTGGGCGCGCCGTTCGCGCGCCCGGGCGGACCGGTGCCGCGCAGCCGGCAGGTCGGGCATGCGGTCGATCGGTGACGCATGGCACACCCGGCAGCTGGTTTGACCGGCGAGAGGCAACGTCTCTCGCCGTTTTTTATGGGGCGCGCGCGTGGCAGCACCGTGTGCCGCAAGAATGCCGGAATCTTGCTATCGTGCCTTCATCCGAACTGCGATGAGGGAATGCGATGGATTTCGACTACGACCTGTTCGTCATCGGGGCCGGCTCGGGCGGCGTGCGGCTCGCGCGCATGTCCGCGTCATACGGCGCGCGTGTCGGCATAGCGGAAGAAGAGCAGATCGGCGGCACCTGCGTGCTGCGCGGCTGCATTCCGAAGAAGCTGCTTGTCTATGCATCGCACTACCCGCACGAAGCTGAGGACGCGAAGGGCTTCGGCTGGACCTTCGGCGCCGGCACGCTCGACTGGCCCGCGCTGATCGCGGCGAAGGATCGCGAGATCAACCGGCTCAGCGACATCTACATCAACCTGCTGCGGCAATCGGGCGTCGAGATGCACGCAGGGCGCGCGACGCTCGTCGATGCGCACACGGTCGCAATCGGCGAACGCACGATCCGTGCGCGCCACATCGCGATTGCGACCGGCTCGCGCCCGTCGCTGCCGGCGCGGCCCGGCATCGAGCACGCGATCACGTCGCGCGAGGCGCTGTCGCTCGCCGCACTGCCAAGACGCATCGCAGTGGTCGGCGGCGGCTACATCGCGGTCGAGTTCGCGGGCATCTTCAACGGCTTCGGCAGCCACGTCGACCTGTTCTATCGCGGCGAGAAGATCCTGCGCGGCTTCGACGACGACGTGCGCCAGTTCCTGACCGACGAGATGACGAAGCAGGGCGTCGCGATCCACGCGCGTTCGGTGGTCGAGACGATCGAACGCGCGGACGACGGCACGCTGAGCGTGCGCGTCGGCGATGCGCGGCACGGGCCGTACGACGAAGTGCTTTATGCGACCGGCCGCGTACCGAACGTCGAGGGGCTCGGGCTCGAACAGGCGGGCGTGATGCTCGACGCGCGCGGTGCGATCGCCGTCGATGCGTATTCGGCGACGTCGGTGCCTTCGATCCATGCGATCGGCGACGTCACGTCGCGGCCGCAGCTCACGCCGGTCGCGACGCGCGACGGCGCGCTGCTCGCCCGTACGCTGTTCGGCGGGTCGCGCGTTGCGGCCGATCACGAATGGGTGCCGTCGGCGGTGTTCAGCCAGCCCGAGGTCGCGACGGTCGGCCTCACCGAGGCGACCGCGCGCGACCTGTACGACGGCGACGTCGACATCTACCGCACGTCGTTCAAGGCGCTGCGCCACACGCTGTCGGGCCGCGACGAGCGCACGCTGATGAAGCTCGTCGTCGCGCGCGACAGCCAGCGCGTGGTCGGCGCGCACATGGTCGGCCGCGATGCGGGCGAGATCATCCAGGGCATCGCGATCGCGATTCGCGCGGGCGCGACGAAGGCGCAGTTCGACGACACGATCGGCATCCATCCGACCGCGGCCGAGGAGTTCGTGACGATGCGGCAGAAGGTGGCCGACTAGCGGCAGCGGGCACGCGTGGGTGGCGCAGACACGGCCGCGCTTCGGCGCGGCCGTGCCTCGATGGCGCGCCGTCGCTCAATGCACGCCGAACGCGTCGAGCAGCCGGTACCAGCTCATCGCGAGCACCAGCGCCGGCGTGCGCAACGCCTCGCCGCCGGGGAAGTCGCGATGGCGGATCTTGTCGAACAGGTCGAAGCGGCTCGCCTGTCCGTTGATCGCCTCGGCGATCAGCTTCCCCGCGAGCGCGGTCGTGTTCACGCCGTGCCCAGAGAACCCTTGCGCGAAATACATCGTCGGCGCGATGCGGCCGAAGTGCGGCGCGCGGTTCATCGTGATGTCGACGAAGCCGCCCCATGCGTAGTCGACCTTCACGTCTGCGAGCTGCGGGAACGTCTTCAGCATGTCCGCGCGCATTGCCGCCGCGAGATCGCGCGGCTCCCGCGTCGAATAGCTGACCTTGCCGCCCCACACGAGCCGCGTGTCGGGTGCCGGCCGGAAATAGTCGAGCACGAAGCGGCTGTCGCAGATCGCTGCGCGCGCGGGCATCAGCGCGGCGGCGCGCGCGTCGCCGAGCGGCTCGGTCGCGATCACGTAGGTGCCGACCGGCATGATCTTCTTCGACAGCGCGGGCGCGAGCGTGCCGACGAAGGTATTGCATGCGAGCACGACGAAGCGTGCGCGCACGTTGCCGCCGCTCGTCTCGACGACATGGCCGCCCGCGACGTCGCGCACGCGCGTCACGCAGCTGTCCTCGTGGATACGTACGCCCGCATCGGTCGCCGCGCGGGCGAGGCCGAGCGTGTAGTTCAGCGGATGGAGGTGGCCGCTGTCCGGGTCGTACAGGCCGCCGCAATAGCGCTCGGACTGCACGTAGTCGCCGAGTTCGTCGGCTTCGACGAAGTGGAAGCGGTCGTAGCCGAAGCGCTTCGCGGCTTCGTCGCGCCAGCGTTTCAGCGCGTCGGCGTCGCGCTCGGTGTTCGCGGCGGTCAGGTAGCCGGGCACCAGCGCGCAGTCGATGTCGTGCTGCGCGATTCGCGACTTCACGAGCGACAGCGTTTCGAGCCCCATGTCCCAGATGCGCTTCACGTCGCCTTCGGGCATGAATTGCGCGAACGTGTCGATGTCGCACGCAAATCCGCCGATCAGCTGGCCGCCGTTGCGGCCGCTTGCCGCCCATCCGACCCGCGACGCTTCGAGCACGGTCACCGAATGGCCGCGCTCGGCGAGGTTGAGCGCGGCGGACAGGCCCGTGAGGCCCGCGCCGATCACGCACACGTCGGCATCGATCGGGCCGGCGAGCGGCGCGTGGCGGGTCGTATCGTTGGCGGTCGCCGCGTAGTAGGACGCGACGTGTGGCTGGTTGGCGAATGTCTGCATGATGAGGAGAGCGGAGTGAAGGGCTCAGAAGAGCTCGCGCACGCGGTGGTACAGCATCCCGAGTTCGAGCGCGGGTTGCCGCCATGCGTCGCCGCCGGGGAAGCGCCGGTGGCGCATGCGTGCGAACAGGTCGAACGCGCGCGTGTCGCCCGCGATCGCGCCGGCTACCGCGCGTCCGGCGATGCCGGTGAGCGCGACGCCGTGCCCGCTGAAGCCCTGGACGTAGAAGAAGTTCGGATCGAGTGCGCCGAAATCCGGCGCGCGGTTGCGCGTGACGTCGACGAAGCCGCCCCACGCGTGGTCGACGCGCACGTCGCCGAGCTGCGGGAACACGCCGACCATGCGGCGCCGGATCGTTTCGGCGAGCGTGGCGGGCGACGCGCCTGCCGAATTCGCGCGACCGCCGAACAGCATCCGGTGGTCGGCCGACAGCCGGAAGTAGTCGAGGAAGAAGTTGTTGTCGCACACGGCTTCGCGCTGCGCGATCAGCGCGTCGGCGCGCGCCTGGCCGAGCGGCTCGGTCGCGATGATGTACGACGCGATCGGCGCGATGCGGGCGGCCGTCGCGGCCGGCAGCACACCGCCGGGGCCCGCGTTGCAGCACGACACGACGAAGCGGCAGCGCACGTTGCCCGACGGTGTGCGCACGACGGGCCGCGCACCGCGCACGACGTCGAGCGCGGGCGTATGCGCGTATAGCGCGACGCCCTCGCGCCGTGCAGCATCGGCGAGGCCGAGGCAGTATTTGAGCGGATGCAGGTGGCCCGACAGCGGGTCGTGCACGCCGGCCAGGTAGCGGGTCGATGCGATGCGTGAGCGGATCTCGGCGGTATCGAGCCACGCGAGCGACGGATGGCCCCAGCGCCGGGTCGCGGCATCCATCCACGCGTGCAGGTCGTCGATGCGGCGCGGCTTCGTCGCGACCGTCAGGTAGCCGCGCGTGAAATCGCAGTCGATCCCGTAGCGCGCGATCCGCTCGGCGATCAGCGCGACGCCGTCGAGCGACAGCGACCACGCGGCGCGCGCACCGTCGGCGCCGAGCTGCCGCTCGATTTCCTCGTCTTTCGCGAAGCCGGTGATCGCCTGGCCACCGTTGCGGCCCGACGCGCCCCAGCCGGGCCGGTGGGCATCGATTACCGCGACGGACAGCCCGCGTGCGCGGCAGTCGAGCGCCGTCGACAGGCCGGCGAAGCCGGCGCCGATCACGCAGACATCGACGTCGATCGTCCCGTCGAGCACGGGGTCGTCCACGGCGGGGCGCACGGCCGTCGCTTCGTAGTACGAGTCGCGCGCGAGCGCATCGGCACGGCGAGTGAAAGACTGCGTCATGAATCCGGCTCCCTCGTTGCAGCCGGCCGCGGTGCATGGCGCACCGTCGTCCGGCCGGTGAAAACGGCGCGGGACGCCGTGCGTGCGGCACGGCGTCCCGCGCGCGCTGCGTCAGAACGAATAGATGAACTGCGTCGCGAGCAGGTCGTTGGACTTGCCGTACGACCCGTCGTTGCGCAGGAACACCTTGTTGTTCGCCCAGTCGTGCCGGTATTCGACCTTCACGGTGATCTGCTGGGTCGGATAGAACAGCAGGTCGAGCGCGACATCCTGGCGCACGGCCCCCTTGCACTCGAAGCCCAGGCCGCCGCCGGCCTTCGACATCGCGAGGCAGTCCGCGTCGACGCCGAAGCCGTTGTTCGGGTCCATCCCGTTGCCGTTCAGCGCGATGCCGCCGCCGCCGCCGCCGTTCTTCGAGTTGGCGAGCAGGTCGTAGCGCAGCGTCACGCCCATGCGGCCGACCACCGGCGCGTTGAACTTGCGGTGCGCGAGCAGCGACAGGCCGTACCACTGCGCGAGCCCGCCGTTGAACGCCGCGTGCTGCTGACGGCCGTAGTCGACTTCCGCGTTGTACTGGATATCGGCGAGCGTGTAGGTCGCGTCGAGTTCGCCGAAGAAGAACGAACCGTATGCGCTCGGTGCCGCGCCGCCCGGGCCGTAGTGGACGACGCCCTGATCGTCGATCGCGCTCGCGAGCGTCTGGCGGCCGATGTTGAACGAACCGCCGAGATCCAGCGCGCTCGACCACGTGTAGTCCGCGCGCGCGGTGAAGGTCGGCACCTTGTTGCTGGTCGAGATCGGATCGCCGAGCGCGTTGGTGCCCGTCTGCGTGACCGAGCCGTACGTGCGGTACTGCTCGTTGCCGAGGAAGAACTTCCACGCCCAGTTACCCTTCGTGTAGTTCGCGCCGATACCGACGTAGCTACCCGGATCCGAGAAATCGTACAGCAGGTTGTGCGTGAGCGTGAGCATCTGGTTCGACTGCTGCACCTCGTAGCCGCCGAAGCTCGGGATCAGGCCGGCGACCAGCGTGGTCGTCGCGGTGATCGGCACGTTGACGACCGCCGTGTTCAGCAGGTTGTCGGTGATCGAGCCGCGCGAGTTCTGCAGCAGCGTGATGCCGTTGCCGCGGTTCGGCATCAGCGTGATTTCGGCCGACGGCGCCATCGGGCCGACGCCGAACGTCTTCTTGATGTCGAGGTACAGATCGCCGAACGTGCTGTTGAAGTAGTTGTACGCGTTCTCGTGGTTCGCGAACAGGAATGACGACGTGCCGGCCGCGCGGTTGTAGATGTAAGTCGGGTCGATGTAACCCGTCACCGACAGGCCGGCGAGCGGGCCCGTGTTGGCCGCGTCCGTCAGCGAGTCGACCTTCAATTGCTGGTTCGCGATCTGCTGCTTCATTTCGCCGACCTCGTCGTTGGTCAGCGTGGCCTGCGCCTTGCCGTAGTCCGGCGAGCCCGGATCGACGGCCACGGCGACGGCCTTGCCGCCGCCGGCCGTACCGGCACTCGCGCCGGACGTCGCGACTGCCGCGCTGCCTGGCTTCGCGGCGAGCTGCGCCTGCATCGCCTTCATCTGTTTCTGCAGCGCCGCGACCTGCGCCTGCAGCGCCTTGATCTCGGCGGATGTGGAGCCGGCCAGCGCGATGCCCGGCAACGCGCCGGCCACCAGCAGGCAGATCAGTTTCTTCTTCATTGCGGATTCTCCTTGTCGTGTGCCTGTCAAATCGGGATCGAATCGCGCGCCCCCCCTGGGGCAGCGCGTATTGCTTGTCTGCAGTGCTTGTTATCCTTGGAAGCGGGAGGCGGGGCGTCACGCCACCGCGAACGCCGCCTTCATGTCGGCGATGCGGCGCCGCTCGCGCGCGATCATCATCCGGTTCACGACGATCACGCCGACCGTCACGGCCGTGATGAACAGCGTCGCCAGTGCGTTCATCTCCGGGTTCAGCCCCAGCCGCACGCGCGAGAACACCACCAGCGGCAGCGTCGTCGAGCCCGGCCCGGACAGGAACGCCGACAGCACCAGGTCGTCGATCGACAGCGTGAACGACAGCAGCCACCCCGACAGAAGCGCCTGCGAGATCAGCGGCAGCGTCACCACGAAGAACACCTTCAGCGGCGTCGCGCCCAGATCCAGCGCCGCCTCTTCCAGCGACTTGTTCATCTCCTTCACGCGCGACTGCACGATGATCGCCACGTACGACACGCACAGCATCACGTGACCGATCCAGATCGTCACCATGCCGCGCCCCTTCGGCCAGCCGAACATCTGCTCCAGCGCAACGAACAGCAACAGCAGCGAGATGCCCTGGATCACTTCCGGAATCACCAGCGGCGCGTTGATCATCCCCGTGTACAGCGTGAAGCCCTTGAAGCGGCCGAAACGCGCGAGCACGAAGCCTGCCCACGTGCCGATCACGACCGACGCCGTGGCCGTCAGCAGGCCGATCTTCAGCGACAGCCACGCGGCGGTCAGCAGCTCGTCGTCCTCCAGCAGCGCCGAGTACCACTTCAGCGAGAAGCCCGACCACACCGTCACCAGCTTCGACTCGTTGAACGAGTACACGACCAGGCTGATGATCGGGATGTACAGGAACAGGAAACCGAAGGCGAGAACGCCCGTCGACAGCGGTTTGCTCGGCTTGATCATTTCGCGTCCCCCAGTTCCTTGACCTGGTAGTACTGGAACAGCGCCATCGGCACCAGCAGCAGCATCACCATCGCGACCGTCACCGCGGACGCCATCGGCCAGTCCATGTTGTTGAAGAATTCATCCCACATCACGCGGCCGATCATCAGCGTGTCGGCGCCGCCGAGCAGTTCCGGAATCACGTACTCGCCCACCGCCGGGATGAACACCAGCAGGCTGCCGGCGATGATCCCGTTCTTCGACAGCGGCAGCGTGATCCGCGTGAACGCGACCCACGGCTTGGCACCGAGGTCGTACGCGGCCTCGAGCAGCGTGAGGTCCATCTTCACGAGGTGCGCATACAGCGGCATCACCATGAACGGCAGGTACGAATAGACCATCCCGATGTAGACACCCGCGTCGCTGTGATACAGCCGCAGCGGCGTGTGGATGATGCCGAGCGCGATCAGCGTGTGGTTTAGCAGGCCGTCGTCCTTCAGGATGCCGATCCATGCGTACACGCGGATCAGGAACGACGTCCAGAACGGCAGCATCACGGCCATCATCAGCACGTTGCGGCGGTTCGGTTCGGAGCGTGCGATGTAGTACGCCATCGGATAGCCGATCAGCAGGCACAGCACCGTCGACACGGCGGCCATCTTCAGCGAGCTGAGGTAGGTCGCGATGTACAGGTCGTCCTGCAGCAGGAACGCGTAGTGCGACAGCTGCAGCGCGAAGTGCACGACGCCGTCCTTGAACTCGACGAGCGACGTGTACGGCGGGATGCCCATCACCTGGTCGGCAAAGCTGATCTTCAGCACCAGCACGAACGGCAGCGCGAAGAACACCGCGAGCCACAGGAACGGCACGCCGATCGCGACGCTGCGGCCCGACGGCAAGAAGCGCGACAGCGCGGCGAAGCGGCCCGGGCGGGCGCGGCCCGCGCCGGCGCTCGCGGCGCCGGTCGACACCGGCGTGGAGGGCGTGGAAGCAGAGGTTCTCATCGCGTCGCCCTCATTGCGTCA
>NZ_NBYX01000016.1 GCF_002099195.1 Burkholderia puraquae | reverse complement strand
GGCCGTAGCTCACCACATTGAACCACTTGCCCGACATGTTCACCGGCGAGCCGTGCGTCAGGTGGCCGCCGTGCGCGAGGCTCATGCCCATGATCGTGTCGCCCGGCTTGAGCATCGCGAAGAACACGCCCTGGTTCGCCTGCGAACCCGAGTTCGGCTGCACGTTCGCGGCTTCCGCGCCGAACAGCTGCTTCACGCGGTCGATCGCCAGCTGCTCGACGACGTCCACGTATTCGCAGCCGCCGTAGTAGCGCTTGCCCGGATAGCCTTCCGCGTACTTGTTCGTGAGTTGCGAGCCCTGCGCGGCCATCACGGCCGGGCTCGTGTAGTTTTCCGACGCGATCAGCTCGATGTGATCTTCCTGGCGACGGTTTTCCTGCTCGATCGCTGCAAAGACTTCAGGATCGACGTTCGCGATGGTGCTTTGGGCTCTGTCAAACATACGGTTTCCGTTAAGTGTGTACAGGTTGACCGGAGCGGCCGAGTACGGTGCGCTGCTGGCGGGACCAGCTCGACGTGGCGGAAGAATCCGTATGACGCGAGGCAGGACAGCCACCGGCGATGCACGCGACGGCGCACAACGGCTGCCCAGGCGAACGGCAAAAACGGCGCCCCGCGCTTCACGGTGGGATGCTCCACCTTGAACCCGAAGGGTTCTATCGCCAGTCACGCGGGGGTGATGAGCGCGTTAGTGTATTGGATGCGTCATGAATAGGCAACCGCACGGCGGTGCGCCGGAAGCAATTGGGGCCAGACTCTACGCGCCCGTGCGGGAACGCTTTGCCGCCTTGCCGCGGTGCGGCAATCTCAGTAGGCTTGCGGGATACCACCCGCTATTTTGTCATCCACCAGGAGCAGCAATGATCGTGTTCGTCACAGGCGCGTCCGCCGGCTTCGGCGCCGCCATCGCCCGTGCCTTCGTCAAGGGAGGCCACCGCGTCGTCGCGACCGCGCGCCGCAAGGATCGTCTCGATGCGCTCGCCGCCGAACTCGGCGATTCCCTTCTGCCGCTAGAGCTCGACGTACGCGATCGCGCGGCCGTCGAAGCCATCCCGGCCGCCCTTCCCGCCGAATTCGCAGCACTCGACGTACTCGTCAACAACGCCGGCCTCGCGCTCGGCGTCGAGCCGGCCCAAAAGGCCAGCCTCGACGAATGGCACACGATGATCGACACGAACTGCACGGGCCTCGTCACGGTCACGCATGCGCTGTTGCCCGGCATGATCGCGCGTGGTCGCGGTCACATCTTCAATATCGGCTCGGTCGCGGGTTCATACCCTTATGCTGGCGGTAACGTCTACGGCGCGACCAAGGCTTTCGTCAGACAATTCAGCCTGAACCTGCGCGCCGACCTGCTCGGCACGCCGCTGCGCGTCACCGACATCGAGCCGGGCCTGTGCGGCGGCACCGAATTCTCGAACGTCCGCTATCGCGGCGACGATGCAAAAGCGGCGAACGTCTACAACAATGTCCAGCCGCTCATGCCCGAGGACATCGCCGACACGATCTACTGGATCGCGACGCGCCCGGCGCATGTCAATGTCAACACGATCGAGCTGATGCCGATCGCGCAAGCACCTGGCGGCCCGACCGTCCACCGCGGCTGAGGCCACGCGGGCCCGGCCCCCGGGCCGGTCCGCCGTGTGCTACCGCATACTACATTCCGTTACGAATCGGTTACGAATCAGGCCCCTGCCTTCCGGTAAAATGCGCGCCATGACCCAGCCTACCCGCTCCCCGGAAGCGCCGTCCGGCTTTACCTGGCCGGTGCGCGTGTACTACGAGGATACCGACGCAGGCGGCATCGTCTTCTATGCCAACTACCTGAAGTTCTTCGAACGCGCCCGCACCGAGTGGCTGCGCGCATGTGGCATCGACCAGCGTCAGCTCGCCGACGATACCGGCGCGATCTTCATCGTCCGCAGCACGTCGCTCGACTACCGCGCGCCGGCGCGACTCGACGACACACTGGCGATCACGAGCCGGCCCGGACGCATCGGCCGCGCCTCGGTGGAATTCACGCAGGAAGCCTGGTGCGGAGACACGCTGCTCGTGGCCGGACACATCCGTCTCGGCTGCGTCGACCGTACCGGGATCCGGCCCGCGGCCATCCCGCCAGCCGTGCTCGACGCGCTGCAGCGCGGGCCCGTCATCGACGACAGGCAGACTGCACTGTCAACGAAGCTCGCATGAGCGCCGTTAGACAAAGCCTATGAACTTGCCTTTCTGATTCGATACTAAGCAAGGTTCGGCGTCAGGCATGGCCGGCGCGCCGCGCCGCACGCATACCGGACGCCCTTGCCGGGCACCCCCGAAGGGACGTTACTCAAACCTCTATGAACACTTCTCAAGACCTGTCGATCATTTCCCTCGTCCTCAACGCGAGCGTGCTGGCCCAGGCCGTGATGGGGCTGCTGCTGCTGCTGTCGCTGATGTCGTGGACCTTCATCTTCCGCAAGTGGTTCGCGATCCGCCGCGCACGCGCGCAGACCGAACGCTTCGAGAAGGATTTCTGGTCGGGCGGCGACCTGCAGGCGCTGTACCAGAGCGCGGCCAACAACCGCCACACGATCGGCGCGCTCGAGCGGATCTTCGAATCGGGCATGCGCGAGTTCCTGAAGGCGAAGGAAAAGCGCATCAGCGATCCGGGCCTCGTGCTCGACGGTGCACGCCGCGCGATGCGCGCGTCGTTCCAGCGTGAAATGGACGTGCTCGAAGCGAACCTCGCGTTTCTCGCATCGGTCGGCTCGGTCAGCCCGTACATCGGCCTGTTCGGCACGGTCTGGGGGATCATGAACTCGTTCCGCGGTCTCGCGAACGTACAGCAGGCCACGCTCGCGAACGTCGCACCGGGTATCGCCGAGGCGCTCGTCGCCACCGCGATCGGCCTGTTCGCCGCGATTCCGGCCGTGGTCGCGTACAACCGCTACGCGCACGACATCGACCGCCTCGCGATCCGCTTCGAGACCTTCATCGAAGAGTTCTCGAACATCCTGCAGCGTCAGGCCCAGTAAAGGAGCGCGCCATGGCAGGAAGCCCCATCCGTTCCAGCATGCGCGGCGGCCGCTCGCGCCGCGCAATGGCCGACATCAATGTCGTGCCGTACATCGACGTGATGCTGGTGCTGCTCGTGATCTTCATGGTCACCGCACCGCTCGTCGCCCCGTCGATCATCAACCTGCCGACCGTCGGCAACGCCGCACCGCAGGAGCAGACGCCGCCCGTCGTCGTCAACATCAAGGCCGATCGCACGATGAGCGTCAAGTACAAGGGCGACTCGGGCGCGACCCAGGAAGACACGATGACGAAGGCCGAGCTCGACAGCTTCATCACGGCCCGGCAGGCCGATCATCCCGACCAGCCGGTCGTGATCGCGGCCGACAAGACCGTACAGTACGATGCAGTCATGACCGTGATGTCCGATCTGAAGGCGCGCGGCGTCAAGCGCGTCGGCCTCCTCGTCAAATCGCAATGAACCGGCAGCAATCCACGCGCAGCTCCGCCTACCCGCCTCAGCCTCCCCGCGAGCGCGGCACCTGGCGCGCATTCGCGCTCGCCGCGCTGATGCACGTGCTGCTCGCGCTGTTTCTCTATCATGGCGTGCAGTGGCAGAACAGCACGCCGGCCGGCGCCGAAGCCGAGCTGTGGACCGAAGTGCCCGACGTCGCCGCGCCGCGGCCCGTCGTCACACCCACGCCGCCTGCAAAGGTCGCGCCGCCCGCGCCCCCCGTGCGCGACGAGCAGGCCGACATCGCACTGCAGCAGAAGAAGCGGCAGCAGGAAGCGGCCGCGCGTGAAGCGCTGCTCGAGCAGCAGCGCCGCGCGCAGCAACTGAAGGCCCAGCAGGAAGAGGAAGCCCGGCGCGCGCAGCTCGCGGCGCAGCAGGCAGCCGCGCTCGCCGCGCAGAAGGCCGCGGAACGCGACAAGCAGAAGCAGGCCGACAAGCTCAAGCAACAGCAGCTCGCCGAGCAGCAGAAGCTCGAACAGCAGAAACTCCAGCAGCAGAAACAGGCGCAGCTCGAAGCGCAGCAGGCGGCGAAGGCGAAGGCCGACGCGGCCGCGAAGGCAAAGGCGGAAGCCCAGGCCAAGGCGAAGGCCGAAGCCACGGCACGCGCAAAGGCCAATGCGGCGGCGAACGCGAAACTCGACCGCGAGCGCAGCGCGCGTCTCGCGCAGATGCAGGGCCTGTCCGGCGCCGGTGAAGGCGGCGGCGAGGGCCTCGCGAAAAGTGGCACCGGCACGGGCTCCGGCGGCAATGCCGCGACGCCCGGCTATGCCGACAAGGTGCGCCGCCGCGTCAAACCGAACATCGTTTGGGGCGGCGAGCGAGCAGGCCTGACCACCGTCGTCAAGATTCGGTGCACGCCGTCCGGTGACGTATTGAGCGCATCGGTTTCCCGCTCCAGCGGGAATTCGGGGTGGGATCAAGCCGTGGTCAATGCGATCCACGCATCGGTCCCGTTGCCGCCCGATTCTAACGGTCGTACCCCGTCGGACATTACGATTACCTTCAAGGCGGCGGAGTGAAAGGAAATGCGCTTACACTCCGGGCGTCGCTGTCGGACGGGAACGAATCGGGTATTTTTACTGTCTCTGCCGTTGCGCAGCGATCCAAGCCATACGGGAAGCAAGAAGCATGAGTTTGATGACAAAGCTAGGTTTCAGGGCACTCGTGGCCTCGTGTCTGATTACGGCGGGCAGCGCCGCTAACGCCCAGGTCAACGTGCTGATCACCGGTGTCGGGTCGACCCAGTTCCCCATCGCCACGGCGAATTTCGCGAACGAGGCGAACCTGCCGCAGCAGGTCACGTCGATCGTCCGCGCCGACCTCGCCCGCAGCGGCAAATTCACCAACATCGACGCAGGCAGCACGCCCGTGCCGGAGTCCGCATCGGTCGATCTCGGCGCGTGGAAGGCCAAGGGCGCGAATGCGTTCGTCGCCGGCAGCGTGAATCGCGAGGCGAACGGCCAGTACAAGGTCAACTTCATCCTGTACGACACCGTGAAGCAGCAAAGCCTCGGCGGCCTGTCGCTGACGGCCACCGACACCACGCTGCGCACGGCCGGCCACAAGATCGCCGACTACATCTACCAGAAGCTGCTCGGCGTGCGCGGCGTGTTCGCCACGCGCCTGTCGTACGTGATCAAGACCGGTAACCGCTACCAACTGCAGATTTCGGATTCGGATGGCCAGAACGCGCGCATCGCGCTGTCGAGCACCGAGCCGATCATCTCGCCGTCCTGGTCGCCGAGCGGCACGAAGGTCGCGTACGTCTCGTTCGAGCGCAAGAAGCCGATCGTCTACATCCACGACCTGCCGACCGGCCGCCGCTACATCGTCTCCGACCAGAAGGGCAACAACAGCGCACCGGCATGGTCGCCGGACAGCAATACGCTGGCCGTCGCGCTGTCGCTGACGGGCAATACGCAAATCTATACGGTCAACTCGACGGGCGGCGGCCTGCGCCGCCTCACGCAGAGCAGCTCGATCGACACCGAGCCGTTCTACTCGCCGGACGGTCGCTGGATCTACTTCACGAGCGATCGCGGCGGTGCGCCGCAGATCTACCGGATGCCCGCACAGGGAGAAAGCGCCGGTGCCGCGCAGCGCGTGACCTTCACCGGCAGCTACAACACGAGTCCGCGTATCAGCCCGGACGGCAAGCTGCTCGCTTACATCTCCCGCACGGGTGGGGGCTTCAAGCTGTACGTTCAGGATCTGCAGTCCGGCGCGGCGAACGCCATCACGAATACGAATCGCGACGAATCGCCGAGCTTCGCGGCAAACGGCCAGTACCTTCTGTACGCTACCCAGTCGGGTGGTCGCAACGTGCTGGCTGCAGTGCCCTCCGACGGCAGCGCGCCGCCACAGATCCTGTCCGTCCAGGGCGGCTCCGTACGTGAGCCGTCGTGGGGGCCCTTCATGCAATGACCACAAGGAGAGTAACCATGATGTCGAACAAAGCTCGTCTGGCCCTGGCCGTGATGATGATCAGTGCGCTCGCCGCATGTAAGTCGGGCGTGAAGCTCGACGACAAGGCGAACAACGCGGGTGCAGTGAGCACGCAACCGAGCGCCGACAACGTCGCGCAAGTGAACGTCGATCCGCTGAACGACCCGAACAGCCCGCTCGCGAAGCGCAGCATCTACTTCGACTTCGACAGCTATTCGGTGAAGGACGAGTACCAGCCGCTGCTGCAACAGCACACGCAGTACCTGAAGAGCCACCCGCAGCGCCACGTGCTGATCCAGGGCAACACCGACGAACGCGGCACGAGCGAGTACAACCTCGCGCTGGGCCAGAAGCGCGCGGAAGCCGTCCGTCGTGCGATGGCACTGCTCGGCGTGAACGATTCGCAAATGGAAGCCGTGAGCCTCGGCAAGGAAAAGCCGCAGGCAGCGGGTCACGACGAAGCATCGTGGGCGCAGAACCGTCGCGCCGACCTCG
Source organism: Burkholderia puraquae (assembly GCF_002099195.1). Classification (GTDB taxonomy): domain Bacteria; phylum Pseudomonadota; class Gammaproteobacteria; order Burkholderiales; family Burkholderiaceae; genus Burkholderia; species Burkholderia puraquae. Next base: position 159,965 of record NZ_NBYX01000016.1, on the reverse strand, counting down.
TCTACCAACAGTAAGTAACGGAAGAATCGCCGTATGACGCACCGTGTAACCTGGCTGCGCGCAGCCGCAACCTTCTGCGTCGTCGGCGCGGCGTGGTCGGCCGCGCCGGCGCACGCCGGCGTGTTCGACGACAACGAAGCGCGCCGCGCCGTGCTCGACCTGCGCAGCAAGACCGACAACCTGGCCAGCCAGTTGTCGGCCGCCCAGCGTACGATCCTCGATCAATCCGGCCGTCTCGACCAGCTGAACCAGCAGGTCGCGACGCTGCGCGGCGAGAACGAGGACCTGACGAACCGGCTGACGACGCTTGAACGGCAGCAGAAGGAGTACTACCAGGATCTCGACACGCGGCTCAAGAAGTTCGAGCCGCAGCAGGCGACGATCGACGGTGTGGAAGGCACCGTGCAGCCGGGTGAAACGGATGCGCTCAGCGCGGCGCAGCAGCAGTTCCGCAACGGCAACTTCAAGGCGGCGGCGGCTTCGTTCCGCGCGTTCATCGCGAAGTATCCGCAGAGCCCCTACCAGCCGACCGCACAGTACTGGTACGGCAATGCGCAATACGCGCTGCGCGACTACCGCGGTTCGACTGCAACGTGGCAAGGGATCGTCAGCAAGTTCCCGCAGCACCCGCGCGCGGCCGACGCACTCGTGGCAATCGGCACGAACCAGCTCGAGCAAGGCCAGAAGGCGGCCGCGAAGAAGACGTTCGAGCAGGTCGTGTCGCAATACGCCGGGTCGAACGCTGCGCAGACGGCGCAGGGCAAGCTTGAGACGATCAAATAATTATCGCGGCGGGTTGTTGACAGCCTGACAATCCGTCGCTATAATCTTTTGCTCTTTGGGTCGCTGCACAAGTTGTTGAAGCAACGAACCAACAGGTTTCAAGAACGTGGGGTGGTAACTCAGTTGGTTAGAGTATCTGACTTTTAATCAGAGAGTCGAGGGTTCGAGTCCCTCCCACCCTACCAACTATCTTTGATAGTGCAAATTAAAGCCTCCCAAGCGGAGGCTTTTTTGCGTCTGTCGCATCCGTGTCGAGCGCGGCATCCCGATGATGCCCGCCACATACTCATCCGCGCCCTCCCCTTGGCTTCGGCAGAAGCGTCTCTCCCGTCAATCCCGCGTAAAGAAACGCGATCGTGAAAGCGATCGAGACGATCGACTCGAGCCAGGTGTTCGTGAACGTATCGACTTCTGCACTGGCTCGCGGCTTGGCCGGGTCATAGCGAACCGGAACCGTATCACCGGCCTCCACCGTCACGAAGCTCCCCGGAAACGAGATGCGCTCGCCGCTTTTCGTCACGAACTCGATCAGCGGGTGATGCTCGCCGTGGGTCAACCGGATAACCGTTCCCTGCACGGCAACGGACGACCCGATGAAAGCGAGACGTTCGTCGATCAATGTCACGCTCCACACCGCCAGGATCACGCCGATCGCCAGCGCCACGTAATTGAACCTCCCGGTCTTGTCGGCCATCCTGTTTTCCCGGTATCGATACGCTCACGACTCCCGCACCGGACGGGGCTGGCAATGCCCTGCCCGTGCGTCAACGCACACTCACGTCGCGCAGCACCGCACCATATCCCGCGTACAGATTGCCGTCAGGCAGCAACTGCCGCTGCGCGAGCTGCCGATGCACGACCGGCAGTTGATGGAACGGCATCCGCGTGAACAGGTGATGTTCGATATGAAAATGAATCGCGTGCGGGCCGAACAGAAACGTCTGCCATGAACGCCGGACGATCGTGCGCGCGTTGCGGCTCTGGTCGGCACATGCCGGTAGTCCCGCGTGCTCGAAGATCGCGCGCACCTGCCCGGCGAGCGGCAGCAGCGTGACGGATGGCACGATCCACAACGTGACGTACAGCAGCGGATGTCCGGCCAATGCGAGCGCACCGAACAGCGCACCATTGCCGGCCAGCATCGACGCGACTTCCCACGCGGCATACGCACGCGACTTCGCGACCTTCGGCAACGCATGTGCAAACTCGCCGCGTGCGAGCTTCACGACACTCGTCACGTAGCCAATCCCGCACGCGTACGCGAGCAGACGGCCGATCAGCCGCCCGCGCGTCACCGGATAGTCGTGCACGCCGAACAGCAGCGCGACGGGATCGTCCGACTGCATCGGTGCGCGATGGTGCTTCAGATGGCCGGCACGATACGTACGCAGCGACAGCCACAGCGGGCCGGCCGCGAACAGTTGGCCCAGCGCGTCGTTGACGCGCCGGTTCCGTGCCAGCAACCCGTGCGCGCCTTCGTGCATCATGACCGCGAGCGCAAGCTGGCTACGCGCGATCACGATCGCAGCCAACGCGTACACGAGCGGATGTGCAAACGCGATCGCAATCGCGAACGCAGCGGCAATCATCAGCCAGTCACCCGCCAGCGCCGCGCCGACGCGCGACGCGCTCACGCGAAATAGCGCGGGATCGGGCACGAACCGCGCAAGCTCGGCATTCGGCCCGGCATGGTGAACATGGGTATCCATCACGCGAGCCTCCTGCGCAGCGAACGCCGCTCGACCCACAGCGCACTGGCCATCGCAAGCGCCGCGCCGCCCAGCACATCGGCCACCGTATGCTGCTTGAGCGTCAGCGTCGACGTGCAGATCAGCAGGCCGATCGCCATTGTCACGTTCCGCCGCCGGTCCGCCAGCATCCGGCACGCAAGGCACGTCACCGCGACATGCAGGCTCGGAAAGCCGTTGGCCGCGAGATCGAGCTGCCACATGCGCGCGAGACGGTGGCGCACGAACGCGTTGCCGATCTCCGCGAGGTCGGGCCGCGGCACGGCTTCCGGAAACAGCAGGAAGCACACGACACCGAGCACGAACGCGATCAGCACGGCCTCCTTGAACGCGGCGAACGCGGGCGGTCGCGCATACGCGGCAAGCGCAATCACGAACGGAAAGAAGCCGACATAGACGAACCACGACCACGCGATGAACGGAATCCGCGCATCGATCGCCGTGGCAAACACGTAACGCGGCGTGACGCCGCGCTCCAGCAGAAAGAAGATCGCGAGGCCGGCTGCCATGCCGAACGTCGCGGCCAGCATCTGCCGGATATCGGGCCGGCGCTCGTCACGAAACGACAGCGAATTCATCGTGGCGCCCGTGCGTCGCATCGCGTATCCGCATCGGCCACCTGCACACTCGGACGCAGCGCGAGGACGCGCGACGTCCATGCGTCCAAGCGCGCACGCGCCTGCTCGCGGCCGGCAAGCGTTCCTGCCTGCGTGCCGGGATTGCGCATCAATTCGGCTGCGGCCTGCCCGACTTCCCGCCGGAACGCGGCCGCATCGCCGCGCCATGTGACGACGCGATGCACGAGCTGCAGCCGTGCGGCGCGCGCGGCGTTGCTCGCCTGCTCGGGCTGATCGGACTGCACGAGCAGGATCGGGCGGCGATACACGCGTGCGATCGACAGCGCGGCCATGCCGGGCGCCGACACGATCAGCGGCGCGTGGGCGGCGCGCGTCACCCAGTCGGCGTCGACACCGGTCCAGCCGTCGTGCCCGGCATAGCCCTCGCCCACGCGGTGTGTGACGAGCCCCGCATCGCGCATGCCGGCCGACAACGCATCGGCGAGCGCGATATCGCGGAAGTGCGGATTCAGATAGACGGCGGCGGCAGCCGGTTCCGAATCCGGCCATTCGGCCACGACTGGCACTGGCGTCGGCAACCGGCAATGCGTGCGCGATCGCGGGACGTCGGCGGCGGCGTCGTATGCGAAGTCGTGTTCGATGCAGCACCGCGCCGAATCGATCTGCCAGTCGACGATCCGCGCGAAAGCACGCGCCAGCACGCGCGGCAACCGCGCATCGAAATTCGCGGTCAACGCACGGCGCAGGCTGCCACCATACACATGGACGACGCGGCGGCGCCAGCCCGGCATCGCGCCCATGAACAGCAGCGCCGGATGAAACGAGTCGTTGATCACGAGATCGGCATCGCGGACGATCGTATGCAGCCGCGCGATGTCACACAGCATGCGCGTCGGCCTGAACACGTAATGCGCGACATTGCGATCGGTCGCATCGCGCAGCATGTTCTGCCGTTCGTCGAACTGTACCGCGTAGTGACGGGACAGCACCGCCGCGTCGATGCCGAACGCAGCGAGGAATGCCTGCCCCGCATCGGACGTCGTCAGCACATCGACGTGTGCGCCGGCCGCACGCAGCGCATGCACGAGCAGTTGTGCGCGCATCAGGTGGCCGCGCGCGTCGGCCGTCGCCAGGTAGACGATCCGCGGCATCATGCGCGCGGACGAAGCGACTGGAGCCAGCCGGCCGCGAACATCGCCAGCGCACCCGTCACGCCGAAACCGGCTTCGATCGCGCGAATCTCGTCCAGCAATGCGGCGAGATGCGCAGTCTCGGACGGTCCAACCAGACGGCGCAGCGTGTCCGAGCAGAGCCGGACATGCCGCGTCTCGTCGGCGAGCACGCGAGAGAGCAGCGGGTACAACGGGTGCGCGCCACCGATCGTCTCGCAGTGGCGCGCGAGCACGCGCATCGCCATCTGTTCCGCACACAGGCCCGTTGCATAGGCCGGCACGAGCACGCCTTGCGCGAAATGCGGCGCATGGCGCTGCGCGAGCCGGCGCCATCGCATGATCTTGCGCCGGCTCAGCCAGTCGGGCTCGTGCGGTGCGGTCGACGGTGCGACGCCGCGCACGCGCAGCGCATCGGCAAACGCGGCCGCGTGGCGGCGCTCGTCCGCGAGATGCTGCTCGATCCGCGGCGCAAGCCAGTCCGGCGGCTGTCCGGTCCAGTCCTCGTGCAACGCGCACTCGGTCGCTTCCTCGCCGATCAGGTACATGCGCAACACCCAGCGTTCGCCATGCGTGCTGCGATGAAGCTGCCGGATCGCCGCCCGCTTGATGCGATCGACGAGGTACGCGCGCACCCGCGCCGCACCGCGCGGCACGGGCGCCTCGAGACAGTCGAAGCGCGCGTCGTGCGCCGCTTGCGGCGACGCCGGCAGTTCACCCGCCGCGGTCATGCCGGCACACCCCGTACGGATGCGGATTTCGTCGCGGATGCCGCAGCGGCGGCCGGATCGCGACGCCACCCGAGAATCAGGCCGATGAAGCTTTCCTGCATGAACGCATGCGCGGACGCGGTCGCACCCGCGAATGCCTCCTCACGGCCGTTCACACGCAGATAGCCGTTGCCGTCACGTGCACCGAATTCGATCCGGTCGTTCTTCCTGAAGCCACGAGCACGCATGTCCTTCACGAGCGCACTGCCGTCGAGGCCGAACAGGAACAGCTCGCGCTGCGCGACCCACACCGGAATGTGGTTGCTCAACGCATCGAACCGAATCGCCCACGTGCCGGACGCGAGTGCGCGATCAACGTCGGCATCGTGCGGCGCGTTCGACGCAAAGCTCGCGCGCGCGACCGACTTCGTCAGGCCGCCGACGCCGAGCGCGATCGTGATGTCGTCCGCGGACGGTTGCTTCGGATCGGTCGCACTCACCTTCACGAAATGCCGCGCGAGCCGCGATGCAAGCGACGGATGCGCGAACAGCGCCAGCGTTTCGTCCGGCGTGAGCACGTCGCGCTCGCCATCGCCCTCCTTCACGCGTACGCGATACGGATCGATCCGGACATCGGTGAACGTGCCGTGCACGGGTGCATGGACGTACACGTCGCGGTCCCATTTCGCGCCGTCTCGACGCAGCAGCACGTGCACGCTCAACGGCACGCGCCGGCCCTCGCCGTCGACGCCCGTGCCCTGCAGCAGTACGTCGCCGAGCACGTCCTTCGTGCGGCGCGTCGCATCGCTCGAGAAGACGATCGCGTGCGCATCGGCATCGATGCTCGCGTGGACGTCGGGCGCATCGAGCGCGATGCGGTTGCAGTCCGTCTCGGCCGCGCTCGCAAACGGGCAGCCGCTTTGCGACGCGAAGTGGTAGATCCCGCGTCCCGCGTGATCGACCGGAGCGGCATGGGCGCCGGCGCTGGCGGCAAACAGGGCGAGGCAGGCAACACGGGTGGCGATCGAGGGCATGGTCGTGGTCGGAATGGATGCCGGATGTCGGCGTGTCGTGGCCGCGCGCGATGCGCGGCGCCGGTTCAATGACGGTGGTAGGACAGCGCTTCGAGGTCGCGCTGGGCCGATGCGCGCCCGGCGAGACCGAAACCGCGCGCAAGCGCGCCGAGCGTATCGACGCCGGACGCCGCGATCGTGACGCCAACGGCCGTGAGATAGCGGACGACACCCAGCGGCGGCAACTGCTGGCGATTGAGCGCGCGCAGGCTGTAGCCGAGCCGCATCGCCATCACGCAGAACGGGCCGAGCGGACCGCTGCGGCCGAGCCACCGCCATCCGCGCGGCAGGTACGCGTTCACGAGATACGGCGTCAGCCCGACGCTGTCCTCGCCGCGCATCCAGCGCAGCTTCAGCGATTCGCGATGCGTGTCCGGCAGCCGGTGTTCGGTGTGGGCAGCCGGCGCGAACTCGACGGCCACGCCGGCTGCCTGCATCCGCAGCCCCATCACCTGGCAATGCGCGCGATAGACGCCGTCGAGCGGCTCGTAGCGGAATTGCGCGAACACGTCGTGCCGGAACGCAACGTTGTTCGCATAGAAGTTACGCGTCGCGCCGTCGCGCAGCGGGCTCGGGAAATACATGAAATCGATCGACGTCAGCGCGATGCCGAGCACGTTCGGCGCATAGCTGGTGCGTCCCGCCACCGCGACGGGCGCATCACCGGCTTCGCGCGCGAACGGTGCGAGCAGGTGCTCGAGCCAGTCGTCGGCCGGCCGGCAATCGGCATCGCCGAACACGACGATATCGCAGCGGGCCGCGTCGACGCGATCGAACCCATCGTTCTTCGCATCGTAGTAGCCGGTGCTCGCGCCGATCTCGACGAAGTCGATCGGTCGGCCGGCCAGCGCGGCGATCTGCGCACATGCATCGGCCGGCAGCCCGTCGTGCGTGATGATCCATTGCGCGAGTGCCGCGGGCGGCACGGTTTGCTTCGACAGCGCCGATACGAGGCGCTTCAGGCTGTCGACGGCCTGCGCGAGGCCGGCGCCGCCGCGCAGGTTGTTCGTCTCCAGCACGAGCGCAGCCTTCGCCGCCACGGCACGGGCGGCCGCGCGCGTGCGCGGTGCGGTTTCTGTGATGTCTGGCATCCTGAATGTCTCCATCGTCATGCGCGATGGCATGGATGAAACGAATGGGCGGCAAGCCCGGCGCGCAACGGCGAATGCGGGTTGCTCGCGACCGTCGTCGCAAAACGGACGGCCCGGAAGGCGCCCGCTTCGCGTGCCGTCACTCCTGGACGGACGGCGCCGAATCGGTGTCGGTATAGCGCGGCTTCGCGTTCTGCAGGTCACGCGTGTTCTTCTGCACGGCCACCGAGCCGAACAGCGCGAGCACGAACGACATCGCGTAGAAGCCCTTTTCGCTCAGTTGCAGCGTCGCGTTGAAGAGGCCAACGACCAGCAGCGCGATCGACAGCAGCAGCGCGATCCAGCTGAGGCCGTAATAGATGCCGGTGACGGGAATGCCTTCCGCACGGTCGCGGACGCTTTTCTGCAGCGAGATCGCCGCATACAGGCCGAACACCAGCACGGTGAAGTAGTAGCCCTTCTCGTTGAGCTGCATGCCGGCGTTCCAGAGCCCGATCAGGAATGCCGCGAAACCGGCGAGCAGCGCGGCCCACGATGCGGCCACGAACGCGAACGACGGCTGCTGGATGGTGGTCTGGTTCATTGCTTTGCCCTCTCTTTCTTGTTGTTCGAAATCGTTTTCGTTGAACTGCGTTTCGCGCATGGTAGCAGCTTTGGCGCACGCCACGACAGCCGCGCTTGCAGTCTTACATGCCGCGCTGCTCGCGCCGCCAGCGCCCCGGCGTCGTGCCGAGCACCGCGCGAAACGCCTTGCCGAAGGCTGCCTCGGACTGGTAACCGACTGCCTGCCCGATCTCCGCCTGCCCGCGCTGCGTGTCCTGCAGCAGCGCGCACGCATGCATCATCCGGATCTGCGCGACGAACGCGCCGACACTCATCCCGGCCCGCTCGCGGAAATGCCGCGCGTACGTCGCGCGCGACATCGCGGATGCATCGCCGAGCGACTCGACCGTCCACGGTTTCTCCGGCGCCTGCAGCACGGCCTGGACCGACGGGCCGAGCCGCGCGTCGGCCGCAAGCGCGAGCCAGCCGGACGGCACGCGCGCACCGCGACCGTATGCGCGCAATGCATACGCGAGCAGCGCCTGGCCGAGTGCGTTCACGATCGCGCCGGCGCCCGGCTGCCCATTCGACGCCTCGGTGCGCAGCACGCTCGTCAGCAGTTGCAGCGGCGCGAACCCCGACGCCTCGCGCAACCCGACATGCAGCACATGCGGCAGCGAGCGCATCAGCAGTTCACCCGCACCGCGCGCATAGACGAACCGTCCGCACAGCAGGTCCACGCTCGCGCTGCCCGGTTCGGCCGGATTGAGATTCGACTTGACCGGCAGCACCGTGCCGCCGCCGGTGCCCAGATCGCGCAGCGCCGCAGCCGGCCGCGACCGGCCGGCCCCTGCGTCGAGCAGGTCGTGCGCGCCACCCGCGGGCAGCAGCACGAAATCGCCGTCGGCGAGCTGCAGCGTGCGGCCGTCCACGGTACGCATCCGGCACGTTCCGGCCAGCACCAGATGAAACGCCGCCTCGCCGGGCGGCAGCGGGTCGTGCGGCATCGCGAACGGCCCGTCGAGCAGGCAGCGCACGTCGAGCTCGACATGGCTGCGGCCCAGCGACAGCAGTTGACTCAGGGCATCCATGAGACGATTGCGCTAAAAATTGACACTCTAGCGTATCGAAACCCTCAGCGCGAACGATCAGAATAGCCCTGCATCGCCCGAGATCGCGGCGCCCGCCGCCCTCCTCACCTCTTCTCGAAAGGACGCATCATGCTGAACTGGAACGAATACCGGAAGGAACTCTCGACGCGCATCGGCGACATCGCCAAGCTGTCGCCCGATACGCTCGCCGGCTACAAGGCGTTGTCCGGCGCCGGTGCCAAGACGGGCCATCTCGACGCGAAGACGCGCGAACTGATCGCGCTCGCGGTCGCCGTCACGACGCGCTGCGACGGCTGTATCGCCGTGCATACCGCCGAAGCGGCCAAGCATGGCGCAACCAAGGAGGAAGTGGCGGAAGCGCTCGGCGTCGCGATTGCGCTGAACGCCGGTGCGGCGCTGGTCTATTCGGCGCGGGTGATGGACGCGCTCGGCGACTGAGCCTGACGGCCGCGGCGCCGCCGTCGTGTGGCGGCGCCCGGCTGCATGGCTGCATGGCTGCCTGGTTGCTCGTTGCGCATCCGGGCAAGCGATGTATGAAGATTGGCCTGCGTACCTGCCTGAATGCCCGGCCGGCCACGCACCGGCACGGACGCGCGGCGAAGTCGGCTACCATGCGCGAACGATCCATCGTGAAGGAGCGCTTCATGTGCCGCTGGCTCGCCTATACGGGTAGTCCGATTCATCTCGAGACCGTACTGTTCCGCGCGAAGCATTCGCTGATCGACCAGAGCCTGCATTCGGAGCTGGGGGCGACGACCACCAACGGCGACGGCTTCGGCATCGGCTGGTACGGGCACCCCGACGAACTCCCGTTCCGCTACCGCTCGGTGCATCCCGCATGGAACGACCGCAACCTGCGCGAAGCCGCGCGCGCGATCCGCTCGCGGATGTTCATCGCGCACATCCGCGCGGCCACCGACACGCCCGTACAGGAAACCAACTGCCACCCGTTCCGCCACGGCCGCTGGCTGTTCGCGCACAACGGACTGATCCGCGACTTCCACAAGTTGCGCCGCGACCTGACGTTGAAGGTCGATCCCGCGCTGTTCCCGACGCTCGAAGGCTCGACCGACTCCGAACTGATGTTCCGCCTCGCGCTGACCTACGGCCTCGAGCAAATGCCGCTGCCGGCGCTCGAGCGGATGGTCGGCGTGGTCGAAGAGAGCGCCACGCAGCATCGCGTGGCCGACCCGCTCAACATGACGATCTGCGCGACCGACGGCGAACGGATCATCGCGGTGCGCTACTCGAGCGAACGGCAGTCACGCTCGCTGTTCCACAGCACGTCGTTCAAGCACCTGCACGAGCTGTATCCGCACAACCCGCGCATCGCCGAAGCCGGCGACGACGCGTTCATGGTCGTGTCCGAGCCGCTCGTCGACCTGCGGGGCGCGTGGGAGGAAGTGCCGGAAAGCACGGCGATCATCGCGCAGGGCGCCGATGTGCAGCAGCGGCCGTTCAGCCCGCGGCACAAGTAGCGGCAGGCACCATACACACCCTCAGGCGCGGCGCGAAAACCCCATCCGGATCGAATCGAGTTCGGCCGGCAGCCGGCGCGAACGGGCGCGCGGCCGCGGCAGTGCGGCAAACCCGAGCCGTTCGTAAAGCGCGCGGGCCCGCCCGTTACGCGTCAGCACGTCGAGCACGACGTCACGGCTGCCGTCGGCGGGCAATGCGCCGGTGTCCAGCGCGTCGCGGAACAACGCGCTGAAGATCCCCGTGCCGCGCTGCCGCTCGTCGGTCGCGCAATGCGCGACGAGGATCTGCGAGCGCTTCGGCGCCGGAATTTCCGTTTCGAGGATCAGCCCGCACAACAACTGGCCAATCGTGCGGCGCACGCCGAAGAAGCGCGAGAGTGCCCACACGACATGCACGTCGTCGAACCTCGTCTGCTGCCCGTCGTGAATCGCCATCACGGCGAGCACGGCGCCATCGTCGGCGACCGCGACACGATGCCGGCGCCACGAGAAGCGCCCATGACGCGACCGGAACGCCTGCTGCAGGAAGGCGATGCAGCGCGCGTCGCTTTCACCGAGAAAGAACCCGAATTCGGCCACGCCGGACGCAAACACGAGCGGCGCGCACGCCGCCGCGTCACCCGCATCGGCCGCACGAAACCGCACGCGCTCGCCGGCGCGCGGAGCCGCTTGCGCGAACGCGCCGGCCAGCGTCATGCGCTGCGCCCCGCGAGACGCGACAACACAGCCACCGTCCGGCTGATCTGCTCCGGCTCGTGCGTCGAGCAGATGAAGAAGCGCAGGCGCGCCGCCTTTTCCTCGACGGCCGGATAGAAGATCGGCTGCACGTTGATCCCTTCGTCGAACATCGCATTGGCCCACTGCGCAGCCTTCAGCGAGCTCCCCGTGATCACCGGCACGACCGCGAACCCGGCGCTCGTGCCCGTATTCAGCCCGGCGGCGCGTGCCTCGGTCAGGAACTGCCGCCCGCGCGCCTGCAGTTGCGCGACGCGCGCCGGCTCGGCCTGCAAGCGCTCGAGCGCGGCCAGCGACGCTTCGGCGAGCGTCGGCGCCAGCCCGACGCTGTACAGGAAGCCCGGCGCCAGGTGGCGCAGCATGTCGACCAGCGGCTGGCAGCCGGCGATGAAGCCGCCGCAGCCAGCCAGCGTCTTGCTCATCGTGCCCATCCACATGTCGACCTGGTCGGGCGCGACGCCGCAATGCTCGCGGATGCCCTTGCCGGTCGCGCCAAGCACGCCGAGCGAATGGGCCTCGTCGACCAGCAGGAATGCCCCGTGGCGTGTCTTCACGTCGACGAAGCGCTGCAGGTCGGGGAAATCACCGTCCATGCTGTACAGCCCTTCGATCGCGATCAGCACGTGCCGGTATTCGCGGCGCACGCGCGACAGCAGTTCGTCGAGCGCCTGCCAGTCGTTGTGCGCGAAGCTCAGCCGCTTCGCGCCACTCAGTTGCGCGCCCTGCACGATGCTGTTGTGCGCGAGCGAATCGTGGACGACCAGGTCGCCGGGGCCGAACAGCGCGCCGATCACGGTCACGTTCGTCGCGTGCCCGCTCACGAACGCGACGCAGTCGTCGGTCTCGTAGAACGCGGCCAGCGCGCGCTCGAGGTCGCGCTGCACCGGACGCTCGCCTGCAACCATCCGGCTCGCGGAGGCCGACGTGCCGTAGCGGTCGATCGCGGCCTTCGCGCGCGCGGACACGCCCGGATCGCCGGCCAGGCCAAGGTAGTTGTAGTTCGCGAAGTTCAGGTACTCGCGGCCGCCGATCTGCGTCGTCGCACCGGCCACGCCGTCGTGCACGCGGAAAAACGGCGAGTCGACGCGCAGCTTCTCGCCCATCTCGCGCATGATGCGGACCTGCTGATACTGCGGCATCGATTCGAAGCGGCTGCGCGCCGATGCGGTCTGCGCGGCCGGCGTGCCGGGCACACCCGGTGCCGCGGCTGCATCGGTCGCGCGCTCCAGTTGCCGTTTCAGCGCTTTCGCCGCCAGTTGCTGGCGAAGATGCTCTCCCAGTGCCATTGCTTCCTTCGCTTTATCTCGAAAAGACGCTATGTTACGCCGCGCATCGTGAAAAAGCGTGGTGTCACGCGTCAGGAAACTCGGCCCACTGCCACGCATCGGGCTCGGCCAGCAGCGCATCCACCAACCGGAAATTCATCTCGTGGCTCGGCCGCAGCGCGCTCACGCGCGCCAGCAGCGGTGCGCCGGCCAGCGCGAGATCGCCGACCAGGTCGAGCACGCGATGCCGGACGAACTCCTCCGGCAGCCGCATCCCGCCCAGCACGCGATTGCCGACGATGGACGCCGTGCACGACGGCCGCGCGCCACGCAGGATCGGCACCCCGCGCAGATAACCGGCAACGATCGCGGGGACCGCCCACTTCACGCGGCCATACGAGCGCGATGGCGCGATTTCAGTCGCGAAGGCGGCCGGCGTCAGCGCACCGTCCCAGTGCATGTCGCCGAAGCCGCGCAAGTCGTTGCGCACGCTCAGTTCGTAACGCGGCGCCGGTTCGATCCGCATTTCGCGCCGCTGGTCGCCCTCGCCGTCCGTGACGACGATGGGCCGCAGCACGCGGATGAAGCGTTTCGGCGCAGCGAGCGCGACGCGGCCGCACGCGCGGATGGCGTCCACCCACGGCGCCGCGCTGCCATCGAGAATCGGCACTTCCTCTGCATCGATCTCGACGATCGCGTGATCGATCTCGCACGCGAGCAGCGAAGCGAGCAGGTGCTCGACCGTGCGAACGCCGACGCCGTCGGCATTGCGCAGCATCGTGCACAGCGGCTGCGCGCGGCGCAGCGCGGGATCGACCGGCAGCGTCGCGAGCGTGCGCCCCTGCGCGACGCGACGGAACGCGATGCCCGTCACGCCGTCTTCCGGACGCGCGGGCAGGATCCGCACACCCACCCGGCGCCCCGTGTGCAGCCCGTGACCGTCGATCGCCAGCGGACCTGCCAGCGTGCCTTGACGCGTCGCCCAGCCGGACGGCGCGCTCATCGCGCGACCTCCAGCGTCGGCGACGCGTGGCCCGCGACGGGCGCCGCCCGCGCATCGAGCATCGCGCGCGCTTCGCCGTCGATCGCATGCTTCGCGGCAAGCGCCGCGACAGCTTCGTGCGCGGCATCCGTCGCGGAACCGGCGTCGGCATCGGCATCGGTCGACGCGCCGATCGAATCGACGATGCGTCCGGCCAGCGTCGTCACCGACGCGCCCTCGGCAATCGCCATCACCGACAGCTTGACCTCGAACGCTTCCTCGACCGCGAGGCCGAGCTCCATCCCCATCAGCGAATCCATGCCCATGTCGAGCACGGATTTATCGAGCGCGATGCGATCCGGCGTCATGTGCAGGATCCGTGCGATCTGCGCCTGCAGTGTCCGGGCAACCAGCGCGATCGCTTCGTCGCGCGGCAACGCCAGCACTTCTTCCCGCAGCTGCGTGCCGCCGTCGCGCGCATCGCCGCCCTTCGCATGCGATTGCAGCAGCGAATACCGGCGTGCCTTCGCGGCAGGCATCCCGCGCGCCACGGCGTGCCAGTCGAGCCGGACCACGGCTTCGCCCGCCGCGCCCGCCACCAGCGCGCGCTCGAGCGCGACCATCGCCTCGTCGGACGTGATCGATGCACCGCCGATCCGCGACTGCAACGCCTCGCGCGTATCGGCGTGGCGCGCGAGGAAGCCGACGTCCTCGAGCGGCCCCCAGGCCATGAACGTGCCCGGCAATCCCGCCGCGCGACGATGCTCGACGAGCGCCTCGAGGAACGTGTTGGCCGCGACGTAATTCGACTGCCCCGGATTGCCGAGATAGGTCGTCGCCGACGAATAGACCACAAACAGATCGAGCGGCAATGCGCGCGTCGCGCGATGCAGGTTCCACGCGCCGGCCACCTTCGGTGCGAGCACCGCGGCCATGCGCGCATCGTCGAGATTGCGCACGAGGCCGTCGTCGATCGACATCGCGGAATGCAGCACGCCCTTGAGCGGGCTGCCGCGCCGGACGATCGCGTCGATCATTGCATCGACCGCCGCTGCGTCGGACACATCGCACGACACCACATCGACCGTGACGCCGAGCGTCGCGCGCCAGCGCTCGACTTCCTCGCGCGCCGCACCGGCAAGCTCGCCGGAACGGCTCGCCAGCGTCAGCTGGCGGGCGCCGCGCTCGACCATCCAGCGCGCGCTCGCGAAACCGAGCCCGCCCGTGCCGCCGACCACCAGGTACGCGCCATGCGGATCGAGCGCGAGCGAGCTCGCGCGCGTGACGCCGCGCGTCGGAGCCGGCGTGCCGGACGGATAGGTCACGAGCACCTTGCCGATCTGGCGCGCCTGCTGCATGTAGCGGAACGCATCTTCCGCCCGTTCGGCCGGAAACGCGCGATACGGCAGCGGATGCAGCACGCCTGCGTCGAACAGCGCCATCACGTCGCCGAACAGGCGTGCGGTCAGCTCCGGCAGCGCCCCCATCAGCTGGTCGGCGTCGATACCGAAATAACTGATGTTGTTGCGGAACGGCCGCAGCCCGATATGGCTGTTTTCGTAGAAATCGCGCTTGCCGAGCTCGAGGAAACGCCCGAACGGCCGCAACGTATCGATGCTGCGCACCATCGCCTCGCCGGCGAGCGAATTCAGCACGATGTCGATGCCCTGGCCGCCCGTCAGCGCACGAATCTCATCTGCGAACGCGAGGCTGCGCGAATCGAGCACGTGGTCGGCGCCGAGCAGGCGCACGAACTCGCGCTTCTCGTCGCTGCCGGCCGTCGCGAACACTTCCGCGCCGAAGTGGCGCGCGAGCTGGATCGCGGCGATCCCGACGCCGCCCGCGCCGCCGTGCACGAGCACGCGCTCGCCACGACGCAGACGCGCGAGTTCGACGAGTGCGTAATACGCGGTGAAGAACGTGGTCGGCACGGTCGCCGCTTCCTCGAACGACAGGCGCTCGGGTTTCAGCGCGATCGCTTGCGCGCGCGTCCGGACGCGCGTCGCGAACGAAGCCGGCGCGAAGCCGAGCATCGCATCGCCCGGCGCGAATTCGGTTACGGCGCTGCCCACCCGCACGACGCGGCCGGACAATTCCATGCCGATGGTCGCGCCCGCGAAGCCGGTCTCGACCGCTTCATCGGACAAGAGCCCCATCGCATACATCACGTCGCGGAAATTGAGGCCGGTGGCAACGGGCTCGATCTCCACCTCGTCGTCACCCAGCGGGCTTTCCGGCAACGCGAACCATTCGAGATTGCGCAACGAGCCCGGCGCGTCGAACGCGAGCACGGCCGCACGCGCGATTGCGCCATCGTTGCGGGCCGCGGCCTGCGCGGCCGTCAGCATGCGCGGCACCTGCCGCCCGTGTGCACCCAGGACGACTTCTTCCTCGACCGCTGCGCCGGTCAGCTCGCGAATCAGCGCGTCGGGGATCCGGTCCGCCGCTCGATCGACGTCGATCAGGCGGCACGCGAGCTCGGGATGCTCGTTCGCCAGCACGCGACCGAGGCCCCACAGCGTTGCCTGTTCCGGATGCGCATTCGCGGCCCCGGCGAATGGCGCACCGCCACGCGTGACGACGGTCAGCCGCGTGGCCGCGTTTGGCTGCGCACCAAGCGCGCGAACGAGCGCCGCCAGGGCGATCACGCCGTTACGCTGCGCGGCCATCAGGCCGTCCCCCGTCGCCGCTTCGGCGAGCGGCGTTTCCGGCGCGCAGAACACGACATGCGCCGGCTGCCCGGCCGGCAACGACGCGATCGCATCGGCCGCGTGCGTGACGTCGACGATATCGGCCGGATAACCCGCGCGCGCCAGCGCATCGGCCAGCCGCCCGCCGAAACTGCCGGCGGCATCCGGTGCATGCATCACGAGCCATTGCTCGCTGCGTGCCAGCGTATCGAGATCGCTCGGATCGTCGCCGCGTTGCGCGGCAACGGCACCCGCGGCGTTGCGCGCAATGACGAACGTCGGCGTGCCGTCCAGATCGAGCGATTGCTCGACGTGCCGAACGACATCGACGTAGCCCGCACGTTCGAGCGCCGCATCGAGGTCCGCCGGCGCCAGCGGCACGGGCGCGTCGGCTTCCGTCGACGCTGCCTGCGCGCCGAACACGATGTTGGAGAAACGGCCGCGGCGCGACTCGGCCAGCAGCAGCAATCCACCCGGCGCCAGCCATGACCGCATCGCCTGCAGCGCGTCGGCCACATCGTGACGGCCGCTCAACGCGCGGTTCGCGACGATCAGGTCGTAAGGGCCGGCTTCGTCGGCCGCCAGCGACAGCCGCTCGCCCGACTGCAGCGCAACCGTGCGCACCGCCGCTTCCGCATCCGCGTCGAACCCGGCCAGCTGGCCGGCCGTCGCTGCGATCGTGTGATCGCAACGCGCGGCCGCGAGATGCATGCCGAGCGTCTGCAGCACGTCGCCGTCCATCGCGCCCAGTTCGAGCACACGCAACCGGCGCGCCGGCTGCCATCCGTCGACTGCCTGCTCGACGCTGGCAGTCAGCAGCGCGTGCACGTGCTGCCACGTCGGCGATGCGGCAAGGAGTTGTTCGACCAGGCTGTGCCCGGTCGGCGACAGCAAGCGCGCGCCGTCCTTCGTGCCGCCCAGTACGTCGGGCAACGCCGCGCCGCAATGCGCGAGCAGCGTCAGTTCGGCAACGTGCCCCGGCGATTCGGCCAGCAGCCCGCGCCACAGCTCGTCGAGCGGCGGCAACGCCGCGCACGCCGCGTCGTCGCGCACGAGCAGCACGCCATCGCGATGAGCGAGGCCGTCCTCGACCAGCATGTCGGCAAGACGCGCGGCCAGCGCCTCGCGCCCGGCCGCCGGCTGCCACGTGCCTTCGAATGCGCCAAGCGCATCGAACGCGCGGAGCGCGTAGAGGCTTGCCAGCACATCGAGCAGCGGCAGGATTTCGGTCAGATGCTGCGTCCGGCGCCCGTCGTGCCCGGCCGCGTCGAGCCGCGCGACGGACTGCGCGAGCAGCGCGTCGGGAGCCGGCAAACCGGCTGCGTCGACATCACCCGGCAGCGGCACTTCTTCAAGGCGGTAGACGAAGCGCGCGGGCAGGTTCTGCCGACGGCCGACGAGATCGACACGCCGGAACCGGCATGCGCCGAGCCGCGCGACGATCGCGCCGTGCGCGTCGAGAAATTCGAAATGCGCGACGATCGAATGCGGGCTGTGCCGGTCGATTCGCACGAGCACCCGCTCGACCGTGTCGCCGCGCAGATAGTCGACCCGGCCGATCTGCACCGGCACGTAGGCCGGATGCTCGCCTTCGCGCGCATGCGCCGCCAGCAAGGCGAACAGCGGATGAAACCCGCTGTCCATCAGCGCCGGATGCAGCAGATAGGCGGACAATGCCCGCGCATCGCCGCATACGGCCGGCGCGGCGACATCGGCCAGCGCCGCGCCGTCGCCTGCGCCGACCCGCACGCTGCGGACCCAGCGGAACGCCGGCCCGTAGGCAAGGCCGATAGCTGCCGTGTTTGCGTACAGCGTGTCGCCGTCGGCTGCAGGCAGCGCGAGCAGGCGATCGAGCGCGTCGGACGGCACGACGCTCGCATCGCCGAGCGCGTTGCCGCTTTCCAGCATCCGCCCCGTCACGTTCAGCGTCCATGCGCCGTCGGACATCCGGTCGCGCGTCTCGATCGTGAAGGTCGCGGTGCGCGGCTCGATCACGAGCCGGAACAGTTTCGCCTGCTGCGGCTGGAATACCACCGGCGTGCGGATCTCGACGTTTTCGAGTGCCGCATCCGGCGTATCGAAGAAGGCGCGTGCCGCAGCGAGCGCCATTTCCACGTAACCCGCACCCGGGAATGCCACGCCGCCATCGACGACGTGATCGGCCAGCATCGGCAGTTTCGCCGGATCGAGCTGGTTTTCCCACGCGAATGCGTGCTCATGCAGGCGATAGCCGAGCAGCGGATGCTCGCGTCGACGGTTGACGAGGCCGTAGCCTTCGACGGTCGGCGTCAGCCAGAAGCGCTCGCGCTGCCACGGATAGGACGGCAATGCAGCGTGCGATTCGCCCGGCGCGAAGCGGTCGGGATCGACGCTCGCACCTTGCGCGATCGCCGCGAGAATCGCATGCCGCAGCGTCGCCGCGCTGCCGTGATCGCGCTTGAGCGTCGGCAGCGCCACGCCGGTCGCGCCGGCGGCCGCGAGTGCCTGCTTCACGTACGTGCGCAGGATCGAATGCGGCGAGACCTCGACGAACAGCCGGACACCCTGCTCGATCAGATGCGCGATGCCGTCGCCGAAGCGCACCGGCTCGCGAATATTGCGCCACCAGTAGCGGGCATCGAGCTCGGTGCCGGCCAGCGCGCCGCCGGTCACGGTCGACACGAACGTGCCGTTGCCCGGCTGCGGCCGCAGGCTCGCCAGTTCGGCCAGCACGACCGGCTCGATGCGATCCATGTGGCTGCTGTGGAATGCGTAGTCGAGATCGAGCATCTGGAAGAACTTGCCGCTGCCGCGCAGCGCGGCCTCCAGTGCCTGCAAGCCTTGCAGTTCACCCGCGAGCGTCACCGCATCGGGGCTGTTGATGCCGGCGATCTCGACACGCCGCGCCAGCCCGTGGCGCGCGATCAGCTCGCGCGCCGCCGCGTCGCCGATGCCGACGGCCGCCATCCGGCCGCTGCCGCGGGTCATCGCCTGCGCGCGGCTGCGGATCTTGATCACGCAAACCGCGTCGGCGAGCGACAGCGCGCCCGTCACCCACGCCGCGGCAATCTCGCCGACGCTATGGCCGATCGCCGCGTCGTACCGCATCCCGCGCGCGTCGATCACGCGAATCATGCCGACCTGGATCGCGAACAGCAGCGGCTGCGCGTTCTCCGTCGCGGCGAGCCATTCGGCGCCCGCGCCGGCCAGCCATTCCGCGCTCGGGCCGCCGCGCATCACGTCGACGAGCGACGGGCTGCCGTCGGCGCACCACAGCGCGTCGACTTCGTCGAGCGCCGCGCGGAATACGGCATTCTCCGCATAGAGTTCGTTGCCCATCCCGACCCACTGGCAGCCGTTGCCAGAGAAGACGAGCGCGGTGCGTACCGCGTCGGCCGGGGCCTGGCCGGTCGCCACGGACGCCGGCAGCCCTTCCGGTACCGGCTGGGCCAGCGCCGCGAGCGCCGCACGGCCTTCGGCCGCGTCGGCCGGCGCGACGATCGCGCGATGCTCGAGCCATTGGCGACGACGTGCGGCCGCGGCAGCCAGCGCCTGCCAGTCGCCACCGTTCTCGAGCACCGTCAGATAGCGGCCCGCGAGCGCGCCGAGTGCGTTCGCGCTGCGTGCGGTCAGGACGAGCGGAGACAACTGCGCGTGAGTCGGCTCGGGCGCGGCCGTCGACGCCTCGTTTGCAGCCGGCGCCTCGGTCAGTACGACGTGTGCGTTCGTTCCGCCGAAGCCGAACGAGTTGACGCCGACCGTCAGCGGCGCGTCGCCCGCATCGAGCGGCATGTAGCGATCGACGACGCGCAGACGCCCGCCGTCGAAATCGATCCCGGGATTGGGCGTGACGAAGTGCAGCGAGCGCGGTACCGCGCGATGCTTCAGGCACAGCACGGCCTTCAGCAGCCCGGCCATGCCGGATGCCGTCTCGAGATGGCCGATGTTGGTCTTGACCGAACCGATGAGCAGCGGACGATCCGCCGGGCGCTCGCCCGACACGACGTCGATCAGTGCACGCGCCTCGATCGGATCGCCGACCGCCGTGCCGGTGCCATGCGCCTCGAGATACGCGAGCGACTGCGGATCGATGCCCGCGCGCGCGTACACGCTGCGCAGCAGCGACGCCTGTGCGGCCGCGCCCGGCACGCTGATGCCGCCCGGCGAATGGCCGACCGAGTTCACGCCGGAGCCGGCGATCACCGCATGGATCGTGTCGCCGTCGGCGAGCGCGCGATCGAGCGGCTTGAGCAGCACGAACGCGCCGCCTTCCGAGCGGACATAGCCGTCGCCGGTCGCATCGAACGCGCGGCAACGGCCACGCGGCGACAGCATCGACGCCTTGGAGAAGCTGACGAAACCGAACGGGTGCAGCAGCAGGTTGACGCCGCCTGCGAGCGCCACGTCGGCTTCGCCGGACTGCAGTGCCTTGACGGCCTGGTGGAGCGCGACGAGCGACGACGAGCAGGCCGTGTCGACCGACATGCTCGGGCCGCGCAGGTCGAACAGATAGGACACGCGGTTCGACGCGATGCTCAGGGTGTTGCCGGTCGCCGAATACGGATCGATCACGTTCAGATCGTCCATGTTGCGGTTGCCGTAGTCCATGCTGGCGGCACCGACGAAGACGCCGCAATTGCTGCCGCGCATGTCGGCCGGGCGCACGCCCGCGTCCTCGAACGCTTCCCACGCGAGTTCGAGCAGCAGGCGCTGCTGGGGATCCATCTGGGCCGCTTCGCGCGGGGAAATGCCGAAGAACGCCGCGTCGAAGCCGGCGACGTTGTCGACGACGCCAGCCGAGAACGTGTAGCTCTTGCCCGGTTCGCGTTTGGACGGGTGCTGGTAGAAGTCGGTGCCGAAGCGATCGGCGGGGATTTCGGTCACTGCGTCGCGTTCGTCGCGCAGCAGTTGCCAGAAGTCGCCAGGGTTGTTTGCGCCCCCGGGAAACCGACAAGCGATCCCAATTATTGCAATCTTACTGTTCATCTTTTATGTCGCTTTCTCGGATGCGCACGGCTCTTCCGCACGATTTCCGTCATCTTGTACCACATGCAAAAGTACCGAACCGAGTTCCTCGGCTACCAGATTCCGGCATTCGGGAGTATCTGCGCCGTAATTCCGCCAAATGAAGTAGTCGCTGTGTTGCGGAATAACGCCCAGCTTCTGGAAAACATGAGGCAATGCGGGTACGTGGTCGCCGTAAAAACAAACAACCGTTTCACGATCGCTGGCACGCAAATGATCGAGCAAGCGCCCGATCATTGCGTCTGCATTTTCAATGTGTCGCAGATACGCTGTCAGGTCGCGCCAGGATGCGTCTTCGCCGAGAGTATGCCGAGAAGACGATTCACCGGGCAAAACCTGCTCAAGATGCAACGGGCCGTGGTTTTCCATCGTCATCGCGAACACAAAGCGAGGCCTGTCGCCCTGTGCATTCAATGTCGAAATGACCGCCTCCGCGACGGCGGCGTCTGCAACGTACGGCCCCGCGCGGGCAGCATCCTTAAAGTGCCCGATGTCGAGAAACCGTTCGAATCCGAGCAGCGGAAATACGCGATTCCGGCCAAAAAAATCCGCGTAGTACGGGTGAATCGCCAACGTCGCATAACCTGCTCGAGCGAACCAGCGCGCAAGCGAGATACACGCTCGGCGTACGAACGCGTAAGGATAGAATTGTGCATAACCCAGCGCCGCCGAAGGGATTCCGGCCAACACGGCAAACTCCGTGCGCATTGTGTTGGCGCCCCAAGCCGGCACTGTCAACTCGCCGTAGTGTACTGCTTCGCGCCGCGCGCGGTCGAGTTGCACAAAGCCGGACGAATCGACGGCGTCGCAGACACGACGAATATCGAAGAACGATTCGCTTTGAATGACGATCACGTCAGTACGACGCTGCGGCCTACCCGCCCCGAACGGACTTGCAACCATTGCCCGCTGGAGGATTGCGAAGGTCGCGGAGCGCAATCCATTCATCAGATATGCAACAAACACGGCAAAGAAGCCATGCCGAGCCTGATCGACGCAGGGATCGAGGGAAAGGGGTAGCCCGGCGGCCAGCATGCGGACGGCGATGAACAATACAACCAACAGCAGCAACAGAAGCCACGTAGAACTCCGCGCGACCGCTGGCTCGGCAGCAAAACCACCGATCACGAGCATGACACCAACCACGATTGCCACAACCTTGCCGATACTCAAGAACGGCAGATAGAGGCGCGGATGCGAAAACAACTGACTGAACAGACTCAGATCGGTAAATACGAATGGCTCGCGCAGTGACTCATATTTTGCATTGCTGACCGCGACAACCAAACCAACGAGCGCCAACGCGACAAACGCCGCGAAGTTCGGACGCGACGTAACAGCCAACACGAGGACAGCAATCCATGTTACAGAAAGGATATGAAGCGCTGACGATCTCGCAGTTCGACGGAGCGGTGCTTGCGGCTTCACCATGATATCCAGGACGAACGAAAGCACGATGACGACCGCAATCGCAGGCCCAAACCTGCCGCTCAATTTGAATCTACCTTGCGAGGCACATAAGACAGACGATCGAGAATTGCATCCGCAATCGTGGCGGGCAACAGCGGCAAGAGGCGCATGCCAAGAACCAGCGGACCTGGAAATGCAATCTCCGCACGTCTCGCATCAAGTTTTCGGCAAATGTACGCCGCAGCCCGGTCTGCACTCCACATGAATCGCCGATCCCCGGGAAACACATCGCTCATCGCCGTTTCAACGAAACCCGGAAGTATGATCGAGACACCGATTCCCTCACGGGCGAGCAACGGGCGAATGGAATCGCCGTATGCCTTGATTGCTGCCTTGCTTGCACAATATGCGGGCGAAATTGCCATCCCACGTAACGCAGCAATTGAACTCGTCATCGCAATATGACCACGCTTGCGCTCACGCATACGCTCGACGACAGGTAGCACAGTGTGTATTGCGCCGTAGAAATTCGTGTCGACAACTGCAGAGATGCGGTCGAGCCCTTCCCAATCATTGGCATCACTTAGCGTACTTGCCGCACCGGCGTTGGCAATCAGCAGATCGATAGGATGTGAGTCGTCGAATTGCTGAAGCCAGCACTTCGTAGCGTTGGCGTCCCGGACGTCAACAGCCGCCGTGACAACCTTTGCACCGCGTGCACGACAGTCAGCGGCACTCAGTTCAAGGCGCGCTTCGTCCCGTCCACTTAAGCCAAGCACGACGCCAGGTTGGGCGTACGCAAGAGCGAGCGCACGGCCGAGACCGGAACTGGCACCGGTAACAGAGATATGCTTGTGCACCATGCCATCACGCATTTACCGGTGCCTCCAACCGCACGACGGCACCGGCCACCGCCATCTCAATTCCAGTGCGAGTATAAAAGTCGCCGTTGATCTGAGTGTGGTGCACGATGTAATCGAGGAAACACTGGTAAAGATTCATGTCAGGTCGTTCAGCATGGCGCCAGAAGTCGTCGAGCGCACCCTGCCAAGTCAGACCAGGCATATCATAGATCGCCCTACCGAGTGCAACGAGTGGCCGACAGTGGTGCAATGCAGACAGCCCGACTGTACTGTTGACCACTACCACCCCGCACGCATTTTCCAGTAGCGTGGGGAGATGACCTGCATCGATGAAACGGAGCCGATCGGCGATTCCAAATTCTGACGCAAGCTTCTGCGCGTAGCTTCGATATTCGATCAACCCCGTGTCAAGGGGATGATTCTTGACGACAAGCCAGTGATTCGCACTTGCACTGCGAGCAAACGAGCGCAGCACGGTCTCAATGGCATTCCGAACACCATCAAACGGTGAATGAACCACCATTTGCGCGTCCGAATTCAATTGCAAAGGCAAGACGTAGTACGGCCTCTTCGTTTCGATCAGTTCGCGCGTGAGAGCATCTGCCTCACGCTTGTGCTTGCGCTGCAAGCACGCGCGAGCGGCGAGACCGGCATACTCAAAAAATCCATTCGTCGGACGATGACTACGGTAGCCTGGGAAACGCTTCGCGTATAGCGTATTAGCCACCCGATATCGGATATCATGAAAAGCACGCTCATAGAGGTTATAACCCGTTGACCGACCTTCCGGACATGAAGGCGTAACATTTCTGCGCTCTAGATACCAAGCGGGGTCACGCGAGAGATTCGAACGGCCGTTAACGCCGTAATGCTCCAAAGTCAGCCAATGCGGCCGCACGTACCCTTCTTCGAAAACGTTAACGCGCACGCCGGCTGCTTGGGATATTGGGTGCGCGTGTCGATGAACATCGCGACAATCACCAAACATGAGGATATCCGTAAACTGGCCGGTACCGAGAACTCCTTGATACCAGTTCGAAAGATCACTCAACGCGCCGGCATAGTTCCACGCATTGCCGCTTTCCGCATATGCCAGATCGCCACCGCAGAAGTTAACGCGTTGCACCGCATGCCCTCTTCCTCGCAACACGGCCGAGAGCCGCGCAAAGAACGGCGAGGCCGTGCCCTGTAGAACCAGGAAGGAACGTTGCATATCAGAGCAAAAAAGTCGACGCAGCGGTAACTCTCGCGCCGGCCGCCCTGAACAAGGCACCCCCTCCGAAACGAGTCCATCCGTCTAAGTTGGTCAAAGTTGAAACACTTCTACAGCCTGACAGGATACCTCACCGTCAAAGTGGAGGCAAAATGGATAAAACGTGACGGCAGGTGATGTTGCGAGAACCGCAACATTGATGGCAGAGGTCATGCAATTTAGATATACTCGGCGGCCCTCGGCTGGATTGTCCACTGACGGCTGCTCGAAGCAGCTTGGCGCGTGATCGAGTTGGGAATCCGCCCCTTGCTCAACGCGTGACGATGCAGTACATCCATTGCCGCTTTAGTCCCACGTAAACTGTTCGTGTTGCGGTTCTTTCCGCCGCTTGCGCCGAACTTCATTTCGATGATCGTGGCCTCGGAAAGACTTATAAGGTAGTTACACGTTGGAAACGGGACCTAACAGCAATGCGGCCAGGCCGCAATTGGGGAAGAAACAAGGCGTGGTCGACCGACTACGGGCCAACAAGCTCTTTGCCTTGACTGTTGCGCTCCCCACGCTCCTCGCCGTAGTGTACTTCGGCGTCGTTGCATCGGACGTCTACGTATCGGAGTCGCGCTTCGTCGTTCGCAGCGCTCAACGCCAAAACCAGACCAGCGTCGTTGGCGCCCTCCTTCAAGGGACCGGTTTCGCGCGCGCCCAAGACGACACCTACCCCGTAATCGATTACATTCAGTCACGTGATGCGCTGCGCGAACTGAATCACAATAATTACATCGCAGACGCGTACGGGAACCATGGTGATTTCATTAGTCACTTCTCTCGCAGTCTTGATGATAGCTTCGAAGCACTCTGGAAATACTATGGCAAACATATCGTGACTGCAGACCTCGATACGACGTCTGCGATCACGACTTTAAAGATCCGCGCCTACACTGCCAAAGACGCAGTCAGAATCAACGAGGATCTTCTCGAAATGAGCGAGCGCTTGATCAACCGCATGAACGAGCGCGCCGCGGTGGACACTGTACGTTTCGCCCAACAGCAAGTCAACGAGGCCACGAATAAGGCGAAGGACGCCGCCGCCGCGTTGGCATCATTCCGAAATGCGCATACCGTGTTCGACCCGGAACGACAGTCCGCACTACAGCTGCAGCAGATTTCAGCACTCCAGACTCAAATGTTTGGCGAACAAACAAAACTGAGTCAACTGCAGTCCTTGTCACCACAAAATCCGCAAATTCCCGCACTCAAGACGAGCATTGAGTCAATTCAAAAGCAGATTCAAGATGCGACCGGCGGCGTAACGGGCGGCAAAGCCTCACTCTCAAACAAAGCGGCCAATTACGCTCGACTCGAACTCGATGCCCAGTTCGCAGATAAGCAACTAGCATCAACGATGGCGGCACTGGAAAACGCTCGCGCAGACGCACAGCGCAAGCAACTCTATCTCGAAAGACTTGTTCAGCCCAATACGCCGGACATCGCAATTGAGCCAAAACGGATAAGGTCAATATTTGAAGTCTTTGCACTGGGAATGATTGCCTGGGGAATCTTGACGCTGCTCCTTGCCGGTGTACGCGAGCATCACGATTGATGCGGGATCGGAATGACTCAACACAATACTCCACTATTTAAATCGCTTGCTATTCAGCGGCGAGTTATAGGCGCATTGTTGATGCGTGAGATTATCACGCGCTATGGGCGCCACAATCTTGGATTTCTGTGGATATTTTTTGAGCCCATGATGTTTACCCTTGGTGTCATGAGCCTTTGGAGTATTCTCAAAGTTACACACGGAGCCTCAGTTTCAATTGCCGCCTTCGCGGTAACCGGCTATTCGTCCGTCCTGATGTGGCGCAATTGCGCAGCTCGTTGCGCACTTGCAATTCAACCCAATCAAGCATTGCTATATCACCGGAATGTCCGTGTTTTGGACTTATTCTTGGCTCGTCTACTGCTTGAGATAGCCGGCGCAACTATGTCGTTCGCGTTCCTGACGATCTTGTTTGTCATCATCGGCGTCATGAATCCACCGCAAGACATTGCTATGGTCCTCTTTGGCTGGATTCATCTAGCCATATTTGGAGCCGGACTTGGTTTGATTATCGGCGGACTTACAGAACGGAGCGAAACAGTTGAACGCGTGTGGCACACCATTGCCTATCTTCTGTTCCCTCTTTCTGGCGCTGTTTTTATGGTTGACTGGCTTCCAGAAAAGTATCAGAAAATCGTTCTTCTGCTCCCCATGGTCAACGGAACCGAGGTTCTTCGCGGAGGATATTTCGGATCGCTCGTCAAACCACACTACGATGTCGCCTATATGATTCTCTCCGATATGGTGCTACTTTTTGCCGGGCTATCATTTGTCCGGGAAACTAGTAGGCGAGTGGAGCCAGAATGATCGATATCAAAGACGTTTGCAAAGATTACCACACCCGGCAGGGGCGCCGACGCATACTGGATAAAGTGAATCTGCAGATAGGTCGTGGCGACAAGGTTGGGATTCTCGGCCGCAATGGCGCGGGAAAATCTACCATCATTCGCATGATCAGCGGTGCCGAGTTGCCAACAACAGGCTCAATTCGTCGGACCATGAGTGTTTCCTGGCCGCTAGCGTTTGGCGGTGCGTTTCAAGGCAGTCTAACTGGGATGGACAATCTTCGGTTTATTTGTCGGATATATGGGTCTGATTCACGCCTCGCAGAACCATTCGTACAAGAGTTCTCCGAACTTGGACATTATTTGCGCGAGCCTGTAAAAAGCTATTCTGCAGGGATGCGCGCACGACTTGCCTTTGCGATTTCAATGGCAATTGAGTTCGATTGTTTTTTAATCGACGAAATCATTGCTGTTGGCGACAGTCGCTTCCACGAAAAATGTCATCGAGAACTGTTTGATCGACGGCGTGATAGATCATTGGTTATCGTAAGTCACGATGCCGGATATATCCGTGAACACTGCAGCCGCGCCGCGGTGCTTGTCGCCGGAAAATTGCATCAATTCAACGAAGTGCAGGAAGCCTTGGAGTTCTATCACGCAAGCACCAATTAATCATTGCGCGTAGTGGCGTGACCTCCTTGCAGCGACCTTGAATTATCCAAATTAATAGCCGGGGTTCCTGAACCTACTGATCAAGAGCCCCAAAGCAAATCGAGTGACGACAGTATGATTCAGCATAAGTGCGGTGTATGAACTGGGCAGCCTTCGAACGGCGAGTGCACGCCTGCCTTTACCCAAGTTGGCTCGAAGCCTGGCAGATCAGGCGCGTTCGGCGCACCCTTTTTCAACGCCCGGCGCATGCTCCTAACGCCCGCCGTCGGTTGTTTGTCGATATATCCGTCATCCATTCCCATGATGCGGGTACCGGCATCCAGCGCGTAGTGCGCGCTGTGGCAACTCAATTGCTGGAATCCCCTCCGCCCGGCTGGACCGTTCAGGCAGTAAGTGCAACGCGCAAACTTGCTTACCACACTGTCACTTGGCCTTCGAACGACGTCAAGGCATCGAACACGCCGATACTGTTTCGTCAAGGCGATTTGTTCCTAGGGTTGGATTTTGCGCTCGACACGGTCCGGATCCATCGCCGTCAACTCGCCGACCTCAAACGCAGGGGCGGATCATTGTGGTTCGTCATGTACGACCTCCTTCCTGTACAAAAGCCAGAGTGGTTCTCCGACAAGAATGTCATTCGCTTTCGCAGGTGGCTGAGCGTCATTGCATCGCTAGCGGACGGGTTCTATTGCATCTCGCCCCCGGTCGAAGAAGCGCTGCGCAAGGAACTCACACAACGCTTCCGGATCGCGGACAATTACCGTACGCATACCGTACCGATGGGCTGGGACCTCGCAACCCGTCGCCCAAGTATGGGTATACCAGAAGGATTCGACGCTTTACTAAAGCATATCGAACAGCGCCCCACTGCGCTCATGGTCGGAACACTCGAGCCACGCAAAGGGCATAGCGACATTCTCGCGGCATTCAATCACCTTTGGCTGGAGCATGACGACTACAATCTCGTGTTTGTTGGTCGCAGGGGATGGAAGACTGAAGCTCTCCAGAACGAATTGCGCAGTCATCCCCTAAACGGCAAACTGCTATTCTGGCTAGAAGACCTTAGCGATGAGGCATTGTCACGACTTTACAGCGCCTGTGACGGCGTACTGATGGCCTCACATGCAGAGGGATTTGGTCTGCCCCTTATCGAAGCGCTTGGGTATGGCAAGCCGGTTCTCGCGCGGGACTTACCCATCTTCCGACTGCACGAAGATAAAGGGGTCGACTACTTCGAGTCTGGCGTGCCACCTGCAATGCTAGGGAAGCGAATCGCAAGATGGCTCGACGCGACTGACACTCATATCCCCCTGCAACCATTCGCGGTTCCATCTTGGTCTGACACGACACAGGCCATCCTCGCGTCTTTGATCGACGAACCACATAAATGAGCATTACTACATACGCTCAGAATTTTGAGGACATCCTCCTGTGGCGCAGCCTCGGGCATATTCCATCCGGGCATTACATCGACGTTGGTGCACATCATCCCTCACAGGACTCCGTTAGCCAGTTGTTCTACGAACACGGGTGGCGTGGTGTACATGTCGAACCCACTTTGGAATGCGCAAATCTATTGCGAATCGCGCGCCCTGACGAGACCGTTGTGCAAGCGCTCGTTGCCGAACACTCTGGCATGTCTGCTTTCCACGAGATACTCGGCACCGGGCTGTCAACTGCGCGCAAAGACATTGCGGATGAACATCACGAGAAGCACGGCTATTCGGTGCGCACCAGCCTCGTGCCAAGCGTAACACTTGACACCCTTCTCGATCTCGCACCCAACGACGATATCCATTGGTTAAAGATCGATGTCGAGGGGTTTGAACTTGAAGTCTTGTCTGGATGGAAGAAATCGCAACGCCGTCCGTGGATAATTGTCATCGAGGCAACTTATCCGAACACCCAAGTCGATACATCCGAAGCATGGCAAGAAATCGTATTGAAAAAGGGTTACATGCTCGTCTACAAAGACGGACTCAACCATTTCTACGTGAGCAATGCACATCCCGAGTTAAAGCACTATTTTTCGTTTCCGCCGAATATATTCGATGATTTTCAGATCAGCAATAACGCGCACTGGCTGACACGCTCCATTAAGCAAACACATGATCAACAGCTAGCGCGAACTGTCGAAGAAAAGGAAATCATTGAGAGGCAACTTCAAGAGACCGCGACGGCAATCGGTCAACTGCAGGCGGGAATATTGGCGCGGGAGCGCGACTTCGACGACCGGATCGCCGACTATCGTGCGGATGCTCAACGCCAGGCGGACGCGCATCGCGATTTGATGCTGGAAATCGAACGTAGCCATAAAATCGAACTCGCAGAGGCGAGCGAACAAAAGCATGCGGCTGAGCAACAACTGGTCGCCGCGCAATTTGACGCCTTGCGTATGCGGAGTATCGCAGAAGCTCGCGAGCACGCCCTCACTACGGCAATCAAGCACATATCCGGCGAGTCGCAAAAAATAAAGACTGCACTCGTCGAAGTCACGCATGAGCATGACCGTAGACACGAGGAGACGATTCGAACAATCGTCGAGCAGAAGTCCGCGTTCGAGCAGAAGCTTGACGCAGCAACAGATCTGATTAGCTCAATGCAGATCGACGCAGAACACCAGAGAAATCTATTCACGGAACTGGTGCGCGTCATGCGGCACAATGCCCAACTTTCCGAACACTCTCACGCGACGAAATTGCTCGAGAGTGAAAGCACGCACGCCGAACAACTTCAAGCAGCTATCCGCGAATTTGAATTACGTGAAACAAGGCTGCGCGAACACCAGGCCGCAGAACTCGAACGAATAAACACTGAACACCGCGCACTCGAAGACACGATTCAGGCACAGCACTTATCACGTGAAAACGAGTACCAACATAAGCTGACCGAACATATCTCGTCGCTCAGGCACGAACAAGAACAGCAAAAGAATAGTTTCGAAGCTCAGATCGCGGCTCTTCGAGATGACAACGATGCGGTTTTGACAATTCATCAAAAAATACACGAAGAATTGGAGCGCTATCGGCAGTATGCGTGCGATCTCGCGCTCGAGATGGACGCTCTGCACGACAGTTGGTACGGACGCCTCATCTGGCGCGTGCATCCCCTCACACGCGTCCGATCGATGGTACAAGCCATTTCGCGGCTCGTCATGTCTCGCCCCGCCAATTTGACAACTCAAACCACTCCCGACCAAGGGATTGGTGCATGGTCGAACAATTTCCACTCACTTGACGCTGCAGCTGGCTCAGCTATCCGTGAAAGGGAAGCCACCCGACTCAGTCCTCAATACATTCGATCCAAAATGAAGCTCAGCGAACTGCTCGCATTGCCTGATGAAGAATTCGTACGCGCCGCGTTCATCACCGCTCTCCGCCGCGAACCGGACAGTAGCGGGTTTCATTTTTACCTGAATCGCCTCGGCTCCGGGTACACTAAAATTCATATCCTTGCTGATATTGTTCGCTCTAAAGAAGCAAAGGCGCATCTCAACCACGCCGAACTAGCCACTCTGCCTGATGAGGCTTTTGTCGACACGATTTATCGACGTGTTTTGGGACGCCCTGCAGATCCGGATGGAAAACAGTACTTCATCGAAGTTTTGAAACGGTCCGGCAATCGCGAGCATGTGGCCAATGAAATCAAGACCTCTCCCGAAGCTACGAATATTGATGCTTCGAGTGTCGAATTCGAGCGCGAATTGGTAGCTCGCCTCAAAAATGAGAAGCGTGATCGACGGTGGTGGAATCGCGGTGCACGATTGGAAAAAAAGATCGATAAATTGGAGCGCCATTTTGACAAATTTCTCAATCTTGAGCAACGAATCAACGGCCTCGCCGATCATATCGAACGGCTATCGACTGGACTAGCAACCATGCAGCTGCGCACGCAGCCTATGGATACCATGAACGAAACTCTCGTCGAGAGTCATTCACCCATACAAATGCCAGTATTCGATAAAGAGCAGAAAAACTCTTGTCGACCTACGGCTCACGCGCTAGACGCTGAAGTTGGGCAAAATCTGCCCATTCGCGCTCAATTGATTTTTCAAAAATTAAAAAAACAGAGGGCTTGATTCGATGCGAATCGTCATTGACATGCAGGGATTGCAAACTCGGTCGTCGGGACACCGGGGTGTCGGCCGCTACACCGAGAATTTGGTCAGAAATATGATCATCGAAGCGGCGCCACAGCATGAAATTTATCTTGCACTAAACGGAACATTCACCGATTCCATCGACTCGATTCGAGCAAAATTTGTCGACATTCTGCCGCGTGATAGAATCGTCGTCTGGCAGAATTTCTTCAACGCTGCGGCCAGATCAGGCCATAGTGAAGCATTGAAATATGCCGGGTACGTAATTCGCGAAGTATTTTTGAATTCGTTTCGACCAGACATTATTTTTTCGACCAACCTTCAGGAAGGACTCGATGAGTCTGCACCCACTAGCGTGCATGAATTGGTCTATCCGACGCTTTATTGCAGCACACTTCACGATCTTGTACCTTTCTATTATGAAGATCGCTACCTATCGGATCCCGGAATCCGAAAATGGTACACAGAAAAAATAGAGTACGCCAAGGCAAGCGATCTGATAATCGCCGACTCGCATGCGACGCGATCGGACATCCTCGAGAAGCTGGATGTTCCTGAGTCAAAAGTCTTTACAATTGAACTCGGCTACGATTCCGCTGTTTTTAATACCACCGCCCTTACCGACGAGGAAAGGGAGTTCATCCTAGAAAAATACGAATTAAAAAATCCATTCATCTTTTATGTTGGTGGAAATGATTCGCACAAGAACGTAGAGCGTCTTATTTCCGCTTTCTCGCAACTTCCTGAAGATTTGCGAAATTCATTTGATCTTGTAATTGGGGGAAAGGACTTCCCAAAGGATCAAATGTTCATCAATCGCATCGAACAGCTCGGAATTTACGAAAACACCATCCTCACTGGATTTATCGAGGATGATGATTTGCCGAAACTCTACAAGCTCTGCAAGATCTTTGTATTTCCGTCGACCCATGAAGGCTTCGGACTGCCTGCACTCGAAGCAATGGCATGTGGCGCGGCCGTGATCGGTTCTGGTACCTCTAGCATTCAAGAGATTATCAATTTCAAGCCGGCAATGTTTGATCCATACGAGATCGACGACATTCAACTCAAATTAAAAAATGCCTTGTCAGACGTTGATCTCTATCGCAAAATTTTGAAAAATGGGCCTAAACAGGCTAGCCGCTACTCGTGGACACGTTCAGCGCGAGAGCTATGGACTGTGTTTGAAAACGCGAATCAAATCTCCCGGACAAAGGGATACCGATTTGATGACCCAGTTCAACACGTAATAGATGCATTGGCGAAGCATACCGCCGAGCTGGATGATCACGCCCTGGCGGATATTGCTCATTCGATTTCCGAGACTTTCCCCGTTCCGCGAACGCGCAAGATCTACCTGGACATCAGCTCCGTTGCTACGC
This sequence comes from Burkholderia puraquae, assembly GCF_002099195.1. Lineage (GTDB taxonomy): Bacteria > Pseudomonadota > Gammaproteobacteria > Burkholderiales > Burkholderiaceae > Burkholderia > Burkholderia puraquae. The sequence goes on along the minus strand of NZ_NBYX01000016.1, from coordinate 126,980 downwards.
ACGATTACAAGTCGGGGATTCAGCGCGTCGTCCGGGCTATCGCGGCAGAATTGGTCAACAACCATCCTAGAGATTTCGAAGTCGAACTTGCGTATACGTCGACCAGCGACATGCGCTTTTACGCCGCAAACGAGTATTCACGCCGAGTATTCAACGCGAAGGTCTCGCCCCATGATGAAGAAATTGAATTCATGGCCGGAGATATTCTAATCTATCTCGACCTGCATCCTGGCGTCGCAATTGCGCATCGTGAACACAATCGATATTTGCGCAACAAAGGGATCTCCGTATATCACGTCGTTTACGACCTACTGCCAATCCTCAAACCAGAATCGTTTTGGCCGGAGCTCTGTCGAGAATTCCGTTTGTGGACCGATGCCGTTAGTGTTTCAAATGGCGCTTTATGCATCTCGAAATCGGTCGCTGACGAGTTGAAAGAGTATCTTGATATTTTTGGGGAGCGGCGATCTTCGAAATTCAAAATCGGATATTTCCATCTCGGCGCCGACATCGAGAATTCCGCTCCGACCAAAGGACTTGAGGAAGGCGCCGAGTCCGTGCTTCGTTCGCTCGACGCACGAAAAACTTTTCTTATGGTCGGAACCATTGAACCGCGCAAAGGTGGACGGCAGGCTCTCGCGGCCTTCGATAAGCTCTGGAAGCAAGCGAAAGATGTCAATTTAGTTTTTGTTGGCCGAGAAGGTTGGGGGATGCGTGATTTCGCAGAGCAACTTCTTTCGCACAAAGAAAATGGCAAGCGCCTATTTTGGCTCCAGGGGATAAGTGACGAATATCTCAAGAAAATCTACAGCTCCAGTGATTGTCTGATAGCTGCATCCACCGGCGAGGGATTTGGTCTACCACTGATCGAGGCAGCGCAACACAAGTTGCCAATTATTGCGCGCGATATCCCTGTCTTCAAAGAAGTTGCTGGTGAGCACGCCTTCTATTTCGAAGACGATACTGAGCCGGATACGATGGCCAACGCGATCGATACATGGCTCAAACTGCAGAAGTCCGACCGTCACCCGCGCGCCGATCAAATGCCATGGCTTACGTGGCGTGAGAGTGCAGATCAATTCATGAACATCGTTCAGAATGATGATTGGGAATATTCGATCGATGGCCACGGATATCTTTACGAAGGGTTAAAGCAGTCTCACGCTAGCGAGCGCCTAGAATGGGCCGGATTTTCCGATGCTGAGTCCGATTTTCGATGGAGCAGCACCGCGTCGCCTCGCATACGATTTCTTTGGGGCGGGCAACATGAAGGCACTCTCCTCATCAAGTGCACTCCCCTTGGTACGCAACGTGTCACTATCTACTTGAACGCGAGAAAGATCTATTCCGGTATTCTTTCTGGTGCAAATACCGAAATCTTTTGCTCGATGAGGGATCTTGATTTCGGTGAAAACGAAATTCGCTTCGAATTGCCGGATGCACAAAGTCCTGGAGGCGCCGATGTGCGCCTGCTGGCTATCGCCATTCGCTCTTTCGAAATAGGACCGACCCTACCTCAATTGAAGGATAACTCCGTCTACAATCATTCTAGCAATGAGCTTATTTGGGACGGATTTTCAGGTGCCGAGAAGGAATTCCGCTGGACAGAGGAACGCCACGCACGCCTCATCTTCAACTGGAAAGGAACAGATCGCAAAAAGAGACTCAAGATTCGATGTAAAACACTTGACGTTCAGCGGATTACTGTTTTATTGAACGAGCGAGAAATCTATGCTGGCGAGTTATCCGGCGACGATCTGGTAGTCTCAACTGATGTTGCTGAAATCAAGGGTGGATTTAATACGTTGAGCCTATTGCTTCCGGATGCTAGACGGCCGAACGATGCGGATCCTAGGACGCTTGCAATCGCGCTCAAAGATATCGTATTTGTTGACGAGTCTCGCGAATTTCACTATGGAATGGAATCGTGACGACCTTGAGCGCCACCCCCCGTCCGCGGCAGCGAAATTTTTTCGGAATTTACAGATAAGGCCTGCATCGGACTGCCCTCCAAAACGTACGCTCACGAACGCTTTGGAGGGCTATGTGACTCCGAATTCATTTGATAAATCAGGATAGTTCAAGCAAGCTTGATAAACGCATGATTATAAATCGACCGCGGGGATTTTCAGGGCGCGTTATTTTCGACCATCTACCCAAAACGGCTGGACAGGCGATTAATGCATGGCTCGTATCTACACTCGGCTCCGGCTGTGCCGCGACGAGCTTCAACTCTGCCCATCGAGAGCTGATCAGGCAATTTGGTGGCGAATACTCACTAATATCTGCCCATATGTCGTTTCAAGGCGAGGGATTCGATCCTCGTTACGAATATGTGACTTTCTTGCGCGAGCCGCTTGATCGAGCGATTAGCTGGATTTTCTTCGTGCACCAAAATCATGATGCAAGTGACCTCGCGGCTCTATGGCACCAGACTAAGGAATTTATTGATTCAGAAGGCGAATCAAGTGTTTCATTGCTAGGGCAAATCGTAAATCCTTATATTGAGCATTTTTGCTCGATAGATCCGACTCCGACGTTCACTGATGCAGAACGGCTTGCCAAAGCGCTCGCCGTTTTGGAAAAGTACGATCTTTGGGGAATTTACGAATCTATGCCCGACTTTCTCAGTGATTTCGCAGCACTACTTGGCGCACCTGCTCCTCGAGAAATCGCGAAAGTTAACGTTACACTTACGCGCCCCAGTTCTACTCGTGCCTCAGCGCAACTCAGGCGACGACTCGAAGAACTCAATGCGCTCGACCTTGAATTCTACGAAATCGTTCGCGATCGCTACGCTCAAGAACGTCGACGGTGGCAACGGCCCGCTGTTCAGGTACCAGCCTGGACGCCAATTGAGCGTCTCGTCGCCACAAACTTCAATGACAGTCGTTTTTCACTCATCTCGGCCAAGGTCGACGGCGAACGCAATTGCAAATATGGCAGCATTCTCTCGTTTCTAGTTGAATTTTCAATCTCGACGGATGTTCCAGACCTCGAGATAGGTATTCATATATTTGACAGCGTGCGCCGCTGGGCATTCGGAACGAATACCACCATGCTGGGAAACAAGATTGTTGCAATCACCCCAGGCATCTATCGGTTCCGTTGCGCATGTGTCGCCGACCTTCCAGAAGGTGTATACACTGCTGGCTTTGCATTTGCTGAGCGAATTGCTGGCGAGATGCGCAATCTTGCATGGTATGACGAGCTTGTCACGTTCCACGTGACTCACGAACGCGTGACCCCTTCGGTTGGCTATGCGGAACTCACGACGGCAATGGACTGTTACCGAATTTCGGAAGGTATTGCGATGCCGGTCACCGATGGTACAGGCACCTTGCAATCGACTTCGGCTGGACAAGAAGTGAATGCCAGCAAAACATATTCTCTACTCGTTACTTTAAGCAACAATTCAAATCAGGATTGGATAAGCCTTCATTCCAACCCGATTAGCCTTTCTTACCGCTGGTTAGACGAGAGCGGAGAATTCGTAGTGTTCGACGGTCAACGGACACCGCTGCCAGGCGGACAACTTCTCCGTGGAAAAAGTGTTACGGTAGCGATGGTAGTTGAAGCGCCTAAACTGCCTGGTCGCTATGAACTAGAGGCCCAGCCAGTCCAGGAGATGGTGTGCTGGTTCGACGAATGTGGATTTACTCCACTTAGGCTTTCTACGAATGTACATGGGATCGACGGTCGATCGCATTCATTCGAAATTACCGACTAGAACTGCCGAAATCAACCAGTCTTCGAGACTGCTGTCTAGTGCACGGACGAGGCAGTCTTAGAATCGGTTGACCGTTGTTACCCGCGTTAGCGCCGGAAGCGCCACATCCGGCGCCTCGCATTTAGTATCAGCAAGTGGCCGCTCACGGTGGTAGATGCGCACCGGATATTCAACCACCTTTGTCGCCTGCTTATAGGTGACCAGATAAGCATGTATGACGAGCGAGCTTAGGCAAGGGGCGAAGAACGGACTGTAAGCGATGCGGCAACGACGCGTCGCCGCTCGCTAGCCTTGTGGGTCGGCAAGCCGTGTGCGGGGCCGTTCATTCGGTCCAACAACCGCGTCGGATTTGCCACTTCCAACGTCCCGCGCTCGCAGTGAGACTGCTGCAACCAATCCGGCGTTCATCGCGCCCTAGCGGTCCCAAGATTCCGCTGCAGATCAACTACAAAGGGCAGCTTTATTGGGCGCTCTCCAGCATCCAACGCAACGTGTCACTGAGCGGAATGGTTGGAAGCTCGCCAATCGCGCTAGTCAATCGTTCATTCGAACCGATCAGCTTACGCACCTCGCTGGCTCGGACGAATGCGAGATTCACCCGGATCTCCGGGCTATGACCCGTCAGCACTTCCATCATGCCTAGGATGTCCCGTAATGCATATCCGGTCCCAGAACATACGTTGAAAATCTGACCCGCAAATTCTCCGCTTAGCAGTTTTCCATAGGCCGCTACAACGTTCCGGACGTCAGAAAAGTCCCTGATAACATCGAGATTGCCGAGCTCCAGCGTCGCCTTGCGTTCCTTGAAATGCGCGACGATCTTCGGAAGCAGAAAATTCGCAGGCTGACCGACACCGGTGTAGTTAAACGGACGGACGATGGTAATGGGCAATTTGTCCATCCACAGCCTGGCAACATATTCCATTGCCAGTTTGCTGACGGCATAGTCGTTTGCCGGATTGGGAACCGTCGATTCGTCGATGATCTCCCGATCCGAATTGCCGTATACGTTAGCACTGCTTGGCAGGAGCACGGCCTGAGGACGACAGCCCGTAGCATGAATTGCATCGAGGAGATTACGCGTACCCACCACATTGGTGTCGTAGATCGCCCGTACGTCGCCATGAGCAACAAAAGCGATCGCAGCCATGTGTATGACGGCCTGAGGCTGCTCGCGTGTCAACACATCCGCAAGGCTGTCGCGGTCGAGCAAGTCGCAAACGTGAATCGGCACGGTGTCTTCTGAGGCGGGGGCATGCGACAGTCCGCAGACTTCGTGCCCCGCGGCCAGCAACTCCTTAACGAGATGCTGGCCGGTGAACCCTCGAATTCCCGTAATCAGGATCTTCGACATGGCACTCAGAACGAAAAGCCCGCTTTGTTCCGGCGTACATCCGCCTCAACCATCATCTGGCAAAGTTCTTCGAGCGAGGTCTTGGGCTCCCAGCCCAGTTCCTTACCTGCCTTTGCCGGATCGCCAATCAGCAAATCCACTTCTGCCGGGCGATAGAACTTGGGGTTGATCTTCACGATCACCTTACCACTCTTCGTGTCGTAGCCCACTTCCTGTTCAGCACTTCCCTTCCAGTCGATATCAACATCAACGGCGCGCGCAGCCATCGTCACGAAATCACGAACCGTTTCTGTCCGATTGGTCGCAAGCACATACGTATCGGGAGTATCAGCCTGAAGCATGCGCCACATGCCCTCGACATACTCTTTCGCAAATCCCCAGTCGCGCTTTGCGTCAAGGTTACCGAGTTCAAGTACGTCGAGCTTGCCCAGGTGAATCTTGGCCATGCTATCGGTAATCTTGCGCGTCACAAATTCCCGGCCACGGAGCGGCGATTCGTGATTAAACAGAATCCCGCTGCATCCGAAGATGTCATAGCTCTCGCGGTAATTGACCGTCATCCAGTGTGCATAGAGCTTGGCGACACCATACGGGCTGCGCGGATAAAACGGTGTGCTTTCGACTTGCGGAATGGCTTGCACCTTGCCGAACATTTCGGATGTGCTTGCTTGGTAGAAACGCACCTCCGGATTGACAATCCGAATGGCTTCGAGCAAGTTCAGCGGACCGAGGCCCGTAATTTGCGCGGTCGTAGTGGGTTGATCGAACGAAACACCCACGAAGCTCTGTGCGGCGAGATTGTAGACTTCGGTTGCTTCGGAGCTCTTCAGCAGTTGAATACTCGCACCAAGATCCGTCAGATCGTATTCGACCAGCTTCAGATTCGGATGATCAGCAATCCCCAGCTCTTCAATGCGCCAGAAGTTGACAGAACTCGTGCGACGGTACGTTCCATATACCACATAGCCTTTCTCCAGCAGAAGCTGCGCCAGATAAGCACCGTCTTGCCCAGTGATGCCAGTGATGATTGCTTTTTTCATTTCCAAATCCACTATAAATAAATGATTCGGCGGAATGACGCCAACGAGCCCGAATTCCTCAAACCGAAAGCACTACCACCCGGTGTCCGATCACCCGAGCGAAACGCTACCGGCCTCTTTACGCTACTGCACAGCGCGTCACTGTACTCTCTTCTATCGCCCTCGTCGGATTCACACTCCCGACCTAGGCAATACCCCGCGCACTCAATTTTCCGAAACCCCACTTCGATCACCTGGGTTGCGTTTCAAGCGATCGGCATCCCTTCACACCCAACCCAGAGCAGGAGCATTTTCTTTATCGAAGGAAGTGATGTGTACAGCGAACTCCTGCGCTCCGACCAACGTGGATCGTTACTCTGCGATGTATTTCCGATGCTCCACCATCGCCAGATCAGATGATCTCGACAGCAATAGTCACCCGATCGGACCGATCCCGCATATAGCGAACTCTACTCCACATGGCGAAGACAAATATTGGCGCACCACGCCACGCATGCGTCTCCAATTCAGCCGTCATTTTTGAATGATGGATCCCAGTTGCGCAATCCAAGCGTCATCTAAACGTCTGCACCCCAGTGACCACCGGGTACACGACGGAGAACACCAGATTGAGAACCTTCTGCACTTCGGTGACCGGTGCGTTCGACACGTACAGCAGGTCCTTATTCTCCATGACGAAGCTCTGTAACGCGAAGAAGGAATTGGGGTCACGCAGATTGATCCGATAAATAACCGGCACCTTGCCTTCTGCCGTCGTACGCACTGGCGTTTTCGGCCAAGACAATGCATCCGCGCTCTCTAGCCGAAAAACAAAGACCCCTTGAGCGTCCGAACGCGAATCCTCCAGTCCACCGGAACGCGCGAGCGCCTGAGCCAGCGTGATGCCCTGCGTCTCGAAATCGACCTCCTGATTCTTGCCAGTAGCACCAAGCGACATAAAGCTATAGGGCTGGAACAACGCGGTAACTACGTCGCCAGCGCGCAGCGGAATGTTCTGACGCGGATCCCGGATCACCGTATCAAGCGGCATCGATACCACCTCGCTGCCGCGCGTAACCTGAATAGTTACTTTGCCGACAGGTTCCTTAACACCACCGGCAGTCGCTAGCGCGTCAAGAAGACGTTCGCCGCGCGCAGTCAGCTGCATCCGGGTGCTACTCGCCACGCTTCCGACAACCGTGACATACGATGTCTCGTTCCGGGAAAGCCTGACGAGCACTTGAGGATCGTGAGCCATGTTCTTGAGCCGGCCCGCGATATATTGCTGGAGTTGGGTGGTCGTCCGACCGGCTGCTTTCACGGCACCGATGAACGGAATGTTGACCTCACCGTTGCCATCGATCGTCTGATCGGGCAATACAGTCACACGCGCGTTGGCAACACTGCCCTTGGAATCGCCCTGTGCAGCGCCAAAAAGCGTCGCCGGTGGCGCCTCCCAGATCGATACCTCAATCATGTCGCCGATGCCCAACTGCTGTTGAAAGGCAGTCTTGCCGCCGAACACGGCGGAAAAATTCTCCTTGCCTCGCTCCGCATACAGCCGACGGGCAACGTCATCCGTCACATCGACAATCTGGATACCCAGCGCGTTGTCCTGCGCCGCGGCCGCCCGATCAATTTGTGCGCGGCTTGGACCGGACGCCGGAATACTGGAACAACCTACTAGCAAGGTCGCACAACCAACGAGCACAACCTGAAAAGCAGTGCGAGATAAACGCGGCATTTTTAAAGCTGACAATTTAGGTTTGGCGCGAATTATCGCACAATGTTAAATAGGCTTAAAAGAATCTGAGCGCTGCATACCAAATCTCGTCAGTCGACGTGGATCATTGGTGCCCGGCCAAACCTCAAAACCGCAGGTACGAAAACGTTTCCAGATCACACATTTCAACAACACATCCCTTAAGTCCCGGTAGATTGACGCAAATTTTTCAGCTAACATTTGCCCTCGTCCGCGTCAAATAATGCGTCGAGGCCTGCTCACTACCTGAGTCGACGCGCCGCCCGCATGATCCGCGGCGAAGTCAGACGGCACTCCAACCGGGGGGCACCTGACGTGGTCAGCGGCTACCGGAAACGTGAATTGCCGTCACTTTAGGGGATACCACGCTCGTCAACAAGGGGAACCACAAAATTTGATGCTGCCGTAGATCATTGACAGCCAGGAACGGCGATCGGCAGGCCGGGCAAGGCGCGAGTACTCCCGCCACTTCGAGGCCGAGTCCGAAGCATCAATTCCGGCACTACCACTCCATTTGTTGTACTAGTGATAAACATTTTCCTCGACGTATCCCGACTCCTGTCGCGCCTTTCTGATGGCCTGCTGCCAACCGGCGTCGATCGCGTCGGGCTCGCATACATCCAGCGATATGGAACTCACGCCCGTGCTGTCTTGAGCGAACGCGGAATCTCGGTCGTGCTGACGGAAAGAAATTCCCGACAGGCATTCGAGTTGCTGTCGCAATCGATCCGCGATCGCTGCGCAATTCGCAAGATTGTGGCTCGTGCTTGCGTGGATTCTTTGAGCAATCGTTACTTCGAACGAGGTGTTCTGCTCCACACAAGTCACAACGGCATGGAGCACCCGCGCTATTACCGCTCGATGAAGTGTCGAAACATTCGCACGGTTTTCATGGTGCATGATCTGATTCCGCTGACTCATCCTGAGTACTGCCGCCCTGGTGTCGATGGTGCGCATCGTCAACGTATCTACACAGCACTGCGGCATGCCGACGGCCTGATCACCAATTCGCAAGCGACGCTCGATTCACTCGGCATGGAAGCGAATCGTGCCGGATTACCGCTTCCTCCGAACGTAGTCGCACGCCTCGCGCCCGCGATTACGTCGCGAACGAGTGTGTCCGCTCCGCTGGATGCACCATATTTCGTGATGCTGGGCACCATTGAGCCGCGCAAGAATCACTGGTTCATGCTCCATATCTGGCGCCGGCTGGTGGAGCGGTTCGGCGCCTCTGCACCCAAGCTCGTCATTGTCGGTCGGCGTGGCTGGGAATGCGAGAATGTAGTCGATATGCTGGAGCGTTGCGCCAGTCTGGGCGACGCGGTCATCGAAGAATCCGACTGCAGCGACGAACGTTTGCGCGCCTGGCTTCAACACGCGCGCGCGCTACTATTTCCTTCCTTTGTTGAAGGGTATGGCATGCCACTCGCCGAAGCGCTAGCGCTGGGCGTACCAGTGCTAGCGAGCGATCTCGGGGTATTCCGTGAAGTCGCTGGCGATATTCCCGACTACCTCGACCCGCTCGACGGGCTCGGCTGGTTCGATCAAATCCACGCGTACACACAGGAGCAATGCCCGGCGCGTGACGAGCAATTGCGACGTATCAAGCGCTTCAGCGAACCAACGTGGGACGAACACTTCGGCCACGTCGACCGCTTTCTGGAAACATTGCGCTAGATGAGCGGCCCGACGATCACCTCTCCTCGCGCCATTGACGGCTCCCGACCTGATGGGCTGACAGCGGGCCGCAACAGCGCCGATGCGTTGCCCCGCCTGCTTCGGGCCGATCGATGGTCAGGTCCGATAATGCGGCAAATTGCACGTCGACTGTCGAGGAAGAATATCGATGCTGTCTGGCCGAGTTCCATCCTGCCGCGAAAGCGCGGCGAGGGGCCGATCCTGTCCTGGTTTTGCGTGCCACTCGCAACCCTTACTGCACGCGCCTGGATTGAATCTATTGACGCAGCACTTGAAGTGTCCGGCACCGACGCACTACCGGACGTTTCGGCGCAGATGCAAAGATTCATCCTCGCCTGCGCCCTCGATCCAGTCCACCGCATTCCTCGCTGCATTCCAGAACTGGGGCGAGCCACAGACAAGCAACGCGTGTTGCTAATTGACGAGCGCGCATCGGGCGGGCGCTTTGACGCCCCTCCCAAAGTACGACGCGCTAGCTTTCAACAAATGCTGGCAACAGCCGTCCGCGCGCACCCGGATGCTGAGTTCTGGCTTGCCCGGAGTTCGGCACCCGGCTGCGGGCCATGGTTATCGCGCACTTGCGAGCTACCCGCCGGCATACGACATTTTGATTCTTCTTATGCGCTCGGCGCATCACTACCTCACGTCGAGCATGTCTATACGGTCGCCGCGCCAGAAGGCTTACATGCCATGCTGTGCGACACGCCCGTCCATGTCTTCGGCACGCCGTACTATGCGGGCTGGGGAATGACCCACGATCACTGCACGCAGCCGGAACGCCGCTCACGCGCATCACTCGCGGCACTATTCCATGTCGTGTTCGTTCGCTTCGCTCGGCACATCGACCCGGCAACTCACGAGCTCGGCACACTCGATGCGCTGTTGGACTCCATCGCGCTTCAACGCGCGGTAACCACACGCTACGAAGACCTCCGACACGTTGTCGCGATTCGATTTCAATGGTGGAAGCGCCCGTTTGCAACGCCGTACCTGACTGCAGGCGGCGGCGATTTGCGTTGGGTCGGGAGCCCCAGCGAGCTATTGGCCGACGAGCACGCAGCACTCTGGGGGGCTCGCACTGCAGAAGGTCTGCCGGACGGAGTTCCGATGGTCCGTATCGAAGACGGCTTTCTCCATTCGACGGGCCTCGGATCGGACATGATTGCACCTCAGAGCCAGGTGATCGATCGGCGCGGCCTTTACTTTGACCCCGCCAGACCGAGCGATCTGACAGCACTGTTGAACGACGCGGATTTCCCGCCGTTCGAGTTGGCGCGCGCCGCCGCGCTACGTGCGGAAATCGTGAGTCTTGGACTGACCAAGTACAACCTCGGGCGCTGCGCGCCGACCTGGCGCGCACCAGCAAACAAATGCATCATCCTCGTCCCGGGCCAGGTCGCAGACGACGCGTCGATTCGCCTCGGCACTCGAGGAATCACCACCTCTGAAGCACTGCTACACGAAGTACGTGCACGTCGACCAGACGCTTTCATCGTGTATAAGCCGCATCCCGACGTCCTGTCAGGAAACCGCGTAGGTCTTGTTAACGCCACTCGCCTTGCGGACGCGGTCGACGTTGACTCAGATCTGATATCACTCATCGAAGTGGCTGACGAAGTCCATACGCTGTCATCACTGGCAGGTTTCGATGCGCTATTGCGAGGAAAATCCGTGTTCACTTACGGATTGCCGTTTTACGCCGGGTGGGGCCTAACGCATGACGCCCTTGAGCAACCATGGCGCAAACGCACCCTCTCGCTTGATATGCTGACCGCCGGTGCTCTTTTACGCTACCCGTTGTACTGGGATTGGACGCTTCGGCTCTACACCACACCCGAGGCAGTTGTCCGCCGCTTGGCAAAACCTGCGGGACGACCGCTTGGCAAGATTCAAGGCAACCCAATACGTCCGCTGTTCAAGATCGTTCGCTGGACCCGCAATGCGCTTCGCCACGCGGTCTGGCAAATCGAAACCAAACAGGGGCCGAAACGCAAAGAGTTTTAATTATTGAAAGTTGTTAAACAAAAACGTGACCAAAATAGCTAAAAATGGCACGTCCAACGGAAACAACGAGCCACCGAGGGCTCCATCACTAATGGCAACCATGACTATTTATCCGGTAATCCTGTGCGGCGGCAGCGGCACCCGCCTTTGGCCGATGTCGCGAGGCGGCTATCCGAAGCAATACCTGAAACTGACGGGCGACCAGACGCTCGTCCAGCAGACAGCCGTCCGACTTCAGCACATCCCGGGCGCCGCCGCCCCCATCGTCGTCACCAACAACGAACAGCGTTTCCTGGTCGCGGAACAACTCCGCCAGGTAAAAATCACCCCGTCGTCGATCGTGCTCGAGCCGGTAGGCCGCAACACCGCGCCCGCGATCGCGATCTCTGCGCTGCTCGCCCTGCACGAATCGCCTGACGCACTGCTGCTGGTGCTGCCGTCCGACCACGTCATCCTCAACGAGCCCGCATTCATCGCTGCGGCCACTGAGGCAGCCGCCATCGCAGCAGACCAGCATCTCGTCACGTTCGGCATCACGCCGACGGAAGCGCACACCGGTTTCGGCTATATCCGTCGCGGCCCGGCCGTCGCGGACGGCAAGCAGGTCTACAAAGTCGACGCATTCGTCGAAAAACCCGACGCGCCGACAGCCGAACGCTTCCTCAGCGATGGCAACTACTACTGGAACAGCGGCATGTTCATGCTGAAGGCGTCCACGTACATGGAGGAGTTGCATCGCCATGCACCGGAAATCGCCCGCCAGGCAGAACTCTCGTTCGAATCCGCCAAGCGGGACAACGACTTCGTCCGCCTCGACGCTGAAGTGTTTGCAGCCTGCCCGAACGTTTCGATCGACTACGCAGTCATGGAGAAGACCGAGCGCGCAGCCGTCGTCGCGGCGGCCGACCTCGGCTGGAACGACATCGGGTCGTGGAGCGCGCTTGCGGACATCGCGAAAGCCGACGATCAAGGCAACGCGCTCATCGGCGACATATTCACCGACGCGGTGAAGAACTCGTACATCCGTGCGGAACATCGGATGGTTGCGGCAATCGGCCTCGACGACATCGTGATCGTGGAAACCGCCGACGCCGTGCTGGTCGCGCATCGAGACAAGGCCCAGGACGTCAAGAAAATCGTCGAGTGGCTGAATGCCTCCGGTCGTCACGAGTCGGTCACGCATCGCCGCGTCGTCCGCCCGTGGGGTTCCTATGAGGGCATCGACCAGGGCGACCGCTTCCAGGTCAAGCGCATCATCGTGAACCCCGGCGCGCAGCTGAGCCTGCAGATGCACCACCATCGCGCCGAGCACTGGATCGTCGTGAAGGGCACGGCGATGGTCACGAACGGCGACAAGGAAATCATGCTGACCGAGAACCAGTCGACCTACATCCCGCTCGGCGCGACCCACCGGCTGACGAACCCCGGCAAGATCCCGCTCGAACTGATCGAAGTCCAGTCGGGCGCCTACCTCGGCGAGGACGATATCGTCCGCTTCGAAGACACCTACGGCCGCGCAGCGTCGTAAACACGGCGACTTCCGGGTCGTGCGCCGCAACTGGCGTCGATCCGATGCACCAAACGGGCAGCACGCACACGCGTCCTGCCCGTTTCTCATTACGTCAAGCAATGTCAGGCAGGTTGCCCGCCCCGCACAGGTCAGGTTATAAAAGCGCCACCCATCCGGTGCATGCGCCGCCCTTTCTACTCTTGACTTCGGAGAACGCATGATCGATCTCGCCACAGCCCAGCAATTCCTGATGACCCGCGGCCTCGACTTCGGCCTCAACCTCCTCGCCGCGATCGTATTGTGGTTCATCGGCCGCTGGGCGATCCGCATCGGCACGCGCCTGCTCGGCAAGGTCGTGCGCCGCAGCGGCAAGGTCGACCCGACGCTGACCGACTACCTGACCTCCGTCGTCGGCGTGCTGCTGACGATCCTGCTGATCCTCGCGATCCTGCAGATCTTCGGCGTGCAGACGACCTCGTTCGCCGCCCTGCTCGCCGGCCTCGGCCTCGCAATCGGCACCGCCTGGGGCGGCCTGCTCGCGCATTTCGCCGCAGGCGTGTTCATGCAGGTGCTGCGTCCGTTCAAGATCGGCGACGTGATCAACGCGGGCGGCGTCACGGGCACGGTCAAGGAGCTCGGCCTGTTCGGCACGACGATCATCACGCCGGACAACATCGTGACCATCGTCGGCAACAACAAGATCTTTTCGGACAACATCGCCAACTACAGCGCAACGTCGCATCGTCGCGTCGACCTGACCGCGAAGATCGCGAACGGCGTCGATGCGGTCGACGCGATCAACCGCCTGAAGGCGTCGATCCAGCAGATCCCGAACGTACTGACCAACCCGGCGCCGGACGTCGGCGTGCTGCAGTTCACGCCGGAAGGCCCGCTGCTGTTCGTGCGCCCGTCCACGGCACCCGAGAACTACTGGCAGGTGTACTGCGACACCAACCGCGTGATCCTCGACACGTTCCGCGACGCGCAATACCCGACGCCCGAAACCCCGTTCTCGCATCGCAACGCGTAACTGCGGCACCGGACGAAAAAAAAGCGCCCCGCAGGGCGCTTTTTTATTGTGCCGAAAAGGAAACGAAGCTCACCCGCTCAACGCCCCCCCGTCTTCTGCACATGATCCGACTGCCGCCCGCGCACGAGCTTCCACACCGCGCCGAGCGCGACCGGCACGATCGCCGCGCCGATCCCGACCAGCACGATCACGTTCAGGTACTGGCGGATGAACGGAATGTTGCCGAAGAAATAGCCGAGCAGCACGAGCAGCAGCACCCACACCAGCGCACCGATCACGTTGAAGAGCTGGAAGCGCGCGGCGCTCATCGACGACGCACCCGCAACGAACGGCGCGAACGTCCGCACGACCGGGATGAAGCGCGCGAGCACGATCGTCTTGCCGCCGTGCTTGTCGTAGAACGAGTGGGTCTTCTGCAGCGCGGCGCGATCGAGGAAGCGCTCGAGCACCGGGATATGCGTATTGAACACCTTCGGGCCAACCCAGCGGCCGATCATGTAGTTCACGGTGTTGCCGGCAATCGCCGCGACGAGCAGCAGCCCGATCAGCACACCGACGTTCATTTCCCCGGCCGCCGCGAACGCGCCGCCGATGAACAGCAAAGAATCGCCGGGCAGGAACGGGAACACGACGAGCCCCGTCTCGCAGAACACGATCAGGAACAGCACGAGATAGACCCATGCGCCGTATTGCCGGATGAAATCGCCGAGGAATGCGTCGATATGCAGGACAAGATTGACGAAATGAAGCAGCGTATCCAAATGCGATTCCTCGAAGGCGATGGGGCCGGAACGGCCGAAAAAGGCTGAAGCGCCCACCGGTCAAGGCGGCGCGTGTTACGGACCCATGATACCGAAACTACCTTAAGGCTCCGTGAAAAAACGTAACCGCCGGTCGCCCCGGCACGCATTCGCCGCCTCGCTATAATTCGGCCATGTCCGATATCACCGAAACGGCCGCGGGCGCCGCGCCCGCCCCCGCCCCGCGCCCGCTGCGCGCGATCCAGCCCCTGCCCGACCAGCTGATCAGCCAGATCGCCGCCGGCGAGGTCGTCGAACGCCCGGCGTCGGTCGTCAAGGAGCTGCTCGAGAACGCGATGGACGCCGGCGCCACGACGCTACGCATCGTGCTGGAAGAAGGCGGCGTCAAGCGCATCTCGATCACCGACGACGGCTGCGGGATTCCGCCGGACGAGCTCGCGCTCGCACTGATGCGCCATGCCACCAGCAAGATCCGCTCGCTCGAGGAGCTCGAGGCGGTGGCCACGCTCGGGTTCCGCGGCGAAGCGCTCGCGTCGATCGCGTCGGTCGCCGAGATGTCGATCACGAGCCGGACGGCCGATGCCGCGCATGCGATGAAGATCGACGCGCAGACGGGCGTGCTGTCACCCGCCGCCGGCGCGACCGGCACGACGATCGAGGTGCGCGAGCTGTACTTCAACACGCCCGCACGGCGCAAGTTCCTGAAGAGCGAGCAGACCGAGTTCGGCCACTGCCTGGAAATGATCCGCCGCGCGGCGCTCGCGCGGCCGGACGTCGCGATCTCGGTGCTGCACAACGGCAAGGCGGTCGAGCACTGGAATGCGACCGAGCCGGCACAGCGCGTCGCGAAGATCCTCGGCGACAGCTTCGCAACCGCGCACCTGCCGCTCGACGAGCAGGCCGGCCCGCTCGCGGTCTACGGCTGCGCCGGCCTGCCGACCGCGAGCCGCGGGCGCGCCGACCAGCAATACTTCTTCGTCAACGGCCGCTTCGTGCGCGACAAGCTGCTGACGCATGCGGTGCGCGCGGCCTACGAGGACGTGCTGCACGGCGACCGCTATCCGTCGTATGTGCTGTTCCTCGACCTGCCGCCCGAAGCCGTCGACGTGAACGTGCACCCGTCGAAGATCGAAGTGCGCTTCCGCGATTCGCGCTCGATCCACCAGTACGTGT
The DNA here is from genome assembly GCF_002099195.1 of Burkholderia puraquae. Lineage (GTDB taxonomy): Bacteria > Pseudomonadota > Gammaproteobacteria > Burkholderiales > Burkholderiaceae > Burkholderia > Burkholderia puraquae. The sequence continues at coordinate 110,939 of NZ_NBYX01000016.1, read as the reverse complement.
TCCATGCGGTCCAGCGCGCGCTCGCGCGCCACGCGGGCGCGTCGCCGGAAACCACGGCGGGCGGCCATGCCGCGCAACTCTCGCCGGCACCCCGCGGGCCGGCTTCGTTCCTGGCTACGCCGCTTGGCCAGAGCCAGCAGGGCAATGCCATCGGCGGCAGCGGTTTCTCGCCGTCGTCGTCGCCCGCGTCATCAGGTAACACGTGGATGCGTCAGGCGCGGATGACCCAGGGCACGCTGCCCGTCGCGCAGCCGCTCGCGCTCTATGACGCGCTGTTCGGCCGCAAGGACACGGGCGCGGGCACACCGGACGGCACGACGATCATCGCCCGCGATTCGGCCGACGCGCCGAGCGCGCCGCTGCCGGGCTTCACCGCATCGCCGATCGCCGCCACCGCGCACGACGAGCAGCCGCTCGGCTTCGCGCTGGGCCAGATCCACGGCATTTACGTGCTCGCGCAAAACGCGCACGGCCTCGTGATCGTCGACATGCACGCGGCCCACGAGCGGATCCTGTACGAACAGTTCAAGAATGCGCTCGCCGACCGGACGGTCGCCGTGCAGGCACTGCTGCTGCCGATCTCGATGACGGCCACGCCGGTCGAGATCGGCACGGTCGAGGAAGAACGCGACACGCTCGAATCGCTCGGCTTCGACCTGGCGGTGCTGTCGCCGACGACGCTCGCGATCCGCGCGGTGCCGGCGCTGCTGAAGGATGCCGACCTGCAGTCGCTCGCGCGCGCGGTGCTCGCCGACCTGCATGCGTTCGGCGGCTCGCGCGTGCTCACCGAGCGTCAGCACGAGCTGCTGGGCACGCTCGCCTGCCATCACGCGGTACGCGCGAACCGGCGCCTGACGCTCGACGAGATGAACGCGCTGCTGCGGCAGATGGAGGCGACCGAACGCGCGGACCAGTGCAATCACGGCCGGCCGACGTGGTATCAGCTCACGCTGAACGATCTCGACCGCCTGTTCATGCGTGGCCAATGAGCGCTTCTCTGCAGTCCCCTCCGACGACGATCGCCTGCCTGCTCGGCCCCACCGCATCGGGCAAGACGGCCGCGGCGCTGGCGCTCGCCGCGCGCCGCCCGATCGAGATCGTCAGCGTCGATTCGGCGCTCGTCTATCGCGACATGGATATCGGCACCGCGAAGCCATCGCGCGAAGAACGCGCGAGCGTGCCGCATCACCTGATCGACATCATCGATCCGGCCGACGCGTATTCGGCCGCGAGTTTCCGCGCGGACACGCTGCGCCTGATCGGCGAGATCGCTGCCCGCGGTCGCACGCCGCTACTCGCGGGCGGCACGATGCTGTACTACAAGGCGTTGACGCAAGGGCTCAACGACCTGCCGGGCGCCGATCCGGACGTGCGCGCGGCACTCGATGCCGAAGCCGCGCGCGACGGTTGGCCCGCGCTGCACGCACGGCTCGCGCAAGTCGATCCCGACACGGCCGCGCGGCTCGCGCCGAACGATTCGCAACGGATCCAGCGGGCGCTCGAAGTGTTCATGCTGAGCGGGCAGCCGATGTCGGCGCTGCTCGCCGCGCCGCGGCGCACCGACGATGCGGCCGCCGCTTACCGCTTCGTGCCGGTCGCGCTCGAACCGTCGGATCGTGCGGTACTGCACGCACGGATCGCGCAGCGCTTCGATGCGATGCTCGACGCGGGCTTCATCGACGAAGTCGAGCGGCTGCGCCGTCGCGAAGACCTCCATCCCGACCTGCCGTCGATGCGCTGCGTCGGCTACCGGCAGGCATGGGAATTCCTCGACGGCGACACCGACTACCGGACGATGCGCGACAAGGGCATCTTCGCGACGCGCCAGCTCTGCAAGCGCCAGATCACCTGGCTGCGTGCGATGCCGGAGCGGATCGTCGTCGACTGCATCGCGCCCGATTCGACAGCCCGCGCACTCGACGCGCTCGAACGCGTGCTCGACGGCAGCACGCCGGGCTGACCGCGTCAGCCGCGCTCGCGCGCTGCCAGGCGCGCGCGGGCGCCATCGACGATCAACGCGACGCCACGCTCGAACGCTTCGTCGCCGCCGCGCGCGTGCAGCGCCGCCCAGCCCTTCGCGAGCAGCGGATACTCGGCCGCGTCCGGCAGCGGCGCATCGGCCTCGCCGCTGGGTTCCGCCTGCTCTTCCAGCACCCATCCGACCACGAAGCGGCCCAGCGCATACATCACGTCGACCGCCTCGTCCGGCGCGAATCCCGCGTCGCCGAGCAGCGCGACCTTGCGTTCGATCGAGCTGAAATGCAGCGCGCGCGGCCGCGTACCGGCATGCAGGCGCGCGCCGTCGCGATAGGCCAGCAGCGCGCGGCGGAAACTGCGTGCGTTGTCGAGAAGCCACGCATCCCACGCTTCGCCCGCTCGCGGCAGCGATGCATCGTGACGCTCGAGCATGATCGCCTCCGCCATCGCGTCGAGCAGTTCGGCCTTGTTCCGGAAATGCCAGTAAAGCGTCGGCGACTGCACGCCGAGCCGCTCGGCGAGCCGCCGGGTGGACAGCCCATCGATGCCGACGTCGTCGAGCAGTTCGAGCGCCGCGCGCAGTACGGTGTCGCGCGTCAGCCGCGCCCCAGTGTCCTTCATCTCTATCACCGATAGGGAAAGCTGTGGAATAATCACCACTCTATCACCGATAGAGTCACGCTCTTGAATCCGTCCCTGATTGCCATCCTGGCCACGGTCCTGCTCGACGCGATCGGCGTCGGGATCGTGATGCCGATCCTGCCCGGGTTGCTGCGCTCGCTGGCCGGCGCAGGCAGCACCGATACCCACTACGGGATCCTGCTCGCGCTGTACGCGTTCGCGCAGTTCCTGTGCGCACCGCTGCTCGGCGCGCTGAGCGACCGCTTCGGCCGCCGGCCCGTGCTGCTCGTGTCGCTTGCGGGCGCCGCGCTCGACTACCTGCTGATGGCGCTCGCGCCGACACTCGCCTGGCTTTACGTCGGCCGGCTGATCGCGGGCATCACGGGCGCGAACGTCGCGGTCGCGACTGCATACATGACCGACGTCACGATCGAACCCGATCGCGCCCGACGCTTCGGCCAGCTCGGCGCGATGATGGGCATCGGCTTCATCGCCGGCCCGTTGATCGGCGGCCTGCTCGGCGCGCTGCATGTGCGCGCGCCGTTCGTCGCGGCCGCCGTGCTCAACGCGCTCAATCTCGCGCTCGTCTGGCGCGCGCTGCCGGAATCGCGGCCGCGTTCGGCCCGCGAAGGCCATCCTGTCGGCGCACTCAACCCGTTCGCAAGCCTGCGCCGGCTGAGCGGCGCACCGGCGCTCGTGCCGCTGCTCGGCATTTACGTGGTCGTGGCGCTGGTGTCGCAGGCGCCCGCGACGCTGTGGATCCTGTACGGCCAGGAACATTTCGGCTGGTCGACGCCGGTCGCCGGGCTGTCGCTGGCGGGCTATGGCGCGTGTCATGCACTCGCGCAGGCATTCGCGATCGGGCCGCTGATCGCGCGGCTCGGCGAGCGCCGCGCGCTCGCGCTGGGCCTCGCGGGCGACGCGCTCGGGCTCGCGGCGATTGCGTTCGCGACCGCCGCGTGGGTGCCGTTCGCGCTGCTGCCACTGTTCGCGGCGGGCGGCATGACGCTGCCGGCACTGCAGGCGATGCTCGCGCGGCAGGTCGACGATGCGCGCCAGGGCGAACTGCAAGGCGCGCTCGCAAGCGTGGCGAGCCTGATCGGCGTCGCGGGGCCGCTGGTGGTCACGGCGACCTATGCGGCGACACGCGCGACGTGGCCGGGGCTCGTCTGGGCCGCGGCAGCGCTGCTTTATCTGCTTGTACCACCGCTGCTGGCCGGTGCACGCGCCTCGAACTCAGGCGCACCGCGCCCGTCGGCATGAAAAAAAGCCGCCCGGATCGACTCCGGGCGGCTTTCCTTGCTGGATCTGCTGCGGGCAGTGCGTCAGACCACGACCGTCTGCGCCTCGCCATCGCGAGTCGCGCGCACGGTGCCGATCTTCCACACCTGTTCGCCGGCGGCGGTCAGGTCGGCGATCGCTGCGTCGGCATCGGCCGCCGAAACGATCACGGCCATGCCGATCCCGCAGTTGAACACGCGGTGCATTTCCGCGTCGGCGACGCCGCCATGCTCCTGCAGCCACTTGAACAGCGGCGGCAGCGGCCATGCGTTCTGGTCGAGCTCGGCGGTAAGGCCTTCGCGCAGCACGCGCGGAATGTTCTCGACGAGACCGCCGCCCGTGATGTGCGCCATGCCCTTCACCGGCAGCTTCTGCATCAGCGCGAGCAGCGGCTTCACGTAGATGCGCGTGGGCGCCATCAGCGCGTCGGCCAGCGAGCGGCCATGGAAATCGGCCGACAGGTCGGGGTTCGCGCGCTCGATGATCTTGCGTACGAGCGAGAAGCCGTTCGAATGGATGCCGCTCGAGGCGAGGCCCAGCACCACGTCGCCTTCTGCGATCGTGCTGCCGTCGATGATCTTGCTCTTCTCGACCGCGCCGACTGCAAAGCCGGCCAGGTCGTATTCGCCGTCGGGGTACATGCCCGGCATTTCGGCCGTTTCACCGCCGATCAGCGCGCAGCCCGACAGTTCGCAACCCTGTGCGATGCCCTTGACGACGGTTGCAGCGGTGTCGACGTCGAGCTTGCCGCACGCGAAGTAGTCGAGGAAGAACAGCGGCTCGGCGCCCTGCACGAGGATGTCGTTCACGCTCATCGCGACGAGATCCTGGCCGACGGTGTCGTGTTTGTTCAGATGAAACGCCAGCTTGAGCTTGGTGCCCACGCCGTCGGTGCCCGACACGAGCACGGGCTCCTTGTACTTCTTCGGCACTTCGAACAGCGCGCCGAACCCGCCGATGCCGCCGAGCACGCCGTCGCGCAGGGTTTTCTTCGCAAAAGGCTTGATCTTGTCGATGAGCGCGTCGCCTGCGTCGATGTCGACGCCTGCGTCGCGATAGGACAGACCCTGAGCGTCAGGAGCGGATTTCGGAGGATTCATGGGGGAATGCGAGAAGGTCGGTAAAATGCGATTTTACCCGAAGCCGGCCGGTTGGCCGGAATTCCCAGCACCGAATCGTCAGGGATTGCATCTTGGTCAACACGTCCCCGTTTTCATCGCCGAGCAAACCGCGCCTAAACCGGCGTGGCGCCGTGCGTGCGGTCGCGCGTGAAGCCCGTGAAGACGCAGTCCCCGGTGCGTGCCCGGCGTATGGCACGCGTATTTTCAACCGACCCGCATTGTGACTGTTGTGTCCCGTCAACTGACGCTCGATCTCGGCACGCCGCCGCCCGCCACGTTCGACAACTTCATCATGAACGAGGAGAACGACGAGCTCATCTCGCGCCTGCAGAAGCTCGACCTCGCGCTCGCGGCGGGCCCCGTGCCGGATCGGTCGTTCTACATCTGGGGCGAGCCCGGCAGCGGCCGCACCCATCTGCTGCAGGCGCTCGTGAGCGACGCGTCGTACGGCTATGCGCGCTACCTGACGCCGCAGAGCCCGCTCGGCGCGTTCACGTTCGACCCGCGCATCGGCATCTACGCGATCGACGACTGCGACCGGATGAGCGACGCGCAGCAGGTCGCGCTGTTCAACCTGTTCAACGAAGTGCGCGCGCACCCGTCGAGCGCGTTCGTCGCGGCGGGCCCCGCGGCGCCGCTCGCGCTCGACGTGCGCGAGGATCTCCGCACGCGCCTCGGCTGGGGGCTCGTGTTCCACCTGTCGCCGCCGTCCGACGCCGGCAAGATCGCGGTGCTCAAGCTCGCGGCGAAGGAGCGCGGGATCGCGCTCACCGACGACATCGCCGCCTACCTGCTGACTCATTTCCGCCGCGACATGCCGAGCCTGATGGCGCTGCTCGACGCGCTCGACCGATTTTCGCTCGAGCAGAAACGCGCCGTCACGCTGCCGCTGCTGCGCCGCATGCTGGCGCGTCCCGGCGACGACATCACACCACCGGGCACGGGCCCGAACCGCTTCGAGTAAAATGCGCTTCCATGACTAATCTGGCACTCTTTGACCTCGATCACACGCTGATCCCGACCGATAGCGACCACGAATGGGGCCGCTTCATGGTGAAGCTCGGCATCGTCGACGCGGAAAGCTTCTCGCGTCAGAACGATCAGTTCTTCGCCGACTACAAGGCCGGCAAGCTCGACATTCACGCGTACCTCACGGCGATGCTCACGCCGCTCGCGAAGTATTCGCGCGCGCAACTCGCCGAATGGCATGAGCAGTACATGCACGAGGTGATCCGGCCCGCAATGACGCCTGCCGCGCTCGAGCTCGTGCGCAAGCACCTCGATGCAGGCGACCTGTGCTGCGTCGTGACGGCCACCAATGAATTCATCACGCGCCCGATCGCAACCGCGTTCGGCGTCGACACGCTGATCGCCTGCGAGGTCGAAACGACCGACGGGCATCCCGATTCGCCGTACACGGGCCGGCCGACCGGCACGCCGAGCTATCGCGAAGGCAAGATCGTGCGAACCGAAGCGTGGCTCGCGTCGCTCGGCAAACAATGGAGCGACTTCACGCACACCTACTTCTACAGCGACTCGCACAACGACATCCCGTTGCTCGAGAAAGTCACCGACCCGATCGCGACCAACCCTGACGACACGCTGCGTGCGCATGCAAGCACCCGCGGCTGGCGCATCCTCGATCTCTTCTGAACGTCGTGATCAAAAAATTCATCCGCAAGCTGCTCGGCCAGGACGAAACCGAGCAAACTTCTCCCGCAGCGGCCCCGGCCGACGAAGCGGCCCCTGCTGCCCCGCGCGCGCCGAAGGGCGCCCGCGGCGGCGGCGCGAAAAAGCCGCGCAGCAACCATGAGCCGACCGTCGTGCCGGCCAGCGTGCACGGCATCAATCCGGCGCTGATCTCGAGGAACGCCGTGCGCGTGACCGACACGCTGCAGCAGGCGGGCTTTCGTGCGTTCATCGTCGGCGGCGCGGTACGCGACCTGCTGCTCGGCATCGCGCCGAAGGACTTCGACGTCGCGACCGACGCGACGCCTACTGAAGTCCAGCGCCTGTTCCGCCGCGCGCGCCTGATCGGCCGCCGCTTCCAGATCGTCCACGTGCAGTTCGGCCAGGAACTGATCGAGGTGTCGACGTTCCGCGCGCTGGTCGATGCGCCGCCCGAGGCGGCCGCGGCTGCAGCCGAGCCGCCGAAGCGCCTGAAGCGCGACGAACTCGATCGCCGCACGCACGCGGTCGACGCGAGCGGCCGCGTACTGCGCGACAACGTGTGGGGCGAGCAGCACGAAGACGCCGCGCGCCGCGACTTCACGATCAACGCGATGTACTACGACCCGTCGACGCAGACGGTGCTCGACTACCACGACGGGATGGCCGACGTGCGCGCCCGCCTGTTGCGGATGATCGGCGATCCGGCCACGCGCTTCCGCGAGGATCCGGTGCGGATGCTGCGCGTCGTGCGCTTTGCGGCAAAGCTCGGTTTCGAGATCGAGCCGCATACGCGCGAGCCGATCAACGCGCTCGCCGACCTGATCAACAACGTGCCGGCCGCGCGCCTGTTCGACGAAATGCTGAAGCTGCTGCTGTCGGGCCATGCGCTCGCGTGCCTGCAGCGGCTGCGCAAGGAGGGCCTGCACCACGGGCTGCTGCCGCTCCTCGACGTCGTGCTCGAACAGCCGCAAGGCGAGAAGTTCATCACGCTCGCGCTGAACAACACCGACGCGCGCGTGCGCGCCGGCAAGCCGGTATCGCCGGGCTTCCTGTTCGCGACGCTGCTGTGGCACGACATGCGCCAGCGCTTCGAGCAATACACGGCCGAAGGCGAAATCCCGGTGCCGGCGCTCCATCGCGCGATGGACGACGTGCTCGACATGCAGACCGAGAAACTCGCGATCCACAAGCGTTATTCGGCCGACATGCGCGAGATCTGGGGCCTGCAGCTGCGCCTCGAGAAACGCTCGGGCCGCAGCGCGATGCGGCTGCTGGAACACCAAAGGTTTAGAGCGGGGTATGATTTCCTCCTGTTACGCTGCGAATCCGGCGAGCTCGATGTGGAAGTCGGACAGTGGTGGACGGATTTCATCGAAGGCGACGCGGCCGCTCGCGAGGCATTGCTCACGCAGGGCGGCTCGAAGGAAAAATCGCCCCGCAAGCGGCGCCGCCGCGGCGGCGCGCGAAACCGCAACCAGGGCGAAGGTGCCGCCGAGCAGGTACCCGGCGCCGCGGACGGTTCCGACGACTGACGCGCTCGCCGGCGAACGACGTAGGAAGTGATGCCATGACGGTTGCATATATCGGACTGGGGGCGAATCTCGGCGATGCGCGCCAGACCCTGAAGGACGCGGTGGTGTGCCTCGCGCAGCAGCGCACCATCTCGATCCTCGGCAAATCGAGCCTGTATCGCACGGCGCCCTTCGAAGCGGGCGGCGACGACTACTACAACTGCGTCGTCAAGCTCGACACGACGCTGTCGGCCCGCGAGCTGCTCGCGCTTTGCCAGAAGATCGAACATCACTTCGGCCGCGAGCGCCCGTATCGCAACGCGCCGCGCACGCTCGACCTCGACATCCTGCTGTTCGGCGCCGACTCGATCGACGAGCCCGACCTGATCGTCCCGCACCCGCGCCTCACCGACCGTGCGTTCGCGCTCGTGCCGCTCGTCGAGATCGAGCCGGCACTCGACATCCCCGCGCGCGGCCGTGCCGACGCCTTCCTCGCCGCCGTCGCGGACCAGCGCGTCGAGAAGGTGCAGACCTGCCAGTGCCTGATGCAGAAGGCGCTCGCTGCCAGCGAAGACGCCGACAAGAACCGCTGCCGATGACCCCCACTCCCCTCACCGTCACCGCGCCCGACCTGCGCGCCCCGCATCGCTATCTCGTGATCGAAGGCCCGATCGGCGTCGGCAAGACGACGCTCGCGCGCCTGCTCGCCGAACGCTGGTCGATGCAGACGCTGCTCGAGCGCCCGCAGGACAACCCGTTCCTCGAACGCTTCTATCGCGACACCGCGCGCTACGCGCTGCCCGTGCAGCTGTCGTTCGCGCTGCAGCGCGCGCAACAGGCGCGCGAGCTGATCGGCGCGCTCGAAACGGGCCGCCCGGTCATCGCCGATTTCATGCCGCAGAAGAACGACATCTTCGCGCGGCTGAACCTGCCGGAAGACGAATGGCAGCTCTACCGCTCGGTCGCGACGCACGTGGATGTGCCGCAGGCGCCGTCGCCCGACCTCGTCGTCTACCTGCAGGCCAGCCCTGAAGTGCTGTTCTCGCGCATCCAGAAGCGCGGGTTGCCGATGGAGCTGCAGATCAGCGATGCGTACCTGCGCTCGCTCGTCGACGCGTACAACGAATTCTTCTACCACTACGACCGCACGCCGGTGCTGACGGTCGCCGCGGAACATCTGAACCCGCTGGATTCCCCCGAAGATCTCGCCCTGCTGGTCGAGCGCATCGAGACGATGCGCGGCCGCAAGGAATTCTTCGTCAAGGGCGAGACGACGCGCTGACGCGTCCTCGCCTGTCGTTCCTCACCCATTCGAACCGGATTTCCCATGACCTATCTCCAGGAATCGAGCCGGCCTGCCGTGACGGTCCCCAAGCTGCAGGCAATGCGCGACGCCGGCGAGAAGATCGCGATGCTCACCTGCTACGACGCGAGCTTCTCCGCGCTGCTCGACCGCGCGGGCACCGACGTGCTGCTGATCGGCGATTCGCTCGGCAACGTGCTGCAGGGCCATACGACCACGCTGCCCGTGTCGCTCGACGACATCGCGTATCACACGGCCTGCGTCGCACGCGCGCAGCCGCGCGCGCTCGTCGTCGCCGATTTGCCGTTCGGCACGTACGGCACGCCGGCCGAGGCGTTCGCGAACTCGGTCAAGCTGATGCGCGCGGGCGCGCAGATGGTCAAGCTCGAAGGCGGCGAATGGCTCGCCGACACGATCCGCTTCCTCGTCGAACGCGCGGTGCCGGTGTGCGCGCACATCGGCCTCACGCCGCAATCGGTGCACGCGTTCGGCGGCTTCAAGGTGCAGGGCAAGACCGAAGCCGGCGCCGCGCAGCTGCTGCGCGATGCGCGCGCGGTCGAGGACGCGGGCGCGCAGCTCGTCGTGCTCGAGGCCGTGCCGACGCTCGTCGCGTCGGAAGTCACGCACATGCTGAAGATTCCGACGATCGGCATCGGCGCCGGCGTCGACTGCTCGGGGCAGGTGCTCGTGCTGCACGACATGCTCGGCGTGTTCCCCGGCAAGCGGCCGCGTTTCGTGAAGGATTTCATGCAGGGCCAGCCGAACATTCAGGCGGCCGTCGAAGCCTACGTGAGCGCGGTGAAGGATCGGTCGTTTCCGGGCCCCGAGCACTCGTTTTGAAGCACGGCCGGCGATCGCTGCAGCCCACTCACTGACGTGACCGGCAATGCAGGAGGGCATTTCTCGTACTGCATTGCCGGTCAGCGTGAATTTTTCTAACTCGTCCTATTTCTACTCGCCTTCGTCGCGATGACCATCAAACCTTCGTCAATCGAAGGAGTGGTGAAAGATGGCTCATGTGTATGAAAAGGCGGCTGAACTCGTCGGGCAAAAACTCGCGGGCGACGGAGAGTGCGTCGCGCTGGTCAAAATCTATACTTCCGTCGGTCCCACCTCCATCTGGCGCCCGGAAAAAAAGCTGGCGGCGATCGAAGTATTCGCGCCGGAACCGTCATTGCAACTTTCAAGAACGATCGTTACCCGAGCCGATCGCATGGCAACCATGCGGCGTTCTATCTGGGTCAGGATGTGCGCGGTATCCACGTCGTCGAACAATGGCGCTCACTCAAGGCAATTCAGAGCAGATGCATCCCGTTCAAAGGCACGGATAAGCATGGACGTTACATCGATCCGAGCAATAACGCCGATGCATTTTCGGTCGTGAAATGACGATGCTCATTCGCCAAACGTCGTACATGCTGCTCGCCATCGTAGTGCTCGCGTGCGGTCCGCTCGTTGCACTGCCCGCGTCCGCTGCGACAGCGGACTGCCCCGCGCGCATTGCAGTTACCCAGCAGCTCGACGGTCAGCCGCCCGAGGAGTGGAAAAGCTTCGACACGCAAAGCACCTATCCGCTTGCCAGCGTCACCTTCTGGTCGGGTCCGCCTGACAGGATGATGTCATTGTTGCCGAACCGCTCGCGCTCGGAATCCAAGAGCGACGTTTATATCTGGTCGCTCGCCGAAAACCGTGAAGACTACTGGGTATCGTGTGACTACGGCAATACGAGCGTCGTGATCGCACGGCCACTGGGCAAACACGCACAGACTTGCGTTGCACGCTACAGACGCGGACACGCCATCGTACAAAGCTGGCAATGTACGCCGCGGAAATAATCTGCGTTCAAGCCGGTGCGCAACCGTGAAGCAACCGCGCTGCCATCGGCCCGCGCAATGCATTGCAGATCATCAACTCTTCCGCGTTCAGCACGTCGTCAAGCGTCAGCGCACGCTCTTTTGCGCCTACTGCCGGATCATCGAGCAGCACGCCGCGCATCACGCCCGGCAGCACGCCGGACGCCAGCGGCGGCGTCACCCACTGGCCATCGAGCTTCACGAACAGGTTCGAGCGCCCGCCCTCCGTCACCTCGCCGCGCTCGTTGACGAACAGCATGTCGAAACCACCGAGCGCCTCGGCCGCCTGCCACGCGCGGTCGTATTCGGCGCGGCGTGTGGTCTTGTGCTGCAGCAGCGCATCGCCCGCACGGGTCGGCGCGAAGCCGTGCGCGGACGCCAGCATCACGCCGACCGCCCCGGCCGGCAGCGGCTTGAGCGGCGCCGCGGTGATTTCGATCGCGCCGTCCTTCGCGAGCGCGAGTTTCATCCGGTACGCATCGTCGCCGTCGAGCGCTGCACAGCGCGCGTCGATCTCGCGCCGCAACGCATCGGCGTCGAAGCGGAAGCCGAACGCGTCCGCGCTGCGCTGCAGCCGCGCGAGATGGCGGTCGAGATGCCGAATGCCGTCCGCACGCGTGGCCGCGGTCGTTTCGAACAACTGGAAACCGGGATCGGCATCCGTCAGGAATCGCGCTTTCAATTCGCACTCCGCATATTCGTCGGCCGCGACGCTGTCGAGCACAATGCCCGCGCCGACACCCATCGTCCCATGGTGCCGCGTTGCCGAACCAGCCATGTCGATATCGGTATCGGCCCCGTCGAGCGTCAGCGTGCGGATCGCGACCGACAGGCAGAAGTCGCCGCAGCCGTCCGCATGATCGCCGGGCGCGTCGAGCCAGCCGATCGCGCCCGTATAAAGCCCGCGCGGCGTCGATTCGATCGCGTCGATCAACTGCATCGTCTTGTACTTCGGCGCGCCCGTGATCGATCCGCACGGAAACAGCGCACGCAGCATCTGCGCAAACGTCGTCCCGTCGCGCCAGCCGGCCTCGACCGTCGACGTCAACTGCCACACCGACGCATACGGCTCGACGGAGAACAGCGCCGGCACGCGAACCGTCCCGGTGCGCGCGATCCGCGACACATCGTTGCGCAGCAGATCGACGATCATCACGTTTTCCGCGCGGTTCTTCGGATCGTTCGCGAGAAACACAGCCGCCGCCGCATCGTCGCGCGCGTCGGCCGAGCGCGGTGCGGTGCCCTTCATCGGCCGCGCACGCAGCACGTCGCCGTGCTTCTCGACGAACAGCTCGGGCGAGCACGACACGACCCACGCGCCGCCGGGCAGCGCGATCAGCGCGCCGTACCGCACGGGCTGGCGCTCGCGCAGCCGCCGGTACAGCGCGAGCGGCGTGCCGAACACGTCGAAATTCAGCCGGTACGTGTAGTTGACCTGGTATGAATCGCCCGCGCGCAGTGCGTCGTGCACCGCGGCGATCGCCGCGTCGAACGCGTCGCGCGACACGCTCTTCGCGACATGCGCGACGCCCGCGATCGACGGCGTGCCGCCGCCATCCTGCTGCGCGAGCCATGCGTCGACTTCGCCGCGCGACAGGCGCTCGCAGCGCGCATACAGCAAAAAGCGCAGCGGGGCATGGCCCGGCTGCGCTCGTTGCAGATTGCGTCCGAATTCGTAATCGCCGACGACGACCGCATGCAGCCCGTCGCGCAGATCCTGCGCCACCGCCGCATCGACTTCGTCGAGCCGCGCCGGATCCGTGCACACGCGTTCACGCACGAATCCCGAATACAAACGACTCGACCGCGCGAGCGCGGTCGAGTCGCAATCGTCCAAGAGCGCGAAGGACACGCTCTCGTTGCCTTCAGTCATGCTGTTACTCGCGTTACTTACTCGAAGAAGCTCTTCACACGATCGAACCAGCTCTTGCTCTGCGGGCTGTGACGCGCGCCACCCTCGGCCAGCGACTTCTCGAACTGCTTGAGCAGGTCGCGCTGGTTGTCGGTCAGCTTCACGGGCGTCTCGACCTGCACGTGAACGTACAGATCGCCCGCGATGCTCGAGCGCAGCCCCTTGATGCCCTTGCCGCGCAGGCGGAACGTCTTGCCCGACTGCGTGCCTTCCGGCACCGGGAACGACGCACGGCCGGCCAGCGTCGGCACCTCGATCTCGCCGCCGAGCGCGGCGGTCGTGAACGGGATCGGCATCTGGCAGTGGAGATCGTCGCCGTCGCGTTCGAACACCGAGTGCGGCTTGATGTGGATCTCGACGTACAGGTCGCCCGGCGGCCCGCCGTTGATGCCCGGCTCGCCGTTGCCGGCCGAGCGGATCCGCATCCCGTCGTCGATCCCGGCCGGAATCTTCACTTCGAGCGTCTTGGTTTCCTTCACCTTGCCCGACCCGTGGCAATGCACGCACGGCTCCGGGATGTAGGTGCCCGTGCCGTGGCACTTCGGGCAGGTCTGCTGGATGCTGAAGAAGCCCTGCGACATGCGCACCGTGCCCTGGCCGTGACAGGTCGGGCAGGTTTCCGGCTTCGTGCCGGGCTTCGCACCCGACCCGTGGCAGACCTCGCACGATACCCAGCTCGGCACGCGGATCTGCGTGTCGTAGCCGTGTGCGGCCTGCTCGAGCGTGATTTCCATGCTGTAGCGCAGGTCGGCACCGCGATACACCTGCGGGCCACCGCGGCCGCCGCGCGCGGCGCCGCCTGCGGCCTGGCCGAAGATGTCGCCGAAGATGTCGCCGAACGCGTCCGCGAAGCCGCCGAAGCCCTGTCCGCCCGCACCGCCCATGTTCGGATCGACGCCCGCATGGCCGTACTGGTCGTACGCCGCACGCTTCTGGCCGTCCGACAGCATTTCATAGGCTTCCTTCACTTCCTTGAAATGCTCTTCCGCATCCTTGCTGTCCGGATTGCGGTCAGGGTGATACTTCATCGCAAGCTTGCGATACGCCTTCTTGATTTCGTCGTCGCTCGCGTTCTTCGCGACGCCCAGAACCTCGTAGTAATCCCGTTTCGCCATATCGATTCACTGTGCCGCCACGCATCGCGCACGCGGCGGCTCCTTTCGCCTGCAGTAAAGTCTCTCGACTCGTCTGGCGCTGCGCCCGTCCGCGGACGGCTCGCGCAGCACCCGCCAAAAAACAAATGTGCCCGGAGGGCCGCGAAGCCCGCCAGGCGTGGAGTCGATCCGGCCATCCGGAAGGAAAGACAGACCGCTTGTCAGCCCGCCCGTCAGCCGCGCCGCGCGCGTGTTGCGCGCGCGGCGTGCGGCGCCGGGGCAACCCGGCTTAGTCCTTCTTCACTTCCTTGAACTCGGCGTCGACGACATCGTCGGCAGCCTGCTGCGCGCCGCCCGCGTGGGCCGCGCCTTCCGCTGCCCCCGCTGCGCCGGCCGCACCCGCTTGCTGGGCCTGCATGTCGGCGTACATCTTTTCGCCGAGCTTCTGCGAAACCTTGCCGAGTTCCTCGACCTTCGCGTCGATCGCAGCCTTGTCGGCCGACGAGTCCTTCAGCACGTCCTCGAGCGACTTCAGCGACGCTTCGATCGCTTCCTTCTCACCCGCGTCCAGCTTGTCGCCGTACTCGGTCAGCGCCTTCTTCGTGCTGTGGACCAGCGCGTCGCCCTGGTTGCGCGAATCGGCCAGCTCGCGCAGCTTGTGGTCTTCCGCTGCGTTCGCTTCCGCGTCCTTGATCATCTGGTCGATTTCAGCTTCGGACAGACCCGAGTTCGCCTTGATCGTGATCTTGTTTTCCTTGCCGGTCGCCTTGTCCTTCGCGCCGACGTGCAGGATGCCGTTCGCGTCGATGTCGAAGGTCACTTCGATCTGCGGCACGCCACGCGGTGCGGGCGGGATGCCTTCGAGGTTGAATTCGCCGAGCAGCTTGTTGCCGGCTGCCATTTCGCGTTCGCCCTGGAACACCTTGATCGTCACGGCGCCCTGGTTGTCGTCGGCCGTCGAGTACACCTGAGCGTGCTTCGTCGGGATCGTCGTGTTCTTGCTGATCATCTTCGTCATCACGCCGCCGAGCGTCTCGATGCCGAGCGACAGCGGGGTCACGTCGAGCAGCAGCACGTCCTTGCGGTCGCCCGACAGGACCTGGCCCTGGATCGCCGCGCCGACTGCGACGGCTTCGTCCGGGTTCACGTCACGGCGCGGATCCTTGCCGAAGAATTCCTTCACCTTCTCCAGCACCTTCGGCATGCGCGTCTGGCCGCCGACCAGGATCACGTCGTCGATGTCCGACACCTTGACGCCTGCGTCCTTGATCGCGATGCGGCACGGTTCGATCGTGCGCTCGACGAGGTCTTCCACCAGCGCTTCCAGCTTCGCGCGGGTGATCTTCAGGTTCAAGTGCTTCGGGCCCGACGCGTCCGCCGTGATGTACGGCAGGTTGATTTCGGTCTGCTGGCTCGACGACAGCTCGATCTTCGCCTTTTCAGCGGCTTCCTTCAGGCGCTGCAGCGCGAGCACGTCCTTCGACAGGTCGACGCCCTGCTCCTTCTTGAACTCGCCGATGATGTAATCGATGATGCGCTGGTCGAAGTCCTCGCCGCCGAGGAACGTGTCGCCGTTGGTCGACAGCACTTCGAACTGCATTTCGCCGTCGACGTCCGCGATTTCGATGATCGACACGTCGAACGTACCGCCGCCGAGGTCATACACGGCGATCTTGCGGTCGCCCTTCTCGGCCTTGTCGAGGCCGAATGCGAGCGCAGCTGCCGTCGGCTCGTTGATGATCCGCTTGACTTCGAGGCCCGCGATGCGGCCGGCGTCCTTGGTGGCCTGGCGCTGGCTGTCGTTGAAGTACGCAGGCACCGTGATCACGGCTTCCGTAACCGGCTCGCCGAGGTAGTCTTCGGCCGTCTTCTTCATCTTGCGCAGCACTTCCGCCGAAACCTGCGGCGGCGCGAGCTTTTCGCCGTGTGCCTCGACCCATGCATCGCCGTTGTCGGCCTTGATGATGGTGTACGGCATCAGGCCGATGTCCTTCTGGACTTCCTTCTCTTCGAAGCGGCGGCCGATCAGGCGCTTCACTGCGAACAGCGTGTTCTTCGGGTTGGTCACCGACTGACGCTTGGCCGGCGCGCCGACGAGCACTTCGTTGTCGTCCATGTAGGCGATGATCGACGGCGTGGTGCGCGTGCCTTCCGAGTTCTCGATGACCTTGACCTGGTTGCCTTCCATGATGGCAACGCACGAGTTCGTGGTGCCGAGGTCAATACCGATGATCTTTCCCATTTTTCCTAATCTCCAGAAATGCTTGTTTGCTGCGCAAAACCCCGCGTTTTGGGGCGGTTTCGCGCGCCAGAATTCAACTCTGTTCCCGAAATGCGTCCGTCCGGTCCGTTTTCAAGACCCGACGAGCGATGCGGATATTAAATTTTTTCAATCGCCGCCGGCTAGCGGATCGCCTCCAAGCGAATCGCTGCCCGCCGCGGCGATTTTCGCGCGCGCCGCCGACACCGCTGCCTGGAACTGCGCAAGGCCATGCCAGCCCGTCGCGCGGCCGAGCCGCTTGCCGCGGTGGAAGAAGAACCACGTCGGCACGCCGTGCAACCCGAAGCGGCGCCCCAGCAGGTGGTGTTCGTACACGTTGCAATGGAACCACTTCAGGCCCAGCGCGCGGATCGCGTCGGGCTGGGCGAGCATCGCCTTCTTCGCGATCTCGCAGTTGAAGCAGTCGACGCCCCAGAAGAACACCACCGCGAGCGCATCGCCCGCGCCGTCGATCGCCGCGTCGAACGTGCCGGCGTCCAGCGCCTGCATGTCGAACGCGTCAAATGCGGCCGGATCGACGCCGGCGGGCAACATCGCGGCCTTACTTCGGCTGGGCGACGGTGACGAGCGCCGGACGCAGCACGCGGTCGGCGATCGTGTAGCCCTTTTGCAGCACCGTGACGACGGTGTTCGGTTCCTGCTCGGCCGGCACCATCGAAATCGCCTGGTGCTGGTGCGGATCGAACTTCTCGCCGACCGGGTTGATCGCGACGACACGGCCCTTCTCGAGCGCGCTCGTCAGCTGGCGCAGCGTCAGTTCGACGCCTTCGCGCACCTTCGCGATGTCGCCGGACGTATCGTTGACGGCCGCTTCCAGGCTGTCCAGCACCGGCAGCAGGTGCTCCGCGAAGCTCTCGATCGCGAACTTGTGCGCCTTCGAGACGTCGTCCTGCGCGCGGCGGCGAACGTTCTCGGTCTCGGCCTTCGCCCGCAGGAAGCTCTCCTGCAGCTCGGCGACCTTGGCTTGAGCCTCCGCGAGCGCCGCGTCGGCTGCTTCGGCAGCGGGAGCAGCGCCTTGCGCCGCCTGCTTCTCGCTGCCGATATCTTCGGCCGATTGGGTAGCCGGGTTCTCTTGCGTATTTTCCATGTCGCTGAAAGTCGATTAGAGGTTGAAGCCAAATCGGCAACCGCCGAACCGTATACCCGGCGGCACCGCACATTGCTGGTGCAAATAAGGGTGAAAACTGCGATTTCAAGAGGGTGATTCGCCGGCATTCTCCAATGCCGCGAAACAACCGCGCGTCACGCCGGGGCATCGCCCGCATAGTCCGCCAGATCGGGCGAAACGGGCTGTAACAACGCTTACCTGGCAAGTACTAGCTTGGCACAGGCCCGCTGCACTACACTCCACTCAAGCGTCGGAAAAGCGTGTTTACCCCTAGCTGACCGCCGCCTGACAATCACCTGGCGCCGTTTTTACCCTTCTCCTCGAGGGGAGTACCGTGAAACTGACCTTTGCGATATCGGTGGTCGCGCTGGTACTCATTGCCGGCACCACCACCATCTGCCTGTCGGGAGCCGTCACCGACCGCACGACCGAATACGGGAGCGCGCGGGCGACGTTCGACCAGATGTTCAGCTCCCACCAGAAAATCTGTCGATGATGCGCCGGTCGCGCTTCGTCGGCCGGCCGTGCAATTCGGCCGCCGGCTCGCGATACGTGCGGCGCCGCTCGAGTTCGGCGAGCCGCGCGGCCCGCCCCGCTTCCGTTTCCGCGTAAAGCGTCTGCGCAACGCTGGCCGGCCCGCGCACGTCGCACACGCCAAGCACGGCAATGTGCCAGACGATGCCGTCGATCGCAATCTCGACCTCGTCGCCCACGCGCACGTCCTTCGCCGGCTTGACCGCCGCGCCGCCGATCTTCACGTGCCCCTTGTCGACCGCATCGGTCGCGAGCGAGCGCGTCTTGAAGAACCGGGCTGCCCACAGCCATTTGTCGATGCGCAGCTTCGCGCCCGGTTCAGTCGAAATCTTGTAATTCATGTCAGCCTCCGCCGGGCCGCCCCCACGGGGGGCGCCGTGCATGGGACCGGAGTAAGCGCTGAAGCGCCGGCTCCGGTCGACAGCGAACGAAGGGAGCGTGGAGGTCGTTTCATCTCAATTCACCGTTTCGGGCTGCGCGGCCCTGACGGGCCAGCCCTGCAGATTCTCGGCGACGATCTCGCCGAGCGCGCCGATCCACGCGGGCGCGGCGTTCAGGCACGGAATGCGGTGGAACGCCTTGCCGCCGCCGGCGAGAAACTCGTCGCGCACTTCCATGCCGATCTCCTCGATCGTCTCCAGGCAGTCGGCCGTGAAACCGGGACAGAACACGTCGGCCCGCCGTACGCCGGCCTCGCCGAACTCGCGCAGCGTCGGCGCGGTGTAGGGCTGCAGCCATTCGGCCTTGCCGAAGCGCGACTGGAACGTGACGCGGCACTCGGTCGTCGACAGCCCGAGCGCGGCCATCAGCAGCGCGCCCGTCTGCTGGCACTGGTCGTGATAGGGATCGCCGAGGTCGAGCGTGCGCTTCGGCACGCCGTGAAAGCTCAGCACGAGCTTGTCGCCGGCCGCGAAGTCGGGCCGGCCGTGCTGCGCCCAATACTGGCGCACCTGCTCGGCCAGCGCGTGGATATAGGCCGGATGGTCGGCGTAATGCCGCACCGTGCGCACCTCCGGCTGGTTGCGCATGCGTGCGAGCGCACCGAATGCGGCGTCGAATGCGGTGGCCGTGGTCGACGCCGAGTATTGCGGATACATCGGCATCAGCAGCACGCGCTCGACGCCCGCGCGCTTGAACTGCGCCAGCGCATGCGAAATGCTCGGGCTACCGTAGCGCATCGCAAAGTCGACCTGCACTTGATAGCCGTTGGACGCGAGCAGGTGCCGCACGCCGTCGGTCTGGCGCTCGGTGTGCACGCGCAGCGGCGAGCCCTCGGGCATCCAGACGGCCGCGTACTTCTTCGCGGACGCGCGGCCCCGCAACGGCAGGATCAGCGTGCGCAGCAGCACCTGCCAGACAGCCTGCGGAATCTCGACGACTCGCGGATCCGACAGGAATTCGGCCAGGTAGCGCCGCACCGCGCGCGGCGTCGGGGCGTCGGGCGTGCCGAGATTGATCAGCAGCACGCCGATGCGATGGGCGGCCGCGATGCTCGAAGGCGGCTCAAGATCGAAACGCATGGGCAAGAACGTGCTCGAGGCACGGAACCGGACGGCTCTCAATTATAGCGGGCCGCTCCGCGCCGGTCGGCCGGCCGTTCGGCCGACTGTCGGCTCGCGCGGTGCCGCGGCATGATGACGGGGCGGGATCGGGCTGGCGATTGCAGGCTACTGCTGGCTCAGCGTGAGCGACAGCAGGCGCGCGGTGATGTCGACGATCGGTATCACGCGGTTGTACGCCATGCGGGTCGGGCCGATCACGCCGAGCGTGCCGACGATCTGCCCGTTCACCTCGTAAGGCGCGGTAACGACGCTCATTTCCTCGATCGGCACGAGCGTCGATTCGCCACCAATGAAGATCTGCACGCCCTGGGCGTGGCTCGACACGTCGAGCAGTTGCAGGAGGCCCGTCTTTTGGTCGAATACGTCGAACAGCTTGCGCAGCCGTGCCATGTCGGAGGAAAGATCCGCCACCTCGAGCAGGTTGCGCTCGCCGGAAATCAGCACGGTGTCCTCGGTGTCGGGCACCTCGGTGCTGGCCGTCACCGCCAGATGCATCAGCGCGGTCATGTCGCCGCGCAACTGGTCGATCTCGTCGCGCAGGCGGCGGCGCACCTCGTCGAACGACAGTCCGGCGAAATGCGCGTTGATGTAGTTGGACGCCTCGGTCAGTTGCGACGGCGAGTAATCGCGCGGCGTCGCGAGCATCCGGTTCTGCACGTCGCCCTCGGGCGTGACGATGATCAGCAGGATGCGCTTGTCCGACAGGCGCATGAACTCGATCTGCTTGAACACGTGGCTGCGGCGCGGCGTCAGCACGACGCCCGCGAACTGCGACAGGTTCGACAGCACGCTCGCGGCGGCCGCCACGACCCGCTGCTGCGGCTCGCCGGCCTGCAGCGTGTTCTGCACCTGCCGCGCGACGGCTTCGGCGTCGATCGGCACCTCGACCGTCAGCATCGTGTCGACGAACAGCCGGTAGCCGCGCGGCGTCGGCACGCGGCCGGCCGACGTGTGCGGGCTCGACACGAGGCCGAGCTCCTCCAGGTCGGACATCACGTTGCGGATCGTCGCCGGGCTCAGCTCGAGCCCGGAGTAACGGGACAACGTGCGCGATCCGACTGGCTGACCGTCGACGATATACCGTTCGATCAGGGTTTTCAGGAGGGTTCGTGCGCGAGGATCTAGCATGGTGGAAAATTTTAGCGCAACCGCGCGACTGCGGCGAGTGGCACGGCCACCGATGCGTGGGCCGGCCCGATCCGGCCCCGCCTGCGCACAGCCGGTTCTTTTCGTCTACGAGCTATGGTGTAATGCCGGCATGAAAACCGGTAATCAGTTCAACACTGTCGCGCTCGTCGGCCGGAGCAACACGCCCAACATCGCCGAGCCGCTCGCCACGCTGGCCGCCTGCGTCGCCAAGCGGGGCTTCGAGGTCGTCTTCGAAGCCGAGACCGCGCGCGAGATCGGCATCGCCGGCTACCCGGCGCTGACCCCGGCCGAAATCGGGGCGCGCGCCGACGTGGCGGTCGTGCTGGGCGGCGACGGGACGATGCTCGGCATCGGCCGGCAGCTCGCGCCGTACAAGACACCGCTGATCGGGATCAACCACGGGCGGCTCGGCTTCATCACCGATATCGCGGCGGCCGACATGCAGGCGCTCGTCCCGGTGATCCTGTCGGGCAAGTTCGAGCGCGAGGAGCGCGCGCTGCTCGAGGCCCGGATCATGCGCGACGGCGAACCGATCTACCACGCGATCGCCTTCAACGACGTCGTCGTGAACCGCAGCGGCTTCTCCGGGATGGTCGAGCTGCGTGCGTCGGTCGACGGCCGATACATGTACAACCAGCGTTCGGACGGCCTGATCGTCGCCACGCCGACCGGCTCGACCGCTTACGCGCTGTCGTCGGCCGGCCCGATCCTCCATCCGCAGCTGGCGGGCATCGTGCTCGTGCCGATCGCGCCGCACGCGCTGTCGAACCGGCCGATCGTGCTGCCCGACGATTCGAAAATCGCGATCCAGATCGTCGGCGGGCGCGACGTCAACGTGAATTTCGACATGCAGTCGTTCACCGCGCTCGAACTGAACGACACGATCGAGGTGCGCCGCTCGAAGCACACGGTGCCGTTCCTGCACCCGATCGGCTACAGCTACTACGCGACGCTGCGCAAGAAGCTGCACTGGAACGAACACGCCTCGAACGAAGACGACAAGGCGTCCTGACGCCGCTCCGCCCGACACCATGCTCCGCCACCTCTCGATCCGCGACTTCGTCATCGTCGCCGCGCTCGATCTCGAATTCGACAGCGGCTTTTCCGTCTTTTCCGGCGAGACCGGCGCCGGGAAATCGATCCTGATCGACGCCCTCGCCCTCGCGCTCGGCGAACGTGCCGACTCGAGCGTCGTGCGCACCGGCTGCGGCCGCGCCGACATCACTGCCGAATTCACGCCGCACGACCGCGTCGCGCGCTGGCTCGACGAACACGCGTTCGACACCGAGGACACCGTGATGCTGCGCCGCGTAATCGATGCCAACGGCCGGTCGCGCGCGTTCATCAACGGCACCAGCGCGACGCTCGCGCAACTGCGCGAACTCGGCGAAATGCTCGTCGACATCCACGGTCAGCATGCGCACCAGCTGCTGATGCGGCCCGACGCGCAGCGTGAGCTGTTCGATACGCACGCGGGGCTCGTCGCCGATGCGGCGAACGTCGCGCGCGCGTGGCGCGTGTGGCGCGACGCGACGCAGGCGATCGACGCAGCGAAGGCGCACGAGCGCGAGCTGCAGCTCGAACGCGAAAAGCTCGCCTGGCAGCTCGCCGAGCTCGACAAGCTCGCGCCGCAAGCCGGCGAATGGGACGAAGTCAGCAACGAACACAAGCGCCTGTCGCATTCGGCCAACTTGATCGAAGGCGTGCGCGGCGCGCTCAATGCGCTGTCCGAGTCCGACGACGCGATGCTCGCGCAGCTCGGCGCGATCGTGTCGAAGCTGCGCAGCCTCGCCGACTACGACACCGCGCTCGGCGACGCGCTCGCGTCGCTCGAACCGGCCGAGATCCAGTTGCAGGAAGCCGTCTATTCGCTGTCGCACTATGCGCAGCGCGTCGATCTCGACCCCGAACGGCTCGCGCAGGTCGAAACGCGCCTCGATGCACTGCACTCGACCGCCCGCAAGTTCCGGCTGCCGCCCGACACGCTGCACGAAGAACACGCGGCACGCCGCGCGCAGCTCGCCGCACTCGATGCAGCCGCCGATCTCGGTGCGCTCGAGGCGGTGCAGGCCAAGGCGCGAGAAGCGTATCTCGCCGACGCCAGACATCTGTCCAAGGCGCGCGCGCAGGCGGCCAAGGCGCTCGGCACGGCCGTCACGACCGGCATGCAGGAACTGTCGATGGCGGGCGGAAGCTTCGAAGTCGCGCTCGTGCCGCTCGCCGACGGCGGCCCGCACGGGCTCGAGCAGGTCGAATTCCGGGTCGCCGGGCACCCCGGCGTGCCGCTGCGGCCGCTCGCGAAGGTTGCGTCGGGCGGCGAGCTCGCGCGGATCAGCCTCGCGCTCGCGGTGATCGCAAGCGCGGCAAGCCCCACACCGACGCTGATCTTCGACGAAGTCGATACGGGGATCGGCGGCGGTGTCGCCGAAGTGGTCGGCCGCCTGCTGCACCAGCTCGGGCGCGATCGCCAGGTGCTGTGCGTGACGCACCTGCCGCAGGTTGCGGCGCGCGGCGACCATCACTTCCAGGTCGCAAAAGGTGCCGACGAACGCGGCGGCACGGTGTCGACGGTCGTCGCGCTTGACCGCGCCAACCGGATCGAGGAAGTCGCGCGGATGCTCGGCGGGCTCGAGATCACGGCCACGACGCGCAAGCACGCGAAGGAAATGCTGGCGGCCTGACGCACGCACCCCGTTGGCCGAATGCAAAAAGACCGGCGCATGCGCCGGTCTTTTTTTGGCAGGCAGCCGCCCGATCGGCCCCACCCGCTCCACCGATTCGAACGCCCGGCTCAAACGCCCGTTTCAACTGCGCCGAACACGCGCATCCACAGCGCCGTCACGGCCGCCCGCTCGTCGGCCACCACGGCCGGATCGACCCGCGCCTTCTCCATCCCGTCGAGCCGCAGCTTGTGCTGCAGCTTCCGGTACTTGCGGTACGCCGCGCCGACGCGCTCGGCCTCGTCCTCGCCCATCAGCCCGAAGCGCGCGACTTCGCGCAGCAGCGCGATATTGCCCGTGTTGCGGATCAGCTCGGCGTCGCTCGACGCGTGCAGCAGCACCCAGTACTGGACGATGAACTCGATGTCGACCATCCCGCCGCGATCGTGCTTCAGGTCGAACAGCTCGGTCTGGTTCGGGTGCCCGGCAAACACCTTGCCGCGCATGTCGACGATCTCCTTCGCGAGCACGCCGCCGTCGCGCGGCGTCGTCAGCACCTGCTGGCGGATCGCCTCGAAGTCTGCGCCGATCTGCGCGTCGCCCGCGCTGTAGCGGGCACGCGTCAACGCCTGGTGCTCCCAGACCCACGCGGTATTCGCGGCGTCGCCCTCGCGCAGCTGGTAGCGGCGGAACGCGTCGAGATCGGTGACGAGCAGCCCAGCCTCGCCGTTCGGCCGCAGCCGCAGGTCGATGTCGAACAGCGCGCCCGCCCCGGTCGCCGTGGTGAGCCACGTGATGAGCCGCCGCGTGAAGGTCGTGTAGACGTCCGCCGAGCGCTCGTCGGCGTCGTCGTACAGGAAGATGAGATCGAGATCCGATGCGTAGCCGAGCTCCTTGCCGCCCAGCTTGCCGTACGCGATCACCGCGAACTTCGGCACGTCGCGGTGGCGCTTCGCGAGCTGCGACCAGACGACTTCGATCGTCACGTCGAGCACCGCGTCGGCCAGCTCGGACAGCCGGTCGCTCACGTGCTCGACCGACAGTTGCCCGGCCAGATCGATCAGCAGGATCCGGAACACCTCCGCGTGCTGCGCGTGCCGCAGCAGGTCCATCTGCTGCTCGGGGCCGTCGGCCGCGGCGAGGCGCGCGCGCAGTGCATCCTTGAATGCGGGCCAGTCGAACGGGCTCGCGATCACCTCGTCGTCGAGCAGTTCGTCGAGCAGTTGCGGGTGGCGGATCAGGTAGCCGCCGCCCCAGCGCGTCGCACCGAGCACCGACAGCACGCGGTCGAGCGCAGCCGGATATTCGGTCAGCAGCGCGAGATAGACGCCGCGCCGGCTGACCGTCTCGAGCAGGTCGAACAGGCGCACGATCGTATCGTCGCGGCGCGCGGCGTCGATGTTCGGCGCGGCCTCGAGCGCCCGCTGCGCGACGCTGTCGAAGCGCTGCCGGCTTTTTTCCGGCAGGCCTGTATAGCGCGTCGACTGCCAGATCGCGCGCAGCCGCACGAGCACGGAGGCCGGATCGGCAAAGCCGAGGCCGTCGAGGCGCGCGACCAGTGCGTCGTCCTCGCCGTCGTCGGCCAGTGCACCGCTCCAGATCCACGCGGCCGCCGTATCGTCGCCTGCCGCGCACGGGCCGCCGCTCACTTTGTCCGCGAAGATCTGGCGGAATTGCGCTTCGACGAACGTGCGGTGGCCGTCCAGCACCGTCATCAGCGCCGCATAGTCGGCAAAGCCGAGCGACAAGGCCAGCGCCGCGCGCTCGTCCGGCTCGACCGGCATCGCGTGCGTCTGCGCGTCGTTGCGGTACTGCAGCCGGTGCTCGAGCGTGCGCAGGAAGTTGTAGGCATCGGCCAGGCGCGCGCGCACGTCCTCGCCGATCAGTCCGCGCGCCTGTGCATGGCGCAGCACCGCGAGCGTCGGCCGCACGCGGAATTCCGCATCCTGGCCGCCGCGGATCAGCTGGAACACCTGCGCGCTGAACTCGATCTCGCGGATCCCGCCGCGCCCGAGCTTGATGTCGTCGGCCTTGTCGGGCCGCATCGACGCGCGGCGCGCGGCTTCCTGCCGGATCTGCTGGTGCAGCGAGCGGATCGCGCCGATCACGCCGAAATCGAGATAGCGGCGGTAGACGAACGGCTTGACGATGGATTCGAGCTGCGACTCCAGCCGCCGGGCCGCGTCGCTGTCGCCTTCCGACACGAGCCGCCCCTTGATCCATGCATAGCGCTCCCATTCGCGCCCCTGCACGTAGAAATATTCCTCGAGCATCCCGAGGCTGCAGACGAGCGGCCCCGAATCGCCGTTCGGGCGCAGCCGCATGTCGACGCGAAACACGTAGCCGTCTGCCGTGACCTCGGACAGCACGCCGATCAGGCGCCGGCCGAGCCGCGTGAAGTATTCCTGCGTGGACAGCGGCGAACGCACGCCGCCGGTCGTCTCGCCGTCGTCCTCGTAGACGAAGATCAGGTCGATGTCCGACGACACGTTCAGCTCGCGGCCGCCGAGCTTGCCCATCCCGACCACGCCGAGCACGACGCGCTGGCCGTCGGCGCCGCGCGGCTCGCCGTACTGCGCCTCGAGCTCGGCCGACAGCAGCGCGAGCGAGCGCTGCACGGCCACTTCCGCGAGATCGGTCATCGCGCCCGTCACCTCGGCGACGTCCGCCAGCCCGCGCAGGTCGCGTTCCGCGACCGCGCCGAATGCCTCGGCCCGCAGTTGCCGCAGTGCGCACTTCAGTTGCTCCTCGGTCGGCGCGGCGGTGCCGGCCGGCGTCGCGAGCAGTTCGGTGAGGCGCGCGTCGAGCTGCGCGCGGCCGAGCGGCGCGGCGGCCCATGCGGCAACCTGGTCGGCGAGCGCGGGGCGCGCAGCCGCCGCGCGAGCCAGGTAACGGGAATAGGACGTGCAGATCAGGGCGGAAGCGTCGGTCATCGAGAAGCGGGCCTGGCGGAAAGGCCGGCCGGCACGGGAAACGCATGCGCGCCCCGCCCCCGACCGGCCCCATGGACTCGGCGCGGCATCGCGGGGCGTGTGCGCCCGTCGCGAAACCGCGCGCCGGAAAGCCCGTGCCGCGCTGCCGCAAAGGCCGCCGGCACGAACCCGTGTGATACATTTCAACGTCAGTCTGCAAAACTACCATATCGCCGCCCGTCCGCCGCATGTCCGACCGTCAGGAATCCGCCGTAGCTGCGCCCGAAGCGGGACCTCCGAAGCACGATCATCCGGTCCTGCGTCGCGTGTTCAGGGTGACGCTGGCAGTCGGGATCGGCACCTACTTCGTCGCGTCCGGCGCGTTCCTCGGGCTGCGCTACGTGCTGCTGCCCCGCATCGACGAATTCCGCCCGCGCATCGAGCGCGCGGTGTCCGACAAGCTCCACGCGCAGCTTTCGATCGGCAAGCTTTCCCCGAACTGGTCCGGCATGCAGCCGGGCGTCGAACTCACGAACCTCACGATCCGCGGCCGCGACGGCAAGGTCGCGCTGTCGGTGCCGCATGCGACGGCCGCGCTGTCGTGGATGTCGCTGCTGCGGTTGTCGCCCGCGCTGTCGAGCCTGATCGTCGACCAGCCCGACCTGGTCGTCGCGCGTGCGGCCGACGGCTCGCTGAGCGTCGCGGGCGTCGGCGTGGCAACCACCCACGGCGGCAACGACACGTTCGGCACGTGGCTGCTGAAGCAGGAGGCGATCGTGCTGCGCGGCGGCACGCTGCGCTGGCGCGACGCGCAGCATGACGCGCCGGAACTCGTGCTGTCGGGCATCCGGCTCGCGGTGCTCAACGACGGCCGGGTACACAAGGCCGCGCTGCAGGCGCCCGCGAACGGCACGCTGCTGCTCGGCCCGCTCGATTTCCGCGCGCGCTTCAAGCACAAGCCGCTCGCACCGGTGGGCAAGCCGTCGAACTGGACGGGCGACGCGTACCTGTCGACGGGCCCGGTCGACCTGCAGACGCTGGCGCGCTACCTCGACGTGCCGCTCACGATCCACGCGGGCCGGATCGACAACGCGATCTGGGCAACCTTCAGCGACGGCCACCTGCATTCGGCTGGCGGCGACCTGCAAGGCGCGGACGTCGCGCTGCGCGTGCGCCCGACGCAGCCGCGGCTCGACGTGCCGACGGTCGGCTTCGGCTGGGACATGCAGCTCGACGCCGGCCACGACTACACGCTGCACCTGACGCGCTTCAACGCGGAGCTCGGCCAGCCAGCGCTGCCGGACGGCACGCCGCTCGCCCGCTCGCTCGCGCTGTCGACGCTGACGGCCCGCTACCGCGTGCCGACCGCGAGCCAGGGGCAGTTGTTGAGCGTCGTCGGCGACCGCGTCGATCTCGGCATCCTGAGCGAGTTCATTCGCGGGCTGCCGCTGCCGGCGCGCCTGCGCAACGAGCTGATCAAGATCGACCCGCGCGGCATGGTGTCGAACTATCACATCGAGGTCGAGCGCGCGAAACCCGCGCACCCGGACCTCGCCGACGAGGAGCGGCGCATGGGCGCC
The DNA here is from genome assembly GCF_002099195.1 of Burkholderia puraquae. Lineage (GTDB taxonomy): Bacteria > Pseudomonadota > Gammaproteobacteria > Burkholderiales > Burkholderiaceae > Burkholderia > Burkholderia puraquae. The sequence goes on along the minus strand of NZ_NBYX01000016.1, from coordinate 82,809 downwards.
GCGCCGATCGTCCGCTATCGCTTCCTCGGCGACCTGCAAGGCATCAGCTTCGCCGCGCAGGAGCCGCCGCCCGGGCTCTCGCCGCGCGGCCACCCGCGCGCCGGCTGGCCGGGTGTCGAGAACCTGTGGGGCCGCGTCGATGCGAACGAGACGGGCGGCTCCGCGCATTTCGACACGGTCAACGCAGCCGTCACGGTGCCCGGCGAATTCGACGAACCGCGCCTGACGTTCAACCGGCTGCGCGGCAACGCCAGATGGACGATCACGCCCGCGCCCGGCGAGAAACACGCGCGCGTCGACGTGTCGCTGCCCGACCTGCTCGTATCGAACCCCGACGCCGAAATCGCGGTGTCCGGTTCGTACACGAACCCCGGCCACGGCCGAGGCTCGCTCGACCTGCGCGCCGATTTCGCGCGCGCGTCGGTGGCGCGCATTCCGCGCTACCTGCCGACCGGGATGTCCGAGCACCTGCGCGACTACCTCGGCCACGCGCTGCAGGCCGGCCAGGTGACCAAGGGCGCGTCGATCGTCGCCCGCGGCCCGCTCGAGAAATTCCCGTTCGAACACGAGCCCGACGCCGGCGTGTTCCACATCGTCGCGCCGTTCACCGGCGGCCGCTTCGAACCGACGCCGTACCCGCCGCGCAAGCTCGCGAACGGCACGCCGAGCGTCTGGCCGGCGCTGGACGGGATCGACGGCGTGTTCGAGCTCGCGCAGAACAAGCTGCGCTTCGACATCGACCGCGCGCACTACAAGCGCGTCGCGCTGACGAAGGTCGCGGGCCGCATCGACGATCTCGGCAATCCGACCCACTCGCCGCTCATCATCGACGGCCATGCGCAGGGCCCGCTCGCCGACCTGATCGACTATGCGGACAACAGCTCGCTCGGCACGATGAGCGGGCATATCGGCCAGCGAATCGATGCGCAGGGGCCCGCGTCGCTCGCGCTCAAGATCACGATTCCGCAGCACGTCGCGCATCCGCACACGCACGTCGAAGGCGCGCTCGCGTTCGGCGGCAATACGCTGACGACCAGCGGCGTGCCGCCGCTGTCGGCACTGCGCGGCAGTGTCCGGTTCACCGAGGCCGGCGCGTCGCTGCACGACCTGTCGGGGCGCTTTCTCGGCGGCCCGGTTCGCGCGAACGGCAATTTCCAGTCGCACGGCCCGTACACGGTGGACGTCGACGGCCGGCTCGCGCTCGACGCCGCGCGCGGCCTGAACCTGCACGGCCCGGCGGCCGCGCTGCTCGAGCACGTGGTGGGCGACGCACCGTACAAGGTCGCCGTGCGCGGTGCGCCCGGCCGCCTGCCCGACATCAACGCGCATTCCGACCTGACCGGCGTCGCGCTGAACTTCCCCGCGCCGTTCGCAAAGGCGGCCGGCACGCCGATGCCGTTCAGCTTCACGCTGCAGCCGGCGCCGCAGGCGGACGGCAAGCGCCTCGAGCACGCCGACCTGACGCTCGGCCCCGTGTCTGCGACCTACCTGCTCGACGCGACGCGCGGCCAGCCGCTGCGCGCGGTGCGCGGCGCGATGGGCATCCACCGGATGCCCGACATGCCGCAGGACGGCGTGAGCGCGGCCGTCGACGTCAACGAACTGGACGCCGACGCGTGGCTCGCGCTTGCCCATACGCTGAAGTCCGACACGCCGCGCGCGCCGGAGCCGCAGGCCGCGCCACGTGTCGATTTCGCGAGCTTCGCGCCGAAGCGCTTCGCGTTCCATTTCGGCACGCTGAAGCTGCTCAAGCGCAACTGGGAAAACGTGATCGTCGGCGCGTCGCACATCGACGAGCTCTGGCAGGCGAATATCGCGTCGAACCAGGTGTCGGGGTACCTGTCGTGGGCGCCGGGCGGCGGCCACAACGGCGCGGGCGTGCTGAACGCGCGGCTCGCGAAGCTCGTGATCCCGGACAGCGCGCAGCACGACCTCGTCGGCCGCGCGATGAACCTGCCGACGCCGACCGACCGCCCGATGCCGTCGATCGACCTGATCGTCGACCAGGTCGTCGCGCGCAACCATGACATCGGCCGCCTCGTCGTCAACGCGCGCAACATCGACGAAGCCGGCACACCGGTCTGGCAGCTCGACAAGCTCGAGCTGTCGAACCCGGCTGCGAAGCTGACGGCAACCGGCAACTGGCGCACGTCGCGCCGCGCGCTCGCCGGCGGCGCCGACGAAAACGATGCACCGCGCCGCACGGTATTCGACTTCAAGCTCGACATCGACAACGCGGGCGCGCTGCTCGACCGCGTCGGCCTGCCGCGCACGCTTGCGGACGGCCATGGCACGGTCACGGGCAAGGTCGGCTGGCGCGGCGGCCCGACCGCGCTCGACTTCCCGTCGCTCGGCGGCCAGGTTGCGCTCGACCTCGAGCACGGGCAGATCCTGAAGGTCGATCCCGGCGCGGCGAAACTCCTCGGCGTGCTGAGCCTGCAGAGCCTCGCGCGCTTCCTGACGCTGAACTTCCGCGACGTGGTCGGCAAGGGGCTGCCGTTCGACAAGATCACCGGCACCGGCCGGATCTCGAACGGCATCGCGCGCACCGACGATTTCTCGATGATGACGGGGCCCGCGAACGTCACCGTGCGCGGCGCGGTCGATCTCGGCACCGAGACGCAGGACCTGCATGCGCACGTCGCGCCGAAAATCAGCGCGGGCGCAGCCGCGATCGGGGCGGCAGTCATCAATCCGCTGCTCGGCATCGGCGTGCTGGCCGCGAACTACGCGCTGTCGGAGACGCTGTCGCACGCGTTCGCGCTCGACTACGCGATCACCGGCTCGTGGGCGCACCCGCACATCGAGCGAGTGAGGGGCGATCAGGGTAAGATGAATCACGGCTCGGCCGATGCGGTGAACCATTGAGCCGCACGCCGAACCGCGCAAGGTGCCGGGCCGCACCCCATTTATGACGCAACCGATCCTGCGATGACTGACCCTACCCGTTCCGCCACGCCCTTCCAGGTCGCCGCGCTGCAGATGGTGAGCACGCCGGACGTCGCGCGCAATCTCGCCGAAGCGCGCCGCCTGATCGCGGAGGCCGCCGGCGAAGGCGCGCAGCTCGTGCAGCTGCCCGAGTATTTCTGCTTCATGGGCCACCGCGATACCGACAAGCTCGCGCTCGCCGAACCCTACCAGGACGGCCCGATCCAGCGTTTCCTCGCGGACGCCGCGCGCCGCCACCGCATCTGGGTGATCGGCGGCACGCTGCCGCTGAAGGCGCCGGAGCCCGATCGCGTGCTCAACACGACGCTCGTGTTCGATCCGTCCGGCAACGAAGCCGCGCGCTACGACAAGATCCACCTGTTCAACTTCGAGAAAGGCGACGAGTCGTTCGACGAGGCGCGCACGATCCGCGCGGGCGATACGGTCGTCACGTTCGACGCGCCGTTCGGGCGGGTCGGCCTGTCGGTCTGTTACGATCTCCGCTTTCCGGAGCTGTATCGCAGGATGGGCGACTGCACGCTGATCGTCGTACCGTCGGCGTTTACGTATACGACGGGCCGCGCGCACTGGGAAACGCTGCTGCGCGCACGGGCCATCGAGAACCAGTGCTACGTGCTCGCGGCCGCGCAAGGCGGCAAGCACGAGAACGGCCGGCGCACCTGGGGCCACAGCATGCTGATCGACCCGTGGGGCGAGATCGTCGCGGTGCGCGACGTGGGCGCAAGCGTCGTGCTCGGCGCGATCGATCCGCAGCGCATCGCCGACGTGCGCCAGAGCCTGCCCGCGTGGCGGCACCGCGTGCTGACCTGAATCCGGCCGCGCCGCTTGAAACGCCGCGCGGCCAACCCATCTGCCCAGCAGCACCCGACAACTTTTTGAGAAACCCCGATATCCGCATGAACATCATCGAACCCGGCATCCGCAACCTCGCGCTGGCGAAGGACATCCTGCTCACGCCGTACGGCCTCGACGAAAGCCTGCTCACGCGCACGATCGCCGACATCTTCACGCATCGCGTCGACTACGCCGACCTGTACTTCCAGGCGACCCGCAGCGAGGCGTGGAGCCTCGAGGAAGGCATCGTGAAGTCGGGCAGCTTCAGCATCGACCAGGGCGTCGGCGTGCGCGCGGTCGCGGGCGACCGCACCGCGTTCGCGTACTCGGACGACCTGTCGCCGGAAGCCATCGCGCAGGCGGCCGCGGCCACCAAGGCGATCGCGGCGGCCGGCGGCGGCCGTCAGAAGATCAAGGCGGCGACCTCGCTGACGGGCATCTCGGGCCGCGACCTGTACCTGCCGTCCGATCCGCTCGCGTCGCTCGACGCGACGGCCAAGGTCAAGCTGCTCGAGCGCATCGAGCAGATGGCGCGCGGCCGCGACCCGCGCATCACGCAGGTGATGGCGGGCCTCGCCGGCGAATACGACGTCGTGCTCGTCGCACGCAGCGACGGCGCGCTCGCGGCCGACATCCGCCCGCTCGTGCGCGTGTCGGTCACGGTGATCGCCGAGCAGAACGGCCGCCGCGAGATCGGTTCGGGCGGCGGCGGCGGCCGCTTCGACTACGGCTACTTCACCGATGAAGTGCTGTCGCGCTACGTCGACGACGCCGTGCATGCGGCGCTCGTCAACCTCGACGCCCGCCCCGCCCCGGCCGGCGCAATGACGGTCGTGCTCGGGCCGGGCTGGCCGGGCGTGCTGCTGCACGAGGCGATCGGCCACGGCCTCGAGGGCGATTTCAACCGCAAGGGTTCGTCGGCGTTCGCCGGCCGGCTCGGCGAGCGGGTCGCCGCGAAGGGCGTGACCGTCGTCGACGACGGCACGCTGCCGAACCGCCGCGGCTCGTTGAACATCGACGACGAAGGCAACCCGACGCAGTGCACGACGCTGATCGAGGACGGCATCCTGAAGGGCTACATCCAGGACACGCTGAACGCACGCCTGATGAAGATGCCGGTCACGGGCAACGCGCGGCGCGAATCGTACGCGGCGCTGCCGATGCCGCGCATGACCAACACGTACATGCTGAACGGCGACAAGGATCCGCAGGAAATCATCGCGTCGGTGAAGAACGGCCTGTACGCGGTGAATTTCGGCGGCGGCCAGGTCGACATCACGAACGGCAAGTTCGTGTTCTCGGCGTCCGAGGCGTACATGATCGAGAACGGCAAGATCACCTACCCGGTGAAGGGCGCGACGCTGATCGGCAGCGGCCCCGAATCGCTGAAGGACGTAAGCATGATCGGCAACGACATGTCGCTCGACACGGGTGTCGGCGTGTGCGGCAAGGAAGGCCAGAGCGTGCCGGTCGGCGTCGGCCAGCCGACCCTGCGGATCGACAGGATGACGGTCGGCGGTACGGCATAACCGCATCGCGGCGCAGACATTCCGCGCATTTTGAAGAAAACGCGCGGAATGTCCGCATTTTTGACGTTTCCCGGTTGCCAGCCGCTCGGCGACGGGGTATAAATTCCGAATCAACTTTTTTGACGAACCGAATCTCTGTCATGTCCGCCAAGTTTTACTTTTACTTTTTTTGGCATCTCAGACCGCTGGCGGATCGAGAGGGTTGATGGCGCGTAAAGCGCAACCGAAATTCCCGAAAAAACCGCCGGCGAACCCGGCGGTTTTTTTTCGCCCTTCGCCACCCGGTCGCCGCCGCAGCGGTCCCGCGGCCCCGACCGAAACCACTGAATCGCTTGAATTGATGAATCTGCCGCACGCGCACTCGCACTGACCGAACGGCGCCCGGAACCAAGGAGAAACAGCATGCCCCCGCACAACACCGACGACGTCCGCATTCGCGAACTCAAGGAACTGACGCCGCCCGCCCACCTGATCCGCGAATTCGCGTGCTCCGAAGCCGCGTCCGAGCTGATCTACAACTCGCGCCAGTCGATGCACCGCATCCTGCACGGGATGGACGACCGGTTGATCGTCGTGGTCGGGCCGTGCTCGATCCACGACACGAAGGCGGCGATCGAGTACGCGGGCCGGCTCGTGAAGGAGCGCGAGCGCTTCAAGGGCGAGCTGGAAATCGTGATGCGCGTGTACTTCGAGAAGCCGCGCACGACGGTCGGCTGGAAGGGCCTCATCAACGATCCGCACCTCGACAACAGCTTCAAGATCAACGAAGGGCTGCGCACCGCGCGCGAGTTGCTGCTGCAGATCAACGAAATGGGGCTGCCGGCCGCGACCGAATACCTCGACATGATCAGCCCGCAGTACATCGCCGACCTGATCTCGTGGGGCGCGATCGGCGCGCGCACGACCGAGTCGCAGGTGCACCGCGAGCTCGCGTCGGGGCTGTCGTGCCCGGTCGGCTTCAAGAACGGCACCGACGGCAACGTGAAGATCGCGGTCGATGCGATCAAGGCCGCGTCGCAGCCGCACCATTTCCTGTCGGTGACGAAGGGCGGCCATTCGGCGATCGTGTCGACGGCAGGCAACGAGGACTGCCACGTGATCCTGCGCGGCGGCAAGGCGCCGAACTACGACGCGGACAGCGTGAACGCCGCCTGCGCGGACATCGGCAAGGCCGGCCTTGCCGCGCGCCTGATGATCGACGCGAGCCACGCGAACAGCTCGAAGAAGCACGAGAACCAGATCCCCGTCTGTGCCGACATCGGCCGCCAGATCGCGGCCGGCGACGCCCGCATCGTCGGCGTGATGATCGAATCGCATCTCGTCGAGGGGCGCCAGGACCTGAAGGAAGGCTGCGAACTGACCTACGGCCAGAGCATCACCGACGCGTGCATCGCGTGGGACGACAGCGTGAAGGTGCTCGAAGGCCTCGCGGAATCGGTGAAGGCGCGCCGCGTCACGCGCGGCAGCGGCAACTGACGGACGCAAGCATGCTGGCCGCATGACCCCGCCTGCCGGCGGGTTGGCCATGCGGCCAGCATGCAGAAGTATGGCGCTATCACGCCACGCTGATGCTGCGCGCCTGAACGCCATATGCGCACAACAAGAAAGCCCGGCTCGCGCCGGGCTTTTTCATTGGCCGGAGACACGCCGCCGGTACATCACTCGAGCGCGCCCGACCCGAAGATTTCGGTGTTCACGCGTTCCGGCGCGACGCCGAGCGCGATGAGCGCGTCACGCTGCGCCTTCATGAAGGCGATCGGGCCGCAGATGTAGTAGTCGGCGTCCGGCACCAGCGCGTATTGCTGCACGCGCTCCGGCGTGAGGCGCCCTTCCAGGTCGTAGTCGATGCCGGCGCGATCGTTCGGACCGACCAGTTCGTACAGCACCGTGCGCTTGACGTTCGCATGCTCGCGCACCGTATCGTTCAGCCAGTCGCGGAACGCGTGCACTGCGCCCGAGCGGCAGGCGTGGACGAACCGCACTTCGCGCTTGCTGCCCTCGGCAATCAGCGTCGACGCCATCGACATCATCGGCGTGATGCCGACGCCGCCGGAGATCAGCACGACCGGCGTCTCGACGCCGCGCTTCAGCGAGAATTCGCCCATCGGCGCAGTCACCTCGACGATCGCACCCGCTTCCACGCCGTCGTGCATCAGCGTCGACACCTTGCCGGCCGGAATGACTTCCGGCTTGCCGGCCTCGCGCTTCACCGAGATGCGCAGCCACTTGCCGTGCGGCGCGTCGGACAGGCTGTACTGGCGCGGCTGGTCGACACCGAGGTCGCCGACGAAGCGCTTCACCGTGACGTATTGGCCGGGCTCGAACGTCGGCGCCGCGCCGCCGTCGGCCGGCGTCAGGTAGAACGACGTGATCTCGTCGCTTTCGCGCACCTTGCGCTCGACCTTGAACGGACGGAACCCGCTCCACGCGGCGCCCGCGTACAGGTCGGCCTCGACCCCGATCAGGATCTGCGCGAGCTGGCCGTACGCGATGCGCCACGCCTCGAGCGTGTCGGCATCGACCGCGTCGCCCAGCACTTCGACGATCGACGCAAGCAGGTTCTCGCCGACGATCGGGTAATGCTCGGGGCGGATGTTCAGGCTCGCGTGCTTGTGCGCAATCCTGGTGACGGCGCCGCCCAGCGCGCCGAGGTTGTCGATGTTCGCCGCATACGCGTAGACGGCCTTTGCGAGCGTCTCCGGCTGGCTGCCCGTCTTCTGGTGCGTCTGGTTGAACAGGTTCTTCAGTTCCGGATGCCGCGCGAACATACGCTGGTAGAAGTGCTTCGTGATCGTCGCGCCGTGCACGGCGAGCACAGGGGCAGTGGCCTTCACGCGAGCCATCTGGTCAGCGGTGATGTGGGTCATGTTCGTTCTCCGTTAAACATGCAAATATGATACATGTTTAAAAATCGATGACCCTCGGGCAAATTGTCGCAGTGCGACAAAGGGGGCGAAGCGTCAGCGGACGCGGCCGCGCTCCCACAGCACGTCCGATCCGCCGTCGGTGCGGTTCAGCACGCGCGCCAGCACGAACAGCAGGTCCGACAGCCGGTTCACGTAGCGCCGCGGCGCATCGTTGAGCGTTTCGGTGCGCCCGAGCGCGACGATCGAGCGCTCCGCGCGGCGGCACACGGTGCGGCACACGTGCGCGAGCGACGCCGCACGCGAGCCGGCCGGCAGGATGAATTCCTTCAGCGGCGGCAGCGTCGCGTTGTAGTCGGCGAGCCAGCGGTCGAGACGCGCGAGATGCGTGTCGTCGAGCACCGTATGGCCAGGAATGCACAATTCGCCCCCGAGATCGAACAGGTCGTGCTGGATCGTCACGAGTGCCGTGCGGATATCGTCCGGCAGCGTTTCGGCGAGCAGCACGCCGAGGTTCGAGTTCAGTTCGTCGACGTCGCCGATCGCGGCGATCCGCGTGTCGTCCTTGCCGATGCGCCGGCCGTCGCCGAGGCCGGTGGTGCCATCGTCGCCCGTGCGCGTGGCGATCTTGCTCAAGCGGTTGCCCATGCGGATGTCCTCTCGTGCGCGGCCGCGACGCGGCCCGGTTGCGTTCGAACGCGATTATCGCAGCCCGCGGCGGCAGGCGCAGCGGGCGTTACAGCGTAGAATGGGCCGAAACCCTGCAGCACGGGAGCCGGGCCGGCGCCAACGCGCTCCCCGGATCGACAAGGAGACGTACGTGAATCACCCTGCCCCGCCGGCCGCCACGCGCCGCCCCCTTCCCCCCGCCATGCTCGATGCGCTGCGCGCCGCCTTCGGCGAGCGCGTGTCGACCGCCGACGCCGTCCGCGCCCACCACGGCCGCGACGAATCGCCGTTCGACCCGCAACTGCCTGACGCCGTCGTGTTCGCGCACAGCGCGGACGACGTGCGCGAAGTCGTGTCGCTGTGCTCGCTGTACAGCGTCCCGCTGATCCCGTACGGCGCCGGCTCGTCGCTCGAAGGCCACCTGCTCGCGGTGCGCGGCGGCGTATCGCTCGACCTGTCGGAAATGAACCGCGTGCTGTCGATCAACGCCGAAGACCTGACCGTGACGGTCGAGCCGGGCATCACGCGCAAGGCGCTCAACGAAGCGCTGCGCGACACCGGCCTGTTCTTCCCGATCGACCCGGGTGCCGACGCCAGCATCGGCGGGATGACCGCGACCCGTGCATCGGGCACCAATGCCGTGCGCTACGGCACGATGCGCGAGAACGTGCTCGGCCTGAGCGCCGTGCTCGCCGACGGCCGCGTGGTGAAAACCGGCTCGCGCGCCCGCAAGTCGTCGGCCGGCTACGACCTCACGCGCCTGTTCGTCGGCTCCGAAGGCACGCTCGGCGTGATCACCGAGATCACGCTGCGCCTGCATCCGCTGCCCGAAGCCGTGTCGGCCGCGATCTGCACGTTCCCGTCGATGGGCGACGCGGTGCGCACCGTGATCGAGACGATCCAGATCGGCGTGCCGATTGCGCGCGTCGAATTCGTCGACGCGCTCGCCGTGCGCTCGATCAACCGCCATTCGAACCTGACGCTGACCGAAGCGCCGACGCTGTTCTTCGAGTTCCACGGCACCGAGGCCGGCGTGAAGGAACAGGCCGAGCTCGTGCAGGCGCTCGCCGGCCAGAACAACGGCCAGGGCTTCGAGTGGGCAACCCGCCCCGAAGACCGCAGCCGGCTCTGGGCCGCCCGCCACAACGCGTATTTCGCGATGCTGCAGCTGAAACCCGGCTGCCGCGCGGTGACGACCGACGTGTGCGTACCGATCTCGCAGCTCGCCGCATGCGTCGAGGAAACCGAGGTCGACCTGCGCGCGTCGTCGCTGCCCTGCCCGATCGTCGGCCACGTCGGCGACGGCAATTTCCACGTCGCGATCCTGATCGACCCCGACAAGCCCGAGGAAATCGCCGAAGCCGAGCACATCAACGACCGGATCGTCGAACGCGCGCTGCGCCTCGGCGGCACCTGCACGGGCGAGCACGGCGTCGGGCTGCACAAGATGCGCTTCCTGCCGAAGGAGCACGGCGACAACGCGATCGATACGATGCGTGCGATCAAGCTCGCGCTCGATCCGCGCAACCTGATGAATCCGGGCAAGATATTCACGTGCTGACACGGCGGCGCGATGCCGCGCCGCCCGCTGCAGGAGACCCAATGAACGCTCCCGTCGAACTGTCGAGCGCGGCACGCGCGCAGCGCCAGCGTGAAGTCGTGCAGGCGCTGATGGCCGTGCTGCCGACGCACTGCCTGCTGTACCGCGACGAAGACACGGCACCGTACGAATGCGACGGCCTGTCCGCGTACCGCCGCCTGCCGCTCGCGGTCGCGCTACCCGAAACGGAATCGCAGGTGCAGCGGATCGTGCAGATCTGCCGCCGCATGGAGGTGCCGATCGTGCCGCGCGGTGCGGGCACGAGCCTGTCGGGCGGCGCGTTGCCGATCGCGCTCGGCGTCGTGCTGTCGCTGGCGCGCTTCACGCGCATCGTCGAAGTCGATCCCTACGCGCGCACGGCGACCGTGCAGCCCGGCGTGCGCAACCTCGCGATCTCGGAAGCCGCCGCGCCGTACGGCCTGTATTACGCGCCCGATCCGTCGTCGCAGATCGCATGCACGATCGGCGGCAACGTCGCGGAAAATTCCGGCGGCGTCCACTGCCTGAAATACGGGCTGACCGTGCACAACGTGATGCGGGTGCGCGCGGTGACGATCGACGGCGAGATCGTCGAGTTCGGCTCGCTCGCGCTCGACATGCCGGGCCTCGACCTGCTCGCCGTGATGATCGGCAGCGAAGGGATGTTCGCGATCGTCACCGAGGTCACGGTGAAGCTGATCCCGAAGCCGCAAACGGCCCAGCTCGTGATGGCGAGCTTCGACGACGTCGTCAAGGGCGGCGAGGCCGTCGCGGCGATCATCGCGTCGGGGATCATCCCGGCCGGGCTCGAAATGATGGACAAGCCGGCCACGCAGGCCGTCGAGGCGTTCACGCACGCGGGCTACGATCTCGAGGCGAAGGCGATCCTGCTGTGCGAATCGGACGGCACGCCGGAAGAAGTCGCGGAAGAGATCGTCCGGATGACGGCCGTGCTGCGCGAGCATGGCGCGACGCGCATCCAGGTTTCGCGCAACGAACACGAGCGGCTGCGCTTCTGGTCGGGCCGCAAGAACGCGTTCCCGGCCGCCGGCCGGATTTCCGCCGACTACTACTGCATGGACGGCACCGTGCCGCGCCGCGCGATCGGCCCGCTGCTCGCGCGCATCGAACAGCTCGAAACGCGCTACGGGCTGCGCTGCATCAACGTGTTCCACGCAGGCGACGGCAACATGCATCCGCTGATCCTGTACAACGCGAACGATCCGGACGAACTGCACCGCGCCGAACAGTTCGGCGCGGAAATCCTCGAATGCTGCGTGGAATTCGGCGGCAGCGTGACGGGGGAGCACGGCGTCGGCATCGAGAAGCTCAATTCGATGTGCGTGCAGTTCTCGCCGCAGGAGCGCGATGCGTTCTTCGCGGTCAAGCGCGCATTCGATCCGGCGGGGCTGCTGAACCCGGACAAGGGCATCCCGACCCGCGCGCGCTGCGCCGAGTACGGTCGCCAGCACGTGCGCGGCGGGCTGCTGCCGCACCCCGACCTGCCGCGCTTCTGAGCGTCGCGCGCGGTACGCCGGCCCGTGCCGGCGGCCGGGTCGCGGCGGACGGCCATGCCGGCGCGGCCCGTTCGCACGGCAGCGCAGGCATGCGGTCTTCAATACGGGGCTTAGGGATAGTCGCGATGTGGATTCGCGCCACCCCGGTACAATCGACCGAACAACAAGTCGAGGCAGCAACAGAACATGGAAGAGGACGACATCGTCGCCGGATGGGCCGAGCGCATTCGCGCCGCCAGTGCCGACGGCCGGCCGCTGCGGATTCGCGGCGGCGGCACCAAGGACTGGTACGGCCAGGCGCTCGAGGGCGAAATACTCGACACACGCGCGTTTCAGGGCATCGTGTCGTACGACCCGGCCGAGCTCGTCGTCACGGTCCGTGCGGGCACGCCGCTCGCGCAGCTTGAAACCGTCCTCGCCGAGTGCGGCCAGATGCTACCGTTCGAGCCGCCGCACTTCGGCCGCACGGCTACCGTCGGCGGCTGCGTCGCGGCCGGCCTCGCGGGCCCGCGGCGCGCCACCTGCGGCGCGCCGCGCGATTTCGTGCTCGGCGTCACGCTGATGAACGGCCGAGGCGAAATGCTGCGCTTCGGCGGCCAGGTCGTGAAGAACGTCGCCGGCTACGACGTGTCGCGGCTGATGGCCGGCGCGCTCGGCACGCTCGGGCTGATGCTCGACCTGTCGATCAAGGTGCTGCCGATGCCCGTCGCCGAAGTCACGCTGAAGTTCGAGATGACCGCGACCGACGCGGTGCGCAAGCTCAACGAATGGGGCGGCCATCCGCTGCCCGTCAGCGCGAGCGGGTGGCGCAACGGCACGCTCGTGCTGCGCCTGTCGGGCGCCGAAGCGGCCGTGAAATCCGCGAAAACGCTGCTCGGCGGCGAAGTCGTCGACGCGGTCGAGGCCGAGCGCTTCTGGGCCGGCCTGCGCGAGCATACCGACCCGTTCTTCAACGGCATCCCGCCCGGCTATGCGTTGTGGCGCCTCGCGCTGCCGTCGATCACCGAACCGATGCACCTGCCCGGCACCCAGCTGATGGAATGGGGGGGCGCGCAGCGCTGGTGGATCACCGACGCCGACGCGCAGACCGTGCGGATGAGCGCGAAGCAGGCCGGCGGCCACGCGACGCTGTTCCGCGCGGGCGACGCGTACGACCGCAGCGCGGGCGTGTTCACGCCGCTCCCCGCCCCGATGATGAAAATCCACCGCGGGCTGAAGGCCGCGTTCGATCCCGCGCGCATCTTCAACCGCGGCCGGCTCTATCCTGATCTCTGAGGGATCGATGCAAACGAACCTCGCCGATTTCATCCGCAATACGCCCGACGGCGACGAAGCCGACGCGATATTGCGCAAGTGCGTGCATTGCGGGTTCTGTACCGCGACCTGCCCGACCTACCAGTTGCTCGGCGACGAACTCGACGGCCCGCGCGGCCGTATCTACCTGATCAAGCAGATGGTCGAAGGCGCGCCCGTCACGCGCAGCACGCAGCAGCACCTCGACCGCTGCCTGACGTGCCGCAGCTGCGAGACGACCTGCCCGTCGGGCGTCCAGTACGGCCGGCTCGTCGAGATCGGCCGCAAGCACGTCGAGGCGCAGGTGCAGCGTCCCGTGCAACAGCGGCTCGTGCGCCGCATGCTCGCGAGCCTCGTGCCGAATGCCGCGCTGTTCTCGCCGGTGATGCGGCTCGGCCAGCACGTGCGTCCGCTGCTGCCGAAGCGGCTGCGCGACAAGGTGCCGCCGCGCACGCGGCTGCTCGAATGGCCGCACCAAACGCATACGCGCAAGATGCTGATGCTCGGCGGCTGCGTACAGCCGTCGATGCTGCCGAACATCAACATCGCGACCGCGCGCGTGCTGGACGCACTCGGCATCGAGACGGTCGTCGCGCCCGACGCGGGCTGCTGCGGCGCGATCCGCCTGCACCTGAACTATCACGACGAAGCGCTCGACGACGCGCGCCGCAACATCGACGCGTGGTGGCCCCACGTCGAACAGGGCGTCGAGGCGATCGTGATGAACGCATCGGGCTGCGGCGCGACGGTGCTCGAATACGCGCACCTGTTGCGCGACGATCCGGCCTACGCGGAGAAGGCGCAGCGCATCGTGTCGCTGACGCGCGACATCTCCGACGTGCTGCTCGCGTTCGAGGCCGAGCTCGCGACACTCGCGCGGCGCCGCGCGATCCATACGGTCGCGTACCACCCGCCGTGCACGCTGCAGCACGGCCAGCAGTCGCGCGGCAAGGTCGAACGCCTGCTCGAGACGCTCGGCATCGACGTGCGGCTGCCGGCCGACAGCCATCTGTGCTGCGGCTCGGCCGGCACCTATTCGCTGACGCAGCCGTCGCTGTCGTACCGGTTGCGCAAGCAGAAGCTGCTGAAGCTGCAGGCGCTCGAACCGCAGATGATCGTCTCCGGCAACGTCGGCTGCATCGCGCACCTGCAGAGCGGCACGCAGATTCCCGTCGCCCACTGGATCCAGCTCGTCGAGCATCTGCTGTACGGCTAGCGCCCGTTCATGCGAATGACGGGCGGGCGCTGGGCCTCGCGCGCGGCGTCCGTATAATGGGCGGATCGATGCGTCGCGTGCTGCGGCGCATCCGCTAGATGCCTGCTTCCGTGCCTGCTTCCGTGCCCGTCATGTCCGATCTCGCCGCCCGCCTCGAATCCGTCCATCGCCGCATCGCCGACGCCGCACGCACGGCCGGCCGCGATCCCGCCACCGTGTCGTTGCTCGCCGTGTCCAAAACGTTTCCCGCCGACGACGTGCGCGCCGCGCATGCGGCCGGGCAGCGTGCCTTCGGCGAAAACTACGTGCAGGAATCGATCGACAAGATCGACGCGCTCGCCGACCTGCGTGCGAGCCTCGAATGGCATTTCATCGGGCCGCTGCAATCGAACAAGACGCGCCCGGTTGCCGAACGCTTCGACTGGGTCCATTCGGTCGACCGGCTGAAGATCGCGCAGCGCCTGTCGGAACAACGCCCCGCGCACCTGCCGCCGCTCAACGTGTGCGTGCAGGTGAACATCAGCGGCGAGGCGTCGAAGAGCGGCGTCGCGCCGGCCGACGTGGCCGAGGTCGCGCGCGCGGTCGCCGCACTGCCGTCGCTGCGGCTGCGCGGCCTGATGGCGATTCCCGAACCGGCCGGCGACACCGACGCGCAGCGCGTGCCGCATCGTGCGCTGCGCGCACTGTTCGACGCGCTGCGCGCCGACGGCCTGCCGCTCGACACGTTGTCGATGGGCATGTCCGCCGATCTCGACGCGGCCGTGCTCGAAGGCGCGACGATCGTGCGCGTCGGCACTGCGATCTTCGGCGCGCGCGATTACTCGCACTGAACACCGCACCCTTTACGCCCTACCGTTCACTCACTCGCTCAATCGGACATCATGAAAATCGCATTCATCGGCGGCGGCAACATGGCCGCGGCCCTGATCGGCGGCCTGATCAAGCGCGGCGTTGCCGCTGACGGCCTGTATGCCATCGACGTCAACGAAGCAGCGCGCGCGCACGCCGCTCAGCAGTTCGGCGTGCGCACCGGCGCAGCCATCGACGCGACGCTCGCCGACTACGACGCGGTCGTGCTCGCAGTGAAGCCGCAGGTGCTGAAGGACGTCGCGCAGGCGCTCGCGCCGCACCTGAAGTCGCAGCTCGTGATCAGCATCGCGGCCGGCATCCGCGGCAGCGATCTCGCGCGCTGGCTCGGCGACTACGCCCGCGTCGTGCGCACGATGCCGAACACGCCTGCGCTCGTCGGCATGGGCGTCACGGGCCTCGCCGCGTTGCCGGGCGTCGATGCGGCGGGCCGCGAACTCGCATCGAACGTGCTCGGCGCGGTCGGCGAAATCGTATGGTTCGACGACGAATCGAAGCTCGACGCTGTCACCGCGATCTCGGGCAGCGGCCCGGCCTACGTGTTCTATTTCATCGAAGCGCTGCAGGAGGCCGCGCGCCAGCTCGGCATGACCGACGAACAGGGCCGTGCGCTCGCGGTCGCGACGTTCACCGGCGCCGCGCAACTCGCCGCGCAATCGGGCGAGCCGGCGAGCGTGCTGCGCGAGCGCGTGACGTCGAAGGGCGGCACCACGGCCGCCGCGCTCGCGTCGTTCGACGCGCAGGGCGTGAAGGATGCGATCGTGCGCGGTGCGCTTGCGGCCGAAGCACGCGCGAAGGAAATGGGCGACGAACTCGGCCGCGCGTAAGCGCGCTCGCAGTGCCGGCTCCGCGCTCGCCGCGCTGCACGCGCCGGGCGCCCTGCCCCGCTGCGCTGATTGGCGCGAACGACAAAAAAGCGGCCCAGGCCGCTTTTTTGTTGGTGCCGCGTGCCGCACGGCTTACCGCCTGCGGTGGACGGATCGCGAACCTCAGCTCCCTGCCAGCAGGTAATGCGCGGCGATCCCGGCGAACAGCACGCCGCCGAGCCAGTTGTTGTGCCGGAACGCCGCGAAGCACGGCATCCGTTCGCGGCCCTTGATCAGCGTGTAGTGATACAGCGCGCAGCCAACCGCCGCCGCCCAGCCGGCCCAGTACGCGAGCCCGAAGCCGCGCGTCACGCTGATCCACACGTAGATGCCGAGCGTCGCCGCGTAGCACAGCATGACGGCCGCGACGTCGAAGCGGCCGAACGTCAGCGCGGACGTGCGGATCCCGATCTTGATGTCGTCGTCGCGATCGACCATCGCGTATTCGGTGTCGTATGCGACCGACCAGAAAATGTTCGCGACCAGCATCACCCACGCGATCGTCGGCACCGTGTCCTGCACGGCCGCGAACGCCATCGGAATGCCGAAACCGAATGCGATGCCGAGATACGCCTGCGGAATCGCGAAGAAGCGCTTCATGAACGGATACGAGCCCGCGACGAACAGCGCGACGACGGACAGCTCCTTCGTCAGCGTGTTGAGCGGCAGGATCAGCAGGAACGAGATGAATGCGAGCCCGACGGCGATCGCAATGGCTTCCCACGCGCGGATCTTGCCCGACGTCAGCGGCCGGTCGGCCGTGCGCTTCACGTGGCGGTCGAAATCGCGGTCGGCGTAGTCGTTCATCGCGCACCCGGCCGAGCGCATCAGCAGCGTGCCGAGCGAGAAGATCACGAGCAGCGGCCAGCGCGGATGGCCGTCGGACGCGATCCACAGCGCGTTGAGCGTCGGCCACAGCAGCAGCAGGCTGCCGATCGGCTTGTCCATCCGGACGAGCCGCAGATACAGGGGAAAGCGGGCAAGCATGGCGAAGCACCGGGAAGATAACCCCGGCATTTTAGAGCCGAGCGGTGCCTCGCGTCATGTCGGCGCGGCCCGTGGCCGGCCGCTGCCGGACGCCAGCACGCTGCCGGCGCCCGCCGCACATGGCCGAGCCACGAAGCGCATCAATCAAGGGACAGAGCAAGCGCACGCGCGGATCCATCCAGCGCACCGGCCCGGGTACGGCCCGGCGCGGGCGGATCAATCAGGGCCGGCGCCGGTATGCGCGGGCGTCAGCCAGTCTGCTGAACATCGCACGCCTACGCGAGCAGCGAGCGCAGCATCCACGCGGTTTTTTCATGAATTTGCAGACGCTGCGTCAGCAGGTCGGCGGTCGGCTCGTCGCTGGCCGTATCGGCAAGCGGGAAGATCGCGCGCGCGGTACGCACAACGGCCTCGTGCCCCTCGACGAGCTGGCGGATCATGTCTTCCGCGATCTTCGTGCGGTCCTTGTCGCTGATGCCGATGTTGATCTCGGCAGCGCGAGTCTTCCTGGACATGTTCCGGACTCCTTATTCAATGAACCAGAGCAATGAAAGCGAATCGGGCGACCTGCCTGTCGACACCGCACTACCCGCACGCACGGCTCGCCACGACGTGTGGCGCGTGAAACGCCGCGCTCAGGCGGCCGCGATCGCGTGCAGCGCCTGCGACACCAGTTCGGCCGCACCGCCGATGACGATCGCGAATCCGACTACGTACCGCGCGATCTCGGCCGGCGTCGCCATGGCGGCGCGCATGTTCAGCATCATTTGCGTCATGATCGTCACTCCTTCAACGAAACCCGGGGTCAGGAAGAAACGGCCGGCCAACCGGCCGGCCGTTTCCCGTTACTGCATCACCGCACTACTGCACGGCGACGCTCAAGCGAGGTCGAAGCGGTCGAGGTTCATCACCTTGTTCCAGGCCGCGACGAAGTCGCGCGCGAACTTCTCCTTCGCATCCGCGCTGCCGTACACCTCGGCCAGCGCACGCAGCTGCGCATGCGAGCCGAAGATCAGGTCGACGCGCGAGCCGGTCCACTTGACCTTGCCCGTCGCACGATCGCGCCCTTCGAACACATCGTTCGCGGCCGACACCGGCTTCCATTCCGTGCCCATGTCGAGCAGGTTCACGAAGAAGTCGTTCGTCAGCGCTTCCGGACGATCGGTGAACACGCCCTGCTTCGCATCGCCGGCGTTCGCACCGAGCACGCGCAGGCCGCCGACGAGCACCGTCATCTCGGGCGCGCTCAGCGTCAGCAGTTGCGCCTTGTCGACCAGCAGCGCCTCGGCCGGCGTCTTGTATGCGTGCTTCAGGAAGTTGCGGAAGCCGTCCGCGACCGGCTCGAGCACGGCCATCGCTTCGATATCGGTCTCTTCCTGCGACGCATCCGCACGGCCCGGTGCGAACGGCACCGTCACCGCGACGCCCGCGTTCTTCGCGGCCTGCTCGACGCCGGCCGCACCGGCCAGCACGATCAGGTCGGCGAGCGACACCTTCTTGCCGCCCGTCTGCGCATCGTTGAACGCCTTCTGCACGCCTTCGAGCGTCGCGAGCACCTTCGCGAGTTCAGCCGGGCGGTTCACTTCCCAGTCCTTCTGCGGCGCCAGGCGGATACGCGCACCGTTCGCGCCGCCGCGCTTGTCCGAACCGCGGAACGTCGCAGCCGACGCCCATGCGGTCGACACGAGCTGCGACACCGACAGGCCCGATGCAAGCACCTTCGCCTTCAGCGCCGCGACGTCGGCGTCGTCGACCAGCTTGTGGTCGACGGCCGGAATCGGGTCCTGCCACAGCAGATGCTCGGCCGGCACGTCCGGGCCGAGATAGCGGGCACGCGGGCCCATGTCGCGGTGCGTGAGCTTGAACCAGGCGCGCGCGAACGCGTCGGCGAACTCGGCCGGGTTCTCGTAGAAGCGGCGCGAGATCTTCTCGTAGGCCGGATCGAAACGCAGCGACAGGTCGGTCGTCAGCATCGTCGGGCGATGCTTCTTCGACGCGTCGTACGCATCCGGAATCACTTCGCCTGCGTCCTTCGCGACCCACTGGTGCGCGCCGGCCGGGCTCTTCGTGAGCTCCCACTCGTAGCTGAACAGGTGCTTGAAGAAGTCGTTGCTCCACTGCGTCGGCGTCGACGTCCACGTGACTTCGAGGCCGCTCGTGATCGCGTCCGCGCCCTTGCCCGTGCCGAACGTGCTCTTCCAGCCGAGACCCTGCTGCTCGAGGCCCGCGGCTTCCGGCTCGGCGCCGACGTTCGAGGCCGGGCCGGCGCCGTGCGTCTTGCCGAACGTATGGCCGCCCGCGATCAGCGCGACCGTCTCTTCGTCGTTCATCGCCATGCGTGCGAACGTCTCGCGGATATCATGCGCGGCGGCGACCGGGTCGGGGTTGCCGTCCGGGCCTTCCGGGTTCACGTAGATGAGGCCCATCTGCACCGCGGCCAGCGGGCTTTCGAGGTCGCGCTTGCCCGAGTAGCGGCTGTTCGGGCCGCCGCTCAGTTCCAGCCAGATCTTTTCCGAACCCCAGTACACGTCGTCCGGTTCCCACGTATCGACGCGGCCGCCGGCATAGCCGAAGGTCTTGAAGCCCATCGATTCGAGCGCGACGTTGCCGGTCAGGATCAGCAGGTCGGCCCACGAGATGTTGCGGCCGTACTTCTGCTTGATCGGCCACAGCAGCCGGCGCGCCTTGTCGAGGCTGACGTTGTCGGGCCAGCTGTTCAGCGGCGCGAAGCGCTGCTGCCCGCCGCCCGCGCCGCCGCGGCCGTCGGCCGTGCGGTACGTGCCGGCGCTGTGCCAGGCCATGCGGATGAACAGGCCGCCGTAGTGGCCGAAGTCGGCCGGCCACCAGTCCTGCGACGTCGTCATCAGCGCGTGCAGGTCCTGCTTCACCGCCGCGAGATCCAGCTTCTTGAACGCTTCGGCATAGTCGAAATCCTTGTCCATCGGATCGGACAGCGGCGAATGCCGGTGCAGGATATTCAGGTTGAGCTGATTCGGCCACCAGTCCTTGTTCGTCGTGCCGCCACCAGCGGTGTGGTTGAACGGGCACTTCGTTTCGTTCGACATGCGATTTCTCCTTGGCTTGCTCGTATGACTCCATCCGTTCGCCCCGGCGGCATGCCGGGCGGTTGGTGGAGTGTCATTGCGGGGATGGGAAACGGAACAGGTTGGTCCTCCTGTCGTACTACGGGATGTCGTGCGTGGCCTGCGGCGTGCGTTCCCGCTGCGATGCGCCGCAGGCGCAACGCTCCGGGGACCGGCTGCCGGCAAGCGTCGTGCCGGCAGCGCGGGCGGTGTTCCAGCTTTCGGACATACGATGCGCCCTCATGGCTTGGCGGCGGAAGAATCGGGGGAACACTGAACCGGCGCGCGGCGGTCTTCAGCCACCATACACACGGTCCGCCAGGTATGCGAACGCAATCGGACGCAGGCTGCGGACCGCCGCCCTGGCGCGATGTACGACCGCGTCACGCGACGGGATGTTCCGCTGCGCGTGCTGCAATACCGACCGCATCATGACATCCTCCTTTGGCGCTTGCATTCAACGTGCTGATCAACCGTCGACACGACGCCGATCCATGGTGAGGATTCTATATACGTCTATCGATTAATAGAATTTGATTAATTTCATCTATGCGATAGAGAAAAATAAACGGGGTCGCAAGGCCCCGTTCATCGTGCTGCCACACGCGCATGCTGCAGCGTGCTCAGTTCATCGTCGCCGGCATGTCGAGCTTCGCGACGCCCGGCAGATCGCACGCTGCAATCGCGTCGCTGATCGCGTCGATCGCGGGCATCCGCGTGAAGCTCTTGCGCCATACGAGCACCACGCGGCGGTCGGGCACCGGCTCGTTGAACGGCACGTACGACAGCAGTTCGGCATCGGGGCCGTTCGCGCGCGGGCCGACTTCGGCGACCGACATCCGCGGCAACACGGTGATGCCGACGCCGCTTGCGACCATGTGGCGGATCGTCTCGAGCGACGAGCCCTCGAAGGTCTTCTGGATGCCGTCGGCCGTCTGCGAGAAACGCATCAGCTCCGGGCACACGCCGAGCACGTGATCGCGGAAGCAGTGGCCGTTGCCGAGCAGCAGCATGGTTTCCTGCTTCAGGTCCTCGGCGTCGATCTCGTCGCGCTTCTCCCACGGATGGCCGGCCGGCAGCGCGACGACGAACGGCTCGTCGTACAGCGGGCGCACCATCAGGCCGGTTTCCGGAAACGGCAGCGCCATGATCGCGGCGTCGATCTCGCCCTGCTTCAGCAGTTCGAGCAGCTTGAGCGTGTAGTTTTCCTGCAGCATCAGCGGCATCTGCGGAACACGCTGGATCATCTGCTTGACGAGCGTCGGCAGCAGGTACGGCCCGATCGTGTAGATCACGCCAAGGCGGAACGGGCCGACCAGCGGATCCTTGCCCTGCTTCGCGATCTCCTTGATTGCGAAGGTCTGCTCGAGCACGCGCTGCGCCTGCGTGACGATCTGGTCGCCGATCGGCGTCACGCTCACTTCGCTCGCGCCGCGCTCGAAAATCTGCACGTTGAGCTCGTCTTCGAGCTTCTTGATCGCCACCGACAGCGTCGGCTGGCTCACGAAGCATGCTTCGGCCGCGCGGCCGAAATGCCGTTCGCGCGCGACCGCGACGATGTATTTCAATTCAGTCAGCGTCATTGTGGGTCAATCAGAGATATACAGGCGATAGGTTTAATTTATACACCCTGTGACACCGGTTCGCCAAGTTTCTCAGCACTGGAATGCGTCAAACGGCTGTTTTAAATCCGGCCCCAACCCGTGGATCAGGCCTTCAGGTACTGCTCCCGCGCGCCGAGCCAGCGCGCCAGATGCTGCGTCACGACCTCGGGATACGCGGCAATCAACCGCGTCGCGGCTTCGCGTGCCGGGTCGATCAGCCAGCCGTCGGTCTCGAGGTTCGCAAAGCGCAGCATCGCCGCGCCCGACTGGCGTGCGCCGAGGAATTCGCCGGGGCCGCGGATCTCGAGGTCGCGCCGTGCAATCTCGAAGCCGTCGGTCGTCTCGCGCATCGTCTTCAACCGCTCGCGGCCGGTCAGCGACAGCGGCCCCGTGTACAGCAGCACGCACACCGACGCCGCGGTGCCGCGCCCGACCCGGCCGCGCAACTGGTGCAGCTGCGCGAGGCCGAAGCGCTCCGCGTGCTCGATCACCATCAGCGACGCGTTCGGCACGTCGACGCCGACCTCGATCACGGTCGTCGCGACGAGCAGTTGCACGTCGTTGCGCGTGAACGCCTCCATCACGGCCGCCTTGTCGGCGGGCGACAGCCGGCCGTGCACGAGCCCGACCTTCAGCTCCGGGAGTGCCGCGGCCAGCGTCTCGTAAGTCTCGACGGCCGTCTGCAGCTGCAGCGTCTCGCTCTCCTCGATCAGCGGGCACACCCAGTACACCTGGCGCCCGGTCAGCGCGGCCTCGCGCACGCGGGCGATCACCTCCTCGCGCCGCGCGTCGCCGACGAGGCGCGTCAGCACGGGCGTGCGGCCGGGCGGCAGCTCGTCGATCGTCGAGACCTCGAGATCCGCGTAGTACGTCATCGCGAGCGTGCGCGGAATCGGCGTGGCCGACATCATCAACTGGTGCGGCTGGAAGTCGCGCGCGCCGTTGGCCGCATTCGCAGCCTTCGCACGCAGCGCGAGCCGCTGCTCGACGCCGAAACGGTGCTGCTCGTCGACGATCACGAGGCCGAGCCGCGCGAATTCGACCGTGTCCTGGATGATCGCGTGCGTGCCGATCACGAGTTGCGCGGTGCCGAGCGCGGCCGCCTCGATCGCCGCGCGCTTCTCCTTCGCCTTCAGGCTGCCCGCGAGCCACGCCACCGTGACGCCGAGCGGCTCGAGCCACGCGCGCAGCTTGCGCGCGTGCTGTTCCGCGAGGATTTCGGTGGGCGCCATCAGCGCGGCCTGGTAGCCCGCGTCGATCGCCTGCGTGGCGGCCAGCGCCGCGACGACGGTCTTGCCGCTGCCGACGTCGCCCTGCAGCAGGCGCTGCATCGGGTGCGCGAGCGTGAGGTCATTCGCGATTTCGTCGACGACGCGCGCCTGCGCGCCCGTCAGCGTGAACGGCAGCGCCCCGTAAAGCCGGGTCGTCAGTGCATCGGCATCGCTCGCGGTACGGCGCGGCATCGCGGGCGCCGCACGCGTGCGGCGCTCCTCGTGTGCGCGCTTGAGCGACAGCTGCTGCGCGAGCAGCTCCTCGAACTTGATGCGCGTCCACGCCGGATGCGAGCCGTCCATCAGTGCGGCTTCGTCGGAATCGACGCGCGGGTGGTGCAGGATGCGCACCGCCTGCTCGAGCGACGGCACGTCGAGCGGCTTCAGGTAGTCGCGCTGGATCTCGGGCGGCAGCAGCTCGGGCAGCGGCGTGCGCTCGACCGCGTTCTCGATCGCCTTGCGCAGATACGCCTGCGACACACCGGCCGTGCTCGGATATACGGGCGTGAGCACCTGCGGCAGCGGCGCATCGGCTTCGACCACGCGCACCGCCGGATGCACCATCTCCATCCCGAAGAAGCCGCCACGCACGTCGCCGCGCACGCGCAGCCGCTGGCCGACGGCCATCTGCTTGACCTGCGAGCCGTAGAAATTCAGGAAGCGCAGCACGAGGTGCTCGCCGTCGTCGTCCTGGATCTTCACGACCAGCTGGCGGCGCGGCCGGTACGCGACCTCGTTGTCGAACACGACGCCTTCGGTCTGCGCGATGCCGCCCGGCAGCAACTCGCCGATCGGCGTGAGCGTGGTTTCGTCCTCATAGCGCATCGGCAGATGCAGCACGAGATCGATCGAGCGCGTGAGGCCGAGCTTCGCGAGCTTGTCGACGGTCTTCACGGGCTTATCGGCGGCCGGCTTCTTCTTGCGCTTCGCGCCGGCCGCGCCCGCTGCGTCGCCCGCAGCAGCGCCATCGGCATCGGCATCGGCATCGGGCGCGGCGGCCGCAGGCTGCGCGAGCCTGCCGTCGGCACCGCGTTTCGGTCCGGCCCGGCGCGGCACGGCGCGCGCCGCGGAAGCACGCTCCTCCGCGCTTCGCGCGGGTAGCGCAACATCCTCCGCGTCGAACGGATCGGCGGAATCGGCAACGGCAGCGGAGGAACGGCGTGGTGACACAGGCATCGGATCGTCTGGGTGCTTCGCAAGGCAAGTACAATAGCGGCTTTCACGTCGTCCGAACGAACGACGCCGGCCAGGCCGCGCATCCCGTCATCATAGCGGCTCGCGCGCCCCATTTACGCGTTTCCGCCCTGCCGGCGACGCCTGCCGGCCGCTTCGAACCAGCCCGCATGTTCACGCTTTCCGATTTCGATTTCAATCTGCCGCCCGAGCTGATTGCTCAAACCGCGCTGCCCGATCGCACCGCAAGCCGCCTGCTCGAGGTCGACGGCACC
Source organism: Burkholderia puraquae (assembly GCF_002099195.1). GTDB lineage: Bacteria > Pseudomonadota > Gammaproteobacteria > Burkholderiales > Burkholderiaceae > Burkholderia > Burkholderia puraquae. The sequence goes on along the minus strand of NZ_NBYX01000016.1, from coordinate 58,233 downwards.
GTCGCGCCCGCACGCCTGGTCGACCGCCACTTCACCGCGCTGCCGTCGTGCATCTCGGCCGGCGACCTGCTCGTCTTCAACGATACCAAGGTGCTGAAGGCGCGTTTCTTCGGCCAGAAGGCCAGCGGCGGCAAGATCGAGGTGCTGATCGAACGCGTGACCGGTACGCACACGGCACTCGCGCAGATCCGCGCGAGCAAGTCGCCGGGCGCCGGCACGACGCTGCGCCTCGCCGATGCGTTCGACGTGACGGTCGGCGAGCGCGTCGAGCCGTTCTTCACGCTGAACTTCCCCGAGCCGTGCCTCGAGCTGATCGAGCAGTACGGCCGCCTGCCGCTGCCGCCGTATATCGAGCACGATCCGGACGCGACCGACGAGACGCGCTACCAGACCGTCTACGCGAGCAACCCGGGCGCGGTCGCCGCGCCGACGGCCGGGCTGCACTTCGACCAGCCGATGCTCGACCGGCTCGACGCGATGGGCGTCGAGCGCGCGACGCTGACGCTGCATGTCGGCGCCGGCACGTTCCAGCCGGTGCGCGTCGACAACATCGCCGAGCACAAGATGCACAGCGAGTGGTACGACCTGCCGCAGTCGCTCGCCGACAGGATCGCCGCGACCCGTGCGCGCGGCGGCAACGTGATCGCGGTCGGCACGACGTCGATGCGCGCGCTCGAAGCCGCCGCGCGCGCGGCCGACGAAGCGGGCCGCCCGCTCGCGGCAACGCAGGCCGAGACCGACATCTTCATCACGCCCGGCTATCGTTTCCGCGTGGTCGACCGGCTCGTCACGAACTTTCACCTGCCGAAGTCGACGCTGCTGATGCTCGTGTCCGCGTTCGCGGGCGTCGAGACGATTCGCGCCGCGTACCGGCACGCGATCGACGAACGCTACCGCTTCTTCAGCTACGGCGACGCGATGCTGCTCACGCGGCGCGACACGCCGGAGACGACCGCCGGCGCGTGACCGGCATACGCGCCACGTGCCGCAAGCAGCGCAGCGCGCGGCAACACCCGCCCGCTGCGCGCGTTACGATGGCGCGCACCTGACTTTTCCCCGCCGCCGGTCTTCCGGCGGCGTTTCCAACATGCGCCGGACTTGCGATCCAGAGTTAGCGCTTTAGCGGTTACTCTGGTCCCATGCAGAGCAGCCCGGTAGCGAGGAGAATGACGCGATGACCGAAGGTTCATCCCACGATACGCACGCCCCCGTGCAGGACCGCCCGGCGAACGGGCTCGAATTCGAACTGCTGACGACCGACGGCCATGCGCGCCGCGGCCGCGTGAAGCTCAACCACGGCGTGGTCGAGACGCCGATCTTCATGCCGGTCGGTACGTACGGCACGGTGAAGGCGATCCAGCCGCGCGAGCTGCACGAGATCAAGGCCCAGATCATTCTCGGCAACACGTTCCACCTGTGGCTGCGACCGGGCCTCGACACGATCGATGCGCACGGCGGCCTGCATGGCTTCATGGGCTGGAACAAGCCGATCCTGACCGACTCGGGCGGCTTCCAGGTGTTCTCGCTCGGCGACCTGCGCAAGATCACCGAGGACGGTGTCACGTTCGCGTCGCCGATCAACGGCGACAAGCTGTTCCTGTCGCCGGAAGTGTCGATGCAGATCCAGAAGGTGCTGAACTCCGACGTCGTGATGCAGTTCGACGAGTGCACGCCGTATGCAACCAACGGCGTGCCGACCACGCACAAGGAAGCGGCCGACTCGATGCGCATGTCGCTGCGCTGGGCGAAGCGCTCGCTCGACGAGTTCAACCGGCTCGGCAACCCGAACGCGCTGTTCGGGATCGTCCAGGGCGGGATGTTCGAGGACCTGCGCGACGAATCGCTCGCGGGCCTCGCGGAACTCGGCTTCCACGGCCTCGCGATCGGCGGGCTGTCGGTCGGCGAACCGAAGGAAGACATGATGCGCGTGCTGCGGCACGTGGGCCCGAAGCTTCCGGCCAACAAGCCGCACTACCTGATGGGTGTCGGCACCCCGGAAGACCTGGTCGAGGGCGTGGCCAACGGCGTCGACATGTTCGACTGCGTGATGCCGACCCGCAACGCGCGCAACGGCTGGCTCTTCACGCGCTTCGGCGACGTGAAGATCCGCAACGCGACGCACAAGAACTCGCTGAAGCCGCTCGACGCGAGCTGCACGTGCTACACGTGCCAGAACTTCTCGCGCGGCTACCTGCATCACCTGCACCGCGTCGGCGAGATCCTCGGCGCGCAGCTCAACACGATCCACAACCTGCACTACTACCTGCAGCTGATGAGCGAGATCCGCGACGCGATCGAGACCCATACCTTCGACGCGTTCCGCCAGCGCTTCGCGGAGGATCGCGCCAGAGGTGTCGACTGACGGACCGGCTGCCCGCGCCGCGGCCCGTCACATCGGACGTGTACTAAATAACGCATCCCAACTGCCGAACCCGACCGCCAAATATTACAATCACCTTTCCAAACAAGTCGCAACGGTAACGGTTCGCGCTTTAACAGCTTGATCCGAAAGCGCATTTGCCGATCCGTTTGCGCATGGGGCCGGTGGTAGAATAACCGGCTTATTTTTCGATCTTCCCCTACGGAGAGACCAACGTGCCGTTCATTTCCAACGCGTTCGCGCAAGGTGCCGGTGGCGCCGAATCGAGCCTGATGAGCTTCCTGCCGCTCATCCTGATGTTTGCCGTGCTCTACTTCATCATGATCCGTCCGCAGATGAAGCGTCAGAAGGAGCACCGCAACATGCTCGCGGCCATGGCCAAGGGCGACGAAGTCGTCACGAGCGGCGGCCTCGTGGGCAAGGTGACGAAGGTCACCGAAGGCTACATCGGCGTCGAGATCGCCGAAGGCACCGAAATCACCGTGCAGAAGGCTGCGGTCACGACCATTCTGCCGAAGGGCACGATCAAGTCGCTGTAAGCCCTTCACCGAGCGTCCGGCTCCCCGCGCCGTGCCCGCCTGAGAGAGCGGGCCGCCGCGGCGCCGGACGCGACGCTTTCACGCCAACCACCCGTTCGGCTCCCTCATGAATCGTTATCCACTCTGGAAATATGTCGTGATGGTCGTGGCGCTCGCCATCGGCCTTCTGTACACATTGCCCAACTTCTTCGGCGAAGCGCCGGCGGTGCAGGTGTCGAGCGGCAAGGCCACGGTCAAGCTCGACTCGACCACGCTGACCCAGGTCGAATCGGCGCTCGCGTCCGCGCAGATCACGCCGGACGACGTCACCTTCGAGAACACGGCGACCAACGCGAACATCCGCGTGCGCCTGAAGGACACCGATACGCAGCTGCGCGTCAAGGACCTGCTGCAGAAGTCGCTGAACACCGACCCGAACGATCCGCAGTACGTCGTCGCCCTGAACCTGCAGAGCGCGTCGCCGCGCTGGCTGACCTCCCTGCACGCGCTGCCGATGTATCTCGGCCTCGACCTGCGCGGCGGCGTCCACTTCCTGCTCCAGGTCGACATGACGGGCGCGCTGACGAAGAAGCTCGATTCCGACGCGTCCGACGCGCGCACGCTGCTGCGCGACAAGAACATCCGCGACGGCGGCGTGAGCCGCGTCGACCAGTCCGTGGTCGTCAATTTCAGCGATGCGCAGACGGCGGAAGACGCCCGCAAGGTGCTCGCGCTGTCGATCACCGAACTGCAATGGGCGACCCAGCCCGGCGGCGGCGGCACGCAGGTCGTCGGCACGTTTACGCCGGCCGTGCAGAAGTCCGTCGAGGACGCCGCGCTCAAGCAGAACCTGACGACGCTCCACAACCGCGTGAACGAACTCGGCGTGTCGGAGCCGATCCTGCAGCAGCAGGGCAGCGACCGCATCGTCGTCGAGTTGCCGGGCGTGCAGGACACCGCGAAGGCGAAGGACATCATCGGTCGCACCGCGACGCTCGAAGCGCGCCTCGCCGACCCGCTCAACACGCACCCGAACCCGAACGACCCGGTGCCGCCGGGTGAAGAGCTGTTCACGCAGGGCAACCAGGCGCCCGTGCTGCTGAAGAAGGAAGTGATCTTCACGGGCGACCGCATCATCGATGCATCGGCCGGCTTCGACGATCACCAGCGTCCGTCGGTCAACATCCGCCTCGATTCGGCGGGCGGCCGCTCGGTGCGCGCGGTATCGCGCGAGAACATCGGCAAGCCGATGGCGATGGTGCTGTTCGAGAAGGGCAAGGGCGAAGTGCTGACGGTCGCGACGATCCAGTCGGAACTCGGCGACCGCTTCCAGATCACGGGCCAGCCGACGCCGCAGGCCGCAGCCGACCTCGCGCTGCTGCTGCGCGCCGGTTCGCTCGCAGCGCCGATGGACATCATCGAGGAACGCACGATCGGCCCGAGCCTCGGTGCCGACAACATCAAGATGGGCGTCCACTCGGTGATCTGGGGCTTCTGCGCGATCGCCGTGTTCATGATCGCGTACTACATGCTGTTCGGCGTGATCTCGGTGATCGGCCTGTCGGTGAACCTGCTGCTGCTCGTCGCCGTGCTGTCGCTGATGCAGGCAACGCTGACGCTGCCCGGTATCGCCGCTATCGCGCTCGCGCTCGGTATGGCGATCGACTCGAACGTGCTGATCAACGAGCGCGTGCGTGAAGAACTGCGCGCCGGCCAGCCGCCGCAGCTCGCGATCCAGTCCGGCTACGCGCATGCATGGGCGACGATTCTCGACTCGAACGTCACGACGCTGATCGCCGGCCTCGCGCTGCTCGCGTTCGGCTCGGGCCCGGTTCGCGCGTTCGCGATCGTGCACTGCCTCGGTATCCTGACGTCGATGTTCTCCGCGGTGTTCTTCTCGCGCGGGATCGTCAACCTCTGGTACGGCGGCCGCAAGAAGCTGAAGTCGCTCGCGATCGGCCAGGTGTGGAAGCCGGAAGGCGCCACTGCCGGCGCGTCGTTCACCGACGCCGACGAATCGACCGACACCGCACGCGCCGCGAAGCTCGCCGCCCCCGCGAAGGGCAACGCGCCGCGCGCCGGCAAGCCGCAGCTGCGCAATCGCGCGCAGCAAGGCGTGTCGCCGAAAAAACCGGGCTCGACCCAATAAGGCCCCGGAGACGAGACCATGGAATTTTTCCGCATCCGTAAAGACATTCCGTTCATGCGGCACGCGCTGGTGTTCAACGTGATCTCGCTGGTCACGTTCCTCGCCGCCGTGTTCTTCCTGTTCCACCGCGGGCTCCACCTGTCCGTCGAATTCACCGGCGGGACGGTGATCGAGGTGCAGTACCAGCAGGCCGCGGAACTCGAACCCGTGCGCGCGACGCTCGGCAAGCTCGGCTACGCCGACGCGCAGGTGCAGAACTTCGGCACGTCGCGCAACGTGCTGATCCGCCTGCAGCTGAAGGAAGGCCTCACGTCCGCGCAGCAGAGCGACCAGGTGATGGGCGCGCTGAAGGCGCAGAGCCCGGACGTCACGCTGCAGCGCGTCGAGTTCGTCGGCCCGCAGGTCGGCCGGGAGCTCGCGACCGACGGCCTGCTCGCGCTCGCGTGCGTCGTGATCGGCATCGTGATCTACCTGTCGTTCCGCTTCGAGTGGAAGTACGCAGTGGCCGGCATCATCGCCAACCTGCACGACGTCGTGATCATTCTCGGCTTCTTCGCGTTCTTCCAGTGGGAGTTCTCGCTGGCGGTGCTCGCGGCGATCCTCGCGGTGCTCGGCTACTCGGTCAACGAGTCGGTCGTCATCTTCGACCGGATCCGCGAGACGTTCCGCCGCGAACGCAAGATGAGCGTGCAGGAAGTGATCAACCACGCGATCACGACCACGATGTCGCGCACGATCATCACGCACACGTCGACCGAAATGATGGTGCTGTCGATGTTCTTCTTCGGCGGCCCGACGCTGCACTACTTCGCGCTCGCGCTGACGGTCGGCATCATGTTCGGCATCTACTCGTCGGTGTTCGTCGCGGGTTCGCTCGCGATGTGGCTCGGCATCAAGCGCGAAGACCTGATCAAGGACAAGAAGACCGCGCACGATCCGGACGATCCCAACGCAGGCGCGCAGGTTTAAGCGCCACGCTGCTTCGGCACAGACGAAAAGCCGGCCCGGTTGGGCCGGCTTTTTTCATGCCCGCGCCACCCGACATGCGTCGCGCAGCCCGCGGGCCCTGCCCCGTCACGCGTGTCGGCTACAATCGTGACCGTCCCGCCGCGCCACAAGCCAGCCGCGCGCCGGCGGGACAGCGCCTTCGCCCTCCGTTCAAACGTGCGGTCCCGATGATTCCCACGCGTGTCGTTCCTCGCCTTGCCGTTTGCGCAGCCGTCACGGTCGCGCTCCTGCCGTGCGTGTCGTCCGTCGGTGCGCAACAGCCGGCATCCGATCCGCCCGCTTCCGCTTCCGCTTCCGCTTCCGCTTCCGCACCCGCCACCTCGCCCGCCACGCCGGCCTCACCCGCCACCGCCCGGCCGCCTTCGCCCTGCCCGCCCGACTGGGAGCCGCAGATCTGCGAGCTCAAGGCCGCGGTGGAAGTCCTGAAGCGGCAGCACCTGACCGACGTCGACATCGGCGCGCTGCTCGACGCAACGACCCATGCGGGAATCAAGACGCTGCCGTACGCGCGTTTCTTCGACACGAAGGAGGAGCAGGCGCGGCGCGACGACGAACGGCGCGCGCGCGACGGCACGCCCGGCATTGGCATCGTGTTCGAGACACGGCCCGACGGGCTGCACATCGTCGACGTGATTCCCGACGCGCCCGCGGAAAAGGCTGGCGTGCGCCCCGACGATCTCGTCGTCGCGATGAACGATACGAGCGTCGTCGGCATCGATCCCGCCGACCTGACCAAGCTCGCCAAGGGCGACGCGGGGGCGCCGCTGAAGCTTACGGTCCAGCGCGGCCCGTCGCACACGATGCTGAGCTTCGCGCCCGTGCGGACGATCCTCAAGCCGCATCCGGCGACTACGAAACGGCTCGACGGCGACATCCTGTACACGCGGCTGTCGAGCTTCCCCGAACCGGCGGTCGGCGACACCATCGACGCCGTGCAGGCCGCGCGCCGCGCAGGCCCGCCCGTGAAAGGCATGATTCTCGACCTGCGCATCAACGGCGGCGGCGCGCTCAATGCGGCGATCGGCATCACCGCGCTGTTCACTGGCCGCGACCGCACCGCAATGGTGACGGTCGAACGCGGCGACACCAACCGCCGCCGCTACACGACCAACTGGCCCGATTACGAATTACCGGTCATGCACGGGCAGGACCCGCTCGCGCCGCTGCAAGCCGACGACTGGTGGCGCACCGTGCCGCTCGTCGTGCTCGTCGACGGACAGAGCGCGTCGGCCGCCGAAGCGACCGCAGCGGCGCTGAAGGATCTCGGCCGCGCGAAGCTGCTCGGCATGCCGACTTACGGCAAGGGGCTCGCGCAGACGGGCGTCGACCTGATCGACGGCACGCGCCTGAATTTCACGTTCGCGCGCAACCTGCGGCCGAACGGCTGCCCGATGGACGGCTACGGCGTCGTGCCGGACTGGCTCGTGCCGCCGCGCCGCGACTCCGACCTCGACGGCGTGCTGCTGTGGTACCGGGAAGCCGATCTCGCCCGCGCGCCGTATGCGGACCGGCTGGCGCCCGATCCGTTCGCGAAGGTGCGCAAGGAGCGGCAGAAGCTGCGCGAGCAACGTGCGCTCGCGAAGATCGATACGGCGAAGAGCGCGGCGTTGCCGCAGCGCGTATTCGGCACGGCAGCCGACTGGCAGCTCAGGCAGGCGCTTGCCGCACTCGCCGGGCGCCCCGTGCAGACCGTCGAAGCCAAACCGCAACTGATGCCCGCGCGGCCCGTGTGCGAACACGCCGGCAACTGACGCACGCCGCCCGCCCGATTACCGGAAGCCGAACCGCCGGCGCAGCACGACCAGCGCCACGAGGCTCAGCACGGCCGCGAACATCAGGTAGAAGCTCGGCGCGGTCTTCATCCCGGTCGCCTTGATCAGCCACGCGATGATGAACGGCCCGAAGCCGCCGAAGATCGTCACTGCGACGTTATATGCGAGCGACATCCCGGTCGTGCGCGTCTGCACCGGAAACACTTCGGACAACAAACCCGGCAGCGCCGCGAAGTACCCCGTCATCAGGAACGCGAGCAGCACCTGCAGCGCGATCAGCGTGCCGAAGCCCGGATGGGCAACCAGGTACGCGAACGCCGGGTAGATCAGCACGAGGATACCGACGGCCGGCGCGATCATCACACGCACGCGGCCGTAGGTGTCCGACCAGTGGCCGACGAGCGGCGCGAACGCCATCTGGATCACGCCGACGACGAGGATCGCCGCGAACGCGGCGGACGGCGCGAGGCCGAGCTGCTTCACGCCGTAGGTCGGCATGAACAGCACGAGATAGGTCGCGACGGTGCCGAGCACGACCACGCCCATTGCGGCGACGAGGCGCGCCTTGTGCGACGCGAACGTGTCGCGCAGCGGGTTCGCGGTGCCTTCCGCCGCGAGGAATTCGGGCGTCTCGTCGACCTTCGTGCGGATGTAATACGCGACCGGCCCGAGCAGCAGGCCGAAGAAGAACGGCACGCGCCAGCCCCACGATGCCATCTGCGCGGCCGACAGCTGCGCGTTCAGCACGGTGCCGAAGCCGGCGGCGAGCAGCGTCGTGAGCCCCTGGCTCGCAACCTGCCAGCTCGCGAAGAAGCCGCGCCGGCCCGGCACGTGCTCGGCAAGGAACGCGGTCGCGCTGCCGAACTCGCCGCCGGCCGAGAAGCCCTGCATCAGCCGCGCGGCGACGAGGATCACCGGCGCGGCGACGCCGATCGTCTCGTAGGTCGGCAGCACCGCGATGACCAGCGTGCCGGCCATCATCAGCAGGATCGACAGCGTGAGCGCGGCCTTGCGGCCCGCGCGGTCGGCATACGCGCCGAGCACGATCGCGCCGAGCGGGCGCATGAAGAACGACACGCCGAACGTGCCGAGCGTGAGCAGCAGCGACACGGTGTCGTTGCCGGCCGGGAAGAACAGCTTCGAGATCGTCACCGCGAAGAAGCCGTAGACGACGAGATCGAACCACTCGAGCGCATTGCCGATCGACGCGGCGACCACCGCGCGCCACACGCGCGGCGACGAGGCAATGGAACGGGACTGCGTGACGGCATGCATCGGCGATCTCCTTGTCGTTGTATGTTCTGTTCGAGGCGGCCGCTGTCGCACACAGTCTGGCCGCCCGGCGCCGCATGGCCGCATGCCGCGTTCGGGCGATTATAGGCGCGCAAAAAAAACCGCCGCGCCCCTGTAACGGGAGCGCGGCGGTTTGACCGCATGGGCCGGCGCGATGGCCGGCCCCGCCGGCGCACTTACTGCTGCTTGACCGCTTCTGCCGTGATCAGCAGCTTCGTCTTCATCTTGAAGCCGTACTGCTTGCCGTAGTCGAGGCCGAAGTCGTCGCGGCTGAATTCGCCGACCGCGTCGACGCCGCACACTTCACGCTTGAGCATCGGGTGCGGCATGCACTTGAACGAGTCGATCTTCAGCGTGACCGGCTTCGTGACGCCATGCAGCGTCAGGTTGCCGACCACCGACACCGGCTTGTCGCCGTCGAACTTGATCGCGCCCTTGTAGTTCGCCTGCGGGAACTTGGAGACGTCGAAGAATTCGGCCGTCTGCAGGTGCTCGTCGAGCTTCGCGCTACCCGTGTGGATCGACGCGATGTCGGTCGTCACGTCGACCGTGCCGGTCTTCGCCGCGCGATCGAGCGTCACCGTGCCGCTCGACTTGTCGAACTTGCCGCGCCAGACCGACAGGCCACCGAAGTGGTCGGCCTCGAAGCTCGGGTACGTGTGGCTCGGGTCGAACTGGTAGGTCGCGCTTTCGGCGAAGGCCGAGAACGACAGCGAAGCAGCCAGCGCGCCTGCGGCGATGATCAGATGCTTTTTCAAACTCTTTCTCCTAAGAACGGCGCCGCGCCCTCGCGCGGCATTCTGGTGAGGCGACAACCCGCCGCTTACTTCGTTGCGACGAGGTGGAACTTGATCTGCACTTCATCCGCGACGATCGACGTGTCCTTCCATTCGCCGGTGCCGACGTTGAAGGTCGAACGCTTGATCGGCAGCACGCCGTCGAACGTCTGCGTCGCGCCGTTTTGCGCGACCGTGACGGGCACCGTGACGGTCTCGGCCTTGCCCTTGATCGTCAGCTTGCCGGTCACGTTGTACTTGTTGCCGCCCGCCGGCGCGATCGTCGACGACACGAACGTCGCCTGCGGATACGCCTTCGCGTCGAACCAGTCCTTGCCGGCGACCTGGTCGTTGTACATCTTGTCGCCGAGGTCGAAGCTCGCGACGTCGATCGTCATTTGCGCGCTGCCCTGCGCGGCTTTCGCCGGGTCGAACTTCACCTGCGCGGAAAACTTCTTGAACGCGCCTTCGGTCGGCACGTTCATCTGCTTCGACACGGCGGACACCTTGCTCTTCGCGAGATCGACATCGGCATGCGCCGCGCCCGACGCGACAAGCGCCGCCGCGGCGAACGCGGTCAGCATGGAGCGGGAGAAAGACACTTTCATGGGATCCTTCATTTGGCAAAGGGAAGCATGCGCGACAGCAGGCCGTCGCGGTCCAACAGCTGGTGCTTGAGCGCCGCGAGCACGTGCATCGCAACGAGCGCAAGCAGAATGTAATTCAAAGACACATGCAGCGTCTTGAAGGTTTCCTTGAGCACCGGATCGGGATCGATCAGGCGCGGCAGCGGCACGATGCCGAGGTAGACGACCGGGATGTTCGACGCCGAGCTGTACAGGTAGCCGGTCACCGGGATCACGATCATCAGCACGTACAGCAGCATGTGCACGCCGTGGGACGCGGCCCGCTGCCATGCCGGCGTATTGCCCGGCAGCGCGGGGGCGGCGTGGGTCGCACGCCAGAGCACGCGCAAGACGGCCAGCACGAATGCCGTCACACCGATCCACTTGTGCCACGAGAAGTACTTCAGCTTGGTCGGCGTGAAGCCGGGGATGTCCGTCATCACCCAGCCGAGCGCGAACGCGCAGACGATCAGCAGCGCGATCAGCCAGTGCAGCGCGATCGCCGTCTGCGTATAGCTTACCGGTCTGGCCGGCAACGATTTCGATGCCATCTTGGATTCCTCAGTTCAGCGAAAAGCCGCGCCGGCCATTCGTCCGACGCTAGTCAAGGGCGCCATGCTACCGCAACCTTTTGACACGCGCGGACTCTGAAGACAGGCGCGCCAGCCAGCTGACAGTTTCCTGTCATGTTACCGATCAGTCACCGAACACACGATCGTTGACGCGCCGAAAAAGGCCTTTTGGTAAGATTGGCGCGGGTTCCGGCCCCGTCGACGGGTCTCCCCAGCCGTCGCACAACTGCCTTTTCCATGCAACGAAACGACCTGATTGCCTGTCACGAGTGCGACGCACTGTTGCACAAACCGCGCCTGAGCGGACGTGAAATCGCGCGCTGCCCGCGCTGCGATGCGCTGCTCTATCGCAATAGCGCCGCGCAGATCGAGCGGATCTGCGCGCTCGCGCTCGCGGCGCTGATCACGTTCACGATCGCGCAGGCGTTCCCGATCCTCGAAATGGACGTGAACGGCAACCGCGTGCAGACCACGCTGATCGGCGCGATCGATTCGCTGTGGCACCAGGACATGGCGATCGTCGGTGTGATGGTGTTCTGCTCGACCGTGCTGTTCCCGCTCGTCGAGATGGCCGCGCTGCTGTACCTGCTGCTGCCGATACGGCGCGGCGTCGTGCCGCCCGGCTTCAACCTGGTACTGCGCGCGATCGAACTCGTGCGGCCATGGGGCATGATCGAGGTGTTCATGCTCGGGATCCTCGTCACGATCGTGAAGATGGTGAGTCTGGCAAGAGTCGTTCCCGATGCCGCGCTGTTCGCGTTCGCCGCGCTCACGCTGATGATCGCCGTCGTGCTGATGTTCGATCCGCGCACGCTGTGGGACATCGCCGACGACCTGCGCGCCGGGCGCCCGCCCGGGCAGCCCGGCGATGCCGCTCCGCTGCCGGAAGCCGCCCGCCGATGACGATCCCGACCGCTGCCCGCGAGGGCTACGCCAGCTGCCACGCGTGCGGCCTCGTGCAGACGCTCGACCGTCCGCACGCACACTGCGCGCGCTGCGGCAGCGCGCTCCATTTCCGCACGCCGAACAGCCTGATGCGCACGTGGGCACTGCTGCTCGCGGCCGCGATCCTCTACATTCCCGCGAACCTGCTGCCGATCATGCGCACGGCGTCGATCGTCGGCTCGCAGGAAGACACGATCATGAGCGGCGTCATCTATTTCTGGATCTCCGGCGATTGGCCGCTCGCCGTCGTCGTGTTCGTCGCGAGTATCCTCGTGCCGATGCTCAAGCTCGGCGTGCTGCTGATCCTCGTGATCAGCACGCAGCGCCGCACCGCCTGGCGGCCGCTGCAGCGCACGCGCCTGTTCCGGATCGTCGAGCGCATCGGCCGCTGGTCGATGCTCGACATCTTCGTCGTGACGCTGACCGTCGCGCTCGTCCATTTCCGTTCGCTCGCCGTCATCACGGCCGGCCCCGGCGCACTCGCGTTCGGTTCCGTCGTGATCCTGACGATGCTCGCGTCGATGCAGTTCGATCCCCGCCTGATCTGGGATCCAGTCGAAACCTCAGGGAATCACCATGAATAGTCCACAAGGCCCGCAGCACGACGCGCCCCGGCCGCCCGATCCGACGATCTCGACGAAAAGCGGCTGGCTGCCGTCGCTCGTCTGGCTCGTGCCGCTGATCGCCGCGCTGATCGGCATCGGCCTCGTGATCAAGTCCGTGCGCGAGCGCGGCCCGGAAATCACGATCAGCTTCCACAGCGCCGAAGGGCTCGAGCCCGGCAAGACCCAGGTCAAGTACAAGGACGTCGAGATCGGCATGGTCAAGACGATCAAGCTGTCGAAGGACCTGGCGCGCGTGCTCGTCCAGGTGCAGCTCAAGAAGGAAGCGGAGGACTTTGCGGTCAAGGGCTCGCGCTTCTGGATCGTGCGGCCGCGCGTCGGCGCGACCGGCGTGTCGGGGCTCGGCACGCTGCTGTCGGGCGCGTATATCGGCGTCGACGCCGGGCGCTCGGAGGATACGGTGACCGACTTCACCGGCCTCGAGTCACCGCCTGCCGTCACGGGCGACCAGAAGGGCACGCAGTACGTGCTGCGCGGCGATTCGCTCGGCTCGGTCGACATCGGCTCGCCGGTCTACTACCGCCGCGTGCAGGTCGGCCAGGTGGTCGGCTTCTCGCTCGACAAGGACGGCACGGGCGTCACGTTCAACGTGTTCGTCAATGCGCCGTACGACCAGTACGTCGGCGTGAACTCGCGCTGGTGGCAGGCGAGCGGCGTCGACCTGCGGCTCGACTCGAGCGGCCTGAAGCTGAACACGCAGTCGCTCGCGACGGTGATCCTCGGCGGCATCGCATTCCAGACGCCGCCGAACCAGGGCGCCGGCACGACGGCACCGAACAACACGACATTCCGCCTCGCATCCGACGAGGGCGACGCAATGCGCGACCCGGACGGCCAGCCGCTGCAGGTCGTGATGAACTTCAACCAGTCGCTGCGCGGGCTCGCCGTCGGCGCGACGGTCGACTTCCGCGGCATCGTGCTCGGTGAAGTGACGAACATCGGCATCGACTTCGATCCGAAGACGAAGAACTTCCTGATGCCGGTGACGATGAACGTGTATCCGGAACGCCTCGGCCGGCGCTTCCGCGAAACGATCGAGAGCAAGGGCGAACCGGCCCGCCGCGAGATCGTCGAGCGGCTCGTCCAGCACGGGCTGCGCGGCCAGCTGCGCACCGGCAACCTGCTGACGAGCCAGCTGTACGTCGCACTCGACTTCTTCCCGAAGGCGCCGGCCGTGAAGATCGACACGGCGCGCCAGCCGCTCGAGCTGCCGACCGTGCCGAACACGCTCGACGAGCTGCAGCTGCAGGTCGCCGACATCGCGAAGAAGCTCGACAAGGTGCCGTTCGACCAGATCGGCGCGAACCTGAACAGCGCGCTCGCGAACGCCGACAAGCTGTTCAAGCAGCTCGACACGCAAGTCGCGCCGGAAGCGCGCGACACGCTGTCGGCCGCGAAGCAGACCTTCTCGACTGCCGAAGCGACGCTGCAGCAGGATTCGCCGCTGCAGTCCGACGTGCGCGGCGCGCTGAAGGAACTCACGCGCACGCTGCAGTCGCTGAACGCGCTCGCCGACTACCTCGAGCGCCACCCCGAATCGCTGCTCAAGGGCAAGCCAGGAGATCAACAATGACGACACGCGTGAACGGTTTCGCGAGCGGCACGGCGGCGGCTGTCGCCGCCCTTGCGCTCGCCGCGTGCAGCTCGCCGCCCGCGCGGTTCTACACGCTCAGCCCGGCCGACGCCGCAGCGCCGCTGCGCACGGCGCCGGCCAATCCGGCGTTCCTGATCGAGGTGCCGTCCGTCGGCGTGCCCGAACAGGTCGCGAAGAACCAGCTGGTCGTGCAGAAAAACGCCGCGCAGGTCGACGTGCTCGAGCAGGAACGCTGGGCGTCGCCGCCCGCCGACGAGATCCGCCGCGCGCTGTCGGACGATCTCGCGGCGCAGCTCGGGACGATCGACGTCGCGAATTCCGCGACCCCGCCCGGCGTGCCCGTGTATCGGATCAGCGTGAACGTGCAGCGCTTCGAGTCGTGGCCAGCCAAGCGCGCGGCGGTCGACGCCGTGTGGAGCGTGCGCTCGCTCGCCACGCAGGCCGTGATGACCTGCCGCACGAGCGTCGCGGAGCCGGTCGCCGATGGCTACGACGCACTCGTCGCCGGCCACCGGCGCGCGCTCGACGTGATTGCCACGCAAGCCGCGGCCGGTGTGCGCGCGATGGCCGCGCGCCGCAGTGCGCCGGCTTCGACGGCGCCCGCGGCCGGCGGCAAGACGGCCGCCGCGCCGGTCGTGCCGTGCCCGGCCAACCCGACGCCGGGCGGCGACGCCGCAGGCGCGACGGGCAAGTCCGGCGCATAAGGAGACCGCCGGCGGCCGCGCGGGCCTGCGCGGATTCGCCCGGCCGGTTCACCGGCCATCTCGCATGCGCCGGCCGGCGAGCCTCCCCGCCGGCTCGCCGGCGACCACCTGATGCGCGCCGCATCGTCGAAACCTTCGCGGCACCGGTGTCCACGCCATGCCTCGCCTGCATCGCCCGAACGGCCAACTTTGCATTGTTTGTCATAGGCGACCGGAACCGGTGTCTTAAAATGCGGTCGGCTTGCGTTTTCACCTGCGATTGACGATCCTACGCACTTTCAGGCTCGCGCCGCTCGTCGTGCGCGCCAGCCAGCGGCGCCGGGCCGCGTTCGGCCCGACCGCCATGCCTCCCGGCGCCCGCACGCGATCGGCGTGCACCGCAGCGGGGCAGCCGCATCGCGGGTCGCCGCGCATCGTCCTGCAACCGGCCCCGTCTCACCCGTTCTCCCCGGCGCCGCGCCGTTTCCCCGGCCGGCATCCCGAACCCGCCCGTCGAGGGCTTTCGCTATTCCGTTTATGTTTCGTTCCCTGACGACCCTGATCAAGAAGTGGCGCGCGTCGCGCAATGCCGGTCACCAGCTCGATGCGCTGCTCGCGCACGCCGACGCCGATGCGTCGTACGCCGAGCGCAGCGAATGGCTGATCGAGCTCGCGCACTGGCTGCGCCGCACCGGCACGATGCAGGCCGCGCAGGACACGCCGGCCGAGCGCGACGCCGATGCGCGCGCGTATCCGGCCCATGCGCGGCTGCGCTACCTGTTCCACATGCTCGATCGCAATCCCGCATGGAAAGCGCACGCTGCGCGCATCCTGCGCGGCGTCCTGCGCGAGTGCGACGGCATCTCGCTCCTGTGCGACGCCGGCATGCCCGTGCACTCGGGCTTCTTCGGCGCGCTGTTCGAGCGGATCGACTCGTCGCTGATCCCGCCCGCGCCGAACCGCCGCGAGCTATCGGCACTCTTCACGCTGATGTTCCCGACGCCGGAAGATGCGCAATGGATCGACGCGCTGCCCGACGACCTGCTCGCCCGCCTCGCCGAGCTGATCTCGTTCGACGTCACCGACGAGGAGCGCCACGAGCCGGGCTCGTTCTCGCGCGACCTGCTGGCCGCGCTGCACAACCTGACCTGCCAGATCAGCTCGACCGGCCTGTCGCAGACGGTGCGCAGCCGGCTCTCCGACGACGACGCGCGCAAGCCGCTCGAGACGCAGCCGTTCTACCGCCTCACGCGCGCGATGCTCGCGGTCGAGACCGCGCACGCGGCCGTCGAGGACGGTGGCGACCCGAGCAAGCTGCTGCACGAGGTGAACTACCTGCGCGTGCTGCTCGACGAATGCCGGATCGCCGTCGACGACGTGTTCTTGCACCTGTACCGCAACGGCGTGTCGGTCGACATCGTGTTCCAGGTCGAGCGGATGCGCATGCGCATCCTGCGCGCCGAGATGCTGCTCAACGCGTGGATGGCGCGCGACGACCTGCACGGGATGGCGCACCTGACGGCCGAACTCATCGACGCGAACCACAACAGCCAGAGCGTGTCGCACCTCGTGCGCAGCAACTTCTCGCTGTTCGCGCGCAAGCTCGTCGAGACCAACGCGGACACCGGCGAGCACTACATCTCGCGCGGCCGCGCCGAGTACCTGAAGATGCTGCGAATGGCCGCGGGCGGCGGCCTCGTCACCGTCGTGACCGTGTGCGTGAAGTTCGCGATCACGGGCGCGCACCTGCAGTCGATGCTCGAAGGGCTGCTCGCGGGCGTCAACTACGCGGCCAGCTTCATGCTGATGCACTTCCTGCACTTCACGCTCGCGACCAAGCAGCCCGCGATGACCGCGCCGACGCTCGCGCGCGAGCTCGACGACACCGGCCACGAGGAAGGCGTGAAGGCGTTCGTGTCGTCGGTGATCGCGCTGATCCGCACGCAGGCCGCCGCGATTTCCGGCAACGTGCTCGTCGTGCTGCCCGTGTGCCTGCTCGTGCAACTGTTCGCGGGCAACGTTCTGCACGCGAACCTGATTTCGCCGGAGAAGGCGCACGCGACGCTGCACTCGTTCTCGCTGCTCGGCCCGACGCCGCTCTACGCGGCGCTGACGGGCGTGCTGCTGTGGGCGTCGAGCCTGCTCGCGGGCTGGGCCGACAACTGGTTCGTGCTGCACCGGGTCGGCGACGCGCTCACGTACAACCGCCGGCTGCGCCTCACGCTCGGTGCGGCCGGCGCCGCGAAGCTCGCGCACTTCTGCCGGTCGAACGTTGCCGGCGTGGTCGCGAACGTCGGCCTCGGCCTGATGCTCGGCCTCATTCCGGCGATCGTCACCGTGTTCATGTTCCCGTTCGAGGTAAGGCACGTGACGCTGTCGGCCGGTTCGATCGGCATCGCGCTCGGCGTGCTCGGCAAGGACGCCCTCGGCACGCCCGAGCTGTGGTGGGCCGGCGCCGGCGTGCTCAGCATGGCGATCCTCAACGTGCTCGTGAGCTTCGCGCTCGCATTCACGATGGCCGTGCGCTCGCGCAGCCTGCGCCCGACCAAGGTGCGCGCGCTCGTCGCCGCGATCCTCCGCACGGTGCTGTCGAATCCGCTCGCGCTGTTCTGGCCGGGCAACGGCCAGGCCGCGCGCGCCGGCCAGCCGGGCTCGCACTGACCCCGCGGCGGCATGGCGGTGCCCGCCCGGGCGCCGCCGCGCCGGCCTCCCGGCACGCCTGCACGGCACCCGGGCCGGCACCGCAGCACCGAAACGCGACGCAACGCCGGCCCCGGCCGCCCGCGCCGCGTACAATGGTGGACTTTTGCACGTCCTCACCCGCCTTATGTCCTCGCCCACCCTGTACGAATTCTTCGCCCCCTGCCCGCGCGGCCTCGAAGCGGCGCTTGCCGCCGAGCTGGCCGAAATCGCCGGCCGCCACCTGAACGGCGCGCCGTTCACCGCGGGCGCGCAGGTGCCGGGCGGCGTCCACTTCAGCGGCGGCTGGGCCGCCGGCATGGCCGCGAACCTCCATTCGCGGATCGCAAGCCGGGTCCTGCTGAAGATCGCGCACCGCGCATACCGCAACGAGCAGGACGTCTACGCGCTTGCGCTCGAGCAGCCGTGGGAGCGCTGGTTCGCGGCGACGCAGACGCTGCGCGTCGACATCACCGCAATCAAGTCGCCGCTGAAGAGCCTCGAATTCGCGACGTTGCGCGTGAAGGACGCGATCTGCGACCGGATGCGCGACAAGACCGGCTCGCGCCCGAGCATCGACACCGGTGCGCCGGACGTGCGCGTGTTCGCATTCCTGACGGCGGGCGAGTGCACGCTGTACCTCGACACGTCGGGCGAGCCGCTGTTCAAGCGCGGCTGGCGTCTCGACAAGGGCGCGGCGCCGCTGCGCGAGAACCTCGCCGCCGGCATCCTGCGCCTGACGGGCTGGACGCCCGGCACGGCGCTGTACGACCCGATGTGCGGCAGCGGCACGTTCCTCGCGGAAGCCGCGCAGATCGCACTCGGCGTGGCGCCCGGCGTCGAGCGCCGGTTCGGCTTCGAGAAACTCAAGCAATACGACATCACCGCGTGGCAGGGGCTGAAGGTCCCGGCACTGGACGCGAAGCGCGCGGCGCGCGGCAAACGCGGCGAAGCGCTCGGCGTGTACGGCAGCGACATCTCCGGCGACATGCTCGAGAAGGCGCGCGCGAACCTCGAGCGCGCGGGCGTGCCGTCGGTGTGGCTCAAGCAGGTCGACGCGCGCGGGATGACGCCGCCGTGCGACGGCCCGGGCATCATCCTCGCGAACCCGCCGTACGGCGAGCGGATCGAGGTGCGCGGCCGCAGCGCGCGCGGCGAGGTGCGCGAGACGGGCCGCAACCGCGGCAACGACGACGCATTCCGCCGCACCCACACCGACGCGCCGGACAGCGAGTTCTTCAACGCACTCGGCGATGCGCTGAAGCAGCGCTTCACGGGTTGGCAGGCGTTCCTGCTGACGTCCGACCGTTCGCTGCCGGGCCAGTTGCGGCTGCGCGAATCGGCAAAGACGCCGCTGTTCAACGGCGCGCTCGAATGCCGGCTGTTCCGCTTCGACCTGATTGCCGGCAGCGTGAAAGCGCGCCCGGCCACGCCGGAAGGCGACGCGTAATCCGCATCATCGCCGCGATGGGGCCGCCGGTGCGGCTCCTCCGCGGCCACCGGAACGCCGCCGTTACCGCATCCGCGGCAACGGCGGCGTTTCGCTTCAGTGCTTCGAGCACTCCCGGCGCCCCATCGTGAACGGCAGCGCCTGCCCCGTCTCGAGCAACGTCTTGAGGCTCGACAGCACGACCGGCCACCCGCCGCGAATCCCGCGATCCATCTCCGAGCCCGGCAGCAGCCCGTCGTGCGTGACGGTCAGCTTCACGACGCCCTCGTGCGGCTCGACGAGATAGGTCACGCGCGATTCCTCGCCATCCCCCGACGGCGTACGCCACGTGACGACCAGCTTGCGTGGCGGATCGTGCTCGACCACTTCGCCGACGATGTCGACCCGCGACGGATCGTCGTAGTCCTGATGTTCCCAGCGCGAGCCCGGCCGCCAGTCGGGCGACGCGTTGCGATGCCGCACCCAGTAATCCTTCGTCAGCTCGGCGTTGGTCAACGCGTCGAACACGCGCTCGGGCGTCGATGCAATGAACGTCACGTACACAAAGGCGGGATTACTCATCGTTGCCTCCAGAATCGCCGGCCGCTTCCAGCCCGCGCTTGAGATCCGCCAGCGCCTGCAGGCGTTGACGCTCGAACTGGCCGATCCAGCGTTCTGCGATGTCGTGGATCGGCACCGGATTCAGGTAATGCAGCTTCTCCCTGCCGCGCCACGTCGTCGCGACGAGATTCGCAGCCTCCAGCAGCGCGAGATGCTTGCTCACGGCCTGCCGGCTCATCGCGAGCCCGTCGCACAGCTCGGACAGGGTCTGCCCGCTCTTCGCGCGCAGGAGGTCAAGCAACTGGCGGCGCGTGGCATCGGCCAGCGCCTTGAAAACGAGATCCATGCCGCTCCCGGGTCGATGACCTCATTATGCAACCAAACGGTTGCATGTCAAGGATGACAACTCTACTGACAATACGGTGTCAGCAGGCCGCGATCACACTGCAATCCCGGCGCAATGCAAGGCTGGTTTCCGCACCGAATCCGAATAACAACGTAACAAGGAGCTCGTCATGACGTCCGCAACTGCCACCGCCACCGCTACCCTGGAGCGCGCGATCGCGTGGTTCGACATTCCGTCCCTCGATTTCGACCGGGCGATCCGCTTTTACGAAGCCGTGCTGCAAACGACGCTGCAGCGCGAAGTCATCGGCGGCGTGCCGATGGCCACGTTCGACCGCGACGCATCGAGCACGGGCGGCAGCATCGTGTTCGATCCGCAGCAGATGAAGCCGAGCGCGAATGGCGTGCTCGTCTACCTGAACGCCGGCGAATCGGTCGTCGCGGCGCTCGAACGCGCGAAGCGTGCGGGCGGCGTCGTGCAGGGTTCGGTCGTCGAGCTGCCGAACAACTACGGCTACGTCGGCTACCTGATCGACACCGAAGGCAACCGCGTCGGCCTGCACGCGCCGAAATGCCACTGAGCGCAGCGGCCGGCCGGCTCGCGCGGCGCTATCATCGCGAAGTTCCCACCGCCGTTGGAGTCGAGGTGCCGTCATGACGCGCCGTGCCGACCGCCTGTTCCAGATCGCCGAGCTGCTGCGCGGGCGTCGTCTCACGACCGCACAGCAACTGGCCGACTGGCTGTCGGTGTCGCCGCGCACCGTCTATCGCGACGTGCGCGACCTGCAACTGTCAGGGGTGCCGATCGAAGGCGAAGCCGGCATCGGCTACCGGCTGAACCGCAACGCGAGCCTGCCGCCGCTCACGTTCACGGCCGAGGAGCTCGCGGCGCTCGCCACCGGCGCACGCATGCTCGAAACCTGGGGCGGTGCGCGCTTCGCGAGCGGCGCGCGCTCGGCGCTCGCGAAGATCGCGTCGGCCATGCCGGCCGACAAGCGCACCGCACTCGACCGCCTGCCCGTGTTCGCGCCGTCGTTCCACATCGACGAGACGTTTTGCGCGAAGGTCGACGCGATCCACCAGGCCATCGATACGCGCCACGTCGTCAGCTTCGGCTACCGCGACCGGCTCGGCGCGCATTCGCAACGCCGCGTGTGGCCGCTCGGGCTCGTCTACTGGGGCGGGCGCTGGACGATCGGCGCGTGGTGCGAGCTGCGCGGCGATTTCCGCACCTTCGACATCGCACGGATGGGCGACATCGTCGTGCACGAACAGTTTCCGGACATGGAAGGACGGCGGATCGCCGACTACATGCGGATCGCGGAAGCGCCGATGCGCTGACGCCGCACGACGGCGTGCGCACCGCGCGCCGCCGCCGTTCATGTTCCGGGCCGCCGTGCGGCCCCCGGCCTGCCTCTCCCTACTCGCCGAACACCACCGTCCGCTTCGGCCGCTCGTCGACGTGCAGCGAGAACACGTCGGGCCGCGCGTAATGCCCGACCACGTCGAAGTCGTAGCGCGCCCGCACGAGTTCATCGGTATCGACACGCGCGGTCACGAGCCCCGCTTCGCCGATCAGCGGCTCCGTCAGCAGGTCGCCGAGCGGCCCGACGATCACGCTGCCGCCGCGGATCAGCGGCCGCTCCGGATCCCATCCCGGCACGTCGATGCCGAGCGCGCGCGGCGACGGCTGCACCTGGCACGCACTGACGACGAAGCAGCGGCCCTCGTGCGCGATATGCCGCATCGAGCTCTGCCAGACATCGCGCTCGTCGACGGTCGGTGCGCACCAGATCTGCACGCCCTTCGCGTACATCGCACAGCGCAGCAGCGGCATGTGGTTCTCCCAGCAGATTGCGGCGCCCGCGCGGCCCGCGGCCGTGTCGACGACGGGCAGCGTCGAGCCGTCGCCCTGCCCCCAGATCAGCCGCTCGGTGCCGGTCGGCATCAGCTTGCGGTGTTTCGCGACGAGCCCGTCGCGCGGATCGAAGAACAGCGCCGTGCAGTAGAGCGTGCTGCCGCCGCGCTCGATCACGCCGACCACGAGGCTCGCGCCGGTGCGCTGCGACAACGCGGCCAGCTCGTCGGCTTCCGGCCCCGGCACGTCGATCGCCTGCGCGGCGTAGCGCGCATACGCGTCGCGGCCTTCGGGCAGCCGGTAGCCGAGCCGCGTGCCGAAGATCTCGCCTTTCGGATAGCCGCCGAGCACGGCCTCGGGCAGCACGACGAGCGACGCGCCGCTGTCGCGGATCGCGGTTTCGTAGCCGAGGATCGTATCGAGCGTGGCGCGCGTGCCGGCGGGCGATGCGCCGATCTGCAATGCGGCGATGACTGAAGTGGGCATGAAGGCGTCTCCGGTGAATGGGGTAACGCCATCTTTATCGATATGATGTCATCGATCAAATCGATAGAACGATAAGTGTCATGAATGCAGATGATATCGCCGGCCTCGACCTGAACCTGCTGAAGGTGTTCGAGGCGCTGTACGAGGAAGGCGGCGCGAGCCGCGCGGCGCTGCGGCTCGGCCTCACCCAGTCGGCGGTGAGCGCGGCGCTGGCGCGGCTGCGCGTGATCTATGCCGATCCGCTGTTCGTGCGCACCGGCCGCGGGCTCGCGCCGACGCCACGCGCGGACGAACTGAAACCGATCCTGTCCGACGCGCTCGACCGCTGCCGCGAAAGCCTCGCGATCGCGGCCGACGGCGGCGACCGCATCGGCCGCACGATCTCGATCGGGCTGTCGGACGACTTCGAGATCGCGCTCGGCCGCGCGCTGATCGATGGCGTCGCGCGGGAAGCCGCCGGCATCCGTCTGATCTTCCGGCAGACGCACAGCGGCATCGCCGGCGACGCGCTGCTGCGGCACGGCGTCGATCTCGCGATCGCATCGGGCGGCTTCTCGGCGAACGGGCTCAGCCGGCGTGCGGTCGCGACGGGCGGCTACGCGTGCCTGATCGATCCGGCCCCCCGCCCGCGGCCACCGCGCACGCTGACGCTCGCCGATTTCCTGCGGCGCGACCACCTGCTCGTGTCGTCGGGCGGCGTGATCGGGATCGTCGACGAGGCGCTGGCCACGCTCGGCCACAAGCGGCGCGTCGCGGCGTCGACCACGCATTTCGCCGCGTTGCCATACCTGCTCGCCGGCTCCGACGCGGTGGCCACGATTCCCGCGCACGCGGCGCGTGCGATCGCGCAATCCACGCCGCTGCGCGCGCTTGCATGCCCGGTCGACTTGCCGCACTACCCGGTCGAAATCGGCTGGCGCACGAGCACGCAGCGCGACCCGGCGATCGTGCGCGTCCGCGACACGATCGCCGCATGCGTCGCGCACCTCGTCGCACCATGAAAAAGGCCCGGCCGGTTTGCCCGCGAATCGAAGCGGGCAGCCGCGTTGCCGGCACGTGCGTCAGTCGACCGACTTCACCATGTCCTCGATGACCTTCTTCGCGTCGCCGAACACCATCATCGTCTTGTCCATGTAGAACAGGTCGTTGTCGAGGCCCGCGTAGCCGGCCGCCATCGAGCGCTTGTTGACGATCACCGTGCGCGCCTTGTACGCCTCGATGATCGGCATCCCCGCGATCGGCGATGCCGGATCGTTCTTCGCCGCCGGGTTCACGACGTCGTTCGCGCCGAGCACGAGCACGACGTCGACCTGGCCGAATTCGCCGTTGATGTCCTCCATCTCGTGCACGATCTCGTACGGCACCTCCGCTTCCGCGAGCAGCACGTTCATGTGCCCCGGCATCCGGCCCGCGACCGGATGGATCGCATACTTCACGTCGATGCCCTTCTCGATCAGCTTGTCGGTCAGCTCCTTCAGCGCGTGCTGCGCACGGGCCACTGCGAGCCCGTAGCCCGGCACGATCACGACCGTTTCCGCGTTGCCGAGCATGAACGACGCGTCTTCGGCCGAGCCGGATTTCACCGGACGCTGCTCCTTCGCACCGGCTGCCCCACCGGCCGCCGCCTCGCCGCCGAAACCGCCGAGGATCACGTTGAAGAACGAGCGGTTCATCGCATGGCACATGATGTACGACAGGATCGCGCCCGACGAGCCGACGAGCGAACCGGCGATGATCAGCATCGCGTTGTTCAGCGAGAAGCCGATGCCGGCCGCCGCCCACCCGGAATACGAGTTCAGCATCGACACGACCACCGGCATGTCCGCGCCGCCGATCGGGATGATGATCAGCACGCCGAGCACGAACGCGATCGCCGTCATGATGATGAACGGCAGCCACGACTGCGTGATGAAGAACAGGATGCCGAAGCCGAGCATCGCGAGCGCGAGCATCAGGTTGAGCAGGTGCTGCCCCGCATACACGACCGGCGCGCCCTGGAACAACCGGAACGTGTACTTGCCCGACAGCTTGCCGAACGCAATCACCGAACCGGAAAACGTGATCGCGCCGACGAACGTGCCGATGAACAGCTCGACGCGGTTGCCGTACGGGATGAAGCTCGACGACACCGCGTCCTGCGGCACGAGCCCGAACGCTTCCGGCTCCGACACCACCGCATACGCGATGCACACGGCCGCGAGACCGATCAGCGAGTGCATCGCCGCGACGAGTTCCGGCATCTTCGTCATCTCGACGCGCGCGGCGACGAACGCACCCACGCCGCCGCCGACGATCAGCGCGCCGAGCACCAGCGCGAGGCCGAGCGGCAGGTTCGCGCCGAGCCACGCGGCCTGCTTGACGATCAGCGCAATCGTCGTGAGGATCGCGATGGCCATCCCGGCCATTCCGAACAGGTTGCCGCGCCGCGCGCTCTTCGGGTTCGACAGGCCTTTCAGCGCCTGGATGAAGCACACCGACGCGACGAGGTACAGCAGCGTGACGACGTTCATGCTCATCGCGCGCCCTCCTTGCCACCCTCGGCCTGCCTGGGCGCCTTCTTGCGGAACATTTCCAGCATGCGCCTCGTCACGAGGAAGCCGCCGAACACGTTGACGGCCGCGAGCGCGACCGCGAGCGTGCCGAACACCTTGCCGGTCACGCCGACGGTGAGCGCCGCCGCGAGCATCGCGCCGACGATCACGATCGCCGAGATCGCGTTGGTCACGGCCATCAGCGGCGTATGCAGCGCCGGCGTGACGTTCCACACCACGTGGTACCCGACGTACACCGCAAGCACGAAGATGATCACGTTGATCACCGTGTGATTGATGACTTCCATGGTCTCCTCCTCTCCCCGGTTACTTGTGCGCGACTTCGCCGTCGCGGCACAAGAGCGTCGCGGCGACGATGTCGTCGGTCAGGTCGATGTTGAGCGTGCCGTCCTTCGTGACGATCAGCTTCATGAAGTCGAGCAGGTTGCGCGCATACAGCGCCGACGCGTCCGATGCGACCATCGACGCGAGATTCGTGTAGCCGGCGATCGTCACGCCGTCGTGCACGATCACCTGGTCGGCGACCGTCAACGGGCAGTTGCCGCTCCTGCGGCCGTCGAATTCCGGGCCGCGGCCGGCCGCGAGATCGACGAGCACCGAGCCCGGCTTCATCGACTGCACGGTTTCAACGGAGATCAAGGTCGGCGCCGGGCGCCCGGGAATCAGTGCAGTCGTGATCACGATGTCGGCCTGCTTCGCGCGCTCGTGCACGAGCGCGGCCTGGCGGCCGAGCCACGACGGCGGCATCGGGCGCGCATAGCCGCCCACCCCCTGCGCAGCCTCGCGCTCTTCGTCGGTTTCGTACGGGACATCGAGGAATTTCGCGCCGAGCGACTCGATCTGCTCCTTCACGGCCGGCCGCACGTCGGACGCCTCGATCACCGCGCCGAGGCGCTTCGCGGTCGCGATCGCCTGCAGGCCCGCGACGCCCGCGCCGAGGATCAGCACGCGCGCGGCCTTCACGGTGCCCGCGGCCGTCATCAGCATCGGAAAGAAGCGCGGATACAGCGCCGCGGCAACCAGCACGGCCTTGTAGCCCGCGATGTTCGCCTGCGACGACAGCACGTCGAGACTCTGCGCGCGCGTCGTGCGCGGCGCGGCTTCGAGCGCGAAGCCCGTCACGCCGGCCGCGGCGAGTTTTGCCGCCTGCTCGCCGTTGAACGGCTCGAGCATGCCGACCAGCACGGCGCCGCGCTTGAGCAACGGCAGTTCGGCGTCGGTGGGCGCCTGGACCTTCAGCACGATGTCGGCATCGAAAGCGGCCGACTGGCCGGTCAATTCGGCACCGGCGGCCGCGTAAGCCTGGTCCGGATAACTGGCCGCGATGCCGGCTCCTTTCGCGATACTGACGCGATGGCCGGCCGCCGCGTATTTCTTCACGGTTTCCGGCGTCGCAGCCACGCGCGCCTCGTTCGCCCGCGTTTCAGCAGGCACGCCAATATGCATCGTCGGTCCCTCCAGTCGTTGCCAGTATTTCGTTTCTTGCGATTTCTGCTGCACAGCGAGCCGGGCAGGCTGACTACCGGCTCACGAGCAATGGCATTCATCATCCACTTTAGGCGAAAGCGATGGCCGTACCAGCACGCTCCGCACGATCGTGCGAGATTGCGACGCCAGGCCGTCCGGTGTCGCCGCGCATCGGCGGGACAGACGAGTTTCGAGGGTCGGATTCGTTTAGCGCACCGACCGGCAGTATTCGGGCGCAACCGGTAAAATGCCGAACCATGAAACCCGAAATCTGGACCCCGCATGTGACGGTCGCCGCGCTCGTCGAGCACGCCGGCCGCTTTCTCGTGATCGAGGAAGAAACCTCGTCGGGCCTGCGCATCAACCAGCCGGCAGGCCATCTCGAAGCCGGCGAAACGCTGGCCGACGCCGTGATCCGAGAGACGCTCGAGGAAACCGCGCACCCGTTCACGCCCGACGCGCTCGTCGGCGTCTATCTGGCGCACTACGACCGTCCCGGCACCGCCGGTGCAACCTATTTGCGCTTCACGTTCTGCGGCACGGCCGGCGAGCCGATCGCGGGCCACGCGCTCGACGACGGCATCGTCCGCACGCTGTGGATGAGCGCCGACGAACTGCGCGCGTGCCACGAGCGCCACCGCTCGCCCGCGGTGATGCGCTGCGTCGACGATTACCTTGCCGGGCGGCGCATTCCGCTCGATTTCGTGCACACGCATTCGGTCGCGCCGCGCCCCGAAGCATTCGAACGTCAGGCGGTCAACAAATGAGCAAGCGCCGTGTAGTGGTAGGCATGTCGGGCGGCGTCGATTCGTCGGTGACCGCGTGGCTGCTGAAGGAACAGGGCTATGACGTGGTCGGCCTGTTCATGAAGAACTGGGAAGACGACGACGACGGCGAATACTGCTCGACGCGCCAGGACTGGATCGACGTCGTGTCGGTGGCCGACCTGATCGGCATCGACGTGGAAGCCGTCAACTTCGCGGCGGAATACAAGGATCGCGTGTTCGCCGAATTCCTGCGCGAATACTCGGCCGGCCGCACGCCGAACCCCGACGTGCTGTGCAACGCCGAAATCAAGTTCAAGGCGTTCCTCGATCACGCGATGTCGCTCGACGCGGAAATGATCGCGACCGGCCACTATGCGCGCGTGCGCGAGCGCGACGGGCGTTTCGAACTGCTGAAGGCTTTCGATCATACGAAAGACCAGTCGTACTTCCTGCACCGGCTGAACCAGGCGCAACTGTCGAAGACGATGTTCCCGCTGGGCGAGATCCCGAAGACGAAGGTGCGCGAGATCGCCGCGCAGATCGGGCTGCCGAACGCGAAGAAAAAGGATTCGACGGGTATCTGCTTCATCGGCGAACGGCCGTTCCGCGATTTCCTGAACCGCTATCTGCCGACGAAACCCGGCCCGATGAAGACGCCGGACGGCAAGGTCGTCGGCGAGCACATCGGCCTCGCGTTCTACACGTTCGGCCAGCGCAAGGGCATCGGCCTCGGCGGCAGCAAGAGCGGCAACGGCGATCCGTGGTTCGTCGCCGCGAAGGACATCGCGTCGAACACGCTGTACGTCGTGCAGGGCCACGATCATCCGTGGCTGCTGTCGCGCGGGCTCGTCGCCGGCAACGTGAGCTGGGTCGCCGGCGAACCGCCGGCCGACGGCTTCGCCTGCGGCGCGAAAACGCGCTACCGGCAGGCCGACGCGGCGTGCGCGTTCGGCGCCGCCACGCCCGGCCCGGCAGGCGAAGCGCGCTTCTCGCTCGCGTTCGACGACGCGCAGTGGGCCGTCACGCCCGGCCAGTCGGCCGTGCTGTACGACGGCGAGATCTGCCTCGGCGGCGGGATCATCGAATCCGCGGCTGCCGCCCCGGCGGACGGCCACGCGCGCTCGCTCGCCGAAGCACGCTGACACCTATTCGGTTTAGACTTGCGGCTCGCCGCGTCCGGCGGAACACGATTCCGTCGCGGCCGGCGTGCCGCCGCGCAGCGTACGCATGGCGGTATTTCAAAATGCAGGGTCTATTCATGTATGGAACGCGCATGCGTTGCCACGAGAAGGGCCGCTCGCGACGCCGCGAGCGGCCCTTCTCGTGGCAACCCCAAATTTACAAATTCATTCCACGGGAATAGACCCTAGGAGTCCCCATGCTTTCACGACGCTATCTGGCGATGTGGTGTGCCGTCCTGCTGCTCGTCGCAGCAGCCGCGCTCGCCTCGATCCACGTGCTCTCCTGGTTCTGGATCGTTCTCCCCGCCGCCCTCGTCGCGCTCGGCCTGTACGACCTGAAGCAGGACCGCCACGCGATCCTGCGCAACTATCCGCTCTGGGGCCACTTCCGCTTCCTGTTCGAATTCATCCGACCTGAAATCCGCCAGTATTTCGTCGAGGACGACACCGACGAGAAGCCGTTCTCGCGTGCGCAGCGCAGCCTCGTCTACCAGCGCGCGAAGAACGTCGCCGACAATCGTCCGTACGGCACCGAGCTGAACGTGAAGGCCGTCGCGCACGAATGGATCAGCCACTCGCTCGCGCCGACGAAACTGCCGAACCACGATTTCCGCGTCCGCGTCGGCGCGAATCGCGCGCAACCGTACGACATTTCGATCTTCAACATCTCGGCGATGAGCTTCGGCTCGCTGTCCGCGAACGCGATCCGCTCGCTGAACCTCGGCGCGAAGAAAGGCGGTTTCGCACACGACACGGGCGAAGGCTCGCTGTCGAAGTACCACCGCGAGAACGGCGGCGACATCATCTGGGAAATCGCGTCCGGCTACTTCGGCTGCCGCAACGACGACGGCACCTTCAATCCCGACAAGTTCGCGAAGCAGGCCGCCGATCCGCAGGTCAAGATGATCGAGGTCAAGCTGTCGCAGGGCGCGAAGCCCGGTCACGGCGGTGTGCTGCCGGCCGCGAAGATCACGCCGGAGATCGCCGAGACGCGCGGCGTGCCGATGGGCAAGGACTGCATCTCGCCCGCGACGCACTCGGAGTTCTCGACGCCGCGCGGGCTGCTCGAATTCGTCGAGCGGCTGCGCACGCTGTCGGGCGGCAAGCCGACCGGCTTCAAGCTGTGCGTCGGCCATCCGTGGGAATTCTTCGGGATCGCGAAGGCGATGATCGAGACCGGCATCGTGCCGGACTTCATCGTCGTCGACGGTGCGGAAGGCGGCACCGGCGCGGCGCCGCTCGAATTCACCGACCACGTCGGCGTGCCGCTGCAGGAAGGGCTGCTGCTCGTGCACAACACGCTCGTCGGGATCGGCGTGCGCGATCGCGTGAAGATCGGCGCGAGCGGCAAGATCATCACCGCGTTCGACGTCGCCCGCACGCTCGCGATCGGCGCGGACTGGGTGAACTCGGCGCGCGGCTTCATGTTCGCGGTCGGCTGCATCCAGGCACAGACCTGCCACACGGGCCGCTGCCCGACCGGCGTCGCCACCCAGGATCCGGTGCGCCAGCGCGCGCTCGTCGTGCCGGACAAGGCCGACCGCGTGTACAACTTCCACCGCAATACCCTGCACGCGCTGCAGGAACTCGTGCAGGCGGCCGGCCTGTCGCATCCGTCGGAGCTGCGCGCGCATCACATCGTGCAGCGCATCGCGCCGCACGAGGTCCGGCTGATGTCGCAGTTGCTGAAGTACCTGAAACCCGGCGCACTGCTCGACGGCAACACCTGCGGCTTTACGCTGTACGACAAGTGGTGGCCCATTTCGCGCAGCGATTCGTTCACGCTCGGCGAGGCCGTGTACGCGTCGATCGAATGAAGCGCGCAACCGCCCCCCGCTGCGGGGCGGCCCGGCAAAAAGAAAAGCGCCCCGCGGGGCGCTTTTCTTTCGTCTGCCGAATGCGTGAATGCGCCGCGTGCGGCTCAGTTCTGCGGCGGCGTATCGGTGAACGACGGCCGTTGCAGCAGCTTCACGAAGTGCTTGTCGAGGTTCGGATGGCGATCGCGCCAGTTGAGCTCGGGCATCCGGAAATCGAGATAGCCGAGCGCGCAGCCAAGTGCGATGTCGGCGAGCGTGTAATGATTACCGACGCACCACGTCTTGCCGCCGAGCCCCTGCGACATCGCGACGAGGCCGTCGTCGATCTTGCGTTGCTGGCGCGCGATCCAGCTCGCACTGCGCTGCGCCTCGTCGCGCATCGTATGCTCGACGCGAATCGCGACTGCCGCGTCGATCACGCCGTCGCCCAGCGCTTCCCAGCAGCGCACTTCGAGGCGCTCGCGGCCCGACGGCGGAATCAGCTTGCCGACCGGCGACAGCGTGTCGACGTATTCGCAGATCACGCGGGAATCGAACACCGCGGCACCATCCTCCATCACGAGGCACGGGACCTTGCCGAGCGGATTCGATGCATGAATATCCGTCTCCGGCGCCCACACGTTCTCGAGCTCCAGCTTGTAGTCGATCTTCTTTTCAGCCAGCACGATCCGCGCCTTGCGGACGTACGGGCTGCTGAGCGAACCGATTAATTTCATCATCTGCCTTTTTAAGGGAACCGCCGAGAGTATACGTTGTCGCCGATCATAACCGGCCCGCGTCGCGCGACAGAAAATCGCCCGGACGGCCTGTGGATGGTTTGCAACAACCGCCGCGCGGGCCTTCCGGCACGGCTTCCCGCCCCTCTCTCACGCGCGGCGTCCCGCAGCGCTACAATCGCACGATGAATGCGCCCCTCGATACCGCCATCGCCGTCGACGTCTACCGCCAGCGCCGTGAACGCGTGCTTGCCGCACTGCGTGCCGCGGGCGGCGGCGTCGCTATCGTCCCCACCGCACCCGAAGTGCCGCGCAACCGCGATACGGACTATCCGTACCGGTTCGACAGCTACTTCCACTACCTGACGGGCTTCGGCGAGCCGGATGCCGTGCTCGTGCTGAACGCGGCCGCGCCGCACGGCGCGCCGGAGTCGATCCTGTTCTGCCGCGGCAAGAATGCCGATCGCGAGATCTGGGAAGGCTTCCATTACGGGCCCGAAGCGGCGCGCGACGCGTTCGGCTTCGACGCGGCGTTCGCGGTCGACGTGATCGACACCGAGATGCCGCGCCTGCTCGCCGACTCGGGCACCGTGCACTACCGGTTCGGCGCATCGGCCGATTTCGAGCGCCAGCTCGCGGGCTGGGTCGACGCGGTGCGCGCGCTGGCGCGCACGGGCGTCGCCGCACCGGACGCGATGCTCGACCTCACGCCGCTGCTCGACGACATGCGGCTCGTGAAGGACGCGCACGAGCTCGCGATCATGATGCGCGCCGCACACATCTCCGCGCTCGCGCACCGCCGCGCGATGCAGGCGTGCCGCCCCGGCATCCGCGAATACGAACTCGAAGCCGAGCTGCTGTACCTGTTCCGCAAGCACGGCGCGCAGTCGCCAGCGTACGGTTCGATCGTCGCGGCCGGCGCGAATGCATGCGTGCTGCACTACCCGGCCGGCAACGCGGCCGCGCGGGACGGCGACCTGATCCTGATCGACGCCGCCTGCGAACTCGACGGCTATGCGTCGGACATCACGCGCACGTTCCCGGCCAACGGGCGCTTCTCGCCCGCGCAGCGCACGCTGTACGACATCGTGCTCGCCGCTCAGCAGGCCGCGATCGACGCGACGCGTGCGGGCGTGCCGTTCGAGGCGCCGCACGACGCCGCCGTACGCGTGCTCGCGCAGGGGCTGCTCGACACCGGCATCATCCCGACAACACGCTTCTCGAACGTCGACGACGTGATCGCCGAGCGTGCGTACACGCGCTTCTACATGCACCGCACCGGCCACTGGATCGGCATGGACGTGCACGATTGCGGCGACTACCGCGAGCGGCTCGCCGAGCGCGACGGCAACGGCGCGCTGCCGTGGCGCACGCTGAAGGCCGGCATGACGCTGACGGTCGAACCCGGCCTGTACGTGCGCGCCGCCGACGACGTGCCGCCCGAGTACTGGAACATCGGCATCCGCATCGAGGACGACGCAATCGTGCGCGAGCACGGCTGCGAGCTGATCACGCGCGGCGTGCCCGTCGCGGCGGACGAGATCGAAGCGCTGATGCGCGCGGGCGCATGACCGGCTGCCGCCCACCGTTACCACCGTTCCACGAATCAAGATGACGACCGCTTCCTCCCCGGCCACGCCGCACTACGACCTCGCCATCGTCGGCGCGGGCCCCGTCGGGCTTGCGCTCGCCGGCTGGCTCGCGCGCCGCAGCGCCACGCAGCATGCATCGATCGCGCTGATCGATGCACGCGAACCGGCCGCGAGCGCGAACGATCCGCGCGCGATCGCCGTGTCGCACGGCAGCCGCGTGCTGCTCGACACGCTCGCGTGGCCTGCCGACGCGACACCGATCGAACATATCCACGTATCGCAGCGCGGCCATTTCGGCCGCACGCTGATCGACCGCGACGAGCACGATCTCGCCGCGCTCGGCTATGTCGTGCGCTACGGCTCGCTCGTGCAGGCGCTCGCGGGCGCCGTGCGCGGCACGCGCGTCGACTGGCTCACGTCCACCACCGCACGCGCGCCGCAGCAGGATGCCGACGGCGTCACGCTGACGCTCGACGGCCCGCAAGGCGAGCGCACGCTGCGCGCACGCATCGTCATCAATGCCGAAGGCGGGCTGTTCCACGAACAGCAGGCCGATACGGCCAAGCATCGCCGCGACTACGGGCAGACGGCGCTCGTCGGCACGGTCACGGTATCGGCGCCGCGCCCGAACGTCGCGTGGGAACGCTTCACGCACGAGGGCCCGCTCGCGCTGCTGCCGCTCGGCGGGCCGCGCCAGGCCGAGTACGCGCTCGTCTGGTGCTGCACGCCCGACGAAGCGGCGCGCCGCGCCGCGCTGCCCGACGACGCGTTCCTGCGCGAACTCGGCAGCGCGTTCGGCGAACGCATGGGCGACTTCGTCGCGATCGCGGGCCGTGCGTCGTTCCCGCTCGGCCTGAACGCCGCCCAGACGCTCGTCAACGGCCGCGTCGCGATCGTCGGCAATGCCGCGCAAACCCTGCACCCCGTTGCGGGCCAGGGGCTCAACCTCGGGCTGCGCGATGGGCATACGCTCGTCGACACGTTGTCCACGCAAGGCTTCGAAGCGACCGCGCTCGCCACCTTCAACGCGCGCCGCGCGCTCGACCGGCGCTTCACGATCGGCGCGACCGACACGCTGGCTCGCCTGTTCACGATCGACTCGGGCCCGCTCCCGCTGTTGCGCGGCGCCGCACTCACCGCGCTCGAGTTCGTCCCACCGCTCAAGAAGATGATCGCGCGCCAGATGATGTTCGGCCAGCGCAACTGACGCGCGGCGCGCACAGTCGCGCCACTCAAACCGGGTCAAATCGGCGGGGCATGGGAATACGGTAAAATACGCGTTTCCGTCTGCCCTTTCCCTGCCCGCGCCCGCCGCGGGCGGTGCCATTGCGATGCCCGTTATCGGCCCTCACGTATTGCGTAACAACCTGTTCGTCGCTCCGATGGCCGGGGTGACGGATCGTCCGTTCCGCCAGCTCTGCAAGCGGCTGGGGGCCGGTTACGCCGTGTCCGAGATGGTCGCGTCCAACGCGCAGCTGTGGAAAAGCGCAAAGACGATGCGGCGCGCGAACCACGAAGGCGAGGTCGAACCGATCGCGGTCCAGATCGCGGGCGCCGATCCGGCGATGATGGCCGAAGCGGCCCGCTACAACGTCGACAACGGCGCGCAGATCATCGACATCAACATGGGCTGCCCGGCGAAGAAGGTCTGCAACGTCGCGGCCGGCTCCGCGCTGCTGCAGAACGAGCCGCTCGTGCAGCGGATCGTCGAGGCGGTCGTCGCGGCGGTCGGCACGGGGCCCGATGCGGTGCCCGTCACGCTGAAGATCCGCACGGGCTGGGATCGCGAACACAAGAACGCGATCACGGTCGCGCGCCTGGCCGAAGCCGCCGGCATCTCGATGCTCACCGTGCATGGCCGCACGCGCGCCGACCTGTACCGCGGCGACGCCGAATACGAAACCATCGCGGCCGTGAAGGCGGCGGTGCGGATTCCGGTGGTCGCGAACGGCGACATCACGTCGCCCGCGAAGGCGAAGGCCGTGCTCGATGCAACCGGCGCCGATGCCCTGATGATCGGTCGTGCCGCGCAAGGTCGGCCGTGGCTGTTCCGCGAAATCGATCATTTCCTGCAAACCGGCGAGCTGCTGCCCCCGCCGCGGATCGACGAGATCCAGCACGTGATGAACGAACACCTGGAAGACCACTACGCGTTCTACGGTGAATTCACGGGAGTCCGTACTGCGCGCAAGCACATCGGCTGGTACACTCGCGGCCTTTCCGGTGCCAACGGGTTCCGGCACAGGATGAACACGCTCGATTCCACCCGCGAGCAGCTCGCCGCCGTCAATGCATTCTTCGAGGCGCAAAAGGCGCTGTCGGACCACCTCGTCTACGTCGATGACGAAGAGGAAAACGGCCAGGGCGAGTCGGACGACCATAACCAGTTAGCAGCATGAGCAAGCACAACATCGAACAATGTGTCCGCGAGAGCCTGGACGTGTATTTCCGGGATCTAGACGGCTCCAATCCGCACGACGTCTATGAAATGGTGATGTCCTGCGTCGAAAAGCCGATGCTCGAGGTCGTGCTCGTACAGGCAGGCGGCAACCAGTCGCTCGCCGCGGAGTACCTCGGCATCAATCGCAATACGCTGCGCAAGAAGCTGCAGCAGCACGGCCTGCTGTAGGCAGCCGTCCCGTCCCCGTTTCCCTGGCTATTGGTGGTTCCATCATGATCAAGCAAGCGCTCATTTCCGTTTCCGACAAGACCGGCATCGTCGACTTCGCGAAGTCGCTGTCCGACCTCGGCGTCAAGCTGCTGTCGACGGGCGGCACTGCGAAACTCCTCGCCGACGCGGGCCTGCCCGTTACCGAAGTGGCTGATTACACGGGCTTCCCGGAAATGCTCGATGGGCGCGTGAAGACGCTCCACCCGAAGGTGCACGGCGGCATCCTCGCCCGCCGCGACCTGCCCGAGCACATGCAGGCGCTGGAACAGCACGGCATCCCGACGATCGACCTGCTCGTCGTGAACCTGTACCCGTTCGTCGCGACCATCGCGAAGGACGACTGCACGCTCGCCGACGCGATCGAGAACATCGACATCGGCGGCCCGACGATGCTGCGCTCGGCCGCGAAGAACCACCGCGACGTGACGGTCGTCGTCGATCCGGCCGACTACGCAGTCGTGCTCGACGAAATGAAGGCGAACGGCAATGCGATCGGCTACGCGACCAACTTCCGTCTCGCGACGAAAGTGTTCGCGCACACCGCGCAATACGACGGCGCGATCACGAACTACCTGACGAGCCTGACCGACGAGCTGCAGCATGCATCGCGCAGCGCGTACCCGGCAACGCTGAACATGGCGTTCGACAAGGTGCAGGACCTGCGCTACGGCGAGAACCCGCACCAAAGCGCCGCGTTCTACCGCGACCTCGCGACGCCGGCCGGCGCACTGGCGAACTACCGCCAGCTGCAGGGCAAGGAACTGTCGTACAACAACATTGCCGATTCGGACGCAGCGTGGGAATGCGTGAAGACGTTCGACGCACCGGCCTGCGTGATCATCAAGCATGCGAACCCGTGCGGCGTGGCCGTTGGCAACGATTCGGCCGACGCGTACGCGAAGGCGTTCCAGACGGATCCGACCTCGGCGTTCGGCGGCATCATCGCGTTCAACCACGAAGTCGACGAAGCGGCTGCCCAGGCCGTCGCGAAGCAGTTCGTCGAAGTGCTGATCGCACCGTCGTTCTCCGACGCCGCGAAGCAGGTGTTCGCCGCGAAGCAGAACGTGCGACTGCTGGAAATCGCGCTCGGCGACGGCCACAACGCATTCGACCTGAAGCGCGTGGGCGGCGGCCTGCTCGTGCAGTCGCTCGACTCGCGCAACGTGCAGCCGAGCGAGCTGCGCGTCGTCACGAAGCGCCAGCCGACCGCGAAGGAAATGGACGACCTGCTGTTCGCGTGGCGCGTCGCGAAGTACGTGAAGTCGAACGCGATCGTGTTCTGCGGCAACGGCATGACGCTCGGCGTCGGCGCCGGCCAGATGAGCCGCGTCGATTCCGCGCGCATCGCGAGCATCAAGGCGCAGAACGCGGGCCTCACGCTGGCCGGTTCGGCGGTCGCATCGGATGCGTTCTTCCCGTTCCGCGACGGCCTCGACGTCGTCGTGGCGGCCGGCGCGACCTGCGTGATCCAGCCGGGCGGCTCGATGCGCGACGACGAAGTGATCGCGGCAGCCGACGAGCACGGCATCGCGATGGTCCTGACGGGCGTGCGCCACTTCCGTCACTGATCGCATGCGGCACGCGCGGCCGCTGCACGACGACCCGGCGGCATCGCACCCGCCGGGTTTTTTATTGCGCGGCGCCTGCGTACACGACCGAGCGGCCAGCGCGCCGCACCATTCGTTGTAGTATCGCTGCATCACGCATTTCTCCTTACTCATGCGAATTCTCGGCATCGACCCCGGCCTGCGCGTCACCGGCTTCGGCATCATCGACGTCAGCGGCCACCGCCTCGCGTATGTCGCGAGCGGCGTGATCCGCACGCCGACCGCCGACCTGGCCACCCGGCTCGGCACGATCTTCCAGGGTGTCTCGACCATCGTGCGCGAGCACGCACCCGACCAGGCCGCGATCGAAAAGGTGTTCGTCAACGTGAACCCGCAGTCGACGCTGCTGCTCGGCCAGGCGCGCGGCGCCGCGATCTGCGGCCTCGTCGCGGGCGGCCTGCCCGTCGCCGAATACACGGCGCTGCAGCTCAAGCAGGCGGTGGTCGGCTACGGCCGCGCGACCAAGACGCAGATGCAGGAAATGGTCACGCGGCTGCTCAACCTCTCGGGACAACCGGGCTCCGACGCGGCCGACGCGCTCGGCATGGCGATCTGCCACGCACACGGCGGCAACACACTCAGCACGCTCGGCGGCCTCGCGCCGGCGCTCGCGAAGAAAGGGCTGCGCGTGCGGCGCGGGCGGCTGGTCGGCTGACACCGCGCGCCTTTACACGGCACGCCGGACCGGCCGCCGTGCCCGTGCGCGACGCACCCGCGACGTGCGTCGCCCCGGCCTGACGGCCGATCCCGTCGGCATTGCGCCGCACGTGCGCTACACTCGCGCTTTCTCCCTCGCATCACGCCATCCATGATCGGTCGCATCGCCGGCATCCTGCTCGAAAAAAACCCGCCTCACCTGCTCGTCGACTGCAACGGCGTCGGCTACGAAATCGACGTGCCGATGAGCACCTTCTACAACCTGCCGCAAACGGGCGAGCGTATCGTGCTGCTCACGCAGCAGATCGTCCGCGAGGACGCGCACTTGCTGTACGGCTTCCTGAGCCCGCAAGAGCGCACGACCTTCCGCGAGCTGCTGAAGATCACCGGCATCGGCGCGCGCATGGCGCTCGCCGTGCTGTCCGGCATGAGCGTGCAGGAACTCGCGCAGGCCGTGACGATGCAGGACGCCGCGCGCCTTACGCGCCTGCCCGGCATCGGCAAGAAGACAGCCGAGCGCCTGCTGCTCGAACTGAAGGGCAAGCTCGGCGCCGATCTCGGCGCGCTCGCCGGCGCCGCGTCGCCGTCCGACCATGCGACCGACATCCTCAACGCGCTGCTCGCGCTCGGCTATTCCGAGAAGGAAGGCCTCGCCGCGATCAAGAACGTGCCGGCCGGCACCGGTGTATCCGACGGCATCAAGCTCGCACTGAAGGCGCTGTCGAAGGCGTAACGTACGCATGACGCGCCGCCAGACGGTGCGTTGAAGCCAGTGTCGCGCGGCCGCGCGGCGCTCGCCAGTCGGCCGTTCGGCCAGGTGGGCGGGACAGCCGCGCGCGGTACAATGGCCGCATGATTGAAACCGACAAACTCGCCACCGAGCAGCGGATCATCGCCGCCACGCCCGCCTCGTCGCACGAGGAGGTGTTCGAACGTGCGCTGCGGCCGCGCCAGCTCGACGACTACGTCGGCCAGGAAAAGGTGCGCGGCCAGCTCGAGATCTTCATCGAAGCCGCCAAGCGCCGCTCCGAGCCGCTCGACCACGTGCTGCTGTTCGGGCCGCCGGGCCTCGGCAAGACGACGCTCGCGCACATCATCGCGCGGGAGATGGGCGTGAACCTGCGCCAGACGTCGGGCCCCGTGCTTGAGCGCGCGGGCGATCTCGCCGCGCTGCTGACGAACCTCGAGGCGAACGACGTGCTGTTCATCGACGAGATCCACCGGCTGTCGCCGGTCGTCGAGGAAATCCTGTACCCGGCGCTGGAGGATTACCAGATCGACATCATGATCGGCGAAGGCCCGGCCGCGCGCAGCGTGAAGCTCGACCTGCAGCCGTTCACGCTGGTCGGCGCCACCACCCGCGCCGGGATGCTGACCAACCCGCTGCGCGATCGCTTCGGGATCGTCGCGCGCCTCGAGTTCTACGACGCCGAGCAACTGTCGCGCATCGTGCGGCGCTCGGCGTCGCTGCTGAACGCGCAGATCGATCCGCACGGCGCGCTGGAAATCGCGAAGCGCTCGCGCGGCACGCCGCGGATTGCCAACCGGCTGCTGCGCCGCGTGCGCGACTTCGCGGAAGTAAAGGCCGACGGCCAGATCACCGCAGCCGTTGCCGATGCCGCGCTGGCGATGCTCGACGTCGATCCGGTCGGCTTCGACCTGATGGACCGCAAGCTGCTCGAGGCGATCCTGTACAAGTTCGACGGCGGCCCGGTCGGTATCGACAACCTCGCGGCGGCGATCGGCGAAGAGCGCGACACGATCGAGGACGTACTCGAGCCGTACCTGATCCAGCAGGGCTTCCTGCAGCGCACGCCGCGCGGGCGCATCGCGACCCTGCTCACGTATCGCCACTTCGGGCTTTCCGCACCCGACGCCGGCCGCACCGAACGCGGCGAATGGGCGGCTCCCGACGGGAAGTAACCCGTCGCCCGAGCCGCACCCGCCATGACGACACCACCCAGCCGCCACCCCGCCGCACCCGCACCGGGCCCGCGCTGGGCCGAGCCGATCCGCAAGCGGCTCGTGGCCGGCGTCACGCACCTGACGGCGGGCGGTGGCGGCCCGTCGCTCGACCTCTCTTCGCCGCCGGGAGACCCGGGGCTGTTCGGCCCCGACGCCGTCTGCTGGCGCGTGCATGCCGACTTCACGTCGATGATGACGGGCGGCATCGCCGCGCTGCTGCTGCAGGCGCTCCATCCGCTCGCCCTCGCGGGCGTCTGGGATCACTCGTCGTTTCGCACCGACATCCTGGGCCGCTTGCGGCGCACCGCCACGTTCATCACCGGTACGACGTTCGGTAGTCGCGCGGACGCACTCGCGCTGATCGAGCGCGTGAAATCGATCCACGCGCGCATATCGGGCACCGCGCCCGACGGCCGGCCATACCGTGCCGACGATCCGGCGTTGCTGACCTGGGTGCATGTCGCGGAAGTGTCGAGTTTCCTCGCCGCGCATCTGCGCTACGTGAATCCGGCGCTGCCGGGCGAGTTGCAGGATCGCTACTATGCCGAAACGGCATTGATCGCCGAACTGCTCGGCGCACACGAGGTGCCTCGTTCGCGCGCCGAGGTGGCCGCGTATCTCGCGCGCATGCAGCCCGAGCTCGAGGCCGGGCCGCGCACCTTCGACGTGATGTCCATCCTGCTGAACGTGCCGGTTGCGAAGCCCGCGCTGCGGCCAGCCGCGTCGCTCGTGATGCACGCCGGGATCGACCTGCTACCGCCGTGGGCGCAGCGCATGCTCGGCGTGTCGACGTTCGCGCCGCTGCGGCGCGCGGTGGTCCGGCCGGGCATACGGGTCGTCGCACCCGTGCTGCGCTGGGCGCTCGTGAACGGCGCGTCGAAGCGTGCGCGCCGCCGCGCCACCGCGAAACCGCCCGACGGCACCCCGCCCGCCTGACGATCCGCTTCCTCTTATCATTTCAATTTACTGTCAAATACCTGTGACAAGCTGACGGGCTTGCACCCGCGCACGGCCGCACGTGCCGTACGTCCCGCCCGCCGTGACCCGCGTGGCGTCCTGCCAACCCGACCGACACCCGATGCCCGCGATGCCACGCCTGCCGATTCGTTTCGCCCTTGCCGCCAGCCTGTCCGCCGTCTTCGCCCTCACCGCCTGCGGCGGCGACGATATCGCCGCCGTCGCGCGCTCGGACGCGCAACCGTCACCCGGCGGCACCCCGGCCACGCCAGCCCCAACGCCGCCCGCCACCGTCACGCCGCAACCGGGCAAGTGGAAAGCCGCTCGCGCGGGCGACCTGATCGACGTAACGCTCGGCGACCTCCATCCGACGCAAGGCGCGATCGGCTACGACCAGATCTACTACAAGCTCGGCCGCTACGAACTGCAGCCCGACAAGAAATTCGACGACTTCTGCGCGGACGAAGGCCTCGGCGGCATCGCTTCGGCTGGCTACACGGCCAGGTCAGTGCTGCGCGAGCCCGCGAGCTACACGTGCACGACGACCGACGCGAACGCCCGCGACCGCTCGGTGCTGAACCCGGTCGTGATCGGCCCGAACGGCGATGCGCTGTACCTGACCGATGGCCACCACGGCCTGTCGACCTACTACGAGACGCCCGGCGGTGGCCCGGCGCTGCACGTGCACGTCGTCGTCAAGGACAACCTCAGCGACTACTCGGGCGACGCGTTCTGGCAGCAGATGCAGAGCCGCGGCTATCTGCGACTCAAGGACGGTGAAGGCAAGCCGATCACGGCCGCCCAACTGCCGACCGGGCTCGGCCTGACACTCGGGATGACGAACGACCGCTACCGCTCGCTCGTCTATTTCACGCGCGACATCGGCTACAGCAAGCCCGCACAAGCCACCGACTACCTCGAGTTCTACTGGGCCGACTGGCTGCGCGCGCAACCGGGCACGTTCTCGCTCGCCAGCTATGACCTGACGCGCGTCGGCGCAACCGACCCTGATCCGGCGAAGGCCGACACGGGCTACCTGAACGCGGCCTGGAACGCGTCGACGCGTATGGTCGCGGCCACCGACCCCGTGATCGACGGCAAGACGGGGGCCGACCTCGGGCGCGCGGACGCGATCAACGGCGGGAAGAAATACAACAAGGGGGAATTCGACAAGCTGCGCCAGCCGATCACGGCGGACAAGCCCGGCAAGATCGCGTACGCGCTCGACTACAAGACACGCCACGCGCTGCCGCAGTAAGCAGCAAACACCACGCAGGAAGGAAACCGGCCGGCCATGCCGGACGGGACTGCTGGCTTAGAGCACCTTGCGGTACCCGTCGTCGTCGCTTGCGGCGTCCAGGTGCGACACGTCGGCCCACTGCACGACCTGCGCGCGGCCATCCACGTAATCGACGACGTTGATGCTCGTGTTGAGCAGCTGATAATTGCGCGGCGCCGACAGTTCGATGCCGTTCGCAAACCGGTACACGCAGTCGAGCACGCCACCGTGCGCGACGCACGCGATCCGGCCACCCGGATGCGCGGCGACGATCGGCTCGAGCGCATGCAGCACGCGGTGATAGAACGCACGCTGCGACTCGCCGCCCTCCGGCGCGAAGCCCGGATCACGCGTCTGCCACGCCGCGTACGCGTCCGGAAACAACGCCTCGATCTCGGTGCTGTCGTGCCCCTGGAATGCGCCGTACGAGCGTTCGCGCAGCCCTTCCCGCAGCAGCAGCGGCAACCCGAGCGTATCGGCGAAGGGCTGCGCGGTCTGCTGCGCACGCATCAGGTCGCTCGAATAGACCGCGTCGATCCGCGCACCGTCACGCGCGTCGCGTGCGAGCCGCGCGGCCAGCTTTTGCGCCTGCGCGAGCCCCGTGTCGGCCAGCGGGATGTCGATATGACCCTGGATGCGCTTGATGCGATTCCAGGCGGTCTCGCCGTGGCGGATGAAAAGAATCTGCGTGGTGGCCATCGCGGCGCGTCTCCGGGGAAGAATCAGGGCCGCACTTGCAGCCAGAATGTCACGGGGCCGTCGTTGACGAGCGACACCTGCATGTCGGCGCCGAACTCGCCCGTCTCGACGACCGGATGGCGTGCACGTGCGGCCGCGACGAAATAGTCGAACAGCCGCGCGCCTTCATCGGGCGGCGCGGCCGGCGTGAAGCTCGGACGCAGCCCACTGTTGGTATCGGCCGCCAGCGTGAACTGCGACACGAGCAGCAGGCCGCCCGCGCGGCCCTCGCCGTCGATATTCGACACCGGCAGGTTCATCTTGCCGGCGGAGTCGCTGAACACGCGGTAGCCGAGCATCTTCGCGAGCAGCTTGTCGGCCGCTGCGTCGGTGTCGCCGCGCTCCGCGCAGACGAGCGCGAGCAGGCCCGCGCCGATCTCGCCCGTCGTGCGGTCGCCGACGCGCACGTCGGCGCGCTTCACGCGCTGGATCAGCGCGATCATGCGGTCAGCGTGACGCGCGCGAAGCGGCGCTTGCCGACCTGCACGACGAACTCGCCGGCTTCGACCTTCAGGCCCTTGTCCGACACGGTCGCGCCATCGATCTTCACGCCGCCCTGCTCGATGTTGCGCAGTGCCTCGCTCGTCGACGGCACGAGACCGGCCTGCTT
Source organism: Burkholderia puraquae (assembly GCF_002099195.1). Taxonomy (GTDB): domain Bacteria; phylum Pseudomonadota; class Gammaproteobacteria; order Burkholderiales; family Burkholderiaceae; genus Burkholderia; species Burkholderia puraquae. Next base: position 15,360 of record NZ_NBYX01000016.1, on the reverse strand, counting down.
CAGCAACTGGCCGATCGCGAGCGGCGCGCCCGCGAGCGTGACCGACGGAATGTCGTCCGGCACGCCGCCCTTCGCGCGGTGGTTGAAATCTTCGAGCGCACGCTCGGCCTCGGCCTGCGAGTGGAACCGCGCGACGATTTCCTGCGCGAGCAGCACCTTGAAGTCGCGCGGGTTGCGGCCGCCCTCGATCTCGCGCTTGAAGCCGGCGATCTCGTCCATCGGGCGGAACGACAGCAGTTCGAAGTAACGCCACATCAGCGTGTCCGAGATGCTCATCAGCTTGCCGAACATGTCGGTCGGCTTCTCGCTGATGCCGACGTAGTTGCCCTTCGACTTCGACATCTTCTCGACACCGTCGAGGCCTTCGAGCAGCGGCATCGTGAGAATGCACTGCTGTTCCTGACCGTACTGCTTCTGCAGTTCGCGGCCGACCAGCAGGTTGAACTTCTGGTCGGTGCCGCCGAGCTCGAGATCGGCGTTCAGCGCGACCGAATCGTAGCCCTGCATCAGCGGGTACAGGAATTCGTGGATCGAGATCGGCACCCCGCCCTGGAAGCGCTTCGTGAAATCCTCGCGTTCGAGGATCCGCGCGACCGTGTAGCGCGACGCGAGCTTGATCATCCCGTCCGCGCCGAGCGGCATCGACCATTCGCTGTTGTAGCGGATCTCGGTCTTGGCGCGATCGAGCACGAGCGCGGCCTGCTCGAAGTAGGTCTTCGCGTTCGATTCGATCTGCTCACGCGTGAGCGGCGGACGCGTCGCGTTGCGGCCCGACGGATCGCCGATCAGCGACGTGAAATCGCCGATCAGGAAGATCACCGTGTGGCCGAGATCCTGCAGCTGACGCATCTTGTTCAGCACGACCGTATGGCCGATGTGGATGTCGGGCGCGGTCGGGTCGAGACCGAGCTTGATGCGCAGCGGCGTGCCGGTGGCCGCGCTGCGCGCGAGCTTCTGCGCGAACTCTTCCTCGATCAGCAGCTCGTCGACGCCGCGCTTCGTGACGGCGAGCGCATGCCGGACTTCGTCGGTGATCGGGAAAACAGGCTTGGAACTGGGTTCGGTGCTCATCGGTGCCAGGAAGAATGTCGCAAAAACAGGGATTTTCCCATAACTTGCGCGCGCATCGCTTAACGGCGCGTCAGGTTGCGCGGATAATCGGGCGCAAGGCGCGTGGCACCGGCCCGCGCCGCACGATCCAGGAGGACCCAACGTGCCGCAACGACAGCCGCAAAACGCCCATCCGGCCGACGGCATCTACTTCGGGCTGATGTCGGGAACCAGCATGGACGGCGTCGATGGCGTCGCCGTGCGTTTCGAGGCCGGCCGCGCGCCGGTCGTGCTCGCGGAAGCGTTCGTCGGCTTCGCGCAATCGCTGCGCGACGCGCTGTTCGCGCTGCAGCAGCCCGGCGACGACGAGATCGACCGCGAATCGCTCGCGGCGAACGCGCTCGTCACGCGCTACGCGGTGTGCTGCCACGAATTGCAGCGCACCGCCGGGCTGTCGCGCGACGAGATCCGCGCGATCGGCGTGCACGGCCAGACCGTGCGCCATCGCCCCGAGCGCGGCTATACGCGGCAGATCAACAACCCGGCACTGCTCGCCGAGTTGACCCAGGTCGACGTGATCGCCGATTTCCGCAGCCGCGATGTCTCCGCGGGCGGCCACGGCGCACCGCTTGCGCCAGCCTTCCATGCCACGGTGTTCGGCGCGCCGGGCGAGACGCGCGTCGTCTGCAATCTTGGCGGAATCAGCAACATCACGATCCTGCCCGGCGACATGAACGAGAAGCGCGGCGACGTGCGCGGCTTCGACTGCGGCCCCGCGAACGCGCTGCTCGACGAATGGGCGACCCGTCATCTGGGCAAGCCCTACGACGACGGCGGCAAGTTCGCCGCGCGCGGCACCGTGCATGCGCCGCTGCTCGACATGCTGCTCGACGAGCCGTATTTCGCCGCCCTGCCGCCGAAAAGCACCGGGCGCGACCTGTTCAATCCCGCCTGGCTCGACGCGAAGCTCGCCGCGTTCGCGCAGGTCGCGCCGGAGGACGTGCAGGCGACCCTCACCGCGCTCACCGCCGTGTCGATCGCTCGCGAGATCGCACAGCACGCAGCGGGCTGCAAGGCCGTGTTCGTATGCGGCGGCGGCGCACGCAATCCGGTGCTGCTCGACGCGCTCCGGCACGCGCTGCGCGAGGCAGGCGTGCCGGCCACGGTCGATACGACGGCCGCGCTCGGCGTGCCGCCTCAGCAGGTCGAGGCGCTCGCGTTCGCATGGCTTGCGTACCGTTTCACCGCACGCCAGCCCGGCAATCTCGCAACGGTCACCGGTGCGGCCGGCAATCGCGTGCTCGGCGCGCTATATCCGCGCTGACGCGATAGCCGCCGCGCAGCGGGCGCCACATTGCGCGCGCGCATAAAAAAAACGGGGCATGAAGCCCCGTTTTTCATTCCGGCGAACCGGCGCGAACCTGCCGTGCGCTCAAACCGAGAACGACGAGCCGCACCCGCAGGTGGTGGACGCGTTCGGGTTCTTGATCACGAACTGGGCGCCGTTGAGGTCGTCCTTGTAGTCGATCTCGGCGCCGACCAGGTATTGGTAGCTCATCGAGTCGATCAGGAGCTGGACGCCGTTCTTGTTCATCACGGTGTCGTCCTCGTTGACTTCCTCGTCGAACGTGAAGCCATACTGGAAGCCGGAGCAGCCGCCGCCCTGCACGAACACGCGCAGCTTCAGGTCGGGATTGCCCTCTTCGTCGATCAGTTGCTTGACCTTGTCGGCTGCGGCGTCGGTGAAGACGAACGGAACCGGCATTTCGGCCGTCGTTGCTGCGGATTCGGTAACAGCGTTCATTGCGAACTCTCCAAAAAGCTTTAGCCGCTATTGTAGGGCCGATCAGAAGATCGTGCTGAAGTCCATGAAATCAATAGGTTCTTGTCGATTTCGTCAAACGCGCCCGCGCGGCCGCGGCAGCACGCGCCTGGAAGCGGGCATAAAAAAACCGCCAGCGCGAAAGCTGGCGGTTTTTCCGGCGGACGCCGCCCGGGAGCGGCGAGGCCATGAAGCGGAATTAACGCTTCGAGAACTGCTTGGCGCGGCGTGCCTTGCGCAGACCGACCTTCTTACGCTCGACTTCACGCGCATCGCGCGTGACGAAGCCTGCGCTCGACAGCGACGGCTTCAGCGTCGCATCGTAGTCGATCAGTGCACGGGTGATGCCGTGGCGCACTGCACCTGCCTGACCCGTTTCGCCGCCGCCATTGACGTTGACCTTGATGTCGAACGTCTGGCCGTGGTTCGTGAGTTCCAGCGGTTGACGCACGATCATCAGCGACGTTTCGCGCGAGAAGTAGTCAGCGATGGGCTTGCCGTTGACGATGATGTCGCCCTTGCCAGCCTTGATGAAGACACGTGCGACTGCGCTCTTGCGGCGGCCCGTACCGTAGTTCCAGTTACCGATCATGTGGGTCCCCTTAGATCTCGAGCGCCTTCGGCTGTTGAGCCGAGTGCGGATGCGTCGCTTCTGCGTAGACCTTCAGCTTCTTGATCATCGCGTAGCCGAGCGGGCCCTTCGGCAGCATGCCCTTGACCGCCTTCTCGAGCGCGCGGCCCGGGAAGCGTTCTTGCATCTTGCCGAACGTCGTTTCATAGATACCGCCCGGGTAGCCCGAGTGACGGTAGTACTTCTTGTCCAGAGTCTTGTTGCCCGTGACCTTCAACTTGCTTGCGTTGATGATGATGATGAAATCACCAGTGTCGACGTGCGGGGTGAACTCAGGCTTGTGCTTGCCGCGCAGACGGCGTGCCACTTCGCTGGCAACACGGCCGAGAACCTTATCCGTCGCGTCAATCACGTACCATTCGCGCGTCACCTCATGGGCTTTTGCGGAAAACGTCTTCATGATCGATCCAAAAAAATTGCTTTGCCCGATGTGTTCTTCCTGCTTGTCTGTGTGCGCTTCGAGGCGCGGTGCAGGCTCTCCCTGTTCTTTTTCCGTGGGCATGAATGCGGAAAAGCCCTGAATTATAAAGGAAATACGGACAGGCGGTCAAAGAGAATCCACGTCCCGTGCCCACGGCGGCCGAAATGGGCCAAAATCCGTTCGTGCCCCGACAAGCCAGGCGAACCGAGCGCCCGGGGAGGCACCCATCGACGCGCGGCACATGACCTTGCCGCGCCAGACCGGCCGAATCTGGAAAACAACAAACAAGCATGATGAATCAACGACTTACGCCCCTCCTCGCGGCCGCACTGCTGGCTGCCGCGACGCCTGCCGTCGCCGCCCGCACCGACTGCGAAGCCAAGCTCGACGCGCTCGATACGCGCCTTGCCGAAGCCCGCACTGCCCATGCAGACGATCGCGTCGCCCGCCTGCGCGCGGTACGCGAACGTGTCCGCCACTTCTGCGCACGCAGCCACGGCCAGGCGTCGGCCGTCCACGCGCCGGCACCCGACACACGCTCGCGCGCCACACCATCCGGTGCGACCGCGCAGCCTGCAACAAGGCAGCCCGCCTAACGATGCCAGGGCGTGCAAGCCGCACGCCGATGTTTGCATGGGACGAAAAAAAGCCCGAACGGCTGGTTCGGGCTTAATCCACCATAGGAGGAGGGTGGAGGAGACATTCGGAGGTTGCCGCAGCGCGACAACCAATGAGGCTCATTATACGAACGCGTCGCCGATCCCACAAGAAAATTTGCATTACGAAATCAAACACCATAATGCGGAATTTCGGGCGGCGCGTTTGAAAATTTGATTTTTCTCTTTGAAATCAATCACCTGATCCCGACGAGCACGATCAGGCATCACCCTCCTCTAGAGCAAAACCCCTAAAATCGGAGGGGAATTGGCCGTCCAGCGCGCTGCGCGCGCGGCGCCCGCATCGCGCGTCGTGCAGCGCATCAGCCGACCGTTGCGCAGCGGGCTACAATGCCGGATCGAATTCGAATCAGGCAACGCTGGAGTGCAAGCATGGAATGCAAAGTAAGCTGGATGGGCCAGGACGGCATGGCGTTTTCCGCCGAGACCGGCAGCGGCCACCTCGTCGCGATGGATGGCGCACCCGAAGGCGGCGGCCACAATCTCGCGCCGCGCCCGATGGAAATGGTGCTGCTCGGCACCGGCGGCTGCACGGCCTATGACGTCGTGCTGATCCTGCAGAAGAGCCGCCAGGAAGTCAGCGGCTGCTCGGTCACGCTGAAGGCCGAGCGCGCGAGCGAAGACCCGAAGGTGTTCACGAAGGTGCACTTCCACTTCACCGTCACCGGCCGCAACCTGAACCCCGCCACGGTCGAACGCGCGATCAACCTGTCGCACGACAAGTATTGCTCCGCGTCGATCATGATCGCGAAGACGGCCGAACTCACGCATTCGTTCGACATCGTCGCCAGCTGAACGCACGGCGAGCGTGCACGAAAAAAGGGCCGGCGCTCCGTTGGGAGACGCCGGCCCTTTCGCATTCGAACGGCAAAGCAGGCCGATAAGCCGGATTCTGTGCACGCTGCGCGCCGAGGCACGCAACGCGTGGCAGTCATTCCTCTAGGCGCGCCATTGCTGACGCGCTCAAGCTTCCTACCCGCAGACGAGACGGGGGCCCCGTCCTGCATCCGAAAATGCGCGCCTGCCTACTTGGAATTGCTCCGGGTGGAGGTTACCGTGCCAGCGAACGTCGCCGTCGCCGCGGTGCGCTCTTACCGCACCGTTTCACCCTTACCTGATCCCGGCTTGCGCCGGGCCATCGGCGGTTTGCTTTCTGTTGCCCTGTTCCGCGTGTCGCCACGGATGGCCGTTAGCCATCACCCTGCCCTGTGGAGTCCGGACTTTCCTCGCCCTCGCGCGCCCGAAGGCGCCGAGGCCGCGACTGCCTGGCCTGCTTTGCGACGCGCATTCTAGCACTGCGCGCCGCCGCCGGCAGCATACGCGCGGCGGCCGCTGCGAAACACGGCCGGATCGTCGTAGAACGCAGCCTCGGCATTCGCATCGCACCAGCCCGGTACGCCGAGCACCGGGAGCGGTGCGAAATCGCGGCTCGTCAGCGCGCGCGTCGCGAGTTCGGCGGCGACACGCGCGTCGACATGCGCGATGCGTTGCGCATCGGGCCATGAAAAATAGTCGTCGCTCACTTCGACGATCCACGTATGCGCGGTGCAGGATTTGTAGGGCGCGACGAGCTTCTCGAGCAGCGCATGGCCGACGAGCCGCGCCTCGCAGCGCGTGCCCCACGCACCGCGCGCGGCGACCAGCAGCCGCGGCCAGTCGAACCCGCGCAGCGCGTCGGCGAGTGCGCGGTCGGCCGTCACGAACAGCGCGGCGTTCTCGTCGAACAGCGTAAGCGCGTCGCGCAGCGTGCCGCGCACGGGGCCGACACCGCCTGCCGCGTCGATCGCCGCGGCCTGGCGCGCATTCAGCGCGGCCTTGATGCGCGGATACGCGAACCAGACGAGCGCGTTGAAGAAATCGTGCAGATTGTGGCGGGTCGGGACGCCGCCCGTCTCCGCGATATGGATCTCGTACGCCACGCCGGGCGGCAACGCGGCCTGCGGCACGAACCGGAGCGGCCGGCCGCGGCCGCTGAGGCGCGCGCCGTCGGGCCCGGAGTCGCTCAACGCGCCGTTCAGCGCATCGAGCAGCATGGCCTCGCCCGCCCGTGCGGCAGCCTGCACAACGCGACCGGGCCGTGCGTAGGGGGCGAGCCACGGCACGGACCAGTCGATCCGCGCAAAATCCGCCGCCCCGCTGCCGGCCGTGCGGCCGGGTTCGCGCGGCGGCGCGAAGGTCACGCCAATTTCCAGCCGATCGTCTCGCCGCCGCGCAACGGCACAACCGGCGTATCGCCCGCGAAGATCTCGCGCGGCAGTTCCCATGCCTCGCGACGCAGCGTGACCGTTTCGGCGCTGCGCGGCAGCCCGTAGAAATCGGCGCCGAAGAAACTCGCGAAGCCTTCCAGCTTGTCGAGCGCGCCGGCGTGGTCGAACGCTTCCGCATACAGTTCGAGCGCGTGCAGTGCCGTGTAGCAGCCCGCGCAGCCGCACGCGGTTTCCTTCGCATCGCGCGCATGCGGCGCGCTGTCGGTACCGAGGAAGAAGCGCGGGTTGCCCGACGTCGCGGCCTCGACCAGCGCGACGCGATGCGTCTCGCGCTTCAGCACCGGCAGGCAGTAGTAATGCGGGCGGATCCCGCCGACGAACAGCGCGTTGCGGTTGTACAGCAGGTGATGCGCGGTGATCGTCGCGCCGAGCAGGCCGGGCGCCGCGTCGGCATCGCGCACGTAATCGGCCGCATCCTTCGTCGTGATGTGTTCGAACACGACCTTCAGGCCCGGGAAATCGCGGCGCAGCGGCGTCATCACGCGATCGATGAAGACCTTCTCGCGGTCGAACAGGTCGATCGACGCATCGGTCACCTCGCCGTGCACAAGCAGCGGCATACCGGTTTCCTGCATCGCCTCGAGCGTCTTCGCGCATTTCGCGAGATCGGTGACGCCGTGGTCGGAATTCGTCGTCGCGCCGGCCGGATACAGCTTCACGCCGTGCACGAAGCCGCTTTCGCGCGCGCGGCGGATCTCGTCGGGCGGCGTGTTGTCGGTCAGGTACAGCGTCATCAGCGGTTCGAACGTCATCCCGGCCGGCAGCGCGGCGAGGATGCGCCCGCGATAGGCCTGCGCCTGCGCGGTGGTCGTCACCGGCGGCTTCAGGTTCGGCATGACGATTGCGCGGCCGAACTGACGCGCGGTGTGCGGCAGCACGGCGGCCAGCATGTCGCCGTCTCGCAGGTGCAGGTGCCAGTCGTCGGGACGGGCGAGCGAGAGCGTCGCCGGGGAGGAAGCGTTCGAGGCAGTCATAGGAGGCGTCGTGAGGAACGGGCTTGCCATCGGCGGGGCCGGAACGCACAGCGCGTGCGGGCCGACTGACGGCAAACCGCAACACGGGGCCTTTGGCCAGCGGAATCCGCTTTTTACCGCTCAGGGCTCGGTGATATGCTAGAAGCCGCATTGTACCGGGGTTCGCCCGGTTCGTTACCCCCCGCTTCAGCCTGCCGCCCCAAGTAAAATGTGCCAACTCTTAGGAATGAACTGCGCCGCGCCGACGGACGTCACATTCTCCTTCACCGGTTTCGCGGCCCGGGGCGGGCTGACCGATCACCATGCCGACGGCTGGGGCATCGCGTTCTTCGAGGACAAGGCCTGCCGCCTGTTCATCGATCACCAGGCATCGGCCACATCGCCGATCGCCGAAATGGTGAAGCGCTACCCGATCAAGTCCAAGAACACGATCGCGCACATCCGCAAGGCCACGCAAGGCCACATCCTGCTCGAGAACAGCCATCCGTTCATGCGCGAGCTGTGGGGCCGGCACTGGATCTTCGCGCATAACGGCGATCTGCAGGACTACGCACCGGACATGGACGGCAGCGTCTACCATCCAGTCGGCACGACCGACAGCGAACAGGCGTTCTGCGTGCTGATGCAGGGGCTGCGCGAAGCGTTCCCCGGCGCGCAGCCGCCGTTGCCCGAACTGTTCGAGCGCGTCGGCGAGCTGACGCGCGGCATCACCGATCACGGCGTGTTCAACTTCCTGATGTCGAACGGCCAGGCGCTGTTCGCGCACTGCTCGACGCGGCTGCATTATCTCGTGCGGCGCTGGCCGTTCTCGACCGCGCACCTCGTCGACGAAGACCTGTCGATCGACTTCGCGAAATACACGACGCCCGAAGATCGCGTCGCGGTGATCGCGACGCAGCCGCTCACCGACAACGAGGTCTGGACCGCGTTCGAGCCGGGCGAGCTGATCATGTTCCAGTGTGGCGACGTCGCCGCGCGGATGCGGATCCCGGTGCCCGAGCGCGTGCTCGAGAAGCTGCGCAATCCGGCGCTCGACGCGTCGGCGTCGGCGCCGCGCGACGCACGCGAGGCGCTCGTCACCGCCGCCGACATCGACTCCGACGACGCAATCGACTTCTGAGACCGGCGCACCAGCGCCCGCTCGCCTCCCCCTGCCGGCCGCTGCTCGGCAAGACGATCGCCCGCCGCGCCCGATCACGACGGGCTGTTTCGCGCACACGATTGCATGACGCCTGCCGCCGGAACATCTCGCACGCCCGGTGCCGATTCCGTTTCATCCGAGCCGCATTGCGGTATATCGGAGCGACGTCACACGTCATTCGCTCGATTTAATTCATTTCCCATAGAAAATAATTAAAACGAGACGAAAATAAATCTCCCGAAAAAAATCCCATAATCCGGAAACCGCATTTTAAAGCGCCGACCTGACGCAAACCGTGCGCCACCCCACCGATACGGCGATCACGAGGCCACGCACACCAAATCGACCAAGTCCTTACCCAACAAGGCTTTCAGTTCGATTCATCACACAAGCAAGAAATACCAAGTGAAAACGGCATGATTGCCGCAATTGTTAGCTTCCCGACAATCACCCGCCCTCCCGGTCAATAGACTCCGCTCATCCTCGGTGTGACGAATCGCGATTGGCAGGGAAACGGCCACGGCCGCCGCACATCCATTCATGCCATTCCCCGCCGCGGATTGCGCATTCACTGCACCGCGGTGAAAACCACATCAAAACAACAGAGAGGGGCTTGTCGTGAATCATTCATTTCGATCGATATGGAGCGAGACCGCCGGCTGCTGGGTCGCGGTTGCGGAAACGGCACGGGCGCGCGGCAAGCGTTCGGGCCGCCCGTCCGGCACAAGCCGCTGCGCCGCGCGCGCGGCAACGCGCCGGACATCGCTTCGCATCGCCGCAGTCGGCGCCGCGCTGGCCGCATTGTCGGCCGGCTCCACGTACGCATCGACGTGCGGCAGCGGCGCGGCCGTCGCGAGCGGCGGCACCTGTGCGCTCGGCAGTTTCAGCCCGACCGTCAACGACGACCTCGTCGGCGCCACGACCGTGTCGGGCGGCGACCGGGTCGGCCTGACGGGCGCATGGACCGGGGCGACCGGCGACATGGGCTACACGCCGATGCCGCTCGGCAACACGTCCATCATTTCGGGCAACCCGAATCAGCCGTTGTTGACGCTCGGCGGCAAGACGCAAAGCGTCGGCACCCCCGACTCGATCACGGGCGGCCGTACGTCGGTCGCCACCTACGATTCGTCCGCGTTCGCCTCGTCGAATGCAGGCTCGACCGTCGTGCAGGTCTACCACGACGTCAACGGCAACCAGTATGTGAACACGCGGATCGGCACGGTCGAGAACTCGGGCGGCACGCTCGACGTCTCGATCGGCAACCCGGCGAACGCGCCCGCGGCGGCCGGCAATGCGATCACGATCGCGGCCAAGCAGACCGACCTCACCTACGCGGACGGCACCGGCTCGGCACCGAGCGTCATCAACTGGAATTCGCGCAACCAGATCTGGTTCATTACCGGCGACTATCTCGCGAGCGGCGGCCCCGTCGGCAGCATCCAGCTCGACGTGCCGGCCTACGCGGGCACCTTCACCGCGTTCGACGGCAGCACGTGGACCGTCACCGACGCCGCGTCGCTCGCCGCGTACAACGACTTTCTCGTGCGTTCGGTCCGGAACGGCGCGCTCGGCTCGCAGGCCGCCTACGACAACGCGTTCGGCCAGGCCGTGACGCTCTCCCCGCAGACCTTCGAGTATGCGAACAACGTGTCGCCCGGCGACAAGAACGCGCTGCCCAGAAACTACCCGTCCGCGATGCACGGTACGGGCGCGAACGCGACGCTGCACATCGGCAAGGACGGCCAGATCGACTTCCGCGGCTCCAACACGATCGACGCGAGCGCCGCCGTCGTCGCGGAGAACGGTGCGCACTTCGTCAACGACGGGCGCCTGTCGGGCGACTTTACGCTGGTGCGCCTGCTGAGCGGCGCGAGCGGCGTCAACAACGGCGCGATTTCATCCGGCTATACGGCCGGCAACAACGTCAACACCGGCGGCACCGCGCAGCCCGACAACTTCGGCCTCAACACGTACGTCGAAGGCAGCGGCGTGTACGCAAACGGCGCGGGCACCACGTTCGTCAACAATGGCGTGATGAACGTCGGCGCATGGAATCTCACCCACAACCGGCTCGACCTGCAGAACTACGCAGTGGCCGCAACCGACGGCGCGAGCGCGTCGAACGCCGGCACGATCAACGTCGGCGTCAACGCGACGACGCTCGACAGCCAGGTGATCGGCGGCCTCGTCGCCGGCGGCCGCTTCACGAACGAAGCCGGCGGCACGATCTACCTCGGTCGTGCGGCCCAGTACGATGCCGGCGCGCCGGAAGCTGCGAACGACATCGCGCTGTCCGCGCACGCGTACGGCATCCTGCTCGGCGCCTCGGGCACCGCGAGCAACCTCGGCACGATCGTGATCGGCTCGCAGACGCAGAACGGCGCCGCGCTGGCGAGCATCGGCTCGTCGTCCGGCACACTGAACAACGCGGGCGCGATCGTCGTCAACGGCGCGGCTTCCGGTACGCCGCTCGCCAACGTCGGCATGCTCGCGGCCAACACGGCCGCGGCCGTGACCAACACCGGCACCATCACGCTGAATGGCGTAAACGGCATCGGCATCATGGTCGTCGGTACCGGTACGACCGCGACGGCCGCGACCTCGACCGGCACGATCGACGTGGCCGGCGGCCTCGATCCCGCGTCGGGCACGCGCAACTATGGCGTCTGGGCCGAGGGGCCGCGCGCGAAGGCCACGCTCGACGGCGCGCTCAACCTGACGGGCACCGGCGCGATCGGCGTGCACGCACGCTCGGGCGCGACGATCGACGTCGGCGCCAATGCGGTGCCCGCCTTCATGTCGGGCACCAACCAGATCGGCTTCTACGCCTATGGCGCGGGCTCGAAGATCAACGTCGCCGCGCAGCACCTCAGCGTCGACACCGACGATTCGACGCTGTTCCGCGTCGCGGGCGGCGCGGCCTACACGGGCACGACGACGGCCGGCACGCTGACGACCGACGTCAATGGCCAGCGCGCGCACGGCGTGCTCGCGACCGACGCCGGCACCGTGCTGACGACCGGCAACGCGATCTACAACGTCAATGGCGCGAACGGCATCGCGATCGCGGTCGAAGGCGGCGCGCAAGGCACGATCGATGCGGGCGCGACGATCAACCTGAATGCGTCCGGTGCGATCGCCGGCGTCGTCGACGGCCAGGCGCACGACCTCGCCGGCGCCAATGCCGGCGCACCGGTCGCGACGACGCTCACCAACCACGCCGCCGTCACGTCATCGACTGCCGGCGTCACCGGCTTCGTCGCGCAGAACCTCGGCACGCTCGAGAACCGCGACACGGTGCTGCTGACGGGCGCCGGCTCGACGGGCGTCGTGATCGGCACGCTCGGCACGGTGAACAACGCGTCGACGATCCGCGTCTCCAACGGCACCGGCGCGCTCGTCCAGGGTGCGTCGGCGACGCTCGCCAACGCAGGTTCGATCGAGGCCGACGACGGCATCGCGGGCGTACGCCTGACGGGTGCCGGCGCCTCGGTCGCACTGTCGGGTGCCGGCACCGTCACCGCGAACGGCAGCGCCGACGGCATGCTGATCGACTCGACCGTGACAGGCGGCGGGCTCGCGGCCGGCGCGACGTCGATCACGGCCGGCGGCTCGGGCAAGGGGATCGACAACCAGGGCACGAACACGACGATCGTGTTGTCGGGCACGCAAATCGGCACGACCGGCGGTGGCGCCGACGGCCTGTCGTCGACGGGGGCCGGCGCACGCATCGCGACCGATGCGGCGACCGTCGTCCGGACCACCGGCGACAACGCGCGCGGCTTCTTCGTGTCGGGCGTTGATTCGACGCTGACGGCCAACGGTACGATGGTCTCGACGACCGGCGCGGGTTCGGCCGCGATCGTGACGGGCGGCGGCGCGACCGCGCTGCTGTCGGGCGCGAAGATCACCGCAGCCGGCACGGCCGCCGACGGCCTCGTCGCGCAGAACGGCGGCCGCATCGGCGATACGGGCTCGACGATCGCCAGCGCCGCCGGAAACGGCGCAACCGCCGACAGCGGCGGCGTGCTCGCGTTGACCGGCACCACACTCAAGGGCGCGACGGCCGGCGTGCTGACGTCCGATACGCTCGCAAACGGCGCGACGAGTTCGGTGCTCGTCGACGGCGGCAGCGTCGCGTCCGCCACCGGGCCGGCCTTCGCCGCGCGCGGCGGCACGGCCGACATCGCCGTGCGCAACGGCACGGTCGTGACGGCGGGCAACGGCACGCTGCTCGACCTGTCGAACGGCAGCCACGCCACCTTCACCGCATCGGCCGTGAACCTGGCCGGCGACATCGTCTCCGACGCATCGAGCACCGGCAACGTGTTCCTCGCGAACGGCACGACGCTGGCGGGCAAGATCGATCCGGTCGCACTGACCGTCGACCCCACCAGCACGTGGCGCATGACGGGCAGCTCCGTGCTGAGCAGCCTGAACAACGCGGGCCTGGTCGCGTTCGCCGCACCGACCGGTTCGCCGACGCTCACGGGCAGCTACAAGACGCTGACGACCGGCAGCTACGTCGGCAATGGCGGCACGATCGCGCTCAATACGTTCCTCGGCGCCGACGCATCGCCGACCGACCGGGTGATCGTGAACGGCGGCGCCGCGAGCGGCACGACGGGCCTGAAGATCGCCAACACGGCCGGCACCGGCGCGCAGACGAAGGGCGACGGGATTCCGGTGGTCGTCACGACCAACGGCGGCACGACCACCACGTCGGCGTTCCAGCTCGCGGGGCCCGTGCAGGCGGGCGCGTACGAATACCGGCTCTATCGCGGCGGGCAAGGCGACGCGAACGGCTGGTACCTGCGGTCGCAACTCGATCCGTCGGACCCCGGCGACCCGATCCACCCGTCCGGTGGCGGCGACGGCGGCGCGAATGGCAACGGCGGCACGCTCGCGTATCGCCCCGGCGTCTCGGGCTACGCACTCACGCCGCTGCTCAACGCCGACTACGGCTTCTCGACGCTCGGCAAGCTGCACGAGCGCGTCGGCGACATCTACAACCTCGAAAAGCAGCAGCCCGGCAATCGCGACGGCGTGTGGGGGCGTATCGGCGGCCAGAGCCTCGACGCGAACGCGGGCCGCTTCGCGGCCGACGAGCGCACGTTCTTCGCGCAGTTCGGCAAGGACTGGACGCTCGACCAGGCGCCGAACGGCGGCGGCAGCACGCATGCGGGCGTGACGGCCAGCATCGGCGTGTCGAACGCGAGCTTCAGCGACATGGCGCGCGCCGATACGGCCAACCTGTCGACGTCGACGGGCTCGGTCGAGATGCACGCGCAGAGCATTGGCGGCTACTGGACGAAGTACCTGTCCGACGGCACGTACTTCGACAGCGTCGGGCAGGTCACGCACTACGGCAACCGTTATCGCGACAGCTACGGCAACGAAGCGTCGCAGAACGGCTTCGGCATCGCACTGTCGCAGGAAGCCGGCAAGCCGTTCGCGATCGGCAACATGCCGATCGCAGTCGAACCGCAGGCGCAGCTGATGTATCAGTACCTGAAGCTGAACGGGTTCAACGACAACGTCTCGGCGGTATCGGGCACGACGACGAACGCGCTGCGCGGCCGCGTCGGCGTGCGCATCTTCCGGCCGAACCTCCAGTCGGATTCGGGTGGCGGCGCCGCGACACCGTACTTCACCGCCGACGTGCTGCACGACTTCCTGTCACCGGGCCAGACCGTCGTCGGCGGCACGCCGTTCGCGACGCATCTCGGCCGCACGTGGTACGAACTCGGTGTCGGCGTGACCGCAAGCTTCGGCAAGTCGGGCGAGCTGTATGCGAACGCGAAGATCGCGCGCAACATCGGCGGCGATTACCGGCGCGGCATCGTCGGGCAGGTCGGCTACCGCTACAGCTGGTAACGCCCGCGCGCAGCGGACGAAAAAAAACCGCCCGGCGCTCGGCCGGGCGGTTTTCGTATCGACGCACATGCAGCGCCGACGAGCGCGAACGCTCAGTGCAGGATCTTCGCGAGGAAGTCCTTCGCGCGTTCCGATTTCGGATTCGAGAAGAAATCGTCCTTGCGGTCGTCCTCGACGATCGCGCCCTTGTCCATGAAGATCACGCGATGGGCGACCTTCTTCGCGAAGCCCATCTCGTGCGTGACGACCATCATCGTCATCCCTTCCTGCGCGAGTTCGACCATCACGTCGAGCACTTCGTTGATCATCTCCGGATCGAGCGCGGACGTCGGCTCGTCGAACAGCATCGCGATCGGGTCCATCGACAGCGCACGCGCGATCGCGACGCGCTGCTGCTGGCCGCCCGACAACTGGCCCGGGAACTTGTGCGCATGCGCCTTCAGGCCGACGCGATCGAGCAGCTTCATGCCCTTGTCGTTCGCCTCGTCCTTGCCGCG
>NZ_NBYX01000015.1 GCF_002099195.1 Burkholderia puraquae | reverse complement strand
AGGTACAGCCCCTTGGCCATCCACTGCTTGAAGTTGCGCGCGCGGTACAGCTCCGTGTACAGCCACGATTGCTTGAAGGCGTCCGGGTACGCGTTGAGTTCGTCGCTCTGGCGGCCGGCCTGCACCGCGTCGAACGCGGCGTCCGCCGCCAGCATGCCGGTCTTGATCGCCGCGTGGCTGCCCTTGATCCGCGACGCATTCAGGAAGCCCGCATCGTCGCCGATCAGCGCGCCGCCCGGGAACACCGTCTTCGGCAGCGACAGCAGGCCGCCGGCCGTGATCGCCCGCGCGCCGTACGACACGCGCTTGCCGCCTTCCAGGAATGCGCGAATCGACGGATGCGTCTTGTAGCGCTGGAATTCCTCGAACGGCGACAGGTACGGGTTCGTGTAGCCGAGGCCCACCACGAAGCCGACCACGACCTGGTTGTTGTCCATGTGATACAGGAACGAGCCGCCGTACGTATCGGACTTCAGCGGCCAGCCGGCCGTGTGAATCACGAGGCCCGGCTTGTGCTTGGCCGGGTCGATCTCCCAAAGCTCCTTGATGCCGATTCCGTAGGCCTGCGGATCCGCGTTCGCGTCGAGCTTGAACTTCGAGATCAGCTGGCGGCCCAGGTGGCCGCGGCAGCCTTCGGCGAACAGCGTGTATTTCGCGTGCAGCTCCATGCCGAGCTGGAAGTTCTCGGTCGGCTCGCCGTTCTTGCCCACGCCCATGTTGCCGGTGGCGACGCCCTTCACCGAGCCGTCGTCGTTGTAGAGAATTTCCGCGGCCGGGAAGCCCGGGAAGATCTCGACGCCCAGGGCTTCCGCCTGTTGGCCGAGCCAGCGCGTGACGTTGCCCAGCGAGATCACGTAGTTGCCGTGGTTCTGGAAGTTGGCGGGCAGCGCCCAGTTCGGCGTGGTGACCGCGTTTTTCTCGGACAGGAACAGGAAGCGGTCTTCCGTCACCTCGACATCGAGCGGCGCGCCGCGTTCCTTCCAGTCGGGGAACAGTTCGTTGATCGCGCGCGGATCCATCACCGCGCCCGACAGGATGTGCGCGCCGATCTCGGAACCCTTCTCGAGCACGCACACGCCGATCTCGGTGCCTTTCTCGGCGGCCAGCTGCTTGAGCCGGATCGCCGCCGACAGCCCGGCGGGGCCGCCGCCGACGATCACGACGTCGTATTCCATCGATTCGCGCGGGCCGTACTGCGCGAGCAAGTCCTGTGTGGTCAAAATCCTGTCTCCTCCTGCGTCCCGACCGTCAGCCGGTCAGAACTGGTCTTCCGTCAACGCGAGCACGCTCTCGTTGCCCTTCGCGCCGACGATCGACGCTTCGAACGCGCCTGCCTGCACCAGCACGTGCTCCGCGTAGCATTGCGCGATCGCGATCTTCGCGTCGAAGAACGCCGGATCGCTTGCGCGGTTCGCCTGTGCCGCCACCAGTGCGCGGCCCATCTGCCAGCCGCACAGCACCACGCCCGCCAGCTTCAGGTACGGCACGCTGCCCGCGAACACCGCGTTCGGGTCCTGCTTCACGTTCGCCACCACGTAATCGACCACCGACGACAGCGCCTTCGCGCCCTTCTCCAGCTGCGCCTTCACCGATGCGGCCGCCGCGCCGTCCAGCTGACCCAGCGCCGCCACCGTCTCGCCGATCTCCGCGATCAGTGCCTTCGCCACCGCGCCGCCGTCGCGCATCGTCTTGCGGCCCACCAGGTCGTTCGCCTGGATCGCCGTCGTGCCTTCGTAGATTGCCAGGATCCGTGCATCGCGATAGTACTGCGCCGCGCCCGTTTCCTCGATGAAGCCCATCCCGCCGTGCACCTGCACGCCCAGGCTCGCCACGTCGTTCACCATCTCCGTGCTCCAGCCCTTCACCACCGGCACCAGATACTCGTAGATTGCCTGATGACGCGCCCGCGTCGCCTCGTCCGAATGGCGGTGGGCAATGTCGCTGTGCGCGGCCGCCACGTAGGCCAGCGAGCGAGCGCCTTCGGTCAGCGCGCGCATCGTGCCGAGCATGCGGCGCACGTCCGGGTGATGAATGATCGTCACCGACTGCTTCGCCGAACCGTCCACCGGGCGGCTCTGCACGCGCTCCTTCGCGAATTCCGCGGCCTTCTGGTAGGCGCGGTCGGCCACGCCGATCCCCTGCATCCCGACGCCGAAGCGCGCCGCGTTCATCATGATGAACATGTATTCGAGGCCGCGGTTTTCCTCGCCGACCAGGTAGCCGATCGCGCCGCCGTGGTCGCCATATTGCAGCACCGCCGTCGGGCTCGCCTTGATCCCGAGCTTGTGCTCGATCGACACGCAGTGCACGTCGTTGCGCGCGCCCAGCGAGCCGTCGTCGTTGACCATGAACTTCGGCACGATGAACAGCGAGATGCCCTTCACGCCTTCCGGCGCGTTCGGCGTGCGCGCCAGCACCAGGTGGACGATGTTGTCCGCCATGTCGTGCTCGCCCCACGTGATGAAGATCTTCGTGCCGAATACCTTGTACGTGCCGTCGCCCTGCGGCTCGGCGCGCGAGCGCACCAGCGCCAGGTCGGAGCCCGCCTGCGGCTCGGTCAGGTTCATCGTGCCGGTCCATTCGCCGGAGATCAGCTTCGGCACGTAACGCTGCTTCTGCTCGTCGGTGCCGGCCGTCAGCAGCGCCTCGATCGCGCCGTCGGTCAACAGCGGACACAGCGCGAACGACAGGTTCGACGCGTTCAGCATCTCGATGCACGGCGTCGCGATCAGCTTCGGCAGCCCCTGGCCGTCGTATTCGGACGGATGCTGCAGCCCCTGCCAGCCGCCTTCGACGAACTGGCGGAACGCTTCCGCGAAACCGGGCGTCGCGGTCACGACGCCGTCCTTCCAGCTGCTCGGATTGCGGTCGCCTTCGACGTTCAGCGGGGCCAGCACCTCGCCGCAGAATTTCGCGGACTCGTCGAGCACGGCCTGCGCCGTGTCGTAACCGGCATCCTCGAAGCCCGGCAACTGCGCAACGGCGTCGATGCCGGCCAGTTCCTTCAGCACGAACAGCATGTCCTTGACGGGGGCGTGATAGCTCATGGTCGATGTTCCAATCAGACGGTGTAATGGGGCGCTATGGGGCGAGATGCGGTAAAACCGGCCAGGCCCTGGCGACGACTTGAGCCATCGTAATGCTGTGGCGGTCGATTCCTATTGTCATATCCGGCCCAAGTGGTGACAAAATCGGCCACCGGATGTGGGGGCAGGGCCGGAAAAGGCCGGCCGGATGCGGGTTTGGGCGGGGGTGGGTTGGCGGTTTTGGGAGATGGGCGAGCAATCCGTGTGCCGCGTGGGGTGGCTACGTGGCTGGAAGCGGGAACACGCCCGGCGCCGGAAACGATTACGCCAGGTTCAAGGCGCCCTCAAATTCCGCTGGGCATATCAGGAAGCGAAGAAAGATCGTCCATGACGTGGGCCGACGTCGCGAACCGCCCTGAGCACGACTGGATCAGCGCCCAGGGGCCGCGCCGTACAAACGCTGAAACCATGCAGGCCCGCCGTGCCGGCTCGACATGATTGTCGAGCGGTTCACAGATGCAGGCAATCTGCGCCGGATCGAGTCCATTCCTCTCGGCGATGATGCGTTCGAAAAATCGTGCGCTCGGCTTTTCGGCCCCCCGGGGTGCGGACGACGCCACGATATCCGCCTGCACGCCGAGTGCACGGAGTGCGTGCTCCGTCTCGACGGGCTGATTCCCCGCAATGCAGACCAGCATGCCGGCTTCGCGCAACCATTGCAGGCAACGCACGACGTCGAGGGAGAGATATTCCGCGTCACCGCATGGGTGCGCCAGCTGGACTCGCGGGCAATATAGCCGCGACCGACAAGGCGATGCCTGTCGATTTCACGTTCATTTTCGTGTTCGTGAGTCACCTCATTTCGGTTGGACTACCGCGGTACAGCTCGAGCGACGACGCTTGGACCCTGCCGCCCGAAGGTGGCGCGAATCGTTTGCGGATTGCCCGATACAACCAAGCGTTGAAACAGGTTTAAACAGGCCGGCTCGGCGGAATTTCAAACATCACACGACGCACGTCATGTCCATGTATTTCCACATAGAAACCTTCGCAATGCGAATCAACCAACGGGCCATCTGAACGCCGATCAGCGATCGACCGATCGCGACAACCGCATCGCAATAGGCCGATCCCCGCCCCCCTTAGAACTTCCACAACAGATTGCCGTACAGCGCATGGTCGCTGAAGCTGCCGCCGATCTGGCCGCTATACGACAATCCCAGCGACAGGTTCTTCGTGACGGCCGCATCGACACCGACCTCAAGCACCGCGGCATCACGCGCGACCGGCACGCCGACCACGCTGAACGGCGAACCGCCGCTCGCGAACGACAGCGTCGAACCCGGCTGCGTATTGCCGAATGCATGCCGCCAGCCGACCGTGCCGAACGCCGTGACCTTGCCCTTCGTCGTGACCGCGATGTCGGTCGAAGCCCGCACGCCGAGCGTCGAGAAGCCGAGGCCGGTCGTGCTGGCGTCACCCTGCAGCGCGGCCGCGCCACCGTTCTCCTTGAAGCCGCCGGTATGCACGCTCGCGTACGCGAGTCCGACGAACGGTTCGAGTTCGACGTTGCGGATGGCCGTCGAGTAGCCGATCTCGGTGAACACCTGCGTCGCGTTCGCGTCGTAGCTGGCGGTGTCGTGGTCGGAGAAGCCGCCGAACGACGGATTGCGCTCGCTGTGCACGCGGTACCACGACTGCGCCACGCCGCCGCGCACGTTCCACGCGTCGTATCGGCCGCTGGCGTACAGCGCGATCGTCTCGCCGTTCACCTTGGCCGACTGGTTCTGGTCGGCATTGAGCAGGCTGCGCGACGCGCCGCCCGCGATACCGATGCGCCAGTGGCTGCTGACCTCCGCATCCGTACCGACGACGAAGCCGTACAGGTTGCGGTCGATCGAAGCGACGCCGTCGCCGTCGAACCGGCTATGCGAGCCGTACACCCGGCCCCACACCGCCGGCTTGTACGACTTGGCCGGCGTACAGCCGTTCTCCGAGGCCATGCGACGATCGAGCGACGCCGCGTGATCGTCCGCCGACACGGGCGCCTCGCAGCCGCACAACGCGCCGCCCGGCTGCGAACCGAGACGCGCGCGATCGAGCACCGCGTCGCGCACATAGCGGCTATCGGAGAGCAGCACGCTGCTCGTGCTCGGATACAGATCGCCGGCGAGCTGCGCGAACGCGCGGTTCGCAGTTGGCGCATCCGACGTCAGCACCGTATCGAACAGCGGATTGCCGGCGCCGAGCGTGCCGATCGCGCCGGCCACGGACTGCCCGTTCGGCGTCGTCGCCACCGACGCGAACGGCGTGCCGTTCGGTGCGAGCGACAGCAGCACCTGCGACGCGTCGTACTTGAGCGTCGGCGTCAGGAACGCGTACGTCGAGTTCACCGCGCCGAACTGCCCCTGCACGCCCGCACCCGCATTCACGATCGTGTAGGTCTTGTTCGGCTGGTATTGCCCGCTGGCCGCGACGACCTGCACCGCGCCGCCGTTGAGCGTGGCCGAGCCGGTCACGTCGAGGCTGCCGCTTTGTTGCGGCGTGGCGCCGACCTGCAGCGTCGAGCCGGGCTGGAACGTCGCATTGCCCGCCACCTTCAGCGGCTGCCCGAGCTGCGTGACCGACGCGGTGCCGCCGCCCGACACGACGAGGCCGCCGATCGTGCCCGTGCCGGTGACAGTCGCGCCGTTGCCGACGGTCACCGGCGAGCTGGCCAGCGAACCGGTGACGGCGAGGGTGCCGCCGGCCACGGTCGTCGGCCCGGACAGCGTGTTGGTGCCGCTCAGCAGTTGCGCGCCCGTGCCGGCCAGCGTCAGCGGCCCGGTGCCCGACAGCGTGCCCGCGAACGTGCCGGTGCCCGCGGTGTTGACCGTCAGCGGCGTACTGCCGAGGTTCACGTTCGAGCCCGTCGTGCCCGACAGCGTGCCGATCGCCTGCGGCGCGGCCGAGCTCGCCAGGTTCAGCGTCGCGCCGCTGCCCGCGAGGATCATCGGGCTGGTCGGCGCGAGGCTGCCTGAGCCGGAGAGCGCCAGCGTGCTGCCGCTGCCGATCGTCGTGCCGCCCGTGTACGTGTTGGCGCCGGTCAGCGTCTGCGTGCCGCCGCCCTGCACTGCGAAGCCGCCGGTGCCCGCGATCGTGCCGCCGAAGGCGCCGCCTGCCGGGCCGGCCACGGTGAGCGTGTTGCCGCCGAGATTCACGGTCGAACCGGCGGCTCCCGACAGCGCGCTCGTCGTCTGCGGGCTGCTCGCGCCGCCCACGTCGAGCGTCGCGCCGCCGCCGGCCAGCGTCACCGCGCTGCCCGACGACAGGCTGCCGTTGCCGCCGACCGCCAGCGTGCTGCCGCTGCCGATCGTCGTGCCGCCCGTGTACGAGCTCGCGCCGGTGAGCGTCGTCGTCGACGGGCCGCTGACCGCCAGATTGCCGCTGCCCGAAATCGGCCCGCTCAAGCCGAGGTTGTTGGCGCCACCGACCGTCAGCGTCGAACCCGTGCCGAGATTCACCGCGTTGCCGAGCGTCGTGCCTGCGACGCTGGTGGCGAGCGTGCCGCCGTTGCCACCGACGCTCAGCGTGCCGCTGCCGAGTGCCGTCGGCGTGCCGGCCACCAGCGTGCCGCCGCCTGTGACGCTGGTGCCGCCGGTATAGGTGTTCGCGCCGGACAGCGTCGTCGTCGCCGGGCCGCTGATCGCGAGCGTGCCGCTACCCGAGATCGCGCCGCCCAGGCCGAGGTTGTGGGTGCCGCTCACCGTCAGCGTCGAACCCGTGCCGAGGTTCACCGCGTTGGACAGTATCGTGCCCGGCGTACCCGCGGCCAGCGTGCCGCCTGCGCCACTCGCGTTCAGCGCGCCGGTGCCAAGCGCCGTATTGCTGCCCGCGATCAGCGTGCCGCCGCCCATCAGGTTCGTGCCGCCCGTGTACGTGTTCGGGCCGGACAGCGTTTCGGTGCCCGTGCCCGACAGCGTCAGGCTGCCGCCCGTGCCCGCGATCGTGCCGCCGTACGTGCCGTTGCCCGTGCCACCGAGCGTCAGCGCATTACCGCCGAGGTTCACCGTCGAACCCGATACACCCGACAGCGAACTCGTCGCTTGCGGTGTCGTCGCGCCGCTGACGTCGAACGTGGCGCCCGCACCGGCCAGGTTCAGCGGGCTGCTCGACGACAGGCTGCCGCCTGCACCGATCGCCAGCGTGCCGCTGTTGATCGTCGTCGCACCCGTGTACGTGTTGGCGCCCGTCAGCATTTCCGTCCCCGTGCCGGCCATCGTCAACCCGCCCGTGCCGCCGACCGTACCGCCGAACGCGCCGTTCCCCGAACCGCCGAGCGTCAGCGTGTTGCCGCCGAGGTTCACCGTCGAACCCGATATGCCCGACAACGGGCCCGTCGTCTGCGGTGTCGTGGCGGCGCTGAGATCGAGCGCCGCACCCGTGCCCGACAGATCGATCGCGCTGCCCGACGACAGGCTGCCGCCCGCGCCGACCGCCAGCGTGCTGCCGCCGCCGATCGTCGTGTTGCCGGTATAGGTGCTCGTGCCAGAGAGCGTCGTCGTTGACGGGCCACTGACCGCCAGATTGCCGCTGCCCGAGATTGCGCCGCCCAGGCCCAAGTTGTTCGCACCAGCCACCGTCAGCGTCGTGCCCGTGCCGAGATTGATCGCGTTCGTCAGCGTCGTGCCTGCGACGCTCATCCCGAGCGTGCCGCCCGCGCCGCTCGTGTTCAGCACACCCGTGCCGAGTGCCGACCCGTTGCCCGCGAGCAGCGTGCCGCCGCCGGTCAGGTTCGTGCCGCCCGTGTACGTGTTCGTCCCCGTCAGCGTTTCGGTGCCCGTGCCCGACAGCGTCAGGCTGCCGCCCGTACCGGCAATCGTGCCGCCATACGTGCCGCTGCCTGAACCACCGAGCGTCAGCGCATTACCGCCGAGGTTCACCGTCGAACCCGCCACGCCCGACAGCGCGCCCGTCGCTTGCGGCGTCGTGGCGGTGCTCAGATCCAGCGTGGCCCCCGCGCCCGCCAGATCGACCGCGCTGCCCGACGACAGGCTGCCGCCCGCGCCGACCGCCAGCGTGCTGCCGTTGCCGATCGTCGTGCCGCCCGTGTACGAGCTCGCGCCAGTGAGCGTCGTCGTCGACGGGCCGTTCACCGCCAGGTTGCCGCTGCCCGAGATCGCACCGCCAAGGCCCAGGTTGTTCGCCCCCCCCACCGTCAGCGTCGAACCCGCACCGAGATTCACCGCGTTGCCGAGCGTCGTGCCGGCCACGCTGGTGCCGAGCATGCCGCCCGCGCCGCTCGTGTTCAGCGCGCCCGTGCCCAGCGCCGAACCGTTGCCGGCGATCAGCGTGCCACCGCCCGTCAGGCTCGTGCCGCCCGTGTAGGTGTTCGTGCCCGTCAACGTTTCGGCGCCCGTGCCCGACAGCGTCAGGCTGCCGCCCGCACCGGCAATCGTGCCGTCATACGTGCCGCTGCCGGTACCACCCAGCGTCAGGTTGTTGCCGCCGAGGTTCACCGTCGAACCCGCCACACCCGACAGCGTGCCGGTCGTTTGCGGCGTCGTCGCACCGCTCAGGTCGAAGGTGGCGCCCGCACCCGTCAGGCTCACCGGCGTCGTCCCCGACAGGCTGCCGCCCGCGCCGATTGCGAGCGTGCCGCTGTTGATCGTCGTCGCGCCGGTGTAGGTGTTGGCGCCCGTCAGCGTTTCGGTGCCCGTGCCGGTCATCGTCACGCCGCCCGTGCCGGCGATGTTGCCCGCATAGGTGCCGCTGCCGGTGCCGCCGAGCGTCAGGTTGTTCGCACCGAGGTTCACCGTCGAACCCGCCACGCCCGAGATCGCGCCGGTCGATTGCGGCGACGCGGCGCCGCTCAGGTCGAGCGTGGCGCCGGACGTCGTCAGGTTGACCGGGCTGCTCGACGACAGGCTGCCGTTGCCGCCGATCGCCAGCGTGCCGCTGTTGATCGTCGTCGCGCCGGTGTAGGTGTTGGTGCCCGTCAGCGTTTCCGTGCCGGTACCCGACAGCGTCAATCCGCCCGTGCCGCCGATCACGCCCGCATACGTGCCACTGCCCGGGCCGCCGAGCGTCAGCGTATTGCCGCCGAGGTTCACGTTCGTGCCAGCACCGCCGGACAGCGCGCCCGTCGTCTGCGGCCAGGTGGCCGCGCTCAGGTCCAGCGCCGCGCCCGTGCCCGCCAGGTCGATCGCGCTGCCCGACGACAGGCTGCCGCCCGCCCCCACCGCCAGCGTGCTGCCGCCGCCGATCGTCGTGCTGCCCGTGTAGGTGTTCGCACCGGAGAGCGTCGTCGTCGACGGGCCCGTTACCGCCAGGTTGCCGCTGCCGGAGATCGCGCCGCCCAGGCCGAGATCGTTCGTGCCGCCGACCGTCAGCGTCGAGCCGCCGCCGAGGTTCACCGTGTTGGTCAATGTCGTGCCGGGCGTGCTCGCGGCCAGCGTGCCGCCTGCACCGCTCGTGTTCAGCGCGCCCGTGCCGAGTGCCGAACCGTTGCCCGCGATCAACGTGCCGCCGCCCGTCAGGTTCGTGCCGCCCGTGTACGTGTTCGCGCCGGTCAGCGTTTCGGTGCCCGTGCCCGACAACGTCAGGCTGCCGCCCGCACCGGCGACCGTGCCGCCGTACGTGCCGTTGCCCGTGCCGCCCAGCGTCAGGTTGTTGCCACCGAGGTTCACCGTCGAACCGGCCACGCCCGACAGCGTGCCGGTCGTCTGCGGCGTCGTCGCGCCGCTGACGTCGAACGTGGCGCCCGCACCGGCGAGATTCACCGGACTGCTGCCGGACAGGCTGCCGCCCGCGCCGATCGCCAGCGTGCCGCTGTTGATCGTCGTCGCACCCGTGTAGGTATTGGTACCCGTCAGCGTTTCCGTGCCGGTACCCGACAGTGTCAGCCCGCCCGTGCCGCCAACCGTACCGCCGAATGTGCCGCTGCCCGAACCGCCGAGCGTCAGCGTATTGCCGCCGAGGTTCACCGTCGAGCCCGATGCGCCGGACAACGCGCCCGTCGTCTGCGGCGTCGTGGCCGCGCTCACGTCCAGTGTCGAGCCCGTGCCGGTCAGGTCAATCGCGCTGCCCGACGACAGGCTGCCACCCGCCCCCACCGCCAGCGTGCTGCCGCCGCCGATCGCCGTGTTGCCGGTATAGGTGTTCGCACCCGTGAGCGTCGTCGTCGACGGGCCATTCACCGCCAGGTTGCCGCTGCCCGAGATTGCGCCGCCCAGGCCCAGGTTGTTCGCGCCGCCCACCGTCAGCGTCGATCCCGAACCGAGATTGATCGCGTTGGTCAGCGTCGTGCCCGCCACGCTGGTGCCGAGCGTGCCGCCCGCGCCGCTCGTGTTCAGCGCCCCCGTGCCAAGCGCCGAACCGTTGCCCGCGAGCAGCGTGCCGCCGCCCGTCAGGTTCGTGCCGCCCGTGTACGTGTTCGCGCCGGTCAGCGTTTCGGTGCCCGTGCCCGACAACGTGAGGCTGCCGCCCGCACCGGCAATCGTGCCGTCGTACGTGCCGCTGCCCGTGCCGCCCAGCGTCAGGTTGTTGCCACCGAGGTTCACCGTCGAACCGGCCACGCCCGACAGCGTGCCGGTCGTCTGCGGCGTCGTCGCGCCGCTGACGTCGAACGTGGCGCCCGCACCGGCGAGATTCACCGGACTGCTGCCGGACAGGCTGCCGCCCGCGCCGATCGCCAGCGTGCCGCTGTTGATCGTCGTCGCGCCGGTGTAGGTATTGGTACCCGTCAGCGTTTCCGTCCCCGTGCCCGCCATCGTCAGGCCGCCCGTGCCGCCGATCGTGCCCGCGTAACTGCCGTTGCCGGTACCTGCCAGCGTGAGCGTGTTGCCGCCGAGGTTCACGTTCGTGCCCGACACGCCGGACAGCATGCCGCTCGTCTGCGGCGTGGTCGCCGCACTGATGTCGAGCGCCGCACCTGCGCCGGTCAGGTCGAGCGCGCTGCCCGACGACAGGCTGCCGCCCGCCCCCACCGCCAGCGTGCTGCCGCCGCCGATCGTCGTGTTGCCCGTATAGGTGTTGGCGCCCGTGAGCGTCGTCGTCGACGGGCCATTCACCGCCAGGTTGCCGCTGCCCGAGATCGCACCGCCCAGGCCGAGATCGTTCGCACCGCCCACCGTCAGCGTCGAACCTGCGCCGAGATTCACCGCATTGCCGAGCGTCGTGCCGCCGACGGTCGTGCCGAGCGAGCCGCCCGCGCCCGTGACGTTCAGCGCGCCGGAACCCAGTGCGCTGCCGTTGCCGGCAATGAGCCCGCCGCCGCTCAACGTGGTGCCGCCGCCGTAGGTATTCGTGCCGGTGAGCGTCGTCGTGCCCGTGCCGGTCTGCGCGAGGCCGCCGCTGCCGGAAATCGTGCCACCCAGGCCCAAATCATTCGCGCCGTTCAGCCCGAGCGTCGCGCCCGCGCCGAGCGTGACCGCGTTGCCGAGCGTCGTGCCGCTCACGCTGGCGTTCAACGTGCCGTTGCCGGTCACGTTCAGCGCACCGGAACCGAGCGCATTATTGCTGCCCACGCTCAGTCCGCCGCTGTTCAACGTCGTCCCGCCGCTGTAGGTGTTCGAGCCGCCGAGCGTCGTCGTGCCCGAGCCGGACTGCACCACGCCGCCCGCGCCGGAAATGATGCCGTTCAGGCCGAAGCCGTTGAAGCCGCCGAGGTTCAGTGCGGCACCGGCGCCCAGATCGACCGCGTTCGCCAGCAGGAGGTTGGCGGTGCTCGCGCTGAGTGCGCCGCCGCTGCCGGTCACGCTGAGCGTGCCCGTGCCGAGCGCCGCGTTGTTGCCGACGGACAGGCCGCCGGCACTCAGCGTGGTGCCGCCCGCGTAGGTGTTGGCGCCGGAAAGCGTCGTCGTGCCACTGCCGGCTTGCGCAAGACCGCCGCCGCCCGAGATGACGCCGCTCAGGCCCAGGTCGTTCGTCCCGCCGAGCGTCAGTGCCGAACCCGCGCCGAGATTGACCGCGTTGCTCAACGTCGTGCCGGCGACGCTCGCGGCCAGCGTGCCGCCCGCGCCGCTCGTGTTCAGTGCGCCGCTGCCGAGCGCCGCCCCGTTGCCCGCGATCAGTGTTCCGCCGCCGATCAGGCTCGTGCCGCCCGTATACGTGTTCGTGCCGTTCAGCGTTTCGGTGCCCGTACCCGACAGCGTAAGGCTGCCGCCCAGGCCGCCGATCGTGCCGTCATAGGTGCCGCTGCCCGTGCCGCCGAGCGTCAGGTTGTTGCCGCCGAGATTCACCGTCGAACCCGCCACGCCGGACAGCGCGCCCGCCGTCTGCGGCAGCGCCGCGCCGCTGAGGTCGAACGTCGCACCCGCGCCGGCCAGGTTCACTGCGCCGCCCGCCGACAGGCTGCCGCCGCCGCCGATCGCCAGCGTGCCGCTGTTGATCGTCGTGCCGCCCGTGTACGTATTCGCGCCGAGCAGCGTTTCCGTGCCGGTGCCCGACATCGTCAGCCCGCCCGCGCCGCCGATGGTGCCGCCGAAGCTGGTGTTGCCGGAGCCTCCCAGCGTCAGCGTGTTGCCGCCGAGGTTCACCGCCGAGCCCGCCACGCCAGCCAGGCCGCCCGTCGTCTGCGGCAAGGTGGCGGCGCTCAGGTCGAGCGTCGCGCCTGCGCCGGCCAGATCGAACAGGCTGCCGCCCGACAGACTGCCGCCCGCCCCCACCGCAAGCGTGCTGCCGTTACCGATCGTCGTCATGCCGGTGTACGAACCCGCACCGGTGAGCGTCGTCGTCGACGGGCCGTTCACCGACAGGTTGCCGCCGCCCGAGATCGCACCGCCCAGGCCAAGATCGTTGGCGCCGCCGACCGTCAGCGTCGCGCCCGTGCCGAGATTCACCGCGTTGCCGAGCACGGTGCCGCCGACGCTCGTGCCGAGCGTGCCGCCCGCGCCCGCGACGTTCAGCGCGCCAGTACCGAGCGCCGCGCCGTTGCCGGCGATCAGCCCGCCGCTGCTCAGCGTCGTGCCGCCCGAGAAGGTATTCGCACCGAGCAGCGTCGTCGTGCCGCTGCCGGTTTGCGCGATCCCGCCGTTGCCGGAGATCACGCCGCCCAGGCTCAGATCGGCCGAGCCGTTCAGGCCGAGCGTCGCGCCTGCGCCCAGCGTCACCGCATTGCCGAGCAGGGTGCCGGCGACGTTCGTCGCAAGCGCACCGCCCGCGCCCGTCACGTTCAGCGCACCCGTGCCCAGCGCCGCGCCGTTGCCCGCGATGAGGCCGCCGCCGCTCAGCGTCGTGCCGCCCGTGTACGTGTTCGTGCCGGTGAGCGTCGTCGTGCCGGTACCGGTTTGGGCCAGGCCGCCGTTGCCGGCGATCGTGCCGCTCAGGCCCAGATCGGTCGCGCCGTTCAGCCCCAGCGTGACGCCGGCGCCGAGATTGACCGCGTTACCGAGCGTCACGCCCGGCACGCTCGCGCCGAGCGAAGCCGAGCCGTTGACGTCGAGCGCACCCAGGCCGAGCGCCGTGGCACTTCCGACGAGCAGGCTTCCACCGGTCAGTGCCGTGCCGCCCGCATACGTGTTGTTGCCCGTCAGCGCCTGCGAGCCGGTTCCCGACAGCGTCAGCCCGCCCGCCCCGCCGATGTCGCCGGCAAAGACGCCGCTGCCGCTACCGGCCAGCGTCAGGTGGTTCGCACCGAGATCGATCGCCGAACCCGCCACGCCCGACAGCGTGCCGATCGACTGCGGCGTGGTCGCCCCGGCGATGCTGAACTGCGCGCCCGCGCCCGTCAGGCTGAGCGGGCTCGACGCGGCAAGGCTGCCGCCTGCGCCGATTGCCAGCGTGCCGCTGCCGATCGTGGTGCCGCCGGTGAACGTCTCGGCCGCGGTCAGCGTCGTCGTGCCCGGGCCGCTGACATCGAGGCCGCCGCTGCCAGAGATGATCCCGCCCAGCCCGAGGTCGTGGGTACCGCCGACCGTGAGCGCCGCGCCCGCGCCGAGCTGGATCGCATTGCCGAGCACCGTGCCGCCGACGGTCGTGCCGAGCGAGCCGCCCGCGCCCGTCACGTTCAGTGCGCCCGTGCCGAGTGCGCCGCCATTGCCCGCGAGAATCCCGCCGCCACTCAGCGTCGTGCCGCCCGTATACGTGTTCGCGCCGAGCAGCGTCGTGATGCCCGATCCGACCTGCGCGATGCCGCCGCCGCCGGCGATCACGCCGCCCAGGCCGAGATCGTTCGCGCCGGTCAACGCGAGTGTCGCGCCCGCGCCGAGGTTCACCGCGTTGCCCAATGCCGTGCCGTTCACGCTCGCGCCGAGTGCGCCGCCCGCGCCGGTCACGTTCAACGCGCCGGTGCCGAGCGCCGTGTTGCTGCCGGCGAGCAGCGTGCCGGCGCTCAGGGTCGTGCCGCCGCCGAAGGTGTTCGCGCCGGACAGCGTCGTCGTCCCCGTGCCGCTCAGCACCAGACCGCCGGTGCCGTTGACCGTACCGCTCAGGCCGAGGTCGTTCGCACCGTTCAGCGTCAGCGATGCGCCGTTCAGGTTGATCGTGTTCGCGAGTGCCGCACCGGCGGCCAGATCCGCGCTCAGCGAACCGCCGAGGCCGCTTACGTTCAATGCGCCGCCGATGCCGAGCGCCGTGCCGCCGTCGACGATCAGGCTGCCGCCGCCCGTCAGGCTCGCGCCGCCGGTGAACGTGTTCGCGCCGGACAGCGTCGTCGCGCCGGTGCCGCCGAGCGCCAGACCGCCTGCTCCGGAAATCGTGCCGCCCAGGCCGAGATCGGCCGCGCCGTTCAGGCCGAGTGTCGCGCCCGCGCCGAGATTCACCGCATTGCCGAGCACCGTGCCGCTCGCGTTGGTCGCGAGCGAGCCGCCCGCGCCGACCACGTTCAGCGCACCCGCGCCCAATGCCGCGCCGTTGCCGGCGACGAGCCCGCCGCCGCCGAGCGTCGTGCCGCCCGTGAACGTGTTCGCGCCGAGCAGCGTCGTCGTGCCCGCGCCGGTTTGCGCGAGGCTGCCGCTGCCGCCGATCGTGCCGCCGAGGCTGAGGTCGGCCGCGCCGTTCAGGCCCAGCGTCGCGCCCGCGCCGAGATTCACCGCATTGCCGAGCAGCGTGCCGCTCGCGTTCGTCGCGAGCGAACCGCCCGCGCCGGTCACGTTCAGCGCGCCCGTGCCCAATGCCGCGCCGTTGCCCGCGACGAGACCGCCCGCGCCCAGCGTCGTGCCGCCCGTGAAGGTGTTCGCGCCGAGCAGCGTGGTCGTGCCGGTGCCGGTTTGCGCGAGGCTGCCGTTGCCGGCGATCGAGCCGCCCAGGCTCAAGTCCGCCGCGCCGTTCAGGCCCAGCGTCGCGCCTGCGTCGAGGTTCACCGCGTTGCCCAGCAGCGTGCCGCCGACGCTTGCGCCGAGCGAGCCGCCCGCACCGCTCACATGCAGCGCGCCCGTGCCGAGTGCGGCGCCGTTGCCCGCGACCAGCCCGCCGCCGCTCAGTGTCGTGCCGCCCGAGAAGGTATTCGCACCGAGCAGCGTGGTCGCGCCGGTGCCGGTTTGCGCCAGACCGCCATTGCCGGCGATCACGCCGCTCAGCCCGAGGTCGGCCGAGCCGTTCAGGCCGAGCGTGACGCCGGTGCCGAGATTCACCGCATTGCCGAGCACCGTGCCGCCGATGCTCGTGCCGAGCGTGCCGCCCGCGCCCGTCACGTTCAGCGTGCCGCTGCCGAGCGCCGCGCCGCTGCCGGCGACGATCCCGCCGCCGCCCGTCAGATTCGTGCCGCCCGCGAACGAATTGTTGCCGTTCAGCGTCAGCGTGCCGGTGCCGCTCGCGTTCAGCGCGCCGCCGCCGCTAATCGCGCCGGACAACGCGATCCCCGTCGCGCCGTCGACCGTCAGCCCCGCGCCGAGCGTCACGTTGTTCAGGAGGTTCACGCCGACCATGCCGGCCTCGAGCGTGCCGCCCCCGCCGACGATCGTTCCGGTGCCGAGCGCACCGCTGCCGTTGACGATCGCGGTGCCGCCGGTCAGCGACGCGTCCGATGCGGTCGATGCGCCGGTGATGTTCCACGTGCCGCCCTGGACCGCGAGATGGGTGAAATTGCCGTACGTATCGACCGCGATCGCGCCGTTCGCCGCGCTGCCGCCTGCCGTGTTCAGCTGCAGGTTGAGCGTATTGTTGCCGCCCAGGCCCGCATCGACGCCGAGCCCGACCGACGATCCGGTCATCGCATTGAACGTGTTCGACGCGCCGACGGCCCCGCCCAGCGACACGTTGCCGGTCACGGTCCCGCCGTTGGTAAACGTATTGCCGGTGCCGGCCAGGGTGCTCGGGGCCAGCACGACGGAGCCGTTGATCGCGCCGCCGCTCACGTTCGTGAAATTGACCTGTGCGCCGCCCGACGTGGTCACCACCTGCGCGGTGGGCCCGGCGGAAAAGCCGAGCAGGCCGGTCGTGCCGATCGTGCCGGCATTCGTGATGTTGGTCGTGCCGCCCGCACCGTTGTAGACGGTCAACGCCGGCCCGTTGAGCAGCGAGCTCGTCGAACCCATCATCACGCCGGTGTTCGTGTTGGTGACGTTGACGACGCTCGCGGACCCGATATTCCCGACGACGGTGCCGTTGGAGACGAGACTCAATCCGGACAGGGCCGGGTCGATCCTGCCGTTGTTGGTCAGCGTGACGCCGCTGCCCGTCAGCGACATCGCGGTCCCGCCGAACAACGGCAGCACGGAAACGGTCGCGCCCTGGGCGACCGTGACGTTGAGGCTGTTCGTGCCGTTCGCATAGCTCGTGGTCGCGCCGGTACACGTGACGGTAGGTGTGCCGGTGCAGGCGGCCAGTGCATCGGCGGGAATGACCCCGGCGCCGACCAGCGCGACCAGCATGCCGGTCGGTACGAGGAGTTTCGGACGTGCTTCCGCGCGCTTTTTATTCGAACCCATGCGCATACGCATAATCACACCTTCCCATAAAGAGAATCGACGACCAGAAATCCCTTCCACGCATTAAAAATGCGGAAGGAAAATACCGGAATGCGTTATTCGATATTTTTTTTGAAAATACCACCCCATCATCAAATCGAAGCAGATGACTCGATTGACAACTGGCGAGAATTAATCAACGGGCATTATTTAATCGGCATCTTTTACTTTTAATCCCCCTGGCCGGTAAATCTTCCACTTATTGGAAGCTGCTGTTTCACGGAGGCAAAGCACACGCTGTCCCGTCGATCGGCGTTTATGGCACCTGTGCCTGTACAGGTCAAACGACGAACGCACTGTGCTCCCTCTCCCGCGGGCGTCTCATCCTTGGTAAACGAACACTGAATGCCGGTCATCGAATTAACCTGATTGCGAATGATTCGCGTACAGGCTTTCGGGTGCTCAATATTCGATCCCTAATCCTCCTGGCGTGATCGCGAGACAAATATAGGCACGACTCGCAAACGTTTTCCATGGGGCTAACAGATTTTTGTCAAAACTCAACAATCTTTCTGGAACATCCGTCAATCCGTATACGGGATGTAAATTTCATGTTTTAACTAAAGCACGCCAATCATTAAAAAAGGCAAAAACCCGGATTGCCGGGATGCTGATTTATTCTCGAATCTGCTTTAATTGATTTACATCGGCCGTGCCGCGGCTTGGTCTTGCGAACGATTACGAGATGTCCACGGGAGAACTTCACGATGGCGACGTTGAACATCAACAACCGGTCGGTGGAGGTCGATGCCGATCCGTCGACACCGGTGCTCTGGGTGCTGCGCGACAACCTCGGCCTGACCGGCACCAAGTTCGGCTGCGGCACCGGCGACTGCGGCGCGTGCACCGTGCACGTCGACGGCCGGCCCGTGCATAGCTGCACGCTGGCGCTGCAGGCGGTGGGAAACGCGCGCATCACGACGTCCGAGCACCTCGCGGGCGATGCAATCGGCAAGGCTGTCCTCGACGCGTGGGTCCGCCACGACGTCGCGCAATGCGGTTACTGCCAGAGCGGCCAGATGATGAGCGCGGTCGGGCTGCTGCGCGGCAACAAGGCGCCCACCGATGCCGACATCGACGGCGCGATGGCCGGCAACCTGTGCCGTTGCGCAACCTACCAGCGCATCCGCGCCGCGATTCACGATGCAGCCAGCGCGCTTGCCTGAGCCTGCCGGGAGACTGTGATCATGCGTATCCGTACCGCCGTTCGCCTGGCTAACACCGACACCCCTACCCTCGACGCTTCGCCGGTCGCCGGAGCCGGTTCTCCGATGCTCGGCCGGCGCGATTTCCTGAAACTCACGATGGCGGCGAGCGGCTGTCTCGCACTCGGCATCGCGCCGACGCGCGCCAGCGCCGAAGCCGGCAGGCCCCTTCTGACTTCGCCACCTCAAGCATTCCTGATCATCGAACCTGACAACACGGTGACGGTGGCCGTCAACCGGACGGAGTCCGGCCAGGGCGTCAGCACCGCGCTGCCGATGGCGCTGGCCGACGAACTCGATGCCGACTGGCACAACGTGCGCACCGTGCTCGCGCCGGCCGGCGAGCCGTACAAGGATCCGGTGACCGGGATCCAGATGACGGGCGGCTCGACGTCGATCAACCACTCGTTCACGCAATACCGCGAACTCGGCGCATCGGCCCGCGCGATGCTCGTTGCTGCGGCCGCCCGGCGCTGGAACGTCGATCCGGCCACGTGCCGGACCGCGCATGGCGTCGTGACGTCCGGCAGCCACAGTGCGACCTACGGCGAACTCGCGCCGGACGCGATGGCAATGCCGGTGCCGCAGCACGTGCCGCTGAAGTCGCCCGACCAGTTCCGCATCATCGGCAAGCCGACCCCGCGCGTCGAATCGCGCGCCGTGCTCGACGGCACGCTCAAGTACGGGATGGACTGGCGCCTGCCGGACATGATGGTGGCGGTGGTCGCGCGCCCGCCGCGCTTCGGCGGACAGGTCGCGAGCTACAACGCCGCAGCGGCCCGGGCCGTCAAAGGCGTGGTCGAGGTCGTGGAAATCCCGACCGATCGCGGCGGCACCGGCGTGGCCGTGATCGCGAACGGCTACTGGCCGGCCAAACTCGGTCGCGACGCGCTGCAGGTCACGTGGAAGGACACCGGCTCGACCGTCACGTCCGCCGAACAGATGCAGGCGTACAAGCAGCTCGCCGGTACGCCCGGCACCGTGGTGCGCACAGCCGATGCCGGCAACGCGCCGCCGGCCGCGACGCGCATCCGGAAGGACTACGAATTTCCATATCTTGCGCATGCGCCGATGGAACCGCTCAGCTGCACGGTCGACGTCGGCCCGCCGAGCTGCGCGTGCGGGATCAAGATCTGGGGCGGCTCGGCGATGCAGACGACCGATCGCGCCGCGGTCGCGAAGGCACTCGGCGTCGCGCCCGGGAAAGTCCAGATCTTCACGATGATGTCGGGCGGCGACTACGGCCGGCGCTCGACGCCAACGTCGGATTACGTGGTCGAAGCCGCCCGCGTGTCGGCCGCGTACCTGGCGGCCGGCCACCTGGGCCCCGTCAAGACGATCTGGACGCGCGAGGACGATCTGCGCGGCGGTTATTACCGCCCGATGGTGCTGCATCGCGTCGACATCGGCGTCGACGGCAGCGGCGCGGTGCGGGACTGGCAGCACGTCGTCGTCGGCCAGTCGGTGCTGAAGGGTTCGCCGCTCGAGCGCACGACGATTCGCAAGAGCGGCACCGATCCCGACCTGACCGAAGGCGTGGCGAACAGCCCGTACGGTTTCCCGATGCGGGTGTCGGTCCACCAGCCGGACGTCGACGTACCGGTCCAGTCATGGCGCTCGGGCGGCAATACGCATACGGCGTTCGTGATGGAGACACTCGTCGACGAACTCGCGCACTCGGCCCGCCAGGACCCGGTCGCCTACCGGATGGCGCGGCTCTCCGGTCCCGAGCACACGCACCATCGCCAAGCGCTTGCGCTGGCCGTCGACAAGTCGGGCTACGGCACGCGCAGGCTGCCCGCCGGGCACGCGTGGGGCGTCGCGATGCACGAAACGGCCGGCACGGTCGTCGCGTACGTAACGGAAGTGTCGATCGAAGCGCAGCAACCACGCGTGCATCGCGTGACGGCAGGCGTGCATGCCGGCCGCATCGTGAACCCGACCGGCGCCGAAGCGCAGATCCAGGGCGGTGCGTTGTTCGGCCTCGCGACGACGAAGCCTGGTTTCGCGATCGACGTCGAGCACGGCGCGGTCCGCAACGCCGGGTTCGCCGACTACTCGCCGGTGCGGATGCAGGAAGCGGCGCCGGTGGACGTGTTCTTTGTTCCGTCGGACGCGCATCCGACCGGGTTGAGCGAAGCCGGGGTGCCGCCGATCGCGCCGGCGGTCGCCAACGGCGCGTTCGTGCTGACCGGCGAGCGGCTGCATGCGTTGCCGTTCGCGCCGATGCTGGTTGCGTCGAACGCGCCCGTGCTGCCTGCCGCGACGGCCGCCGAAGACGATCCGTACGCCGACCTGCCGGCCGGCGGCTGCCGAATGCCGCGCAAGGCGAAGACGGCCGCGTTGAAGCCGAAGGTCAGTCAAAGCCAGGCGGGCGTCGGGCAAGGAAACGCCGTGCCCAGGTTCCTCCGGCCAAAGCGGAGAGCAGGCATCCCGTGCGTCGACGATCTCAAGAAGCCAACGACGACCTGATGCCCCTTCTCGGAGCCCCAACGGCTCCGGGCTCGAGATTGAATGTCGCTGGCGAATGCCCTGCGACCCTGCGAAAAGCCCTGGCCACGTCAACGTGCGGTCAGGGCGAGAAGGGACAGGCTTCGGCGAGCTGGTCTTCTGATTTCAGCGATTCCGGGAATCGCCGACAAGCGGGGAAGGCGCGCAGGAATGGAGGGCATCGAGCTGATCGACGGCGCGGGTCACTGGATCCAACAGGAGCAGCCGGTTCGGCTCGGCGAGCTCCTGCTCGCCTTCGCCAAGGAGGTGGTTGGGGCGGATCACACCCGCAGTTGGGTCGGGGAATGGCTATCGTGGCTCTTGAAAATATCGCGTGGCGTCCAGACTACCGCCCCGCCAGGTCCGTCACGTTTCAGTGGCGCTCGCGGCGATACGCTCGACACTTGTTCTGCGATCTGCCGCCCCGGTCGTTTTCATCGCTGTTCCTGCAGTGCAGCAAAATGAGTATCCTATTGCCCGTACGGCCCCGATGCGTGGCGCACTCGAAGGCGTGATCCTCCCGATCATGGTGCCTTTGCTCGGACCAGACGTCGGCGCCAGCCGGCGTGTCGCACCATCCGGATTCGAGGCGCCTGCCCCGGCGCGGCCCACGCGATGATGTGCCATGACCAACATGAGAGATGGAATGACGACTGCATTCGACGAGGCGACAACGGCGGCGATCGCCGCGTTTGCCCAATTGGATTTCTACACGGCTGTGCAAGCGATGCGCGCCGAAGCCGATTACGACCACGAACGAGACCAGTGGATCTCGCGCTACATCGACGAGCACGGCGGCGGTGCGGACGATGCAGCATACGACGCCTTGCACGCGCAGGCCCAGGCATCACCGGAATACGCGCAGTTCGTCGATGCGGTTCGCCGGGAAATCCTGGAATACTTCGGCGTGACCGACGATCAACTCGACGGGATGGTCGTGCTGCGCAATGACGACAGCGATGAGCTTTGGGCGGAAGTCAACCGGCAACGGAGCGCGCTGGGAACCGGTGAAGTGCGCGGAGATCTCTGACCATTGCTTGCCATTGGGGTCTAAAGTCGTGCGGGGTGCGGCGTGCGTGGCGAGAGCCAGGTCAGTCACGTGGTGCGCCGGTCTCTTAGTTGCTGCAACTGATCCGCTAACGAAGGACCAGCTTTCGGATCTTCGGAACCAAAGCCGTCGGCGGTATCCGGAATTTCGTGTGCGAGGCGGGTTGAGACCCAGACTCCAATGATGAATCGTTCCGGGTAAAGCAGGGCGAAGTGGGTCATGACGCTCTTCCAGTCGCGCCCGCTTGCACGCTCTTGCCCGGACGTCCCAACGAGTGCAGACCGAATCGCATCGTCCTCCACGGCAACAAGCGGACGACGGCGATCTCGCTTGCATTCGCCCGGACTTCGCATTCCTGAACGAACCCCGCCACGAAGACGACCGCAAAGCATCGTGCGGCGATCGTCACCAGGCGAGCCCCGTGCCATTCATTCCTTATTTGGATGACCGGCACCCACCCTCGCCCTGAAGAACACCCGCGGAACTTCCGACCGCTCCTGTCCGCTTTGCATTCCGTTGGCGACCAGCCCCTGCGCCGAGGCGGCGGCAACCCTCGTTGCGTCGTCTCCGGCTGCATGCATTTGCGCAAGCGGGCTGAGCACCGACAGCCGAAGCGCCATCCGGGCGATGCCGGGCACCGCGTACGCCCCTGGACCGACGCGTATCGGGCGACGCCATCACCACCGCACACCTTCCGATGCATGCCGCCCCATCGTGTCATCGGGCAGCTCAATTCGTGCGGTAACATTGCGATTCGATGGAGCAACCAGCAGGATTCAAAGCGGACACCATGACTCAAGAATCCATCCAGTCCCGCCCTGATCGAGCTGTTACGCCGCTGTCTCTATCGGTCGCCAGCGATTCCGTTGATACAAGCGGGCCCCTTTCCGGTCCCGGGCCACACGGCACCTCCGGTACACCTGCCGCCGGTACGCTCGACGCACCGAAGCACGCCGCCACTTTCCGCACCGCTTCGGCCGCCGCTGATCCGGGCACCACGCACCCGGCCCGGCCGCGTATTTCCCCTGACGCCACGGCACTCAAACCGCACAACGTCCCCGTCGCGAATCGGCGCAACGCCACGCTTGGGAGCACGAAATGAAGCTCGGAGGGCTGGGCCGCAAGATTGCAGTGTCGATGGCGGAGCTGGCGCTCGGCATCATGCTGATCGTCGTGCTGATGGTCTATGCGTTCTACTACGTGATGCTCCGGCACTGGAGCGCGTTTTGCAACCAGGCGAGCTGGATTCCGTCGAACCCCGAGTTGGTATGCCTGGGCATCACGCTCCTGCTCGGCCTGATACTCGCGATCGTCGTGTCGACCCGGCTCGCGCATCGCATTCTGGTGCCGCTCAACTCCGTCGCGGACAGCATTCGCCGTGTCGCCAAGGGCGACCTGACCGCACGCGCCGTCGCCGGCGATCGATCGATTCGCGAAGCCGCACTGATCGCGGACGACTTCAATGCGCTCGCGGCCCAGCTGCAGCGCATGACGGACGAACAGGCATTCTGGAATGCCGCGATCGCTCACGAACTGCGTACGCCGGTCACGGTCCTGCGCGGGCGGTTGCAGGGGCTGGCGGAAGGTGTCTTCCAGCCGGGCGAGGCGCTGTTCCGGAACCTGCTGACCCAGGCGGAAGGACTGACGCGCCTGATCGAGGATCTCCGCGTGATCAGCCTCGCCGAAAGCGGGCATCTGAGCGTCAGCATCCAGGAGACCGACCTGGCCGCACACGTCAAGGCAGCCGTCGAGATGTTCGAGGATTCGCTGGCCGCGGCCGGTCAACACATGGTGCTCGATCTCGATACGCGGCCCGTACACTGCGACCCGTTCCGGATGCGTCAGGCGCTGCTCGCGCTGCTGGAGAATGCGCGGCGCTATGCGGTGCCCGGCGCGATACGCATTCGCACGCGCGTCGAAAACGGTACGTGTCACTTGCAGGTCGAAGACGAGGGGCCGGGCATTCCGGCCGATTGCGCGGCCCAGATTTTCGATGCATTCCGGCGCGTGGACGATACGCATTCCAGCCAGAAAGGCGGCAGCGGCCTGGGGCTGGCCGTGGTCGCGGCCATCGCGCAGGCGCACGACGGCGAGGCGTCCTGCCGCCCGACGGCGTGCGGCGGCACGGCGTTCGAGTTGCGCTGGCCCAGCAGCCCCGCATCGCAGCGCATCGCGACGCCGAACCGGAAGGACGCGGCGTCCACCACCCGGGGCACCGCCGATACCGATCCGCGCTGAACCGTTCGGCGCGCGGCCGACGCGCCCGTTGCGCCGGCCTGCCGCCTCGCAGCGCGGCGCACGCGCCCTCCACCGCTGAACGGGAGGTGCGCGTGGCCCGCGCAATGCGCCCGCCGCCCGCTCCAACGCGAACCTCGCGATAGCAGCCCCGAGCGCACGGCCGGGCATCCCGATGGCACGCACGGCAATCGGGATTTCGTCAGACGATTGTGGCGATCCGGGATTTCCGCGCCGCCCATCGCGCTTCCGGATACCGCCGAGCCACCTCGGAGTCCGTCATCTTCGGGCGCCACCCGCCTCCGCATCCCCCTCCCGCGATTCTTTCGCGCCCTCCATCAAACCTCCATCTTTTCGCACAAAAAACTCCATCGGGCGCACGCACACTGCGAACCGAAAATGCGGGCCATTGGGTGCCTGCGTCCCAAGGAGTCCACATGAAGAACCAGAAACGATGCTGCTACAGCGCCGTGTGCGCGCTGGTGGCGGCGATGCTGGCGGGCTGCGGGCCCGCCGAACAGCAGGCCGCCGCGCCGGCCACCCCGGTCGCAGCGATGACGCTCGCCGGTTCGCCGCTCGACCTGACCGAAGACCTGCCGGGCCGCGTCGCGGCCGTCCGGATCGCCGAGATCCGGCCGCAGGTCAGCGGCATCGTGCAGCGACGGCTGTTCGAACAAGGCACGGAAGTGCGTGCCGGCCAGCCGCTGTTCCAGATCAACCCGGCGCCGTTCAAGGCCGACATGGACACGGCCGCAGCGGCCCTGCAACGCGCGGAAGCCGCGCTCGAACGCGCCAAGGTGCAGACCACCCGGCTCAAGCCGCTGGTCGAGGCCGACGCGATCAGCCGTCAGGTCTACGACGACTCGGCGTCGCAACGCGACCAGGCTGCCGCCGACGTCGCGCAGGCTCGCGCGACGCTCGCACGACGCCAGCTCGACCTGAAGTTCGCGACCGTCGAAGCGCCGATCACCGGCCGCATCGACCAGGCGCTCGTGACCGAGGGTGCGCTGGTCGCGAGCAGCGACAGCCAGCCGATGGCACGCATCCAGCAGATCGACCAGGTCTACGTGGACGTGCGCCAGCCGGCCGCGTCGCTCGAATCGCTGCGCGGCGCGCTCACGGCGCAGCCGGACACCGCGGGCAACGGGCTGCCGGTCGACGTGCTGCGCGACGACGACTCGCGCTACGACGTGAAGGGCCGCATGCTGTTCTCGGGCGTCAACGTCGACCCGGGCACCGGCGACGTGCTGCTGCGCGTGCTGGTCGACAACCCGAAGCGCGAGCTGCTGCCGGGCATGTACGTGCGAGCCCGCATCCCGCGTGGGCACTACGACAACGCACTGACCGTGCCGCAACAGGCGATCATCCGCGCGGGCGGCAAGCCGCAGGTCTGGGTGCTCGACGCGAAGAGCCAGGCGCATCTGAAGGCCGTCGAAGTGGGCGAGCTGACGAACCGCAGCTACCGCATCAAGTCGGGCCTGCAGGCGGGCCAGAAGGTCGTCGTCGAAGGCATGGAGCGCCTGAGCGACGGCGCGACCGTGACGGCGACTGAATGGAAGGCGCCTGAAGCGGTCAAGACCGCTTCCTCGCACTGAGTCACGGGGAGTCTCCAGTCATGTCCCAATTCTTCATCCGGCGCCCGGTCTTCGCGTGGGTGATCGCCCTCTTCATCATCCTGCTGGGCCTGATCGCCATCCCCGAACTGCCGGTTGCGCGCTATCCGTCGGTCGCGCCGCCGACCGTCACCATTACCGCCACCTACCCGGGCGCCACGCCGCAGACGATGAGCGACAGCGTGCTGAGCCTCATCGAGCGCGAGCTCTCCGGTGTGCGGAACCTGCTGTACTTCGAATCGTCGGCGGATACCTCCGGCCAGGCGCAGATCACCGCGACCTTCAAGCCCGGCACCGATTCGGCGATGGCGCAGGTCGAAGTGCAGAACAAGCTCAAGTCGGTCGAGCCGCGCCTGCCGCCGGTCGTGCGGCAAAACGGCGTGATCGTGCAGTCGGCCGCCACGGGCTTCCTGTTGTTCGTCGGCCTCAAGTCGGAAAGCGGCCGCTACGACGAAAACGCACTCGCCGACTACATGGCGCGCAACGTCGTCGAGGATCTGCGGCGTGTCGAAGGCGTCGGCAAGGTGCAGCTGTTCGGCTCCGAACAGGCAATGCGCATCTGGGTCGATCCGCAGAAGCTGATCACCTACGGCCTGTCGATGAACGACCTGACCACGGCCGTCAGCCAGCAGAACGTGCAGATCGCCCCGGGCAGCCTCGGTGCGGCGCCCGCGCGGCCCGGCCAGCGCGTGACGGTACCGCTCACCGCGCAAGGCCAGCTCACGTCGCCGGAGCAGTTCGCGAAGATCGTGCTGCGCGCGAATGCGAACGGCTCGAAGGTCGTGCTCGGCGATGTCGCGCGGGTCGAACTCGGCCCGCAGGCGTTCACCTTCGTCAACAGCGAGAATGGCAAGCCCGCCACCTTCGCGGGCGTGCAGCTGGCGCCCGGCGCCAATGCGGTGAAGACCGCGGAGGCCGTGCGCGAGCAACTGGACATGATCGCCAAGACCATGCCGGCCGGCATGACCTACTCGATCCCGTTCGATACCGCGCCGTTCGTGAAGATCTCGATCGAGAAGGTGGTTCACACGCTGCTCGAAGCGATGGTGCTCGTGTTCCTGGTGATGTACCTGTTCCTGCAGAACGTGCGCTACACGCTGATCCCGGCGATCGTCGCGCCGGTGGCGATGCTCGGCACCTTCACGGTCATGCTGATGACGGGCTTCTCGATCAACGTGCTGACGATGTTCGGCATGGTGCTCGCGATCGGCATCATCGTCGACGATGCGATCGTCGTCGTGGAGAACGTCGAACGCCTGATGGTGGAAGAAGGCCTGTCGCCGAAGGACGCGACGATCAAGGCCATGAAGGAAATCACCGGCGCGATCATCGGCATCACGCTGGTGCTGACGGCCGTGTTCCTGCCGATGGCAATGTCGAGCGGCTCGGTCGGCGTGATCTATCAGCAGTTCACGCTGTCGATGGCCGTGTCGATCATGTTCTCGGCCCTGCTCGCGCTGACGCTGACGCCGGCCCTGTGCGCAACGATGCTCAAGCCGGTCGAGCACGGCCACCACGAGAAGCGCGGCTTCTTCGGCTGGTTCAACCGCCGCTTCGACCGCCTCACGCAATGGTACGAGACGCGCGTCGGCCGGCTGGTCGGCCGCACGGGCCGCGTGATGCTGCTGTTCGTCGCGATTTCCGCTGCGCTGGTGTTCGGCTTCCGCATGCTGCCGTCGTCGTTCCTGCCCGAGGAGGACCAGGGCTACTTCATGACCGGCTTCCTGCTCCCGGCGGATTCGACCGTCGAGCGCACGGGTGACGTGGTCAAGACCCTCGAGAAGCATCTCGCGTCGCGTCCGGCGATCCAGTCGAGCATCTCCATCATCGGCTACGGCTTCTCCGGCCTCGGCTCCAACGCGGCACTGAACTACGCGGTGCTCAAGGACTGGGACAAGCGCGAAGGTTCGTCCACGCTGGAAGAAGCCATGCACGCGCAGGCCGCGATGGGCGGCGTGACCGAAGGTACGGTCATGAGCCTGTTGCCGCCGGCAATCGACGGGCTGGGTACCAGCTCGGGCTT
This sequence comes from Burkholderia puraquae, assembly GCF_002099195.1. Lineage (GTDB taxonomy): Bacteria > Pseudomonadota > Gammaproteobacteria > Burkholderiales > Burkholderiaceae > Burkholderia > Burkholderia puraquae. The sequence goes on along the minus strand of NZ_NBYX01000015.1, from coordinate 163,316 downwards.
CACGATGCGCCTGCAGGATCGCGCCAACCAGGGCTACGCAGCGCTCAAGGCGGCCGAAACCAAGCTGCTCGAACTGGCCGCGCAAAGCAAGGTGGTGACCGGCGTCTATCCGGACAGCCTGCCGGCCGGCACGAGCGTGCGGCTGGACATCGACCGCGAGAAGGCCGAAGCGCTGGGCGTGTCGTTCACGACCATCAGCGACACGCTGTCGGCCGCGATGGGTTCGACCTACGTGAACGACTTCCCGAACGCGGGCCGCATGCAGCAGGTGATCATCCAGGCCGATGCGCCGGCACGCATGCAGATCGAGAACGTGATGAAGCTCTACGTGCGCAACGCGACCGGCGGCATGGTGCCGCTGTCCGAAGTGGTGCGTCCGGTCTGGTCGGAAGCCCCGCTCCAGATGGTGCGCTTCCAGGGTTATCCGTCCGCGCGTATCTCCGGCGGTTCGGCCCCCGGCTACTCCAGCGGCGCGGCAATGGCCGAGATGGAGCGTCTGGCCGCGCAGTTGCCGCCGGGCTTCACGGTGGCGTGGACCGGCCAGTCGCTGCAGGAGCGTGAGTCGGCTTCGCAGGCGCCGATGCTGATGGCGTTGTCGATGGTCGTCGTGTTCCTCGTGCTCGCGGCGCTCTACGAGAGCTGGGCGATTCCGTTGTCGGTGATGCTGGTGGTGCCGCTCGGCCTGATCGGCGCACTCGCCGCGGTGATGCTCCGCGGGCTGCCGAACGACGTGTTCTTCAAGGTCGGGATGATCACCGTGATCGGCCTGTCGGCGAAGAACGCGATCCTGATCGTGGAGTTCGCGAAACAGCTGCGCGAGGAAGGCAAGGGGCTGATCGAGGCTGCCGTGCAGGCGTCCAAGCTGCGCCTGCGCCCGATCCTGATGACGTCGCTCGCGTTCGGGCTCGGCGTGGTGCCACTCGTCATCGCCTCCGGCGCCAGCTCCGAGACGCAGCACGCGATCGGCACCGGCGTGCTGGGCGGCATGATCACCGCCACCGTGCTGGCCATTTTCTTCGTTCCGGTTTTCTTCGTGTTCGTGATGAGCATCCAGGAACGCATCTCGGCATGGCTCGCATCCGGCAAGAAGCGCGCCACCGTGACCCCCGAACAAGAAGGTTGATGCCATGCGATTACTCATTCTTTCCGCTGCGGTTTCCGCCGCGCTCGCGCTGTCGGCGTGCTCGATGGCGCCGAAGCTGGTCAGGCCCGAGATGCCGGTGCCGACCGCCTATACCACCGCTGCCGCGGCCGGCCCGCAAGCGAACGCGGCCGATCTCGGCTGGCGCACGATGTTCGGCGACCGTCGCCTGCAGCGCCTGATCGAGCTCGCGCTCGAGAACAACCGCGACCTGCGCCTGGCCGCGCTGAACGTCCAGGCCGCCGAAGCGCAGTACGGCATCCAGCGTTCCGCGCGCCTGCCGTCGATCGGCGCCGGCGCGAGCTTCACGCGCCAGCGCACGGCCGCCGACTCGCAATCGAACCCGCCGCTGCTCGAAAACACGCAGAACCAGTACGGCGTGAACGTCGGTCTCAGCGCATTCGAGATCGACCTGTTCGGCCGCGTGAAGTCGCTGTCCGATGCGGCGTTCGCGCGCTACCTCGCGACCGATCACGGCCGCCGGGCGGTGCAGATCACGCTCGTCGGCTCCGTGGCCAACGCGTATTTCACCGAGCGTCTCGCGCAAGAGCAGCGCGCGCTGTCCGAACGCACGCTGAACGACTGGCGCCAGTCGCTCGACCTCGCGCGCCGCCTCAAGCTCGCCGACCAGGCGAGCGGCGTCGACATCGCGCAGGCCGAAGGCCAGGTCGCGAGCGCCAGCGCCGATCTCGAGGCGCGTTCGCGCGCCGTCGAGCAGGCGGGCAATGCGCTGCGGCTGCTGGTCGGCACCGACCTGCCGAAGACCCTGCCCGATCCGCTGTCGCTGGAGCGCCAGCCGGTGATGACTCAACTGCCGGCCGGACTGCCGTCGGAATTGCTGTACCGCCGGCCGGACATCCAGCAGGCCGAGCAGAATCTCGTCGCCGCCAACGCCGACATCGGCGCGGCGCGCGCGGCATTCTTCCCGCGCCTGTCGCTGACTTCTTCGATCGGCTTCCTCAGCCCGGGGCTGGGCAGCCTGTTCGACGGCGGCCAGCGCGTGTGGAGCTTCGCACCGCAGGTCACGCTGCCGATCTTCCAGGGCGGCCGGCTGCGTTCCGAGCTGAATCTCGCGGAGGTGCGCAAGTCCAGCGCGGTCGTCGAGTACGAACGCTCGATCCAGACCGCGTTCCGCGAAGTGGCCGACGGGCTCGCCGGGCGCGAGACCTTCAGCCGCCAGATCGACGCGCAGGCCAAGGTCGTCAAGAGCGCCGAACGCCGCACCGATCTCGTGAACCTGCGCTATCGCGCCGGCATCGAGGATCGGCTGGAACTGCTCGACTCGCAGCGACAGCTGTATGCCGCGCGCCAGGCGTTGCTGGATCTGCGCAACGCCGAACTGGACAACGCGGTCGCGCTCTACAAGGCGCTCGGTGGCGGGCTGACCGACACCGACGTGCCTCCCGCCAACAGCGTGGCAAAAAACTGAGCAATGGGCCGTCGCCAATCCGTTCGCGACGACTGAAAGCACGGTGAAGTCCGGCGGCGCACGTGCCGCGCCGCCGGCCCGCCCAAGGTCACGCTCACTTCCAGTGAACCCGATGAACCCTCTGATACTCATAGCCGAAGACGATCCGGAGATCGCCGACATACTCGACGCGTACCTCGCCCACGACGGCTTTCGCACCTACCGCGTCGGTCACGGCCAGGCCGTGCTCGACGTGCAGCCCGTGCTGAAGCCCGACCTGATCCTCCTCGACGTCAGGATGCCGAAGAAGGACGGCTGGGAAGTCCTGGTCGAACTGCGCCGCCGCAGCGACACGCCGATCGTCATCATCACGGCGCTCGACCGCGAGATCGATCGCTTGCAGGGGCTGCGTTTCGGCGCGGACGACTACATCACGAAGCCGTTCAATCCGGCCGAGGTGGTCGCGCGCATCCGCGCGATCCTGCGTCGCATCGAAACGGCCACGTCCGGGCGCTTCATCAAGATCGGCAACCTTGAAATCGACACGCAAAGCTATCTGACCACGGTCCGCACGGATGCAGGGGAAACCAGCGTCTCGCTGACGCTGACCGAATTCCGGCTGCTCACGCACCTGGCCGGCTCGCCGAACCGCGTGTTCACGCGCAGCGAACTGATCGACGCCTGCCTCGCCGACGTCGATGCGCTGGAGCGTACCGTCGACAGCCATATCAGCCGGCTGCGCAAGAAGCTCGAATGCGCGGGCGCGTCCGGGATGCCGGAGGTGATGCGCGGGGTCGGCTACCGGCTGCGCAGCACCCAGTGAACGCACGCCCAGGATCGCGGCGGCGCGTGGTGCGGATCGTCGGCCTCCTGACGGTCGCTGTCGTGCTGACGATCGCGACCGGATGGTTCGTCGCCTACGGCCTGATCCTGGCCGTTTCGTCTCCTGCGACCGACAACCCGATCGCGGTTGTGATCCGGGAGACGCCGAGCTATCTGATGCTTGCGGCCGTCTTGCTGGCCGCGCTGGTCGCGACGATCGTCGACCTCGTCAGACTGGCGCGCAGAACGGGCTTATAGCAGCAGGCCGACGCTCATCGCACGCCTGCGGCCGCGCTGCGATTCCTTTGTTTTTTAATCGGGTTGTTTCCTTAATCAAGATAAAAATTGGATTTTTGACTTAATTACCGGAAAACATTTTTTTTCCAGAGATCTGATCAACTGCATGCGCGCAGCGAGGTACGAAATGAGAAATCAGGGAAATGTCGCTTCGTCAATCGATGGCGATTCCAGCGAACTGGAAAGAAGCGACGATTCACTGATCGGCTGCATAACGTTGATTCCGACCGACGCAATCGAACCGGAAGAACGCTGGCGCCACATGATGCACTCACTCAACGCATGCAGCGACGGCGCGCGAATCGACCGGCAGCGCAAGGATTGCGCACTGGATTCACGTGGAAAAATGACTTCAGGCGATCGATCGAGGTGCAGCGCAACGATCGACATTCTTGATCAACCGACGTCCAGCACGGTGGTGCTTTCGTGGCGGGATTCGGCTGGCGGACATTATGGCTACCAAAATTGGCATAAAGGATTTGCCAGACGGCCAGGGTTATGCGCGATGAGCGGAATGCCCATCACCCCGGGCGACGAGATTTTTCGGCCAAGCGTGCGAAATGGCCGACCGACGAACTGGTCCGCGATGATTCTCGCGATTCACATCGCCTGCATCGACTTTGCCCGGATCACGAAATAGAAGCGGCTCCCTTCACACTCCCAGCCGGGCGCTAACGCTGTCCGGCTCCTGGAAACCGGGCCTCTCATTGCGCCTTCCGTCCGACTGAAGCGCTGATGGGCAGCTCATCACCGAAGCGCTGGCAACAGAACCATCACCATGGCTATTTTCGAATTGATGATCGCGCTGCTACTGGCGATCCTTGTCTTGCACTATGTCGGGCATAAGCTCGGGCTCCCCCCTGCCGTCGCACTGATCATCGGTGGCGGTTTCATCGCCTTTCTGCCCGGCCTGCCCGAGGTGCATATCGATCCGGAACTGGTGCTGGTGATTTTCCTGCCCCCGTTGCTGATGGACAGCGCCCTGGGCATTTCACTCGACCACCTGCGCCGGCACATGCTGGGCGTCGGGGCACTGGCGATCGGTGCGGTGCTCTTCACCACGGTCGTGGTGGCCCTCGTCACCCACTGGCTCGTGCCCTCCCTGCCCTGGGCGGCTTGCGCGGCCTTGGGCGCACTGGTCGCGCCGCCGGATGCGGTGTCGGCCCGCGCCGCGCTGCAGCAAGTCAAACTGCCGCGCCGCCTCCTGATCCTCCTGGAGGGCGAGAGCCTGTTCAACGACGCGACGGGCCTCGTGCTGTTCCGCTTTGCGGTGGCAGCGGGCGTGACGGGCCTGTTCAGTCCGGCCGAAGCCCTTGGCAGCTTCGCACTGCTGGCGCTGGGTGGCGCACTGGTCGGCGCCTTCGTGGGTGGCGCCTGGGTGATCCTGACGCGCCATCTCGACGAAGATAGCCTGGTCATCGCCGCCGGCCCGCTATGTGCGTGGGGCTCCTATCTTCTGGCCGAACGCTTCCACGTCTCGGGGGTGATCGCCACCGTGACGACGGGCCTCATCTGTGCCTGGTTCCAGCATCGCGTGCTCAACGCGTCGGCGCGCCTGTACGGCACGGGCTTCTGGACTGTCACGATCTTCCTGCTCGAAGCGTTCGTCTTCCTGATCATCGGATCCTCGCTGCATGAGGTGATCCAGCGGGGCGACGGGCTCGACACGATGCTCGCGGAGATGGGCGTACCGGTGCTGATCGTCGTTCTTTCCGTCATCCTCGCGCGGTTTGTCTGGGTGTATGCCTCGGACGGCGCGCTCATCCTGCTGCGAAAGTTTCGCGTGACCCGCTTCCAGCCGCTCGGGCTGGCCGATGCCACGGTATTGAGCTGGGCCGGCATGCGAGGGGTGATCACCCTGGCGCTCGCCGCCAGCCTGCCGGACAGTTTTCCGGGGCGCGATTTCATCCTTGTCACGGCCATTGCCGTCATCCTCGCCACCGTGCTGGTGCAGGGACAGACGCTCGGCGCCGTGATCCGCTGGACGGGGCTCGTGGCGCCGGAAAGCGACAAGCCTCGCCTAAGCATGAGCGAGGCGGAGGCCGTGATTGCCAAGGTGCGCCATGAATTGATGGCAAAACTGGCATACAACGAGGCAGGCGAACTCGTTCACCCCATGCTCCTGGACATTCACAAGCACAAGGCCGAGGACATGGCCCGCTATGCGCGGCACGCTGACGAATACAAGCCCCACCTCGATGCACGCTCGGATACCGTGCTGAAATTGATCGCGGCCGGACGGGCCGAGCTCATGCGCCTCTACCGCGCCGGCGACATCGACGAGCACACGCTGCACGAACTGACACGCGACCTCGATCTCGAGGAGCTCAGCGCGATTTCCGCCAAGGCGTGAGGGGATGGCTATCGATGGGGACGCAACGCATTCAAGCACGGCGTCGCAATCAGAATGCTGGCGAAGAAGGTCCGCGGTCTGCAAGCCCGGCTCCATCATTTCTCCATCAAACCGCACAAAAGCGTCCATCGACGCCAAGCACACTGCGAAGCAAATCATCGAGTACGCATGCGCGAGCAACACGAATCCATGGACACGTTTCCGACCCTGATCACCTGCGAGCATTGCGACAGCGTCTACCGACGCCGCGCGCTGGCGCCGCACGAGGTCGCGCGTTGCGAACGATGCGCCGCCGTGTTGTATCGATCGAGCTGGCTCGATATCGACCGGTGGCTCGCGCTCGCGGTTGCCGCAGGCGTGGTATTTGCCATCGCCAACCTCTGCCCGATCATGCGGATCAGCGTGCAGGGGCTGCATAGCGAGGCCACGCTGTGGCAATCCGCGCTCGCGCTGGCCCAGGGCTTCGCCGCGCCGATCGCGATTCCGACGGCGCTCGCCATCGTGGTGGTGCCGTTCCTGCAGATCGCCACGCTGATCTGGTTGCTCGCCTTTGCCCGTGCGGGCCATCGCGCGCCCGCGTTCGGCCCGCTGATGCGGCTGCTCGTCGCGTTGCGGCCATGGAGCATGATCGAGGTCGGATTGCTCGGCATCCTCATCGCCATCATCAAGCTGTCGAGCATCATGCAGATCATTCCCGGCGCCGGCTTGTGGGCCACGGCCGTGCTGATGGTGCTGATCCCGCTGATCGCGGGCCACGACACGCGCCAGCTGTGGGACTGGGTCGTGCCGGTGGAACCCGCCGGAGGCCGCCCGTGAGCCTGCCCGTGCGCGCCGGCCAGCTGGGCATGATCGGGTGCCATGCGTGCGGCCTCGTCTGCCGCACGCACGCGAGCGCCGCGCCGGATGCGCACGCGCATGCCGCCGCGGTGGAACGTTGCCCGCGGTGCGGGTCCGCGCTGCACGCGCGTCGTTCGGACAGCCTCGCGCGCGCGTGGGCGCTCCTGATCGCCAGCCTGATCCTCTACATCCCGGCCAACCTGTTGCCGGTGATGCACACCACGCTGCTTGGCAGCCACAGCGAAGCGACGATCCTCAGCGGCGTCGTGGTGTTCTGGAAAGCCGGCTCGTACGGCATTGCGTCGGTCATCTTCATCGCGAGCGTCGTCGTGCCGTGCACGAAGTTTCTCGCGCTCGGCACGTTGCTCGTCACGACGGGCCGGCGCAGCGTGTCGGCCATGCGCGAGCGGGCCGTGCTGTATCGCGCGGTCGAGCTGGTCGGCTACTGGTCGATGCTCGACGTGCTGGTCGTCGCGGTCATCTGTGCGCTGGTGAGGTTCGGTCCGCTGTCCGAGATCGAGCCACGTGCCGGCATTTTGTTTTTCGGCATGGTCGTCATTCTCACGATGCTGTCTGCGATGAGTTTTGACCCACGCCTCATTTGGGACGCCGAAGAAGCATGAATCCTCCATCCGGCCCGCAAGGCCTCGAACCCCACGACCCGCCCGCGACGCGCAACCGCCTGCGGCTTTCGCTCGTCTGGCTCGTGCCGCTCGTCGCGGCGTTGATCGGCCTGTCGATGGTGATCCACGCGTGGTTGTCCGTCGGACCGGAAATCACGATCACGTTCAACACCGCGCAAGGCCTCGAAGCCGGCAAGACGCCCGTCAAGTACAAGGACGTCGTGATCGGCACCGTGACCGCCATTTCGCTGAGCGACGACAGTTCGCACGTGGTCGCGACGGTGTCGTTCGTGAAGAACGCACGCAACCTCATTCGCGACGACACGCGCTTCTGGGTCGTGCGCCCCCGCGTCGGCATGAGCGGCGTATCGGGCATCGATACGCTGTTCTCCGGCGCGTATATCGGCATGGACACGGGCCGCTCGGACCAAACGCGGAAAGCCTACACCGGGCTCGAGACGCCGCCGACCGTCATCAACGGCACGCCGGGGACGAGCTTCGCGTTGCGCGCCGCCGATCTCGGCTCGCTCGATATCGGCTCGCCGGTCTATTACCGCCATCTGATGGTGGGCCACGTTGCGTCGTACAAGCTCGACATGCAGCGCCGCGACATGAACCTGCAGGTGTTCATCGATGCGCCGTACGATCGCCTGGTAACCACCGATACGCGCTTCTGGAACGCAAGCGGCGTGGATCTTTCGCTCGACGCCAACGGCCTGAAGCTGAAGACCCAGTCGGTCGCGACGATCGTGGGCGGCGGCATCGCGTTCGCGACACCGGAAGACAGCGATGCGGCGGCGGCCACTGCCGGCCGCCTGTTTACGCTCGCCGACAACGAAGCTTCCGCGATGGCCGCGCCAGACGGGCCGTCCCAGCTCATCCGGCTCCGTTTCGAGCGGCCGTTGCGCGGGCTCGCGGTCGGGGCGCCGGTGGAGTTTTCCGGCATCGACATGGGCAAGGTCGTCTCGACCCAGCTCGACTACGACCGAGCCACCCGGCGCTTCCAGTCCGTCGTCATGGTGAAGGTCTATCCGTATCGGCTCGGCCCCGTCATCGACAAACTGCAGAAGACCGAAGGCAACGGTAATCCGCGCGTGGCCCAGTTTCTCGCGGGCCTGGTCGAGCACGGGCTCCGTGCGCAGGCGCGCACCGGCAACCTGCTGACGGAGCAGCTCTACATTTCGTTCGACTTCGTGAAAAACGCGCCGAAGGTGCCGTTCGATGCCAATGCCACGCCGCTGACCTTGCCCACCGTCGCGAGCACGTTCGACAAGCTGCCGGAGCAAGTCGCCGACATCGTCGACAAGATCAACAAGATGCCGCTGGATTCGATCGGCAAGCATGTCGATTCGAGCCTGACGAACCTGGATGCGACGCTCAGGCAGGTCAACGGCCAGTTGCTGCCGTCGACGACGCGCGCGCTCGACCAGGCGAACCAGACGTTCGGCGCGTTGCGCCAGGGCATCGCCGAGGACGGCCCGCTTCAGGAGAACCTGGCGAATACGCTGACCGAAGTCCGGCGTACCGCGCGATCGTTGCGCACGCTCACCGACATGCTGGGCCGCCGTCCCGAATCGCTGCTCCGTGGAACCGGGGCCGATCACGCGCCGATCGCGCCTGTCGACACTTCAACCCCGCCTGTCCAGCAGGAGCCACGACAACCATGAGCTTTCCGATTCGCGCCAGGACGATCGCCCTGGGCGCCGGCGCCGTCATCGCGCTGACCGCCTGCGCGTCGAACCCGGTGCATTACTACACCCTCGTCTCACCGGCCACGTCCGCGACGACAACGGCCACGGCGACGGCCGCGCGCGCCACCGCGCCGCTGGCCATCAACGTGTTGCCGGTCGGCATCCCCGCCCAGCTCGATCAGCAGCAGATGGTCGTTCGCAGCGGGGCGGGCACCGCGCTGATACTCGACAACGAACGCTGGGTCGCACCGCTCGGCGACGAGCTGCGCGCGGCGCTTTCGTCGGCACTCGTCGAGCAACTGGGCGCACGCAACGTCACCGGCCTTCCGCGTCCGTCGAACCAGACCGTCATCAGCATCCGCACGCAGGTGCGCCGCTTCGACGCGTGGCCCGGGAGCATGGCCCAGTTCGAGGCGGATTGGGTCGTCGGCACGCAGCAGGACACGCCGGGCACGCGCATTTCGTGCAGCACGCGGCTCGACGAAGCGGCACCCGGAGGCTACGCGGACATGGTGCGTGTGCAACAGCGCATGATCGGGCAGTTCGCCGCGCGGATCGCGAGCACGGTGCGCAGCTTCGGCACCGGGCGCCCTGCCTGTCCCGCCGATTCGTAATCCGTCCCGCCCGGGGGAGCCGTCCATGGGAGCGCGCGAAGGTATCCGGTTATGGGAACCGGCTACCTTGAAGCTCGATGCGCCCCGTTACGCGCGCCGCCGGTAAGTGCCCGGCGTGCTCCCCGTCCAGTGCCGGAACGCGCGATGGAACGCGCTCGGATCGTCGAAGCCGATGTCGGCGCCGATCGCCGCGATCGTGTCGGGCGTATCGGTCAGCCGCTGGATCGCGATGTCGCGACGCAGTTCGTCCTTGAGCACCTGGAACGTCGTCCCTTCGGCGGCCAGGTGGCGGCTCAGCGTGCGCACCGAGCAATGCAGGTGCTCGGCCGCCTGGTCGATCACCGGCAGGTCGGGCAACGCTTCCGACAGGTACTGCCGCACGCGATGGCACACGAGCTGTTCGCTGAACGATTCGAAGATCCAGTCGCCGGGTGCGCGCGCGAGGAACTTGCGCAGGTTGCGTTTGCTCTGCCGGATCGGCGCGTCGAGGTAGTCCGCGCTGAAACGCATCAGCGTGCGCTCGCAGTCGAACTGCACGGCGCCGGTGAAGAAGTACAGATGGTCGACCGCATGGCGTGGCCGCGGGCATGCGAACTCGATCTGCAGCAACGGGATCTTCTGCCCGATCAGCCAGGAGCATACGCCGTGCACGAGCTTGAGCATCAGCTCCTGGCCGAGCGCGCCGATCGGGCCGATGGCGTCGTTCGGGCGCAGCAGCACCTGCGCGACGAGACCGTCGCGCTTCGATTCGACGAAGAAATCGTCGAGCAGGATATGGAAGAATTGCCCGAAACGATGCAGCGCCGTTTCGAGGTTGCGCGCGTCGAGCAGGCTCAGGCACAGGTACTTCAGCGTGCCGCCGCGCAGCGGGCGCGAGAAGATGCCGGGCATCTCGTCGTCGAGGTCGATCGCGAGCGTACGGTACAGCGTCGAGAACTGCTCCTCCGTCACGCGCGCATGCGGTTCGCCAAGCAGCTCGATCGGGATGCCGGCCCCGCGCAGGTAGCGCTCGACCACGTCGCGCTGCGCGCCCGCGCTCGCGAGGAAGCCGTTGACGAGCGAGATCGGCACCGTCGCGCTCGGCGACGGCAGCGCGCGCCCGGACGCTGGCCCGGGCTGGGTGGAAAGTGAATCTGAACCGGTCATCGCGTCCCCGTCGATCGAACCGCTCGCATTGTACTTGAGCGGCCCGCGCGGAGCCTTCCGGGCCTTCGGCGCGCCACGCGCTGCGCGGCGCGCCGGCGCCATCAGTCGGTGCGGCTGAGTTCCCGGCGCAGGATCTTGCCGACGGTCGACTTCGGCAGCCGGTCGACGAAGCGAATGAGCTTCGGCACCTTGTAGGCCGCGAGGCTCGCACGGCAATGCGCGACGAGCTGCTCCTCCGTGACGCAGGCATCCTCCGCCAGCACCACGAACAGCTTGACGGCCTCGCCCGTTCGCGCGTCCGGCACGCCGATGCACGCGCATTCGGCCACGCCCGGCACGGCAGTGGCCACGGCTTCCACCTCGTTCGGGTACACGTTGAAGCCCGACACGATGATCATGTCCTTCTTGCGGTCGACGATCCGCAGGAAACCCGCTTCGTCGAACATGCCGACGTCGCCGGTGCGGAAATAGCCGTCGGCCGTGAACGCGGCCGCATTCGCTTCCGGTTTCTGCCAGTAGCCGCCCATCACCTGCGGCCCCTTCACGCAGATCTCGCCCGCGCCGCCGATCGCCACCTCGTTGTCCTGGTCGTCGAGCAGCTTCACGTCGGTCGACGGCAGCGGCAGGCCCGTGGTACCCGTGAACGAGTCGATCGACTGCGGGTTGAACGACACGACCGGCGACGTTTCCGACAGACCGTAGCCCTCGCGGATGAAATTGCCCGTCACTGCCTTCCAGCGCGACGAGATCACGTCGATCACGGCCGCGCCGCCGCCGGCCGACAGCTTCAGGCGCGACCAGTCGACTTCCGTCAGGCGCGGATGGCCGGCGAGCCCCGCGTACAGCGTATTCACGCCGACGAACACCGTCGGCCGCGCGGCCTTCAGCACGTCGATGAAGCCGTCCATGTCGCGCGGGTTCGCAACCAGCCAGTTCTGCGCGCCGATCGCGAAATAGGACAGGAAGTTCACCGTCAGCGCGAAGATGTGATACAGCGGGATCGCCGTGACGACGACCTCCTCGCCCGGCTCGCGCGCGGCCGGCACGATCGCCCCGAACTGCTCGATGTTCGCGACGAGGTTGCGGTGCGACAGCGCGGCACCTTTCGACAGGCCGGTCGTGCCGCCCGTGTACTGCAGCAGCAGCAGGTCCGCGCCGCCCAGCGCGACCGGCTCGCACGCGAGCGATTCCCCGGCGGCGATGGCATCCGCAAGCGGGATCGAACCGGGCGGCAGCGCGTCGCATGCACCGGCCGGCGCATCGACGACGCCGAGATCGCCGCGCCCGACGCTCAGCACGGTGCGCACGCGCGTGCCGCCGACCACCTCGGCGAACGTGCCCATCGATCCGCCGCACACCAAGGCGACTTCGACGCCCGCGTCGTTGAGCTGATGCTCGAGCTCGCGCGCCGTGTAGAGCGGGTTCACGTTGACCTGGATCGCGCCGATCTTCGCGATGGCGACGAACGCGACCGGAAACGCGAGCACGTTGGGCAGCATCACGGCCACGCGATCGCCCTTGCGGACGCCCACGACCTGCTGCAGATAAGCGGCCAGCGCCGTCGACAGGCGGTCGACGTCGGCATAGGTAAGCGTGCGGCCATACGAGTGGAACGCCGGGCGATCGGCGAAGCGGCGCATCGCGTCGCCCAGCAGCGCGCTTACGGAAGGATGGCGATCGGGATCGATCTCGGCGGGAATCGAGCCATACGACCCGGTCCAGTGTCTCTTCGTCATGTCTCACTCCACGGGGGACGGCGCGCCGACCGCGCGCCGTTCGCACGACGGCCTGCACGCCGGAGAAGCGCGGGCCATCGCCTGACCGGCGACTATCGCCCGCGCGGCGCACTTTGAAAATGATCCGGGAGGCCGAAAAGATGATCGAAACGGACATGCAGCGGTTCGCACTTGTCCAGACAACTTCGCCTGCCGGTGCCGTAAAGCGCTTATTCCCCGGTGAGAATTGCTAAGCAGCAAGCGGCGTGGCGCCGCCACGCGCCCTTCTTCATAATCGACGGCCGTCATTCCCCGGTCGAGACAATGCAGCCGCTCTCCCTGGCCCCCGCCGACACCTTCTCGTCCGTCCGCTTCCTGCTGACCGACATGGACGAGACCCTGACCCATCGGGGCCGCCTGTCCGCCGGCACCTATGCGGCGCTCGAACGCCTGCAGGCGCACGGCATCCGCGTGATTCCGGTGACCGCCGCGCCGGCAGGCTGGTGCGACCAGATGGCGCGCATGTGGCCGGTCGACGGCGTGATTGCGGAAAACGGCGGGCTCTTCATCCGGCGCAGCCCGGACGGGCACGGCGTCGAACGCAGTTATTGGCATGCGGAAGATGCGCGTGCCGACGCGCGCGCCGCACGCTGGCGCATCGCGCGGCACGTCGAGACGGCCGTACCCGCCGCCCGCCGCGCGGACGACCAGGACTTCAGGCTGGCCTCGCTCGCGTACGCCCGTACCGGCAGCGACCAGGACGACCGGATCCGTGACGCACTGGTCGCGGCCGGCGCGGACGCGACCATCAACAACCTGTGGATCATCGGCTGGGTCGGCGGGTACGACAAGCTGTCGATGTCGCTGCGCGTGCTGTCCGATACGTTCGGCGTCGACGCCGGCGCGGCGCGCGATTGCGTGGCCTATTCCGGCGATTCCACCAACGACGCGCCGATGTTCGGCTATTTCACGCACACGGCGGGCATGAGCACCGTGGTCGACTATCTGCAGCAGTTGCCTGCCTTGCCGCGCTGGATCACGCAAGGCCCGGGCGGCAGCGGGTTCGTCGAATTCGCCGACGCGATTCTGCGCGCCCGCCCGATCGATCGCGACTGACCGCACCCGCGTAGCGACTATCGGTCCATCTGCATGAGCAACATACGGGATCCGGCCATTCCTGCCGCCGGTTGCGCCTGCTACGATCGCTTCGCTTCCGGTTCGACGACGCCATCGGTGCCGCGCGGCGCCACCCGTGAAGCCGGCGCATCCGTACAACGGCCCATGCGCGCATAGCCGCCTGGTTTCGCCGCCCGCTCCCGCCGCCGAATAATAAGGATGACTTCATACATGCCTCCGATCGCGGCAGCGCGGCGAACCGGAACACGACATACAACAACGCTTCCAAAGGTCAGTCGCCATGCCAGAACGCATCTCGTTTGAACAACTCCCCGCCCGGCTGCTCGACGTCGTGCTCAACGTCGAGGAATACGCGAACGACACCGGCCACGATTTCCGGCTCGTCGAGCTGGTGCGCGCACGCGTGTCGCAGCTCAACGGCTGCGCCTACTGTCTCGATCGTCATATCAAGGAAGGCATCCACGCGGGCGAAGATCCGCTGCGCTACCACCTGCTGCCCGTGTGGCACGAAACGCCCGATCTCTACAGCCCGAAGGAGCAGGCCGCGCTGCGCTGGGCCGAAGCGCTGACGCTGATCAGCGAGCACACGATCGGCGACGAACTCGTCGACGCGGCGCGCAAGCATTTCGATCGCGACGAACTGGCCACGCTCACGCTGATCGTCGCGCAGATCAACACGTGGAACCGGCTCGCGAAGCCGTTCGCGTGGCAGGCCGGCGTGTTCCAGGCTGGTTGAAGGCGGTTGAAGGCGGTCGAGACCGGACGCGCCGGGTGGCGCCGGCGCGCGTATCAGGGTGAACCCTATGGCGCATGGGACCGATCCCGAGCAGAATTGCGTGCCGTAAACGATATCGATTCGGACGCAGGATGCTCCCATGCCGCGCAGTGCGCTCTTGAACCCGACGACCGCCCGCGCAGCCCGCCTGCCGGACGTCGAGCCAATCCATGCGTTACGCGAGCAGCGCTTCACGCCGGCCAAGCTGGCCGTGCTGCTCGACGTGGCGGCGCAAGCCGGCCTCGACCCGGTCGCGATGCTCGACGGCACCGGCCTCACGCCGGCCGCCGTCGCGGACCCGTTCACGCTCACGTCGCCGCTGCAGTTCCTCACTGCCGCGCGCAATGCAATCCGCCGCTACGACGGCGCCGATCTCGGCGTGCGCGTCGGCCACCGGCTGCACGTGTCGAGCTACGGGATGTACGGCTACGCGATGCTGTGTTCTGAATCGCTCGCGCACGCGTTCGAATCGGCCGTCAAATATCACCGGCTCGCGAACGGCATGCTCGCGATCCGCTGGGTCGAACAGGGCGATACCGCGTCATGGCTGTTTCCCGGCCGGCACGAGGTCGCGCTGCCCGAGCTCGACGAGCCGCTGTACCGTTTCCTGATCGACATGCAGTTCGCGCTGCACGTGACGATCATCAAGGACGTGATGGGTGCGTGGTGCGTGCCGGCGCGCGCGCAGTTCGCGCAGCCGCAGCCGGCACACGCGGCACTGCTGGCCGATGCGCTCGAATGCCCGATCGCCTTCGACCAGCCGCATCATGTGCTCAGCTACCCGGCTGCATGGCTCACGCGCGCGCCGCAGCTCGCGAATCCGATTACCGCCGCGCAGGTGTCGTCGCATTGCGCGAGCCTGCTCGACGAATTGCGCAGCCACGCCGGCGTCACGCGGCGCGTGTACCAGGAACTCACGCGCACGCCCGGGCAGTTCCCCGACATCGACGCGATCGCGGCGATCCTGTGCATCACGTCGCGCACGCTGCGCCGCAAGCTCGAAGCCGAAGGCACGTCGTACAGCGAACTGCTGGCGAGCGTGCGCAAGGCGCTCGCGGTCGACTACCTCAGCACGACCACGCTCAGCACCGAGGACATCGCATTGACGCTCGGCTTCAGCGACGCCGTGGGGTTTCGCCATGCGTTCAAGCGCTGGACCGGCATGACGCCGAGCGACGTGCGGCGCAAGCGCGGCGGTCGAACTCCGGCGTGACGGCGTTGACTACGGTCAGCGCCCGTCGCCGACGGCAGGCGGGGCCACCGCCAGCGCGAACTCGAACACCGCCCCGCGCCCAGGCCGGTCGACCAGCCGGATGCTGCTGCCGTTGAGCGCCAGCATCCGGTGCACGATCAGCAGCCCGAGCCCGCCGCTCGTCATCGCGCCGCCGCTCATCGGCCGCTGCGGCCGCTGGAACAGCCCTTCGCGCCGCGCCGCCGGAATCCCTTCCCCGGTATCGGCCACGGTCACAAGCACGCGGCCGCCGCGCGGCTCCAGCGCGACCTCGACCTCGCCGTGCGCAGGCGTGTGCCGCAGCGCGTTGTCGAGCAGGTTGGTCAGCACGCGCTCGATCATCCCGAGATCGGCCGACACGACCGGCACCCGCGGCGGAATCCGCGCATGCAGCGCGACGCCGCGCGCCTGCGCGGTCAGCTCGAATTTCTGGAACACGTCCTGCACGAGATCGACGAGCGAGAACGGTTCGCGCTCGGCCTGCACGCCGCCCGATTCGAGGCGCGCGAGCTCGAACAGCGCCTGCGCGAGCCGGCCCACCTTCGCGCTCTGCGCGAGCGCGATCGACAGGTAGCGCCGCCGTTCGGGCTCGGCGAGCGAGTCCGATTTCAGCGACAACGTCTCCAGGTAGCCGTGCAGCGACGTGAGCGGCGTGCGCAGGTCGTGCGAGATGTTCGTGATCAGTTCGCGGCGCTGCTGGTCCTGGTGCGTCAGCGCGCGCCACTGGTCGCCGATCCGGTCGGCCATCTGCGCGAACGCGGATTCGAGCACGACGATGTCGTCGCCGCGCCGGCCCGGCCGCGAGCGCGGCACCGGCGGCTGCGCGTCGGGCGTGCCGTTCGCGTCGAAGCGGCGCATCGCGTCCGTCAGCCGGCGCAGCGGGCGCGTGATGAAGCTGAACGCGGTAAGGCCCGCCAGCAGGCCGAGCAGCGCGACCAGCGCCATCGACCACAGCGTCGTGCGCAGCACGTTGCCGGCGTCGACGCGCGCGGCCAGCCGGTCGTGCGCCTCGCCGAGCAGCACCACATAGATGTAGCCCGACGGCGGCTGCCCCGCCAGCTGCAGCGGCGCCGCGCTGAACACCTTGCGCGCGTCGGGGCTGCGCGGGTCGTCGCCCAGGATCGGCAGCGGCTCGCCCGCGATGAAGCGCTGCACGGGCGCGAGATCGACGCGGTCGCGCTTCACGTGGCCGGGCGGCGCATCGTCACCCTTGATGCGCCCCGCGTTGTCGAGCAGGTACACCTCGACGCTCGGGTTCACGCCCATCAACTGGCCGAACAGCGTGCGCACGGCATCCGGGCGCAGCCCGTTCGCGTCCATCAGCGGCGCGCTGTGAGTCACACTGTTGACGATATTGGCGGCCAGGTCGCGCGACAGCCCCTGCACGACTTCCTGCTCGCGCATGTCGTTCGCACGGATCTGCAGCCACGCGGACGCGCCCGAGCACGCGAGCAGCAGCACCGAGAACACGAGCGACAGCCGCTGGGTGAGGGTGAGCTTCATCATGCGTCCCGCTGGCCCGGCGCGGCGAGCTTGTAGCCGCGGCCCCACACGGTGAGGATCCGCACGGGTTCGGCCGGATCGGCCTCGATCTTCGCGCGCAGCCGGTTGATGTGGGTGTTGACCGTGTGTTCGTAGCCTTCGTGCTGGTAGCCCCACACGGCATTGAGCAGGTCCATCCGCGAGAACACCTTGCCCGGGTGCCGCGCGAAGAAATACAGCAGGTCGAATTCGCGCGGCGTGAGGTCGATGCGCGCGCCATCCACGCTCGCCTCGCGCGCGATCGGGTCGATCGCCAGCCCCGCGACATCGAGCGTACCCGCGTCGATCCGCGAATCGCGCGCGAGCGCGTCGACGCGCCGCAGCAGCGCCTTCACGCGCGCGACGAGTTCGAGCACCGAGAACGGCTTGGCCAGATAGTCGTCGGCGCCGAGTTCGAGGCCGAGGATCCGGTGCACCTCGCTCGAACGCGCGCTCGTGATGATGATCGGCGTGTAGCGCGTCATCGCACGCGCGCGCCGGCAGATTTCGAGGCCGTCGACGCCCGGCAGCATCAGGTCGAGGATCAGCGCATCCCAGCCGCCCTGCTCGAGCAGGCGCAGCCCCTCGGCGCCGTCCGCGCTGTGCACGACCTCGTAGCGCTCGTCGCGCAGGTGCAGGCTCAGCACGTCGGCGATGTCGGCATCGTCCTCGACGATCAGGATGCGTTTCGGTTGGTCCATGGCGGCGGGCGGCGGCACGTCGGTGCCGAGGTCGGGTATCGGTTCGGGGCGGCCCCGGTCCGGCTGGCCGGATGCCCGGGGGTGAATCGCGGCAATGAGCCGCGCTGCCGCCATTGTGCAAAATTTTGAGGCGGGGAGTGATCACATTTCATTTAACTTTGAATTGTGCATGTGATCTGAGCCAATGCCCGTAAGGCTTTCCGCTGCGGCCCCCCAAAAACGAAACTTTCCTCACCCGAGTCCGAACACTAAAAAACAGACGCGACACGTTCTGAGCGATCTCGCTACGGCCGACGCTGCGCGAGGGCTAAAGGCAGGGTCCACAAACGATCAAGCGTGACGGCTACGGGCTTTACGCATGCTTTCACTCGCGACGCTGGACTCGTTCAGCAGCATCTCCGCCGCCTGCCATGCCCGTGCGGCAGCACGCGGATCCCCGATCGCACGCGCATCCGCGGTCGCCCCGCTCAGTAACATCACGTACACGCCTGCAAGCTGACGCGCCCGGCGACGCGGAACGATCTCGGATAGCAGTTGCGCCATGAGAGCCAACAAGTCATCCCGATAGCGCACCGCCACGTCGGTCACCTTGGGGCAGGTCGCACCAAACTCGGCCAGCGCACGCTCGAACAGGCAGCCCGCGAACTCCGGGCTACTAAACCAGGTGCCGTACCAGTCGAAAATCCCCTTCAGGCGCGCAGTAGCGTGCGGCATGGGGCCGAGCTTGGCCGCGATGCTCTCCATGATGAAGGTGTAGCGCTGTTCCAGCACTGCCTTGATCAGATCGTCCTTGCCCGCGAAGTGATGGTAGAGCGTCATGCGGGCAACGTCCGCTTCGGCGATGATCCAGTCGATACCGACCGGATGAAAGCCATGTCGGGAAAACAACTCACCTGCCTTGTCGACCACCTGCTGGCGTTTGCTCGCGCGCATTTATGCCTCTCCTGACTACAGGGCGGCATCTTAGCACCGCCGCCAGCACTGCTCCTTTCAGCCTGTCGGGCAAGTGTGGCCAACTGCCGGATACGATCTCGCTCTTCAGGGCAGTGAATACGGCATCCTCCACGCCCCTCTCATTCGTCTTGCGCCAGACAGGAAGGGTGTCGTTCAGGAATCCCGGCGAAAAGTTGTACGGGACAACGTTGGCACCTGTTCGTGCGATACGGCGGGTCGTAGGGTAGACAGCAATTAGCCGGCACCGAGTACTCGGGAAACACCGTCACGCACGATGCCCGGACTGTCCGCGGGCAAGAGCGCTGCGACGAGACGCTCCAGGCGGATCGGCAAAAGATGGTTCCACGTGGGTAGTGTGTGCCAGCCCGGCCGGCATCCCATCGGGCCGCAATTGCCGCTGCACGCAGCGGTTTCAGCAAGGCACCCGGCCACCGTTCATCATGCACCATCGCTGCGTCTCTTGTTGCGGGGCAGCATACGGTAGCCCGGTCCTCGGATCGATGTGGTCATACTGACCCACGGGGTGTCGAGCCCTCCACGCGGCCTGCTCGGCATACTGTTGCTCGATCGCGGCTTGCTCTCGGGCCAGGTCTGCCTTCTGCGCATCGTCCACTTTCTTCGCCATGGTCACGAGCCGTGCGAACTTTGGATCGCGAACATCCTGCAGGGGCGGAAACGGTGGCGCAGGCGGCATGATGAGCACAGGGCCGGTGTATTTCGGTATCGGCAACCTGGATGGCCGGCCAAAGTTCGCCGCCATATCCATCTCCCACAAGGCAGCGTCCATTCCGAGCACATGTTCGTAGTCGCGATTGACGACCGTCAGCGTGAGCGGCACCGACGGCGCCGGCAATGGCTGCAGGGAAGGTGGAAGCGTCTGTCGAGCCTCGGGGTAGATGGTGCGGGCATACGCGATTGCAGCGACGGAGTACTGCTGGAGGACCGCCTCGTACGCTTCCAGTATCTGCGCTCGACCATAGCCGGCAGGATTCTCGAACATCGGCTTATATGCCAACACCCTCTTGCTATACAACGCATTCGCATTCCGCTGCTCTGCGGCAAACTGCTGCTGAGGATCGGTCGGCGCAGACGCCGATAGGGGTGCACACCCCGAAATCACGCTGGCGACAAGCAATAGCCCGACTGTCGCGCGAACAGCCGACGGGCATTGACGCGACCTATCGGCAATCGCCTGGTTGACCAGGGCGAACAAAACCGTGGTTTTCTTGATTGCTCTTGTCTGCATGGCATGGCGCCTGGAAGGCTTGGTCATTTTCAGCTAGGTCCTGATCGCGACTGTGAATGCGATGCGTCGCAGTAGAAAGGAAATCGGCACAAAGCCCCTCATGGAGGCTGAACGTCAATCCAGCGCACATCGCGCGAGGATGCCCCGATTGACGAGCGATGTCAGCAACCCCGTGTATGTCGGACATGCCGCGGTCGCATTGTGTGCAAGCACATCGTCGATTTCGGCCCTGTCGTTGCGCACGCACTCGTACTGCCGAGCAGTGGTTGAATGCAGCGATGCGAACGCGCCGCACAAATGCACGAACGCAACGACTTCCTCGAACATTCTCGTATTGATCTCGACGGAGACCATCATGTCGGCGCCATATCCGCATTCCGAATCCACCTTTGCCGCATAAGCCCGCATGTCATAGGCAGGCAACCAGGGCGGATTCAATCCGTCCAGGCCACGGGCGATCTCATCGATGCTGGCTGTCAGCGTCACTGTGAAATTCCTGCCCAAACCACCCTCGGCGCCCCGGCACCGCTTGGCATCGGATCCACACCTTTACGAAGCGAGAAGAACGATATGATGAATGTATACTAGTCGATCTACTTTGACTAGAATCGCGATCAGTGAGACCGAAGCGATCGGCACAGGCACAACGGCTGCCGTGTTTTTACTTCTCGATATATTTTCCGTTCCTAATATTTGGGAAATGAACACGTTTCACCAAAGCGCTGCTCGGCGGTTAATCCACTTTCGCGATGCCAGCGACAGGCAAACACAGGCGCGCCGTACCTTGAAGCGCGCCGCCACCGACGTCTCCGGATCTTCCGCCATGCCGCGCGCCGCTGTTCTGCCGCTTCTCGCCGCATCTTGCGCGTCGAAGAGCCTGTACGGCGCCGACCTGATGCTTGGCCTGGCGCTCGCGGTGCCGGCTGCCGCACAAGCGAATGCACCCGCGCCGCGCGTGGTGTCCGAGTTGAAGGACATCCGCATGAAGGCGCTCGCCGATCTGCCCGGGGCCGCAAGCCCCGTCGATCGCGACAGTTGCCCGCAATCGGTCATCCAGCCGAAATCGGCAGCAGCCAAACTGGTCGCGGCGCAAGGTTGGGCCGTCATGTCGGACGTGCCGCTGGCGCCCTACCGCGCCGTCAGCTTCGCAGGCCGGATGGAGCCCGCAACCAGCGGCACCTGCAGCATCACGCAAGGCAACGTGGCCGTGTTCGAGAACGGCAAGCTGACGTTGACCACCGTAGGCGACGGCGACCTCCCATCCGTCACGGATTACGACGTCAAGTACCGCTGATCACTTCTCGTCGGCTGCCTCGCCCTGGCCGCCGCGAAAAACAAGAGCGCCTCATGCAACGTCTGCCCATGCGAACCCCGACCCACATCTGGCGCGCGCTATCCGCCGGCGTCCTGCTGATCGGCCTGAACGCGTGCGAGCGCGCCACGCCGCCCGCCAGCCCGACGGCAGCACCTGCGTCCGCTGCGTCTTTGCCGGTCTCCGATGTGCCGGAAATGGCTGCGGCATCGCCGCTGCAAGCGCTGCTGGATGTATTCGAAGGTGCGAGGCCGGCAACCTGGCCAGCGTTCGACAACGTGTCCGGCGTGCACTGGCGCGACGCGAAGCCGCTCGGCAATCCAGACAGCCACTCCCCCGAGGCCACGTACTACCGTGGTGGCGACATGCTGCTCACCGGCTTCGGCGACGTGGATGTGCCGGACGGCAAGGTCGGCGACGAAGCCGGCGTCAAGAAGGACAACGAAGGCCACGTCGGCGTCGTACTCAACGGCAATGCGACCGCCGTCCTGTCGATTGCGCTGCGGAAGTTCTACCCGAGCGACGACGCGCAGGACATTCTGCTGCGCCAGCTCGGCAGCGATGCCACGATCAAGCGCATCGCCGGCCGATGCGCACTCGACTACGGCACCACTGCACCGAACGTGCAAAAGAATGTGTTCTACCAGGTCAGCATCGCCAACGCTGCCGTGCCGGTGTTTGCGGAAACCTACATCGATGAAGAGGGAGGAACTCAGGGGCCGGGGGCGACCAACTTCGTGTTCTACCGCACCAGGCCGAACCAACGTATCGCGAGCATGCAGTGCAAGGGCGCCGACGCCTGAGCAGGAGCGCTTCGGCGTCAGGACGCTCGCACGAGCAGTGCATGCCGGGACCTGCTTGCCACCGCAAAGGTGGTCTAAGCAGCGGAGTTTCGGGCGCCTCATCATCCATCTGGACTGCTGATCGAATGAACGACATCGACTTGACGCCATGATGTCCACACGAAGCAGGATTCTCGAATTCGCAGTCCGGTGCACTGGCTGCCTATTCGTCACGCCGGAGATCGTCGTGGCGGCGTTGAGTCTCTGCATGCCGCCTGGCAGCGCGCACGGACAGCCTGCGGACGCGGCCACGCCGGACTGCGCAGGCCAATCGCATATCGAATCTCGGGCGCCGGCGAACCTGAGCGCGACGCAAGCGCTACAACGCATGCTGGTGCTGATTCAGGCAAGCAGCCAGGTTACCGACATCGCGCCGGAAACGGTACACCACATCTTTGGTGTGCAGATCAAATCGATTGGCAAGGATCAGTTCGGCTATGGTCAACGCTTGCCGGGCAACTGGGCATTCAGTCTCGAGAGGCTGACGATCGGTGATAGCGGTACGCGTGTGGATCTGATGTTTGATCCGATTCCCGGAGCGCAAGCTTCCCCATTGACGACGTGTGAGCCAAATTTTGCTCAATTCACGGGGGCATTGGAGTCCATGGGGTTCAGTCGCCACGCTCACTATGGCGAACACGGCCAGTGGATCTTCGATGTTTTCGAGCGACAACGCATGTCTGTTTCGGTGTACGCCATCCGGGCATTCTCCGATAACGGCGAACCGCTCGGTACGGCCTGCGTAAAGGCGGTACTGGTGCAATAGGACAACCACCTCGCCTCGAGGCTAGACACAACGCGCCGAGCCATGGCATAGACGCGACTGGCCAAGCCTGCAGCGGCGCGTTGCATGCGACAGCACATGAGCGGCGCACGTCGAGCAACGTGGCCGCTTCCGGTGCCTCTCCTCGCTCTACGTCTACGCTGAATCCGCCTGCGCGAACCCGAGCGTAAGACCGAAAGCGTCGAGGATCGTCACCGCAGTCCTGGCCATTCGCCTGGCCATTACTTCCGGGGTCTCGCGCGTGCTGCCCTGGCGAAGCCAGTGCAGCGCCGTCCAGACCAATCCACCGCCAAGCACCGTCAGGCAATCCTGCTCTGCCTCCGTACGAACGCCTTCATAGGGCGGAAGGATTCGGCCGGCGACGAACGTCACCAGTTCATCGAAAAACGCCGATGTCGCCGCATCGTTGAATACGGTCAGATAGAAGTGCTGATGCGCATGCAGGTGCTCGAGAATCAGCGCAGTCTCCACCTCCATTGACTTGACGAAGGCGACGTTCGGCGGGTTCAGCAGTTTGCCTTGCTCCTCGACGAATGCGAAAGCGCTGTCGAGCCTCACCAACGCCGCCCGCTGGGCAGCAGCCTGAAGGTCGGGGAAGTGCTGATAGAACGTGGGGCGAGCGACGCCCGCGCGCTGCACCAGTTGAGCAATGCTGAGTTTGTTCAGCGGCGCCTCGTCGAGCAGTTCGGTCACGGCACGAACGAGCGCATCGTAACTCCGTTGAAAGCGAGGATCCGCGGGATTAGGGCTTACATCAGGTGGCATAAAAAGCTCTAGACAGGTTGTTTTGTCTATTTTACATTCGTTCAATAGATTGAGAAGCGACGTTCCGGCATGCCCCTCTGAAAGGCTATTGAAATGAAATCTTCCGCCCTCGTTCCCCAACCGCCCCTGAAACCCATCATCGGTCACCTGATGGAAGTCCTCGGGCCGTCTCCGCTTGCAAAGATGATGGATCTCGCACGAACTTACGGGCCAGTCTACTGGTTCGAGGTGTTCGGGCAAGGTTACTACGTCGTCAGCGGACAAGCACTGGTCGACGAGGTGTGCGACGAAAGCAGGTTCCAGAAATCCGTCCATCAGTCTCTGCTCGAACTTAGACCCGCGATCGGGGACGGACTGTTTACGGCATTCAGCAATGAACCGAACTGGGCCAAGGCGCATCGTGTATTGATGCAGGCTTTCGGGCCACTCAGCATCTGGTCCATGTTCGACAAAATGGTCGACATCGCAGACCAGATGTTTCTCTATTGGGAACGATTCGGCCCGGAGACGGCTGTCGACGTGTCCGATCATATGACTCGTCTGACGCTTGATACGATCGCCCTTTGTGCGTTTGATTGTCGCTTCAACAGCTTCTACCGCGACGATCAGCATCCGTTCGTGGATGCCATGGTCAATACCCTCAGCGAGGCCGGAAAGCGCGAGCTGCGGCCAAAACTGGTGTCGAAGTTGATGCTCAGTCGGAGTCGAAAGTTCGACGCGGACATCGAAGTCATGCGATCGCTCGCGACCAAAATGATCGAAGACCGGCGGAAGCATCCGCACGACAACGAGGAGGCGATGGACCTGCTGGATCGAATGCTGAACGGCGTCGATCCGGTGACGGGAGAGAAGCTCGATGACGAAAATATCGTCTTCCAGATGATTACATTTCTCATCGCTGGACATGAAACGACAAGCGGGCTCCTGTCCTTTGCCACCTATTTCCTCCTCAAAAACCCGGAGATCCTGCAAAAAGCGCGGGACATGGTCGACGAGGTTGTTGGCAGCGAGACACCACGGATCGAGCATCTTGCACGGCTGCGCTACATCGAACAAATCCTCATGGAAACGCTGCGAATCTGGCCGACGGCCCCGGCGTTCGCCGTCACGCCACTCGCTGACACGACGTTCGGCGGAAAATATCCCGTTTCGCCAGACGACATCATCATGATCTTGACTCCCATGTTGCACAGGGACGTGAGCGTCTGGGGCGAGGACGTTGAAGCATTTCGACCGGAGCGATTTGCACCGGAGAATGCGGAGAAACTCCCGCCAAATTCATGGAAACCCTTTGGCAATGGCGCGCGGGCATGTATCGGCCGGCCCTTTGCAATGCAGGAAGCCCATCTCGTTCTGATCATGTTGCTGCAGCGATTCGACTTCGCGTTTGCAGATCCGAACTACGAACTGGACGTCGCCGAAACACTTACGCTCAAGCCAACAGGTCTCCGTATCAACGTGCGGCCACGAGCGCGAGGCGCACGCAAGGTATCAAATGGTGACCTGCGCGGCCGCGCGAGCATCGAAAGCCCCAGCATCGACCAGGCGACATCAATCTCCGATCGGGACGCGCCGAACATGCTCGTCCTCTTTGGCGGGAACACGGGCTCCTCGGAGTCTTTTGCCCGCCGCATTGCAGGCGACGCAAGTCGCCACGGATTTCGTGCCACCTGCGCGCCTCTTGACGAGTTCGCAGGAAAAATCGACGGATTTCCTGCGATCGTCATCGTCACCGCTTCCTACGAAGGCCAGCCGCCAGACAATGCAACGGCATTTCTCCCGTATATCGAGGCGATGAGCGAAGGAGCGTTGGACGGCGTCAAATTTGCAGTGCTTGGATGCGGAAACAAGCAGTGGGCAAGGACATATCAGGCGATCCCCAAGCGCGTTGACGCAGCCTTCGAAAAAGCAGGCGCCACCCGAGTTCACGTCAGAGGCGAGCTCGACTCCGGAGGCGATTTCTTCGGTGAGTTTGATCGATGGTACGCAGCGCTGTGGAATCACTTTTCGATCAGCTTCGGGAAAGAAGTCTCGATTTCGCAAAGTGCCGATGCCGGACTAAAAGTCAGCTTCCTTGATAACGTTCGAGAAAAATTGCTCAGCGTTGACGACATGACGCGCGCAACCGTTATCGACAATAGAGAACTGGTCGATATCCGCGCACCAGGAAGCCGCTCGAAGAAGCACATCGAATTGAAGCTACCCGAGACAATGACCTATCGCTCCGGCGATTACCTGGCCGTTCTGCCTCGCAACTCGAAGCATGGCGTCGATCGCGTCTTGCGCCGTTTTCGCCTGGGTTGGGACACTCAGGTGATCATCGATGGTACTTCAAGTAATCCACGCCTTCCGCTCGGCCAGGCAATCGGTTGCGGCGAACTGCTTTCGAGCTACGTCGAACTTGCCGTTCCGGCCACACGATCACAAGTATCCAGCCTGGCCGCCGCTACTCGCTGCCCACCAGAGAAGGTCGAGCTTGAGCGCCTGAGCGCCGGCGATTTCGAATACGAGATTCTGGAAAAGCGGACGACCGTCATGGATCTGCTCGAACGCTTCGGATCCGTCGATTTGTCATTCGACAAGTTCCTCGATATGCTGCCCGCGCTGAAGGCGCGGCAGTATTCGATCTCGTCGTCCCCTCTCTGGAAAACAGATCACGTGACCGTGACGGTCGCCGTCGTCGATGCACCGGCGCTCTCGGGCAACGGCCGTCACGAGGGGGTGGCGTCGTCGCATCTTGCGCGACTCAACACCGGTGACAGCGTGTCCATTGCGGTCAGGCCATCGAATGCGCGCTTTCGGCCGCCAGCCGAACCCGCTCTTCCGATGATCATGATTTGCGCGGGTTCCGGCATCGCCCCGTTCCGCGGCTTTCTGCAAGAGCGTGCGCTACAGAAACAGCGCGGAGAAAAGGTCGGCCCGTCGTTGCTTTTCTTCGGGATCGACGATCCCGACGTCGACTTTCTCTATCGCGATGAACTCGACGAATGGGCAAGCTGCGGCGTGGTCGAAGTGTTGCCGGCCTATTCCAACCGCCCGGAGGAAGGTGCCCGCTTTGTTCAGGACAAAGTCTGGCTGGAGCGCGAGAAAATTGCCGCACTGTTTGCGCAAGGCGCCATCGTCTATGTATGCGGGGATGGGAAGAATATGGCGCCTGCGGTGCGTGCCACGCTCGGTCGGATTTATCAGGATACAACCGGCGAGAACGATGAAAACGCCGCTGCATGGATCGACACGATGGAGCGGGAGCATGGCAGGTATGTAGCCGACGTGTTTGCATGACGGCGACCAGGTTCATGCAGCTTCCCGTCGCTCTGGAGAAGCAACGGAACGCTTGACCTGCCCCGCCGCCGCTTTCCGGAACTCACGCGGCCAGCGCTTCGATACCGGCCCGCGCCCGCCTGCTCTTGCTGCCTTCAATCCGGTTCCTGTCGAGTTCCGACCGGAACCGGATCGGCAATTTTGCTGCTCGCTTCGAGACGGTCCGCCGTGACGGGCAAGGTGGCGCGGAAGCATGGTTCCGCAGTCACATGAAACGTCGAGCCTCGATCGTTAAAAAAATCTGGATTCCTATAAAAATCGATCGACTCCATAGTTCATCGCCGCGCCACTCTGCGATGCGATGACTGCCATCCCCACATCCGCGGTATTCAGCGTATCGCCCTGGATGAGCTGTCGTCACATCGCAGCGGGTCGTCTCGCTCCCCCTCAGCAGGAATCGCTCTCCATCTGAGCCACCCGGCTTCTCTCGCGAGCGTCCGTCCCAAGTCGAACTGCGTGCCCCGGCGATACGTATGTCGCCTCCGGTCCATGCCCCACCTCACCTCTCAGGGTGTGACCACATTTTGCTCACCCGCGTCGGAACGGCCTGTTGTCTTTCAAGGCGCGACACCGTTCGGAAAGCGAACGGGTTAACCATGATCGACCATCGAAAAACGCCATGTTAACTTCCACGATCATATGACTTGGTCACTTGACCTCATCATCGTGAATACGCCAGATCACAGAAAAACCTCCTCGAATGGCTCCACGTCTGCCACCTCCGGAAGCAGGTCATGGATCACCAGGAGGTCGCGACAACGGCGAGAAGTGCCTGCGCGTTCCATCGACTGGCGTGAAAGGAATGTATGGCAGAAAGCCGAGACATTCATAGTCAACTGACTCAGTCAAAAAATTCAACTCGACGTCTGGATCACCCCGAATCAGAACGTGACGCCGCTTCTGATTTACCAGTCCACGCAGCTTTGAGGCAATCATGAACGCAGATATTCAGAACCTTCAGAACGCTCTCCCCACCGTCCCCAAGCAGACCAGCGCACAAGAGATCGTGTCGCTCATGAATCAATACGGTGGAGTCCGGATCAAGAATTATCTGACCCAGGAGCAAGTCGCGAACATCAACCGCGAGGTCGATGTTCCGCTCGATCGGCTTCGCGAAGGGTCGTCGCATGAAAACGAACTGATCAAGGAATTCCACGGCACCTATACAAAGCGCCTGACGAACATGGTCACGCACAGCAAGACTTTTGGCGACGTGCTGGACGACGATCTCTTTCACGATCTCGGCGAGGTGCTCTACCGGGAAGAGTCCGGCGACTGGTGGCTTTCGACCGCGCAGGTCATCGACATCGGCCCGGGCAACGCAGCTCAAATGCTGCATCGCGATGTCGGCAATTTTCCGCCGCTGTGCGCGCTCGGAATCAACGGGCCTACGGTGTTTACCAACCTCATGATTGCCCTGACGCGCTTCACCGAGGAAAACGGTGCCACCCGAATTATTCCGGGGAGCCAGAACTGGGACGAGGACTACTTCGACAGCAAGGGCACGCCTGAAATGACCATTGCCGCCGAGATGGACCCCGGCGACGCTTTGCTGTTCAGCGGAAAGGTAATCCACGGTGGCGGCGCGAATGTAACGAAGAACGAGCGCCGACGCGGGCTCACGCTGCCGATGCAGCCGTCCTACCTGACGCCGGAGGAAGCGTATCCCTTCATCGTCGACATGGACATCGTGAGACGCCTGTCACACCGCGTTCAGCGAATCATCGGCTTCCGTTCGCAATACCCCGCGGGCACGCCGGGCCTGTGGCAAATCGACTACGACGATATCGCCACGCACCTCGGTCTTTGAGGCGCGAACAGACGCCTGCATCGGTCCGGGATGCGGCAATGCCCTCCCGGATTCCGCTACGCACATTCGTCGGCGACGACAGCATCATGATCAGGCCGATTGCCGATCGAATGCGGGCATGGCACGCCTTTCCGGGATCGCCCTCAACAATCGACTTTCCAATACACCTCATCCAACTCAGGAGCGTGATCATGGTGAAGCGTTTATTTGTCGCAATCTCACTCGTTGCCGGGATCCTTCTTGTATTGAGCCCGGGATTCATGGTTCTGTACCACATTGAGCACTACGATTCGACCCAATAGGCTCCAACTGGAACGATCGAAAGTGCCGGCGCTGCCTTGCGCGCGGATCGTGTCGAGCACGAACCGCGTGGTGCATTGCTCGCGCTTCGGCCGACGGCGTTCGGTCTTGAGCCAGCCCGACAGTCTGTTGGCCCATGTGTCGACGACGCGCAGGCTTGCGCCCTCCGGATAGATCTATCCGCGTGGTTCAGTCTGCCGCAGCCATGCGCACACCGTGTTTCCGAACACACCGGTACGCCATACGATCTCGCGCGGCGAAACCTTCTGGCGGAAGTGCACTGCCAAATCCCAGCCCGCGTCCTCACCTTGATCGCTCCTGTATCCCTGCTCGAAGGTTGAGCGGGGATTTCCATTACGTGGGTCGGATTTCGACGAAAGCGACAGGCCTCGATGGAGCAAGTCCGAGCGAACGTCGGCAATCAAAGGCTGCGCCTCACTCGCGTGCCATCGTTTGGCGATGGCTGAAATCGTGGTGCCGCCTGCGCCGTCCAAGAGATCAGTGGAAGACGCATGCCAGAAAGAAGCGGCCAGGATCGGCACCGCGGTTGTCTTCGACCTTGTCCCGAACGACGTTCCGCCGGCGAGCGAATTTGTCATCTTGAACCGCCCAGGTTCAATGAGATATCGCGGCGCACGAGGAGAATCTCCGGGTCGTGGCTAAGCGATGTCACCCGGCTATCGCGTTGCAACGATGTTCAATGACCGTGCGCCTGGCACGCGATCGCCTCGATCACAACGGGGTTGACGTGCGCAATCTACCGCGCACAACTTGCCTCTTCCCCATCTCCGTGACATGCCGAGCGCGACGTTGCCCCACTGCTGCACAGGGCTAGTGGAAAACGCCAATTTCCGTCTGGAAGACATTTGTAGACACTAGACTTGGTCACA
This sequence comes from Burkholderia puraquae, assembly GCF_002099195.1. Taxonomy (GTDB): domain Bacteria; phylum Pseudomonadota; class Gammaproteobacteria; order Burkholderiales; family Burkholderiaceae; genus Burkholderia; species Burkholderia puraquae. The sequence continues at coordinate 133,080 of NZ_NBYX01000015.1, read as the reverse complement.
TGACCCAGTTTCATGAAACGGTGACAAACGCCCAGACGCGCGATGCAGTAGGTTGCATTCGCGACGCCGGGCTCAACGGCGCGTCGATCTAACGACGAGACGCGAGATTTCAGAGGCTGCATCCCCCAAATTTCGGGGCCCCTGATAATTTGTCAAATGACTCAGTCAAAAGACTTGGTACCAGGTCTGACGTTCCGGGAACGAATTTTTCACAAGGAGTCGAGCATGGACAGGCTGGCAAAGAAGGACGAGTGGTTCGCAAGAGCTGAAAAGGTCATCCCTGGCGGGATGTACGGTCACCAGAGCGTCAAGTACTTGACGGAAGATTTCCCGCTGTACTTTGCAAAGGCGAAAGGTACCTATCTCTGGGACGTCGACGGCAACAAATACATCGACTACGTGTGCGGTTACGGCACGAATCTGTTCGGCTACGGCAACGAGCGGATCGAGCAGGCAGCGGCCCTCCAGTTGCAGAAGATCGACACGGCGACGGGCCCCAGCGAGGTGATGGTTCAGCTTGCCGAGGCGCTCACGCAACAGGTCAGCCACGCCGATTGGGCGATGTTCTGCAAGAACGGTTCGGACGCCACTTCGATGGCCATGGTGATCTCGCGCGCCTATCGCGAGAAGCGGAAGATCCTTGTTGCACGAGGCACGTACCACGGTGCGTCTCCGTGGAACGTGCCCTATACGACGGGGATTACCAAGGAAGACCGGGCTCACGTCGTCTACTTCGAGTACAACGATATCGAGAGTCTCAATGCCGCTGTCAAGAGCGTCGACGGTGACGTAGCGGCCATCTACGCAACGCCCTTCCGGCACGAGGTGCTCTACGATCAGTTTTTCCCGTCGATCGAGTACGCCAAGGAATGCCGTCGCCTCGCGGATGAGCAGGAAGCGCTGCTGGTCGTCGATGAGGTCCGTACGGGCCTGCGCCTGTCGCGTGACTGTTCATGGTCGGACTGGGGCGTGCACCCGGACCTCAGCTGCTGGGGCAAGGCCATCGGCGGCGGCTATGCAATCGCCGCGGTGCTCGGATCGGACAAGGCACGAGAGGCCGCGACGAATATTTTCGTCACGGGCTCCTACTGGCTCTCGGCAGTGCCGATGGCCGCGGCCATCGAAACGCTGCGCCTGGTACGAGAGACGGACTACCTCGAACACACCAGGCGGTTGGCGGACAAGCTGCGCGCCGGCATCGCCGAACAAGCCGAGCGGCACGGCTTCGAACTCAAGCAGACCGGGCCGAGCGTCATGCCCCAGATGCTGTTCGCCGGTGACGACGAGCTCGTGTCGCGCGGCCGGGCGTGGACGTCGGAAGTCATCAAAAATGGCGCGTATCTCCACCCGTGGCACAACATGTTCTTCACGGCGAGCCATACCGACGAAGACATCGCGCGTACGCTCGAAGCAACCGAAGCGGCGTTCGGCACGATCAAGCAGAAGTCGGTTGCATTGAACCGCCTCGACATTCTGGACACCGTGCAACGTTAATGCCGGATGTTTCATGAGCCTTCGGCCCCCGGCCGAAGGCTGTATTGCCGGGCGAATTCACCCGGCGTCAAACCCCTGAGTGGCCGCTCGAGCAATCGATCCGCGTGGCTTCAGGCAGCGCTCGATCCACGGTCGGACCGCGTCTTCGTCAAATTCCCGTCGACCATTCAGTGTGCTGCCGATCGCCATTCCGGCAACGACGGGCTCATTGGCCAATATGCGCGCGACATCGCTCCGGAACGCCACCAAGCGCAAGTCGCGCGCCCTTCAGCGCAAGAAATCACGCCGCTTCAGTCAGTCGCCTGCACGGAAGATCGTCGGCTGGAGGTGGGTGAAGTTCGGCACATCGCCGATCACCTCGGCCGTTCTGGCAGACGACAGCGCCGCATCGATTCCAGCCTGATCGCTGAAACGCAGTACCGTTACGCAGGCAAAGGGCTGCGAACCTGACGCCGGAAACAGAACCTCCGCCGACTGCAGGCCGAATTCGCCCCACGCTGCCCGGACAAGCGGAGCGTGGGTTGCAAGATAGTACTCGCGATCAAATGGCACACCCTCTACAGCGGGATAGCTCACGATTAAAGTAGCCACATCCATTCTCCTGCATGAAGATCCAAGGGCATTCCAGCGTGGCACGGCAATCACAGCGGATTTCGTTCCAGGCTGCCAAGGGTGTAGCGTCGATTGAAGTCCGTTTCCTTTTCCTGCGCACGCTCCAGCGCACAATAGGCGTAATACAGTGAGACGGACAGGTAAGACCAGGAAAGCAACGCGAAGATATAAAAAATCATGTGATCGCCGTCGCCAGGTATGTGGTAGAAGTCGTAGGTGCTCGCAATGATCTGCGTGGATACCAGTGCCAGGATCACGCTCAAAGCGTGGCGCTTTTCTCCAGCGCTCAGCAACCGCTTGACAACGGAAACGAGATAAACCGAGAACAAGGACCACATCACCAGGTAAAAATAGGGCTTGGGCTCAACCATGAAATCTGCCGTCCACACAACAATGGTTCCTGCCAGCGCACCCGCCATATACACGACGTCGGTGAAAAACGATGGTTTATATCGATGCGTGACAGCCATCATGCCGGCGATGGTGATAACAGGTACGCCGAAGCCCCTGGAAAACGCATCGCAAAAAAGCGTGACATTCAGAAAGACGTGCTCGCCAGTCAACGCATTGATCATTAAATTCGACGCCGAAAACGTCGTGACCAGCCACTCGAACCCGAGGAGGCAGTTGCGTTTCCTGAGAAGCTTCACGCCATATACGAGTGAAGTCGTTATCAATGCGAGGTCAGCAAGACAATAAAGATAAAATTTGAGTTCCATGACAAATTCCAATGATCGTCAAGAATTTGAGTCACCATCACGCTTGCCAACGTCAATGCCCATCCTTGCGTCACCTCTCGACCCGAGATGGCGCTACCGATACAGGTTGGTTTCGCACTGGCATGTCAGGCGGCCGGCGCCGCCCCGGCACCCGCAAGGGCCGGGCGTGTTCGTGCAGCAAGCCGATCGCTTCGCCTCGCACGTCAAGCGATAGCTGCCTGGGAATGTCGCGACTTGAGCTGTCGGATCGCAACGCTGGTCAGAAGGGTCGGCACCACCAGCAACCCGACGGAAAGCCAGCCGACCGCGCGCAAACCGGCCACGCTGAACACTGTGCCTGCAATTGCGGGGCCCACTGCCAGCCCAAGATTGATTGCCGACGCACAGGTCGCGGTGCTTCTCCCGCTGGAATCCATTTTCGAAAGTGCCCCCACCATATAAGGGGCAACCAGCGTCGCACCGGCACTGACGAGGGCCGTTGACACGAGAAACGCCCACCTGCCACCCACGCAATACATGCCCAGGCTGCATACGATCAACAGCGCGAGTCCAAAGGCGATCGGCTTGAACAAACCAAAGCGATCACCCAGCCAGGTGACCACTACCCCCACCGGCAATTGGAAGGCAGCATTGGCCATGAACAGCATGCCGAGTTGCTCCGCTTCGACGCCCCGGGTTGCAGCAACCTCTGCGGCGAATCCCATGAGGGCCGTCTGCGAAACATAGATGAAGAATGCGCTGACCAGAATCCCTCGGACGTCATTGGATTTGATGGCATCCTTCGCGACACCTTCCTCGCTTGCGTTGATGGCAGGATGCATGAATGCGCCGAGAAACAGAGCCGCCACGACAACGGCGAGCTGGACGGCATCCACACCGATATTGCCCATCGTCGCATTCACGATCGGTACAACGTACATCGCACAGGAAAATATGACGGCCATCGCCACGGCGACTTGAGCCGCAACCTTCTCCGGGTGCTTGACGTGTGAAATCACCCCATACGCGCAAACACAGCTGACGCCCAGGGCGACGCCGAGAACCAGCTTTGCAGCGACGAATATATAAAAATTATTTGAAAACATCGCGCACGTCGACAGAACGGCAAGCGCTGCCGCACCCAGCGCCCCCGTTCGCTTGTTCAACGTCGCCATGTGCCGACCGAAAATGATGATGGAAAACGAAAGACAGAGAAGTACCGCGGACGCAAGCCATCCAGCGGCGCTTTCGGACAGTCCGAACCGGGCCATCGACTCCTCGATGTTGAATGGAAGCAGGTAGGATGGAGTCCAGACCACGGCCCCTGTATAAAGCAGGGCAATTTTTTTGATTCCCTTTATTTCGTCATTCACGATCGACTCCTTGTCGTTTGCACGAATGCGAGATCGCGGCGAAGTATCGAATCGCCTTCGGACTCGCATCCATATTGGCACTATTTCGAAGACTGCCTCATCCAATCGAAAAATCGCAATATCAAACTTTCCCGCTCTTCATCGATCCCAATATCGGCCGGTGTGGCAATCAATAATACGAATTGCATGCCATGCCGAACCCGGAATGGCGCTAGTCATTAACTTCAATAAACCGTTGAAATTACACCCCGTGAATGCAAGGGGATAGCGCCCGCACGGATGCTGGAGTCCGGCATGGTGAATCTCGATTCTCCGCGGTCCTTCCAGGGCGACCTCGCATTCCGAGATTGTCGATAGTGCGAGCACGCCATCTACCGGGGCAGCAGGCACCATCGACTGTCGACTCCGTCCAGCACGCGGCCCGTATGCATAGGCGCTGACGGCCCGCAATGCCGGCCATCCCGCTTTCTCGGCACCGACACGCATTCCGTCGACCGACTCCAGCAATGACGCCGACCGACTACGCCACCTTCAGATGATGGAGTCGTCCAATTCACACGTGAAAACCGGGCCAGGATTCCATCACACATCCCGTCCGTTAATCGAAATGCCCGACCTCGAGGAAATCCTTCATTTTCAACAGGTCATTCGGGTCCGACATTTGCCCGTTCCGCTCGACAAAGCCGGCAAAAGTCGTGCCGTACGTCCAGCCGAGCAAGCGCTGCAGCTCTTCCGGATAGCGCTTCACGCGTTCAATGGGCACCGTGAGGTACTGGTTTTCTTCCTGACGGAGGATTGCCAGGTCATACGACATCGTCAGGCCGGTTCTCGGTGCGTCGCTGGTATTCTTCCCGCCGCCGTGATATGTGGAGCCGATGAAGAACAGCGCATCGCCGGCAGACATGACCGCGGGAATGGCTTCCTCCTGCTTGGGCATGCGCTCGTCGTCCCACTTGTGGCTACCCGGGATGACAACCGTGGCACCGTTTGCCTCCGTAAAGTCAGATACCGCCACCATCACCTGGAACCGGGCTTCGCGCCCATAGCTCGGGTGCCGCCAGAGCCATACGGAGTCGTCGCGATGCAAAGGCTGATGACCCTGGCCCGGTCGAATCTGAATCGCTTGCGTCACCCCCACCTGAATATCGGGAGCGACATCGACCTGGTTTTCGCCGCTCCAGATCTTGATCGGCGTCTGCAGAATGCTGCGTGCCGCGCCCAGGTAGAGCGGATGCAAGGCAACTTCGGCCATCCAGTCGGTACGCGCGAAGAGGCGCGAGACGCGACGCGTCTGCGTACCGGCGAAGTATTCGTCGACTCCGTTCGGAGCAGTCTCGAGCGTGTCAAAGAGCGTACGCTGGACCCGCGCGAGCAAGTCGGAACCGAGAAAGTTTTTGACGATCGCTCCACCATCCTGCCGAACTGCATTCGCAAGATCGTCAGGAGTACTATTACTTGAAAGGCGCTGCAACGACATGATGATTCCTCCAACAGGTTGTCAATGATTAAAAAGTGCAGCGTATCCGCGGTCGCCGCCGCCTTCTGAGATGGATGACAGGATTCGCTCGCGGAGTGCCTTCAGAATTCGCGGCGGCTGCCCGATATCTTCCTGTGCCTGCTGGAACAGCCCGGTCGCGCGCGCGTAGATGTCCAGGTCTGCGCCCTTTGGTTGATAGTCTGAAGCCGCCACGGATTCGAACAGACCCTCGAGGAAGTGAGTCTGGCCGGCGAGATAGGTTGGGATCAGGTCACGAATCTCGTCGATCGAAACGCCAGAATTCACCACGAACCTGAGGCCTTCCAGGAAGGCGGCGCCAGCTCCAAAAACGAAGGTACCCGTCAACCCGACGTCGAGCACGTTCGGCACATCGGGTCTTGCACTGACGTATGTGGATTGCGGCGCGATCTTCCGAAGAACGGGTTCAACTTCGTTCCAGATCTTCTCCTCGGCACCCAAAAGGATGACGGCGTTCTCGCTGCCGATATCGGGCGGGAAGCACTGGATTGTTCCGCTGATGAACTTTGCTCCAGCGCCACTCGCGATTTGCCCCAGCTGCTGAACCTCGGATGGGCGCCCGGTTGCCAGATTGACGATCGTTTTCCCTTTCAGGCGCTCGCCCAGCGCCTCGAAATCTGCCGCAAGGTCAATCGGTGTCGCTGTCACGACGACGATGACGTCCGCCTGAGCACAGGCTGCCGTGGCACTATCGGCAACGCGGGCTCCCAGCTCACGCATGCGCTGCGCCTTCTCCGCTTTTCTGTTCCAGACGACGACCTGCTCGCCATCCTCAATCAGGGTGGTGGCAATTGCAGCCCCCATCACCCCCAGGCCCAAGACAGCAATCAATTTGCTCATTCGCATACCCTATCGTTGTCGTTAACCACACCACCAAGAGATATCCAGCGCTCAAGTCAACAATTAGATCAATAGACTTGGTCATATGACCATAAAGCAAGGCACATGCCAACCCGGTTCAAGTGTTCGCCCTTCTCTGCATGGCGGCTGACCGGCCCGATGGCAAGACATATGCCCCGAAGCGGGGAATCAGCCGCACCAAGTGATGCCCAAAGTCACGTCAGTGGTGCAGACAAATTGACTTGATCAAATGACCACGAAGCTACAGGCACGAGTCTTATGCCTCGACAGGACATTTGGAATACGGAGTTTCCATTAGCCACCTCATGAGAGCACCGTACAAGCCAACGCAGGTGCGCCCGTTCCACCACGCACGGCGGCTTTTACGTGCACGCACGTGGGTCGCCGTACCTGCGCATCTACGAGAATGCATCATCGAAACAGGAACGCAAGCGCCGCTCGGCAAAGAAGTACCGCTCGACAAGGCGAGGCGAGCCGATGCCCGATGAATGAGTGCGCCCCGTGGTTCCCGAAGCATGCTGTGAATCGCATCGGCATCGTGATGTCTGTCTGGCACCGCGCCTCACCGGCGCCGCGATGATGCCTCGCACGTACCTGTGAACGGCATTTCTCGCGCCGCCATGGCAGCGCAACATCCGTGCAGGACCATGCCTTGCGTTGCTTGCGAAATGCCGTTCATCGTCATGCTAATATCCGAGGATTCGACTACCCTGCACGGGTAGCACCTTTGGACAAAGACATAAAACGGAGCTCTGGCCTATGCAGAGAGTACGGGCTGAAGTCCGCCGCCAGGACCTCGTAGCGGCGACTGTCGCGGTTATTGCAGAGCACGGCGTGAAGGGTGCCACGACCCGTCGCATCGCCGAGGCTGCAGGGTGCCCACTGGCTTCCCTGCACTACGTCTTTCACTCAAAGGACGAGCTGTTATTCGCCGTCTACGAATCCTTGATCGACTTGATCCGCTCGGATAGCCCCGAGGCTCCCGAGCACGGCACCCTGTCCGACCTGGCGGAGTTCAACCTGCGCGCCGTGATGACCTGGTTCGAAGCAAACCCGACATACGCGAAGACCCAGTCGGAATTGTTTACCTGGGCACTCAGGCATCAGCCCGACGTGGCCATTGGCGCCTTTCGCATCTCCCTGGAAGGCGCCCGCGGCAACCTGTCCTCCGCCGAGCCACGTGCGGATGCCAAGGCGCAGGATGCCATCGCGCGGCTGACCATTATCCTGGTCGACGGGCTGCTTTTCTCGTGGTTTGCCCAGGAAGATCCGAAACGTCTGGCGGCTGATGTCGACCACGCCTGCAAGATGCTGGCCTCGTATGCAGCGACACTTTCGGACGCGCGCTCTACCACCAAGACCGCTCGCAAGTCGGTACGGAAGCAGTAGGCTGCTGCCATCTGCCCAGAGGCCACCACTCCCCCGGTGCCTTCACAGCGACAGCGTCGTCTCTTCAAAATGACCGCACGGCTCGCGGCGCATGACGTTCGCAACTTCGTCCCACGCGCCGCCCGACTCGCATGCGCTGCTCAAAAGTGCTTCCAGGAGCCGTCGCACGCGTCCGACCGCGACGCGTGCGACGCGAGGTAGCGGGCACCGCCAGAAATCCACACCAACTGCGGCCAGGCATCCCGTTTCCATTCGCATAGCGATCGGACACTTCCGGCCGGCAACCCCGGTCTTACGTCGCCACTCTCGCGCCCACGGGTTTACCTCCATCGACAGCGCATCTCGGTCTGCTTAACTTTGTCCGATCAATTGATCAAGTCATAAGATCAACTTTCCCGGAGTCGGCTCAACCAAGCGAACTGGATATGCAGGGCACCAGTGGCCCGGCCCGTTCATGGACAAACTTTCAAGAAGCCGACATAATTCACGAGAGTTATGGTCACTTGACCATGTATCACGACGGATGAGTATTTTCGGGTACCGGAGTTTACCAATGACAAGAGTTCGCGCTGCGTTGCGGCGACAAGATTTTGTTGACGCTGCCGTTGAGGTCATCGCCGCGCACGGCGTTGCAGGGGCCACCACGCGGCGAATCGCTCAAGCCGCAGGCTGCCCTCTGGCATCGCTTCATTATGTATTCCATACCAAAGACGATCTGTTCGACGCAGTCTACGAATCCCTGTTCGAGCTTCTCGCGGCGAACGCCCCGGCTGATCGCGAATTTCAGTCTTTCGGCGAACTCGCCGGATGGCAGTTGCGCAAGACAGTCGAATGGTTCGCGCAGCATCCGTCGTATGCCCGCGTGCAGTCCGAGCTGATCCAGTGGGCCGAGCGTCATCGCCCCGATTTCGCATTGAAAACCTATGTCCAGACTGTCGAGCGCGCGATCGCTTACTTCGGCAAGTGCGCGCCACAAGTCAACCACGACATGATTGAGCCCGTAGCCAGAATGAGCATCATCCTGATCGATGGATTGCTGAATAGCTGGCATGCCGAACCGAATATTCGCACGCTCAGGGCGAACCTGGATAGTGCGAGTTCGGCTTTGGAGGCGTTTGCCACCACCCTCTCGAACTCGACCGCAAGGGTTTGAGAATCGATGCGCGCGTCGTTGCGTCGAAAACCGGCACCCTGACAGAGCGCATGCAATGCATGCTCGCCCAGCACCCCGCTCCATGGCAGACCTGGATCTCGTCACTGTCCCGTCGATGCGCGACGGCATCGTGCAGGGCGCCCAGCCGAAATGGGCGCCCGCCGTCGATTCCAGCTAGCTGACAGCGCCCGGCGTCGCGCCGAACATGGACTTCGTCTCCAGGAACTCCTCGATGCCGGCGTAGCCCCATTCGCGTCCATTGCCGGACTGCTTGTAGCCGCCGAACGGTGCTGCGATATCAACGGCCGCGCCGTTCAAATGCACCATCCCGGTTCGCAATTTTCTTGCGACACGCTCCGCCTGTTCGATCGAATCTCCATAGACGTAGCCGGACAATCCGTACGGCGAGTCGTTGGCGATGGCGACGGCATCCGATTCATCCTGATAGGGGATGATCACCAGTACCGGGCCGAAAATCTCCTCGGTTGCGATCTTCATGCGATTGTTCACGCGGCTGAAGATCGTCGGCTTGACGTAGTAGCCTCGTTCAAGCCCGGGAGGATTGCCGAGCCCGCCCGACAGGAGCACCGCGCCCTCCTCGAGGCCAACCCCGATCATTTCCTGCACCTTTCGATGCTGGCGCTGGTTCGCCATGGGCCCCATGGTTGTACCGGGATCGCGCGGATCGCCGACGACAACCTGCCCGCATGCAGCGACCGCAATCCGTTCCGCCTCCTCGATACGATGCGCCGGCACCAGCATTCGTGATGGTGCGGTGCATGTCTGGCCGGAGTTGGCCATCATCTGGAGCACACCATGCGTGACGCCCTGCTGAAAGTTTTCGCTATCCAGAATGATGTTCGCCGATTTTCCGCCCAGTTCCAGCGTCACCCTCTTGATCGTCGTCGCCGCTGCCTGAGCGACTTCCACGCCAGCGTTCGTCGAACCCGTCAGCGACACCATGTCGATCAACGGGCTGGAAGCAATCGCTCTGCCCAGGCGCTGCCCCGAGCCCTGCACGAGATTGAATACGCCGGGAGGCACACCGGCCTTCTCAAGGATCTCGGCGAGAACAATGGCCGAGTACGGCGCATTCTGACTGGGCTTCAACACGATCGTGCAGCCCGCCACCAGCGCCGGCGCAACCTTGCACATGACCTGGTTCATTGGCCAGTTCCATGGCGTAATCAACCCGCACACGCCCACCGGCTCCTTCACGATCCGCGACGTGCCCTGGGTTCGTTCGAACGGATACTGCTTTGCAACTTCCAGGGTCGTATGGAGGTGCCAGAGCCCCAGCGCCGCCTGAAGCGGACGAGAAATAGCGTCCATCGGTGCGCCCATCTCGAGCGTAATTGCGTCCGCCATATCCTGCAACCGCTCGGTATATGCACCGATCACGCGCTCGAGCATCTCGAGCCGCTCGGCTAGAGGCGTGTTCGAGAATGCCGCGAAGGCGTCGCTCGCCGCCTTCGCAGCCAGGTTCACATCCGCTTCGTCGGAGAACAGCAACACGCCGGAGACTTCGCCTGTCGCCGGATCGATGATGTCGTGCTCAATGCCACCGTTCGCCGGCGCCACCCAGCGGCCGCCGATGAACGCCCTGCGAAGATGGTCTGCTTCAAAGATCGGCATCAGTTCGCTCCATGTCAGTTGGTCTCGGGGGCGAGCCTGCAGCCGCGGAATCGCCCGGGGGATCCATACTACCGTCTTTTTTGATCATTTGGCCAAGTCGTGTGACTCAGTAATAATCAGTATTGCCGCCGGCACTTCAAAGTTGGACGCTTCAGGGAACGAACAGCCATGCAACTGCAGAAATATCTGCAATGCGTGCGGCCGGACGACGGCGAAGACGAAACCACGAGGCGACTTCCAGCGAAGCGCGCGTTACGTTGAAGCCACTTTTCTCTGGCGGACCGGTTCGGTCTACCGGCACGAACGTTCGACGCTCACCGGGCGGCACGTACAGGTCTGCTCGCCGCTCGAGTATCCAAGCGCGAATCACAGAGGGTTAACCTTCATCGACAAGGAATTTTTCGAGCAATACTTTCCACTACACGGTCACTTGATCAAGTCATGTGTCAGACTTCACGCCGGATAGCCAGGAAGTAAGCAATCCGCAAAGTAGCGCACCGCGATCCGGTCGCTTTTTGACGTCAACATCGAACGACAACTCTCCCTCGGGAGCGAAAGGTAATCACCATGGCAATCATTCAAGTACAGCAGATCATGCATGAGAACCCATTGCATGCTCGCGCTCCGCACGAACCCCGCTATGAAGCCGGCAGTGCTTTCTGCGACGGCAAATATGTCCCCATCACGGAAGCGACCGTCCCGCTCGTCGACGCAGGATTCCTGCATGCCGACGCGGCCTACGACGTCGTCACCGTCTCGCGCGGCAACTTCTTCCGGCTCGACGATCACCTCACGCGCATGGAAGAGTCGGCGGCGAAGTTCTTCCTCGAGAATCCGTTCAATCGCGACCAGGTCAAGGAGATTCTCCACAATCTCGTCCGGAACGCCGGCCTGAAGGATGCCTACGTCTGGTGGTGCGTCACCCGCGGCCCCCTGAGCGTCGACCGCCGCGACCGCAGCGCAATGAAGAACGCGATGTTTGCCTTTGCCGTGCCGTTCTTCTTCCAGGCGGACGACGAGATCCGCACGCGAGGCTCGAACCTGTTGGTCAGCAAGCGGTACAACCGCATTTCCGCGAAGGCTGTCGATCCCACGGCCAAGAACTTCCACTGGATGGACATGAAGCTCGCCCTGTTCGAAGCGATGACGCAGGAAAAGGACTGGGCGGTTCTCGTCGATGAAAACGACAACCTCACCGAGGCGGCCGGCGCGAACGTCTTTTTCGTCAAGAACGGGGAGCTTCACACCCCCGCCGAAGGCTGCCTGCTGGGCATCACGCGCCAGAGCGTCTTCGATATCGCCGCCGAGCTCGGCATCAAGGTGAACATCGGCAAGTACACCGCGACCCAACTGCGCGAAGCCGATGAAGCCTTCACGTCCTCGTCCGCAGGCGGAATCATGCCCGTCAGCGCCGTCGACGATCAGCCCCTCGGCAACCGCAACGGCCCCGGCCCGATCTCCGAGAAGATTCACAACCTCTACTGGGAGAAGCGCTGGGCAGGATGGCACGCTCAGCCGGCTGAATACTTCTCGTCGGTCCCGGCATAAGCCGGAGGCCACTCGAAAGTGGCGCGTACGGAGCCGACCCGGTCGAACCCGTCGCATTCGGCTTGGGTGGGCGACCGATAGCTGTATGCATCAACCAACCGTCCGGCCCTCCACCAGGGAGCCGGACAATACGAACGCCTACGTCGTCACGGTGGCCTGGCGTTCGCCGATTCAATAAAACAAAGCAAAAGCGCACCTTCATTTATTTCGCATAGCTAATGAACAGGCAGGGTTTCCTGAACGTTCATCCGCATTCGCCTATGCACAACCCTTTGGCGGGTGCACGTTACCTGGTCAAGGTCAAGGAGATTGCTGTGGTCAAGACTCATTCTTTCAAGAAATCCGCTTCGCTCATCCGATCGGCAGCGAAATTGTCCGTCATCGCTTCCGCAGTCGCGATGTCTTTGACCGGCGCGCTGGCCGAAGGTACGGATTCGTCTCATACGCCATCGGGCGCCGAAGTCGCCGGCACCGCGAGCGGCATTCCTGCCTGGACACCGGTGGGCAACGTCGGGGCGGGCTGGGCTTACGGCAAGCGCCGCGCGGATTTCTTCAAATACAAGTCCGACAAGCCCCTGTATACGATCGACGCCAGTAATGTCGACAAGTACGCGGACAAGCTCAACCCGGGCCAGATTGCGCTGTTGAAGAACCTGAAGGGCTTCACGATGCCGGTCTATCCTTCGCGGCGCACGTGTGGCGTTCCCGATTTCGTCGCGGAGAACACGAAGAACAACGCGGGTTTCGCCAAGATGTCGGCGGACGGATCGGAACTCACCGATGCGCACCTGCCCGGCTACCCGTTCCCTGTGCCCAAGACCGGCGCGGAAGTGATGTGGAACGCGAAGCTGCACTACCGCGGCGCCGGCGTCGAGATGCGCGACATCATCACCGTCGTCTCCCCGCGGAAGGGCGCGTCCGACTGGATCAAGAACGTTTCCGACGCGTGGATCTACCAGCCGTGGGGTGACAAGGCCGGCACGACGTTCGCGAAGGTCAATCAGGTCGAAGGCAACGCTTACTACGCGTACAAATCCCCGGCGGCCATTGCCGGCCAGGCCGCGATCTTCACGAACTACGCCGACAAGCCGACCGAAGTCTTCTACTACTTCCCGGGGCAGCGCCGGACCCGTCGCATGCCGTCGTATGCGTACGATGCGCCCCAGATCGGATTCGACAACCAGTACAACATCGATGAAGCAATGGTCTTCTCCGGACAGACGGACCGATTCTCCTGGAAGTTGCTCGGCAAGAAGGAAATGATCGTTACCTATAACGACCTGGGCATGTACGACTTCTCGGACAAATTCGAAGATGCCTATGGCCCCGACTTCGTGAACCCGTCGAAGCGTCGCTACGAACTCCATCGCGTGTGGGTCGTGGAAGCCGCGGTCAAGCAGGGGATGCGCCATACCGCGCCCAAGCGCCTGTTCTACATCGACGAAGACAGCTGGAGCTACCTCGGCGCGGTGGATTACGACGCGCAGGGCAACATCTCGAAGGTCCGCGAAGGTTACGTCATTCCGGTGTATGAGACGGGAAGCTGCGACACGCTCGCATTCGCTCAATACAACCTCGTCGACGGCCGGTACCTCGTGGACGGTTCGATGCTCGCGGCCGGACGGGACGCGAAGTGGTCGGTCGACTCGTCGGCGGACCAACACTACAAGCCCAGCTTCTACAACGCCGATAATCTCCGTGCGTTGAGCGAGCGTTGACAGGCGCCGAAACAAAATGGCTACCACCTCCTCGTTTCAGCCCCGATCCAGTGTGGCTTTCGTGCGCGCTGCGGTCTCGGCGCTCGTCGCCCTCGGGTGCGGCAGCGCGCACGCCTTCACTTTCACGATCGGGAATGTTGAAGGCAGTTTCGATTCGACGATATCGGCGGGCGTCGGCGTTCGAACTGCCTCGCCGAGCAGCAATCTCGTATCGCCGACCTACAACGTGGCCACCGGTGCGCAGACCGGTGGCGGCCGACTCGGTCAATTGAGCGGCCTCTCCGATCAGGGCGACATCAACTACGGCAAGGGAGATCCTTTCACGAGCTATCTCAAGGGCAACCACGAGCTGGTCCTGAAGATGCCGTCTCAAGGGCTCACGTTCATGGCACGGGGTACCTGGCAATACGACTACTCCGGTACCCGCACGACAGGCGCAACCAGCGGACAGGACCTGTTCTACAACCCGTCGCCCAACCTGAGCGGCGGGCTCCCGTCCAATGCCGAGAAAAACATCCGCTTCAAGCCGCGCTTGCTCGACCTGTGGGTCAGCAAGCAGTTCAACGTAGGCGACCAGATTGCACGCGTCCGTGTGGGTAATCAGGTCGTCAGCTGGGGCGAAAGCATCTGGGAAACCGGCGGCGTCAATGCGACGAATGCGATCGACGTGAATCGCGCGTCCCAGCCCGGGGCGCAGGTCAAGGAGATCATCCTGCCCGCGCCGATCGTGAGTGTCGCATCCGGCGTGGGTCACGGCGTGAACGTCGAAGGGTACTTCCAGAGCAACTGGAACCAGAATTACCTTCCGCCGGTTGGCAGCTATTGGTCGAATCAGATCGTCGGGCCAGGCAACAACGCGTATGGCGTCTCGACGGTTCATCCGAAAAACGGCGGGCAGTATGGCTTTTCCATTCGCTACCAGCCCGCGGGAACGGACCTGAATCTCGGCTTCTACACGATCGCGTACCACGACAAGTTCCCGCAAGTCTCGCTGAGTTCGACGGGCGGGACGGTCTTCCGATTTCCGGAAGACCGCCACATGATCGGTGTCAGCGCCAACTTCCCCGTGGGCGACTGGGCAATCGGTACCGAACTGTCGTACCGCCCGCGAGATGCCGTTCCGCTGAATCCGGCCAGTGGATGCGTCGCGCAAGGGGGGAACTGCTGGGTCGACGAGAAGCGATTCCAGTGGCATCTGACGACCCTCTACTCGCTCCAGCCAGGCAATTCCGGAGCATTCCTGAAGCTGCTCGGCGCCCAGACCGCCACCCTGACGACCGAGACCGTGATCATTGCTTATCCCGGGCTTCACAAGAGCTACGGCGGGTCGCCGATTTCTCCCGGTGCGCTTCTGTGGGGGAACGAATTCAACGACCTGTTCGCGACCGGCGCACTCAACTCGCCTGGCAGCGCTCAGGGAACGAAATACTCCGGCGGGATCGACGTCGATTTCAACTGGGTTTACGACGGCACCGTCATTCCCGGGTGGCAGGTCAATCCGGGGATATTCGTTCGATACGGCCTCTTTGGCAATACGCCGAACGTGAATGCCCAGTTCATGCGCGGCGTGACGGCGATGAACCTGTATGTGAATTTCATACAGAACCCGGCGAACTGGCAGGTCGGATTGAACTACACCCGTTTCATGGGCCCGACCAATCCTCTGGCCAACCCGCTACGTGACAGGGACTTCGTGGCAATCGTCGCATCTCGAAATTTCTGAGGTCTATATGAATCAAACGCCTGTTTCCGACGCAGCCCGACCCGGGAAGCTGCTAAGAACGCTTCAATCGCTGGAAAATACGCTGTTCGGTCACAGGCGTCTCGTGCTGGGGCTTCTGGTTCTTTTCACGGTCGTCATGGCCTGCTTCGCCGTCAAGCTGCGCATGGATGCCGGGTTCGAGAAGCAGCTTCCGCTGGGGCACGAGTACACGCAGACATTCAACGAGTATCGCGGTGACCTGCTCGGCGCCAACCGTTTGATCGTCGTCGTCAAGGCCCGCAAGGGCAGCATCTGGACGCCGGCCGCGTTGAAGCGACTCTATGAAGTCACCCAGGCAGTGACGTTTCTGCCGAACGTGTCTCGCAGCAGCGTTCAATCGCTCTGGACTCCGAATTCGTTTGTCAACGAGATCACCGAAGACGGGTTCCGGGCCGACCCGCTCATCCCCGGCACCGTGACGCCCGATCAGCTCGACAGCAACACGGTCGGCGCCATTTCCCGCTCGACCGCGCAGGGCGGCTTCGTCGGCAGCCTCGTGTCGCGCGACCAGAGCAGCGCAATGGTCACCGCCGATCTCAACGAGCTGGACGCCAAAGGTGAGCGGGTCGACTATGTGGCATTCGATCAGGCGCTCGAATCGCAATTGCGAGCCAAGTTCGAGGATTCGAACTATGAAATCCAGATCATCGGTTTCGCGAAGCAGATCGGTGACATTGCAAACGGTGCATCGTCCGTCCTGAAGTTCTGCGCGATCGCCCTGCTCCTGACCGCGTTGGCCGTCTACTGGTACTGTCGCTCCGTTCGCCTGACGATTCTGCCGCTGACCTGCTCGCTGGTCTCGCTCGTCTGGCAGTTTGGCACGCTGCATCTCCTCGGCTACGGGCTCGACCCGTTAGGCGTGCTGGTTCCGTTCCTGGTGTTCGCGATCGGCGTTTCACACGGCGTCCAGCAGATCAACTTCATCGTTCGCGAGATCTCGCACGGGAAGTCGGTGGAGCAAGCGGCGCGATCCAGCTTCAGCGGGCTGCTGATTCCCGGTACGCTCGCCCTGGTGACGGCTTTCGTTTCCTTCGTCACGCTGATCCTGATTCCGATCCCGATGGTGCGCGAGCTCGCGATCACCGCTTCGCTCGGCGTGGCGTACAAGATCGTCACGAATCTGGTGATGCTTCCGCTGGCGGCGTCGTTGCTCAAGGTCGACGGCAATTATGCAAAGAATGCGGAACTGCATGCCGTTAGTCGCGGCCGCGTGCTCCGCGTGCTCGCAAAAGTCGCCATTCCGCGCAATGCAGCGATCGTCCTGCTCGCTGCCGTCGTGGTGTTCTGCGTAGCGGCCTGGGAAAGCCGCGACCGCGTAGTCGGCACCCTGCAGGCAGGCGCGCCCGAACTTCGTGCCGATGCCCGGTTCAACAAGGATTCGGTTTCCATCGCGTCGAGCTACGACGTCGGTCTCGACTGGATTTCCATCGTCTTCGAAGCGCCTCCCCAGTCTTGCAACAACGTGGAAACCGGTGCCTATCAGGATCGCTTCGTCTGGTCCATGCGCGCCGTTCCCGGCGTATTGTCGGTCGTTTCGTTTTCGTCGTTGCTGCGGCAGTACAACGAGGGATACAACGAAGGCAATCCGAAGATGTCTGCGATCCCCATCGACCCCGACAACTATTCATCGTTGGCCGGCGAGGTGGCCCGCACGCCGGGCGTCATGCGCAAGGACTGCAGCATGACCGCGGTGAACATCTATCTGGCAGACCACAAGGCGACCACGATCACCCAGGTAATCAACGCCGCGAAGCATTTTCGCGATACCGACAAGCTGCCCGGCGTGAAGATCCGGCTTGCCTCCGGAAACGCCGGCGTCCTGGCCGCGGTCAACGACGAGATCGAGCGCAGCGAACTGCCGATGATGCTGTACGTCTATACGACCATCGTCCTGCTCGTCCTCGTCACGTACCGTGACCTGCGCGCCGTCCTCGCATGCTGCCTGCCGCTGACGATCGGCACCTTCATCGGGTACTGGTTCATGAAGGAGCTGCAGATCGGCCTGACCGTCGCCACGCTGCCCGTGATGGTGCTGGCAGTGGGCATCGGCGTCGACTATGCGTTCTACATCTACAACCGCCTGCAGCTGCATCTCGCCAACGGTGTCGGAATCGTCAAGGCGCTCGAACAATCGATCCTCGAGATCGGGACGGCGACCATCTTTACCGCGATCACGCTCGCGATCGGCGTCGCCACCTGGTCATTCTCCGAGCTCAAGTTCCAGGCCGATATGGGCAAGCTCCTGGCATTCATGTTCATCGTCAACATGGTCATGGCCATGACCGTGCTGCCCGCCTTCGCCGTCTGGCTCGAGCGCATCTTCCCGAGACGTCGGCCCGCGCGCGCACCCGGCCTGCTCGCCCATTGAAGAAGAAGAGGATTCCATGACCATGTATCGTAAGGTTCTCTCCCTGTCGGCCGGTATCGTCGTCTTTGGAACGCTGCTGGGCGGCATGCAAAGCGCGATATCCGCACCGGCACTCAAGCCCGTTCCGGCCGTCCAGTCCAGCATTGCGACCCAGTCGGCCGTGCTGGATGCAACGTGGGCAGGCCAGCGGGTCGTGAGTGTCGGTGCGAACGGCATCGTTCTCCTGTCCGACAACCGCGGTGCGACGTACCGTCAGGCCAAGGCCGTACCCGTGAGTTCGACGCTGACGTCCGTCAGTTTCATCGACGCCAGTACAGGGTGGGCAGTCGGCCACTGGGGCGCGATCCTGAAGACGACCGACGGCGGCGAGACGTGGGAGATTCAACGACTCGCGACGACCGAGGATCGCCCGCTGTTCGGCGTGCACTTCATCGATGCCAACCACGGCGTGGCCGTCGGGCTCTGGTCGCTGATCCTCGTCACCGATGACGGCGGCAAGACCTGGACCAAAAGAGAAGCCGTTCTTCCGAATGGCAAGAAGTCCGACCTGAATCTGTTCGGCCTTTTTTCAAACAAGAACGGCGAAATCTTCGCCACGGCCGAGAAGGGGCAACTCCTTATTTCCAGGGACAAGGGCAACACGTGGGAGAGCGTGGAGACCGGTTACAAGGGGTCGTTCTGGTGCGGCGTGGCACTCCCCGATGGCGTGCTTCTGGTGGGCGGGCTGCGCGGCACGTTGATGCGAAGCGAGGACAACGGCCATACCTGGTCGCGCGCGACGCTCGACACCAGGAATTCCATTACCGCGCTTGCGTCCCGAGGCTCCGCGGTATTGGCGGTGGGTGTCGACGGGCTGCAGGCCCAAAGCGCAGATGATGGAAAGACGTTCCAGCGCCTGCACACCGGAACCGGGGAGACATACACCGCGGCCCTGCCCTCATCCGGCGACAAATGGCTGATTTTTTCTCGCGACGGGGTCGTCGCACAGTAACTGCCTGGTGTCTGATTGGCGCAGCGGGCCGTGATTGCGAAACGCGGCTCGCTGCTTCGAAGCTGTCCTGACCAGAGCGGATTCGGACAACGAGCGACGCCCGCGCCCTCACCCGGGCTTTCGAAGACGATAGCCGACGCCGTGCACGCTTTCCAGGACCCCCGACACCCCTGCGGCCATCAGCTTTCTCCGTAGCCGGCTCATGTGGCTGTCCACGGTGCGTGTCGATGCACTTACGTCCGCCATGCACGCGTTGAGCAATTCGATCCGCGTAAATGCACGGTTCGGCAGCTTGGCCATGTGAGCCAGCAGGCGGAATTCGACGAGTGTGACGGAAACGGGCGCTTCGCCGGAGGACGTCCTCACGCACGCCATGTAGCTTTCCGTATCGATCTCGAGCGAACCCACCCGGAGACGGCGTTCAGGGGCGAGCGCACCGGCGCGGCGAAGCATCGCGAGCAATCGCGCGACGACCACTTCCGGGTTGAAGGGCCTGACAAGATAGTCGTCGGCGCCGGCATGCAGTGCCCGCAACCGCTCCCTGTCCAGATCACACTCCGAGACGACAACGATGGGGGTATCGCTTTGTCGTCGGAGGTCGGCGAGCACTTCCAGGGTATCCGCGCGCAGTTCGCGGATGTCGAGAATGACCAGATCAGGCTTCAGGTTCAGCTGCGTGGCCAGCACCGCCTCGGCGGTGTTGGTCTGAAATGTTCGAAAGCCATGGCGAGTCAGGCAGGTGTCGAGCGTTGACGACCTTTCCGGCGCGTCGTCCGCAATGAGTATGAGCGAGTGCATGATGGCATTTCCGCGTCGTTGACCTTCGAGCGCATGAATCCCTTCCGGACAGTGTTCCAGGTTCACGGGCATGACTCGACGAATTGAAGTGGGCGCTCGGCATGACACACGCCGAACGCCATCGGGGAGAGAGGCTGATGATGAACGTTTCCCGCACCCGGCCTGGGCCGGACGCCGAGCGATGGTTCGTCGGGTGCTGCAGCGCGCTGCCGCGTAGCAAGCACGGGGCTTTCTCCGGTCGCTATTCGCGCACCTAGATCGCCACCCTGGCGCTCAGCCGCCGGTGGCGACATGTCTCGCCTCCTGCTCGCATTGCCCGCCAATGAGCGACGATGCTTTCATGATCGGCGGCTGGCTGCGTCACCGGGCCGCGCCGCTCACGTGCTTGATGCGAGAACGCTCGCAATACCCCGGGAGCATCCCGCCCTGACTCAACCGGCGGCGAGCCCTGGCCTTCGGGCTGCGGACGTCGCCGCGCATACCCTGCACGCTTGATGCATTCGTGCCGGCGAATGCCGGCACGTGAAAGGCCCCGTCAAACCGCGTCTCCGACCGTCACGTCGGCGTCGCGCCCGGGAATCGGGAGATCTTCCGAATCAGATCCGAGGCTTTCTCTCCAATCATGATCGTGGGTGCGTTCGTGTTTGCACCAATCAGCGTCGGCATGATCGAGGCGTCAACGACCCGCAAGCCCTCCGTTCCCCGTACCCGCAATTGAGCGTCGACGACGGCGAGCGCGTCGTTGCCCATGCGACACGTCCCTACCGGGTGGTACACGGTGTCGGTCCGCTCGCGCAGCAACGCACGAATGTCTTCGTCCGATCGCGACCGGGACGCGAACACATCCTCCGTCACGAACGCCGACATGGCGGGCGCCGCCATCAACCGCCGGGTCAGCTTGTATCCCTCGACCAGGACATCGAGATCATCCGCGTGCTCGAGGAATGCCGGGTCGATCAACGGTGCATCAAGCGGATCCGCGCTTCGCAGCTTGACCGATCCACGGCTTTTCGGCCTCAACAGGCACACATGACAGGAAATACCATGTCCAAGCTTCAACTTTCTTCCGTGATCGCTGACCGGCCCAACGACAAAGTGCATCTGAACGTCCGGCCGGTCCAGATCGGGGCGCGTCTTCAGGAAGGCGCCGCCTTCGGCAAAATTGGTGGTCAGGGTACCGGTTCGCGAATTCCGGTATTGCCGGATATCGCTCAGCGTCTTGACGCCGCCGCGTACCGATACGCCGAGCGCGTCCAGGCTATTCGTCTTGTAGCTGACAACGATATCCGGGTGATCCTGCAAGTTCTCTCCAACGCCCGGGAGATCGGCTACGACCTTGATCCCGTGACGCTCGAGTTCGCCCTTCGGCCCGACGCCGGACAACATGAGCAACTGAGGCGATTGAAGCGCGCCCGCGGAAAGGATCACCTCTTTTTTGGCCCAGACCGTCTCGACCGTCCCTGCACGCGTGACTTCGATGCCAACGGCCCTGTTACCGTCGAACACAATGCGCCTGACCTGCGCGCCGGTTTCCACCGTCAGGTTGGCGCGCGCTTTCATGTGCGGAAAAAGATAGGCACGTGCCGCACTCCAGCGCTCGCCATTCTTCTGGGTCACCTGGTAAATGCCGACGCCCTCCTGCTCCGCACCGTTGAAATCGTCCGTGATGGGCAGGCCGCACTGTCGTCCGGCCTCCAGCCAACGCGCCTGAAACGGATTGTCTGTCCTGAGATCGCTGACCCAAAGCGGGCCGCCACGGCCGTGCCATTCATTGCCGAGACGCTCGTTATGCTCGCTTCGCTTGAAATAGGGGAACACGTCGTTCCAGGCCCAGCCTTCGTTGCCGAGCGCAGCCCAGTCGTCGTAGTCGGCATGATGGCCGCGCGTGTACACCATCGCATTGATCGCGGACGATCCGCCCAACGCCTTGCCGCGCGGCTGGTAGCCGCGTCGCCCCAGCAGCCCTTTCTGGGGAATGGTTTCGAACGCCCAGTTGTTCAATCGGGACGGGATCATCAGCACCAACGCGGCCGGCACGTTGACCGGCCATCCGTCACCGGTGCCGCCGGCTTCGAAAAGGCACAGCGTCACATCAGGGTCTTCGGTCAAACGCGAAGCCAGCACACTGCCTGCCGAGCCGCCGCCTACAACAAGATAATCGAATGAATTCTTCACGGGTCCGTGTCCTGGATAGGTGCTTGAACGCTTCACAAGCAACTACCTGATGCATCGATTCCACCACTCGCGTCACGGCCCCAACGAGCCATTGCGCAATCGGCTTCATTCCGCCATGCATCAGAACTGCGCGGCCGCATCGGCAACGTTGGAGGTCATCCATCGAACCGCGTGCGGCCACGAAATGGCGAACAGCGAAATCAGGTCGCTACCGCCAACGTATCAATGGTGCTGCGCGCTGCCGAGCACCTTTCGAAAACTCGCAATACCCTTCTCGATCCACGCCTGCGCGCCCGGGGAGATCGCCCCCATGTCGAAGAACCCGTGAAGCATGCCGTCGCACCGGATCGTTTCGACCTTGACGCCGCTTGCGTGAAGCAAGCGACCGTAGGCCTCGCCCTCGTCGCGCAACGGATCGAATTCCGCGGTGAGGATGACCGCAGGCGGCAACCCGGCAAGGTCCTTCGCATGGATCGGGGCCAGTCGCGCATCCTGCCTGTCCGTACCGTCGAGCACGTAATGTCGATCGAACCAGGCGATCGTCTCGAGGTCGAGCAGATAGCCTTCACCGTTTTCCTTGAACGAAGGAAAGGCGGAGCGGTCTTGCGCGACCGCGGGGTAGATCAGGAACTGGGCGGACAGCGAAATTCCCTCGGCGTGCAGTTGCTGGGTCACGACCGCCGCAAGATTGCCGCCAGCGCTATCTCCAGCCACCGCCACGATGTCGTTTCCGCCCAACTCACCGGCGTTCGCGATCACCCACCTGGTTGCGGCAATCGCGTCGTCCGCCGCGGCCGGATACCGATGCTCGGGAGCCAGCCGGTAATCCACCGAGACAACGACCGCGTTCGCGCCACGAGCCAGCTCTCGACACATGTTGTCGTGGGTATCCAGGTCGCCGATGACAAACCCGCCCCCGTGGAGATAAACGACCGTCGGCAGATGACGGTCCCGGGTCGGACGATAGAGCCGCGCGCGCAGCGGTCCGGCCGCGCCGGGAACGGTCAGGTCTTCCACGCTGTGAACGCCGACAACGGATTCCGGTGCGCGAACGGCGCGAGCCAGATGCTGCATCATTACGCGCGCCTCTTCCGGGGTTGACTGCGGCAGCGGTTTCGCGCCGGACCCGGCAAAGGATTCGAGAAAACCAGCGAGGTGCAAATCGAGTGCCATAACATCACCTTGTAATCGGACGTTGCTCAGGGATCAGCGATACACGAGGACTTCGGAATCCGGGCTCAATTCCGGAATGGTCTTGCGCTCTTCCTCATACTCGAAGTGGTGCTGCCACGGCATGCGGTCCCCTCGCAAATGCATGTGGTGTTGCGACCGCATGACGTATCCGGCGTTGAAATTGTTCGGGTCCGTCCAGGGCAGCCGCTGCATGTCGGCGTCTTCGGCGCGCAGGCACGGCACCACCGTCTTCGCACCCACCTTGTCCATGTGCGCAAGTACGCGGCAGGTGAATTCGCAGACGAGATCGGCGCGGAGCGTCCAGCTCGACCGGTAGTAGCCGTAGATGAACGCCATGTTCGGGATACCTTCGATCATCATTCCCCGATACGAGACCCGCTTGGTCATGTCGACCGGATCCCCATCGATATGAAAGGCGATCTGGCCGAAAGCGCTCATGTCGAAGCCGGTCGCCGTCACGACGATGTCCGCCTGCAGGCGCTCGCCCGACGCCAACGTCATGCCGCTTTCGTCGAACGATTCGATGGTGTCCGTCACGACGGAGGCTTTCCCGTCCCGGATGGCCGCGAACAGGTCGCCCTCCGGAACCGCAGCCACGCGCTGCTGCCACGGGCGATAGCTGGGATTGAAGTGCTTGTCGACGTCAAACCCTTCCGGCAGCTGTTGCCGGATCTCGTTGATCAGCCAGTCGCGAACGGCGTCCGGGTTCGCTGCAGACAGATTGATCAGGTCGAACGTCTGCTTCAGGTGCGCACGCCGCAAAATCTCGGCCCGCCATTCTTCGGGAAGGTTCAGTTCGCGCAGCGTGGCGTCCAGCTGGTGGGTCCAGGGAACGGCCGTGAAGAACGTGGGCGACCGTTGAAGCATCGTCACATGCGCCGCGGTGCCGGCCAACGCCGGAATCAGCGTCGCGGCGGTGGCGCCCGAGCCGATCACGACCACCCGCTTGCCGGCATAGTCGAGGTCTTCCGGCCAGTGCTGCGGATGAACGACCGTTCCCTTGTATCGATCGAAGCCGTTCCACTTGGGCGTGAAGCCCCGACGATGATCGTAGTACCCGGCCCCCAGCCACAGGAAGTCGGTGGTCATCGAGAAGTGTTCGCCCGTATCGTTGCGCGATACCTCGACCGTCCAGCGCTGCTGTTCGCTCGACCAGCTCACCGTTAGGACACGATGCCCGTAACGGATCCTCGAGCCGAGGTCATATTCCTTGATGACCTCTCCCAGGTAGCCGTGGATCTCCTCCGCCGTGGCGATCGAACGGCCCTGCCACGGGCGGAATCCGAACGCATACGTGTACAGGTCGCTGTCGGACCGCGCCCCGGGGTAGCGATGGGTCCACCACGTACCGCCGAATCCGTCCATGGCTTCCAGGATGGCGAACGAGCGACCCGGCAACTGCATGCGGAGATGACAGGCGGCGTCGATCCCCGAGATTCCGGCCCCGATGATTAGTACTTCTACGTGCTCAGGCGAACACGAATCCGTTTGTTTCTTAGTCATGAGATCCCTCCGATGACCCGTTATTGAAAATATCCGCAAAGTCTCACGACAAGATCACCCGACTTGGTCATTTGACTATGCAGCAAAGAGCCGCCCGAACGTGTACGCCAGCGACAACACGTCAAACCGGCACGAGACAACGCCAGGGAAGATCGCCTACTCACCCGACCTGACATGCACGCAGGTCATTGGCACGCGCCTCCCGGTTTGACCGGGCACCTCGAACATGATCAATTGACCAAGTTACACGGTTCCCAGTCTTATGCAGTCGAGGGACAATTTAAATCAGGGGTTTCCATTACATGATCGGCTGCGCGGATTGCAGGGTCTTGTGCCGGCCGCACGGCGCCCCTGATGCACCGTCGCGCCAGGCGCCGGCGCGCGACGGACTTTTCCTGTCTCGCCATTCCCGTGCAGGTTCGCAGACGTGCGATGCGGGCCGCTCACCCTTCCGGCATCGCCCCTGTCGATGCCGTCAATCGTTCGGCACCCGCAACTCGCGCCGAAGGATCTTCCCGACGTTGCTCTTGGGCAGGCTGTCGCGAAACTCGATGCTTTTCGGGCGCTTGTAGCCCGTCAGCTGGCCTTTACAGAACACCATCAGGTCTTCGAACGTCAGCTCGGGATCTTTCCTGACCACGAACAGCTTGACGGCCTCTCCGGAATGCTCGTCGGGCACGCCGATAGCCGCGACCTCGTATACGCCAGGGTGTTTGGCAACGACCTCTTCGATCTCGTTCGGGTAGACGTTGAAACCGGACACGAGAATCATGTCCTTCTTGCGGTCGACGATTCGCACGAATCCATCCTCGGAGATCGACGCAATGTCACCCGACCTGAAGAAGCCGTCTGCGGTCATCACCTTCGCGGTCTCGTCCGGTCGCTGCCAGTAACCCGCCATCACCTGCGGACCGCGAATGCACAGCTCTCCGGCTTCGCCAGGCGGCAATTCCTTGCCGTCGTCGTCCCGGATCGAGATTTCGGTGGACGGCAACGGCAGGCCAACCGTGCCATTGAACTCGCCGCGCGCCACGGGATTGGTCGTGACGCAGGGTGATGTCTCGGACAGCCCGTACCCTTCGATGATCGGCGCGCCGGTCATCTCCTTCCAGCGCCTTGCGACGGCTTCTTGCGTGGCCATCCCGCCGCCGTTGGCCAGCAGCAGATTGGAGAAATCGAGGCGCGAGAATTCGGGATGATGGAGCATCGCGTTGTAGAGCGTGTTCACGCCCGGGAAGGTCGTGACTTTGTATCCGGCGAGCGACTTGATCATCCCGCCGATGTCACGCGGATTCGGAACCAGCACGCAAAGCCCGCCCATGTGCATCGTCAACAGACAGCAAACGCTGAGCGCAAAGATGTGATAGATCGGCAGTGCCGCCACCGTGACGAACTGCGTCACGTCAGGGCGCCAACCGCGAGCGGGCTCGAACCAGGCGTCCATCTGCAATATGTTCGCGACGATATTCCGATGCAACAGCGTCGCGCCTTTCGACACCCCGGTCGTCCCCCCCGTATATTGGAGAAAGGCGACGTCATCCGGTGACCGGGTAGCCGGTACGAATTTGCCCCGATGTCCCGCCGCAATCGCATCGTCAAATGTCGTATGCGGGCTCGAGGTCTGCTCCGTGGCGCAAGCATTGTCCTGCGTGGCAATCAGAACATGCTTCACCTGCGTGTGCACGATGACGGCGTCCAGCGTTGCAATGCAGCTGTCGAGAATGACGATCGCCTCCGCGCCGCTGTCGTTCAGCTGATGTTGCAGTTCGCGGGGCGTATACAGGGGGTTGACGTTGACGACTACGTAGCCGGCGCGCAGGACTGCACAAATCGAGACCGGGTAATGCAACACATTCGGCATCATGATGGCGACGCGCGCACCATGCTCGAGCCCCCGCGATTGCAGCCATGCGGCCAGCGATCGAGACATGGCGTCGAGCTCGCCATACGTGATCTGCTTTCCGTCGCACGCGAACGCCGGATTCGCGTGAAACTTGCCGAAGCTTTCTTCAATCAAGGCACTGACGTTTCGATACGCGCTGGAATCAATCTCTGCCGGAACCTCCGGCGGATAGGCACCAATCCAGATCTTTTCCATACCCACTCTCCTCTGTCCCATTTGAATAGTGGCGCGACGCCCATCCCCTCATCGCGCTCGTGAACCAGCCGCGGCGCCTCGAACCACGCGAGCGTCATCCCCGGCGAACTCGTCGCAGGCCGGCCGCGGCACACGTCGATGCGCCAGCCCGCTCGAAGGTCAAAGCGTCAAACCTCGAAACCGTCTTTTCCGGCAAGCCGCCGAACAAAGGAAGCTGCACGATCCAGCAGATATCTCGCTGCCGCGATATTGCGGGCCGCGGTGACGATGCCGTGGTGATGCCCGGGCAGATGGTGATGCTCGACCTTGCTCCCGGCGCGTGCCGCGCATGACGCGTAGGCAATGCCTTCGTCGCATAGCGGATCCAGCCCCACCGTTGCCATGAACATCGGCGGCTGCCGCCGGCCTTCCGCATGCAGCAGCGGGGACAGGCGTGGCAGATCGAATGGCGTGCCGGCCGGCACGTAGTGATCCCGGAACCAAAGCATCGATTCGGCGACAAGCGGAAATCCCCCTTGAATGCGCCGATAAGACGGGAGCGACGCCGTCAGGTCCGTCACCGGATAAAACAGGATCTGCCCGATGATCGCGGAACCCGCTGCCGATTCCGCATTGGCGATGATGGTCGCCATGTTGCCGCCAGCGCTGTCACCCGCCAGGATCACGCGAGACGCGTCGATGGAGAGCGCAGGCGCGTGGGCGATCAGGTAGCCCAGTGCCCGCTCGCAGTCTTCGAGCGGGCCCGGCCACCGGTGCTCCGGCGATAGCCGGTACTCCACCGAAGCGACAGCACAGCCGCCATGCCGTGCGAGATGACGGCAGATGCCGTCATGCGTGTCCACGCTCCCGATCACCCATCCGCCGCCGTGAATGAAGACGACCAGTGGTTTGCCCTCGACGCGATCCCCGCCGGGCGGCCGATAGAGCCGTACCCGAATGCTGCCGTCCGCTACGGGAACCGCTATGTCGTCATGGGCAACGGCCTCGTTGCCCGTGATGCCGTTCAATTCACAGGCACGCACGAAGTTCACGCGCGACTGGTCGACGGAAAAGCTGCCGTAGTGCCGCCCGCCCAGCTCGCGGAACGCCCGAACGGCGTCCCGGGCATCTTCGGCAACTTCCGTCAGCGGCAACCAATGCACTGAGGTCATGTGCATCCCCGCTCAGATCGCGGCGAACACGCTTTGATCCCATTGCGTCGCCGCGCGGTATTCGTCCACCGTGCCGGGCCAGTTGTTGATCACCTTGCCTTGCGCGTTCTTGTACCAACTCGAACAGCCCGCCGAAAACGCCGAACCGGCCATCGCCGACTGCAGCTTGCCGTTGTATTCGTCAAACACGGCCCTGTCGACGTCCACCGCCTTCACGCCAGCCGCAGCCATGCCACCGATCGCGTCGATGATGTAGTTCTGCTGGATCTCGAGCATCGAAACGATGGAGTTGTGGTTCAGGTTCGTGTTCGGCCCATACAACATGAACATGTTCGGAAAGCCCGGCACGGTCATGCCCAGGTAGGCTTCCGGGCCGTCTGCCCATGCCTGTGCCAACGTGCCGTCCGTCCCGCGAACCTGCAGGCTGCCCTGGAATGCCTGACTCTCGAATCCCGTTCCGAATACGATCACGTCGAACGGAAGAACACGGCCGTCCCGGGTCACGATACCGTCCTCGACGAACGCCTCTACGCCCGCCGTTTCCAGCGCGACGTTGTCGCGCATGAGCGCCGGATAGTAGTCGTCGGATCGCAGGATCCGCTTGCACGCGTATTCATAGTCCGGCGTCAGTTGCTCGCGGAGCACCGGATCGGACACCTGGCGATGCAGATGCGCCAACGCCAGGCTCTTGCCCTCCGTCTGCGCATTGGAACCCATCCGTGTACGCTCGAACCCCGCTTCACGGAAAGCGTGCAGCGATTTCCGGCTTTCTTCGAAAAGATGAGGCTCACGCTCGTACGCATCGAGCTGCTCGATCGGGAAGACGATCTGATTGCGCGGCATGATCCAGTTTGCGCTTCGCTGGAACACCGTAAGGTGCGCGACCTTCGGCGCGATGGCCGGCACATACTGCACGGCGCTTGCCGCGTTTCCGATGCTTGCCACACGCTTGCCGCCCAGGTCCACATCATGACGCCACGCTGCCGAGTGGAAATAGTCTCCCTTGAAACTCGTCAGGCCGCGCACCGGCGGAATCATCGGGCGGTTCAGTTGGCCCCACGCCGGCACGAAGAAGCGAGCGGTCAACCGCGAACCGTCGTTGAGCTCGAACCGCCAGAGGCTTGCACCTGCGTCCCACTCGGCACTGCGGATCTCGCAGTTGAACCGCAGGTGTTCTGTCAGCGCGAACCGCGTGGCAAGCGACTTCAGATAATTGAGCAGTTCATTCCTGCCGGCATACATGGCGCTGACGCGCAAATGCGGGTGGAAGCTGTAGCAATACAGGTGCGATTCGGTATCGCATGCTGCACCGGGATACGAATTGTCCAGCCAGACGCCACCGAGATCGGGGCGCTTCTCCAGCACGACAAAGTCGTCGATGCCCGCGATTTTCATGCGGGCAGCCATTCCGAGGCCTCCGAAGCCTGCACCCAGAATGACGACCTCGTGGTGCTCAATCCTTTCTACATTGTTCACGGTGCACTCTCTATATTTACGTGACTGCGACTACGGATTTGCCTGCCTCGGTTCAAAAGGCCTGTTCATACAGGCGCAATGCGTCTGAAGCCGTGACGACGACGGGATTGTTCAACAGCAAGCGTTGCTGCTTCATCGCATCTGCTGCCAGGGTGGGCAGGCTCGAATGCGTGACCCCAACGTCGCGGAGACGACGCGGTGCGCCGGACCGGTCCATCAGGTTGTCCATGAATTCGATGAACACCGCCGTACGCTCGGTGGCATCGCCTTTTCCACCCGCGCCTACGACGTCTGCCAGTTCCGAATATTGCGCAGCGGCCGCCACTGCGTTGAAACGCAGCACGGGTGCAAGCATCAACGCGTTGGACAAGCCGTGCGGGATATGGAAATGGCCACCCAACGGATACGCCAGCGCATGGACCGCAGCCACCGGGGCATTGGCGAAGGCTTGTCCCGCCAGCGTGGCGCCCAGCAGCATTGCCTCTCGTGCACGCCGGTCCTCGCCATTTTCGCAAGCCGGGATCAGGTTGCTCACCAGCAATCGCAGCGCCTCACGAGCGAGGGCATCGGAGATGGCGTTCTTCTTGTGCTTGCTGGTATAGGCCTCGATCGCGTGGACCATCGCGTCGATGCCTGTTGCCGCGGTATGGCTGCGCGGCAGACCGACCGTCAGTTCGGCGTCCAGGATCACCCGGTCGGCATACAGTTGACGGGCGACGATCCCCATCTTGTTTGTTTCGTTAACCGAAACGATTGAAATGTTCGTGACTTCCGACCCGGTACCCGCCGTGGTAGGGATCTGCACCAATGGCAGGCGCGCCCCCTGAACGTTGCCGATTCCGTACATGTCCGCGAGCGATTGCTGCGAGACGGTGAGCACGGCAGCCAGTTTTGCGATGTCCATCGACGAGCCGCCACCCAGGCCGATGACGACGTCTGCCTCGGCACTGCGCGCGAACTCGACGCAGCGCGAGACCACGATCTCCGGCGGGTCGGCCACGACCTCGTCAAAAACCGCCACGCGGAATCCCTCGGCCGCCAACGACGCTTTCGCCGGCTCCAGCATGCCGGCCTTGTGCAGCCCTGCGTCGGTAACAATCAGGACATGACGGCGATCCGTCCATGCCGCCATCACCTGACCCAGGCGGCGCACACAGCCCCATTCCTGGAGAATGGACGGAACAGTTTCGAAGAGCATCGACTGCGGGGACATTTCCATTGACGTTTCCTTGATGCAGACGTTGGCAGTTAGACCTGGGTACACATGTACTTGATTTCCAGGTATTCCTCGATCCCATAACGAGAACCCTCACGGCCAAGGCCCGATTGCTTTACCCCGCCGAACGGGGCGACCTCGTTGGAAATCACGCCGGTATTCAGGCCGACCATGCCGTACTCGAGTGCCTCGCCGACACGCCAGATGCGGCCGTGGTCGCGTGTATAGAGATAGGCGGCCAGTCCGTACTCGGTGTCGTTGGCCATCGCGATCGCCTCTGCCTCATCGTCGAAGCGGAACACCGGGCCGACGGGCCCGAAGAGTTCCTCGCGCGCGAGACGCATGGCCGGCGTCGCATCGGCAATCACGGTCGGTTCGAAAAACGTGCCCCCTAGGTGATGGCCTTTCCCGCCGGTGACGATTCGTGCGCCCTTGCCTACTGCATCGTCAATCAGCTGATTCAGGTGGTCACAGGCGGACTTCTGGATCAGCGGCCCCTGCTGCACCCCGGGCTCCAGTCCGTTGCCCACCTCGAGCGCCTGGACTCGCCGCGCGAGTGCGTCGACGAAGCGGTCGTAAATGCCTGCCTGGACAAGAAAGCGATTGGCACAAACACAGGTCTGGCCGCTATTCCGGTACTTCGACGCCATCGCGCCTTCGATCGCTGCGTCGAGATCCGCATCGTCGAACACGATGAAAGGGGCGTTGCCGCCGAGCTCGAGAGAAAGCCGCTTGATCGTTCCGGACGACTGGCTCATGAGTACGCGGCCGACTTCGGTCGAACCGGTAAACGAAAGCTTGCGCACAATCGGGCTGGCCGTAAGGGCCGCGCCAATCTCGCGCGACGGGCCGCACACTACTTGAAGCACACCCGCCGGAATTCCGGCTCGCTCGGCCAGCACGGCAAGCGCAAGCGCCGTCAGCGGCGTCAGGTCTGCCGGGCGCACGATGATGGAACAGCCCGCAGCCAGTGCTGGCGCGACCTTGCGCGTGATCATCGCGGCAGGAAAATTCCACGGCGTGATCGCGGCACACACGCCGATCGGCTGACGAATGACAAGGATGCGCTTGTCGCCTTGCGGGTGAGGAATGACGTCGCCGTAGACACGCTTCGCTTCTTCGGCGAACCACTCCACGAAAGATGCGGCATACATGATTTCGCCGCGGGCCTCTGCCAGCGGCTTGCCCTGCTCCGACGTCATGATGAATGCGAGATCGTCCGCATTCGCAATGATCAAGTCGAACCACGCGCGCAAGATCTTCGCGCGCTCGTGGCTGGTTCGTTTCTGCCAGCCTCGTTGTGCAAGCGCCGACGATGCAATGGCTTGCTCCACCTCTGCCGCGCCGAGGCTGGCCACGCGGGCCAGGATTTCACCCGTGGCCGGATTCGTTACGGGAAACGAACGGCCATCCGTGCCCGCCTCCCATCCCGACGCAAGCCACGCGCGCGTCTCCAGCAAGGCGCCGTCTCGCAGCCGGGCGCGTAGCGCCGAGGGGTCAATCGCTTGGTTCATCCTGCTGTGCATTTCATCCACGAGCACCGTCTCCAGAAATTCTTGTTTTTCAACCGAAGCGCGTTCAGCCGGCAGGCGAAAACTGCCCAGGCGGCAATACGCGTACGCCTGCTCCATCTCCCAAGATTTCGCCTGACTTCAAGTGGCCGGTGTACGCCAATTGCCGCGCCACCCGGAAGCCTTCGCAAAATGTTGCCCACTCCGGGAAAGTCCGCGCTCGAGCGGTGACTTCCAATTGGGGATGAAACAAACATGCAGATCATTTGACATGGTCATTTGACCATAAACCATTTTTTACGGCAACTTGGTAGTTCCACGGGCTGCCGGTGCCTCGTTGGGCGATGGGCGATGGGCGCGGCAGGTTGCGACAGCCGGACTGTCGGATCGCTCGGGCCTGCGCTGGCAACGAGAATCCGACGGATCGTTTCGGCGGCGACCCGAGCGAAGGTGACGCTACCTGCCTTGAAAGGCGGGCGGACATTTGCCCGGCCAGTGCAGCCGTTCGATCGACATGTGAATCCCATCACGGGATGGCAACTGCAGTTGCTCGAGCAAGCGTCGAAACTTCAAGGGATTGGAGCGCGCGCGTGGCATGCCGCCCGCCGCAATCGGGTGAGAGCGCGTGTTAACGCGACCTATGTGCATCACGGCAAGCAGGGCAACCGTGTGATCCGGCGATGAATACGGCATCAGGCTGATGACCGTGCGCGCGGCGCATCCGGTCAGGTTTGCACGCGACGACACGCGCCGTCACGCGATTCGCGGATGGCAAAACCTCGTAATTTCAGTGTAATATCCGCTGCAGAAGACCATTTGTATTATCAATCCAAATAATGAAAACAGTCAGCCGGACTCAATCCGGCGACTGAAACGGGGAAAGCTTGAACTCGCCATTCAATACCGGGGCATCCGGATCCGTTGGGCCGTACGTGCCGATCACGTCGGCCGGATCGCTTCTTCTCTACGCCGGCACTTCCCGCGCGGCCGCCTCAATTCCGACTGATATCCCGCGCTGAGCGATCCGTTCCGCGTCGCTCGCCTTCGTAGCGCGCGGCCGGTACGCCGCCATCCCGTGATTCCGACCAACGTGCGCATGCTCGCACGGCGCCGTCGCGTCGATCGATCAAAAGAAGAGGATTACTTAATTATGACTGCGTGCACCCACTGCGGAACCGATCTGCCCGGCGGGCTCAAGTTCTGCAAGCAATGCGGAACACCGGTTGCGGCCATCCGGACCGAAGCGGCCGGCACGCCGTGCCGGCGCTGCCACGCCGCCCTGACGCCGAGCCAGCGTTTCTGCAACAAGTGCGGGACGCCCGTCGCATCGGCAAATCACGCCGGCGCGATCGAGGTCGAGGTGCCTGCGCCGCCAGACGAGTCGGCACAGCAACCCGCATGCGTTGCCGCGGAATCGGCTCACGAGCCTGCGCGCGACACCGCCGACGCACAAGGTCGGCGGACGGACATCGACGTCGAATCACCGGCAGCGAACACCCCGCTGGAAGACATCTCGCACGTCGCGGGCATTGCCGATACGGTATCGGGTCGCGCGAGCGCGCCGCTGCAATCGCAAGATGAGGCAGCAACCGCCGCGCACATGGCGGCAGCAGACCATCGCGGCGATGCAGTCGCTGCGTCGCATGTCCGGCCCATCGTCACGGATGTGCGGTCCGTGCGTGCGGGCGCATCGGCACACACCGAAGGGGCGCTTGCCAACGACGAAACGAACGCCGTCGATGCGGCTGCCGAGCCTCACGACGCACCGGATGCCGATACCCCGTCGGCTTCGGCAGCATCCATGCGTCCGGAATCCGGCGCGGTGCCCCCGCCGATACCGCAGCCCGCCACGACGAACGACGATACGCCGGCAAAACTCAAGATCATTGCAGCCGGCGTCGCAGTCATCGTCGCCTGCGCGGGCGGCGCATTCTGGTGGCACGGCCGCCTGGCGAGCGCACCTGCGACGCCCGAACCGGTCGCCGCATCCACGGTTCCGGCCGCCACGGCCAGCGCCGCATCGGACATCGCGGGACCCGGTTCCGTCACCGCCAGCGCGGTCGTTGCAACGACGCCGGCCGACGCACCGGCGTCCGCGCCGATCGATACGGCCACCGCCGCCGCAGCCATGACCTCACCCGCCTCGGGCCCGGCAGTCGTGACGAATGTCGCGACGACTTCGGTGCCCGCGACACCGCCAACGTCGAACGCGCCGCCGGCATCTGCAAGCGCGCAGCAGCCGTCGCCCTTCGCGAAACTGCAGGACGACACGCCCGCGCCAACCGCACCTGCCGCCGTTGCGGAGGCACCGCGCAGCAAACCGCATCCGATACCGCCCGTCCGCCCGCCCATGGCGGCCAACTCAGCCGCGCCCGCGGTCGACGGCCTGCTGAAACGCGCGCAGGGCGACCTGTCGCGCGGCCAGTACGACAAGGCCATCGCGACAGCGGAAAGCGTCCTGGCGATCGAGCCCGGCAACCGCCCGGCGAAGACGCTCATCGACAAGGCGAAGGCGCGGCAGATGGATGCACTGCGCAACAACAGCACACTTGAATGAAGCGCCGGAGAAGACCGACATGACAATCCAGAAAACCCTCGCCGCGGCCTGCGCGGCCACCTTGCTCGCCAGCGGCTGCGCTACCCAGAATGGAAGCGGCGGGATCTCGTCCGAATCCGTGCTGCGCTGTACGGCGCTCGGCGCCGGCGGCGCGCTGGTCGGCGCGCTGATCGGCGGCACCAAGGGCGCAATCGGCGGCGCGGTTGCCGGGCTCGCCGCATGCGCCGTGATCGAAGTGGCGACGCGGCAGACGAAGACGGCGGCCGAAGTCGATCGCGACTACCGCGCGAACAACCGCAACAACCTGCCGCCCTACGCGAAGATCGATGCGTACAGTACCGTCGTGACGCCGCGCTCGGCCGTCAAGACCGGCGAGCCGATCAGGCTGGCCTCGCAGATTCGCGCGGTGTCCGGCACGAACGAGCCCGTCCAGGAAGTCAAGGAAGTCGTGACCGTTTACGCGCCGTCGGGCGAGCAGTTCAAGCGCGGCGAGAAGATCGTCAACGCGACGCCGGGCAGCGGCGAATTCGACAACAGCTTCACGCTGAAACTGCCGTCGGGTGCGCCGCAAGGCACGTACACGCTGAAAAGCCAGGTCTACCTGAACGGCAAGCCGGGCTCGATCCGGCAATCCAGCATCCAGCTCGCGCAGGTCGACGGCGTCACCGTCGTCGCGCTGCTCGACGCCCCCACCACATACTGACCGGCCCGCACCAGCAAGGAGATTCAACGATGTCAACGCTCGATCAAGCCCCCGTGTCGGGGAAGTTCGGATTGCTGCGCGCCGCCGAGGCGGTCACGAACTGGCGCGCACTCGCGATGTGCGCTTTCGCGATCGTCGCCAGCATGCTGATGGGCATGCTCACGATCCAGGTGCTCCGTCACAGCCCCGTGCTCGGCCTGCTGTTCATCATCGCAACCTTTGCAATCTCGCTGATCGGCTATTCCGCGGTCGGTATCGTGCTGATGCGCGATGCGCAGGGCGAGTCGGTCGGGTTCGTCGATGCGCTGCTGCAGGCGACCTTCAGCGTTCACCGCCTCCTCGGGATCGGCGTGCTGCTCGCGCTCGGCTGGATACTGCTGCTGCTCGCGCTGCTGATCGTGTTCCTGGTCTGCAAGATCCCCGGCCTCGGCCCGCTGCTGTATGCGATCGCGTATCCGCTCGCGGCGATCGTCGCGGGCGCGATCTTCGCCGGCATGTGGTACGTCGGCTATCCGCTCGCCGCGCCCGCCATCTGGCAGGGCAACTCGACGCTGCAGACCGCCGCGCGCCTGCTGCAGATCGGCCGCCGCCAGTTGCTCGGCGTGATCGTCAGGATGTTCGGGTTGCTGCTGCTCGTCGGCGTCCTGTCCGCGATCGTGTTCGGCATTCTCGGCACAGGCGCCGCGATCGCGTCGTCGATCTCGGCGGCAACCGGTACCAGCCCGTTGGGCGGCCTGATGGGCACGCTTGGCGGCCTGGGCGGCTTCGGCCGGCACGCCGGCGCATACGGGATGGGCGCCTACGGCCTCGGCGCGGGTGCGGCGGAGGGGGGATTCGACTACCGCAGCATGGCCTACCTGGGTGCGTACGGCTTCGGCAACGGCCTGCTGTTCGCGATCGGCCTCGTGATTCCGTTCCTGACGTTCGTCAACGGCACGTGCCTCATCTATCTGCAGACGATCAGCGGCGTCGATTTCTCCGCGACGGAAGAGAAACTGAGCCAGCACGTCGCGGACGCGAAACGCCACGCCGAACAGGCACGCGAGCGCGCCGCCGATCGCCTCGCGAAAGCACGCGACTCGCACGCCGCCGGCGCGGCGGGCACGGCTTCGCTGCCGGCGTCGGATACGGCCTCGCCCGCCGCGGACGAGGCCGCAGCATGCGCGCAGTGCCACAAGCCGATGGCCGCCGACGACCTGTTCTGCGGCGAATGCGGTGCCCGCCGTCACGCGTGACGGCTGCATGACCACGGGCCGCTGGACGCGCGATGTCGGACGCGCGCATCGCGTGTCGAACCGCATCGGCACCGCCATGGCCCGGGTCAACACCTGCTCGTGCCTGCGCGAGCCGACGCCGTCCGGCGGTTTCAAGGCCGGCGGCCGGGGGCGCGAAATCGGCTTCGACGCGCGGGCCCCGTATCTGGAAACGCGGCCCCCCCGTGATCAGCACGACGGGCCAGTTTCTAAACCTGCACGAGCGTTGAACAGGCTCATGCGATGAAGGCATGCCCCGCCGCCGAGCGGCGGGGGCAATCGCCGCAATATCGCGACGGCCGCAGTCGGCTTGTGCGCCGTGTCGCGGATGACCGCCACGCAGACAGGCCTGCCTGTCAGGGACGTGCGTTATCGACAAGCCCAACCAGCACGGCGCGGGCGGCCCCGTCGATCATCTGCCGCACGAATCTCCCAATCCCCCAAATCCCGCGAACCCGGCGACTGCGCGACGCGCTTGCTCACGCCATCACCACGCGGCAAACACGTCCTGCGCGATCCCGAAGCCCGTGCTCATCCCGGCACCGCTCGTCACGACGACCACGCGCGTGGCGTCGTCCGGCGCCTCGATCACGCAATCGGCATCGGCTGCCGACGGGTAGCTGCCGGTCCAGCGCTCGATGACATCCAGCTCCGGCACATCGAGCGTCTCGCGCAGCAGGCGCAGGATCTGCGCATCGATCTCCTGCGTCGCGAACGGCAGCGGTGCGGCGCCGTATTCGTGCGAATCGCCCACCACCAGACTGCCGTCGGCACTCTGAACCGCGATCAGGTGGATGCCGTAACCGAGGCACACGGGCTCCTCCGCGTTCAGGCGCGTGCGCAATGCGCCGGCGGCGGGCAATGCCGCGAAACCCGCGTACCGCAGCAGGCTCAGGTCGCTCATCACCGCGGCGCGCAGCGCCAGCGGGCGGCGCGGCCGCACGCGCAGCATCTGCAACTGGCACAGCCGCACTTCGTGCCGCGCGAACCAGCCGCCATACAAGTGGCGGCTGTCCGCATTGCCGCAGACGATCACGCGCTCCGCGTGCAACACGCCGCGCGACGTTCGCACCGACGGCGTGCGTACCTCGTGCACCAGCTCGCCGTAGCGAAACCGCACGCCGAAGCGTTCCGCCAGCCACGACGCCAGCAACCCGATCGCGGTACGCGGTTCGATGCGCAGTTCATGCGGGCTGTGCAGCACGCCTTGCGCGCCGTCCAGCCGCAGCGCCGGCGCCACGGCCGCCGCTTCGCCGGGCGTCATGACCCGGCAGCCGTCGGCCATGCCGGTCTGCATGAAGGCATCGATCAGGTGCATCGCCTCGGGGCGACGCGCGATCAGGTGCAGGCCCTGGTGAAGCACGTCGATGCCGGCTTGCGGCGCGACGGCCGCCCAGACTTCGCGGCTCGCCCGCGCACGCCGCCAGCTGTGTTCGGCGTGCTGCCCGGTGACGGTGACGAAGCCGAAATTGCGGATCGACGCGCCCACGCATGCGGCATCGCGTTCGATCACGCAGACGCGCAGCCCCGCGCGTGCCGCCGTATAGGCATGTGCGAGGCCGACGATGCCGGCGCCGACGACGATCACGTCATAAGAAGCCGCCGCTGCGATGGCGTTCACGATTGCACGTTCCTTCTGTCGAGATGAGGCACGCCGCCGCGTCGGCAGCCGTGCGCATGGGTTGCCGCTCGTTGTATCCCATGGACGCCTCCCCGGGAGCGTTGCGAACGGACGCGGCTCGCGCCGCTCGCTCCCGGACTGTCGCCCGATCCCGCACTATCGCGACGCGAAATGACATCCGCGTGAAAAACCACAAAACAGCATGAATTGGCATATTTTGCCATTTCGACAAGCGAGGATGGCACGCGTCGACCGGGCGGCCCGCCGCGTTCGCACGCGCGGCATTCGCGCCGCTCACTCGAACCGGCAGGCCGCGCGCGGCAGCGCCGAGAGCGTATCGCTCGACAGTTTCAGAATGCCATCGAAGTTGGCCCGGTTGTCCGCCGGACAGAAATCCGCGAGCGTCATGCCGTCCGGACGCGTGTACTCGACATTGAACACGGCCTTGTTCAGCGCGATGAAACTCGCGTAGTCGTCGCACTCGTGGAATCGGTTGCATTGCTCGTTGAGCGCCCAGTCGGCCACTTTCGCCATCGCAGTTGCGATACCCGAGCCGTTCTTGAGGCCCATCGACATCCCCCGATCGTGCGCGGCGGCGATCAGCGCCGTGTTGTAGCGCAACTGATCGTCGCGCGTCAGCGGAAAGCCCGTTTCCTGGCGATAGCTGTCGTCGAGGTCCGGCTCGATGCCGTCGCAGCCCTTTTTCTTCGCCTGGTCGAGACGCGCCAGCATCAGCGGCATCAGGATCGCGGTCTGGCGGATGTCCAGCCAGCGTTCGTGATCCTCGTATCCTTCGACGGGGTTGCCGAGCACGCTGTCCGGAAACTTGCCGGCGTCGCCGCGGGTGTCTTCCCGTCCGCCCACCTCCATGTAGCAGACGACATAGATGCCCTTTGCCTTCAGGCGCTGGATCGTGCCGGCATCGGTCAGCTCCATGTCGACATCGAACATCTTGCGCGGGTTGTTCACGCCGTCCAGCACCTTCTCGTTGATCGGGTTGCCGTCAATCTGCCATTGCCAGCTCGTGCCGGGCACGAGCGGTTTCCACGCGGCGGCTTGCGACGCGCGCGCCGAGGCCGCCGCGACGGCGCTGCCGGGCACGGACGAATCCGAGTCGCCGCCGCACGCGGCAAGCAGCAGCATCAGCACGAATGAAGCGAACGATCTGGCGGACACGGCGAATCCTTTGCCTGTTGGGCGGCGGGTCAGGATGCGAGGAAGCGTGGAGGACACGTGCAGCGGGATGCGGGCGGTGTATCTGCCGACGCTGCGGTGGAGCAATGGTGCGGGAATGCACGAGGCATGTCCGGATGGTAGGCGTGAACACCACGCCCATCTGTTCCGATTTGTCGATTTTTGTCGGCACGGCGGCTGCGATCCTGCAGATCGGCTCGCATTCGAGTGGCAGTTGCCGTTCAACGCATGCACTCGGCGATTCCTCCGGTTGCCGGTCGCGGAGGTCGGAGACCATGGGAAATCTCGTCGCGATGATACGGGCGACCCGCATGGCCTCCGCCCTGCCCATCCACGTTCATTTGCCGGGCGCCAGGTCGTTGGAAAACCGGTTCGCATAACCGAGCGTCCCGACACCGCCGATCGAATTGCACGTCGACGATGCGGCGCCGGGCGGACAATCGACGTCACGGTCGAACGACCAGAAGTGGACACCCGCGAGACCATTCTGTTTCACGAACTGCGCAACGGTGTCTGCATCCGCCGGCGTAAAGGTTTCGCCGCTCACATCGTTGCCGCCGATCATCGGCGTCAGCTCGATCTGGCTGTACGGTACGCCCCAGTGATCGTGCAGGTTCATCGCCGCCTGGATTGCCGACTGTCCCATCTGGCAGGTGCCATTCGCGACCACGCAGTTCCCCGCCCCGGCCGACCCGTAGTCCATCGTCATCAGGTCGATGGTGTAGTTCTTCAGGCCGGCCGCCTGAATCGCCTGCATGACCCAGTCGCCATACACGTTGAAGCTGTCGGGAGCGCTGGCGCCCCAGGAGCTGGCCGTGGTCGCGCCCTGCTGGGAAGGGGCCAGCGTCGCCAGCGTAAAGCTGAAGCGCAGGCCGGGATAATTCTGCTGGGCAACTGCCACGCGCTGGACGAGATCGTTGATCACCTGTTGCGTCTGCCCGCCCTCGATATCGAAATCGATCCCGATCAGGTTGCTCGATGCATAACGATTGATGAAGGCCGCCATGCCCGAATCCGTCCCGCACGTGAACATGCCGGCCGCGCCGCCGGTGGAAATCACGTAATTCACATTGGCCGCGGTGAACAACGGCACATTGGCGGCCGCCATTGCGCCGCCGTCGACGCCCGCCCAGTTCTCGCTGCCGCATTCACCGGTCGCAAACGCGAGCGTCAGCGTACGTACACCGGTTGGCAGCACCGACAGCACCGGGCTCATCTGACCCGTGACGTTCGACGAGATGACGTTCGTGTTCCAGTTCATCGAAATCGTCGCATCCTTGTACGGGCTATAAACGAATGCCGGCGCAGTGCCGGTGCCGGTGGCCGTCCCGCCCGCCGCAGCAGCGCCGGTGCCGAAAGACGACCATGCCAGCAGAAGCGCCAGCGCGCCCCTCAAGGTCGGTCGCCGCATGATTCCGGATAGGTTGCTCTTCATGTTCATGCCCTCATCGCGTTTTACGCATTACCGGCACCTGTCTTTCACGCAAACCATGCCGGGAAATATTTCAGGAAGACGGGCTCCACCCGCGCGGGCGTGGCGGAAATCCGCCATGTGACATCGACAGCAAGTGCCTGCATAATTGATACGGACTACCAAATCAATATCGTGATCTTTCGATTGACAAAGCTCCGCCCGGGTCGAATTCAATGGCAATCAACCTTACAAATTGTCGATTGAAGACAAATTTCGATATTGATTCTGTCTTTACATCAACAACGGAAAACACCACGACTTCGTTAAATGCTGGTGAAGCATGTCGTCCATCATTTTCGCGCAAGACCGGATGGGTGGAACTACGCGATGCAAGCGGTATCGTCGAGTCGTCATGCCGGCCTGGGATGGCGCCCGCCACACGGCGGCGAACATCGACATTTCGACAGCCGATGTAGTGATGCTTCAATTCGGCATCCGTTCTTCGATTGGTTATACTACATAATCATCCGGCATCAACCCTGGAATCGACTATTTTCACCCATGTCGAAATCCGAAATACTCATGCGATCGCATTGCCATATTGAAATTGTCGCCATTCGACAGCCGGCATCGGCGAACCGATCAAGGTCACCGTGCGCGTCGGCGCCTCCGCATTCGGCCGGGACGGCGAGACGATCGATGCGATCCTGCGCAAGGCGGACTAACGCCTGTACCGCGCGAAGCATCAAGGCCGCCACCAGGTGGCCGCCGGGTAGCCGGTTGCCGTATCAGTGCCGTCCGCCCCGCGCCCGGCGGGCGCTCTTCGATTCATGACGCCCCGGCCATCGCCGGGGCGCGTCATGTCGCAGCAGTATCAGAACGGGCTGCGTATCGTATCGCCATTGGTGAACGTCGCATCGACGACCTGATAGAACGCCATCGCCGTATCCGCGACTTCCCAGACCGCCAGGATGACGTGGTAACCGCTACGCACCGGCAACCGGCATTGATGAATGGTCGGCTGCTGTGGTACCAGGTTCGCGTTCGGATCCCAGTATGGCTGGCCGGGATTCTGGATCGTGCAGAACGGCGTGGGCTCGAACTGCGCGCGCGTCAGCTTTTCCGACGGGTTCCAGTCGGCGCGAGTAATGAAGTAGTTCCAGCGACGCGTCTTGTGCACGGCGCTGAATTCCCATTTGAAATTCTGCAACGCGCCCGGCCGCAGCGGGATCTTCTGCCAGCGGTTCGGCGACTGCTCGTTCAGCACGGGCAGCGGGCCATTCGTGCTGGCGCCGGCGATTTCACCGTCCATCGGTGGTGCGGCATTCTTCGCGTCGTCCGGCGCAAACGGATCGGACAGGCCGCTTTGCGTCGCGGGGAAGAACTTGCCGTTCTCCATCGCGTTCGCGTGCCAGGCGTCGACATGACAGTTCGGATTCTGGCCTTGCGTGCACAGCACGATGCGCGAAGGCGGTTCGGTCAAACGGCCGTGCGCGTGAGCACCGGCCGCCGCGACCAGCAGTGCCGCGCCGGCCAACGAGCATGGCATCACGGAAGCAACGTATCTGCGGATGATCTTTTTCATGAGCCCTCATGGCATTGATGTCGGAACGGATATGCGCACATCGAGCCAGCCGCAAGATCCCTGGCAGGGACTCCTGTCGACGTGTCGTCGCGCACACTGATCGGCAAAAGCGGCGGCCAAATGAAACCGCGGCAAGCGATGATTAATCGCCACGATTTCTGACAAATCACTTTCACCGAACCGAACCTTATCCGCAAAAATCGGAAAAATAAACGTCCCGCATTGATAGTTTTTTAATTTTAATCAAACGCCTGAATCGTTTTTCATTCCAGCCTGTTTTGGATCGACTTCAATTTCTACATTGAATAAACTGCCAATTCATTTAAAAGATCGTTACCGATCGTTCGGCCGGCGGCTTTGCCCTTCGGGGCTCGTTGTCGAAGATTGCGACGGGGCGTGGACGAATTGCAGAGGGTCGGGGCGAACCACGCCGCCAGCCTTTACTTCAGGCGCGGCATTTCTCTCTCCCAGCCTCGTCATTGCGTTCGCGCGCCGAACGCTTACGGATTTTCACCTGATCCCGCGAGCGCGATGCCCGACAGATTCACCGCCGGCCCTCAACGTCTTCGTTCACGAATGCTTCAAGCAGCCCATCCCGTCGATGAAGCAACCGTGAGATCCTGGTTGAACCGGGTCATGCAATTCAGGTCAAGTGCGCGTATCTGCTCGGTCATGAAATCGACGAAGATGCGAATGCGCGTCGGAAGATGTTGCCGGCTCAGATAGCAGATATAGTGGCCGCGATCTTCCGGCACATGCTTCGCCAGCGCGACGACGAGTTCGTTCGACGCGAGATGGTCGCGAACCTGGTAGCCCGCCATCTGCGCAATGCCCGCCCCATTTGGAACCGCCTGCAACACCAGGTCAGCATCATTGAACGTGAGGCGTGAGGTCGGCAGGTACTTTTGTACTCCCGCTCGGAACGCTTCAATAATTTTCCGTATCCGCGTCAATACGCGACCGTCAGCGCCCTGTTCGTCCGATTCTTCTGCCTGTCGCTTCCGTTCGGTCTTCTAAACGAATTCAACAAGCTGAACGATAGCGTGAGCGGCTTCATGCACGGCAACATGGTCTGGCTGGTCGTGCCATGCAGTGTCGCCGTGTCATGGATGTATACCTCGCTCGACCAGGTTGGAGAAAGCACGGAAAACCCTTTCGAAGGCGGGGCGAACGACGTTCCCATCTCGACCCTGTGCGGCACGATCGAGCGAAACCTGAAAGCGATGCTCGGAGAGCATGCCGTCGCATCGTCGAGCCACACCGTCATCGCGCTATAGCGAATCCAGCACCTCCCCGGCGGGTATCGAGCCGCAGTCGTTCATGGCATCTGACTGACAGGTGCGCGGCAAACGGGGCCGGCGGCGGCTGACGCGATCAGCATGTCGATCAGCGCACGGGAAGCGGCAGACTGGCGGCGATGCGGCGCATAGATGACCGAGAACGGCCGTGTGCGACCGCGCAGGTGGGGCAGCACTTCGACGAGATGTCCGGCCCGGACCTGTTCCTGGACGACGAAGTCATACGTCTGGCAGATGCCGGCGCCGTTCTGCGCCATCGAGACCACGCCGAGCACGTCGTCGGACACCGCCACGTTCGATGGCGGCAGCCAATCGATGTCCTGCCCGCCGTCGCGGAACACCCAGGGCGCGATACGGCCGCTGCTGGGCAGCATGAACGGCAAGCACAGATGCTGCTCGAGGTCGGCCACGTTTTCCGGCATGCCGGCCGCGGCCACGTACCCGGGCGACGCGACGAGGCACAGCGCCGCGTCCTCGAGCTTGCGTGCGATCAGGCCGCTGTCCGGCAATTCACCGAGCCGGATCGCCAGATCGAACCCTTCGGCCACCAGATCCACGTTCC
Organism: Burkholderia puraquae; assembly: GCF_002099195.1. Taxonomy (GTDB): domain Bacteria; phylum Pseudomonadota; class Gammaproteobacteria; order Burkholderiales; family Burkholderiaceae; genus Burkholderia; species Burkholderia puraquae. The sequence goes on along the minus strand of NZ_NBYX01000015.1, from coordinate 88,653 downwards.
GGTTCGCGAGCTGTCGGATCTCACCTTCCTCGTGGGCGCCATCAACTGCTGGAACCGGCTGAACGTCGCGCTCCGCATCGTGCCCGGCTCGTTCGACAAGATGTTCGGGCTCGACCAGGCCAACCTGGAGTAGCGACATGAAACGCATCATGCTGGCGCTCGCCCCGCTCGCGCTGTCGCTCCTGATCCCCGTTCAGCCGGCGGCCGCCGCCCCGCAAGCCAGGGTGGCGCAGCTGACCACGGAGCCGTTGCCCGAATATCCGGGCAAGGAAGTCGAAATGATCGTCGTGGACTATCCGCCCGGCAGCGTCGATCCCGTGCATCGTCACGATGCACACGCATTCGTCTACGTGCTCGACGGCAGCATTGTGATGGGCCTGAACGGCGGGAAAACGGTCACGCTCCATGCCGGCGACACCTATCATGAAGGGCCGGACGACGTGCACACGGTCGGACGAAACGCCAGCAGCACGAAGCCGGCAAAATTCGTCGTGTTCCTGATCAAGAACAAGGGCGCGCCGATCCTTACACCGGTGAAGTAGCGCGTTCGCTGCCGCGGCCCGGCCATGCCGGGCCGCCGTCCCGTGTCAGCCAGGGCAACGAATCGGGGCGCTTGCGCCAGTCGTATGGGCCGGAATCCGGTCGCCCCCCACGCTTCGAACGAACGGCACGCAGCAACGCAGGATTCAAGACGGCACGATCACGCCATGCAATTGCGGGGGCGGACCCGAGGTCTACAACATGGCCTGACTGACGAGCGCGTACAGTCCGTATATCGCGTCGGCCGCGCCGTCGTGAGCTGCGGCCGGCGCGTTGCGAACCATCTTCGAACAGGTATCCACCCGTTTCAGTCCCTGTTCGTCCAGCCAGTCCGGCAAATGGGTCCCGGAAGGTACGTCGATACGGACGAATTCGTTTTGTCGTTTCGTCAGCCAATAGCCGATCAGCGCCTTCGCATACACATCGTCGCTCGAGCGCGGTGCGACCACCGGACCGACCACGTAACCGCGACCGAAGCGCCGCAGCACCGAAAACCCGACGACCTCGCCGTCGCGTTCGAGCACGATGCTTTCCCCCCGCTTCAGCAAGGCTGACAACAGCGCATCGCGCTGGAGACCGGAAGCACGCGCATCCAGCTCGACCAGGCGCGGCCAGTCGGCCGGCGATCCGGCACGCAGCCGCTCGCCATCGGGCAGGGCGACCGCGGCAGGACGATCGACGTTGCCCTGATACTGGCTCAACGATCCGCACACGTTGAATCCCAGTTTCTCGTAGAGCGGCTGGCCGGCCGGCGTCGCATGCAGAAACGTGACGCGCGGCCCCAGTTCGTCGATAAGCATCTCCATCAGTGTGCGGCCGATTCCTCGGCCCTGATGCTCGTCGGACACGATCACATGTCCGATCGCGGCGCGATCCGCACCGTACTTCCAGCACATCGCCGTGCCGATGACCACCCCGTTTTCCTCGGCCGCGAACGCGATCGATGTGTCTGCGGAAAACTGCCAGTCTTCCGCCCTGAACGGCCAGCGAAGCGCCATGGAAAGGGCATGGGCCGCGGGGACGTCTGCCGCGGTGAACCGCCGGTAGCCAAGCGCCGGCATCGCGCTGCGCTCCTTCGTATCGGATTCGTTTTTCATCAAGCAATCCTCAAAAATTGGTTGTTATGCAACGCCGCATGGCGTCAACGCCGATTTGACGCATCACGGCGATCGCGTGAAGTAATGCTGCGCCAATGCCACCCAGTACCGGACCCCGACCGGAATGATGTCGTCGTTGAAATCGTATTTCGGGTGATGCAGCGCCGGTGCGGTCGCGCCGTCCTGCGCATTGCCGATCAGCACGTAAGCGCCCGGCCGCTCCTCCAGCATGAAGCCGAAGTCTTCGGACGTCATGTTCGGCGGTACGTCGCGGGACAGGTGTTCGCCGCCGAACGTGTCGCGAATCACCGTCTCGCACAGCGCGGTCTCGGCCGGTGTGTTCACCGTCGCCGGGTAATACTGAAAGAATTCCACGTCGACCTGCGCGCCATAGGCGCGCGCCAGCCCCTCGCACGTGAGCTGGACGTCGCGCTGCAGCTGCTGCTGCAATGCCGACGACAGCGTGCGAATCGTGCCGCGCAGCTCGGCGCTGTCCGGAATGACGTTGTCCGTCGTTCCCGCATGAATCATGCAGACGGAAATGACGGCGGGATCCACCGGGTCCTTGTGCCGCGCAGCGATGGTCTGACACTGCAGCACCATCGAGCACGCGAGCGGGACGGGATCGATGCCCAGATGCGGCTGCGCCGCATGCGCACCCTTGCCCGTCACCGTGATCCTGAAGCGGGAGCCCGCGGCCATGATCGGGCCGGTGCGCAACCCGAAATGCCCGGCCGGCAAGCCGGGCCAGTTGTGCATGCCGAATACCGCTTCCGTCGGGTAATGCTCGAACAGTCCGTCGTCGATCATCCTGCGCGCGCCCGCGCCGCCCTCTTCCCCCGGTTGAAACACGAAATGGACGGTACCGGGCAACTGCGGCAGAGCCTTCAGCATGCGCGCGGCGCCGAGCAACATCACGGTATGGCCGTCGTGGCCGCATGCGTGCATGATCCCGTGCGTGCACGACGCATGCGCGAAGTCGTTGGCTTCGCGGATCGGCAATGCGTCCAGATCCGCGCGCAGTACGATGCCGCGGCCAGGGTCTGCGCCGGGCAGGCTCGCGACGACGCCCGTGCCGCCCAGCCCGCGCGACACCGCATAGCCGAGCGCTTCAAGCTCGCTCGCGACGACGTCGGCCGTCCGGTGTTCTTCGAATCGCAACTCGGGATGCGCATGCAGGTCGCGGCGAAGCTTCGCCCAGTGCGCGTGATGCGCTTGCAGCGATGTATCGGGGATGACGGGGTTGTCCAATTTCGGCACCTTCGGAAAGTAGAGGGCTTCCGGCTGTACTGCCGGCGCGATCGCGCGCAGCGGCCGTGTCAGTCGTAAAAGCCGATGATCGACTTGATCTCCATATACTCCTCCATGCCTTCGATCCCGTACTCGCGGCCGTTGCCCGACTGCTTGTAGCCGCCGAACGGCGCCTGCGGGTCCCATGCTGGGTAGTTCAGATGCACCTGCCCCGCCCGGATGCGGGCGGCCACCGCGCGTGCCTGTGCCTTGTCGGTGCCCTGCACGTGGGCGCCGAGCCCGTAGACCGTGTCGTTCGCAATGGCGACCGCTTCGTCGACGGTGTCGTACGGAAGGATCGCGAGCACCGGGCCGAAGATCTCCTGCTGCGCGATCGTCATGTCGGTGCGCACATCGGAGAAAATCGTCGGCCGGGCGTAAAAGCCCCGGTCCAAACCCGCAGGCCGGCCCGGGCCGCCGGCGATCAGCTTCGCGCGTTCGTCGATGCCCGCATCGATCATCTGCGCAACCCGCCCGAACTGCGCGCGATTGGCAAGCGGCCCATGCGTCGTGGCCTCGGCGAACGGATCGCCGACAACGAGCGCTTGCACCGCCGCGACGGCCAGTGCCTCGACCGCGCCGAGCACGTTGCGCGGCACGATCATCCGGGTGGGCGCGCTGCACGATTGCCCCATGTTGCGGAATGCGGCGGCCACGCCCGGCGCAATCGCTCGCTGCAGGTCCGCATCCGGCAACACGATGTTCGGCGACTTGCCGCCCAGCTCCTGCGCGACGCGCTTGACGGTCGTCGCCGCCGCCTGCGCGACCAGCACGCCGGCACGGGTCGATCCGGTGATCGACACCATGTCGACCTCCGGGTGCGACGAAAGCGCCGCGCCCACTGCTTCGCCGCTGCCGCTCACGAGGTTGAATACGCCGGGGGGCACGCCCGCATCGGCGATCACTTCCGCGAACAGCAGCGCGCTGAGCGGCGACAGCTCGCTGGGCTTCAGCACGACCGTACAGCCTGCCGCGAGTGCAGGCCCGACCTTCGCGGTGATCTGGTAGATCGGCCAGTTCCACGGCGTGATCAGCGCGCATACGCCGATCGGCTCGCGTACGACCGCGGTCGTGCCGCGCTGCCTGACGAACGCGTAGCTCGCCAGGTTGTCGCGTGCGACGCGAATATGTTCGGCGGCGAGCGGTACGTGCGCGCCGCGTGCATAGCCGATCGGCGCACCCATTTCCAGCGCGAGCGCCGTGGCGAACAATTCGGCGCGCTCCAGCATCAACGCGTGCACGCGATCGAGCAGCGCGGCACGCGCCTGCGGCGACGTGGCCGACCATCGTTCGAACGCGCGGCGCGCGGCGCTGACGGCCCGGTCGGCGTCGCGTGCGCTGCCGAGCGGAATCTCGCACAACGTGTCTTCAGTGGACGGACAGACGACCGCGAACCGGTCGCCGCCGTCGGGCAGCACCCAGTCGCCGTCGATGAAGAAACGATCCAGCCGGCCGGCTTGCATCAGGTGAACAACAGGTGAATTCATTGCAACGTGTCCTTGAGTCGATACCAGGCGCCGACGAACGGCAGGAACCACGGCTTGCCGAAGTGCCCGGGAATGGCCGGCCAGTCGAAGCCTTGCCACGGGTTGAGCTCCGCGCGCCCGTCCATGATTTCCGCCATCAGCGTGCCCATCAGCGTCGCCATGTGCGTGCCGTGGCCGCTGTAGCCCATCGAGTAGTAAACGCCGTCCCGCTCGCCCGCGCGCGGCAGCCGGTTGGCCGTCATGTCGACCATCCCGCCCCAGCAATAGTCGATGCGCACGCTGACCAGTTCGGGAAACACGGCGGCGAGTTGACACCGCAGGATCGCGCCGCTCTTTTCGTCCGAACGCGGGTTCGACGTGGCGAACCGCGCACGCCCGCCGAACAGCAGACGGCCGTCGGGCGTCGTACGGAAGAAGTTGACGAAGTTCTTCGTGTCGGTGGCCATCCGGCGCGTCGGCAGCAGGCGATCGAGCAGCTCGCGCGGCAACGGCTCGGTGACGATGATGAAGGCGCCCACGGGCACGACCCTGCGGCGAATCCAGCCGAACGGCCCGACGTGCGAAATGCCGCTCGCGAGCAGGACCTGGCGCGCACGGATCTCGCCGAGCGGGGTCCGCGCCGCATAGGTGCCGCGCGTGTCCCGCTTCAATTCCAGCACCGGCGCCTGCTCGACGATGTGCGCGCCGCGCGCCTGCGCAGCGCGCGCCAGGCCACGTACGTAACGGCCGACATGCATCCCCGCGCTCTTGCCGAACAGCAGCCCGCCGTGATAACGATCCGAGCCGATCTCGTCGCGCAGCTCGGCCTTCGTCACCAGACGCGTGTCGGGGTCCACGCTCGCTGCGAGCAATGCCTGGCTGCGCGCGAGCTTGTCGTAGTGCTCGGGCTTCGCGGCGAGCTTCAGCTTGCCGGTGCGGGCGAAATTGCAATCGATCGACTCTTCCTTGACGAGCCGCTCGACCATGTCGACGCCCGCGTCGAACGCCAGATACAGCCGGTTCGCCAGTTCCGTGCCGAGGCGTTGCGACAGCGACGCGTAGTCCTGCGCGAAGCCGTTGTTGCACATGCCGCCGTTGCGACCCGATGCCGCCTGGCCGACGGTGCCCGCCTCGCAGACGATCACGCGCGCGCCCTTCTTGGCCAGCGCCAGCGCGGCGGCCGATCCCGTGATCCCGCCGCCCACCACCAGCACGTCGCAACGGCCGTCGTGCAATTCCGGCGCGTTGCTCACGAATGGCTCCGACGTATCGAGCCAGTACGAACTGAAACGCATCAGGCACTCCCAAACTGTCGCATCGCGCTATCGGACCGGCGAACGCTCACCGCACCGATCCGGCCGCTCGCGGGCGGTCCGGCTCGATGCGCATCGTATGCAGGCGGCCTCTCATCCATGTGACGGCGTTGCATCAGAAATCCGCGACCTTGCCCCATGCGGACTCGCTGAACCGGCCGGGCCGGTACGGCGCCGGGTCCACGAAAGGTTGCGCACCAGACGCGAGATCGGCGATCAGGTGCCCGGCGCCCGGGCCAATCCCGAAGCCGTGACCCGAAAACCCCGCCGCGAGAATCAGCCCCGGCACGCCCGGCACTTCGCCGATGCCCGGCACGCCGTCCGGCGTGCTGTCGACGAACCCGGCCCACGCGTGCGTGATCTTTGCGTCGCGCAGTTCGGGCAACAGTTCGGACGCGCGGCGGTACGTTTCGGTGACGGTCGGCATGTCGGGCTTCGGATCGAGAATGCGCACGGCTTCCATCGGCGTCGGCGCGTCGAGGCGCCAGCGCTTCAACGTTTCATGGCCGCCGCGCACGCCTTCGAGGCCGCCCGGCAGCAGGTTGCGCCAGCGTTTCGCGAACATCGGCACGAATTGCGGCGCGAAGCGCAGGAACTGCGGCGTCAGGTCCACGCGCGCACGGCCGCTGATCGCCAATGCGTAGCGTCCGTCGCTGCGGCGCGTGATGGACACGCCGGACGTGTACATCGCATCCGGCAGCGGCGTCTCGACCGGCGACACGCTCAGGATCGACTGACGGATCGACGCCTGCGGAAACCGGATGCCGAGCTGGCGGCAGAACGACGACGCCCATGCACCGCCGGCCATCACGACCGTTCGGGTCTTGATGACGCCCGCCTCGGTGACGACGCCGGCGACGCGGCCGCCTTCGAGTTCGAGGCCGCGCGCCGCGCAGTGCTGATGGACACTGCCGCCCAGCTTCATCAGTGCGGCGGCCACGGCCGGCGCGGCCTTGCCTGGATCCGCCGTGCCGTCGGTCGGCGAGAAGACGCCGCCCTTCCACTGCCGCCCGGTCGCGCGCCCGCGCTCGGCGGCCTGCTTGCTGTCGAGCATGTACGTGGTCACGCCCGCGGTCTTCGCGAATTCGCCCCAGCTGGCCCAGCGGGACAGCTCGGCCTCGTCATTGCTGAGATACAGCAGCCCGCAGCGATGAAAGCCGGTGTCTTCTCCGGATTCGGCGGCGAATCGTTCCCACAGATCGATGCTCTTGCTCGCCATCGGCAACTCGCGCGCATCGCGGTTCTGCTGCCGGCACCAGCCCCAGTTTCGGCTCGACTGTTCGGCGCCGATGCGCCCCTTCTCGACGAGCGCGACCGATATGCCGCGGCGGGCCAGATAGTAGGCGGTGAAGACGCCGATGATGCCGCCGCCGATCACGACGACGTCGGCCGCGGCCGGCGGCGTGGACAAGGTTTCGATATGGCGCAGCGGAGGGGACATGCTCAGTCTCGTTCGGTGGAGGGTTTGACGTTCTGCATCACGTAGAACTTCGCCACGCGTTCGCTGCTTTCCCACCCGATCGACGCGCCGCGCGGCACGAACAGCGCATCGCCGGTACCGAGCGACTGCACGCTGCCGTCGGGCGCCGCGAACCGGACGCCGCCGTCCAGCAGGAACATGAACTCGTTCGCACGATGCGGCCGGACGATCCGGTGATACGGCGTCGAATCCCATGTGCCCGCGCAGTACCCGGCGCCGTCGTCGGTGAACACGTTGTCGCTGCGGCATTGCGGTGCCGGGCCGAGCAGTACCTCGGCCGGCAGCGTGGCGGACGGTTTGAAGTCCGCGTCGGCGCGCAGCTCGAAGACGCCGCGTTTCGTCGGCTGCGCGCACGCTGCCGCGCAGAACGTCAGCCGCACCGGCGATTGCGCGGCGATGCGCAGCGCCGTGCCGCCGCCGATGACGGCGCCCTGCCCCGGGCCGACCACCAGCGGCGCGGCCCCGGCCGCTTCGAGCGTCAGCTCGCCTTGGACGACGACGAGGGTTTCGATGTGCGGAAAGTTCGGCACGTCCAGTTCGCCCATGAAGCCGATGCGCCCCGCGGCCATCGAGTCGGGGCCTTCCCACGCGATCTCGCGATGCGACGCGAACGGATCGCTCGCGCCGAACGCCTGCTTGCGGAACGGGGTGGAAGAAGGTGCGCCGTCGGCACGGTGCAACACGAAAACTGCGCTCATTTCTGCTCCTGTGCGGTGCGTGACGGATTCGTTCGAAAGCTGTCACGCGATATCGGAAATCGTCGTTCGCCGGCTCTCCTGCCGGACATCCTCAGCGGGGCATGTCGTCCATGCCTGTGCTTACACCGCGTGACACGACGTATCGCGGCAGTCGGCGCGCGGGCGGATCGATGGCGTTCGCGCCGGCGCGCCGCTCCCGCGTGCGGCCACGTAATCGCGCGGCGTGATCCCGAGTGCGCGCCGGAAATGCCGGCACAGATGGCTCTGGTCGAAGAAGCCGACGTCGGTCGCGACGATCGACGGCGCGAGGCCGGCGCGCAGCAGGTCCTGCGCCCGCCGTACCCGCACGAGACACAGGTACCGGTGCGGCGACAGCCCCGTTTCGCTGCGAAAGCGCGCGGTGAATCGCGACACGCTCAGCCCGGCCACCGCCGCGAGCGTGTCGAGGTTCAGCGACTGGGCGAACGATGCGTCGATCGTGCGCAGCACGTCGCCGATCGCGGGCGACACGGGCTGCGCGACGCGCGGCGAGCCAACCGAGCCAATGAATTGCACTGTCATATCGAATTCTCCCGGGCGCTCGCTTCAATGCAGGAAATCCTGCATGCGGTAATACGCGCCGACGACCGGCAGGAACCACGCATGCCCGAAATGGCCCGGCATCGCCGGCCAGTCGAGCTCGCGCCACGGGTTCGATGCGGCCGCTCCATACAGCACGTCGGCCATCACGCGGCCCATGTGAACCGACATCTGCACACCGTGGCCGCTGTATCCCATCGAGTAATAGAGCCCGTCATGCTGGCCCGCGCGCGGCAGCCGGTCGGCGGTGATGTCGACCAGCCCGCCCCAGCAGTAGTCGAGCCGCACGTCGGCCAGTTCCGGGAAATAGCCGGCCATGCCCGCACGCAGGATGTCGCCGCTTTTCGCGTCCGAGTTCGGGCTCGACATCGCGAAACGCGCGCGGCCGCCGAACAGCAGCCGGTTGTCGGGCGTCACGCGGAAGTAGTTGCCGATCTGCCGCGACGTGACGTACGCGCGGCGATGCGGGAACAGCCGGTTCAACTGCGCATCGGGCAGCGGCTCGGTCACGACGATGAAGCTGCCGACCGGCGCGATGCGCCGCCGGAACCACGCGAACGGCCCGTGCTGCGATGCGCCGGTCGCGACCAGCACGCGATCGGCCACGATCGTGCCGCGCGTGCTGCTGACCGTGTGGCGCTCGCCGTCGAGCCGTTCGAGCTGCGTGACGGCCGCGTGCTCGTAGATGCGGGCGCCAGCGCGCACGGCCGCTTGCGCGAGCCCGACGCCGAACTTGCCCATGTGCATCTGCGCGCCGTTGCGCTGCAACAGCCCGCCATAGAAGCCGTCGGAGCCGATTTCGTCGCGGATGCGCGATGGCTCGATCAGTTCGATGTCGGGATCGACGTCGCGCCGCAACGCGTCGAAGGTCTTTTCGAGCCCCGCGAAATGCTGCGGCTTCGCGGCGAGCTTGAGCTTGCCGGCACGCCGGAAATCGCAGTCGATCGCCTGTTCGGCGACGATCGTCTCGACGCTCTTCACCGCGCTAGCGTATGCGCGATAGAACTGCTTCGCCTGCGCGGCGCCGATGCGCGCGGCAAGCGACGCATAGTCCTGCGCGACGCCGGTATTGCACTGGCCGCCGTTGCGGCCCGACGCTTCGCCCGCGACCTGCGCGGCGTCGAGCACGACCACCGACACACCGCGCTGCGCGAGCGCGAGCGCCGCCGACAATCCGGTGAAGCCGCCGCCGATCACGACCACGTCCGCGCGCCCTTCGACCGGCCCTTCGCTACCGGCGCGAAACGCGGGACGGGTATCCAGCCAGTACGATTCCAGTTTCATCGAATTCTTCTCGAGCATTCCGGCGACGACGATCGGCGACCGTCCAATGAGAATCATTTAACCACCAGCAAAAAGCGCAGTTGCCGCGTATTCGCACACGCGACGCGTGTCATTTGCCGTTTTGCGCGCCTGCCGCAGCACACTATGCGCAACGTCGATCGCCGGCGCGGTCGGGCGCGATGAACGAACGATGGCGCGCATTACAGCCGGACCGGCTGCGCCGTCGTGCCGCCCGCCGGCACCGGCTCCGCCTGGAAGCGCGCGAGATCCTCCTCGCTGCGATGGCACAGCACCTGCGCGCCGTTCCCGAGCGTGCGCAGCGACGGGGCCGTCCGGTTGCACACGCCGTCCACGCGCATCGTGCAGCGCGACAGGAACGGACACAGCTCGGCCTCGTTCTCGCGCTCGCCGATCGGCACCAGCGGCCGATGGCAACGCTCGGTCGCATCGTCGAGCCAGCCCGCGCGCAACTCCGGCGCAGACGACACGAGCAGATGCGAATACGGGTGATACGGCGGCGCACACAGCGCGTCGCGGCTGCCGGTCTCGACGCGATGGCCCGCGTACAGCACGACGATGTCGTCGCTGATCGCGCGCACCTTCGCGATGTCGTGCGTGATGAACACGTACGACACGCCGAGCTTCGCCTGCAGGTCGCGCAGCAACTCGATGATCGCGGCGCCGACCACGGTGTCGAGCGCCGACGTGACCTCGTCGCACAGGATCAGGTCGGGCTCGGCCGCGAGCGCACGCGCGAGGTTCACGCGCTGCTTCTGCCCGCCCGACAGCTCGCCGGTGCGCCGCGAGGCCACCGCCGGCGGCAGCCGCACGAGTTCGAGCAGTTCCGCGACGCGCTGCCGTGCCCGCGCACCGCGGATCCCGTGATAGAACGCGAGCGGCCGCGCGAGCGTGCGCTCGACCGTATGCACCGGGTTGAGCGCAGTATCGGCGTTCTGGAACACGATCTGCACGCGGCGGTGCTGCTCCTTCGTCCGTTTGACGATATCTCGCGCGAGCGGCTCGCCGTCGAGCAGGATCGCGCCGCCGGTCGCCGGCACGAGGCCCGCGATCACCTTCGCGAGCGTCGTCTTGCCGGAGCCCGATTCGCCGATCACGCCGACCGTCTGCCCGCGCCCGATGCGCAGGTCGACTTCGTGCAGGATCACCTTCGCGGGCCAGCCCTTCGCGGTACGGCCGCCGTAACCGGCGACCACGCCGCGCACGTCGAGCAGCGGCGCAGGCGCGGCCGGTCGTTGTGCTTCTCCGTCGCGTTCGGCATCGTTCGGCGTGACCGCCGCGATCAGGCTCTGCGTGTACGGATGCGCCGGCGCATGCAGGATCTGTTCGGTCGCGCCCGCCTCGCGGATCACGCCGTCGCTCAGCACGACGATCCGGTCGGCCATCTGCGCGACCACGGCCAGATCGTGCGACACGTACACCGCACTCATCCCGTAGCGCCGGATCACGCTCTTGAACGCCTGCAGCACGTCGATCTGCGTGGTCACGTCGAGCGCGGTGGTCGGCTCGTCGAGGATCACCAGCTCCGGGTCGGTGATCAGCGCCATCGCGGCCATCAGCCGCTGCAGCTGACCGCCCGATACCTGGTGCGGATAGCGCTTGCCGATCGTCTCCGGCTCCGGCAGCGCGAGCGCGCGAAACAGCTCGATCGCCTTCGCCTGCGCGTCGCGCTTCGTCATCGTCTTGTGGATCAGCGCGCTCTCGATCACCTGGTCGAGAATCGTGCGCGACGGGTTGAACGCGGCGGCCGCGCTCTGCGCGATGTACGCGACCTTGCGGCCGCGCAGCGCGGTCAACGCTTGCGCGGACAGCGTGCAGACATCCGTGCCGTCAATCTTCACCGAGCCGCCGGCGATCCGGCAGCCGGTGCGCGCATGGCCCATCAGCGACAGCGCGATCGTCGTCTTGCCGGAGCCCGATTCGCCGATCAGCGCGAGCACCTCGCCGCGCCCGATCTCGAAGTCGACGCCGTGGACGATCGTCGTTTCCTCGCCGCCCGGCCGGCCGCCGACCACGCGCAGCCCGCGCACCTCGACGAGCGGATTCGATTCGTGTCGCATCAGTGTCCTCCGGCGGCGCCGGCCGCGCCCTTGCGGCGGCCGCGATGCGGCAAACCGTCGATCATCAGGTTGACGCCCACCGTCAGGATCGCGATCGCGACCGCGGGCATGATCGCGACGGCCGAACCGTCGCCGAGGCTCGCGATGTTCTCGCGCACGAGCGAACCGAGGTCCGCATACGGCGGCTGCACGCCGAGCCCGAGAAAGCTCAGGCCGCTCAGCAGCAGCACGACGAACGTGAAGCGCAGCCCGGTGTCCGCCAGCATCGGGTGGATCATGTTCGGCAGCATCTCGACGCACGCGATGTACAGCGCGCTTTCGCCGCGCGCCTTCGCCACCTGCACGAATTCGAGCGTGCTGATGTTGACCGCCAGCGCGCGCGCGATCCGGTACGAGCCGGGCATGTAGCTGACCGCGGCGGTGAGCACCAGCAGCGGCAGCGATGAGCCGAACGCGGCGACGAACATCAGCGCGAACATCTTCGACGGAATCGACGTGAGCGCATCGAGCAGCCGGCTCATCGTCTCGTCGACCGCGCGGCCCGACACGGTCGCGAGCAGCCCGAGCGTCGTGCCGGTCACCGCGGCCAGCAGCACCGCGGCCAGCGCGAGCAGCACGGTGAGCCGCGTGCCGTACAGGATCCGGCTCAGCATGTCGCGGCCGAGGAAGTCGGAGCCGAACGGCAGCTTCGCGCTGAACGGCGCGAACACATCGGGCGTGACGATCGCGCCGACGTCATGCGGCGCGATCAGCGGCCCGAACACGGCGACGAACAGCATCAGGCCGACCATCGACAGGCCGACGCGGCCGCCGGTCGTCAAGGCAATGCGCACGGCGCGGCGCTTGCGCGGCTGTTCGGGGGCAGGCGCGGCAGGCGGCACGCTGCCCCGCCCGAGGGGCGGATCGCCGGATGGCGGCAGCGCGCTGCTGCGTTGTACGGGTTCGATCGGTTGCATGGGCGGCATCTCGGAAGAAAGGCGAAACACTCAGGTGCGCAGTCGCGGGTTCGACACGATCGAGCACAGGTCGGCGAACAGCACGAGCGTCAGGTAAGCGACGCAGAAGATCAGCGTGCACGCCTGGACCAGCGGGAAATCGCGGTTGCTGACGGCGTCGACCATCAGGCTCGCCAAGCCCGGATAGTTGAAGATCGTCTCGACGACGATCACGCCGCCGAGCAGATACGACAGGCTCAGCGCGATCGCATTGGCGATCGGGCCGATCGCGTTCGGCAACGCATGGCGCAGCACGACGCGTGCGGGGCTCGCGCCCTTCAACACGGCCATCTCGACATACGACGCGCTCAATTGCTCGATCACCGCGGCGCGCGTCATCCGCGCCATCTGCGCGATCACGACCGCGCACAGCGTCAGCACGGGCATCGCGTACGCACGCAGGAAATCGTGCAGGCTTTCGATCGGGCCGCTGTACGACAGCGCGGACAACCAGCGCAGCTTCACCGCGAACACGAGCACGGCGACCGTCGCGATCAGAAACTCCGGCGTCGCGACGAGCGACAGCGTGCCGAGGCTGATCACGCGGTCGACCACCGTCTCGCGCTTGACCGCCGCGAGGATCCCGAGCAGCAGCGCGATCGGCACCGACACGGCGGTGGTGATCGCCGCCAGCGCGAGCGACTTCGGCAGGCGCCCGCCGATCAGCTCCGACACCGGCATGTCGCCGGAAAACGACCGGCCGAAGTCGCCGTGCAGCAGCCCGCCGAGCCAGTGCAGGTAACGCACGTGCGCCGGCATGTCGAGACCGAACTGCTGGCGCAGCGCGGCGACCGTCTCCGGCGTCGCCGACTGGCCGAGCGCGGCCTGCGCGGCGTCGCCCGGCAGCAGGTTCGTGATCGTGAAGATGATCGCGGACACGATCAGCAGCGTCAGCGCGGTGACCGCGATGCGCCGGCCGATCAGCCCGATGAGAATTCGGTTCATGGTGCGGCACTCCCGAAAAAACCGCGCGTGGCCGGCGCGGTGGTCCGCACCGGCCGCGCGACGGCGGCCAGCCACAACGTCATGCGTTCCACCACACGTTCTCGGCGAACGTGAAGCCCATCATCGGCCCGGTGGGGATCGAGCCGAGGCCCGCGAGCCGCTTGTCGTAGCCGTCGAGGAAGCTGATGAACGCCGGAATGCCGACCCGGCCCTGCTGCGCCACGATCACCTGCATGTCGCCGTACATCTGCTTGCGCTTCGCGTCGTCGGTTTCCGAACGCGCGGCGAGCAGCAACTGGTCGAACTTCGCGTTCTTCCAGCCCGACTCGTTCCACGGCGCATCCGACTTGAAGAACTGCGTGAACAGCACGTCGGCGCTCGAGCGCGGGTTGATGTTGCCGAAGGTGAGCGGGTGCTTCATCCAGTGGTTCGACCAGTAGCCGTCGGGCGACGCGCGGTTGACCTGCAGGTTCAGCCCGATCTTCTGGCCGGCCTGCTGCAGCAGCACGGCCATTTCGATCGACCCGTTCGCGTCGGACGTCGCATAGATCGGCGGCAACGTGGCGCCGAGCGCGCCCGCCTTCTGGAACAGGAACTTCGCCTTGTCCGGATCGTGCGCCCGCTGCGGCAGCGACGCGTTGAAGTAGCGGTGCCCCGGCGGAATCGGCTGGTCGTTGCCGATCACCGAGTAGCCGCGGAACACCGCCGTGCGGAGCTGCTCGCGATCGAACAGGTACTTCATCCCTTCGACGAAATCGGGACTCGAGACGATCGGGTTGTCGCTGCGCATGATCAGGTCGGTATAGAGGCCCGACTTGGTTTCCTTCAGCGCGTAGCCCGGCGTCGACGAGACCCGCTGCGTCGAGCGCGGATCGATCGCGTTGATCAGGTGCACGTCGCCCGACAGCAGCGCGTTCAGGCGCGCGGCGCTGTCGCTGATGCCGATCAGCTCGATCTCGTCGAGATACGGCTTGCCCGGCTTGAAGTAGCTGTCGTTGCGCACGCCGACGGTCGACACGCCCGGCTTGAACGACTTCAGCTTGTACGGGCCGCAGCCGATGCCGGCCGAGAAGTCGGTCGTGCCGTCCTTGACGATCACGAGCTGCGGCGTCGCGAGGATCACCGGCAGATCGGCGTTCGCGCTGGCGAGCGTCAACGTGACTTCGTCGGGGCCGGTCGCCTTCGCGTCCGTGAACTGTTCGGCAAGCGTCTTGACCTTCGACGCGGTGGCCGCGTTCTTGTGGCGCATCAGCGAAAACACCACGTCGGCCGGGCCGACCGGCTTGCCGTCGTGGAACGTGACGCCCTTGCGCAGCTTGATGATCCACGTCTTCGCGTCGGTCGTCTGCAGCGACTCGGCGAGGTTCATCTGCGGCGTCAGGCTCGCATCGAGCTGCGTGAGGCCGCTGTAGAACATGAAGAAGCGCGTGTAGTCCGCGCCCGTCGAGCCCTTGGCCGGGTCGAGCGTATCGGCCGTCGAGCCGGCTTCGTTCGCGACCCGGATCTTGCCGCCGCGCTTGGGCGCGGGCGCGGCGAACGCAGAGCCGGGGGTCATCAGCAGTCCGCCGGCGCCGGCGGCCATCATGCCGCCCGCCGCCATGACCTTCATCATGTCGCGGCGCGTCAAGCCGCCCTTGCCGCCATTGTCGATTTCGTCGCTCATCCGAACTGCTCCTGACTGTGGAAAGTGGGTCCAAGGGTCCAGCGTGGTTGTTCAATCCCGCCGCGCCCGCTTGCTGGTGGCGGGCGTGACGTCGTGCACATGCAATTCATTTAAGCACCGCCAAAATGCCGGTTGTCCCGATTCGACGCGCCCTCACGATACGAATCGACCGTTTTGGGTAGCCTGCGCAGCATGATTTGCTGCGTGCACCGCCGTCGGTTTCGCCGTGCGCCTCCCGCACGCATGCGGTGCATCGGGGCACGATGTCGACTGATGTCGCCCCGTACCGGCTGCGTGCCGATGTGCGGCTGCCCGCCTCGCCCGGCACACCTGCGTGAAAGTTCAGAGGATTGGTCGCGGCATCGACGCGTCGAAGCGTGCATCCCGACGGCGCGGCGCGGTGCGCGCACGCGTGTGCGCCGGTGCGGCGCCGGCGGCCTGCCGCAGGCACGGGTTTTCCCCCGTCGGCGCGGCCGCCCGGCAGCCGGCCGCGCGACGAACGCCGCGCAGCCGACGTGCCGCTTACAGCCCGAGCTGCGTCGCGAGGTGCCCGATGTCCGACACTTCGTAATAGTTGTAGAACGGCGTGCCGGGCTCGTGGCCGCGGTTCACGAACGCCTTGTGCTTGATGCCGAGATCCTCGGCCGTCATCAGGTCGTAGCGCAGGCTCGACGACACGTGCAGCACGTCCTCGGGCTTGCAGCCGAGCTTGTCGAACATGTACTCGAAGCCTTGCATGCGCGGCTTGTACGACTGCGCCTGCTGGGCGGTGAATACCGCGTGGAACGGCGCGCCGAGCTTGTCGACGTTGCTCATGATCTGCTCGTCCATCGCGTTCGACAGGATCACCAGCTTGTATTTGCTCGCGAGCCGCGACAACCCGGCCGGCACGTCCGGATGCGGGCCCCACGTCGGCACCGCCAGATAGAAGCGTTCGGCCTCGGCTTCGTCGAACTTCACGCCGATCCGCGCGCAGGTGCGACGGATCGCATTGACGACGACGTCGCGGTACGGCTTCCATGCGCCGAGCACCTCGTCGAGGCGATAGGCGGCGAAGGCGCGCACAAACGCCTCCATCGCGACCGGCGACAGCCGGTCCGCATAGACTTCACGCGCCGTCTCGGCCATCCGGAAATGGGTCAGCGTGCCATAGCAGTCGAAAGTGATGTACTTCGGTTCAAACTGGATCATGGTGGTGTCCTGTCGGTGTGAAGCCCCGGCAAGGCCGGGGACGGGCTGGGTTGTACGAAATTGAATCAAGGCAAAAAATCCCGTGCGCGTCGTTTGGCGCCGCCCGAAACGCAGAATCGCCGCGTGTTGCACGACGCTGGCGGCACGATATGCGGCGCGCCCCGCGGGCCCGGCCGCCGCGGCCCGTCGGCACGTGTCTGCACTCGTCTGCACGCGTCGGCGCACCGTGCTTTCATCGTAGTGGCGTTTCGACGGCAGGAACGGCCGGGGCGCCGGCCCGCGTCGGCACGACCGGCGCATTCACGCGCGCCGATCGAGCCTGCCGGCGTCGATCCCGCGCAAGCGGCCCAAGCCGCCCGAAAACAGGCGAATCGTCCTATCCGCGCCGCAACCGCGCTGGCAGAGTGAATATGTCATTTCCACCCATCCGGAGTCCGGCGTGTCCGACCTCAACCCTTCCCGCACGCTCACCTATCGCCCGTTCGCCGAAACCGACCTGCCCGCCGCCCATCGGCTGTCGGAGGCGGTCAAGTGGCCGCACCGGCTCGAGGACTGGCGCTTCGTGTTCCAGCTCGGCGGCGGCATCGTGGCCGAAGACGAAGCCGGCGTCGTGGGGACCGCGCTCGGCTGGCGCCTCGGCGAATCGCACGCGGCGCTCGGCATGTTGATCGTGTCGCCCGAGCGTGCGGGCGGCGGCATCGAGCGCGAACTGCTCGCACGCGCGCTCGACAGCTTCGGCACACGAACCGTCTTTCTGCATGCGACGCCGGGACGCGAGCCGCTGTACGCGGCGTTCGGCTTCGAGCCGATCGATACGATCGACCAGCATCAGGGCGCGGCATTCCGGCCGCCGCTGATCTCGCTGCCGCCCGGCGAGCGCCTGCGCCCGCTCGGCACCAACGACGGGCCGCGCCTCGCCGCGCTCGCGTCGCGCGCGGCGGGCTACGAACGGAGCGCGGTGACCGATGCGCTGCTCGACGTCGCGAACGGCATCGCGCTCGATCGCGACGGCGAGCTGCTCGGCTTCGCGCTGTTCCGCCGTTTCGGCCCCGGCCACGTGATCGGCCCGGTGCTCGCGCCGGATGCGCTGCGCGCGCAGGCGCTGATCAGCCACTGGCTCGCATTGAACGAGGGAATGTTCGTGCGGCTCGACTTGCCCAGCGACAGCGGGCTGTCCGACTGGCTGGAGGGGCTCGGGCTGCCGCGCGTCGATACCGTCGTCGCGATGGCGCGCGGCGCCACGCCAGCGCGCGACCCGGCGCTGCGTGCGTTCGCGATCGTGAACCAGGCACTCGGCTGAAGGGCACCGACGATGAGCTTCCTGTACAAGGCCGACCCGGTACGCGGCGCGCAGTGGGCGGCACGCTTCGCGCAACTGGCGCCCGACCTGCCGTTCCGGATCTGGCCGGACATCGGCGACGCCGCGGCCGTCCGCTATCTCGCCGCATGGCAGCCGCCCGACGACCCGGCCGCCCTGCTGCCGAATCTCGAAGTCGTGTTCTCGGTCGGCGCCGGCATCGATCAGTTCGACCTGTCGCGCGTGCCCGCGCACATTCCGGTCGTACGGATGATCGAGCCCGGCATCGTCGAAGGAATGGTCGAATATGTAACGCAGGCCGTGCTGACGATTCATCGCGACGTGTTCGACTATGCGGCGCAGCAACGCGAACAGGTGTGGCACGAGAAGCCCGTACGGGCGGCAGCATCGCGGCGCATCGGCGTGCTCGGGCTCGGCACGCTCGGCCAGGCCGTGCTCGACACGCTGCGGCGCTTCGGCTTCCCGTGCGCCGGCTGGAGCCGCACGCCGCGCACACTCGACGGCATCGATTGCTACGCGGGCGACTCGGCACTCGACGCGTTCCTGGCCCGCACCGACATCCTGATTTGCCTGCTGCCGCTCACCGACGGCACGCGCGGCCTGCTTGGCGCGCGCGTATTCGATGCGCTACCGGCCGGCGCGTCGCTCGTGCAGGTCGGGCGCGGGCCGCAACTGGATTCGGCCGCGCTGCTCGCAGCACTTGCGAGCGGCCGCGTCGACAGCGCGATCCTCGATGTGACGGACCCCGAACCGTTGCCGGCCGGCCATCCGTTCTGGACGCATCCGCGCATTCGCATCACGCCGCACATCGCCAGCGCGACGCGGCCCGACACCGCGGTCGACGCGGTGCTCGCGAACCTCGCCCGTCATCGCGCGGGACAGCCGATGATCGGCGTCGTCGATCGCGCTCGCGGCTACTGACATGCATGTCCGGCCTCGCGGGGCGCGCAGCAGAAAATGCCGAAGCGCCCCGTGCAAACGCCGCATTCATACGTTTCGGGCCGCAATTTGAAAACGCATGCGGACGGGTCGCCCGGTAGCATGAACTCACCGCTGACACCTCACGAGAGTCCTGCCTGCCATGAACCAAGCCGCGCTGATCGAAGCCGATCGTCAACACCTGATCCACCCCGTCGT
Organism: Burkholderia puraquae; assembly: GCF_002099195.1. Taxonomy (GTDB): domain Bacteria; phylum Pseudomonadota; class Gammaproteobacteria; order Burkholderiales; family Burkholderiaceae; genus Burkholderia; species Burkholderia puraquae. The sequence goes on along the minus strand of NZ_NBYX01000015.1, from coordinate 69,579 downwards.
CAACTACCGTACGCACGAGGCGCGCGGCGTCACCGTGCTCGAATCCGCGGACGGCGTATTCCTGCGCGACGCCGCCGGCCATACGCTGCTCGACGCGTTCTCGGGCCTGTGGTGCGTGAACGTCGGCTACGGCCGCGACAGCATCGTGAAAGCCGCCGCCGATCAGATGGCGAAGCTGCCGTACGCGACCGGCTACTTCCATTTCGGCTCGCAGCCGGCGATCGAGCTTGCCGAGCGGCTCGCCGCACTCGCGCCGCCGTCGCTGAATCGGGTGTACTTCACGCTCGGCGGCTCGGATGCGGTCGACTCCGCGGTGCGCTTCATCACGCACTATTTCAACGCGACCGGCCGCCCGTCGAAAAAGCACATGATCGCGCTGGAACGCGGCTATCACGGCTCGTCGTCGATCGGCGCCGGCCTCACCGCGCTGCCGGCGTTCCATCGCCATTTCGACCTGCCGCGCGCCGATCAGCACCATATCCCGTCGCCGTACCCGTACCGCCACCCGCTCGGCGATGACCCGCAGGCGCTGATCGCCGCGTCGGTCGCCGCGCTCGAAGCGAAGGTGGCCGAACTGGGCGCGGACAACGTCGCCGCGTTCTTCTGCGAGCCCGTGCAGGGTTCCGGCGGCGTGATCGTGCCGCCGGCCGGCTGGCTGAAGGCGATGCGCGACGCGTGCCGGCGCCTCGGCATCCTGTTCGTCGCCGACGAGGTGATCACCGGCTTCGGCCGCACGGGCCCGCTGTTCGCGTGCGAGGCCGAGCAGGTCGATCCGGACCTGATGACCGTTGCGAAGGGCTTGACCGCGGGCTATGCGCCGATGGGCGCGGTGCTGATGTCCGACGAAATCTACGAAGGCCTCGCAGGCAGCCGCGCGGAGTCGGCCGTGGTCGGTCATGGGCATACGTATTCCGCGCACCCGGTGAGCGCGGCGATCGGCCTCGAGGTGCTGAAGCTCTATCACGAAGGCGGGCTGCTCGCGAACGGCCAGGCGATGGCGCCGCGCTTCGCGGCGGGGCTCGATGCGCTGCGCGCGCATCCGCTCGTCGGCGACGCGCGTTCGGCCGGCTTGCTCGGCGCGCTCGAACTGGTGTCCGACAAGGCGCGCAAGACGCGCTTCGACGCGTCGCTGAACGTTCCGGACAAGATCGCGGCGGCCGCGTACGCGAACGGCGTGGTGTTCCGCGCATTCGGCGACGGCGTGCTCGGCTTTGCGCCGGCGCTGAGCTTCACCGCGGGCGAGTTCGACCTGATGTTCGAACGCGTGCGCAAGACGCTCGACGACGTGCTGGCCGACGCGGGCGTGCAGCGCGCGCTCGACGCCGCGCACGCGCAGCCGGCCTGAGCCGGCCAAGGGAAAGCCGGGCTTGTGGCGGCCATCGTTCGACTCTAAAGTAACCGGACATTCCATTTTTCCGCTCTCACGTGAACATGACGGACAGCAAGCTGGATCGCATCGACCTGCGCATCCTCTCCCAGTTGCAGAAGCGCGGCCGCATGACCAACGTCGAGCTGGCCGATGCGGTCGGGCTGTCGCCCAGTCCCTGCCTGATCCGCGTGAAGCGGCTCGAGAAGGCCGGCTACATCGGCGGCTACGGCGCGCACATCCAGCTCGAGAAACTCGGCGACGTGCAGGTCGTGTTTACCGAAGTCACGCTGGCCGACCACCGCCGCGAGGATTTCGACCGCTTCGTGGCCGCGATCCGCAACGTCGACGAGATCGTCGAATGCCACCTCGCGAGCGGCGGCTACGACTATCTGCTGAAGTTCATCACGCGCAGCGTGAGCCATTACCAGACGATCGTCGAAGGGCTGCTCGAGCAGAACATCGGCATCGAGAAGTATTTCAGTTACGTGATCATCAAGTCGCCGTTCGTCAAACGGCACTACCCGCTCGAATCGCTGTTCGGCGAGCGTCACTGACACACCGCGTGCGGCACCCGCGAACATGGCAGCTTCGCTGTCCGTGCGGGACAGTCGCGCGCCGGCACCGTCGCCGTCGTCGCCGAACCGCTTCATCCAAGGAACTGCCATGCCGCTTTCGCTGACCCGCACCGAACTCCTGCGCTCCGCCAACCTGATCGACGGCACGTGGCGCGACGCACTCGACGGCCGCCGTTTCGGCGTGACCGATCCGGCGACGCTCGACACCGTTGCCCACGCACCCGACAGCGGCGCCGCCGACGCGCGCGCGGCGACCGATGCGGCGGTGCGCGCGCTGCCCGCGTGGCGCGCGACGCCCGCTCGCGAACGCGCGGCGATCCTGCGTGCATGGCATGCGGCGATCGTCGCCAATACCGACGATCTCGCAAAGCTGATGTCGCGCGAACAGGGCAAGCCGCTCGCGGAGGCGCGCGGCGAAGTCGCGTACGGCGCGTCGTACGTGCTGTGGTTCGCCGAGGAAGCGACGCGCACGTACGGCGACATCATTCCGCAGCAGCAGCGCGGCAAGCGGCTGAGTGCGGTGAAGGAGCCGATCGGCGTCGTCGCCGCGATCACGCCGTGGAACTTCCCGCTCGCGATGATCGCGCGCAAGATCGCGCCGGCGCTCGCGGCCGGCTGTACGGTCGTCGCGAAGCCGGCGGAGGACACGCCGCTCACCGCGCTCGCGCTCGCATTCCTCGCGCACGAAGCCGGCGTGCCGGCGGGCGTGCTGAACCTGATCACGGCGTCACGCGAGCGCGGCATCGACGCGGCCGCCGACTGGCTCGCCGACAGCCGCGTGCGCAAGATCACGTTTACCGGCTCGACGGCCGTCGGCAAGCTGCTCGCGCGCGACTCGGCGGCGACGTTGAAGAAGCTGTCGCTGGAGCTGGGCGGCAATGCACCGTTCATCGTGTTCGACGATGCCGAGCTCGATGCCGCGGTCGACGGGCTGATGGCCGCGAAGTTCCGCAACGGCGGGCAGACGTGCGTGTCGCCGAACCGCGTGTACGTGCAGGCCGGCGTGTACGATGCGTTCGCCGCGAAGCTCGCGGCGCGCGTCGCCGCGCTGAAGGTTGCACCGGCGACCGACCCGGCTGCGCAGATCGGCCCGATGATCAATGCGCGTGCGGTCGACAAGATCGCGCGCCACGTCGGCGATGCGATCGAGCGCGGCGCGCGCGTGCTGACGGGCGGCAAGCGCCTGACCGAGCTGGGACCGAACTTCTACGCACCGACGGTGCTGGCCGATGCAGCCGCCGACATGCAGCTCACGTGCGAGGAAACCTTCGGCCCGGTGGCCGCGCTGTTCCGCTTCGACACCGAGGACGAAGCCGTCGACGCCGCGAACGACACGCCGTTCGGCCTCGCCGCGTATTTCTACACGCAGGACGTGCGCCGCATCGCGCGTGTGTCGGCACGGCTCGAAACGGGCATCGTCGGCATCAACGAAGGCGCGCTCGCGAGCGAGGCCGCACCGTTCGGCGGCGTGAAGGAATCGGGCTACGGCCGCGAAGGCTCGCGCTACGGGCTCGACGATTACCTGTCGATCAAGTATCTGTGCCAGGGCGGCCTGGACTGACCCGACGGACGCGCGCGATCCGTGACGACGGCATCGCGCTGCCCGGCCGAAGAGTGCGCATTGACATAGGAACCGATCAGTCCATATAATCGATGCCATTCCTGGACACCGCATCGTTTGCGAAACCGATCAATGGCAAATCCGGCTGGCGTGGGCCGCCCGCGCGAATTCGAACTTGAAGACGCCGCGCGCGACGCGATGGAAGTCTTCTGGGACCACGGATACGAAGGCGCGTCCCTACCCGACCTGATTGCCGGCACGGGCTTGTCGCGGGGCAGCCTGTACAAGGCCTTCGGCGACAAGAAGGCGCTGCTGCTGGCAGCGCTCGACCTGTATATGGCCGATGGGCTCAAGGCAACTGCGGACATCCTGTCGCAACCCGGCACCGTGAAGGAGGCCATTCGCGACTCGCTGCTGCGCTATGCCCGCCTGTCCGTCGGCGAGGCGGGCCGACGCGGCTGTCTCGCAATCGCGATGACCACTGAATTGGCCGCCCGCGACGCGGATGTCGCGGAGCGTACGGGACGCATGTTCCGCCGCTTGCAGCAGCTCTATGCCGGCGCGATCGTGCGCGGTCAGGCAAGCGGCGAGATCGCCGAGCAGGACGAACAGGTGCTCGCGCGCTTTCTCGTGTGCCAGGTCGAGGGCATGCGCGTGCTGGGCAAAACCGGCGTGCCCGAAGCCGACATGCTCGCGGTGGTCGACCGCACGATGCGCATTCTCGATTGATTTTTTTACCCAATTTGGAACCGATTGGTTCCGTATGGAGAGCCGTCCATGTCACGGAATGACCTCGTATCGCCCGACCCGCGTCGCTGGGCAATGTTTTCGGTCCTGCTCGTCGGCGCGTTCCTGCCGCCGCTGGATTTCTTCATCGTCAATGTCGCGCTGCCGTCGATCCGCGCGGAACTGGGCGCATCGTCGTCCGCCGAGCAACTGGTGATTTCGTCGTATGCGGGCCTGTACGCGGTGACGCTGATCACCGGCGGGCGACTGGGCGATCTGTACGGTCGCGGCCGCGTGTTCTTTCTCGGGTTGATCGGCTTTGCGACGGCCTCGACGCTGTGCGGCCTCGCCGGTTCGCCGGGGATGCTCATCGTCGGGCGTGCATTGCAGGGGGTGACGGCCGCGATCATGGCGCCGCAAGCGCTCGCGTCGATCCAGGCGATCTTCCCGGAATCGGAAAAGCCGCTCGCGCTCAGCTTGTATGGCGCGGTCTTCGGCCTCGCCGCCGTCGTCGGGCAGGCGCTGGGCGGAATCCTGATCTCGTTGAATCTGTTGAACCTGGGCTGGCGGACGATCTTCCTCGTCAACCTGCCGCTGGCGATGCTGGTCGTCGTGTTCGGCATTCCGCTGTTGAAGGAAACGCGTGCGCAGCATGCGCGCAAGCTCGACCTCGGCGGCACCGCGCTGTCGATGCTGACGCTCGGCGCGTTGATCGTGCCGCTGATCGAAGGGCGCGAGGCGGGCTGGCCCGTGTGGGCATGGGTATCGCTGATCGCGGCGCCGGCACTCGCGTGGGGCTTCTGGCGCTACGAGAGCCGGCTGGGCCGCCTCGGCGGCGCACCGCTGCTCGATCCGTCCGCACTGCGCGCACCGGGGCTGGGCCGGGCATTGCTGATCGCGCTGTTGCTGTACTCGATCGGCGCGTTCTTCCTGCTGTTCTCGGTGTATCTGCAGAATGCGTTGCACGTCGATGCGTTGAGCGCGGGCCTCGTGTTCTTGCCGTTCGGCGTCGGGTTTCTGCTCGGCCCGCTGTCGACGCCGTTGTGCACGCGTGCGATCGGCGCTTATGTGAATCCGCTCGGCATGGGCCTCGAGATCGTGGGGCTCGTCGGACTCGCCTGCTTGATCGAGGCAACGCCGATCGGGATGCCGCTCGCTTCCGTGCCGCTCGCCGCCGCGCTCTTCGTGATCGGGTTCGGCCAAGGCCTCGCGCTGCCGACGCTGATGCGCATGGTGACGGGGCGTGTCGCACCCGCGGTGTCGGGGATGATCGCCGGTATCGCCAGCTCGACGCTGCAGGTCAGCACGTCGCTCAGCGTCGCGATCATCGGCGGGGTTTTCTATACGGTTCTGGGCGCGCGCCAGGATCCGGCAGCCATTGCGCACGCGTTCATCGTCGCACTCCTGTCGATCTCGGCGTTTCTCGCCGTCGGCGCCGCGCTGGGCATCTCGCTCGCGCGTGCACCGGCCGCACCGTCGTCGGTGCGCTCCGCCGGCCAGCCGGCCTTCGGCCCCGCGCGCAAACGACCGTGATCGCCCGAGATCGCCCGTATCGACATTCAACGTTGCATCCGTCCAACCCGGAGGTTCCTCATGGTTTTCGTCGTTTCCTATCGCCGCGCAACGGGTACGCGATTCGATGCCCGCTACTACGTCGAGCAGCACATTCCTCTGGTGGAAAAGTCGTGGAAACCGTACGGGCTCGAATCCGTCGACGCGTTCTTCCCCGCACGGCAGGACAGCGAGGTGGCCGTCGTGGCCATGTGCCGCTTCACGGATCGGGCAGCGCTCGACGCCGCGTTCGCGTCCGTGGAGACGGCCGACATCATGGCCGATATCGACGCGTTCACCGATATCGCGCCCGATCGCTACATCACGGACGTGTTCTCGCGCGTCGAATGAATGCCGCTGGTCTCAGGGGACCGACGAGCGACTGGCCGACCTGAATGGCGTAACGTCATTTTCGATTCACGACGTATACGGCTGGACCGGCGAACCTTGAACCTCATGTCGGCCGGGGCGTGCGTCGACACATGCACGGAAGCGTATGCACATCGCGCGTCGTGCGTCGCGTCAGAGCAAGCCCATCGCCGACGCCTTGAGCGTCGCCGCGGCGCGTGTCGAGCATTCGAGCTTGCGAAACGCCTTCTCGACATGGGTGCGCACCGTGCTCGGACTCATCGAGAGCGCCTGCGCGACCTGCTTGTTGCTCGCCCCTCGGGAGATTGCCCGCAGTACGTCGATTTCCCGTGGCGACAGGCGCGGGCCGTCGTGCGACGCGCGTGCGGCCATGCGCCGGGCCGCTGGCGCGCCACCCGTGACGAGCGCCGCGACCACGTCGCCGCATAGCCGGCCGCGCGCCGCTTCTTCCTGCAATTGGCCGGCGGCGGCCGCATCGCTGAGCGCCGCCCGCCACGGGCGCGCCGAGCGCAACGCGACCCACGCCAGCGATGCCGCGAGTACGCGCGCTTCCAGCGTCAGCGCCGCATCGCGCACGCCGCGAAAATAGCCGGAACCGTCCTGCCGCTCGTACGCATACGACGCCAACACCGCGGCTTCACCGAGCGCGCCGGTCTGCCTGCCGGCACGCTCGGTCCAGTACGGCACGAGCCGCACCTTTTCCCACGCGCTCGCCGGCAGCCGCGCCGGAAGATTCCACACGTCGTTCGGCACCGCGGCCCGGCCGATGCCATGAATCAGCCCGGCGCGGTAGACGCGTTCGCGCGCGGCCGCATCCGGCGACAGACGCTCGTAACACGCGGCCGCCGTCGCGGCGACCGAACGCGAGAACCCGGTCATCCACGGGAGTTTCAGATCGATGACGTCCGCGATCAATTCGGCGGAGGTCGCGCCTTGCATGCCGGGCGTGGCCAATGCGGCATCGAGATCGTCGGGCGACAGGTGATCGAGCGCTGCGAGCCAGCGCGCGGCGTCGTGCGCGGCTGCCTCGACGAGCGCGCTCGGATAGCGTGCGCCCGCGCGTTGCCCGATCCATTCGATAGCCTGCTCGATGCCGTACGTGCGGCTGAATACGTCGAGATCGCCCGCGAGCGTGACGATCGACACGGCGGCCGGCACCTGTTCCCGCGCGAGCCGTGCGGGCAGCCCGTTGCCGTCCCAGCTTTCGAAAATGTGCCGCAGCGCGGTTTCCGTGGCGCTGGAGAGGCCTAGTATTCGCGCGACTTCGCCCGACACTTCGCAATGGATTTGCGCGAGCGGGATCATCGCGGCGCCGGCGCGGCCGACCGCTTCGGCGAGGCCGGGCCGGTTCTCGAGCATGGCGGCGCGAATCGCGACATCGTCGCCGAACGCCTGAGCGAAACCCGCGGCGTTCGCGGTACAGCCCGACCAGCGCAACAGCGCCACTTCGCGAGCCGTGTCGCACACCGACGCGTCGAATCCCGCCGCGTGCGCGAGCTGTGCCGCCAGCCAGCCGGTGCGCAACGAATGATCGGTCGGCTGCCCCATGCTGAGATCGCCGATGAAGGCCAGCGCGCGTACGGCGTCGAATATGCGCAGCGGGGCGTGACGGGCTTCGGCGTCGGGCATCGGATGGGGTGCGGGCATTCACGAGAACGGGAAAACGATCATACGCGACGACGTCGCGCCTTGCATGCGCGTGCGGATCGGCCGCGCGCTGCACCGGCCGGAGGCGATTTTGGTGCCTGTCGGTACGCGCGGCCGGCGCGCCTTCGCCATCGGACATCCGACCGATGGCGGGCGGCCGTCACGATGGCGATACTCGGTGCACTGGAGATCCGGTCGGCACGACGTCCGCACGGCGGACGCGCTGCACGCCGGCCGGAACGACGATCCGATAGACGAAGGAATGCAAATGGCTGACCACTCCCCCGAATTCCGTGCCCCCGCCGACGCACAATGGCTGAAACGGTACTACTTTTCCCGGGCGATATTCTCGCTGCTCTGGGTCGCACTGGCGTTTTCCGTCGGCCGGCAGAGCGCGGCCGGCGCAGCGATCCTGCTGATCGTTTATCCGGCCTGGGATGCGCTCGCCAATTTCGCCGACCTCGCCCGCAGCGGCGGAGCGGCGACGAACCGCACCCAGGCGGTCAACGTCGCGATCAGCGCGGCCACGACGCTGGCGGTATTTCCCGCTTTGAATGCCGGCATGCATGCGGTGCTCACGGTGTTCGGCATCTGGGCGATTCTTTCCGGCGGGCTGCAGCTCGGCACGGCGCTGCGCCGCTGGAAGCAGGTCGGCGCGCAGTGGGCGATGATCCTGAGCGGCGCGCAATCCGCGCTGGCGGGCGTGCTGTTCATAGCCCAACGCCACGCGTCCATGCCGCCCGCCATCGTGAAGATCGCGGGCTACGCGGCAGTAGGCGCCGCCTATTTCCTGATATCGGCCCTGTGGCTGCAGCTGCGGCGGGCACGACGCAGCGCGTCGTGAGCCGTCGATCGAGATGAAGATGTCACGCCACGGGGTGCCGTCGCCCTGGTTGCGGTCAAGGGCACACGTCGTGCAACGCATGCGCTCATGCAGATGAGCGCAGTGGTGAAAAAAATGGGGGGTGTTTCGCGATCGCGAATGGCAGGTGTTGGGCGACGTGAACGGGTCTGAACGGCCCGAAGGAGACATTCACTCCTCTACAAAGCGGCCATCCAAATGTTGCCATCGACGTTGTTGCAATACGTAGGCAATTCGAACACTCCGATCCGGATACCCGGAGGAAACGCTATAGCCGCAGGCGGGTATCACCGCCGAAGCGCGCCTACCGGCTACGCAACGCCTGAGCCAGTGCGTCGCCCGCAGCCAGAATGTGCGCGGACAGCGCCGCACACGCTGCGTCCACATCGCCATCGCGTATCGCCCTGACGATGTTCCGATGCTCGTCGTTCGAGCGATCTTGCCAGTCGAGTTGCTGCCACGTCGCGTACAGATGCCGTGAGCTGGCCCGATGCATGTCGCCGATTGCGTCGATGAGCCGCGGCATCCCGCACCGCGCGGTCAATGCGCGATGAAACCTGAGGTTCAGCGTCGCGAGCACGGCGATGCCACGCGCCGCCGACTCCTGATCGAGGATCGCATCGAGTTCCTCCAGCGCACGGGCGTCGAGAGCGGGAATCGCCTCGCGCAGCGCCAGCGCCTCGAAAGCAGCGCGCATCTTTGCCATTTCAAGCACGTCCGCCGGCTCGAGCGGCGCCGCCCGCACGCCCCTTCGCGGCTCCACCACGGCCAGCCCTTGCGCTTCCAGCCGTCTGAACGCCTCGCGTACCGGCACATGGCTCGCGCCAAATTCGGCGGCGATGTGGTCCTGACGCAGCCACTCCCCCGGTGCGATGACGCCCGAGATGATTCGATCCGCCAATGCGCCAGCGATCCGGTCGGCCAGTGAGCGATCTTCCTTGACTTCAAAGTTCATGCCGACCACCATGCATATATTATCTATTAAATTGTAACAAAACCGGAGGCTCGATGCGCCACCACCGTCCTGCGCGTCTGCAGCACATTGCCGGCATCGGGGTCGATCGCATGGGTTCGATTGCCGATCATGCCGACGTCGACCTTTTGCGACTCGAAAATCTCGATACCGACATCCCGCCCACTGCAGAGGCGCTCGCCTTCACCCGAGAGGCAATCGAGCGAGACTCGGCCAACTCCTATTTGCCATTCGTCGGTCAGGATCGGCTGCGCGCGAGCGCCGCCGCCCACGTGTCGGCGCTTTCGGGGCAGCGCTTTACCGCCGACCAGGTGGTGGTGTCGGCGGGCGGGCTCTCCGGCATTCTGAACACGCTGCTTGCCACCGTCGAGACCGGCGACGAAGTGATCGTCACCGATCCGACGTACGCGGGCCTGCTGAACCGCGTCCGCCTGGCGGGCGGCGTGCCGCGGCAAGTCCCGTTCGCCTTCACGCCGGGCGGCGAATGGAAGCTGGACCAGGCCGCGCTGCGGGCGGCAATCGGTCCGAAAACGCGGGTCATGCTGCTGATGTCTCCGTCGATGCCTTCGGGCGGTGTCTTCGACGCGTCCGACTGGCAACTGATCGCGAGCCTGTGTGTACGGAACGATCTGCTGCTGATCCTCGACAGTGCGATGGAGCGGCTGCTGTTCGATGGACGCACGGTCATCCATCCCGCCGGCCTGCCCGGCATGGCCGAGCGGACGGTGACGGTCGGCGCGGCGTCGAAAGAGCTCCGCATGATTGGCTGGCGGGTAGGCTGGATCGTCGCGCCGGAATGGCTGATTCCCGATCTGGTGGCCGTGTCGCTCGCCAATGTCGTGGTACCGGTCGGCATTGCCCAGGAGGCTGCGGCGGTTGCGCTCGAACATTCGGCGTCCGATCTGCCCGGCTACGTGAGCGAACTCGAAAAGCGGCGGGACACGATCGCCGCCGAACTGTCCGGGCTCCCGTTCGGCATGCCGGCGGGCGGCTGGTCGATGCTACTGCGTGTCTCCGACTTCGGCCTGACCGGATCGCAGATGTCGGAGCGGTTGCTGAGCCGCGGCGTATGTGCGACAGCGATGACCGGATGGGGCGTCGCACACGGCGAGCAGTATGTCCGTTTCGTGTTCTCGAACGAACCTGTCGAACGGCTGCGCACGCTTGGAAACAAGGTGCGCCTCGCACTGGAGGACGCATGACGGCCGTCGACGAGACAGCCGAGTATTGCGCCAAGCGTCCGTGGCTCGAGGTACCCGGCATGCCGCGTGTGATGGTCGAACGAACTCACGAGAGATCCTGTTTCTGCCGAAAGTCTCGCTTGTGACGATCCACGTGCCGTGAGACATCCAACGCCGGGCGGCGAGATGCGCAGCCCCGCCGACCGTCACATCGGCCGAGCGCCCTACCGCCCTGCCGGCGGCTGCAGGATGTCGCGTGGAATCGCTGCGATCAGCACGCAGCTGACCAGCAGGCACGCGCCCAGCGCATAGGTACCGTTGTTGATGTCGCCGGTCATCTGCTTGGCGACGCCGGTGATCATCGAGCCCGTGAACCCGGACAGGTTGCCCACCGAATTGATCAGCGCAATGCCGGCCGCCGCGGCCGTGCCGGAAAGTATCTGCCCCGGGAAGGTCCAGTAGATCGGCATCAGCGCGAGGATGCCGCACGTCGCGATGGTCAGGAATACGATCGACAGCGCAACGTTGTGCGCCAACGCCGCGCTCGCGATCAGGCCGACCCCGCCGATCAGCGCGGGAATCGCCGCGTGCAGGCGGCGCTCGCCGGTCTTGCGCGAGTGCGACGCGTTCCACACCATCGCGAAGATTGCCGTCAGGTACGGAATGGCGGTCAGGGCGCCGATATGCAGCGGGCTCTGCACGCCCGACGCGCGAATGATCGACGGCAGCCAGAACGCCAGCCCGTAGAAGCCGGTATTGAATGTGAGCAGGATGAAGGTGAGCAGCCAGACGCGCGGGCTGCGCAGCGCGGCGCCGATGCTGTGCGATTTGTGCGCGGCTTCGGTTTCGAGGTTGCGCGCCAGCCGCGCCTTTTCGTCGCCGGACAGCCACTTCGCCGACTGCGGGCCGTCGCCGAGGCACGCGAGCACGATGAACGCCACCACGATCGACGGCAGCCCTTCGAGCAGCAGCATCCATTGCCAGCCGCTCATGCCCGACAGGCCGTGCGTGTGCTCCATCAGCCAGCCGGACACCACGCTGCCGAGCGTCAGGCTCAGCGGGATCGCGACCAGGAAGCCCGACATGGCCACGCTCTGGCGGCGCGCCGGGAACCAGTAGTTCATGTACAGGATCACGCCCGGAAAGAAGCCGGCTTCGCACAGGCCCAGCAGGAAGCGCAGCGCGTAGAACATCGTGGACGTCTGCACGTGGAAGAACTGCGCGAGCGGCACGATGAACGCCATCGACGACGACACGATGCCCCACGTGACCATGATCCGCGCGATCCAGAAGCGCGCGCCGTAGCGGTGCAGCAACAGGTTGCTGGGCATCTCGAACAGGAAATAGCCCCAGAAGAAAATGCTGGCACCGAGCGCATAGACGCCGTCGCTCAGGCTCAGGTCGTCGAGCATCTGCAGCTTCGCAAAGCCCACGTTCACGCGATCCAGATAGGCCACGACGTAACAGAGCAGCAGCAACGGCAGGATGCGCCGCATCACCTTGCGATACAGGGCGTCGTCGGATGAATCGGCCGCGGCCGGGGCGGCAGCGGCCTGCGTAATGGATGGCATCGGTCTGTCTCCTGATTGTGTAGGTCTTCTTCGTACCGGCGGGTTCTTCGACACATCGATGTTACCGATAACATTTCGTGGCAAAAAAAACGCCGACGAGGCAGCGGGGAGCAATCGACGCAGTGATACCGGTAACGAACCGGAAGGTAGCACGCGTCAACCGGCGCGTACAAGGGCCGGCGAACGCGTGGTTTCCCCTAGTGCGCGCATCGCCGCGACGGAGCGGCGCGGCACGCATGAACGCGGATGCGGCACCGGTATGATGTAGCCTTTCCAGCTTCCGTCCGATCGCGATTCCGATGCCCAGTCCCACCGCCGTCCGGCCTGCCGGGCCGCCCCGCATGTCCGACGTAGCCCGCCTCGCCGGCGTATCGAAGATGACGGTGTCGCGCGTGCTCGCCGGCCACAGCGTGGCCGCCGAGACGCGCGCGCGGGTCTGCGCGGCGATCGACCAGCTCGGCTACGTGGCGGACGCGGCCGCAGGCGCGCTGTCGTCGGGACGGTCGGAATTCGTCGCGGTGCTGGTGCCGTCGCTGTCGAGCTCCAACTTCTCCGACACCGTGCGCGGCCTGACCGACGCGCTCGAACCCGAAGGTCTCCAGCTGCTGCTCGGCGACACCGACTACGATCTCGAACGCGAGGAGCGGCTCGTGCGCTCGATGTTGCGGCACCAGCCGCGCTGCATCGCGCTGACGGGGGCGCAGCACACCGATGCGACACGCAAGGTGCTCGAACGCTCGGCGATCCCGGTGGTCGAGATGTGGGACCTGCCCACGCATCCGATCGACACCGCCGTCGGCTTCTCGAACGTGCGCGCCGCCCGGGCGATGGTGCGCCACCTGGCCGAGCGCGGCTACCGGCGCATCGGTTTTCTGGGCGGCGCGAGCGAGCTGGATCGGCGCGGCCTCGACCGGCTCAAGGGATACCAGGCGGAGATCAAGGCGCTGAAACTCGGTGAGCCGCGCATCGTGCGGCTGGGCGAATCGCCGATCACGATGGGCCATGGCGGGCCCGCGATGGCCGCCCTGCTCGAACAATGGCCGGATACCGATGCGGTGATGTGCGTGAGCGACATGTCCGCGTTCGGCGCGATCATGGAATGCCACCGGCGCGGGCTGTCCGTGCCCGCGGACATGGCCGTGGCCGGATTCGGGAATTTCGAAGTGGCCTCATGCTGCCACCCGGCCATCACGACCGTGTCGGTCGACGCGTACGGCATCGGGCGACGCACGGGCGAAGCGTTGCTGGCCGCGCTGCAGGCGCGCGACGGCGGCGAGCGCATCGAGCCGCAAAGCATCCGCATCGACTATACGATCGTCGCGCGAGAAAGCGCGTGATGCGCTGACGATCGGGGCGGGGCGGCGCGTCGGCGGGTCGCGATGCACGCAACAACGCCCCGTCCCCTGCCCTCGCGCCGCCCGTCGCGCACAACACTCCCTTCCTCCGTACAAAAAACCCGTGCTAACATCCAACCGATGTTACCGGTAACTATCCGGTGCGCCAGAACGAAAAGCCCCTTCGGAGACAGCCCGCCATGTCACACACCCCTCGCCGCCTGCGCAGCCAGGAATGGTTCGACGATCCCGCGCATGCCGACATGACCGCGCTCTATGTCGAGCGCTTCATGAACTACGGGTTGACGCGCGAGGAGTTGCAGTCGGGCCGCCCCGTGATCGGCATTGCGCAGACGGGCAGCGACCTCGCGCCGTGCAACCGCCACCACATTGAACTGGCCGAGCGCACGAAGGCGGGCATCCGCGATGCGGGCGGCATTCCGATGGAATTCCCCGTGCATCCGCTGGCCGAGCAAAGCCGCCGGCCGACCGCCGCACTCGACCGCAACCTCGCGTACCTCGGGCTGGTGGAAGTGCTGCACGGCTTTCCGCTGGACGGCGTGGTGCTGACGACCGGCTGCGACAAGACCACGCCCGCCTGCCTGATGGCGGCCGCGACCGTCGACATGCCGGCGATCGTGCTGTCGGGCGGGCCGATGCTCGACGGCTGGCACGACGGCAAGCGCGTCGGCTCGGGCACGGTGATCTGGCATGCGCGCAACCTGCTCGCCGCCGGCGAGATCGACTACGAAGGCTTCATGCAGCTGACCACGGCTTCGTCGCCGTCGATCGGCCATTGCAACACCATGGGCACCGCGCTGTCGATGAACAGTCTGGCCGAGGCGCTCGGCATGTCGTTGCCGGGCTGCGCGAGCATCCCCGCCGCGTACCGCGAGCGCGGCCAGATGGCGTACGCGACCGGCAAGCGCGCGGTCGAGCTCGTGCGCGAAGACGTGCGCCCGTCGGCGATCATGACGCGCGCGGCGTTCGAGAATGCGATCGTCGTCGCGTCCGCGCTCGGCGCATCGACCAACTGCCCGCCGCACCTGATCGCGATCGCACGCCACATGGGCGTCGAACTGGGCCTGGACGACTGGCAGCGCCTCGGCGAGGCCGTGCCGCTGCTCGTCAACTGCATGCCGGCCGGCGAGTACCTCGGCGAGAGCTTCCACCGCGCCGGCGGCGTGCCGGCGGTACTGCGCCAGCTCGATGCGGCCGGCCTGCTGCGGCGCGACTGCGCGACCGTTTCCGGGCGCGCGATCGGCGAAATCGCCGACACCGCGCCCGACGCCGACAGCGACGTGATCCGCACGCCCGACGCACCGCTCAAGCATGGTGCGGGCTTCATGGTGCTGTCGGGCAACTTCTTCGACAGCGCGATCATGAAGATGTCGGTGGTCGGTGAAGCGTTCCGCCGGACCTATCTGGCCGAGCCGGGCGCGGAGAACACGTTCGAGGCCCGCGCGATCGTGTTCGAAGGCCCCGAGGACTACCACGCGCGCATCAACGATCCCGCGCTGCACATCGACGAGCGCTGCATCCTCGTGATTCGCGGCTGCGGCACGGTCGGCTACCCGGGCAGCGCGGAAGTCGTCAACATGGCGCCGCCGGCCGAACTCGTGAAGCGCGGCGTGACCTCGCTGCCCTGCATGGGCGACGGGCGCCAGAGCGGCACGTCGGCCAGCCCGTCGATCCTGAACGTGTCGCCCGAGGCGGCGGTCGGCGGCGGCCTGGCGCTGCTGCGCACGAACGACCGCATTCGCGTGGACCTGAACCGCCGCAGCGTCGACGTGCTCGTGGACGAGGATGAACTCGCGCGCCGTCGCGAGACGGCGAGCTTCACGGTGCCGCAGGCGCAAACGCCGTGGCAGGCACTCTATCGCCAGTTCGTCGGCCAGCTGTCCACCGGCGGCTGCCTCGAGCCCGCCACGCTGTACCTGAAGGTGATCGAACAACGCGGCAACCCGCGCCATTCGCACTGACCCTCCCTGTCCACGACCCTTGCCGAGCTGACCATGCGTACTCTTTCCGTTTCCGACTGCCTGCCGCACGACCTGGCGCAAGCGCTGCTGATCGGCCGTGTGTGGCGGCACGACGGCGCCCATGCGGGCCCGAGCGTCGTTGCCGTGCGCGACGGCGAAGTGATCGACATCACGCGCACCGTACCGACCACCGCGGACCTGTTCGACCGCCCCGACGCGGCCGCCATCGCTCGCACGGCGCCCGGCGAATCGCTCGGCCGCGTCGAGCCGCTGCTGCAGGCGGCGCTCGACGGCACGCGCGGCGCGACCCCCCTGCTCGCACCGTGCGACGTGCAGGCCGTCAAGGCATGCGGCGTCACCTTCGCCGTCAGCCTGATCGAGCGCGTGATCGAGGAACAGGCCGGCGGCGACCCCGTGAAAGCAGCGGACGTGCGCGCGACCATCGCAGCCACCATCGGCACCGATCTGTCGAAGATCGTGCCGGGCTCGGACGCCGCGATGCGGTTGAAGGCGGAACTCGAGCGCCGCGGCGCGTGGTCGCAATACATGGAAGTCGGCATCGGCCCCGATGCCGAGGTGTTCTCGAAGGCGCAGCCGATGTCGGCGGTGGGCTTCGGCGCGGACGTGGGGCTGCTGCCGGTATCGGTATGGAACAACCCCGAACCGGAGATCGTGCTCGCGGTTTCCAGCGACGGCAGGCCGGTGGGCGCCACGCTCGGCAACGACGTGAACCTGCGCGACATCGAAGGCCGCTCGGCGCTGCTGCTCGGCAAATGCAAGGACAACAACGGCTCGTGCGCGATCGGCCCGTTCGTGCGGCTGTTCGACGACGGTTTCACGCTGGATAGCGTACGGCAGGCCAGCGTGTCGCTGCACGTCGAAGGCGCGGACGACGGCTTCGTGCTCGACGGCATCAGCCACATGCGCGAGATCAGCCGCGACCCGGCCGACCTCGTCGCCCAGACCTGCGGCGCGCATCACCAGTATCCGGACGGCTTCATGCTGTTCCTCGGCACGATGTTCTCGCCGATCCAGGACCGCGACGCGCCCGGCGGCGGATTCACGCATCACCTGGGCGACCGCGTCACCATCTCCACGCCCGCGCTCGGCGCACTCGTCAACACCGTGCGGCTGTGCACCGAGATCGCGCCGTGGACCTTCGGCGTGCGCGCGCTGTATGCCAATCTGGCCGCACGCGGCCTGCTTGCGCCGTAAGAGACGCAGCCTCGACGCCCCCATCGACATCGACGCGCAGCGGATCGACGGCCAGGCCGCACGCTCACGCACGCGGTTGCGATCAAGGGTTGCGCGGATGCGTGCCGCGCCGATGCGGCCGCCCGGCGAAATCATGCAAAATACGCCCCATCTGAGATGGGGAGACGCGCCCGTGGGAATCAACTTCGATTTGAACGACTTGCAGGCGTTTCGCGCGGTCGTGGAAACGGGCAGTTTCCGAAAGGCCGCGGAATCGGTCAGCATTTCCCAGCCCGCGTTGAGCCGCCGGATCGACAAGCTCGAGGAAGCGCTCGGCGTGCGCCTGTTCGAGCGCACCACGCGTCGCGTCGCGCTCACCACGGTCGGCCGCGTGTTCGCCCAGAGCGCGGAACAGCTGCTCGACGATCTCGATGCGGCCCTGCTCGGCATTCGCGACGTGTCGTCGAGCCGCCTGGGCCATGTGACCATCGCGTGCGTGCCCTCGGTTGCCTACTACTTTCTGCCGGCCATCATCGCGCGCTATCATCACCGCTTTCCGCGCATCCGGGTCAAGCTGCTGGACGCGAGCGCGAACGAGGTGCTGGGCGCCGTCATCAGCGGCGAGGCCGATTTCGGCGTGAGTTTCATGGGCAGCCAGGAATCCGACATCGAATTCAAGGTGTTGCTCCAGGAGCGGTTCGTTGCTGCCTGCCGCCGCGACCATCCGCTCGCGCGCAAGAAGCGCGTGACCTGGAACGAACTGTACGAGCACGATTACGTGTCGGTGGACAAGACTTCCGGTAACCGTCTGTTGCTCGACCAGGCGCTTGCCGCCGTGGCGCCGCGTGGGCCGAGCGTATGCGAAGCGCGCCACGTGACGACCCTGCTCGGATTGATCGAGGCGGGGCTCGGCGTCGCCGCGGTGCCCTCGATGGCGATGCCCGGGCACGACCACCCGATTCTCACGAGCGTGCCGCTCGTCGAGCCGGTCGTCAAACGCCGCGTGGGCATCGTGAAACGGCGCGGACGACCGCTCACACCGGCCGCCGAAGCATTTCACCGGATGATCGTCGACGCGAAGCGCGGCGGTATCGCAAGCAGCGATGCATCGGTGTGACAACGACAGACGAGACACGAAGGAAGACCGTCCAGTGAGGCTGGCCAGGCTGCTTAAATCGCTTTACGTGCAGGTCCTGCTCGCGATGATGCTCGGCGTGACCGTCGGTCACGCATGGCCGGGAGCAGGCGCGATGCTCAAGCCCCTCAGCGATGCGTTCGTCGGCCTCGTGCGGATGACCATCGCGCCGATCGTCTTTTGCACGATCGTGTCGGGCATCACGTCGCTGGCGAACGGGAAGGCCATCGGCCGCACGATCGTTCGGGCGCTGGCACTTTTCTATCTGCTGACCGCCGTCGCGCTCGCGATCGGGCTCGCCGCCGCGTTCGTGCTGCGGCCGGGCGCCGGCCTGCACATCGATGTGCACCATCTCGATTCGAGCGTCCTGGCTCAGTACGCGAGGGAGGCGCAGCCACGCGGGCTCGTGGCGTTCGCGCTGAGCGTGATTCCCGATACGATGCTCGGCGCGTTCGAGCAAGGCGAAGTGTTGCCGGTACTGCTGCTGTCGCTGCTGTTCGGCTTCTCGCTGAATGCGCACCGGAAGGCCGGCCGGCCCGTTCTTGCACTGATCGACGGTGTGGCCCAGGTTGTCTTTCGCGTGCTGGCGATGATCATGCGGCTCGCGCCGCTCGGCGCATTCGGCGCGATGGCCTTCACGGTGGGCCGCTTCGGGATCGGCTCGGTCGGCTCGCTTGCGAAGCTGGTGGTGTCCTTCTATGTGGCGTGCGCGCTGTTCGTCGCGCTGGTGCTCGCACCGCTCGCGCGGCTGCACGGCTTCGCGCTGTGGCGGCTGTTGCGCTACCTGCGCGAAGAGTTGCTGATCGTCCTCGCGACGTCCTCTTCGGAGCCCGTTCTGCCGCGCCTGATCGTCAAGCTGGAGTCGCTCGGCTGCGACAAAGGCGTCGTGGGGCTCGTGCTGCCGGCAGGCTATTCGTTCAATCTGGACGGTACCGCGATCTATCTGACGCTCGCCGCATTGTTTATCGCGCAGGCGTGCGACGTGCCCCTTTCCGCAACGCAGATCGCGATGATGCTCGCCGTCATGCTGCTCACGTCCAAGGGCGCGGCCGGTGTTTCCGGTAGCGGGCTGGTTGCGCTGGTCGCCACGCTCGCCGTCATGCCCGACCTGCCCGTTGCCGGGGTGGCCCTGCTGGTCGGGATCGACCGCTTCATGTCCGAGGCGCGCGCGCTGACGAGCGTGATCAGCAATGCCTGCGCGGTGATCTTCGTTTCGATGTGGGAAGGCGCGTGCGATCGCGCGCGTCTTGCGCAGAGGCTCGCCGTGGGCGGTTCGGCATCCCTGAATGGGGCCGATGAAGACCGTGTCGCGGCAGATGCGGACGGTAACGGGAAGGCCGTCTGACGCAAGCCCTCCCGTCGGTTGGACTCAGTGAGCGGAAACGGAATCGAGCCCGGTCGAGTTCACGTCCGCCTGCACATCGGGCGACGCAAGATAGTCGAGCAGCGCCTTCGCTTCCTTGGGATGCTGCGCGCCAACGGGGATGCCGGCCGCGAAACGCGTGACCGATTGCAACGATTCGGGAATCTTGCCGACGAAGGTCGCCCCCTTGACCGGCAGCAGCTCGCTCACCTGCTGGAAGCCGATTTCGTAGTCGCCGTTCGCGACGACCGATGCCACCGGAATCCGCGGAATCATCTTCGCCTTCGACTTCACCTGGTCCTCGATGCCGAGCTTCCTGAACAGCTCGCGTTCGATATAGACGCCGCTTGCGCTGTCCGAGTAGGCGATCGACTTCGCGTGCAGCAGCACCTGCTTGAGGCCGTCGGCGGAGCTGATGTCGGGCTTGGCCGCCCCGTCGCGCACGACCATGCCGATGCGCGAGTCGGCCAGCTCGACCCGGGATCCGGGGACGACCTTGCCCTGCTTGATCAGCTCGTCGAGTGCGTAGCCGACCATGATGACGGCGTCGGCGGGCTCGCCGCGCGCGAGCCGGTTCGGAATCGCTTCGGGCGACTTGCCCATCGACGGGCCGAGCGCGGTATCGAGCGTATTGCCCGTCGTCGTCGCAAACCGGGGGCCGAGCAGTTTGTACGCGGCGGTGAAGCCGCCCGAGCTCATCACGTGCAGTTCGGCAGCCTGCACGTTGGCCGCAACCGCCGTGGTGGCAACGAGCGCGGTCGCACAAAATTTCAGGAGCAGATTTCTCATGGTCGTGGTCTTGGTCGTGCGGATTCGCATGGGTTCGTGTGGTTTCCTGAGCATTCCGGGTGGGGCGGGCATCAATGCGCCGGCGTCAGCGTCGCGGCACGGTGCCGATAGAGCGCGAACGTCGCAAGAAGCGCGCACACCGCGGCGAAGCTCATCCAGTAGCCCGGGGCGGCCTTGTCGCCCGTCATGTGAATGAGCGC
The DNA here is from genome assembly GCF_002099195.1 of Burkholderia puraquae. Classification (GTDB taxonomy): domain Bacteria; phylum Pseudomonadota; class Gammaproteobacteria; order Burkholderiales; family Burkholderiaceae; genus Burkholderia; species Burkholderia puraquae. The sequence continues at coordinate 49,197 of NZ_NBYX01000015.1, read as the reverse complement.
GGTCGAGATGGCAGGCGTGAAGCCGCCGAACACGGCCGTCGCGAGGCTGTAGGCGAGCGAGAAGCCCGCGACACGCACCTGCACCGGCATCACTTCCGTGAGCGCCACGACCATCGCACCGTTATAGATCCCGTACATGAACGAGAGCCAGAGGAGGACGAGCAGCATGTTGACGAACGACGGCGCGTGAGCGAGCAACGACAGCGCCGGGTAGGCGGTCACGATGGTGAGCACCGTCATGCCGACCAGCAGCGGCCGGCGGCCGATCCTGTCGGACAACGCACCGCCGATCGGCAGCCACACGAAGTTCGACACGCCGACGCAGAGCGTCACGAGCAGGCTGTCGGCGGTGCTCAGATGCAGCACCGTCTTGCCGAAGGTCGGCGCGTAGACCGTGATCAGATAGAAGCTCGTGGTAGTCATCGCGACCAGCATCATGCCGGCAATCACGATGCCCCAGTTCTGGACCAGCGTACCGAACACTTCCTTCATGCCCGGACGATGCTTGCGCGCCTTGAACTCCTGGGTTTCCTCCAGGTTGCGGCGCAGCATGAAGATGAACGGCACGATCATGCAGCCGACGAAGAACGGCGCGCGCCATCCCCATGCGGCGATGGCCGACGCGCTCAGCCATTGATTGAGCGCAAAGCCGAGGCCCGCGGCAACGACGATCGCGACCTGCTGGCTGGCGGACTGCCAGCTCGTGAAGAAGCCCTTGCGGCCGGGCGTGGCCAGCTCGGCGAGATAGACCGATACGCCTCCCAGTTCGGCGCCGGCGGAGAAGCCCTGCAGCAGCCGCCCCAACAGCACGAGCGCGGGTGCCAGCAGGCCGATCGTCGCGTAGCCCGGCACGAACGCGATCAGGATGGTGCCGCTCGCCATGATGGACAGCGTGACGATCAGGCCCTTGCGCCGGCCAACGTCGTCGATGTACGCGCCCAGCACGATTGCGCCCAGCGGCCGCATCAGGAAGCCGGCGCCGAACACGGCGAAGGTCATCATCAGCGAAGCGAACTCGCTTTGCGCGGGAAAGAAAACGTTGGCGATTTGCGTGGCGTAGAAGCCGAACAGGAAGAAGTCGAACTGCTCGAGAAAATTCCCGGCGGTGACGCGGAAAACTGCAGCGGCCTTCGAACGTTCGTTCGGAAGGCTGGACGAGGGGTGCATCGGGGTGTCTCCTGAAAATCCGGAAATACGCGGGAGGGTGGATCGATTGTCGTTTTCCGGCATGTTCGCTCGTCGCCAGGCAAACGATAAGTGCAATTTTTGGAAGGATTGATGTCGATGGGTTATCAATCGACGGGGTATCGGCGCGTGTCGCCGCACATCGTTCCGCGCACGGCGAACGCCCGATGCAGGGCTTTGCAGGACCAGCCAGACGGGCTCGCACACGTTTGCGCGCCCGTGCGCGATCGCTCGCGCCCACGGACGGCCCTGCGGACCTCGATTTTCTGTTAACCGTGCCGTTAACCCAGGTTTGACCCGCGCCGGCCCCACTGCCGCCGGCATCCCATACGAGCACGAGCATGGCCGCAACCACCTCGATCGAGAAAATCGCCGACTGGGCCGGACGCAACCATCTTGTCGTCGGGGCACTGGGCACGTTGATGTCGCTGGCGGCGCTCGGGATCAGCGCGGCGACACTGTGGGTCGGGCGCAGCGAAGTGATCGACCACGCGCACGAGACGTCGCGCAACGTCGCCGCCGTACTGGTGAGCCAGATCGCGCGCACCGTCGAAACGTCGAACGACGCGCTGGTCGCGCTCGCGTCCGATCTCGGCAACCCCGCGGTGCGACGCATGGATGCCGGGCTGCGGCACGATCTGCTGTTCGAGCGCACCGCCGCGCAATACGTGACCGGCATGGGCGTGACCGACCGGCACGGCCGGTTGATCGACGGATGCTGCGGCACGACCCATCGTTGGGATTTCAGCGATCGCGACTACTTCAAGGTCCATCGCGATGCCGACAACGTCGGCCTCTACGTGTCCGAGGCCTATCGCGCACGCTCGCGCGGCGGCAAGGAATCGATCGCGCTGTCGCGGCGCATCGACCGGCCGGATCATACGTTCAACGGCATCGCGGTGGTCGCCGTCGACATCGCCTATTTCGAGCAGCTCCTGGCCGGTCTCGATGTCGGGCCGAACGGAGTCAGCGCGATCCTGCGCGCGGACGGCACGATCCTCGCGAGAAATCCGTCGTTGAACGACAACCAGATGAACCACCTGCGTCGCTCGAAAGCCTTCGACCGGATGGTGCACAGCGAATCGGGCTTCTACCCCGCTCGTTCGGTCATCGACGGCACCGTGCGGCTGTATACGTACCAACGGGTGCCGGGCACGCCGCTGATCGCCGTCGTCGCGCCGGCCGAGCGCGACGTGCTGGCGAGCATCGCGCGCCTGTCGTGGACGGTAGGCGTGTCCGCCACCATGATCAGCGCGCTCTTCTGCGCGGTGGTCTGGCTGCTCGCGTTTTCGCTGCGGGACAACCTGCGCAAGCAGACGCTGCTCACGGACCTCACCCGGACCGATCCGCTGACGAGCCTGTGCAACCGCCGCGCGCTCGATATCGCGCTGGCCGACGAATGGGAACGGCTGCAGCGGGGCAACAACGGCAGCCTGTCGATCCTGTTCATCGATGCCGACCACTTCAAGCAGTACAACGACCGGCACGGTCATGCGGTGGGCGACACGGCACTGCGCTTTCTCGCCGAATGCATCCGCGCGCACACGCGGCGGCGCGGCGATCTCGCCGCGCGCTACGGCGGCGAGGAGTTCGTCGCGGTGCTGCCGGATACGGACGAAAGCGGTGCCGCGCAGGTCGCGGAGGCGATTCGCCGCGAAGTCGAACGCAACCGGCTCGACGGGTTCGCGGAAACCGTTCCGGCCTTCACCGTCAGCATCGGCTGCGCGACCGGCCATCGCGCGCGCCCACCGTCCGTGCATGCGCTGTCGCATCAGGCGGACATGGCGCTTTATCGTGCGAAGCGCGAAGGCAGGAATCGGGTGTGTTGCGCGGAAACGGAGCAAATCGCTCACCGGGCTTGACCGGCCACGCAGCGGGCCCGCATTTTTTCGGCAGCGGAGCATACGCAAACGATTGCTTCGAAAACTGTCCCAAATTGTTCATGTACCATTCAGATAATAAGGAAAACTACTCGATGTCAACGAAACTGGACTTTTCACGTGAATGATCAACGATTAACGGTTCGCACGAAGCTGACGCTGGCTTTCAGTCTCCTGACGTGCATGGTTCTGCTCGTCTCCATTCTCGGCGTCGTATCGCTCGGCAATGCGAACGCGGCATTCGAGAACTATGTCAACGGCATCAACGCCCGCGCGACCCTGGCGGACAAGATTCTCGCGGCGGTCGACCGGCGTGCGATCGCCGCCCGCAACCAAGTCCTGGCGAACGGGACGCGCGATGCGGACATCGAGAAGGAAGCGGCGCTGCGGGCGGATCGCGAAGTCGGCGCGCTGCTGGGCGAACTGACGAATGCAGTCCGCGAGGGCAGCGGCGCGACCGACAAGGCCCGCGAACTGGTTCGGCAAATCGGGGCGGTCGAGGCGCAATACGGCCCCGTGGCGCGCGCCATCGTCGAAGCAGCGGCGAACAACCAGCGCGATCAGGCGATCACGATGATCAACGAACAGTGCCGACCGCTGCTGGCCCAGCTCGTCGCGGCCACCGACGCGTATGCGACGTTCTCGCGTACGTTGGCCGCCCAACTGGTGAAGGACTCGGACGACCGTTATACGTCGCGGCGACTGATGCTGATCGCGATCTGCATCGCCGCCGCCGCGGCGGCCGCGATCTCGGGCCTCTTCATCACCCGCGGCCTGCTGCGCTCGCTGGGCACGGAGCCTGCCGTGCTCAGCGAGATCGCCGGCCATATCGCCGCCGGCGATCTCGGCGCCGAATCCACGACCGGCGCCGCGCCCGCCGGCAGCGTCCTGGCTTCGATGCGCGACATGCAGGCGAACCTGATCCGCCTGATCTCGGAGGTCCGTACCGCATCGAGCAACGTCGCGACGGGCGCCGGCGAAATCGCGTCCGGCAACCAGGACCTGTCGTCCCGCACGGAACAGCAGGCCGCCTCGTTGCAGGAAACCGCGTCGAGCATGGAGCAACTGACCTCCACCGTGCGCCTGAACGCCGATAACGCGCAGCAGGCGAGCGGGCTGGCCAACAACGCATCGGAAGTCGCCCAGCGCGGCAGCACGGCAGTCGGCCTGATGGTCGACACAATGACGGACATCAGCGCCAGCTCCGCCAAAATCGCCGAGATCACCGCGATCATCGAAGGGATCGCATTCCAGACCAACATCCTCGCGCTCAACGCGGCCGTGGAGGCCGCCCGCGCCGGCGAACAGGGCCGCGGCTTTGCGGTGGTGGCCAGCGAAGTCCGGAGTCTCGCGCAGCGCTCGTCGAGCGCCGCGAAGGAAATTCGCGAGCTGATCTCGCAATCGGTCAGGAAGATCCAGGACGGCTCGCATATCGCGAACAACGCGGGCGAGACGATGAACCAGGTCACGCACGCGATCTCGCGCGTGACCGACATCATGGGCGAGATCGCTGCCGCGTCGAACGAGCAGAGCCGCGGCATCGAGCAGGTGAATCTGGCCATTACGCAAATGGATGAAGTCACCCAGCAGAACGCCGCGCTCGTCGAACAGGCGGCCGCCGCATCGAAGTCGCTCGAAGAACAGGGAGGCCGGCTTGCCGAGGCGGTATTGCTGTTCCGGCTCGACACGCGGGCGGCCGGCGCATAGGCCGGTGCCCGGCGCCCTGTCTCGATGACGGACGACGCATGAATTCCGGTGTCCGTCATGGTCAGCACTGGAAATTAACCAAATAGTGGGAACTTTCGCCCGCTGCGTGCGAAACGAAACAATTCCGTAACGGCCGCGTAACGATCGCTCACCACAATCCTCCATCTTCTACCATCAGGATGGAGTCTTGCATGTTTGCGTCACGAAGCCGTTTCCCGCTGCACGTTGCAGCCTTGTCGAGTGCGATCGTGCTGGCTGCCTGCGGCGGCGGCGATGATGTCGTGTCGACCGGCACGATCGCCGCGGCCGTTCCCGCGCCGCCCGCCGACCCCGGCTTCGTCGACAGCGCGCCGATTCCGAGCGCGCCCGCTTTCGTCGACAACGTCGCGACCAACCAGCGCGGCGATGCGCGCTATGCGACGCTGTCGACCAACGCAGCGGTGCGCGTGTTGAGCCGCTTCCTCGATCTCTGGCAGCCGGCGACGATGCTGGTCGACGCGGGCGTGAGCGCGCCGGCGAACGGCGCGTTCCCGGCCATCTCGCCGTCGACCTGCTCCGGGCTGCCGAACAGCGGCGTGCCGTGCGGCACGATCCTGAACGATGCGGTGCTGTCGGCCAACGTGCAGTACGTGATCAACGCGACGACCGCCCGCACGCCGCAGCAGGCCGATGCCGCGTACTACGACGACCGGCGCGGCAAGGGTTACAGCGTGACCGACGGCATGGGCCCGCTCACCGCCGCGTGGCGCACCGCGGCCCAGCAGACGACCAGCATCACCAGCGTGCCCGCCGATGCGACCACCGTGCTGTACAACGACTCGGGCAACAACGTCGGCGTCGGCAGCAGCAGCGGCAACGCCAGCTTCGGGAAGGTCGTCGACCTGCTCAACGAAATGGGCAACAACGCGTCGACCGAACCGTCGAAGCGCTTCTTCAAATATGCGCGCCCGTACCGCTGGAGCACGAGCGTGATCGTCGCGCCGACGCTCGTGCCGGCGGAAAGCACGACGCCCGCGACGGACGGCGGTTTCATCAGCGGCCATACGGCCGAGGCTGTGCGCGATGCGACGACGATGGCGTGGCTCGTGCCGGAGCGCTTCCAGGAAATGATCAGCCGCGGCCTCGAGCTCGGCGAGAACCGGATCCTCGCCGGCATGCATTCGCCGCTCGACGTGATCGGCGGGCGCATGCTCGCGCTGGCCGTCAGCGCGGCGAACCTGACCGCGTATGCCGGCGACGCGCAGGCCGCGTACACGCAAGCCCATCAGACGCTGCAACAACTGACGGGGACGAGCGCCACGACCTTCTCCGCATTCGCCCACTCCGGCACGACGGCCACCGACCGGTTCGCCGACTACACGACGAACCAGGCCGCGTTCCTGCGCCGCATGACGTTGGGCTTCGGCGCGATCGAATCGACGAACGCACCGCCGGTCGTGCCGAAAGGCGCGGAGATCCTGCTGCAGACGCGCTTCCCGTACCTGAGCGCCGACCAGCGGCGCGTCGTGCTGAAAACGACCGAACTGTCGTCCGGGTATCCGGTCATGGACGATGCGGAAGGCTGGGGCCGCCTGAACCTGTTCGCGGCAGCCGATGGCTACGGCGCGTTCAACGGCAACGTGATCGTGTCGATGGATGCGTCGCAGGGCGGGCTCAATGCGGCCGACCTGTGGCGCAACGACGTCGCGGGCGCCGGCAAGCTGACGCTGCAAGGCAGCGGCACGCTGACGCTGGCGGGCAACAACAGCTACACGGGCGGCACGCAGGTGAGCGGCGGCACGCTCGCGGCCACGTCGGCGACGGCGTTCGGCAAGGGCGACGTGTACGTCGGCTCGGGCGGCGGCGTGAAGATCGCGGCCAATGCACCGGTGACGATCGCGACCCGCTATACGCAACTCGACAACACGACGCTCGAACTCGACATCGACGGCAACGGCGGCGGACGCCTGCGCGTGGGCGGCCCGCTCACCGTCACGGGCGGCACGCTGCATGTGAAATTCGTGAACGGCTACACGCCGAAGGCCGGCGACACCATCGCGCTGATCGACGGCGCGGCGGCTGCCGCGAAGTTCTCGACGGTGACGGTCGACGGGTTCAAGGCAACGCCCGTTTATACCGCGACGGGCGTGTCGATCACGCTGTCGGCGGCGTAACCGGCAGCGAAGAGCGTTCCTGCAACGGCGCCGCCCACGGGCGGCTCCGGCTTCGGGTCGGGCTACGCGAAGCGACCGGACGCTGTCATGCCGGCGCCGTCCGGGCCGGATCGCGCACCGAAGCGCCGTTGCAGTTCGATGATCGTCGGCAGGTTGAAATCGTGGACGTCCGGCGCGGCGCCGCCCTGCCGCCGGCTGACCTCGACACAGAGTTCCAGCGCACGCGCGCGCGTCTCGGCGAGCAAGCGCAGCGCCTCGGCCAGCAAGCCCTTCTCGAGTTCCGACAGCGAGCCGTCGTGGCCGGTTTCGCCGATCATCGGCTCGCTCATGCTGGTTTCCATCGCGGGTTCTCCTTCGCTGTCCGATTACGCACGCGGACGCACACCGCCTTTCCCGTCACATGACCGCGCCGCGCAGCCACGGCACGAACTCGCGTTCGCCGATGCCGTTGTCCTCGCTGCGGGACCGTCGCCCGGACGCGACGTCGAGCATCAGCCGGAACAGCCGCTCACCCGCTTCGCCGACCGAGAGCGAACCGGCGACGATCCCGCCGCTGTCGAAATCCATGTCCGATTGCATCCGCTCGAACAGTCCGGTCGTCGTCGCGATCTTGATCGTCGGCACCGGCTTCGAGCCGAACACCGAACCCCGGCCCGTCGTGAAGCACACGAGATTCGCGCCGCCGGCGATCTGCCCGGTGGCCGACACCGGGTCGTAACCCGGCGTATCCATGAACACGAGCCCGGCTTGCCGCACCGGCTCCGCATAGTCGTAGACCGCGCGCAGCGGCGAGCGGCCGCCCTTCGACACCGCACCGAGCGACTTCTCGAGAATCGTCGTGATGCCGCCGGCGAGGTTGCCGGGCGACGGGTTGTTGTTCATTTCGCCGCCGTTGTCGGCGACGTAGCGCTCCCACCACTGCAACCGGCCGAGCAAGCGCTCGGCCACGTCGCGCGACGCCGCCCGCGCGATCAGCAGATGCTCGGCGCCGTAGATCTCGGGCGTCTCGGACAGAATCGCGGTGCCGCCGTTGCGGGCCAGCAGATCGACGGCCGCGCCGAGCGCCGGGTTCGCGGTGATGCCCGAGTAGCCGTCCGACCCGCCGCATTGCAGGCCGACCGTCAGCCGCGAGGCCGGCACGGCGCTGCGACGCGCGCCGTCGGCCGCCTCCACCAATTCGCGCACGATCGACACGCCTTTGGCCACGGTGTCGCGCACGCCGCCCTCGTCCTGGATCACCAGCGTGCGCACGGTACCGGGCGCTGCCGCGTCGAGCCGTTGCGCGAGCGCGCCGACCTGGTTGACCTCGCAGCCGAGACCGACGAGCAGCACGCCGGCGAAATTCGGGTTCCGCGCATAGCCGACGAGCGTGCGCCGCAGCAGTTCGATGCCGTCCCCGGTCGCCGACATGCCGCAGCCGCTCTGATGGGTGATCGCGACGACGCCGTCGACGTGACCGAACGCATCGAGCGCGCCGTGCCGGTATGCATCGGCGATCGCATGACAGACGCTCGCCGAACAGTTGACGCTCGCGATCACGCCGACGTAGTTGCGGGTCCCCACGCTGCCGCCGGGCCGCACGAAGCCGTCGAAGGTATCGCGGCGATCCGTCTCGACCTCATGCGCGTCGCCGATCGGCCCGTCGTCGTGCGCATGCCGGTCGGGCATCCCGACGTTGTGCACGTGCGCGTGCTCGCCCGCGGCGATGTCGCGCAGCGCGACGCCGATCGGCTGCCCGCATTTGACGATCGCGTCGCCGCGCGCGATCGGCGCGGTGGCGACCTTGTGGCCGGCCGGTATCGCGTCCGCCGGTCGCAACGGTTCGCCGCGCACGTCGATCGGCACGTCGGGCGCCAGCGCGTCGAGCGCGACGGCGACGTTGTCGTTGCCGTGAAGAATCACGATTGCCGGTTGCTTCACGATGCCTCTCTCCCTGTCGTTGCGATGCCGGCCGCCGCAGCGCCGGCCGCCGGTTCATAGCGGGCGACGAGTTGCCGCAACCGCGGTTGTTCGGCCGGCAGCGCCAGCGAATCCGCGAGCGCGAGCAGCGGCTCGATCCGCCGCGCCACCTTCTCGCGATGGTTGACCGCGATATCGGCGATGCGATGCGCGAGAAACGGATTGAGCAAGCGCTCGCGCACGCTGTCGACGTAGCGTTCGGCCGTTTCGCGCAAGCCCAGCGCCACGAATACCGGCGCGACTTCATCGCGCCACACGGCCTCGAGACCGTCGCGCAGCCGCGCATCGTTCATCGCGTTCAGCACCGTTTCCGATGCGTCGCGCCCCGCCGCGAGCCACTGCTCCGCGAGCCAGCTGTGCCCGAGATTGAGGAAGAACAGCTTCAGGCGCTCGTGGCTGCGCAAATCGTCGGTGACGACGATCTGCGCGTGCCGGCACGGCAGCGCCATGCCGGCACGCCGTTCGATCGCCCATAGCGCGTAAGGCTCCGCGATCGCGCCGACCGGATGAAGCGGCTCGGACACGATGCGGTCGACGAGCGAGTTGACCCATATGCAGCAGTTGCCCAGATAGTCGGCGAACGCGTCGGGCAGCCGCCACTGGCGCGCGAGGCCCAGCACGATGTCGCGCAGCGTGTCGCCGTTGTTCGTCACCAGTTCGCAAGGCAGGATGGAAACGCCGTCATCGGGCCGCGCCTGCCAGCGCGCATGCAGCAGCGCGAGCAGCTTCGCCGGAAAACCATGCGGTGCGTGCTCGGGCTCGGCCAGCAGGTCCGCGGCGTCGCGCGGATCGGCGCGATAGCCTGCGTCGCCGGTGTTCGACACGATCACGCGTACCGTCTCGATCGCGGCGCCGCGTATTTCTGCCCAGTCGCGCTCGGCGTCCCACGCGCGCTGCACGGCGCGGCACTCGACGACTTCGTCGACCACGCCGCCGCGCTCGCGCCCGCGAATCCGCACCGGATAGCGGCCGGTGGCGCGCAACGCGTCGATGCGGGCGCGGCTGGCCGGATTGCCGGTCGTCTGCACGATGCCGATGCCGCCGATCGCGTTGCCGTCGTCCAGCGCCTGGGAGACGAACAGGTCGACGTGCGCGAGCAGGAAGCGGCTCGTGCCGAACTGCAGGATCGGCGGCGTCATCGCGTGCGCTCCGCGTGGCGGATTCGACGGATCAGCATTCGACGAGCGCCTTCACGACGGTCTGCCCGGCATCCAGCAAACGCGGCAGCGCGTCCGGCACCTCATCGAGCCGCATCCGGTGCGTGTTCAGCGCGCGGTCCGGAATGCGCCCCGCGCGCATCGCGTCGAGCACCGTCGCGAAATCCTCGGCCGTCGCGTTGCGGCTCGCGAGCAGCGTGGTTTCCCGCTTGTGGAATTCGGGATCCGAAAACGCGACATGCCCGCGCACGATCGAGATCAGCGTGTATTTGCCGCCGTGCGCGACGAATTCGAAACCGCGATTCATCGCATCGAGGTTGCCGGTCGCGTCGAACACCGCGTCGAAATACTCGCCGTTCGTCAACGACGCGAGACGCTCCGCGTCGCCTTCCCCGACCTCCACCGCCGCATCGACAGCCAGATGCTGGCGGCAGAACGCCAGCCGGTCGGCCCGCGTGTCGAGGCACGTGACGTCGGCGCCGCGCAGCTTCGCGAAGATCATCGCGGCCATGCCGATCGGCCCCGCGCCGACGACCAGCGCGCGCTGCCCGGCGCGGATGTCCGCGCGCCGCACCGCATGCGCGCCGATCGCGAGAAATTCGAGCATCGCCGCCTGGTCGAGCGAAATGCCGTCGGCCTTGTGAACGAACTGCGCGGGCACGCTCAGGTATTCGGCGAGTGCGCCGTCGCGATGCACGCCGAGCACCTTGATGTTCACGCAGCAGTTCGTGTTGCCGTGCCGGCAGGCGACGCAGTGTCCGCACGACAGATACGGCATCACGTACACCGCGTCGCCGGCGCCGAGCCCCGATTCGGCTTCCGCCTCGACGACGACCGCCGAAAGCTCATGGCCCATCACGCGCGGATAGTCGAGGTACGGCTGGTTGCCGGTGAAGATGTGCAGATCGGTGCCGCAGATGCCGACCCGTTGCACGCGCAACAGCACTTCGCCGCTGCCGCGCACGGGCAGCTCGCGATGCTGCACGCGCAGCACGCCGGGGGATTCGCAAATCACGCTGAGCATGTCGGTTTCCTTTCGTTCTGGTTCATTCGTCGTGGCGTGCGGTGTCGATCCGGTAGAAGCGGCGCGCGTTGCCGCCGAAAAGGCCGTCGAGCGCCGCGGCGCCGAGCGACTGCGCGCAATCGTCCTCGCACGCGGCCAGCCATTCGCCGTAGCCGCCGCACGCCGACGCCAGCCTAAGCACCGGCCAGTCGCTGCCCCACATCAAGCGCGCCGGCCCGAACAGATCGGCCAGCGCGTGGACATACAGCCGCGTGCGTGTGCGCACGGCATCCGGGCCGGCCGACGGCCCGGCCTCCGTCCAGAGGCCGGACAGCTTGCAATGCAGGTTCGGCAGGTTCGCGAGCCGGCGCATCGACGTTAGCCACGGCTGCATCTCGCCGCGCTCGATGAACGGCTTCGCGCCGTGGTCGATCACGATCGGCAGATCCGGATGGCGTCGCGCGAATGCGAGCAGCGCATCGAGATGGCGCGGCATCACCAGCGCATCGAAGCGCAGCCCGTGCTCGAGCATCGCGGCAACCGCGCGATCCAGCCGCGGATCGTCGATCCACGCGTCGTCGGGCAGATCCTGCAGCATCGGTCGCAAGCCGCGCGCCTTCGGCGCGGATGCGAACGCCGCGATCCGCGCGGGTGCGTCGTCGGCCTTCAGGTCGACCCAGCCGACCACGGCGCCGACGCTCGGCGTTTCAGCCGCGAGATCGAGCAGAAAGCGCGTGTCGGCTTCGCTCGGCAGCGACTGCACGAGGACGGTGGTGTCGATGCGCGCGGCGTCGAGCAGCGGCGCCAGATCGGCGGGGCCGAAATCCCGGTGAATCGCATCGAGCTCGGCCGGCGGCCAGCAGCCGGCCCGCGCGCCGATGCGCCAGTAATGCTGATGGGCGTCGATCCGTGCGGTCATGCGCGTGCTCCCGGCACCGGCGCGTGCGCATCGATCAGCCCTTCGTCGCGCAGCGCATCCCACAGTTCGGCCGGCGCGGGGCGCTCGAACCATGCGATGTTCTGCTTCAGTTGAGCCACGCTGCGCGCGCCGACCACGCACGACACGACGGCCGGATGGCCGAACGGGAACTGCAAGGCCGCGGCCGGAAGCGGCACGTCGAAGCGGTTGCACAGCGCGCCGAGCCGCGTCGCCTTGTCGATCACGTCGGCGCTCGCGTCCGCATAGTTGAACTTGCCGTTGCCGGCGAGCAAACCGGAATTGAACACGCCGCCGATCACGATCGCCGTCCCTTCACGGGCACACGCGTCGAGCAGCGGTTCGAGCGCCGTCTGTTCGAGCAGCGTATAGCGGCCGGCCAGCAGCACCGCATCGAGCGCCGCTTCGTTCAGCGCGTCGGCCGCGACCTCCCATTCGTTCACGCCGAGACCGAACCCGCCGATCTCGCCGCCCGAGCGCAGCGCATCCAGCGCGCGAAGCCCGCCGCCGCGGGTCAACTGGTCCCAGTAGTGCGCGTGACGATCGCCGTGCGTCATCGCGCCGATGTCGTGCACGTACAGCATGTCGATCCGCGCGAGCCCGAGCCGTTGCCGGCTGTCGTCGTGCGAGCGCATGATCCCGTCGTAGCTGTAGTCGTAGACCGGCCGGAACGGCAGCGGCTCCGCCCAGCCGTCGTCGCCCGGCCGCACGCTCGCGTCGGCCCGCATCAGCCGCCCGACCTTCGTGCTGAGCGTGAAGGCGCGACGCTCGCGCGGGGCGAGCCCCGCCCCCACGCGCCGCTCGGACAGCGTGTAGCCGTAATACGGCGCGGTGTCGAAATAGCGCAGGCCGGCCGCCCACGCGGCGTCGACGAGCGCGGCGGCATCGGCGGCCGACATCGGCCGATAAAGGCCGCCGAGCTGCGAGCAGCCGAGGCCGAGTGCGGACACCGTCAGCCCGCTGCGCGGCAATGTGCGCGTATCGTTTGCGTTCATGAGTCGTGACTGGATGCGAAAAAAGAGGCACGGCCGCCGGTCGCCGCCCGCGCGCGGGCGGCTGGCGGGGCCGCTCAGTACAGGACATTCTTCGCCGCCTCCGAATCGAGGTTCTGCTTGTCGACCATCACGACGCCGGTATCGATCAGCTTCGGCGCGGGCTTGCGCTCGATCACGTCGAGCGCCGTACGCACGCCCTGGTTCCCCATTTGCCACGAGCCCTGCACGGCGATCGCCTGTACGGTGCCGTCGCGCACGAAGCCCTGCAGGTCCTCGTTGCCGTCGAACCCGATCGCCACCACCTTGCCCGCCTTGCCCGACTGCTTCAACGCACGGCCCATCCCGACCGCGGTCGGCTCGTTCGCGCCGAAGATGCCCTTCAGGTCTGGGTTCGCCGACAGCACGTCGGTCGTCTGGTTCAGCGCGGTCGCCATTTGCGATTGCGAGTAGTACGGGCCGACGACCTGCAGCTTCGAATGGCTCTCGATGTACTTGCGGAACCCGCCGACGCGGCTGACCTCGGACCCCGCGCCCGGCACGTACGACATGATCGCGATCTTGCCCGACTGCCCGACGCGGTCGATCAGCGCCTTCGCGCACAGTGCACCCGCCTTCTCGTTGTCGGTCGACAGGAATGCCTGGTAGTACGGCTTGCCGGCGTCCGCGATCGCCGAGTCGATCAGCACGACGGGAATGTGCGCTTCCCATGCCTTCTTGATCGCGGGCACCAGCGCATCGGGATCGGACGGCGCGAGCACGATGCCTGCCACGTGACGCGTGACCGCGTTGTCGACCATGTTGACCTGGCCGCTGATGTCCGACTCGGCCGCCGGCCCCTGGAACGTCATCGTGTAGCCCTTGGCCCCGTCGAGCGCCGCCTTCGCGCCTTTCTGCACGTTCTGCCAGTAGTTCGAATTGACCGTCTTGACGATCACCGCGATCTCTCCGCCCGCCGCATACGCGCCGCTGCTGCACACCGCGAACACGCACGCCGAGGCCGCCAGCAGGATGGATTTGTTCATGTCTCGCTCCGCTTCTCGTTGGTGGGGACTGCTTGCTGCCGGTCAGGGCCGGCGATTGCGCAACTGGTCGATCCACACCGTGCCGAGGATCACGACGCCGATGATGATCTGCTGGATGAAGCTCGATACGCCGTTCATGTTCAGGCCGTTGCGCAGCACGCCGATCACGAACGCGCCGATCGCCGTGCCGGAAATCGTCCCGACGCCGCCCATCAGCGACGTGCCGCCGATGACCGAGCTGGCGATGGCGTCGAGTTCATACATGACGCCCTCGTTCGGCTGCCCGGTGACGAGCCGCGACATCAGCACGCAGCCGGTCACGCCCGCGAGCGCGCCGGACAGCACGTAGGTGAAGAGTTTTACGCCCTGCACGTTCACGCCCGACAGCCGGGCCGCTTCCGCGTTCGACCCGACCGCGTAGATATGGCGGCCCAGTGACGTTCTCGACAGCAGCACCGACACCACGACGAACAGCACGACCATGATCACGACCGGATACGGAATGCCGGGAAATGTCGTGTCGGGGAACCCGTCCGCGCCGATGCGCGAGATCCGCAGCAGCGCGCCGTTGCCCAGCGCGCCGAACGCGTCGCCGAGATCCGATACCGGCCGCGCGCCGGTGATCTGGAGCGCGATGCCGCGCGCGACGAGCATCATGCCGAGCGTCGCGATGAACGGCGGCAGGCCCATCTGCGTCACGCAGATGCCGTTGACGAGCCCGCACAGCGCGCCGACCAGAATCCCGGCCGCCATCGCGGCGGGCACCGGCACGCCGGCCTTGACCAGCAGCGCCGCGCAGACGCCGGCCAGCGCGAGCACCGAGCCGACCGACAGGTCGATGCCGCCCGTGATGATCACGCAGGTGGCGGCCACGCCCAGATAGGCGATGGAAGTCACCTGCAGGCCGACGGTCATCAGATTGTCGACCGAGAAGAACGCCGCGCTCGATACCGAAAACGCGAACACGAGCACGACCAGGCTGCCCAGCGCCGCGAACTTCTGGATCAGGTCGCGCCGCCGCTGTCGCGCCGCCCGTTCGTCGGCCTGGCTTCGATCCGATGTCATTTCAAGCATGGGTACGCCCCGACGCATAGTGCATGATCTCCTCCTGACTGGTGTGTTTCGTGTCGAGAAACGCGGTCAATCGACCTTCGTGAAAAACGGCGATCCGGTCGGTCATGCCGAGCAGCTCCGGCAGCTCAGAACTGATCAGCACCACGCCGACGCCATCGGCGGCGAGCCGGTCCATCAGCCCGTAGATCGCGAATTTCGCGCCGACGTCGATCCCGCGCGTCGGCTCGTCGAAGAACAGGATCTTCGAGCCGCGATAGAGCCATTTGCCGATGACGACCTTCTGCTGGTTGCCGCCGGACAGGTTGCGCACGCGCTGGTGCACGGACGGCGTGCGAATCGCGAGGTCCTGCACGTAGCGGCGCGCGACGTCGAGTTCGTCGTCGAAGCGCAGGAACCCGAAGCGCGACGTGATGCCGCGCACGTTCGCGAGCGTGAGGTTCGCCGCGACGGGCATCGGCAGCGCGAGCCCCTCCGTCTTGCGGTCCTCCGACAGATACGCGATCCCGTGCCGGATTGCCTCGCGCGGCGAGCGGATCGTCACGGGCCGGCCGTGCAGCGCGATCGTGCCGCCGTCGGAGCGATCGGCGCCGAAGATCGCGCGGGCGATCTCGGTGCGCCCGGCGCCCATCAATCCCGCGAAACCGAGGATCTCGCCGCGGCGCAGCGCGAACGACACCGGCCCGAACACGCCGTCGCGGCGCAGGTCCCGCACGTCGAGCAGCACCTCGTCGGTCGGCACCGATTGCCGGGACGGATAGGCGTCGTCGAGCGTGCGTCCGACCATGCGCGCGACGATGTCGTCGATGCTCACGTCGGCGAAATCGTCCGTCGAAATGTGGCGCCCGTCGCGCAGCACCGTCACGCGATCGACGATCTGCGCCATTTCGTCGAGCCGGTGCGAGATGTACAGAATCGCCACGCCGCCGGCACGCAGTTCCTCGATGATGCGAAAGAGCTGCACCGTTTCCGCTTCCGTCAGCGACGACGTGGGCTCGTCCATGATCAGCACGCGCGCGTCGTGCGACAGCGCCTTCGCGATCTCGACCATCTGCTGCTGCGCGATGGACAGCACGCCGACCTTCGTCGTCGGAGCCACGTTCAGCCCGATGCGCGCGATGCAGCGCGCCGCATCCGCGTTCATGCGTTTCGTATCGACGAAAGGCCCGCGCCGCGGCTCGCGCGCGAGGAACAGGTTCTCCGCCACGCTCAGGTGCGGGACGAGATTGAGTTCCTGGTGAATGATCGAGATGCCCGCCGCCTGCGCTTCGGAGGCCGAACGAAAGCGCACCGGCGCGCCGCGATAGTGAACGACGCCGTCGTCGGGCAGGTACTGCCCGCTGATGATCTTCATCAGCGTCGATTTGCCCGCGCCGTTCTCGCCGCACACCGCATGCACCTCGCCGCGGCGCAGGTCGAGGCGAATCCCGTCGAGCGCGAGGACGCCCGGGAAGCGCTTGCGAATCCCGTCTAGGCGCAGGATCTCCCGGTCCGATTCATCGTGCGCGGCCTGACCGGGCAGATTGCGAGGCATTGCCATTGCGTCTCCTTGGGTTGGATCGACCTCGGCGCTATCTGGTCAGTCCAATTTGGATGAATTACAGCAATCAAACCACTTTTGGTCAAGCCAATTTAACTATTCACATCTGATCTTACCAATGGTGAAAACCCGGACATCTGGATGAACGCCCCGCCGCACGGGGTAATGCGGCAAGCGTGATAGACTCCGCGACACGCGCTTGCGCCCAAAGCGCATTGATCCCAATCAATCGGATGAAATCGACAGAACCCAAGCGGCTTTACCAATCGGTCGCGGCCCAGATCGTCGCGTTGATTCGTCAGGGCGAATTCGCGATCGGCGAGCGGCTGCCGCCGGAGCGCGAGCTGGCGCTGACGCTCGGCGTATCGCGTCCGTCGCTTCGCGAGGCGCTGATCGCGCTGGAAATCGGCGGCCAGATCGAGATCCGGATGGGCTCCGGCGTGTATGTGCGCGACACCGCGGCCGACGCCGTCGGCCCGATGGCCACGCTCGGCGACAGTCCGTCGGAATTGATGCAGGCTCGCGCGGCCGTCGAAGGCAGCGTCGCCGCACTGGCCGCCGCGCGGATGACGGCTGCGATGCTCGAACGACTGCGCCGCACGGTGCAGCGCATGAAGCGGCTCGCGGAGGCCGGCAAATCCCCGGTCGAAGCCGACCGGCAGTTCCACATGCTGATCGCGGAAGCCGCCGGCAACTCGGTGCTCACCCGCTTCGTCGGCGAGCTGTTCGACAGCCGCCACGACCCGATCGCGACCGCGATGCGCGGCCACGCGGAGAATCCGCAGACGTGGACGGCCGCCGTGCGCGAGCACGAGGACGTGCTGCTCGCATTGCAAGCCGGCGATCCGATCGCGGCGCAGACGGCCATTCGTGCGCATCTTCGCGCGTCGGAAGCGCGGTGGATCGAGGGTGGGCTGAAAGCCGATCCGGATTGAGCCGCGCATGGGTACCGGCACGCTCGTCGTCACTGGAAAACGCACGGCATCACGACGGCGGGACGGCGTCGATTTTCATGAAATCCGTCGATGCGTGATTCGAAAAAAGTGCCGCGACGCGCGCCGGCGTTACATCGGTTGACGTCGACTCGCGGAAATCGAACGGCGCAAGACGCGACGAACTGAACATTGCCGATCGACGACTTGCCGCGCGGCGAAGCGGATTCCGGCAGCCCGGAATGTCGTGTAAGCCGGGCCCCCACATCTTCCGAGACTATCGCCGCACCCGTCGGCGGTCCTGCCCATCGCCCATCCTGAAATTACGATTGCAAATGCCTCTCATTTGCATTAAATTGCCGCGCAAATGTACTGTTTGGAACACAGATGTCGGCGCGAGGCCGCCCGCCGTGCCCGAACGCGAATCACACAAAAAAGGAGGGGTATGAGCAGGAGGAACTGGGCGGCCGCACCGATGGCCATCGTCGTCGGCACGGCCGGCATGGGCGCCGCCGACGCGCAGGAAACGGCGCTACCCACCATCGAGGTGTCCGCCCAACGCGCGACGGCGCCGTTCCGCACGCGCGAATCGACGAGCGCGACGCGCAGCGAGGCGGACGTGATGGAGATTCCGTTCGCGGTCAGCAGCGTCGATACGAAGCTGATCCAGACCGTGGCCGCCACGCGCGGCGACGATCTTTACGACTGGGTCGCGGGCGTGTCGCGCCAGAACAACTTCGGCGGCCTGTGGGACAACTACGCGGTGCGCGGCTTCGCCGGCGACGGCAACACGTCCGGCACCGACTACCTGGTCAACGGCTTTTCGTGGAATCGCGGGATGAGCGTGCCGCGCGACACCGTCAACCTCGAGCGCATGGAAGTGCTCAAGGGGCCCGCGTCCGCGCTGTATGGCCGCGGCGATCCGGGCGGGATCATCAGCTATACGACGAAGCAGCCGCAGTTTGCGCGCGCGAACACCATCGGCGTGTCGGCCGGCAGCTACGGCGCATTGCGCCAGACGCTCGATTCGACCGGCCCCGTCACGAAATCGCTCGCATACCGCTTCGTCGCGATGAACGAGAACAACGGCAGCTTCCGCGACACGGTGTCGAGCAAACGCTACCTGTTCTCGCCGTCGTTCACGTGGGACATCGGCGCGGACACGACGCTCCACTACGAATTCGAGAGCGCGCGTCAGCGTGCGCCGCTCGATCGCGGCGTGCTGGCGGTCAACGGCCAGCTCGGCGTGATCCCCGCGTCGCGCTTCCTCGGCGAGCCGCGCGACGGCGATTACGACGTGCGCAACACGGGCCACCAGTTCACGCTCGAGCATCGCATCGATTCAAGCTGGTCGATCAACGCGGGCGTCGCGCAACGCAACACCGACCTGACGGGGCGCTCGTCCGAGGCATTCGCGTTGCAGCCGGACGGCCGCACGCTATGGCGCCGCTACCGGCAAGTCGCGTTTCACTCGAACGACCTGCAAGGCCGCGTCGAAACCACCGGCTCGTTCCGCACGGGCGGCATCGGCCATACGCTCGTGATGGGCGTCGACGCGTATCGCTTCAACTACGACCAGTTCGTCGCGCGCTCGACGCCGAGTGCCGCCGCGCCGTATGCGATCGACATCTTCGATCCGGTCTACGGCCAGCCCGCGCCGACGCCGCGCACCGCGACCAACCTGCTCGAACGCGATGACGGACAAGGCGTCTACGCGCAGGACACGCTCGCGTTCGGGCCGCACTGGAAGATCCTGGCCGGGCTGCGCTGGGATCGCTTCCACCAGTCGATCGACAACCGCCTGAAGGGCGTGACGACGAGCCAGTTGCAGACCGCGGTGAGCCCGCGTATCGGCGTCGTGTATGAAATGAGCCCCGCGTGGTCGTTCTATGCGAACACCGCGTATTCGTTCCGGCCGAACAACGGCGCCGACGTCGGCGGCAACGCGTTCGATCCCGAGAAAGGCCACGGCTACGAAGCCGGCGCGAAATGGGCGGGCGCGCGCTCGCTCACGACCGTCTCGGCGTTCTACGTGACCAAGCGCAACGTGCTCACCGCCGATCCGGCGAATGCCGGCTTCTCGCGCGCGGCCGGCGAAGTACGCAGCCGCGGCGTCGAATTCGAATGGAGCGGCGACCTCGGGCACGGCCTGCGCGGCATCGCGAACTTCGCGTACGTCGACGCCGAGGTCACGCGCGATACCGTGCTCGCGCCCGGCTCGCGCCTCGTCGACGTACCGCGCCTGAGCGGCAGCGCGCTGCTGATGTACGAGACCACCCTGCCGTTCGCGGACAAGGCCGGTGCCGGCGCCGGCGTGATCTATGTCGGGCGCCGCGCCGGCAACACGGCCAACACGCAGGACGGCTTCGAACTGCCGGCCTACGCGACCGTGCAGCTCAACGGCTACGTGCAGGTCAACAAGCACCTGCGTGCGTCGGTCGTGCTGAACAACCTGTTCAATCGCACCACCTACGTCAGCTCGTACAACAGCCTGTGGGTCACGCCGGGCGCGCCGCGCAGCCTGTTCGCGTCGCTCGCGTACTCGTTCTAGCGCGGCCGGGACGGCTGACGCGACGCGCCTCGCGCGTCAGCCGCCGATCACGAACCGCGCGCCCAGCGCGAGCAGCACCGCAGGCGGCATCACGCACGCGCCGACCGCGAGAAATTCGCGGAAACCGACTCGCAGCCCTTCGCGCCGGATCGCCGCCAGCCACAGGATCGTCGCGAGCGATCCGGTGATCGACAGGTTCGGGCCAAGATCCACGCCGATCAGAATCGCGTCGACCACCGTTTGCGGGCTGTGCGCGGCGTGGATCGTCGAACTCGCGATCAGCCCGGCGGGCAGGTTGTTGACCCCGTTCGACACCAGCGCGACCGCGACGCCGGCCACGGCCGCGGCGACGTGCTCGCCGCTTTGCATCAGCATGTGCAGCAGGCCCGCCAGCGCGCGCACCGCGCCGGTCCGGTCGAGCGTCTCGACGACGACGAACAGCCCCGCCACGAGCGGCAACACGCTCCATGAAATCGCGCGAACGATCGGCACGCACGCCGCTCGATCCCGCATCGCGACGCACGCGACCGTGACGACGCCCGCCAGCGCGGTCGGCAACCCGAGCGGGCGATCGGCGACCGACACCGCCATCAGCGCGACGGCCGTCGCGGCGATGCCCGCCAGCGCGATGCGCCCGCCGCGCGTCAGCGGCTGCACCGGCAGCCCGGACTCGCAACGGCCGGACAGCGCACGTCGCTGCACGATCCGCAGCATCACGAACGTGCAGACGATCGACGCGACGGACGGCGCCGCGAAGTGCGCGAGCCATACGCCGAGCGCCGGCATGTGCGCGCCGTACAGCACCAGGTTCGCCGGATTCGAAATCGGCAGCACGAAACTCGCGGCATTGGCGACGAGCGCGCAGCTGTACAGCAGCGGCATCGGGTCGGCCTTCGCGCGGCGCGCGGCGGCAAGGACCGCGGGCGTCAGCACGACGGCGGTCGCATCGTTCGACAGGAACACCGTGGTGACGACGCCGACGCCGTAGATCAGCGCGAACAACCGCCGCGGCGAGCCCTGCGCGAGATTCACGACGTGCGTCGCGACCCAGTCGAACAGCCCCTCGCGATGGGCCGCCTCCGACAGCAGCATCATGCCCGTCAGGAAGAGGTACACGTCGCCGCCTTTCGCGACGGCGTCCAGCGCCTGGGCAGCAGGCAACAGGTTCAACACGACCAGCAGCAGCGCGCCGCTCACGGCCCATGTGGCCTCGGGCCAACCGAACGGACGCGTGATGACGCCCGCGGTGGCGAGCGCGGAAATCAGCCAGGCAAGCGAAACAGGATTCATGGGCAAGTGGACGGAGGGATGGGAATCGACATCGCCTTCACGACGATGTCGCCGATAGATCCGCGGGCTTGCCGCACACGCTGCTCAGCGAGCGTGCATGACCGAGCCACAGCGCGAGCGAGCCTGTCGACACGGCGCCCAGCACGACGAACGCGGCCGGATAGCCGAAGTGCTGCGCGAGCACGCCGCCCAGCACGGGACTGAGCGCCGCGCCGATGCCCTGCGCGGTCGCGACGGCGCCCTGCCCGGCATTCACGCGGCCGGAACCGTGCAGCAGGTGAACGACGAGCGCGGGCACGACCACGCTTTGCAGCCCGGCGCCGATGCCGTCGAGCACCTGCACCGGCCACACGCCCGCTTCGCTCATCCACGCCGCGGCGACCAGCCCGCGCACCGGCAGCACGAGGTACGAGAACAGCAGCACCCGCCAGTAACCGTGCGCGCGAATCAGCCGGGGCGCGAGCCACGCCGCCGCGATCATCACGCACTGCGCGATGACGATCGTCTGTGCGGTGAATGCGCTCGCGTTGCTGCGATGCGTGACGACGACGCCCATCCCGTAGAGCGGCAGCATCGCGGCGTTGCCGAGATGAAACAGCGCGAGCGACGCGCCGAGCAGCACCAGCGGCCGATTCTCGGCGAGCGTGCGCAGGCCGCCGACGCGCGACGCCGCGTCCGACGCCTGCGGATGCGCAGCAACCGTTCCCGGTGCGGCACCGGCAGGATCGAGACCCCGTGCGGACGCGTGATCGATCGCGTGCCCGGGGATCGCCAGCGTGCTCACGATGGCGAGGACCGTGAACACGCCGACCAGCGCGAACACCGCGTCGAATCCGACATGCCAGCCGAGCCACCCGGCGAGCGCCGCACCGGCGACGTTGCCGGCGTGGTTCGCCATCTGGTTGCGCCCGAACTGCCGGTCGAAACCCTGCCGGCGCACGATGCCGAGCGTCACGCCCGCGGCGGCCGGCGCGAGCACCGCGCCGCTGACCGCCGCCACGATCTGCGACGCCGCCACCGCCGGATAGCCGTGGACGAACATCATCGCCAGCGACGCAAGCGCCGTCACCGCGGTCGCCACGACGATCAGCGCCCGCTTCGCGCGCACCGCATCGACGAGCGCGCCGGCCAACGGCGTCGCGGCCATCGCGGCGAGCCCCGCCAGCGTCATGACCGAGCCGATCGCATCGGCGCCCCAGCCGCGCGACAGCAGGATGACGCCGATGAACGGGCCGATGCCGGCCTGCACGTCGGCCAGGAAGAAGTTGAGCGCTTCGAGCGCGCGCGCCGGTCTCATGGCCGCCTCACCGTCGCTCAATCATTCGGCATCCGCATCGACGAGCTCGGCGATCTCGCTCACGTCGAGCGTCGTGCCGTGC
Organism: Burkholderia puraquae; assembly: GCF_002099195.1. Lineage (GTDB taxonomy): Bacteria > Pseudomonadota > Gammaproteobacteria > Burkholderiales > Burkholderiaceae > Burkholderia > Burkholderia puraquae. The sequence continues at coordinate 26,436 of NZ_NBYX01000015.1, read as the reverse complement.
GGCGTGACGACACCTTGCCCCCACGCCTGCACATGGACACCGGGACGCAGATAATCGTGCAGCGCTTCAGCCGCATGCGGCGGCACCCGCAACGCGACGCCGCTCGTCAGCAACGCGCCGTTCACCTCGCCTTTCGGGCCGTGCAGCGCGAACGCGACTTCGCCGCTCGATTCCATCGGTTTTCGAGCGGCGTGCGTCGGCTTCGGCGGTGCAGCGTGCGCGGGCCCGTCGTCGACGATGTCGACGCCGTCGCGGCCGGTCAGTTGCACGGCCGCGATCATCGCCGCGCGACGCGGCTTGACGCCCCGCACGCGGATGCGGTCGCCAACCGCGACACGGCGCGCCAGTTCGCGGCCCAGATGCGGCGGCACGTGAACCTGCAGGTCGCCGTTCAGGATCAGGCCGTCGATGTCTCCGTGCGGATTGAGCAGGAACTGCGTGACGCGGCCGCGCGTTTCGGGCAGGCAGGCGGGATCGATCCAATGCATGGCAGGACTCCTTTCGATGGATTGGGGAAAAGCGCCGCGCGCTCAGCGCGCGACATCGTCATAGAGATTCACGACATGGCCCGGCGCGCCGAACGCCGTCGCCTGCAGCGCTTCGCCGTACGCGTTGCGCGTGCCGTAGCCGACCGCGGCCACGCGCTCGCCGGGGACGAGCAGCGCGCCGAATTGCTGGGCGGCCGGAACGGTCAGCTTGACGATCGCCCCGCTGTCGAGCATCACACCGTCCGGCTCGCCGCGCGGCGCGCGCGTCACGCGGCGCACGACGCCGGACACGCTCAGGCGGGCAAGGTTGACGCCGCGCAGCATGGGCGGCGGCGCGTGCGGCTGATCGGACAGCGACGCGCCGGTGCCGTCGTTGCGGACTACGCGGGCACGGATTTCATCGTCGACGCGTCGTTCGCCGGCTACCGTCACGCGGTCGCCCGTTTTCACGAGCGCAGTCAGTTGCGAACCGAGATGCGGCGGCAGGCGGACGAGCGTGCCGTCGGTGAGCACGAAGCCGTCGACGGTGCCTTCCGGATTGATCGTCAGGCGCGACAGCGTGCCGGACACCAGCGCATCCGAGGCGGTGTCGTTTCCGGGTACGGCAGGCACAGGCGCGCGAGGCCGAGGAGGAGCAGGAGGCGGCGGCATGGCGCCGGCCGGGTCGTCCGCGCGCGGCGCCGGCGGCACCTGCGCCAGGCTGACCGTTGCGACGGCAACGAGTGCGGCAGCGCAGAGCATGCGATACGAGCGGCGCACGGCGGCACGGCACGGCGGCCGCGATCGAACGACAGGCAGGTACGACTTCATGACGGGCTCCGGCGACGGGTTGCGATGCATCGATATCCGCAATACCCGTGCCAACCCGCGACGCCCCGCGTAGCCATGCGCCGAACGACGACGCGCGCGAAACATGTCGGATTTCCCGACACGTCGCTTCACCCGATGTCGGCATTCCCGACAGTCGAAACGGCACGCCTAGTCGTCGCGCTCGATCCCGAGATTCGCCATGCGCGCATAGAGCGACTGGCGGCCGATGCCGAGCTGCCTCGCGGCTTCCGCGCGGTTGCCGTTCGCGCGCTCGAGCGCGCGCAGGATCGCCGCGCGCTCGACCGTCGCCAGCGCATCGGGCAGCGACATGTCGAGCAGGTGCGCCGGCACCGCATCGGAGACCGATTCACGCGCCGGCACGGCGGCCAGGCCGAGATCGGCCGCGCTGACGGCCGGCCCGGGGGCGAGCGCGGCCGCCCGCTCCATCACGTTGCGCAGTTCCCGCACATTGCCCGGCCAGCGGTGATCGAGCAGCGCGCGCTGGGCGTCGTTCGTCAGATGCAGCGCGCGCATGCCCGCCGCGTTGCGCAGGAAATGCGCGGCGAGCGGAAGGATGTCGGCCACACGCTCCGCGAGCGGCGGCAGGTGCAGCGGAATGACGTTCAGCCGATAGAAGAGGTCTTCGCGGAACGTGCCGTTCGCGACGGCCGCGACGAGGTCGCGGTGCGTCGCGGCCACGACGCGAATGTCGATTGCCGTGGCGCGATCTGCGCCGAGCGGCATCACCTGGCGCTCCTGCAGCGCGCGCAGCAGCTTCGCCTGCATCGCGGCGGGCATGTCGCCGATCTCGTCGAGAAAGAGCGTGCCGCCGTCGGCCTCGACGAGGCGGCCCGCGCGATCGGCATGCGCGCCCGTGAACGCGCCGCGACGATGGCCGAACAACTCGCTTTCGAGCAGGTCGGCCGGGATGGCCGCGCAGTTCACGGCGACGAACGGCTCCGCATGCCGGGCCGATGCCGCATGCAGCACGCGGGCCGCCACCTCCTTGCCCGTGCCCGTCTCGCCGGTCAGGAGCACGGTCGCGTCGCTCATCGCGGCGCGGCCGACCTGCTTTTGCACGTCGCGCATCGCGGCGCTCACGCCCAGCAGTCGCGGTCGGTCCGCTGACGGTTCGCCCGCGAAATCGCTGTCGCGCGGCGTGAGCGCGGGCGGCTGATTCGCCGACACGATGCGTTCGAGCAGTTGCGCGATGTCGCGACGCCCGATCGGCTTCGTCAGGTGATCGAATGCGCCGAGCCGCATCGCTTCGATCGTGTTGTCGCTGGTCGCATGGGCCGTCAGCATGACGACCGGAATCGCGGCCAGCGCGGGATCGTCGCGCAGTTGCGCGAGCACGGCCAGCCCGTCCAGATCCGGCAGGCGGAAATCCAGAAAGATGCATTCGACGCCACCGCCGTCGCGCAGCGTGCTGAGCGCGGCCGGGCCGGTTGCAGCCTCGACGGCCCGATGACCGAGATCGGCGAGCGTTTCGGCGAGGCTGTCGCGAAAGGCCGCGTCGTCGTCGACTATGAGGATGTTTGCCATGGAATTTCAATCACGAATGCGGCGCCCCCGTCGAGGCGCGCGTGCCCGCCGTGCGCCGCCGCCACTTCGCGGACGACGGCAAGGCCGAGGCCCGTGCCATCCGCGCGGCCCGTCACGAACGGCTCGAAAATACGCTCGCGCTGCGCGGCCGGCACGCCGGGGCCGCTGTCCGACACGGTGATGCACAGCCAGTCGCGCCCGGCGAACGCGCGCCGCTCGGCGGCGAGCGTGACCGCGCCGCCGTCGCCCGCGTGGTGCAGCGCGTTGAGCAGCAGATTGTCGAGCGCCCGCCGCATCTGGTCGGGATCGAACGCGGGAAAATCCGACGGCCACGCAAGCCGTTCGCCCTGCCCCGCGAGCGACAGCGTCAGGTCGGTCGCTTGCCGCTGCGCCAGTTCGCGGTGCGCGTCGACGACCTGCGCGAGCCACGCATCGACGTCGACCCGTGTCGCATGCGGGCGCACCGGCTGCGTCAACGCGAGCAGGCTCGACAATTGCGCATCGATGCGCTCGATCTGCGCGAGGATCACGCGCAGCGCGTCCTGCTGCCGCCGGCCATCGCCGGCCAGCGCGTTTTCCGCCTTCAGCCGCATCGCGCCCATCGGATTGCGAATCTCGTGCGCGACCTGCGCGGCAAGCTTCCCCAGCATGCCGAAGCGTTCGGCCTGCGCGAGGCGCGTGCGCAGTTCGTCGGCCTGCTGTTGCAGCAGGTCCGCGCGCCGCGCCCGCTCGTTGAACGCATCGATGACGCGATCGAGATCGGGCTCGCCGACGTACGGCAGGTGATGCTCGCGACCGTCGGGCCCCAGCCCGCTCTCGATCCGCGCGAGATTGCGCTTCCATCGGCGCAGCGCCACGGCCAGCGCCGCCGCGATCGCCAGAATCACGGCGAGTACGGCCGCGAGGCCCGTGGCCAGCAACTCGCCGTGCCGGCCCAGCGGCGGGCGCGCACGCGTCAGCATCCACACGTACAGCCCCGATCCGCCGCGAACCGGGCAGGCCGCCGCGATCACGGCATCCTGCGCGCCTTCGACGACGTTCGCCGTCGCGGCATGCGTCGCGGCCGCGGCGCGCAGCGTGCGGACGATCAGCGGTGTTTCCGCTTCCGGAACGTCGTGTTTGACGCCGCTGCCCTGGTAGGTGGGAAAGGAATATGCGAGAAAGCCGCTCGCCGCAGGGGCGGCGCCGGGCATCCAGAACCCGCCCTCCATGTCGGGCGCGCGGGAGAGCACGATGTCGAGGATCGCGTGCATCAGCTCCGGGGAGGGCCCGGCGCCTGGCGACGCGGAAGACGCGCTGTAACGCGACGCGACCGCCTCGCATGCCGACGCGCCGGCGGCCTTCGCGCCGGCCACCTGCTGACTCTCGGCGGAACTCGCCGTGACCCAGACGACCGCGACCAGCGTCGCGCACAGCGCCGCGACGAGTGCCCAGAGCAGGACGAGTTGGGTGGAAAACGACGGACGCTTCATTAGATCGGGCTGGCGGTTGAGGACGACAGAATAGCGTATTGCCTGTCATGCGAAGCCGACACGATCGCCATGCGTCGCACGGGTGTCCTGCCGGGCCGGCGGCACCGGCTCGCCCCGGAAAGGCGGGCGAAAGCCTCGGGCGCTAGACTGCCTTCGGTCCAGCGTCCAGCCGGAACATCACCGTCGAGCCCCCCATGCGCGCCCGTTCCGTTCGAACCTTGTTCGCCGTCCTGTTCGCCGCCGGTACACTCATCGGCACGGCCTCCGCCAGCCACGCATGCGAAGTGCCTTCCCCCGTGCGGACGATCGACCCGCCCGGCTACTACGACGACCCCACCGGTTATGCGCGCGACGTGAAGCCGATGCGCGACTTCGTCGCCAAGCGGAACACGGCGGCCGATCACGGCGACTGGTCGTGCGCATTGACGCTGCTCGACAGCTGGGCGCAATCGGATGCGTTGATGGGTACCATCTCCGGTTATCAGGGGTACTACGAGCGCTCGTGGGCCGGCACCGATTTCGCGATGGTGATCCTGCGCATGCCGCGCGGGTTGCGCGACGCGAACCGCGGGAAATTCAACGCGATCGACCCATGGCTCGAACGCATCGCGATCGCGACCCGCAATGCGGAAGCGATCAACCACCTGCACAACAATCTCGTGTACTGGGCAGGGCTCAATCTGATCGCGATCGGCACCGTCACCGACAATGCAAGCCTGATCGATTCCGGCTTGCCGCGGGTGCGCGAAGGCATTCGCGACATCCGCCCGGACGGTTCGCTCGAGCGCGAGGTCAAGCGCGGCGACCGCGCGCTCCACTATCACACCTTTGCGCTGCTGCCGCTCGTGTTCGCGGCCGAACTCGTTCAGCGGCGCAACATCGATCTCTACCGAGAAAACGACGGTGCGATCGGCCGCCTCGCGAGCTTCGTGATCGACGCGGTGGAAGATCCCGCGAGTTTCAGGAAGATCACGCCGATCAAGCAGGACCTGTTTCCGTGGACGTTCCGCGACGAGCTGAGCTGGGTCGAGCCGTACTACGCGCGCTTTCACGATCGCCGCCTGCCGGCGATCATCGCGCCGCGCCGCCCGTTCAGCGAATGGCGGCTCGGCGGCGACGTCACGGCGGCATGGGGCGCGCCGCTGCCATGATGCGCGGCGCATTCGATCAGAATCGGTGGCGAATGCCGATGATCGCAAGCTCCTGGGTCGCCTTGCCGCCATCGACGTAGGCGTCCGCGATCACCGCCTGCGCGGGGCCCGCGCCGTTGCTGCCCGACGCGTGCCCGTAGCTCATCGTCGCGTAGAGATCGGTGCGCTTGCTGAGCGCGTAGTCGGCCGCGAGCGTGACCTGCTGGTACGTGGCCGACGAATCGCCGTGCGATTTCAGGTAGTTGTAACCCGTCTCGAACAGCAGCGCGGACGAAGCCTGCCACGCGACGAACACCGAGCCGTTGTTGTAGCGCTCGGCCGTCCCGAACGTCGAATTCCCGTCGCGCAGGTATTCGGCATAACTGTAGTGTCCGCCCACCGTGAATGCGCCGAGCACGTAGCTCACGCCGGCGCGCGCGATATTCACCGCGCTGGCCGTCGCGTACGCGTTGTTGACCGGCGACAGGAAAATCGTATCGGCACTGCTTGTGCCGCGCGTCGACAGCACCGCGTTCCCGTTGTCCAGATGCGCGTAACCGGCCGCGACGGTCAACGGCCCGGCCGTGTACGACATCGCCGCGTTGTACGCCTGCCCCGAGCCGACCGAGCCGGCCACGCCGCCGAACCCGTACATCGCGGCCACCTGAAGGCCGCCCCACGACGGGCTCACCCATTTGACCGCATTGCTGTTGCGAACCGAGCCGTCGGCATTGTCGACGTCGCCGGGCGCCGTGAAGTACTCGAGGAAATTGTTGCCCTGCACCGGCAACACCAGATCCTGCAACGTATCCTGCTGACGGCCGGCCGTCACCGTGCCGAATCCGCCAGCCAGCCCGACGAACGCCTTGCGCCCGAACAGCAGGCCGCCGCTCATCTTGCCGCTGTTCACGTTGAAGCCGTTCTGCAGGTTGAACAGCGCGCTCAGGCCGCCGCCGAGATCCTCCGTGCCTTTCAGCCCCCACTGGCTGACGGACATCTGCCCCGACTGCAGCTTGACCTGGTTGCTCGCGCCGCCGGTGTTGTGCGTGTACTGAATCGATTCGTCGATGACGCCGTAAAGCGTGACCGAGCTTTGCGCGAATGCGTTGCCGCACATGCCGGCCGCGCATGCGAGGGTGGTCGATGCGATCCATTTCATTGCCGTTCTCTCCTGTCGTTGCGTGGTTGATCCATCTGATTGACGTGCTTCGGACATCATTCGTCATTTGATTTGGATAACGAATTGATTAAGGCGATACGGGTCGCTGCATTTCCGCTGAACGCGACGGCGACACGCAGCGCCGGCGCGTCCCGAGGTTCTACCTGTACCGTACCGCGCGAGCGCGGTGCCTGAACAGGCAGATCAGTTCGCTCGCCACGTGCGCGGCGACCAGCGCGGTAATGTCCGCATGATCGTAGGCGGGTGCGACCTCGACCACGTCCGCGCCGACCAGGTCGACCGACGTGAGCCCGCGGATGATCGACAGCGCCTGCGCGCTCGACAGGCCGCCCGGCACGGGCGTGCCGGTGCCGGGCGCGAACGCCGGATCGAGCCCGTCGACGTCGAAGGTGAAATAAGTCGGCCGCGCGCCGACGATCTCGACGATGCGCGCGATGGTCGCGTTCACGCCGTGCTCATGCACCCAAGCCGCATCGAGCACCGACACGCCCATGAAATCGTCGTTCCATGTCCGGATGCCGACCTGCACCGAGTGGGCGGGATCGATCAGCCCGTCCTTGATCGCCTTGTAGAACATCGACCCATGATTGAGGCTGTCCGGCTGATCGTCGGGCCAGGTATCGCAGTGCGCATCGAAATGGATCAGCGCCAGCGGCCTGCCGTACTTTTCCGCATGGGCCACGAGCAACGGATAACTGATGTAGTGATCGCCGCCGAGCGTCAACATCCGGGCACCGGCATCGAGAATCGTGCGCGCATGCGTGACGATCGTCTCCTTGACGGTCGACGGATTGTGCAGGTCGAGCCAGCAGTCGCCGTAGTCGATCACTGCATAGTCGTCGAACGGATTGATCCCCCATGGATACGGCAGCAGCACGCCGAGCTGGCTGCTCGCCGCACGGATCGCGCGCGGGCCGAGCCGTGCGCCCGGACGGTTGGTCGTCGCGATATCGAGCGGCACACCGGTCACCGCGAGATCGATGCCGGCCAGTTCCTTCGTATACAGGCGCCGCATGAACGACACCACGCCCGCATAGGTGTTCTCCTTCGACGAACCATAGGGCGATTCGCGACGGATCGCGCCGTCTCCGCGTACGACCGACTGCTTCTGCATGATGCATCACCCCTTTTTCGTGTGCCGATAACGCGCACGCCCGTGTCAGATGCCCAGCGCGCAGCCGTCCTTGCGATGGTCGGACGCGCCGATCAGCGTGCCGGCCTCCCAGTCGATCCGGATCGCCTGCGCGCCGCCGATCGCCCAGCTCGGCGCGACGAGGTTGAAGCCGCGACGCGCGAGCGCTTCACGCACCGCCGCGGGCATCGTGCATTCGACCTCGACCTGATCGGTGCCCGGCCGCGGAAAAATGCGCGGCAGGTCGATCGCCGTTTGCAGGTCCAGGTCGTAGTCGAGCACCTTCGACAGGAAGTGCGCATGCCCCATCGCCTGATAGTGGCCGCCCATCACGCCGAACGTGATCTGCACCTTGCCGTCGCGGGTCACCATGCCGGGAATGATCGTGTGCATCGGCCTCGCGTGCGGCGCGATCGCGTTCGGGTGGCCGGCTTCGAGCGTGAAGCTCTGGCCGCGGTTGTGCAGCATCACGCCCGTTTGCGCGGACATGATGCCGCTGCCGAACGGATGAAACAGCGAGTTGATGAAGCTCGCGCAGTTGCGATCCTTGTCGACCACGCAGATGTAGACCGTGTCCTTGTGCTCCACCGGCGCCGCGACCGGCGCGCCGATCGCGTGCAGCGCCGCGATGCGCGTACGCAGCGATTCGACGGATGCCTCCGACAACAGCGTATCGACGTCCATCGGCCGCCGGCGCGGATCCGCCAGCAGCACGTCGCGCAGCGCATACGCGACGCGCGCGGCATCGATCTCGCGGTGCAGGCGCTCGGCGCCGAGCGGATCGTCGTTCGCGTCGAAGCCTTCGAGCAGCTTCAGCATCAGCAGCGCGATGACGCCCTGCCCGTTCGGCGGGCACTCGTGCACGTCGTAGCCGCGAAAGCGCGCGGTGATCGGCGTCACGTATTCGCCATGGAACGCCGCGAAGTCGTCCATCATATGCAGGCCGCCCATGCTGCGCAGGCGCGCCACGATGTCCTCCGCGACCCCGCCTTCGTAGAACACGCGCGGGCCCCTTTGCGCGATCGCCTCAAGGGTGCGTGCAAGCAGCGGCTGCCGATGCACGCTGCCTGCCCGCGGCGCGTGGCCGGCCACCAGCATCTGCGCGCGGCTCGTGGCGTCCAGCGACAGCAGTTGCGCCTGATGCGCCCAGTCCGCCGCCGCGCGCGGCGCGACCGCATAGCCGTCACGGGCGAACCGGATCGCGGGCGCGAGCAACGCGGAAAGCGGCAGCGAGCCGTGGTCGCGCGCGAGCGTCGCCCATGCGTCGACCGCTCCGGGCACCGTCACCGCGTGCGGCGAGTGGCGCTCGATCGCCGTGACGCCGAGCGCGCTCAGCCGCTCGACGCTGGCGGCGGCCGGCGCCCAGCCCGACCCGTTGAAGCCGACGATGTCGTCGCCGCCGCCGCGCGAATAGAGCGCGAAGCAGTCGCCGCCGATGCCGGTCGAGCCCGGCTCGACGACGCATTGCACCGCGCACGCGGCAATCGCGGCGTCCATCGCGTTGCCGCCCGCTTCCAGGATCCGGACGGCAGCCAGCGTCGACGCAGGATGCGACGTCGCGGCCATCGCGCCGGTCGACATCACGAGCGAGCGGCCCGGTTGTTCGAAATTCCTCATGGTGCGCTCCCGATTCAGCGTGCCGCCAGCGACCGGCGCCACGCGAGCGTGTCGTCGAGCGCCCGTTTCGACGCGTCGAACAACTGGTCGATTTCGTCGTGCGTGATGATCAGCGGCGGGCAGAAATTGAACGCATCTCCGAGCGCGCGCGTGATCACGCCGTACGCGAGCGCCCGCTCGCCGGCATGGGCGGCCACGCCTTCGGACGGCGGGAACGGCGTTTTCGTCGCCTTGTCGGCAACCAGTTCGACCGCCGCGAGCAGCCCGGCCCCGCGCGCTTCGCCCACGACCGGATGCCCGGCGAGATCGGCCACGCGCTGCTGGAAGTGCGGGATCACGCTGCGCACGTGGTCGAGCACGCCGTCTTCGTCGTAGATACGCAGCGTCTCGAGCGCGACGGCCGCGCAAACCGGATGGCCGCTGTACGTGAAGCCGTGGCCGAACGTGCCGATCTTCTCGCTTTCGGCGACGAGCGCGCGATAGATCGCATCGTTGACCATCAGCGCCGAGATCGGCAGGTAGCCGGCCGACAGCTGCTTGGCGACGACGATCATGTCGGGCTGCATGCCGAAGGTTTCCGAGCCGAACATGTTGCCGGTGCGACCGAACCCGCAGATGACCTCGTCGGCCACGAGCAGGATGTCGTACTGCTTCAGCACGCGCTGGATCTTCTCCATATAGGTGGCCGGCGGCACGATCACCCCGCCCGACGCCATGATCGGCTCGGCAAAGAACGCGGCGATCGTGTCGGGCCCTTCGCGCAGGATCAGTTGCTCGAGCGACTCGGCGCAGCGCGTCGCGAACTGCTCTTCCGATTCGCCAGGCAGCGCATGACGGTAGTAGTGCGGGCAATCCGTATGCAGGATGCGGTCGATCGGCAGGTCGAAGTCGCGATGATTGTTCGGCAAGCCGGTCAGGCTCGCGGACGCGATCGTCACGCCGTGGTACGCCCGCGTGCGTGCGATGATCTTTTTCTTCAGCGGCCGCCCGAGCGCGTTGTTGTAATACCAGATCAGCTTCATCGCGGTGTCGTTGGCTTCGGAACCCGAGTTCGCGAAGAACACCTTCGACATCGGAACGGGCGCCATCGCGATCAGTTTCTCGGCCAGCATGATCAACGGTTCGGACGACTTATGACCGAACGCGTGATAAAACGGCAGTTTGCGCATTTGCCGGTCCGCCGCGTCGGCGAGCCGCGATTCGCTGAACCCCAGCGACGCGCAGAACAGGCCGCTCAGCGCCTCGATATAACGGTTGCCTTCCGTGTCGTACACGTAGACGCCCTCGCCGCGCTCGATCACCATCGGCCCGACATCGCGATGGCGGCTCAGGTTCGTGTACGGATGAAGGACGTGATCGATGTCGTTCTGCTTCAGAGTGTGCATGAGTACCTTCCTGGTTTCGTCTCTTCCATGGTCGTGTCTTGCGTGTACGGCACCGGCCTGAACAGGCCGCCGGTTCCCGCTATTTGAGCCCGCCGGACAGGAACTTCTGCAACCGTCCGCTTTTCGGCGTCTTCAATATGTCACGCGGATGGCCTTCCTCCTCCACGATGCCCTCGTGCAGGAACATCACGTGGTTCGACACTTCGCGCGCGAAGCCCATCTCGTGCGTGACGACGATCATCGTGCGGCCTTCGCGCGCGAGATCGCGCATCACCTTGAGCACGTCGCCGACCAACTCCGGATCGAGCGCCGACGTCGGTTCGTCGAACAACAGCGCATCGGGCTCCATCGCGAGCGCGCGGGCGATCGCGACACGCTGCTGCTGGCCGCCGGACAGGTGCGCCGGATACGCATCGGCAAAGCGCGTCATGCCCACCTGCTCGAGATAGCGTTCCGCCCGCTCGCGCGCCTCCGCGCGGCCGAGCTTCAGTACGTGCAGCGGCGCCTCGACGACGTTCTGCATTACCGTCATGTGCGCCCACAGATTGAAATGCTGGAACACCATCGCGAGCCGCGTGCGCATCCGGCGCAACTGGACGGGATCCGAGATCCTGATCCGGCCGCTGCGGTCGAGCGACGTCCTGACCTCGCCGCCGCCGAGCGAGACGCGGCCCGACGATGGTGATTCCAGGAAATTGATGCATCGAAGCAGCGTGCTCTTGCCCGACCCCGACGAGCCGATCACGCTGATCACGTCGCCCGGGTGGGCGGCCAGCGAGACGCCTTTCAGGACCTCGTTGTCGCCGTAGCGCTTGTGGAGATTCTCGACGGACAGTGCATTCATGTGGCGTGGCTCCGCGATTGGGCGAGCGTGGAAAGCTGCAGCGGCCGCAAGTGAACGAGCAGGCGGCGCTCGGTTGCCCGGATCAGCAGCGCGACGAGCCCGGTCAACGCGAAATAGACGGTGCCGACAGAAATGAACGCCTCGAACGGTGCGTAGTAGTTCGCGTAGAAATCGCGCGCCGCGCCCGTCAGGTCGATCAGCGTGATCGCGCTGACGAGCGACGTGCCGTGCAACATCAGGATGACTTCGTTGCTGTAAGCGGGCAGGAAGCGGCGCAGCGCCGACGGCAACACGATGCGGCGCCAGGCGGTCGCTCGCGACATCCCGTACGCCTGCGCCGCTTCGATTTCGCCGTACGCGATCGCGCGGATCGCACCGGCGAGGATTTCGACGGTGTACGCGCAGGTGTTCGCCGTCAGCGCGATCATCGCGCAGCCGAACGGATCGCGCAGCAGCAACAGCAGCGGATTGCCGCGCTGCCACGCGTCCTGCACCCACTGAAACTGGCCGAAGCCGTAATACACGATCATCAGTTGCGCGAGCAAAGGCGTGCCGCGCATGAACCACGTATAGACCGCCACCGGGCCGTGCACGAAACGGTTCGGCGACACGCGCAGCACGGCGAGCGGAATCGCGAGCAGCAGCCCGAGAGCAAGCGAACCCACGGTCAGCTGTACCGTCACCCACAGCCCGCCTGTGTACGCACCAAGCAGCGACATCCATTGCTCATGGCTCATCCGTGCAGCCTCCCCTCGCGCATGCCGCGGTTCAGCCTTACGCGGGCACGCGCCACGCACGCCGTCGATCCCGACGTCACCAGCAGATACACCGCGCAGGCGGCGAGATAGAACGTCATCGGCGCCTGGGTCGTGCGGCCGGCCTGGTCGGAGATGAACATCACGTCGTGCAGGCCGATCAGCGACGCGATCGCCGTGGTCTTGAGCAGCACCAGCCAGTTGTTCAGGGCGGCGGGCAACGCGAGCCGCGCCATCTGCGGAAACAGGATGCGGCGAAACGCGAGCCAGCCCGAGAATCCGTATGCGCGCGCCGCCTCCATCTGGCCGCGCGGCACACCGAGGATCGCGCCGCGGAACGTCTCCGTGTAGTACGCGCCGAATATGAAACCGATCGTCAGCACCGCGGTGGCGAACGCGTCGACGTCGGGCGCATGCAGGCCGAACGCGGCCGACAGCCGGTTCAGCAGAATCTGGCCGCCATAGAACACCAGCAGCATCATCACGAACTCCGGCACGCCGCGAATCAGCGTGGTATACGCGGTGGCGGCGGACACCAGCACGCGCGAGCCCGACAGCTTGGCCATCGCGCCCGCCATGCCGATGCACACGGCGAGCGCGACGGACAGCACGGCGAGCACGATCGTCACCTGGGCGCCGCGCAACAGGGCCGGCAGGTATTGCTGTAATGCGGACATGACGCTCCTTTCCCGCGCTCTAGCGGTTCGTTCCGGCCGCACCGGCGCATACTTGCACGCCGGCGCGATGCCGATCGACGGACGATCAGTAGATGTCGAAATCGAAGTACTTCTTCTCGATGGACTGGTACACGCCGTTCGCGCGAATGGCCGTGATCGCCTGGTTCAGCTGCTGCCGGAGATCGTCGTCGGTCTTGCGCACCGGAATGCCGTAACCCTCGCCCAGCAGCGTCTTCTGCTCGGGCGTCGTACCGACGATCGGCGTGCCGACGAACTTGAAGTTCGCGCCTTCCGGTTTCGTCAGGAACGCGGAATAGGCGGCGGTCGCATCCTGCAACGCGGCATCGATGCGGCCCGAGCGCAGATCGAGATAGACCTCGTCCTGGGTCGGGTAGCGCACCAGCTGCACGCCGTTCTGCACCCAGTACGCGCTCGCGTACTTGTCGGCCAGCGTGCCGCGCTGGACGCCGACGCGCTTGCCCTTGAGTTCCGCCGGCGTCGCGTCCTTGATCGGGCTGTTCTTCGCGACGACCAGCCGGCGCGGCGTGTTGTAGTACTTGTCGGTGAACGCGACCTTCTGCTTGCGCTCGGCGGTGATCGCGACCGACGCGACGATCGCGTCGACCTTGTCGGCCATCAGGGCGGGCAGCAGGCCGTCCCAGCCGATCTGCACCAGCGTGCAATTGGCGTGCATCTGGGCGCACAGCGCATGGATGACGTCGATGTCGAAGCCCACCGGCGTGCCGTCGGGCTGCATCGACGAAAACGGCGGGTACGCGCCTTCATAGCCGATCCGGATGTCCTTCCACTCTTTCGCGTGGGCCTGCGCGGCCGCCAGCAGGACGGCGACGAGCAGCAGGAATCTCATCATGGGTCGTTTCATATCGACACTCCGTAACGTGTTTCGTGGGAAATGACTGCGTGATCGTGTTGCAGGTGTTTTGTCCGACAATTCGTTCGGATCACTTATCGATAGGCACGAGGCGACAACCATCGCCTCGTCCTGTTTCCGTCAGTGCCCGCCCGTCATCCAGTCGCGCACGGCCGGGACGGTCGCTTCGATGTGCTCGCGCACCGCGGCCTCGAGCGCGGCAGGATCGCAGCCCCGGATCGCGTCGATCAGCCCCATGTGGTCGTCGCGCGACGTCTTCGGCTTGTAGGCCCGCTCGAGCCACAGACGCATGTGCGGTTCCACCACCGTGTGCAGCCCGGCAATCTGCGTGATCAGGCGCTGGCGCCCGCACAGCTGACACAGATACTCGTGAAAGCTGCGATGCGCGGTCACCCACTGCTGGCCGTCCGGCTCGGCGCGCTCCATCACGTCGATCAGGCGCGTCAGTTCGTCGACATGCCGCGGCGTGATGTTCGGCAGCGCCATGCGCGCCGCCAGCCCTTCGAGTACGCCGCGCATGCCGAACACCACCTCCATCTCGTCGACGTCGAGCCCCCGCACGATCGCGCCGCGATTCGGACGGATCGCGACCAGCCCTTCGCTGGCGAGCCGACGGAACGCCTCCCTCACCGGCATGCGGCTCGTATTGATCTCGGCGGCGATGTCCTCGGGAATCAGGCGATCGCCGGCCTTGTACGTCCCCATCCGGATACGGTAGAGCACGTGTGCGTAGGCCTCTTCCTCGGCCGTGGCGGGAAATTGCGGATGCAGCGGCGGCGTACGTGTGTCCATGTTCATGCAATGACCTCTTTCGCGGAACGTCGGCATCGCCGCCAAATGCCCGCACACCGAAGGCGCATGGCAGGCTCGCGAACTTCCGTTCGATCTCGAATGAAAGGTTTGTGTAATAGTGGATATTTGTATCTACGGCTGCACTATACGACGCCAGAAATAATGTCGAATATGGGTTAACCCTTGGGATCGGCGAGGCACTGATGCGCCCTCAGCCGCCAACAAAAACGCCCGACGCCGGGAGTCCGACGTCGGGCGTATCACCCCATTGCAGCGTGCGCCGCGTTGAGCACACGGCATGCGTGGCGCTTTTTTAGCCTGCGGCCCGCGCGGCGGCCGCCTCGCCTGTCAGCGCGCGTCCGCGGGCACGGCAGCGCGCTGCGACGCGCCGTCCCGCTCGATCCGCTCGACGATACGAGCGAGCCGAATGATGTCGGTCAGCGCGAAATCGGCCGCATCGGGCCGGGGCCGGCCGCACTGGTCGGCCATGCGCATCGCGAACGCGAGCGCTTCGGAACGCTCACGCAGCAGCGCGCGCAGCGCATCCGCGATCACCTGCCGGTCGCGCGGATCATCCAGGCCCAGCACGGAACCGGCATCCGGTATCGCGAACGGCCCGGCCGCCCGCACGGCAACGTCCGGCACGCGCATCGTGTTTCGTTCCATGGTCTTCCTCTTCGTCGACTCGCGACCGACCGGCGCGTCACCGCCGGTTCGACCGCGATACCACGTCGATCCATACCGCCAGCACCAGCACCGCGCCCTTGACGATCATCTGCCAGTACGCGTCGACGTCCAGCATCGACATCCCGTTGTCGAGGCTCGCCATCACGAGCGCGCCGATCAGCGCACCATAGACGGTGCCCGACCCGCCGCGCATCGACGTGCCGCCGATGAAGCACGCGGCGATCGCATCGAGCTCGCCCATCGTGCCGGCGGACGGCGACCCGGCCGCGAGCCGCGCCGTGTTGACGAGGCCGGCAAACGCGCACATCAGCCCCATCAGTGCGAAGATCACGAGCTTCACGCGATCGGTGTCCACGCCCGACAGCCGCGTCGCCTCCAGGTTCGACCCCACCGCATAGATGCGCCGGCCGAATACCGTCTGCGTCGCGATCCACGAGAACACGCCGAGCAGCACGAGCAGCAGCAGCACGGGCACCGGAATGCCGCCGTAACGGTCGAGCGTCGCAACGAACGCGAACAGCACGGCGCCCGCGCCGACGATCTTCGCGACGTCCTGCCACAGCGGGGCGACCGTGAGCCGGTAGCGCCGCCGCGTGCCGCGCTGCCGCACCACCAGCAGCGTCGCGACCACGAACAGCAGCACCGCGAGGCCGTCCCCGGCGACGCGCGGCAGATAGCCCTGCCCGATGAACACGAAGCCGTCCGACACCGGCGCGATCGTCGAGCCGCCCGTCACGCCGAGCAGGATGCCGCGAAACGCGAGCATCCCGCCGAGCCCGACGATGAACGACGGCACGCGCCGATAGGTCGACCACCAGCCGTTGAAGAGCCCGATCAGCACGCCGAGCGCGAGCACGACGGGGACCGTGGCCGCGACCGGCCAGTGCCGGTTGACGTCGAGGATCGCGGCGACGCCGCCGAGCAGCCCGAGCAGCGAGCCGACCGACAGGTCGATCTCGCCCGCGATGATGACGAACACCATCCCGCACGCGAGCATGCCGGTGATCGACATTTGCCGCAGCAGGTTCGATACGTTGCGCGGCGTGACGAACGCGCCGTCCGTCAGCACCGAGAAGAACGCCCAGATCGCGACGACCGCGAACAGCAGCGCAAGCAGCTTGTAGCGCGTGAAGACGTGGCGCAACGCCAGCCGCGGCCCGCGCCCGTCGGGACGGCGCGCATCGGTATCCGGCGTCGCCGGGGTCGAGGAAGAAAGTTCGGAATTCATGTCGCACTCGCTGCGGTGGGTTCGGCGGGCAGCCGCGCGGGCTTCAGCGCGGCGCCGAGAATCTGTTCCTGCGTGAGGCCCTGGTTGACGAAATCGCCGCGCAGCTCGCCTTCGCCGATCACCAGCACGCGATCGGCGAGACCGAGCACCTCCGGCAGCTCCGACGACACGACGATCAGCGCGACGCCGCGCTTCGCAAGCGCGAAGATCAGCCGGTAGATCTCCACCTTCGCGCCCACGTCGACGCCGCGCGTCGGTTCGTCGAGGATCAGCACCTGCGGCTCGGTCAGCAGCATCTTCGCGAGCACCGCCTTCTGCTGATTGCCGCCCGACAGGCTCGCGATCGACAGGAACGGATGCGCGGCGCGCACCGACAGCCGCTGCATCTCGGTGCGGATCGCATCGAGTTCGGCGGCCGCGTCGATCCGCCCGCGTGCCGCGAAGCGCCGCAGCACCGCCAGCGTGATGTTGTGGCCCACGCCGAGCTGCGGCACGATGCCGTGGCGCTTGCGGTCCTCCGGCACCATCGCGATGCCTGCGCGGATCGCGTCGGCCGGCGAGCGGATCGACAGCGGGCGGCCGTTCATCGTCACGGTCGCCGTGCACGCGCCGGGATACGCGCCGAAGATCGCCTGCATCAGCTCGGTGCGGCCCGCGCCGACGAGCCCGGCGACGCCGAGGATCTCGCCGCGCCGCACGCTGAACGACACGTCGTCGACCCGCTTGCGGCGCGCGTTCGTCACGTCGCGACACGTCACGTGGCGGGCTTCCAGCACGACGTCGCCGATCTCGTGCGCCTCCCGCGGATACAGGTCGCGGATCTCGCGGCCGACCATCATCGCGATGATCCGGTCGGTGGTCAGCGCGTCCATCGGCTCGGTCGCGACATGACGGCCGTCGCGGATCACGGTGACCGTGTCGCAGACGGCCGCCACCTCGTCGAGCTTGTGCGAGATGTACACGCACGCCACGCCGCGCCGCTTCAGGTCGCGCACGATGTCGAGCAGGATGCGCGTTTCGGCGGCGCTCAGCGACGACGACGGTTCGTCGAGGATCAGCAGCTTCGCGTCCTTGTTCAACGCCTTCGCGATCTCGATCAACTGCTGGTGGCCGCCGCCGTAGTTCATGACCGGCTGCGCGACGTTGATCGAGTCGATCCGCAACTCGCGCAGCAGCTCCTCGGCGCGCCGGACCATCGCCGAGAAGTGCATGCGCCCGCCCGGCAGGGTGATCTCGTTGCCGAGGAAGATGTTCTCGGCAACCGACAGTTCGGGCACGAGCATCAGCTCCTGGTGGATGATCACGATGCCCGCCCGCTCCGTGTCGCGCACGCCGGATGCCGCGAGCGGCGCGCCTTCCCAGCGGATTTCGCCGTCCCACGTGCCATGCGGATAGACACCCGACAGCACCTTCATCAGCGTCGATTTGCCCGCGCCGTTCTCGCCGCACAGCCCGACGCATTCGCCGGGCCGCACGGTGAGGTCGATACCGTCGAGCGCTTTCACGCCGTCGAATTCCTTGACGATGCTGCGCATCGTCAGCAAGGGTTCCGTCATTCGTTCATTGCCTCGCAGTAAGCGCGGCCGCCGTCGCGGCGGCCGCGCGTCGCGTCCGTCGTACGCTTACTGGCTCGCCAGCTGGGCCTGGGTATAGAAACCGTCCTTCACGACGACGTCGACGTTACGCTTGGTCAGCAGCGTCGGCTGCAGCAGCACCGTGTCGACCTTCTTCCGGCCGTTGTCGTACTGCGCATTGAACGCAGGCTTCGTGCCCTTCGCGAGATCGACCGCGAGCTTCGCCGCTTCGCTCGCGATCAGCTTGAGCGGCTTGTAGACAGTCATCGTCTGCGTGCCGGCGATCACGCGCTTGACCGCCGCGAGATCCGCGTCCTGCCCGGATACCGGCACCTTGCCGGCCAGATGTTGCGCCGCGAGCGCCTGGATCGCGCCGCCGGCCGTGCCGTCGTTCGACGCGACGATCGCATCGATCTTGTTGTTGTTCGCGGTCAGCGCATCCTCGACGATCCGCAGCGCGGTCGACGCGCTCCACTCGGGCACCCACTGCTGGCCGACGACCTTGATGTCGCCGCGGTCGATCGCGGGCTTCAGCACCTTCAACTGCCCTTCGCGCAGCATTTTCGCGTTGTTGTCGGTCGGCGCGCCGCCCAGCAGGAAGTAATTGCCTTTCGGCTTCGCATCGTAGACGCCCTGCGCCTGCAGCTCGCCGACCTTCTGGTTGTCGAACGAGATATACGCGTCGACGTCCGCGTCGAGAATCAGCCGGTCGTACGACACGATCTTGATGCCGGCCTTCTTCGCTTCGGCGACGACGTTGCCGAGCGTCTTCGAATTGAACGGCACGATCACGATCACGTCGACGCCGCGCGAGATCAGGTTCTCGATCTGCGAGATCTGCCGCTCTTCGCTCGCGTCGGCCGACTGCACCGACACCTTCGCGCCGAGCTTCGTCGCGGCCGCGACGAAATAGTCGCGATCGCGCGACCAGCGCTCGACGCGCAGGTCGTCGATGCAGAAGCCGATTTCGGGCTTGTCCTTGCTCGCATGCGCGAGCGGCATGCCCAATGCGACGATCGCCAGCGCGGCGGCGCCGGCAAGCGAACTCAATACGGTACGACGCGTCACGGATTTCATGTCTCCAACTCCTTGTTATTGGACAACCTCACGAACGCCGGGCCGGCGCCGGAATGCGCCGCCCGCATCGAGTCACTGCTACGGACGGCCCAGCGGCGGGCCGCCGTTCATCCGCCCGTTGCAAACACCGGTTCGAGCGCGCGGTAGAGCGCGCGAAACGTCGGTCGGCGCACGTCGCGATACCACGCATGCCGCGCGGGATCGGGCTCGCGCACCGCGACGACGGGCGGCTGCGGGCACACGTCGCCGAGCCGCGCATGCGGTTCGACCGCCAGATGCGCGAGGCGCGCGGCGCCGAGCGCCGGCCCCACTTCGCCGCCCGCGCGCAGCGTCAGCGCGCGGCCGCTCAGGTCGGCGAGCATCTGCGTCCAGTACGCGCTGCGCGAGCCGCCGCCGATCACCGTGATGCTGTCGGGTGCGAGCCCGGCCGCATGCAGCGCGTCGATTCCGTCGAGCAGCGCGAAGCCGACGCCTTCGAGCGTCGCGTTCGCGAGATCTGCGCGCTGCGTGTCGGGCGTGAGCCCGTAGAACACGCCCTTCGCGTTCACGTCGTTGTGCGGCGTGCGCTCGCCGCTCAGGTACGGCAGGAACCACGGGCGGCTCGCGCGTGCGTTCGTCTCGGCATCGTCGAGCAGCGCCGCGACGCCGTCGTAGCCGGCCAGTTGCGCGGTGAAGTCGACGCAGCCGGCCGCATTCAGCATCACCGACATCAGGTGCCACGTATCCGGCAGCGCATGACAGAAGCTGTGCACCGCCGATTCGGGATTCGCACGAAACCCGTCCGACACCGCGAAATACACGCCCGACGTGCCCAGCGACAGCAACGCATCGCCGGGCCGCACGATCCCGACGCCCACCGCGCCGGCCGCGTTGTCGCCGCCGCCGGCCACCACCGGGATCTCGCGCAGGCCGAGCGCCCGTGCGACGGCCGGCAGCAGCGTGCCGGTGATGCGGTTGCCTTCGAACACGGCCGGCATCTGCGCGCGCGACAGCCCGCAGACGGCGAGCAGCGTGTCGTCGTAATCGCGCTTCGCGACGTCGAGCCACAGCGTGCCCGCGGCATCCGACGGATCGGTCGCGAACGCGCCGGTCAGCCGGTAGCGCAGATAGTCCTTCGGCAGCAGCACGGAGGCGATGCGCGCGAACACGTCGGGCTCGTGACGACGCACCCACAGCAGCTTCGGTGCGGTGAAACCCGGCATCGCGATGTTGCCGGCCACCGTGCGCAGCGCGGGCGCGAGCCGTTCGAGTTCGTCGCACTCGGCGTCCGCCCGGCCGTCGTTCCACAGGATCGCGGGGCGCAGCACGTCGCCATGCGCATCGAGCAGCGTCGCGCCGTGCATCTGCCCGGTCAGTCCAAGTGCGTCGATGTCGCGCGGGTCGATGCCCGCGGTGCGCGCATCCGAGACGAGCGCGGCAAGCGCGCCGCATGCCGCGTCCCACCAGTCGCGCGGCGCCTGCTCGGACCAGCGCGGCCGCGGCCGGCTCACCGTCAACGGGCGGCTCGCGCTCACCCGCACCGCGCCGTCGCGGTCGAGCAGCACGGCCTTCACGCCCGACGTGCCGAGATCGAGTCCGATGTACATGGCGTCAGCGCAGCCCGTAGATCGCCTGGTTCACGATGTTCTCGCACCGCTCCTGCGCGCCGCTCACGTGCTGCGGGTTCACGCCGCGCGCGAGCGCATCGGCCGCGAGCGACTCCAGCGTATAGCCGCCCGACAGGATCTTGCGGCCGAACGCGTCGTCCCACTGCGCGTAGCGTTGACGACGCAGCGCGTCGAGCCGGTCGTTCTCGACCAGCACCGCCGCGCGTTCGAGCGCGAGCGCGAGCACGTCGATCGCGCCGACGTGGCCGTAGAACAGGTCTTCCGGATCGACGCTCTGGCGCCGCACCTTCGCGTCGAAGTTCATCCCGCCGGTCGTGAAGCCGCCGTGGCGCAAGATTTCGTAGAACGCGAGCGTCAGCTCCTCGACGCTGTTCGGGAACTGGTCGGTGTCCCAGCCGTTCTGCGGATCGCCGCGGTTCGCGTCAACGCTGCCGAACACGCCGAGCGCGAAGGCATTCGCGATCTCGTGATGGAACGAGTGCCCGGCGAGCGTCGCGTGATTCGCCTCGATGTTCACGCGGATCTCGTTCTGCAGTCCGTACTGCACGAGAAAGCCATGCACGGTCGCGACGTCGTAGTCGTACTGATGCTTGGTCGGCTCCTGCGGCTTCGGCTCGATCAGCAGCGCGCCCTTGAATCCGATCCGGTGCTTGTGCTCGACGACCATCGACAGGAAGCGGGCGAACTGGTCGCGCTCGCGCTTCAGGTCGGTATTGAGCAGCGTCTCGTAGCCTTCGCGGCCGCCCCACAGCACGTAGTTCTCGCCGCCGAGCCGGTGGGTCGCGTCGAGCGCATGGCACACCTGGGCCGCGGCCCACGCGAACACGTCGGGGTTCGGGTTCGTCGCGGCGCCGGCCGCGAAGCGCGGGTGCGAGAACAGGTTCGCGGTGCCCCACAGGAGCCGCACGCCGCTCGCCTGCTGACGCTCGCCGAGATAGTCGACCATCCGCGCGAAATTGGCCGCATATTCCCGCAGGCTGTCGCCTTCCGGCGAGACGTCGGTGTCATGGAACGTATAAAAAGGCGTGCCGAGCTTCGTGAAGAACTCGAACGCCGCATCGGCCTTCATCCGCGCCAATTCGAGCGCGTCGCCCGGCTGCTGCCACGGCCGCCGGAACGTGCCTTGCCCGAACATGTCATGCCCCGGCCACACGAACGTGTGCCAGTAGCAGACGGCGATCCGCAGATGCTCGGCGAGCGTCTTGCCCAGCACGCGCTTCGCGGGGTCGTAATGGTGGTATGCGAGCGGATTGTCCGACTGCGGGCCTTCGTAGCGAATCGCGGGAATGTGTTCGAAATACGACATGGCGTCTCCGTGCAGGGTCTTGTTGCAGCGCAACGCGCGTCGCGGCGACGCACGCGGCCGAATTCGGTTGGCTGGATCGTGCCCGCGTGCCTGCCGGCCGGCAATTGCGAAATTGCGCAGCACGCTTAATGTTTCTTGCCAGCCGCTACGTGCGGCGCGCGTTCCGTCCTACAATCGCCGAACACCAGACCACCGCGCCCAGCCGCCCGAGGCGCACCCCGGAGACAACGGCACGACGCCCCCAAGGCACGCGCCCCGAGATCGAGATGACACGCGTTCCTTCCGCCCAGACACCGCATCGCATCGCGCTGCTGTTCAACGCGAACAAGGTCTACGACCGCGAGATCATCAGCGGCATCGGCCAGTACCTGCACACGACGCGCGTCGCGTGGGACCTGTTTCTCGAGGACGACTTCCGCTGCCGGCTCACCGGCATCGAGCGCTTCGACGGCGACGGCATCATCGCGGACTTCGACGATCCGGCCGTCGCCGACGCGCTCGCCGGCTCGTCGCTGCCCATCGTCGCGGTCGGTTCGTCGTACGAGGATCCAGCGCAATATCCGGACGATGTCCCATATATTGCGACTGACAACCCGAAGCTCGTGTCGCTCGCGTACACGCACCTGATCGGCGCGGGACTCGCGCACTTCGCGATGTACAGCCTGCCGGTCGCGCAGGAGAACCGCTGGGCGCAGCAGCGCGAGCTCGCGTTCGACCGGCTCGCGCGCGCCGACGGGCTCGATGCGCCGATCTACCGCGGGCTGTCGACGAGCGCGTCGGGCTGGAATCACGCGATCGAACAGCTGATCGGCTGGCTGCATGCGCTGCCGAAGCCCGTCGGCGTGATCGCGGTCACCGATGCGCGCGCGCGGCACCTGCTGCAGGCGTGCCTGATCGCGGGCATCGCCGTGCCGGAACAGGTGGCGATCATCGGCATCGACAACGATCCGCTCACGCGCACGCTGACTCGCATTCCGTTGTCGTCGGTGATCCAGGGCACCGAGGAAATGGGCCGCACCGCCGCGCACCTGCTGCACCGGATGCTGCGCGGTGCGCGCTTTCCGGGGCAGCGCATTCTCGTGCCGCCGGTCGGCATCAACGTGCTCGAGTCGACGCGCCACCAGCCGCTTGCGAGCCCGCACGTGATGCGTGCTCGGCATTTCATTCGCCAGTATGCGTGCCAGGGAATCAAGACCGAACAGGTCGCCGACTATGTCGGCGTATCGCGCTCGTTGCTCGAGGAGCACTTCCGGCGCGAACTGCAGCGCACCGTGCACCAGGAAATCCTGCGCCACAAGCTCGAGGCCGCGCAGGCGCTGCTCGCCGGCCGGCAGGCGTCGAGCGCCGAAGTTGCGATCCGTTGCGGGTTCACGTCGCTGCAGTACATGTACGCAGTGTTCAGGCGCGAGCTGGGCTGCACGCCGCGCGAATACCAGGAACGCGCGGCCACCTCATACTGACGCCCGCCGCCAATCTGACCTCCACCCATGCACATCGATACCGATTCTTCACACCTGACGCCCGGCGTGGCCCGCGTGCATTCCGAGCCGTGGGGCGCGTTGCCCGACGGCGAGCCCGTGCGGCGCTATACGCTGCGCAACGCGCATGGGATGCGTGTCGGCGTCAGCGACCTCGGCGCAACCGTCGTGTCGTGGCTCGCCCCCGACCGCACGGGGCGCTTTGCCGATATCGTGCTCGCGCACGACACGCCGGCCGAATACCTCGAATCCGGTGTCTACCTCGGCGCGACGATCGGCCGATGGGCGAACCGGATCGCCGGCGCGCGCTTCGAGCTCGACGGCATCAGCTACCAGCTCGACCGCAACGAGAACGGCAACCTGCTGCACGGCGGGTCGAACGGTTTTCATCGCGCGCGCTGGGACGTGATCGACGACTGCGGCGGGCTGACGCTTCGGCTCGATTCGCCGGAAGGCGACGCGGGATTTCCCGGCAACGTGTCCGTGCAGGTTCGCTACACGCTCGACGACGACGGCACGCTGACGATCGACTATGCGGGGTGGACCGATGCACCGACGCCGCTGAACCTGACGAATCACAGCTACTTCAACCTGAACGGGCGCCCGGGCAGCGACGTGCGCGGCCATCTGCTGCACATCGACGCCGACGCGTTCCTCGAAGTGGACGACGCGCTGATCCCGACCGGCACGGCCGACGTGACGGGCACCGCCTTCGATTTCCGGCAAAGCGCGCCGATCGGCGCGCGCCTCGACTGGCCGAACGCGCAACTGGCTCGTGCGCGCGGCTTCGACCACTGCTTCGTACTGGGCGGCGGCGCGCAAGAGGTCCGGCCCGTTGCGCGCGTCTACGATCCGGAAAGCGGCCGCGAATTGATCGTGTCGACCGATCAGCGGGGCCTGCAACTCTATACGGGAAACTATCTCGACGGCGTGCGCGTGAGCGGCGGCACGCTTTGCGCGCGACACGCAGCGCTGTGCGTGGAAGCGGGCGGCTTTCCGGACCAGGTCAACATGGCCGGCCTGCGCGACGACGTGATCCTTGATCCGGGCGCCGTCTATCGACAGACCACCCGGTATCGGGTGGCCGTTCATGCATAGTGTGCGCGGGCTGCATGACCGCCCGCGCCGGCACGACCGCGATACGCTCGAGGAAATTCCCGGCGCGTATCGAGGCTCGGCCGCATTGCCCTGACGGCATGCCGGCCGCTGGGCCGTGTCACGCCAACTCAGCTCCGCGCGGCGGGCGCCGTGTCGTGCGCGCCGGAGGTCAATGCCAGCACCGCGAGCGCGCCGGCCGGCGCGAGCAGCGCCCAGAATCCGACGTAGCGGAAGCCGATCGCGCCGGCCATTGCGCCGAGCGCGAATGCGACGATCGCCGGCAACATCTTGCCGAACCGCGCACGCGCGGCCGCACGTGCGCTCTCGGCCGTGCCGGCGGACAACAGGTCGACGACATCGAGAATCGCCTGCGTGACGTTGCCCGTCATCACCGTGTTCGGCACGCCGGCACGTGCGATGACGCGCGGGTGCGCGTTCTGCACGCCCATCGCAAACGTGCCGACGATGCCGGCCACCAGCACCGGCAGGCTGTCGGACTGCGTGACGGGCGTCGCCCACACACCGGCCGCGCAGAAGCCGAGCAGCAGCACGGCCTGCACCGTATGCAGCGCACGCGTGCCCTGCCATGCCGGCCGCGCGGACAGCGACCGCGCGATCAGGCTCGCCGCGACGACGCCGCACACGAATGCGGGAAACACGCTCAGCTTCAGCAGGATGCCCTGCCCGAACCCGGCAACGCCGGCGCCGATCAGCACGAAGTTGCCGGTCACGTGTGCGGTGAACAACCCGAACAGCGAGACGAAGCTCAGCGTATCGACGAACCCGGCGACCGCGGAAAGAATGGTGTCTTCAGATTTCAATTCGTGATGTTTGAGTAGAGGTTGGGCGACGCGGCGCCCGAAGACTGCACGACCGCCGCGTCGCGTTCGCCGGAAGTCAACGTCGCAACGAAGCCGCTTGCCGTCGCCTTGAAAAACCCTTCAGCGCGGCCTTTCCTCACGGCTTCGTTCCTTCGGTTTCGACGTCCGACCGGGCGCTCAGGGACTACCGTCGCCGTCCCCACGTTGACTATCGCCGACGATGGTGACAAGGACGAGCGCCGCAATCAAGCCCAGGTGCTCAAAAAAACTGTTGAGCGCCATGAAGCGGGCGACACCCGACTGGTTCCAGAAGTCGTTCGCCACCGCCATCGCGACGACGGTCAGCACGCCGAGCCCACCCGCGCCGATCCACGTGAACCGGCGAAACAGCACGCACAACGAGCCGCCGATCTCGACCGCAATCGCCAGTGCCGCCCACAGCGCGGGCGGGTGCAGGCCGAAATGCGCCTGCTCCGCGACCGCCTCGCCGAAGTGCATCGCCTTGTTCACCCCGCCGATCAGGAACGCGGAAACGAGCGCGAGCCGTACCAGCGAGCCGACCCACGCCTGCGAAAGGAGGGCACGAATCCACCCGGGGCTGCACCGGCCGGTTGCGATCGCCATGTCAGACCGCCCAGCACGAACAGCCGAACGCGCCCCAGAAGCCCTTCGCGTCCGAGGTCGGCAACGTGCGGCCCCATGCGCTTGCATGCGCATGACCGTGCATGCCGCACGCACTCGCGCAGCCGCACATCGCGGCGGCCGCCGCGCGCTGCAGCGGCGCGCCGTCGCGCTGCGTCGCACCCCAGCCGCCATAGCCGCCGTAGGCGCGCACCGGCGA
>NZ_NBYX01000014.1 GCF_002099195.1 Burkholderia puraquae | reverse complement strand
TTCTCCGGATGGCGGCGCTGGAACTTCGCGCTCGAAGGCATCACCAGCTTCAGCACCGTGCCGCTGCGCGTGTGGACCTACATCGGCCTCGCATTCGCCGCCCTCTCGTTCATCTACGGCACGTTCATCGTCATGCGCACGCTGCTGTTCGGCAACCCCGTGCACGGCTACGCGTCGCTGATCTCCGTGATGCTGTTCGTCGGCGGCATCCAGCTGATCGGCATCGGCGTGATCGGCGAATACCTCGGCCGCATCTATCACGAGTCGAAACAACGCCCGGTCTATCTCGTGCGGCGGCGCTATCACGCGCAGCGGGACGCCGCCGCGCATCCGGCATCGAAGCTGCTGCAGTTCCCGCTCAAGCGCACGCATGCGGCCCGCCGCCGGACGGCGCTGCCCGCGGCCGCCGGCCACGGTGCGCGGAAAGCGTCCGCCAAGTAACCACGCACACGACGCATGGATCTCCCCCGGCAATCGATACGATCGGCAGACCATCCCGTCCGCGCGTGGCTGACACCCCGGCGCGTCGTTGCGTACAGTGCGGTCGCGCTCGCATGCTACGCGCTGTTCCTCGCGATCTGGGTAGCCGTCGTCCGTCACGCGCCCGCCACCGCGCTGTCGCGCCCGGGCCCCGACTACGCGGTGTTCTGGTCGGCGTCGTACGTGATGCTGCACGGCTCGCCGTGGCAAGCGTACGATTTGCCGACCTTCTCGCGGCTGGCGGCGGAACTGTTCCCGCAGTTCCGCCGCGAAGACCTCGTCGCGTGGCTGTACCCGCCCACCAACCTGCTGCTCGTGACGCCGCTGGCGCTGCTGCCTTATGCAATCGGCTATCCGCTGTTCGTCGCGTTCGGCGTCGCCGTGTTCGGTTTTGCCGCCTCGCGCGTAGCGGGCCTCGGCGCGATCCCCGGTGCGTCGCGCGTCGGCGGGTTCGCGCTGGTCGCCGCCCCGTGCGTGTTCGTCACCGGGATGTTCGGGCAGAACGCGTTCCTGACCGCGTCGTGCGCGGCACTGGCCGTCTGCTGGGCGGACCGTCGGCCGATATGGGCCGGCCTCTGCATCGGCCTGCTGTCGGCCAAGCCGCAACTGGCGCTGCTGTTCCCGTTCGTGCTGGTCGCCACCCGCGCATGGCGCACGATCGCGTGGGCCGCGCTCGCCACCACCGCGTTCGTCGCGTTGAGCGTCCTGGTCTGCGGCGTCGAGTCGCTACGCCTGTTCGTCGCGGGCACCGCGCTCGCGCGGTCGCTCCTTCTCGAGCAAGGCGTGGTGTTCTGGCTCGCGTCGCCGGCGCCGTTCGCCGCGTTCCGCCTCGCGGGCCTGCCGCCTGGCCTCGCGTATGCCGCGCAAGCGTGCATCGCGGCGCTGGCGATCGCGGCCGCCTGCCTCGTGTGGACCCGCTCGCGCGACATTCGCTTGCGCGCGGCGGTGCTGGCGGTCGCGACGCTCGCGGCCAACCCGTACGTATGGCACTACGAGCTCGCCTGGCTCGGCATCGCGATCGCGTGCATGCTGGCGATCGGCTGGCAGGACGGCTGGCTGCGCGGCGAGCAGACCGCGATCGCGCTCATGTGGCTGCTGCCGATCGTCGAATACCTGAACCCGTGGCTGCAATGGCCGCAGATCGGCCCGGCCGTGACACTGTTCGCGCTGCTCGTGCTGCTGCGCCGGGCCGGCGCGGGACCCGGCGCTTACAACGCGAGCCGCGGCGGCACGTAGACGCCGTAGTACGGCCCGACGCCGGTCGCGACGCCCGTCATCTTCACGCCGGCGACGAAGTGGCCCTGGATGTACTTGTACGTCCCGCCCAGCGACACATCGATACGGAACGCAGCGAACGCGACGATCGGTACGGTGGTGCTGCTCGACGTCTGCGTGACGACCGGGAGCACCACCGTCGTGCCGACCGGCACCGACGTGTAGAGCGTCGCCTTCACACCGGTCGCGAGATTGATGCTGTCGCCAATGTTGAGCGTCGTCGGATTGCCGGTCACCATCAGGCCGCCCATCGTCGTCGTGTCGCTCGCAGTCGACTGGAACGACGTCCACTGGCCGCCCATGCACAGCAGGCCGTAGGTCTGGCCGTTCGTGATCGAGAATTCATACGGCTGCCCCGTCAGCGGATTGATCAGCGGCTGGTTGGTCGCCGCGTTCCAGTACTGGTTGTACACGCACTGGTCGATCGCGATCGGAAACAGCCCGCCGGCCGCGACCCCGCCCGGCGCTGCCAGCACCGCCACGGCGGTCGCGCTGCCGGATGCATCCGGTATCCCCAACAGCCCGCCGAGCAGCAGCGGAATCGAGCCGCCGTTCACGCCGGGCGCACGCGACACGGTCACCTGCACCGCCGGCACGTCGTACTGGCCGGGCGTGATGGTCGTCGGCTGCATCGATGCGGGGCTGCGCGTGACGTTCCAGTACCCGGTGGTCACCGTGCCGGTCGATAGCGCCGCACCGGCCGCCGAGTTCTGCGCGATCACGCCGTTCGCCGCCGGCGCGGCCTGCGACCAGTTCAACGCGCCGCCGCTCGGCGACATCATCGCGTCGGCCCCCGCGAGCGCCGCCGCATCGGCCGCGTTCTGCAACTGGTTCTTCACCGTGGCCACCCACGCGATGTCGATCGCCAGTGCGCCGAACGACAGCAGCGGAATCAGGAACAGCAGGAAGAACAGCGCAACCGAGCCGCGCTGCCGCGCGCGGCCGGCGGGTTGCGTTGCGGTCACTTCATTCATAGAGCATCACCGAGGTCGCCGAGACCGTCACCGGGCCGGTGAGCGCGCTGAACGCGGAACCCAGCACGAGCCCCGTGTATGTGTAGGTCACCGTCACCGTCAGCGCAGTGCCTGACGTCGTGCCGTTTGCCTGCGTCACGGTCACCGCCGGTGTCGTCGCGGTACCGCCGGTGATCAGGCTGTTCTGCATGTAGGTCTGCGCGACGTTGGCGATCTGCGTCGTGGTCAGCATCGGCACGCGCAGCACGACGCCGGCGCGCGCGGCCTCGCGGCTCGCGTTCGTGATGACGGCCTTGTCGCACAGGATCAGGCTCGTGTCGATGATACCGATCAGCACCATCAGCAGGAACGGCAGCATCAGCACGAACTCGAGGGACACGACGCCGCGCGCGTGGCGCACGCCCGTCGCCCCGCGTGTCATTTTGCGGCCCCCGCACCCGGCGGTGCGACGCCCGGCTCCAGCGCCGCGCCCGACAGCGGCGGCGCGCCACCGGCCACCCCGGCGCCCCCGCGCGACGCCAGCCGCGCGCGCACCGCCTGGTAGAAGCGCAGGTTGTCGGCCACCGCCGATGCCGGCAAGTCCGCGGAGAGCAGCTTCTTCGCCGAATCGGTGTTGCCGAGCACGCCGTACGCGAACGCGAGGTTCTGGCGTGCCTGCCACGGCGCGGACGGCAGCCCGGCGACGTCGAGCAGCACGTTCACGCCTTCGCGCGGCCGGTTGCTCAGTACGAGCGACAGCCCGAGGTCGACGCGCAGCCCCTGCGCGTCCGGGTGCGCGCGCAGCGCCTCGCGATATACGACCTGCGCATCCGCATGACGCCCCTGCAGGTCGAGCACGGTGCCGAGCCCTTCCGCCGCAAGCGGATGGTTCGGTTGCGCGGCCAGCAGGGCGCGATAGCGCTGCGCGGCTTCGTCGAGGCGGCGCTGCCGCAACGCGACGCGCGCAAGCCCGAGCTGCGGGCCGAGCTCCGCGGGTGCCTGCTGCTGCGCTGCGTCGTAGAGGATCCGCGCGCGCTCCAGGTCGCCCGCGCGGTAGTTGACGTCGCCGAGCCCCAGGCGTGCCGCAAGCGAATCCGGATGCTTCGCGAGCACCTTCTCGTACAGCGTCGACGCGAGTTCGACGTTGCCGCCGGCGAGCGCGCTGTCCGCAATGCGTAGCTCGGCCTGCGGGTCGTCGCTCTTGTGCGACAGCACCGGCCGCGTCTGGATGCCAGGCCCACCGCAGCCGCCGGCCAGCACCGGCAGCACGGCCGCGAGCGCGAGCGCGCGTACGACGGATCGTGTCATCTGAATACCTCGAGCAGGCGAATCGCCGCCGGGCCCGCCGCGATCAGGCAGACCGTCGGCAGGATGAACAGCATCATCGGCAGCGTGATCTTCGGCGCAAGCTTCGCTGCCCGTTCCTCGAGCGCGACGATCTGCTCGGTGCGCTCGGTGCGCGACAGGGTGCGCAGCGCCTGCGTGATCGGCGTGCCGAACCGCTGCGACTGCGTCAGCGTCGTCGCAAGCGAACGGGCCGACGTGAAATCGACGCGCGCCGCGAAATGCGCGAGCGTCGCGGACACGTCGCCGCTCAGCGTGAGCTCGTCCGCACACACGGTCAGCTCGTCGGCAAGCGGCGGGCAGATGCGCGACAGTTCGTGTGCGACGCGCCGGATGCCCGACGCGAGGCTATTGCCGGCCATCGTGCAGATCACCAGCAGGTCGAGCGCGTCCGGAAAGCACGCGGCGATGATCCGCCGCCGCCGCCGGATCATCACGCCGAGCACGTATTCCGGCACGATCACGCCGATCACGAACGCGGCAATCATCGCCAGCGCGCGGATCACGAAGTATTCGCCGAAGCGCGGAATCAGCGGGCTGAACACGATCGCGCCGCACGCGAACAGCACGCCGCAACTCAGCTTGGTCCCGATCATCGACGACACCGCGCGGCGCTCGCGAAAGCCCGCCCGCGCCAGCTGCAGGCCGAGCTTCACGCGCTGCATCGGGTCGAGCACCGGCAGCCGTTCGCCCAGCTGCGCGAGCCGGCGCGACAGGTCCAGGCGGACGCCGCCCGGCTGCAGCCACCCCGCCGCCAGTGCCGGCGGGTGCTGCCCGGCAGCCTGCCGTACGCGTGCGGCGATCCGCTGGCGGGTGCCGCCGCCGGGCGTGCCGAGCGCCACCGCGACACAGGCGAGCAACAACAGCAACTCGAGGCCGCGGGCGGCCAGTATCGACATCGTCATCGCGCGGTATCCAGTTTCGAGATCTTGCGGATCACCAGCAGGCCGACCGTCAGCAACCCGGCCGCGATCGTCAGCATCGTGTGCCCTGCGTGCGTCTTGAACAGCAGCATCACGTAGTCGCGGTTCACGAGGAACAGCGCACCGATCATCACGAACGGCACCGCCGAAATGATGTTCGTCGTGATACGCCCTTCGGCGGTCAGTGCGCGGGTCTTCAGGCGGATGTCGCGGCGCGTGCGGATAATGCTCGACAGCTCGTCGAGCGTTTCGCCGAGGCTGCCGCCGGTCTCGCGCTGCAGCAGCAGGTAGACGGTGAAGAACGAGAAGTCCGCGATCATCAGCCGGTCCGCCGCCTGCGTCAGCACGTCCTTGAGATCCGCGCCGACGCGCAGGCTGTCGCCCATCGAGCGGAACGTCGCGCGCACCGGCTCGGCCGCGCCGTCGCCGACCATGCTGATCGCCTGCGTGACCGGAATCCCCGCGCGCACGGCCCGCACGATCACGTCGATCGCGTCCGGGAACGCTTCGAGAAAACGGATCCGGAAGCGTTCCACCAGCGCACGGTAGCTGGTGCGCATCGCGACCAGCGGCAACCCGGCGTAGATCAGCGGGCGCAGGAAGCCCGGCGGCCCGATCAGCTTCACCGCGACGATCGCCGCGATCGCGCCGGCAATCGTGCTCACGACGACGATCCTCACGCCGCCCTTGCCGCCGACCGCGCGCACACGCGTCACGCGGCGCTGCAGCCACGCGCGCAGGCGGCCTTGCCGGCGCTCGAGGTTGAACAGCGCGACGCCGGGCATGGCGGACGCGTGGCGGTCGCGCCCGGCGAGCGACGGCGAGAGCCGGCGCATCCGCGCGCGGATGCGCTGGGCCGGCGTGTGGCTCGCGCGATCGAACAGCGACGACAGCACGAGCCCGATCGCGAGGATCATCACGAACGCGCCGGCCGCGAACAGGTCGGCGGCCCTCATTGCCGAAACACGTCGGAGAGTGCATCCTCCACACCGTAATACGCGGCGCGCGCCGCGAATCCCGGCCGCAACGGCGATGCATCGAATACGCCCTTCACCGCATCGCGCGTCGTGTCGCCTTCCTGGCGGAACGCGAACAGGTCCTGCGTGATGACCACCTCGCCTTCCATCCCGACGATCTCCGTGATCCGCGTGACGCGCCGCACGCCATCGCGCATCCGCTCGATCTGCACGAACAGGTGCACGGCGCTCGCGATCTGGCGCCGGATCGACAGCAGCTGCAGGTTCGCGTTCGCCATCATGACCATGCTCTCGAGCCGGCTGATCGCATCGCGCGGCGAATTCGCGTGGATCGTCGTCATCGAGCCGTCGTGCCCCGTGTTCATCGCCTGCAGCACGTCGAACGCCTCAGGGCCGCGAATCTCGCCGAGGATGATGCGGTCGGGCCGCATGCGCAGCGCGTTGCGCACGAGATCGCGCTGCGAGATCCCGCCGAGGCCCTCGGTGTTCTCCGGCCGCGTCTCGAGGCTCACGACGTGCGGCTGCAGCAACTGCAGCTCGGCCGCATCCTCGATCGTCACGATCCGTTCGTGCTGCTCGATGTGCTGCGACAGCGCATTGAGCAGCGTCGTCTTGCCCGAGCCGGTGCCGCCCGAGATCACGATGTTCAGCCGGCACGCGCACGCGACCTTCAGCACCTGCAGCATCGGATGCGAGATGTTGCCCTGCTGCGCCATCCGCGCGAGCGTGATGTCGCGCTTCGCGAACTTGCGGATCGAGATCGACGGGCCGCGCATCGCGATCGGCGGCAGCACGACGTTCACGCGGCTGCCGTCGGCGAGGCGCGCATCGACCATCGGGCTGCTCTCGTCGACGCGCCGCCCCACCGCCGCCGCGATCCGCTGCGCGACGCTCGCCACGTGCGCGTTGTCGCGGAACTTCAGCGACGTGAGTTCGAGCCGGCCTGCGCGCTCGACGTAGACCTGGTCGGGCCCGTTGACGAGGATGTCGGTGACCGTGTCGTCGGCGAGCAGCGGCTCGATCGGCCCGACGCCGAACATGTCGTTCAGGATCGCATCGACGATCAGCACCTGCTCGCCGGCCGTGATCTTCAGGCGCTCGCGATCGACCGTGTGCGCGGCCACCTGCTCGACGCCCGCGCGCACTTCGTCGCGCGTCTTCATCAGCGCCGCCGACATGTTCATCGACGCGAAGACCGCGCTGCGGATCGCGTCGAACTTGCTCGACCGGATCAGCGCCTCGTGAGTATCCGCCGCCACGGGCGCGCGGGTGGGCATCGGCGCGGGCGCGGGTGTGTCCACCGGAGCCGAAGCCGGGGCCGGGGCCGCTGCGGGTTCGCGCGTCACGGCGGGCGTCGCGGCCGGCACGGGGTCCGTGGCCGGCGGCCGGTTGCGGGTACCGAACGTCACGATCCTTTCCTCCACTTGACGAACCGCGCGTACCACGGCTCGGCGACGACCATCGGTTCGCCGGTGATGCCGCTCGCGAGCTGCCGGATCTGGTCCAGAAAGCCGTTTCGCTTCGTGCCTTCGATCGGCTCGCCCAGGTTCTCGGCGACAGCAAGCGCCTGCGGCTCGTGCGGCAGTTCGTGCAGCTTCGCGCCGCCGAACGCCACCTCGAAATCGACCGGCTCGACGCGGCCCGCGACCGGTGCGAGCGGGTTGTTCAGCACCATCGACAGCAGCCGCTCGCCGGGCAGCTCCCGCACGAAGCGCGCGAGCCGTGCGGCTTCGTA
Organism: Burkholderia puraquae; assembly: GCF_002099195.1. GTDB lineage: Bacteria > Pseudomonadota > Gammaproteobacteria > Burkholderiales > Burkholderiaceae > Burkholderia > Burkholderia puraquae. The sequence goes on along the minus strand of NZ_NBYX01000014.1, from coordinate 212,525 downwards.
CGCGGCATGCACCGAGCGGTCGACCACCACATGGACGAGGTCGGACGCCACGAGCGCGTCCTCGAGCAGCTTGCCGGCGCCGTTCCCGACGTCGAACAGCACGTAGTGGAAGCGATCCTTCAGCATGTCGACCAGGCGCGCGACGGCCTCGTCGCCCACCGGCACGTCGGCGCCGTAGGCCAGCTCCGCAGACAGGACGTGCAACCGGTCGCCCTTCGTCACGAACATGCGCTCGAACAACGCGTCGTCGGGGCGCTGCCCCATGTTCAGCAATTCGATCAGGCCGTTGTTGCTCGTCAGCCCGAACATCGAGTTCGCGCCGCCGCCATGCAGGTTCAGGTCGACGTAGGCCACGCGGCGGCGCTTCTCGCCCGCCAGGAAGCGCGCGAGGTTCACGGTGATCGTGGTCGCGCCGACGCCGCCGCGGGCGCCGACGAAACTGACGACCTTGCCGGTGCGTGCCTGGACGACCGATTCCGTCGCCGTCAGCGCACGCCGCATCAGCTCGACGGTCAGCGGCTTGACGATGTAGTCCTGCACGCCGATGCCGAGCAGGTTGCGAAACAGCCCGACGTCGTTCTGCGTACCGATCGCGATGACGCGCACCGACGGGTCGCACACGTCGGCGAGCCGCATCAGGTCAGACACCGGCAGCACCGAATCCGACACGTCGATGACGAGTTGCCGCGGCGAACGCTCGTACTGCTGCAGCAGCCGGATCGCATCGTCGCAGGTGCCCGCCTGCAGGTGAGTGCGCGTGATCGACAGCTCCTGCGTGACACGTCGAATCACGTCCTCGCTTCCCGAATCGGATACGACCGCGACGAGATCGGCCGCTCCCGCGGATGCGGTGCGCCGGGTGCTCTGGCGATCGAGGAGGTTCATGGGCGGCATCGTGATGGCATCCGGGTGCGGTCAATGGCCGGACGAGCCGGTCGTCTGCGTCCTGCCGGGCGTCGGCTGCTTCACGCGATCCTCGACGTAGCGGCGCACCGCGTCGGCCGCGGCCTGCGCGTCCGCGCCGCCGTACGGCACGGGCGCGACGAGATCCTCCGGCCGCGCGAGCATCGCCGCGAGGTTCGAGTAGGTCGCACAGCCGAACGGCACACCGGGCCGCGCGAACCCCGCGTCGACGAGATGCGACGGCTGCATCAGCGTCGCGCAGTCGGGCGGCACCGCGTGCGCGCCGTCGAAGCCGATCGCCCGTGCATCGGGCAGGTTGACCGGCGGCGGCGCCGACAGGCAGCCGGCGAACACCAGCGGCAGCAGTGCGGCAACGGTCGATCGGGTTCCCATGCGCGCTCCTCCGGTTCAGTACACGAAGCCCGCGGCGCCGACGAGGCGCGGCGTGTCGCCCGACAGCAAGTCGAGCCCCAGGTTGCGCTGCACCGCGAACTCCAGGTCGCTGCTCGGCCGCGCGACGGTATCGATTGCCTGCTCGAGCTGGCCGGGCCCGGCCGGCTGCACGATGTACGGCGTGACAATCACGACCACCTCGGTCTTGTTGTCCTGGAAGTTCTTCGACGAAAACAGCCGGCCGATAATCGGCAGCCGGCCGAGCCCCGGAACCTGCGATACGGTGTCGGCCGTCTGGCTCTGCAGCAGCCCGCCGATCGCAAAGCTCTGCCCGCTCGACAGCTCGACCGTCGTCTCGACGCGGCGCACCGTGAGTGCCGGCACCTTGATGCTGCCCGTCGTCACGCTATTGCTCGCATCGACCTCGCTGACTTCCGGCCGCACCTTGAGGCTGATGCGGTTGTCGGTGAGCACGGTCGGCGTGAAGTCGAGCGACACGCCGAACGGCTTGTACTCGACCGTGATCACTCCCGTGTTGCCGGTTTGCGCAACCGGGATCGGAATCTCGCCGCCCGCGAGAAAGCTCGCCGTCTCGCCCGACATCGCGGTGAGGTTCGGTTCGGCGAGCATCGTGATCAGGCCCTCCTGGTCGAGCGCATCGAGCACGACGTCGATCGACCAGCGCCCCGCGCGGAACCCGCCGAGCACCGAGAATGCGCCCGTCGGCGACAGGTTGAACAGGCCGTTCGTCGGATCGAACAGCGTGCGCCCGTTGAGCAGCCCGCCGACGAAGTTGCCGGCGCCGCCCAGCGAGCTCCAGTTGATGCCGAGCTGCTGCGTGACGTTGCGGCTCACCTCGGTCACCCGTACGCGCAGGTTCACCTGGATCGGGCGCGACAGCGTGAGCCGGTTGACGATCTTTTCCTTGTCGTGCAGGTACGGCGTGAGCGACTGCATCACCGCATCCGCGTCGGCCGCGCTCGGCACCTTGCCCGACACCATCAGCGAGCCCGGCGCACCGGACACCGACAGCTTCAGCTGCGGAAAGCGGCTGTCGAGCACGCCCTGCAGCGACGCCGTGTCGACCTGCACGATCACCGTCTTGCGCAGGATCGGGCGATGGTTCGCGCCGAGCGCGATCAGCGTGGTCGTGCCCGCCTTCTTGCCGAACACGAACACGGTGCGCGGCGACGGAACCTGGATGTCCGCGATGGCCGGATCGGCAACGAACATCGCGGCCGCGGGCTCGGGCAGCGACAGCAGTTCCCCCTTGCCGGTCGCGATCGTCAGCGCCGCGCCCGCGTCCGGCGCCCGCGCGACCTGCGCGTACGCAACGCCGCAGGCCAGGCCCAGGAAAGCGATCCAACGAACCATGCGCACCATGCGTGTTCCCGTCAAATGCCGGCCGCCGGGCGGCCGGCCCGAATCGTCAATCCATCACTGCGCCGCCGCTGCCGGCGGCGGCACGGCCGCCTCCGCCGCGACATTGGCGCCACCCGTTGTCGCGGGCGTCGCGGGTATCGCCGGCCAGGCCGGCAGCCCGGACGGCAGCGGCGGCAGTCCCGGCGTGCCGGTACCGCCGCCACGCGATCCGTCATCGACCGACGAACCGCGATAGATCACGACCGCGTTGCTCCGCCACGCCGGCCGCGCGCCCCGATCCGGCGCGGCGGACGGCTCGCGTGCCGCCTCGCGGGCCGCGCGCGACACGTCGCCCGCCCACACGGGCTGCGTATCGGGCTCCTGCTCGTCACTGCCTGCCGGCTGCCGCCGGTCGCTCGTCGCAAAACTGCGCAGCGCGAGCGACAGCGAGCCGAGGCGGGTCGCCACCAGCACGACCTGCGCGGTGCGCGGTGCGACCTCGAGCGTGACCGTGCGTGCGCGGGCCGTCGCGTCCGGTGCGCTCGCAGGCGCCTTCGCGCGCTGGAATTCGGAGCCGACCGCGAGCACGTGCGCACGCCGCACCACCGTCTCGGCTTCGAACGTGCCGGGCGACGTCGCCGAGCCGCCGATCTGCTGCGTCAGCAGCACGTCGACGAAGTCGCCCGGCTGGATCAGCCCCGCGTTGCCCGACACGTCGTCGACCGGCACCGAGATCGCGCGCATGCCGGGTTGCAGCGCAGCCGCGAGAAAATCCGGCGCGCCGGCCGGAATCACGTTCTCGACGCGAATCGGTGCGCCCGCGCCGACGTGGTTGCGCAGCAGCGCGCCTTTCAGGTCCGCGCCCGGCTGCGACTCGACGAACGCGCCAGCCGGCACCTGCGCACGCGGCATGCGTTTCCACGCAAGATCGTTGTCGCGCAGCAGCAGCCCTTCCGGCAGATCGGCGGCGGCAACCCGCACACGCGCCTGATCCGTTTCGGCGGGCACCGATGGCGTCGACGCGGCGACGTACAGTTCGCGCAGGATGAACGCACCGATGCCGGCGGCAACGACGAGCACGGCCATTCTCAGCGGTTTGGGCATGGCAGCGTGCGTCCCCCCGGCTAGGTGAGCGAAACCGTGTGTGGAAACGACGCCCAGACGGCCAGCGTGCCGCCGAGCGCGAGCGCAACGCCGTACGGCACGCCGCGAGCGGCGACGGCGCCGACCGGCGGGCCGCGCCGCGGCCGCGAAGCCAGCAACGCGAGGCCGCACACGACACCGCCCGCGCCGACGCCCGTCAGCACCGGAAACGCCAGTGCCGGGCCGGCCCACAGGAATACCGCCGCTGCCAACTTGACGTCGCCTCCGCCGATCCAGCCCGCGTGGCGCATGCCGCCGAACAGCAGCAGCATCGCCGCGCCGGTCGCGACATGGCCGGCCAGTGGCGCAAGCCCGTCGCGTGCGAGCCCCGCCGCGACGAAATACAGCGCCGCGAACGCCAGCACCGCGCGATTGGACAGGCGCCGGTCGCGCAGATCCTGCGCGGCAAGCGCAGCCAGCAAGACCGTGGCCACCGACTGCACGAGAGTGAGCATGGGAGAGCCGTCCGTCGACACGCCCCGGCCGGACACGTTCTACCGCTGCGGATCCCGGTGTTCGTCGGTGGCGCGCGGGTTCAGGGGATCAGATCAAGCTCGTCACCTTGTTGATCAGCGTCGTAAACACGCTCGGCAAGCCGCCGCTGGTGCTGCTGAGGATCACGCCGACCGCCGCCAGTGCGACCACGACGATACCGGCCAGCACTGCGTATTCGAGCGAGCTGACGCCGCGTTCGTCACGCAGCAGGGACTTGACGTATTGCAGCATGGCAACCTCCGTGTAACGGGGTCGGTGACCGACCGTTGAACGCAAAAGACGCTCCGTTGCTCCGGTGGTTGCGCAGGACCTTCGCCCGTTGCAATGCATGCGCGCGACCCTGGCACGAAGTCGCCCGCATCCCCCGGAATGCTCTCGATCACTGCAACGCGCGGCGTGCAACGACGACTTCGATCGTTGCGTACGTGCATCCGTGGCCCGCCAATCCGGCACGTGCCAACCGCGCTGATTCGTCTAGGGTATAGACAATTTTTCAGGCGAATTCAAATTATTTGGCGTCGGAGTGCATTTATGGATTACCTCGCGCAGGGATGAAAGGCATACCGCTCATTTGCGGTCATTTTTTCTCGCGGCATTTCAAATGGTTCACGTACTGGAGCAGAGATACCGACTGTTTCGGTGCATGAATTACCGACGGGAAACTGAACCGTTTCCATTCGATTTACCGGCGTGCCGGGGCGCTTCATATGCGCCCGTTGCGCCACGCCCGACCGGCCGTCCCGGCAAACACGACGGGCTCGCATCACATTCCCCCGATTGCCCGGCCCCGTTTTCCGCCCTGATTCCGCAAGCGATCCCCGCGCGAATCCGCACTCGTCGCCATCACGATTTCTCAATCGGCGATTGCCTGATTCGGCATCCGGATTCAATCGACATGATTGGAATCCTGAATAAATTTCCTATGCATGTGAATGCGGCTCTCGTCCATATGGAACGGTGCGCCCGGCACCGCAACCCGCAAAGCGGCGATAAGCATAGTTCAAATCGTTGCTTGTCCGGCCCCGGCGCGTCATCGAGAATGCGCCGACGGGCTGAGGCCCGGCCTCGTTCCCCAACGTTCCGGATCCATCGATTCATGCTTCCACTGCGCCTGCTTCGATCGCTGCTGATCGCGTCCCTCATTGCGTTGCCGGCCGCCGCCGCGCACGCCGACAAACCCGCCACCATCCGCATCGGCGTCGCCCAGCAAGGCACCGGCGATCCGCCGACGTTCGGCGGATCGAGCGCCGCCACCGCGCAATTGCAGCAACTGGTCGAAAAGGAGTTTGCGGCCGACGGCATCAAGGTGCAGTGGCTGTTCTTCAAGGGCGCCGGGCCGGCCGTCAACGAGGCGATCGCCAACAAGGCGCTCGACTTCGCATACCAGGGCGACCTGCCCGCCGTGCTCGCACGGGCGAACGGGATCAAGACGCGCCTGCTGCTCGCCGCGAGCGTGCGCTCGGGCGTCAAGATCGCGGTGCCGCCCGACTCCGCCATCCGCTCGATCAAGGACCTGAAGGACCGCCGCGTGTCGATCTTCCGCGGCACGAACCTGCAGCTCGTCGCCGACAACGCGCTCGCGAAAAACGGCCTCGGCGAACGCGACCTGCGCGTGATCAATCTCGACTCCGCAAGTTCGCTCGCCGCACTCGCGTCGAAAGGCATCGACGCGTCGGTGGGCGACTACCAGCTGTACAAGCTGCGCGACGCGGGGCTCGCGAAGATCATCTACGAATCGCAGAACGACGGCCCGCAGCTCACGCGCCAGACCCACCTGCTCGTGCTCGACGATTTCGAGCGCGCGCATCCGGACATCGTGCAGCGCGTCGTCAACGCACTCGTGAAGGGTGCGCAATGGTCGTCCGACGAAGCGAACCGCGATGCGCTGTTCAAGCTGTGGGCGAAGAGCGGCGTGCCGGTTTCGTCCTGGCAGGCCGACTATGCGAACCAGCGCCTGAAGGATCGCCTGTCGCCGCTGATCGACCCGTTCCTCGTCGCGCGCTACAAGTCCGTCGCGCAGGATGCGCTCGCGCTGAAGCTGATCCGCCAGCCGGTCGACGTCAACGGCTGGTTCGAACCGAAGTACCTCGACAATGCGCTGCGTACGCTGAAGCTCGAAAGCTACTGGCAACGATACGACGCGGCCGGCAAGCCCCTTTCCTGACCCGGACCCGCCCCGATGAGCGACACCGCGTTTTCCATCCCGTCGTCCGAGCCTCACGCGCTCGCCGTGCCGCCGCATCGTGCGGCCGGCGTGAAACGGTGGGCGTGGCGGCTCGCACCGTGGCTGCTGCCCGCGCTGCTGTTCGCGCTGTGGCGTATCGGCAGCGCGCGCGGCTGGATCGCGCCGCAGATCCTCCCGCCGCCCGAACAGGTGTTCGACGCGCTCGCGGATCTCGCGACGAGCGGCGATCTCGTGCGCCACACGCTGATCAGCCTCCAGCGCGTGCTGGTCGGGTTCGCCGCCGGCACGCTGCTCGGTTTCGCGACCGGCGTCGCGATCGGCCTGTCGCGCACGCTGGAAGCCTACGTGCTGCCGAGCTTCAACGCGCTCGTGCAGATTCCGGTGCTCGGCTGGCTGCCGTTCCTGCTGCTGCTCGTCGGCGTCGGCGAACCGCTCAAGTACCTGCTGATCGCGCATGCGGCGCTCGTCCCCGTCACGCTGAGCACGTTGCAGGGGTTTCGCCAGGCACCGCCTGCGCTCGACGAAGTCGCCCGCGTGTTCGGCTACACGCGCCGGCAACGCATCGTGCACGTCGTGCTGCCCGCTGCGATCCCGACGCTCGCGACCGGCGTGCGGCTCGCGTTCACGAAGTCGTGGCTCGCGCTCGTCGTCGTCGAGCTCGTCGCCTCGTCCGAAGGGCTCGGCTACCTGATCGTCTACGGGCGGCAACTGTTCCAGCTCGATCTCGTGATGGCGGCCGTGATCGTCGTCGGCGCGGTCGGCCTGCTGATCAGCCGGCTGCTCGACGCGCTCGAAGCTCGCCTGCGCCGCGGCGTGCCGTCCGCGTTCCGCGGCTGACCCGCCCTGCCCGCGCCACCGAAGGAGGCTCGCCCGTGACGCATTTCCCCTCGCCGGACGCTCCACCGCCGGCCGCCACGGCCGCCCGCCGGCTGCCTGTGCCCGACTGGCGCGGCTTCGTCCTGCCGCTCGTCGCGTTCGCGCTGTGGTGGGCGATCGCTTCCGCGCATCTCGTGAACAGCGGGCTGCTGGTCGGCCCGGCCGACGTGTTGCGCACCGCATGGGCGCAGGCTACGAGCGGTGCGCTCGGCCGCGCGCTGTCCGCGTCGCTCGCACGCGAAGCCTGCGGCTTCGCGATCGGCGCGACGGGCGGGCTGCTGCTCGGCGCCGCGCTCGGGCTGTCGCGCGTCGCGGCGCGCATGGTCGGCCCGAGCTTCGACACGTTCAAGCAGATCTCGCTGTTCGCGTGGATTCCGCTGATTTCCGTGTGGTTCGGCCTCGGCGACGTCGCCAAGGTCGTGTTCCTGTCGCTCGCCGCGCTGCTGCCCGTCGCCGCGCACACCTGCGACGGCATTCATGCAGTGCCGCGCGCGTATGTCGACGTCGCCCGCGCGCTGCGCTACTCGCGGCTCCAGCTCGTCCGCTACGTGATCCTGCCGGCCGCGCTGCCGTCGATCTTCACCGGGCTGTATCTCGGCCTGATCTATTCGTGGCTCGCGACGCTCGGCGCGGAATACCTGCTCGTCGCCGGCAGCGGGATCGGCAACACGCTGATCGACGGCAGCGAGCAGTTCCGGATGGATCTCGTGCTGTTCGGGATCATCGTCGTCGGCGTGACCGGCTGGGCCCTGAACGCGATCGCGCGTGCGATCGAGCGCAAGGTACTGGCCCGGCGCGGCGACCTGCCGCGCTGATCGGCCCTTCCTTCACCGTCACCCCCTTCCTCGCACCGCCATGACGACCCTCGCCTCCGATTCGCTCGACATCCTCCACGTGAGCAAGCACTACGCGCAACGCGGCGCCGCGCTCGCCGTACTCGACGACGTGTCGCTGCACGTGCGCGCCGGCGAATTCGTGACGATCGTCGGCGCGAGCGGTTGCGGCAAGTCGACGCTGCTGCGGCTGATCGCCGGGCTCGACACCGACTACGCAGGCGAGATCCGCGCCGGCGCCGAGCGCGTGCGCGACACGTCGCTGCAGCGCGGGATCGTGTTCCAGGATCACCGGCTGTTCCCGTGGCTGACCGTCGCGCAGAACATCGAGGCCGCGCTGCGCAACGCGCCGCTCGACGCGGCCGCGAAGCGGCGCGCGGTCGCGGATCACATCGCACTCGTCGGGCTGAACGGTTTCGAGCATGCGTATCCGAACCAGTTGTCGGGCGGGATGGCGCAGCGCGTCGCGATCGCGCGCGGCCTCGTGAATCGCCCGCGCGTGCTGCTGCTCGACGAACCGTTCGGCGCGCTCGATGCGCAGACGCGTGCGCGGATGCAGAACGAACTGCTGCGCATCTGGGAACAGGAGCGCATCACGATGATCCTCGTCACGCACGACGTCGACGAAGCCGTGTATCTCGGCGACCGCGTCGTGACGATGGCGCCGCGCCCGGGCCGCATCGAACGCATCGTCGATGTCGCGCTGCCGCGCCCGCGCCGGCGCGATTCGCCGGAATTCGCGCGGTTGCGCGACACCGTGCTCGCCGGTTTCGACGACAACGCCCCACCGGGCGACGATCGCCCGGGCGGCAAGCGGATCGACACGCCGCGCCCGCACCGGATCGGCGAATGGCGGCTTGCGTGGTAGCACGCATGCGGCGCCGACCGGCTCAGCACGACGACGCATATCGATCGTCGCCGCGCACACGCTAAGGTTGTGACGATTCATCGGTTCCGGTTCCGCCCGGTCCCTGCTTGAATGGAGACTCGACCGACCCGACTCCAGGAGACTCCCGATGTCCGAAGTCCAGCACGCCGCTCACCCGTCTTCGCATGCTTCGCACGCCGCGCCGCGCACGGCTGCCGCGCCGCTCCAGCTTCGCCAGGTTGCCGGCCGGATCGGCGCCGAGATCGCCGGCGTGCGGCTGTCGGGCACGCTCGACGACGCGACGTTCGACGCGATCCAGGCTGCGCTGCTGCGCCACAAGGTGCTGTTCTTCCGCGGCCAGCATCATCTCGACGACACCGCGCAGGAAGCGTTCGCACGCCGCTTCGGCAATACCGTCGCCCACCCGACCGTGCCGTCCGTCGACGGCAGCGCGCACCTGCTCGAGCTCGATTCCGCACACGGCGCCCGCGCCAATTCGTGGCACACCGACGTGACCTTCGTCGATGCGTACCCGAAGATCTCGATCCTGCGCGGGGTCGTGATTCCGCCGTTCGGCGGCGATACCGTGTGGGCCAACACGGCCGCCGCGTATGCGAACCTTCCCGACCCGCTGCGCGCGCTCGCCGACACGCTGTGGGCGCTGCATACGAACGCGTACGACTACGCGTCGACGCACGTGCATGCCGACGATACGCAACTGAAGCGCTACCGCGAAGTGTTCACGTCGACCGTCTATGAAACCGAGCACCCGGTCGTGCGCGTCCATCCGGAAACCGGCGAACGCACGCTCGTGCTCGGGCATTTCGTGCAGCGGCTCAAGGGGCTGTCGGCGCAGGATTCCGCGCACCTGCTGCAGGTGTTCCACGAACACGTGACGCGCCTCGAGAACACCGTGCGCTGGAACTGGCAGGAAGGCGACGTCGCGATCTGGGACAACCGTGCGACGCAGCACTACGCGATCAACGACTACGGCGATGCGCGCCGCGTCGTGCGCCGCGCGACCGTGCACGGCGACGTGCCGGTCGGCATCGACGGCCGCCAGAGCGTCGTGTTGAAGGGGCCGGGCGCGACGTTGCAATAACGCCTGCGTCCCGTGGCGGCGCCGCTCCGTGCGCGCCGCCGCGCCTGCCCCGCTTTCCGCTACCGGACACCGATCATGCACTTCCCGCCACCGGACCGACGCATGCGCACGCAACGATGTCGGCCCTCCGCCCCGTTCACTTCCACCAGGAGCGTCGCATGAGCGCCCTACCCGAACCCGCCGCCCAGCCGGTCGACGTGATCCCGCTGTCTGCCCATATCGGCGCGGAAATACGCGGCGTCGATCTCACGCAACCGTTGACCACGCCGCAGATCTCGGCGATCCGCACCGCGCTGCTGAAATGGCGCGTCATCTTCTTCCGCGAGCAGTTCCTCACGCACGAGCAGCACGTCGCGTTCTCCGCGCAGTTCGGCGAGCCGACGGTCGGCCACCCGGTGTTCGGGCATGTCGACGGGCATCCGGCCGTCTATTCGGTCGCGAAACATCGCAAGGCGACGCGCTTCGAAGGCGAACCGGTGCGCCGGCCGTGGACCGGCTGGCACACCGACGTGACAGCCGCCGTGAACCCGCCGTGGGCGTCGATCCTGCGCGGCGTGACGATCCCGCCGTACGGCGGCGATACGCACTGGACAAACCTCGTGCGGGCGTACGAGACGCTGTCCGCGCCGCTGCGCGGCTTCGTCGACGGCCTGCGCGGCATTCATCGCTTCACGCCGCCGGCCGGCGCGCGTGCGACCGGTGCGTTCGACGAGGCGGTCGAACGCCGCCCGCTCGTGACCGAGCATCCGCTCGTGCGCGTGCATCCCGAGACCGGTGAACGCGCGCTGTACGTGAGCCCGAGCTTCCTGAAATCGATCGTCGGGCTGACGCCGCGCGAGAGCCAGGCTCTGCTCGAGCTGCTGTGGGAACACGTGACGCGGCCGGAATTCACGATCCGCTTCAAGTGGGAACCGCGCAGCATCGCGTTCTGGGACAACCGCGCGACCGCCCACCTCGCGCCCGTCGACATCTTCGATCTCGACTTCGACCGCCAGCTCTATCGCACGACGCTCACCGGCGATGTGCCGGCCGGCCCCGACGGCCGGCCATCGGTCGCGCTCGAAGGCTCGCCGGTCGAAGCCGCGGCGGCGGCCGCGCTCAACTGAACCGACCTGACGGTAGCCGGCGCGCACTGCATCGCGCCGGCCTTTCCCGTCACGGCACGCGGACGAAAGCACACGCGCGCCCGTCCGCGCGGCCCGTCCGTCAATCCAGCCAGACTCCGTCGAAGCGGTGCCCGCCGAGCAGCGAGAACGTCAGCCCGTGCACCCGTTTGGACACGGGCAGCGACACGATCGACGTCGCGATCGGCGTGAACGGCACCTGGTCCTTGAACACGACCTGCGCCTGTTCGTACAAGGCCGTGCGTTTCGCGACGTCCGCATTGGAACGTGCCGCGTCCACCAGCTTCTCGAAATCCTGATTGCACCACTTCGCGAGATTGCTGCCGTGCACCGCGTCGCAACCGAGCAGCGTGCCGAGCCAGTTGTCGGGATCGCCGTTGTCGCCCGACCAGCCGTACAGGATCGCGTCGTGCTGCCCGTCGTGCTTCGCGCGGCGGTTGTATTCGCCCCATTCGTAGCTGACGATCTTCGCGCGCACGCCGATCTTCGCCCAGTCCTGCTGGATCAGCTGCGCCATCAGCTGCGCGTTCGGGTTGTACGGGCGCTGCACGGGCATCGCCCACAGCGTCAGGTCGAAGCCGTTCGGGAAACCGGCCTGCGCAAGCAGCGCCTTCGCGGCCGCCGGATCGCGTGGCGCATCCTTCAGGCGCGGGTTGTACGACCATTGCGCGGGCGGCATCGGGTTCGTCGCGATCTTCGCGTCGCCGTTGAACACGGTCCTCACGATCGCCGACTTGTCGATCGCGATGTCGAGCGCACGCCGCACGTCGACGCGATCGAGCGGCGCATGCTGCGTGTTGTACGCGACGAAGCCGACGTTGAAGCCCATCCCCGAGAACAACGCCAGCTTCGGGTCGCGCCGCACCGTGTCGAGGTCGGCCGGCCGCGGAAACACCGATACCTGGCATTCGCCGGCCACCAGCTTCTGCAGGCGCGCGGCCGGATCGGGCGTGATCGCGAACACGAGGCGCGCGAGTTTCACGTCGTCCGGCTTCCAGTAGTCGGGATTCGCGTCGTAGCGGATCAGCGCGTCCTTCTGGTACGTGCGCAGCAGGAACGGCCCGGTGCCGACCGGGAACTGGTTGATGTCGGCCTCGCGATGGCGCGCCGCGAGTTGCGACGCGTACTCGGCCGACAGGATCGACGCGAACGCCATCGCAAGATTGCGCACGAACACGACGTCGGGCGTCTTCAGCACGAAGCGCACCGTGTAGTCGTCGACCTTGTCGATGCGCTCGACGTTGCGGTCGAAACCGAGATCGCTGAAATATGGAAAGCTGACCGGGTAGGCCTTGCGGAACGGATCCTCGGGATCGAGCATCCGGCGGAACGTGAACACGACGTCGTCGGCCTGGAACGGCCGCGTCGGCGTGAACCATGCGGTGGTCTGGAATTTCACGCCGCGCCGCAGGTGGAACGTGATCGTGCGCTGGTCGGGCGACACGTCCCAGCTCGTCGCGAGCGACGGTTCGAGATCGAGCGTGCCGCGCTTGAACTGCACGAGCCCGTTGTAGACCGTGTACGTGCTCGCGTCGAAATCGGTGCTCGTCGTGTGCTGGCCCGGATCGAAGCCGGCCGGGCTGCCTTCGGAGCAATACACGAGCGTCTTGCCGGCCGGCGCGGCGAACGCCTGCGTGGCCGCACCGGCGAGCAGCAGCGACGCCGCGATGCCGCGCAGTGCGGCACCGGCATGGGGCAGGCCACGGGCAGCACGCGCGGCCGATGAAACGAAAGCGTTCTTCATGGTGATGGAGAGAGGAGATGGCTGTCATGCAACTGACGACGGCCGATCTTCGCGCGTCGCTCGCCGAGCGCTTACCAATTAATTTCGCGTTGCTTATCGTCGTGGATGCATCCCGCTGCCCGTGCATGAAAACGTCCACGCGAGCGCCGGGCGCGCTTCTCTCGCCGCCGTCTTCCGGCCCCCTGCAGACTCGCCCGAAATGGCGCATCGTATTGGCTGGCCAACGCCGGCACGGGCGCGCCGGGACCCGCCCGGCGCCGCCGCGCCGCCGATTCCAGGAGGACACACGATGCCTGTCAGCTCCGAAACGTCTGCTCGCCCGGTGAAGACGCCGGGCCCCGATCACCCGATCACGGTCGAACTGCACCCGCGGCGCGTCGTGGTCAAGGCGGCCGGCAGGGTCGTCGCGGATACGCGCCGCGCGCTGGCGCTGCGTGAAGCCGCCTACCCGGCGGTGCTCTACATCCCGCGCGAGGACACCGACCTGACACTGCTGCAACGCACCAATCACGCGACGTACTGTCCGTACAAGGGCGACGCCGCCTACTACTCGATTCCGGTCGGCGGCGAGCGCGCGGTCAATGCCGTCTGGACCTACGAGGCGCCCTATCCGGCCGTCGATGCGATCCGCGGGCATCTCGCGTTCTATCCGGATCGCGTCGATTCGATCGAGGAAAGCCCGGCCGGCTCCGATTGAGCATCGCGGCAGCCGTTCGTCCGACGCCGGGCGCACGCCCGTGCGAAGCTGCGATTTCGCCGACGCGGCCCGCCACGCCGGCGGGATCCTGCGGGTGCTTGTGCTGATCACCGGCTCGAACGACGCCACCGAGTCCGCCGCTGATTTGCATATGCGCATTCGTTGGTTGGCCGCCAGCGCTCGCGGACGTATCGTCACGAGTCCGGCGCGGGCCGGCCCGTGGCGTGCAGCGCCCGCACCTGGCCCCGCCCTGCGCCGACCGCGCGCCTTTCGCGCGCGGCCCGCTCCTTCGCACGCAGGACGCCTCGATGAACGACACACCGCACGCAGACGTTGAACCGACACCGGCGAACCCGCATCGCCGCCAATGGCTGCAAGGCGCGGCCGCCGGCCTGGCCGGGCTCGCGCTCGGCCCGCTCGCGGGCCTGCCTGCGCACGCGCAGGACAGCGGCACACGGCTGCGCATCGGCTTCCAGAAATACGGCAACTTCGTCGTGCTCAAGGCACGCGGCACGCTGGAGAAGCGGCTCGCGAGCCAGGGCGTCACGGTGCAATGGCTCGAATTTCCGGCCGGCCCGCAATTGCTCGAGGGCCTGAACGCCGGCGCGATCGACGTCGGCACGGTCGGCGAGACGCCGCCGATCTTCGCGCAGGCGGGCGGCGTCGATTTCGTCTACATCGGCAACGAGCCGCCCGCGCCGCAGGGCGAGGCGATCGTCGTGCTGCCCGATTCGCCGATCCGCAGCGTCGCGCAGCTGCGCGGCAAGAAGGTCGCGTTCAACAAGGGTTCGAATGTCCACTTCCTGCTCGTGAAGGCGCTCGAGCACGCGGGCCTCACGTATGCCGACATCCAGCCGATCTACCTGACGCCCGCCGACGCGCGCGCCGCGTTCGTGCAGCGCAGCGTCGATGCGTGGGTGATCTGGGATCCGTACCTGGCCGCCGCCGAGCGGCAGATCGGCGCGCGCGTGATCGCGAACGGCGAAGGGCTCGTGCGCAATACGCAGTACTACCTCGCCGCGCGCAAATACGCGGCCGCTCACCCGCAGGTGCTGCGCGCGCTGCTCGACGAAGTCGACGCGGTCGACCGCTGGGCACGCGACCATGTGCCGGAAGTTGCCACGCAACTGTCGCCGCTCGTCGGCCTCGACGCGCCGACGCTCGAAGTCGCGCTCAAGCGCGCCGGCTACGGTGTGCAGCCGATCAGCGACGCGACGCTCGCGTATCAGCAGAACATCGCCGACACGTTCAGCACGCTGAAGCTGATTCCGGGCAAATTGTCGGTGGCCAGCGCACGCTGACGCGCACCGCTGCCGCCGCGCGCGGTGCGGTACGCGTGAATCAGCGAACGTGTGCCGCGCCGATGCGCCGCCATTCGTCGTAGTCGGTGACTAGGCCCGCTTCGTCGATCGCGATATCGGCCGCATACGTGCCGCTTTCGTAGCGGTACACGTGCTCCGCCGTGCGTGTATACCGTTGCTCGCCACGCACGAATTCCAAATCCGGAAAGCGCAGCCACGCGGTACGGATCACGGCCGCCTCACCGACGGCAAGCCCGAGCCGACGGATCGGCAGCGTATTCGTCGACGGGCTGAAACCGAGATCGAGGTCGGTCGCGCCAGCGAGCGCCGGTACGTCGATGCCATCGATCGTCCATCGCCCCGCGTCGCACGCGATATCCCGCTGCCGCGGCGGCAGCGTGCCGCCCCACTGCGTGATGCGCGCCGAGCGCGTGAGCCAGTCGGCGCTGCATGCGATCGCGTAATCGATGCGAAACGGCGAACCGTCGATTGCCCCCGACACCACCCCCGACAGGTCGACTCCCGTTCGCGACTCGACGAGCCTGCACCATTCGGCCGCCTGCCACGTCCGCACGACCTGCCATGCGACGCAGTGCGTGCGCACCGCTTCATCCTGTTGCGTCATGTCGTCGTCTCCGGTCGATCGCACGGAAGCCGATTGTCGCCCATCGCACCGGCGAACACACGCGGCTTCGGCATCCGATGGTCAGTATCGGTTCATCACGCACCTTCGGGCGGCCCTGCTTTGGTACCATCCGTCGATCGGCATCAACCGGAACCGGACAAGGGGCGCGACTTCATGGATTTGCTGGCGACGATGCGCATCTACGTCAGGGTCGTCGAGCGCGGCACGATGTCCGGCGCGGCGCGGGATCTCGACATGGGCCAGCCGGCCGTCAGCGAGCGCATCGAGCGACTCGAGAAGCATCTCGGCACACGGCTCCTGTTGCGCAGTGCGCGCACCCTCACATGCACGGAAGAAGGCCGCATCTTCTACGAACGCAGCAAGGAACTGCTCGAAGCGGCCGACGATGCGGTCGCATCGGTCTCGAAGACGGAACATGCACTCGACGGCACGATCCGGCTCGCGGCGCCGCAATGCTTCGGCGAGGTCGTGCTGCCGGGCGTGCTGATGCATGTCCGCACCGCGTATCCGAACTTGCACATCGATCTGGTCTTGAACGACGACATCGTCGATCCGGTCACGGAAGGCGTCGACATCTCGATCCGCGTCGGGCAGCTCGGCGACGGCGGGTTCGTCGCGCACCCGGTCGGCGCGGTCGGCCGCCGGCTCGTCGCCGCGCCGTCGTATCTCGAGCGGCACGGCCCGATCGACACGGCGGCCGATCTCGCGAACCATCCGTTCATCCGCGTGAAGGGCGTCTTCGCCAGCGAACGGCTGCCGCTGCAGTGCGAAGGCGACGCGCTCGAATACGCGCGCATCCGCACGATCATGACGACGAGCCACTGGCGCCCGATGTTCGACACGATCGTGGCCGGCGGCGGCATCGGCGTGGTCCAGCAGCCGGCCTGCGCCGATGCGCTCGCGGCCGGCACGCTCGTCGAGCTCCTGCCGCGGCACGTGATTCCCGACTTCGCGCTCAACGTGCTCGTGCACGCGCAGCGGCCGCTGCCGCCGCGCGTACGGGCCGTCGTCGACGTGCTGAAGCAGGACATCCCGCCGCTGCTGGCCCGCCCTGCCCGATAACGGCGGCAACCGCCGCGCCGGTCACGCCTGCAGCGACTTCCCCGGCTCCTTCACATGGGCGTCGACTTCCATCTGGTAGAAGCGCGCGCTGACGAAGCCGAACAGCGTCCAGCCCAGGAACACGCACAGGCCGCCGAGCATCAGCGCCTGCTCGCCCGAGCTGAACAGTGCATAGAAGCTGTACGCGGTGGCCGCCATCGCGATCACGTTCGTCAGCAGCGCCTTCGCCGGCGGCACTTTCGCGACCTTCTGGATCGTGATCAGCGCGGCCATCGACATCACGTAGGGCACGAGGTTCGTGACGACCGCCAGATCGACGATCTTCTGGAACTGGCTGCTCAGCTCCGGGCTGATCGTCATCAGCGCCAGCGCGACCTGCGCGACCAGCAGGATCACCATCCCGACGATCGGCGTGCCGGTGCGCGTCGCACGTGCGAACACCGGCAGGAAGTAGCCGACGTCGGCCGAACTCTTGAACACCTGCGCGACCGTGAACTGCCAGCCGAGCAGCGAGCCGATGCACGCGATCACCATCAGCGCGGTGACGATCGTGCCGACCGTCGGCGTGAACATCGTCGCGAACGCGATGCCGAACGGCGCGTTCGACTTCGCGAGGATCGCGTTGGGCACGATCCCCGCGATCACGTTGGTCGACACGATGTAGAAGATCGCCGACGCGATCGTGCCGCCGAGCACGGCGATCGGCACGTTGCGCTCCGGATTCTCGACGGCGTCCGAGTTCGCGCACGCCGATTCGAGCCCGAGGAACGCCCACAGCGTCACCGCGATCGAGCTGCCGACGGCCGGCCCGAACGGCAGGTCGTTCGGGTTCCACGCGGCGCCCCAGGTCGCGCCGCTGAACCAGAACCAGCCGATCAGCGACACGACGACGACCGGAATGATCACGCCCCACACCGTCACCGCGCCGATCCGGCCGGTGATGCGCGAGCCGCCGAAGTTCGCGACGGTCGTCAGCACGAGCAGGAAGATCGTCCACAGGCCGGTTTGCAGCGGCGACAGCGTCGCGTCGAACAGCACGGTGCCGTAGCCGACCGCCGTGACGCCGATCGCGACGTTGGCGATCACGAGCGACAGCCCGTACGTGTAGTTCGCCATGTAGTTGCCGGCCTTGCCGAACGCATATTCCGCGTAGCCGCCCATCCCGCCCGGCTTGCGGCTCAGCATCCCGCAGCGCGCGAACGCATAGGCGAGCGCGAGCGAGCCGCCGGCCGTGACGATCCACGACAGCAGCGAGATCGTGCCGACCTGCGCGAGCTTCGACGGCAGCAGGATGATGCCGGAGCCCATCATGTTGACCGCCGTGAGGATGGTCAGCTGCCAGACGTTCATCCGGTTCTTCGGCGCGGCCGCGGTGGCCGCGCCGGACATGCGCGCTGCGTTTTCCATGATGTCGATCCTTCGATGTGAGGCCGCCGCACGGCCGGTCGCTCGTTCAGGCCGTCAGGCAGTACACGCGATACGTGCCGTCCTCGACTTCCACGCCGTGCGTGTCGTGCGCGAAGCCCGGGAAGCGCCGGTCGTACGCTTCGAGCGCCTTCAGGTAGCCGAGCACCGGGCCGCCGGCCGGCCCCGCGTTTTCGCCGGGCATCAGCAGCGGAATGCCCGGCGGATACGGCACGACGCCGGTGGCGACCGTGCGCCCGGCCAGCGCCTCGAGCGTGACCTGCTCGACACGGCCCCGCACCAGATGCTCGTACGCCCGCACCGGGCTCATCTCCGGCTTCGGCAGGATCGAGAATGCTTCCGACATCAGCCGCGTCGTGCCGAGTTGCTCCATCGCCGCGAACATCGTGTCGGCCAGGTCTTTCAGCCCCATGCCCGCATAGCGCGAACCATGCGCCTTCGCGAGCGACGGAATCGCCATGTCGAGCGGCAGGTTCGCGTCGTAGTCGCGCTTGAAGTCGCACAGCGCGCTGACGAGCGAGCCCCACTTGCCCTTCGTGATGCCGATCGAGAACAGGAACAGGATCGTGAAGTCGGTCGTCTTCTCGACGACGATCCCGCGTGCATCGAGATACGCGGTCACGACGCTCGCCGGAATGCCGACCGGCATCAGGCCGCCGGCCGGCGCGACGCCCGGCGTGACGATCGACACCTTGATCGGATCGAGCATGCAGTAGCCATCCTCGATATTGCCGAAGCCGTGCCATTGCGCGCCGGGGCGCAGCACCCAGCATGACGGGTCGCTCGCGAGCAGCTCGGGCGGCGCATCGTGGAACGGCAGCGTGCGGCCCGTGCGCGTCTCGAGCACGGTGTCGGGCTGCCAGCATTCGAAGAACCAGTCGCCCTTCGCGCCGAACTCGCTGTTCATCCGCGCGATCATCTGCCGGAACGCGACGGCCTCCTCGATCGACTCGTGCGTGAGCGCCGCGCCGCCGGGGCCGTCCATCATCGCGGCCGCGACGTCGTTCGACGCGATGATCGCGTAGTTCGGCGACGTCGACGCGTGCATCATGAACGTTTCGTTAAACTGACCATGCGGAATCGGGTTGCGGCCGTCGCGCACGTGGATGTACGACGCCTGCGACAGTGCGGTCAGCAGCTTGTGCGTCGACTGCGTCGCGAACACCGTCGGGCGGTCCGCACGATGATCGCGCGGGTCGCCGTGCATCGCATGGCGGTCGCGGTAGATCGGATTGAAACGCGCGTAGCCGTACCAGGCTTCGTCGAAATGCAGCCGGTCGACGCTTGCGCCGAGCAGTTCCTCGACGCGCGCGACGTTGTAGCACAGGCCGTCGTACGTCGAGTTGGTGACGATCGCATGCTTCGGCTGGCGGTCGGCGAGCCCGGCCGCGAGCGGGTTCGACGCGATCGCCTCGCGGATCGCCGCCTGCGTGAGACGCTCCGACGCGATCGGCCCGATGATCCCGTAGCGGTTGCGCGTCGGCACGAGGTAGGTCGGGATCGCGCCCGACATCGTCATCGCGTGTTCGGCCGACTTGTGGCAGTTGCGGTCGCACAGCGCGATCTGGTCGCGGCTCACGCTCGCCATCAGGATGATCCGGTTCGACGTCGACGAGCCGTTCGTCACGTGATACGTGCGATGCGCACCGAACACGCGTGCTGCGTAGCGCTCGCTTTCGCCGATCGGGCCCGAGTGGTCGAGCAGCGAGCCGAGCTCGCCGACCGAGATCGACAGGTCGGAGCGAAACAGCGCTTCGCCGAAGTATTCGAAGAATGCGCGGCCGACGGGCGATTTCAGGAAGCCCGTGCCGCCCGTATGGCCGGGCGTATGCCATGAGTATTCGTAGACGCGCGAGAATTTCGCGAGCGCGCCGAACATCGGCGGCAGCACGGTTGCGCGATAGCGTTCGATCGCCGCGTGGATGCGCCCGCCGATGAAGTCGGCCGTATCTTCGAGCAGCCACACGAAATCGTCGACCTGCCCCATCACCGCGGACGGCACCGTCGATGCGACGCTGCGGTCGGCCAGCAGGAAGATCGGCACGTTGCCGTTGCGATGCCGGATCGCGTCGACCACCGCCTCGGACGGGCCGTGGCCGTCCACGCCGAGATCCCAGTCGAGCAGCACGCACTGGATCGACGGATCGGAACGGATCAGCATGATCGCGTCGTCGGCCGAGGTTGCCGTGAGCACGTCGATGTCGCGCTGCGCGAGCTCCGCGCTCAGCGTGCGGACCGCGCGCCCGGTCGCGGTTTCCTGCGCGATCTCGTCGTCGACCAAAAGCGCGCGCATGCCGAGACGACGAATACCACCGACGGACGTATTCATGTTGTTGCCCTCGTTGTTCCGATGCTTCGTTCGGGTTATCCATCTCACGAGCACGCGGACAGCAGGCCACGGGCAGCGGCGTGAGACGCTCGCAAATCCGGTTTGATTCGCCATCCAATTCGGAGCCGACTATGCCATAGATGCCATTCGATGAAAAGCCGACGATTCGGAGAAACTGCCAATCGTTTTTAATTCCCATTTCACGATCGGTTCATTTTGATGTGCATTGCAGCACGCCATTCCCGATTATCCGATCGCTCCCATCCCGCACCGGGATCGTCGATTCCGTTCGATTGAATTCGCCCCGTTTTGTTGCTACGATCGGCAGCGCCGTGCCTTGACCGGCGGCGGTTTCGCTTTGCCACACAAGGCTTCTTCGTGCGGCGCGCCATTCGGCATTCAGCATTCGCGGGAGCGTTTCAATCGGCTGCGGCACGTGTCGGATTACGTGGATTACGCGCCCGTGCGAATGCGGCTCCCGTTTCCGCACATTGACGGGAGAGTTCGCGTGAGCCTGTTGAAAATCGCAGTCGAGCCGGCGCTGATTGGCGCCTTCCTCACCACGCACGAACAGGTCGACGTATTTCAGACCGACTTCACGAATATCGCGGCCATCGTCGTCGGCATCGATTCGGCACAACAGGTGCTGAAAACCGTCGCAAGAACCGGGTTCGCGATTCCGTTCTTCGTCGCGGTCGAACCCAACCAGGAAGTGCCGCCGTCGATCCTGCCGAGTGCGAGCGGCGTGATCCAGCTGCGGCACGGCGGGCGTCACTACTACGGCCGGCAGATCTCCGCCGCGGCCGACATCTACAGCGAAAACCTGCTGCCGCCGTTTTTCAAGGTGATGCGCGACTACGTGCAGCGCGGCTACGTCGAGTTCGACTGCCCCGGCCACCAAGGCGGCCAGTTCTTCTCGAATCATCCGCTCGGCCGGATGTTCTTCGACTTCTTCGGCGAGACGATCTTCCGCGCCGACCTCTGCAACGCCGACGTCCGGCTCGGCGACCTGCTGATCCACGAAGGCCCGGCGCTGGAAGCGCAGCGCAACGCCGCGCGGATCTATAACGCGGACAAGACCTGGTTCGTGCTGAACGGCACGTCGACGTCGAACAAGGTCGTCACGAGCGCGTTGCTCGCCCCTGACGATCTCGTGCTGTTCGACCGCAACAACCACAAGTCGGTACACCTCGGCGCGCTCGTGCTGTCGGGCGCGCGGCCGGTTTACCTCGAGACCGCGCGCAACGCGTGGGGCCTCATCGGCGGCGTCGACAGCGCGGCGCTCGACGAAGCGCGCATTCGCGACGCGATCCGCGACGTCGCGCCGGAGCGCGCCGACCGGCCGCGCCCGTTCCGGCTCGCGGTGATCCAGCTCGGCACCTACGACGGCACGATCTACAACGCGCGCGAGATCGTCGACCGGATCGGGCATCTGTGCGACTACATCCTGTTCGATTCGGCGTGGGTCGGCTACGAGCAGTTCATCCCGATGATGCAGGACTGCTCGCCGCTGATGCTCACGCTCGGCCCCGACGATCCTGGCATCTTCGTCACGCAGTCGGTGCACAAGCAGCAGGCCGGCTTCTCGCAGACGTCGCAGATCCACAAGAAGGACAGCCACATCGAAGGCCAGAAGCGCTTCTGCGATCACCGGCGCTTCAACAACGCGTACATGATCCATGCGTCGACGAGCCCGTTCTACCCGATGTTCGCGGCACTCGACGTCAACGCGCAGATGCATGCGGGCCCGGCCGGCAAGCGCCTGTGGCGCGACTGCGTCGCACACGGCGTCGATGCGCGCAAGCTGCTGCTGAAGACCTGCCGCCAGATTCGACCGTTCGTTCCGCAGAGCGTCGACGGCCGCCCGTGGGCCGACTACCCGACCGAGCAGATCGTCGACGACCTGCGTTTCTTCCGGTTCCACCCGTCCGACGCGTGGCACGGCTTCGAAGGCTATGCGGACGACCAGTACTTCGTCGACCCGTGCAAGCTGCTGCTGACGACACCCGGCATCGATCGCGACACGCATGAATATGCGCCGTTCGGCGCGCCGGCGCCGATCCTTGCGCGCTACCTGCGCGAGCACGGCGTCGTGCCCGAGAAGGCCGACCTGTACACGATCCTGTTCCTGCTCACGCCTTCGGAGAGCTTCGGCAAGCTGCAGCATCTGGTCGCGCACCTCGCGCAGTTCGAACGCCACCTCGACCAGGACACGCCGCTGCGCGAAGCGATTCCGTCGCTGTGCGAAGCGTATCCGGAGCTGTACGGCAACATGCGCCTGCGGCAACTGTGCCAGCGGATGCACGACTTCTACCGCAGCCACGACATGAAGCGTCTGCAGAAGCTGATGTTCCGGCGCGCGCAGTTCCCGAAGCAGGCGATGCTGCCGCAGGCCGCGAATGCCGAGCTGATCCGCAACAACGTCGAGCTCGTCACGCTCGATCGCATCGAAGGCCGGATCGCGACGGAAGGCGCGCTGCCCTATCCGCCCGGCATCTTCTGCGTGGTGCCCGGCGAGGCATGGGGCGGCCCGGCGCTCGACTACTTCCGCGCGCTCGAAGCCGGGATCAACGCGCTGCCGGGTTTCGAGCCGGAGATCCAGGGCGTGTATCTGCAAACGCTGCCGGACGGCACGAAGCAGGCATCGGCATACGTGGTGGCGGCGGCCGGCGCCGACGCATCACGCGCGTAAGCCGGCCGGTGGCGGCATGGCCCGTGCATCGTGAATGCGCCGATGCGCGCTCCTCGTCGAGCACGCAGCCGGCGTGTATCATCGCCGCCATCATGCCCATCCGTTCGCTCCGTCCGCTGCTGACCGCCGCCGCATTCTCCGTCTCCATTGCGTCATATGCGCAACAGGTCGGCGTCGTCGCGTTCGGTGTCTACTACACGCCGAATACGCACCTGGCGGCAGGCACATCGCTGCAGATCCTGCCGGACGACGACAAGGGCATCGCGCACTGCTGCGCCACGATCACCGGGCCTGCGAGCAAGCCGGCCAATCAGATCTTCGACAACCTGCACGACGACCGGCACGAGGGCCGTGCGATCGCCGCGTATGCACTGTCGCTGCCGAAGTCCGTGCCGGCGGACACGAGCGGCTTCGGCGTCGCCGGCGACGCCCGCTTCGTGCGTCAGGGGGCCCGCCCGGAAGCCGTACTCGACGGCGGCCTGCAACTCGCGTTCTCGACCTGCACGTCGGCGGAAGGCACGCACTATCTCGGACGCAAGGTCGCCAACGGCAAGTTGCTCGTGCACCTGTATCAATACTTCGACGGCGACCTCGAGCCGACCTGCAAGGATCGCGACCTGAAGTAACGCGGTGCGGCAGGCAAATGACAGCGCGCCGTCGCCTGCTTGCCGTCGAAGCGCCACCGCATCACCACGCCTGCCGATAGATCGCCAGCGCGTCGGCCTCCGTCACCTCGCGCGGATTGTTCACGAGCAGGCGCGTCTGCAGCATCGCATCCGACGCCATCCTCGGCAGGTCGCCCTCTCCGATGCCGACCTCGCGCAGCGTGCGCGGGATGCCCGTCGCGACGATCAGCCGGTCGATCTCGTCGATCAGCGCGTGCGTGCGCGCCTCGTCGCTGCCCGTCGCCGACGGCGCGACGATCGCCGCGAGTTCCGCATACAGCGGCGCGGCGGCCGGTGCGTTGAAACGCAGCACGTGCGGCAGCACGAGCGCATTCGACAGCCCGTGCGGCACATGGAAGATCCCGCCGACCGGATAGGCGAGCGCATGCACGGCCGCGACCGGCGCATTCGCGAACGCCTGCCCCGCGAACATCGCGCCGACCAGCATCGCCTCGCGCGCATCGCGGTTGCTACCGTCGTCGCATGCCGCGAGCAGGTTGCGCGACAGCAGCGTCAGCGCGTGCACCGCCAGCATGTCGGACACCGGGTTCTTCAGCCGCGCGGACGTATAGGCCTCGATCGCATGCACCATTGCGTCGATGCCCGTCGCGGCCGTCGCTGCGCGCGGCAGGCCGAGCGTCAGTTCGGCATCGAGGATCGCGACATCCGCGAACAGGTGCGGCGACACGACCCCCATCTTGCGGGCCTCGCCGACCGTAACGATCGACACGGCCGTCACTTCGGAACCCGTGCCGGCCGTCGTCGGCATCTGCACGAGCGGCAGCCGCGCGCTCGTGACCTTGTCGACGCCGTACATGTCGGCCAGCACCTGCTGCCCCGGCACGAGCACCGCGATCAGCTTCGCGACGTCCATCGACGATCCGCCGCCGAGGCCGAGCACGATCTCGGCATCGGCCGCGACGGCCCGTTCGGTCGCTTCCAGCACCACGTGCTCGGGCGGATCGGCGATCACGTCGTCGATCACGGTGACTTGCCAGCCGTGCGCGGCGAGGCTCTCCAGCGCGGGCGCGAGCACGCCGCTGCGATGCAGGAACGCATCGGTGACGACGCACAGCCGCACGCGCGCCGGAAAGCGTTCGCGCAACAACGCGCCGAGCCGGCGCGCGGCGCCGAATTCGACGATCTGGGTCGGAACGGTACGGAATTGGAACGGGTTCATCGGGTGCCTCCCGGTGGCGTCGCCGTGCCGGTGTCCGGCTGCACCATGTAGCGCGACACGTCGCGGCGATCGAGCAACGGAAATATCGCGCCGATCCCGATCCGCTGGAAATGCGGCGTTTCCCGATGCACGTCGAGGCCGTCCTCTTCGCGGTAGCGTTCGAGGATCACGATGTGATCCGGGTCTTCCGGCGACCGGAAATACGCGTAGTCGAGATTCTTCGGCTCGGTGCGTGTCGCGGGCGCGAGCTCGGCGAGCAATTCGATCACGCGATCGCCGTTGCCGGGTTTTGCGTAGAAATGCGCGATGACCTGCAGGTAGGGTTCGTTCATGTTGCGCTC
Organism: Burkholderia puraquae; assembly: GCF_002099195.1. Taxonomy (GTDB): domain Bacteria; phylum Pseudomonadota; class Gammaproteobacteria; order Burkholderiales; family Burkholderiaceae; genus Burkholderia; species Burkholderia puraquae. The sequence goes on along the minus strand of NZ_NBYX01000014.1, from coordinate 187,159 downwards.
CGTGTTCGACTGGGGGCAGTCATGACGGGGGCGCACGCAATGCGCGGCGAACCGGAAGGATTCGAACGCGACGGCGCAACGCCGTGTCGCTGGCTGGTCGTCGCATTGTATTGAATCGGCGCGGCCTTCGCAGCGCCGCCGCCGCGCTGCGAAAAACATCGTGGATCCCGCGCCCCGTTCACGGCACGGCGGATCGACATCGGCCGCTGCCCGCGCGATGCGCCGCTGCGCCGACTACCACGGCACCGTCCTTCCCAGATAGTCGAGATACTCGAGCCCCGGGCGCCCACGCTTGGCGAGCAACACGTCGACGAGGCTCGGTACGCTTTCCTCGATCGTCAGGCGCGCATCGGGCCCGCCCAGTTCCGTGCGGACCCAGCCGGGCGCCATCAGCACCATCGCCCGCCGCGTATCGGCCTGGCGTGCCGCGAAACTGCGCATGAACTGGTTCAGCGCGGCCTTGCTGCCGCGGTAGACCTCGCGCATTCCGCCGACGTTGTTCGCCACGCTGCCCTGCCCCGACGACATCGCGCCGATCAGGCCGTCCGCGGTCACGAGCGCCTGCAGCGTCTCGATCACGCGCATCGGCGCCAGCGCATTCGTGATCATCACGCGCACGAATTCGTCGGTCGTCACTTCGCCGATCGTTTCGGTTGGCTCGTTCGTCGTTCCCGCATTCACGAACAGCATGTCGAAGCGCCGGCCCGACAGCCGCTCGCGCAGCGCGGCCAGTTGCGCCGGCTCGCAGATGTCGAGCGTCTCGATGTCGAGCCGGCCGTCGAACCGGCCGGCGAGGTCGTGCAGCTTCGTGTGCCCCGATCCTTCACGCACGGTGCCCGTTACGCGCCACCCCTGGTCCAGGAATGCCTCCGCCATCGCGAGCCCGAGGCCGCGCGAGGCCGCGACGAGCAGGATCGCGGGTACGTTCTGGCTCGATTCAGTCGATTGCATGGTGTCCGCCTTTGCCGGTTTCGTCATGCGCCCACTATAGGCGGGCATCCAGACAGGCACCAGACGCACTGAACTCAATCGATAGTTGCATCGAACGCCATGCCAAACCGTGCGGAGGCGTATCCTGTCGCCATGGAAGACATCGACCTGAACCTCGTCACCGCGCTCGACGTGCTGCTGTCGGAAGGCAGCGTGACCGGCGCCGCGCGCCGGCTCGGCCTGAGCACCTCCGCGATGAGCCGCACGCTCACGCGGCTGCGGATCTCCACCGGCGATCAGTTGCTCGTGCGCGCCGGGCGCAAGCTCGTGCCGACGCCGCACGCAGCCGCACTGCGCGACCGCGTGCACGCGATCGCGAGCGATGCGCGCGCGGTGCTGCAGCCGGCAACGGCCGACGTGGACATGGCGACGCACACGTCCACGTTCACCCTCCGCGCAGCCGCATCGTTCATGGAAATGCTGTCCGGCCCGGTGGTCGCCGCCCTCGGCGAAATCGCGCCGCAGGTGCGCATCCGCTTCGTCCCGAAGCCCGACCGCGATCCGCAGGCGCTACGCGACGGCGCCGTCGACCTGGAAATCGGCAAACGCGGCGACGATGCACCCGAACTGCACACGCGCCTGCTGTTTCACGACTGGCACGTCGCGGTGGCACGCGCCGGGCATCCGCTGTTCGCATCGGGCAGGATCACGCCCGCGCGCTACGCGGCCTGCCGTCACGTGATCGCGTCGCAGCTCGGCGATTTCGGCGGGCCGGCCGACGACTCGCCCGACAGGCCCCGCTCGGGCCACACCGTGCACGTCGTCGTACCGGGCTACCCCGATGCGATGCGGGTCGCGGCCAGCACCGACCTGATCGCGCTCGTGCCGCGCTCGAGCCTCGGCAACGCGTTCTCGCCGGGGCTCACGGAGGCCCTCGGGCTGCGCCGCTTCGAGATTCCGGTGCGCCTGCCCGAGATCCTCGTTTCCGCGCTGTGGCATCCGCGCATGCACGGCGACCCCGTGCATCGCCGCCTGCGCGATGCGGTCATCGCCGTCTGCCAGCGCGCGTATCCGGATGCCCGCCCGGCGCGCCGAACCGGTACGCGCGCGTCAGGCTGACGCGCGGCTCAGACCAGCCGGCCGCCGCCGTCGATGTGCAGGATCTCGCCATTCATGAAGCCGTTGCCGAACAGGAATGCGATCGCTTCCCCCACTTCATCGGCACGCCCGACACGGCCGCCCGGCAGTGCCGACGCGGCGCCCGCGAGGATCGTGTCGCGTGCTTCCGGGCCGAACGCGTCGTACAGCGGCGTCTCGACGAAGCCGGGCGCGACGACGTTCACGCGAATCGGCTTCAGTTCCAGCGCGAGCGATTGCGCCAGCGCCTCGACGCCGCGCACGGCGGCGGCTATGACGGACGTGCCCTGCGCGGCCGGACGATCCGACAGTTGCCCGCCGGTCAGCACGATCGAGCCGGTCGCGGGCATCAGCGGCAACGCGGCCCGAATCGCGTAGACCGGCCCGGCAATACGCTCCTGCAACGCGGCGAGCAGATGATCGGGATCGGTTTCGTTCAGCTTGCCGGCAATGAACCGGCCGGCCGTGACGACCAGGTGATCGACGCGCGTGATCGTGTCGAATACGGCCTGCACCGCATGCCGGTCGGCGATGTCCGCCACGGCGACACGCGCGCCGCCGATCGCTTGCGCGGCAGACTCGAGCTTCGACCGGGTCCGGCCGACCAGCGTGACGCCGGCGCCTTTCGCCTTCGCGGCGGCCGCTGCCTCGAGGCCGATTCCGGAGCTCCCGCCGAATACCACGACGTGCGCACCGTCCAGTGCAGAAGATTGCGTTGCCTCGTTCATGTCGGTTCCTCATCAGGGATTGAAGGTTCGCGAACGTTAGGTCATTCTCCATTGCACAGGAACGTGGGAGACTTGAATAAGGTTCATGCCATAAAGGAATGAGATGGATTCACTGCGATCCATGCGCGTGTTCGTCCGCGCCATCGAGCTCGGCAATTTCACGGCGGTCGCGCGCGAGGAAGGCACCGGCCAGCCGACGATCAGCAAGATCGTCGCCGCGTTCGAAAAGGAACTGGGCGTTCGCCTGCTCGAACGCTCGACCACGAGCCTCGCGCCCACCGACGAAGGCCGCCGGTTCTACGATCGCTGCAAGCGCGTGATCGACGAATACGCGAGCGCGGTGGCGGAGGTGCGCGGGCAGACGGTGCGGCCGGTCGGCAAGCTGGTCGTCAATGCGCCGCTGGGGCTGGGCGAGCTGAGGCTGAACGCGCTCGTGCTTGAATTCCTCGCCGCGTGGCCGGAAATCGAGGTCGAGCTGCAATTGACCGACCGCGTGATCGACCTGGTCGAAGAAGGCGTCGATGTCGCCATTCGCCTCGGCCACCTGCTGCCGCCGGATGCGGTGGCGCGCCACATCGCGACGTCGCCGCGCCTGCTGGTCGCCACGCCGGAGTATGTGTCGCAGGCACCGAGGCTTCGCCGGCCGGAAGACCTGGCGAAGCACGAGTATGTCGGCTACGCACGCGCGGACATCGGCAACGAACTGACCTTCGCCCGCGGCGACGAGCAGGTCGTCGTTCCGGTGCATGGCCGGTATCGCGTGAACAGCTCGATGGCGCTGCGGGAATGCTTCCTGGCCGGGAACGCGGTGGGCAGCGGGCCCGCGTGGCTCGTTCAGGACCTGATCGACAACGGGCAGCTCGTCCGGTTGCTGCCGAAGTGGGACATGGTGCCGCCGCATGCACTGTACGTCGTGTACGCATCGCGCCGGTATCTGCCGCTCCGGACCCGCACGTTCCTGCAGTTCATGGAGCGGCAAATTCCCGAGCTGCCCGGGTTCCGTGCGACCGCCGCCGCGAGCACCACCCCGGCCGCGGCCGCATCGCGGCAGGCCCGCTGACCGACGGGCGCAGCGGTCACAGCCAGCCCGGACGCCGATCCGCCACCGTTTTCCCGATCCGTCGAATCCCCGCTATCGCAGCGCGCCCGGGCGGCGCCGGCGGGCCCTTCGGCTAAAATGCCGCACTTTCCACCTTGTCCGGCCCGCTCGCCATGCAACCCGCCTCCTCCGCCCAACCCGCCGCCCACGGCGCCGATGCCGCAGATTCGGCCCGCGACCTCGTCTACGGCCCGAACGACCGGCCGGCGCCGATGGTCGCCTTCGTCGCCGCGCTGCAGCACCTGCTGGCGATCATCGTGCCGATCGTCACGCCCGGCCTGCTGATCTGCCAGGCGCTCGGCGTGTCGAGCCGCGATACGACCCTTATCGTGTCGATGTCGCTGGTGATTTCCGGCATCGCCACCTTCGTCCAGTGCAAGCGCTTCGGCCCGCTTGGCGCCGGCCTGCTGATCGTCCAGGGTACGAGCTTCAACTTCGTCGGCCCGCTGATCGCCGGCGGCAGCCTGATGGTCAAGCAAGGCACGCCGGTCGAAACCGTGATGGCCGCGATCTTCGGTGTCGTGATCGCCGGGTCGTTCGTCGAGATGGCCGTGTCGCGCATCCTGCCGTTCGTGAAGCGCCTGATCACGCCGCTCGTCACCGGCATCGTCGTGCTGCTGATCGGCCTCACGCTGATCAAGGTCGGCCTCATCAGCATGGGCGGCGGCTTTGGCGCGATGGCCAAGGGCACGTTCGCGAGCGCGGAGAACCTGACGCTGTCGGGCCTCGTGCTCGGCACGATCATCCTGCTGAACCGCGTGCCGGTCGTGTGGGTGCGCAGCACCGCACTCGTCATCGCGCTCGTCATCGGCTATCTCGCGGCCGCGTTCCTCGGCCGCCTCGACTTCACCGGCATGCACCAGGCCGCGCTGTTCCAGGTGCCGACGCCGCTGCACTTCGGCATCGGCTTCTCGTGGTCGCTGTTCGTGCCGATGCTGATCATCTACCTCGTCACGTCGCTCGAAGCGATCGGCGACGTCACGGCCACCAGCAAGATCTCGAACGAGCCGGTCGAAGGCCCGGTATGGATGCAACGGATCAAGGGCGGCGTGCTCGTCAACGGCGCGAACTCGCTGCTGGCCGGCGTGTTCAACACGTTCCCGAGCTCGGTATTCGCGCAGAACAACGGCGTGATCCAGATCACCGGCGTCGCCAGCCGCTACGTCGGCATCTGGATCGCGGGGATGCTCGTGGTGCTCGGCCTGTTCCCGGTCGTCGCCGGCGTGCTGCAGGCCGTGCCGGAGCCCGTGCTCGGCGGCGCGGCGATGGTGATGTTCGGCGCGGTGGCCGCATCGGGCATCAACATCCTCGCGGGCGTCCATCTCGATCGTCGCGCGCTGCTGATCATCGCGGTGTCGCTCGCGCTCGGCCTCGGCGTGTCGCAGGTGCCGGACATCCTGAACAGCCTGCCGCACGCGCTGAAGAACGTGCTCGAATCGGGTGTGGCGACGGGCGGCATCTGCGCGCTCGTGATGAACTGGTTCCTGCCGGAAAAGAAGTAACCGGATGAACCGCACGACGCGCGGTGCGCCTGACGGGCCGCACCGCGCGTCGTACCAGTCGGCACCCGTGGCTCCCGGTGCAGGCAACATAATCGGCGCATCGCCAACCGACCGATTCCGGTCACGCGCCCCGTTTCCCCGACCGCGCGCAGCGCCGCGCCACACTCAAAACCGCTCGTCCGCTATCGCCGGCATCACCCGCTCCCGTACGAACGCGGCATCGGACACATGCAGCAGCGTACGCACGACAGCCACCACGTCGCGAATCGGCACCAGCCCGCCATCGCCGCGCGCCGCGGCCTCTTCGACCGGAACGGACAACGCATCGTCGGTGTTCAGGTTGCCGAGTTGCAGGCACGTGAAGGCCGTCGCCGCCCAGAAGCCCACGTTGCAGATCGGCACGTCGAACGCGGACGGCGCGGCTGGCGCAATCCGCGCGGCGGCTTCGGCAAGCGGCGCCATGTCGGCCTCGATCCACTGAAGCGCGACACCGGGCGGCAACCCGCGTGTCGACGGCAATCAAAAGTCAAACCCGGTCAGGCGGCCTTGGCCGATCGATTTGTGCTGGTTAGAATCCCACCATGCCCAAAGCGCCCGCCCCCAACATCGCCCCCGAAGCGAGCGCCGTTCCGGTCAAGGAACGCGCGACCGTCGTCTGCTACCGCGGCGAACAAGTACTGCTCGTCGCCCGTGCCGCGTCGCGCTGGGCCCTTCCCGGCGGCACGATCAAGCGCGGGGAAACACCGCTCGAAGCCGCACATCGCGAGTTATCCGAAGAAACCGGCATGACTGGCCAGAATCTCGTGTACTCGATGCAGTTCACCGGGCTCGCCAAGATACATCACGTGTTCTTCGCTGGAGTCGCCCCTGACCAGACGCCGCAAGCGAACAACGAGATCGAGAAATGCAAGTGGTTTCCGATCGACAGCGTCGACGGATTGCGTGCCAGCATTCCGACGAAGCGCATCGTCGAACTCGTTTATAAGCACGAAATCACCAAGACGTAGCGCGCTACGGACGCGCGCACCCATGAGCCGGCGGGCCGGCTCAAGTCGCCTTTCGTGGATCCGCGACGCGCGAACGCTCAGTGCGCGCGCTTTCTGCGTAATTCGCGTGTGGAATAGACGACCACGAAGATGCCCAGCATCGCAACGCCGGACGCCATGAAGTCGTTCGCGCTTCCCGAGCTGTGCAAGGACGCCGGGAAGATGCCGAGACTCAATCCTGCGGCAGCAAGAAGCAATCCTGCCGCCACGCCCCAGATCGGTCCGGCGGTCCTTTCGATTTTATTTTTCATACAGCACCCGTCTACAGTCATTACCTGAACGGTATCGGCAAGGAACGCCGCGCCTACCTTCAGTGATTCCACTATAGCCCGGAAAAAATTCGCAAACTTTTAGTGCTTTTCCCGATCAAGATTTTCCGATCCCGACCGCGAGGTACCGTTCGGATCGCGCAACATGATGCCGGCAGCACCCGATACGGGCGACGGCCCATCGCGAGCAACACATCGCTCGACTACCCGGCCGACGGAACCTCATTTGCCAGGTTCCCCCGCGACGGGCCACCTCTTCGTGTCCGGCTCGCTCCGATTCGGCGCCACATCCAGAGCTGTCCGCCAGCCGGCTCGCCGAAGTCGCCCGCCCGCACCGGAGCGGCTTCAGCGTTCAACCCCGTGCCGCCGATCGAGCGGTGTGTGCGGCCGTCGTCCTTGCCGCACATTCGAGCAAGCGCGTCGTTGGTTGCCGGCGAGCCAAAACACGGTGACGACGCCGGCAACTCGTCTCATTGAAGCGGCCGATTCGCCAGATCGCCCAGGCTGGCTTGTGCCTGTCCGACCCTCGCAAGCACGCCAGGATCGTTCGGTACGTCGAGCCGCGTTCCTCGCGCGTCGCCGGACGATGACGACTTGAACAGGTTTTCCTCCCAGTCGCAGATCGCATAAACGCTGTCGCGAATCGACGTGTCGAAATCGGCCGGGTCGGTCGGCAAGCCAAGCGCAGGTCGCCCTATCCGATGCAACAGACCGGACACGTTGGCAACGGCTTGCCTTCTCGTTACGCCAATGACGTAATTGTCGGCAATATTCTTCATGATCCAGTTGTACGGAACGTAGTGTTTCAGCGGGCCGCTGTTTTCTCCATCCGTCTTCGTGTAGGACGGGTTACTCACCGGACGGTCGAGCACGACGTTACCGATCGTCTCGTCAAGCCAGTCTCTCGCCTGATCGTCATGGCCGAGATGTTTCCGTGTTTGAGGCGTGAATGTCATGATATGTGATCCTAATGAATTATTGGCCCCTCGGAGGCAAATCTGGAATTGCGGGCGGCGCATATCGTCAACGCGACACCATGCTTCCGGAACGCAGGCATGCCTCCAGGGCAACCGGAATAAGGAAAGCGTATGGACGTTCCACTCTGGTTCACGTGTTCATGATATTGCCCTCCGTTGGTTGGTCAGTCTTCACTGCATGCCGCACGCTCACAGGCACATCACCTTCTTCGCGATCGCCCATCGGCGCATCCGGTCTTCGAGTCCGTTCACACCGCCGTTGATGCGTCGCGTCAGCAACGCAAAATCGCCCGAATCGGCGATCGCGTTGCAGCCGTGCCGCGCCCACCACCAGGCCGCCGAACGCGCGGCCAGCGGCTCGTGCTCGAGGCGCTCCGGCTCGCGCTCGAGATCGGCGCCGAGTGCGTTGCCGCATTCGCGATAGTTCGCACGCCCCGTGATCTGAATGAGCCCGCGCCCGAGGAAACGCCGGCCGTCGCCCGGCTGAACGTTGCCGAGCATCGCAGCCTTGCGCGACGGCGGTTCATAGGCGCGCTGCGCGGCCGTCGGCCCCCACAGCTCGCGCGTGAGCGTGAAGCCGAGCGTCTCGTGGCCCGTTTGCGCGACGAACGCCGCCATACGCGCGGGGGTCGAAATGCCGAACTCCGCCATCGCGGCGGCAAGCGCCGGATGCCACCGTTGCGCGAGCGCGCCGGATAGCGCGGCGGCAGCCTGGAATTCATCGAGCGTCATCGTGTTCTCCTTGCGGCGCATGGGTGGGCCGGACGGTCGCGAGTGCGCCCGGCGGTGATGAATCGGTCGGGACAGGCGCCGCAGCGCCACCGTCGATGCGCGTCCTCGGCGGATTGCGCGGCGACGCTGGCGTGTCGCGCGATGCAGCCGACTCGCGGCGCTGCGATTGCGCGTCCATCGCAGCGACAATCACGCGTAGCGGCTCCGGCTTGACGCTGACTTCGCCCGCGAACGGACGGTCGACGGCAAGCACGAAGAAGAACGCGAGGCCGAGCGTGAGCGCCCAGCTCGTGACGAGTGCGATGTTGAAGCGCGTGCCCGGGAGGATGTAGAGAAGCAGAAACGACACGACGCTCGCGAGCACCACCACACCCCACAGCGTGGCCGGCATCGCGACGTCGAGCGTCAGCAGGCGCTGTTCGCGATGCTTCGCCATCTCGTTCATCCGCGCGAGCACCTCGCCGAGCAGCACCCGCTGCCGCTCGCTGCGCGGCTCGATCCGGTTGGCCATGTCGAACAGGCGATCGAAGCGGGCCGCCGCCTGTGCATCGGCACTCGCGTGCTGCTGCATCTTCGGCCACTCGTAACGGACGACACCGTCGAGATAGGCACGCAGCGCCCCCGATGCGGCATCGGCAACCGGGTCGCCGAACGCAGCGAGATCGCGCGACAGCTCACCGGCCGCGGTCGCTTCTGCGTCGACCGTACGCTCCGCGCCGTTGTATGCGTCCCACACGCTGATCGCCGAAAACGCGACGAGCAACGAGTTGATCGTCGTGATGACCGACACCATCGTGATCGCCATCCCCCGCTGCTCCGGCAACAGGTCGACGGGCAGGATGCGACGGAACAGCGCGTAGCCGCCGAGCGCAGCCGCGACGGTCGCGATCACGACGAACGCCCCCATCAGCCACGATGGCCAGTTGTAGAGAAAGAGCATGGTCATTCCCCGATTGCGTTTGCGCCGTCGCGACGCCCTGCCTGCGGCACATCCGCCGACAGCATCGCGCGCGTGAATTCGGCGAGCCGCTGCTTGACCGCATCGGCCGGCATCCCCGCTTCAAGCGATTGCTGAAGCCGCAGCAGATCCGCCGCGAGTTCGCTTTGCCATTGCACACGCTCGGTCGCCGCATGGGCGCGATGCGCTTCGAACGTCGCCTGTGCGGCGGCTGCCGTATCGCCGCGCACGAGCGTCTCGAGCGTCTCGACGAGCCGGTGCAGCAGCCGATGCACGGCCGTCGCGGAAAACCCGCCAAGCATCGCAAGCGCCGGCTTGCCGAAGCTGCGCATGCTGCCGCCGTCGTACAGGTGAGGCGGCAGCAACTCGACGAGGATCAGGCCGGCGATCACGCCGAGAATCAGCCGCGCGCCGTACGACGCGTCGTACTTCGGGTCGTAGGTCGAATTCGCGACGTAGCGGTGAGCCTGGAACAGCGTGGCAAACGACGCGCCGAGCCCCGCGCAGAACAGCAGGAACAGCGCATTCCACAACAGCCGGGTGCCGTGCGAATCGAGAAACCCCTGATCGATGTTCGCAACCGACACTTCCGGCGACAGCGACGTCGCGATCACGGCGACCAGGAACGTCGCGGCGGAAAGCGTCAGCGCGCGAATCAGCGGCACGGGTCCGAGCCACGCGAAGCGCGAGCGGACGCGCAGTTCGCGGTCGAGCAGCGTGATGGCCTGCGGCGTCGCCGGCGCGATCGCGACTGCAAGCCGGCGATGAATCGCGGCAAGCGCGTACGATGCGCCGTGTACCGACGACGCGTCGTAGGCGGCGGTGTCGGCCACGGTATGCGACACCGCCGCCATCAGCATCGACAATTGCGCGATCAGGTCGGGGGCGACGGCAATCCCGTGCTGCAGCGCGTAGCGCGCCATCGCATTGCATTCGGTCTGCAACTGCCCGACCAGATCGCGCGTCGACGGGGCCGCGTCAGCGCCGTTCGCTTCGGGCGGTGCGTCCGGCGCTGCCCGGAACCACGATCGATGCGTTCGCATGGCGATTCTCCAACGTGTCAGCTGGCAACGTGCGCTACAGCCGCACTTCGTCGCCGCAATTGCCGTCCGGCGCCATGACGAGCATGCCGCCCTTGTCGCGATACACGAACACGTCGGACCAGTCGCGCAGCCGGTAGCGCACCTCCGCGAGGCGTCCTTCGGGCGTGCACAGGAACTGCACGGACTTGTCCGCACCGAGGAAGAAATCGTGCAATTGCGCGTTCTTCAGCTCGTCGAGCCGCACCACCTTGTTGTCGTGCTCCCCCAGGTAGCGGCCGAGATTCGTGAGGCCGACCGCGCGCGCCATTGCGGCGAGCTCGGCGGCATAACCGGCAGGCGCGTATCCCGTGCAGCTCCCGTAGCGATTCCAGTGCTGCTGGAAGGCGTCGGCGCTCGCCGGCGCGATATACGGCGCGGCTTCGTCGGACAGCGTGCCGGCCGGCACCGGCGTCGTGTCGCAGTCGCGCCGCGGCGTGTACAGGCCGGTCGCCGTGATCCGGATCGGCGCGCCGTCCGCGGCCTGGCGCGCGGACGGCGGCTGGCCCGCCGTGCACGTCTGGGCGCCATCGCCGCCGACGCACTCGCCGAGCTTCCAGGACAGCACCAGCGTCCAGTTCTGCGCGTGCGCGCCGACGCAGGTCAGAATCAGGCTGGCGGCACAGGCAGCCCGGGTAATGCGCAACAGGATCGACATGATGCGTTTCTCCTCGTGTGTGACGACTTGCGCCGGCCGACGGAATCGGCCGGCGGCCGGCGCGGCACGCGCGCCGTCAGCGGCCCGCTTGCTGCAACAGCTGGCGAAGGTTCTGGAAGCGCGGCAGGCCTGCGCCGAAGCGGTTCGTGACGTCGTACTGCATGATCGGCGTGCAGATCATCCGGATCAGCTGAAACAGCGCGGCGACGCGTTCCGGCCGGCGCGGCCCGAGATGGCCGGCGATCTGCGGATCGCTCACCAGCAGCGCCGCGAGCCCCGTGATGTGCGGCGCCGCCATCGACGTGCCGGATTCGGCATTGAACGCCGCACCCGGCACCGTCGATACGACGCCCACTCCCGGCCCGCACACGCCGATCTGCGGACCGTGGCACGAGAACGTCGGCGAGAAGAGGCCGTCAGCCGTCGCAGCCTGCGCGACAATTTGCGTTTGCTCCCACGTGTTGACGGGCAACTCGCGATGCAGACCCAGCGCCGATACCGCGAGCACGTACGGCGACGACGCCGGGTACTGGACCGGGCCGCCCGAATTGCCGGCCGCGACGATGCAAGCGACGCCGGATTGCACGGCCTCCATCAGCTTCTGCTCGACGGCGAGCGACGCCTGCGGTGCGCCGAGGCTCAGGTTCACGACGTCGATGTCGTGGTCGATGCAATAGTCGAGCGCCTGGATCAGCGTACTGAACTGGCCGCCGGGGAAGATCTTCAGCACATGGATCTCCGCATCGGGCGCGAAGCCACGCATCGCCATCTGCGCGTCGGCGGCCTGCGGACTGATGCGCGCGGCGATCACGCCCGCGCAATGCGATCCGTGGCCGATCACGTCGTTCTTCCAGGTATCCGGGTTCTGGTCGTTGGTCAGATCGGCGCCGCGCACGATATGGTTCAGCAGCGGATGCGACGCGTCCGCCCCCGAATCCACGATCGCGACGCGGACGCCCCGCCCTGTCGTCGTGGCGGGAAGCTCGTCGAGGCCCATCAGGCGCTGCCCCCACCCGAGCGGAGCACGCGGCGGAACGTTCGGGTTCGGCTGGGACAACGGCGTGAGCCGCACCACGTTCGCCTGGTCGCTCGACAGCAGCGGCGCCGACAGGTAGACATTCCAGTACGTGTGGGACGGCCGCACCGCCAGCGACTGGAGCGGACCGGGCGCCATCTGCGCGACAGCCAGGGTCGTTTCGCCTCGCGCGTCGGTGGTACCGCTCACCGGGAAGCCGTCGCCCGTGAGCGTCACCGGAACGCCGGGCTGGGGTTGATCGTCCGCACCCAGCACGCGGATCGTCACCGGGCGCAGGATCGTCGACGCGATTGCCGCCTGCGGACGAAGCTCGGCGCCGGATTCCTGTACCGGCTTTTTCCCGTAACCGAGCGGATGGTCCTCCTCGACGATCATTTCCGGCGGCGCCGTCGCCTGCAGCAGTTGCGCGTGTGCGGGGTCCATCTTGACGACGTACGTGTCGGTCGCTTCGTCCGGCCGCGCGGACATCATCTGCGCGTTCTTGTGGCTGTTGATCACGCGCACGACTTCGACGCCGGGCAGCCGGCCGACCGCATTGTCGAGGTCGTGCGCCGACATCGGCGTCACTGCGGCCTGGCGAGCGAGCGCGCCGCGCCGCGGCGCAATCAGATACTGGCGCTTGCCGCTCGTCACATGAACCGCATCGTCGGCCGAATCGGGCGGCATGACATCCGGTGCGGCGGCGACATCGTCCGCCGGCACGGCTGCCGCCTTCGCGGCGGTTGGCTTCTTGTCCTTGTCCATCGCAATCTCCTTCGCGGCGCGACACTCGAGGCACGCCATGGGTCAGTCGGTCGCAAGCGACGGACGCGCATCCCGAAACGACCGGATCGTTGCGCAACGGCGTCCGTCGAGTACGCCTCCCGCGGGGGCCGCAGGGTGGCGCAGGTCTATCGTTGCGACAGGTCAGTGGAATGCCGGCTGGGCGGGCATCACGGAGAACGGCAGCAGGCCGCCGAGCCGGCCGAGCAGTTCGCCCAGCACCGGCGCGGCGGTGCCGATGACGGTGCCGCCGATACCCTGCGGCGCGAATACCGCCTGGGGCTGGGCCGAGAACGGCAGCAGCCCGCCCAGTTGACCGGCGACCGTGCCGACCGTCGGCGCAACCGACTTCAGGAGGTCGCCGAACACGCCTTGCGGTGCGAACGCTGCTTGCGGTTGGGCCGAGAACGGCAGCAGCCCGCCGAGCCGGCCGAGCAGTTCGCCAAGCACCGGGGCGGCGGTGCCGATGACCGCACCGCCGATGCCTTGCGGTGCAAACGCGGCCTGCGGCTGGGCCGAGAACGGCAGCAGGCCACCCAGTTGGCCGGCGACCGTGCCGACCGTCGGCGCGACCGACTTCAGGAGGTCGCCGAACACGCCTTGCGGCGCGAACGCTGCTTGCGATGCGAACGCTGCTTGCGGTTGGGCCGAGAACGGAAGCAGCCCGCCGAGCCGGCCGAGCAATTCGCCGAGCACCGGCGCAGCGGTGCCGATGACCGCACCGCCAATGCCTTGCGGTGCGAACGCCGCTTGCGGTTGGACCGAGAACGGAAGCAGCCCGCCCAGTTGGCCGGCGACCGTACCGACGGTAGGTGCGACCGACTTCAGGATGTCGCCGAACACGCCTTGCGGTGCGAACGCTGCTTGCGGCTGGGCCGAGAACGGCAGCAGCCCGCCGAGCCGGCCGAGCAATTCGCCGAGCACCGGCGCAGCGGTGCCGATGACCGCACCGCCGATGCCCTGCGGTGCGAACGCCGCTTGCGGTTGGGCCGAGAACGGCAGCAGCCCGCCCAGTTGCCCTGCGACCGTACCGACGGTAGGTGCGACCGACTTCAGGATGTCGCCGAACACGCCTTGCGGTGCGAACGCCGCTTGCGGTTGCGCGGCGAACGGCAGCAGCCCGCCGAGCCGGCCGAGCAATTCGCCGAGCACCGGCGCGGCGGTGCCGATGACCGCGCCGCCGATGCCTTGCGGTGCAAACGCCGCTTGCGGTTGGGCCGAGAACGGCAGCAGCCCGCCCAATTGGCCGGCGACCGTTCCGACCGTCGGCGCGACCGACTTCAGGATGTCGCCGAACACGCCTTGCGGTGCGAACGCCGCTTGCGGTTGCGCGGCGAACGGCAGCAGCCCGCCGAGCCGGCCGAGCAATTCGCCGAGCACCGGCGCGGCGGTGCCGATAACCGCGCCGCCGATACCCTGCGGCGCGAACTCCCCTTGCGCAACCGTCGTCGCGTAAGCCGGAACGTGTCCCGAAACAGCGAGCGGTACCCCCGGCAATGCATGGTGTACATGAGTCATTTTCGAGTCCTTGATAAGAGGAAACAGTCGGAGCACGAGCCGCAGGCATTGCGTCGCGTGCGCCGTCGACATGCCGGCCGGCGACGCCCCATCGGCCCGGTACGCATGGGTCGAAGGAAACATCGGACGAATCGGCAGGTCGATTCTGCGAGTCGGGCCCTGCCGGTTCCATACGGCAAATGCGGTATGCGTGTCGCTAAGGCGAGCCGGGTTTCGCAACGGGAAATGGGACGTTGAGCCAGCCGGAAAGCACGGCCGTATGGAGGAGCGCGCAGAGGTTGGGCGAAGCGGTCTTGCCGAGAAGATGCGTGCGATGCTTGCGGGCGGTCTGGTCGCTGATGCCGAGCGCACGGGCGACCTGCTTGTCGCTCATGCCGGCCGCGAGCAGGTTCAGGATCTCGCGTTCGCGCGACGAGAACGGGTCAGGACCACGCTGAATACCGTTTTTTTGAGCACGTCAGGAAAAAGAATGAAATAGCGCATGGTCAGTTGCGCTGATTTCTTGAAGCCGAATTTATTGAGGAGATTTTCACGGTGCTTGCGCGCGGTATATACGGAAACGGCCAGTTCGACCGCGATTTCACGGTCGGTCAGGCCTTGCGCGATCAAGCCCAACACGACTATCTCACGTGCGGTGAGTTTCAAGATGGATCCCCGTCGACAATTGAAAGGGCATCCCCTTTTTTGTCACGGGAGCAGCGGTCTCCTTTGAATATTCACGACAACCTCACTGGCGACCGGACATCTCTCCTGGTGCACGCGACATGCCAAGGCGGATGCGCTTGAGACTGCTTTGTCATTTCCGGGTCGCCCGTTATAAAACGACTTTTTTGATTATTCTCGGCTGCGAGATGGTCGGGGCAGCCGTGTGCCGGCTATTTGAATTCAGGGCGATCGGAACGATGCATCATACGCCCGCCGCGCGATTTCGCATGATGATTGATATCACTGATTGAATCGGCCAACCGGGCATGCATTGAAATTCGATTTCGTTAGTGAACTCATATTTTTGTTTATTATTTTGCAAATTAAAAACAAAAGAGAAACTTTCGTTCACGGATTCAAGATGAGGCAATTGGCCATGCCGGTTCAAATCCCGGATCAAATGCGCAGCCTCAAATTGGCGGCAAGCCGGTTCTGCCGGCCAGGAACCACGTGCGGAACTCGCCCATGCCTTTCGCCGCGATCAAGCCACGCTCCTCGAAGACGAACGATTCACCCAGGATTGCACGCGTCGCCTCCGTCACCTGCATGCGCCCGGCAACGCCCTGCGATTCCATCCTGCTCGCGCGATTGATGGCCGCCCCCGCTGGTCGCAGATGAACTTGCACTTGCCGATCACGCCGACCACGACCTCGCCGCTGTTGGTGCCGATTCGCAATTTCAGGTTACAGCGTCTGACCTCGTTGAAACGGGCCAGCGCTCCCGCATTAACGCCGTCCGGGTGCCTGTGTAGTAGATCCGCCGCCTCTGTTTCATGGCAACACGCGTTGCTGCCATGCAACCTCGAGTGTGTTGCATCGACGGGTTGAATCCGCACGGGACACTTGCGCAACCCGCAGTGCGCCGAGTCGATGCAACTATCGTCCATCCATGTCGCCCCTACCCGCCAACCCACATTGCTGCCCATCCTTCGTGAGGACAATATGCAGGGCGTCAACGGTAGCCGCAAGCGCGCCGCCCCTATGAATCACGCTGCAATCAAGGAGATAAAGGGTGTCCGCGGAAGCTATCGGAATACCGGATAGCCTTGAGTGGCGGAAGGCAGCCGGAGTCGAACCGACCCGGGAGTGTCTGACACCCCCAACCGGGTTTGAAGCCCGGCCGTACCACCGGATACGAATGCCTTCCGTGGGGAAAAGAACCAAAAGAACAACGAGCGCCTACGCCTGAATACCCGCCCAACCGCTGTCAGGCCGCAGGAAGTGAAGATCGCGGTGGAAGCGAGTATACCCAACCCGATCGAAGAACTCGAGAATCTGGATCGCGCGCTTGCGGCCGAGCCCCGTCGCATCGCGGAACGTCGCGGCATCGAGCCCACCGCCGCGCGACGGCGCGAGATGCGCGACCAGTTCCGCGAGCTCCCGCACGACGTCCGCATGATAGAACAGGTCGCGCACGACCTGCTGCACGTCACCGCGCCGCGCGAGCTTGCGCAGCAAGGTGCGCACCGCGTCCTCGGCCGCGCCCGTGTCGCGCGCCAGGTCGCGCACCCACGGCGGATCGAAACGCCCCGCATGAATCAGCGGCAGCAGTTGCTGCGCCAGCGCTTCCTCGCGCGGCTCGAGGCTCACCGAGTGCGATGGCAGATGCAGCCACGGCCCGCTTCGCGCGACTTCGCCGCCGGCCACCAGCGCATCGACGAGCGCGCGCCACAACGCATCGCCGGCGAGCGGCGCGGCCATCCGCCGCAAGCGCGCGGCGTCGAGCCCCTGCTCGTCGGGCATGCGCTCGTGATACGTGCGCAGCGTCTCGATCGCCCGCGTCTGCAGCGCACGCCAGTGCGCATGTGAAATCACCGCGCCGTCGTTCGACGCGGCGTCGCGCTGCCCGATCGCCAGCGCGTCATCCGGCAACGCCAGCGCGTTCGGTGCGAAACCCGTCAGATGCGTGAGCATCGCGCGCGGGATGCCGAGCGGCGCCTGCGCGAGCAGCGCATCGAGGCGCCCTTCATCGAGCCATTCGGCCAGCGCGTCGAGCCACGCGCGGCGCTGGGGCGTACGACGCTTGCGCGCCGGCCCGAACGGGTCGAGCACGCGGCCGCCGCCGACCGTGCGCGTCGCTTGCGGATTACGGACGATGAACCGGTCGCCCGGCAGCGCAAACACAGGCTCGTCGAATACCAGTTGCACGCGCATCCGCTGGCCAGGCGCGAGCGTGTCGCCATCGAGCAGCGCGACATGCGCGACGCGATGCAGCGTACCGAGATGCACGTGAAGCGGCGCCCAGTGCGTCAGCGTGAGCCCCGCATCCGCGAGCAGCGTCAGTTCGACGTCCAGACGCGGCGACGTTGCGACGAGCCGCGCATCGGCGACGGTATCGCCGCGCTCGACATCGGCCTTGTCGACCCCGGCCAGATTCAGTGCGCACCGCTCGCCCGCGCGGCCGGCCTCGACCGGCCGGTTCTGCGCGTGGATGCTGCGCACGCGAGCCGCCCCGCCCGTGCGCACGATCGCGAGCGTGTCGCCGGTCGCGACGCGGCCCGCGAACGCGGTGCCGGTCACGACGGTGCCCTGCCCCGCGAGCGTAAACACGCGATCGACCGCGAGCCGGAACAGCCCGTCGTCGCGGCGGGCACGCCACGCGATCGCCGCCTCGGCCAGGTGGCGCTTCAACGCGGCGACGCCCGGATCGTCCGCGGCCGTCGCCCGCGTTTCGAAGATCGGCACGCCGGCCAGCGTCGCATCGTGCAGCCACGCGGCGATCTCGTCGCGCACCTCGGCCACGCGCGCGGCGTCGACGCGATCGCACTTCGTCAGCGCGACGGCGCCATGCGTGACGCCAAGCAGTTGCAGGATCGCGAGATGCTCGCGCGTCTGCGGCATTACGCCGTCGTCGGCGGCAATCACGAGCAGCGCGAAATCGATCCCGCATGCGCCGGCCGCCATCGTATGAATCAGCTTCTCGTGGCCGGGCACGTCGATCAGGCCGAGCACATCGCCGTTGTCGAGCGGCGTATACGCGTAACCGAGTTCGATCGAGATGCCGCGCGCCTTCTCTTCCTTCAGGCGATCGGTATCGACGCCCGTCAGCGCGCGCGCCAGCGTCGTCTTGCCGTGGTCGATGTGTCCAGCGGTACCGACGATCATGCAGCGGGCCCCGCGAGCGGCACGCATTGCGCGACGAACGCCGCCTCGTCGTCGGCTTCGAGGCAGCGCAGGTCGAGCCGCAGCGCATTGTCGGCCACGCGGCCGATCACCGGGCGCGGCCATTCGCGCAGCCGCTTCTCGAGCTGCGCAAGCGCACGGCCGCCGCGCTTGCCGTCCGCCGTGCGTACCACGAGCCCGGCACTCGGCAACTGGTCGACCGGCAGCGCGCCGCTGCCGATCTGGCTGAACATCGGCTCGACCGTCACGTCGAAACCGCTGCCGAGCGCGGCCTGCAGCACCGGACGCACGCGTTCGGCGGCCTCGGCGATCTCGCGCTGCGGACGCGTCAGCAGGCGCAGCGTCGTGAGCCGGTCGCGCAGGAACTCGGGCGACTGGTAGAGGCGCAGCACGGGTTCGAGCGCTGCGAGCGTCAGCTTGCCGACGCGCAGCGCACGCTTGAGCGGATGTTTCTTGATCTTCGCGATCAGCGCGCGATCGCCGACGATCAGGCCGGCCTGCGGCCCGCCGAGCAGCTTGTCGCCGCTGAACGTGACAACGTTTGCGCCGGCGGCGACGGTTTCCTGCACGGTCGTCTCGTGCGGCAGCCCCCATTGCGACAGGTCGGCGAGCGTGCCGCTGCCGAGATCGACGGCAACCGGCAGCCCGTGCTCGCGCGCGAGCGGCGCGAGTTCGGCGAGCGTCGCCTCCTTCGTGAAGCCGCTGATCGCGTAGTTGCTGCAGTGCACCTTCATCAGCAGCGCGGTGCGCGGGCCGATTGCTTCCGCGTAGTCGCGCAGATGGGTGCGGTTGGTCGTGCCGACTTCGCGCAGCTTCGCGCCCGCTCGGCTCATGATGTCGGGGATGCGAAATGCGCCGCCGATCTCGACCAGTTCGCCGCGCGACACGACGACTTCCCGCTTCGTCGCCAGCGCCGACAGCGCCAGCAGCACGGCCGCCGCGTTGTTGTTGACGACGGTCGCCGCTTCCGCGCCCGTCAGTTCGCACAGCAGATCGTCGATCAGGTCGTCGCGATCGCCGCGGCGGCCCGTGGCAAGGTCGAATTCGAGATTGACCGGCCGCGTGAGCACGTCGACCACCGCGCGCACCGCGTCGTCGGGCAACAGCGCGCGCCCGAGGTTCGTGTGCAGCACGGTGCCGGTCAGGTTGAACACGGCGCGCACCGCGCCCGCGCTCTGCGCGGCCAGCGTGCGCGCGACGGCCGCGGCGATGCGCGGCTCGTCGAGTGGTTCGGCCGCCGCCGGATCGTGCAGTGCGGCGGTACGCCAGCGTTCGAGCTCCGCGCGCACCGCGTTCAGCACGCGCGTTCGGCCGTAGTCGGCGAGCAGCGGTTGCAGCGGCGCCGACGACAGCACACGCTCGACCGACGGCACACGCGCCAGCACGGCATTCAGTTCATTCAAACCCGGTTCGGTCACGTCGTGGTGGCTCCAGTCTCATGCTTTGCAGTCGGCCGGCGCCGGCGCTCGCGCGCCGCCCCGGCCCCTGCCGTCAATCCGCTTCCCGCGAGACGTCCGGCCACAGCAGCGGGTTCGGCGAACTGCGCTGGTAGCCGGCCTCGTTCATCAGCAGGTCGAGCGTGAGACTCGCGAGATCGTCCGCCAGCGGCTCGAACTCGTAGTCCTTGTCCTGATAGCCGATCTTGCGATAGGTCTTGCACTCGTCGCACGATTCGGCCTTGACGGCTTCGCTGCCGCCCTCGATCCCGTGATACGCGATGCCCTTCGTCGAATCGCAGTGCGAGCACTTCGTGCGCACCAGGTGCCACTCGGTCGTACACAGCCCGCACTGCAGGAAACGGTAGCCCTGGTACTGGCCGCCGACCCGCACGACGCTCGCGACCGGATGCGTGCCGCACACGGGGCACAGCCCCGGCTGGTCGAGATACGGGACGTCAGCCGGTGAAACGCGGCTGGCGAGATCCGTCCAGACGACCTGCAGCGCGGCCATCAGGAACGGCGCGGTGGCCGGGTCGACTTCGGCGAAGCGCAGCGCGAGGATCGCGTCGGCTTGCGCGTCGAGTTCGGCGGGCGCCATCAGGCGCAGCCGGTCGAGCAGCTTTGCGAGCTGCGGGTTGACCAGCCCGGCGCCTTCGACGCGGTCGAGCAGTTCGTACAGCACGGCGCGCCAGCGCGGGTCGCGCTCGCCGTCGAGCGCCGGCACGAGCGGCATCGAATGCTGCTGCGCACGCGCGATCGCTTCCTTCGACGGCAGCGGCAGCTCCAGCGTCTGCAGCGTCGCGTGCTGCGCATCGGCGACGGTGGCCATCAGCCGCAGGTAGCCGCTGATCGGGTTCAGGTCGGCCAGCTTGCGCAGCCGCGCGGCGCGGGCCGAGAACGCGGTGGCGCGCTCCGGCAGGCGAAAGCGCGGGATGGCCGAATGATCGAGTGCCGAGATCTCGGTCGGTTCGAGAATGCGTTGTGTCACAAAAATATCTTCCAAATAAACAAGCGCCGACAGGTCGGCGCTTCGGGCGGTACCGTCGGTAGACGGAGCGGCTCGCCTCGATGGCGAACCGCTCCGCTCCGGTGCGTCACTTCACGCTTTCACGGAACCACTTCGGGTGATGCTTGCGGGCCCAGCCCAGCGTGACGGTGCCGCGCACCATCGCGCCAATCGAGCCCTTCACCCACAACGCCGCGTAAATATGCACGATGATGCTCGCGATCAGCACGAAGGCCGCCACGGCATGCACGACAGCGGCCGCGCGGATCACCCCGATCGGGAAGTAGAACGAGAAGTAGCGCCGCCAGATCACGACTCCCGACAGCAGCAGCAGCAGCAGGCACGCCACCAGCGTAAAGAATAGCAGCTTCTGCCCGGCGTTATAGCGCCCGACAGGCGGCAGCTTGTCTTCCTGGTTGGTCAGCACGTCGCCAATCTGCTTCAGCCACTGGCGATCGTCCGCGTCGAGCGCGTTGTGGTGCCAGAAGCGCACCACCAGGATCGCGAACGACACGAACATCACGAGGCCGACGAACGGATGCAGGATCCGCGTCCACTGGCCGCCGCCGAACAGCGCGGTCAGCCAGAACATCGACGGATGGAACAGCGCGAGCCCGGACAGCGCGAGCAGCACGAACGTGATCGCGGTGATCCAGTGGTTCGTGCGCTCGTTCGGCGTGTAGCGGACGATCAGGTTGGGGTCGTCGTGGTTCATTTCGCGTCCTCCTTGATGCGTCGCGCCTCGTCGCGCGCGGCCGATTCCTCTTCGTCGCTCACCTCGTTCGGACCGACCCGGATGTAGTGGAAGAACCCGGCGAGCGCCGTCAGCGCGATGCCGGCGACCGCGAGCGGCTTCGCGATCCCCTTCCACAGCTTCACCATCGGGCTGATCGACGGGTTGTCGGGCAGCCCGTGGTACAGCGACGGCTTGTCCGCGTGGTGCAGCACGTACATCACGTGCGTGCCGCCGACGCCCTGCGGGTCGTACAGCCCCGCATGCTCGAAGCCGCGCTCCTTCAGGTCCTCGATCCGCTCGGCCGCGTGCTGCTTCATGTCCTCCTTGGTGCCGAACACGATCGCGCCCGTCGGGCAGGTCTTCACGCAGGCCGGTTCCTGGCCGACCGCGACGCGGTCGGAACAGAGCGTGCACTTGTACGCGCGATGATCCTTCTTCGAGATCCGCGGAACGTTGAACGGGCAGCCGGTCACGCAATAGCCGCAACCGATGCAGTTCTCCTCGTGGAAATCGACGATCCCGTTGTTGTACTGCACGATCGCGCCCGGCGACGGGCACGCCTTCAGGCAGCCCGGATCCTCGCAGTGCATGCAGCCGTCCTTGCGGATCAGCCACTCGAGGTCGCCCGCCGGGTTCTCGTATTCGGAGAACCGCATCACCGTCCACGAATGCTCGGTCAGGTCGGCCGGGTTGTCGTACACGCCGACGTTGGTGCCGACTTCGTCGCGCAGGTCGTTCCACTCCATGCATGCCGTCTGGCATGCCTTGCAGCCGATGCACTTCGATACGTCGATCAGCTTCGCGACGCTCCCGGTCACCGGTTCGCGCACCGTGGGCGGTGGCGTCGTGGTGGCCGAGACGCGCTTGATATCCAGCGATTGCAATGCCATCTCTTCCCCCTTACGCCTTTTCGACCTTCACCAGGAACGACTTGAATTCCGGTGTGTAGGAGTTGCCGTCGCCCACGGACGGAGTCAGGGTGTTGGCGAGATAGCCGGGCTTCGTCAGGCCCTTGAAGCCCCAGTGCAACGGGACGCCGACCGTCTGGACCTTCTTGCCGTCGACCGTCAGCGGCTTGATCCGCTTCGTGACGAGGGCAACCGCGATGATGTAGCCGCGCTTGGACGACACCTTCACGCGCTCGCCGTGCGCGACGCCGACTTCCTTCGCGAGATCTTCGCCGATCTCGACGAATTGCTCGGGCTGGATGATCGAGTTCAGCCGCGCATGCTTGGTCCAGTAGTGGAAATGCTCGGTCAGCCGGTACGTCGTCGCCACGTGCGGGAAGTCCGCCACCTTGCCGAACGACGCGCGGTCGTCCGGGAACACGCGGGCAGCCGGGTTGTTCAGCGCCTGCGGGTTGTTCGGGTGCAGCGGGTTCGCATCGAGCGGCGTCTCGAACGGCTCGTAGTGCTCGGGGAACGGGCCTTCGTTCATCCCCGCGCGAGCGAAGAAGCGCGCGACGCCCTCCGGGTTCATGATGAACGGCCCCATCCCGTTTTCGGGTGGTTCGTCCGCCTTGAAGTCCGGAATGTCGGCCCCCTTCCATGCGCTGCCGTTCCAGCCGATCAGCTTGCGGGTCGGGTCGAACGGCTTGCCGTTCACGTCGCACGACGCGCGGTTGTACAGGATCCGCCGGTTCGCCGGCCAGGCCCACGCCCAGTTCAGCGTCTGGCCGATGCCGGTCGGATCGGCGTTGTCGCGCCGCCCCATCTGGTTGCCGGCCTGCGTCCAGGCACCGCAGAAGATCCAGCAGCCGCTCGCGGTCGTGCCGTCGTCCTTCAGCTGCGCGAACGCGGCCAGCTGCTCGCCCTTCTTCACGAGCGTCTTGGCCGGATCCTTCGGATCGGGCAGATCGGCGAGCGCACGGCCGTTGAACTCCATCGCGAGCTCTTCGGGCGTCGGGCTTTCCGGGTTCGCGTACGGCCAGGTCAGGTTGACGATCGGATCCGGATACTTGCCGCCGTCCGTCTGGTACATCTTGCGCATGCGCAGGAACAGCCCCGACATGATCTCGAGGTCGCTACGCGCCTCGCCCGGCGGCTCCGCGCCCTTCCAGTGCCATTGCAGCACGCGGCTCGAACTCACGAGCGAGCCGTTTTCCTCCGCAAAGCACGTGGTCGGCAGACGGAACACCTCGGTCTGGATCTTCGATGCATCGACGTCGTTGTAGTCGCCATGATGCTTCCAGAACTCGGACGTTTCGGTCGCGAGCGGATCCATGATCACGAGCCACTTCAGCTTCGCGAGGCCTGCCGCCGTCTTCACCTTCGACGGCGCCGCCGCGAGCGGGTTGAAGCCCTGGCAGATGTAGCCGTTCATCTTGCCGGCATTCATCAGCTCGATCGTCTGCAGCAGGTCGTACTGCTTGTCCAGCTTCGGCAGGTAGTCGTAGCCCCAGTTGTTCTCGGCGGTCGCCGCGTCGCCCCACCAGGACTTCATGAAGCTGACGTGGAAGGCCTTGTAGTTCTTCCAGTAGCTCAACTGGTTCGGCCGCAGCGGCTGCTGCACGCGCTTCTTGATGTAGCCGTCGAAATCCTGCTCGGCCTGCATCGGCAGCGTCATGTAGCCCGGCAGCAGGTTCGACATCAGCCCGAGGTCGGTCAACCCCTGGATGTTCGAGTGGCCGCGCAGCGCGTTCATCCCGCCGCCCGCGATGCCGATGTTGCCGAGCAGCAGCTGCACCATCGCGCCGGTGCGGATCATCTGTGCGCCGACCGAGTGGTGCGTCCAGCCGAGCGCGTACAGGATCGTGCCGGCGCGGCCGGGAACGGCGGTAGTCGCGAGCATCTCGCACACCTTCAGGAATTTCTCCTTCGGCGTGCCGCAGACCTGCTGGACCATGTCCGGCGTATAGCGCGCATAGTGCTGCTTCAGCAGGTTGTACACGCAACGCGGATGCTGCAGCGTCGGGTCGACCTTCGCGAAGCCGTCGTCGCCGCGCTCGTAGTCCCAGCTCGATTTGTCCGGGTACGCGTGCTTCTCCGCGTCGTAGCCGGAATAGATGCCGTCGTTGAACGCGAAATCCTCGCGCACGATGAACGAGAAGTCCGTGTAGTTCTTCACGTACTCATGCTGGATCTTGTCGTTCGTCAGCAGATAGTTGATGACGCCGCCCAGGAAGACGATGTCGGTGCCGGTGCGGATCGGCGCGTAGTAGTCGGCCACCGAGGCCGTACGCGTAAAGCGCGGGTCGACGACGATCAGCCGCGCCTTGCGGTGCGCCTTCGCCTCCGTCACCCACTTGAAACCGCACGGATGGGCCTCGGCTGCATTGCCGCCCATCACGAGAATCACGTCCGCGTTCTTGATGTCGACCCAATGGTTCGTCATCGCTCCACGGCCAAACGTCGGGGCAAGACCTGCCACCGTCGGGCCATGTCAGACACGCGCCTGATTGTCGAATGCGAGCATCCCGAGACTGCGGATAGTCTTGTGCGTCAGGTAGCCGACCTCGTTGCTGCCCGCCGACGCGGCCAGCATGCCGGTGGTCAGCCAGCGGTTGACCTTCGCACCGTCTTCCGCCGTCTCGACGAAGTTCGCGTCGCGATCGGCCTTCATCAGCTTCGCGATGCGGTCGAGCGCGTCATTCCACGAGATCGGTTCCCACTTGTCCGAGCCGGGCGCCCGATACTCGGGGTGCGTCAGGCGGCTCGGGCTGTGGATGAAGTCGATCAGGCTCGCGCCCTTCGGGCACAGCGTGCCGCGATTGACGGGATGGTCGGGATCGCCTTCGATGTGGATGATGCTCGGCCGGGCGTTTTTCGCGCCGTCTCCGAGGCTGTACATCAGGATGCCGCAACCCACTGAACAGTAAGGACAGGTGTTGCGCGTTTCGACTGTGCGCGCCAGTTTGTACTGTCGGACTTCGGCAAGCGCTTCGGACGGAGAGAAGCCCATCAGGGCTAGACTCGATCCGGCAAGCGACGTAGCCGTCACCTTCAGGAACTGGCGCCGGGACATTTGTAGCATGGCTGGTCTCGGCGTTATTGTGGGGGTGGGGAAACTGAAAGGAATTATAGACAGTTCGCGCAACTATGTTCGAATCCTCGGATCAATACCGAATTGTCTGATTACCCACGATGATCCGCGTTCCGCGCGCCACCGAACCGTCATGAAACGACCGATCACCTCCGAAGCCACCCGGCTCGCACAACAACAGGCCAACTGGGCCCTCACCGCGTTCAAGCGCTTCTCGGCCGACCGCTGCTCCGCGATGGCCGCGGGCATCGCATTTTTCTCCGCATTCTCGCTCGCGCCGATGCTCGTGATGGTGATCGCGGTGGCCGGCTGGTTCTACGGCGACGATGCCGCGCGCGGCCAGGTGTTCGAACAGGCGCACCAGCTGATCGGCGACGACGCGGCGGCCAGCATCCAGACGATCGTGCAGAACGCGCACCGCGCGGGCGAGCGCGGCGGCCTTGCAACCTTGATCTCGTTCGCCGCGCTCGCGATCGGCGCGTCGGCCACCTTCGCGTCGCTCAGCGCCGCGCTCAGCGTGATCTGGCCGGCCACCGAAAGCCGCTGGTCGAGCATGCTCGGGCTCGTGCGCGTGCGGCTGATCTCGTTCGGGCTCGTGCTCGGCGTCGCGTTCCTGCTGATCGTATCGCTCGTGCTCGACACCGCGATCACGTTCGTCGGCACCTGGCTGCTGGGCGATTCGCCATACGTGATCGTCACGAACCTCGTGCAGTTCTTCGTCGGCATCGCGGTGCTCGCGGGTGCGTTCGCATCGTTGATGAAGTTCCTGCCCGACGCGCGCGTTGCGTGGCGCGACGCCGCGGTCGGCGGCGTCGTGTCCGCGATCCTGTTCTCCGGCGGCAAGAAGCTGTTCGCGCTGTACCTCGCGCACGCGGGCACCGCAAGCGCATTCGGCGCGGCCGGATCGTTCGCGGTCCTGCTGATGTGGCTGTACTTCTCCGCGATCGTGCTGCTGCTCGGCGCGGAATTCGCGGCGGCCCGCGGCAACGCGCATCGGCTCGCCGGTGCCGCTCCGGCCGCGTCGGTTCAAGCCGATCGGCCGATCGATCGCATGCGCGACGACTGACTCGCCCTTTTCACAACGTCGCGGCACGCCCCCGCACACCCGTCCACCTCGTTGCAACACGCTGTCCGCCGTGCATTCGCATGGCGTTGACACGTTCTTTGCATGCCCCTGCATTCGTTGCGGCAACCGCAAACGTTTGCAAGCGCCCGTTTCCGCGCGCCAGCGGGCCGAAACAGGCTGTCTGCTGCAATGCGCACCAACTACTGAAACAATCGCACCGCAGCAATTGTCAACTATTTCAAAAACAGGAACAGTTGATGATGTGCTTGATATATATAGACTTTTTTGCGCTGTTACCTTTTCGAGACACTTTATTTTTTAAGCTTTCTTGCGCGTATGGCACTGAGCTATTCTCCAATCCGCAACAAATAACGATGAATCACTTGCGTGGAGATATTCAACGATGAAGAAACTTGCTCTCTCGACCCTCTCGCTCGCCCTGCTGGGCGCCGCCGGCGCTGCTCAGGCTCAGTCGAGCGTGACGCTGTACGGCGTGATCGATACGTCGATCACCTATGTTCACGGTAACGACGGTCAAGGTAACAATTCGTGGTCGATGGGTAGCGGCAACCTGCAAGGCAGCCGCTTCGGCCTGAAGGGTTCGGAAGACCTCGGTGGTGGCCTGAAGGCGATCTTCCAGTTGGAAAACGGCTTCAACTCGGCATCGGGCGCACTGGGCCAGGGTGGCCGCATGTTCGGCCGCCAGGCTTTCGTCGGCCTGCAAAGCGACCAGTACGGTACGCTGACGCTGGGTCGCCAGTACGACCCGCTCGTCGACCTGGTTCAGGCAGTCACGGCTGACAATTACTTCGGCAGCGTGTTTGCCACGCCGGGCGACGTCGACAACAACGACAACAGCCTGCGCGTCAGCAACGCGATCAAGTACACGTCGCCGGTCTGGGCAGGCCTCCAGGTCGAAGCCATGTACGCACTCGGCGGTGTCGCCGGCTCAACCGGCAAGGGTCAGACGTGGGCCGCAGCTGCAGCCTACAACAACGGCCCGCTCGGCCTGGCTGCCGGCTACTTCCACGCAAACAACTCGGCTCCGCTGAGCGCCGCAGGCGTGCGCACCGGCTGGGCCGGCACGTCGGACGCGATCTTCGACGGTTCGGGCGCGTTCATCAACAACGCATACACGTCGTCGTCGTCGATCGGTATCGCTCAAGTCGCTGGCCAGTATGCATTTGGCCCGGTGACGTTCGGCCTCGGCTACAGCAACGCGCAGTACAAGGCGGACGCGAACTCGGCATTCGGCACGAACCAGAAGTACAACACGGGTCGCGCATTCGTCACGTACCAGGCATCGGCACCGCTGCTGCTCGGCCTCGGCTACATCTACACGAAGGGTAGCGGCCAGACCGACGCCAAGTACCATCAGGTTTCGCTCGGCGCCGACTACTCGCTGTCGAAGCGTACCGACGTCTATCTGGTTGGCGCATATCAGCACGCAAGCGGCAAGAACGCCGATGGCAGCGATGCTCAAGCATCGGTCGGCTCGTACGGCATCGCCGGCAAGAGCTCGCAGGAAATCGTCGCTCTCGGCCTGCGCCACAAGTTCTAAAAACGACGTACCCGGCGTGCATGGCGTCTCCGACGCCTTGCCGCCGAACTGGAAAGCCAGTCATCGGTTTCGGCCGTGGCTGGCTTTTTTTTCGTCCGTCGCCAACGGGCCTGCACGGCCGCACCGGGCGACGGCCGATGCCCGGGCACCGATGCGCGCCAGCCGGCCGGCAGCGGCACCTGGAGGCTGCAATGCGCCGGAAACGCGGTTTCCGGATGCCAGGCTCTCTCGCCGTGTGCGCGCCGGACGACTACCATCCGCACTGCCGGTGCCGTGGATCCGGTGCGACGGCCGTTCGCCCCGCCGTGTCGATTTCGGCGGCCTTCATCCGTCGTATCGAGGTCGGCACGCAATGTGCGCCCCGGCCAATACAGACAGGAGATACGCCATGACGATTCAGAAGATCACGCCTTTCCTCTGGTACGCGGCGGAAGCCGAAGAAGCCGCCGCCTTCTATGCGGGCATCTTTCCGGATTCGCGCATCGTGCGCGTCACCGCGGTGCCCGGCACCGAAGGTACGCGGATGGTCGAGTTCGAGCTGTTCGGGCAGCCGTTCTTCGCGATGAGCCACGCGCGCACCGAGACGTTCAACCACGCGATCTCGCTGCTGGTCAGTTGCGCCGACCAGGCGGAACTCGACCGCTACTGGAACGCCCTGCTCGACAACGGCGGCACGGCCGACGCCTGCGGCTGGCTGAGAGACCGCTACGGCGTCTCGTGGCAGATCGTCCCGGAAACGCTGATCCCGATGGTGGCCGACCGCGACACGGTCAAGGCCACGCGCGTGGCCGCCGCGATGATGCAGATGATCAAGCTCGACGACGCCGCGCTGAAGGCCGCCTACGCCGGTACGGCGGGCTGACGAAGCAGCACGCCGCACAGCGTTGTGCCCGATGACGCGCCGGGTCGCCGACAGGCATCCGGCTCGGCCGCATGCGCGTGCGGCTGCCGCGCCGATGCCGCGCCGATGCCGATGCCGATGCCGATGCCGATGCCGATGCCGATGCCGATGCCGATCATCGGTGCCGCCCGCCAGCCGATCACGTGCGCGGCATCTGCCGCTACGCCGACAGCATCGATTCGACCGTTCGCCGCGCGTAGCCGATGAATGCAGCGAGCGGTTCGCCCGACAGGATCGCAGCGTCTTCCTCGGCGCCGAGATAGGCGGCGCGCGCCGCCGCGACAACCGGCCGGTATGTATCCGGCAGGCGCTCCAGCACCCATGTCGCGGCGACGTCCTTGGGTGCGATCCTGCCGGTCGCGGCGCTGTACCAGATGCGCGCGAGTGCGAGCACCACGTTGCACTCGTCGCCGCGCCAGTTCGGTTCGGCATTCCACTGCGCAACCGTCGCCAATAGCGCAGCGACAAAATCCCGTGCGGGCACTTGCTCGAAAAGCGCGGCTGCCGGCGGGCCAACCAGCACGACACTGTGCTGTCGCACCTTCGTCAACAGGATCGCCAGATCGTGATCGACGAGCGCCGGTTCGACGATACCGGCTTCGAGGTCGCGACGCAGCCACTCGCCGAACTGCAGTTCGCGCCGCGCAGGATGACGCCATGGCACGACTTCATCGTGCGCAACGACGGTCACTTCCAGTGCACGCATGTCGCCGGCGCGACCGGGCGGCGCCGACACGGCGAGCAGGTCGCGCATCAACGCGCGCCGCGTCGGCTCGTCGGCCCGGGCCGACACCGTCACCAGCAGGTCGACGTCGCTGCGCGGTTTCAGTCCGCCGTCGAGCGCCGATCCGAACAGGTGGATCGCCTTCAGCGTCGCACCGAGATGCCGCTCGATCGTGGCGCACGCGGCAGCGACCTGGGCTGCGATTTCGTCGGGAATGCATTCAGTCACGATGCGTATGTCCCGCCATGCGCACGCAACAGGCGCAGCGAGCGCGACGCGCAGCGAGCGCGACGCGCCGCGGCGGATCGATCGCGAGGTGGGTGAGGATTGCCGTGCGACATCGCGCGTGCGCGGCACGTCATCCATGGCGCGTCACGCATCGAACCGGACCTTCCGCCATTGCGATGCTTCGCTGCCGCGCGATTTGCGCAGCGCAATAAAAATCCCCGTACGCTTTCGCGTACGGGGATCGTCGGACATCGCTGCGGCTGCCGACATGCATTCGGCAGCCGCAGCGCGGCATTACGCTGCCGCGTCCTTCAGCTTCTTCAGCGCACGTGCCTTCACGCGCACGCTGGCCGGCTTCGCCGGGAACCAGCGCTCTTCGCCCGTGAACGGATCCTTGCCGAAGCGCTTCTTCTTCGCCGGCACGACTTGTGCCGTGATCTTCAGCAGGCCCGGCAGCGTGAACTCGCCCGCGCCCTTCTTGTGGACCGAGCCGAGCACGACGTTCTCGAGTGCGACGAGCACTGCCTTGACCGCCTTCACTTCGACAGCTGCGCGCTCAGCGATGTGCGTTGCGAGCGATGCCTTCGTGAACTTGTCCTTCAGCGGCGTCGGAGCGGCCGGTGCCGCCTTCGCGACAACCTTCTTGGCCACTACTTTCTTCGCGGGCGCAGCCTTTTTGGCAGCCACTTTCTTGGTGGCGGGTGCGGCAGCCTTCTTGGCCACCTTTTTTGCGGAAGTCGCCATGTTTCTCCTACCAGGTGTGGTCGTTGGATACACGAAGCGTGCAACGCGCGCGCTTCAACGCCGGATTCTACAAGCGCCTTGACGCTTCGTGCAGTACTTTTATGCGTTTTCGCGGGGTTTCCCGCAGGTTTTTTTGCGTGTGACCGATTTCAACGACGCTCCAGCATCAAAAAACGCCTTTACGTAGGCA
The DNA here is from genome assembly GCF_002099195.1 of Burkholderia puraquae. GTDB lineage: Bacteria > Pseudomonadota > Gammaproteobacteria > Burkholderiales > Burkholderiaceae > Burkholderia > Burkholderia puraquae. The sequence goes on along the minus strand of NZ_NBYX01000014.1, from coordinate 156,325 downwards.
CCCGAATGCGAATTACGTTCGATATTTGCGCACCTATACTGGGCTCGCTCAATGCCCGGATGCCTCCATGCGCGAAGCCAGATACGTCAAAGGACTCGACGGCCTGCGAGCCCTCGCCGTCATTCTCGTTTTCCTGTCCCACAAGGGCCACGTCCTTGCCGTCGACGTCGGCAAGCTTGGCGTGTGGACGTTTTTCCTCATCAGCGGATTCCTGATCGTCGGCGAGCTGCATCGCAACCGCCAGGCGGTCGAGCGCGGCACCATGACGCGCCGCCATGCGCTCGCGCTGTTCCTCGCGAAGCGCGCACTGCGGATCTTTCCCGTGTATTACCTGCTGCTCGCCGCGCTCGCGATCGCGCATGCACTGTTCTACCAGCGCGACGTCAATCTCGGGCTCGCGTGGCACGCGGTGTTCCTGTCGAATTACTGGATCGGCGTCGTCAAGGACGGCTGGCCGGGCTCCACGTCGCACTTCTGGAGCCTCGCAGTTGAACAGCAGTTCTATCTGATCGCACCGCTCGCGCTGCTCGCGGTGCCCGCCGCGCGACATGTCGCGCTCGGCATCGCAGCCGTCGTGCTGTGTGCGCTCGCGCATCTCGCGCTCTCCCTGTCCGACGCGTCGCCGGTGCTGATCTATGCATTTTCGCCGTGGAATTTCGCGCTGATCGCACTCGGCGGCGTCGGCGCGATGGCGCTCGCCGATCGCGGCACGGCCGCCGTGCGCCGCGTTCCGCCCGGCTGGCTCGGCGCGGCAGGTGTCGTGTTCTTCCTCGTGCTGCCCGCGTGCACGGCGTTGCCCGACGCGATCGCGGGGCTCGTGGATCTCGGCCTGTCCGCGTCGCTCGGCGCACTGCTGCTGTGGATCGTCAGCGAACCCGAGCATCCCGTCGTGGCGCTGCTCGACTGGGCGCCGCTCGTCTATCTCGGCACGATCAGCTACGGCTTCTACCTGTTCCACAACCTGATTCCGGCACGCTTCGGCGTGCTGCCCGCGCACGTCGCGCACGTGGCCATACCGGCAATCGTCCGCGAAACGCTACCCGAGATGCTGCAATTCGCGCTCGCCGTGCTGCTCGCGCACCTGTCCTGGCGCTATCTCGAAAAGCGGCTGCTCGACTTCAAGAAGCCGGTCGCCGCGATGCTGGCCCGGTATTTCGTCGCGCGGCAGAGCACGTCGGCACGTTGAACGCCGCACGGACGCGGCAGCGATCGAACGGGGAAACCGCGATTCAGACCACTTCGGGAAGCTGACGCTCGGCGAACGGGGCGTCGCGTCGCGCCATCGACCGGCGCCGGCAGAACCGGTTCGGTCACGACCGTCCATACGCATCACGCAACCGCGCCGCCGGTCCGCTCATCCTGCCGCCGGCTGCGGCACCGGTTTCAGGCGTGACGCCCTTTCTCGCCAGCGCGCCCAGCGCCGCACGCGGCACCGCGCTCGAAGCAAACCCGCCACGGCACACATGCCGCCAGCGCGCACCACGATCGCGCATCCACGCACCTGCACACGCAAAAAAGCCCCGGCGCGCGAGCGGCCGGGGCCAACGGAACAACCACCACCTGAAACAACGGAGCGCGCAGCTGCTTAGGCGACAGCAGCCAGCGCGGGCAAGCAGGTACGCAGGTATGCCTCGAACTCGCGGGCCACTTCCGGATGCTGGAGCGCGAGCTCGACGGTTGCCTTGAGATAGCCGATCTTGCTGCCGCAATCGAAGCGCGTGCCGAAGTAGCGATACGCGAGCACCTGCTCATTCGCGAGCAGCGACTGGACCGCATCGGTCAGCTGCAGCTCGCCGCCGGCGCCCGGCTTGAGCTTGCGCAGATGATCGAAGATCGTCGGCATGAACACGTAGCGGCCGACCACGCCGAGATTCGACGGCGCATCCTCGGGCGCCGGCTTCTCGATGATGCCCGACAGCTTGATGACGTCCTCTTCCCATTCGCGGCCTTCGACGACGCCGTACGAGCGGCTGTCCTCACGCGCGATCGTCTCGACGCCGATCACCGAGCTGTGATAGTGGTCGAACACGTCGACGAGCTGCTTGAGCACCGGCTGTTCGCCGTGCAACAGGTCGTCGGCGAGGATCACCGCGAACGGCTCGCCGTGCACGAGCTTCTCCGCGCACAGCACCGCATGGCCGAGGCCGAGCGCTTCCGGCTGGCGCACGTAGAAGCAGTTGACGTTGCTCGGCTTGATGCCGCGCACGAGTTCCAGCAGCTTTTCCTTGCCGCGCGCCTCGAGTTCGGCCTCGATCTCGTACGACTTGTCGAAGTGATCCTCGATCGCGCGCTTGCTGCGCCCGGTGACGAAGATCATCTCGGTGATACCGGCGTTGATCGCTTCCTCGACCGCGTACTGAATCAGCGGCTTGTCGACGACGGGCAACATCTCCTTCGGGCTCGCCTTCGTTGCCGGGAGGAACCGCGTGCCGAGTCCGGCAACGGGGAACACGGCCTTGGTGACTTTCAACATGTTCGCATCCTGATTGCGTTGACTGCGCCGCGTCGACCAGCGACCCGGCGCGATTGTGTTCCGAACGGCATATCGAGAATCGACGGTACTGCCAATTCGACTCCGCTCATTATCGATATGGACGATTGCTCAATTATTCCGAAAAAAATATAATCCCTTCCATTCGGTCGATATTGCCGGATCGAGTGCCGAGGCAGAAACAAATTACCGATTTTCCGGATACAAATTCTTACGATTCGAATTCCTCGATATAGGGCACGCCGCCCCGTTCGAGACCCGGGCGAATCGGTTCGTTCTTCAGCGCCTCGCGGTACGCCGACAGCACGGCCATGACCAGCAGTACTGCCGCGCTCGCGATCCAATGCATGTCCATCTTGCCGCTCCTTGCATCAATCAACTGGAGCTTCAAACTATCAGAAAAAAATCGGTAAATAATTGACCTGCCTCGCGGAACCGCTTTCGGAACGCGATAAAACCATGATGTGGAATTCCGATATTTCCCGGTAAGATTTTTTTATTCATTGATCGAATTCTTGCGCATTACGATTGGATGAAACTTCCCGTCCATCCGTCGCAAGGAATCGAATCGCATGCAAGCTTTCAGCGGATCGTCTCTGACCGCGCCGCCCGTCGCCGATCACAAGGAACACGTGATCGACGCGATGCGCGGCTTCGCGGCGCTGCTCGTCGCCTATTTCCACTGCCGCCAGGTCGTCTGGGTCGGCATGCAGAGCTTCCATCATGCTTACGGTCATGCGCTCACCCCGAGCGCGATCGCCGGCTACCTGACCTTCCCGTTCGCGTGGGGCTCCGCCGGCGTACCGATCTTCTTCGTGATCAGCGGCTACTGCATCCACCGCAACGCGGCGCTCAAGCTCGCGGCCGATCCCGCGTACCGGCTCGACGCGCCGAACTTCTGGGTGCGCCGGTTCGCGCGCATCTACCCGGTGCTGCTCGCCGCGCTGCTGTTCACGCTCGCACTCGACTCGGTCAGCCTGCAGATCGAGCCCGTCAGCCACAAGATCCGCGACGTCGGCCTCGTCGCGTTCCTCGTGAACCTGTTCTCGCTGCAGGGCGTCGCCGGCTACACGTACGGGTCGAACGGCGCGCTGTGGACGCTGTCGCTCGAAGTGCAGTTCTACGCGATCTACCCGCTGCTGTTCGCGGTACGCCGGCGCATCGGCATGCCGGCGGTCGTGGCCGCGGTCGCGCTCGTCAACGTCGCGTCGGCGTGGCTGCTCGAACGGCACGACCTGCAGTTCTTCTCGTCGTACTGGCTGTCCTGGACGATCGGCGCGTGGATCGCCGACGTGCGTGCAGGGCAGGCGCGCGGCGCGGCCACCGTGCCGTCGCGCGTGTGGTACGGCGCGGCCGCGGTGCTGCTGGCGGCCGGCTGCGCCGCGTTCCATTTCGGCCAGTACGGCGCGTTCCAGCTTTGGTCGGCCGGGTTCGCGTGCTTCCTGTACCGTGCGCTCGCCCGCCCGCCGCGCCCGACGCCGCCGCTGCGCGTGCTGAGCTGGTTCGGCGACTTCAGCTACTCGCTGTACCTGATCCACCTGCCGCTGTTCGTCTGCCTCGGCTCGGTGCTGTTCCATTCCGAGCTGCAGTTGTCGATCTGGCCGTCGTTCGCGTTCATGGCCGCCGCGATCCCGGTCGCGTACCTGTTCTACCGGATGTTCGAACGCCCGGCGATGACGTGGTCGGCCAGCTTCAAGCCGGCCCGCCCCGCCCGCGTCGTCGCGCCGGCGCCCGAACGGGCCGTCTGACGCGGCCGACCCGCGCTCCCGAGCCCCCGCGTGGCGTCCTGCTGCGCGGGGGCTTTTTCATGGCCTGAGCGCGCCGGCACGCCGGGGTGACGCGGATGGGTAGCCCTCCGGTGTCCGGCCGCGCTACGGCCCGCATGGGCCGTCTCCGACCGGCTTTCACCACGCGGACTGCCTGGGCGTCAGCTTCTCGCACCACCTTCTCGCACCACCTTCTCGCACCACCTTCTCGCACCACCTTCTCGCACCACCTTCTCGCACCGCCCGCCGCACGCTCCCAATCGACGACCGGTCAAGCACGCACGCCGCACGGCGCTCAACAACCTGCCCGCCACTCCCCCGGCCAAGCCTCCGAGCCGAAAAACAAAGCCCTCACGCGGCGCGCCGCCGCGTGAGGGCTCGTTTCCAGGCGGCTCGCGCCGGCTACCGCTTCTTCGCTTTCGCAGCCTTCGCCGTGTCCGCGAGGATCTTCTCGACCCGCTCCACGTAGGTTTCGCTACCGAACCGGCGCACCGCCGTCGCACGCCCGCTTGCGACCAGCCGCTCGCGCAGCGCGCCGTCGCGCTTCAGCGTTTCCAGCGCATCGGCCAGCGCGGTCGCATCGCCCGGCGCACAGAGCAGCCCGTTGTCGCCATCCTCGATGATTTCGACGACACCGCCCGCGCGTGCCGCGACGACCGGCCGGCGCGCGAGCATCCCCTCGACGATCACCCGCCCGAACGGCTCGGGCGTGATCGACGTGTGCGCGACCACGTCGACCGCCGTCATGCACGCGGCCACGTCGCGCTGGAACCCGAGGAAATGCACGCGCCCGTCCATCCCGTGCCGCGCGACGTATTCGTGCAACTGCGCGGCGTATTCGTCCTCGCCGAACAGCGGCGCGCCGACCAGCACCACGTGCATGTCGGGATGCCGCGCAGCGGCCTCCAGCAGCACGTGCTGCCCCTTCCAGTGCGCAAGGCGGCTGAACGAACCGACGAGCCATGCGTGCTCGGGCAACCCCAGCCGCGCGCGCAGCGCGGCCTGGCTGACGCCTTCCAGCGCATCGAACGGCTCGGCCGAAATGCCGTTGAACACGACGTCGACGTGCTGCGGCGTGAAGCCCGTCAGCGCGCGGAACGCCTGCGCGGACGCGTCGGAGTTCGCGATCACGCGCGTGACGCCGAGCCGCGAGCAATACTTGATCGCCAGCAACTGCTTGCTGCCGAAATGGTCGGTGCTGACGATGTCGCGCAGGTGCCAGACCACCGGCTTGCGCGCGAGCCGCCCGGCCAGCGCGGCGACCACCATCGCGCGCTGCGTGTTCGCGTAGATCACTTCGGCCCGGCGTGCGCGGCGCGCGACATCGCGCACCAGCCGCACGAGCTGCTTCACCGCGCCGAGCGACACGCCGCCCTGCTTGCGCACGCCCGCGAGCGCACCCTGGTCGACCACGTCGACGCGCGCGCCGATCTCCTCGAGCGCCGCGCGGAACGGACCGTCGTCGAACAGCAGCACGTCGGCGTTCGCGCGCATGTGTTTCATGATCTCGAGCAGCGACAGCTCGGCGCCGCCGAGCACGCCGCTCTGGTCGAGCACGAGCGTGGCCGGGCCACGCGCGGCCGGCATCGGTGCGATCGCCGTGCCGCGCTGCGCCGTCGAGCCGGGCAGCGCGGCTTCCACATAGTCGAGAAAGCGCCGCCGGAACGTATCGGCGGAAAACCGCTCCGCGTTCGCGCGGCAGGCGTCCGGCGTGAAGCGCTGCGGCGCGCGCTCGAAATCGTCGACGGCCGCGACGATCGCGTGCGGCGTCTGTTCGTCGAAAAAGAGCCCGGTCGGATTCAGGTTCGATTGCGGGTCGAGCACGGTTTCGAGTGCGCCGCCCTTGCCGTACGCGATCACCGGCGTGCCGCACGCCTGCGCCTCGACCACCGAGATCCCGAAATCCTCCTCCGCCGCGAACACGAACGCCTTCGCACGGCGCATCCGGTCGTGCAGCACCGCGAACGGCTGGTAGCCCATGATCTCGACGTTCGGGCCGGCCTTCGCACGGATCTTCTGCATCTCGGGGCCGTCGCCGATTACGACGAGCTTGCGTTCGGGCGTACGCGAGAACGCGTCGACGATCAGGTCGATCTTCTTGTACGGCACCATCCGCGACGCGGTCAGGTAGAAATCCTCCTTCTCCGCGTTCAGCGAAAACGCGTCGACGTCGACCGGCGGGAAGATCACCGCCGCGTCGCGGTGGTAGACCTTCTTGATACGCCGCGCGATGAACGCGGAGTTCGCGACAAAGCCGTCCACCGCGTTCGCGGTGCGCGTGTCCCAGTTGCGGATGTAATGCAGGATCATCCGCGCGAGCAGCGATTTCGGCCCATGCGTGAGGTTCGACTGTTCCAGGTACTGGTGCTGCAGGTCCCACGCGTAGCGGATCGGCGAATGCACGTAGCTGATGTGCACCTGGTCCGGCCCCGTCAGCACGCCCTTCGCGACCGCGTGGCTGCTCGAGATCACGAGGTCGTATTCCGACACGTCGAGCTGCTCGATCGCGAGCGGCATCAGCGGCAGGTAGCTGCGGTACTTGGTGCGCGCGAACGGCAGCTTCTGGATGAAGGACGTCGTCACCGGCTTGCCGCGCACGAACGCGCGATCGTCGAGGAAGTCGACGAGGCTGAACAGGTCGGCGTCCGGAAAGCACGCGACGATCTGTTCGAGCACGCGCTCGGCACCTGCATAGGTGACGAGCCAGTCGTGGACGATCGCCACGCGCAGCGTGCGCGCCGGATGGCGCGCGCTGGCCCGTTCGGCCGGCAGCGCCCGGCGCAGTGCGGCGGCATCGCCGGCTTCGGCCACAGCGGCATCGGCCGTGGCGAGATTCAATACGGCGTGTTCCGCCAGATCGCGATTCATGCAGTTTTCCTCGCATTGAGACGGACAAACAGATCGCGCACGAGTGCACGCAGCCCAGGCGTCATCGTGAGCGACCACGCAACATTCAACAGCACCACCACCGCGCACATGCCGATCGACTCGACGAGCCCCGGCCACGCCTGCGCCAGAAACAGGCTCGCGAGCAGGAAGGCCAGGTGCGCGAGCATGTCGAGCACGATCGCGCGCATGCGGATCGCAGACAGGTACAGCAGCACGCCGTAGTCGACGAGCGCGCGCGCCGCGACGACCACCGCCGCGCCGATCAGCCCGAAGTGATGAATGCCGAACCACAGGCCGCCGACGAAGAACGGCATCTCGACGAGCCCGGCGAACGCCGCGCGGGCCGGGTTGACCTGCGACTGGATCAGGATCCGCGTGACGCTCGCCTGGCCGACGAGCCACACGCTGATCACCAGCACGCGGCCGACCGGCGCCGAATGCGCGGCGAGATCCGCGCCCACCCACAACGTGAGGAACGGCGCGAGCGCGAAGATCGCGACGATGCCGACCGGCGTGAACACGCCGTTCAGGAATTCGAGCGACTGGCGCGCGAGCGTGTCCGCATGGTCGCGGCCGACCGCCGACAGGCGCGGAAACAGCGTGCGCACGAGTGCGTTCGGCAGCATGTTCAGGCGCGTGACGAGGTTCTGCGGCACCGTGTAGTAAGTGACGAACTTCGCGCCCATCCCGGCGCCGAGCATCACGCGGTCGAGCGTGTCGGCGATCATGCTTGTCGTGCTCGCGATCAGCATCCAGCCGCCGAAGTTGAACAGCCCCTTCGCGGTGCCCCACTGCGGCGGGTCGATACGCCGGATCCCGAGCACCTTGATGCTGGCGTGGCCGAGCATCACCGCCGCGACCAGGCGCGCGACGACCGCCGCGGCGAGCACCGTCTGCAGGTTCGGCGCGATCCACCACGCGGCGCCGAGCGGCAGCAGCTGGAACAGGAACGTGCCGATCGTCTGGTTCGTGTTGAACACGCCGAAGCGTTCGGCGCCGTTGATCGCGCCGGCGAATACCCACGACACGTTCGCCAGCGGAATCGCGAGCGCGAGCCACGGCAGCGCGAGATACACCTCGTGCTGCATCGCCGCCGACACCTTCGTGAAGTACGCGGTGTAGATGAACGCGCCGAAATAGATCAGCAGCCCGCCCACGATGCCGGTGCCGAGGTTCAGCCAGAACGCGCTCCAGAACACGCGCGCGCTTTCGTCGGCGTTGCCGCTCGCGAGCGCCTTCGAGATGTGGTTCTGCGCGGCCATGCTCATCCCGAGATCGAGGATCCCGAAATAGCCGATCAGCGTCCACACGAGGCTGACAACGCCGTAGCGTTCGACACCCAGCGCGTGGATATAGGCGGGCACCGTCACCAGCGACACGAAGGTCGGCAGGATCAGCCCGATGAAGTTGATCGAAACGTTCTTGAGTATGCCTTTGTCCATGCTTCTGCCTTGTGTGACATCGTCCGTCACGGTTTCCAGCGATACATCAGCACCTTGCCGCGCGCGTCTTCCTCGACGAACACGAGGTACTCGCCGTTCTCGCGCCGGAACGCGCTGATGCCGAATGGCACGTCGACCCAGCCGGATGCCTTGCCGACCTCGGCGCCCGGGCTCATCACGCCCACTTCCTTGCCGGTTTCCTTGTCGTACACGTGGATCTTGCCGACCGGCTCCACCCCGAACAGGTAGCGGCCCTCGGCCGTGATCCCGATCAGGTCGAAGATCGGTTTCGCGTCGAGCTGCCACGGCAGCGCCACCTGGTAGCGCACGACCGGCGAGCCCGTCGACCACTTGTCGAAGCGCACCAGCACGCGGCCCACTTCCTTGTTGATGCCCGGCTGCGGCGGCGCGTCGGCGGTGTAACCGGTCACGTAAAGCGTGTCCGTCTGCGCGTCGTAGATCGAGCGACGCAGCTGCGTGAACGGCTGCGGCATCGGATAGGTCGTGACCTTGTCGTACGAGTAGATCGGGTTGCCGGCCTTGTCGACGCCGCCGTAGCCGAAGCGATGGATGCCGCGCACGTCGCTCGTGCGCCAGATATCGCCCTTCGTGTCGACCCACCAGCCCCAGCCGCCCGCCTTCGCCTTGGCCGTCGTGTTGATCTCGAACTCGTCGGCATCCAGCCGGCCGTTGCCGTTCGCGTCGCGCCACAGCCAGTCGCCGCCCGGCGGCTTGTTCGGCACCTTGTCGACCGGCCGCGCGCGGCCCGCGATCAGGCCCGACGGAATCGCGACCTCGCCGTCGCGCTTCGCGTCGAAGCGGTAGATCTTCAGGTGGTCGGCGTACATGTCGGTCAGGTACAGGAACGTGCGACCGTCGACGCGCCGCGCGAACGGCATGCCGGGATACTGGTCCGTGTGGAACACGGGATCGTCCGGATACTTGAAGCGGTTCGACAGGAAGCCGACGTATTTCCAGTCCTGGCCCGGCGGTTTCGACAGGTCGAGCTCGAAGCGCTTGTTGCCCGTGTACACACTGTTCGGCCGCGCCGGGTCGAGCCACGCGCCGTCGACGAACAGCAGCCCCTGCACCTGCCAGCGCTGCTTGCCGTCCGGCGTGTAGCTTTCCAGCACCGCGCCGAGCCCTGCGCCAATCGTGTCGTGACGCGGCCCGATGCCGTTCATCGACACATAGATGTTGCCCGCACGATCGACGCCGACGCCCGTCAGCCCGTTGAAACGCTGCGGCCCCGGCCGGCCGGGCACCGGGCCCGCGAAGATGCCGCCGCGCTCGCCGAGCGTGCCCGACTGCGCATAGCCCTTGCCGCCTTTCGTGAAGATCAGGATCTGCTGCCGCAGCCCGTTGTCCGCGACGAGCACGCGCCCTTTCGCGTCGACTGCCACGTCCACCGCGTCGGTGCCTTCCGGCAGCGCGGGTGCGTCGTCGAGCTTGCGGCCGTCCGCGCGCACATGCACCAGGTGCGCGGGCCCGTTGATCGTGTCCGTGAGCAGCCACAGCGTGCCGTCGCCCGCGAGCGCAATGCGGCCCGGCTCGTGCGCGCTCCACGTGCCCTTCTGCTGCATCGTCTCCGCGTCGTACACGTCCACCGCGTCGCGCGACGGATTGGTCGCGAACAGCGTCTTGTCGTCGGCCGCGAGGCCGCCGACTTCCGCCTTCTGCTCGCCCACTTCCGACCGCGCAGGCGCCGGCACCTCGTTCATCATCATGAAGCTCGCGGCCATCCGCGCGCGGCCGGTGTCCGCGCGGCCGCCCGGCGCGACCTGCGGCGCCGCGCGGAACGGCGCGGGCTGCTTCATGTCGCCGATCGTGCGGCGCGAGATGCCGAACCACTGCTTGCCCTTGTCCGGCCAGATGCCGGGCGACTGCAGGTGGCCACGCTCGTTGCCGACACCGATCGCCACGTACGCGTACTTGCTGTTCACGGCGATCGCGCTGCCGCCGAGGTTGCCCCAGCCGTGCGTGCCGCCGGCGAAGCCGAGCATCTTCCCGTCCTGGTAGACGCTCGCCTCGGCCCCGCTCTCGTCCCACGGCGCATTCGTATACACCTTGCCTTCAGGCGTCACCGCGATCGCGCGGATGTCGATCTGCGTCCAGCTGCCGTCGCCATAGCCGAACGTATTGCCGATCCACGACGTCGTCGCGGGCAACACCGTTTCGGCCGGTGCGGCGCTCGTCAGCAGCGTCGCGCATACCGTCATGCCTACCAGAATCAGACGTCGCAATGCGCTTCTCCAGACTCGATGCAACAGCGACCGGCCGCCGCGGGCTGCCGCCGGCGCACCCTGTCGCTAAATGGGTTTCAAACGTCGCGATGCAGGTTACAAGCAAAAATAATCACAAGAAATTTGGAAATATTTGGGGATGTTTCTGCGTGAAATATCGAACCGGAACAGGCACGCAAAGGCACCCAAAAACGGCAATAACGACCGTCTTTCGCCGTTGAATCCGTAGAAAATTCCGCCTCGCGCCGCCTGACGGGGCCGCCCGGGCCGCAACCTTTCATTCGACGACCGGAATAATCGGCATTTGAATGTTTGTCGTCAGATAAATACCGTGCGTTTTTTTGCCGATTTCTTTTCCCTAGAATCGATTTCGATTCGATATTTCATTTAATGGCATGCATTACGTTCACGTTTACGCATCGGATGTGCGACACGCCCCGGCTCACGCCGCGCGTCGCGAAGGAGCGGCGCGATGACGGGCATCTCGCGACCCGCGGACCTCGCCCCGCCGCAACACGGCCGCATCGTGCAGCTCGACGGGCTGCGCGCGATCGCGGTGGGCGCCGTGTTCCTGCAGCACGCGCTGAAGGCGCCGCTCTGGATGGGCGTCGACCTGTTCTTCGTGCTGAGCGGCCTGCTGATCACCGGCATCCTGCTCGATCGCAAGGCGCGCGGGCAGTCGTACTTCAGCCACTTCTACGCACGCCGCGTGCGTCGCATCCTGCCGCCGTACGTGCTGCTGCTGGTGGTGTCGACGCTCCTGTTCGGTGCGAGTTGGCTGCCGCACTGGCCGTGGTTCGCGTTCTTCTCGACCAATATCGGGCTGTCGCTCGGCAGCATCGGCCACGACAGCCTGAACGTGCTGTGGTCGCTCGCGGTCGAGGAGCAGTTCTATATCTTCTGGCCGTTCGTCGTGCTGTGGTGCTCGGAGCGCGCGCTGCTGTGGGTCGCCGCCGCGTTGATCGTCGCAGCACCCGTGCTGCGCGCGATCGCGACGCCGTGGTTCGACTCGTTCTGGCCGATCTACTACCTGACGCCGTTCCGGATGGACCTGCTCGCCGCGGGCGCGCTGCTCGCGATCGTGCTGCGCCGCGACCGGCGCGCGCTCGAGCCGTTCTATCCGCTCGCGATCGTCGGCGCGCTCGTGTCGCTCGCGATCCTCGGCTGGCTGCACCTGTCGTTCCCGCGCTTTCGCGCCGCGAACACGCCGCTGTCGAATGCGGCGCTCTACAGCATCTCGCTGCTGCTGTGCACGTCGATCGTCGTGATCGCACTGCGCGGCCGCGGCATCGTGCAGCGCGTACTGACGAACCCGATGCTCGTCTACGTGGGCACCGTCAGCTACACCGTGTACCTGATCCACCTCAGCGTGCTGTATGCGCTGTGGCCGCTGCACCTGAACCGCTTCGTCACGGCCGCGCTGGCGCTCGCGATCACGCTCGCGTACGCAACCCTGAGCTGGTACGGCTTCGAACGGCGCCTGACGCGCGGCCCCGCACGCCGCGCACTGCCGGCCGCCGCCGGCACGACCGCCTGACTTTCACCATCCATCGTTTCTACCAGGACAACGTCATGAGCCAAACTCGCAAGAAGGCCATCATTACCGGGATCTCGGGGCAAGACGGCGCCTACCTGACCAAGCTGCTGCTCGACAAGGGCTACGAGGTCACCGGCACCTACCGTCGCACCAGCTCGGTGAATTTCTGGCGCATCGCCGAGCTCGGCGTCGACACGCACCCGAACCTCACGCTCGTCGAACACGACCTGACCGATGCCGGCTCGAGCCTGCGCCTGCTCGAACGCACGCAGCCCGACGAGCTGTACAACCTCGCCGCGCAAAGCTTCGTCGGCGTGTCGTTCGACCAGCCGACGACGACCGCCGAAGTGACGGGCCTGGGTCCGCTGAACCTGCTCGAGGCGATCCGCGTCGTGAGCCCGAAGACACGCTTCTACCAGGCCTCGACGTCCGAGATGTTCGGCAAGGTGCAGTCGATTCCGCAGACGGAAGCGACCTCGTTCTATCCGCGCAGCCCGTATGGTGTCGCGAAGCTGTACGCGCACTGGATGACGGTGAACTACCGCGAGTCGTACGGCCTGTTCGGCAGCAGCGGTATCCTGTTCAATCACGAATCGCCGCTGCGCGGCCGCGAGTTCGTCACGCGCAAGATCACCGACACCATCGCGAAGATCAAGCTCGGCAAGGCGACCCGCCTCGAGCTCGGCAACCTCGACGCGAAGCGCGACTGGGGCTTCGCGCTCGAGTACGTCGAAGGCATGTGGCGCATGCTGCAGGCCGACGAACCCGACACCTACGTGCTCGCGACCAACCGCACCGAGACCGTGCGCGATTTCGTGCGGATGGCGTTCGCGGCGGCCGGCTACCAGATCGAATGGACCGGCAAGGGCGAGCAGGAACGCGGCCTCGACGCGTCGACCGGCAACGTGCTCGTGGAAGTGAATCCGAAGTTCTACCGCCCGGCCGAGGTCGACCTGCTGATCGGCTGCGCCGACAAGGCAAAAGCCAAGCTCGGCTGGGAACCGAAGACGACGCTCGAACAACTTTGCCAGATGATGGTCGAAGCGGATTTGACGCGGAATCAACACCATGACACGTTCTGAAGCCGGACGCCCGTCGCGCCGTGCGTTCGTCACGGGCCTGACGGGCTTCACGGGCCGCTACATGGCCGAACGCCTGCAGGCGGCCGGTTATGAGGTCTGGGGCACGGTCGCACCTGGCGCGGCGCGGCCCGACGATCCGGCCTTCGCGCACTGCACGCTGCTGCCCGTCGACCTGCTCGACGCGGACGTGATGCGCGCGGCCGCCGCCGACGCCCGGCCCGATGCGGTCGTGCATCTCGCTGCGCGCGCACATGTCGCGCAGGACGAGCCGTCGCAAACTTACGCGGTCAACATCGTCGGCACGCGCAACCTGCTGGCTGCGCTTGCGGGCCTCGACCGCCGCCCGTCGGCCGTGCTGCTGGCCAGCAGCGCGAACATCTACGGCAATTCGACGGCCGGCGTGCTCGACGAAACCGTCGCACCCGCCCCGGCGAACGACTACGCGGTCAGCAAGCTCGCGATGGAATACGCGGCGAAGCTGTGGGCCGACCGGCTGCCGATCGTGATCGCGCGGCCGTTCAACTACACGGGTGTCGGCCAGAGCGATGCGTACCTGCTGCCGAAGCTCGTCGCACACTACGCGCGCAACGCACCGCGGATCTCGCTCGGCAATCTCGACGTGAGCCGCGATTTCTCCGACGTGCGCGACGTGACGGCCGCATACCTGAAACTGGTCGAAGCCGCGCCGGCCGGCGAGACGTTCAACGTCTGCTCGGAGCGCGCGTATTCGCTGAAGGAAGTCTTGGCGATGCTGGCGCGCATCGCCGGTTACGTGATCGACGTGACGATCGATCCGCGTTTCGTGCGGCACAACGAGGTGAAGAGCCTGAGCGGGTCGCGCGACAAGCTGCGGCGCGCGGTGGGCGACCTGCCCGTCACGCCGCTCGACGAAACGCTGCGATGGATGATGGACGCGATGCGCGACACGCCGCACGGGCACGCCGGCTGAGTCCGGCGACGCACGGTCCTCGCCAGCCTGAAAAGACAACGGGCCGCTCTGTCGAGCGGCCCGTTGTCATGTCGGCCTTGAAACCGGTCGCCCCGCTCAGCCTTCGAGGCCGCGCGCGAGATCGCGGCGCAGGTCGCCCACGTCTTCCAGGCCGACCGACAACCGGATCAGCCCTTCGCTGATCCCCGCTGCCGCGCGCGCTTCCGGCGTGATGCGGCCGTGCGTGGTCGTTGCCGGGTGCGTAATGGTCGTACGCGTATCGCCGAGATTGCCGGTGATCGAGATCAGCTTCGTGTTGTCGATCACGCGCCACGCATTCGCACGCTGCTGTTCGGGCGTGTCGCCCTTCAGCTCGAACGACAGGATCGACCCGCCCGCCTTCTGCTGACGCTTCGCGAGTTCATGTTGCGGGTGCGATTCGAGGCCCGGATGGAACACGCGCGCGACGGCCGGATGCGAATCGAGCCAGCGTGCGATCTCCAGCGCGTTCGCCGATTGCTTCTCGACGCGCAGCGACAGCGTCTCCATCCCCTTCAGCAGCACCCACGCGTTGAACGCCGACAGCGTCGGGCCCGCGCTGCGCACGAACGGGAACACCTTGCCCATGATGAATTCCTTCGAGCCGACCAGCGCGCCGCCGAGCACGCGGCCCTGGCCGTCGAGGAATTTCGTGGCCGAGTGCATCACGACATCCGCGCCGAGCTTCAGCGGCTGCTGCAGCACCGGGCTGCAGAAGCAGTTGTCGACGACGAACAGTGCGTTCGATGCCTTCGCGATCTTGCCGATCGCCTCGATGTCGGCGAGTTCGGTCAGCGGGTTCGACGGCGTCTCGAGGAAGAACATCTTCGTTTCCGGCCGCACGGCTTCCTTCCAGGCGTTCAGGTCGGTCGGGTCGACGAAAGTCGTCGTGATGCCGAACTTGCTGAAGATCTGCGAGAACATCCCGAGCGTCGAACCGAACAGGCTGCGCGAGCTGACGAGGTGGTCGCCGGCCTGCAGCGCGGCCATCACGACCGACATAATCGCGGCCATCCCCGACGCCGTCGCGATGCATGCCTCGCCGCCCTCGAGCGCCGCGAGACGTTCCTGGAACATGGTGACGGTCGGGTTCGTGAAGCGCGAATAGGTGAAGTAGTCTTCCGAATTCGCGAAGCGTTCGGCCGCGTCGGCCGCGCTCTGGAAGCAAAAGCTCGACGTAAGGAACAGCGCTTCC
This sequence comes from Burkholderia puraquae, assembly GCF_002099195.1. Taxonomy (GTDB): domain Bacteria; phylum Pseudomonadota; class Gammaproteobacteria; order Burkholderiales; family Burkholderiaceae; genus Burkholderia; species Burkholderia puraquae. The sequence continues at coordinate 140,713 of NZ_NBYX01000014.1, read as the reverse complement.
GAGTGCTCGTTGAAGTCGCTGCGCAGCGTGCCCGCGCGCACGGCAAGCGTGTCGAAGTTGAGGGAGTCGTCCATGTTCCGTTTTCCGTATTCGATGGCCGCGCAGGTGGCGCGAACCCAGTCAAAACCAGGGCAAAACAAAAAGCCCGCTATGCGTCGGCATCAGCGGGCTTCGGTGCGGTACGACAGCGATCGACTCGGGCCGGTTGCCACCGGCCTTCGCTTTAGCTGTTTTGGGAAGTCGCCCCGCGTCCGCAAGCTGATATCAAATCGACGCAAGGCCACATCCTATCACGCCTCGTCAAAAGCGTGCGCCGGTGTCACTCAACCGACAATTGCAGGTTCATCTGCGAGCGCTCGGTGTCGCCAGCCGTATCGCGATCGGCCTGCGATGCCGGCGTGAGGCGCGCGCGCTCGATCGCATCGAGATACTCGGGCGTCACGTCGCCGGTGATGTAGTTGCCGTCGAAGCACGACGCCTCGAAGCGCTCGAGCTTCGGGTTGATGTCGCGCACCGCGCGGCGCAGGTCGTCGACGTCCTGGTAGATCAGGTGGTCGGCGCCGATCATCTTCGCGACTTCTTCATCGGTGCGGCCATGCGCGACGAGTTCGCCGCGCGTCGGCATGTCGATGCCGTACACGTTCGGGAACTTCACGGGCGGCGCGGCCGACGCGAAGATCACCGATTTCGCGCCCGCATCGCGCGCCATCTGCACGATTTCATGCGAGGTCGTGCCGCGCACGATCGAATCGTCGACGATCAGCACGTGCTTGTCCTTGAACTCGATGCTCATCGCATTGAGCTTCTGGCGCACCGACTTCTTGCGCACGGCCTGCCCCGGCATGATGAACGTACGGCCGACGTAGCGGTTCTTGAAGAAGCCTTCGCGATACTCGACGCCGAGCTTCGCGGCGACCTGCATCGCAGCCGGGCGCGACGAATCGGGAATCGGCATCACGACGTCGATCGGCACGTTCGGCAGCTCGCGCTTGATCTTCTCGGCGAGATAATCGCCCATCCGCAGGCGCACGTTGTAGACGGGCACGCCGTCGAGGCACGAATCCGGACGCGCGAGGTACACGTATTCGAACATGCACGGATTCAGCGTCGGCTGCTCCGCGCACTGCTGGCTGTGGAAGTTGCCGGCCGGGTCGATGAAGATCGCTTCGCCCGGCTGCACGTCGCGCACAAATTCGAAACCGATGCCTTCGACGGCCACCGACTCCGACGCGACCATCCACTCGGTGCCGTGCTCGGTCTCGAGCTTGCCGATGCAGAGCGGGCGGATGCCGAACGGGTCGCGGAACGCGAGCAGGCCGTAGCCTGCGATCAGCGACACGATCGCATACGAACCCTGCAGGCGGCGATGCACGCCCGAAACCGCCTTGAACACCGATGCCGGATCGAGCTCGAGGCCCGTGGTCGACAGTTGCAGCTCGTGTGCGAACACGTTGAGCAGCACTTCGCTGTCGGAATTGGTGTTGATGTGCCGGCGGTCGATCCGGAACATCTCGTCCTTCAGTTGCTGCCAGTTCGTCAGGTTGCCGTTGTGCGCGAGGATGATCCCGAACGGCGCGTTCACGTAGAACGGTTGCGCCTCGGCTTCGCTCGACGCCGAGCCGGCCGTCGGGTAACGCACCTGGCCGATGCCGTAGGTGCCGGGCAGGCTGCGCATGTTGCGCGTGCGGAACACGTCGCGCACCATGCCGTTCGCCTTGTACATGTGGAAATTGCTGCCGTCCGCCGTCGCGATACCCGCCGCGTCCTGACCGCGATGCTGCAGCAGCAGCAGGCTGTCATAGATCAGCTGATTGACCGGGGATTGGGAGATAACACCTACGATGCCGCACATGGCATGTCCTTCAGAATGACAAAATCGGTTCCGTCCTGCCCGGCCGCGTCGTCACACGCGTACGTACTGGGCCATGCCGTCGGGCAGGAGCTGCTTCAGCTCGTGCACGCCCTGTTCGGCGAAAGGACGCAATAGCGCATTGCGCCAGAAATCCTGTTTGGGCAGTTCGGTCAGCCCGGCCGCCGCGACCAGCAGCACCACCAGCACGCAGCCGCGGACGAGCCCGAACATCATGCCCAGCGAGCGGTCGACGCCGCCCAGGCCGCTCGCCTGCGCGATCCGCGACAGCAGCGCGTTCGCAACACCGGCGACCAGCACCACGCCGATCACGACCAACGCGAAGGCGATCACCCACTGCGTCAGCGCGCCCCCCGGCCAGTTCGCCGGGATATACGGCACGACCAATCCGACGTAGCGGCCCGCGATCACGATCGCCGCGATCCAGCCGATCAGCCCGAAAATCTCGGACACGAAGCCGCGCCACGCACCGCGCAGCGCCGACAACACGATCACCGCCAATACAGCGTAGTCGAAAGCCGTCAGCATCGTGCGTTACTGCGTCAGACCGGCTTCGCGCACCTTCGCGATCGCGGCGGAAGCCGCCGCGCGATCCGCGAACGGGCCCGCACGCAACAGTGTAGCCGTGCTGCCGTCCGCCTGCTTGCGATGCTCGACATATGCGGGCACGCCCGCCGATTTCAACTTCGTGGCCCACGAACGGGCCGTTGCATCGTCCTTGAACGAACCGAGCTGCACCGCGAAGCGCGCACCGGCCGGCGACGATGGCGACGAAGCGTCGCCGCTGTCCGGGCTCGCGGCGTCGGCATTCGCGACGGCCGCGGGCGCGGGCTTCGGCGCGGCCGGCTTCGCCACCGGGGCAGCCGGTTTCGGCGCGGGCTTCGGCGGCGCCACGCTCGCCGTGGTCGTGGTATCGGGTTTCGCGGCCGGCTTGCCGGCGTCCTTCGGTGCGGGCGCCGGTGCAGCCGCAACGGCCCCATCGGAAGCCGGCGGTTCGTCGTGCGCGACGCCTGCCTGCACATCCGATGCGTCATCGTCACGCGGCGCGACCGCCTGGTGCGCGGGCCGGTTCGGGATGTCGATCGCGATATCGTCCGTCACCGGCTTCGGATGCGAATCGAGCACCATCGGCAGCACGATCACGGCGGCGACGACGAGCGCGATCGCGCCGACGAGACGACGGCGCGCGCGTTGCTTTTCTGGAAGGGTCGGATCGAGGAGCAGTGCGTCCGATTCCGGACGCTCGGTGCGGCGCGAGCGGCGCTCGACGCGTTCAGTGCGCTCCGTGCGCACGTTCCGGGAGGTCCCGGTGCGACCGCCGCGCCGCGGGGGCGCGTCGTCGTCTTTTTTGCCGAACGAGAAAATTCCCATGAATGGCTGAGTCCGAAACTGCCCGTCAGTCAGTGTTGCTGCGATTTACGGTAGGCCAGCACGCCGGCAACCGTATGGAAACTGCCGAAAACCACGATTCTATCATTCTCGGATGCTCTTTTTAGTGCATCGCGAAACGCTTCGGCGGGCGACGTGTAACGCGTGACGCTCGAATCGGGGCCCTCCTCCACGCCGGCCTTACGCAGCGCGGCTTCGAGCTGCTCCGCAGAAGCCGCGCGCGGCAGCGGCAGGTCGGTCACGCACCAGTGGTCGATCTCGCCCTTCAGGTGCTGCAGCACGCCGTCGATGTCCTTGTCGTGCATCGCGCCGAACACCGCGTACGTGTACGGGAAGAAGCCCATGTTGCCGAGGTTCTGCTCGAGCACGGCCGATGCATGCGGGTTGTGCGCGACGTCGAGCACGATCGCCGGCTTGCCGGGCAGCACCTGGAAACGCCCCGGCAGCTCGACGTTCGCGAGGCCGAGCCGGATGTCCTGCGCCGACACCGGCAGCAGCGGGCGCAGCGCTTCGAGCGCGGCGAGCGCAGCCGATGCATTGATCAGCTGATTCGCCCCGCGCAGCGCCGGATACGCGAGTGCCGGATAGCGCTTCTCGCGACCGAGGTAGCTCCACTGCTGGCGCTCCGCGCCTGCCTGCGCCTCGTAGCGGAAATCGCGGCCGACGAGCCACAGGTCGGCGCCGATCGCTTCGGCGTGATCGATCAGCGTTTGCGGCGCGGCCGGATCGCCGCAGATCGCCGGCTTGCCGGCACGGAAAATCCCGGCCTTCTCGAAGGCGATCTTCTCGCGCGTGTCGCCGAGATATTCGGTGTGGTCGATGTCGATGCTCGTGACGATCGCGCAATCGGTATCGATGATGTTCACCGCGTCGAGCCGGCCGCCGAGGCCGACTTCGAGAATCACCGCATCGAGCCCGCGCGACGCGAACAGGTGCAGGATCGCGAGCGTCGTGAATTCGAAGTACGTGAGCGACACGGGCTCGGGCAGCGACATGCGTGCGGCTTCGACGGCCTCGAAGTGCGGCAGCAGTTCGTCATCGGTGACGTTCTGCCCGTTCACGCGCGCGCGTTCGTTGAATTCGAGCAGGTGCGGAGACGTGTGGCAGCCGACCTTGTAGCCCGCCCGCACGAGGATCGTCTCGAGGAATGCGCAGGTCGAGCCCTTGCCGTTCGTGCCGCCGACGGTAATGACGGGGCACGCGAATTCGAGCTGCAGCGCGGCCTTGACCTGCCCGATGCGGGTCAGGCCCATGTCGATGCCGACCGGGTGCGCGCGTTCGAGATGCGAAAGCCACGCGTCGAGAGTGGGAAAAGTGCTCATCGGTTCAAATCTGGATCGGGATCGCCACTACGCCAAAAAACGAAGCGCGCCGCCTGACGCTGAAGCCAGGCGACGCGCAGTGTTCACAACCTCGCGCCGGTCAGGCCAGCGCGTCGGCCGGTTGCCGCTGCAGCAGCGCGAGCAGCTGCGCGATCTCGTCACGCATCTTGCGGCGGTCGACGATCATGTCGATCGCGCCCGTCGTCAGCAGGAATTCGGCGCGCTGGAAGCCTTCCGGCAGCTTCTCGCGAACCGTCTGCTCGATGACGCGCGGGCCGGCGAAGCCGATCAGCGCCTTCGGTTCGGCGATCACGACGTCGCCGAGGAAGGCGAAGCTCGCCGACACGCCACCCATCGTCGGGTCGGTCAGCACCGAGATGAACGGCAGCTTCGCTTCGGCCAGCTTGGTCAGCATCGCGGTGGTTTTCGCCATTTGCATCAGCGACAGCAGGCTTTCCTGCATCCGTGCACCGCCCGAAGCGGTGAAGCAGATGAACGGCACCTGTTGTTCGAGCGCGTTCTGCGCGCCGCGGGCAAAGCGCTCGCCGACCACCGAACCCATCGAGCCGCCCATGAACGAGAACTCGAAGCAGGCCGCAACCACCGGCAGCGTGTGGATCGCACCGCCCATCACAACCATCGCGTCGGTTTCGCCGGTGTCGTCCATCGCTTCCTTCAGACGATCGGGGTACTTGCGGCTGTCCTTGAACTTCAGCGAGTCGACCGGCACGATTTCCTGGCCGATCTCGTAGCGGCCTTCCGGATCGAGCAGCCCGTCGAGGCGCTCGCGCGCGCCGATGCGCATGTGGTGATCGCACTTCGGGCACACGTGCAGGTTCGCGTCCACGTCGTTGCGGTACAGCACGGCCTCGCAGGACGGGCACTTGACCCACAGGCCTTCCGGAATGCCCTTGCGGCTTTTCGGGTCGGTCTGCTTGATCTTCGGCGGCAACAGTTTGTCGAGCCAGCTCATCGTATGGTTTCCTGTTCCGTGGCGGGACGGGCCGTGCGGCCCGTTCCCGCTTCCTGTGTTGTGTTTATCGCGCCGTCTTGCCCGCGCCGTCCAGGGCGGCGCGCAGCTCGGCGATGAAAGTCTTCAGCGCGGCGGCGGCGCCCTCCGGTGCGGCGCTTTCGAGCAGCTGCACGAGGCGGCTGCCGATCACGACGGCGTCCGACACCTCGGCCACCGCGCGCGCCGTTTCGGCGTCGCGGATGCCGAAGCCGACGCCTACCGGAACCGGCACGCGCGACTTGATGGCCGGGATTTTACCCGCAATGCTCGAAACATCCAGATTTCCTGCGCCGGTCACGCCCTTGAGCGACACGTAATACACGTAACCGCTCGCGATCTTGCCGACGTCGGCAATGCGTTCGTCGGTCGACGTGGGTGCGAGCAGGAAGATCGGATCGATCTGCGCGGCGCGCATTTTCTCGGCGAACACGCCCGCCTCTTCCGGCGGATAGTCGACGACGAGCACGCCGTCGACACCGGCCGCATGCGCTTCGGCCGCGAATGCGTCGACGCCCATCCGCTCGATCGGGTTCGCATAGCCCATCAGCACGACGGGCGTTTTGGGGTCGGTTTCGCGAAAGCGCTTCACGTCGGCGAGCACGCTCTTGAGCGTGACGCCGCGCGCGAGCGCGCGTTCAGACGAGCGCTGGATCACGGGGCCGTCGGCCATCGGGTCCGAGAACGGCACGCCGAGCTCGATCACGTCCGCGCCGCCTTCGGCGAGCGCGTGCATGAATTCGACGGTCTTGGCGGGATCGGGATCGCCGGCCGTGATGAACGGGATCAGGCCCTTACGGCCTTGTTCGGCGAGCGCGGCGAAGGTCTGCTGAATTCGATTCATGGCAATTTTTCCTGTGTCGATCCGGAGTGGGCGCTTTAGCGCTTACTCCGGTCCATACAAAGTAGCGTTCGGCGATGCGGCGGCGCAATTCACGCGCACGCCGGCGCAGCGAGCGCGTTCACGCGCTCGTGCGCGATCGCGCAATAGCTTTCGTTGATCTCGTAGCCGACGAAGTCGCGCCCCTGCCGTGCGCAGGCCACCGCGGTCGTGCCGCTGCCCATGAACGGATCGAGCACGCGGCCGCCCGGCGGGCAGCTTGCGAGCACCATCCGCTCGATGATTTCCAGCGGCTTCTGGGTCGGATGATCGACGCGCTCCGCGTGCTGCCGGTGCAGGCGCGAGACCGACCAGACGTCCTTCGGGTTGTAGCCCATCTCCAGCCACTTGCTGCCTTCGAACAGCTTGCGCGAGCGGGCCTTCTTCGTATCGGCGTCGTACGGGATGCGGACCGGATCGAGATCGAAGTAATACGCCCTGGAAACCGCGAAAAAGCCGATGTTGTCGTGCACCGACGTGAAACGGCGCGTCGTGCCGCCCATGCTCGGCACGCGCCGGTCCCAGATGATCTCGTTGACCATCGTGAGTTGCGTCTTCAGGAAACTGAAGATTTCCGGCGCGTACTGCCACGTGCAGAAGATGTACATCGACCCGCTCGGCTTCAGCTTCGGAATCGCGAGCTCGAGCCACTCGCGCGTCCACGCGAGAAAGTCGTCGCCCGAACGCTTGTCCGAGTCGTTGCCGTAGTCCTTGCCGAGCCCGTACGGCGGATCGGCGACGATCAGGTCGATCGACGCATCCGGCAGGTGCGCGGCATGAGTCAGGAAATCGCGGTTATGCAGTTCGATACCGGACGGCAGCGCGCGCGGCACGGCAGCGGCGGACTGAGCCGCCTCCGCCTCGCTCGCGGCACCGCCGCCCGGTTCTTCGATCAGGTCACGCATCGGTCGGGTCAGAGCTCGATGCCCGATCGCTCGGCGACCGTGTGCATGTCCTTGTCGCCGCGGCCCGACAGGTTGACGAGCAGGATCTTGTCCTTCGGCAACGTCGGCGCGAGCTTCACGCCATACGCGATCGCGTGGCTCGACTCGAGCGCAGGAATGATCCCCTCGATCCGGCAGCAGTCGTGGAACGCCTTCAGCGCTTCCTCGTCGGTGATGCCGACGTACTGCGCACGGCCGCTGTCCTTCAGCCACGCGTGCTCGGGGCCGACGCCCGGATAGTCGAGGCCCGCCGACACCGAATGCGTCTCGATGATCTGGCCGTTGTCGTCCTGCAGCAGGTAAGTCCGGTTGCCGTGCAGCACGCCCGGGCTGCCGGCGATCAGCGACGCCGCGTGATGGCCCGTGTCGAGGCCGTCGCCGGCCGCTTCGACGCCGATCAGCTGCACCGACGTGTCGTCGATGTACGGATAGAAGATGCCCATCGCGTTCGAGCCGCCGCCGACGCAGGCGATCACCGCGTCGGGCTGCCGGCCGGTCATTTCCGGCATCTGCACCTTGCACTCGTCGCCGATCACGCGCTGGAAGTCGCGCACCATCATCGGGTACGGGTGCGGGCCCGCGACCGTGCCGATGATGTAGAACGTGTTCTCGATGTTCGTGACCCAGTCGCGCATCGCTTCGTTCAGCGCATCCTTCAGCGTGCGCGAACCCGATTCGACCGGCACGACCGTCGCGCCGAGCAGCTTCATCCGGTAGACGTTCGCGGCCTGACGGCGCACGTCTTCCGAACCCATGTAGACGACGCACTCCATCCCGAAGCGCGCGCAGATCGTCGCGGTCGCGACGCCGTGCTGGCCGGCGCCCGTCTCGGCGATCACGCGCTTCTTGCCCATGCGCTTCGCGAGCAGCGCCTGGCCGATCACGTTGTTGATCTTGTGCGCGCCCGTGTGGTTCAGGTCTTCGCGCTTCAGGTAGATCTGAGCACCGCCGAGCGTCTCGCTCCAGCGCTGCGCGTGGTAGATCGGCGACGGGCGGCCGACGAAGTGCTTCAGCTCGCGCTCGAATTCGGCGACGAAATCGGGATCGTTCTGGAATTTTGCGTACGCCGCGCGCAGCTCGTCCAGCGCGTGAATCAGCGTCTCGGCGACGAACACGCCGCCATACGGGCCGAAGTGGCCGCGATCATCAGGAAGGTTGTACATGGTGTCTCTCTCGATCGGTCGGTGCACCCCGCTTTCGGGGCCGCACCGGCTTGCATCACCCGGCGTCCGCTTCGCGCACCGCGCGTACGAACGCCGCCATCCGGGCGTGATCCTTCACGCCCTTCGCGCCCTCCACTTCGATGCCACTCGAGACATCGACAGCAAACGGGCGCAACTGGCGAATCGCATCACCGACGTTTTGCGCGCTCAAGCCACCACTCAAAACGGCCCGATGCGCGAGCTCTGCGGGAATAAGAGACCAATCGAAGACCTTGCCGCTACCGCCGTAGTCCGGCACCAGGGTGTCGAACAGGAGGCCGCGCGCTTTCGAATAATGAAGGCTCGATTCTACCAAATCGGCCGATTGCGTCGAGGGGCCGACGCGCACCGCCCGCAGCCACGGCAGACGCGCCGCGCGGCCGAGCGCGTCGCACTGTTCGGGCGTCTCGTCGCCATGGAACTGCAGCAGCGTGAGCGGCACGTCGCGCACGACGGCCTCGATCTCGGCTTCGGTCGCATTCACGAACAGCCCGACCACCGACACGAACGGCGGCGCGAGGCGCGCCAGCTCGGCCGCCTTTGCGATCGACACCGCGCGCGGGCTCTTCGGATAGAACACGAGACCGATCGCATCGGCGCCCAGCGCCGCCGCGTGCAGCACGTCATCGGGGCGCGACAGCCCGCACAGCTTGATGCGCGTGCGCGGCGGCAGGCCGGCCGGGGCGGGAATCGAGGGAGACACGGCGTGATCCGTCATGATTGAGGGTCCAGATCGGCCCAGACGCTGCTCCACGGCACGCTGCCGAGCTGCGCGGGCGGGACGGCGAATTCCGCCGGATAGCCGACGTGGGCGAGGTACAGCCCGTCGGCCATGAACGTGGGCGCCGCAAGGTTGCGGTCGCGCCCGGCCAGCACGTCGGCCAGCCAGTCGGCCGGATAGCGGCCGCGACCCACCGCGACGAGGCAGCCCATCAGGTTGCGCACCATGTGATGCAGGAACGCGTTGGCGCGGAACCGGAAATGAATGAAATGGCCCACGCGCCGCACGTCGATCTGGTACAGGTGTTTGACCGGCGTCTTCGACTGGCATTCCGACGAACGGAACGACGAGAAGTCGTGCTCGCCGATCAGGTGTGCGGCGGCGGCGCGCATCGCATCGTCATCGAGCGGCGTATGGATCCAGCCCGTGCGCCCCGCCAGCATCGGCGAGCGCACGGGATGCACGTACAGCGCGTAGTAATAGGTGCGCTCGAACGCCGAGAAACGCGCGTGGAACGTCTCCGGCATCGGCTTCGCCCATTGCACCGCCACGGTCGGCGGCAGGAACGCGTTGGTGCCGCGCACCCACGAGAAAACCTCGCGATCGAGGTCGGTATCGAAGTGCACGACCTGCCCGAGCCCGTGCACGCCCGTGTCGGTCCGCCCGGCCACCGTCGTATGCAACGGCACGCGGGCAAACTCGGCCAGCGCGTGCTCGAGCCGATCCTGCACGGTCTTGCCGTGCGGCTGCGCCTGCCAGCCGCAAAACGCCGCGCCGTCGTACTGAATGCCGAGCGCGATCCGCATCACGCCTCGTCCGCCAGTTTCGCGAGCAGCGCGCGCGCATCGTCGTAGGTCGCGGCGTCGTTCGCGTCGACCACTTCGTGCAGCAGCGTCCGCGCACCGGACAGGTCGCCCAGTTCGACGTATTCGGCCGCGAGGTCGAGTTTGTTGCGCGCGATGCGGGCGAGCTCGTCCGCCGTCAGCGCCGGCAACGCGGCGCCGGGCGCGGACGGCAGGTCGAGATCGAAATCGAGCTTCAGCGCGCCGAATTGCGCGCCGCCGAGCGGCGGCAGCGACGATGTCGAATACGGGCTGCCCGACTGGCCGGCAGGCGTCGCTGCGTCCGGGTCCCAATCGAACTCGTCGTCCTGGTCGGCCGGATGTTCCGGGGCCTGATCGGTCGAGCCAATTGGCCGGTGCTGAGCGACTTGACCGTTAGTTGCGATTTTATCGGCGTCGGACTGCCCTGCTTGCGCGGCCGGCTCATCCGTTGTCAGCGTCGACTCGTCCGACGCGCGCGGCGGCAGCGGCATGTCGAGGCTGTTGAGCGCGCTGATCGCGTTCTGCATCAGCGCCGCATGCTGCGCTTCGGTGGGCGCGGGTGCAATCGGCGTCTCGACCGGCATCGCTGCGCGTGTTTCTGCCGACGTTTCGGCCTGCGTTTCAGCCGCGACCTTTTCGATCGGCTCGGTACCGAGCGAAACCGGAGCCGCCTCGCTCACGGGCGGCACTGCGGCGTGCGCGGTCGGCAATTCAGGCTGCTCGTCATGCGGCTTCGCCACTTCCGTCGCCGGCGATACATCCGTATCCGGCATCTTGACCGTTTCCGCCGCTGCGGCAGTCGCCGCGGCAAGGCTCATGTCGGAAGCCGCGTCACGCGCGACGGGCATCTCGGGCCGGATCGGCAGTTCAGGTTCGACAGACGGCACGGCTTCCGCTTCTGCAGCCGCGGCACCGCCCGCTACGGTCGCGGCAGCCGCCGCACCCGTGCCCACATCCGCTCCCGCACCCGTATCGTCCGTGCGCCGGCCTTTCCGGCGCTTGCGCCACGCGAAACCTGCCGCGAGGACGATCACGGCCGCACCGGCCACCGCGGCCGGACGCCAGTCCATCTGCTCGGCACTGCGCGCAGGCGCCGCGGCCGGCGCCACCGGCGCGGCCGATTGCGCGGGCGCCGATACCGATGCCGGCTGCACCGCGCTGGCGGCAACGCCGGACGCGGCTTCGCCTGCCGTCGGTGCGGCAGCGGACGCGCCCGCATCGTTCGCGGCCGGACGCGGCGCGACGGGTGCCGGCGCCTGCGTGACCTCGTTCGTCGCAGCCGGCTTGCCGATGCCGTGCTTCTGCAATTCCATCAGCACGCGGTTCTTCAGTGCCAGCAGTTGCTGCAGGCTCGATGGCCGCGGCTGCGACGCGCCGGTAACAGGCGCCGCGCCGGCCGGTTCGTTCGTACCGGAAACCTGGCTCCCCGTCACCGGCGGGATCGCGGTGCCGCTCGCGGACGACGGCACCGACTGGATCGTGCCGCTCCACACATGCGGACCGCTTGCCCCTGCAACGGGTGCCGCGGGCTGCATGCCTTCGACAGCCGAAGCGCCGATCGGTGCCGACGCGCCGGCGGCCATTGCCACGCTCGCACCGCTCACCGGTGCCGCATGCACGGCCGGCGCCACCGGCGCGGATTGCACGGTGGACACCGGATGCGGTGCGGACGCACCGTGCTGCGCGACCGCCGTGCCGCCCGATGCCGCGGCGGGCGCGGATGCCGCCGCCGCACCGGATGCTGCAGATGCTGCGGATGCGCCGGATGCTGCGGATGCGGCGGCTGGCACGAGTGCCGCGCCTGTCGCGTCGAGCGCCGGCACGGTCAGCGTCGCGCCGACTTTCAGGCGGCTCGCGTCGCGCTTCATGAACGCCTGCGGATTGGCGTCGAACAGCGCGCGGCCGGCGCGCGCGAGCACACCCGGATCGCGCGACTGCGTGGCCGCCTTCGCGATGTCGTTCAGCGACTGGCCGGGCTGGACCGTCACGGTAAGCGGCACTGCACCGTCGGCAGCGGACGCCGGCAGTTCGCCGGTGCCGGCCGCCCAGGCCGATGCGGTTGCGCCGAGCGCCAGGATCGCCAGCGCGCCACGCACGGCGCGCGACAGACGGGACTGACGCGGAAACAAGGAAATTCGGGACATCGTTGGCTCTATCGCCGCGCGCGGGCGCGGCTCGGATTCGCGGTTGAAAGCGTCAATAAAGTTGCCGCAGAAATGCAAAAGCGCCGCGCGGAACGCGACGCTTTCGGCGGGTCTGTGCGTCGTAACCGCGTAGTTTACTTCACGCGATCAGGTTCGGGCCGAATTCGTCGCCGTTGGGTGCAACCGGTCGCGTTCGCACGTCGGCGCGCCCGGCGATCGGGCCATGCCGATGCCCGGGTGCGCACGTTGCAACCAGCGCGCCCGGTCGATCGGAAGCACGCCAGCCGCAGCTGAAAAGCCGCCCGACCGCATCGCATCGTGAACGAATGCCGCGGCCTCTGTGCGCTGGCCGGGCGGCTTGCCCCACCCGGTGCTCGACGCTGCGCCACAACCGGGAAATCGGCACGTTTGCTCAATAATTCACGCTACCTGTCGTTAATGGATTAACACCCGAAAATCAAAATAAATCCCGCCGGTCACCAACGCCATTCAAATCAATTTCAATTGATCGATAAGAGGCCAATTCCCCTCTCTTATCGTCGAATTGCACATCGCCACGGCAAAACCCCCGTCTTACAAGGCTCTCCGACCTCATCCGCGTTCCATTGCTCATACGAAATCAATCATTTCGTCAGCAATTCAATTACATTACACAAAATTACACAGATCAAATAATTGCCGTCGCTACGATCGTCTTCAAACAAGAATCGGCGCAATTCGACCATCGCGCTCGCACCTGCCGGAAAGGCGGACGCGCGGTCGGCCGGGTTGACGCCGTGAGGTGCCAGGGAGGCATCGCGCAGTCGAACGACTGCATTTACTTACCAGCTCGTTACGGGGATCGAACATGGGCTATCAACAGGGTTTGAGCGGGTTGGCCGGCGCGGCGAACCATCTCGACGTGATCGGCAACAACATCGCGAACGCAAACACGGTTGGCTTCAAGCAGGGTCGCGCGAACTTTGCCGACATGTACGCAAATTCGGTCGCGACGTCGACCAACACGCAGATCGGCATCGGCACGCGGCTCACGTCGGTGCAGCAACAATTCGGCCAGGGAACGATCAACACGACGAAGTCGTCGCTCGACATCGCGATCAACGGCAACGGCTTTTTTCAGATGTCGAACAACGGCGTGACGACGTACTCGCGTGACGGCGTATTCCACCGCGACAAGAGCGGCGCCATCGTCGACGCGCAAAACCGCAACCTGATGGGCTATGCGGCCGGCCCGGGCGGCGCAATCAACACCGCGGCGACCGTGCCGCTGCAGGCGCCGACCAACAACATCGCGCCGCAGGCGACGTCGAAGATCACCGGCCAGTTCAACCTGAACTCGCAGGACAAGGTGCCGGCCAAGACGCCGTTCAACGCGGGCGACAACACCACGTACAACTACAATTCGTCGATCCAGGTGTACGACACGCTCGGCGGCGCGCAACAGGTCTCGATGTATTTCACGAAGAACGCGGCCGGCACCTGGCAGGCCTACGCGGGCGTGCAAGGCCAGACGCCGACGAATCTCGGCACGGTCACGTTCGACGCCTCGGGCCGGATCAGCTCGACGACGTCGGCCGCCACCGGCCAGCCGACGCCGAGCCTCGGCCAGTTCGCGTTCTCGATCCCCAACGCGTCGGGCGGCGCCAATCCGCAAAACCTGACGCTCGACTTGAGCGGCACGACGCAGTTCGGCGGAAAAAGCGGCGTGAACAATCTCGCACAGGACGGCTTCGCGAGCGGCACGCTGACGACGTTCTCGATCGGCACCGACGGCAAGCTGACCGGCAATTACTCGAACGGCCAGAGCGCGGTGCTCGGCCTGATCGCGCTTGCGAACTTCAACAACCCGAACGGGCTCGAGAACATCGGCGGCAATCAGTATGTGGAAACCGCCGCGTCGGGCGTGCCGCAGATCTCCGCGCCGGGCAGCACGAACCACGGCACGCTGCAGGGGAGCGCGCTGGAAAACTCGAACGTCGACCTGACGACCGAGCTCGTGAACCTGATCAAGGCGCAGCGCGATTACCAGGCCAATGCGCAGACGATCAAGACCCAGCAGGCCGTCGACCAGACGCTGCTGAACATGCGCTGACCCGCGCATGAAAAACGCGCCGCGCCAGCCTTGATGTGTTCAAGGCCGACGCGGCGCGCAATCTTGTGCAACGCGGCCCGCGTATCGCGGGCCGGACATGCAGGCTTACTTGTCGAGCAGGATGCGCAACATGCGGCGCAGCGGCTCGGCCGCGCCCCACAGCAGCTGGTCGCCGACCGTGAACGCCGACAGGTATTCGCCACCCATCGCGAGCTTGCGCAGGCGGCCGACCGGCACCGTCAGCGTGCCCGTGACGTTCGCCGGCGACAGGTCGCGCATCGACGCTTCACGCTCGTTCGGCACCACCTTCACCCAGTCGTTCGCCGAAGCGAGGATGCCGTTGATCTCGTCGAGCGGCACGTCCTTGTTCAGCTTGATCGTCAGCGCCTGCGAGTGGCAGCGCATTGCACCGATCCGCACGCACAGGCCGTCGACCGGGATCGAACCCGGCTCGCCCATGGCCGGCTTGCCGAGGATCTTGTTGGTTTCCGCGCCGCCCTTCCACTCTTCCTTCGACATCCCGTTGCCGAGATCCTTGTCGATCCACGGAATCAGCGAGCCGGCGAGCGGCACGCCGAAGTTGCTCGTCGGCATCGCGTCGCTGTTCATCGCGGCCAGCACGCGGCGGTCGATGTCGAGGATCGCGGACGCCGGATCGGCGAGCTGTTCCTTCACCGCGCCGTTCAGCGTGCCCATCTGCGACAGCAGTTCGCGCATGTTCTGCGCGCCCGCGCCCGATGCGGCCTGGTAGGTCATCGCCGTCATCCAGTCGACGAGGTTCTCGCGGAACAGGCCGCCGAGCGCCATCAGCATCAGGCTGACCGTGCAGTTACCGCCGATGAAGTTCTTCGTGCCCTTGACGAGCGCGTCCTTGATCACGTCGAGGTTGACCGGATCGAGGATGATGACCGCGTCGTCCTTCATCCGCAGCGACGATGCCGCGTCGATCCAGTAGCCGTTCCAGCCGGCCGCGCGCAGCTTCGGGAACACGTCGTTCGTGTAATCGCCGCCCTGGCACGTGATGATCACGTCGCACTTCTTCAGCTCGTCGACGTTGGTCGCGTCCTTGAGCGTGGTCTCGTTTTTTGCGAACGACGGCGCTTTGCCGCCCGTGTTGCTGGTGCTGAAAAACACCGGTTCGATCAGGTCGAAATCGCCCTCTTCCTGCATGCGCTGCATCAGGACGCTGCCGACCATGCCGCGCCAACCTACGAGACCTACGTTCATGACTAACCCTTTGATGGAGCTTCCCCGCCATTTCCGTCCCCGCTGTGACCGCGCGGGGAAAAAGGCGGGCACGACGGACGATCAGCGTTTAATGATCGTTTTCGTGGTAACGGTTTTCGTGATGACGATGGCGCGCGCACCCGCACGGGCAATGTTGCCGTGGAGTTTCAAGACCGGGGAGATCAGGGAAATAAGCGCCATCGTTCGAGTCTACACAAAGCCGGTGGCCCGCACAACGGCCAACCGCATGCGAACCGGCCGATTTCGCGGCCCGTTCGCACCCTTTCTACATGATTGCGTTACAGCGCCGCGACCACCGCGTCGCCCATCGCCGTCGTGCCGACCTGCTGGCAGCCCGGCGTCGCGATGTCGCCCGTCCGGTAACCCTGTTCGAGCACCGTTTTCACCGCGCGCTCGATGCGATCGGCCTGCTCGGCGCGATTCAGCGAGTAGCGCAGCATCATCGCGGCCGACAGGATCGTCGCGAGCGGGTTCGCAATGCCCTTGCCCGCGATGTCCGGTGCCGAACCGTGCGACGGTTCGTACAGGCCCTTGTTGTTCTTGTCGAGCGACGCCGACGGCAGCATGCCGATCGAGCCCGTCAGCATCGACGCCTCATCCGACAGGATGTCGCCGAACATGTTGCCCGTGACGATCACGTCGAACTGCTTCGGTGCCTTCGCGAGCTGCATCGCCGCGTTGTCGACGTACATGTGCGACAGCTCGACGTCCGCGTATTCCTTCGACACGTCGATCATGACGTCGCGCCAGAACTGCGACGTTTCGAGCACGTTCGCCTTGTCGACCGACAGCAGCTTCTTCGCGCGCTTGCGGGCCGCCTGGAACGCGACGTGCGCGATGCGGCGCACTTCGGGTTCCGAATAGCGC
This sequence comes from Burkholderia puraquae, assembly GCF_002099195.1. Lineage (GTDB taxonomy): Bacteria > Pseudomonadota > Gammaproteobacteria > Burkholderiales > Burkholderiaceae > Burkholderia > Burkholderia puraquae. The sequence continues at coordinate 124,201 of NZ_NBYX01000014.1, read as the reverse complement.
ATCGTGTCGAAGCCTTCGCGTTCGCCCGCGAACAGGCCGTCCGGTGCAGCGCGCACGCCGCGCGGCTGGCCGAAGTAGATGTCGCCGTTCAGTTCGCGCACGATCAGGATGTCGAGGCCCGCGACCAGCTCGGGCTTCAGCGGCGATGCATCGACGAGTTGCGGATAGCAGATCGCCGGGCGGAAGTTCGCGAACAGTTCGAGATGCTTGCGCAACCCGAGGATTGCCTGCTCGGGGCGCAGCGCGCGCTCGAGCGAATCGTACTTCCAGTCGCCCACGGCGCCGAACAGGATCGCGTCGGCTTCCTTCGCGAGCTTCAGCGTCGCGTCCGGCAGCGGATGGCCGCTCGCCTCGTAGCCCGCGCCACCGACCGGTGCCTGTTCGAGTTCGAACTTCTCGTCGAGTGCGTTCAGCACCTTCACGGCTTCATTGACGATTTCCGGACCGATGCCGTCGCCGGGCAGCACTGCAATCTTCATGCGAAATTCCTGACTGGGTAGGTTTTTATGGAGGCAGGCCGGCGAACGCGCCGCCGGCGCGTCCGCCCGAGAGGCGCTATCAGCCGACCAGCTTGGTGTTGAGCCACGGCTGCTTCACGAGGCGCTCGGCTTCGAACTGGCGAATCTTGTCCGCATGGCGCAGCGTGAGGCCGATGTCGTCGAAGCCATTCAACAGGCAGTACTTGCGGAACGCGGCGATCTCGAACGGATACGCGCGGCCGTCGCCCGTGCGCACGACCTGCGTGTCGAGATCGATCGTCACCTCGAAGCCATTGAACGCGACCGTCTCGTTGAACAGGTGATCGACCTGCTGCTCGGTCAGCACGATCGGCAGCAGCCCGTTCTTGTAGCAGTTGTTGAAGAAAATATCAGCGAAGCTCGGCGCGATGATCGCGCGGAAGCCGTACTGCTGGAGCGCCCACGGTGCGTGCTCGCGCGAGCTGCCGCAGCCGAAGTTCTTGCGCGCGAGCAGCACGGATGCGCCCTGGTAGCGCGGCTGGTTCAGCACGAAGTCGGGATTCAGCGGACGCTTCGAGTTGTCCTGGCCCGGCTCGCCGTGATCGAGGTAACGCCATTCGTCGAACGCGTTCGGACCGAAGCCCGTGCGCTTGATCGACTTCAGGAACTGCTTCGGGATGATCGCGTCGGTGTCGACGTTCTCGCGATCGAGCGGCGCCACGACGCCGGTATGCACAGTGAATTTTTCCATGATCCGTCTATCCGGTTGAAGGGCCGGCATCCAGCCGGCGCCCATCGCAAATTCTCGGTCGGTGGCGTCAGTCCGCGGCGCGCTGAAGCGCGTTGCCGGCGGCGTTGACGTCCTGGCCGAAGCCTCGGACGGTATTGCAGCCCGCGAGGCCGAAACCCAGCCCCGCCAGCGCCAGCGCGGCAACCAGCCGCGCAATGACCTTCGATGCCGTCACGCGTTACCCCAGCTGGCGAATGTCGACGAAGTGACCTTCGATCGCCGCGGCCGCCGCCATCGCGGGGCTCACGAGGTGCGTGCGACCGCCCGCGCCCTGCCGGCCTTCGAAGTTGCGGTTCGACGTCGACGCGCAGCGCTCGCCCGGATCGAGCCGGTCGGCGTTCATCGCGAGGCACATCGAGCAGCCCGGCTCGCGCCATTCGAAGCCGGCGTCCGTGAACACCTTGTCGAGCCCTTCGCGCTCGGCCTGCGCCTTCACGAGGCCCGAGCCCGGCACGACCATTGCGAGCCGCACGTTCGACGCGACGCGACGGTTCAGCTTCTTCACGACATACGCGGCGGCGCGGATGTCTTCGATTCGCGCGTTCGTGCACGAGCCAATGAAGATCTTGTCGACCTTGATCGATTCGATCGGCGTGTTCGGCTCGAGCGCCATGTAGGCCAGCGCGCGCTCCATCGCGTCGCGCTTGACCGGATCCTTCTCGCGCTCGGGATCGGGCACGCGACCGTCGATCGACGTGACCATTTCCGGCGACGTGCCCCACGTGACCTGCGGGACGATCTCCGCTGCGTTCAGCTCGACCACGCGATCGAACTGCGCGCCTTCGTCCGACTTGAACTGGCGCCAGTATTCGACGGCCTGCTCCCATTCCGCGCCGGTCGGCACGAACGGACGGCCCTTCAGGTAGTCGATCGTCGTGTCGTCCACCGCGACCATGCCCGCGCGCGCGCCGGCTTCGATCGCCATGTTGCAGACGGTCATGCGGCCTTCCATCGTCAGCGCGCGGATCGTCGAGCCGCCGAATTCGATCGCGTAGCCCGTGCCGCCGGCCGTGCCGATCTTGCCGATGATCGCGAGCACGATGTCCTTCGCGGTACAGCCGCGCGGCAGCGTGCCCTCGACTTTCACGAGCATGTTCTTGCTCTTCTTCTGCAGCAGGGTTTGCGTGGCGAGCACGTGCTCGACTTCCGACGTGCCGATGCCGTGCGCGAGCGCGCCGAACGCGCCGTGCGTCGACGTGTGCGAATCGCCGCACACGATCGTCATGCCCGGCAGCGTCGCGCCCTGCTCCGGCCCGATGATGTGGACGATGCCCTGGCGCACGTCGTTCATCTTGAACTGCGTGATGCCGAACGCATCGCAGTTCGCGTCGAGCGTGTCGACCTGCAGCTTCGAGACGGGATCGGCGATGCCGTGGCTGCGATCGGTGGTCGGCACGTTGTGGTCCGACACGGCCAGGTTCGCGCTGATGCGCCACACCGGGCGCTGCGCGATCTTCAGCCCTTCGAACGCCTGCGGGCTCGTGACTTCATGCAGCAGCTGACGGTCGATGTAGAGCAGAGTCGTGCCGTCTTCCTCGGTGTGGACCACGTGGGTGTTCCACAGTTTGTCGTAGAGAGTCTGTGCCATGGGTATGCGGGGTCGTTGTGACTACAAGCCTTGCGGATGCGGTCGATTATGCCACGCAGAACGCGTCACGGCGCAGGCCGGATGCGAAAAAACCCATTAAAAACAGTGGTTTGGCTGGTAGTGCCAATACCTGTATCGGCATTACCCGGCAAACGGGGCAGCTTTCGATTAGACGCGGATAGTCGCCCATCCCAACGGTGGGGCAAAGGAGCAGGCCGCTGGACTGCATGTCCTGCGCCTGGCCGAGCATGGCTACATCGCGATCGCGATGGATGCCGCGTATCCGGGCGGCAGTGGCGATGAGCCACGCGGCACGGACAAGCCCCAGTTCCGCACCGAGGACATCCACGACGCGGCGGACTTCATCACCCGCTATCCGGGTGTCGATGTCACGCGCCTGGGGTTGCTCGGGATCTGCGGTGGCCGCGGGTATTCTTTGAATGCTGCCAAATCCGACAAGCGTTTCAAGGCAGTGGCGACGCTGAGCATGTTGAATTCTGGACGGATTCGCCGCAACGGCTTCGCGGATCCGCAGTTGAATACGATCCAGCAACGCCTGAAGGAGGCCTTGGACGCATGCGCCCAAGAAGACTTCGCGCCAAAGGCGCTCGAGTTCCTTGGACGATAAGTTTAATAGCGCCCACGAGGGCACTCGATCAACGCAGACAGGCTTGCGTAGTGCGAAGCAAGGCACGTATGAGGAAGCAGACGTCTCGTTTTCCAATTCGCGCCGAGCATCGGCTGTCGTTTTCGAAATTCGATAATCATAAGGATTCCAATATGACTGACGACTTCTCGTCGTCACATATCTGCCGAGATGCAGGCCGACATATTAGAAAATGAGTTCAATATTTCGGCGCCCCCCCCCCAATGACCTCGATCTCGGAACGTCAATGGCTCTCCACGCTTGGGGCATGGACGGTTTGGAGCCGAATGATAAATGAGGAGAACGATAGTTGGCCTCACAGGGAACATCAGTCGTCGGAGCCCTTGTATTCCATGAACTCCAACACCTTCAAGGCGACCATCGGCGCCCGGTGTCAATTTGACTTAGCGGGGCTGTCGTTACCATGATTGCGGCCCGGTTCGCGCGCTGTCGCCGATGGGCCCAGTGTCGCGAGAATCTTGTCGCGGCATACCGTCAGGATTTCGTCGGCCAGTGGAGAATCGTCCGGGCACGCGCGCGACAACACAATGGCGCCGACCGCATGCGCCATGATGTCGAGGCAGTTGGCTCGCGCCTCCGCCGAGTCTGCACCGTCAGACGAACCACGTTCTTGGCTTAGCGCCGCCAGCAGCCTTTCGATACCGTCCGCGAACGTGGCCCGGACCGCTTCGGGTTGACGCGCGGCATCCCCACCCAGCGCGGCCATCGTGCAGCCGGTTGCGCGCGAGTCGCGGTGCTCGCGCGCGAGATACAGCCGCACGAACTCCGATGCGTCCACCCCGGCCGACAGCGCAACGGTCTGCGCCATGCCGCAGGCCGCCGATTCCGCCATCAGATCGGCCTTTGAGCTGAAGTGTTTGTAGAAGCCGCCGTGGGTGAACCCAGCTGCGCCCATCAGATCCGCTACTCCGACCCCATCAAAACCGCGCTCCCTGAATAGCGTCGACGCTGTTTCAACGACGCGAGCCCGGTTGGCCTGTGCCTGTGCCTTGGTGACTTTCACTTTTCCTCTCCGTGGGCGCGTTCCTGTCTGATGGCTTGACTATACATTGATGTTGATCGTCATCAAAGCCTTGACACGTTAGATTATGGTCGTCATCATTAAACCATTCCCACCACCAGACGACGGAACAACATGTCAGAGAAAACGCTTTTCGAGCCGTACGCCCTCGGTGGCCTGCCGCTCGCCAATCGCATCGTCATGGCACCGCTGACCCGCAACCGTGCCGGCGCGGGGCTGGTGCCCAGCGAGCTGGCCGCGACCTACTACGCCCAGCGCGCGTCGGCCGGCCTGATCATCACCGAGGCCACCCAGGTTTCGGCCCAGGCCCAGGGCTATCAGGACACGCCCGGCCTGTACACGCCCGAGCAAATCGCTGGCTGGCGGAAGGTCACGGACGCCGTACATGCCAAGGGTGGACGCATCTTCGTGCAGCTCTGGCATGTGGGCCGCGTCTCGCACACTGACCTGCAACCTGGCGGAACGGCGCCGGTCGCGCCTTCCGCCATCCGCGCCGAGACGAAAACCTTCGTCAACAACGGATTTGCCGACGTGTCCGAGCCACGCGCCCTGGAACTCGCCGAACTGCCTGGCATCGTGAACGATTTCCGACAGGCTGCGGCCAACGCTATTGCCGCCGGTTTCGACGGCGTGGAAATTCATGGCGCCAACGGATATCTACTGGAGCAGTTCATCAAGGACGGGGCCAACCATCGCACCGACGACTACGGCGGCTCGATCGAAAACCGTGCGCGCCTGCTGCTCGAGGTGGTCGCCGCAGTGGTCAAGGAAATCGGCGCCGAACGCACTGGCGTGCGCATCTCGCCCGTTTCGCCGGCCAACGGCATTTCCTGCAGCGATCCGCAAGCGCAATACGACTACATCGCCGAACAGCTCAGCGCCCAGGGCGTCGTCTATCTGCACGTGGTCGAAGGCGCAACTGGCGGCCCACGCGATGTGGCGGCGTTCGACTATGACGCGCTGCGCCGCCGTTTCAAGCAGACCTATCTGGCCAACAACGGCTACGACGTGGAATTCGCCACCACTCAACTCAATGAGGGCAGAGCCGACTTGTTCGCGTTCGGCCGTCCGTTTATCAGCAACCCGGACCTGGTCGAACGCCTGAAGCACGGTGCACCCCTGACGCAACTCAACCCGGCGACGCTCTATGGCGGCGGCGCGGTGGGCTACATCGATTACCCGACGATTTCCGGCTAAGACTCCCTCCCTTGATTGAGCCTCCGCCAGAAGAACCCTTGCAAAGGAAAGTACCCATGACCACGCTTCCGACAGTCCTTATCACCGGCGCCTCCAGCGGCATCGGTGCCACCTACGCCGAGCGCTTCGCTCGGCGCGGCCATGACCTCGTCCTTGTCGCCCGTGACAAGGCGCGACTCGATGCGTTGGCAGCGCGCCTGCGTGAGGAAAGCGGCGTGGCTGTAGAAGTGCTGCAGTCCGACCTGACCCAGCCCACCGATCTGTCCGCGCTCGAGGCGCGTCTGCGCGATGACAATCGAATAGGAATTCTGATTAACAATGCCGGCGTGGCTCAGTCGGGCGGCCTCCTGCAGCAAACCCCTGAAAGCATCGAACGCCTGATCACGCTCAACACGACGGCGCTGACGAGGCTTGCAGCCGCGGTCGCGCCACGCTTTGTGCAGTCCGGTAACGGCTCGATCGTCAACATTGGCTCGGTGGTAGGTTTCGCGCCCGAGTTCGGCATGTCGATCTACGGCGCGACCAAGGCATTCGTGCTGTTCCTGTCGCAGGGCCTGAACCTCGAGTTGTCGCCCAAGGGCGTTTACGTGCAAGCCGTCCTGCCGGCGGCGACGCGCACGGAGATCTGGGAGCGCGCCGGGATCGACGTGAACACGCTGCCCGAGGTGATGGAAGTGGGAGAGCTGGTCGACGCGGCACTGATTGGGTTCGACCGTCGCGAACTGGTCACGATCCCGCCGCTGCACGTAGCTGGGCGGTGGGACGCGCTGGATGGCGCTCGCCAGGGACTGATATCGGACATTCGACAAGCACACGCGGCCGAGCGCTATCAGCTCAACACCTGACTATTGCCGTTTCTGCCTTTGGCGAGAGTCAGGTCGTGCCTGATCTGCAAAAAACCGCTTCTTGCATCCCGACACTGCACCTATGGTTGTTTCAGGGTTCACCGTGGTCAGTAAAGCAATTGCAGCAAACGGCGGAGCGACCAATACCACGAGGACATTGCGCCACAAGTGTCTGGCATTTCTGGCGCATTGAAGCTGCGAAGCTGCGGCGACGAGACCGACATCTCGACACATGTTCTCAATAGGTGAAAACATGACTGACAACCATATCACTACACCCACGCGCTTCGTGGATGTCGAAGGTACCCGCTTCGCCTACCGCCGCTGGGGTAACGCAGATTCTTCGCAGCCGCCGTTACTGTTCCTGCAGCACTTCCGCGGTGGCATGGACAACTGGGATCCACTGATGACGGACGGTCTTGCCCAAAGCCGCGAAGTCATTCTCTACAACGGTCGAGGCGTCGCTTCCTCCGGCGGGCAACCACGAACTCGCATTGAGGACATGGCCGATGACGCAGCGGCCTTCGTTCGCGCACTCGGCTTGCAGCAAATCGACGTGCTGGGCTTTTCGTTGGGAGGGTTTCAGGCGCTGGACCTGGCCTGGCGCCATCCCGAGCTCGTGCGCAAGCTGATGCTGCTCGGCACCGGGCCGCGCGGGGGTAATCCGGAAATGGAGCCGCGCGTATTGACCACCGCGGTCAATCCTGTCCCGGTGTTCGAAGACTTCCTCTACCTGTTCTTCGGACGATCAGCAGAAGCCGAGCAGGCGGCAAGGGCGTTCTGGGAGCGGCGTCATATGCGAGCCGACCAAGATCCGCCATCGTCGCCCGAGGTCTCGATCGCACAGATCGAGGCCAACCTGCTGTACATGCCGAGGCTCTCGGAAGACGATCCTTTCGCGTATCTGCGCGGCATCCGGCAGCCTACGTTCATCCTCAATGGCGTGAACGACGTGATGGTCCCGACGGTTAACTCCTTCTACATGGCGCGCGACCTGCCAAATGCGCAGTTGTTCATTTACCCGGATGCCGGCCACGCCGCGCAGTTTCAGTACCCGCAACGCTTCCTGGGTCACGCAGTTCAGTTCCTGAGCGAGTGACGCGGCGGTCGCCATGGTCCGAACGCACTTTTCTCAGGTCAAAAGGATGCCCGAAATGCTCAAGTTCAAGTTCCTGTTGTGGGCATTCGCCCAGATGCTGAGACGCAAGATCAGGAGCGACGCCAACGCCGCGCGCTACGTTGCGTCCAAGAGCCTGGTATTCCAGATTCGTACGGTTTCGGGTGCCGGGCGCTACTTTGTTATCAACGACGGCACCGTCCGATCGTTTGCGGGACTGGCAGCGACTCCTCGATTCACGCTCACCTTTACGAGTGCCGCCAAAGGCTTCGAGATTCTGTCGGCCAAGGATGCCCAGGCGGCTTTCCTCAGAGGGGTGGGCAGTAAAGACCTGACCGTCAGTGGCGACTTCCGGGAAGTGTTGTGGTTCCAGGGCCTTACGGCGTTCCTGCAGCCTCCGAAAGTCGTCTTGCCTTACGACCGCACCGTCTTCTGAGTTGCCATGAAAACAGATCTGCTGAACCAGCCACTGCACCTGCCCAATGGCAGCGCGCTGCGTAACCGGCTCGCCAAGGCCGCCATGAGCGAAACCCTCGGCACCTACGATAATCGCCCAACACCGGACCTGGTGCAGTTGTACCGACGCTGGGCTGCGTCGGGGCTCGGACTGATCATGACAGGGAACGTGATGATCGACCGCCGCGCGTTGGGCGAGCCCGGGAATGTCGTGATCGAAGACGAGGCGGACTTGCCCGTGCTACGCCAGTGGGCGGAGGCCGCCACCGCGCAGGGGGCGTCGATCTGGGTGCAGCTTAACCATCCCGGAAAGCAATCGACCAAGGGTTTGAACGCCTTCAACCTGGCGCCCTCCGCGGTTCCTTTCCGCGAGGACATGGCGGCATTCTTCGAGACACCGCGCGAAGCGACCCCGTCCGAGATTCAAGGCATCATCGAACGCTTCGGGCGCAGCGCGGCCATTTGCAAGAAGGCCGGGTTCAGTGGCGTAGAGATCCATGGAGCACATGGTTATCTGATCAGCCAATTTCTTTCTCCGCACCACAACCGCCGCAGCGACGAATGGGGCGGCAGCCCCGAGAAGCGGCGCCGCTTCGTATTGGCCGTCTATGCGGAAATCCGCCGGCAGGTCGGCCCGGACTTCCCGGTGGGAATCAAGCTCAATTCGGCCGACTTCCAGCGCGGTGGTTTTACGGAAGAAGAATCGATCGAGACAATCCGCGCGTTGAGCGATGCGGGGATCGACCTGATCGAGATTTCCGGCGGTACCTATGAGGCACCTGCCATGAGCGGCGCGATGCGAGAACCGAAGAAGGAATCCACCGCGGCCCGAGAAGCCTATTTCCTTGATTTTGCCCGGAAGGTGCGCGCAGCAGTCAAAGTGCCACTCATGGTGACCGGTGGTTTTCGCACCGCTGCCGGCATGAACGCGGCGCTGCACTCCAGCGCGCTGGATGTGGTGGGCTTGGCGCGGCTGCTCGCGATCGATCCCGATGCCCCCGCCGCCTTGCTTCAAGGGCGCGATAGCCTGCAGCAGGTGCACCCAATCAGTACCGGCCTCAAGGCTGTCGATCGCCTCGGAATCATGGAGGTGCTGTGGTACACGCGCCAGCTCAAGCGCATTGCGAGGGGTAGAAAACCGCGCCCCGACGAGGGCGGCCTTGCAGCATTCTTGAAGTCTGCTTTCAGCAGCGGCTGGGGGACGTTTCGCACGCGCCGTCTGCGGGCGCGGAATTGAGCGCCGTGGGCTTGCGCCCAGAAACTCATCGGTAATGAACGTCATATGAAACGATCCACCACCCGATCCAAGGAAGCCACGCACGAGCGCATCGTCGACGCTGGCGCGCGCTTGATCCGCCGCAGCGGGTATGACGGCGTCGCCATTGCCGACATCATGAAGCACGCGGGCCTCACCCACGGCGGGTTTTATGGGCATTTCGCCTCGCGAGAGGCAATGCTGGTCGAGCTGGCGGATCGCGCAGGTGCCGATGCCATCGCCACCTTTTTGCACTGTGCGGCAGCCGTGCCCGCCGAGCATTCCCTGCGGGCGCTTCTGCGAGCTTATCTGTCCAAGGAGCACGTGAAGAACCCGGAGGCCGGTTGCCCAATCGCCGCCCTCGGAACGGAAATGCCGCGTCAGGCACCGGCGGTACGACGCGCAATTACGCGCCGCATCAAAGAAATGATCGAAGTCGTCTCCCGCCAATCGGCCGATTGGGGCGAGCCCGATGCGCACAAGCGTGCCCTGGCGACCGCAGCCACGATGATTGGGGCCGTGATCGTAGCACGCGCAGTCGACGAAGAGCCGTTGTCCGAATCGATGCTTGAAGCAGCACTCGAGCATCTTGTTTGCGGCGCGGATTGAAGTCCGACCGCTTTTTTACCCGTCAGCATGATGCTCGACATATGAAAGCAGCACCCAAGGAGTCAATGATGAAGAGCATCAACCCGGACACCCAATCGGCAACGTCGTTTGCTCAAGCACCGAACAAGTTCGTCAAGGCGGCTGGAACCACCTTCGTCTACCGTGAACTGGGCCCGCACGGCGGAATTCCTTTAGTTTTGCTAAATCATTGGGGCGCCGTGCTGGACAACTTCGACCCGCGCATCGTCGATGGCTTGGCTCACAAGCATCGCGTTATCGCCATCGACTATCGAGGAATTGGCTTATCCGGTGGCGTCGCGCCGGTGACCGTGGACGAGATGGCGCGCGACACGATCGCACTGATTCGCGCAATGGGTTTCGATCAAGTCGATCTGCTCGGCTTCTCGCTTGGCGGCTTCGTGGCGCAGGACGTGACTCTCAAGGCGCCAGGACTGGTGCGCAAGCTCATCCTCACTGGCACGGGTCCCGCCGGCGGTCACGGCATCGATCGTGTGGGGGCCGTGTCCTGGCCACTCATGCTCAAAGGCCTGCTCACGCTACGCGATCCGAAGGCGTATCTGTTCTTCACTTCCACAGCCAATGGACGGCGGGCGGCAAGCGCCTTCTTGAAACGGTTGAAGGAACGCAAGGCCGGCCGCGACAAGGGGCCCACACCTCGCGCCCTCCTTCGTCAACTCAAAGCGATCAAGGCCTGGGGCCAGCAGACGCCACAGGACCTCGCCAGTCTGCCCATGCCTGTCCTGATCGCCAATGGGGATAACGACATTATGGTACCCACTGCTCTGAGCCACGATATGGCCCGCCGAATCCCCCATGCACAACTCGTGATTTACCAGGACGCTGGCCACGGTGGAATCTTCCAGCATTACACCAACTTCGTACCCGCGGCACTGGAATTCCTATCGCAATGAACACTTTGTGGACCAGCGGCGTATGAAGTTTCTCGCGAATCCCGGCAGAGCACGCATGATTCTCGACCAATATTCGTCGCGTGGGCGTGAGCGCGGCTCAGTTCAGCGCCTTCACAATACAACGCAACATCGGAGCAAGAGCAACATGAAAGCACTCACATTCAAACGCTATGGCAAATCACCCGAGATTGGATTCGCCGAAATTCCTCGCCCCACGCTAAAGCCCGACGAACTGCTGGTTGAGGTTCACGCTGCGGGGGTGAACCCGATCGACAACATGATTCCAACGGGAATGTTCAAACCCGTCTTGAAATTCCAACTGCCCGCCATCATGGGTAGCGATCTGGCTGGCATTGTGATCGATGTTGGTAGCCGCGTCACTCGCTTCAAGAAAGGCGACGCCATCTTTGCAAATCTGTTCGACCTTGGAAGAGGATCTATCGCCGAGTATGCAGTGGTACCGGAGAGCGCTGCAGCCCCGAAACCGGTTAATCTGGACTTCGTGCAGGCCGCCTCGGTTCCAATGGTCGGGCTCACTTCATGGCAAGCACTGAAGGAGCGTGCCAATCTTCAGCCGGGTCAGAAGGTGTTCATCCCTGCGGGGTCCGGCGGTATTGGAACATTTGCGATCCAACTGGCCAAATATTTTGGCGCTAAGGTGGGGACCAATACCAGCACGGGTAATATCCCGCTGGTGACAAGCCTGGGCGCGGACGAGGCAATCGACTACAAGAAGCAAGCGTTCGAGAAGGTGCTGCGTGACTACGATGTGGTGCTTGGCACGATCAGGGGTGACGCGGTTGAAAAATCGGTAGGAATCCTGAGGCCGGGAGGGAAGATCGTCTCTCTTATCGGGCCGCTGGACGCAGCGTTCGCCCGTGCTCGCGGGCTGAACTTCGTCCTGAAGTTTGTGTTCGGCCTAATGAGCCGCAAGATCATGCGTCTTGCGAGAAAGCGGGACGTCACCTACTCATTTCTCTTCGTACGCCCCGACGGTGCTCAACTCGCCGAGATTGGCAAACTGCTTACGTCCGAACGTATCCATCCCGTGATTGACAAGGTATTTCCGTTTGAACAAGCAAAGGATGCACTTGAATACCTAGCCCAAGGACGCGCCAAGGGTAAGGTCGTCGTCAAGATCAAGTGACGTATCTAACGGTTGACGGTTGGGGCACGTTGAGCCCGGGAATTATGCGCGATACTCGACACGAGCACGATCGGCCACACCGCCCGGCCGGCGGGAGCGACGGCGAATCGCGGATCGCGCCACCCGGATCACACGCGCCGATGCCTCGTGGCTTCAGCCGTTCGGGTACTCACGATTGATCAGGTCGAGGCGCAGCATGCCGAGTTGCACGCCGGCGTTGCTCAGCAGGTAGAGATCGCGCCGCCGCAAGGCCGGCATCCACGCCGACGTGTCGTAGAGCGACGGCAGCGCAAGGCCGGCCGGCACGGCGGCCTGCATCCCTGCCGCAGTCGACACGCGCACGGCAATCGACGCCTGATCCGAATGCGTGACGACGCCAACCTTGCCGAGCGCCGCGGCCGAGCCGGCCTGCTTGACGATCGCGGCGGCCACGCCGTCGGGCGTCGGTATCGGGCTGCCGGCAGCCAGGGCGGGCGTCGCGATCGACATCACGCCGGCCGTCAGTCCGTACTTCGATGCGAGCACGCTCGCGACTTCCTGCTGCGCGAAGATCGGGGCCGAGACCTTCTGTCGAAGCTGGAACACGGCGTCGGCGATCGCCTCGTTCACGGGGCCAGGCACCGGCGCAGCACCGGATGCCCCGGCGCGACTGCCGAAACTGAACGCGGCAATCGTGTTGATGGCGGTGGCAGCGACGGTCGGTGACGTCCACGAGAAAAACGTGTCGAACAGGTAGCCGGCTTCGTCGCTGGCGGTCGCGCGGTCGTTCAGTTCGTTCGTCAGCTTGCCGAGCATCTGGCGCTGCAACTCCGCATCGGAAACGGGGGCATCGCCCGCGAAAGCGGGGGCAACGGACGCACACGAGGCGGCAAGCAATGAAGTGGAAGCGAGAAAATGGCGGCGGGTCGTCATGGTCATGAGAATCAAGTGGGAGCGGAAGGCGTCAGCCCTTCGGGAACGCCTGCATCGTCGCGGTCACCGCGCGGCCAAGCATCTGCGCATACATGTCGTGCACGAGATAAAGGCTGCGGTTGCGTGTCCACGGCTGGCCCGATTGCAGGTCGTACATTGTCGGGAGCGACACCTCGGCCACCGTTGCCGCCTTCATGCCCGCCTGCTGCGAGGTCTGGATGCAGCGCTTCGCGTGGTCGCGATGGCCGACCACCGCGACGGTGCCCATTGCGGCCGCGCCGCCCGCGCGCGACACGGCCACGGCCGCGACCCCGGCCGTGCTCAGGTACACGATCGAGCCGTCGCTCGCGATCACCGGCTCGACCGACGACAGCACGTCGGCGCCCATTCCGTACTTCGACACGAGAAAGCGCGCGATCTCCCACTGCGCGTAGACCTTGACCGGTTTCAACTGGCGGATGCGGTACACGGCATCCGCGAGCGCTTCATTGACAGGCCCCGGATCGGGCAGCGCGGACTGGTTGCCACCGGTGCTCGACGTGTTGCCGCTCGCCGCGTTCGGACGATTGCCGAAGCTGTACGCGACGATCGCGCCGATCTGCGCGGCCGGCACCGTCGGCAGGCCCCACGTGAAGCCGACATCGGTCAGTGCCGGCACGATCGCATTGACCGTCGCCGCGTCGCCGAGCTGTGCGTTGAGCTTCGCGGACATCTGCGCGGCCAGCGCCGCATCGGTGACGGGCGCCGACGTCACGTCGTCGCCGCCGCATGCGCTCAGCAGCGGTGCGACGGCAACCGCGGGCGCGGCAGCAAGGAGTTTTCTGCGTAACGATGCCGATGGGTTCAGATTCATGAGAAATACGAAATGGTGCGAGCGACGCCGGCAGCCGGCCACGGCGTTGCAAATCGCGGGTTCACGGGAAATGACAACCTGACGCGTTGCGCGATCGGGCGATGGATGGCACCGCCTACGCTCGAATCGAATCGCTGCGCATCGGTCGATCGACGATGCGGGATCGTAGTGGGCGTTTATTAAATCGTGGTGAACCTGTCGATCGAATGCGGACGATCGTCATGCCGTTTCATCGATGGACGCATCCGTTTCATCCTTGGCGAGCACGTGCGGCCGATGTTTCATCCATGGCGAGCCACGTGATTCGCATGCACCGTCTCACGCTGAGCGCCGCACCCCTTATTTCGAGATACGATGGCGCAACGCGCATTCCCAAGTCTCCACGAGACTGACCCGGAGCCCACCGCCATGAAGCTCGGCCTGAACGAATCGCTCGACCGCCTCGACAAGGAAGGCGCGCTGTTCACGACGCTGTTTCGCCACGGCACGCTCGACATCGAGCTGTACCGCCCGCGCATCGAGGACAAGCAGAAGCCGCATACGCGCGACGAGGTCTATGTGATCGCCACCGGCACGTCGCGCTTCGTCGTCGACGGACGCGAATGCGAGGTCGCGACCGGTGACGTGCTGTTCGTCCCGGCACACGCCGAGCACCGCTTCATCGGCTTCTCCGACGATTTCTCGACCTGGGTGTTTTTCTACGGCCCCGAAGGCGGCGAGCGCAGCGCGTAGCGTGCGATGCACGCGGCACTTTTCCTGCGATCGCCTAGACTGTCTATTCGCAGCGGGTGACGCGCGGCGCGCGGCCGCCCGGTCGTCACAATGCCGGTCGCAGCCGGTTCTACGAACGGGAAAACAACATGCGATACGAACTGTATTACTGGCCCGAGATCCAGGGCCGAGGCGAGTACGTGCGGCTCGCACTTGAAGCAGCCGAAGCCGACTATGTCGACGTTGCGCGCGAATCGGGGCGCGGCATGGGCGTGCCGGCGATGATGCGCATGATGGACAGCACGAAGGCGGAATGCGTGCCGTTCGCGCCGCCGTTCCTGAAAGCCGGCGACCTGGTGGTCGGGCAGACCGCGAACATCCTGCTGTTTCTCGGCGCGCGGCTCGGGCTCGCGCCCGACGACGAAGCCGGCCGGCTGTGGGTACACCAGCTTCAGTTGACCGTCGCCGATTTCGTCACCGAGATCCACGACACGCATCATCCGATCGCAAGCGGCCTCTACTACGAGGACCAGCAGGCGGAAGCCGCCGAGCGCGCGGCTGATTTCCTCGAAAACCGGCTGCCGAAATTCCTCGGTTACTTCGAGCGCGTACTCGACCAGAATCCGCACAAGAGCGGCTACCTCGCCGGCAACGCACTCAGCTATGCGGACCTGTCGATGTTCCAGTTGATCGAGGGCCTGCGTTACGCGTTTCCGAAAGCGATGAAGCGTGCCGAGCGGAAAATCGCGGCGCTGGTCGCGCTGCACGACCGCGTCGCACTCCACTCGCCGGTCGCGCACTATCTCGAATCCGAGCGCCGCATCCCGTTCAACGACATGGGCATCTTCCGGCACTATCCGGAGCTCGACAAGTAACGCCGGCACGGCATCCGCGCCGCTCTTCGTGCACGACAGCGGATGCCCCCGCTCACGCGACGACCGGTGTCTCGCACCGATGCTGCATGCGTTCACCGCGCAGCATCCCGCGTTGCGCGTGCGGCTCGAAACGCATACGTCGCAGGCCGATCTCGTGCGCGACTGCGTCGACGTCGCAATCCGGCTCGGACGCCACGAGCACTTTCGCGACCTGCCCTATCGCGGCGTCTGCCTCGCCACCTGCGACGAGCTCGCCGTGATGGCGCCCGACCTGCCTGCGAAGGTCGGGCTCCCGCAACCGGCGGCGCCCGATCAACGGGCCCGTGTGCCGCAGCTCGGCCACTGTCGTCTCGAGCGGATCGCCGAATGAGCGCTCACCGATCGCGCGGGCAACGAGCATGTGTTTCGACCGGCGACGAAGCCTCGCGTCGTCGTCGACAACGCATCGGTATTGAGCGAACTGGCGCACCAGGGCAGCGGCGGCGCGCTGCTGCCCGAATGGCTCGTGCGCGACGATCTCGAAAGCGGCGCACTGGTCGATACGCTGCCCCACCTACCGGTTTCCGCGGCAGAACATCTACGCGCTGTACGTCGCGACGCGGCACGTACCGCAGAAAGTGCGCGCATGGGTGGATTTCATGAAAGCGCAGTTGTAGCAGGCGCACTGAGCGCGGTTTGCGTGCGTCGCCGCACGCAGGCCACCGCGTCGGAGCCGGCCGTACGATACGACCGGCTCCCGTTACCGCGCTTTCAGTACCGGGCAGTCAGTGCGGCTGCCCGTGCTGCGTGGCCGTCGCATCGACGGCCTCGACCGAACGCGTCAGCCAGGGCCCGATGTCCATCTCCTCGTAGCGCACGAGCCGGCTCTTGCGCGCGCGGCGATAGGCCCACCAGATCGCGACGAACAGCGGAATCCAAACGTAGATCGACAGCACTTCCATCCAGTCGATGCGGGCCGCGAAGAACGCCTGGTAATCCTGCCCGAGCGAGATCACGATGCAGATCGCGATCGCGAACAGCGGCCCGAACGGAAACCATTTCGCGCGGTACGGCAGTTGATCGAGCCGGTAGCCCTGCTTCAGGAACCCCTTGCGGAACCGGTAATGGCAGACCGCGATGCCGAGCCACGCGATGAAACCGGTGATGCCGACCGTATTCAGCAGCCACAGATAGATGCCCTGGTTGTTGGTCAGCGACGTGAGGAAGCACAGCCCGCCGACGGCCATCGTCGCGTACAGCGCGTTGCGCGGCACCCCGCCCGGCGACAGCGTCGCGAACATCGCCGGCGCACGCCCTTCCGCCGCGAGGTTGTACAACATCCGTGTGGCCGCGTAGGTGCCGGAATTGCCGGCCGACAGCACGGCCGTCAGGATCACGAGATTCATCGCACCGGCCGCGAGCCGGAAACCCGCGTGACTGAACACCAGCGTGAACGGGCTCACGCCGATGTCGGTCACGTCGCTCTTCAGCAGGTTCGGGTCCGTATACGGCACCAGCAGGCCGATCACGAAGATCGCGAACACGTAGAACAGCATGATCCGCCAGAAGATCTGCTTCACCGCACGCGGGATCGTCTTGCGCGGGTTCTCCGATTCGCCGGCGGTGATCCCGACCAGCTCGGTGCCGAGAAACGAGAAGCCCGCGATCAGCGCAACGCTCATCATCGCGTGCACGCCGCCAACGAACGGCGCGTCGCCCGTCGTGAAGTTGCGCAAGCCGACCGGATGCCCGTTCCCGATCAGGCCGGCCGCGATCAGCAGCCCGGCCGCGATGAACGCGACCACGGTGACGACCTTGATCAGCGAGAACCAGTATTCCGATTCACCAAAACCGCGCACCGACAGCGTATTCAGCAGGAAGATCAGCACGAGGAAGCCCGCGCCCCACCAGATGCCGGGCACGGCCGGGAACCAGTAGCGCATCACGATCTGCGCGGCAACCAGTTCGATCGCGATCGTCACGGCCCAGCTGTACCAGTAGGTCCAGCCGAGCGCGACGCCGAAGCCTTCGTCGACGTACTTTTCGCCGTAGATCGCAAACGAGCCCGATACCGGCATCAGCGCGGCCATCTCGCCGAGGCCCGTGACGACGAAGTACACCATCAGCCCGATTGCGATATACGCGGCGATTGCACCACCCGGCCCCGCCTGCGCGACCGACGCCCCCGACGCGACGAACAGCCCCGTACCGATCGAGCCGCCGATCGCGATCATCGCGATGTGGCGGCCCTGCAGACGGCGCTTCAGCGTCGTTCCGGACGGCGCGGCCGTCTCCGCTACCGCTTGCAAAGCATCCATAGTGTTCACCCTGATTGGATTCGGGCCGGACGATTTGATTCGGAATGCAAATCGTCCAGCCCGGTCATTCGCGTCGAAGCCGGCGCTGCCCGGCCGGCCGCATCACACGACGCTGCGCTTGATCGCCTGCAGTTCGGCCGTCGTCACGATCTTCTCGATCCGGAACCGCGGGCTTTCCAGCCACACGTTCGCGATCCGCCGGTATTCGTCGAGATCCTCGCACGCGAGCCGCACGAGAAAATCGAACGTGCCGCTGACGAGCCAGCAATCGAGCACGGCCGGATTCGCACGCATTTCGTCCTCGAACGGCGCCTGCGAACGCCCGTGGTCGGCCAGCACGATCTGCGCGATCACGACGATCGGCTTGGTCGCGCGCGGCGGCTTGATCACCGCGCGGTAGCCTTCGATCACGCCGAGCGCCTCGAGCCGCTCCACGCGCGCCTGGCACGGCCGCGGCGTGAGGTTCACGAGTTCCGACAGCTTACGGTAGGAAATCCGCCCGTCGGTGCGCAGGATGTCGAGGATCCGGAGATCGATCTTGTCGAGCTGCATCTTCTTGTCAGGCATCCGCGTTCGCTCCGGTCGGGTCGTGGCTGGTGCGCGGAACGTCTCCTGTTCCGCGCGGGGGCCACATTATCCGGCCGAAGCGGCCGCGCGCCAATCGGCTAGAACCGCAGCGACAGGCAGGTCAGGCCGCCGTCCATCTTGCGGAACTCGCTCGTGTCGATCACGTGCAGCGGCAGCCCGAGTGCGGCGATCGCGTCGTGCACGCGCGGGTAGCCGGCCGGCGTGATCAGCGTGCCGTTCACACGCAGCGTGTTGCCCGCGTATTCGTCGGCGGCCGGGATCGCGATCCGGCGATAGTCGGCGAAGGCCGGATGCGCGGCCAGCGCCTCGGTCACGAGCAGCGTGTCGTCGCCGAGCGCGTTGACGACCGACTTGAGATGCAGGCCGGCACCCACCGGCACCGCCACGACCGAATAGCCGTAGCGCGACACGAGCGATTCGAACGCGGCAATGCCTTCGGCGTCGGTACGGCCCGTCAGGCCGATGTAGAAGCGCTTGCCCACCAGCATCACGTCCCCGCCATCGAGACGGCCTTCGTGCATCGGCAGCAGGTCGCGATACGCGCCGAGCGCCGCTTCGATGTGCACCGTCTCGCCACGCCGCGCGGGCGCGCCGGGGCGCGTGATCACCGCGAATTCCGGCGTCACGACGGCGACGTCCTCGACGAAGTGCGAATCGGGGAACGCCTCCAGCGGCGGCAGTTCGGTCAGCTCGACGCCGAGCGTGCGCAGCGCGTCGCAGTAAGCGTGGAATTGAGTAAGCGTCTTGTCGTAGTCGGGCGCGCCGAGCTCGGCGGTGGTCAGGCCCGCGCCACAGGACGGCGCGGGGCGGCGAACGATCGCTTGCGTAAATTGCATCGACTCCTCCATGGTCAGCGCCACGCCCGTGAGGTGCACGGGGCGGCTGCGTTGTCTCCGGACCATTATCGGAAGCCAAATTGCGCAATTCGCGTCGATTTCGGCTGCGCCGACAGCCGATTGCGTCGAATTGCGCGCGGCACGCAGCGGATTCGGCAGACGGCCGCTCACCCGTCTCGCGAACGGCCGCTTTCGCGTGCGGCGCGCCTGCTACACGTCCGGCCCGAACCCCATCTGCGAACGGCCGAGCGCCGTGAGATCGCCCTCCTCGCCCCGTCCGTCGAATTCGACCTCGAAGTGATCGGCCGGGAAATCGGGCGGGCTCTCGCCGCGCAGGAACGCAGCTCGTTGGCGCCGCAGGTACGCGTCGTTTTTCGCGCAACCGGGCGCGGCCGCGATGTACATCACGTTGCTGTCGCCGCTGCCGCGGTGCGCATCCTCGACCGCGTGCACGACGTCACCGTGCCAGAACACCGCGTCGCCCGGCTCCATGTGCGGGATCGGCACCAGCGCGTCGAGCAGCAGCGCGTGCCATTCGGGCCGGATCGACAGCGCCCGGCCCGGACGTGCGCCGCACAAGTCGTCGTCGGCGACATCGTCCTGCAGCGCGCGCAACACGACATAGGCCATCGCGTTCGCGACCGGGATCAACTGCAGCGTGCCGTCGCCGGGCCCCTGCGGCGTCAGCGCGGTCCAGCCCTGGAACGTGCGGAACATCGAGCACACGGCCGGCGACGGAATCTCCTCGACGTCCGGACGGAACGCCGCATCGAACGGGTCGTAATCGCGCCAGCGGCCGGCCAGCACATGACGGTAGACCTGGCGGAAATTCGCGCCAAGCCAGCGTTCGACGGAACCGCCGTCGACATGCGGCGACAGCCCGAGCGACGTCGAACCGGGCGGGCGGCGGCGAATCCGGTCCGCATAGGCCGGCACCTGGTCGGGATCGAAGTGCGTTCGTGCCCCGTCCGCATGCCGCCACAGGCGGTTCAGGAATACGCGCGCCCGGGTCAGGGCCGGCGACTGGCGCGCAGCGACCTGCGGCTTCGACCAGTAGACGCCGTAGATCTGCGGCTTGCCCGATGCGAGGTTGCCGAAATAGCGATCCTCGGCGCGTGCCTGCAGCCGGTCGGCGAAGCGGTTCGCGTCCAGGTACGCGCCGATCTCGTCGTTCCAGTCGCGCGCCTGCTGCGCATCGAATACGCCTCGGATCACGACCGCGCCATGCATGCGGATCGCGGCAAGCGCGTGCGGCTCGACGGTTTCGCCCGCGATATCCGCGAACGGCACCACCGGAATCACGTCATGGCCATGCGCATGCGCGCGGCGGATCGCGTCGACCTGCCGCGCGACGTCGCCCTCCAGCTCGCGGAACGTGGCCGCGTAACCGGGCAGGTCGGCGCGCAGCACCCTTTTCGCGTCGCGAATGGCGGCGGGCAGGTCGTCAATCGTCAGTTGCATCGTGGTCTCCTCGCTGACAGGTATCGTGATGTGCTGTCAGCGTACGGCCGGCACGCGGCCGCGATCACCACTATTCAGCCAACTATCGATACAATCCTGACAACCATGCGTCACTCCGGACGATGGCAGACCACGCACAGCTTGTTACCGTCCGGATCGCGGAAATAGGCGCCGTAGTAGTCGCGGTGATAGTGCGGCCGCAGGCCCGGCGGCCCTTCACAGGTGCCGCCGTGGCGCAGCACGAGCGCATGGCAGCGATCGACGTGCGCGCGTGTCGGCGCATCGAACGCGATCGTGTGGCCATTGCCCGGTTCGGGCGCGCGGCCGTCGAGCGGATGGCCGAAGAAGAACAGCGGCCGGTCGGCGTCGGCCGGCATCCAGCCCGACCAGCCATCCGGCTCGCGGAATTTCAGGCGCAGCCCGAGTTCCGCGAACAGCGGCGCGTAGAAATCGTAGGCGCGCGCGGTATCGCTAACGCCCACGCAAACATGTGAAAACATGGCATTGCTCCGTCGTGACGATCGCTCACGATCATGCCACGGCGCGGTGCCCGCCCTCGCCCGGAGGCCGCCATGAAACCGCAGTACGAGCACGTGACATTCGGCCCTGGCTGTTCGATCCGCGTCTATCACCGCCAGCTCGCGCGCATTCCGTTCGAATGGCATCGCCATCCCGAATACGAACTGACGCTGACGCTCAACAGCCGCGGCCGGCGCTTCATCGGCGATCACGTCGCGCACTACGCGGACGACGACCTGGTGCTCGTGCCGCCCAACCTGCCGCATACCTGGTCGTCGAATGCACGCATCGATCGCGATGCGCCCGAAGTCGCGCTCGTCATCTGGTTCGACGGCGACTGGGTGCGGCGGCTGGCCGACTGCTGCCCCGAATACGCGCCGCTGCGTTCGCTGCTGCGGCGTGCCGCATCGGGCCTGCGCTTCGACGCAGATGCGGCCCGCGCGATGCGCGCACGGCTGCCGCGATTGCTCGATCCGTCGCCTCGTACACGGCTCGCTGCCACGCTCGACACCCTCGCCGATCTGGCGGAAGCCGGCGGCGAACCGCTCGCCACCGCACATGCGTACAACCGGGCCGACGGTACGGCACCGCACGCCAACGCGGCCGCCCCCGAAGCCGAACGCCTCGACCGCGTGCTCGACGCGATTGACCGGCACTTCCACGAACCGCTGCGCATCGACGCGCTCGCCGCCGCCGCGCACATGTCCGAACGCACGCTGCAGCGCCTGTTCGTCCGGCATCTCGGCGAAAGCGTCGGCCGCTACGTGCAGCGGCTGCGGCTCGCGCACGCGTGCCGTCATCTGGTCGGCACCGACTGGCCGATCGCGACCGTGGCCGCGCGCTGCGGCATTCCGAATGCCGCGAACTTCAACCGCCAGTTCCTCGCCGAGCGCGGAATGACGCCCGGCGCATACCGCCAGTTCTTCGTGCAGCACGGCCACGCGCCCGACGACGACGCGCCCGCACTCGACACACGCCCGCCGTCGCTGGAGCGCCACGCCGGACCGGGCGAACCACGGCCGCACAAATGAAAACACCCCGACGGGCTGACCCGTCGGGGTGTCTTGGCGTTGCGATCGCCGGGCGCGAGCGGCCAGCCGGCCGTTCGCGCCGCGCACGACTTAACGTGCGTTGATCGGCTTCGCTTCGCGCGGCGTATCGCCGATGAACAGCTGACGCGGACGGCCGATCTTCTGCTCCGGATCGCCGATCATTTCGTTCCACTGTGCGATCCAGCCGACCGTACGTGCCATCGCGAAGATACACGTGAACATCGACGTCGGGATGCCCAGCGCGCGCTGGACGATGCCCGAGTAGAAGTCGACGTTCGGGTACAGCTTGCGCGACACGAAGTATTCGTCTTCCAGCGCGATCTTCTCGAGCTGCATCGCGAGCTTGAACAGCGGGTCGTCGTGCAGGCCCAGTTCGTTCAGCACTTCGTAGCACGTTTCGCGCATCAGCTTCGCACGCGGGTCGTAGTTCTTGTACACGCGGTGGCCGAAGCCCATCAGCTTCACGCCCGAATTCTTGTCCTTCACCTGCTTGATGAATTCGGGGATGTTGTCCGGCGAACCGATCTGCTCGAGCATGTTCAGCGCGGCTTCGTTCGCACCACCGTGCGCCGGGCCCCACAGACATGCGATACCGGCCGCGATACATGCGAACGGGTTCGCGCCCGACGAGCCGGCCAGGCGGACGGTCGACGTCGATGCGTTCTGCTCGTGATCGGCGTGCAGGATCAGGATGCGGTCGAGTGCGCGGACGAGCACGTCGTTGACCTTGTACTCTTCGCACGGGTTCGAGAACATCATGTGCATGAAGTTCGCGCTGTACGACAGCTCGTTCTTCGGATACACGAACGGCTGGCCGATGCTGAACTTGTACGCCATTGCGACGAGCGTCGGCAGCTTCGCGATCATGCGGATCGCCGACACTTCGCGGTGACGCGGATCGTTGATGTCGAGCGAGTCGTGGTAGAACGCCGACAGCGCGCCGACGGCCGCCACCAGCACCGCCATCGGGTGCGCGTCGCGACGGAAGCCGCGGAAGAAGAAGTGCATCTGCTCGTGCACCATCGTGTGCTTCGTGACGGTGTCGACGAATTCCTTCTTCTGCGCTGCGTTCGGCAGTTCGCCCTTCAGCAGCAGGTAGCAGGACTCGAGGAAGTCCGCGTTTTGCGCGAGGTTGTCGATCGGGTAGCCGCGGTACAGCAGTTCGCCCTTGTCGCCGTCGATGTACGTGATCGCCGAATTACAAGCTGCCGTCGACATGAAGCCCGGGTCGTACGTGAACTTGCCGGTCTGGCCGTACAGCTTGCGGATGTCGATCACGTCCGGGCCCATCGTACCCTTGTAGATCGGCATTTCGACGCTCGGCGAGTTGTCGCTGAACGATAGCGTGGCTTTAACATCAGACGGAGTCATGGCACATCCTCAATCGAAATAAAGAAACGGGATTCGATAACGGGCGTAACGCGTTACACGTTGCGCAGCATCTCCAACAGCCGGTGAATATCCAGGCTGTCTAGGTCGCCCTCTGGTTCCTTGCGCGCGAGGAGCAAGTCCATCAGGTCGTTGTCGCTCAGATCGAGCAGGCGCGACAACGCGCCTACGTCTGCATCGGTGAGGTCATGCTCGTATCTGCTGAAGAAACGCTCGAAAATGATGTCGTTTTCCAGCAGACCCCGCCGCGCGCGCCAGCGGAGGCGCGCGCGACGGTGCGGGTCGGATTGATGCGAATCGTCGCTCATCTCGACCTTAAACCGCGCGACGGACCATCAGTTCCTTGATCTTGCCGATCGCCTTCGTCGGGTTCAGGCCCTTCGGGCAAACGTCGACGCAGTTCATGATCGTGTGGCAACGGAACAGACGGTACGGGTCTTCCAGGTTGTCGAGACGCTCGCCGGTGGCCGTGTCACGGCTGTCCGCGATGAAGCGGTAAGCCTGCAGCAGGCCGGCCGGGCCGACGAACTTGTCCGGGTTCCACCAGAAGCTCGGGCACGACGTCGAGCAGCTCGCGCACAGAATGCACTCGTACACGCCGTCGAGCTCGTCGCGCTCTTCCGGCGACTGGAGGCGTTCCTTCTCCGGCGGCGGCGCATCGTTGATCAGGTACGGCTTGATCGAGTGGTACTGGTTGAAGAAGTGCGTCATGTCGACGATCAGGTCGCGCACGACGGGCAGGCCCGGCAGCGGGCGCAGCACGATCTTCTGCGGCAGGTCGTTCAGGTTCGTCAGGCACGCGAGACCGTTCTTGCCGTTGATGTTCATCGCGTCCGAACCGCACACACCTTCACGGCACGAACGGCGGAACGACAGCGTCTCGTCCAGTGCCTTCAGCTTCACCAGTGCGTCGAGCAGCATGCGCTCATGCTGGATGTCGAGCTCGTACGTCTGCATGCGCGGCGCTGCGTCCTTGTCCGGATCGTAGCGGTAGACTTCAAAAATGCGTTTTGCCATTTCGGATTCCTTTGACTCGGCTTAGAACGTGCGCGGCTTCGGCGGCACGGATTCGACCGTCAGCGGCTTCATTTGAACCGGCTTGTAGTCGAGGCGATCGCCTTCGCTGTACCACAGCGTGTGGCGCAGCCAGTTCTCGTCGTCGCGGTGTTCGTAGTCGCTGTGGGCGTGCGCGCCACGGCTTTCCTTGCGCGCTTCCGCCGACACCATCGTTGCGCGAGCAACTTCGATCAGGTTCTCCAGCTCGAGCGCTTCGACGCGCGCGGTGTTGAACACCTTCGACTTGTCCTTCAGGTGGATGTTTTCCACGCGTGCCGCGAGGCCGGCCATCTGTTCGACGCCTTCCTTCAGCAGTTCCGACGTGCGGAACACGCCTGCGTGCTTCTGCATCGTCGAGCGGATGTCGTTCGCGACGTCCTGCGTGTATTCACCCGACGACGACTTGTCGAGCTTGTTCAGACGTGCCAGCGAGAATTCGCCTGCATCGGCCGGCAGCGGCTTGTGTTCCTTCTGGTTCTTCACGTGCTCGACGATGTGGTTGCCGGCCGCACGGCCGAACACCACGAGGTCCAGCAGCGAGTTCGTGCCGAGGCGGTTCGCGCCGTGCACGGACACGCACGAGCATTCGCCCACTGCGTAGAAGCCGTTGACCGGTTCCTTGTGATCGCGCGACGTGCCGACGACCTGACCGTGGATGTTGGTCGGGATGCCGCCCATCTGGTAGTGGATCGTCGGGACGACCGGGATCGGCTCCTTGATCGCGTCGACGTTCGCGAACTTCAGCGCGATTTCGCGGATCGACGGCAGACGCTTCATGATCGTCTCGGCGCCGATGTGCGACAGGTCGAGCAGCACGTGGTCCTTGTTCGGACCGACGCCGCGGCCTTCCTTGATTTCCTGGTCCATCGAACGCGACACGAAGTCACGCGGCGCCAGATCCTTCAGCGTCGGCGCATAGCGCTCCATGAAGCGCTCGCCGTTCGCGTTGCGCAGGATACCGCCTTCGCCGCGCACGCCTTCGGTGATCAGCACGCCCGCGCCGGCCACGCCGGTCGGGTGGAACTGCCAGAACTCCATGTCCTGCAGGGCGATGCCCGAACGCGCAGCCATGCCGAGGCCGTCGCCGGTATTGATGAACGCGTTGGTCGATGCCGCGAAGATCCGGCCTGCGCCGCCCGTCGCGAACAGCGTCGTCTTGCCTTCCATGATGTAGACGTCACCCGTCTCCATCTCGAGGGCCGTCACGCCGAGCACGTCGCCGTCTGCGTCGCGGATCAGGTCGAGCGCCATCCATTCGACGAAGAACTGCGTCTTCGCTTCGACGTTCTGCTGGTACAGCGTGTGCAGCAGCGCGTGACCGGTACGGTCGGCGGCCGCGCAAGCGCGCTGGACCGGCTTCTCGCCGTAGTTCGCGGTGTGGCCGCCGAATGGGCGCTGGTAGATCGTGCCGTCCGCGTTACGGTCGAACGGCATGCCGAAGTGCTCGAGTTCGTACACGACGTTCGGCGCTTCACGGCACATGAATTCGATCGCGTCCTGGTCGCCGAGCCAGTCGGAGCCCTTGATCGTGTCGTAGAAGTGGAAGTGCCAGTTGTCTTCGCTCATGTTGCCGAGCGATGCACCGATGCCGCCCTGCGCGGCCACCGTGTGCGAACGGGTCGGGAACACCTTCGACAGCACGCCGACCGACAGGCCTGCACGCGACAGTTGCAGCGCTGCGCGCAAGCCGGAGCCACCCGCGCCGACGATCACCACGTCAAACTTGCGACGCGGGAGGGAAGTTTTGATTGCAGCCATTCTTTACACTCTCCAGAGAATCTGCGCGGCGTAGCCCGCACATGCGAGCAGCCAGACGATGGTCAGCGATTGCAGCAGCAGGCGCACACCGACGGGCTTCACGTAGTCCATCCAGATGTCGCGCACGCCGACCCATGCGTGGTAGAAGAGGGAGAGCAGCATCACGAAGGTCGCGAGCTTCATCCATTGCGCGGCGAAGATCGATGCCCAGCCTTCGTACGAAAAATCGCGCGCGCCGAAGAACAGGACGAGCAGAATGACCGTGTAGACCGCCATGATCGTGGCGGTGATGCGCTGCGCAAGCCAGTCGCGCAGGCCGTAGTGTGCGCCGACGACGAGGCGCTTCGAGCCGATTCGGTTGTTGGCTGCCATTTTCTTAGAATGCTCCGAACAGTTTGAGTGCCATGGCGATCGTCAGTGCGATCGAGACGACAAAGGCGACGACTGCCGTCCGCTTGCCGCCTTCCTTCGTGACGGCGTCGTGGTTGACGTCCATCAGCAGGTGGCGAATGCCGGCGCAGAAATGGTGGAAGAAGGCCCACGACAATGCGAGGACGATCAGCTTGACGATGATGTTGGAGAGGAAAGCCTTGAAGACTTCGAAGCTGAGCTCGGACGTGAGGCTCTGGTCGAAGAGGAACAGCAGGAACGGCAGGAACAAGAACAGCAGCGCGCCGCTGACTCGATGGAGAATCGACAAAGTCGCTGCCAGCGGCATGCGATATTTCATCGTGATATCGGCGAATCCGATGTTCCGGTATTCCGGCCTCGGCTTTCTTACTGCATCAGTCATGCTAGACCCCTACTATGTTGTCACACTAATCCGCGATTTTAGCGCCTTTTTATATCGCGCTGCAGCGAAAGTCTGCTCTGGATAGTTGCGCGAACAAGAACAAAGGCGGCCCGAAACGTGCTTCGCGAGCGTGGGAAACGCGAACGCACTCGGCTTGAGCCGAAACACCGTCAACTCAAATCATTCTGATAGTAGTACCCGGTTGTGACATACCAGCCGCGACGCACTTCCACCGGCCGGTCTCCGTATGTATAGGACACGCGCTCGACCGACAGCAACGGGAAACCCGCAGGGACGTGCAGCAGGTCGGCCACCGCCGGCTCCGCCGCCACCGCGCGGATCTTCTCCGTCGCGCGGATCATCCGCGTGCCGAACTCCGTCTCGAACATCGCGTAGAGCGGCCCCTTGTACTCGCTCAGCCGCTCGAACGTGAGCCCGCGGAACATCGCGCCCGGCAGCCAGATCTCGTCGAGCACCGTCACTTCGTTCTCGAACTCCAGCAGGCGGCGCACCTGAACGACGGGATCGGCCGGCTTCAGGTCGAGCTGCCGCGCGATCTCGGCCGGTGCGCGCAGGCGCCGGCATTCGAGCAGGCGGCTCACGTGCGGATGTTCGGCGCCGTCGTCGGCCAGCAGCCGCAGGAAGCGGAACTGCGCGCGATCTTCATTGTGCGTCGCAACAAAAGTACCCTTGCCCTGCCGCCGGACCACGAGGTTTTCGGCGGCCAGTTCGTCGATCGCCTTGCGGACGGTGCCCTGGCTGACCTTGTAGCGGGCCGCGAGCTCCACCTCGCTCGGGATGATCTCGCCCGGCTTCCATTCACCGGATTCGAGACTTTGCGTGATCAATGACTTAATCTGCTGGTATAACGGGCTGAACGTCGGCGACGGCGGCGCCGCAGGCGAAGATGCGGGATCGCTCGCGCCCGGCTGCCCTGGGCCGCCTGCGCCGTTCTGATTCGCGGTATTCGCCTGGTTCGATGTCATGGCGCGCATTTCATCACAAACCGCACTTTTTCGTCCACTCAAATTCCGCAAAACATCTGTCTTATATAAGACATATGATACCGTTTGACTTTGCGCGTGACGGCTCCTACACTCCCGGTCGAGCAAGGGTTCGCGGGTGCAAAAGCGCGTCCCCGGCTACGTGCCACGGCCGTCTCCAGGTTCACCGCGTCTGCCATCGCGAGTCCTCCGCCCTGCTTCAATGCAACGCTACGCACAACGCGCATAGAATGGCGTTTTCGCTAGCGTCCAACGCTTCACCCGTCCTGGAGATTTTCAATGGCTAAGCCCGCAAAGCGCGTTGCCGTCACCGGCGCCGCAGGTCAAATCGCTTACTCCCTGCTGTTCCGCATCGCGAACGGCGACCTGCTCGGCAAGGACCAGCCGGTCATCCTGCAACTGCTCGACCTCCCGCAAGCCCAAGGCGCCGTCAAGGGCGTCGTGATGGAACTCGACGATTGCGCATTCCCGCTGCTCGCGGGCGTCGTGATCACCGACGATCCGAAGGTCGCATTCAAGGATGCCGACGTCGCACTGCTGGTCGGCGCACGCCCGCGCTCGAAGGGCATGGAGCGCAAGGACCTGCTGTCGGCAAACGCTGAAATCTTCACGGTTCAGGGCGCTGCGCTGAACGAAGTCGCCAGCCGCGACGTGAAGGTGCTGGTCGTCGGCAACCCGGCGAACACGAACGCATACATCGCGATGAAGTCGGCACCGGATCTGCCGAAGAAGAACTTCACGGCCATGCTGCGCCTCGACCACAACCGCGCGCTGTCGCAGCTCGCAGCGAAGTCGGGCAAGCCGGTCGCATCGATCGAGAAGCTCGCCGTGTGGGGCAACCACTCGCCGACGATGTACCCCGACTTCCGCTTCGCGACCGCCGAAGGCGAATCGCTGCTGAAGCTGATCAACGACGACGTGTGGAACCGCGACACGTTCATCCCGACCGTCGGCAAGCGCGGCGCGGCGATCATCGAAGCGCGCGGCCTGTCGTCGGCAGCGTCGGCAGCCAACGCGGCGATCGACCACGTGCGTGACTGGGTCCTCGGCACGAACGGCAAGTGGGTCACGATGGGCATCCCGTCGGACGGCTCGTACGGCATCCCCGAAGACATCATCTACGGCGTGCCGGTCGTTTGCGAAAACGGCGAGTACAAGCGCATCGAAGGCCTGGAAATCGACGCATTCTCGCGCGAGAAGATGGACGGCACGCTGGCCGAGCTGCTCGAAGAGCGCGATGGCGTCGCCCACCTGCTGAAGAACTAAGCATCACGCATCTTGCCGGGCGGCCCTCGGGCAGCCCGGCTTCGGCCCGGGCCGGCATGCCGCCGGCCCGGCCGACCGATCCGATCCGCGCCCGTTTTGCCGCCCCGCGCCCGCCGCGTACCGGCCCAGAACGCGCCCGAATCCGATTTCTCCACGTTGACCCGCTTCCCTGACGTAGACGAGATGGCCGCGCTCACTCCTGCACAAGTGCTGTACGACGGGGCGTCCCCGCCCGCGATCCTGCCCTGCTGCGATCACTACGCAGGCAGCGAAAAGCTGATGCGCAAGTCGCTCGCGCTGCAGGCCGAACTGGGCCCCGTGTTCGACATCACGCTCGACTGCGAAGACGGCGCAGCCGTCGGCCAGGAAGCCGCGCACGCGGCACTCGTCGCCGAACTGCTCGGCAGCGGCGAGAACCGCTTCGGCCGCGTCGGCGTCCGCATCCACGACTTTTCCCACCCGCACTGGCGCGACGACGTGCGCATCGTGCTGCGTGCGTCGCGCGCCCCCGCCTACATCACGCTCCCGAAGATCGCGAGTGCCGCCGACGCAGCCGAAATGACCGCGTTCATCGAAGGCACACGCCGCGAGCTCGGCATCATGCAGCCGATCCCGGTCGACGTGCTGGTCGAGACGCACGGCGCGCTCGCCCAGGCGGCCGCCCTCGCCGCGCTGCCGACGGTCGGCACGCTGAGCTTCGGGCTGATGGATTTCGTCTCCGCGCACCACGGCGCGATTCCCGATTCCGCGATGCGCTCGCCGGGCCAGTTCGAGCATCCGCTCGTGCGCCGCGCGAAGCTGGAAATCGCCGCGGCCTGCCACGCGCACGGCAAGACACCGTCGCACAACGTGACGACCGAGGTGCGCGACATGGGTATCGTCGCCGGCGATGCACGCCGCGCGCGCGACGAATTCGCGTTCACGCGGATGTGGAGCATCCATCCCGCGCAGATCCGCCCGATCGTCGACGCATTCGCGCCGCGCACCGACGAGGTCACGCTGGCCGCCGAGATCCTGCTGGCCGCGCAGGCCGCCGATTGGGGGCCGACGCGCCACGGCGATACGCTGCACGATCGCGCGAGTTACCGGTATTACTGGTCGGTGCTGCGCCGCGCGCGGGCCACCGGCCAGCCCGTACCGGCCGAGGCCGCGCCGCTGTTCGGCCCGGCCGCCGCGGGCAGCGCGCCGTAAGCGCGCGCCGCCGGCCGATACACGAGTTTCATGCATTCGACGACGCGCAAACCGGACAGAGGTTTGCGAAACGACAAAAAACGTAACGGAGCCCGAAAACCTGATATGTGCGCGGCCAAATAGGTGAAAATAGCGGCCGCTGCGCGCTTTCGGGGCGCGTGCAGTTTCAAACCGGCCGGCAGTTGCGATTGCCGGCCCTTGTCAACTGATTATCGAAAGGTTCTGACTCCATGA
Source organism: Burkholderia puraquae (assembly GCF_002099195.1). Taxonomy (GTDB): domain Bacteria; phylum Pseudomonadota; class Gammaproteobacteria; order Burkholderiales; family Burkholderiaceae; genus Burkholderia; species Burkholderia puraquae. The sequence continues at coordinate 93,324 of NZ_NBYX01000014.1, read as the reverse complement.
AGAAACTCCTGATCGCTACCGCCATCGGCGCCTTGTCCGCCACGATGCTGGTGTCGGCTCCGAGCGCGTTTGCCCAGGGTACGACCACGACGACCGCAAAGAAGGCAGCGGCCAAGCGCCCGGCGCCGGCCAAGCGCATCATCCCGCGCAGCAAGAAGGCGCAGGCACGTGCCGCAGCCAAGGTCGATCCGGTGCCGGACGGCGCGGTCAAGTGGGCCTGCAAGGAAGGTCTGTCGTTCGACCTCGCCGGTGACATGAAGCGCGACCAGGTCGTCACGGTTCACTGGGCGAAGAAGAACTACAAGCTGCCGCGTCAGGCCACGACGACGGGCGCCGATACGTTCTACGATCCGGCAGCAGGCTTCAAGCTGGTCGTGATCCCGACCAAGGCGATGCTGTTCTCCGACGCAAACGGCGGCGAGCGCCTCGCGGACGAATGCGTGACGCCGGAAATGGCGCAAGGCACGCCGGCACCGACGCAGTCGAACGAGCTGAAGCCCGCAACGAACTAAGCGCGTTTCCATCGGCCCCTCGATGTCCGCCCCGGTCTCCAACGTCCGCCCTGCTCCGGATACGGTACTCGTCGATATCGTCGACTACGTGCTGAATGCCGGCATCGACAGCGCGCTCGCGCTGGAGACGGCGCGTCATTGCCTGATCGACACGCTCGGATGCGGACTCGAGGCGCTGTCCTACCCTGCCTGCACCAAGCTGCTCGGCCCCGTCGTGCCCGGCACGATCGTGCCGAACGGCGCGAAGGTGCCCGGCACGTCCTTCCAGCTCGATCCCGTCCAGGCCGCGTTCGGCATCGGCGCGATGATCCGCTGGCTGGACTTCAACGACACCTGGCTCGCCGCCGAATGGGGTCATCCGTCCGACAATCTCGGCGGGATCCTGGCGACGGCCGACTGGCTTTCCCGCACGGCCGTCGCGGCCGGCCGAAAGCCGCTCACGATGCGCGACGTGCTGGTCGCGATGATCCAGGCCCACGAGATCCAGGGCTGCCTCGCCCTCGAGAATTCGTTCAATGCGGTCGGGCTCGACCACGTGCTGCTCGTGAAGGTCGCGTCGACCGCCGTCGTCGGCCGGCTGCTCGGGCTCACGCGCGACGAGCTGATCAACGCGGTATCCAATGCGTTCGTCGACGGCCAGGCGCTGCGCACCTACCGCCACGCACCGAATACGGGCTCGCGCAAATCATGGGCAGCCGGCGACGCGACCTCCCGCGCGGTGCGCCTCGCGCTGATCGCGAAAACGGGCGAAATGGGCTACCCGTCGGCGCTCACCGCGAAGACCTGGGGCTTCTACGACGTGCTGTTCGACGGCAAGCCGTTCCGCTTCCAGCGCCCGTACGGCACGTACGTAATGGAAAACGTGCTGTTCAAGATCGCGTTCCCCGCCGAGTTCCACGCGCAAACGGCCGCCGAGGCCGCACTGCAGCTGCACGCGCAGCTCGCCGCCGCGGGCCGCACGACCGACGACATCGGCCGGATCACGATCCGCACGCATGCGGCCGCGATCCGCATCATCGACAAGCAGGGCCCGCTCGCCAATCCGGCCGACCGCGACCACTGCATCCAGTACATGGTCGCCGTGCCGCTGCTGTTCGGCCGGCTGACCGCGGCCGACTATGAAGATTCGGCCGCCGCCGATCCCCGCATCGACGCGCTGCGCGCGAAGACCGTCTGCGTCGAGGATCCGCAGTTCACGAAGGATTATCACGATCCGGACAAGCGATCGATCGCGAATGCGCTGACGATCGAGTTCACGGACGGATCGAAGCTTGCCGAAGTGGCGGTCGAATACCCGCTCGGCCATCGGCGGCGCCGCACCGACGGCATCCCGCTCCTGGTCGACAAGTTCCGGACCAACCTCGCCCGCCGCTTCCCGGCAAAGCAGCAACAAGCGATTCTCGACGTGTCGCTGGACCAGGCAAAGCTCGAAGCGATGCCGGTCGATCAGTACGTCGACTTGTATGTGATATAGCCGTCAAATACGAGACTCTTTGTTTCCTAGCCTTAAACCCAGGAAAATCACCATGGCCCACAATCTCCACAAGACCCTCAAGGAATTCGACAGCGGTTCCGGCAAAGGCAAGTTCTACTCGCTGCCGCAACTCGGCAAGGAACTGAAGACGAAGATCGAACGCCTGCCGGTGTCGATCCGTATCGTGCTCGAGTCCGTGCTGCGCAACTACGACGGCAAGAAAATCACCGAAGAGCACATCCAGCAGCTCGCGAACTGGAAGCCGACCGAAAAGCGCGTCGACGAGATTCCGTTCGTGGTGTCGCGCGTCGTGCTGCAGGACTTCACGGGCGTGCCGCTGCTCGCCGACATCGCGGCCATGCGCGGCGTCGCCGAGCGTACGGGCAAGAACCCGAAGAAGATCGAGCCGCTGGTCCCGGTCGATCTCGTCGTCGACCACTCGGTTCAGATCGACTACTTCCGCCAGAAGGACGCGCTCGACCTGAACATGAAACTGGAATTCCAGCGCAACAACGAGCGCTACCAATTCATGAAGTGGGGCATGCAGGCGTTCGACACGTTCAAGGTCGTGCCGCCGGGCGTGGGCATCGTCCACCAGGTGAACCTCGAATATCTCGCGCGCGGCGTCCACAAGAAGGCGGACGGCGGCGACACCGTGTACTACCCGGACACCCTCGTCGGCACCGACAGCCACACGACGATGATCAACGGCATCGGCGTGGTCGGCTGGGGCGTGGGCGGCATCGAGGCTGAAGCCGGCATGCTCGGCCAGCCGGTGTACTTCCTGACGCCGGACGTCGTCGGCGTCGAGCTGAAGGGCAAGCTGCGCGAAGGCGTGACGGCCACCGACCTCGTGCTGACGATCACCGAAATGCTGCGCAAGGAGAAGGTCGTCGGCAAGTTCGTCGAGTTCTTCGGCGAAGGCACGAAGTCGCTGTCGCTGCCGGACCGCGCGACGATCGGCAACATGGCGCCGGAATACGGCGCGACGATGGGCTTCTTCCCGGTCGACGAAAAGACGATCGACTACTTCGAGGGCACGGGCCGCACGAAGGCGGAAATCGCCGCGTTCGAAAACTACTTCAAGGCGCAGAAGCTGTTCGGCATCCCGAAGGCCGGCGACATCGACTACACGAAGGTCGTGACGCTGGATCTGACGACGGTCGCCCCGTCGCTGGCCGGCCCGAAGCGCCCGCAGGACCGCATCGAGATCGGCAACGTCAAGTCGACGTTCACCGACCTGTTCTCGAAGCCGGTCGCCGAGAACGGCTTCGCGAAGAAGGCGGAAGACCTGGGCACGCAGTACACGACGAGCAACGGCGTCGACGTGAAGAACGGCGACATCCTGATCGCCGCGATCACGTCGTGCACGAACACGTCGAACCCGAGCGTGCTGCTGGCCGCCGGCCTGCTCGCGAAGAAGGCGGTCGAGGCCGGCCTCACGGTCGATCCGAAGATCAAGACCTCGCTCGCGCCGGGATCGCGCATCGTCACCGAGTACCTGACGAAGACGGGCCTGCTGCCCTATCTGTCGAAGCTCGGCTTCGAAGTCGCGGCCTACGGCTGCACGACCTGTATCGGCAACGCGGGCGACCTGACGCCGGAGCTGAACGAAGCGATCACGAAGAACGACATCGTCGCGGCAGCCGTGCTGTCGGGCAACCGTAACTTCGAAGCGCGTATCCACCCGAACATCCGCGCGAACTTCCTCGCGTCGCCGCCGCTGGTCGTCGCCTACGCGATCGCCGGCAACATCACGCGCGACCTGATGACGGAACCGGTCGGCAAGGGCAAGGGCGGCCGCGACATCTACCTCGGCGACATCTGGCCGACGAGCGAAGAAATCCACGCGCTGCTCAAGTTCGCGCTCGACCCGAAGAAGTTCGAGGACAACTATTCGAAGCTGACCAAGAAGGGCGACCTCTGGAGCAAGATCGAGGGCGAATCGGGCCAGGTCTACGACTGGCCGAAGTCGACCTACATCGCCGAGCCGCCGTTCTTCGGCAACGACTTCTCGATGGAACCGGCTGCGTCGATCCCGACGGTCAAGGGCGCGCGCGCACTCGGCATCTTCGGCGACTCGGTCACGACCGACCACATCAGCCCGGCAGGCTCGATCAAGGAAGACTCGCCGGCAGGCAAGTGGCTGAAGGAAAACGGCGTGCAGAAGGCCGACTTCAACAGCTACGGCTCGCGCCGCGGCAACCACGACGTGATGATGCGCGGCACGTTCGCGAACGTCCGGATCAAGAACCTGATGATCCCGGCGAAGGCAGACGGCACGCGCGTCGAAGGCGGCCTGACGATCCACCAGCCGAGCGGCGAACAGCAGTCGATCTACGACGCGGCCATGCAGTATGTCGGCGCCGATACGCCGACGGTCGTGTTCGCGGGTGAAGAGTACGGCACGGGCTCGTCGCGCGACTGGGCCGCGAAGGGCACGCAACTGCTCGGCGTGAAGGCCGTGATCGCACGCAGCTTCGAGCGCATCCACCGCTCGAACCTGGTCGGCATGGGCGTGCTGCCGCTGCAGTTCAAGGGCTCGGACAGCGTCCAGTCGCTCGGCATCACCGGCGACGAAACGTACGACATCGAAGGCCTCGGCGACGACTTCAAGCCGCAGCAGGACGTCACGCTCGTGATCAACCGCAAGAACGGCGAAACGCAGCGCGTGCAGGTGCTGCTGCGCATCGATACGCCGATCGAAGTCGACTACTACAAGCACGGCGGTATCCTGCCGTTCGTGCTGCGTTCGCTGCTCGCAGCGTAAGCGCCCTGCTTTTGCAGGTGCCGCAGCCGCCTCGCGGCGGTTGCGGCCGATTTGGATGCCCGACCTCGTGTCGGGCTTTTTTTCGCGTGCGCGCTAGGCGACGCGGCCGGTCGTGCGGCGCGTCACGTCGCGTTGCCGGCCCGCGCCTTCGTGCCTGCGCTCGTTCGCCGCGCGTTCTTCTTCAGATGCGTGCGGTTGTATTCGATCGCCGCGCGCACCAGATTCTTCAGCGCCCGCTTGTCGAGCCGGTCGCCTTCGAACAGGTCGATCGCGCGCCGCGCATTGCCGTCGAGGCCGTCGTTGAACAGCTGGTCGGGATCGGGCAGCTGCGCACCGTGCATGAAGGTCAGCTTCACCTTGCCCTTGTGCGCGTTCGCCACGGCGATCATCCCGTCGCACGACCACACGGGGCTGCCCATCCATTTCCATTCCTCGACGATGCCCGCTTGCGCCTCGAGGATCGTCTGGCGCAGGTCGGCGAAGGTCTTGCCGCGCCAGTCGGCGATACCGGCGATCAGCGCGTCGATACGCTCCGACGGCGTGAGGTCCGTTGTGCTCATGCGCGGGCCTCCGTGCCTTCGCCGGGGCGGGCCAGCACCTGTTCGAGCGAGTCGAAGAACCGGGCCCAGCCGTGCTGCGCACCGCGGTATGCCTGCTCCTGATCCGTGCGGAAGCCGACCTGCTCCATCCGCAGGCGCGTGCCGGCCGGCGTCGGCGTGAGCGTCCACGTGACGACGCTTTCGAGGCCGTACGCGGCCCACGTATAGGACAGCGCGCGCGGCGGCTCGATCGTCAGGACCGTGCAGTCGACCGAGCCCCAGTCGGCGCGGAAGCTGAACGCGCGGCCCGCGACGGGCTCGAAGTCGCTCTTCATCAGCCACGCCTCGATCAGGTGCGGTTGCGTGAGCGCGCGCCAGATCTTCTCCGGCGGATGCGGCAGCTCCCGGTCGACAACGACGGAGCGCGTTTCGGTGGTGGCCTGGTTCATTACTGGTCCATCCTTTTCAGAAGATCTTCGAGGGCATCGAACCGGTTCTGCCAGAAGCCAGCCATCTGGCTCGTCCAGTCGATCAACGGGGCCAGCGCTTGGGGCTGCGCGCTGTAGTGCGTCTGCCGGCCTTCGTGACGGTCGCTCACGAGCCCGGCCTGCTTCAGGACGCCGAGATGCTTCGAGACGGCCGGCTGCGAGACGCCCGCATGGGCGGTGAGCGCAGCAACCGTCAGCTCGCCGTCCGCGCACAGCCGCTCGAAGAGCGCGCGGCGCGTGGGATCGGCAAGCGTCCTGAAAAGCATGTCGTGTGCGTTCTGCATGGTCAAATTCATAACCCGGTGGTTATGGATTGAAGAATATCCGCTGATCGACGTACGTCAAGGCGGAATTTCGCGAACGGCGTCGCGCGATCTTGCGCGGGCCTGCTGGCCGCCGCGTCGGCGCGTACACGCCCCCGAATTCGAACATTCCCTCTAATCCGCAATCGCCGCATGCGATCCGAAAGTCGCCTGCAAGACTGCCGGAAGCACCGTTCCACAGTTCGGGAAACGTTTGCGACCGACCGGCCCATTTTTTGTGCGCGCGCGAATCCGTTCCTGCCGTGTCGCTTCGTTTGACCACATAGTGCGACGCGGCACGCGGCAACGACCGGTCGCGCGTCATGCATTCACGCATCGATCCGCTCCGCGATCGCGCACGTTCCGGCGTCACGACGAACGACTCGTGCGTTTGAACGTCGCGCATTGCCGCGCTGTCGTGTCGCGAACCGGTTCCTTTCGACGCGGCCGCGATCGCTTGCACGTACGACGCAACGCATGCTCGCACCCGCCTCGATGTCAGAACTGACAGCTATGGAAAATGGCAGCTACCTGAACGGCAGCGGCGCCCTACGCTCGTCACCGCTCGCGACCCCACAAGGGTCGGGGGCTCCAGCAACGTCGTCTCTCCTAAAAAGGACTCCCGATGAAAAGGAACGCCTGGTTTGCCCTGCCCCTGCCGTCGCCCCGCCGCCTTGCGTGCGTGGCACCGCTCGTGTTCGCCGCCGCTGCGGCGCATGCGGCGACGGACTGGGTCGACACCCATACGAAGGCCTTTCTGACCGGCCCGCAGTTGATGGCGCGCAGCGCGGCGCCGTCGCTCGAACTCGCGGCCGGCGAAACGACCGACGTCGTCGTCAGCCTGAAGCTGCGCAATGCCGCGCAGCTCAAGCAACTGTCGCGCGACGTTAACCGGCCGGGCAGCGCGCATTACCGCCAGTACCTCACGCATGAGCAGTTCCTCGCCAGCTACGCGCCGACCGAAGCGCAGGTGAAGTCGGTGGTCGACTATCTGCACAAGAGCGGCTTCGTGAACGTCGAGGTCGCGCCGAACCGGCTGCTGGTATCCGCCCGCGGCACGGCCGGCACGGTGAAGACCGCATTCAACACGTCGCTCGTCCACTTCGAATACGCGGGCCGCTCGGGCTTCGCCAACACATCGACCGCGCAGGTGCCGCGCGCGCTCGGCGACGTCGTCGGCTCGGTGCTCGGGCTGCAGAGCGTCGCACGCGCGCGGCCGCTGCTGCGCATCGGCAACGTGTCGAAGCCGCAGGCGCTCGCGGCCGGCACGGCGACCGGCCACTATCCGAAGGAATTCCCGGGCCTCTACAACGCAACCGGCGTGCCGACCGCGGCCGGCGTCACCGTCGGCATCATCACGATCGGCGGCGTGTCGCAAACGCTGCAGGACCTGAAGCAGTTCACGTCGAGCAACGGTTACGGCACGGTGTCGACGCAGACCGTCAAGACCAACGGCTCGGGCGGCAGCTACACCGACGACCAGGACGGCCAGGGCGAGTGGGATCTCGACAGCCAGTCGATCGTCGGCTCGGCCGGCGGCCAGGTCGGCAAGCTCGTGTTCTACATGGCCGACCTCAATGCGAGCGGCAACACCGGCCTCACGCAGGCGTTCAACCGCGCGGTGTCGGACAACACTGCGAAAGTGATCAACGTGTCGCTCGGCTGGTGCGAGACCGACGCGAACGCGGACGGCACGCTCGACGCCGAGGAGCAGATCTTCACGACCGCCGCGGCGCAAGGCCAGACGTTCTCGGTTTCGTCGGGCGACGAAGGCGTGTACGAGTGCAACAACCGCGGCTATCCGGACGGCTCGAATTACACGGTGTCGTGGCCCGCTTCGTCGCCGCACGTGCTCGCGATCGGCGGCACGACGCTCTACACGTCGTCGTCGGGTGCGTTCTCGAACGAGACGGTATGGAACGAAGGGCTCGACGGCAACGGCAAGCTGTGGGCGACAGGCGGCGGCGTCAGCACGATCCTGCCCGCGCCGTCGTGGCAGTCGGGCAGCAACCGCCAGTTGCCGGACGTCTCGTTCGACGCCGCGCAAAGCACCGGTGCCTATATCTACAACTACGGCCAGTTGCAGCAGATCGGCGGCACGAGCCTCGCCGCGCCGATCTTCACGGGCCTCTGGGCGCGCCTCCTCGCAGCGAACGGCACGGGTCTCGGCTTTCCGGCCGGCAAGTTCTACGCCGACATTCCGTCGAACCCGTCGCTCGTGCGCTACGACGTGGTGTCGGGGAACAACGGCTATCAGGGGTATGGCTACAACGCAGGCACCGGCTGGGATTACACGACCGGCTTCGGCAGCCTGAACATCGCGAACCTCAACCAGCTGATCAAGTCGGGCGGGTTCTGAGCGAAGCGTGAAGGCCGGCGCGCGGCGGTGGTTCGTTGCGCGCCGGTTCGGGACTTTTCCGCAATCGTTGTTCGGTCGTCGGCTTGCGCCGCAACTGCGCGCAACCCTACTCCGTCGCGCGCTCGCTCACACGCTCCGACGAAGCCGGCACGCCAGCCCGATGCGACGGCGCAAAGAGCCGCAACCCGCTCGCGACGCTCGCCGCCCCGGCAAAGCCCGCGCCGAGCATCAGCGCAAGCGTCGGCCCGTGGCGCCCCGCGATCCCGAACGACAGCGCGACGAGCGCCGCGCCCGTGGCCTGCCCGATCAGCCGCGCGGTCGCGATGATCCCGCTCGCGCCGCCGCTGCGCTCGGGCGGCGCACTCGACATCAGCGCCTTCAGGTTCGGTGACTGGAAGAAACCGAAACCCGCGCCGCACAGCATCATCCGCCAGCCGATGTCGATGACGCCCGGCGCCGCCGGCAACGCGGCGAGCGACACCATGCCAGCACTCAGCAACGCAAGACCGATCGCGCCGAGCAGGCCCGGCGGATAACGATCCGACAACCGGCCCGCGATCGGCGCGGCGAGCGCGACGATCACCGACCACGGCGTCATCAGGAACCCCGTCTCGACCGCGTTGCGATGCAGGACGGTTTCGAAATAGAACGGCAGCGACACGAACGCAAGCCCCTGCGCGGCGAACGCACACACGGCGGTCAGCGCGGACAGCGTGAACACCGGCCGGCGAAACAAATCGACCGGCAGCATCGGCGCCGGGTGCCCGGCCTGGCGGCGGATCAGCAGCCAGCCGAATACGAGCGCGACCGCGGCCGCCGCGAACACGACGGAAAGCGGCCCGCGCTGCGCGAATTCGCCGAGCGCGAAGATCAGCGACGCGAACGTGATCACATTGAACAATGCAGCGACCGGATCGAACGCATGCTTGCCGCGCGCCGTCTGCGGCAGCGACGGAATCGCCACTGCAAGGGCGAACACGCCGAGCGGCACGTTCACCGCGAACAGCCACGGCCACGCGGCAACCGACAGGATCAGCGATGCGATGGTCGGCCCCACCGCGAACGACACACCGACGACGAGCGCGTTGAAGCCGACGCCGCGCCCGAGCCGGTGCGCGGGGAACAGGCCGCGGATCAGCGCGACGTTGACGCTCATGATCGCGCTCGCGCCGAAGCCCTGCACGATCCGCGCGGCCGTCAGCATCGGCAGCGTCGACGCTAGCGAACAGCCGAACGATGCGAGCGTGAACACCGCGAGCCCGGCGATATACACGCGCTTGTGGCCGACGATGTCGCCGAGCGACGCGAACGGCAGCAGCGTCGCGACCATCGCGAGCTGGTAGGCGTTGATGATCCACACGGACGCGGCCGGCGATGCATGCAGGTCGGCGGCGATCGCGGGTAGCGCGGTGTTCGCGATCGCGGTGTCGAGCGTCGCGAGCGCGACGGCCAGCAGCACTGCGGACATCGCACGCCAGTTGACGGCCGGCTCATGCGCGCCGGCGGGGGAAGCGAATTCGGACAAGATGAGGCTCGGCTGACGAGCGACGCGTTGTGCCGCGTCGCGGATTGGACTCGCGGCGGCGTTCCGCTCGCACTGCACGGAACGCGCGCCGCCGCGCCTCGTATTGTTGCAGAGCCGCATCGAACGTGCAGGCGGCCGCCTCGTCAGTCAGCGAAATGAAAGCAAGTGCGTTGCCGTGCAGGACGCGCGGCAACGCAGGCGCAGCAGGCAGGCCCGCCGGTCAGGTCACCGCGCGCCGCGCATTGCGTCCGCGCAGCCACTCGAGCGCGAGCAGCAGGCTCGTCGAGAAGATGATCAGGATCGTTGCGAGCGCAGCGATCGTCGGGCTGATGTTTTCGCGGATCCCCGTGAACATCTGGCGCGGCAGCGTCGTCTGGTCCGCACCCGCGAGGAACAGTGTGACGACGACTTCATCGAACGACGTCGCGAACGCGAACAGCGCGCCCGACATCACACCCGGCGCGATCACCGGCAGCGTCACGCGGAAGAACGTCGACACCGGATTCGCGCCGAGCGACAGGCTCGCGCGCACGAGATTCTGATTGAAGCCCTGCAGCGTCGCAGCGACCGTCGTCACGACGAACGGCACGCCGAGCGCAGCGTGCGCGGCGATCAACCCCGTGTAGGTATTCGCGAGCCCGAGCGGCGCGAAGAACAGGTACATGCCGACGCCGACCACGACGACCGGCACGATCATCGGCGACAGCAGCACGGCCATCAGCAGCCCCTTGCCGCGGAAGTCGGCCTTCGTGAGACCGATCGCGGCGAGCGTGCCGAGCACGGTCGCGACGACGGTCGCCGATGGCGCGACGATAAAGCTGTTCTTTGCGGCCATCCGCCACTCGTCCGATGCGATCAGGTTCTCGTACCAGCGCATCGAGAAGCCCGGGATCGGATAGACGAGGAACGTGCTCGACGAGAACGACAGCGGCACGATCGCAAGCACCGGCAGGATCAGGTACAGCAGCGTCAGCACGACGAGCACGCGCAGCGCGATAAACCACGCGCGCTCGACGAACGACATGTGCGGCGCGAACAGCGGCCTGGCGAGTTTCATGGTCGGATTCCCCTTCCCTTTTCGTTGCGCGCGGCGCTCAGCCGAGGCTCACGTTCGTGCGCGTGAAGCGCCCGTACACCGCGTACAGCACGAGCGTCGCCGCGAGCAGCAGCCCGCCGAGCGCGCACGCCATGCCCCAGTTGATCGTCACGTTCGTAAAGTACGCGACGTAGTAGCTGACCATCTGGTCGTTCGGCCCGCCGAGCAGCGCGGGCGTGATGTAGTAGCCGATCGCGAGGATGAACACGAGCAGCGCGCCCGCGCCGATGCCCGGGTAGGTCTGCGGCACGTACACGCGCCAGAATGCGGCGAACGGGTGGCTGCCGAGCGACACGGCCGCGCGCTGGTAGGTTGACGGGATCGACTTCATCACGCTGTAGAGCGGCAGGATCATGAACGGCAGCAGGATGTGCGTCATCGAGATGTACACGCCGACGCGGTTGAACAGCAACGTCAGCGGATGCGAGATCAGCCCGCTGCCGATCAGCGCCGTGTTGATGAGCCCTTCGCTCTGCAGCAGCACGATCCACGCGGCGACCCGCACGAGCACCGACGTCCAGAACGGGATCAGCACGAGGATCATCACGAGGTTCGCGCGCCGCTCCGACAGCGTCGAGATCCAGTACGCGAGCGGATAGCCGAGCAGCAGCGCGAACAGCGTGACGGCGACGCCGATCACGAACGTGCGGCCGAAGATCGCGAGGTAGATCGACTGGTCGGGATCGGCCTGCACGATGTGACCGAAGCCGTCCTGCTTGTGGTCGAGCGCGGCGAGCAGGTAGAACGGCGACACCTGGCTGCCGTTCTTCGCGATCGACTGCCAGTACGCGACGTCGCCCCAGCGCGAGTCGAGCTCGATGATTTTTTCGCGTGTCTGCGCGGGCGTCAGCGGCGCGTCGCCTGCACCGCCTTCGCCTTTCAGCGGCATCGCGCGCGCCGTCTTCGCGACGAGCGAGCGATAGCCGGGAATCTCGGTGTTCAGGCGCCGCGCGAGCGCACCCATCGCCTCGCTGTCGGCCACCTTCGTCATGTCCGCCGCGAGCGCGACATACGCGGCGTCGGCCGGCGGCGCCTTGCGGTCCCAGCCTGACAGCGCGGCGACCGTTTTCGGCAACGCGGTCGCGATTTCCGGGTTCTGCACCGCGCGCGTGAGCAGCGTACCGATCGGCACGACGAAAATCAGCAGCAGGAAAATCGCGAGCGGCGCGACCAGCAGCAGTGCCATCGTGCGCTTGCGGGCCTCGGCGGCCTTCAGCTCGCGCTTGAGCGCGGCGGTCGACGGCGAGGAAGGCGCGATCGTCATCGTATTCAACAGTTCTCTCCGGCCGGGCACGTTCCGGCGGAATGCCGCGCGACGCGATCGACGCGTCGCGCGGCCGGTTGCATCAGGACACCTGACCGGTTACTTGGTCGCCCATGCGGCGAAGCGCTGCTCGAGCTCGTCGCTGTGGTCGGTCCAGAAGCCGATGTCTTCCAGCACCGCGTTCTTGCCGTTGGCCGGCGAGTTCGGCAGGTTCGCGAGCGTCTTCGCGTCGAGCGACTTGATCGCCGCGATGTTCGCCGGGCCGTACGCGATGTGCTGCGCATACGCCTGCTGCGGCTTCGGCGTCAGCGAATACGCGATGTACTGCTCGGCCAGCGCCTTGTTCGGCGAGCCCTTCGGAATCGCCCAGTAGTCGAGGTCGTAGATGCTGCCGTTCCACACGACCTTCAGGTTCTTGCCTTCCTTCTGCGCGGCGTCGATGCGGCCGTTGTATGCGGTCGACATCACGACGTCGCCGGCGACGAGGAACTGCGGCGGCTGCGCGCCCGCTTCCCACCACTGGATGTACGGCTTCAGTTCGTCGAGCTTCTTGAATGCGCGGTCCTGGCCAGCCTTCGTGCCGAGCACCTTGTACACGTCCTTCGTCGCGACGCCGTCGGCCATCAACGCGAATTCGAGGTTGTAGCGCGCGCCCTTGCGCATCCCGCGCTTGCCGGGGAATTTCTTCACGTTCCAGAAATCGGCCCAGCCGGTCGGCGCCGACTTCAGCTTGTCCGCGTTGTACGACAGCGCCGTCGACCACACGAAGAAACCGACGCCGCATACCTGCGGCGACTCCGGAATCAGGTCGGACTTCTTCGCGATCTTCGACCAGTCGAGCTTCTCGTACAGCCCTTCGTCGCAGCCGCGGTTCAGGTCGCCCGACTCGACTTCGACCACGTCCCAGTTGACGTGCTTCGCCTCGACCATCGCCTTCACTTTCGCCTGCTCGCCGTTGTATTCGACAGCCGTGACCTTGTTGCCGGTCGCCTTCTCGAACGGCTGGTTGAACGCGGCCTTCTGCGCGTCGCCGTTCGCGCCGCCGAAGTTGACGACCGTGAGCTCGGCCGCCGATGCCGATGCGCCGACGACGGCGAGCGCGAGTGCCAGCGCGGTATGACGCGCGGTAAAGCTTGCTCGGTTCATGATGGTTCCTCTCCTCTCGTGGTGGAAGTGGGCTTTGTTGTTGACGACGTGCTGCGGAAAATCGGGAAAACCCTGCTCAAGCGAACACGCGCAGGTGTTCGGGCGCGAACGCGAGCGCGACCGGCGCACCGGGCGAGAATGCATCGAGCGCGCCGGTGCCGAGCGGCACCTTCACGAAACATTCGTCCTGGCCGGGTAGCGCGCAGCGCATGCGCACGTGATCGCCGAAATAGATGAGGCTGCGCGCCTCGCCGCTCAAGCGGTTCGCGGCCGCGCCGTTCGTCTGACCATTGGCGTGGCCATCCGTCTGCCCGTTCGCACCGTGCGCGGCGAGGCTCATGCGTTCGGGGCGGATGCACGCAACGGCCGGCGCGCCTTCTGCGGCCTCGCCGATACGGCGACCGACGAGTTTCGTGCCGTCGTCGAGCCGGAACTCGCAGAACTCACCGTCGACGCGCGCGATGGTGCCGCGCAGCCGGTTGCTGTCGCCGATGAAGTTCGCGACGAATTCGTTGCATGGCGATTCGTACAGGCGGTCGACGGTGTCGAGCTGCTGCACGATGCCCTTGTCGAACACGGCGACGCGATCGGACATCGTCAGCGCCTCGCCCTGGTCGTGCGTCACGTACACGAAGGTCACGCCGAGCTTTTCGTGCAGCGCCTTCAGTTCGTACTGCATGTGTTCGCGCAGCTGCTTGTCGAGCGCGCCGAGCGGCTCGTCCATCAGCACGAGCTTCGGCTCGAACACGAGCGCGCGCGCCAGCGCGATGCGCTGCTGCTGGCCACCGGACAACTGCGCCGGATAGCGCTTCGCGAAGCGCTCCATCTGCACCATCTTCAGCGCATGCGCGACGCGTTCCGCGCGCTCGGCCGCCGGCAGCTTGCGCACGGTCAGCGGATACGCGACGTTCTGCTCGACCGTCAGGTGCGGAAACAGCGCGTAGTTCTGGAACACCATGCCGATGTTGCGCTTGTGCGGCGGCACGTTGTTCAGCAGCTCGCCGTCGAGGCGGATCTCGCCGCCGGTCGGGAATTCGAAGCCGGCCAGCATCATCAGGCAGGTGGTCTTGCCCGAGCCCGACGGCCCGAGCAGCGTCAGGAATTCACCGCGGTGGATATCGAGGTCGAGCGATTTGACGACCAGCGTTTCGCCGTCGTAGGTCTTCCGCACGCCGCGAAAGCTGACGATCACATCATCGGACTTCATCGTGGCTGTCCCCTTGCTTCGCGACAATTGATTTTGAGATGCGAGCCACTATACGGCGCGCACGGTTCTACAATAGGGAACCATTTCAATATTACTAGTAGGACCACTTTGGATACCGTGATCCTCGCCGACTGGCTCTCTGCCCGCCTCGACCGCAATTCGCCCGAGCCGATGTACCGGCAGTTGCTGCAGCAGATGCAGCAAGCCATCCTGACCGGGGAATTGGGGCCAGGAACCAAACTGCCGAGTACGCGCACGCTCGCGGCCGACCTGTCGATCGCGCGCAATACCGTGCTGCACGTGTACGACCAGCTGACGGCCGAAGGCTACGTGCTGACGACCACCGGCAGCGGCACCTATGTGGCCGACACGCGGCCGGATGCCGCCGCGATCCGTGTGCCGGGCGCCACGCCGCCGCCGTCGAGCGCCGATGAACCGCCGCTGCCGGGCGCACAGGGCGGCCTGTCGATGCGCGGCCGGCAACTGATCGAGCATGCGGGCGTGTCGCGGCGCCAATGGGGCGCGTTCATGCCGGGCGTGCCGGACGTGTCGGAATTCCCGAGCCGGACGTGGAGCCGCCTGCAGGCGCGGCTGTGGAAGGAAGCGAACCCCGAGCTGCTGACCTATGCGCCGGGCGGCGGCTACCGGCCGTTACGGCGCGCGCTCGCCGATTACCTGCGCGTCGCGCGCTCGGTCAAATGTTCGCCGGACCAGGTGATCATCACGACGGGCATCCACCAGTCGATCGATCTCGCGGTGCGGCTGCTGTCCGACATCGGCGATCGCGCGTGGGTCGAGGAACCGTGCTACTGGGGCGTGCGCAGCGTATTGCAGGCAGCCGGTCTCACACTGACGCCGGTACCGGTCGACCAGGAGGGGCTCGACCCGCGTGCCAGCGACCTGCAGCATCCGCCGCGGCTCGTGCTCGTCACGCCTTCGCATCAGTACCCGCTCGGGATGGTGATGAGCCTCGCGCGGCGCCGGATGCTGCTCGAATATGCGCGCCAGCACCGCTGCTGGATCATCGAGGACGACTACGACAGCGAGTTCCGCTACGGCAGCCGCCCGCTCGCATCGCTGCAGGGGCTCGACGACGGCGGCCGCGTGATCTACGTCGGCAGCCTCGGCAAGATGCTGTACCCGGGGCTGCGGATGGGCTACATGGTCGTGCCCGAGCATCTGGTCGATACCTTCCGCACCGGGTTGTCGGAGCTGTACCGCGAGGGCCAGCTGATGCAGCAGGCCGTGCTCGCCGAATTCATCATGGACGGCCACCTGACTTCGCACGTCAGACGAATGCGCACGCTGTACGGCGAACGCCGGCAACTGATGATCGACGCGATCCGCGCGCGCTTCGGCGATGCGCTGCCCGTGATGGGCGACGAGGCAGGCCTGCATCTCGTGCTCGGCCTGCCCGACGCCTGCGACGATCGCGCGGTCACGCAGAGCGCGTTCGACGCGGGCGTGATCGTGCGCCCGCTCACCAGCTACTACAGCAACCTCGACACCGCGCAGCGCGGCCTGCTGCTCGGCTACGCATGCGTCGCGCACGAAGGCATCGGGCCCGCGTTCGACACGCTCGCGAATACCATCGAGCGACACCTGCCGCGGGATCTCACGCGCGCGGCCTAGCAGCGCTCATGCGCCGCGCTGCTCGCGTTACCGCGCGCTGCCCGCCCCGCGATCGAGCGATGCCGCGCGCACGGCTTCGCCGGGCTTCGTGAACACGCGCTGCCGCAGCGCGGCGATCTGCGCGTTGCGATCCTGCGGCGACAGCCCGGCCGACTCGATCTGCGCACGCTGCGCCGCATAGTCCGCGTAGCGGCTCTGCCACGACGCGTCGTCCTGCTGCATCTGCGCGACGCGCGCGGCGGCTTCGGTGCCGAGCGTCTGCGTCAGTTGCGCGCGCATCGCATCGGGCGTCGCCCCGCTCTTCTGCAATTGCGCAATCTGGTCGATCGCCGCGCGCTGCTGGTCGATGCGCTGCTGCGCGGCACGTTCGTCGGCCGGCATCTGCTGTTCGAGCGCCGCGAGCCGTTCGGACTTCTGCGCGTCCGTCAGCGTGGGATCCTGCGCGATCTTCAGCCGCGCGAGGTCGTAGCGCTGCCGCCACTGCTCCGCACCGAAGAACGGCTGGCTCCAGTCGCCGAGCGTGCGGTACGCGATCGACGCGCGCTGGTCGAGCGCGAGTTGCAGCGCGCCCAGGTCGGACTTGTCGACCGCGCCGGCATCGCGCAGTTTCGCGAGTGCGTCGAGATACGCGCGATACCGGTGCCACACGTCCAGCGCCTCGGCCTGCGCCATGGTGCCGTCGAGCTGGCCGGCAACCTCGCGCACGACGAACGCATCGAGCGCGGCCGCGCTCAGGTCGCTCTGCGCGGTCAGGCAGTAGTCGAAGAAATCGCGCACTGCGCGCGACTTCGCGAGATGGCCGCCGGCGTCGAGCGGTAGCCGTGGTGCGCTGGAGCCGGCGAGTGACGGCGGCAGGCCCGCGCTCGCCGGCACCGCGGCCTGCGGCGGTGCGGCAGCCAATCCGCCCGCCACCGACACATCCGGCGACTCGCCGGCAGTGCCCGTCCCGCGATGCCAGCCCGCGCCGCTCCACATCGCCACGCCGGCGATCGCCGCCAGCCCCACGACACCGTAGGCCATGGCGCGCCGCGCCAGCGGCGCGCGCCCTTCACGTTCTGCCATCGATTACACGCCCGCCAGCTTCAGACGGTTCGCATGCGTGCGGATCACCGCGACCGGATCTTCCGCATACGCACCGCGTACGCCGAGCAACTGGTTGATTTCGTCGATATGGTTCCACTTGTAGCTCGTGCTCAGCACCTTGCCGTACAGCGCACTGCACTTCGACACGAGCCCGTCGTTCTGCCCGGAGCCGCGGTTGATCATCACCGTGCCCGTGCCGAACAGCGCGAGCGTCGACAGATCGAGTGCGTTCGCCGGATCGACGAGCGGAATGGTGCTCGTGTCGGTCGCACCCGTGACGCCGAGCAGCGAGAGCGTCGGCTGGATCGCCGTGCCGGCCCACGAGTACAGCAGATGCGTGTTGCCGCCGACGGTTTCGGTCGGCGCACCGGTCTGGCAACTGCCCGGCGCGCCCAGGCCCGCGCTCGGGTAGTTCTGGTTGTACGTGGCGGCCCGTGCGGTCGTCAGCGTCTGCAGTGCGGCGAGCGCGTCCTGGTTCGTGTTGTGGGTGCTGCTCGTCAGGATTCCGAATACATTGACGAACGCGGCGATCACCGATGACGATAGCCCGGTCGGATCGTACGCAAGCACGTTCTGCACGAAGTCGGCGAACTCGGAGCCGCGATGCGGCGTGCCGATCGTCGTCACCGACGCGACGAGATCGGGTGCGACGGCCGCAACATAGCGCGACGTGAGGCCGCCCTGGCTGTGGCCGACGAGATTGACCTTGGTCGCGCCCGTCGCCGCGAGCACCGTCTTCACGTAAGCGAGCAACTGTTCGCCGCGCCCGTTCGGGCCGTCGTCGCTCTGGAAACCCGACAGGTTCGCGACGTAGACGGTCGCACCGTTCTGCTGCAGGTCTTCCTGGATGCCGTACCAATACTCGAGCACGCCGGCGTACTTGTCGGTACCCGTGAGCCCGTGCACGAGGATGATCGGATAACGCGTCGCCGCGTATTTGTCGGCGGGCGCGGGCGCCGCCACTGCCGCGTGCGTCGTCGCAATCGTCATCACGGCGGTCGCCCCCGCGAACGGCGCGATGCTCATCGCGCATGCCACTGCCCCTGCCACCACCCTGGAACGCATCGTTTTGGCCATGCATGTTCTCCTGATTATTGTGCTGCCGGTGCGAATGAAGCCGGATCGACACACACTATGCGTCGCAAACATCGCGACCACTGTGTGCGTCGAATGCGGGAGTGAATCACGAGTCGCGAACGTTTGCGCCCTGACTAGATACGGTTCTCTAATCGGTTGACGCGCCCCGCCCGTTCAGGCGGGGCCGCGTTCATGCGTGCGCATGCTGCAACGCACACGCGCGTCGCGTTACAGCTTCGCGCTCACGCGCACCCATGCAGTCCGGCCGGGCTCCATCACCGGCGAGTTCGCCGGATAGCCGAAGCCCGCATTGCCGGCGAGGTTCAGGTGCTCGGTGTAAGCCTTGTTCAGCACGTTGTCGACGCCGACCGAGATCTGCACGCTCTTGCTGATGTTGTATTGCGTATGCAGCGAGAGCACACCGAATCCGGCGCTCGGGCCGAAGTCCTTGCCGACCACGTTGCCTTCGTTCAGTGCATAGCGATGCTGCGGCGCAACGATGCGCCACAGCCCCCCCGCCGACCACGCGCCACGCGTGTATTCGAGCCCGATGCGCGCCTCGAGCGGCGGCATCTGCGGCAGCGGATCGCCGCTTGCCACGTTTCGCCCCCACGCATATGCGAGCGACGTGTCGACGCGCAGCGGCGAAACCGGTTTCCACGACACGCCCGCTTCGCCACCCATGATCTGCGCATTGACGTTGGCCGCCTGCGTCGTCGGGCCCATCATGCCGGCCGAATAGTTGAACAGGATGAAGTCCTGCACGTAGCCCGCGTAGGCCGACACCCATGCATCGAGCCGGTCGCTCTTGTATTGCGCGCCGATGTCGACCTGCGTGGTCTTCTCCGGCTGCACCGCCGAAAACGCATTGACCGACCCGGCCGGCCCGCGCTTCGCGGAAAACAGCTCCCAGTAGTCGGGAGAGCGTTCCGTATGGCCGATCCCCGCGTACCACGTGACCGGCAGTGACGCGAGATCGCGCTCGTAGCGAATGAAGCCGCTAGGCAGCAAGCGCGTGCGATCGTCGTCGAAGGTCGGATTGGGCTTGCGCTTCATCATGCCGCTCGTCGTCGCGCGCTTGTCGCGTGCGCTCGCATAGTCGATGCGCGCGCCGCCGATCACGCGCGACACGTCGCTCGCGTACCACGTCAGTTCGCCGAACACACCCGCGTTCCACATCGTCGCCTGTGCATCCCACGGCTTGTCGCCGTAGTTCAGCCGCCCCATCGCCGAGCGCGAGTCGAGCCGGTTCGATTGCGCGTCCATGCCCGCCACGAGCTTGAAATCGTCGGCAAAACGGAACGTCGCGGCCGCGCGCGCGCCGAACGTGCGGCGCCGCACTTCCGACGCCATCCGCATCGGCATGCTGCTGGTCGGGTCCGGTTGCCGCAACGTGTAGTTGTCCATCACGTGATCGGCTTCGTTGTAGTACACGCGCGCCTCGATCCGGTCGAGCACGTCGCCGAGATGCTTCTTGTCGAACGACAGGCCGAACGTCTCGCGGCGAAAATGTGCGCCGTCCATTCCGCGCCCCGCGTAGCGCGCATAGCCGTCGCCGGTGCCGGCGGTCAGCTCGACGCGCGTGTGGTCGTCCGGCGTCCAGCCCAGCGCCGCATCGGCGTTCCACTTGTCCCACTGCGACGGCACGGTGTTGCCGTTGCCGTCCTTGTAGTCCTGCGAATGCGCGTGGTTCGCGGTCACGCGGCCATAGACGTCCGGCGTGCCGGCCGTCACGTCGATGTTCTGGTCGTTGCGGCCGAACGACCCGCCGACAAGGCTGCCCGCGAAGCGCATGCCGGGCTTGTCGAAGCGCGGCGTCACGCGCTCGAACATCACGGTGCCGGCCGACGCGCCGGGACCGTACAGCACGGTCTGCGGCCCCTTCACGACCGTGACCTTGTCATAGCTTTCCGGCGCAATGTACGACGTCGGCGCATCCATCCGGCCCGGACATGCGCCGAGCGTCGACATCCCGTTCGCCAGGATGTTCAGCCGCGAGCCGAACATCCCGCGCAGCACGAGGTCGCCGTTGGTGCCGCCACTGCGGATCGACGTGAAACCGGGGATCGTCTTCAGGTAATCCGCGCCGTCGCTGGCGGGCAGCGGCTGGCGCGGCGTCTTCGGATCCGTGACGACGACGAGCGGCGTCGACAGCGGCGAGGCGACGACTTCGATGGCCGGCAGCGGCGCGGCCGTATCGTCGGCCGGCGCGCCGGCCACGCGCGCCGTTTCGGCGGCCGCGGCGCTCGCGGCCAGCGCGCCGGCTGCGAGCGCGGGAACGGTGAGTTTCAGCACGCGCGGCATGCGCCGCGCACAGGCATTGCGTGACGCCCGCGGCGCACGCAACTGGAAAATGGTCATGATCGAAAGCCCGAGTGACGCCCTCCACGCGGCCTCGACGGGCCGCACGGATATTGGCGGTGAAAAGAACGGAAACAGCGCGTCAGGCGCGCTCGGGCGGGGCGCGTGGATACGCGCGCGGATAGCGGTCGGCACGCGCCGCGACGGCAGGCGGCGCGACGGCGGAAACGGAAACGACGGGAACGGAAGCGAGTGCTGCGGCGGCAGGCCCGCCGATCGCGGGGCTGTGTGCGAAGAAACCGCAGTAGCCGCACGCATCGATATGCAGCGCATGATCGTGCATGCGGCTCGCATCGGGCGACTGATGTGCGCGATGCTCGGTACTGCAGACAATTGCGTCGGGCGTGGCCGCCTGCGCGACGCGCCACTGCGACACCAGCGGCGCCGTGATCGCGAACCAGATCGCGAGCACGCCAAGCCAGGCGGTCAGGTGACGATGTCGGTGCAGCATGCTCGGCAACGAGTAAGCAGAATGTAAAAACAGCCGAGATGTTACAGAATGTTTACCGCGATGACCAGCGCAGATGGCGGTAAACGGACCGGGGGCGCATGGTTGTCAACACAACCATGCGCCCCCGCCTGCTGCATGATTCAGGAACGTGCGATCAGGGCGCCATGCGCCGCAGCACGTCGTCGCGCCGGATGAAATGATGGTAGAGCGCGGCCAGCGCGTGCAGGCCGATCACGAAGTAGAACGCGTTGCCGATCAGTTCGTGCGCTTCCTTGATCGTCGGCCGCAGCGCCTTGTCGGGGCCGAACAGCGTGAACGACACGCCGAGCCAGTCGAGCGACACCGGCTTGCCGCCCAGGTTGATCATCATGATGCCGAGCAGCGGCTGCGCAATGATGAACACGTAGAGCGCGACATGCGCGAGCTTCGAGAGCCAGCGCAGCAGCACCGCTTGAGCAATGGCCTCCGGCACGCGGCTGACGACTCGCCACAGCACGCGCAGCACCGACAGCACGAGCACGAGCGTGCCCGCGGCGAGATGCACGTTCATCCAGAATACCCGGCTGTCGCTGCCTTTCGGCCCGCGGATCTCGATGGCCAGGTAGGCCAGCGCCACCAGCAGGAACACGGCCCAGTGGAAGAAGATCGCGGGCGAGCTGTAGCGCGTCTGTTTCGCGAGGATGTTTCTCATGCGTCGTCTCGTGTTGTATGCGGGGATGGGCGCATGCGGCAATCGGCCCGCGCCCGGAAAGCTGCCCCGATTGTAGCCGCACGGGCGCCCGGTTTTGCACGACGCGCGCAAATATCCGACGAATCGTCCACGCACGCCGCGCGGCGCGCCATATGGAAAGTCCGCATCGCGCGCCCGGACGGCTGTGGCACGATGGAGCTTTGGTGCGACGGCGCGCGGGCATCATGAGCAAGGCGTTCTTCGTTGCGGCCTATCGGCTGATCGCCGCGTTGCTCGCGGTATCCACCACGCTGCACAGCGTCGCCGACTACTGGCACCTGCCGGGCTTTCATCTCGGCAACTACCTCAGCTACTTCACGCAACTGAGCAGCCTCTACGCGGCCGCGATGCTCGCCGTGGGGCTCTCGCGCATCACGCGCCCCGGCTCGGCCCGCTACGAATCGATGCGCGGCGCCGCGGTGCTGTACGTACTGATCACCGCGATCGTCTACGAACTCCTGCTCGCGCGGCTCGATGCGCTGCGCCACGTCACGCCGGCGTTCAACAACTGGGTGCTGCACCGGATCGTGCCGCTCGTCGTGCTGTGCGACTGGCTGTACGTGGAGCCGCGCTTGCCGATCCCACGGCGCAGCGCGTTCGCGTGGCTCGGCTTTCCGGTCGTCTATCTCGGCTATACGCTGGTGCGCGGCGCGCTGGAGAACTGGTATCCCTACCCGTTCGTCGATCCGAGACCGAATGGCTACCTGCCGGTCGCCATCCAGTGTTCACTGATCGCACTCGGCGCGGCGGCGCTCGCACTGGGCATTCGCTGGCTCGGCAATCACGCGAGACAGTCCGGCGCGGTAACGCTCAAGAAAGGATGAAGGCGGGAGCGTGTGCGCCGCCCGGCGCACACGGGGTGATGCGGGTCGTCAGCCGCCGTTGCGCGGCAGGAAGTTCATCGGATCGACGACCTTGCCGTTCTGGCGGACTTCGAACTCGAACGTCGAACGACCGCTCGCGTCGGTGCCCATTTCGGCGACCGGCTGGCCCTGGCGCACCGCGTCGCCTTCGTTGACGAGCAGTTTGCCATTGTGTCCGTAGGCCGTGATGAGTCCGTTCTCATGCTTCAGGATCACGAGCGGGCCGTAGGCCTTGACGCCGGAACCGGCGTAAACCACGCGCCCTGCAGCCGCGGCCCGCACCGAATGGTCGGGCCCGGACGCAGCGATCACGAGGCCGCGCGCCTTGCCGGCCGAGAACGGCGCCGCCACGACGCCGGTGGCCGGCCATGCGAGCGAACCCGGCTGCGCGGCCGCCGCGGGCGGCTGCCCGAGCGACGTCGCGGCAGGTGGCGGTGCAACGCGCAGCACCTGGCCGGGATACACGGCATCGGTCGGCGCCATGTGGTTCCAGCTGGCCACGTCCTGGACGCGCTGCCCGTAGGCGTTCGCGACGCCCGCGAGCGTATCGCCCGGATTCACGCGGTAATAGCCGGCGATCACGCCCGGCGTCGCGGCCGATGTGGGTGCCGACTGACGCGCCGGCTGCCAGCTGTCGGTCCACGGCGTCATCGTGCAGCCCGTCAGCGCGATGGCCGCGGCAACGAGCGCCGCCTGCGGCAGCCAGCGCGTCAGCGCATCGTGGATGGGAATAGTTTCTCTCAAGGGTCCTCCCGGATTTGCGTCGTTGCGCCGCCCACCGCCCCCCGGTGCGCGACGCACGATGTCCGGCCGGACGGCCGGACCAATCAGTATCCGACCGCTCTCGCGGCCTTCAGTTTCCACAGTGGAACGTCGGCGCGAATGGGCTCACCGGCCCCTTTTTCGCGTCGTCCAATCGGCAAAGATACCATTTGTGGCGGTCAAGGCCGCGTCAGGTGCCCGATCCGGCAACAATCTTGCGGCGTCGCACCGATGTGCCGGCGGCCTGCAAGCCGTGCCGCGCGGGCCGCCGGGCCGGCCAGCCGCGGTTCTTCCGCGTGCCGCGCCGCCCTCGCAGGCCGGTATCGATCCCGTCACATTCTCCCCTTCGATCGCCACCTATACTCGGTGATGCACTGCGCGATCCAACGACAACGAGGAGCATGACAATGAACAACGCGACGTTTCTTTCCGTGCAGCTCAACGCCGACGATTTCTCCGGCTCCAGCGGCCTGGTCGAATTGCTCAACCGGCACCTTCTGTTTGCGACCGATGTCGCGGAAGCAGCCGATGCGCTCGTCCAGCTGGCGAGCGTCGCGCACATGACCGGCGCCACGCGCCACAGCGTCGAGTTGCCGGTCCTCGCGATCGAGCGGCTGCGCGAGGCGCTCGACACGCTGAGCGGCTACGACGAAACGTGGCTGCAGGTGCTGGAACCGGCCGAAGCGCTGTTCCGGGATATCGGGCGCGGCAGGCGCCCGCTGCACTGAACCGACGGCTGGCGCGTTATACGCGCCGCCAATGAAAACAGCCCGCCGTTCCGCATGACGGAACGACGGGCTGTTTGTACTTCAGGGGTCGGATCAAGCCGCCAAGGCGGCCGCACCATTAACGACCCTTGTAGATCGGAGCGTCGTCAGCGATGCGCTTGACTTGCCAGCCGGTCTTGGCCTTGGCCGGTACGCCGGATTCTTGCGCGGCAGCCGGTTGTGCGCCATAGCCCGTCGTGTCGGCAGCGGCGACGTTCAGTTGCGGGTTCAGGCGGGCTTCAGCAGCCTGGATACCTTCCGGGTAGTTCGTACGGTCGCTGCCCAGCTTGTAGCCGGCCTGTTGGACGGCGACCAGATCGGCCTTCACCTGTGCACGGGTGACGGGCGCATTCTGTTGGGCGAACGAGACGACGGGAACGGCGAGGACGGCAGCTGCGGCGAACGTTGCGATCAGCGATTTCATGATTACCTCCGGGATTTTTTTGCTCCGCCGCACACACCATGTCTGCAGCGATGGAACAGAGTTTAGTCCCGGCGTCCCCTAGGGAAAACCATGAAACAGCGAAAACACTGTTTCCCCGGAGCCAACAATGCCGGCATCCGGGATAGAAAAACCCTATTCAAAGAATAGATTTTCGCAACAATGCTGCCCCCACCCGCCGGTTACGACCAGTTCGCGTGGAAGCTGCCCGGCTTGTCGGTGCGCTCGAACGTGTGCGCGCCGAAGAAGTCTCGCTGCGCCTGCACGAGGTTCGCCGGCAGCCGCTCGGAACGATAGCTGTCGAAGTACGCGACCGCCGACGCGAACGCCGGTACCGGTACGCCGGCCTTCACCGCGGCGACCACGACGTCGCGCAGCGACGCCTGGTAATTCGCGGCGATGTCCTTGAAGTACGGGTCGAGCAGCAGGTTCGCGAGCGCCGAATCCTTCGCGTACGCGTCCGTGATCTTCTGCAGGAAACGCGCGCGGATGATGCAGCCCGCGCGGAAGATCTTCGCGATCGTCCCGAGATCGAGGTTCCAGCCGTATTCTTCCGACGCCGTGCGCAGTTGCGCGAAGCCCTGCGCGTACGAGATCACCTTGCTCAGGTACAGCGCGCGGCGCACCGCTTCGATGAACGCGGCGCGATCGCCGTCGAACGGCGTGGCGGCCGGGCCCGGCAGGACCTTGCTGGCCGCGACGCGCTCGGTCTTCAGCGACGACAGCACGCGCGCGAACACCGATTCGGTGATCAGCGGCAGCGGCACGCCGAGATCCAGCGCGTTCTGGCTCGTCCACTTGCCGGTGCCCTTCTGAGCGGCGCGATCGAGGATCACGTCGACCAGGTGCTTGCCGGTTTCCTCGTCCTTCTTGCCGAAGATCTTTGACGTGATCTCCATCAGGTAGCTGTCGAGTTCGCCCTGATTCCACTCGGTGTACACCGCGCCGAGTTCGTCGTTGGTCAGGCCCGCGACGTCCTTCAGCACCGCATAGCTTTCGGCGATCAGCTGCATGTCGCCGTATTCGATGCCGTTGTGGACCATCTTCACGTAATGGCCCGCGCCGTCCGGGCCCATGTACGCGACGCACGGCTCGCCGTCCGACGGCGCCTTGGCTGCGATCTGCTTGAGGATCGGCTCGACGAGGTCGTACGCGTCACGCTGGCCGCCGGGCATGATCGACGGGCCGCGCAGCGCGCCCTCTTCGCCGCCCGACACACCGGTGCCGATGAAGTGCAGGCCCGATTGGGCGAGCTCCTGGTTGCGGCGGATCGTGTCGGTGAAGTGCGTATTGCCACCGTCGATCAGCACGTCGCCCTTCTCCAGCAGCGGCTTGAGCGACGCGATCGTCGCATCGGTCGCGTCGCCGGCCTTCACCATCATCAGGATCCGGCGCGGCGTTTCGAGCGACGCGACGAACTCCTCGAGCGTATAGGTCGGCACCAGATTGCGGCCGGGGAATTCGGCGATCAGTTCGTCGGTTTTCTCGCGGCTGCGGTTGTACACCGACACCGCGTAACCGCGGCTCTCGATATTGAGTGCGAGATTGCGGCCCATCACCGCGAGCCCGATCACACCGATTGCTTGTTTGCCCATTAGTCAATTCTCCGGAAAAAACGGGGCGCGACCCGAGCCGGGTCGCGCACAGGCGAAAGGATAGTGGAAACCCGGCAGCGCTGCGCGCTTCCGTGTCACTGCTCCGCGTGCGGCAGCCGCCGGAACACGACGCTCAGGTTGTTCGCCGGCATCTCGACCACCTCGATGCAGTCGAGCCCGCGATCGAGGCCCAGCGCGACGACGGTCTCGAGATCGCGCACGCCCCACGACGGGTCGCGGCTGCGCAACTGCAGGTCGAATGCTTCGTTCGACGGCGCCGTATGCCGGCCCTCGCGGCGATACGGCCCGTACAGGAACAGCACGCCACCCGGCCGCAGCAGGCGCGCCGCGCCCGCGAACAGCGCGTCGGTGCAGGCCCACGGCGAGATGTGAATCATGTTGATGCAGACGATCGCGTCGAGCGTGTCGACCGGCCACGACGCGTCGCGCACGTCGAACGCGAGCGGCCCGGCAACGTTGGCGAGTCCCGCATGGGCAACCCACGCGGCGATCGAGCGCCGCGCCTGCGCATCGGGATCGCTCGGTTGCCAGTGCAGGCCCGGCAGCGCCTGCGCGAAGTGGACGACGTGCTGGCCCGTGCCGCTCGCGATTTCGAGCACGCGGCCGCTCGCCGGCAACACGCGGCGCAAGACGTCGAGGATCGGCCCGCGATTGCGTTCGGCCGCCGGTGCCGACAGCCGTGCGGACGGATCGGGCGACGAGGTCGGGCCGGTCACGATGCCTGCTCCGGTGCGTGGCCCGCGAGGCCCAGCCGCGCCGTCAGCGCGTCGAGCGCGGGTGCGCAGCGCGCCTCGACCTTCAGCGTCAGCATCGGATCGGCCCGCGTATGGCCGAGATTGAGCGCGGCGACCGGCTTGTGCTGCGCCTGCGCCCACACGCAGAAGCGGTAGCCGGAATACACCATCAGCGACGAGCCGACGACGAGCAGCGCATCGGCTGCGTCGAGCGCCTGCGACGCGAGCGCCACGCGCTCGCGCGGCACGTTTTCGCCGAAGAACACGACGGCCGGCTTCAGCAGCCCGCCGCACGCGGGGCACGCCGGGATGCGGAACGTGTCGAGCGCGGCCCATTCGAGGTGCGCGTCGCCATCCGCGGCCGGCTCGGCCTGCGCGCCCAGCAATTCGGGATTGTCGGCCTCGAGCATGACCTGGATCCGCGCGCGCGCATGATGCGCACCGCAGCCGAGGCATGTGACGCCGTCGATTCCGCCGTGCAGCTCGATCACGTCGCCGCTGCCCGCGCGCTGGTGCAGGCCGTCGACGTTCTGCGTGACGAGACGCTCGATCCGTCCCGCGCTGCCGAGCCGCGCCAGCGCGACGTGCGACCCGTTCGGCTGCGCGCGGCCGACGACGGGCCAGCCGATCATGCTGCGCGCCCAGTAGCGCCGCCGCGCGGCATCGGAGCCGAGGAATTCGTGGAGCTGGATCGGCGGCGAGCGCATCCATTGGCCGTTGCGGTCGCGATAGCCGGGAATGCCGGAGTCGGTGCTGATGCCCGCGCCGGTCAGCACCAGCAGGCGCGGATGGCGCTCGACGAACGTATGCAGCGCATCGAGTGCGGCCGGATCGACGCCGGCGGTTGAGAGGTCGTGCAGGGCTTTGTCGTTCATGTTGGCAACGCGTGATCGGGCGCGCCGGCAAGCCGTGCGCCCGCACGGGCGGCCAGGCACGCCAGCACATGATACAGAACGCCGCGCGATCGGGCCGAAGGCTCGCGTCGCAAACCGGCGCACAAAAAAAGACGCCCATCCGCCACTCGGCGATGGGCGCTTCAACAATTGATCCATCGGGGTAGTGGATCAACTGACAGCACAATTTCGCGGCGCCCGCCCTGCTGCGACCGGCGAACGCTTCCCCTGGACTACACGTATTCCGCGATGCCGAACACATCGATGCGCTGCCGTCTTTCCGGTGCGATCCGGTTCGGATCCGCCGCGCCGACGCAATGCGCGGCGCACGAACGCCTGCGCAGCGCGACGACTCGCGTTGCGCGCGGCAGCATGACGATCCGGGATCCGGGCCGCGCCATCCGCAGGCATTCACGGTTCATCCCCGACGGCCGACCGGCACCGGTCGGCCTCGTGCGTCACACCTGCACGTCGTCGTTCAGAACAAACCCGATTGCTCGGATGGAACGGAAAGCCGCGCGCTCACGTCGCCTCGATCAACGGCGAAGCGAACACCCTGGCAGGTCGGCGATTCATGTTTGCAACACGACACGTTGCGATTCGGTCTGTTTTCATTCTCTTGTCCCCGTCTCCGATACGTCCGACCCACTGAAGCGATCGCCAAACCGACTGCGTCCGCAACCGCGCTCACGGCCCATACACATATGCAAGGAGCGCACCATGCTTCACGCCGCAAGGCCACGCGGGCCGATGCGGGGCGATCGATGCGAATCGTGCACCGGCAAAAAGCGCGAACGTTTCGAAACTGAAACGCCTTCCGGGCCGGCGACCGTGGCCGGGCGTGCTGTCACACCGCGCCGGCCCGGCCCGCGCCGACACCGCGGCGTCGCATCTGCGCGCGATCGCCTGTCGGCTTACAATCGCCCCACAGTGCCGCATCGCGGGCCGGCCCTGGCCTGCCTCGCCCGGCCCGCCGCCACCTGACCGGAGCCACCTGACCGACGCATGCCTGACGCACACGCCTGGCTGGATATCGACTACCGCACGCTGTTCCGGTTGCATCCGGATCGCCGGATCGAACGCGAGAACGATCCCGACTGCTCGCCCGGGCCGCGCTTCTGGCTCGGCAGATGCGCGGACGGCAACCTGGCGGGCGTACGCGCCGACGTGCCGCCCCCTGTCGCAGATGAACTGGCGCGCCTGGCCGCCAGCGAACCGCCGCTGGCGGACCGCATGCAGCCCGCACATCTCGAGCGCTATCTCACGTTGCTCGCCCCGGTTCCGCACTGGAACATCGGCCTCGTCTTCGCGCTGCCGCACGCACGCGGTTTCGACACCGATGCGCGCGTCGCGTTGATCGACGGCGACAGCGACGCAGGCCGGCATCTGCTGCATGCGCTGTCTACGCACGGAATGCCCGAAGGCCTGTTCTCGATGGGATTTCGGAGCGTCGCCGATCTGTGGGCACCGTGGTGCGCGGCCGTCGTCGACGGAGAAGTCGCATCGGTCGCGTTCGCCGCGCGGCTATCCGAGGTCGGCGCCGAACTCGGTCTCGCGACGGCCCCTGCATTTCGGGGGCGTGGCCTCGCGGCGGCGGTGACCGCAGCGTGGTCGCGGCTGCCGTCGCTTCAAACACGCACGCTGTTCTACAGCACA
The DNA here is from genome assembly GCF_002099195.1 of Burkholderia puraquae. Lineage (GTDB taxonomy): Bacteria > Pseudomonadota > Gammaproteobacteria > Burkholderiales > Burkholderiaceae > Burkholderia > Burkholderia puraquae. The sequence goes on along the minus strand of NZ_NBYX01000014.1, from coordinate 63,575 downwards.
GACCGCGACAACCGCGCGTCACAACGCGTGGCATCGCGCCTTGGCCTCACGCTGCGCGGCACGACGCTGCGGGTGGCATAGCGCCGCGGCCGGCGCGACACCTCAACGAAAGGCTTCGATAACCTTGACGCGCCGCTCGGTTTCGTTGACGAAGCAACTGTCAACCTCCACGAGCCCGAGCGTGCCGCCCGCGTCGGGCTGCCGCGATTCGGCGCAGGTGGCATCCCGCACCTTGAGCCAGCGGCGCTCGTCGTTGCGCAACCTCGTCTTGCCCTGCGCATCCAGGCTCGCCATCTTCGTCTGGTAGACGGAATTCAACTGTTTGTCGGCCGCGTCGTATTTCAGCTGGAGGCAATTGCGGATGTCGGCCGTGTAGCCCGTTTGCTCGGCAGTCTTGCAGATCGCGGTGCGCGCTGCTTCGTCCGCAAGCGCGGCGGACGCAACGGCAAAGAGCATCACGCTCGCCGCCAGACCGATTACCCCGTGTCGATGCGCGTTCATTCGGGTTCGTTGGTTTCAATGACGGAAGGCACCGATTATGCCCGGCCCGCTGCCTGCATGGCCCGCGTTGCGTCGACGTCGACCGGTCGCGCTCGATCGGTCACCGCGCATGCCGTGCCGCGCAACCGGCGAGCAAACACGCTAGCATTCGGACACGCAACGTCGCGCGTTCGCATTGCACCGCTTCCAAGGATTCGACATGACCCTGCCCGCCCCTGCCCGCCTCGACGTCGCGCATCGCGTCTTTTCGGCCGGGCAGCTGTCGATCGGCCTCACGCTTCCGCTGCTTCGCACCGGCCATATCGTCGCCGACTTCGACGAGCAGCTCGAACTCGCGGCGCTGGCCGACACGCTCGGCTTTCGCGCGCTGTGGATTCGCGACGTGCCGCTGAACAGCGCCGACTACCCCGACCCGGTCGGTCACCTCGACCCGTGGGTGCTGCTCGGCGCACTGGCGTCACACACGCGCCGGATCGCGCTCGCCAGCGGCGCGATCGTGCTGCCGCTGCGTCATCCGCTGCATATCGCGAAAGGCGCGCTGTCGGTCGCGACGCTGTCGGGCGGACGCTTCATCCTCGGGCTCGGTTCCGGCGACCGGCCGCCCGAATACGCGGCGTTCGGCGTCGATGCGGAGACGCGGCGCGACCGGTACCGCGCGCACTGGGACGTCGTCGCGGCCGCGCTCGGCGCGCCATCGCGCGTGCTACCCGACGAAACGCCGCCCGATGCGCCCGAATTCATGCTGCTGCCGCGCGGCGCCGACGCGGTGCCGATGCTGGCAGTCGGCTCGGGCGGGCAAAGCGTCGACTGGATCGCGCGTCACTCGATCGGCTGGATGACGTACCACCGCGATCCGGACACGCAGCGCGCACGCTATTCGATGTGGCGCGCGGCGGTCGACCGGCTCGCGTCGCCCGCCTTTCGCGCGTTCGGTGTGTCGATGCGGCTCGACCTCGTCGCGGCTCCCGATGCGCCGGCCGCCGCATTGCCGCTCGGCTATGCAACCGGACGCCGCGCATTGATCGACATCCTGCAGGACATGCGCGCGGCGGGCACGCATCACGTCACGCTGAATCCGGGCTCGGACCGGCCCGTGCGCGAAGTCATCGAAGAAATCGCGGAACACGTCCTGCCGGTTTTTCACGACGGGCGAGCGTGATTCAGCAGGATTCCAGATTATTTCGATGCGGTGCAGCACGTGCGTTGCCCGCCGTTGTCGACGAGCAGCCGTTACAAATCCCTTACATTCCGGTGATTGGGACACCCCCGCCGGTCTGGCTGCCTGCAGTCCGCGTCAGGCACATGACCGCGCAGGCGCGCCGCAAACGCCCGCGCCGCGTCGTGTATGCCCGATTCGAATAATCGTCGATGGAACTATTCGGTTCCGCTCGCGATCATGTTAACTTCCGTCCATCGTTCAGCCTGGCGGGCCGATGCGCGCCCGCATGCCTACTCCATGCGACATTTCCTCCTCGGCTGGCTGCTTGCCGCCGTCGTCTCGGCCGCCCACGCGGCCGCTCCCGCCCCGGCCGCCGCGTCGGCCGCTTCCGGCACCGTGCCCGCGCTGACGCCGCAACAGGCGCAGCAGGCACTCAATGTGCTCGAAAATCCGCGCGATCGCGCGCAGGTCGAAACGACGCTGCGTGCGATCGCGGCCGTCGGCGTGCTTGCCGCGCCCGCAGTCGCGGCAAGCGATGCGGCTGCGGCCAGCGGCGCGTCGGCGGCGGCGGCCCCGGCCGCGCTCACGTCGAACGGGCTCGCGTCGATGCTCGTCCGGCAGGGGGCGCGCTGGACCACCGAAATCGGCGGGGCGCTGAAGGAATCGCTGCACTCGCTGCTCGATGTCGGCTCGGTCGGAAGCTGGTGGCATGACCGGCTGGTGCGCGCCGACGCGCGCGCGGATCTTGCGCATGCGCTCTGGATCATCATCGCCGTGCTCGTGCCCGCACTCCTCGTCGAATGGTTCGCGAAGCGGCTGTTGCGACGCGCGCTGGCTGCGGTGGCCGCACGGCGCGCCGACACGTCACGCCGCACCGCGCCCGACGCCGTCACGCCCGACGACGACGACGCGCCGCCGGACACCCCCGCCACACCCGGCGCCCCCGACGCCGCGCCCGCATCGTCGCAAGGCCACGGCCATGCGCGCCGCCACACCACGCTGCTGCACCGGATGCCTCGCGCGCTCGTCAGCCTCGCGCTGCGTGCCGTGCCGCTGCTCGTGTTCGTCGGCGTCGCCAGCCTGACAATGTCGGTGATCGGCGATACGGGCACCCCGATCGAATCCGCGCTCGAAGCGCTGATCGACATCTACGTGATCTGCCGGCTCGTCACGATCGTCAGCCGGCTGTTCTTCCAGCCCGATGCGCGGCAATTGCGGTTGCTGCATATCAGCGACACGTGGGCCGACTTCGCGCAACGCTCGATCGCGCGGATCGTGATCGTGGTCGGCGCGTGCACGGCTACTGTCGAGATCGCCGCGAACTTCGGCCTCAGCGACGCCGGTCACGTCGCACTGCTGAAAGCCGTCGCGCTCGTCGCGCACCTGATGGTCTCGACGCTGATCCTGCAGTGCCGCCAGCCGGTCGCCGCGCGGATCCGCGCGGCCGGCGACGGCCGCCCTTCCTTCGCGATGGTCGCCAACGCGCTTGCGGACGCATGGGCGCCCGTCTCGGTATTCATCGTGATGGCGCTGTGGTTCGTGTGGGCGCTCGACGTCCACAACGGCTATCGCGTGCTGATCACGCTCGGCGGCCGCTCGATCGCCGTGATGATCGGCATGCGGATGGTGTCGATCGTCGTGTTCGGCGCGCTGGCGCGGCTGTTCCAGGGCCGCGACGAAGACCGCACGCTCGTCCATCTGCACGCGTACCGCTACTACCCGCTGCTGCGCCAGATCGTGTCGGTTGCGATCGGCATCGTGACCGTCGTGCTGCTGCTGCAGATCTGGGGCGTGCCGATCTTCCGCGCGTTCGAAACCGGCACGATCGGCCATCGGCTCGCGTCGGCGCTGGTGACCATCGCGATTGCGGCCATCGTCGCGCTCATCGTGTGGGAAGCCGCGAACATCGCGATCGAGCGCCGGCTGCAGCGATGGACGCGCGAAGGCAATCTCGTGCGCGCGGCGCGGCTGCGTACGCTGCTGCCGATGCTGCGCTCGCTGCTGTTCGTGATGATCGCGCTCGTCGTCGTGCTGACGGGGCTCAGCCAGCTCGGCGTGAACGTCGGCCCGCTGCTTGCCGGCGCCAGCATCTTCGGTGTCGCGCTCGGCTTCGGCTCGCAGAAGCTCGTGCAGGATTTCATTACCGGGATCTTCCTGCTGATGGAAAACGCGATGCAGGTCGGCGACTGGGTCACGCTCGCCGGCGTGTCGGGCACGGTCGAGTACCTGTCGATCCGCACCGTGCGACTGCGTGCCGGCGACGGGTCGCTGTACACGATCCCGTTCAGCTCGGTGACGACCGTCAACAACACGAATCGCGGGCTCGGCAACGCGGCCGTCAAGATCGGCATTGCCTACGGCGAGGATATCGACCGCGCGATCGCGACGCTGAAGGAGATCGGCGCGGCGTTGCGCGACGATCCGAAGTACCGCGACGGCATCCTGTCGGACTTCAGCTACTGGGGTATCGATCAGGTCGACGGCGCGACGCTCGCGCTGGCCGGACAGATGCAATGCACGGACTCGACACGCTGGAGCGTGCAGCGTGAATTCAACCGGCGGATCGCGGAAACGTTCCGCGAACGCGGCATCCGGATCGCCAATCCGCAGCGCAGCGTCGTCGCGTACGCGGACGGATCGCAGCCTGCCGTCAATGGCGAGAACGGCAGCAACGGCGACAACAGTGCCAACAGTGCCAACGGCCATGCCGCCCAACCGACGGCCCGGCCGCCGTTGCCCGCGGAACCGGCGCGCAAGCCGGGTTGACCGGCCGCGACTGACGGCGCGCCGCGTTCAACGCGCGGCCGGCTTGCTCACGCGCCGCGCGCTTTTCGCGGCCGGCTTCGACGCCCCCGCCTTCGCCGTGCCTTTCGCCGCGGCGCCCTGCCTCCGCTTCGAGCCGGCTTTCGAACCGGCAGCCAATGCGTCGCGCTGCGCGTGCCATTGCTCGAGCAGCACACGCGTCTGGTCGGCGATCGTATCGATCAGGAGTGCCGCACGCTCGTCTTCGAATGCATCCCATTCGAGCAACTGAAGCGCCGATCGCTGCGCGATGTGGAACACGGTGAGCTGCCCGAACAGGCTCAGCGCGCGCAGCCGCGTGACAGGATCGTTGGCCGGCCGCCCCGAGATGCGGCCGATCAGCTCGGCGCTCACGTCGTTGAGCGGCTTGCGCATGCGCTTCATCAGGATTTCGCTCGCGCTCGCCGGCTCCTGGCCGCCTTGCTCGCGCACGAAGAACATCCGCTGGTTCATCGTCTTCGGCGCCGTGAACATCCGGTCCGACAGCGCGCGCAGCAGCCCGACGAACGCGTCGATCAGCACGTCGACGTCCGCGTCCGCATCGAGCATCGCCCACGCATGGCCGACCGACGGTGCGAACACCTCCCAGCCGTGCTCCGCGATCGTCTCCACGCACGCGCGGTACACGCCCTCCTTGTTCTCGAAGTAGTACTGGAGCGCCGGTGCGTTCACGCCGGCCATCGCGGCGATCTCGCGTGTCGATGCCCCCGCGAACCCGCGTTCGCCGAACAGTTCGATCGCCGCCTCGATGATCCGCTGACGCGTTTCGTCGCCGCGGGCGTAGCCGCCCGCCGATGTACGGCGCAGCTTCTTCGCTTCGTTCATGCCTTCCTCGTCATTCGATCGATCGACATTCTACTTGACACAATTTTATCAACTGGAATAATTCTTCCACCCGGAATAAATTGGATGTCAGCATGTCGACCCTGCAAGACCCGCCACAGAAAGCAAATCGTCAGGAAACCGGAACAACGCCACGCAACGGAAACGTCGGATCGAAGCGACGCATCCTGCTCGTCGTCGCCGTGCTCGCTGCCATCGGCGGTAGCATCTGGCTCGGCCGATGGTGGACGAGCGGCCGCTTCATCGAAAGCACCAACGACGCGTACCTGCAGGCGGACAGCATGACCGCCGCGCCGAAGGTCGCCGGCTACGTGACCGACGTCTACGTGCGCGACAACCAGGCTGTGAAGGCCGGCGATCCGCTCGTGCGGCTCGACATCCGTCCATATCAGGTGGCGCTCGCGCAGTCGCGCGCGACCGTCGACGCCCGCCGCGCGGATATCGCCCGCGCCGAAGCCGACATCAGCCAGCAGCACGCGAATCTCGAGCAGGCCGACGCACAGGCGAAGGTGTCGCGAATCAATGCGCAGCACGCGAGCGACGAATACACGCGTTATGCGCCGCTCGCGGCGACCGGCGCCGAAACCCACGAACGCGTGGCCGACCTGAAGAGCACGCGCGACCAGGCGCTTGCGACGCTCGCCGCGAACAACGCGTCGATCGCCGCTGCGCACACGCAGATCGCGTCGTTTACCGCACAGCTCCAGCAGGCGCGCGCGCAGCTCGAGGCCGCGCAGGCCAGCGCCGCGCAATCGCAGCTCGACCTCGACAATACGGTCGTGCGCAGCACGCTCGACGGCCGCGTCGGCGATCGCACGGTGCGCGTCGGCCAGTACGTACAGCCCGGCACACGGCTGCTGACCGTCGTGCCCGTCGACGCGATCTACCTCGTCGCGAACTTCAAGGAAACGCAGATCGCCAACATGCGCATCGGCCAGCCCGTCGAACTGCACGTCGACGCGCTGCCGGACGGCGCGCTGTCCGGCGTCGTCGACAGCTTCGCACCCGGCACCGGCGCGCAGTTCGCGCTGCTGCCGCCCGAGAACGCGACCGGCAACTTCACGAAGATCGTCCAGCGCGTGCCGGTACGCATCCGCCTCGCCGCGAATGCACGCGCGCAGCACATGCTGGTGCCGGGGCTGTCGGTGACGGTCGACGTCGATACGCGTTCGGCCCGCGACGAGCAGCACCATGGCTGATACGCCCGCCACGACGCCCGCGCCGCCGCACGAGGGCCGCGCGAGCGTGACCGACTGGATCGCGGTCGCGGCCGGCGCGCTCGGCGCGCTGATGGCGACGCTCGACATCTCGATCACGAACTCCGCGCTGCCGCAGATCCAGGGAGAAATCGGCGCGACGGGCACCGAAGGCACGTGGATCTCGACCGGCTACCTGATGTCGGAAATCGTGATGATCCCGCTCGCCGCGTGGCTCACGCGCGTGTTCGGGCTGCGCAATTTCCTGCTGACGAACTCCGCACTGTTCATTGCGTTCTCGATGATGTGCGGCTGGTCGCACTCGCTGCCGATGATGATCGCCGGCCGGATCGGCCAGGGCTTCACCGGCGGCGCGCTGATCCCGACCGCGCAGACCATCATCCGCACGCGGCTGCCGCTGTCGCAGTTGCCGGTCGGGATGACGCTGTTCGGCCTGATCGTGCTGCTCGGGCCGCTGTTCGGCCCCGTGCTCGGCGGCTGGCTGGCGGAGAACGTGAACTGGAGCTGGTGCTTCTTCCTGAACCTGCCCGTGTGCCTGCTGCTGATGGCGCTGCTGGTGTTCGGGCTGCCGTCGGATCGCCCGCAATGGCGTTCGTTCTTCAACGCCGACTGGCTCGGGATCTTCGGCCTCGCGATCGGGCTGAGCTCGCTCACCGTCGTGCTCGAGGAAGGTCAGCGCGAACGCTGGTTCGAATCGCAGACGATCGTCACGCTGAGCGTCGTGTCGCTCGCCGGGATGATCCTGATCGCGTTGTCGCAGATCTTTGCGAAGCGGCCGATCATGCGGCTCTCACTGATGCGCAACCCGCGCTACGCGAGCGTGATCGTGATCGTGTCCGCGGTCGGTGCCGGGCTGTACGGCGTGTCCTACCTGCTGCCGCAGTTCCTCGCGATCGTCGCCGGCTACAACGCGGAACAGGCGGGTGCGATCATGCTGCTGTCGGGGCTGCCCGCCTTTCTCGTGATGCCGATCCTGCCGCGCCTGCTCGGCAAGGTCGATTTCCGCATCCTCGTGATCTCGGGGCTGCTGCTGTTCTGCCTGAGCTGCATGCTCGACATCAGCCTGACCGCGCAGAGCGTCGGCCACGACTTCGTCTGGTCGCAACTGATTCGCGGTGTCGCGCAGATGCTCGCGATGATGCCGCTCAACCAGGCATCGATGGCGGCCGTCGCGCGCGAAGACTCGGGCGATGCGGCCGGGCTCTACAACATGGCGCGCAATCTCGGCGGCTCGATCGGGCTCGCGATCATCGGCACCGTGATCGACCGGCGCACGACCTTCCATACGGCCGCGCTCCGCGAATCGGTGACGGCGAACTCGCTGATCGGGCAGGACCGGCTGTCGGCCTATGCGGCCAACTGGTTCGCGCACACCGGCGACCTCGCTTATTCGAACATGCGCGCGCTCGGACAGCTGGCGCAGCAGATCCAGATCCAGGCCGTCGTGATGACCTATTCCGAAACCTTCTATCTGCTGGGCCTGGCGTTGCTCGCCTGCGTGCCGCTCGCACTGCTGCTGAGAACGCCGCGCGGGCCGCAGCCGATGTCGTCCGGCCACTGAACCGTCTTACGCGATGAAACCCTTCTCCCTGCCCCGTCGCCCTGCGCTCACGCTGTGCGCCGCCGCGTGCCTGCTCGCCGGCTGCACGGTCGGCCCCGACTACCGCGGTGCGCCCGCCGCACCGGATGCGCCGACCTTCGTGCGCGCACCGGCCTCCGGCGTCGACGCCGCTGCGCCCGCGCCGAGCGCGTGGTGGCACGCGCTGAACGATCGCCAGCTCGACGACCTGATCACCGCCGCGCTGGTGTACAACCCCGATCTGCATGCTGCGCAGGCACGCTTGCGCGCATCGCGCGCGCAGCTCTCGCAACAGCGCGCGGCGCAGCTGCCGAAATCGTCGGCCACCGTCGCCGCCATCCGCATGCGCGAGCCGGACGTCAGCGCGCTCGGCTCGCTGCTGCCGCCGAACGGCTCGAACCAGTCGGGCGGTGCCTCGCCGTCGCTGGGCGGCTCGGGCCCGCTGCAGCTCTATTCCGCAGGCTTCGACGCAACCTGGGAAATCGACCTGTTCGGCGGCACGCGGCGCGCGGTCGAAGCGGCGTCCGCGCAAGCGGAGGCGGTCGACGCCGATCTCGCCGATACGCAGGTGTCGATCGCGGCCGAAGTCGCGAACGCGTACGTCGACCTGCGCGACCGCCAGCAGCGGCTTGCGCTGTCGCGACGCACCGCCGAGTTGCAGCAACAGATGCTCGAACTCACGCAGCAGCGTCGCGCGCGTGGCATCTCGGCCGACGTGGATATCGAACGCCTGACCACGCAGGTCGAAACCACGCGTGCGTCGCTGATCCCGCTCGACGCGCAGGTGACGGAGTCGCTCGACCGGCTCGCGATCCTGACGGGCCGCCCGCCGGGTGCGCTCGACACGGCGCTGTCGACACCGGACGCGCCGCTGCCGACGCTACCCGGCAGCGTCGCGGTCGGCGATCCGGCTGCGCTGCTCAAGCAACGCCCCGATATTCGTGCGGCCGAGCGCCGGCTTGCGTCGAGCAATGCGCAGATCGGCGAGCATGTCGCCGACTATTTCCCGAAGGTGACGCTGCTCGGCGATCTCGGCTTCAGCGCGTCGGATCCCGGCCATCTGTTCCGCAAGCAGAACTTCACGTGGGTCGGCGCGCCGTATCTGCAATGGAACATCCTCGACTTCGGGCGCACGCGCGGTGCGGTGCGTGCGGCCGAAGCATCGCGCGACGAAGCGGAAGCGAACTATCAGAAGGCAGTGCTCGCTGCATTGCAGGATGCCAACACGGCATTGCAGCGCTACGGGCACCAGCGCGAACACGTCGTTGCGCTCACCAAGGTGCAGACGTCGGCCGTGCATTCCCGGTCGCTGATGGACGAGCGCTATCGCGCGGGCGTCGCATCGATGATCGACCTGCTCGATACGCAACGCGAAGCGCTGTCCGCGCAGCAGAACGTGATCGCCGGGCAGGCCGAACTGATCAAGGACTACGTGTCACTGCAGAAGAGCCTCGGGCTCGGGTGGCAGGCCGGCGAGGGTTGAAATCCAGTTGATCGGCGCCGCATGGCCGGGTCTGGCGAGGCCGCCGCGGCGCCGACACTTGAAATGCAGATCGCAAAAACCGCGCAAGGCATCGCACGTTCAATCGTCGGTGTTCGACACCCGCGGATCGTTTCGCGATGCGCGACGCAACAACCCATTGCGCTCGCAACACTATTCAGCATCGGCGCCGATCACATCCGGACTCGCACCGCATCGATGCCGGCCCTATCGGAAACATATCCAATATCAATTGGCCAATCGTCTGACGATCTCTTCTAATTCAGTCGGCTTCCCCACCACCGATCGGATTCAAGGAGTTCCATCGTCATGTCCTCATCCTCCCGTCGCGTGCTGACACACGCAGTCGCCGCGATCTGCGTTGCACTTTCCGCCTCTCCCCATGCCGCCGAACTCACTCGAGACACGGGCGCCCCCGTCGGCGACAACGAGAATTCGCAGACGGCCGGCCCTGCCGGCCCCGTGCTCCTGCAAGACTCCGCACTCATCGAGAAACTGCAGCGCTTCGATCGCGAGCGCATTCCGGAACGCGTCGTGCATGCACGCGGCACCGGCGCATTCGGCGAGTTCGTGCCGACCGCCGACATCTCGAACCTGACGAAAGCGAAGGTCTTCACGCCGGGCACGCGCACGCCGGTGTTCGTGCGCTTCTCGACCGTGATGGGCTATCGCGGCTCGCCCGAACAGGCGCGCGATCCGCGCGGCTTCGCGGTGAAGTTCTATACGCAACAGGGCAACTGGGACATGGTCGGCATCAACTGGCCCGTGTTCTTCATTCGCGACGGCATCAAGTTCCCCGACTTCGTTCACGCGAACAAGCCGAGCGCCGTAACCGGCGTGCAGGATCCGAACCTCGCATTCGACTTCTTCGCGAACACGCCCGAAGCGACCAACATGTTGACGATGCTGTACACGAATGCGGGCATGCCCGATTCGTATCGTCACATGGACGGCTTCGCGGTGCATGCGTTCAAGTTCGTCAATGCGCACGGCGACGTGCACTACGTGAAGTTCCACTGGAAAAGCCAGCAAGGCATACACGGCCTGCGTCCGCAAGATATCGACGCATCGATCGGGCGCGACTGGAACATGATGACGAACGACCTGTACGGTGCGCTGAAGCAAGGCGACTTCCCGAAGTGGGATCTGTACGTGCAGGTGCTCACGCCGCAGGACCTGAACCGGTTCGATTTCGATGCGCTGGACGATACGAAGGTATGGACCGGCGTCCCCGAGCGCAAGATCGGCACGATGACGCTGAACCGCGTGCCCGACAACTACTTCCAGTCGACCGAGGAATCGGCGTTCGCGCCGTCGCGACTCGTGCCGGGCATCGAGCCGTCCGAAGACCGGATGCTGCAGGATCGCCTGTTCGCCTACGCCGACACGCAGATGTACCGGCTCGGCGCGAACTACATGGACCTGCCGATCAACCGGCCCGCCGTGCCGGTGGTCAACAACAACCAGGACGGCAAGATGAACGCCGGCGACCGCAAGGGCGAGGTGAACTACGAACCGTCGACGCTGCATGAACTCGCGCCGGATCCGCAATACAAGTCCGTACGCATGACGCTCGGCGGAACGACGCAGCAGGAAGCAATCCACAAGAAGCTGCGGTTCCGTCAGGCGGGCGAGTACTACCGCAGCCTGTCGCAGCAGGACAGGGACGACCTGATCACCGCGCTGTCCGGCGATCTCGGCAAGGTGACGAACGCGCACAACCAGTACGCGATGCTGTCGTACTTCTACAAGGCCGATGCCGATTACGGCACGCGTCTCGCGCAGGCCGTTCACGCCGACGTCGGGCAAGTGCAATCGCTCGCGGCAAAGCTGAGCGAGAACTGATCCCGCGACTCCGGTCGCTGTCGACGTGCGGGGTCGCGCCGCGCACGTCGACCCTACACAACCATCAGGACATCCCCATGCAATCCGAACGCCTGACGCGCGCGATCCGCTCGACCGCAACGGCCCTGGCGCTGGCCACGCTCGCCGGTTGCGCGCACCTTCCCGACCGGCCGGCGTATTCGCGGGCCGATCCTGCCGCGCTGCGCCGCTACGACGGCGACTGGTTCGACGCCGCCCGCGTCGGACGCGTCGACATCCTGCGTGCATTGCACGACGCCGGCTATCCCGTCGATGCCACCGACAGCCACGGCTTTACGGCCGTGATACTCGCGTCCTACGACGGCCAGCCGGCCGCGCTCGACTACCTGCTGTCGGCCGGCGCAAACGCATGCGCCGGCGACCGTCACGGCAACACGGCGCTGATGGGTGCGCTCTTCAGGAACGAACCCGACATCGCGCGGCGCCTGATCGACACGCATTGCCCGATCGACCAGACGAACGGCGCCGGGGAGACCGCGCTGGGATTCGCCACGCTGTTCAATCGATTCGAGCTGATCCCGCTCCTCGTCGCGCATGGCGCGAATCCGAACCATGTCGATCGCCGCGGCCAGTCGCTGCTGCAGCTCGCGCAGTCGCACGACAACGCGGACGCTGTGGATGCGCTGCGGCATGCAGGTGCGCGACAGTAGAAGGGCAGGAATCCTGCTGAGTTCCGGTAACCCGGAGGACAAGGAAGCAATCTCCTGCGCCGCCCGCGAAATCCCGCGCGCGGACTCAGAAAAACTCGTCGAGCAGCCGATAGAAGGCGATCCGCTCCTGATCGGGCTGCTCGATTCCGTACCGGGCGAAGAAAGGTGCGACCCATTCATCGCCGAGATCCACTTCGATATCGCGCGCCGCCAGCGCCAGATCCTGATAGCGATCGGCCACGCCGAGGCGCCCGCAATCGATGAAGCCCGAGAAGCGGCCGTCTTCGACCATGAAGTTGGGCAGGCACGCGTCACCGTGCGTGACGACCCTGCCCTCGATCAACGGCCGGCTCGCCTGAAGCCTGGCGAACAGTTCGTCGAGCGATACACCCGTATTCGCGTCATCGAGGTTGTCCGCGTCGACGAGCCCCGCGCTCATCCGAGCGCACGCGCGCTCGATGCGAGACGCAGCGCCGTGATCGAACGGGCAGGTTGCCGGATCGAGCCGATGCAGTGCACGCAGCGCGTCGGCGATGATCGCCACCTTTGCCGCCGGCCCGAGCCGAGCGACTTCGAGATTTTCGCCGCGCACGGCACTCAGCAGCATCCACTCGCGTCCCGCCGCCGATGCCACGTCGAGCACCCGCGCGCCCGGCAAGCCCGTCGTCGCCAGCCAGCGCAGTCGCGCCGCCTCGTCGCTCAGTTCGGCCAGCGGCCCAGCCGGTTCGATCTTGACGAACCGTCGCGTTCCATCGCGCGCATCGAGCCGGAACACCAACGCATCCGACTGCCCGTCCGTCTGTCGCATCCATCGGCAATCTGCCAGTGCGGCCTTCCAGGCTGCCGGCATTTCGATGCAAAGCTTGTCGTTATCGATCACGTCAGGTTCGGTCCTCGTTGACCCGGCCGGCATGCGAAATGTCGGACACCTTGAGACTTCGTGCTCCGCTTCCTGCCAACCGCGGACTCGACTTTTTCCGGCGCGCCCCGGCGATTCGAGTCACGCCTCGAACACGATCGGCCAATTGCGCCAATTACACGTCGAATCAGAAACGATCGGCAGATCGAATTCAGCATTACTTTCTTTGCCGGCCTCGAATATTACAAAATACTGCCAATATTTTCAAAAACATTGCACTTATTCGCTTTAATTTAGTTTCATATAATCAAAAAAAGTTTGACACCTCGCTTTCGTTCTTGATACCGTCCGATGCAAGCAATCTGACGAATTGTTCACCACGCAATCGCTCCGCTCTACGTTTTTTCGCTTCCGCCGCACCGCAGTGCTCGCCGCCGGCTGTATCGTTCGCGCGCCGGCGCATGCAACATCCCGATGCATCTCATTGGACGACTGCCATCCGGCAGCGGGCCGAAGGATCGAATCAAATGAGCAGGACAACGAAACTGTTGCTCTAGCAATCCCGCCCGCGCCATGTCCGGCGCGGTTGCGTCGTACCTCGGCGCAGCCTTCCCGTTACCGCGTTTTCCGTATTTCGCCCCCGGAGAAAAACACCGTTCCGGATCGGGCGAAGGGCCCTGTCGCGCCTGTGCCATCCGCACGCGTGCGACAGAAATCGGCGGTGCACGACCCGCACCGCTGTCGACCGTTGTTGTTCGTGCCGTTCGATGTTCAACCGGAGGGGTAATTCAAATGAATCAGGTTGCAGACAAGAATCAAAAGCACCATCGCTTCGTCAAGCTCGCATTCGCCGCAGCAGCAGCCGCGTCGTTCGGCATGGCGACCGTCCACGCCGCGCCTGCGGCCGGCTGGACGGAAACGCGCACCAAGGGCTTCCTGCCGCTCGTGCAGCAGAGCGAAGCCGGTACGGCCGGCGCGCCTGCCGCGAGCACGGCCGCCGCCGCTGCGGCAGCCGTCGAGATGGCGCCGGGCGAATCGGTGGATATCGTGCTCGGATTGAACCTGCGCAACGAAGCACAACTCGACCAATACCTGCACGACCTGCATACGCCTGGTTCCCCGCACTACCGGCAGTTCCTCACGCCGGCGCAGTTCGCGGCGCAATATGCGCCGACCGACCAGCAGGTCGCCTCGGTCGTTGCGCATCTGCGCAAGGAAGGCTTCGTGAACATCGTGGTCGCGCCGAACCGCCTGCTGGTATCCGCGTCCGGCACCGCGGCAACCATCAAGTCCGCGTTCCGCACGACGCTCAAGCGCTTCTCGCGCAACGGTCGCAGCGTCTATGCGAATACCGACGCCGCGCAAGTGCCGAACGCGATCGGCGGCATCGTGGGCGCGGTGCTGGGCCTGCAGAACGTCGAGCTGATGCACACGGGCGCGGGCAGCCAGCCGCAAGGCAACACCAGCAACCTGACGATTCCGGCCGGCGCATCGGCGGTGCCGCACAACCCGACCGAGTTCTCGTCGATCTATGGCGGCGACGGCACGCCAACGGCCTCGCAGACCACGGTCGGCATCATCTCCGAAGGCGACCTGTCGCAGACGGTAAGCGACCTCAATACGTTCGCCGCAAACAACAGCCTCGGCACGATCAGCAGCAGCATCGTGAAGACGGGCCCGTCCGGCAGTTCTTACACCGACACCGACGGCACCGTCGAATGGAACCTCGACAGCCAGTCGATCGTCGGCGCGGCCGGCGGCAGCGTGAAGCAGGTCGTGTTCTACGTCGCACCGTCGATGACGCTCACCGCGATCACCGCCGCGTACAACAAGGCCGTGACCGACAACGTCGCGAAGGTGATCAACGTGTCGCTTGGCGTGTGCGAATCGTCCGCGAACAGCACCGGCTCGCAGGCAACCGACGACACCATCTTCAAGCAGGCAATCGCGCAAGGGCAGACCTTCTCGGTATCCGCCGGCGACCATGGTGCGTACGAATGCGCGAGCGGCACGCCGTCGCGCTCGACCTACACGGTGAGCGAGCCGGCAACGTCGCCATACGTGATCGCCGTCGGCGGCACGACGCTGTTCACCAATACGTCGACTCACGCGTACAACAGCGAGATCGTCTGGAACGACCCGAGCTGGCAGCCGGGCACCGTGTGGTCGACGGGCGGCGGGTACAGCAAGTACGAAGCCGCGCCGTCGTGGCAATCGTCGAGCCTCACCGGATCGACCAAGCGCGCGCTGCCTGACGTCGGCTTCGACGCGGACCTGCGCACCGGCGCGATTCTCGTCGTGAACGGCCAGACGTCCGACACGCTGTGGGGCTCGGGCTACCTGAACAACGAAGGCGGCACGAGCCTCGCCGCGCCGATCTTCACGGGCATCTGGGCGCGGCTGCAGTCCGCGAACAACAATGCGCTCGGGTTCCCCGCGTCGAGCATCTACAAGTACTTCCCGAGCAACGCGGCCCTGCTGCACGACGTTACGTCCGGCAACAACGGCAGCGGCACCTACGGCTACAAGGCAAAGGCCGGCTGGGACGCGACGACGGGCTTCGGCAGCGTGAACATCTCGAAGCTGAACACGTTCATCCAGAGCACGCCGGATTTTGCACGCTGATGGATCGATGAACCGCCCCGGTTCCGCGTGCGCACCGCAGCGCACGCACCGAACCGGACGAGATCGATCAAACCACCCGCGGGGCTTTGCAGCCTTCGCGGGTTTTTTTACGTTCCGCGTCATCTCGCGGCGCGGCATCCGGCGCGACGATGCCCTCGCCGACCTTTCAATCGTTGCGCAAGCAACTTTCATATCCATTACCCGGGCGGCGCCAGCCCGCTTACGGGCCGCAAGGTACACACACTGTTACACAACACCCAGACAACTTCCGCGTGTGTCGCGCGTTTAACTGGATATATCGATTCGTCGCAAGACAACCACCATGCGATCGCGACCTTGCCGCCTGCCCCGGCCGTTGCCCCCGGAGCATGCGCTGACGGTCGCGGCACAGTGCTCAAGCCGGTCGCGCCGCCCGCGTGCCTGCCAACGCCGACACAACACCGAACGAACAACATGAACAACACACGTGCACACCGCCCCGTCAGAACGCTGATCGCGTCGTCCCTCATCGTGTCGCTGCTCGGCCTCTCGGCTTGCAACAAGAACAGCGACAGCAGCGCCGCTACGCCGGCCAGCGACGCGAGCACGGCCGCCGCGGCACAACCCGCGTCGACGCCTGTCGCGTACACGCCGCCGACCGCTGACCAGCTCTACCAGATGGTCGCGCCGATCGCACTGTTCCCCGACAAGCTCGTCGCGCTGGTACTGGCGGGTGCAACGTACCCGGACCAGATTACGGCCGCCAATAACTGGGGCGCGCAGAATCCGTCGTTGAAGGGACAGGCACTCGCAACCGCCGCCGATACGCAACCGTGGGACCCGTCCGTCAAGGCATTGACCGCGTTCCCCGCGGTGCTGTCGCAGATGGCGTCGAACCCTGCCTGGACCACGTCGCTCGGCCAGGCGTACTACAACGATCCGACCGACGTGATGAACGCGATCCAGGTGATGCGCCAGCGCGCGCAGACGTCCGGCCATCTCCGCACGGGCGGCCAGATGCGGGTCACGCAAGTCGCGCAGGCCGCACCGACCGGCTATACGCCGGCCACCGATGCGCCCGTGGTCTACGCCGGGCCGGCGATCGTGCCGCCGCCCGCGCAGGCCATCGAGATCGAATCCGCACAGCCCGACGTCGTCTATGTCCCGTCGTACAACCCGACGGTCGTCTACGGCGAGCCGGTTTCGCCCTACCCCGGCTACGTGTATCGGCCGCCTTCATACAGCACGGGTGAAGTCGTTGCCGCCGGCGTGATCACGTTCGGCGTCGGTATCGCCGTCGGCGCCGCGATCTTCGGGCACCACGACTGGGGCTGGCATGCATGGGGCATGAACTGGGGCGCGCCGCGTCCGGAAGGCCCCGGCTGGAACGGCGGCTGGCAGCGCCCGGCCGTGGTGTACAACCACACCACGTATATGTCGAAGTCGACCACCGTGATCAACAACATCACCAACATCCGCAACACGCGCATCACGAACAACTACGGCGGCAACGTCACCAACAACACGACGATCGAACGCAACCCGATGCAGCCGGGTGCGGAACCGATGCGCGGGCAGGCCATGGAGCAACGCCCGGGCGCCGTGCCGATGACAATGCCGCACTTCGGCGCGAACGACGCACGTCCCGGCGCACGGCCGTCGCCCGACGCATTCGCGCAGAACCGTGCGAACGAATCACATGCCGAAGCGCCGGCGCAACATGCGCCCGGCGCGATGCGCGAGGAGCGGCAGCAGGCAATGCAGCAGGAACACGCCGCACAGGAACATCGCGCGGCCGCACAGCAACAGCAGCAACAACAACGCAACGAGGCTCAGCAGCAACGCGAAGCGATACAACAGCACAACGCAGCGCAGAAGCAACGCGAGGAAATGCAGCAGCACAACGCTGCGCAGCAGCAGCGCGAGGAGCTGCAGCAACACAACGCAGCGCAGCAAGAGCAGCGCGAAGCCATGCAACAACGCAACGAAGCTCAGCAGCAAGTGCACAAGGAGGCGCCGCCGCGCAACGAAGCGCAACCGCAGGAACACGCGGCACCGCAGCCGCGGCAACCGGCCCCCGAGCACGCGGCCGCACCGCATCCGCACCCTGCGGAGTCGCATCCGCCGCACGAGACGCGTGAACATCACGCCGAGTGAAACGTACGCCGTGACGGCAGCGCGGCATTCGCGCTGCCATGCAAACGCAGCACGACGCCAAATGCCGCACGCCGCCACTTTCCACAAAACCGCGCGGCCTTGCCGCGCAACTCACCCGGCCCAGTTCCGGACGTAGTCCGGCACCGGCACGTTGCCGTCGGCATGAACCGGCGCGCCGCGCGTCGTCTTCAGCGGCAGGATCCCCGTCCAGACGGCGAGCGCGAGATCTTCGTCCTTGTCGGACGGCATGGAATCGCTGACTTTCACGGCTGCTTCCTCAAGAGCAATCCGCAGCACGCTGGTCGCATTGATCTCCCTCTCGTTACCGGGCCGCGCGTCATGCTTGCGACCGGGTGCGATCTTGTCCATCAATGCATCCAGCGCTGCGAGCTTCTCCGCACTGCCCTCCACCATCTCGAACCGCCCGTAGATCACTGCGGATCGATAATTCATCGAATGATTGAAGGCCGACCTGGCCAACACGAGACCGTCCAGCAACGTAATCGCGACGGACGTCTGCGTGCCCGCCGACAACGCCTTGATCATCCGGCTGCCATTGGACCCGTGAATATAGAGGTCATCGCCCCGTCTCCAGTGCGCGGTCGGGATGCAGTGCGTGTCGTCGCCTGCCCGGAACGCGATGTGGCACACATAGGCGTCGTCCACGATGCGATGAAGCATCGTGCGATCGCGATTCGCCAGTTCCGGCAGGCGGCGAATGGTGGTGCGGGATGTGGGAGAGATGACGGTCTGGTCTTTCATGTTTCGTTTTCCTGTTCGCGCGCCCTGGCGCATATCGTGCGGCCCGCGTTCCGGAAAGACGCAGACATTCACTCCAAATAATATTTGCACTCCGAAGTTAATCGATTCGGACACGTGCTGCTTCCACACCCGAGCAACCGGTCGATCGATCCATCGACAGTCGCTCGCCAAATCGATCAAAATACGCGCATTCCGCTATCGGTGACGATCACCGGAAAGACCTGCGCACCAGCCGGCACCGCGAGAACGTGAACGATACGATGCGCGTCGAATCTTCAAAAGAACCAGCTCAACGAAAAATTCTGGAACCAGCCATGGATCTCGCGCTGCTCATCTCTTCGCTTTCCAGACAGGACGGCACGACACGCCACAGCCAGCAGGAAGCCCTCTACCGGAGCCTGCGCAACATGCTGCTGGACGGGCACCTCCCGCCCGGTACGCGGCTCGTGTCGACGCGCGTGCTCGCCGCGGAGCTGGGCATCGCGCGCAATTCGGCGGTCTATGCGTACGAGCGCCTTGCCGAAGAGGGCTTCGTGGCGGCCACGCGCAACGGTACGATCACGCGATGGGACGGATGCGGCCGTTCGAGCGCCGGACTCGAAAGCGGCCCGGCCCCGGTTCAACTGTCCGAGCGCGTGCACGGGCTGGAGAACGCCGATCCCGAACCCGAACGCATGCTGCCGTTCGTTCCCGGTCTCCCGTCGCTCGATGAATTCCCGGTTGCCCAATGGCGCCGTTGTATCGAGCGCGCATGGAAAGTGATCAAGCCCGCGCAGCTCGCATACGGCCCGGTCGAAGGGCTGCCCGAATTGCGGCGCGCCGTGGCCGCCTACATCCGGGTCTCGCGAGGCGTGCGCTGCGAAACAGGCCAGGTATTCATCACCGACGGCACGCAAAGCAGCCTCGAACTGTGCGCGCGCATGCTGGCGAATCCCGGTGAGTTCGGCTGGCTCGAGAACCCCTGCTATAACGGCGCCCGAACCGCATTCCGGTCGACCGGCCTGGACATCGTGCCGATCGAGGTCGACCACGAAGGGATGGCGCCCACCGACGAACAATGGCGCACCCGGCCGCCCCGGCTGATCTATACGACGCCATCGCATCAATACCCGCTCGGCGCGCTGATGAGCCCCCGGCGGCGCGCGGCGCTCGTCGAGCACGCACGCGCGTGCGGCGCGTGGATCATCGAGGACGATTACGACAGCGAGTTCCGCCACGGCGGCCAGCCGCTGCCCGCGATCCAGGGCCTGCATGCCGACGCACCGGTCTGCTATCTCGGCACCTTCAGCAAGACGATGTTTCCCGCCCTGCGGCTCGGCTTCATGGTGGTGCCACCGGTTTTGGTCGAGTGCTTCACCAGAACGCTGCGCGAACTCGTCCATCGTGGCCACTCGGCCGATCAACTGGCGATGGCCGAATTCATCGACACCGGTTTGTTTGCGCGGCACCTGCGCAAGATGAGGACGCTGTACGCCGAGCGGCGGAGCAGCCTTAAAGCGGCACTCGCCCGCCACCTCGGCGCCGCGCTGAGCGTTCGCGAAAGCCCGGGCGGCATGCATCTGTCGGCCGATCTCGCGATGCCGCTGCACGATACCGACGTCGCCCGCGCCGCAGCCGCGCATGGCCTGCTGCTTCAGCCGCTGAGCAGCTATCGGGTCGGCGACGGCCGGCCGTACAACGGCTTCGTGCTGGGATACGCCGGGCTGAACGATGCGACGATCGAGGCCGCAACGATGCAGCTCGCGGCCGTCATCGAGCAGCACGGCCGCATGCGCTGCTGAGCCTCGCGCGCAGCGGTGTCGCTCACAGTTGCGATTCGATCGGAAACAACCCGAGAAACCAGACTTCCATCCGCCGCGCGGCCGACACTTCCGGTTCATGATCGAGCTCGGTGACCTTCCCGTCGGAATCGGTCTGAATCCACTTGAGCTGCGCCTTGCCCGCCCGGTCGCTCCTTGGCTCGACCCGCCACGCGATCCGGTCGAGCCGTGCTTCCAGATCGTTGGCCACCTGCGACGCAATCGCCGGGCTCTCGCAGTAAACGCCGATCTCCGTATTGAGGTTCAGCGAGCGCGGATCGAGATTCATCGACCCGATGAAAATGCTCTTGTGATCGAATACGTAGGTCTTCGCATGCAGCGACGCACGCGACGACCCGATGATGACCTGCTTCGAAATACTCTTGTCGCCCGACGGCCGCCGTTCGTAAAGCCGCACGCCGGCCGCCACGAGATCGCTTCGGTACTGCCGGTAGCCCGCGTGCACGGCCGCCACGTCGGTCGACGCGAGCGAGTTGGTCAGCACCGTGACGCGCACGCCGCGCGCCGTGAGCGCGCGCAGCCGCTCGACGACCTCCTTGCCCGGCACGAAATACGGCGACACGATCAGCAGGTCATGTTCGGGCTGCAATGCGAGCGCCCGCAACTGCGGCATCAGGTGCCCGTCGCTGTCGTTCGGCGCGTGCGCGATCTTCGACGGATCGTCGTACAGCACCGTCGCGCGGCCCCACGACAGTTCCGTGCCCTGCCCGTGAACGATCCGGTCGAGCCGCTGCCTGGCCTCGAGCACGTATGGATTGTCCTCCATGGCCCGCAGGTAGTCGCGCAACCGTTCGCGCTCGCGGTCGAGCCCGCCCGGCGCCGCATCGTGCCCGACCAGCGCACTGATCGGATACGCGTACGGGGAATTCCAGAACGTATCGAATTCGGTCGAGATGTCTTTCACGACCGGGCCATGAACGACGACGTCGAGATCGCCGAACTCCAGCATCGACGATGCGCCGAAATACTCGTCGCCGATATTGCGGCCGCCGACGATCGCCGCCTGGTTGTCCGCGATCATCGCCTTGTTGTGCATGCGCCGGTTGACGCGCGAGAACTCGAACACCGTGCCGATCTTCTTGAACCGGCGCGTGGCGACCGGATTGAACAGCCGGATCTCGATGTTCGGATGCGAACTGATCTCGAGCAGCTTGCGGTCGTCCGCGTTCGTGCCGAGGTCGTCGAGTAGCGCACGGACGCGGACGCCGCGATCGGCCGCGCGAATGATCGCGTCGGCCAGTTCGTGCCCGGTCAGGTCGTCATGCCAGATGTAGTACTGAAGGTCGAGCGACCTATCCGCGCGATCGGCAAGCAACACGCGCGCATCCAGCGCATCAACCGGATCGGTCAGCAGATGAAACGCGTCCTGCCCCGGATGCGCACTGGCCTGCTGCTGGAACGCGACGCCCAGCCGCGTGCTGTCCGTATCGGTGTACGCGTGCGTCGGCGCGCGCTCGGCCTGCGGCGGCAGGCTCGCGCATGCAACGAGCGCCAGCAACGAAAGAATCGCACCCCACGAACGCAGCTTGGTCATGATTGCCGTCCCACTCCCGGCCGAAGTCTGTTTGTTCTTGCCGCCGGATGGATCGCGGGGCTGTTTGGCTTGCCTTTGGCCGCAACGGGTGTCGCGTGTGAGCCGGCCGCGCTACAGCATACTTCGATTGACCGCAGTGCGGCACCCTCTCGGTAGTTTCCTGATCGTGATACTCGCGAACGCAAAGAAAAACCCGCGACGCCTGAAGCCATCGCGGGTTTTCGGCATTGTGCCGTTAAGCATAAGTCGTCCGCCATATAAAGCATAAACGATCCTCGCGTTATGGCGTTACCGGCAACCATATTATCCCCCAAAAACCATTAGTTGACCACTCGCGCAAATATAAAGCATATCCCGTCCGTGAAAATCACCGATAAAATAGTCTAGTTTTTCGCTTTAACGCGATGCAAACTCGAATACCATGAATGACAGCGCAGTATCGACGGGCCGCCAAGGTGAGATTCGACATTTTCCCGCCAGGCCCTCATTGGTGAACAGGAGATGCTCATGACTATTTGGAGAATCGCCCCAGTGAGTGAGGAACCTGGGGTAACGTTATCGCGCTGGAGAATCATGGAAACATCGAGCGGGACTCGACATTTTGTCGGTGCAGACAACCGAGATCTCACCGGACGCGTCAGCTCCGAAGTCGTTACGTTCGACCATCTCGGCTTACGTGGTGAGACTCGCTCGGGCCGAATTTATCAACTTATCGGGGAGCCTGGCTGGTCAGATAATGCGGACTATGTGTGGAAGCGCTGGTGCCAGCCACTGAATATATGTTCGGCGATGTGCTGCAGAGAACGAGTTGTAGCTCAGCCAGTAGTCTTCGGGGCCAACCGAGCTTTCGCTCCCTTTCGCTGCCACGTTCGAGTTACAAACAACGGCGCACGCATCGAGGCCCTGGTACGCCTCACCCCGTCGTGGTGTACCGAAAAAGAACATGTCGCCGGTAATAGTCGTCCCAGCGATGTCCACCGCCTCACCTTGATTGACCCAGCGGACTTTCGGCGACGTCTCGAAGTTCGGGGGCGCGATCCGATAGGACGATTTGGTTGAATCGGACGACAGTGTTACTGTCAAAAATTCCTCATCCGGCTCCGAAGGGGTTCCCGGTGCAGATTTCGGCATGGCCTCCGCTGGTGTTGTAGACTGCGGCTCCGTCGAGCTTGGGCTCATGGATTTCGTTATTGTCGGCGGCGGCTTCTTTTTCGTCAGGGTGGAAACGATTACACACATAAGGGTGAATACAAAGGCGATCGTCCAGTTCCCCTTCGGGGCCGCAACAATAGCAATCAACAGGGCCACGACAAGCACGCCCACCCCGGCACCCGATTTTTTTGCCTTGTGGCTCATGGTTTTGGTCTCTCTCGCTTCTTCGAACTCAGCCCCCGTCCGGTCGAGCAGTTCGTTTGGACGATTATATTACGTTGGAATATTCGTCCTCGGAAATTGCGCTCGAAATCATGCGGCGCCTTCCCTTCGAAGCTCGATGAAACCGCGACGCCGGATGCCACAGCTGCACTGACGTCGCGACTTCCTCGCCGACCCATGTGCGGTGTCTCAGCAACAGGCGCGGCTCGCCGATTTCCATCACAAAATGGCGACGTACCTGCGCATCGGATTTCTGCGCGTAGATGAGAAATTCCGCGTGCAGGATCGGCGCAAGGCGCATCATTTACTGATTCGGCGTCTCGACGGTGAAATCCTGCTCCAGATACGCGGGAAACAGCGCCGGATTGACGTAGCGATCCTCGAACTGGATCGGTTCACGCTCCTCGTAATGCACGATCCGCGAATGAAGCGCGGCTCCCGAACGAAGCCCGAGCACGTCGATCGCTTCTGGATCGTCGCTGCTTGCGATCAGCAGCACGAGCGCTCTGTGCCGATGGCCGCGCTCGGCGATCTCGTCCGAGGTGTCGCAGATCTCGGGCACCGTCGATTCGTAATGGCGGCGCTCGACGACGGTGCCCGCGCCCGGGATGCAGATCAGCATGCGCTCGGCTGTCAATTCGCGCAGCGCGCGCGACACGATCATGCACGCCACACCGAACTCATTGACCAGCTCGGCGTCAGTCGGAATCGCGCAGCTCGGCTTCCCGTCACCGTTCGCCAACCGCTCAAGCAGGTAACGCATAATTTGCTGGTGTACATCGACGGTGCGACGAGCCGGCTGATGACGCCACACTTCACGCAAACCGAATCGACCTGCCGTTACTTCGTGCCTTGGGACAGTACGGCCGCAAGCGCGTTTCCGAAATGTTCTACGGCTCCGTCGAAGCGTGACGCGCCGACATCGAAGACCCAATGGCGCAGTGACGGTAGCACAGCGAGCCCCAGTTCCGCGATCCGGTACTGTGTGTTTATCGTGGCCAGCACGGCCGTCACCATGGCCTGCGGCATACCTTCGGTCGCCGCAGTAGTCAACCCGCCGTCGAGTATGCTCGGCGCGAAGGCTACACTCCGCGCACCCTGCTGCATCGCCGTTCGGGCAGCGGTGGCGGCAGCATCCGCGGTTACTTCAATGGTCCAGCTTGCGGGGTCACCGAGCCCGACCAGCAGCAGGCTACCCGCTTCGATGCCCGCGGGCGGGCGGCTGATCAACAATGTTTCCATCGGCGCTGCCAAAAAGTGACCTTCGCGCCGCAACCCGGTGAGTGCACCCGAAAGCGCGAGGTCGAGATGGCGTAGTCCGCCCGTCGGCCCCTCACCTGCCGCCTCGCGCGCGAACATGCAACCACAGGAAAGATCGACCTGTGCACCAACGCCATCCCATGCTGCAACCTCGAAGGACACATCACGCCAACTGCCGATGATCTGCCGAAGAACCATATCGTCTCTCCCGTGAGGTCACGACGCGGCGGGCCTACCTTCGATCCTGACGATCAATGGCAAAGCCTCGAGCGTGCAATAGACCAGACATTTGCGTGCAATCCCGATCAGCGGCTCGTACTGATCGGGATTGCCCTCGATGGCCTCCTGTTCATGCGAATTCGAAGCGGCGACACGCCCGGTGAGCCGGCCCTTCTACCCGGCATGCGAGCGCGCCGCTCGCCGTCTATTCGCCATGCGTGAAAGCGATCGCCCTCTATCTTATACGGCGCGGAGCCAGGATGCCTTCGTCGAGCACAAGCGCTCGAGCCGTATGCTGCAGGTCACGCAAGCCCTTCAGGCGCAACGCGATCACCGTTGACTCGGTAAAGCCCGGCCTCGAACACGTCGAGGCGACTTGGGCGTGACACCAGTCGCGTTCGAGGGAGATCTGGAGCGGCACGAGAGGACGATTTCGCCTCCCGAATATAGCCCCCCACCGCGCAAGAGTCCGGCCTGTATCGGACCTTCGCCGATCTGCTTCTTTCCGGTAAGCGCGATCGGTTCTGGCCCGACGTGCCGATGACGACCCAACGGATCTTGGATGCGTTGCTCGAATCCGCCAACGCCGAAAGCGTACCGGCTTCTTTGACGTGAACCCTGGGCGCGGTCGTGCCGTCAACGGAGAAGCGGCGTCGCGCAGGACGCGATCCACCGTTGATGGGCGTGACGAGCGTCCTGCGTACTGCGCCGCCATTGCGCGTCCTAGGCGGGGTGACGCGTAGAGACTGCGCCGAGCACGTCAGCCGCTCGTTTCGAGCATGCCCTACGCAACGCTGCCGATGAGCCTCAACAACGCAGTGTGGTCGACCGCAAGATAGGCCGAGTTGTCAAAGTGATGCAGATAGCGCGTTGCAAATGCGTCCGCGGACGCCCGGTCCAGCTTGAGCAATTCCCGCGCTCTTGCCACGACCACCGTCGGCGTCAGCTCCAGTTCGCCCTCTTGATCCAGCGCTTCGTCCAGCATGACGATGAGTCGGCTGAGAGGCTCCAGCCACTTCATCGAATCGTCGAAGGCCATCACCTGCAAAAAATCGCCGGCGGATTGGTGCCCATAGACCTTCTCGTACTCTCTACGCTCAAGCTCGACCAGTGTCCGGTGCAAATTGAGAAGCGCGGTCCGGATGCGGGCGCAGTGTTCTGCTCGGTGGGAATGTGTTCCAGTATTCATATCGGTTCGCCTGTTCGGACAGCCGTATTCCATTCGGTGGCAGTCCCTGCACAGTGTTTCGCAGGCCGCCATTCTCGGTGCGACGCTCCATCATAGAAGATTGTCTCGACGATGGCATCTGCGTTGGCGATCGATCGCGGCCGGCATGGGTTCCGACGCTGTACCGGCCGGCCGGACATCTTCGAGCCATAATTTTTGGCAAGCGAGGAGATCCATATGAGCAGCAAGCGCTACACGGATGAGTTCAAGATAGAAGCAGTCAAGCAAGTCACCGAACGTGGTCGTTCGGTGGCAGATGTGGCCCAACGTTTTGGCCATGGCCGCTAAGTTTCCACTTCTGAACTCCGTGGAAAACGGGGCGAATACGAGGCCGGCGGCCTGCAGCCCTGCATGATGGCCTTCTCTTTAGAGAGGGATGACGAGACTCGACAAGCAATCAGCCGTCTCGCGGCGCGTCGCTCAAAAACCTCTTCATCCCCACTCAGATCATGCTGCGTTGTTTGGCACAGGCGTGTTGAGCAACTGCTGCTCCCACAGAAAGGCGATGCCGCTACCGCCGGCATGCTGCGTAATCACTTCTGTCAGCGCCGCAGCTTGATCGCTCCGAGCCCAATCGCGCTGCCATTCAGATGCGACCGCCAGCCAAGTCATCATGTTCGCGCCAGCCGCGATCATGCGCTGGATTGCGACCTCATGGGCCTCGACCGAAACACCGCCTGACGCATCGGTGACGACCGTAACGTCCCAACCTTCGCCGAGAGCCTGGATTGTTGGCATCGCGACACATACCTCGGTCCACAAGCCAGCGATAATCAACTGCTTGCGGCCCGTCGCTTCTACCGCATCCACAACCTTCCGGTCCTGCCTGGTGTTAATGAAAGTACGGTCGATGATCTCTTGGTCGGGGAACACGTCGGCGATCTGGGGGAAGAGGTTCCCTCCCCGTCCAGCGACCACCGTCGTCAGAATGGTAGGGACCCCGAAGGCCTTGGCGGTCTTCGCGAGAGCCGCCGTATTGTTGATCACCATCTGCGGTTCGTGGCTGTTCACGTTCGCGAGTTGGTACGGTTGATGATCAATCAGAACGAGTACCGAGTCTTCTGGACGAAGAAGCGAAGCGAGACCGTTACGAAAAGTCACGAGTGCCTCCTTTGTTGCCGATGTGAGCGAGATTCGATTTCCGGGAAACACACGCCAGCGACGACGTCGCCGGGAAGCAACATTTTGTTGGTCCCGTGCTCAACACGGTAGTACCACTCTGGGGCGAGCTGTGTCGCGAATTGGGGAACACCGAATTGGACATCGAAGAGTTGCAGACATTTGTGGAAGTGGCAGATGCTGGGGGCGTTTCACCGGCTGCGCTCCGGCTTGGCGTGTCCAAGTCGATCGTCAGTCGCCGGCTCGCGCGGCTTGAATCGGAACTTGGCGTCCAGTTGCTTGCACGATCCACCCGAGGAGCTGCAGTCACAGAAGCCGGGGCCACGTGTCGAGACCATGCGGCGACGGTCTGCGCCGAAATCGACGTCGCCAAGAGGCCAGTTCTATAACCTTGCTCAGCTTGCCTGAAGATGTTCCAGCAGACGAGCGGGCAGTCAAGTTTCAAGAATGCTTCGTGAATGTCGGCGCGTCGCTCGAAGCGCGCGCGTAGACGACGGAACTTGTGGAGCCAGGAGTGCGTACGTTCCACCACCCAACGTACTTGCCGAACCCGCTGCCGTGTACGGTCCGGCGTTTCTCGATCACGGGCCTGATGCCACGCTCACGCAGTGCACGTCGGCGTCGTGTGGCATCGTAGCCGCGATCGGTGTAGACGACGCCGGGCTTCCGAAGTGGTCGGCCACGGACACCGCGAATCGGCGGAATTGCATTAACGAGCGGCAGCCACTACGTGACGTCGTTGGCGTTCGCGCCGGTCAGGATCGCCACGACAGGAACGCCGTTGGCGTCTACGAGGATGTGGTGCCTGGAACCGGGTCGCGCACGATCCGTGGCCCCAATGGCACGCACGGACGATGAATCAACCGCAGCGTATGACAGATCGATCCGGCCGGCCGCACGCAACTTGTCGAGCAGCAGCTCGTGCAGTCGGTCCCATACACCGGTCTTTTGCCAGTCGTTCAATCGCCGCCAGCAGGTTGCGCCAGAACCGAAGCCCAGCCGAGTCGGCAAGTGGTTCCAGCGGATTCCCGTCTTGAACACGAACAGGATGCCGTTGAGCGCCGCACGATCGGAAACGCACGGACGACCAGGATCACTTTTCGCACGAGGCTTCGCGGGCGGCAGCAATGGGTATCCACGGTTCGTCGTCAATGATCGGCGCTTCCATCCTTGAGCTTCCGTTGTTCTGGTGCCCAAGGCTAACAGCTCGCCGAGGAAGTAAACAGCCCCTCACGGGGTGTTTGAACCGACCTCTAACTGTCGTACTGGACGTCGTCAAGACGGGGGCGCTGGCGCGTTCCGAACTGCCCCGAACGAACTGGAACCGTGATCATCAGTATCACGGAAAGCAGTAGCGCGGCTGCCATGAAGACGTACGAGCTGGACGGGCTTCCGGTCGCACCATTTAGATATCCAACGACCCACGAACCGACAAACGCGCCTAGCGCGCCACTCGAATTGATGATGCCGATCGCGCCGCCGAGCACGTTACTCGGGATGAGTTCCGACACGAGCGCAAAGAAGGGGCCATACGGCGCGTACATAGTTGCGCCAGCAACTATAAGAAGCATGAACGAGATCCAGAAATGTGCCCCTCCAACCATGTACGAAGCCATTAGAGCTATGGTTCCGACGAGCAGTAGTGGCCAGACGAACAGCTTGCGGTTTCGCGTCTTGTCTGAAAGCCACGATGCAAGAAGCATCAGGATAATCGCGGCAACATACGGAATGGCCGCAAGCCAACCGATCGAAACAATATCAATATTCGACGCGGTCTTGAGAATCGACGGCAACCACATGATGAATCCATATACGCCGATGCTCCAGAGGGCGTGGACCGCACTGCACTTCAGCACGACCGACGAACGGAATGCAGCCTTGTAGTCGCGAACCGGCGCGATGTGGGCTTGCTCAGCCCTCAGGCGCGCGTCGAGTTCAGCTTTTTCTGCATCGGTCATCCACGTTGCGTCGACAGGTCGATCCTTGACTGTCAACCACCAGACAATTGCCCACGCAAGTGCTGGGAGTCCTTCGATGACGAACATTTCCCGCCAGCCGAAGCTGCGTACCAAATATCCCGAGACGATCGACATCCACAACACGGTCACCGGGTTGCCGAGAATCAGGAACGTATTCGCGCGCGAGCGCTCGCTACGCGTGAACCAGCGGCTGATGTAAATCAGCATCGACGGCATTACCGCGGCTTCCACCATGCCAAGAACGAAGCGCAGCACCATCAACATCGGAATGTTACTGACCAACCCGGTCGCCGCAGCGCACAAACCCCACAAGATCAGACTGACGAAGATCAATTTCTTCACGCTGTTGCGTTGCGCATAGATCGCGCCGGGCACCTGGAACAGGCAGTAGCCGAGAAAAAACAACGAGCCGATCAGCGACGACGTGCCGTGCGTGATGCCAAGGTCCCTGTCGATCCCGACCGCAGCTGCAAAGCCATAGTTGGCGCGATCCAGATAGGCCAGACTGTAGGTAATGAAGATCACTGGCATCAAGTACCACCAGCGTTGTACGGCAACCGATTGTGTCTTTTCCATTTCGTCTCCTAAGTACAGTATTGTTTTGAATTGCCTTATCGATTCGGTTGGAAGTGTGTCTGGCCTCGACATACGGCGCCACCCTCCTCGCCGGCATCCGCTTCCGGATACGGCAACGCTCGTATCTTTTGCATGACCAGATTGACGATGCGAGCGGGTGCCAGCTCGATGCTGACCTCGATCGCCTCATCTGCCCCTGGCTCCTCGAGCGTATCGAATTGACTCCGCAGCAGCGACGGATCGAAGAAGTGGCCGCCGCGCGCATTCAAACGTTCGCGCAACGTATCGAACGAACCCTTCAGATAGACGAATCGAACGTCGGTGTCGGTGCCGCGCAACACGTCGCGGTACGACCGCTTCAGCGACGAGCAGGTGAAGACGGCAGCCTCTCCCGCGCGCTGCCGCTCCTCGATGGCCGCGCGGATCGACTGCAGCCACGGCCAGCGGTCGTCGTCGGTCAACGGAATGCCGTGGTGCATCTTTTCCTTGTTCGCCGCGCTGTGAAACGCGTCGCCGTCGGTATAGCTGCACGACAAGCGTTCCGCCAGCATTTCGCCGATTTGCGATTTGCCCGCGCCCGACACGCCCATTGCGATCAGAATCATTGATTACCTCTTGTACAGAGCGCACTCCGATCTCACGTGAAACCGAGACCTAGCGCGGTCGTTTCCTCATTACGATCGCTGATCTCGCTTCGGCCAAGCCGCAGGCGAATCACACCCCAAGCCATGCTTCAGCGATCGTTGCGCAACTGAAGTTCCAGCTGAACCGGTCTAACGCATTCATCGTGTCTGTCTCCTCGAATGCTTGTCGAGCCGTCGGATTATCGCGGCCCGTTTTGCTTGGGACGTATCATCTGTTCTCTACCCTGGATTGCGCCAATGGTCTTTTCTGATCTGGTTATCAAGAGGACTGATTACCAGCACCGGTCACCCTTGGGCCACCGTCAATGGAATTCAATTAACTGCGCGG
Organism: Burkholderia puraquae; assembly: GCF_002099195.1. GTDB lineage: Bacteria > Pseudomonadota > Gammaproteobacteria > Burkholderiales > Burkholderiaceae > Burkholderia > Burkholderia puraquae. The sequence continues at coordinate 32,976 of NZ_NBYX01000014.1, read as the reverse complement.
ATTGGTCAGATCTGCCTCCCGGGTGCGTAGCGCAGCGCCTATTCTTCGCGCAGTCCGCACTGAACATGCAGACCACGGCGCTCAACGAAGAACTTGGCGTGCGGCTGTTAGAGCGCAACTGAGCGACATCGGGCGCGTATTCCTGCTGGAAGTGCGAGCGGCGCTGCATCAGACCGCGCCCGCCGAGCACATGGCGCGGCTCTCGAGCTGAATCGAGATCGGCACGCTGCCTATCGCGCTCGTCTCGGAGATACTGACAACCGTACTTCCATCCGTGCCGCGCGTGATGCGTCCGTGTTATCCGATGATCACGCTCGAATTGAGGGACATGCCGAAGCTCGGCAAGGTCTCGGCGCGATGCATCGCAGGAATGATTTCGGGTTGATCCGGCTGCCCACAGCACATGCGGCATCGACACGTGCGCGGTGTTCGAAGAAGGGTTCGTCGTCGGGCAGCTGCTCGGCCATCCGCTCGCGGCACTCGACACGATAGCGCCGACCGCGCTGCGCGGCCAACCCGCGATTGTCCTTGCGCTGCACAATGCGCCAGACATTCACGGCGACATGCCGCTCACACTAAGCCGCGCCGGGACAAAGTTCGAGATTGCGCAGGGATTAGGCGGATTCACCACAATGCCCGCGCTTTGGGTAGACAGCGTATCTACGGGCACCCAGACGCCGCTACGATCGCGATGCCGCGGCGCGCCAGAACTCCGTTGGAGAGCGGTATTTCAGCGTCTCACGTGGATGTCAATCGTTGTAATGATCGGAGCAGTGAACCGATGAGACCTTGCTGTCGAATGCAAGATGAAGTTTGACGCTCCGCGCCGCTTTGAGGGCTATCTCAGCGCGAGAGGAAGCCACCGTCGATCGGGATATAACCACCGTTGACGAAGGACGCGCCCATACTGCTCAGGAGGGCAACCACTTCCCCAACCTCCTCTGGCTCGCCCATACGTCCTGCTGGATGCAGTTGCGCAAGCGAGTTGCGGGAGGTTTCGTCAAGGCCTGCCTCCAGCCCAGTCTTCATGAATGCTGGACCAACACTGAAAGCACGAATGCCAAGCGCCGCATAATCCACGGCGATCTGCCTGGTGAGGCCGACAACACCATGTTTCGCCGCAGTGTAGGGTGCGAGCCCGGGAAAAGCCACCTGTCCGAGGATACTAGCCATGTTTACGATAACGCCCCCACCGGTCACGAGCATCGCCTTGATCTCGGCTCGCGCACAATAAAAAACCGAGTCGAGATCCATCCGAGTAATTCGGCTCCATTCCTGATCACTGTAGTCAGCAAGCGGCGTTGCAAGAGGAGCAATCCCTGCGTTATTAAACGCGATATCCAACCGTCGCTTCTTTTGCACTATGACATCGATCATTGCCTGAATTTGCTGCGGAGATGTTACATCGGCGAGAACAAATTCCGCTTCGCCTCCAGCCTCCTTGATCTCCGACACGGTTTCTTCGCCAGTCATCATGTCAATGTCATTGACGAATACATAAGCTCCGTATTTGGCATAGGCAAGTGCACTCGCCTTGCCGAGTCCGTGTCCAGCACCAGTGACCAGAGCGGTCTTTCCTTCGAGAATTTTCATGGCGTCTCCTGTGTTCGGTATCGATGTGTCACCTAGGTCAGCATCTCTGGCCGTTGACGACGTTTTCTTCGTGCTCGGAAGAATGAGCATACGCTCGTGCCAGCGTCCAGATCCCTATCAAAAGATAGGTTTTTCGGCCTTTTCTCTGCTCGGATGCGCATTTCTGACGATCGTGACCGGCCGCTTCGGGATCGCGCCGGCACGGGCACTCTGTGCTGTACTTGCGTGTGCCGCGACTTGGCGAGGAACTACGTGTATTGCACGGCAACGGAGACTGCACCAATGGCTGCGACAGGTTGCCCGCATTGGCGTTCACCTACTGAACGATTTGGGAATGGTTTCTCTCGGCGCAATGGTTCGAAACGATCTGCTCTAGATGATCGATGACCGTGCGGTGGGCAAACCCTTCAGCGTCATTAGCCAGTTTCCGATGGTGCACTGGCAAGGATGAATCAGTGACAAGACCATCGTCGATGCGATGCTCGACTGTCTCATGCTGCATCGTCACTGGATTACGCGTTCAAAGACGGGTTACCGATCATCGCCGGTCGAGAGAATACTTGCCGGCACCCGTCACACACAGCAGCATCAGCCCTCCGATGATGCTGATGTTTTTGTAGAAGTGAATCATGTTGTCTTGCTGCATGGCGCCAGTCATATTCCAGTAGTGATGGCCGATAATCGCCGTACCTAGCGTATAGACCGCGAGCAACAAAGCCAGGGGCCGCGTATAGAACCCGATCACCAGCGCGACGCCGACAACCAGCTCCATCACCACAGCCGTGATCGTCGACAACGCAGGTGCGGGCACGCCGCTCGACGCCATATATGCGACGGTGCTGGAAAAGGCCGTCAGCTTCGACCAACCGAATATCACGAACAGCACCATCAATAGAATGCGAGCGATAAGAATCAACTCATCCTTCCGGTTTTCAAATAGTGTAAAGCGCATGATTTTCCTCGATGAGATAGCTGTCGAGCCTCCCACCTGGTGCTCGACGGGTTCTGAATAGGCCGGTTATGACGACAACCGCGATACTTCGATGCCGCGCAGATCGAACACAAGCACTTCAGCATCGTGACCTCGTGCGAAGCTCAGTGTTCGTTCACCGCGGATCCGTGCACCGTCACCTTCGCCAAGTTCGACGCCGTTCACGGTAATCCTGCCGCACGCCACATGAACATAGGCATAGCGATTGCCGGAGAGTTCGAGCTCGGCGCTTTCGTGACCGTCGAACAGACCTGCATAGACGCGGGCATCCTGTTGCAGCGCGAGCGATTCGTTCGCACCGTCGGGTGACAACACCAGTCGCAGCACGCCACGCTTCTGCTCCACGCCGAAGTGACGTTGCTGATAGCTTGGCGGCGTGCCTTTCATGGCAGTTGCGATCCACACCTGCAAGAGGTGCACGGGCTCGCTATTCGAGTGGTTGTATTCGCTATGGGCGATGCCCGTGCCAGCGCTCATCACCTGAATGTCACCGGGTACGATCACCGATCCGGTTCCCATCGTGTCCTTGTGCGCCAGCGAGCCCTCCAGCACGTACGTGAAGATCTCCATGTCGCGGTGCGGGTGCTTGCCGAATCCTTGCCCCGGCATGATCCGGTCGTCGTTGATCACCAGCAGATCGGAAAAACCGTTTTGCTCCGGATCGTAATAGCTCGCGAATGAAAACGTGTGACGCGTGCTGAGCCAGCCGTGCTCCGCTCTTCCACGTTGATCTGCATGTCTGATCTCGAGCATCGTGTTCCTCCTTGCGTGGACGAGATGGCCCGAGCACTATGCCCGTTCGTTTCATGCTGCGAAAGCGACAAATCTGGTAACCGTCCTCTCAAATTCAAGAAGCTGGTGTGGAGCTTGCGTCGGGATCCGCTTGAGACGCCATGGACCGACCTCATAAAGGTTGAATCCGCGCGCCCGAGGTCTTACGCCGGGGCGGCCGTTTCGCGCGATCACATGAATTGCTGCGTGCAGCGGACGACATGCGGTCCCAGCGCATTACTGGCTCGAGCGCCGGCACGGCACACCGGATATGGCGTTCACACGGACGATCTGTTGTTGCGGTCGAGCGCTGCTGCGAGAATCATCGCTCCCGCGTTTGACGGCTTTGGGCGGCCGATCGGCCTGAAAATCTCGTCACCGCGCGCAATCGCGACACCCGACAGTGCACAGATGCCTGAACGCGCCGCTCGTCCCGGTCGCCAATGCTGCTCTCCATAATGAGCGCGCCCTGGCTCGACCCAACGCACCAGAAGCAACTCATCCGACTGCTCGAGCACATGAACCTGTGGGCGCGCCGGTAGCGTGCCCATGATCCGCTCGAGCACCGCGGCGAGAATCATTGTGTGCGGATGAGCAGCCGCCCGGTCGCCGGGGCTAAAGACGGCATCGCCGCAAATGACTTTCGATCCCGACAACGCACAATTCCCGGAACGCAACGCACGCCCCAGCGTCCATCGCTGATCTTGCGGGCCACTGCGACCGCGTTCGACCCAACGCACCAGCAGCACTTCGTTCGAATAGGCCAGGATATGCACCCGTGCATTCATTTGATGTCGCACCCTGCACGGTCACGGAGTCAGAGTCGCTACCCGCGCGTCGACATCGCACCTGGCGACTTCGACGTTTCAACCCGAATCGCACGGCCCAACGATTCGTCGCCAGGCTCGCACCGGCTCTGCGGGGCGCGACGGCAAACTGGAAGACGCGATGCACGACCGGGAAATCGCGAGCACCAACGTCAACCTCGATGGCTCGTTGCGTGTGTTGCCCTTCCAGACGGATAGGAAATGGATTGCTTTCTTGATCAGATGGATCGGTAACGGCCGATATGCATTGCACTCGAGCACGGATCCAAACCCGATTATTGGACACGCAATAGCTTTTGAAGGGAACAGAAGAACTGGAATCGATCTTATTCCGCATTGCGCATCCCGTTCAGGACCAACGCCACGGCTCGTCGGAGCGTACCGAATCCCGATCGGATCTGCACGAAGCAAGCTGCAGGATCGGCACGGGAACGCGGCCCTGGATCATCGGGTCAAGCGTGCGAATCCAGAGGCCCCACCCCCTTCACGACATCACTCAACTTCGCATCCCAATACGCCTGGCAAAAGTCGAGATAAGCTCTGACGACCGATGACGGATGTCGGTGTGACGGAAACAGCAGGTTCAGCTCGACGGCAGGAAACGGATAGTCGTCCAGTAGCGAAACGAGCCTGCCTTTACGCAGCTCGTCCGAGACAAGAAACGGCGGGAGTTCGCTCACGACATGTCCATCGAGCACACGGTTGCGCAGGTGCGAGTAATCGTTCGTCGACAGCACCGGGCGCGGATGAAACTTCGTGTCGCCGAGGTGCCAGACGGGCGGCGCATACGCACCACGCCCCCAGGTCGCGCACGGCAAACGATGCAGATCTTCGGGCGTCTCCGGCCGGCCGTAGCGCTCCAGCAACGCGGGGCTCGCGACGAGCCGATGCCGATAGATTGCGATCTTGCGCGCCACCATCGACTCCTGCTCGATCGCCCCGACACGCAATGCCACATCGATGCCGTCGAGGATCAAGTCGACACGACGCTCGGTGGTATGAACGAACAGGCGAATACCCGGGTAGCGCGCCTGAAACTCGCCGAGCAGATCCCACCAGACTTCGAACGTCGGCGGCAACGACAAGCGCAGGAACCCTTTCAATTCATGCTGCGCGCCCACCACCGACTCGCGCGCCTCAGCCAGCGCTTCGATGCCGCGACTGGCGTGTTCGTAGAGCCGCACGCCGGCATCCGTCAGCCGCGTGCCACGCACTGAACGCTCGAGCAATTGCACGGCCAGTTCGCTTTCGAGGGCCCTGATCCGGCGACTGAGCGTCGGAAGCGGGATACCCGTACGCACGGCCGCCGCCGACAGGCTGCCGGCCTGCACGACGATCACGAACATCTCGACAGCATTCAGATCCATATAAGCCTTTCGAATTTGAGAGGAAGGTTATCAGATTTGTCGATTCCACATCGCGATTCGAACAGGCACAGTGACCAGCCAAACCGACCGACATTCAAGCTGGCCTGGACAGCAACGGAGTTCATATGACTGCACGACGCGACGTACCTGGTATCCGGGCATACGACGGCCCGGCCGGTGGCTGGGGCGCCCTCCGTGCAACGGCGGAGGCAGTCCGCACGCAGATGGAATCGATCAAGGCGCCGATCACGCTGCTCCGGACCAATCAGCCTGACGGGTTCGACTGCCCCGGCTGCGCGTGGCCCGACAAGGAACACAAGTCAACGTTCCAGTTCTGCGAGAACGGCGCGAAAGCCGTCACGTGGGAAGCGACGACCAAGCGCGTGACGCCCGAATTCTTCGCGGCGAACACCGTGTCGTCGCTGCTGCGCATGTCGGACTACGAGCTGGAGAACATGGGCCGGCTCACGCATCCGCTCGTCTACGATCGCGCGACCGACACGTTCCGTGCAGTCGAATGGGACGATGCATTCGCGCGCATCGGCGAAGTGCTGCGCGTGCTGCCGCCCGATCAGGTCGAGTTCTATACGTCGGGCCGCGCATCGAACGAGGCCGCGTATCTGTTCCAGTTGTTCGCCCGCGAATACGGGACGAACAACTTTCCCGACTGCTCGAACATGTGCCACGAGCCGACGAGCGTCGGCTTGCCGCAGTCGATCGGCATCGGCAAGGGCACCGTGTCGCTGGAAGATTTCGACGTGTGCGACCTGATCATCTCGATCGGCCACAACCCGGGAACCAACCATCCGCGCATGATGGGTACGTTGCACGAAGCCGCGCGGCGCAACGTGCCGATCATCGTGTTCAATCCGCTTCGCGAGCGTGCGCTCGAACGCTTCGCCGATCCTCAGAATCCCGTCGAGATGGCCACCTATGGGTCGACGCGCATTGCGTCGACCTACTTTCAGGTCAAGGCCGGCGGCGACGCGGCCGCGCTCAAGGGCATCATGAAGGCGCTGCTGGCCCTGGACGTCGCACAAGGCGACGTGCTGGACCGTGCGTTCATCGCCGAGCATACCGAAGGTTTCGACACGTTTGCCGCCGATCTCGTCGCGACCGGCTGGGACGCAATCGAGCGCGAAAGCGGGCTCGCCCGCTCGGCACTCGAACAGGTGGCGAACGCGTATGCCAAGGCGAATGCGACGATCGTCACCTACGGGATGGGCGTCACCCAGCACAACACGGGCACCGCGAACGTTCGCCTGATCGCCGACCTGCTGCTGTTGCGCGGCAATATCGGCAAGCCCGGCGCAGGCATCTGCCCGCTGCGCGGTCACTCGAACGTGCAGGGCAACCGGACGGTAGGCATCACCGAAAAGCCCTCGGCCGAATTCCTGAAGAAGATCGAGGACGTGTTCGGTTTCGAGCCGCCGCGTGCGCACGGCCACGATGCCGTCAAGGGCATGCAGGCGATAATCGATGGCACGGCCAAGGCGCTGATCTGCCTCGGCGGCAACTTCGCGGTCGCCCTGCCCGACTCCGGGCAATGCTTTCCGGCGATGGGGCAGCTCGATCTGAGCGTCCACCTCGGCACCAAACTCAATCGCTCCCATCTACTGGTCGCAAAAGAGACTTTCGTGCTGCCGTGCCTCGGGCGCACCGAGCTTGATGTGCAGGCAGGCGGCCCGCAATCAGTGACGGTCGAGGATTCGATGTCGATGGTCCATGCGTCGTCGGGCAAGCTCACGCCGGCGTCCGAACATTTGCGCTCCGAACCCGCGATCGTCGCCGGCATTGCGCACGCGACGCTGCCGGACAGCAAGGTCGCCTGGCTGAATCTGATCGCCGACTATGACGAGATCCGCACGTTGATCGAACGAACCATACCGGGTTTCGACAACTTCAACGAACGGATCAGGACTCCGGGTGGATTCCGGCTGCCTCTGCCGCCGACCGAACGCAAATGGCCGACCGCGACCGGCAAGGCGATGTTCTCGGTATTCAGCGGCGTCGAGGAAGATGCCCCCGTTCACGGCGACGACATCCTGCGCCTCGTGACGCTGCGCAGCCACGACCAGTACAACACCACGATCTACGGGCTCGACGACCGCTATCGCGGCGTGTTCGGCCGACGCGACGTGTTGTTCATGAACGAGGGTGACCTGGCAGCGTGCGGGCTCGAACACGGCGATTTGGTCGACATCGAGACCGTCGCACCTGGCGGCCGGCCGATGCGGCTCGAGAAGATCACGGCGATTGCCTACGACATCGCCGCGGGATCCGTCGGCGCGTATTACCCGGAAGCGAACGTACTCGTCCCACTCGACTACATCGACAAGGAGAGCGGCACGCCGTCGTACAAGTCGGTCCCGGTTCGCGTGGTCCGGTCGCAAACGGTATGAACCGGTGGCAAGCGCGCCGGATAAAACAGTACGAAGCGCGGTCGGCCGCGGCTCGCCGAACCGCCGCGCCTACGCAGCCCGGCAGAATCCGCTCGGCTCGTCAGACTGTCCCGCCGCCATAATCGATTGACACGCGAGCGCCTACGCAATGCCATTATGCATTGCGTAGGCGCACCGTTCGGGGATCGAGCGTGCGGCGCACGCACATCCCACACGTTCCCGAGAGGCGCCTCAGGGTCCCGCCTCACGCCGCGTACATCGGATGAGGTTGCCCTCACTACCGACGTCAGCGCGAAACCTTCATCGCCCCCCACTGCATAATGCATCACCTTCCTGATCTCGAAGCCTGGGCGATCTTCGTACGTGTCGCCGAAACCGGTTCGTTCTCGAAAGCTGCTGCGCTGCTCGGTATGTCGCAACCGACCGTATCGAAAGCAATCGCCCGCCTCGAACAGCGACTCCGCACAACGCTACTGTACCGAACACCGCGTAAGCTTTCGCTCACGCCGACCGGCGAGATGCTGCGTGACCGCGCGATAAAACTGCTCGCGGACGCGGAATGCATCGAGTGCGACGCGTCCGCATACGCACTCGAACCGCACGGCCTCGTCCGGGTTAATGCACCCATGTCGTTCGGGGTCCGCCATCTCGCACCGGTGCTGCCTGCGTTTCTCGAACGCTATCCGCTCGTCGATATCGATCTCGTGCTGACCGATCGTCTAGTCGACATCGTGTCGGACGGCTTCGACATCGCGATCCGCATCGCCAAACTGGACGATTCGACGCTGCGCGCCCGCCCGCTGTGTCCGGTGCGCCGGTCACTCGTCGCGTCCCGCTCCTACCTCGAAAAGTACGGCAGCCCGACACATCCGCGCGATCTCGAGCAGCACGTAATCTTTCTCTACACGAACCTGCCAACACCCGAATCCTGGCACTTTCGCAACACGAAGTCGGGCGAAGAATTCTTGGCGCCCGTGCGCGGGCGCATCCGCAGCAACAACGCTGAAGTGATCATGCCCGCATTGATCGGCGGGCATGGCCTCGCACTGCAACCCGAGTTCGTGATATGGGGCACGTTGCAGCGAGGCGAACTGGAGGTAGTGATGCAAGACTGGTCGATCTCCGACATCAACATCAACCTCGTCACGCCGCCTGGCACGCTACGCCCGGCGCGTGTCACGTTGCTCCTCGACTTTCTCGCCGAGTGCTTCGCGCAAGCACCATGGACGTTCTCTGAGCTTTGATGTGTCAATACCGCGCTGGCAAAAAAGCCGTCCGCGATCCGTGCCGTTGCGATGCCTCGCCTTTACCTGGCCGGAATAAATCAGCGCCGGATCGAAACGCCTCGCGCGCCCTTATTTCTCTTGTAATACGGTATGGTTTTTCATTTCAGCGACCATGTACGAGATTTGATCTCGCAGCGCCGCGTGCAGATAACGCACGGTCGGCGAGAATTGCCGGCGGTGCGGGCATACGAGGTTCAGCGGTGCAGGCTCGCCAGGCTGATCCGGAATCAGCACCTCCAGCCGCCCGCTCGTGACGTCATCGCAAACGTCGAGCCATGACTTGTAGGCAACACCGAGCCCCTCCACCACCCAGCGACGCGCAACGTCTGCGTCGTCGCAAAGCAGTTCTCCGTTGACCGTCACCAGCCGGCGCACGCCGTTGACGGGAAATACCCATCGGTCGTATACGCGGCCGCCGAGCGCGAATAGCAGGCACTTGTGCAAGGCAAGCTCGTCAAGCGAGGTCGGGCGACCATGGCGTGCCAGATAGGCCGGCGATGCGACCAGCACACGCCGGTTGCTCTCCGCGAGCGGCAATGCCACATAGCTGGCGGTTTCTGCCACGCCATAGCGAATCGCGACGTCGACCGGATCGCGGAACACGTCCGCCACGTAATCCGACAGCGACAGCTTCAGCACCAGCTTCGGATGCGCGTCGCGAAACGCCGTCAGCCATGGCAGCAGCACGTTTCGCCCAAGATCCGACGGCGCGGAGATCTTCAGCACGCCCTGCAGCTCGTGGCGCTCCCCATGCAGGCGCTCCCGCCCCTCCCTGAGCGCCGACAGCGCTTCCTGCGCATAGGGCAGGTATTGCTCGCCCTCCGACGTAAGCTTCAGGCTGCGCGTCGACCGCGCAAACAGGCGAATGTCCAGCTCCCGCTCTAGCCGCTGAATCGCCGCACTGACCTGCCCCGGAAGCAGGTCGGCCTCACGGGCGGCGTTGGAGAAGCTGCCCAGCGCCGCCGTACGCACGAAGAGTCCAAGGTCGTCAATCCGGATCATTTTCATTCCAACAGTGAAAGTTCTACCCGATTTTCCTGGTTTTTCATCTGTGTTGCAGTTCGGAAAATACGATCCACACGTCGACGGCGGCGATAGCCACCGGTTTCCGACCTCTCTCCACATCGACTGGAACACACCGCATGAAAGCCATCGTCTATACGCAGCACGGCCTCCCGGCCACCCACCCCAACGCGCTCCACGAAGCGGAGTTGCCCCTGCCCAAGCCGGGGCCGAGGGACCTGCTCGTCAGGATTCGGGCGATCGCCGTAAACCCTGTCGACACCAAGGTTCGGAAGGGATCGCCGACCGACGAGCCGCGCGTGCTGGGCTGGGATGCGGTCGGCACGGTCGAGGCCGTGGGTCGCGACGTTTCGCTGTATCAGGCGGGCGACGACGTTTACTACGCAGGGTCGATCGCGCGAGCCGGCGCCTATGCGGAGTACGGGCTGGTGGACGAACGAATCGCCGCGCGCAAGCCCGCCAGCCTGAGCGATGCTCATGCCGCCGCCCTTCCGCTGACATCGCTCACCGCATGGGAGTTGCTGTTCGACCGTCTCGGCGTGGCCGAGGGAGGCGGCGAAGGCGATGCCATCCTGATCGTCGGTGCGTCCGGCGGCGTCGGGTCAATCCTGACGCAACTCGCGCGGCGCCTCACCCGGTTGCGCGTCATCGGCACGGCCTCGCGCCCGGAAACGCAGGCCTGGGTCCGGGAATTGGGTGCCCACGACGTCATCGATCATTCTCGGTCTCTGGTCGAAGGGCTGCGGGAAATCGGCGTACCCCACGTACGTTATGTTGCAAGTCTCACGCAGACGGATAGCCACTATGCGCAGATCGTCGAAGCGCTCGCCCCTCAGGGGCGGCTCGGTGTCATCGACGATCCGGCGACGCTCGATGCGGTGCCGCTCAAGCGCAAAGCCATCTCGCTGCACTGGGAGCTGATGTTCACCCGCTCGCTCTTCGAGACGCCGGACATGATCCGCCAGCACGACATCCTCGACCGCGTCGCCACCCTGGTCGACGACGGCACGCTTCGTACGACGATGGGCGAGCACTTCGGGGTCGTCAATGCGGAAAACCTCCGCCGCGCGCACGCCCTCATCGAAAGCGGCCGCGCACGCGGCAAGATCGTGCTCGAGGGCTTTTGAGCACGGCAACACCGCGTCGGCATTCGATGCCGCGCCGGCAGCCAGATTCCCCCAACGACAGGAAAATAGCCATGCGCCACTCGCGCCGGCATTCCACGCCAATCCGCTACCGCCTGAAATCACTCGCGCTTGCCAGTGCGCTCGCGTTGTGGAGCGTTGCGCCTTACGCCTCGAGCGTCGCCGCAACGCCTGCGGCAACCGTCGCGCCGACACCTTCCGACACCCGGTCAACCCCGGGTACCCTGGATACTGTTGCCACGTTCAACGATGCGATGCCGACCGGCGTCACGGTTTCCGAATCGGGCCGAATCTTCGTCAACTTTCCGCGCTGGGGGGACGACGTGCCGTTCACCGTCGGCGAACTGCGCCACGGCAAGGTCGCCCCGTATCCGGACGCCGAGGTCAATCGCGCGGACGACCGGAATCCGGCCGATCACTTCCTGAGCGTCCAGAGCGTGGTGGCGGACGGTCGCGGCCGCCTCTGGGTGCTCGATACGGCTGCGCCGAATTTTTCCAGCCCGGTCGCGGGCGGCGCAAAGCTCGTCGCCATTGATCTGAAGCAAAATCGGATCGTGAAGACCATCGTCTTTCCCGGCAACGTCATGCGCGCGCAAACCTATGTCAACGACGTGCGCTTCGACTTCCGCGTCGGCAAGGCGGGGGTCGCCTATGTGACGGACTCGTCGCTCACGGGTATTGGCGGCATCATCATCGTCGATCTTGACACGGGCAGCGCAATGCCGACGCCTCACGGATGACGTCTCGACATCTGCCGATCCGCATTTCGTACCTGTCTTCGATGGCGAACACATGATGACCCGTGATGCCGACGGCAACACCCGGCCTTTCTCGGTGGCTTCGGACGGCATTGCCCTGTCACCGGATGGGAAGACGCTGTCTTACTGCCCGCTCTCCAGTCGTCGTCTCTACGCGGTATCGACGGCAATGCTGCGTGATGCCTCCGTCAGCGACACGCAGCTATCGGCGGCCGTCCAGGATCTCGGCGAGAAAGGCGCATCCGACGGGCTCGCGGCAGACGCGAACGGCACTGTGTACGCGGGCGACTACGAGCACAATGCGATCCGCAAGCGCTCACCCGGTGGAGCGTGGACGACCGTCGTGCACGACTCCCGCATTCTGTGGCCCGACACGCTGGCCATCGGCCCGGACGGCTACCTGTACTTCATGGCCAATCAATTGCCACGGTAGGCCGGATTCCATAGCGGTAAGGATCTGCGACAAAAGCCGTACAGGCTCTTTCGTACACACATCGGCGCCGCCCCCGCTCCGGCACATTGATCTTCCGAGGGCGAACACGACACATGTGATCCTGCGCCGAATGCAGGTACATCGACGCGTGTTTCGCAAGCCTGCTTGTTCGCTACCTGCCGGCGTGGCACGCCGGGCATGACGCGTCTACTTTCGCGACGACTGCTGCCTCGTCTCGTCAATCAGCGGACTCGCATGTCGCGTGGACGACAGTCGCGGAAACAGTTGCTCTGCGTTGCCACGGTAAATGGCATGGCGTTGGTCGGGTGTCAGCGGGAATGCATGAAGCATCTCGGTAAACGCCAGCGAGCTACTTTTCGGTGCATAAGGCCAATCGCTGCCGAAGGTGATATGAGTCGGATCGGCAAACGCGAGAAGCGCGGGCATCGCATACGGACTGCTCGATAGCGCGGTGTCGAAGTAGAAGCGCCTGAGCCGTGCAAGCCCGCCGTCGCGGCTACCGTCTGGCGAAACGACGCGAGCGATGCGCTGGGCGGCGTACGGAATGAATCCACCGGCATGAGAAAGAATGATTCTTACGTTGGGGAATCGTTCGAGCCAACCTGACTTCGCGATGTTGATGGCGGCACGCGTCGTGTCGAGCAGAAAGTCGGCGGCATAAGGCGGTATTCCGGGCACGGGTTCGGCCGGCAAATCCCCCGGATGAACAAACACCACCGCATGCCGACGATTCAACTCGTCGAAGAGCGGTGCCCACGACTCGTCGCCAAGATATGTCCCGCGCACGCTGCTGATCAGCACGACACCATCCGCGTTGAGCTGGTCAAATGCATGCTTCGCTTCAGTAATGGCGCCCTCGACGTCAGGCAGTGTCAGCGTTGCAAAGAAGCCAAAGCGGCCCGGGTATCTGGCGACGATGTTCGCGGCGAACTCGTTGACCTCCCGTGCTTTCTCACGTGCTTCAACATCATCACCGAGATGAACTCCCGGAGTGGAAACGGAGAAGATGCCGGTTGCAATACCCAATGCGTCGATGAGGTCCAACGCCCCCTCTTCACTCCACGATGGAATCGCAAGCCCGCCGGCCGTGATGCCGCGCTGAGTAAGCCACGCTGCGTAGGTCGGGGGCACGATGTGGTGATGTGTATCAATCTTTCCTGCCATATGCCAAACCTCATAAATAATTTCGTCATGCAGAGCATTACACATAGACTGATCGGTCTGGAATTTTTCGAAACAGATTGCCCTGAGTGCTACCCTGACACCACGCCCAATCAGCTGACGGCCTCTGAATGGCAAGTGATTTCCGACGCCGGTTCACTTGCCACCCGGCGTTCGTTACAAAACGGACATCAGATACTCAGTCAGTCGCGCATTGAATTTTTTCGCCGTGTCGCTCGGGATGAAGTTGAATCCGTGAACAGCTCCAGCCACCACCTCCATCGAAATCGGTACGCCAGCACAGCTGAGCTTCTTGGCATACTCGAGACTTTCGTCGAGCAACAGATCGAGGCTGCCGACTGCAATGTAAGCGGGTGGCAGATTCTCGAAACTCGGCGCGTACGACGGCGAGTAATATTGAATTTCAATATCCTCGACCTTTTTTTCTCCAAGAAGATATTTCCATCCGAAGTCGTTCACATCGTGGGTCCACACATACTCGCCGGCGTATTTGTTTTTGACCTCGGCAGGATTGGCAGACGTCTTGTAGTCCAGCATCGGGAACAGCATGACCTGGTTTCTGGGGGTGATCTTTGTCTTGTCCCTCAAATAGTGACACAGCGAAGCAGTGAGACCGCCCCCTGCACTTTCTCCCATCACCGTTATTCTCTCCCGATCGATGCCAAGCTGTTCCGCGTTGTCATAAACCCACGTGATGCCGGAAACACAGTCGTTCAGCGGTGTCGGGTACGGGTTTTCAGGAGCCAGCCGGTAATCCACCGCGACGACAACGCAGTGCAGCTTCGTGGCCGCCTCGTGGTGTTCGTTGTCATACAGGTCAGCGGACCCGGCTACATACCCACCGCCATGGATATAGAAAATCGCAGGCAACGGTTCGTTTTCTGTGCCTTGCGAAGGACCGTATACGAGGACGCTCACATCTTCGTTTACCTGGACTTTTTTCCCGAAAAAAGTGTCGTCCACTTTCGAGCTGAACATGCGCACGGCAGCCCTCGTCGCCTCGACATCACCTTTTGTTCGCAATTTAAGGATAATCGGCGATTCAGTGACCGAACTTACCTGATCCTTCGCAATGAGATGACTTGAATTGCTCATATATCTAAATCCTAAGGTCATATGAGATCGTCCGGCCGCTGCGTCCGAGGTCAACTGACGATGCAGTGATCCTACGACGCACGCTAGCCCTGGACCGCTCTAACGACATCCTCTGCGGGTTTCACGCAGTGAAACTAATAGGGATAGTGCCGCCGTCGCCCACCTGCACCAACGGTGGCACACGCAAATCTAATGCGAAACAGGAAACGCCGATGTCAGCGAGATAGTTTGGCCGCCAGTTCCGCTACATGCTTACCCTGGTATCGCGCAATATCAAGTTCGTTGGCCGACGGCTGCCGTGTGCCGTCAGCACCCGCTAGCGTCGTTGCACCATAGGGTGTACCGCCCGTGATCTCGTCCATTTTCGTCAGTCCTGCACAAGCATACGGGACACCGACGATCACCATTCCGTGGTGCAACAGTGTGCTGTGAAAGGACGTAATGGTCGTCTCCTGACCACCGTGCTGAGTTCCAGTGGAAGCGAAGACGCTGCCGATCTTGCCGACCAGCGCTCCCTTCACCCACAGCCCGCCGGTCTGATCGAGGAAGTTGCGCATCTGTGCGGCCATGTTGCCGAAACGGGTCGGAGTGCCGAAGATGATCGCATCGTAATCGGCAAGTTCGGCAGGCGTCGCGACTGCTGCGTCCTGGTCGAGCTTCGCGCCGAAGGCGGCAGCCTGTTCGGCTGGAATCGTTTCTGGAACACGCTTGATGGTCACTTCCGTGCCGGAAACCGATTTCGCGCCGTCGGCCACCGCATTCGCCATCGTTTCGATATGGCCGTACATCGAGTAGTAGAGGACCAGAATTTTTGCCATGATTGCTCTCAAAGTAACGGACGTTCCTCGTATCCCGATACGGATTCCATCAGGGCGAGGAACTTCCTGGAGGCGACGGGGTCGTGCCGACGTCTGCGACGTCCCGCCACCAATATTCGCGATCCTACGTATCGCGACGGCCTGCTTCGCACGCAATATGCGTGTGAATGTCGTGGATTAATGTGCAGTCATGCCGCCATCGGCGAGCCAAACCGCACCAGTGACGAATGACGCTGCGGGAGAACAAAGGAAAAGCACCACACCCGCCATCTCCTCAGGTTCCGCCGCACGGCCCATCGGGCTACTCGCCATCAGGGTCTGTGTCATAGCCGGATCGCTCAGCCAACGGTCCGTCATCGGCGTGCGGATCAAACCCGGCGCCAATGCATTCACGCGGATTCCCTTGGTTGCGTAGTCGAGAGCGGCGGCCTTCGTCAGACCAATCACCCCGTGTTTCGCTGCCGCATAGGGCGCCATCCCTGGATCAGCGATTACCCCCGCCACCGAGGCCGTGTTCACGATGGCGCCGCCGCCCGTCTTGAGCATGGCGTCGATCTCGTGTTTGATGCACAGGAACACGCCCTTGAGATCGACGGCGATCACCCGGTCAAAATCTTCTTCCGTCATGTCGGCGAAAGGCGCCGTTCGCGGCAAGATCCCCGCATTGTTGAATGCGGCGTCGATCTTCCCGTAAGTCTCGACCGCCGTCGCCACCAGCGCACGCACCGCTTCGGCGTTGCTGACATCCGTCTTCACGAAGATCGCTTCGCCACCCAAGGCGTGGATTTGCTCGACGGTTTCGTTGGCACCTTGCCCCACATCACCGATCACAAGCCGAGCGCCGCGCTCGGCAAACGCCAGCGCGGTGGCCCGGCCGATACCCGACGCCGCTCCCGTGATCAGGACTGTCTTGCCGGAATAGTCGAATTGTTCGTTACCCATTTTTCATCTCCTGCGTTAATGCAGCGCTCGCTGCCTATCGAAACTAGCGGATGGCGACATCCGGCTTTCGGAATGTTCGCGCCTGACTCAAACTCGCACCACCAGCTTTCCGTGTGCACGATTGCTGTCGATCCACTCGTGCGCTTCGCGTACTTCATCGAACGCGAACGTATGTTGAAGATGCGACGGCCAGTGAGCCCCGGCGACGTCGTTGACGATCGAGCGCAGTGGTGAATGTGTCAGCGGGAGCGCCGCCGAGCCAAGCAATTGCGCTGGAAAGAAGGCAAGCCGAACAGCCGGTGGCAGATCAGCCATCAGATTCAATTTTTCGAGAACCGGCGGACCGCCAAGCATCCCGATCACGGTGACTGCGCCGAAGGGTTTCAATGTCCTTGCCGTATCACGCAGCGTTGACGCACCGACCACTTCTAATACCGCATCAATCCCTTCGGGATGGAGCCGGAGCACCTCGCTGGAAATGGTCCCGCTGTCGACAATCACACTATCTGCGCCGGCAATGTGAAGCTGTTCGACGCGATCTTTCGAGCGTGTCGTCGCAATCACGTGCAGATCTCGGGCTTTCGCGTAGGTGACGGCCGCCAGCCCAATTGTCGACGTGGCACCGCGCACGAGAATCATCTGTCCCGACTCGATTTCCAGGCTGCGACTCAGCGCACCCCAGATCGTCAGATAGGCCAGCGGCAGTGCCGCGAGCTCTTCCCATGACAGTGCGGTGCCGCCGAGGTCGATCACGTTGGTACGCAACACCGTCACTTCTTCGGCATAGGTGCCGCGGCGACTAAACTGCAAGCCGCCCATTACGGTTGCGACGCGCTGGCCAACCCGGAACGTACCGGACGGATCCTCGAGGATTTCCCCGACTGCCTCGACGCCGGGTACGCGCGTGCCGTCGACAGGCCCCATCTTGCCCGCACGTAGATAGGTCTCGACACGATTGAGGCCAAACGCACGGACCCGAATACGAACTTCATCCGCGTTCGGCGGAACGGACGGGATGTCACGGAGTTGCAGGACTTCCGGTCCGCCGCTACGGTCGATCACATATGCTTTCAAGGCTCTTCCTTCGCAATGAAGTGGCCCTAACCGATCGTGCAGATATGCCGGTCAGGATGATTGATGGAACCACGCCTCCCCCGCAGAACTCCTACCGTCTTGATCCTCCGATCAAATCGCAAGTTCTGGCAGAGAAGCGACGACGAAGCCGTCGTAGCGGTTCGGGCCCGCACGCTGGTCACCCGACTGACAAGTGAGCGACCACGTCTGTATTGCTGGCCGCAACCATTGATTCAAAACGATTCAGAATAGCGTGCATGGCTCATGACCAATGCGGGTGTTGCTTCCACTATGCACGCTCGGATCGTGGTGTGGAATCGACAAAAGTGACAACCATCCTCTCGGATTCGAGAGGATCAGCAAGCGGAGAATGTCACGGTTGCATATGCCATCTATTGCCGACGTGAATGTGCGTCCTCGCGGAGCCACACCGCTCGACGACGTACGGCTCATTCCGGCCGAATCATTAGATCGTTCTTGACGGCTGAGACGCCGCTCACCGAACTGGCAACGGCCGTCGCTACCTCCGCCTGCCTCGAGTCCACGACCGAGCCACGCAGCGTGATCTCCCCACGGCGCGCGATGACGGCTATATTCGTCGCGTTCAATCCCCTCGTACCAGATAGCGCCCTGATCACGCCCTTCTGCAGCCTCAGATTCTCTGCTTTCGTCACTTTCTTGTCCGCAACGCCGACCGATCCAGTTGCCACAGTGCTCGCGGCCTGGTCGCCGGTTGCGTGCGCGCTTGTCACGGCGACAAGCGCGAGCGCAGCCATCAGCACCTTCAGATTCCCGTTGAGTTTCATCATTGCTTTTTTCCACATTCGGTCAGACGACGCGCCATTCGAAGGAACCGCAGCGCCACCTGGAGTGCGTTTAGAAAGATTTTCGAATGCCCAGCACACCGCCGAACGACGTGCCTCGTCCTTCGTAAAGCGCACCGATCATCGACAAGCCGGTATTCATTGCTTCGTGGTTATTTACTATTCCGGCCTGTGCGTAAAGCGCTGTCGATTTAGATAAAAAGTAATCCGTACCAATTGCGGCAAGAATAGAATGGTTAGTGGTGTGATTGCGGTCGCTCGTCAGCCATATGCCGCCGTTGACATCAAGCGTCGGCAACACAAACCAGTCGACCCCGCCGCCATAGACATGATTATTGAATGAACCAGAAACCTTGTAATTCACGAACGATGCTTTCGCGGTGAGCGAGCCGAATTGGTACCCGACGCCGAGCATGCGCCCATCAAATTCGACATTGGTCGGAATCGGCGTGCTACTCGCTCCGCCGGCATTCCCGCTGTAGAGCGCCGCGTTCAGTGTGAGACTGCCAAGGTGGTAACGAACGCTCGCGGAATATTGCCGGCCCGCGCTGAAGTCGCCGGGCGTCCCGCCAAATGCGATCAATGCGCTCACGTTGAATCCGGCAATCGTGGGGCTAGTGTACGACACCGAGTTTGGGTTGAAGACGCCAGTCGCGAACACGCTATCAACATAGTGGATCGCTTGGCTGCCGAATAGAGAAAGACTTCGTGGATCGGCATCGTATACGGCAAGAAAAAATGGGGAGAACTGCAAGCCCATCTTGAGTTCGCCAACAGAGCTGGCAAGCGATACCCATGCCTCGCAACCGAACAGGTTTCCGTTGCAGTGGAGTAGCTCGCCATTCGTCGCGCTGATCCCGCTCTGTAGCCGGAATTTCGCGTGGACACCGCCGCCCAGGTCCTCCACCCCAGTCAGACCGAACTGAGAATAGTAGCCTCCCCCGTCAATCATCGAAATTTGTTTCCCGGCATTCAAGCCGGTGACGGGATCGAGCGTCTTGTTGGTATACAGAACTGCGACATCGATCACGCCGAACAGCGTGACGCTGCTCTGGGCATGCGCGGGTCCGCACGCAGCGGTTGCCAGTAGGCAGCCGACGAGTCCCAGCCCACCCTTCCTTTTCACTGACATTGTTGTCTCCGTTACCCACCGCACGAAGTGCGGCAATCTTTTTGTTATCGTCCCCGCGCGGGATCGCCGCGCGATTTGCCACAATTCGCCTTCTTTACCGGCGAGCCTTCTTGCGTGCATGACCGGCGGCAGGACATCTCCGCCGGCATCGCCTCAATACCGACGCATGTGTTCGGCCTCGAGCCACGGGTATCGGCCCGTGTCCGCGCCTGCATAGTCCGGATCCAGATAGATGTGACAGCGATGGATCCGGAAGTCGCGAATCTCGAATACGTCGCACCAACGGCCGGCATGCGTGGCGCCGGCCCGCCACTGAGCACCGCTTTTCAGCTTGCCGCTCGAAAGCCCCTCGACGCACACGAGATCGCCCTGCTGGACGAAATTCAAGTACGAGGTTTCGTGCGCCACGCTGTCGATAATCGCCATGAGATCGGAAAACAACTGCTCGATCTCCGGCTTGCCTCGCGCGAGGCCCCATTTCGGGAAGTACACTTCTGCATGTTCATCGAACAACTCGAGGAAATTTTCACCGCGATCGAGCCGCCTGAAGTACTCGATGGCTACGGCCTTCCTCTGTTCGTCATTCATCGATTTTATTTCCATTGCTCACTCCTTTCACGCACATGATCGTGCGAATTTTCACTTACATATGGACTACGAAATAATTGTCTTGAATATCGACATCGAATTCTCGATCGCTGTTCCGATGCCGGGAAGACCGTTACGATTCGGCGTGGGACATGAACCAGGGCTTGCCAAGTGGACGTCTCAAAACATGTCCCGTCATCGCTCTTGTGCCTTAACCAATCTCTCGCTCTGACTTACGGGTACTCTTCAAGATCGACTTTCCATGTTCGAACGGGGCCGCCCAAGCTACACCCCGCCTCGCCAAAACATGAGAAGAGATGCCGGCCACATGGCTCATTAAGCGAGGCAAGTATCTCGATACCACGATGAAACCGTAGCAGAGAAGTTCCTATGAATACGGCGGGGTCTGCAGTTCATGGGGTCACGGCACCGTGGAAACGGTACCTTGCTGCGCAAGCCGCACAGGTGCTGTTTCTCTTAACGACAGTGCAATAGCGAGTCCGACCATCAGCGCACCCATGCCGAGTTGCATAATGTGCTGGATGCCGAAATGCTTCGCGACATAACCTGCTACCGATGGGGCTACGCCGCCACCGAACACCTCACCAACGCCGATGACAAGGCCGGATGCTGTTGTCATCAGCTTTGCGGGGACTGCCTCCGCGCTAATCGGGCCGACCGTCAGCGTAATCAAGCTGAAGACGAAGAAGATCGTTGCCAACAGCCAAAGGAACAACCGTGTCGGATCCGCACCGGTTCGCGCCAACGCCCACAACGCCACGAATGCGCCGACTACCGAGATGACCATCACGGGCTTTCGGCCGAGCCGATCCGACAACGCCGGCATGATTAGTCCGCCTAGGGTGCCGCCCAAGCCGATTGCCGACAACACGAATCCCATCTGTTCAAGAGTCATGTGTAGATAGTCGGTAAGATAATTCGGCATCAACGCGCTCAGCACAATCAGACAAGTCAGCCAGCAGAGCATCCCGACGATGTTGAGTGGCACATTGCGGTAACGCAGCACCTCATGCCACCGGTGGCTCGCCGCGTCATGGATTTCCGTATGCTCCGCGGCGGCGGTCGCGCTGGTATTGCGCAGGATCTTCCAGGTCAGCACGGACAGTACGAGCCCCGGTAAGGCGACTATCGCGAAGATCCAGTGCCACGGAATGAAATTGAGAAGCTGGGTGACGAAGATCGGCGCGATGCCGAGTCCGAGAAGCGGCAGCGCTGCTTGCTGAATCCCAATGTTGAGCCCGTGCCGAGTAGGTTTCGATGCATCAAGCGTCGCTGTAATGCTCGGGGGCGTATAGGCGCCCTCGGCAAAGCCCATCGCCGCGCGAATAAGCATCAGGCTGCCGACACCCCAGGCGAGACCGCTCGCACATGCCAGAACCGAAAATGCAAGCATCGCGGGAATGATGACTTTACGATGTCCGAAGCGATCCGACAGATTTCCGGCAAACATCGCGGACAAGCCCCACGCGATGGACAACGCGGCAGTAATGTGCCCAAGATCCTGGTAATCGAGATGCAGGTCACGCATCATCACTGGAAAGAGTGGCATGATCATGAACCGATCAATGCCGACCAGTCCGAAGCCGAGCGACAGCAGTGCCACGATCTTCCATTCGTATGCGGTATCCCAGTCAGGATTTAGCCCATTTTTCATTTCGCTCGTCTCCATTCATTGAGTTTTCTCACGTCGGTGTCATGCTCGCGAACCGTCAGAATGGGAAATTTGACGGCAGCTCTGGCGCGTCCCGCCGTCAGCAGGTCATGCGGAACCGGCGAACGCGTTGGCGAGAAGACAGCCTGTGTGCGGTGATCTACGTTGTCCCACGTGCCTTACGTGCCTTCCGGAACCAACACTCCGTTGATCTGCACTGAGCGCGGCTGTTGGGGCACCGGCAAACCCCGTCGATGTACTTCGTCATCCGCTTGAAACGCCAGTATTGAGGGAGCGTTCGCAAGCTGATCCATTTTTCATTTCAAAACAGATAATTCGGATACCTTATTTTTCAAAATTATTCACGAATGCGGTGATTATTTCCTTGCTCGTGTGCCAGGTCGGCGTATCAGCTCAGGTCTTGTATATGCGAGGCGGCGCGCCTTCGAATGCGTATTGCAGAAGCACCCGCAGTGCTTCGCGCTCGACAGGCCGCGGGTTCCAGTACGGATTCGCGACGGCGAGGTCGGCGGCGCGATCGAGATCGGTCTCTTTCATCCCAAGCACCTTCAGCGCGACTGGTGCGCCATTGTCGCGCGCAAGATCGTAGAGGCCACGCGCGGCATCGTCCGCACCAATCGCACGTGCGATGCGGCGCATCGCGTCGGGCGCATGGGCCGCGTTGTACGCAAGCGCATGCGGTAGCACGACGGTATGCGTCTGCGCATGCGGCAGGTTGAAGCTACCGCCGAGCGTGTGGCACAGCTTGTGATGAAGCGCCATGCCGACATTGCCGAGCACCATCCCGCACAGCCATGCACCGTACAGCGCGTCACTGCGCGCCCGCAGGTCGCCCCCGTCACGCCGCACGCCCGGCAGCCCCTTCGCCAGCGCGCGGATACCCTCTTCCGCGATCAGGCTCATCACCGGATTGGCGTTGTTCGCGTACAGCCCTTCGGCCGCGTGCGCGATCGCATTGATCCCACTCGCCACCGACAGCTCGACGGGCAACGTCACGGTCAGTTCGGGGTCGTAGATCACAGTCTTCGGCAGCACGCGCATATCCGTGCCTGTGCGTTTGATACCGCCGTCGGTCACGCCGTAGATTGGCGTCATTTCGCTGCCCGCATAGGTCGTCGGAATCGCGAGGATCGGCAAGCTGCTTTCAAGCGCAATTGCCTTGCCGAGCCCGACCGTCGAGCCGCCGCCAATCGCGATTGCGCAGTCCGCACCGCACGAGCTCGCAAATGCGCGCGCGTCGCGAGCGATCTCCAGCGGGACATGCATCGTGGCACGGTCGTAGATTCCTGCCCCTCGCGAGCCGAGACGGTCGATGACATCTTGCGCGAGCGCGCGCTGTTCCGGTGTGCACAGCACGATCGCCCGTTCGGCGCCAAGTTCCACAACCTCGCGTTCCAGATGATGCAGGCTACCCGCACCGAATATCACGCGAGCAGGACGAGCCTGATAGATGAAATCCGCTTTGCTCTGCATGCTGCCTCCGTCATTGCACGACGTAATCGACCTGATGACGCGCTATGCGCAAACCCGCGAGTTCATCTCGAACGCGCATGTGCTCGGGATGCGTCGTATAGCCATCAAGCGCTGCGTGCGAATCAAATTCAGCGACGAGCACCAGATCGCACGCGTAGTCGGCTTCGCTGAAATCGGCACCCACTTCCAGGTACGTCATTCCCGGGATGCGGCCGCGTAACCCCTCGAACGCAGCCTTCACGCTCGCTCTCGCGTGACTTCGCTCCCGATCAGTTTCACCTGCCACCTTCCACATCACGATGTGCCGGATCATGCGTCGCCCCCCACCGCGTTCAGGATGAAATCAAAGTCGAGCGTGTAATACGGTATGTCGACGCGTGAACCGTCAGGCGCCGTGCCAGGTGTGTGCCTAACCCAATCGGCGATGAGCGTCGAGCGAACGCCGAACACCGCGTCCGAATCGAGATAGCGGTCGCCATCGCGGAAAACATGCGTGATCAGGCGTTCATAGCCAGTAGCCTGAATCATGAAATGCAAGTGCGCGGGCCGCCACGGATGACGGCCGAGCGCGGCCAGGAGCGCACCCACCGGGCCGTCGTGCGGGATTGGATACGACTCGGCGAGGATCGAACGAAACGCGAAGCGCCCGCCAGCATCCGTATGCAGCCGACCACGTGCGCGATGCGCGGCGCGGTCACCATCTCCAGCCGATAGTTGCACGTCGTAATGCCCGTCCTGATCCGCCTGCCAGACTTCGAGCAGCGCATTCGCGACCGGCGTACCATCGAGTGCGCGCACGTGCCCGCTGACGAAACACGGTTCACCGCTCGCGCCGTTCGAGATGTCGTCGAACTTGTCGTACACGGGGCTGCCTTCAACGTAGAAAGGCCCAAACACGGTCGCTTCGGTGCATCCTTCCGGCTTCGCATGGTTTTGCGCGGTGACGAGGGTCGACAGACCGAGTATGTCGGACAACAAGATAAACTCCTGACGCTTGTCGTCGGTGATGTGACCCACCGCCGTCAGGAACTCAATCGCCGCCTGCCATTCGGCTTCGGTCAGGTTCGCGTCACGTGCGAACGAATGCAGATGCTGAACGAGGCTCGTCATTATGGTGAGTAGCCGATCGTCACGACAGCCGCCTAGCGAAGCAATTACCGCCTGCGTAATCGTGTCTTCGTTCAGGTTGCGCATGTTCGTTGTCTCCGAATGATATTCAATCGATTGAAGGGGCGAGGTAGATTCATTCCGTTGGAAGTGAAAAGGTACGTTCCTGAAATGGTCAGCACGCGTGGAATACGGATCGACGGTTGCCTAGATGCGAAAGATCAGATTCGCGATTGCACACGCGTTTTTCCCCGAGTTTGTCGCGCTCACGGCTGGCGAAAAATGTCATGTTGAACAGGCAATGGCATCGGAAAGCAGACCGGGCCGACCAAGCAGCAGCCACATCCGATCAAGATCTCCCTGCGCCCTTGCAGTTCGCACGGCAGTGCTCGAAATTCGATCGCCGAGTGCCTTTACATCGCGCTGGGTTTCAAGTTCAAAGCCCAACTCAAGACCGGCCTTGCTCAGCATCGCCAGATCACCCCGTCTCCTCGCGCCGAATCGAAAGTCCTCGCCGACCAGAAGCCACTGCACGCCCAGATTTTTCACGAGAACCTGTGATACAAACAGCTCAGCCGGCAGGTTGGCCATATGGTTATCGAAACGGCAAACGTAGAGTCGGTCGATGCCATATCGTTCCAGCAGGGCCGCCTTTTCGCTCAGTGTTGTGAGTCTTCGCGGTGCGATTTCGGGAAACAGGTATTCTCGAGGGTGTGGCTCGAATGTCAGTACGCATGCAGGCAGGCATCTTGATTTCGCCTGGTATTTCAACCTGTCTATCATTGCCTGATGGCCAAGATGAACGCCATCAAAGTTGCCAATCGTGAGCGCCAGCGGTCCATCTGGACATGTCGGCAAGGTATCAACGATCTTCATAAGTTGCTCCAACACCATCTTCAGGGATAATTCGGCGCCGAGACCGAAACCGAACCCGAGTTGCGGCAGCAATGCTTGAGCGCCGTCGTCTCCGTTAGGCGAGGCATCCGTCAAAATTCAGTTCGTCGTGCTACGAGAGCGGAAAGCTCACTTCCACCCAAAGCTTCTCGCCCTGCGGACGATTGCGTACGGCGAATTCATGCTGGTACTTGAACACGATTCCAGCCGCCGGTGACCACATGTACCGCAGTTGCGGCCCTATAGCGACCGCCTGTCCGCGAAAACCACCGTCGGGAACCGGAACGCCGTTCATGGTGTCGTCGGTAACCTGCTTCAGAAAATATCCTTGCAAACCGAACTGAACCTTGTTGTTCAACGAATAGCCGACGAGATAATCCAGGGTCCCAACCACGCCCGAGTGATAGTGTGTGGCAGAATTTGGAGCGTGTATTTCGACAAGCGTGGTCGACGAGACTTCCCACGCCGGTGTGGGAAACCACGTCACGCTGAGGTTGGGCATGAGCGCATACGTGTTCAATCCGGTGTTGGCCACGCGGTTCACCGAGTACGCGCCACTGGGCACCGCAACATCGGTGGCAAGAAATGCAAGGAACGTGTGCGACGGATTCGTGTAGCTGATCAGCCAGGGTTGAAGAATGATGTCCCCAAGCGCGGTCCGATTGCCCGTTCCTCCGGGAGTGGTTACGTGCAGATGGAATACAGGGACGATCAAGCCACTGGAGACACTGAACGGGCCCAAAGTTGTACCCCAAGTGTGTACCGCTCTCGGTGCGTCGACAAACGCATCGAGGTGAAACCCAGGAAGCAGATTTTGTCCGTTTGATCCGGCAAACTTGTTCGCAAAGTAATAGAGCGTGTAGTTATAGAATTGGGTGGCGCCAGGTGGGGGCAGCACGCCGTTGAGCACCGTATTGACTCCGACGGGGTAGCTGATCAGGCCATTCTCTGTCGCGCCTGCGTTGGTATTCAGAAACGCCAGAATCGCCATCATGGAAGGCAGCAGTTTTCTAATGGAATTCAGCATCTCCACTCCATATTTACGTAGCATTACTAATATTTCTATCGGGTACGCGAACCACGTACCCGATATCCTGGCGCCCCATGATTCGCTGCGCGAAAGCTATTCGACGCGCAGGAAATCGCTTACTGCAGCCACTGTTTCGGAAAGCTTCTCCACTTGCGGAATGTGGCCGCAGGCATCGATGACAGCAGCTCTGGAATCCAGGAGTCGAGCCTGCCATTCGTCGACATATCCGACCGGAACCAGCCGGTCTTCCCGCCCCCAGACCAGCAGGACTGGCTTGGTGATCCGATGCAGCCTTGCACTAAGGCCTCGGTCAGGGATAGGCCAGGCGAACTTCCCAGTACAGCCGAAGGCCCAAACCCGTGCCGCGATGGCAGCGGCCGCCAAATTGGGATCTTCGGGAAGCGCAAGCATGGACTGTGCAGCCGGACTCGCCGAATCGTGGAACAGCAGCGACGGAAGTTCTCCTGAGCGAGCGGAGATCCAGTCCGCAACGGGCAAGTCTTCGCGCCACAGGCCAATAGGATCTAGCAGCACGACCCGGGAGGCGAGATTAGGAAAAGCCGCAGCGAGTTCTGCCGCGAGCATGCCGCCGAATGATTGGCCAATCAGTATGGGCTTAACGAGCCCCAAGATGCGGACGACCTCC
This sequence comes from Burkholderia puraquae, assembly GCF_002099195.1. Classification (GTDB taxonomy): domain Bacteria; phylum Pseudomonadota; class Gammaproteobacteria; order Burkholderiales; family Burkholderiaceae; genus Burkholderia; species Burkholderia puraquae. The sequence goes on along the minus strand of NZ_NBYX01000014.1, from coordinate 5,861 downwards.
TCGTACACGAGTACGACGTCGCCAAGCGAGTTGACCGAGTGAATCGCATAGGGATCGCCAGCGCTCGTTCCGGGAAACTCGGGAGCGTAGACGGTGAAGTGTTCAGACAGCCAGGACAGAAATGGATCCCAGCCAAGTCCGGCTGACGGATGCAGGTAGACGACTGGTTGTCCTGCACCCGCGACCTTTACGCGCATGTTGATGCGACCACCCCACACTCGCAGTGTGCGTTCGGTGATGTCTGGACTCGCGGCCCGGGTTTGCATATTCATGAAACAGTTTCCTTTTGACATGTGAGCACTAAGTCAAACTCGCGACCTCAACGGCCCGGCTTCTGCGCTTCGGAACCACCGACGGTTGCGCGCGTGCCATTTGTAACCGGGCCGGGACGCCCGCCGAGCTTGGCCGGCCACCAGTGGTGTTCGTAATCCGAGTCTTTCCAGATGTCACGCAAGTAAGGCGCGACTTCCTTTGCGAACAGTTCGACGTTCTTGATGGCGAGGTGCCGAGGGAGGGATCCGAATGTCAACATGGCATGGAGATTCCCGATGCCGTACAGCTTGATGTACTCGGCCAATTGTTCGCGCACAGTTGCCGGGCTACCGGCGATCACGCAACCCGCATTGACGAGGTCGCGATAGGAGGCATCGCGCAACTTTTCGACCATCCCGAAGTCACCCGGGTCCTTGATCAGGGCTTCGACACCCTTGATATCGATGCCTCCCGGCAAACCCAGCTTTTCGATCGGGATGGCTCCCAGACCCTTTCGGAATCCGTACTCCAGATGCCGCGCGTAGTCAACCTCTGCTTGCGCGTCAGTTTCTGCTACCGCGATGGTCTGCACGAATCCCATGCGGAAGGGATTGCGAGCCATGCCGAGCTGGTCGGCAGTTTCCCAAAATCGGTCGAAGATTCGCTTGCCGGTCAGTTTCGCCCCAAACCAGCTCAGGTAGTTGAACGCCATATTGCGTTCCAGGCACATCTGCATCGTTCGGGGATTTCCGGTGCCCGTGATATAGACCGGGATATTTTCCTGCAAGGGCCGCGGCCAGATGTTGACTGTCGGATGCTGGCTGAATCGTCCGTTGAACGGGAAGGGTTCTTGTTCCCTCCAGGTCCGCAGAATCAGTTCGAGCCCTTCGTCGAAGCGAGGCCGAATGTCGATTGGCGCGATGCCATTGTTGATCGCCGCGTCGTAAGACAAGCCGATCGGGAACCCCGCCACAAGCCGACCGCCGCTCATTACGTCGATCATCGCGTATTCCTCGGCGACGCGAAGCGGCTCGCGGGCCTTACCGAGCGAGCGGCCCATCGGAATAATCGCGACCGGGATGTTTTCCGACTCGGTCATATAAGCCAGAGCACTGGCGATGAGGTCCGGATTCGGGATCATGTCGTATGCCGACTGGCTGTGTTCGGTCACAGCGAGCCCATCAAATCCGGCTCGAGCGGCGACCATCAGCACATCGAGAAAGTCTCGAACGTCCGCGTAAATGCCATCCTGATTGGTGAGGGAGTACGGGGTGTCGCACACCGACTCGTATTGGTGTTCGAAGTCTGCGGGCAACCCACGATACGCCGCTTGCGCAAAAAGACTGATCTTCATCTCTGCTCCTGTGATGCTCTTAACTGTTTAGTTATGCTTATGCTGGTCAACCGATATCGGCCCCGTGGCGTGCCCGACTGGCGACGCGCTCGTGCCCGTCGATCATCCTGATGAATTGCGGGTGGTCAACTGAGCAAAGGAAGACCCATGCTCATAAACTGCCCGTCACTGAATGCCAGTGGGTCTCCATCGCGCAAGATGCTCGATGTAACCTCGCCGACAACTAGGACGTGGTCTCCCCCGTCATACTGCCGCCATGGCTTACATTGGAAAACCGCAATGGCATTTGCAAGAGCCGGTGTTGTGTTGGGCGCGCGGTCGTCGCTCCAGACCAGCTCGATGCCCTCCTTGCTCCGACCTGCAAAGTGCGAAGCGACATCTACTTGATCGGATCGGAGAACATTGATGGCGAAAGGCTGCGTATCAATAGCCGCGCACGTACGGGACGACCGAGCAACCGAGATCAGCACAAGTGCTGGATCAAGGGATACCGAAGTAAACGAATTCATCGTCGCGCCACGCGGACCTTCAGCAGTGCGATACGTCACCACGGTTACGCCTGTCAGAAAGCGTCCGAAGCATCTGCGCAGATTTTGCGCATGCGTCTGAGTGTTCATGTCCCTTCCCTGTCAAATTCCGCCGATTAAGGCAGTCATGCACACGGGAGCGAGCGACAATGCGTAACGAGCACTGCGAGCACTACCCGTCTGAGAAAGGGCGATCGAGGTGAGAGGCACCTCCAATTGGCGTCTCATGGTCATGTCTGTGTCTCCATGTATTCCTTGCACCACATCCTTGCGTCGGGAAGCGGCGCTTCTGATGCGTCAATGTAGTAATCGATGGACGTTCACACACCTGCATAAAGGAAGGTGAGATGTGGTGTTCGAGCTGACGTGGACATGCGTCGTTGACGCAACGCCCGCCCGTCAAGGGTGACAGCCACTACTAGGTGTTTTCCCGCAGCGACCCCGTCGCCCCGATTTTGGCTTCCGGGCGATAAGCATCCAAGCAAGGCGAACGCGACAAACCTATCTTTCGATAGGAACCTAGATGCGGACACGCGTGTATTCTTTTGTGAGGAGACGAGAAACCAAATGACCGGAAGCTTGCTTGCGAGCGGCTATACGGTCGGAGGAGGAGGACGAAGATGCTACCCGTGGTCGCGACCCGGTTACGCCCGCCAACAAGAGCAGGTGCCGCGGTACAGCGAGAGGCACTGCCAACGGCACTGGAACACTTGCATTCACGCCGATTGCTTCTTGTGCGCGCGCCAGCCGGCTATGGCAAGAGCCTGTTGATGACACAGCTCTATGACGCGCTGCGAGCTGGACGGAAAGCGGCCGTAGGGTGGATCAGTGTGGGGGAGATCGGCGCATCCCTTGCCGAAGTCGCGATGCATTGTGCAGCGGCTCTTTCCCATATCGTGCCTGGTCTCGACAGCGCCATGCAGACCCTATTCGAAGCACAGCGCAACGTGTCGCCGGAAACAATCAGCGCAATGTTGTGCAACGAACTGGAGAGCGCTGACGGTGATGGTTTCCTCTTTGTCGATGACCTTCATGCCATTGCCAGCACGCCCGGTGAACGGCTGTATGAATGCTTGCTGCGCGATGCGCCGGAACGGATGCACTTTGCCATAGCAAGTCGGACAGAACCTGGCTTCAGCGTCGCACGGTTACGCGCCCGCGGCGAACTGGGCGAGATCGACTCGACAACGCTCAGGTTCTCGGTGCAAGAAGCTCATCAATTCTTCAACAGCAGCAACGCAAGTCCGCCAAGCGACAGGCTGGTCGAGCTCGCGTGCGAAAAGACCGAAGGCTGGGCAGCAGGACTCCAGTTGGTCTCGCTATCTGTCGGCAGCGGCAATAACTGGGACGAGCGACTTCACGGCCTTTCCGGTAGCAATCGTTCGGTCGGCTCGTTTCTCGCCGACGACGTTTTCTTGGCGCAGAGTGAAGATGTGCAACGCTTTCTGCTGGAGTCGTCGGTTCTCCGGCAGTTCTGCTACGCGTTGTGTGACGAGGTAGGCCAACGCCACGATAGCCGGACTATCATCAAGCAACTCCAGCGACAGGGCCTGTTTATCTTTTCACTCGACGAAGAAGAAAATTGGTATCGGTATCACCACCTCTTCTCGCAATTCTTGAAGAAGCGATTGAGCGAAAGCAGTCAAACTCAGTTATATGCCCTACACCGGCGCGCAGCCCACTGGTTTTGCAGCAATGGAATGCTGGATGATGCCATGTTCCATGCAATCTCCTCGGGCGACTTCAGGTATGCCGCCGGCATTCTCGACGAAGCGTGCAACGACCTATTTTACCAGGGAAAGCTTCTTTCGCTCATGGCGTGGGTCAAGCAGATTCCGGAGAGCGTGCTCAATGAATATCCAACAATACAGCTCATTCGCGCCTGGAACTTGACGCTCGAATGGCGCTTCGACGAGGCTGGATGCGTTCTGAATTCGGTACTTAAGTGCATTCGCGAGTCAGTCGAGAAAGACTCGCTCGTGCCTGAAGCTGCCGCGCGGCTTTACCAAATTTACCAGCATCGAAAAATGATGCTTGCACACTTTTCCGATGACATGCGCACAGTAGAGCGAATGTGCCCTGAGCTGCTGGTAGATTTCGCGGACGATGACCCATATCTTCGCGGCAGCGTTGAGTTGTGCCTTCTTTGCGCTCAGCGGGAGATATATCACCTCGAGGCAGTCGATCGCCTCGAGATGGCGGCTCGTGGCTTTTTTGAGCGAGCCAACAGCCAGTTCGTTCTTGTCTGGCATGAGAGCATCCTGGGACCCGCCCTAATTCAACGCGGCGACGTTGCGAAAGCTACGAGTGGATACCGATCTGCAATTGACATTGCGTACGGCATCGCCGGACATGCCAGCCCATTGGGAGCAATGCCCGCGGTCCTGCTTGCCGAGCTGTTGATGGATTGCGGCCAATACGATGCCGCGAGATCTCTATGGGACCAGTACCTGCCGCTTTGCGACGAGTTGGGCCTCGTCGACCATCTTATTGCCGCATATGTCGGACGCGCAAGACTGGCCTCAATATTCGAAGAAAACGAGATCGCCGAATCACTGTTGGCGCATGCCACGCGATTTGCCTCGGCAAAATCCTTCGACCGTCTTTTCTGGCACGTGACTGCAGAAAAAATCAGGCGCGCAGTACAAAGCAATGATGTCGCTAGCGCGCAGCGGATCGCCAATGAAGCAAAACTACCTCGCGATGCGACACCTCTCTACCCCTCTGATCAAACAACGACGAAAACCGAGGCGATGGCTATCGCGTGGATCAGGCTGGCTTTGGCGCGTGGCTTCGCAAAGGAGGCCGAGGCACTGGCAAAGCGGTGGATCACATTCGCGCTGCCCCGTTCCTGCCTGCGTACCGAGATTCGCATGCGCATTCTGGTTGCCGCGTCGAAGCTGGCCTCCGGTGATGCTCGTGGAGCGACGAGAGCATTGATCGACGCACTTGCGCATGCAGTGCCGCGGGGAATTGTCCTGCCGTTCCTCGAAGAAGGCCACGCGGTCAAGCAAACGCTCGCTACGATCTTTAGCGTCCCGGAAAATCTTCGGTCTGACGTCGAGTTTTCCGATGCACTTCTGCAGACTTATGCCGGAGGACCGGAGAGTGTCTTGCAGCGTCCACGTGCAGCGGTAGAGCAGGCAGCGGCTCTACCAGCGAGAACTGAGGGGCGGCTGTCGCAACGGGAGATTAGTATTCTTGAATTCGTCTCGCAAGGTTTGCAAAACAAGGAGATCGCAGACCGGCTCGGCCTTGCCGAAGGGTCAGTTAAGTGGTACATGCAGCAGATCTATGCAAAACTTGGCGTTAGACGGCGATTAAATGCGTATCAGAGGGCGAAAGCGTTAGGCTTAATCCGATAGTTCTCAGTGCCCCGGCTTCGCCCCCCGCTGCGGTCCGAGACGGTGCCGCTGCTGGTCCGGGGGGCCTCCGACTACGCCACCGCACTGCCAGCGCCATCTGAACAGCCATACAGCTTCAAACGCGTACGCCGGAGTGAATCCAAGTGTTGATTTTCACGCAGTCTTAACCCACCGTTTTCATCCGAATCTGACCCACCCCGAGATAGCCTAGTACATCTATTGCGGTGTGGATAACTCTTCGTTGCCTGCTGGTTTTGCTGCTCTCTTGCTCGTTGTCTTCGCCTTGGCAGAACTGGTCCTGAAGCGCCACGATTCATTGCCCGTTTCGACGATGTGGCAGTGATGGGTAACGCGGTCCAGCAG
>NZ_NBYX01000013.1 GCF_002099195.1 Burkholderia puraquae | reverse complement strand
CTGCTGGACCGCGTTACCCATCACTGCCACATCGTCGAAACGGGCAATGAATCGTGGCGCTTCAGGACCAGTTCTGCCAAGGCGAAGACAACGAGCAAGAGAGCAGCAAAACCAGCAGGCAACGAAGAGTTATCCACACCGCAATAGATGTACTAGGCTATCTCGGGGTGGGTCAGATTCGGATGAAAACGGTGGGTTAAGACTGCGTGAAAATCAACACTGCGCCCCACGTGGCATCAGCCTCGTCAATCACGTGCCGCAATTCTGCGTCGGCAAGGTCCGTGTAGTGCGACGCAGTCACTACTGCTTGGCACAAGATGCAGATCGCAACATTCAGCAGACCCGCAGTTAGTTCTTCGGGCGCTTCAAAGTGGTAGCGGAGTTCAAAGCGGCTCGCGTGGCGCGCCAGCAACGTGGTTAGTTGATTGTGTGTGAACGAGCAAAAGACGCGGTAAGCCACGTATGTGGGCAAAATGTTTGCTTGTTTAAATCGTTGATACACGTCGAGCTTGCCGTAGCCCTTGGTTTCAAGTTCTTCGCGTACTGGCTCGGCGTCTGCTTTCCACTTAGCCAACGTCTTCTGTGCCTCGGCGTTATCCTGCATTTCCGGATTTGCAGCATACTCCGTGAACAAGACTACATCGGCACGAGCGTTGTCGTACCGGATCTGGTTGACAAACTCGGGATCTTTGACAAGATTCAAGAGGTTCGCATACCCCTCTAACATGGAGCGCACCATAACCGGTGCATGAGACGAGAAGCCCCCCTTTATCAGGTGCAATGTTGCTGCAAACTGTTCAGCGATAGTCAGACACAGCGTCGCAGCAACACGATGTTCGCCGGCATCTTGTACGTTCGCCCGCAGGAGAAGCGCATCCAGCTTTTGCTTTATATCGTCTGCGGCCGCAAGCATTGCCGGTATGTTCGCCATGCTTTCCTCCATCGGGGACGAGTGCCCATTCAGCGTCGAATGTACACCACCTTTTCATCATTCAGCACGGCTTTCCAAATGACCCGTAATGGCCGGGAGCTCCCTCCGACAATCGCGCACAACTGACCGGACAGCGAACATCGAACAGTCTCGGTCGGGCCGCTGGCACACTCGGGCCCCCAGCACCGCGACGGTCAGCAACTTCATCTCAAGACGCCGGGTGCCCGATCGGTTCGAGGATTTGCTTGATGCTCGCATCGGCTATGGAGGTGGCGCATGTCCACGCGGGTCCGGTACGATACCGCTCAGCCGCACATCCTACTTCACATTATTTGCGCCTCCCAAGCGCTCAACGTCTTTACGCAACTCCTCCGCACACGTGTTCGTAAGCTGGCATTTGTTGACTGGAACCCATGGGCCATCAGGCATCTTCTTGTCTAGCCAATACAACGACACGATCCCTGCGTAATAGCTCCCCGGCACACCGGTAAATACAATCTGCTCACCGTCCTTTGGGATCCCGTCGTATATCGTTACGGCAGTCCCACTCTCGGGAGTGAGCGTGACCAACGTCCTACCGGACGCTCGGCATGAAACACCTACGATCGCATTGGTATACGAATCTCGCTCGCCATCCCCATATGCCTTCTTGATGGAAACGCCACCCGGGCGCTTGCAACGCTCGGGCCAGAGAGTAACGCTCACGCCTTCGGCCGATCGTCCTTTGTCAACATTCGGAGGGATGTAAAACGTCAAACCGACCCCGATAAGTTTGTCGTCGGCCATCGGGGCTACGCGGTCCTGAGTCCATGCCCATGCGTTGGCCAAGCCGGGCTTGATAAAAGTGGTTAGCGCATCGTTGTAGGTTGCAGCCAGGACGCCGCCAGTCGAGGCCACAATGGCTACCACGGCCTTACTCGACATCTCTCGCCACCAAGCGCGTTTGGGCTGAATCTCAGTTGCCGGATCTTCATGGCTCACGCTCCTTTTTGTTCGAGTCATAGAATTCCCTCTTCGGTTGCGATCTGGTCAACAATCATGTCAGAAGCTGTCCGCAGATCGCGCGTCTCGCTCCTGTCCGAGCGACGCCGACAGTTTGATCGCTCGAAACCGCTCACGCAGCCGGTACGACTGCAGCTTGCACCCGAGGTATCCACCCGGACGCCGCCCGAGCGCACCGATTTCCACCAACTCGCGGGCGGCCAGCATTGCTTGCCGGGTCGACAGTCCTACACGATCGGCCAGATCGCCGATCGACAACGGCCGCCATACTGTAAAGCTGAGCAACGGGACTGCCAGCAGGGCCAACTTAAACGCAGCGTCGGACGCGCCGCTCTGGCTCACTTCGGTCAGGAAGGCCTGCTCGAGCGGGGACAGTTGGGCGAGGGAACTGCTTTCGAGATCGATTCGCGATCGCATCTTCATTGGATTCGTTATCTATCCAGTGGACCGGGCGCACCGCCGCGGTCCCATTGTCAGACCTTGCCAAGCTGACTGTCTGGCAGCGGCGACTGCCTTTCCGAGGCCACGAATCGACACAGGCGGTCCCACGCTTCCTGATAACGGTACTTCGGCGCATAGCTGATCAAGCGGTCAAAGCCGAGCAGTACGTGCTCGATCGCCGACACGATCTCGTCCGACAGTTGCCAACCGAGCCCCTGAGCCGCTGCTTCGATGCTGGTTTCCAGCGACGACTCGACGTCGAGCAACGTGGCGACATCCGTCACCGGTTCAGTTCTTTCCGACAGGAACCACGTCATGTACAGCACGCGCAGGAGCGAGACCATCGCGTCCTTGTTCCCTTGGCCCGACTTGAGCACGGCCAGCATCAGATGATTTTCCAACGAGAGCTTGCGTACGGCGCTCGCCGACATCGGCAACAGCATCTCCTTGGTCAGCGGCGTGCGGCCTCGGTTCTTTCGCGACATGATGTGTGGGCACGCAGTCGTGTTTCGAAGTTCGGTGATTCGATTTATGGTGATCGGGCTACAGCGCACCAGCATGCGCCTGCAACTCCTGCGCGATGAACGCCGCAGCCGTCTGGTTGTACGCGTAAGGTGTCCCTGCAACCAAGCTCAGGCCCGTAGCCTGACTTGCGCCGGTGTAGTTCGCCGGATAAACGCTGCCGCCCAGTTGCGCGTAGGCCGGTTCCGGCGCGCCGGTCATGCCGGTCAGATAGGTCGCGTCGCCGAGCGTCGCGATCGTACCGCCGTACTGCTGCTGCAGTTGGGCGAGTGTTTGACTGATAGGATTGCCCGATTGCACCGTCAGCAGCGGCTGCAGCGCGGTCACCTGCGTCGTATAGCGAACCGAGCCGGCCGGCATCGCCGAGGTATCCGCTGCGAGCGTGTGTGCGACGCCACCGTTCGCGTCGACCGCGACGGCAGACACGGCCTGGCCCGACACATCCGTCGATGTCAGTGTCGCCTGCAGAATCGCCGGTGAACCGCCCACCCCGTACGTAAAGGCGTTCGCACTTTGCTGATCAATCTGGATGTCGTTGCCGAGACCCAGCGTACTGTAATCGCCTTGCGTGGTCACGAGCGTCATGCGCGTCGTCGTCATACTGTACTGACCGATCACGTTGCTCGTCTGCTCGCTGAACACCGAACTCGACGCGCTTGTCGTGTAAAGCTGCGCTCTCGCGACGCCCGTGTATTGTGACGACGCGTTCAAGCTGCTGGCGAAACTGAAGTAACCGCTGCCACCCGATTGCAGGAATACGCTCGAGACGACACCACCGTTCGTTGCGGACGAACCCGAACCGGAGGAGCCGGTATTTGACGAAGGCGCCGGCCCGTTGCCGGTGTCGCCGCCACCACCACATCCGGCGAGCACGAGCCCCGCGAGCACCAAAGCGACGGCGAGGAGATTTTGCTTGGAATGAAACATCGTCTTGTTCTCCGATGGTGTTCAGTACTGATACGTCAATTGGAAACCCACGGTCGCACGGGCCGTCGGGTAGTGCGCAGGGGCATACAGTGGTGTGCCGATGAATAGGTCGTAGCTGAGAGCACCTGCGACGCCCGATTTGCCGCCACGCACGCCGAGCGCGATCCCGGCCAACTGGTTGCCGAGCAACGCGGCGACGCTCGGACCCCACACATGACCGTAGTCGAGACCGAGGTACACCGCCTGACCGGTCGCGCCGATCGGCAGCTCAAGATCGTTACGCCAATAGAAACCCTTCTCGGCTGAGAGCAGGTATTCGCCGTCGAAACCGCGTACGCTATAGAAACTTCCCAGTGACAGGTCGTCGATATAGAACAGGTGATCGGGCGTGTATTGGCCGTGGAACGTACTCGCATAACGCAGCGGCACCGATCCGATCTGGAACGGCATCGACAGCGACGCATCGAGCACGGCCATCTTGTACAGGTATGTCTGGTCGAACTGCGCGCCCGTGAACGGATCGTGAAGTTCTCCCTGCGCACCGAACCATGGCACGCCTTGCCGATACGCAAGCGTCGCGTCCAGCTGTGCCTGACCGAGATACTGTCGACGGACTAGCCCCAGTTCGAGGAACGTATTGTTGCGGTGCTGGCCCGAGATCTCGGTGTCTTCAATGAAGCTTCGGCCAAAGCGGCGCGAAAGCTGCACTTCGACGCTTGTCTTGCTGAACTGATCCCGATACAGCAGGCGGTCGGCGCGCAACGAGAGTGTTCGTGTCTGACCGCTCGCCAGGAATGTCTGGTTGGCGCCGGCGATGTGCTGAAAATAGTTGCTCGTATTGCCCGACAGCGAGAAGGTCCAGTTGCCCCACGGGACCGAGTAGTACGTGTTGAACCCGTGTGTGCCCATGTTCTTGTCGGTGAACAGCATGTCGTTCGACACGCCGACACTGAACAGGTCATTCAGGCCCAGTGGATTGTCGTATCCGAAAGTCGCAGAACCTTGCAGCTTGCCCGTCTCATGCGTTCCGGAGTTATCGAGGCCAAGTACAAATTTCCAGGGCCGCGATCGTTTGACTGCGATGACGACGTCGCTTTCTCCGACTTGTGCGGCCGGCTCGATCTTCATGTCGGCGTCCTGGCTCGGCACGCGCTTCATCTGCTCGAGGCCTTGTTCGAGATCGCGCAGGTTCAGCAGGTCGCCGGCGCGATTCGGGAATGCCGATTTCCACGTACCGCGCGTCGACGGATCGGCGAAGCGAATGTCGTGCACCGTGCCGGGCAGCAGTTCGAAGTGCAGCATGCCCGTGGAAAGGTCTTGATCAGGGACCAGCACGCGGGTCGTGATGTAACCTCGCGACAGGATCTGCGCGAGCACGCCCTTGCGAAGCAGTTCGACGCCGCGCTGGCCGGCGCATTGTCCGACGTAGCGATTCAGCCACCGGCGCGCGAACGCAAACTGGTCGGAGCGAGAGGTCGGATCATTCAGCGCCCGCGCCGCTGACGGCAGCGACGTCGGCACATTCAGTTCGATGCGCTGAAGCGCGAAACACGGCGTCTCGCTCGGCAGCGTATCTGGAATTGCCTCTTCCTTCTGCTGCAGTCGCACCGATGGCGCACTCAATGCACGCTCACGCTCTTGCGCCTGCTCGCGCTGCTGCTGCAGTTGTTCTTGAACGGCACCGGCGCGATTGACAGCGGCTCCGGCGCCTTCAGGTGCAGTCTGTGCAAGGCACGCAAGCGGCAACATCAGGCCAGCATAGGCCAGCGGCCAAAGAGTCGAGCGTATGGTCATTTTTTGTTAGAGATCCTTCCCGGTTCGGCGCATATCGATTTGTTCAAGCTCTCGCGTTACCAGCAAATGCTCGATAGATGTCGTTGGACAGACTTCCAAAGCCGAACTGAATAGACGTTCGGCAATTTTTTCGGAATGGCGCGCAACGTACGACTCGCCAATCGACGTCAGTGCCTCGCATTGTCGATCCTTGAGTTTGGCGGGATCGCCAGATGCCGTTGCTGCCCTCAACTGCGTTTCGTTTATCTCGCCGAGCGCGAACTGGATCAGTGGATAAGGCCACTCGTTTCGGCCCAGCTTGTCCTTGGCGCTCTCCAAGGCATCACGGTCGTCGACGTTGAGGCGTTTCGCCGCCATGTGTCTCCACAACAGCACATACGCGATGTATGGACCATCGCTGGTACTGCGCTTCAGGGAGAGCCACCTATCCGCGTCGCTAATTACCGCCTCGAATTCGCCCTGATAAAACCAGAATTGCATGCGTAAATGCAGGAGACCTGGATCGTCAGGCTCGATGCGACTGGCAGCTTCATATTCACTGAGCGCGTCACCATCGCGCCCCACCTTCGTTAATACATCTGCGCGGAATATGTGTGCCTCAACCGAGTTGGGGGCAATGCGTAGGATCTCACCGTATTCGTCGAGGGACGCTTGAGGCTGCCCGGCATTTTCCAGAACCAATGCAAGTGACCAACGGGCGTCAAGCCTCTCGGGCGCAAGCTGAACCGCAGTTGCGAAATCCACGAGTGCCTTGCCGATATTGCCCTCGTGCCGGTAGGCGATGCCGCGCATCCGGTAAATGTCGGCGCGTTGGGGGGCGAGATAAATCGATCGAGAAAAGGCCAAAATCGCCTGCTCGTTCTTGCCCGCCAACGTGTAGGAAATCCCCGCAAGATTGTAGAGAATCGGATTCGTTGAAATTTTACGAGCTGCTTCAAGGTACGCGTCCCCCGCCTTTCCATGCTCATCTGCCGTGCTCCATGCGTCCGCTCGGCGAATGAGAGCCGCCACTTCATCGCGCTCACGCGCTTGAGCTTGTTCGCGTTGCTGTTGCTTTTTATCCTGAACCGCTCCCGCTCGACTCGCGGCGTAATCAAGAGACAACGTTTGGGCGAAGCATGCAAATGGCAGCATCAACCCCATGCATGCCATCTTAGATAATGTCGTGCGTGTAATCATTTTCTTGTTATGGCGGCTCGAAATTAAAGCTGCGGCGCTAAGTGCCCTTTGATCCAGACCCACTGCGTCCCGTCCCAGTGCCAATACCCACCGATCCAAACGAAACCTGGCAGATGCGTGGGCTGGGGTTCGTCCAGCGGCGCGGGTTTCGGCGGAGCACCAGGTGGCGCCGTCTCGCATCCGCTCAAGATGATCGCAACGCAGCAGCAGACAAACGCACGGCAGGCCGTATTCCAACGAAAATTGCACGCGAGATTGACGAAACTCCCCTCACGTGGACTAGCAATCTCCGAAGCTGAGTGACGGGTTCTGGTCATAGATCGAGGTTTCGATGAATACGTCCGTTTCAACGGGTCGGCAACAAGCTTTCGTCAAAGTTGGACGTTGCTTCCCGATGGATGATGGTCTGCGCGTCGAATGGACGTTACGTCGGTGCGCTTCGCGAAGTCTGCTCAATCACAACTGAGCTGAAGTACGTTTCCTCAATCGACTACGTACTCAAGAAGACGCCCGCGACCAACGCAGCCAATCCCGCGTACCATGCCCGCATCAAGGCACGCCCAGCCGAGTGTCGTTTGGCGTAGACCAAAACATAGAAAGGCATGACGAAACACATGATTCCGCTAACCGGGTTGCCTGCAAAAGCATGTATCCCGATCAAGATCTGGGAAAGCAAAACCACCGCCATACCACCAATGATCAGAATCGCTCCGACTGAATGTGCCATCTTAGTAACCGCTTTTCAGCGCCTCCAACGAAACAATTCGATCGAACTCGGGCCAGTCTTCACGCACGCGCGCAAGAGTGCCACGCACGTACTCGTCCGGAACATACGGCGCTTGCGGTTCAGGTAGCCGGTCAAAAGGTGCGTCCATCAACGGGTGGTTGAGCACCGGGTTTTGCAAGCCAATCAATTCTCGCAAACGAAACAAGAACAGGATTTCGACGGGAGTACGGGGAAATTCCGAACAGTCGTATTGCGTGTTTTCGCTGTCCCGCTTCGACTCGTGGGTGTGCCGATCGCAAGCGGCCAGCAGCCACGGTGTCAGCACATCGGGATCAGGATTACGCCACCGCTCAAGAATGCCCTCATAGATAGGTTCGTCGTTGGCAAACGGCGGCCACGTATGGCTCACGTCGCCACGCCAGTCTGCAAAGACTCGCAGCATGAACGCATGAAGACGACGATGGTGCTGCTCATACGACAGCTGCAACTGGTAGGTTCGATTTAGCACCGCATGGGTGAGATACCCCTGATAGATGCCTTCGTCAATTCGACCAAGAACGAAGTACATCGCCATCATTTCCGACGTGAGCTCCCAGCTCATCATGCGCAACGGCCGCGGATGATCTGCAAACACCGTTCGGAACTTAATATGCCAAAAAAAATCGAGCCGAACGCCCACGTCAACATAACCCAGCGCATCGACCGCAGCGAGCTCCCAAAGCTCTCCCTTCAGGGCCTGTGCCATGGCCTTACGAAACCTCCGAATACCCACCCCGATATACGAGCCGCCAGGGGGAACTCTGTTCGTATTCGTTACATCGGCACGCGCGTTGTATTCAATCGCCTTCTCAAACGGCCACGGTGTGGCCTTCTCGAACCAATTGATCACCGCCTTGCGGCTAATCCAGCGGGGCGCAATACCCAACGGGGAGAGATTGCTCAATTCAGTCATACGTTCAATTTGTCCATGGCTTGATGGAAATCTGCGTCGCACCAGTGGCACCTGGCGCTGGCACGCCGACCTGAACCTGGATACCTTTGACTTGATAGCCGTCGAGGAGTGCATCTCGAATGCTTTGCGCCAAAGCCCCATTGCTACCTGGTTGAGCCGACCATGCGCCCGTCTGGTTCTGAGAGGCACCCACCCAGGTTTCCAGTTTCGTCAATGGATCACCTTGCGCCGACGCGGCGGCACCGACGCCGTTCTGCGACGATTTTACTTCGGCAACCCAAATGGTCTTGCTACTTGAATCGATCGCCACGCCATCTGCGCCGTGGCCACTGTTGTTCTGCAACGCCTTGAACGACAGATTGGTCTCGTTTTTCAGCGCCTGCAATCCGATGGATTCGCCGAGGGTCCCGTCCTGAATACCCACCGTATGCGTCACGATCGGGCCGTCCAGCGTCTGTCCGAACAGATTGTTGACGGGCCTAACTGGTACCGCAGCGCTAGGCTTCGATACGGCCGCAGCAACGGTCTCGGCGGTGTCGCCAAAAATCGCACCCAGCGCACCGGCTACGACCTTGCCCGCCATATTCCCAAGCACGACCGTTTCGAGAGGATAGGCGGGTGTGGCGGCGCCATTGGGCGTGCCTGCCTGCTGAACGAGATCGTTCGTGAATGCCGACAACTGCTGGTTGGTCGGACCGTTCGGCGCGACGTAGTACTGGGACCCGACACCGGCCGACGACGGCGTCTCGCCGATTGCCAGACCGGTCTTCGTACCGCCCGGCGTACCGAACAGCGACGAGTCGTTGAATTGCGAACCCGTCGCTTGGAACGTCTTGAGCACACCGTCGTCGGCCACGATTGGCCCACCGGCACCGGTGATCGTCTGGCCCGACATCCCCTTGATGATCTGCTGGGCGGTCGTCAGGTTTTGCTGGAACGTCAGCAGCGCCTGATAGTTGCCAGACGCTTGAGCTGCCTGCGTCAGCTGCGCGATGGTCTGGTTCAGTTGCTGCTGGCCCTGCGCGTCGACGTCCGCATTGGCGACCAACGTCAACATATCGGTCCAATACTGCGCGATCTTCGCCTGGTCGGCTGCCGTTTTCCCCTGTGACGTCGCAATCGTATTGGCCGCACTTGAGATCAGCTTCCGCTCGTCGGGGTGCAGTTGTCGGTTGTAGACATCATTGTTCGCGGCTGCACCCGCACCTGCGATCGCGCCCTGCGAACCGCCTCCGGCAAGAGCGCCACCCGCCGCACCACCTGCAGTCGCCACCACACTGTTCAGGATCGTACGTGCGGCGTCCTGTGCGCCCGCCGGCAGCGACGCCACCGCCTGATCGATAATCGGTGCGGCGAGCGCCTGCAATGCATCGCCCGCGATCGACCCGCCGACAGCCCCGGCGACATTCCCGCCGGACAACGCAGCACCGATCGCCGCGACCGCTGCATGAAGCGCATCCCGGCCAGCGCCGCCTTCACCGAACAACGCCTTCAACTGCGGGTTGTTGCTGTTGTTCACCAACTGCGTTGTCGCTTCGGCCACAGCGAACGTCGCTGTTTTCCCGAACGTCTGCGCAAAGGCAAGGTTGTTCTGCACCTCTTGCAGATTGAAGGTGTTCTGGACGGTCTGGTTCGCGTTCGCCGTATCGCGTGACAGGCCGGCCGTACTGTCCTTGCCGGTCTGCTGGTCCGATTTCACCGTGATGGTCGCCGGACTCACCGCCGCGGACGTCGTGCCGCTCGCGTTGTCTCCGGTCTGCGACAACTGCGGGCCGCCGGTTACGCCAATGGGACCTCCCGTGCCGACCGAAACACCAGTCGACGAGCCAGAATACGACATCACATTCTGGATGTTCGTGTATCCCAAGCTGCCGGTCGTCAGGCTGTTTTTGTCCGCAGGCGCCGCGCTTGCGATTTCGGCGCCGTTGAGTTGGGTGTGCCCGACAACATTCACGTCAAAACCGCCGCTGCCCGCGATGATTCCCGTCTGCTGATTGACGGACGCGTAGTTGCTGTTGATCTTCGTCTGGTTTGCCGACAGGCTTCCCGAGAAACCGCCGGCGCCAAACGTGTAGCTAGCCCCGCCGCTGATACTGTTCTGCTTGGAATCGTAAGTCGACGTGTCTTGCAGACTCGTCATCGTCAGATTACCGCCGACATCGGCCTTCACCGTATCGCCCGAAATCTGCGCGCCCGACAACGTCGTGTCGCCACCTGACTTGATCGTCAGATTCTTGCTGGCGGTCACGGTCGTATTTTCCTGGGTCACGCTCGAACCATTGCCGTTGCCATGCGATGCTGAGCCACCGGCAAAGACACTAATGCCTGCGCCGCCCTTGCTGTTCACACCAATCCCGACACCCGCATTCCAGCCGCTCGAACTATTCGAGCTCGTGTCCTGTTCCGTGCTTTGCGCGGCCTGCAGTGTGATGTTGTTATTGGCGCCGAGCGAGACGTTCTTGCCCTGAACGGTCGCGCCGGTCATCACGATGTCGCCTGTGCCAGCTTGGGCCTTGCCATCCGCGCCGGGTGCACCGGTTGCGGTAATCGACACGTTTCCATTGCCGATGATCGACGAGCCCCTCGCGGTGGAGATCGATGTGCTGGATGAACTGTTGCTTTGGCTGGAGCCGACGCTGATCTGCAATTGGATACCAGACGCGTTCGCTGCCTGACTGCCATTGCCGTTCGCCAATGCACTCGCCGTGCTTCCGATCGCGCCTCGGTTCTGATAAGCCGATTCCGCCGCAGCCAGCCCCTGTACAGCCATTAAACGCGAATCGCCGGAAGCCGCGCCGGACCGCACGTCGTTCACCATCGTCTGACCGGTTTGCAGCACACCACCGCCCAGGCCGACCGTCAGGCCGGCCTGACGAGCTTGCTGGGTCTGCACGTCGGTATAGGTGTCATACGCGGAATTGACGGTCACGTTTTGCCCGGTCATCGCCACATTGCCGCCTGCCACGATTTGGCTGCCGGTAACGCCCAGGTTGCGACCAGCATTGATCGTGACGTTCCCGTTGGATGCGCCGATCGTACTTGCATTGTTGGTCGCGGAGGATGATTTGTCCGTCTGCGCAAGCGACTGGCTGCCAATCGTCACGCCAACTCCGCCACTGCTCATCAAGCCCGACTTGCTGGTGTGGTAGTAGCTGCTCGAATCGACGGTGTCCTGCGACGTCGTAATGTTGACGTCGTTCTTCGCGCCGAGCGTCACCGCGTTCGTGCCAACCACGGCGCTGCCTTGGACGTTCAAATCGTGCCCCGCCGTTACCGCCACCGTATCCCCTGACACGAGCGAACCCGTCGAATGGGTCGCGGTGAACTGCTGACTCGTATCAGTCGTTGAGTGCGAGAGGAAATGGCTCGCGGACGAATGGCTCGCGCTATTAAATGTCGTGGTGTCCTGGGCGGCGCCGATGTTCACGTCACCCGTCGCGCCGAGTGTCGCGACGCTCATCCCTTGTCCGTTATTGCCTGCGACGACACTCGATCCCTGCAGCGTGAGATTCTTCGCCGGAGCACCACCGTCGGTCGCAAGCACCAGATTGCCGTTCGTGTCCTGTCGTGCGCCTGCCAGCACGGTGGCGTTGCCGCCCGCCGACAACGCGCTTCCGACGTTCGACTGCGTGGACAGATCGAAACTGTTCCAGCCCTTTGAATTCGCGCCATGTCGCGAATCGGACGTGCTGTTGCTTGCGCTGGTGATATTGACGTTCCCGGAACTCGCAACTGTCAAATCGCCGGTCGACGTGAGATTGCTGCCAGTGATGCCGATGTCTCCGCCACCGACCAAGCCCAGATTGCCGCCCGCCGAGAGGGTGCTACCTACCTGATTCGTGGTCTTGAACGTGCTGGTATTCTGCGAGTCGAGTCGCGCACCGACGCTCGAGCCGGTCTGCACCGTGCCGACGTCAATGCCGTTGCCGGCCGACAGCCCAAGAATTCCGCCCGCAGCGACCTGCGCGCCTTCGACCCGGATCGAGTTACCCGCCATCAGCACTACGTTGTTCGTCGCCTGAATCTGGCCTACCGCGCCAATCGACGTATGGCTCGACGTACTGTTCGCAAATTTCGCCGTTTCGGTATTCGTGAGCGACTGATTGACGATGTCGTGCCCGGCCTGCAGGCCTACGTTACCGCCCGAAATCAGGCCGCCCAGGTTCTGGATGTCGTTGTCCGCGACGACGAGTGCGTTCTTGGTCGCCGCGATCGTGCCTGCGGCGTTTGTCACATCGGTCCCATGAATGGCTACCGTATTGCCCGCGATCAGCGCGCCGGTCGGCGACAGCGACGCGTCGTCCGTCTTCGCCAGATAGACCTGCGGTACCAGCGCGGTCTGCTTCGAGCCGTCCGGCAACGTCACGGTCTCACTAACAAGCCACACGATGTCATGCGTCAACGCCGCCATCTGCGCATCGGTGAGCGCAACGCCTGGTTCCAGATTGAATTGCTTGGCAGTGGCGACACCACTTGCCATCAGTTTTTGGTATTCGTCTTCGTCGCTCGCGTAGCCGGGCAAGTAGCGCCGACCGGTCAGGCTCGTGATCTGCTGCTGTACTAGCTGCGTTTCGTAGAAACCATCTCCGAGGCGCTTTTGCGTCTGCATCGGATTGATTCCGAGCAGGTTCAGCATGTAGTCGCTGGAGATGAAATTCGAGTAGCTCGTGAAGCGCGGATCGGTCTGCACGAAGTAATTGACGCCCGGCGAATTCGCCACCTTGTAAAGGCCACTCGAGGGCAACACCGGGTTCAACACGGAGGAGCGCGCGCCGTCCACATTACGCACCGCGCCGGACACGGTGGTCGCGGTCGTCTTGCCGGTCACGCTGCTCGTCGTGGTGACCGACGTACCGGCGCTGACCGCACCATTGCCGGCGGAACCCGTCAACGAGACACTTCCCAGACCGAGCGATTGGGCGCTCGCGCCCGTAACGCCGCCGGTTGCCGACACGCTGGTATTCGAGATCTGGCCGCCGTTGATCGTGACTGCCTGATTGCTGGTAATCGTGCCGCCCGCCACGCCGGTATTGAGCGTGATCGTCGGATTCGTCCACGTCACCCACGTCGAGGGCACCTGCGGACCGCCGACTGAACCGTATCCCGATCGGTTCGAGAACGAATAGGTGGTCGCAAGCTGCGTCGACGTGTTTGCGATCTTCGCATTGCTGCCGTTGCTCGCCTGCCCGTCGATGTTCAGGTTGCCACCGGCTGCAATCGTGCCATTGTTGTTGTTCAACTGCGTGCCGATCGTCAGGTTCATCGCACCGCCCGACGTCATCAACGCGGGCGCGCCACTGCCCGGAGCGAGCGTGGTCGCCGTCGTCGTGGTCGTCGCATCACGCTCGGCCTCGACCAGATTCGAGCCCGAAAGGTTCGGGCTGCCGCCTTTCAGAAACTGACTATTCGGATCGATGTATTGCGACTGCACCTCCAGTCGCACGCAGTTCGTCGTGCAATCGCCGTACTGGCTCGAGTAGCTGATGGAGCCGTAGACGTTTGCCACCGTATCGAGGCTATGGTCCGGCCACGCCGTCCCACCGGCCTGATCGGGATTCGACTGACCGTTCTGGACCGTCTGGACGTACAGGACCTGCTGACCGGATGTGGTCGAGAGGCGCTGTTGCTGCCCATCGGTCCAGGCCGTGCCGCCGTTCGATTGCGGTCGTGCGTAGCTGCCCCAGGCGGACTGGAATGCCGACGCGTTGGCCGGCATGTTCACGACGACCTTCTGGATTAGGACGCCGTCGGGTGACACCATCGGCGTGATCGACACGATGTCCGCCGGGTTCAAGTAGTACGCGCTCTGAATCAGCGTATTCACATCCTGGAACGGCGCAGATGCCCCAGCCCAACCTGTGTGCAGCCACGGCAGCGGCAGCAG
Organism: Burkholderia puraquae; assembly: GCF_002099195.1. Lineage (GTDB taxonomy): Bacteria > Pseudomonadota > Gammaproteobacteria > Burkholderiales > Burkholderiaceae > Burkholderia > Burkholderia puraquae. The sequence continues at coordinate 232,813 of NZ_NBYX01000013.1, read as the reverse complement.
CTTGGCCGTCTGCGTCGATGTGGTGGTGGTCGTCTGGATGTTCTGCCGGACGTTGTTGACCTGGTTTGCGGAAACGTTCAGATTGCCGTTCGCCTCGATCGTCGACGACAGATTGTTCACGGTGCCAGTCTGGTTGACCAGATTTCCGTTTGCATCCTTCGCTCCGTTCGCTGCGATGTTGACGTCACCGAGGCTGTAGATCGTCGCGCCGTTCTGGTTGTTGACCGTGCCCGGCACCCACAGGTTGACGCCATTGGTACCGGCAATGATCGCTGCAGCGCCATCGTTCGTCAGCGTGTTTGCGTTCGCAGTGACCGTTCCGCCGATCATCGAGCCGCTGTTTTCCAGCGTATTGCTGGTCGTCGTGACCGTATTGCCTTCGATCCGGCCTGCGTTATTGATATCGCCGCCGGCCGCGTTGATCGTCGTCGCACCGGCGCTCGGATCCGCGGCGTTGCCCGACGCGATGTCGGCGCCGGCCTGGTTGACGACGTTCGCAGCATTCAGTGTCAGATTGCCGGCCGACGAGAACGTACCGGAGTTCGTGAACGTGCCCGTCGTCGAGAACGTCAGGTTCCGATTCGCCGTGATCTGGTTTGCGGCATCGTAGGTATAGTTGCCTTGCAGGTTGATCGTCGCATCGCGACCGCCGACGATTTTCCCGTCGCCGACCAGCGAATTGGCCGTCACCGACAGATCCTGTGTACTGCCGATCGAACCGTTCGTGTTCGTCAGCGTGCCCGTATGGATCCCCACATTGCCTGCACCGCCGGCCGGATTGGCGATGGCGCCGCGGGTGTTGTCGAGCGTCGCGGTGGTCAACGCGACGTTGCCGCCGGATACCGATCCGCCGACGTTCGAGAACGTCGCGCCGGGCTGATTTACCGTCAGGCTTCCGCCTGCGGCGAGCGTGCCACCGTCGTTGACCACACTCGACGGTGTGTTGAGCGTCAGGTCGCCTGCGGCCGACACATTACCGCCCTGCGTATTCGACAAGCTTGCGGCGTTGAGCATGACCGCGCCATTGCCGGCGATCAGCCCCGACGATGCCGTGCCCGTCGGATTGGCGTTCGTGATCGTGCTGGCTGCCGTGAGCGCCGTCGCACCGGCCCCGGCGTTCGTGATTGCGCCATTCGAGTTGTCGATGCTGCTGCCGGACAGCGTCAGCGCGCTATTTGCGCCGACCGCCTTGATCTTGCCGCTTTGGTTCGAGATCGCGCCGGCTGCGTTTGCATTGATGTTGCCCTGCGCCTCGACGAGGCCACTGGCATTTGACAGCGTGCTTTCCGACGTCGCATTCAGGTCGCCGAGTGCGGCCAAGGTGCCCGACGTATTGTCGATTGATGCACCAGATACCGAGACGTTGCGATTGCCACCGATCGAACCGCCTCGGTTCGACAGTGCGCCGACCGCCGTTACGGTCACGGGTGCTGCGCCGAGCGCGCGAATCACGCCAGCATCGTTTGTGACAGTCTGTCCGTTGACGCTCGCCGAGCCAGTCGCAGCTTCGATCAGGCTGCCCGTGTTGTTCACCGCTCCTTGAGAGCCAACCGCGACGGAAGCTCCGCCGATATAGCCGCTCTTGCCCGACAACGCGCTGTTGTCGACGCCGTTCGTCCCCGTGACGAATGTGCTCCCGACCGCCGAAAGCGTGCCGCCACGATTCGACACCGTGCTGGCGTTGATCGTCGTCGCACCGTTGGAGCCGAGGAACCCGCCGTCGTTCGTGACCGTGTCCGATTGCACCGTCAGTACGCCATTCCCCGCGTGGGCAATGGTGCCGCCCGAATTGTTCAGAATTTGCGGCGTCAGGCTAAGGTTGGTGGCCGCGACCTGAATCGAGCCACCGTTGCTGTTGTCGAGCGTGTTCGCAACGTTGAGCGTTGCGCTGCCGTTCGGGTTCGACTGAACGATGGAACCGCCGTGGTTCGTCAGGTTCGTCGCATTCAGCGACACCGATCCGGCACCGAGTGCCCCTTGACTGTTGTCGATCTCGGCAGCTGTCACCGACAGCGTGGTCGGTGCAGTTGACGTGCCCGCCAGGATTTTCCCGCCGGCATTCGCGAGCTGTGCGCCTGCGTTCACCGACAGCGCTCCGACGGATTCGACAGCGCCACTATTGGTCAGCGACGACGAAGTCAGCTGCAGCGTTTTCTGGGCCTCGATCGTGCCGCTGTTGGTCGCTGAACCGGTGGCGAGCGTCGCATCGCCATTCGTCGCGATCGTCCCCTGCTGGTTCGAGAACGCACCGGTCTGGATGTCCAGTTTCCCTGAGCCCGCATGCGAAATCGCGCCCTGATCGTTCGTGAGCGCCCCGGAACTAATCGTCGCGTTCGGGCCGTTGGCCGCGATGACGCCACCGGAATTGTCCACGGCGCCCGTTGCTGCGATCGTCGCGCCAGCGGCGGTGCCGGTCTGCGAGATCGTGCCGCCATTATTCTTGATCGAGCCCGCGCGGATCGCGATGCCGTCCGCGGCGAGCACGCCTGCGGAATTGTCGACGGCCTGGGTCGCCGTCACATCGAGCTGCTGCGCGCTACTGATAGTTCCGCTGTTGGTGATCGCCCCCGCGCTGACCTGCGTGTTGCCGTTCGCGCCAATCAGCCCTCCCGAAGTCGTGCCGGGTGCATGGGCATTCGTCAACTGGCCCGCGACCTGGAGCGTCGTACCCGACGCGTCATCTGACTGGATGCGTCCGCCGGTGTTGTTCGCCGAGCCCGCCGTAACGGCCAATCCCTGCGACGATTCGATTGCACCATTGACATTCGTCAGCGCACCGGTCGACGCCACGGTAGCGGTGCCCATCGACGTGAGGACGCCGCTGGTGTTGTCAATGCTTGCGGCATTGATGCCGAGTGCACCGTTGCTGCCGATCGACCCTGCCTGGTTGCCGAGCGCGCCGGCAGCGACGCTCAGCTTACCGTTACCGGCCAGGTGAATCTGGCCGCCGGCGTTCGCAATCGATCCCGCGTGAATCGCGAGATCAGTCGCATTGGTCGTAATCGTGCCGCCGGTATTGTCGAGCACGCCGGCGATCTGAATTGCCGTGTTGTTCGTGCCCGTCTGCTGGATGGACCCGCCGCGGTTCGACAAGGCGGCTGCGTTGATAGTGATCTGCTGCGCGGTGATCTGCGCGATCTGCGTGGCCGACAACGCATCGTTACGCACCGTGCCGCCCGGGGCTGCGATGTTTGCCTGCTGACCGGCCTGTGTTGTGGCGCCCGTGAGATTCACATCGCCGGTCGTTGCCGAAATCGCCAGACTGCCGTTCGCCGCAGTCTTCGAGCCGGACAGATCTATCGTTGCTGCTTGAAGCGTTGCATTGCCGCCGGCGAGATTCTGGCCATTGGCGCTCAATCGGTTACCGGCCACGACCGTGAGATCGCCAGTCGTACCGACCTGCCCGTTGGCGTTCACGCCGGCCGCCAACGTGCCCGCCGACGAGACGTTCTGGCCGTTGACGAAGACCTGATTCTGTCCAGCAATAGTGCCGCTGTTGCCGATGTCGCCGACAGAGTTCACGGTGGTCGATTGCAAGCCGTAGATTGCACCGCTGTTCGACACACCCGATCGCGCAGCGATATTCAGGTTGCCAGCTGCGTTGATGTTGCCCGACACTGTGAGTTGCCCCTGTGTCGACAAGCTCAGATCGCCAGTCTGCGCGGCAATCGTGCCGCCGTCATTCACGCCGACGCCTGCCTCGGTGCCCACCAACAGGATGCGTTGGGCATACATTCCGCCCAACTGACTCACATCGAGACCGAACGAAGGCGCAACACTCGTGCCGGCGATCGGCGTCGCAGCGAGCGTGTTGGCGTCGATCTGGTTCGCACCGGTCACGACGTTGAGCTGATTCGCGTAAAGCGCCGCGTTCAGTTGTACCGCACGTGCGAGCACGTCGACCCGTTCGACGTTCGAGGCGTTCATGCCCGAACCGGTGAATGAGACCGTGCCGCCCGTCACGCGGAAAGACGAGAGATTACCGGCCGAATCGATGACCGGCGTACCGGTCGTCAAGACTGCCTTGTTCGTGTTGATGAATCCGCAACCCGAACAGGTGATGCCATTTCCGTTTGCGATCACCACCTGTGCCCTGGCACCCGCCACCTCCAGGGGACCGCCGAGCATGCTGGGCGACGTACCCGTCACCTGATTGAGAATAATCTTTGCGCCCGACGTGAGATTCGCATTGCCGGGCACCCAACCAGCGAGTTGGGTTTGAGCCGATGTCGGCGAGTTGTTGAGGATGGCCCCAGCGGATCCTGTGGAGAATTGCGAGTAATGGTTGTCGGATACGCCCGCAGCGGACGGTCGATTGATCTGGACGAGGGGAACACCCGATGGGGTAGTCGAGACCGACGGCCCCTTGCCGTCAGCGGCCGGATTAATCTGTGCCGCGGCGGGTATGGACATGGTGGCGAGGACGACTGCCAAGACGAAGGCCGTCATACGCATCCACAGTGGCCGCGAATGCTTCGCGAGCAGCGGCACGGTTGAATCGCAACGCATCCAATTTTCAGGGCGCACGATTACGCCCAGGACGTCGCGCGTGGCCGACGTCCGTCGTGTGGTCTTCACTCGCATTCTTATTCGCTTGGTATTCTTTTCGGGATTTTCTAGCGCGGACGGCAGGAACGATACTCGAAAGATCTCGGCCAGAAAAACGTTTGCGACGACGTTAGCATGACGCAACTTCGTTGCGACACCACGTTGATAAAATTTGACAATAGTTGATAGTAGTCAGACGCAAAATTCCAACGTTTTGCTGACCATTCATACAAATGTCTTTCTGCTTTTATGGGGGCCGCCCATTCATCCTGACACAATTGACAGTCCCATTTCCGGACGCACAACCTGAATCGCTATCGCGAGGCCACCTCCAACCGACTGAAGCCGCGCGATACCTGAGAAGGTGTGAGACTATCGCAGCGTACGGCATGTTGTAGTTTTTGGAGATGGAACATTGCGCGACGAATTGATGACTGAAGCTTTGTGTTGGCAGCTCGATTCAAAAGTCACAGCGGAGTATGCGTATGCGGCCAGGACGACGTATGAGTTCACCTGTTATTGTCCGCACGAAGCCTGCCTCGTGAGGGTGTACCCAAAGCAGAGGGTGAACACATACTTCTATGCTCCCGATAGACATGCCGAAGGCTGCCCCGATGAGGCTCGCTCTACAGAATCTTCGCTCCACCCAAGCTTGCCTAAAGCAAGACCCGCAGACGTACCGGCAAAGCCGATCCCGAATGTTCTCGGTCCGGGACCTACGATAAAACAAAAATCACATGTTCCGACAAAAGACGAACTGCTACAGCTAGCTGTAGCAGTTCGGGCGCGCCCCGCACTGCATCCGGGGACACTCGAAGAAGTGATTGATGCCTGGAGGCGCATGACGCCCGACGAACGTGCCGCGCAACCGTTAGCTGTCGCTAACAGCAACTTGACGTACGCAACCGCGTTTACATTCCTAGGTAACGCACCCGACGATATCGACGCACTGAATGTGAATGAGCGAATCATCTTCGGCGCAGCCACTGTCGTCGAACTTGAATTTTGCTATCTCATCGACAGCAGAAAGAGGTTTCAACACGAAGCAAAAAAATTCCCTCTGCGCACTGTGTTGAACAAACGGCATTTGACACCTGACTATCTCTCGGGAATGGTCGACAAGACAGCGACTTTTTTTTGGCATGGTGTAGCTGCCAAGTTCGACAGCAAAGGACGCATGTTCCGCGCCACCGTTGATTCCGGTTCGCCTTACACTGGAATCGTCTTGAAAGAGGGTGAACTCGCACCTGGGACAACAGCCGTATCCAAGAACGCGTCTACCGACCGATAGGCGCCGCACGCGAGTCCTCTGCGTCTTTCGGAACTGAGATCGCGTAGCTCGTTGAGCAAGTGCATGCACTGGTCATGACAGGGCCGCTCTCCTTACGGTTAAACGCAAAGGTCAACGGCCTAGCCGACACGACAGAGAGCCATCTCACTCTCTTAGCAAATTTCTTGTTTCCGGGAGCAAAACAGACACGAAATCATCGTACCTGCGATCGTACTCTTCATCCTCGGCGAGGTATTCCATGAATCGCTCAACTGTCTCGGCCTGCTTGTCGGTTGTCGGAGGTTGGTATGCCTTCCAAGCCAAGAGAAACAACCGTCGCAACGGATGATTTCCGCCTCGCCCTCGGTTTAGCGCGGCGGCTAGCACGTCATATGACGAGGGTAACCCACTGGACACTGGGCGCTGGTATTTGAACGATAGCAGCACTGGCAGTACACCCTTGGGATTCCAAAAATCCCAAGCCAGTCCGGGAGCCAACTCCTCTCGCCAAAAGCGGTATCGCGTCAAACGATAGGCCGCGCCAAACACGCCGTCACGCAAGGCTCCCGGAGCGCCAGCATCGTAATATTGCACGGCGATATTCAAAAACTCATCGAGTGCGTCACTCCAAGATGCGTCCACGTTCCAAGCAATTTTCGGTGCTTGAGCTTGTTTGATGCGATCCCATGCCCCTGTTGCTCGTAGGGCCGTCTCGGTATTTACTTGATCGGATTGGCAATAATGCCCGCCGCGCACTCGTTCAATGCCGTGTTCCGACATCAACGCTATGGTGGCCTCGTCCTCCATTGCCTCAGCTGTACGTGTGTCTTGTGTGCCGGTGTTGATGGTAAAAATACGTCGCAGTGGCCGGTATCGCTTGGTCCACTCTGCGCCAGCACCGGACTTGTGCTCTTCCCATCGACGGTCTAGGTCGTCGCTCAGGCCAACATAAAGTCGTCCTTCCTCAAGTTCGAGGACATAAAGATAGATATCCCTCGGTGTGGCAGCCCCGCACCAGTTGACTGGCCCGACTCCGAGTTTTTCTTTCTTGCTACCTGAGCCGACGAGATCTCTGAACTCCTGTGCAGCTTCATCGGAAATTTCGGTGCCTATTACCGCCTTCTTCCATCCCGCCACCTGCTTCACCCCGAGCAACTCCAATTGTCGGCGTGTGTAGCCCCCACCCGCACTTGCCCCGGCTACTAGCAATTCTTCCGTGATCAGCATATGGTTTCATTCGTTCGAGTTGGAATCGCGGCAGTAAAAGCACGTCCTATGCACAATACAATATGAAGAAAAAGATCGGGGAAAGTGATGCACATTGAGACCGTTTGGATCCGCAACTTCCGGCGCCTTAAAGACGCCCGCATAGACCTAGCATCAGATATTTCTATCTTTGTTGGGTCAAACAATAGTGGCAAAACTTCAGCTGGGCATGCTCTTCAACTTTTCACTGCGGCGTCGAGAGACCGATTTTCGCTGCATGACTTCAGTTCGGACTGTTGGGACGATATAAACGCCTTCGGTGAAGGAGCGGAAGGCTCAGAGTTGCCAAGCATCTCGATCGACATCTGGCTGTGCGTGGGCGCCATTGATTTGCACCGCGTCGTGGACCTCTTGCCGAGCCTGGCATGGGAAGGAACCCGTGTCGGAATTCGCGTCGAGTTCGCGGCGATCGATGCACCAGCGCTAAGAACGAGTTTCCGGGAAGCTCGAAATCGTGCCGGGCGTGCGCCGGCGCCCCCGAATCAGGCAAACGCGCTACAGCAAGCGGTTCCGCGCCCCCAGGCAGCCGAAGCGCCCCCAGAACAACGGCAAGCCAATGGTGAGTACCTGCCACAACCTCGCACACTCTGCGACTATTTAGCTGACAGCATTGGCGATCATTTAAGGCGTAATTTTGAGCTACGTTACTACGTTCTCGATAGCGCTCAGTTCGGTCCCGATCTCCGCCCCGCTGCTGGCTATACACCTTTGCGTATGACGCACGACAAAGGTCGCGGCGGCCGAGAGATACTGTCCAGTTTGATCAAGGTCGATTTCCTGCATGCACAGCGACATCTGTCGGACTCTAGTGGTGGAGCTCGATCCGAAGATTTGTCGCGGTGCTTGAGTCGTTTCTATGAAAGAAACCTCGAGAAACACGAGGAGGACTATGACGCCCAACGCGCGCTCTATCAGTCGGAGGCACTGCTCAACGACCATCTCGAACGTGTTTTCGGCCCGACACTCGAGCGGCTCTCGCATCTCGGCTATCCAGGCCTCAATAATCCCAAGCTGTTGATCAAGACCGCACTGAATCCTGCAACGATTTTGAGCAGCCATGATGGTGCTCGGGTGCATTACGCGGTTGGACCAGAAGTAGGCATAGACACGCAGACGACACTGCCGGACCGCTACAACGGCCTGGGGTTCAAGAACCTTATCTATATGGTGGTAGAGCTTCTAGACGCGCATGCCAGATGGCTAGATATAGAAGAGAACCGTCCGCCTTTGCATCTGATCTTCATCGAAGAACCCGAAGCACATCTGCACGCTCAGTTGCAGCAGGTGTTCATTCGGAAAGTTCTGGACATCCTCGAAATTCCCGATGAAGATGCACCGCACTGCACCAGTCAGATTGTTGTTTCGACACATTCCCCGCACGTGCTCTTCGAGCGTGGCTTCCAACCGATTCGCTATTTCCGCCGCGTTCGCGAGGCCGGAGTTCAGCGATCGGAGGTTCTCAGCATGGCTTCGTTCTATGAAACAGCTAACGACCCGAACGACCCTACTGACCGTACCCGGGATTTCCTCGAGCGCTATCTAAGACTCACGCATTGCGATCTATTTTTCGCAGATGCTGCCATTCTGGTAGAAGGTAACGTTGAACGCTTGCTGATGCCGCAGATGATTGCCAAGGTTGCGCCCGGCCTTCTGTCCACCTATGTGAGCATTCTAGAAGTCGGAGGAGCATTCGGCCATCGATTCAAAGGTCTTATCGAGTTCCTGGGGCTCACGACCCTGATCGTCACCGACATCGATAGTGTTATGGCGCCGGCGGCAGCCGATCCAGCAGCACCCGACGATGAAGATGATCCCGATGCCGATCCCGACCTTGAAGAAGCAGCCGAAGATCGAGCCGCAGTTCGAGGCGGACGCAAAGCATGCATGGTCAATGAGCCCGGAGCATTGACGTCAAATCAAACGCTAATCCAATGGCTTCCCGGCCGCAGCACCATCGCCGATTTGCTCAACGCGACCGTCGAACAGCGCATTCAAGCCCGCACTGTTGCTAGCGATGCGTTGATCCGCGTCTCATATCAGACATCGGTGAACGCAAGTTGGGGTGGGACGGCAGCGGCCATGGTCGGTCGAACATTGGAGGAAGCCTTCGCGCTAGAGAATCTCGCCTGGTGTCAGGATGCGGCACGCGCTGAAATCCGCCTGCGCGTTCGAGGCTGCAACAGATTGTCCCTTGAACAGATCGCACAAAGTCTGCATCGCAAAATCAAGAGCGCGAATTTCCGCAAGACCGACTTTGCATTGGCGCTTCTCTCACAGGACCCATCCGCGTGGACGGTGCCAGCCTACATCTCGGAAGGTCTTCTCTGGCTCGAGCATGAGGTGGTTCCACATCCTCCCGAAATCGCGGCTCCTCCGATCAACGCAGGAGCAGTAGCATGACACTCCGTGCTAGCCAACCTGATACACCGGCAGATCTGGAACTGAGAGCGTGTCTGGATGAACGTCCTCAACGAAGCTTTGTCATGGTCGCAGGAGCTGGATCAGGAAAGACGACGTCGCTCGTCAAAGCCCTCACTCATCTTGCGCAGACACGGCGACGCGAACTCAAGATGCGCGGTCAGCGGATTGCCTGCATTACGTACACCGAGGTTGCGACCAGGGAAATTAGCGGAGATGTCGGAGATGACGAGTTATTCCATGTCTCGACCATACATAGCTTTATGTGGTCGGTTGTACGCCCGTTCCAAATCGACCTCAAGACGTGGGTGATATCGCGCATTCACGAACAGATCGCTGAGGCACGAGAACACTACAACAGACCGCGCACACGCCCCGCCACTCGGCAACGTTTGGAGAGAGAAGTTGCTCGCCATGAGCGCCACCTAGAGGAGGTAGCACACCGAACGCACTTTTCGTATGGGGCGGGACGCGACTTCGCGCGAGGCGTCTTGGGCCATCCAGACGTCATTGCGGTTGCGGTGGAATTAATCGAGCAAAGCCAGTTACTACGCGACCTCATCGCCAGTCACTATCCGGTTCTCTTTGTCGACGAGAGCCAAGATACCCGTGCGGATGTTGTGGCCGCATTTCGCCTCATCGCCGAAACTACTCCTCTTGAGTTTTGCCTAGGCTTCTTTGGCGACCCAATGCAGAAGATCTATGCCGATGGTGCTGGCGCGATAGATGCCCCTGCTACGTGGAGCCAAATCACCAAGCCGGAGAACTTCCGGTGCCCGCAACAAGTACTCAGGATAGTGAATGGAATCCGCAGAGCCGGTGATGGATTGGAGCAGACGCGCGGCAGGATGACGCGCGTTGATGATGTTTTGATCCCAGTCGCCGGGACTGCGAGATTGTTCCTACTGCTGGCAGATGAGCGTCGGTCGGCGAAGCTATCCAGGGTTCGCGAATGGCTCCGACGGACGAACAATGATGAGCTCTGGGTTAGCGAGGATCGCGCCGCAGACGTTCGAACATTGGTTGTCGTTCATCGTATGGCCGCGTCGCGCCTAAACTTTCCCAACTTGTATGCGGCCTTGAACGACAACTCTCCGCAGAATTTCAAAGAGGGTTTGAAAGATGGTAGTGCTTGGCCACTCCGTCCATTCTTGACATACCTACTACCGCTAGCAATGGCTGTCCGAGATCGCCGCGACTTTGACGCAATGACGTTGTTGCGTTCACAGTGTTTGCTGTTGAGCTCGGTGGGCCTGGCTGGCAATGATGCGCCCGAAGTACTAAGAAATCTACGAGCGGCCACCGAGGGCCTTACAACGCTCATGTACTCAAACGATGCGACGCTCAGGATCGCGCTGATTTTCGCATCCAACACGGGGGTGCTGCAGCTTGACGAGGCCTGGTCCAAGTATCTTGATGACGATGCAGAGGCCCTCGCTGCCGACGACGACCCCGAAGTGCCTTCCATCATCGCCTTCCTGAACTGCCAAGTTAGCGAGCTGAGAGGATATCGTCACTACCTCGAGGACCTTTCTCCATTTGCCACTCAGCAGGGTGTCAAGGGCGCTGAATTCGAACGTGTCCTTGTGTTGATCGACGACGACGAAGGAAGAGGCCAACGTCTCTTCTCATACGAAAAATACTTCAACATTGCTCCGCTCTCGGAGACGGATCAAGAGAACATCGATGCAGGCGACGACAACGTGATCGATCGGACCAGGCGCCTCTTTTATGTCTGCTGTTCACGCGCGAAACGGGATCTGGCGGTTGTAATGTTCGTTGGCGATCTCGCGGCCGCCCGGGGGAAGATAGAGGAAAGCGGGATTTTTATGCCGGACGACATCGTGGATGAGGCCGCCCTAGAACTCGACTGACTTATGCAAAGGCATGCGACTCGCAGATCAACTATACCGGCCGCACGTTGCCGGCTGGCCAAGAGGACAACCGAAAAAGCACAGGTGAAAACTTGTGTTGGATATCAATCTGCTCACATCCTATATGGTGTACAAGTCTGGACTAGACCAAACAGACAGCGTCAGATCGTCTAGCTGAGGTCGGCCATCATGGGACGCTTGATGGGCGTTCGCGCCAGACATTCGACCGTCAGTGAGTGCCCGTCAGCAGACGTTCTCAGTTGTCGACTAAAGTTTCTGGCTCTCTTGTCGTAGTATGACGGATATGTTCCTGCGGCCGGACAAAAGAGACTGCCCAAAATGAAGCGATCGCTGCTCGTATCTTCGTGCGCTTTCATTTTCCGTCAGTGGAGCAAATTTCGGGGAATGCATTTGACAAGAACTCTTCCTCCAGGAAAGATCCCAAATAAATGATGCTGCAATGGGATATATTCACTACACAGACGACTCAAATCCCGATTTCGCCAATTGAAAAATAAAAAGTGAATCATGGAAATCCAGTTTAAGATAATCAGCAGAAGCGAGCATCCGAAAAGCGGCCATCCAAATACCGTCTACCTGAAAGTAGATCATTGGAATGATTACTCTTTTGTTACGATGTTCGAGGTTTATGCCAACGATGAAAATGGGCAGGAGCACATTTTACCAAACATAAAAATAGGCTTTGTTGGTCAAACGACGGAAGTAAGCACCTATAGCACCCTAGGCAAAGGATTCTCTGAGCTCCCCCTCAATTACTTTTCCGTTGCCACGGATGTCGAATTCTACAGGAAGCTATGGAAAGATTTCTCACCTCAATGGCGGGATACATTTTTGGGGAAATTGAGGGACGTTGTAAAAAATCCCACAATACTTGACATTGCCAAAGATGAGGATGTTTTCAAAATATCCCATCTTCGCGGCGTTAGTATCAACGCAATTAAAACTCAGTTCACAAGAGTATTAAATGGCAACGTTCCCGCAACTGACTTTCATTTTCACTTTTTACTTCCAGCATCCACAACCTTTGCCGGATTTGATCTCGAATTTAAAGTTGAAGCCGGATCACTACCAAGCACCAACATTCACGCAATCATTGGCAGAAATGGAGTCGGCAAAACAACACTTTTGAAAAATATGGTGAAAGCCATCTCCGGCCACTCAAATGACGGCGCGGAATTTTACGCAAAACACAGCCTCTTTTCCACAAGAATAAACTTGGGAAAGGGTTTTTTTTCCAATCTTGTCTCTGTAGCCTTCAGTGCTTTTGACCCATTCGATCTTCCGGCATCCGACGAAAATCCGGCAGATGGAACTCCTTACAGCTATATTGGATTAACTGACTATTCCGGCGACGATGGGGCAATCCTAAAGTCACGCACGCAACTCCATGAGGAGTTTATCGAAGCATTGAAGTTCTGTCTAAGCGAATCGCCACGGAAACAACGCTGGCGTGATGCGATTTCCATTCTGGAAAGCGATAGCAATTTCGCTGAAATGAAGCTCCTTGATCTGCTCCAATATGACTTAGGCAATGACCCTGAGCCAGCCAGGCGCATTATCGCAAGAATGAGCTCTGGACATGCAATCACGATTCTTACGGTAACACAACTGGTTGCAAAGGTAGAGGAGAAAACTCTCGTGCTGATTGATGAGCCTGAGAGCCACCTCCATCCACCGCTTCTGTCAGCTCTGGTTAGAAGCCTAAGTCAGCTCTTACACAGACAAAATGGGGTTGCAATTATTGCCACGCATTCGCCCGTCGTTCTTCAAGAGATTCCCAAATCTTGCGTATGGAAGCTCTATCGGGAAAGAATATCATCTGAAAAGTTCAGACCAGAGATAGAAACATTTGGCGAAAACGTTGGAACTCTTACCAGAGAAGTCTTTCGGCTCGAGGTAGAGAAATCGGGATTTCATACTCTATTACGTGAGGCAGTTGCCTCCGGTGGAACATATGAGGAGATTCTGTCTCAATTTCAAGGGAACCTCGGATTTGAGGCGCGGGGCATCCTGCGTGCAATGACTATTAACCGTGATTCTGATTCGGCTAATAAATGAAGAGACTGCCAACTCCCGCTTTCGACGACCTAGAACTATTTGATGCCTGCATCGGCGAAATGGATGAAGCTGCGGAGAATACATTCACCAAAAATCGACCTCATATTCAGGCGGCCGCAAATGATTTTAGAGCTCAATCAGTCGCACGGACGTGGTGTCACCTTCCGAGGTCACGGCATGGCCACAGAGAAGACCTGATCGCAGGAGACCTGTCGAAGGGGGAATTAATGGATTTATATGACAAAGGTGTCGTAAAATCTAATGGGCGCCCGCGTGACATTTATGACAAGCTTCTGGTTGCTGCACAGAGGCGATGTCCTTACTGCGCGGAAATCGGTACTGCTCGAACACTTGACCACTATTTACCAAAGGCCAGGTTCCCGGCGCTCTCAGTTCTTCCGAGCAACCTTATTCCGGCCTGTCGAGATTGCAATACCGATGCTGGGGCTGGCTTCCCAACATCACTTCACTTGCAGCCTATTCACCCTTATTTGGATAATGATTGTTTCTTCGTAGAACGCTGGGTACGCGCGAAAGTTGTTCGCTGTGATCCCGTTGTGATAACGTTTTTCGCGAGCCCCCCTGTTCATTGGTCGGCTGTTGATCAGCAGCGGGCGACGCAGCACTTTGTGGATTGCGGGCTGAGTGATCGATTTTCTAATCAGGTCGCTGGTGAGCTGGCGCCGTTGATTCAACAACGCAAATCAAGTTTGTCAGTATTCTCATCGGCGCAATTCGAAGCGCATTTGCGTGTCATTGCGGATAACGATAATCTTCTACTCAATGGCTGGAAGCGGACGATGTATCTCGCCTTATGCGAGAGCAAGTGGTTCTGTTCAGCAGATTTCAATGGTGATTGGCTCGGCCAATAATTGGAAAGTAGCTTACCACCAGATCGAGATTCACCGGGTGGACTGTAGTTCGGTTTTGAAGAGGGGCATGGATGATAACGCCCCACCGATTCAGTGATCGCAGTCCGACAGACACGCGGCCGGCGGTTTTTCCTAGGCAAACGGCTGTTCGGGGTCGATCACGGCCCTTACTGCGAGCACGGTGAGGAATCTTGGTCCTGATCTGACGCTGACTGGGAGTCTAGGTCTTGACTCACTCATATAAGGATATGCGCTCGATCTCCTCAATCTCGATTGCCCTTGAGGGATCGCCATAACGCTGCGTAGTGCGTGTCGATGCGTGATTCGCTATTGCCGCAGCGTTCTCAAGCCTGCCGCCGTTCCGCAAGTACGTGGTTATGCCCGTCGCACGGAGCGCGTGACTGCCAATCTTCGTCGCAATGCCTGCGGCCGCTGCCCGACGCCGCACCATCGCGTAGGCATTGGCCTGTGCCAATGTGGTCTCGCTCAGTTGTCCAGTGCCACGCGCGATCGTGCGGAACAGTGCTCCCCTCGGATCAAACGCTATGCCGGTACCGTCCAAATAAGCGCGCAGGGCCATCTCAAGTGTGTGGTGGCACGGCATCGCATGTGCCTTGCCACCTTTTTCGCGCAGACGTATCCAAAGCCGTCGTTGCTGCACATAGACGTCATCGACCCGCATCGCAAGCGCCGCGCCGATCCGCGCGAACGAAAACACCATCAGCGCGATTAGCGCGCGGTCACGCAGACCCACGGGCGTGCTCACGTCGATACTGTCGAGCAGCTGCCGCGCCTCGGCCGCCTCGAGTACCGGTGTCTTGCCGATGCGGACCGTATGGCTGGGCCCCCGTACCGACGCGGCGGGGTTCACGGGCACGACCTGGCTCATCACCAGCCAGTCGAACAGGTGACGGATCGCCGCCAAGCGCTGCTTGGCAGTCGGTGCCGCGTGCGCAGTCGTTTGAAGCTCGATCCACGCGGCAACGTGCCGCGGCTGCACGGCCGAGAGCGAGGTCACGCCGGCGCCAGCGCACCAGGTTAGGAAATCGCCGGCCGCGTGCGAATACGCGCGCCGGGTGTGCAAGTTGTGGATCTGCGACGCGAACAACTCGACGATACGCACGCTGGCACGCTCGCCGGCGGCCGTGACCAGCGCCGGCACCGCGATACCGATCGGAACGATCAGGTCAGTGTGGGCCACTCAAGAACTCCGTGAACTTTCGCTGCACATAGGCCTTGGCCGCCGTGACCAGAATATCGACCGTAAATCCGCCGACCTTGGCCGCCGCTACCTTGGTCTGATCCCAGACATCTTTGCTTCTCACGGAGTCAATGAAGTCGTGGCCGGCCCAAGTCAGGCCGCGAAAGGCAGTACCTCCGATGTCAATCCCCATGCCGAAATCGAGCCCGCCCGCGTGAATGAAGCCCGCCTGGTCCAGCAACGACAGGTGATAGTCGATCTCCTCGACTGTATAGCCGTCGATCCGCACCTCGTCCTCGTGGCCGTGAATCATGCGAAAGGTCGTCGTCGGCACAGGCAATACCTCGAGCTTCAGCATCAGCTCGCGAAGCAAATCCATGTTGCGCTTCATGTTCGCCTCGTTATGACAGCCCCGTGCGCAATCACGGTCCGGGACGACGGCGCGGTATCCACGACAGCGCCGACCATGCCATGAATCTCGACATGCCCGCCCTGATTGATCACCGTTCCGTTGACCATGCCGTGAACCGCCGCGTATGCACCCGGCTCGATTACCAGATCGCTTGTCACCGTTCCACGCAGTACAAGCCTACAGCCAGATCGCACCGTTGCCTGACCGGCAACCATTCCGTGTATCGTCAAATCCCGGTCGACCGCAAAAGGCCCCTCGATCTTCCCACCATGCGATTCCATAGATCTTCCTTTATATATGATAAAGAACATTATCATATATAACGAAGCCACCGAGAGCTGGTGACAGGTCAGTGGCCAAAAAATCACCGACCCGTCACGAACTGCAGGGTGACGGTAAGACTGCTCGGGATTTGGCGCTTAGCTGGAATGCGGATGGGTGATCAAGGCCACGATGATCGCAGCGATCGCACGAATCGCCGCGACTACGACCTTGGTCCAATCGATCTTCTTCATTTGCTGAGGCCATAAAAAAACCCGCCTCGATGGGCGGGTCAGAAATGCAAAAGGCCGCACGAGGCGGCCTTTTGCGCAAAGCGGGGGCGCACGAAGGCCCCATGCGAGATCCTACACTAAGGCCAGCCCAAGCGCCGGCCGAGAAAGCCCAGGAATCACAATCCTAGGCCCTACATATAAGGTGGTACTTTTTTTTGGGTGCAAAGACCACACCATAACGACAGAATAATACCACCACGCCACGAAATACCACTACTCCCAAAATTTTTTACGACCACTTAGCGTAGTGGGCGGATTTTTTTCTCTATCGATCGCCTTCAGCGCAAGCGCCATCTTTAAAGTTCGATAACAAGGGAGGCAATATCTTCTAGGAATCCCCCCTAAATTGAGTCGCTTGCTCGCATCGGAGAACACCCAGTTCTGGCAATGCTCACATTGGAGCGTCCGCGGGGTTCGAAGTAGGCCCTTGCCTGTCTTGGTTTCCTTCCGGATCCGCCATGCTTGGCAAGTTTTCCCGAAGTCATCCCATTCGTACGCCTGCGGTTGCGGCAGCACATCCGCTAAGGTCAAAAACGTTCGAGCTCGTGGCCAGTGACAACTCATGGCCACGCGCCATTGAAAACCGTTTCTGAGGCGCCATCCGTCCGGACTCCAAAGGCGCTCATAGGTGAGCACCATGCCACGCCACGGGAAAGTGCCAAGCAGCAACAGCTGCCTTTTGCGCTCCGTCGTCAGTGTCCCGTCCGGTTGGTGGTGCGCTGACGCCGGCACCCCTATCAATTCAATCAGATCCGGAAAAAAATGACGCTGGCGTAACCGCTCAAACGCTCGGCGATGTGCGTCAAGTCCAACAATATGCCGATACCCCGACTGGGCGCCCCATACGGCCTCCACGAACGCGTCGATCCGTTCTCTTTCGTTCTTAGGATCCTCCGCTGGCTCGGCCGACCATGACAGGAATTTACTCACTTGCTGCTGCCGCATCAGGAGCTCGCTCGCGCGATCGGTTGTAGGCAGGCAGTCGAGCATCAGCTGCGTCGACACTTTTTGTCCAAGGGATCGCCCTCGCTCCCTTTGCCGTTGCATGTAGTTACTACCGCCCCAGTTCCCCTTCCGCCAGGCCTCCTGATCCTTCTGCCACTCGTATTCGTCAAGCAGCCCTCGATGGGTCCACTTGCGGCTGCTTTTCCTCAGCAGATAGCGCTCGTCATCGGAAAATGAATCCAAGTAGGCGAAAATTCGCCTTTCGAGCGAGTCGATCAATCCGTCGTCGCCCAAGGCCAAGACCGGGACGCTTTCCACGTCCATCGGCTTTAGAAAACCCATATGTGCGGCGTCCTCATCCAAGCGTGCTCGCTGCTGCCGCCGAGCCTTTTCCAGCCGATCCAGCGCCTCAATCGCAAGAAAATAGCCGTTCGTGGACCTGATCCGTCCTCGAGGTACTTTTTTCGCCATCGCACCCTCATATGCACCGAAGCCCCAAACAGTATGCCTCACGGGGAGTTATGGCCCGACTACCTCTTCTCCCACTACGTCTTTGCAACCCCCGCTTTTTATGTGTATATTATGAACACGCCTCCCGACAGGGCGAGAAGTTTCATCTGTCGAGTCAGAGTCAAAGCAATATTGAAAGTGTTCGCGGCGTGGGCGCGAGGTCATGCGTCCTCTTACTACCCACTAGCGAGCCAGTAACAAAGCATGTCTGTTGTCGCAGTACGCAGTACGGCCCCGTAGATTCTCCACCTGACCGGAAACCAAGCTATCAACGCAGTTTCCGAGGACGCACCGGAGACGCGGAGCGCAATGCCTCATGAGCCCTGCGATGCCTCGCCGGGGCCTGCTCATGTGCGCGTGCGCTCCGTTGTTCTCCGAGGCAGCAAATGCCTTGGAGAACAACGATGGATCCGCAAAAAGACTTCGAACGATTTCTTGAGAAATACGCAGATCTCGACGTTCAAGAGTCTGCACGCTGGCCGGCCTTGGTGGCTTGCCTTCTAGCCCGGCTCAAGAGGCCCAACCTGGCAATCGTTGCCGTTGCCTACAAGAGCCTACCGGCACCGATCATGCTCGCATTCCTCGGTGCCATCACATTGCTAGGCGTTGTCGGTGGGCTTCGCGACGGCTAGCAGCGGACAGCACACTTGCTGCGACGGCCACGTTCCGTCCAGCTATTGGAAATGAAATGCGCCCAGCTCGAAAGCAACCGAAGGTCCGTCTCAATCTGGATATGTCCGTCGAGGTCAAAGAACAGATCGAGGCGCTTCGTGATCGGATGCACGCTGACAGCATGTCTGAAGTCATCCGGCGGGCGCTCGCTGTCTGCGATTTCGTGATGACACAACAGGAGCACGGCGCTACCGTGGTTCTCCGCTCCGTGGACGGTACCGATACGCGACTGCCCCTTTTTTGAGCCACGCTCCGGCTTGAGCCGACGCCCAAAACTCAATCTGAGATTCGCACGCTCGCCTGTGCCATTCGCTGAAGCGCCACGGCGCCCCCTCTAGTCGCGCCCAAACAACAAAGCCGGCACAAGGCCGGCTTTGTTGTTCGAGAAGCATAACGTTGCACTTTGTCAGGGAAGCATATCTTTGCACTTGGGGCAAAAATATGCTTCCTGTCTCAAGTGACCGGTTTTAAAGGAATTCCGTTGGTGGAGCGGAGGAGGATCGAACTCCCGACCTTCGCATTGCGAACGCGACGCTCTCCCAGCTGAGCTACCGCCCCATCAGTCGACCATCATACACACGCGTTTCCGCGCTTGGCAATAGGGGTTGAGTCACCCCTGAGCCGTTACTTTGACGGCGCGCCGGCCAGCACCCATTCGACCACCGAACGCACGTCGGCGTCGCTCATGCGCGGATGCGCGGGCATCGGAATCGCGCCCCAGACGCCCGAACCACCCTCCTTCACCTTCTTCGACAACTTCGCGACGGCTTGCGGATCGGACTTGTAGCGCGCGGCGATGTCCTTGAACGACGGGCCGACGAGCTTGCGGTCGACCGCGTGGCAGCCCATGCAGGCGTTGCTGCGCGCCACCTTCAGGCCGTCGCCGACGTCCGCGTGCGCGGCGCCCAGCGTTCCAGCCACGACCGCCGCGGCCGCGGCACCCTGCACCATCCAGCGCTTCATCTGCTTCATCCGCACGCTCATCATTGCTTCGGCGCCTTCGGGTTGCCCGGGTGCACGCTCGACGAATTCGAAATCGGGGCCGGCGACTGCAGCGGCGCGGACTGCACCGACGCGTCGGGCACGGCGCCGACCGTCGCGCTGTCGGCCGGCGCGGCGGCAGCCGGCACGCCGGACGCGCCGCTCGCGGGCGACGCATCCTGCAGCGCCTGCGCGTCCTGCGGCTTCACGTACTGGAACACCTTCACGACCTTCTCGACGCCCGGCACCTGGCTCGCGGCTTCCGCGCCGCGATTGCCTTCGTCCACCGTCACGAGGCCCATCAGGTAAAGGTTGCCGCGTTCGCTGACGACCTTGTAGTAGTTCGCCGAGATGCCCTTCGTCGCGATCAGCTCGGACTTCACGCGCCCTTCGAGGTACGAGTCGTTCGCGCGCGACGACAGCGACGACGCCGGCTCGACCGACAGCTCGTTGACGATGCCGTTCACGTTGTTGATGCCGCGCACGATTTCCTCGGCGCGCTGCTTCGATGCATCGTTCGGCACTTCGCCCGTCAGCAACACGCGGCGGTTGTACACCGTCACGTTCACGTGCGACTGGTCGGGCAGCCCGTTGTTGATCTGCGTGAGCGACTTGACCTGGATCTCGCGATCCTCCGTCTGCGCACCGAGCGTACGGCGATCGGTCGCGATCAGCGCGCCACCGCCGGCCGCTGCGCCCACGACCCCGAGCACACAACCCTGCAGCGACACGGCGAGGCCCGCCGTCAGCGCAGCGAGCAGCGTGGTTCTGACGAGCGTCTGTTTGACGCGGCTTTGATTCATCGACGGCTCTCCTTCGTTCAATCCTCACCCAGCAGCATCGCGTCGATGCCGTCGCACAGGCAGTGGATGGTCAGCAGATGGACTTCGTGGATGCGCGCCGCGCGAACGGCGGGCACGCTGATCGGTATATCGGTATCGGACAGCGCGGCCGCGACCTTATGGCCGTCGCCGCCTGTCAGCGCGACGACAGTCATCTCGCGCTCGTGTGCTTCGTCGATCGCCGCCAGCACGCGCGGCGACGCGCCGCCCGGATCGAGCACCAGCAGGATGTCGCCGGTCTGGCCGAGTACGCGCACCTGCTGCGCGAACAGTTGCTCGGCGGACACTGCGCCCGCGAGGCCGCCCTGCGACGCATCGGTGGCCAGCGCGATCGCGGGCAGGCCCGGGCGCTCGCGCTCGAAGCCGCCGACGAGCGACACGGCGAGGTAGTGCGCGGCGGCGGCCGACGGGCCGTCACCGCAGGCAACGATCTTGTTGCCGTTCGCCAGCGCGGCGAACATCGCATCGACCGCGGCTGCGATCGGCAGCGACAGTGCGCCGGCCGCTTCGGCGTGAAGCGCGGCGCTGTCGCGAAAATGTTGCTGAATACGTTCGACTGACATCGATTCCTGGTGAACTGGGCGCGTGGCACGCATCGCGCGACATCGTGGGTGCGGCGAGTTTACCGTACTCCGGCACCCTCTCCGGGGGTCCGGCAAGAACTCTTTACATCTCGTCACAGCTCGCCGCTACGCATCGTCGGCGCGAAATGCGTCGCGCAGCCACACGAGCCGCCCGGCCTCGAACGCGACGACATCGAAGCGGCACGCGGCACCGGCACCGTGCCGCGCCCAGAACTGGAGCGCGGCCGCCACCAGGCGACGCCGCTTGCGCCAGCCGACGCTCGCGGCCGCGCCGCCATGCCGGACGCTGCGCCGCGCGCGCACCTCGACGAACACGAGCATGCCGTCGGGCTCGCGCATCACGAGATCGAGCTCGCCGCCGCGCATCGTCACGTTCGCCGCGACGAACACGAGGCCGCGGCGCTCGAGAAACTGCCGCGCACGCTGCTCGAACGCCGCGCCGACCGGTTTGGATCGCGCCGCGCCGGAAAAGTTGTCGCCCGCGCACGGCAAACCGCGGCCGTCGCCCGGCCCCGCCGGCGCCGCGTGGCACAATGCCGTCCTTGTTCCGTTTGCGCCGCGATTGCGTGCATTGCCTGCCATGACTGCCCTCCTCGAACTCGCGCACACGCAGCACTACCCGAACGCCGCGCTCTACGTGGTCGCCACGCCGATCGGCAACACCGCCGACATCACGCTGCGCGCGCTGCACGTGCTCGGCCTCGCCGACCGCATCGCGGCCGAAGACACCCGCAACACGGGCCAGCTGCTCGCCCGCTACGGGATCTCGAAGCCGCTCGTCGCCGTGCACGAGCACAACGAACGCGAAGCCGCGCAGCGCGTGATCGAACTGCTGCGCGGCGGCGAACGCGTGGCGTACGTATCGGACGCCGGCACGCCCGGCATCTCGGACCCCGGCGCGCGGCTCGTCGACGCGGTGCGCGCCGCCGGCTTCGCCGTGATTCCGCTGCCCGGCGCGAGCGCGGCCGTGACCGCGCTGAGCGTGGCCGGCGACTGGGCCGGCGCGTTCACGTTCGCGGGCTTCCTGCCGCCGAAAACGAAGCAGCGCGCGACCGCGCTGCAGGCGCTGGTGTCGCACCCGTATGCACTGGTGTTCTACGAGGCACCGCACCGGATCGTCGAAACCGTCGCCGCGCTCGCCGATGCATTCGGCCCCGCGCGCCGGCTGCTGATCGCGCGCGAGCTCACCAAGCTACACGAGCAGTTGTTCCAGGGCACCCTGGCCGAAGGACAGACCTGGCTCGCCGGCGATGCGAACCGGCAGCGCGGCGAATTCGTGCTGGTCGTCGAAGGCGCGCCGGCGGCGAGCGGCGAAGCCGACGACACCGCGCACGACGCACTGCTCAGGCTGCTGCTGGAAGAGGTGCCGGTGAAGAGCGCGGCAAAGCTCGCGGCAGCGCTGACGGGCGCGTCGCGCAACACGCTGTATGCGCGCGCACTTGCGCTGAAGGATGAAAGCTGACGCGCGAGCCGGCCGGCACCGGGAAGCCGGCGCCGGCATCGTGCCGTGCAGGAAAGACAAAGGGCTGCCCGAGGGCAGCCCTTTTGCATGAGCGGTCGATCCGCTGCGTTACTTCGTCGAGATCGACGCGAACATTTCGTCGCGTGCCTCGCGCGCTTCCTGCGGCGAGAGCCCTTCGATCTTCACGCGGCCCGTGCCGGCGTGCACGAGGCCGATCAACTTCGCGGCGGCATACGACAGGTCGAGCACGCGGCCGCGCTTGAACGGCCCGCGATCGTTGACCTTCACGACGACCCACTTGCCGGTCGACGCGTTCGTCACCTTGATGTACGACGACAGCGGCAGCGTGCGGTGCGCGGCGGTGAGCGCGTTCATGTTGAAGCGCTCGCCGTTCGCGGTGCGGCGGCCGTGGAAATCCCGCCCGTACCACGATGCGCGGCCCGTCTGGCGGAAATCGGACACATCCTTGCCGTCGATCGGCTCGGCATCCGCCAGCGACGACTTCTTCGCGTCCTTGTTGTCCGCAGCCGGCATCGACGCCAGCGCGGAATCGAAATTCAACTGCTTGTCGCTATCCGCTTTCGCGGCGGCAGCCGTCTTGTCGACGGCGTTCTTCTGGTTCGCGCTACCGGTAGTCTGGCTGGGTGGCACCGCACAGCCCGTCAGCGCAAAAAACAATGCAATGGTCCCGAATCGACTCGGAAAACGTAAATTCATCGACGTGTCGCCTTCTGGTTCGGGCCGCTCCGTTACAACGCTGCTTCGCAAAGCAGACACGCGGCCCGGACGGCAAATGCGTGCACGCCCCGCTCGGATGCGAGCAGGCGGCTAGCATGGGCGCGGCTTTCGTCTATGCCGCAACCGTCCTGATTAGTTTTCACGTCTGGCGCAACCTGTCCCCAACAGCCTGACCAGACCCCACATGCCGCCATCGAACATGGCTTCACGTTCGCGCGCGTCGAATACGACCGACGCACAGGAACGGCGGCACAGGCCTCATCCGGCGGCGCGGCAGCAGGGCCGCAGGCGGGCGCGCAGCGCCCGGCCGGACAAGACGTGAGCACCGAATATCGGTGCTGGATACACCGCCGGACTCCCCGGCGGCTGATGCTTGACGGTGCTTCCAACACCCCTTTTCAACGGGGCCGAAACACCAGCGAATTGCGTGAAATTCACGCGCAATGGGGCGCATTATACATAAATCAAAACGCCATCTCGAAAAGGCGCCCCTGCGGACCATTGATTCTCACTATGGCCGTAACAATCGGCATGCTCCGGGAATGCCCGCAGCTGTGCGCGGCGGCGTGCGTCGCGCGACCGGCAAGCGGCCCGCGCGACCGGTACAATCGCTCCTTTTAGCCGCCGGTGCCTCCATGAAAGTCACGCTCATCCCGGTCACGCCGTTCCAGCAGAACTGCTCGCTGCTCGTCTGCGAGAAGACGGGCCGCGCCGCCGTCGTCGATCCGGGCGGCGATCTCGACCGGATCGAACAGGAAGTCGCGCGGCAGAACGTGCAGGTCGAGAAGGTGCTGCTCACGCACGGGCACATCGATCACTGTGCGGGCGCGAAGACGCTCGCGACGCACTACGGCGTGCCGATCGAGGGGCCGCAGGAAGAAGAACGCTTCTGGATCGAGAAGCTGCCGATGCAGAGCGAACGCTTCGGCTTTCCGGCCGCCGAAACCTTCGAGCCGGACCGCTGGCTGAACGACGGCGACACCGTGCAGTTCGGCGACGAGACGCTCGAGGTGTATCACTGCCCGGGCCACACGCCCGGCCACGTCGTGTTCTTCAGCCGCGCGCATCGCGTCGCGATCGTCGGCGACGTGCTGTTCGCGGGCTCGATCGGCCGTACCGACTTCCCGCGCGGCAATCACGAGGATCTCGTCCGGTCGATCAAGGAGAAGCTGTGGCCGCTTGGCGACGACGTGACGTTCGTGCCGGGCCACGGCCCCGTATCGACGTTCGGCGACGAGCGCCGCACGAACCCCTTTGTGTCCGACAAGGTATTCGGATGAACCAGACCGCCATCCCGGAAATCTACGTCAGCACCGATGTCGAGGCCGACGGCCCGATTCCCGGCCCGCACTCGATGCTGAGCTTTGCGTCGGCCGCCTATACCGAGGACAAGCAGCTGATCGCGACGTTCTCGGCCAACCTCGAAACGCTGCCGGGCGCGCAGGCGCACCCGGTGCAGGAAGCGTGGTGGAAGACCGAGCCCGAAGCATGGGCCGCGTGCCGGCGCGACCTGCAGGCGCCCGAGGCGGCACTGATTGCGTACGTCGACTGGGTCGAGGCGCTGCCCGGCAAGCCGGTGTTCGTCGCGATGCCGGCCGGCTTCGACTTCACGTTCATGTTCTGGTACATGATGCGCTTTGCGGGGCGCTGCCCGTTCTCGTGGTCGGCGCTCGACATCAAGACGCTCGCGTTCGCGATGACGGGCCTGCCGTACCGCAAGGCAATCAAGCCGCGTTTTCCGAAGCATTGGTTCGACGACCATCCGCACACGCACGTCGCGCTCGACGACGCGATCGAGCAAGGCGCCCTGTTCTGCAACATGCTCGCCGACCTGCGCCGCCAGCAGGCTGCGCTCGCGGGCCTCGCGGTGTCGGACACCGATCGGTCGGAAAACGCAGGGGCGGGACAAAACCCCACAGATCCGCGAGCAAATTAGCGAATCTCGCTCAATAACGCGACGCCAGATTGCCTTTCCTTTCCCGGCCCTCTAACATTCAGCGTGTTGTTGCTGCCACATGGAGGCGCAGGTGACGCTCGATTCCTTTTCGCAAAAAATCCTTCGCCTGTTGCAGCTCGACGCGCGCCGTTCGGTACAGGAAATCTCCGACCAGGTCGGCCTGTCGAGCACGCCGTGCTGGCGCCGCATCAAGGACATGGAACAGTCCGGCGTGATCCAGCGCTACACGGCGCTGCTCGATCGCGAGAAGCTCGGGCTGCACGTCTGCGCGCTCGCGCACGTGCACCTGACCCGCCACAACGAAGGCGGCGTCGAACAGTTCGAGCGCGAGATCGCGACCTGTCCGGAAGTCACCGAGTGCTACAGCACGACCGGCGAAGCCGATTACATCCTCAAGATCGTCGCGCCGGACATCAAGGCCTACGACGTGTTCCTGCACGAACGCATCTTCAAGATCCCCGCTGTGTCGCAGGTGCGCACGAGCGTCGTGCTGCGCGAGATCAAGTTCGACACGCAACTGCCGCTGTAGCGCGCAGGCACGCGCGGACGGCCTGACGGCGCGGCGAGCGGCGGCGGGTCACGCCTGCGCAGGCATCGTGCGCGTGAAGCCGATCCGGCGTGCGCCGAACTCGCGCTTCAGCGCGTCGGCGTCGAGCCGGCCGACCAGCGCCGCATCGGTGTCGTGCGGATCGCAGGCAAGCGTCACGTCGATCTCGAGCCCCGTACTCAGGTAATGCAGGTTGATGGCCGCCGCTTGCAGCCCGCGCTGCGCGAGCGCGGCCTCGAGCCGTGCCGCGATCTCGCCGCGTGGCGGCAGCGCGAGCGCCGGACGGCGCGCCGCGTCGTTCTCGGGGTCGACGTGGATCAGCGCGTCGAGCACGCGCGGGTCGGTCAGCACGCGCGCACGCGCGGTCTCGGCGATGTAGTGCCCTTCGGAGACGGAGATCTTCGGGTCGACGAGGATGTGCGCGTCGACGAGCGCGGCATCGCCCATCTTGCGCGTGCGCAGGTCGTGCACGTCGCGCACGCCGGGCGTCTCCGCAAGCAGCGCGCGGATCTCGGCCGTATCGGTCGTATCGAGCGCGCGGTCGGAGAGGTCCTGCAGCGCGTCATAGCCGAACGTCCAGCCCATGCGCGCGACCATGAAGCCGACGATCGCCGCCGCGATCGGGTCGAGCAGCCGCACGCCGGCCAGGCTGCCGACGATGCCGATCGCGACGACGAGCGACGATGCGGCATCCGAACGGGCATGCCATGCGTTCGCGACGAGCATCGCCGAGCGGACGCGCCGCGCTTCGCGCAGCATGTAGCGAAACAGCGCCTCTTTCGACACGAGCACCGTCAGCGCGACGACCAGCGCGGAAAAATGTACCGCCGGAATGTTTTCGAGATTAACGAGACGGTCGCCGGCCCGCCAGAGCATGCCGACGCCGACCGCAATCAGGATCGCGCCGAGAAACAGCGATGCGACGGTCTCGTAGCGGCTGTGTCCGTAATTGTGGTCGGCATCCGGCGATGCGCCGCTATGCCGATTCGCAACCAGCACGACAAAATCCGAGATCAAATCGGAAATCGAATGCACCCCGTCGGCAATCAATGCCTGCGAATGCGCAATCGTGCCGACGACGATCTGAAATGTCGCAAGCACGACATTCAGCACAATACTGACGAATGTGCTCTTGCGCGCAACCGCGTGTTTATCTGCGCTCTGCGCGTCGCCGGAAAACGTGGACATGAAATATGAGATATCGATGTGCGATGCCCAATTCTATCAAGGGCGCCGAGCGAATCCCGCCAATACCCACAAATTTCTTATTTAAATCAACCGCTTATGCGAACAGGTCGCATTTCCATTCACACCGGATTATTACATTTCCATGACAGGACAGTGTGCGTGGTGAGCGCCGAATACAAAAAAGCCGCGCTCCTTAACGGACACGCGGCTCTTTTGAACGGCAGGCAACTTAAACGAACGCTTAAATCGCAAACTGCTCGCGGTTCTTGCCTGCGATCCAGCGCGGCGGCTTGCCGCGGCCCGACCACGTCGCGCCCGTTTCCGGATCGCGGTATTTTGCGGCAACGCCTGCGCGCGGACGGCCAACCTTGCCTGCCTTCGCGCGGCTGAGACCGAGTTCGGCGAGCGAAAAGCCGTAGTCGGCAATTTTCTGCTTCACGTCATTCAGCACTTCAGCGTATTCACGCGACTTCGCTTCTTCGATTTGCTTCTCCAGCTTCTCCCGCTGGGCCAGCAGGTCCTTGTAAGAAGACATAGTTTCCCTTTCGATCTGACTAATGGCGCCGGTCTGTAGCCAGCTCACCATTCATGAAATATATGTGCCTCGGATTTTCGAAGGCAGAGATTAGCACAAAAAAGATTTGATAGAAGCGAGATTCATGAAAATCCCGAGATCAATTGAAATTCACTCGTGTCACTTTGACCGGTCACGGCCTTTTCTCAATTTTTTACCTTCTTGTACAGAGATTAGGACATTAGCCATTGCCTATTAGGTCTATCAACATACGCAATTACCCTGCATTCAGAAAAATCAAAGCTTTCATCGGACGACAGTTTTACGAAAATCGGATGGCGCGGATCGCTAAACGGACAAACTGCGGACAAGCCGGCATCCGCGACGTCACGTCACATCCCGCGCACACGCAATCAGCCGCTCGCGCAGCGCGCCCGCATCGGCCAATGGCGTATCGAACGGCGTGCGCACGCGGCGGCCGTCATGTCGCCAGTCGGCGCCGTGCCGATCGACGCCGAGCAGTTCGAGCCCGTCGCGGCGCGCATCGCCGGCTTCGTACGCGTCCCACAACGCCTGTTCCTCGTCGAACGCGAGCGGCGGCAGCGCATCGAGAAGCGCGCCGTCGACCCAGCCCATGCGCCCGAAACCGCCGATATAGCGCAGCCGCTCGACGTCGAGCGCCCAGAACGTGAAATCGCCGAGCGCGAGATAGCGCGCGGCGTCCGGCTCGTAGCGCCGGTAGCGCGCGGTGACGTGCGGATCGGCGCCGAGCGGTACGAACCGGCCGAGCAGCGTCGCGCGTTCCGCGTTCAGCACGTCGCCGTCGGGCGCGTCGACGACGAGGAAGCCCGCGCGCGGATCGGCGGCGAGATTGCGCGTGTGCTCCGCGAGGCCGCTCACGAGGATCACGGGACGATGGCTTGCATCGGGTGCAAACGGGACGACCGTCGGATACGGGAAGCCCTGCGGATCGCGCGCATGGGTGGCGAGCGTGCCGAGCGCGCAGCGGTGCAGCAGATGCAGGGCGAAAGCGGGATCGATGTTCAAGAGGACTCCTGCGGTCGAAGGGCGGCGCGCCGGGCACGCCATGCGCTTCGATGTTACCCGCGGGCGCGTTGCGCCGCGCATCGGCCGAACGGCCTATGCCGTCGATGCGGCCGAACGCGGGGCACCGGGTAATCGCCGGACCATCGGCCGAACGGCCATCGCCCGGCACGATCGTAAGCGGTTCGATAGAATCGGACGGATCCGACGGGCGCCGCGTGCGTCCGCGCATTTCCTTTGATGAGCCTTTCCGTGTCCGAATCCTCCTCCCCCGAATCGTCGTCCCCGTTCGCCGCGCCGCCCGACGCGCATCGCGTGCTGTCGCTGCCGGCCCGCCAGCGGGCGCGCGTGGCGTCGATGGCGCTGTTCTTCGTCGCCGGCATGATGTTCGCGTCGTGGGGCGTGCACGTGCCGACCGTGCGCGACAAGTTCGCGCTGAGCCCCGGGCTGCTGTCGATCGCGCTGTTCGCGGTCGCCGTCGGCTCGATCGCCGCGATGCTGACCATCGCGCGCTGGATCGCACGCGTCGGCTCGCGCACCGCGTGCCTCGCGGGCGGGCTCGTGATGTCGGCCTGCGCGGCGCTGATCCTCGTCGTGCCCGACTTTCCCGTGCTGCTCGCCGTGCTCGCGCTGTTCGGCTTCTCGATGGCGACGCTCGACGTCGCGATGAACGCCGAGGCCAGCGCGGTCGAGATCGCGCTCGGCAAGCCGATCATGTCGTCGCTGCACGGCATGTTCAGTGTCGGCGGGATGGCAGGCGCGGCCGCCGGTGGCGCGCTGCTGTCGGCCGGCATGGCGCCGGCCGTGCATCTCGCGCTCGCGGCGGCGACGAGCGCGACGGTGCTCGTGGTCGCGAGCCCATCCGTGCTGCCGCACGTGCCGCACCACGAACACGCGCACGGCGGCGGCAACCGCTGGCGCTCGCCCGCCCTGTGGATGCTCGGCGGCATCGCGCTCGTCGCGCTGATCGCCGAAGGCGCGATGTACGACTGGGCGACGGTCTACATGCGCGACGTCGTCGCGGCGAGCCCCGCGCTCGCGAGCGCCGCCTATGCCGCGTTCTCGGGCGGGATGGCCATCGCGCGCTTCGCGGGCGACGCCGTGCGCGCCCGCTTCGGCGCGCCGCAGCTCGTGTTCGCAAGCGCGTCGCTTGCCTGCGCGGGCATGATCGGCGCGCTGCTGCTGCCGTATCCGGCCGCGGTGCTGACCGGTTTCACGCTGATGGGCCTCGGCCTCGCGAACATGATGCCGGTGCTGTTCGCGGCCGCCGCGCGCGTGAAAGGCATCCATGCGGCCGAAGGGCTCGCGCATGTGGCCGGGCTCGCATATTTCGGCATGCTGTTCGGGCCGGTCGCGATCGGCGCGGTCGCGCAGGCCGCGAACCTGACGATCGGCCTGTCCGTCGTCGCGCTGTGCGCGGCGCTCGTCGCGGCCGTCGCGCCGAAGGTGCTCGCACGGCTGAAGATCTGACGGCGCGGCAGGCGTTCGCCCAAAAAGAAAGCGCGCATGCGTTGCCGCATGCGCGCTTCCACCCCTTCTGTTGACCGCTTGATGCGTTACATCTTCACTTCGTCGAGCAGCGACTTCTTGCCGTTCTTGTAGTTGTACAGCGAGATCACGCCGTGCTGCAGGTCGCCCTTCGAGTCGAAGGTCGTCGTGCCGATCACGCCCGAGTAGTTCGTCGTCGGCATCGCGGCGAGGATCTTCGCCGGATCCGTCGAGTTCGCGCGCTTCATCGCATCGGCGATGATGTACACGGCGTCATACGTGAACGGTGCGTAGATCTGGATCGGCTGGCCGAAGCGCTTCTCGTACTTCGCCTTGAACGCTGCGCCGCCCGCCATCTTCTCGAGCGAAGCACCGGCTTCCGAGCACACCACGTTGTCGGTCGCGTCGCCGGCCAGGTCGGCCAGCTTTTCCGTGCACACGCCGTCGCCCGCGAGGATCTTCGCGCGCAGGCCGAGCTGCTTCGCCTGTTTCGCGAACGGGCCGCCGGTCGCGTCCATGCCGCCGTACATGATCGCGTCCGGATTCTCACCCTTGATCTTGGTCAGAATCGCGCGGAAGTCGACCGCCTTGTCGTTCGTCGCGTCATGCGACATCACCTTCAGGCCGAGCGCCTTGGCTTTCTTCTCGAACTCATTCGCGAGACCCTGGCCGTACGCGGTCGAATCGTCGACCACCGCCACGCTCTTGATGCCCTTCGAGTGCGCGTAGTTCGCGAGCGCCGGACCCTGCTGCGCATCGGTGGCCACCACGCGGTACGTGGTCTTGAAGCCCTGCTGCGTGTAGGCCGGGTTGGTCGCCGACGGCGAGATCTGCACGATGCCCGCATCGCTGTAGATCTTCGAGGCCGGGATCGACGTGCCCGAGTTCAGGTGGCCGACCACCGCGACGACCTTGTCGTCGACGAGCTTCTGCGCAACCTGCGTGGCCTGCCGCGGGTCGGCCGCGTCATCCTGCGGATCGAGTTGCAGCGTGATTTTCTGGCCGCCGACCGTGAGACCCTTGGCGTTGATCTCCTCGACTGCGAGACGCGCACCGTTTTCGTTGTCCTTGCCCAGGTGTGCAATGCCGCCCGTCAAGGGCGCGACGTGGCCGATCTTGACGACTTGATCGGCCGCTGCGTTGCCTGCAGCTGCAGCGCACAGCATCGCGGCCGCGGTGATCGGCAACAGCTTTTGCATCTTGATATTCATGTAAGTCTCCAGTTTCGGTCCCAATAAACGCCATCGCCCGGTGCCCCGCTGCCATCCCTGTGTTTGCAATCACTGGACGATTCGCCGGTTGCATCGTTCATGCACTTGGCCTCAAGCACGTGAAAACCGCCGCTTTTAGCAGCTGCCCCGTCCGTACTTGCGCGCAAGTGTAGGTGATCAAATTAATTTGTGGGACTTTTTTGGGGTAGTGGTAACACTACCGATATGCGCACTTTGGAATGACTACTCGAATATCGCTGCAAGCCCCGCCGGATAAGGGTTTCCGCTAATTCCTGACGACTTGATGAAAGGTCGTTTCAAAACATTCCCGGGGCATTTCGATTCGGTATTTTGTGCCCGCGATCGTTGAATGAAACGCGCGTGACAACGCGCGTTTCGTCGTTCGACAAGCACCGTTCAGGCAGCCGCCGCACGCCATTCGGCATCGAGCGCCGCAACGAGCTGCGACGTCGTCAGCGCATCGCCGCGCCGCCGCGCGAGCGGCGCGCCCTGCCCGGCCCACAGCGACAGGTAGTCGCCATTGTTCGCGCGCGCGGCGGCCTGGCGCAGCGGCTGCGTCAGCGCGTTCTGCACCGGATACGGCGCGGCGTCGGCCACGCGCTCGCCGAGCCGGGCCATCAACGTGTTGCGCAGCCCGCGCGCGTGGCGGCCAGTGATCGCGCGCGTGACCTGCGTCGACGTATCGGTGCTCGCAAGCAGGCGCGCCTTCCAGTCCGCCGCGATCGCGCTTTCCGTGCAGGTGAGGAACGCGGTGCCCAGCTGCGCGCCCTGCGCGCCGAGCGCCAGCGCGGCCGCGATCCCGCGGCCGTCCATGATGCCGCCTGCGGCAAGCACGGGCAGGCCCGTCGCATCGACCAGTTGCGGCACGAGCGCGAGCGTGCCGATCAGCGCGTCGTCGGCGGAACCGATGAACGTGCCGCGATGGCCGCCCGCCTCGGCGCCCTGCGCGGACAGCGCGTCGGCGCCGGCCGCCTGCCAGGCGAGCCCCTCGGCCACGTGCGTCGCCGTGCCGATCACGTAGGTGCCGGCGGCCTTCAGGCGGGCGACGTCGGCCGCATCGAGCACGCCGAACGTGAAACTCGCAACGGGCACCCGCAACGCCACCAGCGCATCGAGTTGCGCTCGGAAGTCGGGGGCATAGCGCGCGGGCGCAGTGCCCGGCGGCAACCCGAGTGTGGCGTTCAGCGGGTCGATCGCGGCCAGCGCGCGGGTGATGGTCGCCGCGTCGGGTGTGGCGTCCGGCAGCACGAACAGGTTGATCGCGAATGGGCGATCGGTCGCCGCACGGATGGCTTCGACTTCCGCCGCGAGGCGCTCGGGTGCGAACGCGGCGGCGCCGAGACTGCCGAGCGCGCCGGCATTCGATGCGGCGGCGACCATCGCGGTCGTGGTCGCGCCGACCATCGGCGCCTGCACGAGCGGCAGGCGCAGGCCGAAGCGTTCGGAAAAGGGCGTGGAAAACAGACGGGCAGACATGGCGAATCCTTCGATGACGATGCGCGAAAGCGCTTTGTAAAGGCCGGCACGTCGACTCTATCGAAGCGGCACAGCGCCGAAAAATGAATAATCGAGATCGAAACGATCGCTGCGCGAGAAGCGGGCGTGTGCGCTGCAGCGCCACACGATCGATGGCACACTAGGCCGCCCTCTTCCACCCCGGGGCGCGCATCGCGCACCCCGTTCGCCAGGAGTTCAGAACATGACTGCCCAATGGATCGACATCCCGACCGGTAACGACAGCTTCGGCGGCTATCTCGCGCTGCCCAAGGGCGGCAAAGGCCCTGCCGTCATCATCATCCAGGAGATCTTCGGCGTGAACTCGCACATCCGCGCGGTCGCCGACCAGTACGCGTCCGACGGCTTCGTCGCGCTCGCACCGGATGTGTTCTGGCGCACGCAGCCGCGCGTCGAGCTGACCTACGAAGGCGCGGATCGCGACAAGGGCATCGAGCTGATGAAAAAGACCGACGTGGGTCTCGCGGTCGCGGACATCGGCGCGGCAGCCGATGCACTGCGCGCGCGCCCCGAAGTGGCCGGCAAGATCGCCGCGATCGGCTACTGCTTCGGCGGCCAGCTTGCGTACCGCGCGGCCGCGACCGGCAAGATCGACGCGGCAGTGGCCTACTACGGCGGTGGCATCCAGAACGCGCTCGACCTCGCCGGCAAGGTCACGAAGCCGATCCTGTTCCACTACGCGGAAAACGACCACGGCATCCCGCTCACGGCTGTCGACCAGGTGAAGGCCGCATTCGCCGGCCACGGCCATGCGTCGTTCCACGTGTACCCGGGCGCCGAGCACGGCTTCAACTGCACGGACCGCGCGTCGTACAACCAGCGCGCGTCGGCGCTTGCGCACGGCCGCACGCTGACCTTCCTCGCCGAGCACCTCTAAATACGGCCGGCCGCGGGCCCGTCGCACCGGGCCCGCGTTATGCTCCCACCATCGCCACGCGTCACAACGGGGGTGACTGCGATGCACTCGGACTATCTCGCGCATGACGCGATCGGCCTCGCCGCACTGGTACGCGAACGCAAGGCGAGCCCGCGCGAACTGCTCGACGCCGCGATCGGCCAGGCCGAAGCGGTCAACGGCGCGATCAACGCGATCGTGCTGCAGGACTACGAAGCCGCCCGCGAGCGTGCGGCTGCCACACCCGGCGGCAGCGCCGACGCGCCGTTCGCCGGCGTTCCGTATCTCGTCAAGGATCTCGGCGCGGCGGTCGCCGGGCTGCCGCTGTCGATGGGCAGCCGGCACTACCGTTATTTCGTGCCCGCCGACGATTCGCCGGTGATCGCGCGAAGCCGCGCGGCCGGCCTCAACGTGTTCGGCAAGACCAACACGTCGGAAATCGGCCAGATGCCATACACGGAACCCGAGCTGTTCGGCGCGTGCCGCAACCCGTGGAATCTCGACCATACGCCCGGCGGCTCGAGCGGCGGCGCGGCGGCGGCCGTCGCGGCCGGCATCGTGCCGCTCGCGCATGCGTCCGACGGCGGCGGCTCGATCCGCATTCCGGCGTCGTGCTGCGGGCTGTTCGGCCTGAAGCCGAGCCGCAACCCGGTACTCGTCGACCTGCCGTCGAACGGCGACCTGGTCGTCCAGCATGCGGTCACGCGCAGCGTGCGCGACAGCGCGCTGCTGCTCGACGTGACGACCGGCCAGACCTTGCCGGCCGGCGCGCCCGGCACGTTCCTCGGCGAGCTCGACACACCGCCCGGCCCGCTGCGGATCGGCCTCGTGCTCGACCCGATGCTCGCGCCGGCGCTCGCCGACGACACGCGCGCAGCGCTCGACGACGCCGCCGCGCTGCTCGAATCGCTCGGCCACCATGTCGAGCCGGCGACGCTGCACGTCGACTACGCGCGCGTGGCCGAGACCTTCCTGACGCTATGGGCGACGATCGCCGAGGAGATGGTGCTCGGTGCGCGCGCGCTGACCGGCCGCACGCCGAAGCGCGGCGAATTCGAAGCCGCGAGCTGGGCGATGGCCGTGGTCGGCCGTCGCCTCGCGCGCACGCGCCTGCCGGACGTGCTCGAATGGCAGCGCCAGCTCACCGTGCAGGTGGCCGGCCTCGTGTCGCGCTACGACGCGATCCTGTGCGCATCGCTCGCGGGGCCGCCGGTGAAGATCGGCGAATTGCAGCCGACGCCGTTCGAATCGGCGCAGATGAAGGTGCTCGCCGCACTGCCGGTGAAGCCGCTGCTGAAGGAAATGCTCGCGAGATCGTCGGAAAAGGCGTTCACGTGGGCCGGCTGCACCGAGCTGTTCAACCTGACCGGCCAGCCGGCGATGTCGGTGCCGCTCTACTGGAACGCGCGCGGGCTGCCGATCGGCGTGCAGTTCGTCGCGCGCCACACCGACGACGGTCTGCTGCTCAGGCTCGCACGGCAGCTCGAACAGGCGCGGCCGTGGTTCGACCGCCGCCCGCCGCTGATGCAGGCGCAGCGCTGACGCAAGCGGCCCCGCTCCGCAGGCGTCGAAAAAAAGCCCCGCCGGCAAGAACCGGCAGGGCTTTTACGCATGCAATCGCGTGACCGCGCTTACATGACGAGCCGTTCACAGATCGTCCGCGTCGCGGCCGCCGTGTTCAGCGTGTAGAAGTGCAGACCCGGCACGCCCGCGTCGACCAGACGCTGGCACAGGCTCGTGACGACGTCCGCGCCGAACGCGCGGATCGACTCGCGATCGTCGCCGAAGCTCTCGAGCCGGCGCGCCACCCAGCGCGGCACTTCGGCGCCGCACATCTCGGAGAAGCGCATCAGCTGCGAGAAATTCGTGATCGGCATGATGCCCGGCACGATCGGCACGTCCACGCCCAGCTTGCGCGCATCGTCGACGAAGCGGAAATACGCGTCGGCGTTGAAGAAGTACTGCGTGATCGCGGAATTCGCGCCGGCTTTCACCTTGCGCGCGAAATTCTCGAGATCGGCCTTCGGCGAGCGCGATTGCGGGTGGTACTCCGGATAGCCGGCGACCTCGATGTGGAACCAGTCGCCATGCTCGGCGCGGATGAAGCTGACGAGCTCGGACGCGTAGCGCAGCTCGCCGACCGCGCCCATCCCGGACGGCAGGTCGCCGCGCAGCGCGACGATGTGCCGGATGCCGTACGAGCGGTACTGGTCGAGGATCGCGCGCAGGCTGTCGCGCGACGAGCCGATGCACGACAGGTGAGGCGCGGCCTCGAGGCCGTCCTTCTGCATGTCGAGCACGGTATCGAGCGTGCCCTGCTGCGTCGAGCCGCCGGCGCCGAACGTCACGGAGACGAATTTCGGCTTCAGCGGCATCAGCTGCGCACGCGTGGCGCGCAGCTTCTCGACGCCTTCCGCCGTCTTCGGCGGGAAGAATTCAAACGAGAGTTCGATCGGTTTCATGATTCGGTGAGAACAGGCCAGGCCTCAGCCGATGTCGCGCTGACCGAAGATCAGTGCGGACAGCAGCCACGACACGATGCTGTACAGGATCGAACCGAAGAACGCGGACCAGAAGCCCGACACCTCGAAGCCCTTCAGCAGCGACGATGCGAACCAGAAGCACAACGCGTTCACGACGAGGATGAACACCCCGAGCGTGACGATCGTGACGGGCAGCGTCAGCAGGATCAGCACCGGGCGGATCACCGTGTTGATCAGGCCGAGCACGACCGCGATGATCAGCGCCGTGCCGAAGCTCTTGATGTGGATCGACGGCACGAGGTACGTGATGATCAGCAGCGCGAGCGCGTTGATGACCCAGGTGAGGATGACGCTCATGGAGTGCTCCGGTTCGGTTGTCGATCGGTACGATCAATGGCCGCCGCCGGCCGCCGCGGGTGCCCGAGGGCGCGCCGCGAAGGCCGGCGATCCGGCGCCGGGCCGCAGTACCGTGTGCGCGTCGTCGACGCGCGCACGGCACCGCGGCGGCGGCGCTTCGGATCAGTAGCGGTAGTGGTTGGGCTTGAACGGGCCGTCCTTCTGCACGCCGATGTACGAAGCCTGCTCGTCCGACAGCACGGACAGGTTCGCGCCGATGCGCGCGAGGTGCAGGCGCGCGACCTTTTCATCGAGGTGCTTCGGCAGCACGTACACCTTGTTCTCGTACTCGGCGCCGCGCACGAACAGCTCGATCTGCGCGAGCGTCTGGTTCGCGAACGAGTTCGACATCACGAACGACGGGTGGCCGGTCGCGCAGCCGAGGTTCACGAGGCGGCCTTCCGCCAGCAGGATCACGCGCTTGCCGTCCGGGAAGATGATGTGGTCGACCTGCGGCTTGATGTTTTCCCACTGGTACTGGCGGGTCGACGCGACGTCGATTTCCGAGTCGAAGTGACCGATGTTGCAGACGATCGCGTTGTGGCGCATGGCCTTCATGTGATCGTGGTTGATCACGTGGTAGTTGCCGGTCGCCGTCACGAAGATGTCGGCCTTGTCGGCCGCGTATTCCATCGTCACGACGCGGTAACCTTCCATCGCTGCCTGCAGCGCGCAGATCGGGTCGATTTCGGTGACCCACACGGTCGCACCGAGGCCGCGCAGCGATTGCGCGCAGCCCTTGCCCACGTCGCCGTAGCCCGCGACGACCGCAACCTTGCCCGCGATCATCACGTCGGTCGCGCGCTTGATGCCGTCGACCAGCGATTCACGGCAGCCGTACAGGTTGTCGAATTTCGACTTCGTGACCGAATCGTTCACGTTGAACGCCGGGAACGGCAGGCGGCCGTCCTTTTCCATCTGGTACAGGCGGTGCACGCCGGTCGTGGTTTCTTCGGTCACGCCCTTGATGTGCGCGAGGCGCGTCGAGTACCAGGTCGGGTCCGCGTCGAGGTGCTTCGCGATCGACTTGTACAGCGCGACTTCTTCCTCGTTGGTCGGCTTCGCGATCACCGAACGGTCCTTCTCGGCCTTCGCGCCGAGGATCAGCAGCAGCGTTGCGTCGCCGCCGTCGTCCAGGATCATGTTCGCGAATTCGCCGTTCGGCCATTCGAAGATGCGGTGCGAGAACTCCCAGTATTCGTCGAGCGATTCGCCCTTGAACGCAAATACCGGCGTGCCGGCTTCGACGATCGCGGCGGCCGCGTGGTCCTGCGTCGAGAAGATGTTGCACGACGCCCAGCGGACGTCCGCGCCGAGCGCCTTCAGCGTCTCGATCAGCACGCCCGTCTGGATCGTCATGTGCAGCGAACCGGCAATGCGCGCGCCCTTCAGCGGCTGCTGCGCCTTGTATTCGTCGCGGATCTGCACGAGGCCCGGCATTTCGGTCTCGGCGATGTTCAGTTCCTTGCGGCCCCAGCCGGCCAGCGCCATGTCGGCGACGACGTAATCGTGGGAAGCTTTGGAATCGATAATGGCGTTCATCACGCCCTCCTTTCTAAAAAGTTTCTAGATTGGTGACGTGAGCGCCGTTCAGGAAGCGGGGCCGGTGCGGTTTTGCCGCACGGCTGCTTGGTGAAGCCTTCCGAGCCTGGCGGACGCAGAATGGTCCGTCGCAACGCTCCTCGGAAAACGGAGGGGATTGTAGCAAATCGGCGCGCGAAATGCGCAAGCACGGCGCACACACTGCGCACGCACGGCACCCGCGCGCGGCGTCGACGCGCGCGGCCGTCAGGAAAGGGTCAGGATTCCGCGCCGACCCACGCCTGTTCGCGCAGCCGCGCGCGCAGCCGTGCGACGGCCTGGCTGTGCAGCTGGCACACGCGCGATTCGCTCACTTCGAGCACCGCGCCGATCTCGCGCAGATTCAGACCCCGTTCGTAATACAGCGACATCAGCAGCTTCTCGCGCTCCGGCAGCCGCTCGATTGCCTCGACGAGCGCTTCGCGCAGGTGCTCGTCGAGCAGCGACGACAGCGGATCGGCGTGATCGACGCGGTAGCGGTCGAGGAACGGCTCGTCGTCGGCCGCGCGATCGAAATCCTCGTAGTAGATCAGCTGGCTGCCGTGCAGGTCCTGCAGCATCCCCTGATATTCGTCGAGCGGCATGTTCAGGTGCTGCGCGATCTCGGTCTCGCTCGCCGAGCGGCCGAGATGCTGCTCGACCTGGTGCACCGCGTGCTCGACCTCGCGCGACGTCTTGCGCAGGCTGCGCGGCAGCCAGTCATTGCTGCGCAGCTCGTCGAGCATCGCGCCGCGGATGCGCTGCGTCGCGTAGGTCTCGAACTGCGCGCCCTGGTCTTCCTTGTAGCGGCCGGCCGCGTCCATCAGGCCGATCATGCCGGCCTGGATCAGGTCGTCGAGGTCGACGCTCGCCGGCATCTTCGCGACGAGCTGCAGCCCGAGGCGTCGCACGAGCGGCGCATATTGCGCGAGCACGTCGGCCTGGGACATCTTTCCTTGAGCGTTGTACATCATGGCTCTCTCCTTCCGATGGCGCTCACGCGGCGTGTGCCGCGCCCGCCTCATACGACGGCTTGCCGCCCGCGTGCACGGCGCGGCCCGCACCCGAACGCGGGCGCATCGGCCAGTACAGCAGGTCGGCGGCAATCTGCCGGTAGTCGCGTGCGGCAGCCGACGACGGGAACGCGTCGACCGCGGCACGCATCAGCTCGCGCGCATGCTCGACGAGCGGATCGGCGCTCACGCAGCCCGCGTCGGCAATCGACACCGTCAGGTAGCGGCTCGCGACGCCCGCGAGGTTGTCGAACGCGACCTTCGCGTCCGCGTGGCTGCCGACGTGATTGGTCAGCACGCGGAACTGCGCGAGCGCATGCGCGAAATGCAGCCGCTTCATGCACGCGTACGCCTCGGTGATCGCCTGTGCGGCGACCCGCGTGACGACCAGCACGTCGTGCGCTTCGCGTGCGAGCGCCGAGAACGAACCGTCGGCGCCGAGCTGCGCGTCGACGAGGACGATATCGGCCGGCCCGTCGATGAAATCGCTCAGTTGCGCGTCGGTGTAGCCGGTGCGCGCGAGCCGCGCGGCGCCGCACAGGCCGAAGCCGGCCGCAACCCGCGTGCGTTCGCCGTCGCGCAGCCACGCGCCCGCAAGCGTCGCGCTGGCCGAATGCACGTCGGCGCGCTCGTCGACGACGAGCACATCCTTGCCGAGCGACGCGAGCGCCGCCGCCAGGTTCACGACGGTGGACGTGCAGCCGACACCCGCCGGCCCGCCCGTCACCGCGACGATGCGCGACGCGCGCCCGGCCAGCAGGCGCCGCAGCCCTTCGGCCTGGTCGATGATTCGTTTATCCAAATCGCACCTCGTGCAGCTCGGCGGTGGAACGTGCGGTCAGTGCGGAGAGCAGCGTCGGCATGTCCTCGTCTTGCGGCACGAAGGGCGAGCCGTCGCGCGGTACACAGAACGCGCTCTTCAGCAGGAATTTGGTCGAGGCGACGTACAGGTTCTCCGGCACCTTCTGGCCGGTCGACACGTAATGGATCGGCAGCTTGTAGCGGATCACCGTGTCGAGCACGCCGCCGAGGTGGGTCGCCTCGTCGAGCTTCGTGAGGATGCAGCCGGCAAGATCCGGATGCTCGCCCGCGCTGCGGTACGCCTGCACGACTTCGTTGAGCGTGTCGCCATGGCTCGTCGCGTTGAGCAGCAGCAGGCGCTGCACCGGCGCGTTCGCGCCGTGCAGCATCGCGATCTGGTCGGATACCGCGCGGTCGCGCTGGCTCATGCCGATCGTGTCGATCAGCACGATGTGCTTGTTGCGCAGCTCGGACAGCGCCAGCGCGAGATCGCCCGCGTCCTTCACCGCGTGCACGGGCACGCCGAGGATCTTGCCGAAGATGCGCAGCTGCTCGTGGCCGCCGATCCGGTAGCTGTCGGTGGTCAGCAGCGCGACCTTGCTCGCGCCGAAGCGCATCACGCAGCGTGCGGCCAGCTTCGCGGTGGTGGTCGTCTTGCCGACGCCCGTCGGCCCCATCAGCGCGAACACGCCGCCGCGCTCCATCAGCGCGTCCTCGCTGTCGAGCACCGGCAGGTTCGCCGCGAGCACCGACTGCGCCCATTCGGCGGCCTGCTCGAAAGTCTGCGCGCCGTCGCCGGACGGCAGGTTGTCGACCAGCATCCGCACGAGCTGCGCGGAGAAACCGGCCGCGAACAGGTGCTTCGTCAGCGCGCCGTGCACGGCGCTGCGACGCTGGCGGTCGTGCCACATCAGGCTGTCGAACTGCTCTTCCATCATCCCGCGCAGCTCGCCGAGTTCCTGCATCACCGTATCGTTGACGATCCGCTCAATGCGCGACTTCACCGCGTCGGCCACTGCGGCGGCGGCGTCGGCGGACAGGCGCGTGCGCTCGGCCGCCTTCGCGGCATGCATGGCGCTCGTGTCCGGCGCGCGGGTGGCGGCGGCCGGCATCCGGCGTTCGGCATCGCGCACGATGTCGCGCGCCCAGTCGGGCGGCGTCGCGCTCGCGCCGGCCTGCGGGGCAGGCGCGCTCGCCTGCGGCGCGGCGCGCGTTGCCTGCGCACGCGCCATCAGCGCATCGCGCTGCTGCGTCAGGCGCTTCGCGTGCTCGACCAGCCACGGTGCGGGTTCGGAGGCGGCGGCCGGCGCACCGGCGGCGGCGGCGGAAGGCTGCGCTGCCACGGCCTGCGGTACGCCGTCCGGCGCGTCCGCATCGATCGCAGAGGATTGCGCCGGCGTGTCGTCTGCGTCAGCACTTGCGCCGAACACCGACGAGAACACGTCCGGCAGCCCGCCTTCGCCTGCCGCATACGGATTGGCGGCCGGGCGGGCCAGCGCCGCGCCCGGGCGCGACACGATGCCCGGCACCGCGGCCGCCGGCACGGATTCCGGCGCGCGCGATGCGGCGATGCGCGGCCGCGCGGCAGCCGGCGGCGCCACGGCGGCCAGGTCCGAATCGGCGAGTGCAACGATTTCCACGCTGCCGTCATCGAGCGTGCGGTTCGACAGCACGACCGCGTCGGCGCCAAGTGCCTCGCGCACGAGACGAAGTGCGTCGCGGCTCGTTGCGCCGGTAAATTTGCGAATGTTCAAGCGGAACCCCCGATGACGTTAACGACTTTGATCGTGCGTGTGTCCGGCACTTCGGCATACGACAGCACTTTCAATTGCGGCAGGCTGCGGCGCAGGAAACGCGCGAGCATCGCGCGCAGCGCGTGCTGCACGAGCAGCACGGGCGGCAGCCCGAGATTCTGTTGACGCAGCATCGCCTGTTGCGTGCCGGTCAGAAGGTTGTGCGCGAGGCCGGGTTCGAGGCCCGGGTTCGCGCCGGTGGCGAGCGCCTGCGACAGCACGCGCTCGAGATTCGAGTCGAGGCCCATCACCTGCATCTCGCCCGCGCCCGGATACCACTGCTGCGTGATCGCGCGACCGAGCGAGAGCCGCACCGCGGCCGTGATCTCGAACGCGTCGCCGCGGCCTGCGTGTTCGGACACGGCCTCGAGGATCGTGCGCATGTCGCGGATCGGCACGCCTTCCTCGAGCAGGTTCTGCAGCACCTTCTGCAGCGTCGTCAGCGAGATCGTCTTCGGCACGAGGTCCTCGACGAGCGACGGCGCATCCTTGCCGGTGCGCTCGACGAGCGCCTGCACTTCCTGGCGGCCGAGCAGCTCGGCCGCATGCTGGACGACCAGATGGTTCAGGTGCGTCGCGACCACCGTGCTCGCGTCGACCACCGTGTAGCCGTACACCTGCGCCTGTTCGCGCATCGCGACGTCGATCCACACGGCCGGCAGCCCGAACGCGGGATCCTGCGTGACGGCGCCCGGCAGCGCGGCCGTCACCTGGCCGGGGTTGATCGCGAGCCACTGGCCCGGGAACACCTCGCCGACGCCGATCTCGACGCCCTTCAGCGCGATCCGGTATGCGTTCGGCCGCAATTCGAGGTTGTCGCGGATATGGATCACCGGCGGCAGGAAGCCGATTTCCTGCGCGAATTTCTTGCGGATGCTCTTGATGCGCTTGAGCAGTTCGCCGTCGCTGTTCTTGTCGACGAGCGGAATCAGCCGGTAGCCGACTTCGAGGCCGAGCGGGTCGATCAGCTGCACGTCGTCCCACGTCGCCTCGTGGCTGTCGGACGGCAGCACGGCGGGCGGTGCGATGTCGGTCAGGTCGCCGGCCGCCTTGCGGGCCGCCGCGCGCTTGGTCTGCGTGCGGGCCAGCCAGATCGCGCCGCCGCCGAGCGCGAGGAACGCGAAGTGCGGCATCCCCGGGATCAGCCCCATCAGCACGATGATCGCGCCGGTGATGTTCAGCACGCGCGGGTTCGTGAACAGCTGGCCGGTGATCTGCGTGCCGATGTCCTCGTCGGTCGCCACGCGCGACACGATCACGCCGGCCGCGGTCGAGATCACGAGCGACGGGATCTGCGCGACGAGGCCGTCGCCGATCGTCAGCAGCGTGTAGTTCGTGCCGGCCGCGGCGAACGTCATGTCGTGCTGGACCATCCCGACGATCAGCCCGCCGATCACGTTGATCGCCATGATGATCAGGCCGGCGATCGCGTCGCCGCGCACGAACTTCGACGCGCCGTCCATCGACCCGTAGAACTCGGCCTCCTGCGACACGGCCAGGCGGCGCTTGCGCGCCTGCTCTTCGTTGATGAGGCCCGCGTTCAGATCGGCGTCGATCGCCATCTGCTTGCCGGGCATCGCGTCGAGCGTGAAGCGCGCGGACACTTCGGCGATCCGCCCCGCGCCCTTCGTGATCACCATGAAGTTGATGATCATCAGGATCACGAACACGACGATGCCGACCGCGAAGTTGCCGCCGACGAGGAAGTGGCCGAACGCCTCGATCACCTGGCCGGCCGCGTCGGGGCCCGTGTGGCCTTCGAGCAGCACGACGCGCGTCGACGCGACGTTCAGCGACAGGCGCAACAGCGTCGAGAACAGCAGCACGCTCGGGAACGCCGCGAAGTCGAGCGGCTTCATCGTGTACATGCTGACGAGCAGCACCATCACGGACAGCGCGATGTTGAACGTGAACAGCAGATCCAGCAGCATCGGCGGCAGCGGCAGGATCATCATCCCCAAGATCATGCAGATGAGGATCGGGCCCGCGAGCGCACGCAGGTTGGTGCCCGCGAGCATGTTCGGGCGCTTCGCGAACAGGCCGGTCGGGGTGCTCATGCCGTGCCTCCCTTACCGAGCGTGTCTTCGACTTCCTCGCGCTCGTCGTCGGCGGACACCGACGCGCCCTTGTCGAGGTCGGCCGGCACCTCCAGGTCGACCGGCACCGCCGGGAACGCACCGCCTTCCGAACGGAAGCGCTTGAGCTGGTAGACCCA
The DNA here is from genome assembly GCF_002099195.1 of Burkholderia puraquae. Classification (GTDB taxonomy): domain Bacteria; phylum Pseudomonadota; class Gammaproteobacteria; order Burkholderiales; family Burkholderiaceae; genus Burkholderia; species Burkholderia puraquae. Next base: position 188,944 of record NZ_NBYX01000013.1, on the reverse strand, counting down.
CGCGAGCACTTCGGCGACGGCCGAGTACAGCGAGCCGGGAATCTCGCGTTCGATTTCGACGTTGTGATACAGCGCACGCGCGAGCGGCGGCGCTTCGAGCAGCGGCACGTTGTGTTCGGCCGCGAGTTCGCGGATGCGCGCGGCGACGAGGTTCACGCCCTTCGCGACGACCTTCGGCGCGCGCATCTCGCCGTCCGTGTATTGCAGCGCAACGGCGAAGTGCGTCGGGTTCGTCACGACCACGTCGGCCTTCGGCACGGCCGCCATCATCCGGCGGCGCGCGATCGCGCGCTGCTGCTGGCGGATCCGCCCCTTCACGTGCGGATCGCCTTCGTTCTCGCGATGCTCGCGCTTCACTTCTTCCTTCGTCATGCGCAACTTCTTGTTGTACTGCCAGATTTGGTAAGGCACATCGAGCGCGGCGACCACCAGCATCCCGGCGACCGTCGTGCCGCAGCACACGGCAACCAGGTGCAGCGCATCGGGCAGCGCCACGCCGAGCGGCTGCGTCGCGAGGCCAAGCAGCTCGTCCTTGCTGCGCCAGATCGCGATGCCGCCGATTCCGCCGACGACCAGCGTCTTCGCGAGCGACATCAGGAGCTGGATCGGCCCCTGGATCGAGAAGATCCGGCCGAGGCCCGAGATCGGGTTCAGCCGGTCGAACTTCAGCTCGAACGTCTTCTGCGAGATCAGCCAGCCGCCGAGCGCCATCGGCGCGAGCAGCGCGGCGATGCCGGTGAGCGCGAGGATCGGCAGCAGTGCGGCGAAGCCTTCGAGGCTCGCGCTGCCGGCCGCCGACAGCATCCGGTTCGTGTCGAAGGCGGTCGCGCGATCGAACGTGAACGCGCCGCGCAGCATCGCCTGCAGATGTCCGCCCGACGGGCCCGCGAGCAGCCAGGCGCCGTAGAACCCGGCCGCGAGCAGCGCGAACGAAGCCAGTTCGCGCGAACGCGCGACCTGCCCCTCCTCGCGCGCCTTCTCGCGGCGCCTGGGAGTGGCGGCTTCGGTCTTGTCGAGATCGCTCTCGTCTGCCACGGGGCCTCCAGTCGGGTACGGCGGAATGCCGCTTTCCAGTGACACCGATTATTCATGGACGCGTCAAACGCCGATCGGTCGAGCAAAGCCGGGAAAGGGGGGTATTTCGGGGAATCGGGCAAGCCGGTGCGAACGGGGCTGGACGGGGGACGGAACGGTGTGCGGCGCGGCGGAAAAACCTGCCGGTGCGCGCGATGGCGGGTGTCGGCTCCGGACGGAGCGGCGACGGCGTGAAGCGAGGAAAAAAGCGCGGAGAGGGTGAAGCAGTGAAACGGCGCAGCGGGCGCGACGCGAAATCAGGCCCCGACGCGACGGCTTCGCGCGTCGGGGCGGGTGCCGGTCAGGCCGCCGGGATCGGATCCGCGCCGAAGCGATTCGGCCCTTCGGTGCCGCGCGAGCACATCCACACGAGCAGCAGGATGCCGCCGACGATCGGAATCAGCGCGAGCAGCAGGAACCAGCCCGAGCGGCCCGTGTCGTGCAGCCGGCGCACGCTGACCGCGATGCTCGGAATGATCAGCGCGAGCGAAATCAGGCCGATCACGACGAGCAGCAGCAGCGTGATCAGGCCCGAGTCGTGGCCCGCCGCGCCGATGATCTGCGCAGCGATCGACAGCGCACAGGTCAACAGCGCGAAATACCAGTATTCGGCACGACGCGCACGGCCTTCGAATGTCGCGTATTTATTGAGTGCGGAACGAACGGCTTCTGAAAAATTCATCTTATTACCCTCCTGTTTTATATTGACGACCCCGGAAACAACGCCGGCATTATATGTTTGAATTTCGACGGGCTCCATCTATTTTCACATGCCGGGTAGTGCACGAACCTGGCCGCATCGCCCGCCAGCACGGCGCGGGAACGGCTGCAACAGCGGAATGCGGCGCCATCGGCTTGCATGCCGCGTCACTTTGATAATCTTGAATTCCTGACAGAAACTACAGCCCCGGATAATCCAGCATTTGATTACAACCGAATGAAATCGGGTGCGATCGATAATCGGCGAGAGTGTGTCGCATTCGATTAACCGGCCGGCATTACGCAGGCGCGCAAAGCGCGTTACCCTTCGCCATTTCCGATTCCGGTCGAACCGATCATGCTCCGTCATCCGCTCGTCCCGTCGCTGTTGCTTGCCTGCGCACTGGCCGCCGGCTGCGCGGGCACGCCGGTCCTGCCGCCCGGTGCGCAGGCGCCTGACGCGCCGCACCCCGGCACGATCTCCGTGCACCATGCGTGGAACGGATCGACGCAAACCCTGCGCGCGCAGGATTTCCCCGCGAGCTTCATATTCCGCTGCGTCGACACGCGCGGCGAACCGGCGGAACGTGCCCGCGCGGCCTGGTGCGTGCCGGTCGTCGAGATCGAATCGGTGTCGGTCGATGGCGCCGGGCGCCCGATCGCACCGGCCGCCGCCGTACGGATCGAAAGCACCACGTACGGGCCCGGCCACCGCTTCCTCGACCATACGCGCCTGATGCGCGACGGCGGGCCACCGGTCTAGCGCCCGTTCCGGCCGCTGACGGGCTTGCGCGGCCCCTAGCCCGTTCCCGCCGCTGACGGGCTTGCGCGGCCCCTAGCCCGCCGCCGCCCGCTGCAGCGCGCCGAGGTCGAGCTTTTTCATCGTCATCACCTGCGCCATCACACGATCCGCACGGGCCGGGTCGCCTGCCATCAGTTCCGGCAACTGCACCGGCACGACCTGCCACGACACGCCGAACCGGTCGCGCAGCCAGCCGCACTGCTGCGCACGCTCGTCGCCGCCTTCGGACAGGCGCGCCCAGTAGCGGTCGATTTCGTCCTGGTCGCGGCAGTTGACGACGAACGACACGGCCGGCGTGATCTGGAACACGGGGCCGCCGTTCAGCGCGACGAACGCCTGCCCGTCGAGCTCGAACGCGACGGTCATCACCGCGCCCTCCGCGCTGCGGGAGGCGTGCGCGCCAGCCTTGCCGTAGCGTGCGACGTGCACGATGCGCGCGTTGTCGAACACCGACACGTAGAAACCGGCGGCCGCCTCGGCGTCGCGGTCGAACCACAGGAACGGCGTGATGCGTTGGATGCGCGGGCTCATGGCGCTGTCTCCTCGATCTCGTGCCGGCACGAGTGCCGGTATTACATCGTAGGCGCTGGGCCTGCGCGCGGCGGCGCGCCGGTCCGACCCGTCGTGCCACGCGCGGCCGTCGAATAAAAAAGGGGGCGATCGCTCGCCCCCTCGCTTCAGCCTACTGCCGCGCCGTGTCAGAACGCGACGAAAGGCTGCGCGCCGCCGCTTGCGGTCTTGTCCATCCCGAAGTAGATCGTCCGGTTGTAGAAGTGCGGCATGCCGAGGTCGAGCCAGCTGGACGAACCGAACGGGCCCGCGATGTCGTTGAACGCGAACGTCGACGGGTTCGAGAACAGCGCATCCGCGTTCGCGACGGACATCGACACGGTGGCGGCCACGCCGTTCTGGCCGGTCAGCGTCGCCGAGTAGCTGGCCGGCGGCGATGCCGGGCAGTAGAACTGCGTGTTCTTCGAGCAGGCCGTCGATGTGGTCGTCGAATCGTTGAAGAAATACGCGTTCGAGCCCGTATCGAAGAACGCCATCACGTTGCGCCCCTGGAACGTCGCGCTGACGTCGCCCGTCGTGGTCGACGTCATCACGGTCTTCCCGGTCATGTCGGGCAACCCGAACGTCAGCGTCCCGGTAGCGCTGGCCTGCCCGTTGTCCGAAATGCCCGGCATCGTCACGCTCACGCCGCTGCTGTCGGCGAAACGATGCACCGGGTTGGTCACCTGCTGCGCCACCGGCACGAGCGCAACCGCGCAATTCGCGTTGTCGCCGTTCGGACAGGCGTAGTAGTTGTTGTTCGACGACGTCGACGTCGCGCAGGTCGTACCGCAATCGACCGGCGCCGGCCCGACACCGAGGATCCCGTTCGCGCCGAGCGCGCTCGCCGAGTTGGCCGACGCGCCGCCGTTCGTGCATGAACTCGGCACGTTCGCCGTGCCGAGGTCGCCGATGATCTGCACGGGCAGCGCGCTCGCCTGCTCGGAACCGATCGACAGGTCGACCGTGCGCACCGAACCCCATGTATAGCTCGACACGAACTTGCCGCATTCGGCGACCGGCGCGCCGCCGCTCGTCACCTGCGGGAGGCTGCCGAGCACGCCCGACACCGCGCTGCCGACGAGCCGCAGCCCGTAGGACGCGGTATCGACGAGCACGTTGTTGACCACCTGGCAGTTCGACGTGCCCGGCGCGCAGATCTTCACGCTGACGGTCGGGATGTTGATCACGTTCGCGACGCCGGAGCTGACCGTGATGACGGCCTTGTTCCCGGAATTGCCGTCCGAGCCGCCGTTGCCGTTGCCGTTGTTGCCCGAGTTGCTGCCGCCACCGCCGTCGCCGCCGCCGCATGCCGTCACGAGTACGGCCGTTGCCGCCGCAAGGCCCAGCACGCCGAGCCAGCGCTTGAATGTACGAGGAATTCTCAAGATCGCTCTCCCGCTGTCACTGGATGTCGGTGCCGGCCAGGCCGGCAGGCAGCGCCGCCGGCAGCCACGCCTGGCCCGAGAAGGCGCCCATGTGGCCGCCTGTCCGGATCACGAGGCCGCTCGTATCGACGGACACGGGCGCGCGCCAGCCGCGCGCCTTGTGCGCCGCCTGGACGCCAGCGGTGTACTGCGGGAAATAGCTGCCGAGCAGCGACGCGAGATCCGGCATCGTCGGCCCTTGCCACGCCAGGCCGAACACGCTGCCGGCGGCCGACGTGTATTCGTGGATAACGGTGCCCGATCCGAGCGTGATCTCGCGGACGGTGTAGGCGGCCGTGCTCGTCTGCATGCCGTCTGCCGAACGCATCGCGCGCTGCAACGCGCGCACGGTCGCGGCCTGATCGTCCGCCGGCGGCGACATCGGCGCGCCGCCCAGTTCCGCGTGTGCGCAGACGCTCCACAGCACACCCATTGCAGCCGTCGCGTGCGCGACAGCCCAGCCCAAGCGTTTCAGCTTCACGTTCCCCCCCAAGGGACTGGCTTCGTTGCGGGCGGCGCGGCCATCCATCGGGCCCGCGCCACCTGGCAACATATGAAATCGTACGAATGACGCTACGTTGCTGCTGACGCGTAGTATGCCTGCTGAGTGTGTCGAAGTGTCAATTTGACGCAGGATCGCCGTGGGCCGTACGTGTGCAGCAGGTGGGGGGAAACGGTACGGACGCAGCATGACGCGTGCATCGGGCGCCCTCGCGAAACACGGCGCGCCGATGCATGCGGCTGGGTCAGAAGCCCAGGCTGGCGAGCAGGTCGTCCACCTGCCCCTGGTCCTGGACCACGTCGGATTTGCCTTCCGGTGCGATCTGCGGGCCGTTCAGCAGCGACTCGGGGCTGCCGGTCGGGCTGATCTGCTCGGCCGCGAGCGCGGCTGCGGTGGCTGCGAACTGCTCCCGCCGCTCGGGCGCGATGTTCTCGACGAGCACGGTGAGGAGCTGCTGCTCGATCAGGTAGACCATGTCCATGATCTTCTTGATCACCTGCCCGGTCAGGTCCTGGAAATCCTGCGCGAGCATGATCTCGAGCAGTTGCGCGCTGGTCGCCGACGTCGATTCGGGCAGCGTGCGCAGGAACGTGCGCGTGTCGTCCATCAGCTCGCGCACTTCAGCGTGCTCGATCGGCGTCGCGTACCACTGCGCCCAGCGCGCGTCGAGCGCCTCGGCCTCGTTCTGGACGCGCGCCTGTATCGGCTTCGCGACCTCGATCGCATTCAGCACGCGCACGGCGGCCTGCTCGGTCATCGTCGCGACGTAGCGCAGCCGGTCGCGCGCATCGGGCACGGCTTCCGCCGCCCGCTCGACATGCTTGTCGAGCCCGAGCTCGCGCATCGAATCGCGCAGCGTGCGCGTGACATGCCCGATGCGCGCGAGGATGCGGTCGCTCGCGTAATCGGCGCCTTCGGCGTGGCCGTCGGCGCTGAACCCGGCGCCCGTCAGCGCGGCATGGATCGGCTCGTTCACGTCAGCTCCCGGCCTTCGCCATCTTGTCGATGATCTTGTTCAGCTTCTCGTCGAGCGTCGCGGCCGTGAACGGTTTCACGACGTAGCCGCTCGCGCCGGCCTGCGCCGCCGCGATGATGTTCTCCTTCTTCGACTCGGCCGTGACCATCAGCACCGGCAGGTGCGTGAGCGTCGCATCCGCGCGGATTTCCTTCAGCATCGCGAGGCCGTCGAGGTTCGGCATGTTCCAGTCCGAGATCACGAAGTCGTAGCCGCCGCCGCGCAGCCGCGCGAGGCCGGCGAGACCGTCCTCTGCTTCGTCGACGTTCGAGTAGCCCAGTTCCTTGAGCAGGTTGCGGACGATCCGGCGCATCGTCGGGAAATCGTCCACCACCAGGATTTTCATGCTCTTGTCCATCGTCGTTCCTTTCCAGATTCGTTTCCGTCGGGACGCATATCGTGGCACGCGCCCCGTGACATTCCATTCAAACGCGCTGCACGCGGTCGCCCATCGTCGCCAGGCGCGCCATCACGCGTCGGCTCATCTCGGCGAGCGGCACGATCTCGTCCGCGCCGCCGAGCGCAATCGCCTCGCGCGGCATCCCGAACACGATGCAGCTTGCTTCATCCTGCGCGAACGTGTGGGCGCCCGCGCGTTTCATTTCCAGCAGGCCGGCCGCGCCGTCGCGGCCCATCCCGGTCAGGATCACCCCGATCGCGTTCTTGCCCGCGTGCGTCGCCGCCGAGCGGAACAGCACGTCGACCGACGGGCGGTGCCGGTTCACCGGCGGCTCGTCCGACAGTTGCGCAATATAGTTCGCCCCGCTTCTCGCAAGCAACAGGTGCGCGTGGCCCGGCGCGATATACGCGTGGCCCGGCAGCACGCGCTCGCCGTGCTCCGCTTCCTTCACCGCGATCCGGCACAGGCCGTTCAGCCGCTGCGCGAACGACTTCGTGAAGCCGGGCGGCATGTGCTGCGCGATCAGCACGGCCGGCGCATCCGGCGGCAGCGGCGTCAGCACTTCGCGGATCGCCTCGGTGCCGCCCGTCGATGCGCCGATGATGATCAGCTTCTCGGTACTGACGAGCGGGTTGTTGATCATCGGCGCGGCCGGATGGCTGTCCGCCGCGCGCGCGACGGCCTGCGGCTGCGGCGCCTGGCGCACGCGCGCACGGGATGCCGCGCGGATCTTGTCGGCGAGCTTTTCCGCGTAGTCGAGCATCCCGTCGCGAATCCCGACGCGCGGCTTCGTGACGAAATCGACCGCGCCGAGTTCGAGCGCGCGCAGCGTGATCTCCGAGCCGCGCTCGGTCAGCGACGACACCATCACGACCGGCATCGGCCGCAGGCGCATCAGCTTCTCGAGGAAGTCGAGCCCGTCCATGCGCGGCATTTCGACGTCGAGCGTGAGCACGTCGGGGTTGTGCTGCTTGATGAGCTCGCGCGCGACGAGCGGATCGGGCGCGGTCGCGCACACCGTCATGTCGGGCTGCGTGTTGATGATCTCCGTCATCAGGCTGCGGATCAGCGCCGAATCGTCGACGCACAATACTTTGATCTTCTGCACTGCGGTCATGCCTCCTGCTTTCTTGATAGATTCGCCGCCCGCACGCCGCCGGCCGGCGCCGCGCTGCGCGCGCCGAACAGCTCGATGCGCGGCCGAGCCGGCTGCGGCGGGGCCGGACGCTTCGCCGCGAACAGCTCGACCTGCGGACGCGGCCGTGCGGCGCGGGCGCGATCGGCCTCGCGGGCGAGCGCGGCTTCGCGCTCGGTGACGCCCGGCACCTGCAGCCGCAGCTTCTTCACCATCGCGCGCCCGCTGTTCGGCATGAACGCGACCTTGCGCGGGTGCACGCCCTGCAGGTCTTCCGCCGTGATGCGGATGCGTTCGAGCGCCAGGTAGCGGCGCACGAAATCCGCGTTGCGGTCGCCGATGTTGATCGTCGTCATCCCGGCCAGCACGGCAGCGCCCCCGAACACCTTCGCCTCGAAGCGTTCGCGGCGCCCGCCGGCCTTGATCATCTCGTTGATCAGCACTTCCATCGCATACGCGCCGTAGCGCATCGATTCCGACGCGGCCGCGCCCGGATCGGCGCCGTCGTCCGGCAGCATGAAATGGTTCATCCCGCCGATGCCCGCGTACGGGTCGTGCAGGCACGCGGCGACGCACGAGCCGAGCACGGTCATCAGCACCATGTCCTCGGACGTCGTGTAGAACTCGTTCGGCAACAGCTTCACGCCGGGACGGCCGAAGTGGTTGTCGAAGTAGCGATTGGTTGCGATCGGCAGGGCGCTCATCTGCGCGCTCCAGGAGCTGATGCGGCGCCCGCGGCATGCACGCGCACGGGAGACGGCATCGCGGGCGCCTGCGCGCCACGCAGCCGCGTGCCCTGCGCGGCGTCGCGCGTCAGTTCGTACACCGTCTGCCCGCGCAGCCGGAACGCCTGCGTGACATACGTGAAGTTTTCCGAATGGCCGGCGAACAGCAGCCCGCCCGGCTTCACGAGCGGCTCGAAGCGCGACAGCACCTGCCCCTGCGTCGGCTTGTCGAAATAGATCATCACGTTGCGGCAGAAGATCGCGTCGAACGGCTTCGCGATCCCGTAATCCGCATCGGTCAGGTTCAGCTGCTCGAAGCGGATCATCGCGCGCAGCTCGGGGCGCACCTTCACGCGGCCGGCCTGCGCGCCCGTGCCCTTCAGGAAGAAGCGCTTCAGCCGCTCGGGTGCCAGGTGCTTGACCTGGTCATACGTGTAGATGCCGGCTTCCGCCTTCGCGAGCACCTGCGTGTCGAGGTCGGTCGCGAGGATCGACGCGCCGCGCGCGGCCGATTCGCCGAGCGCCTCGATCAGCGTGATCGCGATCGAGTAAGGCTCCTCGCCGGTCGACGCCGCCGAGCACCAGACCGATACCGGTGCCGGGCGCCCCTTCACGAAATCCGACAGGATCGGGAAGTGGTGCGACTCGCGGAAGAACGCGGTCAGGTTCGTCGTCAGCGCATTGGTGAACGCTTCCCACTCGAGCGGATCGTTTTCCTGCTCGAGCAGGTCGAGGTAGTCGCGGAACGTGTCGAGGCCGCGTGCCCGCAAGCGCCGCGCGAGACGGCTGTACGCCATGTCGCGCTTGTGCTCGGACAGCGAGATCCCCGCGCGTTGGTGGATCAGCGCGCGAATGCGTGCGAAATCCGCGCCCGTGAACGCGAAGTCGCGCCCCGGCTCGCCCGCGCGAGGCGAGGCATCCGGTGCATCGGGTCGAAACTGCGCGCGCGCGTGCGGCATGGTTTAGAAGGTCTCCCAGTCGTCGTCGGACGTGCCGGCCGTGGCCGCCGCCGGCTTCTCGCCGTTCAGCGCCGGGCGCACGAGCGCAGGCTTCGCGGCCGGCTTGTCGGCCGGTGCGGCGGTTTTCGCGAGACGCGGCCCGTAGCCGCCCGCAGCCGTGCCGCGGGAAGCCGGTGCATCCTTCTGCGCGTGCGCGCCGGCATCGGCCGCGCGCTTCGGTTCGTGACCCGTGCCCGATGCAGCGGCAGCCGCAGCGGCGGTACGCGGCGCCGGCGCGGCGCGCCGTGCCGGTTGTGCGGCGGCCTGCGGGGACGGCAGCGCGGCGGCCGGCGCTGCGTCGAAACGCGGCTCGGACGTCAGCGCCGGCACGGCCGCCGGCTCACGCGCAACCGGCCGCGCCACACCGCGCGACGGCGCGAGCACGATGCCGCCCATCACGCGCCAGCCCGACACGATCGCCTTCATCTGGCGCGTCTGCTCCTCGAGCGACGCGGCCGCGGCGGCCGCCTGCTCGACGAGCGCCGCGTTCTGCTGCGTGACCGAATCCATCTGGCCGACCGCGCGGTTGACCTGCTCGATGCCGGTCGACTGCTCGTCCGACGCGGCGCTGATCTCGCCCATGATGTCGGTCACGCGGCGCACGGCCTGCACGATCTCGTCCATCGTCGAGCCGGCGCGCGACACGAGCGCCGACCCGCTTTCGACCTTCTCGGCCGAATCGCCGATCAGCTGCTTGATTTCCTTCGCGGCACTCGCGCTGCGCTGCGCAAGCGAGCGCACTTCACCCGCGACCACCGCGAAGCCGCGGCCCTGTTCGCCCGCGCGGGCGGCTTCGACCGCCGCGTTCAGCGCGAGGATGTTGGTCTGGAACGCGATGCCTTCGATCGTGCCGATGATGTCGACGACCTTGCCCGAGCTCGCCGCGATGTCCTGCATCGTCGACACGACCTGGCCGACCACGTCGCCGCCCTGCGTCGCGATGTCCGATGCGTTCACCGCGAGCTGGCTGGCCTGCCGCGCGTTCTCCGCGTTCTGGCGCACGGTGCCCGTCAGCTGCTCCATGCTCGACGCGGTTTCCTGCAGCGACGCGGCCTGCTCCTCGGTACGCTGCGACAGGTCGATGTTGCCGGTCGCGATCTCGCGCGCGCCGACGTCGATCGACTCGGTGCCGCGATGGACGGCCTGCACCATCGTCGTGACGGCGTCCTGCATCCGCTTGATGCCGCCGAACAGGCGGCCGATCTCGTTCGTGCTGAACACGTTGACCGGCTGCGTGAGGTCGCCGCCGGCGATGCGCTCGAAGTGCGCGATTGCGTCTTCCAGCGGCTGCACGATCAGCCCGCGCATCGCGAAGCGGATCGCGATCACGACGACGAACGCGATCGCGATGCCGGCCGCGATCAGCCCGATCATCAGCGAGATCTGCGATTGCGTCGCGGCCTGGCGATCTTCCGCGCGCTTCTGCAGCGACGCGACCACGGCTGCCGCGGCCTGGTCGTACGCGACGAACATCGGGCTGATCTTGGTATCGGCCACCGCGTGGTACGCGGCCATGTCGCCCGCGCGCGCGGCCGCGAACTCGGGCTCGACGCCTTCCTTCACGATCGTCGTGTAGCGAGCGGCCAGTTCGTCGACGAGCGCCTGCTCGACGCCGAACTTCGGCGTCGACTGGAACGCCTGCCAGTTCTGGTTCGACTTCGCATACAGCTCCTGCGCACGGTCGAGCACCTTGGCCGCGTCGGCCGTGTTGCCCGCTTCCGTCAGCGAACGGAAGCGGTCGAGCGACACGCGCGCGCGCAGCAGGTACGACGACGTGTCGTCGAGCGTATGGATCGCCGGCAGGTCGACGTGCGCGATCTCGTCGAGCGAGCGGCTCGCGTGATTCAGCGCGTACAGGCCGAGCCCGCCGACGGCTGCGGCCAGCGCCACGAGAATGAGTCCGACCGCCGTGAGCGTCGTGCGGATCGACCAGTTATGCAACATTGCAGATTCTCCCGAAATTCCTGCGCGCGCGGCGCACTTACCCGCCGAGCGTCTCGATCAGCGCCATTTCACGGCTCGACATCAGCTTCTCGATGTCCATCAGGATCAGCATCCGGCCGTCGACCGTGCCGAGGCCCGTCAGGTACTCGGTCGTCAGCGTCGCGCCGAATTCCGGCGCCGGCATGATCTGGTCGGTCTGCAGCGTCAGCACGTCCGACACGCCGTCGACCACCATCCCGACCACGCGATGCGCGACGTTCAGGATGATCACGACGGTCTGGTGGTCGTACTCGACGCGGCCGAGATGGAACTTGATCCGCATGTCGACGATCGGCACGATGATCCCGCGCAGGTTGATCACGCCCTTGATGAATTCCGGCGCGTTCGCGATGCGCGTGACGCTGTCGTAGCCGCGGATTTCCTGCACCTTCAGGATGTCGATCCCGTATTCCTCGTCGCCGAGCGTGAACACGAGGAATTCCTGTCCCGCCGCATCGCCTTGCGCCGCGTCGCGGCGGCTCGTCGCCGCGTTCGCCGCGGCCGGATTGATCATTTGGACTTCAGCAGACACGTTTGCCCCCAATCGGTTGAATGGCGAGAGACATCAGAACATCGCGAGCTCGGCGCCGGCACGGGCGCCGTGCGTCGCACGGGTTTCGCGGTTCAGCGCCGCGACGTCGACGATCAGCGCGACGCTGCCGTCGCCGAGGATGGTTGCCGCCGAGATGCCGTGCACCTTGCGGTAGTTGGTTTCGAGGTTCTTCACGACCACCTGCTGCTGGCCGACCAGTTCGTCGATCAGCATCGCGAAGCGGCGCCCCTCGGTTTCCATGATCGTGACGATCCCCTGGGTCGGGTCGGTGCGCGCGTCCTCGACCGAGAACACTTCGTGCAATGCGACGAGCGGCAGGTATTCGCCGCGCACGCGCACCACGCGTTCGCCGTTGCCGACCGTGTAGATGTCGTCGTTCGACGGCTGCAGCGACTCCATCACGAAGTTCAGCGGCAGGATGAAGATCTCGTTGCCGACCTTCACCGACATCCCGTCGAGGATCGCGAGCGTCAGCGGCAGCACGATCCGCGTGGTCGTGCCGCGGCCGGCCTGCGACGTGATCTCGACATGGCCGCCCATCGACTGGATGTTGCGCTTCACGACGTCCATCCCGACGCCGCGGCCCGACACGTCGGTCACCGTCTCGGCAGTCGAGAAGCCCGGCGCGAAGATCAGCTGCCAGACTTCGTCGTCGCTGATGTTGTCGGACACCTGCATGCCCTGCTTCGCGGCCTTCGCGAGGATCCGCTCGCGGTTCAGGCCCGCGCCGTCGTCGCTCACCTCGATCACGATGTTGCCGCCGTGATGCGCGGCCGACAGCACCAACTGGCCGACCGCGTCCTTGCCGGCGGCGACGCGCTTGTCGACGGTTTCGATCCCGTGGTCGAGGCTGTTGCGCACGAGGTGCGTGAGCGGATCGATGATCCGTTCGATCAGGCTCTTGTCGAGCTCGGTCGCCTGGCCGAACGTGACGAGCTCGACCTGCTTGCCGAGCTTGCCGGCGAGGTCTCGCACGAGCCGCGGGAAGCGGCTGAACACGTAGTCCATCGGCATCATGCGGATCGACATCACGGCTTCCTGCAGGTCGCGCGCGTTGCGCTCGAGCTGCGCCATCCCGTTGAACAGGCGGTCGTGCAGCGCCGGATCGAACGCGCTCGCGGTTTCCGCGAGCATTGCCTGCGTGATCACGAGCTCGCCGACCAGGTTGATCAGCTGGTCGACCTTCTCGACGCCGACACGGATCGAGCTGCCTTCGGCGCCCGATGCGGCCGCGGCGGCCGGGCGCGCGCGCTTGTCGTCGTGATGCGCGGCGGCCTGCGGTGCGTGGTCGGTGTGTGCTTGGGCGGGCTGCGGTTGCTGCGGTTGCGTGGCGGCGGCTGCCGGCTCGGCGGGCGCCGGCGCCGGTGCGGCCGGTTGCGGTGCCGCGGCCTGCGGCGCGAATACCTCGGCGCGCACCGGTTGCGCAGCGGCGGCCGGTGCTGCAGCCGGTGCTGCGGCGTCCTGCGCGGCAGCCGGCGCGGCCGGCGCCGTGCCACGCCCGACGCGGATCTGACTTTCGTCGATCACGAAGCAGCACACGGCGACGATGTCGTCGGACGGCACGTCCGATTCGACCCACAGCGTCAGGTCGGCGCCGACTTCCTCGCGGCCCACGATCCGGCCGAGGTTGCCGAGTTCTTCGGTGAGCAGTTCGCGATCCTTCGCATCGACGCCCACGAGCGTGATCTTCAGGTGCGGGCCGCCTTCGCCATCGCCTGCGTCGGCCGCCGGATGCGCAGCCGCGACGGCCTGCTCGACCACGTGGTCGGGCGCGCGATCGTCGCTGGCAGCCGGTTCCGCGACCAAAGCAGCCGGTGCGACGACGGCAGCGACCGGCGCCGCGGGCGCAGCCGCGGCGGCCGCCGGCGTACCCGCACCGCTCTCGACCTTCAGCCGCTCGAGCTTCGCGCAGATCGTCGCGGCGGCTGCCGCGTCCGGTTCGGCGCTCGCGCGGTAGTCGACGAGCTGGTCGGACAGCACGTCCTTGGTCTCGAGGAACGCGTCGACCATTTCCTTGGTCAGCGTCAGCTCATGGTTGCGCGCGCGGTCGAGCAGCGATTCGAGGATGTGCGTCGTATCGGTCAGCGCGGAAAAGCCGAACGTCGCCGCGCCGCCCTTGATCGAATGCGCGGCGCGGAAGATCGCGGCCAGATCCTCGGGGTCGGGCGAGCCGACGTCGAGGTTCAGCAGCAACTGCTCCATCTGCGCGAGCAGCTCGTCCGCTTCGTCGAAAAATGTCTGGTAGAACTGAGTGATGTCGAGAGTCATGCCCGGTCCCGGGTTGAATGCGTCGCGTGAATGTCAGGAAGCGGCCGGCTCGGACAGCGTCGCGACCAGGTCGACCAGCACGGCGGGGTCGATCGGCTTCTCGATCCAGCCGGTCGCGCCCGCGTCGCGCGCGGCGTCCTTGAATGCGTCGCTGCCTTCCGTCGTCAGCACGAGGATCGGCGTTTCCGTGTAGGCGGTCAGCTTGCGCAGCGCGGCGATCACTTCGAGCCCGCTCTTGCGCGGCATGTTCTGGTCGGTCAGCACCAGGTCGTACGGCACGGTGGCCGCCAGGTCGAAGCCGGCCTCGCCGTCCGGCGCCACCGTCACGTCGTACCCGGCCTGCGCCAGCGTTGCCTGGAGCAGCGCACGCATGGTCGCGGAGTCGTCGATGGCGAGAATGGTTCGGATCATGTCTGTCTCGGAATCTCGTAAACGTCAGGGTTTCGGCACGGCGACGGCGGACGCGGCGAGCGCCGGGCGCACGGCCGGCGCCGGGCCGGCCAGCTGCTGCGCGAGCTGCTGCGAGCCGGCCGCATCGGCCGACAGCGTCGTGGTCGTCGCATCGTCGCGCATCAGCGCCTCTTCGGATTTGCGGTTCAGCACGATCACGCTGATCCGGCGGTTTTCCGGATCGAGCGGGTCGGCCTTGTTCAGGTTCTGCGTCGACGCGAGGCCGAGCACGCGCAGCACCTTCGCCTCGCCCATGCCGCCCGCGATCAGCTCGCGGCGCGACGCGTTCGCGCGGTCGGCCGACAGCTCCCAGTTGCTGTAACCGCCCTCGCCGCCCGCGTACGGCACGGCGTCGGTGTGGCCCTGGACGATGATCCGGTTCGGCACGTCGTTCAGCGTCTTGCCGATCTCGCGCAGGATGTCGCGCATGTACGGCTCGACGTGGTCGCTCGACATCGCGAACATCGGCCGCTTCTGCGAATCGACGATCTCGATGCGCAGCCCCATCAGCGTGGAGTCGATGCGGATCTGCTGCTTGAACTGGCGCAGCGTCGGGTTGGCCTCGATCGCGGCCATCAGCTTGATCTGCAGGTCGTGCAGGCGCGCCTGCTCGAGCCGGTCCTGAGCGGCCTGCGCGGTCTGCGCCTGCGACCGGGAATGCTCGTCGCCCATCTTCGCGAGGCGTTCGGCGAGCTGCGTCGTGCCGTCGGTGCGGCGCAGCGTGCCGGCGTCGACGCTCGACAGGTCGCGGCCGCCGCCGTTGATGATGCTGGAATCCTGCGAGCTGCGGTCGCCGCTGCCGAACAGCGCGGCCTTCAGCGGCGTGTTGAAGTATTCGGCGATCCCCTTCAGCTGCACCGGCGTGACCGAGCTCAGCAGCCACATCAGCAGGAAGAACGCCATCATCGCGGTCATGAAGTCCGCATACGCGAGCTTCCATGCGCCGCCGTGGTGGCCCTTCTTCGCCGGGGCCACCCGCTTGACGACGATTGCGCGGTCCTTGCTCTTGCTCATCGGTCGCTCCGCGTCACTTCGCCTTCACGCGGCGCACGTGCTCTTCGAGCTCGGAAAACGACGGCCGCTCGGTCGAGAACAGCACCTTGCGGCCGAACTCGACCGCAATGGCCGGCGCATAACCGTTCAGCGTCGCGAGGATCGTCACCTTGATGCACTGGAACATCTTGGTCGATTCGGCGACGCGCTGCTCCGCGAGGCTCGCGAGCGGCCCGATCAGCCCGTACGACAGCAGGATCCCGAGGAACGTGCCGACCAGCGCCTGCGCGATCATCGCGCCGAGCACCGCGGGCGGCTTGTCGGCGGATGCCATCGTGTGCACGACGCCCATCACGGCCGCGACGATGCCGAACGCCGGCATCGCGTCGCCGACCCGCATCAGCGCGTGCGCGGGGCCTTCGCCTTCCGCGTGGTGCGTCTCGATCTCCTCGTCCATCAGGCTTTCGATCTCGAACGCGTTCATGTTGCCGCCCACCATCAGGCGCAGGTAGTCGGTCAGGAATTCGACGATGTGGTGATCGGCGAGGATCTTCGGGTATTGCGTGAAGATCGGGCTCTTTTCCGGATCGTCGATGTCGGCCTCGAGCGTGAGCGTGCCTTCCTTGCGTGCCTTCGCGAGCAGCACGTAAAGAAGCGCCATCAGCTCCATGTAGACATCCTTCGTGTATTTCGAGCCCTTGAAGAGCGTCGGCAGCACGCGCAGCGTGGCCTTGATGGTCTTGCCGCCATTGCCGAGGATGAACGCGCCGACACCGGCGCCCACGATCATCAGGATCTCGACGGGCTGGATCAAGGCGCCCAGATGCCCGCCTGCCAGCGCATAACCGCCGAAGACGGACAACAGCGTCACGAGTGTTCCCACGATAATCAGCACTGCCTGTCCCTCACGAATGACCGGCGGGGAGACCGCCGTTAAACAGGTTTACGGCAGTCGGCAGGAAAACTTTCGCGGCCGCCCGGCGGCGGCCCGACGGTGTTTACCAGCAATTCGCAGACGATTCGGGCCGCCCGGCGCGGCTGCTCGCGCCCTGCCCGGCCCTGCCCGACCCGGCGCTCAGGCCGCGGCGGCGGCCAGTTCGGCGCGCGCGGCGGCGGCCTTGCGGGTCTTGCCCGCGCGCGACGGCGGCTGGCAGAGGCCGCAGACGAAACCTTGATGTGGATCATGCGCATGCGCGACGAAATGGCCGCCGCAGCGCGTGCACGAGGTCATCTGCAGCATCCCCGAATCGAAGAAGCGCACGAGCGTCCATGCACGGGTGAGGCTCAGCGCGGCCTCGTCGCCGGACAGGTTCACGTGCTCCTGGTAGAGCCGATACGCCTTCACGATCGACTGGATCGGCTCGCAGCGGCCGTGGTCCTGCATGAACCGGTAGATGTTGTAGAACAGCGACGAATGGATGTTCGGCTGCCACGTCATGAACCAGTCGGTCGAGAACGGCAGCATCCCCTTCGGCGGCGACACGCCCTTCAGTTCCTTGTACAGCTTGATCAGACGATCCCGCGACAGGCTCGTCTCCGCTTCCAGCAGCTGCAGCCGGGCGCCCAGTTCGATCAGTTCGATGGCGAGGGTGATTTCCTTCACCTCGATCACGACGCTTTTGCTTGCCATGGTGATAACCGTCCGCGTGACGTTATTCGGATGGATGGCCAATACGCTGCCGGCCGGCGCGGCACGCCGGGACAGTCGCAAGGCGGGATGGATCAGCGGACGCTTTCGACCTGCTGCCCGGCCATCAGGATGGCCGAGTGGGCATGCGCGACGACATCGCTGCGGCCCTTGTCGGCGAGCGACGACAGCAGCGCGTGATCATCGAAGCGGAAGCGGCACAGCATCTGGTTCGACGCGGCCAGCTTCACGGTCTGTGCGAGCGTGAGGTTGGCGAGCACGTCGGCAAGTTCCTGGGAAATACCCATGCGGAACATGCCCATCGCCTTGTCTTCCCGCAGCAGGCGTTGCGCGAGGAGGAGGTACGACAGGTTGACCTCTTTGATCTCACTGAGCATTTCGCTGGTAGCGCTCATGATTCCCCCGTTAAAGAGCTTTGCTTTGGCCATTCATGTTATGAAAACGTTTGCTCGATCAGGGCGCTGTTGGCGCGCAGTCGGCTCGTTTATAGTCTTACAGGGCGAATTTTGGCCAAACGGCATTTATGCCGGTATCAGCGAAGTGGCGTATGCCGCGCAGGATTTGTCTGTAAACCGTGTAGGAATTTTTCCGACAAGGCGAATTGAAAGCGGCAATTGGGGAAGCGAGCGGCAGCGCGGATTCGGCTGCGACGGATCCGATGGCCTCCGCGCGATAGCGGAAGGCTTGCCGGCAAAGGCCGCCGACAATCGGATCGGTAAAAATTATAGTGGTTTTTCACGATAGCGCAACAATAGTTGCGGCTATCTCGATTCATGATTCCGTACCCTTTTTATCGGGGTTTTCGCGTATTTCAGCGTGTAACAAGCCTTAAGTGTTTGAAAAAACACTCGAACCCCGCAGGGCGATATCGATAATGGACTCCAATGGGCGGCGGCGCGAGCCGTGCCGGCCCGCCCCGCAGCTTGCCGTCCGGCGCCCCGCGCACCCCGCCCAGGGCCCGGCCACGTACCGCCAACCGCGTACGTCGGCGAGTTCCGCAACGTTGCACGGAATCCGCATCGGCGCCACCGCGCCCTCGGATCGAAACAGGAGAACACCCATGCGAATTGCCCAGATCGCGCCGCTTTACGAAGCCGTTCCGCCGAAACTCTACGGCGGCACCGAGCGTGTCGTGTCCTACCTCACCGAGGCGCTCGTCGAACTCGGCCACGACGTGACGCTGTTCGCCAGCGGCGACTCCGTCACGTCGGCCCGTCTCGAGGCGGCGTGGCCGCGCGCGCTGCGGCTCGACCCGTCGATCCGCGATTCGATGGCGCCCCATATGCGCCTCCTCGAACAGGTCGCCCGGGTCGCGCATGAATTCGACGTGCTGCACTTCCACCTCGACTACCTGCCGTTCCCGCTGATGTCGCGCCTCGACACGCCGTACGTGACCACGCTGCACGGCCGCCTCGACCTGCCGGAGCTGCAGCCTGTGTTCGATGCATTTCCGGACGCGCCGGTCGTGTCGATCTCGAACAACCAGCGCAAGCCGCTGCCGCAGGCCGCATGGGCCGGCACCGTGTACCACGGGCTGCCCGACACGCTGCTCACGCCGCAGCCGGGCGTGAAGCCCGAATACCTTGCGTTCCTCGGCCGGATCTGCCCGGAAAAGCGCGTCGACACCGCGATCCGGATCGCCGCGCAAAGCGGGCTGCCGCTGAAGATCGCCGCGAAGGTCGACAAGGCCGACGCCGACTATTTCAAGGAAGTGATCGAGCCGCTGCTCGACCAGGCGCACGTCGAATTCATCGGCGAGATCAACGAGGCGCAAAAGCCCGCGTTCCTGTCCGGCGCGAAGGCGCTGCTGTTCCCGATCGACTGGCCGGAGCCGTTCGGCCTCGTGATGATCGAGGCGATGGCCTGCGGCACGCCGGTCGTCGCGTTCAACCGCGGCTCCGTGCCGGAAGTGATCGAGGACGGTGTGACCGGCTTCATCGTCGAGGACGTGCAGGGCGCGGTCGGCGCGCTGCACCGGATCGACAGCCTGTCGCGCACCGCCATCCGCGAACGTTTCGACACGCGCTTCAGCTCGAAGGCCATGGCGCAGCGTTATGTCGAAACTTACGAATCGCTTTGCACGAGAACCCGGCAGCCGGCATTGCGCCGGGTCGCCGGCGCCTGATACGGAAATCCGCGAGGAAATATTCCGTAATCAAAGTCGCGCCGAAATCGGCGCGCAAAACAAAAGAGCCGCATCTCGATGCGGCTCTTTTGCTTGGGTTTCCGGTCATTCGATCAGGAAACGATCGCGATTTTTACCGACGATCCAATTCGGCGGTTTGCCGCGCCCGCTCCAGGTCGCGCCCGACTTCGGATCGCGGTATTTCGGCGGCAGTGGCGCCTTCTTCGGCGGGCGCCCGCGCTTCGCTCGCTCCGCGAAGCCCAGATCCTGGGCAGTCAGCCCATATTCGGCAATCTTTTGCTGGACTTCGGCAATCACCGCCGCCACTTCCTGGCGGCGCACATCGTCCGCCTGGGCCTGCAGATCGGCGATCTGCGCCTTGAGCTTCGCGTATTGAGACATTTTTCGACTCCCCTTTTCGATGATGCGGCCCCGGCGAATCCGGCCGGGACACCAACATCCGTTACGCCATCCGCACTGCCGCCCTACCCTTCGTAATAAATGCTGTCATCTTTAACCAATTCGACTATATCGAGAATGCGGACTTATTCTAATAAAAGGCATTCGTCAGCCATTCAAATTTAACAATCGTTGACCCTCCCCGACCCGATTCATTTCCTATAATCCAGACCAATTCCGGTGATGGTTTAAATCCGTCGTGTCGTCCGGTTGTCTTCAATCCACTTGAACGAGGTCCTTACATGAATCTTTCTCAGCGTCTCGCTGCAGAGGTATTCGGCACGTTCTGGCTGGTGCTCGGCGGGTGCGGAAGCGCCGTGCTGGCCGCCGCCTTTCCGGGCCTCGGCATCGGCTTTGCCGGCGTCGCACTTGCCTTCGGCCTGACTGTGCTGACGATGGCATTCGCAATTGGCCATATTTCGGGCTGCCACCTGAATCCGGCGGTGAGCGTCGGCCTGACGGTCGCCGGCCGCTTCCCCGTACGCGATCTCGTGCCGTACATCGTCGCGCAGGTGGTCGGTGCGACGCTCGGCGCATTCGTGCTGTACCTGATCGCGACCGGCAAGCCGGGCTTCGACGTCGTTGGCAGCGGCTTTGCGACGAACGGCTTCGACGAGCGCTCGCCCGGCCACTACGCACTCGGCGCGGCGTTCATTTGCGAAGTCGTGATGACAGGCTTCTTCCTGTTCGTGATCCTGGGCGCCACCGACAAGCGCGCACCGGCCGGCTTTGCGCCGATCGCGATCGGCCTCTGCCTGACGCTGATTCACCTGATCTCGATCCCGGTCACCAATACGTCGGTGAACCCGGCCCGCTCGACCGGCCCCGCCCTGTTCGTGGGCGGCGAAGCAATCGGCCAGCTCTGGCTGTTCTGGGTGGCGCCGATCATCGGCGCGGCACTCGCCGGGATCATCTACCCGCTGGTCGCGGGGCGTGACAACGCCGTCGACCTGCTGCCGGTATCAGCTCGCACAATCGAATAAATCACTACGGGGTCAAGCGAGCAGAGCAGCGAGCCTCACGCTGTCCAAGAAGACGAGGCAGGCAATTTCGACGGGCGCCACTGGCGCCCGTTTTTCATTTCCGCCCCGGCAGGATGCTCAGGATGCGGCGACGTTGCCTTCGAGCGAGAACAGCGTGCGCAGGTGGCGGGCGACGCCCGCGTCGAAGTTGTTGCCGATCCGCGGGATGTGCGGCAGCCGCGCGATAAGGTCGGGGTTCGCGTTGTTCATCATGAACGCGTGGCCGGCGGTTTCGAGCAGATCGATATCGTTCATGTTGTCGCCGAACGCGATGCAGTGGCCGGTGTCGACGCCGAGCCGCGCGAGCACCGAGCGCAGCGCGCGGCCCTTCGACACGTTCGCGGTCATCACTTCGAGGCAGTCGGGCAGCGAGTACGTGACGTAAAGCGCATCGCCGAAACGCACGCGCATCTGCTCGGCGACGACCGCCAGATCGGCCGGATCGCCGATGTACAGCACCTTCGCGATATCCGTGCCGTCGTGCGCGGCCATGTCGATCACGTCGTAGCGGAAGCCCGAATCCTGGTGGAATTCGAGCAGGTGCGGCGCATCGCGGTCGATCAGCCAGCCCTCGTCGGTGAACAGGTTGACGATCACGCGGCCATGCGCGCCGACGACGCCTGGCTGCACGAGGCCGCGGACGATCGCCGGATCGATGTCCTGCGCGTGGATCGTCGTGTCGTCCGGCGCATGCACGCGTGCCCCGTTCGACGTGATCAGGTACGGCCGGATGCCGAGCACGTCGCGAATGCCGGCGACGTCCGCGTAATGGCGCCCGGTGGCGATCACGAACTGCAGGCCGTCGCGGTCGAGCCGGCGGACGGTGTCGATCGTGTACGGATCGAGCTGGTGGTCGCTGTTCAGCAGGGTACCGTCGAGATCGGTGGCGATGACTTTGTACATGGGACGGAAGAATGGCGCTCAGGGCTCAGCGGAACGGCCATTTTAACGTCGTGCCCGGTTGCCCGCCGGACGGTTCCCGGTCGATCGCCGCCAGCAGCCCGCTTTCGGTGCGCCTTCAACCACCCTTGAAACGCCATCAGTTCCCTTCCGCCGCCCGCAGTGCCTGCAGCGCGAGCCGCAGCGCACCGTGTGCCGAATCGTCGAGCGGCGCGCGCAGCCGGGCTGCATGGCGCGCCGGCACGGCCGGGGCAAGTGCGTCCGCCAATCCGCCGCACAGCGCGACCGGCAGCGCCTGCTGCGGATCGAGCGCGTCGATCATCTTGCCGATCTCGTCACCCGCCTGTGCGATCAGCGTGCCCGCGACCGGATGCGAACGGTGCGCGAGCACGATCGGCGCAAGCCGCGCATAGATCGTCTGGTTCGCGTCGCACGACCACTGGACGAGCGCGTCGCGATCCTGTGCGCCCGTTTCCGCGAGCAGCGCATTGGCGAACGCATCGCGCGGCACACGGCCGTCGAGCGCCTGCTGCGCATACGCGAGCGCGCGCACGCCGAGCCATGCGCCGCTCGCCTCGTCACCGGACGGAAAGCCGAAGCCGCCCGCGATCCGGCAGGCGCCGGCCGCATCGAGCGCCGCCGCGATGCTGCCGGTGCCGAGCGCGACGATGAGCCCCGGCGCGCCGCCGTGGGCGCCGACGACGGTCGTATACGCATCGCTCTCGACCGCCAGCGCGCCGAGCGGCGCCTGCGCGCGGAACGCGGCCAGCCACGCCGCATTGTTGACGCCCGCAAGCCCGCAGCCGAGCGCGCACTGCGACCAGTCGAATGCGAGACCGGCCTGTGTGAACGCGTCCGCGCAGGCCGCGCCGATCGATGCCCACGCGCGCTCGATGCCGAGCCCGAGCCCCGACGGGCCGCCGCGCCCCTGCGCGAGCTCGCGCCCGTGCCGGTCGGCCAGCACCGCGCGCGTGCCCGTGCCGCCGCCGTCGATGCCGATCGCAAAAAGTAATGCCGCCATGCCTTCATCCCGCTGATTCGAACAGGCGCCAAGCTTAACCGGATCGGCGCCGCGCGCCCATCTGCCGTTCGGCCGGCTGTTCCGTGAAAAGCGCTTCCGCTATGCTGACGCGATCGAATCGATACGGAAAGCGAGGCAGACGATGTCGCAGCGGTGCAACTGGGTGAAGACGGAAGCGGATGCTCACTATCACGATACCGAGTGGGGCGTGCCGTCGCACGACGATCGCCACCTGTTCGAAATGCTGATCCTGGAAGGGGCGCAGGCCGGGCTGTCATGGTCGACGATCCTGAACAAGCGTGCGGGCTATCGCGACGCCTTTGCGGATTTCGACGTCGATGCCGTCGCGCGCTTCACGCCGAAGCGCATCGAGAAGCTGCTGGAGAATCCCGGCATCGTACGCAACCGTGCGAAGGTCGAATCCGCCGTCACCAATGCGCGCGCCGTGCAGCGCATCCGCGAAGAGCACGGGTCGCTCGCCGCGTTCCTGTGGTCGTTCGTCGGCGACACGCCGGTCCAGAACGCGTGGCAGTCGTACCGCGACGCGCCCGCGTCGACCGAACAGTCCGACGCGCTCAGCAAGGCGCTGAAGTCGTACGGCTGCAAGTTCGTCGGTTCGACGATCTGCTATGCGCTGATGCAGGCCACCGGCATGGTCAACGATCACGAGGTTGGCTGCCCGTGCCACGCGCAATGCGCGACGCTCGGCGGCAAGCAGCCGGCACGCCGGCGCAAGGCGGGTTGACGGCGCGGGGCGCACTGGAGCCGCCACGGCCTCGGGATTTTCCCGAACCCCAAAAGCAAAACGGCGGAGCGGCTTCTTTCGAAGCACGCTCCGCCGTTTCGCGGCGAACCGTCAGACGCTCTTAGTGGAGCTTCTTCGGCAGCATCTGGCTGCGCAGGCGCTTGTGCAGGCGCTTGACGGCTGCTGCCTTCTTGCGCTTGCGGACTGCGGTCGGCTTTTCGTAGGACTGGCGTTCGCGCAGTTCAGCGATCAGGCCATTTTTTTCGATAGCGCGGCGAAAGCGGCGAATCGCCACTTCGAACGGCTCGTTTTCTTTCAGAAGAATCGTCGTCATGTCGTTCCTAAATTGCTTAAACGGTCAAAAACGTAGCGGCCAAGCGCCACGCACCGGCCATCCGAGCGTCCCCACAAACAGGCGAAACGAGCGGAAATACGGCCTCGGAGGCCGGAAAAGAGAGGCGGAAAGCACCGCGAGTACGCTTCACAAGCCGCGTGCAGCGCCGCGTTTGACTGCCAGCAGACATGCCGAAAACGGCAGAGCCTTGACAGAAATCTCAATTCAGCCCGCCATCATAGCAGAGAATCACAGACAAAACCACCCTTTTGTCGATCGCGTATGCACAGGCGAACGACTGCGTGGTTGGGCCGCTCTCTGGGCCATCCATCTGAAGTCGCGCCGGAGCCCGTCCGAAATGACAAAGAAGGATAAAAAATCGGGCCGAATCTCAACGCACCCCTCAAGTTTTGTTTTGGTGCGCCGAAATCCTGCTCTGAGGCGGCCAGCAATGAACGAGTGCTTCCGCCGACGCCAAAACGGCTTTCCAGGGCTTTCGGCTTAAACAGGAGATTTTCCATGCTCGGAATTAACAGCAACATCAACTCGCTGGTTGCACAGCAGAACCTCAACGGCTCGCAGAACGCCCTGTCGCAGGCAATCACCCGCCTGTCGTCGGGCAAGCGCATCAACAGCGCAGCAGACGACGCAGCAGGCCTCGCGATCTCGACCCGGATGCAGACCCAGATCAACGGTCTGAACCAGGGCGTGTCGAACGCGAACGACGGCGTGTCGATGATTCAAACGGCATCGAGCGCACTGTCGTCGCTGACGAACAGCCTGCAGCGTATCCGCCAGCTGGCCGTTCAGGCGTCGACGGGCACGATGTCCTCGACCGACCAGGCAGCACTGCAACAGGAAGTTGCACAACAGATCCAGGAAGTGAACCGTATCGCGTCGCAAACGACGTACAACGGCACGAACATCCTGAACGGCAACGCAGGCATCGTGTCGTTCCAGGTTGGCGCAAACGTCGGCCAGACGATCTCGCTGGACCTGAGCCAAAGCATGTCGGCTGCGAAGATCGGCGGCGGCCTGGTGCAGAAGGGCCAGACGGTTGGCACGGTGACGGGCCTGAGCCTCGACAACGCCGGCGCGTACACGTCGTCGGGCGCAGCGATTACCGCGATCAACGTGCTGTCGGACGGTCAAGGTGGCTACACGTTCACCGACCAGAACGGCGGTGCCATCACGCAAACCGTTGCCCAGTCTGTGTTCGGCGCAAGCGCAACGACCGGCACGGGCACGGCAGTCGGCGCGCTGTCGATCCAAACGAGCGCAACCAGCTCGAGCATGTCGGCAGCGTCGCTCACCGCGATCACGAACGCCGTCGCGCAGATCAACGCCGTCAACAAGCCGGCAACCGTGTCGGGCCTCGACATCAGCACCGTCAGCGGTGCGAACGTCGCGATGGTGTCGATCGACAACGCGCTGCAAACGGTGAACAACGTCCAGGCACAACTGGGCGCGGCACAAAACCGTTTCACGGCAATCGCAACGGCGCAGCAGGCAGAATCGACCGACCTGTCGTCGGCACAGTCGCAGATCACCGACGCGAACTTCGCGCAGGAGACCGCGAACATGTCGAAGAACCAGGTGCTGCAACAAGCTGGCATCTCGGTGCTCGCACAGGCAAACTCGCTGCCGCAGCAGGTCCTGAAGCTCCTGCAGTAATCGCGTAGCAACCCACGGCCGGGCCCCGCGTAACGCGCGGCCCGGCCGCAAGCGCTTGGCACGCGGGGCTTCGCCCCGCTGCCAGGTCTTCACCCCGCATTTCACGGATCACCCGCCGCACGGAGCACTACGATGTCGACGATCAATCCCGCCGTCACCGCCGCCAACAACTCGGCCAACAGCGCGCTGCAGCAAGCTGCCCAATCGATCATCAGCGGTTCGACCGGCAACTCGTCGATGGACGTCAACTCGCTCGTGACGGCACTCGTCAATGCGAAGACCGCCGGTCAGGCCGCGGCGCTCACCGCGCAGCAGACCAGCGACAACACCCAGATTTCCGCGTACGGCGCCCTTTCGGCGGCGCTGAGCGCACTCCAGGCCGGCGTCACGACGCTGTCGAACGGCTCGCTGCAGAACACCTTCACCGCCACCGCGAGCGGCACCGGCCTGACCGCGACCGCGGGTGCCGGCGCCGTCGCCGGCAGCTATTCGGTCGGCGTCACGCAGATCGCGACGTCGCAATCGTTGTCGTCGGCCGCGTTCGGCGCGTCGACGGCGCTCGGCACCGGCACGATGACGCTGTCGCTCGGCAGCAAGTCGTTCACGGTCGACGTGAACGGCGCCAACAACACGCTGTCCGGCATCGCCGCCGCGATCAACAACACGACCGGCAACCCGGGCATCGTCGCGTCGGTCGTCAACGGCAGCGACGGCGCGCACCTCGTGCTCAGCTCGACGCCGACCGGCGCGGCGAACGCGATCAGCGTCGCGGTCAGCAACGTGTCCGGCGACAACGGCCTGTCCAGCCTCGGCGTCACGTCGACGGCCAGCACGACGGGCGGCCAGTCGACCTTTACGTCCGCGAACGGCAGCGCCGCCTGGAAGCAGAGCACGGCTGCGCAGGACGCCACGTTCACGATCAACGGCATCGCCGCGACGAGCGCAAGCAACACCGTGTCGAGCGCGATCACCGGCGTCACGCTGAACCTGACCTCGGCCGCAGTCGGCTCGACGCAAACGCTGACGGTCGCCACCGACACGAAGAGCCAGGCCTCCGCAATCAACAACTTCGTGACGCTCTACAACACGCTCGTCACGACGATGGGCTCGCTGTCGAGCTTCACGTCCGGCGCGTCGTCGCAAGGCCCGCTGCTCGGCGACTCGACGCTGAACACGATTCGCAACGCGCTCGCATCGGTCGTCGCGAGCGGCGTGAAAGGCAGCGGCTCGACGGTCAACCTCGCGTCGATCGGCGTCACGCTGCAGGCCGACGGCACGTTGCAGGTCGACAATACGGCGCTCAACACCGCGCTGCAGAGCAACCCGACGGGCGTCGCGTCGTTGTTCAATTCGACGAACGGGATCGGCCAGCAGCTGACGGCCGACATCACAAACTACACGCAGACGAACGGGCTGATCTCTGCCCGCACGACGGCGCTCAACAACGACCTGAAGAGCGTCACCACGCAGCAGACGAACCTATCGAACTACGCGGCGCAGCTGACCAGCCAGTACCAAGCGCAGTTCACCGCGCTCAACTCGCTGATGGCGACGATGAACAGCAACTCGCAGTACCTGACGCAACTGTTCGGCGGCACGAACAGCGCCGGCGCGCTGTCGAACAACAAGGGCTAACCGGCAGCCGACAGGAGAGCCACGATGCAACAGACCGAACTGATCGCCCAGCTCGACGCGCTCACCGACGCGATCGAGCATGCGGCCACGATGGCCGACTGGATCGAGGCGGCCCGCCTCGTCGACATACGCGAGCCGCTCGTCGCGTCGCTCGCGGCCGACCAGCCGCCGGCCGGCATCGCCGCGATCCGCCGGATCCAGGCCAGCAACGAACGCATCTTCGCCGACGCGCAACGCGCGCAGCAGGAGCTGACCGACGCATACCAGGCGGCGATGGGCCGCGTGCAGGCCGTCGGCCAGTACCAGAGCGTCGCGAGCCGCTGACGCGCGCCTGGCGCCGCGCCACTGCCGGCGCCAGCGCCAGCGCACCAACCTGACAACAAGAACTACACGCTGATGTGAGGGCGTGCTCGTTCGCCTCCGCCCGCCTCGTGCGGGCGTTTTTTTTGGGATGCCACCAACCGCGCCTCCCCTGCTTCGGCCGACCGTTCAATCGGCCAAACTAACCCGGCTTTTCCCGTCACCTCGCGGCATCGGCGCGGCGGCACGCTACCCATAATGGTATCGACCGACTTTCCGCAGATTTCATCATGTTCTCGACCGAACTGCCCGCTTCCACCGCGCTCACGCCTGAACAGCAGCTTGCGCAGGACATTGCGCTCGTCATGGACAACGCGCTCGAGCGCCAGCGCAGCGGCGCGTTCGACGACGCCCGGGCGCTGTACGAGGCCATCCTCGACGCGGTGCCCACGCATGCAGATGCACACTACAACCTCGCGGTGCTGATGGTCGATACAGACCAATCGGCTGACGCGGTGCCGCATTTCGAAGCCGCCATCGGCGCAAGTCCGGACAACGGCTACTACTGGGTCAGCTACATTCACGCGCTGCATCGCAGCGGGCAAACGGCCGCCGCGTGGATCGCGGTCGAAATCGCGCAGCAGCGCGGCGTGCACGGCCCGGCGCTCAACGGGCTGATCGCGCAACTGGCGTCGCCCGACATCGTGCTCGCGACTGCAGCGGTCGCCCCGAGCGGCATCGACACGGCGATCGTCCTGGAAACCGCAGCCGGCCCGGCCGGGCAGAGCGACTCCGGCAAGCCTGTCCGTCGCCCCAATCAGGCTCTGCTGCAAAAGCATGCGGCGCTGTTCGACAAGAACAAGCACGCTGAAGCCACCGCGCTTGCGCGGCAACTGGTCGCCGACTACCCGGAAGACGGCGCATGCTGGCGCGCGCTGTCCGCATCGCATCACCGGGAAGGCCGCTTCGCGGAGATGATCGAGGCCGGCTTTCGCACGGTCGAATTGCTGCCGGATGAAGTGCTCGTGCGCATCCTGCTCGCCGATACGCTGCGGGTGATGAACCGTCTCGCGGAAGCCGACGAGCAGTGCAAGCGCCTGCTCCAGCTTCAGCCCGATCACCCGGAGGCAATGCGGATTTGCGGTCTCGTGCTACTCGCGCTGCGCCGCACGGATGAAGCGATCGCAGCCTGCCGACGCGCGGTCGAGCTCGCACCCGGCGTCGCCGCGCCATGCGGCACGCTCGGCTTCGTGCTGCTCGAGCTGGGAGCAACACAGGAAGCGATAGGCTGGCTGAAACGCGCGATCGAAATCAACCCGACCGACAGCGTCACCCACAGCAGCATGCTGTTCTGTATCGCGCACAGCAGCGACTTCGGTCCGCAAACGCTCGTTGAGGAACACCGCAAGTTCGGCCAGCGTTACGACAACCACAAGCGCAAGCGCGCGGCCGTGTTCTCGAACCCGCGCGACCCGGCGCGCAAGCTGCAGGTCGGCTTCGTGTCGGGCGACCTGTTCAGCCACGCGGTCGCCTCCTACGCGGTGCCCGTGATCGAGCATCTCGCGACCGATCCCGGCATTGCGATGCACTTCTATCACAATCACTTCGAGGAAGATCACACGACCGATCGCTTCAAGGCCCACGCCACGACCTGGCGCAACGTCACCGGCATGAGCGACCAGGCCTTCCTCGAACGCGTACGCAACGACGGCATCGACATCGTGATCGACCTGTCGGGCCATACCGGCCGCAACCGGCTCGTCGCACTGGCGCAGCGCGCGGCGCCGGTTCAGGCGTCGTGGATCGGCTATCCGGCCACGACCGGCCTCAGTCAGATGGACTACTACCTGACGGACCGTTTCGTCGCGCCGCACGGCGCATTCGACGACCAGTTCGTCGAGCAGATCGTGCGGCTGCCCGCGATCGCACCGTTCATGCCGCCGCCGAACTGTCCGCCCGTCAACGTGCTGCCGGCGCTGCACAACGGCTATACGACGTACGCCAGCTTCAACCGCCTGAACAAGCTGAGCCCGCACGTGATCGAGGTCTGGGCGCGCGTGCTGCACGCGGCCCCGACCGCTCGCATGGCGCTCGGCGCGATCGGCAGCAACGGCGACCAGCAGACGCTGACCGAATGGTTCGCAGCCTCCGGCATCGATGCCAGCCGCCTGACGTTCCACCGGCGCTCGAACATCCCCGTCTACATGCAGCAACATCACGGCGTCGACCTCTGTCTCGACGCGTTCCCGTACACCGGTTCGACGACTACGCTGAATGCGCTGTGGATGGGCGTGCCTACCGTGACGATCCCCGGCGCGACGATGGCCGGGCGCGGGAGCGCGGGCTGGCTGCAGCACGTCGGGCTCGACGCGTACATCGCGACGGACGAGGACGATTTCGTCGCGAAGGCGCTGGCGCTCAGCCGCGACACCGCCGCGTTGCAGGCGCTTCGCGCCGGCCTGCGAGCGCGCTGCGGGGAATCCGCCGCGTTCCGGCCGGCTGTCGTCGCGGCCGGGCTGTCGTCGGCGCTGCGCACGATGTGGACTCGCTGGTGCGCGGGAGAGCCTGCCACCGCATTCGACACGCCGCTATTCGACGACATGGCTACCGCACAGGCCGCGGCCAAGGCCTGAACCTCACGTCAAGATCGAGAGAGACCATCATGACCGCCAGCCTGCCCGCGTCGTCCGTCGCGCAACTGCCGCACGAACGCATCTATGTCACGCAGCCGCACCTGCCGCCGCTCGATGAATTCCTGCCGTACCTCGAGAAGATCTGGGAGAGCCGCACGCTGACCAACGGCGGCCCGTTCCACCAGCAGTTCGAGCGCGCGCTGTGCGAGTATCTCGGCGTGCCGCATCTGTCGCTGTTCGCGAACGGCACCCTCGCACTCGTCACCGCGCTGCAGGCGCTGCGCATCAACGGCGAAGTGATCACGACGCCGTATTCGTTCGTCGCCACCGCGCATTCGCTGCTGTGGAACGGCATCAAGCCTGTATTCGTCGACGTCACGCCCGGCACGCTCAACCTGGACCCCGCGCGCATCGAGGCGGCGATCACGCCGCAGACCACCGCGATCATGCCCGTGCACTGCTACGGCAATCCGTGCGACGTCGACGCGATCCAGAAGATCGCCGACAACTACAACCTGCGCGTCATCTATGACGCCGCGCATGCGTTCGGCGTGCAGAACGCCGGCGGCAGCGTGCTCACCCACGGCGACCTGTCGGTGCTGAGCTTCCACGCGACGAAGGTGTTCAACACGTTCGAAGGCGGTGCGATCATCTGCCCGGACGCGAAGACCAAGCAGCGGATCGACCACCTGAAGAACTTCGGCTTCGTCGACGAAGTCACGGTCGTCGCGCCCGGCATCAACGGCAAGATGAGCGAGATCAATGCCGCCTTCGGGATGCTGCAGTTGCAGCACATCGACGGCGCACTCGCGCGCCGCTGCGAAATCGACACGCTGTACCGCACGCTGCTGAGCGACGTGCGCGGCATCCGCTGCGTGCCGCTCGGCGACCAGACCGTCGCGAACCACGCGTATTTCGCGATCCTCGTCGACGAAGACTATCCGATCGACCGCGATGCGCTGTACCAGAAGCTGCGCAGCTTCGACGTGTATGCGCGCCGCTACTTCCATCCGCTGATTTCGGAATTCCCGATGTACCGTGGGCTGCCGTCCGCCAACCGCGACAACCTGCCGGTCGCCACCGAAGCCGCGCGCAAGGTGCTGTGCCTGCCGATCTACCCGGCACTCACCGACGACATGGTCCGCCGTATCGTCGAGCTGATCGCGCGCTGACGCGCGACGTCTACAGGTAACGCTCGCCGGCCGCGCGCGCGCGGACCCGGCGGGCCGGATTGCCGTACGCGACCGTGTACGGCTCGATGTCGTGCAATACGACCGAGCCCACCCCGACGACGCTGTGCTCGCCCACCGCGATCCGGTGCCGCAGCATCGCGCCGAGGCCGATCGCCGCGCCATGGCCGATCCGGCAGTTTCCGCCGGTGACCACGCCCGGCGCGAGACTCGAGAAATCCGCCATCACGCCATCGTGGTCGAGCGACGCATTCGTGTTGACGATGCATCCGCTGCCGATCGTGCAGCACGGATTGATCACCGCGCCGGCCATCACGACCGTGCCCGCGCCGATCGTCGACGCTTTGCCGACGCACGCGGCCGGATGCACCGCCGACACAAATGGCAAGCCGGGCACGAGGGCCGCGAGATCGGTCGTCACTTTCTCGCGTGCGTGGTTGTCGCCGATCGCAACCAGCAGCCCGGCGACCCCGTGCAAGTCGATCAGATGCGGCAGGTCCTGCTCGGTGCCCAGCACCGGATAGCCGAGCGTCTCCTCGCCGCGTGACCGGAACGAATCGATCAGCCCGGCGATCCGGTACCGGCCGGCCTGTTCGACGATGTCGATCACAACCTTTGCGTGACCGGACGAGCCGACGATGACAATGTTTTCCACGAGGGCCTCGATTGATCTGAAAAGCAGGGGCGGCGTTGCCATTGCCGCGCTTCCCGCAGTATGACGCGCTGTCATGCGCACGCGGCGCGCGCCGTCACTTCAGGCGGTATGTACAGTCTCGTCCGCCGTCATGCGACCGGCCGCGAAATACGCGGCAAACGCCTCGCGCAGGCGCTCCGCCACCTGGATCCAGTTGTCGTCGCGTCCTCTGCGGAACAACCGCACCGTGCCCGGATACCACGGCGAATCGTCGCGGTCGTGCATCCAGCGCCAGTCCACGTCCTGATTCGGCAGCAACACCCAGCAAGGCTTGCCGAGCGATGCGGCCAGATGCGCGATCGACGTATCAACGCACACGACGAGATCGAGTTGCGCGACGATCGCGGCCGTATCCGCGAAATCGTCGAGCTCCGAGCCCAGGTGCAGCAACGGCAGGCCGCCCGGCGGCCGACGCGCCTCGTCCTCGCCCTGCCCCTTCTGCAGGCTCACGAAATTCACGCCCGGCACGCTCCATAGCGGCGTCAGCAACGCGAGCGACGGCAGCGAGCGGTGCGCATCGTTGTGATGCTTCGGGTTGCCTTTCCACACGAGGCCGACGCGCGGGCCGGCCGGCAGCGCATCGAGACGCGCGCGCCAGTGCGCGACGCGAGCCGGATCGGGCGCGAGCCGCACCGGAGGCGGAATCGTGTCGAGCGTCGTGCCCGCGTGCATCGGTGCGCTCAACAGGCTCGTCCAGTAATCGAACTGCGCCGCCTGTGCGGTCGCCGCCTCATGATCGAGCACCACGTCGACGCCGTCGACCGTCTCCATCAGCCGATGCAGCGCGGGCTGGCACGCGAACACCACGCGCGCCGCGTGCCGCGCCCTGAATTCCGCGAAATAGCGGCTGAACTGCAGCATGTCGCCCAGGCCATCTTCCTGCCAGACGAGCAGCGTCTTGCCAGCGAGCGGCTCGCCCTGCCATTGCGCGCACAGCAACACCTCGCGGGTCCGGCGATGCACGAAAGCCGATTGCTCGTAGCGCGACTCGTAGCGCCGCCAGCCTTCGTCGAACCGACCAAGGCCGAGCAGCAGCGTCGCCAGGCCGAAACGCGCGTCGCCATAGTCCGCACGCAGCTCGAGCGCGCGGCGGTACGCGCGTTCGGCGTCGTCGTGGCGGCCGGCATGCGCGAACGTGGTGCCAAGGTTGTAGTGCACTTCGGCCATGTCCGGTGCGAGCGACAGCGCATCGGCGAAGACGGCCATCGCTTCGTCGTGGCGGCCCTGCGCGCGCAGCACGCAACCGAGATTGTTGTGCGGCTGCGGCAGGCCGGGGCGGCAACGTATCGCGTCGCGATAGGCCGCTTCCGCTTCCGGCAGGCGATCGAGATTCTGCAGCGCGACGCCGAGGTTGTAATGCGCCTCCGCGTGATCCGGGCACAGCGCGAGCGTCTGGCGGCTGGCGGCTTCCGCTTCCGGCAGCCGCTGCATGTCGACGAGGATCGCACCGAGATTGGCGTGCGCGAGCACGTAGTCGGCGCGCACGGCGATCGCGAGCCGGTATGCGAGTTCCGCCTCGGCCTGCCTGCCGAGGATGCGCAACAGGTTGCCGAGATCGGTCAGCACCTCGGCCGACTGCGGCTCGATCAGCAGCGCCTGCCCGAGCGCCTGTTCGGCTTCGTCGAGCCGGCCGAGCGCTTCGAGCACCTTGCCGAACCGGTGATGATGCGACGCCCGCAACGGCGTGACGGACGCGAGCTGCCGGCGCAGGAGCGCCTCGGCGTCGGACAGGCGCCCTTGCGACACGAGCAGCGCGCCGAGGCCGTCGTACGGCGGCTCGAATGCCGGCATCGCGTCGATCGCGCGCCGCCACCACGCCTCCGCGTCGGCCAGCCGGTTCAGGCCGAGCGCGCAGACAGCCGCGATGTGCAGCGCCGCGACGGCCGGTGCCGGCCGGTCGAGCAGCGGCGCGACGAGCGAC
This sequence comes from Burkholderia puraquae, assembly GCF_002099195.1. GTDB lineage: Bacteria > Pseudomonadota > Gammaproteobacteria > Burkholderiales > Burkholderiaceae > Burkholderia > Burkholderia puraquae. Next base: position 155,070 of record NZ_NBYX01000013.1, on the reverse strand, counting down.
AGTGCATCGGCAAACTGCCCGTTCTGGCACAGGGTCGCGGCGTGTTGAACCGATGTGGGTTCGTCGAAAGCAGGTGTCATGTCATTCGGTGCTGCGCGGAGCGCGGCGCGAACGGGCGGTCAGGCGGGCGTCGCTACGGTGGCCGATTGGCCGGACTGGCTGACGGAACGGTCCTTGGCCTCCTGGAGCGCTTCGAGCGTGTCGAGCGCCCGCCCTTCGTCGGCGGTGAGGTCGACCAGAAATGCGTCGTTGTGCTGCTTGATCCAGTCGAGCGGCATATCCCACCACGCGAGCTGCAGCAGCCGTTCGCGCACTTTCTCCGTGAAGCGGAAGCGCACCAGACGGGCCGGCGAACCGGCATAGATTCCGTACGCCTCGGTGCGGAAATTGGGCGGAATGACGGCCCGCGCGCCGATTACGCAGCCGCTCTCGATCTGGCTGCCGCCGAGAAACAGCGCTTCGTCGCCGATCCAGACGTCGTTGTGGATCACGGTGTCCGCGTATTGCGGCATCGGCGCATGGATGAGGCCGTTACCGTAGATGCTGAACATGCTCGTCGAAATCGTGCGCATCTCGTGCTGGCCGTTCAACAGGAATCGCAGGCGCAGTCCGCCGGCCACGTGCTTGCCGATCACGAGTTTCTGATGGCCCAGGTCGTACTTTGCGATCGAGCCCACACCGATCGACGAGCACCGGCCGATATGAAACGTACCGACCGGCGCTTCTTCATCGACCCAGTTGCGGAAGAAATTGTTCGGAATCGCCGAAAAGGCTCCATCCCGGTAGCCCAGTACGATGAAATGCTTCGCCCACGCATGGTCGGACAGCACGCCAATACAATCGTCGGAAGTCGTAACGTTCATTCGCGGTCGCAAGTGTGCCGGCGCGGCGGCTCGATGCCGGGCCGCTCGATACGGCGGTGGGAAACGTCGCAGCACATCGGCCGCGAGCTTGGACGATGCAGTATAGGAAGCCGGCGACGGCAACCGACGACGGAGAAGAACGGCGTTCTGGCTTCTGTTCCGGCGATGGGGTTTGGTGCGGCCCCGCGTCCGCCCGCTTGAGTGCGCCAGACGTCGACGTTGACTTGCCGTCAGCGGCCCATCGCTGGCGCGCGAATCATTCGGCGATCGAGTGTTGGCGTGCGACTTTTCATCGTGACATTCGGGCGGCGTGTTGCCCACCCTCGCTCCCCCGCGCCGAACCGTACGCGCTCAATTACTCGACGAACACCCGCCGCAACTGCTCGAACTGCACGAGCTGGAACTGCACGAACTCGACGAACTGCAGCTCGACGACGAGCAACTGCTGTCCGACGCATCGAACGAACCGCCGCTGCCGGCTTTCGCGGCGGCGAGCGTCGACATCCGCGACGCGGTCTGCACGGTTTGCGAATACACCGACCATGCGGTGCCGGCCAGCGCGGCCGTGCCGAACAGCGCGGCAGTCCACAGCAACGGATCCGGATCGCCGCGTTCGTGGTCCTGCGCCTGTTGCGCTGCCTGCGTATCGGGCGCAGATTGCGGATTTCGCGCGGCCCGCGGATCGTGCGAGATCCGGCGCGCGAGCAGCGCGGCCCGCCCGGCCGCCGTCGCCCCGCCGCGCCCGAAGCCGGTCAGCCGCCGCGTGACGATCCGATACGCGACCGCGAACACCACCATGCAGACGGCAAGCAGCAGCACGGGCCGCCCGCGGCTCAGGCCGACCGCGAGTTTCGCGGCACCGGTGCCCAGCATGAGCAGCACGATCGCGCGCGCGGCCAGTCGCGACGCGCGCATCTCGCCGGGCGCCCAGAGCCAGCCTTGCGCACGCATCCCGTCGACGACCTCCTGCGCATACCCGGCGAGCCGCTCGCGAAACACGTCGTAGCGCACGGTGCCGGACGGCCGCTCCTTGAGCCACGCGCAGTGGTCGTCATGCCGGCCCGCTCGGTCCAGGTCGGCGATCTGCACGTAGCCGCCCTGTCCGGGGACCGTCCGCAGGTCGACCGCGCCCGCATGCGCGAGCGACATCGTCACGACTTGTGCGACCCGTGCCTCGCCGCCGGTGAGATAGGCGACTTCGTCGGTGCTCAGGTCGTCCGACGCCTTGCGCGTGTGTGCGCCCCAGCGGCGGTGCCGGAACTCGATCGCCTGAAGCACGACGATCAGCAACAACGCGACCACGCACGCCGGTACATAGAACGCGAGAAACTGCGGCCCCGTGTAATTCAGCACGTTGAAGTCCTGCGCCGACGCGCAGGTCGCGGCGACGCTCGCGGCGGCGGCCGGCCATGCGAACTTCGGCAGCCGGTCGCGCCAGCTCCTGCCCGCCGATGGAGCAGCCGACGAATCCGCGCGCCCCGCCCCGTTCAAGGCCGACGGCCCCAACTGCTTCGATCCGGGTGCGACGCGCGAGCCGGGCGGCGGCGGCCAGATCGACTCAGGCGGCTCGCAGCCGAACAACCGGCGATAGCTGTCCAGCGTGTCGCGGTAATGTTGCGCGTACACGGCTGCTTCGTCCGGCGCGCCCGTGCCGGGCATGTGATGCAGCCGCGCGCGCAGCACGCCGGCGCAGAAGACGTCCCAGTATTCAAGCGTGTATTGCAGGTGGAAATGCCACGCGGCATCGACCGCGACCGACGGCGTGACCGGGTGTCCGGCCACTTGCGCGAGAAACGCGAAGCGCTTGTATTCGTCGATCACCGCCAGCGCATGCGCATGCGACCAGCCTTCGGCTTCGGCAAGGCGCCGGCTGTAGGGCAGCGGCACGTTCGGGTCGTCGGGGGAATAGGCGCGCAGACGCGCGAGCAGCGCCTGCTGCGCATCGGTCAGCGCGCGGGCATCGACTGCGGTCGAGGTAGACGGGATGGCAGCCATCGGGAGTCGGCGCGATGCGCGGACGGCCGCCGCGATCGTCGCTTGGAGTTGTCGTTGCGGGCGATTCTCGCACAACGGCGAGGCAACACGACACCGGCACGCCGGCTGCGCTCGGGATACCCGGCGCGTCCGGCGCGTTCGCTGGCCCGAGCGTCAGAAATCGAGCTGCGCCAGCGTGATGCCGAGCGCCGCCGCGATCTTCCTGCGCACCGACTTGCGCAGTTTCTCGCGCTTCTCGCGTTTCGCGTAGTCCGAACGACTGATGCCGATCCGCTGCGCGACCTCGGCCCGCGTCAGCCCGAGATACTCGCGCCAAGCGCGCGCAGGCGAACTGCCGTCGAACACGGCGCGCGTCACGACTTCATGCGGAACAGGATCGGGCGTGACCCGCTGCTGCGCGACATAGTCGGCGTACGGAATCACGACGAAGGCCGGTGTGCCGTCCGGCCCGTTGATGAACTGCACTTGGGGGGACTTGCTCATGCGGTGATCGCCGCCTGTGGTGGGACGCGGCTATTTCCCGTTTGGGTCGACACTTTCAACCAGTGCTTTCAGATGGGCTTCGCGCACGTCGAACCGGATCGACGAACGACTGAGCCGGATCGGATGCGCACGCGATCGAAACCCGCCAATCGGCCGGGTATTACTGCAAACGGGAAAACGACGAAGCGGCGAAACCGCGGAGTGCCTGAACTGGCATGTTTTGGCGCGCCCGGCTGGGATCGAACCAGCAACCCCTGCCTTCGGAGGGCAGTACTCTATCCATTGAGCTACGGGCGCCTGTGACAGTGAAGCGACCCCAATATACAGGCCGCCCACGATTGGCAAGACGGCAAGGATACCCGGTTTCCCATGACGCGTCCACCTTGCCCGACGAATCCCCGCCGGGCCGTGCTGCGTGCGGGTAAACACGCGCCATCGCGCCGCTCGCCGTGATGTAAACGTTCCGTCTATAATCGACCGGGCTTCATTGGACTGCCATTTTGCCGTTGCACCGCGCTCACAATTCCTATTCACGGAGACGAGGCAAGCATGAGCGAAGCACCCCACGAATCTCCCGTCAAAACTCCCGGGCAGCTGATTGCCGTCATCGTCGCGTCGTTTGCGATCCCGATCATCCTGATCGTCCTGTTCGCCAACTACGCGAACCATGCGTTCCGTTACGGCGCCGGCACGGACGCGCTGTCCGACGAACAGGTCGCCGCGCGTGTCGCCCCGCTCGCCAAGGTCGAAGTGAAGGACGCCAACGCGCCCCGCACGTACAAGACCGGCGAGGAAGTCTACAAGGCCGTCTGCGTGACCTGTCACGGCACGGGCGCCGCCGGCGCGCCGAAGTTCGGCAACAAGGACGACTGGGCGCCGCGCATCTCGCAAGGCTTCGACACGCTGCTGAAGACGGCCCTCGCCGGCAAGGGCGCAATGCCGCCGCGCGGCGGCACGAACCCCGACGACGTCAGCGACTATGAAATCGCCCGTGCGATCGTCTACATGGCGAACAACGACGGCGCGAACTTCCCCGAACCGGCCGCGCCGGCCGCCAACGCAGCACCGGCCGCCAGCGGCGCCGCAGCCGCATCGGGCGCAGCCGACGCCGCGAGTGCGCAAGTCGCCGCGGCACAGGCCGCGATCGCCGCGATCCCGAAGGCCGGTGAAACGCCCGCGGCCGCCCCGGCCAGCGCCGATGCGGCCACCGCCGGCAAGGCGCTGTACACGTCGACCTGCCAGGCCTGCCACGCGGCGGGCGTGCTCGGCGCACCGAAGTTCGGCAGCAAGGAAGACTGGGCACCGCGCCTGAAGGACTCGATGGATACGGTCTACAACTACGCGCTGCATGGCAAGGGCGCGATGCCGCCGAAGGGCGGGTCGAGCGCGTCGGACGCCGACGTGAAGGCCGCCGTCGACTACATGGTCAACGCGTCGAAGTAACCCCGGCCCGGCCGTCCAGTAAAAAACCCCCGCGACACACACATCGCGGGGGTTTTGTTTTGGTGACGTTCCGCCGGAACGCCGTGCGCCCGGCGGCAGTGCCGCGTCACTTCTGCAGCAATGCCTTCAGGCTCGCGAGCCGATCCTTCGGCGACATCGGCGCCTCTTCCGGCGTGGGCGGCGGCGCCTCGTCGAGCCCCATCTCAGGGATGAAGCGCGACGGCTCGCACACGACCGTCTCGCGCGCCCGCTTGCGCTTCTTGCACCAGTTCAGGTGCAGGCTGCGCTGCGCGCGCGTGATCGCGACGTACATCAGCCGGCGCTCCTCCTCGATCCGCTCGCTGTCGATCGGGCCGTCGTCCTCGGAGCCGCCGCGGTGCGGCATGATGCCCTCCTCGACGCCGACCAGGAACACGTGCGGATACTCGAGCCCCTTCGACGCATGGACGGTCGACAGCCGCACCGCGTCGGGATCCTCGTCCTTGCCCTCGAGCATCGACATCAGCGCGACGGTCTGGATCAGGCCGAGCAGGTTCTTGCCCGTATCGGCGAGGCCGTCCGCGTTGTGGAAGCCTTCCGCCTCACCGTCGACAGCCTCCGTCTCGGGCTTGGTGCCCTTGCGCTTCAGCCACTCGAGGAATTCGAGTACGTTCTGCCACTTCGACTGCGCCTGCCGCTCGTCGAACGCGTCGTACAGGTACGCCTCGTAGTGGATCGCCTCCATCATGTCGTCGAGCACGGCGGTGGCAGGATCCTTGTCCGCGCGCTCGGTCAGGCGCTGGATGAAGTCGCAGAACATCCGCAGCGGCTCGACCTGCCGCGCCGACAGCCGCGCCTCGATCCCGCCCATGTACACGGCCTCGAACAGCGACACCTTCGCCTGGCCCGCGAACGAGCCGAGCGCCTCGAGCGTCGTGTTGCCGATCCCGCGGCGCGGCGTGGTGACCGCGCGGATGAACGCGGGATCGTCGTCGGCGTTCGCGATCAGCCGCAGATACGCGCACAGATCCTTGATCTCGGCCTTGTCGAAGAACGACTGGCCGCCCGACAGCACGTACGGAATCCGCTCGCGCCGCAGCACCTGCTCGAAGATCCGCGCCTGGAAGTTGCCGCGATAAAGAATCGCGTAGTCGCGGAACTGCGCGCGCCGCTCGAACTTGTGTGCGGACAGCCGGAACACGACCGATTCGGCTTCATGCTCCTCGTCATTGCACGGCGTGACGGTAATCGAATCGCCCATCCCGTGCTCGGACCACAGCTTCTTCTCGAACAGTTTCGGGTTGTTCTCGATCACGTTGTTCGCGGCGGTAAGGATGCGCACCGTCGACCGGTAGTTCTGTTCGAGCTTGACCAGGTGCAGCTTCGGGAAATCCTTGCCGAGCTGCGCGAGGTTCTCGAGCGTCGCGCCGCGCCAGCCGTAGATCGCCTGGTCGTCGTCGCCCACCGCGGTGAACGCCGCGCGCGGGCCGGCGAGCAGCTTCAGCAGCTCGTACTGGCACGCGTTGGTGTCCTGGTACTCGTCGATCAGCAGGTAGCGCAGCTTGTTCTGCCAGCGGTCGCGCACCTGCTCGTTCTTCGCGAACAGCTCGGCGGGCAGGCGGATCAGGTCGTCGAAGTCGACCGCCTGGTACGCATGCAGCGTCGCGACGTAGTTGCGGTAGACCAGCGCGGCCTGGTGCTCGTCCTCGTTGGCCGCGATCGTCATCGCCTCCTCGGGCATGATCAGGCCGTTCTTCCACAGCGAGATGGTGCTCTGGATCTTGCGGATCAGGCCCTTGTCGGTGGTGCCGATCTGCTCCTGGATCATCCCGAAGCAATCGTCCGAATCCATGATCGAGAACTGCGGCTTCAGGCCGACGTGCTCGGCCTCCTGGCGCAGGATCTGTACGCCGAGCGAGTGGAACGTGCAGACGGTGAGCTGGTTGACGGGCACCTTGCGGCCTTCCTTGCCGGGCGTGGTGAGCGTCTTGCCCTCGAGCAGCTTCGACACGCGCTCGCGCATTTCGGCGGCCGCCTTGTTCGTGAACGTGACGGCGGCGATGTGGCGCGGCTCGAAGCCTTTCGCTTCGATCAGGTGCGCGATCTTCTGCGTGATCACGCGGGTCTTGCCGCTGCCCGCACCGGCGAGCACGAGACAGGGACCGTCGAGGTAGCGCACCGCTTCGTTCTGGGCGGGATTGAGGCCTGCGGACATGATGGCGGATGGTGTTGCGGTTGACGGCGGAACGCCGGGAGGATGCCGTGCGCAGCAGGCTGGCGAAGCAGGCGGACACGCAGGCAGGACGCGCATGTTAACACGTCGGCGGCATACTTTTCGGGAGCGCCGCCGGACGGGGCCGTGCGGGCCGGATTGGCCGGCCGCCCCCCTGTCCGTCCGGCCAATCCGGCCCCGTTCGCGCCCCGATCGGCCACAATATGTCCACCCGGCACCGCCCCGCGCCAGCCCGTTTGCCCCACCTGAACCGCTACCGGATCGACATCATGGGATACCCGTTCGCCACCGCCGCCCTCGGCCCGCTGCTATTCGCACAGGGGCGCTACGTGCGCCGCGTCACGCCGCGGCTGCCTGAGGCGGCCGGCCCGCGCGACGGCGTGGCGGGCGACGGCCCGCCGCTGCGCGTACTGGTGGTCGGCGATTCGGCCGCCGCGGGCGTCGGCGTCGCGACGCAGCGCGACGCGCTGTCCGGGCAACTGGCGAACGCGCTCGCAGCCACCCACCGCGTGAGCTGGAAGCTGCTCGCGCGCACGGGCCTGACCACGCGGGAACTCGTCGACTGGCTCGCCGCCGAGCCGGCCGAGCCGTTCGACGTGGCCGTCACGTCGCTCGGCGTCAACGACGTGACGGGCGGCGTGCCGCCAGCCCGCTGGCAGACGCAGCAGGCCGAGCTCGTCCGGCTGCTCGCCACGCGCTTCCAGGTCGGGCACGCGATCCTGTCGGCGGTGCCGCCGATGGAGCGCTTTCCGGCGCTGCCGCAACCGCTCGCGTGGTATCTCGGGCTGCGCGCGAAGCGGCTCAACACGGCGCTCGCCGGGTGGGCCGCCACGCAGCCGCACTGCACGTTCCTGCGCGTCGAGCTGCCGCTCCAGCGCCACCTGATGGCCACCGACGGCTTCCACCCCGGCGAAGCCGCCTGCGCCGTGTGGGCCGCGCAGGTCGCCGCCGCCGTGCGGCAGCGGGCGGCCGCTTGACGCGACATGGCCCCCGTGTGCCGGCGGCTCACTGCGCGCGCGGCACGCAGGCCCGCGCAAAATGCCGGCGTTCCTTGCGCAAGCGCCGCATCGCACCGCGCGTTTCGCCCAAACGCGCCGGTGCAACGGGCGACGCCATGCCAAAATAGCCGATCGTCTTCGCGCCGTCTCGGCGCACCGTCCTTTAGTTTCCTTCGCAGCCAGGGATTGCCATGTCGTCATTGCTCAGGATTGGTTTGATGGGTTTCGGTTTCGCCGGCGCGACGTTTCACGCGCCCGTGATCGCCACGAGCGGCCGCACTGAAGTCGCCGCGATCGCGACGGGTCAGCCCGATCGCGCGCAGGCTGCGTATCCGGGCGCACGCGTCGTCCCCGATCTCGACACGCTGCTCGGCCTCGACGACATCGAGTGCGTGGTGATCGCCACGCCGAACGACACACACTTCGCGCTCGCGCGCCAAGTGCTCGAAGCCGGCCGCCACGTGGTGGTCGACAAGCCCGTCACGCTCACCGCCGACGAAGCGCTCGCGCTCGCGCGGCTCGCGAACGCACGCAGCCGGCTGTTCGCACCGTTTCACAACCGCCGCTGGGACGGCGATTTCCTCACCGTGCGCCGCATCGTCGAATCGGGCGAGCTCGGCCGGCTGACCTGTTTCGCGTCGCACTTCGACCGCTTCCGGCCGACGCCGCGCACGCGCTGGCGCGAGGAGCCCGCCCGCGGCGGCGGCCTCCTGCTCGACCTCGGCCCGCACCTGATCGACCAGGCGCTCGCGCTGTTCGGCCTGCCGGAAACGGTCGGCGCGACCGTCAAGACGCGCCGCGACAACGGCACGGCGCCGGATTTCGTGCATCTGCAGCTCGGCTATCCGGACAAGGATGTCATGCTGCACGCGAGCGCGCTGTCGGCGATCGAGCCCGCGCGCTTCACGCTGCACGGCACGCGCGGCAGCTACCAGAAGTTCGGGCTCGACACGCAGGAGGACCAGCTCAAGGCCGGCCTCACCGCGGACGACGTCGAATTCGGCGGCGGCAACCCGCCCGGCCTGCTGCGCGTGCTCGACGGCGAAGTCGAGGTCGAGCGCCCGGTGCCGACGCTCGACGGCCAGTACGCGGAGTTCTATCGCGCGCTCGCCGCGTCGATCCGCGACGGCGCGCCGTTCCCGGTCACGCCGCAGGACGCCGTCGACGTGATGACGATCATCGAGCTCGCCGCACAGAGCGAGCACGACGGCCGCCGGCTGCCGTTCGTGCGTCGCACGATCTGACACCGCGCGCCGGCCGGTGGCGGCCGGCTGGCGCACGTGCCCCCGGATCAACCGGAACATTCGGTTACAAATGCCGAGGGAACGAAAGTCAGCGTCCGACCGGTCTGACGCGTTTCTCAAAAAAGTCGATCCGACACCAATCCGTCAGGAGAATGTTGATGCAACGGTTGATTCGCGCGGCAGCGTGCTGCGTCCTGGTTTCCTCGCTTGCGGCCTGTATCGTGCAGCCGCAGCAGCCGGTCCGCCCGGCGCCCCCGCCGCGGCCAAATCCGCAGGTCGTCGCAAACGAGCGGATGCAGCAGATCCAGGGCCGGATCGACAACCTGCACCGCCGCATCGACGCGCGCGTGAACGGCGGCTACTACCCGCCGCCGTACGGCGCGCAGCTTCACCACCGCCTCGACGTGATCCGCCAGGAAGCGAACGACATGTCCGCGCAGCACAGCGGCGGCCTGTCGGGCGACGAGCAGCGCGTGCTGAACCAGGAACTCGACACGGCCGCACGCGCGATCGGCGAGTAACGCACCGGCACCCGCCGGAGCGGACAAGCGGCGGCACCGGTTGCCGCCGCTTGTCGCGAAGCGACATTTTTTTGCCCAAATTGACAAGGCCCACCCGCTCGCGTACAGTCGCCCGCACGCGTCGGGAGAGCGTGTAGCCGTGCTGTTTCAGCACCGGTTGCGCCGCCGAAGGGGCACACCCGCAAACTCTCAGGCAAAAGGACCGACCGCGTCGGGGAATCCCGTCCGCGCATTGCGCGGGCCACACGACTCCCCGCACTCTGGAGAGCGGCAGTAGCCCGCAGCGCATCGGCTGCGCGGGCAAGCTGCCCACCGAAGGGGCGCGCGTTCGCCAGGCTTTGCCGGCAGCGCAATCTCTCAGGTATCGAGGACAGAGGGGCATGTACCGGATCGCTCGCAGGCCGTCGGCCGCGGTGGTCGGCACATGGCCGTTCTGATCCGCGCGCAAGCGCCTTGCCTGAGGCCTCGATGACTGCACTGAATCACACCCCGCTCAACGCCGCGCACCGCGCGCTCAATGCCCGCATGGTCGACTTCGGCGGCTGGGACATGCCCGTCAACTACGGCTCGCAGATCGAAGAACATGAAGCCGTGCGCACCGACGCCGGCATGTTCGACGTGTCGCACATGTGCGTGGTCGATTTCACCGGCAGCCGCGTGCGCGCATTCTTCGAGCATGCGATCGCGAACAACGTCGGCAAGCTCAAGACGCCCGGCAAGGCACTCTACTCGTGCCTGCTCAATCCGCAGGGCGGCGTCATCGACGACCTGATCGTCTACTACTTCACCGAAGAATTCTTCCGCGTCGTCGTCAACGCCGGCACGGCCGAGAAAGACATCGCGTGGTTCAACCAGCTGAACGAGCAAGGCGGCTTCGGCGTCACGATCGCACCGCGCCGCGATTTCGCGATCGTCGCCGTACAGGGCCCGAACGCTCGCGAAAAGGCCTGGTCGACCGTGCCCGCCGCGCGTGCCGCGACGAGCGAGCTGAAGCCGTTCAACGCCGCGCAGGTCGCCGGCACGCCGTTCGGCGATCTCACCGTCGCGCGCACCGGCTATACCGGTGAAGACGGTTTCGAAGTGATCGTCCCGGCCGTGCACGTCGAAGCGCTGTGGAACGCGCTGCAGCAAAACGGCGTGCGCCCGTGCGGGCTCGGCGCGCGCGACACGCTGCGCCTCGAGGCCGGCATGAACCTGTACGGCCAGGACATGGACGACACCGTCTCGCCGCTCGACGCGGGCCTCGCGTGGACGGTCGACCTCTCCGCGCCGCGCGACTTCGTCGGCCGCGCCGCACTGGAAGCCAACGGCACCCGCGCCGCGTTCGTCGGCCTGATCCTGCAGAAGGAAAACGGCAAGGCGGGCGGCGTGCTGCGCGCGCACCAGAAGGTCGTCACGCCGCACGGCGAAGGCGAGATCACGAGCGGCACGTTCTCGCCGTCGATGCAGGAATCGATCGCGTTCGCGCGCGTGCCGGCGGCCGTCCAGATCGGCGACCTGGTCCAGGTGCAAATTCGAGACAAGAATCTTCCCGCGCGCGTGGTAAAACTGCCGTTCGTGCGCAACGGCAAGGTCCTCGCTGCGTAACGACCGGGGGACCACCTCCCGGCAAGCCGGGAAATGGCGCCCGGCGCAACCCCATCCGGCGCGCCCAGGCGGCGCGCCAGCATAACGAACATACCTTTTATCCAGGAGCATCCGATGAGCAACGTCCCGGCCGATCTGAAGTACACCGACGAACACGAGTGGATCCGCACCGAAGCCGACGGCACGCTGACGGTCGGCATCACCGATCACGCGCAGAGCACGCTCGGCGACATCGTCTTCCTCGAGCTGCCGGCAGTCGGCAAGTCGGTGAGCGCAGGCGACGCAGTCGGCGTCGTCGAATCGGTGAAGGCGGCATCCGACATCTACTCGCCGGTGTCCGGCGAGATCATCGCCATCAACGAAGAAGCCGCCGACTCGCCGGAAGAAGTGAACAGCGACGCATACGGCGTGTGGCTCTTCAAGATCAAGCTCGCGGACGGCGCATCGACCGACAAGCTGATCGACGCCGACGCATACGGCAAGCTGATCGACTAATTTTCCTTACCCGAACCGCGCGCGGCCGGCCAGCCGGCCCGTGCGGGACCAGAGTCACGCCATGAAGCTCGAACACCCGGACCGTCTGATGAACCGCACGCCCCTCTCGCTCGCCGCGCTCGAAACGCACGACGCGTTCGCCGAACGCCACATCGGCCCCGATGCCGCCAGCCAGCAGGCCATGCTCGACACGCTCGGCTTCGCGTCGCGCGCCGCCCTGATCGACGCCGTGATCCCGGCCTCGATCCGCCGCGCCGAAACGCTGCCGCTCGGCCCGTTCGCGCAGCCGAAGAGCGAGGCCGAAGCCCTCGCCGCGCTGCGTGCCCTCGCGGACAAGAACCAGGTGTTCCGCTCGTATATCGGCCAGGGCTATCACGACACGCACACGCCGGCCGTGATCCTGCGCAACGTGCTCGAAAACCCGGCGTGGTACACGGCCTACACGCCGTACCAGCCCGAAATTTCCCAGGGCCGCCTCGAAGCGCTCCTGAACTTCCAGCAGATGGTCGCCGACCTCACGGGCCTCGCGATCTCGAACGCGTCGCTGCTCGATGAAGCCACCGCCGCCGCCGAAGCGATGACGCTGCTGCAGCGCACCGGCAAGCCGGCGTCGAACGTGTTCTACGTCGCCGATGACGTGCTGCCGCAAACGCTCGAAGTGATCCGCACGCGCGCGCTGCCGGTCGGCATCGAGGTCAAGACCGGCCCGGCGGCCGATGCTGCCCAATCGAATGCGTTCGGCGTGCTGCTGCAATACCCGGGCGTGAACGGCGACGTGCGCGACTACCGCGCGCTCACCGAAGCGATCCACGCGGCCGGCGGCCACGTGGTCGTCGCGGCCGACCTGCTCGCGCTGACCGTGCTCACGCCGCCCGGCGACTGGGGTGCGGACGTCGCGATCGGCAACACGCAGCGCTTCGGCGTGCCGATGGGCTTCGGCGGCCCGCACGCCGCGTATCTCGCGGTGCGTGACGAATTCAAGCGCCAGATGCCGGGCCGCCTCGTCGGCGTGACGGTCGACGCGCAAGGCAAGCCCGCGCTGCGCCTCGCGCTGCAGACGCGCGAACAGCACATCCGCCGCGAGAAGGCGACGTCGAACGTGTGTACCGCGCAGGCGCTGCTCGCGATCATGGCCAGCATGTACGCGGTCTACCACGGCCCGCACGGCCTGAAGACGATCGCGCTGCGCGTGAATCGCATCGCGGCGCTGTTCGCCGCCGGCGTGAAGCAGCTCGGCTTCGCGACCGTCAACGACACGTTCTTCGACACGCTGACGATCGACACCGGCGCACGCACCGCGCAGGTTCACGAATTCGCGAAGGCGAAGCGCATCAACCTGCGCCGCGTGAGCGACACGCGGGTCGGCGTATCGGTCGACGAAACGACGACGCGCGACGACCTCGCCGATCTCCTCGCCGTGTTCGCGCAAGCCGCGGGCGGCACCGCGCCGGCCGTCGACGCGCTGGACGCGGGCCTCGCCGGCGTCGCCGCGCTGCCGGCCGGCCTCGAGCGCACGAGTGCGTACCTGACGCACCACGTGTTCAACCGCCACCATTCCGAAACCGAAATGCTGCGCTACCTGCGCAGCCTGTCGGACAAGGATCTCGCGCTCGACCGCTCGATGATCCCGCTCGGTTCGTGCACGATGAAGCTGAACGCAACGTCGGAAATGCTGCCCGTCACGTGGCCCGAATTCGGCGGCATCCACCCGTTCGCGCCGGCCGACCAGACCGTCGGCTACCGCGAGATGATCGACCAGCTCGAACAGATGCTCGTCGCGGCCACCGGCTACGCGGCCGTGTCGCTGCAGCCGAACGCGGGCTCGCAGGGCGAGTACGCGGGCCTGCTGATCATTCACGCCTACCACGCATCGCGCGGCGAAGCCCACCGCGACGTGTGCCTGATCCCGGCGTCCGCGCACGGCACGAACCCGGCATCCGCGCACATGGCCGGCATGAAGGTCGTGGTCGTTGCATGCGACGCGCAGGGCAACGTCGATATCGCTGATCTCAAGGCGAAGGCCGACGAGCACGCGAAGGACCTCGCGGCAATCATGATCACGTATCCGTCGACGCACGGCGTGTTCGAGCAGAACGTCCGCGAGATCTGCGAGATCGTCCATGCGCACGGCGGCCAGGTGTACGTCGACGGCGCGAACATGAATGCGATGGTCGGCCTGACCGCGCCGGGCCAGTTCGGCGGCGACGTGTCGCACCTGAACCTGCACAAGACCTTCTGCATCCCGCACGGCGGCGGCGGCCCGGGCGTCGGCCCGGTCGCGGTCGGCGCGCACCTCGCGAAGTTCCTGCCGAACCAGCGTTCGACCGGCTACACGCGCGAAGAAGACGGCATCGGCGCGGTATCGGCCGCCCCGTACGGCTCGGCGTCGATCCTGCCGATCTCGTGGATGTACATCGCGATGATGGGCGCGAAGAACCTGACCGCCGCGACGGAAACCGCGATCCTCAACGCGAACTACATCGCGAAGCGCCTCGCGCCGCACTACCCGGTGCTGTATTCGGGCCCGGGCGGGCTGGTCGCGCACGAGTGCATTCTCGACCTGCGTCCGATCAAGGAATCGAGCGGCATCACCGTCGACGACGTCGCGAAGCGCCTGATGGACTACGGCTTCCACGCGCCGACGATGAGCTTCCCGGTGCCGGGCACGCTGATGGTCGAGCCGACCGAATCGGAATCGCAGGAGGAACTCGACCGCTTCATCGCCGCGATGATCGCAATCCGCGACGAAATCCGCGCGGTCGAGGAAGGCCGCGCCGACCGCGAGGACAACCCGCTGCGTCACGCCCCGCACACGGCGGCCGTCGTCACCGCGAACGAATGGCCGCACGCGTACTCGCGCGAGCAGGCCGCGTACCCGGTCGCGTCGCTCGGCACGAACAAGTACTGGCCGCCGGTCGGCCGCGCGGACAACGTCTACGGCGACCGCAACCTGTTCTGCTCGTGCGTGCCGATGTCGGAATACGCATAACGCGCGCCAGGCCAGGAGCCGATCGATTGTGAGCACACCGCACGCAACCCGGGGTTGCGTGCGGTTTTTTTGTTCGCCGCTCGAACCGGTTCACGTTCGTCCGCCAATCCGGCTAACATCACACGCGATCCAGCCAATGAAGGAGTTCCGCATGGTGCGTCCGATGTTTCCGGGCCATGGTGCAATGCAAAGGCGGCCGCGCACGCGCCGCTTCGTGCCGATGCTCGTTGCGTCGCTGTCGTTTGCCGCCGCCGGCCTCGGCGCGTCCGGCAGCGCGCGCGCGGCGATGAATTTCTGCGCGGCGCCGGCACTGCAGGCGAGCGAGACGACGCAGGCCGAGCCGGGCGTCCAGGCACTGATCCGCAGCGTCGACGCGCGCATCGGCGAGCAGCCGAAGGCGATGGCGCGCGTGCATACCGAGGGCACGCTGCCGCACGAAGGCATCTACGACCAGAGCGCCGACGCGCTGAAGGATCTCGACCTGATGCGCGATGCCGCGCTCGCGTGGCGCGTGACGAACGCGCCGCGCTACCTGCAGCTCGTCGACCGCTTCCTGTCCGCGTGGGTCTCGACCTACCAGCCGAGTTTCAACCCGATCGACGAGACGCGCTTCGACAGCCTGATCGTCGCGTACGACATGACGGCGAGCGCGCTGCCGGTGAAGACCCGCAATGCGACGGCCGCGTTCATCGCGAAGCTCGGCGCCGGCTATGTCGCGCAGATCGACGCGCAGAAGCGCCCGCTCACCGGCACGTGGCGCAACAACTGGCAGAGCCACCGGATCAAGCTGATCGCGCTGTCCGCGTTCACGCTCGGCGATCGCAAGATGATGAACGCCGCGCAGCGGCTGTTCGTCGAGCATCTCGCCGACAACATCGGCCCGGACGGCAAGACCTGGGACTTCGAGGAACGCGATGCGCTGCACTATGCGGTCTACGACCTGCAGCCGCTGGTGACGGCCGCGCTCGCCGCGCGCCGCTTCAACCGCAACTGGCTGCGCGAACGGGGCGCGAACGGCGCAACGCTCGCGGCCGCGCTCGACTGGCTCGTGCCGTACGCGCTCGGCGAGAAGACGCACGAGGAATTCGTGAATTCGCCGGTGCCGTTCGACGCGAAGCGCCGCGAGGCAGGCCTGCCGGGCTACACGGGGCAGTGGGACCCGAAAAACGCCACCGAACTCTTTCATCTGGCCGCGCGGCTCGACGGGCGCTATGCCCGCGTCGCGCAGCAGCTTTCCCCAACGCCGCCCGCATGGCTCGCCGCGTGCCTGCCGTTGCAGGCGCGCTAGCATCATTCTTATAGCAAGGCAGGAATCAACATGGCAGTCAGCGTCTTTGACCTCTTCAAGATCGGTATCGGTCCGTCCAGTTCGCATACGGTCGGGCCGATGCGCGCGGCGCTGATGTTCGTCCAGGGCCTCGAGCGCGACGGGCAGCTCGACGCGACGGCCCACGTGAAGGTCGAACTGTACGGCTCGCTCGGCGCGACCGGCAAGGGCCACGGCACCGACCGCGGCGTGATGCTCGGCCTGCTCGGCGACGCACCCGACACCGTCGATCCCGACACGATCGACGCGCGGCTGGAAGACGTCCGCAAGTCGAAGAAGCTCGCGCTGCTCGGCACGCATCCGGTGCCGTTCGTGCTGAAGGAGAACATCGCGTTCTACCGCCAGGCGCTGCCCGAGCATCCGAACGGGATGAAGCTGCGCGCGAGCGACGCAAACGGCAACGTGCTGGTCGAACGGACCTACCTGTCGGTCGGCGGCGGCTTCGTCGTGACGGCCGGCGCACCGAACACGAAGGTGCTGAGCGCGGCCGAGCAGATGACGCACCCGTTCCGCACCGGCGCCGAGCTGCTCGCGCTGACCGAGTCGACCGGCAAGTCGATCGCGCAGCTGATGTGGGAAAACGAGCGCGCGTGGCACACCGAGGAAGAAACGCGCGACGGCCTGCTGAAGATCTGGGCCGTGATGCAGTCGTGCGTGTCGCGCGGCTGCGGGATCGGCAACCCCGATGCCGACGGCAACCTGCCCGGCCCGTTCCAGGTCAAGCGCCGCGCGCCGCAGTTGTACCGCACGCTGACGGGCAGCCCGGAGCGGGCGCTGCAGGATCCGCTGTCGATGATCGACTGGATCAACCTGTACGCGATCGCGGTCAACGAGGAAAACGCGGCCGGCGGCCGGGTCGTCACCGCGCCGACCAATGGCGCGGCCGGCATCATCCCGGCCGTGCTGCACTACTACACGCGCTTCACGCCCGGCGCAAACGAGCAGGGCGTGATCGACTTCCTGCTGACGGCCGCCGCGATCGGTATTCTTTACAAGCTCAATGCGTCGATCTCGGGTGCGGAAGTCGGCTGCCAGGGTGAAGTGGGCGTCGCGTGCTCGATGGCGGCCGGCGCGCTCGCCGCCGTGCTCGGCGGCACGCCGCAGCAGGTCGAGAACGCGGCCGAGATCGGGATGGAACACAACCTCGGCCTCACCTGCGACCCGGTCGGCGGGATGGTGCAGATCCCGTGCATCGAGCGCAACGCGATGGCATCGGTGAAGGCGGTCAACGCGGCGCGCATGGCGCTGCGCGGCGACGGCTCGCACTACGTGTCGCTCGACTCCGTGATCAAGACGATGCGCGAGACGGGCGCCGACATGAAGACCAAGTACAAGGAGACCTCGCGCGGCGGGCTCGCGGTCAATATCGTCGAGTGCTGATGCCGTAACGGCGGCGCGTGCGCATCGCTGCGCGCCGCCGTTACCCTGTTCGTTCCGACACTTTTCAGCGCCCGGTCAACGGGCGTAAGCTGTACGTCCCGCTACCCAGGGAGACGGCAGCCCATGTCGCATTCCAAGGATCTCGAGCAGCCCGCCACCACCGGCGCGCGACTGCTCGTCGATGCGTTGCTCGCCAATCACGTCGAACGCGTGTTCTGCGTGCCGGGCGAGAGCTTCCTCGCCGTACTCGATGCGCTGGCGGACGACACCGCGCGCATCCAGACGGTCGTCTGCCGCCACGAGGCCGCCGCCGCGAACATGGCCGAGGCCGTCGGCAAGCTGACCGGCCGCCCCGGCATCGCGTTCGTCACGCGCGGGCCCGGCGCGACCCATGCGTCGATCGGCGTGCACACCGCGTTCCAGGATTCGACGCCGATGATCCTGTTCGTCGGCCAGTGCGCGCGCGAGCACCTCGACCGCGAAGCCTTCCAGGAAATCGACTACCGGCGGATGTTCGGCCAGATGGCGAAATGGGTCGCGCAGATCGACGACCCGCGCCGCCTCCCCGAATACCTGAGCCATGCGTTCCACGTCGCGACGTCCGGCCGCCCGGGCCCGGTCGTGCTCGCGCTGCCGGAAGACGTGCTGTCGGAAGCGTGCGCGCCGCAGCCCGTCGTGCCGGCTGCGAAACGCGTCGCGGCCGCGCCGTCGGCCGCGCAGCTCGACGAACTGCGCGAGCGGCTCGTGCGCGCGGAACGGCCGTTCGCGATCGTCGGCGGCAGCGGCTGGACACCCGACGCGTGCGCGAACCTGCGCACCTTCGTCGAGCGCTGGCAGTTGCCGGTGGCCTGTGCGTTCCGCTACCAGGACACGATCGACAACGCACACCCGAACTACGCGGGCGACGTCGGGCTCGGGATCAACCCCGCGCTCGCGAAGCGCATCCGCGACGCCGACCTGCTACTTGTGATCGGGCCACGCCTCGGCGAGGCGACGACCGGCGGCTACACGCTGCTCGACATCCCGAAGACACGCCAGACGCTGATCCACGTGCACCAGGGCGCGGACGAGCTCGGCCGCGTGTATGCGGCCGACCTGCCGATCGTGTCCGGCATGCCCGAGATCGCCGCGCCGCTCGCCGCGCTCGAGCCGCCCGAGCGGCCCGCCTGGGCCGGCACGGCCGCCGATGCGCACCGCGCGTATCGCGAATGGCATGCGCCGCTGCCGATGCCCGGCGACGTCCAGCTCGGCGACGTGATGGTGCAGCTGCGCGAGCGCCTGCCGCACGACGCAATCCTCACCAACGGCGCCGGCAACTATGCGATCTGGCTGCATCGCCACTTCGCGTACCGGCACTTCCGCTCGCAACTCGCGCCGACGAGCGGCGCGATGGGCTACGGCGTGCCCGCCGCGCTCGCGGCGAAGTCGCTGTACCCGTCGCGCGCCGTCGTCGCGCTCGCGGGCGACGGCTGCTTCATGATGGCCGGCAACGAGCTCGCCACTGCGATGCAGTACGGGCTGAACATCGTCGTGATCGTCGTCAACAACGGGCATTTCGGTACGATCCGCATGCATCAGGAGCGTAACTATCCAGGGCGCGTGCACGGCACCGGGCTCACGAATCCCGATTTCGCCGCGTATGCGCGCGCGTTCGGCGCGCATGGCGAGACCGTCGAGCGCACCGCCGATTTCGCGCCCGCGCTCGAACGCGCGCTGACCTGCGGGCTACCCGCGCTGATCGAGATCCGCATCCCGCAGGACGCCAGCACGCCGGCCGCGACACTCGAACAGATCCGCGAACAGGGCCGCCGCGCGCGCGGCGGATGACGGTGGACACGCACGCCGCGCCGCTCGCCGTCGCGCTGTCGCACGACGACGCGCTCACGCTTCCCGGTACGCTGCTCGCACCGGACGGCACGCTCGTCGCGCCGTACGACCTGGAGCACGGCGGCGCGCGTGCCGTCGGCCATGTGCCGGCCGCGCCCGCGCGCGGCCTGCTGCACGCCGCGCACCGGCCGTTCCGGCTCGACTATGACGGCGTACGGCACGTGCACGTGATCAACGCGATGGGCGTCACGCTCGGCGATTCGGTGATCGGGCTCACCGCCCTCGCCGCGCTGCGCGCAGCGCACCCGGGCCTGCGCTTCACGCTGTACCGGCCGGCCCGCGCGCCGCGCTATGTCGACGCGCTGTATGCGCTCGCGGCCGACCTCGTCGCACCGTCGCGGGCGCTGCCGTACCCCGCCGACGCGCTGCCGGCGGACGCGCCGTGCATCGACGTCGGCAATCACCTGTACTGGCCCGCGTTCGCGCGGCTGCCGATGATCGATTTCTTCCTCGATGCGCTCGGCGTGGACCCCGCATCGGTACCGGCGTCGGCCAAGCGCAACCGCTGGCTCGCACGGCTGCCGCTGCCGGCGTTGCCTGCGGCATGGCAGCGCCCGTACGTACTGTTCTGCCCGACCGCGAGCACCGCGTTGCGCAGCGTGCCGCCTGCGCTGCGGGCAGCGTTCGTCGAGCAGCTCGCGCAACGCTACGGATTGCCGGTGGCCGGGTTCGGGCCCGTCGCGCATCCCGCCTATGTCGACGTAAGCGCCGATGCGGCCGGCGATACGGCCCGGTTCATTGCATGGGTCAAGGGTGCCGGCCTGCTGTTCGCGCCCGACACGGCCGCGCTGCATCTCGCCGACGGTTTCGACGTGCCGACGCTCGCGTGCTTCACGACGATCGGGCCGGCGCTGCGCGTGCGCGACTATCCGCATTGCGTGCCGGTCGCGCTCGACCTGCCGGCCGAACTGCACGGGCTGCATCGCAGCGAACGGCCGGCCGATCTCGCGGCGGTCGAAGCCGCCTACCGGGCGATCGACTGGGACGCGCTGGCCTGGCCCGCGCCGCGCAACGCCACGGCCACCGCCGCATAGGAAAACCGGCAGCGAACGCCAGCCGCGAGGCCGAAGGCGCCGTGGCACGCACGCGCAGGCCGCGCCGGAGCCGGAGCCGGAGCCGGAGCCGGAGCCGGAGCCAAACGGGCTTCGACTGCTGCCCCCGCGTTCACCCCGCCGTGACCATTGCCGCGCGATCGCGCAGCGTCTCCGACGGCCGCTTGCCGAACAAGCGCCGGTAATCGGTCGCGAACTGGCTGAGATGCCAGAAACCCCACGCCTCCGCCACGTCCTGCACCGAACCGGCCGCGCGGCCGCACAAATCGCGCCTCGCACCGTTCAGCCGCAGCGTGCGTAAATAGGTGGCGGGCGCCATGCCGAGCACGTCCTGGAAGCAGTACTGCAGCGTGCGCCGGCTCACGTGCAGCTGCTCGCACAGCTCGGGCACGCCGACCGGGCGCGTGCGGTGCGCGAGCACGTAGTCGCGCGCCTGGTCGACGATCCAGCGGCGCGTCGACGGCGCCCCGCCGCTGCCGTCGTCGGCCGGTTGTGCGCATACATCGAACAATGCAGCCAGCACCTCGGCCTGCAGGTCGTCGCGCTGCGCGTCGGCCAGCGGGCCGGCCATCGCCACCGCCCCGTCGAGCCGGCGGCCGAGCAGCGCGCACAGGCGCGCGAGCCGCGCGGCGCCGACCTGCATCACGCGCTGTGTGAACACCCGCTCGTCGAGCGCACGGCGCTCGACCTCTTCCGCATAGCGGCGCAGCACGTCGCCGCGCACGACGACGCCGTAGATCGAAAACTGCGCGGGCGTCACCAGCTCGAATTCGACGTTGCCGGGCCGGAACGCGAGCGCGCCGGGCCCGATGCGGCACGCATCGACGCGCGCGGTGCCGTCGCACACGAGCGGGATGCCGAACCAGTACGCATCGCCGCGCACCTCGCACGCCTGGCGCAGCAGGTGGCTCGTCGATTCGCGAAACAGCTTCATCGTGTCGAGCGGCAGCTCGGTCAGCGTGCCGACGAAGCGGCCGGCCGCGAGCTGGTCGTAGGTCTGCCGCCAGCCGATCAGGTTGCGCGCCTGCTCGTCGGCGTCATGCGCGACGCTGACGACCGCCTGCCCGGCCAGCGCATCGTCGCCCTGCGCATTACGCCGCGTGTCCTCGGCCGTCGGTTCTTCGCTGCACGCCACGTGTTGGTCCATCCTGTCCTCCCTCACCTACCCGGAACCGTGCCTGTCACGCAAGTCCCGTGCCGAACCGCACGGTTCGGCGAACGGCCCGTCATTCCACGTTGCCCGGCCGGTGCGCGCCATCCGGGCGCACCCGAAGGCAGCGTGCCGCGCACGCTGCCGGTGCGATCCGCGCGACGACCGCGCATGCCGGATGCCCCGCCTTTGCCGGCTACCCGGCCGGCTTCAGCCGCGCGACCCGCGTGCCGCAGTTGCCGTACGCCTGCGCAACCGCCAGCTCGACGATCGCGCTGCCGGCCGGCCAGGGCGCGGCGTCCGCGGCCGGCAGATCGGCGCGCAGCGTCGCGCGGCCGTTGATCCGGTAGCGGATGCCGCGCACGAAGTCGACGAACAGCAACCCGACGCCGCTGCCGTCGCATGCTGCCGCGTCGATCCGGCCACCGTCGCCGGGCACGGGCAACGCGAACCGCAGCGTCTTCGTATCGATCACGCGGACGACCGGCAGCAGATCGCCGTTCGCGTCACGCATGCTCTGCACGATGTCGCAAGTCACCGATGGGCCCGCGCCGCATGCGGTACCGACGAACATGAACGGCTGCGACTCGACGAACTGCCGCACGCCGATGCTCACGCGCGTCGTCACCACGTCGCTCATCCGCTCGGCTTCGTCGGCCACGCCGAAGCGATGCTGCGCGTCGAGTTCGCCCGCGTGGAACACGGGGTGGCGCGGAAAGGATCGGGACAGTTCTGCCATGCTGGATTCTGTCGCACGTATCGGCGCACCCTGCCGCCGCATGCATGCAACTGCCGGTATCGTTTCCGGCGCGGGATGCGACGATGCGCGGCCCGCGCCGGGGGTCGAATGTCGAAATCGAAAATGGCGAAGTGCCGGATGACCGGCGTCGGCGCATCGCATCCACGCGCACACCGCGCCCGTCACCGTCGGCAACCGGTCCGGCCGGCGCTGCGCTGCCGACCGGCCGTCCCCGGCGCTTCGCCACCGTTCTGGCGATCAGAAGAACCCGAGCGCCTCGGCCTGGTAGCTCACCAGCAAGCACTTCGTCTGCTGATAGTTCGACAGCGCCATCTTGTGCGTCTCGCGGCCGATCCCCGATTGCTTGTAGCCGCCGAACGCCGCGTGCGCGGGGTACAGGTGGTAGCAGTTGGTCCACACGCGGCCGGCCTCGACCTCGCGGCCCATCCGGTACGCGCGCGTGCCGTTGCGCGTCCACACGCCCGCGCCGAGCCCGTAGAACGTGTCGTTCGCGAGTTCGATCGCGTCCTGCTCGTCCTTGAACGTCATCACCGACGCGACCGGCCCGAAGATCTCTTCCTGGAACACGCGCATCTTGTTGTTGCCGAGCAGCATCGTCGGCTTCACGTAGTAGCCCGTGCCGAGTTCGGCGCCCGGCGCCATGCGCTCGCCGCCCGTCAGGCATTGCGCGCCTTCGCCGCGACCGATGTCGATGTACGACAGGATCTTGTCGAGCTGCTGCTGCGACGCCTGCGCGCCGATCATCGTCTGCAGGTCGAGCGGGTGGCCGGCCTTGATGCGCTCGACACGCGCGACGGCCTTCTCGATGAACTTCTCGTAGATCGATTCCTGGATCAGGATCCGCGACGGGCACGTGCACACTTCGCCCTGGTTCAGCGCGAACATCGCGAGCCCTTCGAGCGCCTTGTCGAGGAACGCGTCGTCCTGGTCGAGCACGTCGGCGAAGAAGATGTTCGGGCTCTTGCCGCCCAGTTCGACCGTCGACGGGATGAGGCTGTCGGCCGCCGCGCGCAGGATGTGCTTGCCGACCGGCGTCGAGCCGGTGAACGCGATCTTCGCGATCCGCTTGCTGGTCGCGAGCGCTTCGCCCGCTTCCTTGCCGAAGCCGTTCACGATGTTGATCGTGCCGGCCGGGAACAGGTCGCCGATCAGCTCCATCAGCACCAGCACCGACGCGGGCGTCTGCTCGGCCGGCTTCATCACCACGCAGCAGCCGGCCGCGAGCGCCGGCGCGAGCTTCCACGCGGCCATCAGCAGCGGGAAGTTCCACGGGATGATCTGGCCGACGACGCCGAGCGGCTCGTGGAAGTGGTACGCGACGGTGTTGTCGTCGATTTCGGAGATGCCGCCTTCCTGCGCGCGGATGCAGCCCGCAAAGTAGCGGAAGTGGTCGACCGCGAGCGGCAGGTCGGCCGCCATCGTCTCGCGCAGCGGCTTGCCGTTGTCGATCGTCTCGGCCACGGCCAGCAGCTTCAGGTTCTTTTCCATCCGGTCGGCGGCGGCGAGCAGCAGGTTCGCGCGCTCGGCTACCGACGTCTTGCCCCACTTGCGGCGCGCGGCATGCGCGGCGTCGAGCGCCAGCTCGATGTCGTCGGCACCGGAGCGCGGTACGCGGCAGAACGGCTGGCCGTTGATCGGCGACACGTTCTCGAAGTACTCGCCCTTCACCGGCGGAACCCACTTGCCGCCGATGTAGTTGTCGTACTGCTGACGGTACGGGTATTCGACGTCGAGGCCCAGTTGCTTCAGGTCAAACGGGTTCATACATGTCTCCTGTTCATCGTGCTTGTGTGAGTACAGCGCCGGTTGGATTGCGCTGCACCCGTTTACGCAACATGCGTGCCAAACCGGACGGGAGCACCGCGACGACGGCCAGTCCGCGCGCGCACCATGCCGTGTTCACCGACGCAGCACGGCGGGTGTACCGATTCTGAACAGCGCGACTGCGCAGCAGCCGGGCCGGTGTTCGAAATTTCCACAGTACGCAGGCACGCCGCCGCGCGGATGCCGGCCGCGATGCGTGGCATGTCGCTTGCGTGCGCATCGCGCATTCCCATGCAACGGCGTGTGCGCCGACCGACACCATGAACGACCGCGGCCCCCTGACCGACGACGCCATCGCGTTCATCCGCGAGCAGGCATTCCTGATCGTCGCGACCGCCGACGCGGCAGGCAACAGCGACTGCTCGTACCGCGGCCGCCAGCCCCGCGCCGACGGCTCGTTCGAGCCGCTCGTCGACATGCCCGACCGCTGCACGCTCGTGCTGCCCGACTTCGCGGGCAACAACCTGTTCAACACGATCGGCAACCTGCTCGTGAATCCGGCCATCGCGCTGCTATTCGTCGATTTCGTACGCCAGACGACCTGGCTCGTGCAGGGCCGCGCGACGATCGACGAGGATGCGGAACGACTCGCGCATCTGTGGCCGGATGCGCGGCGCTATGTGATGGTGGAAGTGGAACGGGCACAGGCACGGGCGGATGCGGCGCTGCCGCCGCTCGTGCTGGCGTGACGCCCGTGGCGGATCGTCAGCGTGCGAATGCAGCGATGACGCAATACGAAGGCGCCCCGGCCGCCGTGGCCGAAGCGCCCGCGCGCGATGACGCGACGCTCAACGCCCGTGCGTCTCCGCACAAGCCGTTTCGATCCGTCTGCGCACCGGCAGCCCGTCGGTGTCGTCGTCCGCTTCGGCAGCCACCCGGCGCCCGCCGAGAAACGCGAACACCACCGCCGCGCAGAGCACCGTCACGACCGCCAACCCGATCAGCAACCGATCGAACGCATGCGTGTAGCTCGCGAGCAGCGCCGCATGCCCGGCGCCCGGCAGCACAGCCGCCGCACCCGCGAGATCGCCGGTCGCGAGCCGCGCGGCCGCACGCAGCGTTGCGTCGGGCGTGCCGGTGGCACCCGCCGCCTGCGTCAACCCCGTCCGCGCAAGCGCCGCCAGCACCGCGCCGACGATCGCGAGCGCAATCCCCTCGCCGGCCACGCGCGTCGTGCTGAAAATCCCCGTCGCCATCCCCGCGCGCTCCTTCGGCACGACGCTCACCGACAGTCCGTCCATCAGCCCCCATGGCATGCCGGCTCCGACGCCGATCGCCAGCATCGGCGCGATCGCCGCGGGCCCCGCGCCGCCGCGCAGCGCGACGCCCAGCCACACGAGCCCGGCCGCCGCGATCAGGAGCCCGAGCCCCGAGATCATGCCGGCCGACAGCCAGCGCGTGAGCGTCGCCGCGACGAGCGGCACGACCAGCATCGGCGCGGAAATCGCGAGCATCAGCCAGCCGGCATCGATCTCGCTGAAACCGTCGATGCCAATGAAGCGCAGCGGCAGCACGACGAGCAGCACGATGTAGCAGCAGCAGGTCGACACCGGCAGCACCTGCACGCCGACGAAGCGCGCGATCCGGAACAGCGACAGGTCGAGCATCGGCCGTGCGACCCGCGTCTCGATCGAGACGAACGCGCAGGCGCCGAGCGCAGCGCCTGCCAGCAGCGCGATCACCAGCGGGCTCGTCCAGCCGCGCGCGGGCGCCTCGATCACGCCGAACGTGAACAGCGTCAGCGCGGTAGTGAACGCAGCCGTGCCGGGCCAGTCGAGCCCCGTCGCGTGCGGGTCGCGCGACTCGTGCATGCGCGGCAGCCCGACGCCGAGCGACAGCCCGCCGGCCACAGCGCTCGTCACGAAGATCGCGCGCCAGCCGAAATGCCCGATCAGCGCGCCGGCGAGCACGGGCCCGAACGCGAGCCCGATGCCGAAGGTCGTGCCGAGCAGGCTGAATGCGCGCGTGCGCGCCGCGCCGTCGAACTCCTGCGCGAGCGCAGCCGTGCCGCCCGCGAGCGCGGCGGCCGCCGCGAGCCCTTGCGCGGCGCGCAGCAGGTCGACCGCGAGCATCGACGGCGCGAACGCGAGCGCGACCGACATCAGCGTGAAGCCGCCGACGCCGATCGCGAACAGGCGCTTGCGGCCGAACTGGTCGGCCAGCGCGCCGGCCGCCATCAGGAAGCTGCCGAACGCGAGCATGAACGCGTTGGTGATCCAGTTCATCGCGACCGTATCGCCGTGCAGGTCGCGGCCGATCGCGGGCGTCGCGACCGCGCCGCCCGAAAACGACAGCGGCAGCGCGACGGCGGCCATGCACACGGCGGCCAGCACCCATGCGCGCCGGCGTGCCGACGGGTCCGAAGCGGCTGAAAAAGGGTGATCCATCATCGCTCCTCGAAAAGCCGGCGCGAATGCGCCGTCAGAGCGACAGAAGATAAATCCGATTCAATCTGCGAAAAACTACGCGAAGCTCCGCATATAACGGACTAAAATTCCGCAATTCACCCGACTACGCGTATCGACGCGTGCCCTTCGATTCGATGGAAAACCTGACCGGCATCGTCGCCTTCGTCCGCACCGCCGAAGCGCTGAGCTTCGTCGCGGCCGGCCGCGCGCTCGGCATCTCGGCATCGGCGGTCGGCAAGACGATCGCGAAACTCGAACAGTCGCTCGGCGTGCGCCTGTTCAACCGCACGACGCGGCGCGTCACGCTCACCGAAGAAGGTCGGCACTTCTACGAGCGCTGCCAGCGGATCCTCGAGGATTTCCGCGACGCGGAAGCGACCGTGACGGCGTCGGCGCAGCGCCCGCGCGGCAGGCTGCGCGTGAGCCTGCCGGTGATCGGCTACCGGTTCCTGCTGCCGGTGCTGCCCGAATTCCGGCAGCGCTACCCGGACATCGAGCTCGATCTCGATTTCAACGACCGGATGGTGGATGTGGTCGAAGGCGGCTTCGACGCGGTGATCCGCAGCGGCCCGCTGTCGGATTCGAGCCTGATGTCGCGGCGGCTCGGCCCGTTCGCATTCGTGCTGTGCGCGACGCCCGCGTATCTCGCGCAGGCCGGCACGCCGCGCACGCCGCGCGATCTCGAAGCGCACGAATGCGTGCGCTACTGCTTCCCGACCACCGGCAAGCTGCAGGACTGGGCGCTCGCGGCCGCCGACGGCACGCCCCTGAAGCTGCGCTCCGCGCTGACCTGCAACAACATGGAAGCACTGCGCGGCACCGTGCTCGCGGGGCTCGGCATCGGCTACATGCCCGACTTCCTCGCGCGCGACGCGCTCGAACACGGCGCACTCGTCACCGTGCTCGACGATTACCGGATCGCGCCGGGGCAATTCTCGATCGTATGGCCGTCGAGCCGGCAGTTGTCGCCGAAGCTACGCGTGTTCGTCGATTTTCTGTGCGAGCGGCTGTTCAGGTAGAGCCAGGCAGCAAACGCCCCGGCAGAGCCGCCCGCAGGCCGCTTGAATGGCACGAATGCCGTCACGCGGCGGCGGCCCGCGCGGCCCTCTCAGTCCGCCCCGATCCGCTCCGCTTCCGCCTGCGGCAACAACGCGTCGCTGTCGTCCTTCAGCCCGACGCCCGTCAATCCGAGCCGGCGCGCATGCGTCATCAGGTAATGCAGCTTGTGCGCGGCTGCCGCATGCGGCAGCCCTTCGGGCCGCACGTTCGAGATGCAGTTGCGCAGCGCATCGTGGCAGCCGACCTTCGGCGCCCACGTCAGGTACACGCCCAGGCTGTCCGGCGAGCTGAGCCCCGGCCGTTCGCCGATCAGCATCGCGACGACCTTCGCGCGCAGCAGCTCGCCGATCTCGTCGCCGAGCGCGACGCGCGCCTGCGTCGCGACCACCACCGGGCCGATCCGCCAGCCGTCCGCGTCGAGCCGCGGCCGCATGGCTTGCAGCAACGGCAGCGCCTGTTTCGCGGCCGCGAACGCCGACAGCCCGTCGCCGATCACGAACACGACGTCGGGCGCGTCGTCGAGCGCCGCGCCGTAGCCGGCCAGCAGCCCGCGGCTGTCATCCGACAGCTTGCGGCCGAGATCGGGCCGGCGCAGATAGTGGCCGCGGTCCGGCGCGGCGCTCTGCACACCGAGCGTCGGCAGCAGGCCGGCCGCCTCGATCTCGCGCCGCAGCGCGTCCGCATCGAGCGGCTGGTGCACCGCATCGCGCGCCTGCGCATGCGACAGGTTGAAGGCCAGCAGCGGCGCGGTCGGCAGGCTGTTGCCCGCGCGGCCGAGCGCGATCCGCGCATTCGTGAACGACTTCAGTTGCGCCCACGGGTTCTTTTCGACGGCGTCGCTCATGCCGAAATCCCCATCCAGTCGTTCGCACCCGCGAGCAGCGGCACGCGCGACGTTGCCGCGCGCAGCACGCCGTGCGCGTCGGCGATCTCCATCGTCTCCAGCCACTCCTCGAATTCCGGCGCGCGGCGCAGGCCGAGCACTTCACGCACGTACAGCTGGTCGTGGAACGACGTGCTCTGGTAGTTCAGCATCACGTCGTCCGCGCCCGGAATCCCCATGATGAAGTTGATCCCGGCCGCGCCGAGCAGCGTCAGCAGCGTGTCCATGTCGTCCTGGTCGGCTTCCGCGTGGTTCGTGTAGCAGATGTCGCAGCCCATCGGCACGCCGAGCAGCTTCCCGCAGAAGTGATCCTCGAGCCCCGCGCGGATGATCTGCTTGCCGTCGTACAGGTATTCGGGCCCGATGAAGCCGACCACCGTGTTCACGAGGAACGGCTCGAACTTGCGCGCCACCGCATAGGCGCGCACTTCGCAGGTCTGCTGGTCGACGCCGAAATGCGCGTTCGCCGACAGCGCGCTGCCCTGGCCCGTCTCGAAGTACATGAGATTGTTGCCGACGGTGCCGCGCTTGAGCGACAACGCGGCCTCGCGCGCCTCGCCGAGCAGCGCGAGCGAGATGCCGAAGCTCGCGTTCGCCTTCTCGGTGCCCGCGATCGACTGGAACACGAGATCGACCGGCGCGCCCTTCTCGATCGCCGCGATCGTATTGGTCACGTGCGTGAGCACGCACGACTGCGTCGGCACGCCGTAGCGTTCGCGGAACCCGTCGATCATCGCCAGCAGCTTCACGATCGCCGCGAGGCTGTCGGTGGCCGGGTTGATGCCGATCATCGCGTCGCCGCAGCCGTACATCAGCCCGTCGAGCATCGATGCGGCAATGCCCTTCACGTCGTCGGTCGGGTGGTTCGGCTGCAGCCGCACCGACATCCGGCCGGCCAGCCCGACCGTATTGCGAAAGCGCGTGACGACGCGGCGCTTCCTGGCCGCCGCGATCAGGTCCTGGTTGCGCATCAGCTTCGACACGGCCGCGACCATCTCGGGCGTGAGGCCCGGCGCGATCCGTTCGAGCGCCGCGCCGTCGGCGGCCGGCGACAGCAGCCAGTTGCGGAAATCGCCGACGGTCAGGTGCGAGATTTCCGCGAATGCCTGCGCATCGTGATCGTCGACGATGAGGCGCGTGACCTCGTCGTCTTCGTACGGGATCACCGCTTCGTTCAGGAATGCCTTCAGCGGCACGCCCGCGAGCGCGATCTTCGCGGCGACGCGCTCCTCCTCGCTCGCCGCCGCGACACCGGCGAGCTGGTCGCCGGAACGCAACGGGCTCGCCTTCGCGAGCAGCGTCTTCAGGTCCGCGAAGCGGTACGTGCGCGGACCGATCGTCTCCGTGTAGGACATCTGCGAGTCTCCTTGCCCATCCTTGCCAAAAGCCGACGGCGCGCCCGTTCGACGGGGCGCGCCGGACGCCGTCAGGAACGGCCTTTCACGTGCATCCTCATCCTGCTCACTCCTCCAGCAGTGCGTCGCCGGGCGCACTCGCACGCTGCGAACGGGTCGCGAGGAAGTACGCGTAGCCGAGCGCGAGGAAGCCGACGAACACCAGCGCGACCAGCCCGTTGAAAACCACCATCGTACCGAGACAGACGAGCGCTGCAAGGATCGCGAAGGCCGGGAAGATCGGGTACAGCGGCGCGCGGAACGGCCGTTCGAGATTCGGCTGCGAGCGGCGCAGCTTGAACAGCGACGCCATGCTCACGATATACATCACGATCGCACCGAATACCGACATCGTCACGATATTCGCGGTCAGCGTCTGGCCGCCGAACTGGATCAGCTCGTCGCTGTAGATCGCCGCGATGCCGACCACGCCGCCCGCGAGAATGGCGCGATGCGGCGTCTTGAAGCGGGGATGCACCTTGCCGAGCCATTCGGGCAGGTAGCCTTCGCGGGCCAGCGCGAAGATCTGGCGCGAATAACCGAGGATGATCCCGTGGAACGACGCGACCAGCCCGAACAGCCCGAGCCACACGAGCATGTGCATCCAGCCGCTGTTCGCGCCGACGATGTACTTCATCGCCTGCGGCAGCGGGTCGTTGATGTTCGCGAGCTTGGTCCAGTCGCCCGCGCCGCCGGCGAACACCATCACGCCGATCGCGAGCGCGACGAGGGTCAGGATCCCGGCCACGTAGGCGATCGGAATCGAGCGCTTCGGGTTCTTCGCTTCCTCGGCGGCCATCGCGACGCCTTCGATCGCGAGGAAGAACCAGATCGCGAACGGGATCGCCGCGAACATCCCGTGGAACGCGCCGACGCTGAAATGATCGGCGCCCGACCAGCCGCCTTTCATGAAGTTGCTCCACGCGAAGCCCGGCGACACGACACCCATGAACACCAGCAGCTCGAAGATCGCGAACAGCGTGACGACCAGTTCGAAGGTCGCCGCGATCTGCACGCCGACGATGTTCAGCGCCATGAACACGAGATACGCGCCCATCGCCGCATGCTTCGGCTCTAGGCCCGGGAACTGCACGTGCAGGTACGCGCCGATCGCGAGCGCGATCGCGGGCGGCGCGAACACGAACTCGACGAGCGTCGCGGCACCGGCGAGATAGCCGCCGGTCGGGCCGAACGCACGGCGCGCGTAGGCAAACGGGCCGCCCGCGTGCGGGATCGACGTCGTCAGCTCGGTGAAACTGAAGATGAAGGTCGTGTACATCGCCGCGACAAACAGTGCGGTGACGACGAAACCCAGCGTGCCGGCGCTCGCCCAGCCATAACTCCAGCCGAAGTATTCGCCGGAAATCACGAGGCCGACCGCGATGCCCCACAGTTGCCAGGTTCCGAGCGTCTGCTGCAGCGCGGGCTGGCCGGACGACTTGGCGCCGGCGGCGGGCCGGCCATTCGACTCTGCTTTCATCGGACTCTCTCCTCAAAGGCGCCGGGCCTGGCGGCCTGCGCGACTGAGAATCGATGCTAGAGAGTCATTAAACGACGTGTTATCGAAATTCGGCAAAGATCGCGGCTGACATTTCGCTTGCAGAAATGCCGGCCGCATTCATTGCGACTGTGCGCCGGCCGCGCAACGCGGCCGGATCGCCCACGCTTACTGCCCGCCGCCGCGCTGGTTGAACCAGCGGTCGAGCAGCTTGCCGGCCGCTTCGCGGCCACCGAGGCCGAACGACAGCGCCACCGCCACCGCGATCGCGCCGAGCACGAGGCCGAACGCGAGCTGGACGATCTCGTTCGCGATGCCCATCGCGCGCAGCCCCATCGCGAACACGAGGCCGAGGATCGCGAATTGCGCGATGCGCGCGAACAGCACGCTGTGCTCGCGGTCGGCCTGCTCGATCACGCGGCGCGCGAGGCCCGCGAGCCACACGCCGATCACGAGGATCACGCCGCCCATCAGCACGTGGCCGCCGAATTCGATGAACAGCGTGACGACGTCGCGCACCTGCGAGAAACCGAGCCGGTTCGCGGCTTCGACCGACGCGAACAGCATCGCGAAGAACACGATCAGGCGCGCCACCAGCACCGACGGCTGCAGGATCCCCGAGAACACGCGCTCGACGCCGAGCACGGCCGGCAGCCCGTCGGCGCCCGCGGCTTCCAGCAGCTTCTGCGCAAGCGACGCGACGAAGCGCGCGAAGTAGAACGTCACCAGTACGATCACGATCGCCGCGACGATGTCCGGCACCGCGCCGAGGAACTGGTTCAGCATGTTGGTGGCCGGCACCGAGATCGCGTCGATCTTCAGCGCGTCGAGCGCGGAAATCAGCGTCGGCACGAACACGAACACGTAGACGATCGTGCCGATCAGGCTCGACACGCGCACGGGCGTCGGGCTGTCGAGACGCTGCGTGAGGCGGTCGGCGCCGGCGGCGACGAGCAGGTTCGTCACGAGGCCGCGCAGCACGCGCGCGACGATCCAGCCGACGATGCCGATCACCGCGGCTGCGAACAGGTTCGGCACGATCGCGAGCAGCTTGTCGACCATCCCCTGCACCGGCGACAGCAGCCCCGACAGCGCGAACGACGCGAGGATCGCCGGCAGGAACATCAGGATCACGAGCCAGAACAGCACGTCGCCCAGATAGCCGCTCATCGGCTGCATGCCAGCGCCTTCGGACAGCTTGTCGTCGATCTTGCTCGCCTTCAGCGCGCGGTTCGCGAGGCTGCGCAGCAGCGACGCGATGAGCCACGCGATCAGCGTCAGCGCCGCGCCGCCGATCAGGTTCGGCAGGTAGTTGACGATATGCGTGACGAGCAGCGAGAACGGGTTGGAGACCGCGTACAGGTTGAGCACGTTGAAGATGCCCACCGCGGTGACGAGCAGCACGAGCCAGAACAGGCCGCCCGCGATGATGCGTTCGACGTACGCGCCCTGGCCGGTGCTTTCGTTGATCCGCTGATCGACCTTCAGCGCGCCGAGCAGGCGCATCGCGCCGGCCCGCACGACGACGGCGATCAGCCAGCCGATCACCAGGATGCCGATCGCGCCGGCGATCTTTGGCAGATACCCCCCTAGCGTGGTCTGCAGCGACGTGATGAAGCTGGAAGCATCCATTTCTTCTTCTCCCGAAAACGTGGTGTTGCGATTGAACATCGACGAACTACCTGCGTACTTCGAAAAGCGTGCTGCCCCGACGGAGCAACTTACCCGAGAAAAATGACGCGATCACCCGATTTCACCGTCTTTAACTTTAGTCATAGATCGCAGAGGGGCAAGACCCCATTTCATTGAAATAAAAAAGGGCCTGATTTGTCGGCCTCCTACGCATTTCCGCAAGATCGATCAATTCGGGCCGTGCTACCGCGGCATGGGGTCCTGCCCGGACACGCCGACGACCGTCGAAACGAAACCCGACCCGGCCGCCTGGATCCGCTACGCGGCCAGCGTGGCGCGCGTCCGCGAGACCATCCGCGCGTGCCTCGACGGCCCGCTCGACCTGAACCGGCTCGCCGAAGTCGCATGCCTGTCGCCGTATCGCTGGCAGCGTGTCTATCGTGCGCGGTATGGCGAATCGATCGTGCTGACGGTGCGCTGATCGAAAGGCCGGTTCGCCGGCGCTGAAACGAAGCGCGCCGGCCGGCGTTCACACGCCGCCGGCGCGAATGACCGATGCGCTATGCTGCCTGCGTCCCGCACCCGGGACAGAACCGTGCGTCGGCCGCCAGCGCCGAGTGGCAACGGCTGCAGGACTTGCCGCGTTGCGCGGCACCGCACTGCGCGCAAAAGCGCGCATCCGACGCATTGAGCGCGCCGCAGCCCGCACAGGCGAGCTGGCTCAGCGGCAGGTTGCCGCCGCCCTGACCGCTTCGACTGTCGGCTGGCGCCTGCCAGCCCCAGCCGTGGCGGTCGCGGCCGCGCGCGTCATGGCCGCCATGCCCGTCCTGGCGCTGCCCGACGTGATGCCCGCCACCGTGGCCGCTGTTGCCGTGCCCGCCGCCATGGCCACGGCCGTGGCCGCCCAGGATTCGTTTCAGAAAGCTCATCGCCTGCTCCTCAACGCCTGGCGTGCGCGCCGCCGAACGCCCCGGAGGACGACAGCAGCCGCAAACCGTTGGCCACGACGATCAGGCTTGCGCCCGCGTCGGCGAAGACCGCCATCCACATCGTGCCGAGCCCCGCGACCGTCAGGCCGAGGAACACGATCTTCACGCCGAGCGCGAAGCCGATGTTCTGCACCAGGACGCGATGCGTCGCACGCGACAGCCGCACGAACGCGGGAATCTTGCGCAGATCGTCGTCCATCAGCGCGACGTCGGCCGTCTCGATCGCCGTGTCGGTACCCATCGCGCCCATCGCGAAGCCGATGTCGGCGCGCGCGAGCGCCGGCGCATCGTTGATCCCGTCGCCGACCATCCCGACCGCGCCCGCGCCGCCGGCCGCCAGCTCCTCGACCGCCGCGAGCTTGTCTTCCGGCAACTGGTTGCCGCGCGCATCGTCGATGCCGGCCTGCTGTGCGATTGCCTGCGCGGTATGCGGGTTGTCGCCCGTCAGCATCGCGGTGCGGATGCCGAGCGCATGCAGATCGGCGATCGCGTCGCGGCTCGTGTCCTTGATCGTGTCGGCCACCGCGAAGATGCCGAGCACGCGCGCTTCGTCGACCAGCACCACGACGCTCTTGCCCTGCCGCTCGAGCACATCGAGCTTCGCTTCGAGGGCCGTCGAGCAGCGCTCGAGCTCCTCGACGAGCCGGTGGTTGCCGAGCCAGTAACGCGTGCCGTCGATCGTGCCGCGCACGCCGCGCCCGACGATCGCTTCGAAGTCCTGCACATCGGCGAATGCCGTCGTGCCGGCATCGCGTGCTGCAACTGCGATCGCCTGCGATACCGGGTGATCGGAGCGCGCCGCGAGGCTCGCACCGAGGTGCCGGACACGCGCTGCATCGGCGTTGTCCGCATGCAGGTCGAAGTCGGTCTGCACCGGCTTGCCGTGCGTGATCGTGCCGGTCTTGTCGAGCGCGAGCCAGACGAGCTTGCGCCCTTCTTCCAGATAGACGCCGCCCTTCACGAGAATCCCGCGCCGCGCCGCGGCCGCGAGCCCCGACACGATCGTCACCGGCGTCGAGATCACCAGCGCGCACGGGCATGCGATCACGAGCAGCACCAGCGCGCGGTAGATCCAGTCGTGCCACGCACCGCCCATGACGATTGGCGGCACCACTGCGACCAGCAGCGCGACCGCGAACACGATCGGCGTGTAGACGCGTGCGAACTGGTCGACGAAGCGCTGCGTCGGCGCCTTCGCGCCCTGGGCTTCTTCAACCGCGTGGATGATCCGTGCAAGCGTCGAATTGGCCGCGACGGCCGTCACGCGGTATTCGAACGAGCCCGATTCGTTGATCGTGCCCGCATACACGGCATCGCCGGTCGTCTTTTCGACGGGCAGGCTCTCGCCGGTGATCGGCGCCTGGTTCACCGTCGAGCGGCCCGCGACGACTTCACCGTCCAGCCCGATCCGCTCGCCCGGCTTCACGCGCACGACCGCGCCGAGTACCACCTGTGCTGCCTCGATCGTGCGCCACGACCCGTCGGCGTCCTGCACGGTCGCGGTGTCCGGCGCGAGCTGCATCAGGCCCTGGATCGCATTGCGCGCCCGGTCGAGCGACTTCGCTTCGATCAGCTCGGCAATCGTGAAGAGCACCATCACCATCGCGGCTTCAGGCCACTGGCCGATCGCCATCGCGCCCGTCACCGCAATGCTCATCAGCGCATTGATGTTCAGGTTGCCGTTGCGGATCGCGATCCAGCCCTTCTTGTACGTGGTGAGCCCGCACGCGAGCACCGCCGCGAGCGCGAGCGCCGCCGACAGCCACACGGGCAGCCCCGCCCAGGTCGCGCCTTCGGACGCGATCGCGGCGACGCCGGCCAGCGCCAGCGGCCACCACGGCTTTGCGGGCGCATCGGCGACGCGCGCCGCCGGCGCGCCGGCCGTCGCGGCCTCGGGCGTCATCCCGAGCGTGCGGATCGCACTTTCGATCGCCGGCTGCGCGCCCGGCACGTGCTCGACGGTCAGCATCCGCTGCATCAGGTTGAATTCGAGCGTCGACACTTCGCTCATCCCGCCGAGCTTCTTGCGGATCAGCGTTTCCTCCGTCGGGCAGTCCATCTGCATGATCCGGAACGCGGAGCGCACGTGGCCCGACGCCGTCGCCTGCGCGACCGGCAGCGGCGCGAGCGTCAGCGCCGCAGGCGCGCAGCAATCGCCGGCCGCGTGGTCGTGGTCGTGGTCGTGGTCGTGGTCGGTATGGTCGTGCGCGGTGTGATCATGCGAGCACGCCGCGCCATGTACATGTGCGTCGCCGGATGCATGGTCGTGATCGTGCCCCGCGCCGTGCCGATGCGTGTCGCCGTGTGAATGATCGTGATCGTGCGCGGGGCCGTGATCGTGGTCATGGTCGTGGCCGCGCGATGCGGCCTCGCCGTGGGCGTGCTCGCCGGCCGCCGGCGCCGCATCGGCAACGGTCGCCAGCTGCGTGTCGCGCGCGTCGGCGCAGCATGCATCGGCGCCGCCGGCATGACGGTGTCGTGGGTCGTGGGTACGCTTGGCGTCGGTCATGACAACCTCCTTTGTGGCTTGACGGTGTAGAGTTAACACCCTGAAGCCACTACAAGGTCAAGCCTTACACGGGAGAAAGGTCATGAAGATCGGCGAACTGGCCAAAGCGGCCCGCTGCACACCCGAGACGATCCGCTTCTACGAGAAAGAGGGGTTGATGCCGGATGCGGAGCGCACCGACTCGAACTACCGCAACTACACCGACGTGCATGTCGAACGGCTGCGCTTCATCCGCAACTGCCGCGCACTCGACATGGCGCACGACGAAATCCGCGCGCTGCTGCGGCTCACGGACACGCCGGCGGATCCGTGCGATTCGATCAATTCGCTGCTCGACGAACACATCGGACACGTCGACGCGCGCCTCGCGGAACTCACCCATCTGCGCAACCAGCTCACCGAATTGCGTCGCCAGTGCGTCGGCGAGCATTCGGTCGAGGATTGCGGCATCGTGCACGGTCTCGCGACGATGGAAACCGTCGCACCGGCCGCGAAGCGCTCGCATCTCGGCTGAAAACCCTTGTGGAATATGATAGTCTGATTGAGAATAGTTATGTTATTACTAGATATACTGTAACTATTCATGTCTACTAGCCGCCCGTCCCCGCTCGCGCTGGCCGTCCTCGCGACGCTCACCGAAACGCCGATGCATCCGTACGGGATGCTGCAGCAACTGAAGGCCCGCGGGTACGACGAAGTCGTCAACGTGCGGCAGCGCACGAGCCTCTACCAGACGATCGACCGGCTGCTGCGCGACGGGCTGATTGCCGTGCACGACACCGAGCGCGACGGCGCATTTCCGGAACGCACGCTGTATGCGCTGACCGAGGCTGGGCACACGGCCGGGCAGGCGTGGCTGCATGCGCTGCTCGCGGAGCCCGCGCGTGAATTTCCGGTGTTCGGCGCCGGTCTCGCGTTCCTCCCGCTGCTCGACGCCGAAGATGCACGCCACCAGCTCGAGTTGCGGATTGCGCGGCTCGACGCCGAACGCAAACGGCTGGAAGCGCTGCGCGCCACCGCGCAGGCCGACCAGGTGCCACGCCTGTTCCTGCTGCAGAACGAATACGCGCTCGTGCTGCTCAATGCCGAGCTCGAATGGGCGCGCAGCGTCGTCGAACACCTGAAGATCGGCGCGCTGCGCTGGGTGGACGGCTGACGCGTCACGCAGGCCGGCTCCCGCCGGCAACGGGCATCGCCCCGATCAAAGCACCTTGCCGGGATTCAGGATGCCGAGTGGGTCGAGCGCGGCCTTCAGGCGTCGCATCAGCCCGATTTCCGCATCGCTGCGCGTATGCGCGAGATAAGGACGCTTGAGCACGCCGATCCCGTGCTCGGCCGACACCGAGCCGCCCATGTCCCGCACCACCGCGTACACGCAGTGATCGAGCGCATCGAGGTCCGCGTCGGTCATCCCGGCCAGCGACACGCCGATATGCACGTTGCCGTCGCCGACATGGCCGAAGAACAGGCACGTGACATCCCGCCAGCGTGCCCGCAACGACGCCTCGCAGCGCTCGGCGAACGCGCCGAGTTCGCCCGTCGGCAGACTTACGTCGAAGTTGACGAGATGCGGCAGCGCATCGATCGCGAGGCCTTCGCGCAACGTCCACAGGTCGCGCGCCTGCCGCTCCGACGTCGCGAGCACCGCGTCGTCCACGAGTCCTGCGTCGAACCCCGCCGCGAGACCGGTTTCCAGCGCGTGATGCGCGTCGCCGCCCGGTGCGCTCGTCGCGCATTCGACCAGGACCGCGAAACCATCGTCACCGACGAACGGCGCCGAAACACCCGGCGTCTGACGCGCGACGTAGTCGTAGAACGCCGGCCACATCGCCTCGAAGCTGACGACTTCCGGCAGCGTGCGCACGCGGTTCCACAGCGCGAGCACCGCATCGTAGTCACGCACGCGGCAAAGCGCGGTGGCCGGCGCGGCGAGCAACGGATGCAGCCGCAGCACGGCGCGCGTGACGACACCGAGCGTCCCCTCGCTGCCGATGAACAGCTGCTTCAGGTCGTAGCCGGCGTTGTTCTTCAGCATCCGGTTCATCGACGACACGACCGTGCCGTCCGCGAGCACCGCCTCGAGCCCGAGCACCTGCTCGCGCATCATCCCGTAACGGATCGCGCGCGTGCCGCCCGCATTGGTCGCGAGCATGCCGCCGATCTGGCATGAGCCGCGCGCGCCGAGATCGACGCCGAACGTGAAACCCGCCGCTTCCGCGGCTTCCTGCACCGTCTGCAGCGGCGTTCCGGCGCGGACCGTCATCGTGCCGGCCGCCGCGTCGAGCGCCTCGATGCCCACGAAGCGCTCCATCGACAGCACGACCTCGCCGCCGAGCGCGACCGCGCCGCGCGCGAGCCCCGTCAGGCCGCCTTGCGGCACGACCGGCTGGCCGAGCCGCGTACACAGCGCGAGCGCGCGCGACACGTCGTCGACGCTGCGCGGGCGCACCAGCGCACGCGGCCGCACGCCGGCCGGCTCGTTGTACGCGGTGAAGTAACGCGGATCGATGTCGGCTGCGCGCGTGACGAGCGCATCGCCCAGTTCGGTGACGAGCACGGTTTCGAGCGCATCGCCCGACCGCGCCGCGCCGCCCTGTTCGCCACCCGCGGCGGCCGTGTTCCGGTTCTGCATCGCGCGCGGCCCGGCTTACTTCGCCGAGATGTCGATATCGCCGAAATACTTCAGGCCGAGCGACCTCACCGTGCCGTCCGCCTTCAGCTTGTCGATCGCCGCATCGAGTTTCGCCTTCAGCGCGCTGTCGCCTTTACGCAGCCCGAAGGCGATGCCGCTGCCGAGGATCCGGTCGTCGTGCACGGGCTGGCCGACGAACGAGAAACCCTTGCCGTCCGGACGCGACAGGAAGCCGCGCTGGCCGGACGGCGCGAGCACGAGCGTCGCATCGAGACGGCCCGACACGAGGTCCGCGTACGCCTGGTTCTGGTCCTGGTACGCGACGACCGCGACGCCGGCCGGCTCCCAGTGCGCCTTCGCGAAGGTTTCCTGGATCGACGCCTGCAGCACGCCGACGCGCTTGCCCTTCAGCGATTCCGGCGTCGGCAGCAGGCCGCTGCCGGTGCGCGCGATCAGTTGGGTCGGCACGCGATAGATGATCGTCGTGAAGTCGATCGCCTGGCGGCGCTGCTCGGTCGCGTTCATGGCCGAGTTGATCGCGTCGAACTTGCGGCCCTGCAGCGCGGGAATCAGGCCGTCGAACGACGTCTCGACCCATTTGCACGACAGCTTCGCCGTCTGGCAGACGGCATTGCCGACATCGATGTCGAAGCCCTGCAGGTCGCCGTTCGGCGCTTTCGATTCGAACGGCGGGTATTGCGCCTCGAGGCCGAAGCGCAGCGTCTGCGCATCGGCGAGCGCAGCGCCGGAGCCGATTGCGCACGCGAGTGCGAACGCGAGTTTCAGGGTGGCCGTGTGCTTCATCGTGATCTCCTGTGTCTGGTCGATGCGACGCGCCCGTCGCCGGGTGCCCGTCGCCGGTTTCCGTACGGGCCTTACAGCGAACGCAGCCGCCGCGCGCCTTCAACCAGCGTCGCGTCGTCCTTCGAAAAACTGAGCCGGATCACGCCGGCGTCGGTGCCGTCGGTATAGAACGCCGACAGCGGAATCGTCGCGACGCGCGCGTCGCGGATCAGGCGCAGCACGAAGTCACTGTCGCTCTCGTCCGAGAAGTGCCGGAAGCGCGCGAGCATGAAGAACGAGCCTTCGCTCGGCAGCAGCTCGAAACGCGAATCGGCCAGCTCGCGCGCGAGCAGGTCACGCTTGGCCTGGTAGAACGCCGACAGGCCGAGATAGCTGTCCGGCCGCGCGAGGATCTCCGCGAACGCGACCTGCATCGGCGTGTCGGCCGCGAACACCATGAACTGGTGCACCTTGCGGATCTCGTCCATCAGCTCGGCCGGCGCGAGGCAATAGCCGACCCGCCAGCCCGTCACGTGGAACGACTTGCCGAACGACGACACGATCACGCTGCGCTCGGCCAGCTCGCGATGGCGCGCCATGCTCTGGTGCTGCGCGCCGTCGAACACGACGTGCTCGTAGACCTCGTCGGACAGGATCACGATGCCGGTATCGCGGGTGAGCTGCGCGAGCCGCGCGAGATCGTCGGCCGAGAACACGGTCGCGGTCGGGTTGTGCGGCGTGTTGACGATGATCATCCGCGTGCGCGGCGTGATCGCTGCGGCCACCTCGTCCCAGTTCACGCGGAAATGCTCGGGCGACAGCTTGATCGCCACGGGCGTCGCGCCCTGCAGCCGCACGATCGGCGCATAGCTGTCGAACGACGGCTCGAAGTAGATCACCTCGTCGCCCGGATGCACGAGCGCGCTGATCGCCGCGTAGAGGCCTTCGCTCGCGCTCGCGATCACCGTGATCTCGGTGGCCGGGTCGTAGCACGCGCCGTACAGCGCCTCGGTCTTTTCGGCGAGCCGCTCGCGCAGCGCCATGACGCCGGCCATCGGCGCGTACTGGTTGTGCCCGTCGCGCATCGCGCGCGCAACGCCTTCGACGAGCGCCGGATCGGGTGCGAAATTCGGCGCCCCCTGCGACAGGTTCAACGCATCGTGCCGGGCAGCCAGTTGGCCGATCACCGTGAAGATCGTCGTCCCGACGTCGGGCAGTTTCGAACGGGGCGCGGTGGCGCTTCGCATGACTCCTCCTTCTGATGTCCTTCGGGCGGCCCCGCGCGACGCGCGCAGCCTGTATCTGTCGCAAGATTTAGCCCGAGCCAATATCGGCGGACAATCGAAAGTTCGTCATGGCTGCCATGCATTTTTCTCATGGCGCGTGAAGAGAGGCACGCAACGGCAAGGCTAGCCTGCCGGGGCGACATGCGAATCGGGCATTTCCCCAGGGCCGGCCGCCGCCAGATAGGCGAGCAGCACGGCCCGCAGTTCGTCGCGCAGCGCGGCGACGTCGAACGCAGGCCCGAGCGTCAGCAACGCCTGCGAGAGACCGCCGTAGCAGATCGTGTGCGCCATTCGCGCGAGCCCGTCGAGCCGGGCGGCGGGCGGCGGATCGGCCGCGTGCGCGAGCGCGTCGCGCCACAGCGCGACATACGCGTCGTAATGCCGGCGGTACGCTGCGAGCGGCGACACCTGCCGCTCCAGCGCGAAGAGCGCGCCCCACAGCGCCGCGTCGGCGCCGATCGCATCGACCTGCAGGTCGACGAGCGCAGCGGCGAGTTCGGCCCGCGGCACGCCGCGCAGCCGCGCGACGGTGTCGTGCAGCCGGCCGGCCAGCGCCAGCACGTGCCGGTGGATGCAGAGCGCCGCGAGGCTCTGCTTGTCGCCGAAATACTCGTAGAAGGTGCCGACGCTCACGCCCGCGACCGCCGCAATCTCGCGGATCGTCGCTTTCGCGTAGCCGCGTTCGAGCAAAAGCTGAACGAACGCCTGCTGCAGCGCGTCGGAACTCGCCTGCGCGCGCGACTGGCGCGGCCGGCGGCGCAATGCGGGTGCGGGTTGCGCCGCCGGCTGGCCGGGCAGCGCCGGAACCTGAACATGTCGCGGCGGCATATTTGCTACTCTGGAAATCAGCAGGGAATGCGTTTTACCGGGGGCCGGAACCGGCGCCGGGGCGCCATCCGTGCCGCATGGCGCCGGCCGCCCGCGAAGCATGAGACCGGAGACAACCTCGATGACCGAATCGACTCACGCCGTCACGAACCAGTTCGACGAACTGGTCGACTATAACCTCTTCGCGACGGACATCGCGCTGCGCGACGCGCTCACCCGCGCGGGTGCCGACTGGGCCGTGCCGCAGCTCGATGCATACGGCGCGCGGCTCGGCAGCGCCGACACCGCACGGCTCGCCGATGCCGCGAACCGCCACACACCGGAACTGAGCACCTTCGACCGGCGCGGCCGGCGCATCGACCGCGTCGACTTCCACCCGGCGTGGCACGCGCTGCTCGGCCAGTACCGCCGCGAGGGCTTCGTGTCGCTCGCGTTCCGCGATTCGCGCCGCGGCCGCTGGGCCGCGACCGCGGCCGGCTTCTATCTGCATGGCCAGATCGAGGCCGGCACGCTGTGCCCGGCGACGATGACGCAGGCCGCGATCCCCGTGCTGCAGAAGGAGCCCGCACTGTGGGCGCTGCTGCGCGACAAGCTCTACAGCGACGACTACGATCCGCGCGACGTGCCGGTCGCCGACAAGCGCTCGATCTGGTTCGGCATGGGCATGACCGAGAAACAGGGCGGCTCCGACGTGCGCGCAAACACGACGCTCGCGACCGCCGTCGGCGCGGGCGGACGCGGCGGCGAATACCGGCTGCGCGGCCACAAGTGGTTTTTCTCCGCACCGATGTGCGACGCGCACCTCGTCGTCGCGCACACCGAAGCCGGCAGCCCGTCGTGCTTCTACGTGCCGCGCTGGCGGCCGGACGGCACGAAGAACGCGGTCGAGATCCAGCGGCTGAAGGACAAGGTCGGCAATCGCAGCAACTCGAGCAGCGAGATCGACCTGAACGACGCGTGGGGCATCATGCTCGGCGACGAAGGCCGCGGCATTCCGACCATCATCGAGATGGCCACCTACACGCGGCTGAACTGCGTGCTCGGCAGCGCGGCGATGCTGCGCCAGGGCGTCGTGCAGGCGATCGCGTACACGCGCCAGCGCCATGCATTCGGCCGCGCGCTCGCCGAGCAGCCGCTGATGCGCACCGTGCTCGCCGATCTCGCGCTCGAGAGCGAAGCGGCGCTTTCCCTCTCGATGCGTCTTGCCGACGCGTTCGAGCGCGACGACTCGCCGCGTGAACGCGCATGGAAGCGCATCGTCACGCCCGCCGCGAAATTCTGGGTGTGCAAGCGCGCAGTCGAGCTGACCGGCGAGGTGATGGAAGTGTTCGGCGGCAACGGTTATGTCGACGATGGCCCGATCGCACGGCTGTTCCGCGAGGCGCCCGTCAACTCGATCTGGGAAGGCTCGGGCAACGTGATGTGCCTCGACGTGCTGCGCGCGACATCGCGCGAGCCCGACGCGGCCGCCGCGCTGTTCGCCGAACTCGCCGACCTCGGTGCGGGCGAACCGCGCATCCGGGCGGCGCTCGACGCGCTGCGCGCGATGCTCGCGGTGCCGGCCGACACGCTCGAGGCGTCGGGCCGCCTGTTCGCGCAGCGGCTCGCGGTCGTCGCGCAGGCGTGCCTGCTGCGCCGCGACGCGCCGGCGGCCGTCTCCGATGCGTTCGTCGCGACGCGGCTCGCCGCGCCCGACTGGGGCCGCATCGCGGGCGGCTTCGACCCGCATGCGATCGACGTCGCCGCGCTGCTGCAGCGCGCGTATCCGGCCTGACGCCGTTCGTCCGGCCTGGTACAACCCAGTTCACCTTCGATCGCCCGCCCGGAGCCCCGATGAACCTCGTCGCCGCCCTCGACCGCGCCGCCCGTGCGACGCCCGACAAGCCGTTCCTCGTCAGCGAATCCGAGACGATCACCTATGCCGCCGCGCGCGAGCGCTCGCACCGTGCGGCGGCCGTGCTGAGCGCGCTCGGCGTCGCGGCCGGCGACCGCGTCGCCGCGATGTGCTTCAACACGCCGGCCTTCGTCGACCTGATGTTCGGCGCGTGGCGGCTCGGCGCGACGTTCGTGCCGATCAACCACAAGCTGCAGGCGCCGGAAGTCGACTACGTGCTCGAACACAGCCGCAGCAAGGCGCTGCTGTTCGACGTGGCGCTCGCGCCGGTGGTCGAACGCATCGTGCATCCCGCGCGGCGGCTCGTGACCGAAGGCGAGCTCGACGGCGTGCCGTGCTTCGATACGCTGTGCGCGACGATGGACGGCCTCGCGGGCATCGAGCCGGCCGACGGCGACATCGCACAGATCCTCTATACGTCCGGCACGACCGGCCACCCGAAAGGCTGCGTGCACAGCCACCGCACCGTGACGCTCGCAGCGATGCAGGCGGCCCTCGCGACCGGCATCGGCCGCAACGAACGCACGCTGATGGCGATGCCGATCTGGCATTCGTCGCCG
Source organism: Burkholderia puraquae (assembly GCF_002099195.1). Taxonomy (GTDB): domain Bacteria; phylum Pseudomonadota; class Gammaproteobacteria; order Burkholderiales; family Burkholderiaceae; genus Burkholderia; species Burkholderia puraquae. Next base: position 110,505 of record NZ_NBYX01000013.1, on the reverse strand, counting down.
CTCAACAACTGGTTCGGCGGCACGCTGTACGCGGGCGGCACCGTCGTGCTGCTGCGCGAGTACCATCCACTCCGGTTCCTGCAGACCGTCGAGCGCGAACGCGTGACGCTGTATTTCGGCGCGCCGGTGTCGTACCTGCTGCCGCTCGACACGATCGACGGCTTCGCGGCGTTCGACCTGTCGAGCGTGCGCGCGTGGCTGTACGGCGGCGGCCCGATCGGCACCGCGCAGGCCGAACGGCTCGCACGCGCCTATCGCAGCGACGCGTTCTTCCAGGTGTACGGCATGACGGAAGCGGGCCCGGCCGGCACGACACTGTATCCGGACGAACAGATCGCGAAGGCCGGTTCGATCGGCCGCCACGGCGGCCCGGGCGTCGACCTGCGCGTCGTGCGGATGGACGGCATCGATGCGCAGCCGGGCGAGACCGGCGAGATCTGGCTGAAGACCGACAGCATGATGCTCGGCTATCTCGACGACGCAGCCGCGACACGCGACGCGTTCGCACCGGGCGGCTGGTATCGCACCGGCGACATCGCGCGGATCGATCAGGATGGCTACCTGTTCATCGTCGACCGGCTGAAGGACATGATCGTGACGGGCGGCGAGAACGTCTATTCGAAGGAAGTGGAGGATGTGCTCGGCGCGCATCCGGACATCGCCGAGGCCGCCGTCGTCGGCGTCCCGCATCCCGACTGGGGCGAGACGGTCGTCGCGCACGTGGTGCTGCGCGCGGGCGCGGTGCCCGACGCGGACGCGCTGCGCGCGTTCTGCGGCGAGCGGCTCGCCGCGTACAAGGTCCCGCGCGAATTCACGTTCGCGCAGGCGCTGCCGCGCACGCCGACGGGCAAGCTGCAGAAGTTCCTGCTGCGTGTGCGGCGCGGGGACTGAATACCCACGATTGCGCCACCGCACTTGCCACTCGCGCACTCATATTCCCCTCGCACCCCCTCTTTCATCGAAGCGAGATACGTCACCATTCCTTGTCCGCGCCTCACTCGGACTGCCACGTAACGGGAGCATGCGTAACGCCCTCCAGGAAATCGCACGGCCGCGTCAGCTGACCAACGCATTCCCGCACGCACGGTCGATGCAATAGGTGGAATGGAACAAGTAATAGAAGTTATGGATGCCGAATCATACTCGCCCGATTGATCGACGTTTCTTATCTGGAATAGCGTCTCTAGGCAGGACATTCCATTTACTGAGACAGGGAAGCCGGATGAAAAACGAACACAAAGCATCGACCCATCTTTTCGCCACCGTTGGCGCACTCACGGAACGCGGCGGACGCGTCGCGCACTTTGATGACATAAGTGAATTCTTAAAAAAGAATATTTGGTTATTGAATGATAAAAATTCTGATTCCTGTTGCTGCACTTGCTGGTGCCGTTTTTATTCAACACGCGAGCGCCTGCACGATATCGGAACACATGCTCGAAAGCGTGCCTCTGAATTATCCCGGCATTCCAAATGCATATCGAATAAAGATAGTGGATATGGTTTTGGCTGCGCGGCAATGGCCCGATGTTGAAGTGCAGGCGCAAATCATCGCCAGCGCATATGTCGGCGAACGCAACTCCTTGAATCTGGCAAAGTCGAGAGGTGAACAGCTGAAAGACTTCCTGATACAGCTTGGCATCAAGCCTCAATATATCTATGTTGACACGCACGTCAATCGAATTACATACCCAATCGATAGCACCGGCCATGGAGGATACTTGCAGCTCGGCGTGAGTCTTCTGCCTTTCTGCAAAAATGGATGTGGAAATTTATGCGACGCCCCAGCGTCTCGCCAACAACAAGACTCACCAAATAATAAACTATGAAATTAATTGCTGGCCTATGCGTCGTCGCGTCCAGTCATGCATCTGCGTGTGTCGCAAGCGAAAATTTCGATATCCATTTTCCGAAAAACAGTTCATATGTATCGAATTCTGAAATCGTCCGCACTGCAAACTGGACAGCAGACCAGAAAATCGCCTACGCCCGTCACGTAACCAAGGAAACAACGCTGATTAGCGGCCATGCCGAGGAAAGCGAACAGAACGCACTGCCCCTTGCACAATCGCGAATGCAAGCCGCGTATGCGCTGCTGAAGCAATTCGGTTTTCTACGCGGAACCGTCAAGACGAGCGCCCGCGTCTATTCGCATGGGGACGTGGATAATGGGCGGCGTGTGGAAATTTCCTTCCTGCCCGATTGCCCCAACAAGTGCTGTGAAGATAAGTAACCTCGTACTGCCGCCAGTCGCATCGATGAAGCATTGACGTACACACGCGGCGCACCCGTCGGAACATACCCAAACCGTTGAATCATCGCCGGCAAGAGCCGTATGTACTACCTGGCCGTGCACCGCCAAAGAAAAAGCCACCTGACTCAACGGCCCGGTGGCTTTTTCGCATGAGGTGCGGGACAGCGCGTTGCGCCACCGCCCGCAGCTCACGTGCTGCTTACTTCCCGCCGATGCTCTTCAGCGGCTTCCACTCGCCCTTCTCGACCTTGTACATCGTGATGCCACCGTTCTTCAGGTCGCCCTTCGCGTCGTACGCGACGTGCGTCGACGTCACGCCGGCCATGTCGGTCTTCGCGAGCACCGGCAGGTACTTCGCCGGATCGGTCGAATCGGCCTTCTTCATCGCGTTGAACAACGCCATCGCGCCGTCGTACGCGTACGGCGAGTACGTCTGCACGTCTTCGCCGAAGCGCTTCTTGTACTTGTCGGCGTACGTCTTGCCGCCCGGCATTTCTTCGAGCGGCAGGCCGGCCAGCGAGGCGATCGTGCCGTCGGCCGCGTTGCCCGCGATCTTCAGGAACGTCGGCGTCTTCACCATTTCGCCACTCATCAGCGGGGCGGTGATGCCGAGCGTCTTCATCTGCTTGACCATCGGTGCAGCCTGCGAATCCGCGCCGCCGTAGTAGACGAGGTCCGGCTTCGCCGCCTTCAGCTTGGTCAGAATCGCCTTGAAGTCGACCGCCTTGTCGTTCGTGAATTCACGGTCGACGATCGACGCGCCGCCAGCCTTCGCGGCCTTCTCGAACTGGTCGGCGAGACCCTGGCCGTAGGCCGTGCGGTCGTCGACGATCGCGATCTTCTTCATGCCGAGATCCTTCGACGCGAACGTGCCGGCCACCGAACCTTGCTGCGTGTCGGACGTCATCATGCGGAAGGTCGTCTTGTAGCCCTGCTGCGTGTATTCCGGTGCGGTCGCCATCGCGATCTGCGGAATGCCCGCGTTCGCGTAGATGCGCGAAGCCGGAATCGTCGTGCCCGAGTTGAAGTGGCCGAGCATGCCCTTGATGCCGTCGTCGACGAGCTTCTGCGCGACCGTCGTGCCGGTGCGCGGGTCAGCCTGGTCGTCCTGCGTGTCGAGTGCGAACTTCACCGGCTTGCCGCCGATCTTCGGGCTCGTCGCGTTGAAATCCTCGATCGCGAGCACGATCCCGTTCTGCATATCCTTGCCGTAGTGCGCCTGCGCGCCCGTCATCGGCCCTGCGTAACCGATCTTCACGTCATCCGCATGGGCCGTCCCCGCCAGCGACATGACCGCGACGAACGTCGCGCCTGCCAGCTTTTTCATCGTGTGCTGCATAGCATCTCCTTGGTACCAGGGTAAATGGAGCGGCTTCGGGATCGCCTTGCCGCTTCCTTTGTTTGATCCGAACGGCAAGGATGATCAGCCGATCGTCATCAAATTCGCATTGCCACCCGCTGCGGCCGTGTTCACGCTCACCGAGCGCTCCGTCAACAGCCGTTCCAGCGCGTAATCTTCCGCATCGCCGTTCTCGAACGCGCCCACCGACACGCCCTGCACCGACACGATCGGGCCCGGCCGCTGCGCGACGTCCTTCACGAGCGTCTGCAGTTCGTCGCTGTCGCCTTCGAACAGCACCGCGTCGAACGGCGCGTCGGCCTGCTTGCGCACCGCCGCATGTGCCTTCAGCGACGCCGGCAGCGCGGCGACCAGCGCCTCGCCGGCCGCGCCGGCGAACAGCGCACGGTTACCGGTCGCCAGCACCGCCGCGAACTGCGCGCGCGCACCGCCCGGCGTTGCCGCGACACACAACACCGTGCCGCGCGGGCCGAGTGTATACGTGTTTCGCTCGCCCGTCGGACCGGTCAGCACCGCGGTCGCACCGGCCGGCACCTGGGCCAGATAGCCGTCGCAACGTGCAGCCAGCGCCGGCTCGCGCTGCTCGATCAGCCAGTCGCGCAGCGTCGTGAGCGCCGCCGCCGGGTTGCCACGTGCGTCGCCCTCCACCGCGCCGTCCGACACCAGCGCCTGCGCGAGCGAACGCGGCAGGCCCGACGGACGCGTCGCGAGCAGGCGCTGCAGGTACAGCGCGCCGCCGGCCTTCGGGCCCGTGCCCGACAGCCCTTCGCCGCCGAACGGCTGCACGCCGACCACCGCGCCGATCACGTTGCGGTTCACGTAGATGTTGCCGACGTGCGCATTCGAGATCACGTGCGCGATCGTCTCGTCGATCCGCGTGTGGATGCCGAGCGTCAGCCCGTAGCCGGTCGCGCGGATCTGCTCCAGCAGCTTGTCGAGCTGGCTGCGGCGGTAACGCACCACGTGCAGCACGGGGCCGAACACTTCGCGCTTCAGCTCGTCGATGCTGCCGATCTCGATCAGCGTCGGCGGCACGAACGTGCCGTGCGCGCACGCCTCGGGCGCCGGCAGCTGCGTGACCTCATGGCCCTTGTCCTTCATCGCCGCGACGTGCGTGTCGATCGTCTGCTTCGCTTCGCCGTCGATCACCGGGCCGACGTCCGTCGACAGCCGGTCGGGGTTGCCGAGCGCCAGCTCGTGCATCGCGCCCTTGAGCATCGTCAGCGTGCGGTCCGCGACATCGTCCTGCAGACACAGAACGCGCAGCGCCGAACACCGTTGACCGGCCGAGTCGAACGACGACTGCATCACGTCCGCGACGACCTGTTCCGCGAGCGCCGACGAGTCGACGATCATCGCGTTCTGGCCGCCCGTTTCGGCGATCAGCGGGATCGGCTTGCCGTCCGGGTCGAGGCGCGCGGACAGCGTCTTGTTGATCAGGCGCGCGACTTCGGTCGAACCGGTGAACATCACCGCACGCGTACGCGGATCCGCCACCAGCGCCGCGCCGACGGTCTCGCCGGTGCCCGGCAGCAACTGCACCGCGCCGGCCGGCACGCCGGCCTCGCGCAGCAGGCGCACCGCCTGGGCGGCGATCAGCGGCGTCTGTTCGGCCGGCTTCGCGAGCACCGTGTTGCCGGCGGCGAGTGCCGCGGCGACCTGGCCCATGAAGATCGCGAGCGGGAAGTTCCACGGGCTGATACAGACCACGGGACCGAGCGGACGGTGCGTGTCGTTCGAGAATTCGCCGCGGATCTGCGCGGCGTAGTAGCGCAGGAAGTCGACCGCTTCGCGGATCTCGGCGATCGCGTTCGGCAGCGATTTGCCGGCTTCGCGCACGATCAGGCCCATCAGCGTGTGCATCTGCGCTTCGAGCAGGTCGGCTGCACGCACCAGGCAATCGGCACGCGCATCGACCGGCGTCGCCTGCCAGATCGGCGCGGCAGCCACCGCGTGCGCAAGCGCCGCGCTCACGTGTTCGGCCGTCGCTTCGCTGACCGTGCCGACCAGGTCGCGCTGGTCGGCCGGGTTGCGCACGTCGCGGGCCGGCGCGTCGGCGAGCGTGTCGTCGGCGAGCATTGGCGCCGCGCGCCACGGGAAGTGCGCGCTCGCGAGCAGCGCGGACGACAGCGACGCGAGACGGTGTTCGTTCGACAGGTCGAGGCCCATCGAGTTGGGGCGCTCGTCGCCGTACAGGTTGCGCGGCAGCGGGATCTTCGTGTGCGGCGCGCCGAGCGGCACGACCTTCGACGCCTCGTCGACCGGATCGGCGACCAGCTCCTTCACCGCCACGGTCTTATCTGCGATGCGGTTCACGAACGACGTGTTCGCGCCGTTCTCGAGCAGGCGGCGCACCAGGTACGCGAGCAGCGTCTCGTGCGTGCCGACCGGCGCGTACACGCGGCACGGACGGTTCAGCTTGTCGCGGCCGGTGACTTCCTCGTACAGCGGCTCGCCCATCCCGTGCAGGCACTGGAATTCGTACTGGCCCGGGTAGTAGTTCTGGCCCGCGAGCTGGTAGATCGCGGCCAGCGTGTGCGCGTTGTGCGTCGCGAACTGCGGGTAGACGGCATCCGGCGCCGCGAGCAGCTTCTTCGCGCACGCGAGGTACGACACGTCCGTGTAGATCTTGCGCGTGTACACCGGATAGCCTTCGAGGCCGTCGACCTGCGCACGCTTGATCTCGGTATCCCAGTACGCGCCCTTCACCAGGCGGATCATCAGGCGGTGACGGCTGCGGCGTGCGAGGTCGATCAGGTAGTCGATCACGAACGGGCAGCGCTTCTGGTAGCCCTGCACAACGAAGCCGATGCCGTTCCAGCCCGCGAGATCCGGGTCGAAGCACAGCGCCTCGAGCAGGTCGAGCGACAGTTCGAGGCGGTCGGCTTCTTCCGCGTCGATGTTCAGGCCGATGTCGTAGCGGCGTGCGAGCAGCGCGAGTGCGCGCACGCGCGGCAGCAGCTCGCTCATCGTGCGGTCCTGCTGCGAGCGCGAGTAGCGCGCGTGCAGCGCCGACAGCTTGATCGAGATGCCCGGGCCTTCGTAGATGCCGCGGCCGCCGGCCGCCTTGCCGATCGCGTGGATCGCCTGTTCGTACGATGCGTAGTAGCGCTGCGCGTCCTCTTCGGTCGTTGCCGCTTCGCCGAGCATGTCGTACGAGTAGCGGAAGCCGCGCGCTTCGTACTTGCGGCTGTTCGCGAGCGCTTCGGAAATCGTCTCGCCGGTGACGAACTGCTCGCCCATCAGGCGCATCGCCATGTCGACGCCCTTGCGGATCAGCGGCTCGCCGCCGCGGCCGATCAGGCGCGTCAGCGCTGACGACAGCCCCGCCTCGCTGTTGGTCGTCACGAGCTTGCCGGTGATCATCAGCCCCCAGGTCGCCGCGTTCACGAACAACGACGGCGCGTGGCCGACGTGCGAGCGCCAGTCGCCCTTGCTGATCTTGTCGCGGATCAGCGCATCGCGCGTCGCGCGATCGGGAATGCGCAGCAGCGCTTCGGCGAGGCACATCAGCGCGACGCCTTCCTGGCTCGACAGCGAGAACTCGTGGATCAGCCCTTCGACACCGCCACCCGAGCTCTTCTCGCGCAGCGCCTCGACGAGCTTCGTCGCGAGCGCCTGCACGTCCGCCTGCATGTTCGCGGGCAGGCGCGCCTGCCCGAGCAGGAACGGCACGCATTCCGGCTCGGGGCGGCGGTACGCGGCCGTGATCGCCGCGCGCAGCACCGATTGCGGCTGCACGTTCTGCGCGAACTCGAGAAACGGATGCGGCGAGTTGTCGTCGTCGCCGTCCGCGGCCTGGCCGTCGGCAAGCTCCGTGACGCCGCTGTGGCCCGACAGTTCAGGCGGCAACTGGCCGTGCTCGATCCGCTCGAGATACGCGAAGATCGCCTGCTTGATCAGCCAGTGGGGAGTGCGCTCGAGACGCGCGGCGGCGTCCTTGAGGCGCGAGCGGAGAATGTCGTCGACTTTGACGCCGAGAGTCGTGCTTGCCATGGTGGGTTCGTGCGCCGGTGCGAGCCCGGCAATGTGGTGTGAGAGGATGCGCGAAATCCTACGGCACGCAATAAAAAGGTGCAACCAAATTGAGAGACAGGTTGCACCCTCAAGTTAGCCAATATAATCAGCCACTTATGCGGTTGCAACCTAGGAGTTGCCCGTGGTCGGAGGATCGGTGTTTTCCCTGAGCGGGCCGGTTTGACATGCGTGCGCAACCTGCCGCGCGCGGGGCGGCGGGCGAAAACGGGTTGCACTGGGTGTGGCGGCGGGTGTGGCGGCGGGTGTGGCGGCGGGTGTGGCGGCGGGTGTGGCGGCGGGTGTGGCGGGAGGGGTGGCGCCCGGCTGCGGTCGAGCGGCAAGAGACGGCTCAGGGGTGCCCGGCGGCCCGGGCTTCGACGCAGCGCCACGCAGCGCGCCGGCCGCATGGCGCGCCGCTCAGATATCCAGCGGATCGACCTCGACGCTCCACCGCAGCACGCCCTTCAGCGCGCGCAGCTCCGGCTGCCACGCGCGCAGCGCATGCTGCAGCGCCGCCCGCGATGCGCTTTCGAGCAGCAACTGCGCGCGGTGGACGTTCGCGACCTTGACGATCGTCATCGGCACCGCGTCGTACACGGTCACACGATCGGCGCCCGGCAGCCCCGGCAAGGCGGCCGCGGCTTGCAGCAGGAACGCGAGCGCCGCGTCGAGCGTGCGCCCTTCGGCGCGCAGCAGCGCCTGGTAGACGAACGGCGGCAGGTGCGCGTCGCGGCGCTCGCCGAGCGTCGAATTCGCGAAGCCGACGTAGTCCTGCCGCCCGAGCGCGTGGTACAGCGCATGACGCGGGTAACGCGTCTGCACGAGCACCTCGCCCGGCAGCCCGGCGCGCCCCGCACGGCCGCTCACCTGCATCAGCTGCGCAAACAGCCGTTCGCTTGCGCGGAAGTCGTGCGAGAACAGCGCGGTGTCGGCATTGAGCACACCGACGAGCGACACGCGCTGGAAGTCGTGCCCCTTCGCGATCATCTGCGTGCCGACGAGGATATCGACCTCGCCCGCGTGCACATCGGAAAAGAGCGCCTGCGCGCTGCCCTTGCGGCGCGTGCTGTCCGCGTCGATCCGCAGCACACGCGCGCCCGGCACGGCCTCGGCGAGCGCCTCCTCGATGCGTTGCGTACCGCGCCCGAGCGGCGCGATGTCGACGTTCCCGCACTCGGGGCACGACCGCGGAATGCGCGCTTCCCAGCCGCAGTGATGGCAGCGCAGCGCGTGCTCGGGCTTGTGCAGCACGACGTACGCGCTGCAGCGCGGGCAGCCTGCGACCCAGCCGCATGCGTCGCACGCGAGCTGCGGGGCGTAGCCGCGTCGGTTCAGGAACACGAGGCTTTGCTCACCGCGCTCGAGCCGCGCCTTCAGTGCCGCGACGAGCGGCCCCGACAGCCCGCCCATCGACGCGCGCCCGCGCCGCCGCTCCTCTTCGAGGTCGATCAGCCGTACGGTCGGCAGCGTCGCGTCGGCCACCGCGCGGCGCGACAGCGTGAGCCGCGTGTAGCGGCCCTGCTCGGCCTGCCACCAGCTTTCGAGCGACGGCGTCGCCGAGCCGAGCACGACCGTGATGTCGAGCTGCTTCGCGCGCCACACGGCGAGATCGCGTGCCGAATAGCGCAGCCCTTCCTGCTGCTTGTACGCCGGCTCGTGCTCCTCGTCGACGACGATCAGCGCGAGCGTCGGCATCGACGCGAGCACCGCGAGACGCGTGCCGAGCACGATCCGCGCGCGGCCCGTATGCGCGGCGAGCCAGTTGCGCGCACGCTCGCCTTCGGCAAGCCCGCTGTGCAGCGTGACGATCGCATCGTCGGCGAGCGCACCCGCGAAGCGCGCGCGAAATGCGGCCTCGAACTGCGGCGTCAGATTGATTTCGGGGACGAGCACGAGCGCCTGCGCGTCCGGCCGCGCGTCGAGCAGCGACGCGAGCGCATGCAGATAGACCTCGGTCTTGCCGCTGCCCGTCACGCCGTGCAGCAGGAACGGTGCGAAGCCCTGCGCGGCGCGAATCGCGTCGAGCGCCTCGGCCTGCTGGTCCGTGAGCGCCGGCGGCACAGTTCGTCCACCGGCTGCCAACAGGTTATCCACAGCTTTGGGCACAGGCGCATCGGCCCAGCCGATCTCCTCGACGTCGACCCAGCCGCGCGCCGCCCAGTCGTCGAGCGTCGCCGCCGCCTTCGGGTGCAGCGCGCGCGCATCGGGCAGCCCCAGCGAACCGGTGTCGACCAGCGCCTGCGCGAGCCGCCGCAGCGCGGCCCCCCGCGCCGGCAACGCATCGGGCAGCGCCGCGCGGCCGGCTTCAGTCGGCCGGTAGCGCACCTCGGGCGCGAGCAGTCGGCCCCAGCGCCCGGCATCGCGCAGCGCCTGCGGCAGCGCCGGCAGCGCGACTTCGCCACGCCCGCGCTGGTAGTAGTCGGCCGCGAAGGACACGAGCGCGAGCCAGTCCGGCGACAGCGGCGGCAGGTCGGTGCAGATCGCGTCGATCGCGCGCAGCCGGGACGGCGGCACATCGGTGTGAGTCGTCACTTCGCAGACGAGCCCGACGGCCTGCCGCTTGCCGAACGGCACCTGCACGAGCGTGCCGGGCCCGGGCGCCGGTTGCGCGTCGCAGCGGTAGTCGAACAGGGTGGCGAGCGGATGGTCGAGCGCGACGCGCAGGTAGGTACCGCTCATCACGGCGCTCCGGCGGCGGCATGCGCCACTTGGTCATGGGCGGCCAGCATCCGCGCCCGCATCGTGGCAGCGAACTTAAAGTAAAACTTCAGATTCGGCGCTAAGTTTTGGATTCGCATTAGGAATCGCCGTATACCCTGCCCAGCCTGTGGATAACTTTGTTGAGAACTCGCCGCTCGACGGCCGCAACGCGCGCGGGGCCGCGCTTTGCGCTGATTTTCGCGGTTTGTTGCGGCGCCCCGCGGAGCCTTATTCCATAAGGCTGCTATTCAAATTACCGAACCATAGCGAGACAAATTGACCGATACAGGGCTCTACCGCGCTGCAACGTGGAAAATGTGTATAAGTCAAGTCTTGACAAGCACTGAATCGGCAACCGGTGCGGGGTTGCGCCCTGTTTAGTGCCGGTAGCGAAACGCTGTCATCCCGCAGTGCAGCATGACAGCGCTTGCGTTCAGCCGGCGGCTCCGCTACGGATCGCGCGGCTGTGGCTATGCACCTCGTCGACGAGTTCGGCGACATGATCGGGCGACGTGAATTGCGAAATGCCGTGGCCGAGATTGAATACATGGCCCGGATGGTTGCCGTAGCTGTCTAGCACCGCACGCGCCTGCTCGCGCACCGCGGCGGGCGGCGCAAACAGGATCGTCGGGTCGAGGTTGCCCTGCAGCGCGACACGCCCCCCGACGCGCTCGCGCGCGGCGCCGAGGTTGACCGTCCAGTCGAGCCCGACTGCGTCGACGCCGGTCGCTGCGATCTCCTCGAGCCACAGCCCGCCACCCTTCGTGAACGTGATCACCGGCACGCGCTCGCCGTCGTGCTCGCGCTTGAGCTGCGCGACCACGCGGCGGATGTAGTCCAGCGAGAAGCGCTGGTACGCGCCGTCCGCCAGCGCGCCGCCCCACGTATCGAAGATCATCACGGCCTGGGCGCCCGCTTCGATCTGCGCGTTCAGGTACGCGGCCACCGCCTGCGCGTTCACGTCGAGGATCCGGTGCATCAGGTCGGGGCGCGAATACGCCATCGACTTCACCGTGCGGAAATCGTCCGACCCGCCGCCTTCGACCATGTAGCACGCGAGCGTCCACGGGCTGCCCGAAAAGCCGATCAGCGGCACGCGCTGGCGGCCCTGGCCGTCGGTGAGCGCGCGGCGGATCTCGCGCACCGCGCCCGTCACGTAGCCGAGCGTCTCTTCGATGTCCGGCACCGCGAGCTTCGCGACGTCGGCCTCGGTACGCACCGGATGCGCGAACTTCGGCCCTTCGCCGACCTGGAAGTCGAGGCCGAGCCCCATCGCGTCCGGAATCGTCAGGATGTCCGAGAACAGGATCGCGGCGTCGAGCGGAAAGCGCTCGAGCGGCTGCAGCGTCACTTCGGTCGCGTAATCGGGATTCTTCGCGAGACCGAGGAAGCTGCCGGCGCGCGCGCGCGTCGCGTTGTATTCGGGCAGGTAGCGGCCGGCCTGGCGCATCAGCCAGATCGGCGTGTAGTCGGTCGGCTCGCGCAGAAGCGCACGCAGGAAAGTGTCGTTGAGCAGGGTATGGGCCACGGTAGGAGCGACGATGCGAGGGCAAAGCGGCATTTTACCGGACAGCCGCCGCGAGGCTGCGCTTGCCGACGCGATGGCGGCCATATGACGCGCGCGATGGCTCCGTTATGATCGAACGCTCATATCGAACGAAACGAAGGAGGAGACCGATGAAGACATTCGCCACGCTCGCCGCGGCCGCATGGCTTTGCTGCGCCGCCGCGCACGCACAGACCGGCACGGGCGCAACCGCCGCCGCACCGGGCGCCGGCTCGCGGCTCGACGATGTGCTCGCGCGCGGCACGCTGCGCGTGTGTACGACGGGCGACTACAAGCCGTATTCGTACTACCGCGCGGACGGCCGCTTCGAGGGCATCGACATCGACATGGCCGAATCGCTCGCGAAGTCGCTCGGCGTGAAGACCGACTACGTGAAGACGAGCTGGCCGAACCTGACCGGCGACTTCGTCGCGAAATGCGACATCGCAGTGGGCGGCGTGTCGACGACGCTCGAGCGCCAGAAGCGCGCGTTCTTCACGCAGCCGTACGTCGTCGACGGCAAGACGCCGATCGTGCGCTGCGCGGACGCAGACAAATACCAGACCGTCGCGCAGATCGACCGGCCCGAAACGCGCGTGATCGTGAACCCGGGCGGCACCAACGAGCGTTTCGCAAAGCAGTATTTCACGCATGCGAACCTCACGGTCTATCCGGACAACGTAACGATCTTCAAGCAAATCCTCGCGGGCAAGGCAGACGTGATGGTGACGGATGCGTCCGAGACGCTGCTGCAGCAAAAGCTGAATCCGGGCCTGTGCTCGGTGCATCCGGACAAGCCGTTCCAGTTCGGCGAGAAGGCATACATGGTGCCGCGCGGCGACGTCGCGTTCCAGCAATACGTCGACCAGTGGCTGCATCTCGCCCTGTCGACCGGCGAATACCAGGCCATTTCGGACAAATGGCTGAAGTAAGCGGGTTCGCGCGCGGCGGCCGATAGCGGGCACCGACCCCGCGGCCGTCACCCGCGAAAGTCGCTGCGCGGCGGCGGCCGAATCGCCGCCGTTACACTTCGACGCCGCGTGCCGGCGCCGGCAAAATCGGCCCGAAGCCACCGAATTGGCCGAACGGCCGACTTCCGCGCCTGCCAATCACGTTTCAAAATCTTTCTGACGAATGAATCGTCATGCGCGGTATCGGCCGAATTGCGCATTTTCTCGCGTGCAAATCGGCAGTTCGTCGAGCCTGATACGCATGAAAAACGCATCGTGCGCATGCGCTGAAAACGCTGCGGAAAATATGGGTAAAAATGACCTTTCCCGCCCCCTCAAAAACAGAAAAAAATCCCGGAAAGCCTTATCTGGCGGGCGTTACAACCTGAAACACTTTGTTACCGCGAGGGGTCATTAATTCGCCCACAATGGCCTCAACGGTTTCAACACGGATGCGGTCTCGTGTGCCAAGTGTGAGCGGACGCGAAGCGCTGCGAGCCAGTCGGTCACGTACCGAAGCCCTTCCGAGGGGCATCCCTGTTGAAGTCGTTTCCGGCCCCCCGCCGGACTCGGTTTCATCTTTGGTCTCCTCGCGCTAACCCCGTAGCGTGTGGTTTTTAGCGGGCTAATAAGCCCGCTTTTTTTCGTCCATCGAAAGCGCAACGGCCCGCAGGCCGCCGCGTTTCTCCCGCCTTCATGCCGCGCTACGCGGTCTTCTGTACGTCGAGCTTCAGCTCCTCGATCATCCGGTCGCGCATCACGAACTTCTGCACCTTGCCCGTCACCGTCATCGGCAACTCGTCGACGAAGCGGATGTAGCGCGGGATCTTGTAGTGCGCGATCTGCCCGCTGCAAAATGCACGCACGTCGTCCTCGGTCATCTGCTCATCCGCGCGCAGCACGATCCACGCACACAGCTCCTCGCCGTACTTCGCATCGGGCACGCCGAATACCTGCGCGCTCTGGATCTTCGGATGCCTAAACAGGAATTCCTCGATCTCGCGCGGATAGACGTTCTCGCCGCCGCGAATCACCATGTCCTTCAGCCGGCCGACGATGTTGCAGTAGCCGTCCGCATCGAGCGTCGCGAGGTCGCCCGTATGCATCCAGCCATCCACCAGCACCTCGCGCGTCTTCGCGTCGTCGTCCCAGTAGCCGAGCATCACCGAATAGCCCTTCGTGCACAGCTCGCCCGTTACGCCGACCGGCACGATGCCGCCGCTCGGATCGACGATCTTCACTTCCAGATGCGGCTGGATGCGCCCGACCGTCGTCGTGCGCTTCTCGAGCGGATCGTCGGTCGAGCTCTGGAACGACACCGGGCTCGTCTCCGTCATCCCGTACGCGATCGTGATCTCCGACAGGTGCATCTGCGACACGACACGCTTCATCGTCTCGATCGGGCACGGCGAGCCGGCCATGATCCCGGTGCGCAGCGTCGACAGGTCGAATTTCGCGAACGCCGGATGATCGAGCTCCGCGATGAACATCGTCGGCACGCCGTGCAGCGCGGTGCAGCGCTCGTCGGCCACCGCCGCGAGCGTCGCGACCGGGTCGAACGCTTCGCCGGGAAACACCATCGCCGCCCCCTTCGACACGCACGCGAGCACCGCGAGCACCATCCCGAAACAGTGATACAGCGGCACCGGGATGCACAGCGTGTCCTGCTCGGTGAAGCGCATCGCCGTCGCGATCGAGCGCCCGTTGTTGACGACGTTGCGATGCGTGAGCGTCGCGCCCTTCGGGCTGCCCGTCGTGCCGCTCGTGAACTGGATGTTGATCGGCTCGTGAGCCGCGAGCGTCGCGCCGATCGCATCGAGCAACGCGGGATCGACGGCCTCGCGGCCGCGCGCCATCACGTCCGCGAAGCGGAACATGCCGGCCGGCGCGACGTCGCCCATCGACACGACCGTGCGCAGGCTCGGCACGCGCGCCGCATGCAGGTCGCCCGGCGTCGCCGTCGCGAGTTCCGGCGCGATGGTCTGCAGCATCTCGACGTACGCGGACGTCTTGAAGCGCTCGGCGGCGATCACGGCCTTGCAGCCGACCTTGTTCAGCGCGTATTCGAGCTCCGACAACCGGTAGGCCGGATTGATGTTGACGAGCACCGCACCGATTCGCGCGGTCGCGAACTGCGTGAGCAGCCATTCGCTGCGGTTCGGCGACCAGATGCCGACGCGATCGCCCTTCACGATGCCGAGCGCGGCCAGCCCGGCCGCCAGCACGTCGACCTCGTTCGCGAACTCGCGCCAGGTCCAGCGGACCTGCTGCTCGCGGAACACGACGGCCGGACGATCGGGAAAGCGGCCCGCCGTGTCGAGCAGGAACCGGCCGATCGTCGCTTCGGAGAGCGGCACGTCGGTCGTGCCGCGCACGTACGACAATCCGTTTTCGGGCGCGATCAGCGCCCCCACGCCAAGGTCTGCTGCCATGAATGTCTCCGTCCTTTTTGTCTGATCGGCCCGCGCGCTTCCGGTGCCCGCCTCCGCCGCGCAATCGCGACGGACGGCCTCAACGCGGATGATGACGCGCGCGGCTGACGACACTCTGACATCAAATCACGGCGGACGGATGAAATAGCACGACCGGACAGAATGATCCGACCCGCAAAAGAACAGACGAAAACGGCAGACGAAAAAAAGCAGCCCGAAGGCTGCTTTCTTTCGCGAGATACGCGGCGCGGCTCAGTGCCGGCTGCGAATCTTCGCCAGACGCTGGATCGCCTCGAGTTGCGCCATTGCGGTCGCGAGCTCGGATTGCGCCTTTGCGAGGTCGAGATCCGACTTCGCGTTCTGCAGCGTTTCCTCGGCACGCTTGCGTGCTTCCTCGGCTTTCGCCGCGTCGAGGTCCTTGCCGCGGATCGCGGTATCGGCGAGCACCGTCACGGCGCCCGGCTGCACTTCGAGAATGCCGCCCGCGACGAACACGAATTCGTCGTTGCCGCCCTCGACTTCGATGCGCACCGCACCCGGACGAATCCGCGTGATCAGCGGCGTGTGGCCCGGCAGAATACCCAGCTCACCCGTTTCGCCCGGCAGCGCGACGAATTTCGCCTCGCCCGAGAAGATCTGCTCTTCCGCGCTGACGACGTCTACTTTGATGGTTGCCATAACGACTCCTGTCGGCGGGAGCTAGCGCTTCAGCACTTACTCCCGTCCCATGCCGTGGTTGGCCCGCGTTAGCGCTTCAGCGCTTGCGCTGGCCCCACGGCGGCCGATCGGAGCAGGCACTTGCGCGCCTGCGCCGATCCCATGCACGGCGGGTTGAGCGTGTTGCAGTCGGCGTGGCAGCCGGAATTATCAGTCGGACCGTTAATCCCGGCCGGACCACGCCAGCACGACTCACTCGAACCCTTACGAGATCTTCTTGGCCTTTTCGAAGGCTTCGTCGATCGTGCCGACCATGTAGAACGCCTGTTCCGGCAGGTGGTCGCACTCGCCGTCGACGATCATCTTGAAGCCGCGGATCGTTTCCTTCAGCGGCACGTACTTGCCCGGCGAACCCGTGAACACTTCAGCGACGTGGAACGGCTGCGACAGGAAACGCTGGATCTTACGCGCACGTGCGACCGACAGCTTGTCTTCCGGCGACAGTTCGTCCATGCCCAGAATCGCGATGATGTCGCGCAGTTCCTTGTAGCGCTGCAGCGTCTGCTGAACGCGACGGGTGATCGAGTAGTGCTCTTCACCGATCACGTTCGGGTCGATCTGGCGCGACGTCGAGTCGAGCGGGTCGACCGCCGGGTAGATACCCAGCGAAGCGATGTCACGCGACAGAACGACGGTTGCGTCCAGGTGGCCGAAGGTCGTAGCCGGCGACGGGTCGGTCAAGTCGTCCGCAGGGACGTACACGGCCTGAACCGACGTAATCGAGCCCTTCTTGGTCGACGTGATGCGCTCTTGCAGCTTGCCCATTTCTTCAGCCAGCGTCGGCTGATAGCCCACTGCCGACGGCATACGGCCGAGCAGTGCCGACACTTCGGTACCGGCCAGCGTAAAACGGTAGATGTTGTCGACGAAGAACAGCACGTCGAGGCCTTCGTCACGGAAGTGCTCGGCCATCGTCAGGCCGGTCAGCGCGACGCGCAGACGGTTGCCCGGCGGCTCGTTCATCTGGCCGTACACCAGCGCGACCTTGTCGAGAACGTTCGAGTCCTTCATTTCGTGGTAGAAGTCGTTCCCTTCACGGGTACGCTCGCCCACGCCCGCGAACACGGAGTAACCGCCGTGTTCCTTCGCGATGTTGTTGATGAGCTCCATCATGTTGACGGTCTTGCCCACGCCAGCACCGCCGAACAGGCCAACCTTGCCGCCCTTTGCGAACGGGCAGATCAGGTCGATAACCTTGATACCCGTTTCGAGCAGTTCGGTCGACGGCGACAGTTCGTCGAACGCCGGTGCCTTCTGGTGGATCGAACGCGTCGTTTCGCTTTCGATCGGGCCCGCTTCGTCGATCGGACGGCCGAGCACGTCCATGATCCGGCCGAGGGTCGGCTTGCCGACCGGCACCGAGATCGGCTTTGCCGTGTTCTTCACGGTCAGGCCGCGGCGCAGGCCGTCGGATGCACCCAGACAAATGGTACGGACCACGCCGTCACCCAGCTGCTGCTGGACTTCGAGCGTCAGTTCCGAGCCATCGAGAATGAGCGCGTCGTAGATCTTCGGCATGCTGTCGCGCGGGAATTCCACGTCGATAACGGCGCCGATGCACTGTACGATCTTGCCTTCTACCAAAGCAGCAGTACTCATCGCATTTCCTTTAAATACCTGATTCTTTACTCGCGCAAAGGCGCAGTTGTCGTCCCGGGCGCGCGCTTAAACAGCGGCTGCGCCGCCGACGATCTCCGACAGTTCTTTCGTAATCGCGGCCTGACGGCTCTTGTTGTACACGAGCTGCAGTTCGCTGATCACCGTCTTCGCGTTGTCGGACGCGGCCTTCATCGCGACCATGCGCGCCGATTGCTCGGACGCCATGTTTTCCGCGACGGCCTGGTACACCAGCGCCTCGACGTAACGCACGAGCAGTTCGTCGACGACTGCCTGCGCGTCCGGCTCGTAGATGTAGTCCCACGACGTGGCCGGCGTACCGTCATCGGCTTCGAAGTGTTCCGACGACAGCGGCAGCAGCTGCTCGATCACGGCTTCCTGCTTCATCGTGTTGACGAAGCGCGTGTAAGCGATATAAACCGCCGACAGCTTGCCTTCCGAGTACAGATCGAGCTGCGTCTTCACGGCGCCGATCAGCTTGTCCAGATGCGGGGTGTCGCCGAGATGCACGACCTGCGACAGCACCTTCGCGCCGAAGCGGTTCAGGAACCCGAGGCCCTTGCTACCGATTGCGGTAGCTTCGACCTTCTGGCCCTTCTCTTCCAGCTCCTTGAACTTCTGCACCGTCGCACGCAGCACGTTGGTGTTCAGACCACCGCACAGACCCTTGTCCGTCGTGACGAGGATGATGCCGGCCGTCTGCGCGCCTTCGTTCGCCACCATGAACGGGTGGCGGTACTCCGGGTTCGCGCGGCTCATGTGCGCAGCGATGGCACGGACCTTGTCCGCATACGGACGAGCGGCGCGCATGCGTTCCTGCGCGCGGCGCATCTTCGATGCGGCCACCATCTCCATCGCCTTCGTGATCTTGCGCGTGTTCTGCACGCTCTTGATCTTGCCGCGAATTTCCTTCATTCCAGCCATAGCTTGCTCCTTGACCGAAGCAGCGCGGGCGCGTCAGCACCCGCGCGGCCTCAGTGTGTCACTCGCGGATCAATAGGCACCGGACTTCTTGAAGGATTCGATCGCCGAGCGCAGTGCGCCTTCGTCGTCCTTCGAGAGATCCTTGGTGTCTTCGATGCGCTTGATGAGGTCAGCGTGGCTGGTCTTCAGGTTTTCGCGCAGGCCCTTCTCGAACGACAGCACTTGCTTGACGTCGAGGTCGTCGAGGTAGCCGTTGTTTGCGGCGTACAGCGACACGGCCAGTTCCCACACCTGCAGCGGCTGGTACTGCGGCTGCTTCAGCAGTTCCGTCACGCGGCGGCCGCGCTCGAGCTGCTTGCGAGTCGCTTCGTCGAGGTCCGATGCGAACTGCGCGAATGCGGCCAGTTCACGGTACTGCGCGAGGTCGGTACGGATACCGCCCGACAGCTTCTTCACGACCTTCGTCTGAGCGGCGCCACCAACACGCGACACCGACACGCCGGCGTTGATTGCCGGGCGGATGCCTGCGTTGAACAGGTCGGTTTCCAGGAAGATCTGGCCGTCGGTAATCGAGATCACGTTCGTCGGAACGAACGCGGTCACGTCGCCAGCCTGCGTTTCGATGACCGGCAGTGCCGTCAGCGAGCCGCTCTTGCCCTTCACTTCGCCGTTCGTGAACTTCTCGACGTACTCTTCCGACACGCGAGCAGCGCGCTCGAGCAGACGCGAGTGGAGATAGAACACGTCACCCGGGTACGCTTCACGGCCCGGCGGGCGGCGCAGCAGCAGCGAGATCTGACGGTATGCCCAAGCCTGCTTGGTCAAGTCGTCATAGATGATCAGCGCGTCCTGGCCGCGGTCGCGGAAGTATTCGCCCATCGTGCAGCCGGCGTACGGTGCGAGGTACTGCATCGCTGCCGAATCCGAAGCCGAAGCGGCGACGACGATCGTGTATTCCATCGCGCCCGTTTCTTCGAGCTTGCGAACCACGTTCATGATCGACGAAGCCTTCTGGCCGATCGCGACGTAGATACAGATCAGGTCCTTGCCCTTCTGGTTGATGATCGCGTCGAGCGCCACTGCGGTCTTGCCGCACTGACGGTCGCCGATGATCAGCTCACGCTGGCCACGGCCGATCGGCACCATTGCGTCGATCGACTTGATGCCCGTCTGCACCGGCTGCGACACCGACTTACGCCAGATCACGCCCGGGGCGATCTTTTCGATCGCGTCGGTCAGCTTCGCGTTGACCGGGCCCTTGCCGTCGATCGGGTTGCCGAGCGCGTCGACCACGCGGCCGACGAGTTCCGGGCCAACCGGGACTTCGAGAATGCGGCCCGTCGTCTTGACGATGTCGCCTTCCGAGATGTGTTCGTATTCGCCGAGAATCACCGCGCCGACCGAGTCGCGCTCGAGGTTCAGCGCGAGGCCGAACGTGTTGCCCGGAAACTCGAGCATTTCGCCCTGCATCACGTCCGACAGGCCGTGGATACGCACGATACCGTCGGTCACGGAGATCACGGTGCCCTGGTTGCGAACGTCTGCGCTCGCTTCAAGGCCCTGGATCCGGCTCTTGATCAGCTCGCTGATCTCAGAGGGATTGAGTTGCATTATTCGCTCCTGATAGTCAATTCTGTTGCGTGCCGGCGTGGCGCTCAGGCGGTCAACGCAGCCTGCATCGATGCGAGGCGCGCGCGAACCGAGGTGTCGAGCACTTCGTCGCCGACCGTCACGCGTACGCCGCCGATCAGCGACGAATCGACTTCGACCGTCGGTTTCAGCTTGCGCTTGAACTTGCGTTCGAGGCCCGAGACGAGACCCTCGAGATCCGCACCGTTCAGCGGGAACGCGCTCACGATCTCGGCGTCGGCTGCACCTTCACGTTCGTTCTTGAGCGCCTCGAACTGCTCTGCGATTTCCGGCAGCAGCGCGATGCGATGATTGTCGACCAGCATCTGCACGAAGTTCTTCGCTTCGGCGCCGGCCGCGAGCGGCGACTTCACCGCAGCAAGCAGCAACTCGGCTACTTGCGTGCGCGTCACCTTCGGGCTCGACGCGACCGACAGGACTTCCGGCAGACGCGCAACCTGGGCCAGCTCTTGCACGAGCGTGGACCAGGCGGCGATGTCACCGCCCTCGGCCACGCGGAACAGCGCTTCTGCGTAAGGGCGGGCGATGGTTGCAAGTTCGGCCATGATCAGAGCTCGGCTTTCAGTTGATTCAGCAGTTGGGCGTGGGCCGTTTGATCGACTTCGCGCTTCAGGATCTGCTCGGCGCCCTTCACGGCCAGCGAGGCGACTTCGCCACGCAGCGCTTCGCGCGCCTTCACGATTTGCTGTTCGGCTTCCGCCTTCGCCTGCGCGACGATGCGGGCGGCTTCAGCCTGGGCGTTGGCCTTGATTTCCTCGGCGACCGCCTGGGCACGCTTTTCAGCGTCGGCGATGCGCTGCTGGCCGTCATTGCGGGCCTGCGCGAGTTCCTGGTCCACGCGCTTGTGCGCTGCGTCGAGTTCCGCCTTGCCCTTCTCGGCGGCGGCGAGGCCGTCGGCGATCTTCTTCGAACGTTCGTCGAGGGCGTTGATCAACGGCGGCCACACGAATTTCATCGTGAACCACGCGAGGACCAGGAACACGACCATTTGCGCAAACAGAGTTGCGTTGAGATTCACGGTGTTTCCTTATCTGCTATTCCGGAAAAATGAAACGGTAAGGCGCTCATCGAGTTGCATTCGATCAGCGCCCCAAGTCTCCGTTCCGCCCTGCGCCGGCTCACGCCGGACGCATATTTCCGAGGAACCTTAGCCTGCGACGAGCTTCGACAGGAGCGGGTTCGCGAACGCGAACAGCATTGCAACACCCACGCCGATCAGGAATGCCGCGTCGATCAGACCAGCCAGCAGGAACATCTTCGTTTGCAGCGGGTTGATGAGTTCCGGCTGACGTGCGCAGGCTTCGATGTACTTACCACCCATCAGCGCGATACCGATACAGGCGCCGATTGCACCCAGGCCGATGATGATGCCGATACCGATGGCGGTCAGACCCTGGATGTTGGCGATGTAAGCTTGCATGATCACTCCTTTGTGAAAAGACTTGGAACTGAGATTTAAAAAACTAAAACGGAAACTCTTTCTTGCACGCCGCGCTTAGTGCTTGTCGTGCGCCTGGCCGAGATACACCAGCGTCAGCATCATGAAAATGAATGCCTGCAACAGAACAATCAGGATGTGGAAGATTGCCCAGACGCTGCCCGCGATCACGTGGCCAATGAAGCCGAGGAACGTTGCGTCGCCACCGAAGCTCCACATGCTGCCGAGCAGGGCGATCAACAGGAACAACAGCTCACCCGCGTACATGTTGCCGAACAGCCGCATACCGAGGGAGACGGTCTTCGCGAGATATTCGACGATGTTGAGCGCGAGGTTCGGGATCCACAGCAGCGGGTGGGCGCCAAACGGGGCCGACAGCAGCTCATGCACAAAGCCGCCCGCGCCCTTGATCTTGATGCTGTAGTAGATCATCAGGACGAACACGCCGAGCGCGATGCCGAGCGTGCCGTTCAGGTCGGCCGTCGGGACGATGCGATGGTGGGAAATCACGTCCGACAGACCGAGCAGGCCGATCACGCGGCCCGGCAGGTCGACCGGGAGGAAGTCGAGGGAGTTCATCAGCGCGACCCACACGAACACCGTGAGCGCGAGCGGAGCGATGAAGGTACGATTGCCGTGAACGATGGCCTTCGATTGGTCTTCGACCATCTCGACGAGCATCTCGATCGCGCACTGGAAACGGCCCGGCACGCCCGACGTCGCCTTGCGGGCGGCCAGACGCAGCACGAGGATCGTCACGATGCCGCAGACGATCGACCAGAACAGCGTGTCGAGATTCCAGACGTGGATGTCGAAAATCGACGTCTGATGCGAGGTGGAGAAATTCTGCAAGTGGTGCGCAATGTACTCGGACGGATCCGGACCACGCGTGCCTTCGCTAGCTGCCATATCGTTAATGCCACCCAAATTGTCGAAAATCGTTTTGCCCGTTCCGCAACACGCTATTGCGGGAACGGCCGGTGCGGTTCGTTGTCGAAACCGCACGCTGCTTGTTCCTTACCGCCAGGCCAGCGCGATCCAGTACGTCTTCAGCACGACGAGGTACGTGACGAGGAACGGCACCCAGTGCACGCCGGACCAGCCGAACGCCACTGCTGCGAACATCCCGATCGTCAGGCCGAGCTTCAGGGCTTCGCCCATCACCCAGCTCATCACGGTGGCCGAGCCACCTGCCTTCAGTCGTGCCACGAACAACGCACTGGGCACCCAGCCAATCGCTCCGCCCAGAAACGCGGATTGCGCAGCGGCGCCCGGCGACTTCGAAAACAGCCACCACGCCAGCGTTGCAACCAGGGACAGAACCACTTGCGCGAATACCACCTTATAGGGGGTCACGCGCGAGGGCTTGCTCACGTCCGGGCCGAACAGCTTCTCGGCTTCTGCCCGTGTGAGCGGAACGATATTGTTATCTTGCTGCTCGGCATCCCAGTCATCGTCGGATTCGCGCCGCTCGCCGGCCGCTGAAGCGGTGCGTTGCGTGCGCTGATCATCGTGCCTGTTGTCCGGCGCCTGACCCGCCATCGCAATCTTCCGCAAAATCCTTGAATCCGGCCCCAAGCTTTCTGAAAGCTTTCAGGGGTGCCTAGCTAACAAATCCGGGCGATTGTAAGCGATAGTTGCAAGTGATTCAAGGCTTTAGACGCGACAAAAACCTGCGTAAAACGACGCCTCATCATGTGAAAAAACCTGCGATTCGACGACGTACGATGACAGTTGTAAGGTCGCTTTTTTGCGCCGGTATTTCTTGCTCGAAAATGTCCGGCGATGAGGGAATGGCGAGGAAACGATGCCCGGCGCGGGTGCTGGCGGGGCGGCACGATTACCACCCAGACTCCATGCTGTGACGCGGCTCCGGGCTCGCGCGCCGCACGAAGCCCGGACAGGCAAAACACTGTGACCACCCAACCGCATCGAATGCGCGAAATCCGGACCGACGCTGACGCAGCGAATCATCCAATCAGTTGTCATGCCACCACAGTCGATCGACTGTGGATTGCCGTACTTATCAACAACTCTGCAACCAGCGCGAATGCTGTGCACTCTCCCCGCCACCCGAATGGCACGCCTGTGCCACACGCACCCGCATCACTCAACCGTGAACGAGCAGCCACGCACCGAGTGCCGCACTAGCGAGCGCGAACGGAATCGAGACCAGGTGGAACGGCAGCCACATGCGCGGCTCTTTCGCGAGACGCACCGCGATCAGGTTCGCGAGCGAACCGATCGCGAAACCG
Source organism: Burkholderia puraquae (assembly GCF_002099195.1). GTDB lineage: Bacteria > Pseudomonadota > Gammaproteobacteria > Burkholderiales > Burkholderiaceae > Burkholderia > Burkholderia puraquae. The sequence continues at coordinate 86,645 of NZ_NBYX01000013.1, read as the reverse complement.
AAACCGCCGACCGATACGCCGAACGCGAGCGCGCGCCAGTCACGCGTGAACTCCGATAGCAGGATCGCGGCCGGCACGTTGCTGATGCCCTGCGACAGCACGGCACCGGCTGCGAAAATGCGCAGCGGCGAATCGAGGCGCGCATGCGCAATCGCGTCATGTATGACGGGCAGCGCAGCCGCGCTGCGCAGCACGACGAACATCAACACGAAGATCAGCAGCAACAGCCAGTCGATCCTGAGGACTGCGTCACGTTTTGCGACGAGCAGCACGATTGCGACGGCAACCAGGCCCGGCAGAGCATGGTGCGCATCGGCGAGCAGCACGAAGGCAGCGAACAGCACCGCGGCGATCAGCGCGTGCATGCGCTGGACGGGAATGGCGACGACGTCGCCGGACAAGTCAAGCGGCTTCGCGCGAAATGCGCACGCAGTCAGTACGAACAGCAGCGCCATCAGCGCGATCGCGAGCGGCCCGAGCGTGACCACGAAGCGGCCGAACGACACGCCGCTCAATTGCCACAGGAATAGATTCTGAGGATTGCCGAGCGGCGTCGCGACGGATCCCGCGTTGACGGCCAGCGCGACGACGATCACGAGCCGCCGGAACGGCAGCGGCGTCAGCGCACGCAGCGACACCATCAATGGCACGACGACGAACAGCGCAACGTCGTTGGTGAGCCACATCGACAGCAGCGCGGCGAACCCGACCAGCAGCATGGCCAGGCCGCGTTCGGAATGCACGTGATGCACGATGCGGTGCGCGAGCCACATCAGGCAGCCGGACAACTCGAGTGCCTTGGTCAGCATCAGCAGGCCCGCAAGCGTCGCGACCGTCTGCCAGTCGACGCGATCGGCCAATACCGAAAATGGTTGCGGACGCACCCATTGCAGCACGATCAGGCCAACCGCAAGCACCGATAGCACGGGCTCCTGCGCAAGCCATCCAAACCACCGGCGCGGCACCGGTGCTCCCCTCTCCTCCATGTGCCGCCCGTTACTCTTCGGTTGCCACGTTGCCGCGCAGTCGCACGAGAATCCCCTCGAGCGCGTCGAGGTTGCCGAAGTCGATCGTCACCTGCCCTCGCCCGCGGCGGCCGAGCTTGATCTTCACCGTCGACGCGAGCAGGTCGGACAACTCCTCCTCGAGACGGCGCGTGTCGCGCCCGCCGTCGTCCTTCGCACGCGCCTTCACGGCCGGCACTTCCTTCGTCGTGTGCGTGACGAGCTTCTCGGTCTCGCGCACCGACATGCGCTTGTTGACGACCTGATGGGCGAGCGTGATCTGCGTGGCCGCATCGACGGCGAGCAGCGCACGCGCGTGCCCCATGTCGAGATCGCCGGCCAGCAGCATCGTCTGCACCGGCGAAGCCAGGTTCAGCAGGCGCAGCAGGTTCGACACCGCGCTGCGCGAACGGCCGACCGATTCGGCCGCCTGTTCGTGTGTGAAACCGAACTCGTCGAGCAGGCGCTGGATACCGTGCGCTTCTTCAAGCGGGTTCAGATCCTCGCGCTGAATGTTCTCGATCAGCGCCATCGCCGCGGCGGCCTGGTCCGACACATCCTTCACGAGCACCGGCACTTCATCGAGGCCCGCCAGGCGCGCCGCGCGGAAGCGGCGCTCGCCCGCGATGATCTCGTATTTGTCTGACGAAATAGGCCGTACCAGGATCGGCTGCATCACGCCCTGCGCGCGAATGCTCGCCGCGAGCTCCTGCAGGCTACCTTCGTCCATCCGCGTCCGCGGCTGGTACTTGCCGGCCTGCAGCTTGCCGAGCGCGAGCGTGTTCGGTGCCCCTTCGATCTTCACCGCTTCGGTGATATCGGCACTGCCGCCGAGCAGCGCTTCGAGGCCACGTCCCAAGCCCTTCTTCTTTGGTACCGCGTTCATGTCTTTCTTCCTCGCTTCGCTCATGTCCGGATCACGACACCTCGAACGCGCGAACGCGCTCGATCATCTCGGCACCGAACTGGAGATACGCCTGCGCACCGCGCGAGCTGCGGTCGAACACGACGCCCGGCAGCCCGTAACTCGGCGCTTCCGCCAGGCGCACGTTACGCGGAATCACCGCGTCGAACACCTTGTCGCCGAAGTGCGCTTTCAGTTGATCGGAGACTTGCTGCTGCAGCGTGATGCGCGGATCGAACATCACGCGCAACAAGCCGATGATCTTCAGGTCGCGGTTCATGTTCGCGTGAACCTGCTTGATCGTGTTGACGAGGTCCGACAACCCCTCCAGTGCGAAGTACTCGCACTGCATCGGGATCACGACGCCATGCGCCGCGCACAGCCCGTTCAGCGTCAGCAGCGACAGCGTCGGCGGGCAATCGATCAGCACGAAATCGTAGTCGTCCGCCACGCGCTCGAGCGCGGCCTTCAGCCGGCGCTCGCGATTGTCGATGCTGATCAGTTCGATCTCGGCACCGGACAGCTCGCGGTTTGCAGGCAGCACGTCGTAGGTGACGCCGTCCGGACGGATGCGCGCGTCGGTAACCGACACGCCGTCGATCAGCACCTCGTACACGGTCGCTTCGCAGGCAGCCTTGTCGATCCCGCTACCCATCGTCGCGTTACCCTGCGGGTCGAGATCGATCAGCAAGACTCGTTGCTCCTGCGCTGCAAGGCTTGCGGCGAGATTGACCGATGTCGTCGTCTTGCCGACGCCCCCCTTCTGGTTTGCAACGCAGAAGATCTTTGCCATCGTTGGTGTGTTCCCTTTACCTTCAAACAAACGGCGCGCTACCGCGCGCCTTCCCGTCAATTCGCCTCGTTGACGGCCACTTCGATCAGATGCCGTTCGGCATCGAGCATCGGCACCGCCAGCCGTATCGTCTGCTTGACGCGGCTGCCTTCCGGCAACCGCGCAATCTCGTCGTCCGGGTGGACGCCCTTCATTGCCCAGATCGATCCGCCCGGCGCGACCAGATGTCGAGCAAGTTTAACGAAGTCGGACAGATCCGCGAAAGCGCGGGATACGATCATGTCGAATTTTTCCGGCACTTCGACGCCCGGCTGCAGTGATTCGACTCGCCCGGTGACCACCGACAGGTTCGCGAGCTTCAGCTCCGCGCGCATCTGAGTCTGGAATGCAGACTTCTTCTGCACGATATCGTTCAGCGTGACCTGCCAATCCGGCTCGACGATCGCCAGCACGATACCCGGCAACCCGCCGCCCGAGCCGACGTCGAGCACGCGGGCCGAGGCACGGCCGCGCAGATGCGGGACGATGGAGAGCGAATCGAGGATGTGCTGGATCAGCATCTGCTTCGGGTCGCGGATCGCGGTCAGGTTGTAGACCGCGTTCCACTTGCCGAGCAGTTCGACGTAGTCGAGCAGCTGGTTGCGTTGTGCATCCGTCAGCGCGAGGTCGAGCGCCGTCGTGCCTTCGACGAGCATCCCTTCCAGTACGTCCCGATTAACCGCCGGCGCGCGACGCGCCGTCATTGTTGCGTCGGGACGGTGCCGTCCCCCTGCTCCGTTGCCGCTTCGGCAGTGCCATTACGGCGGCCCAGACCGCGACGCTTCAGGTGCACCATCAGCAGCGAGATCGCTGCCGGCGTGACACCCGAGATACGCGACGCCTGCCCGATCGTTTCAGGCCGGAACTCGTTGAGCTTCTGGCTCACCTCGAACGACAGCCCACGGACTTCGCGGTAATCGATACCGTCCGGCAGGCGCGTGTTCTCGTTCGCATCGTTGCGTTCGATTTCCGATGCCTGGCGCTCGATATAGCCCTGATACTTGATGCCGATCTCGACCTGCTCCTTGATCTGCTCGAGCAGCACCGAATCGTCCGCCAGCGGCTCTGCGGGGCCGCATTCGCCGCCCTTCAGGCCACACACGCCGTCGTAGCTGACACCCGGACGGCGCAGCAGCTCGGCGAGGCTGTATTCGTGGTCGATCGCCTTGCCGAGCAGCGCGGTCGCCTCTTCCGGCGGCAACGTCTTCGGCGTGACCCACGTCGACTTCAGGCGTTCGGTTTCACGTGAAACAGCGTCGCGCTTCCGGCTGAACGCGTCCCAGCGCACGTCGTCGACGAGCCCCAGTTCGCGGCCGATCTCGGTCAGGCGCATGTCGGCGTTGTCTTCACGCAAGCTGAGGCGATACTCGGCACGGCTCGTGAACATCCGGTACGGCTCGGCCACACCACGCGTCACGAGATCGTCGACCAGCACGCCAAGGTACGCCTGGTCGCGGCGCGGGCACCAGGCATCCTTCTCCTGCACGTAGCGGCCCGCGTTGAGGCCGGCCAGCAGACCCTGCGCGGCCGCTTCTTCATAGCCGGTTGTCCCGTTGATCTGGCCCGCAAAGAACAGCCCGTTGATCGCCTTCGTCTCGAGCGATGCCTTCAGTGCGCGCGGGTCGAAGTAATCGTACTCGATCGCGTAGCCGGGGCGCAGGATATGCGCGTTCTCGAGGCCGCGCATCGAATGCACGAGCTCGAGCTGGACGTCGAACGGCAGGCTCGTCGAGATTCCGTTCGGGTAGAACTCGTTGGTCGTCAGCCCTTCCGGCTCCAGGAAGATCTGGTGCGATTCCTTCGAGGCGAACCGGTGGATCTTGTCCTCGATCGACGGGCAATAGCGCGGCCCGACGCCTTCGATCACGCCTGTATACATAGGCGAACGATCGAGACCGCCACGAATGATGTCGTGCGTGCGCTCGTTCGTGTGCGTGACCCAGCACGGCAGCTGCTGCGGATGCTGCTCTGCGCGGCCCAGGAACGAGAATACGGGGACTGGATCGAAATCGCCCGGCTGTTCGTCCAACTTCGAGAAATCGATCGAACGGCCATCGATGCGCGGCGGCGTACCCGTCTTCAGGCGGCCCTGCGGCAGCTTCAGCTCCTTCAGGCGCGACGACAGCGACACGGCCGCCGGATCGCCCGCGCGGCCGCCCGTGTAGTTGTTCAGGCCGACGTGGATCTTGCCGTCGAGGAAGGTACCGGCGGTCAGCACCACCGCACGGGCGCGGAAGCGGATGCCGATCTGCGTAACGGCGCCCACCACACGGTCGCCTTCGACCATCAGGTCGTCGACAGCCTGCTGGAACAACCAGAGATTCGGCTGGTTCTCGAGCCGGTGGCGGATCGCGGCCTTGTACAGGATACGATCGGCCTGCGCACGCGTCGCGCGCACAGCCGGACCCTTCGACGAATTGAGGATCCGGAACTGAATACCGCTCTCGTCCGTCGCGGCTGCCATTGCGCCGCCCAGCGCATCGACTTCCTTGACCAGATGGCCCTTGCCAATGCCGCCGATCGACGGATTGCAGCTCATCTGCCCAAGCGTTTCGATGTTGTGGGTCAGCAGCAGTGTCTTTGCGCCCATGCGGGCGGACGCCAGCGCGGCTTCCGTGCCGGCATGACCGCCACCGACGACGATGACGTCAAATTCTGTGGGAAAAAGCATGGTGGATTCCGTACGCAGGGCTGCGCACGAACCTATCTGAGAAATGTATGGGCCGAATTATAGCGGGTTCGCTTTTCACCCGAAGGCCGTCCGAATGGTAGGGTCTGTGCATTTCGACATTTTTTCGGTGATGGACCTATGAATCTGTGGCTCAGAACCTACTCCGGCCATGCTTCCGGGTCGCCTGCCGCCATCGTTGTGTCTGTGCAGAGATCCGGTTGCCGGGAAAAACCACGTGGAACACGCGACCCATTCGACGCCTGTGGACCACGCAACACGCCGAACGAAACACCCTGTGCGATCGCACTCGCCCCCTTCCCCCACAGAATTTCCGTCGGTTCGCCCGACAGTTATCCCCTCCCGGCACGACATCGGCCTGTGGGAGCAAGCAACAACCACCCCCGAGCGGTGCACCGGATCGCCGTCTGCACTGTGAACACCTCGCGCGCCGCCACTGCACAGAACGTCCGACTGTTTTTCCCGGCACCTATCCCCTGGCTGCCAATCGTCGATGTATCGGCATCCCCTCTCACCCCGAAAACAAAAACGACGTGTTTCACGTGAAACACGCCGCTCGTTTCCCGCCGACCGCGCCACCGATCAAGCCGTCTTCTTCACCAACCCAAGGTACGTTTCGATCACGCGCGGATTCTGCGCAAGTTCAGCCGCCGGCCCTTCCAGCGCAAACTCACCCGTCTCCAGCACATAGCCGTAGTCGGAGATTTGCAGTGCCGCCCGCGCATTCTGTTCGATCAGCAGCGTCGCCACGCCCGTACCGCGCAACGCGCTGATGATATGAAAGATCTCCTTCACGATCAGCGGCGCCAGCCCGAGGCTCGGCTCGTCGAGCATCAACAGGTCGGGCTTGCCCATCAGCGCGCGGCCGACCGCGAGCATTTGCCGCTCGCCGCCGGACAGCGTGCCGGCCGCCTGCTTGCGCCGCTCCTTCAGCCGCGGAAACAGTGCAAACACATGATCGAGCTGGTCGAGGAAGTTCGCTTCACCGGCCTGCTTGCGCCGATATGCGCCCAGCACGAGGTTGTCTTCGACCGTCATCGTGCTGAACAGCTCGCGCTTTTCCGGCACGAGACACATCCCGCGTGCGACGCGCTGCTCAACCGGCAATGCGCCGACGTCGCGACCGCGATACACGACCGCGCCCGACGCATGCCCGGTCACCGGCAGCGCGCCCATGATCGCGTTCAGCAGCGTCGATTTGCCGGCACCATTCGGGCCGATCACGCTGACGATCTGTCCCGCGCCGACCTTGATCGCCGCACCGTGCAGCGCCTCCACCTTCCCGTACCGGACTGCCAGCCCGCGCACGTCGAGAATCGGCATCATCGTGTCCGTCATCACTCCACCCCGCCCAGATACGCTTCGAGCACCGCCGGATCCTGCTGCACGTCCTGCGGCAGCCCTTCCGCGATCCGCGTACCGAATTCCATCACCACCAGCCGGTCGGTGAGATTCATCACGAAATCCATGTCGTGTTCCACGAGCAACACGCTCATGCCTTCCGCCTTCAGCCGCCGCAGCAGGTCGGCGAGTTGCTGCTTCTCCTGGTAGCGCAGCCCGGCGGCCGGCTCGTCGAGCAGCAGCAAAGTCGGATCGCAGCACAGCGCCCGCGCGATTTCGAGAATCCGCTGCTGGCCGAGCGCGAGGCTGCCCGCTTCGTCGTACATGTGCTTTTCGAGCCCCACCCGGCGGATCTGGCGCGCAGCTTCGGCGAGCAGTTGTGCTTCCTCATGCGCATTGAGCCGCGCGACGCTGCGCCACACGCCCGTATGCCCGCGCAGGTGCGCACCGATCGCGACATTTTCGAGCACCGTCATCGCCGGCAACAGCTTCACGTGCTGGAACGTCCGGCCGATGCCACGGCGGACGATCTGGCGCGATGTGAGCCCGTCGATGCGCTCGCCACGGAACGTGATCGTGCCGCCGGTCGGCTTCAGGACACCCGTCACCAGGTTGAACGTGGTCGACTTGCCGGCGCCGTTCGGGCCGATCAGCCCGATGATCTGCCCCGCTTTCACGGCGAAGCTGACGTCGTTGACGGCCACGAGCCCGCCGAACTGCTTGCGCGCGCGGTCGACGACGAGCAGCGGCTCGCCGGCCGCCGGCTTCGCGCGCTGCGGCAGCGGATCGGCGTTTTCGGGCACATGCGCACGCGGCCCGCGCGGGAACAGCCTGGCGACGAACGGCCACACGCCCTGGCGCGCGTACTGCAGCAGCAGCACCATCAGCACGCCGAACACGATGATCTCGAAGTTGCCTTCCGAACCGAGCAACTTCGGCAGCAGCGTCTGCAGATAGTCCTGCAGCACGGTCAGGATCGCCGCGCCGAGCACCGCGCCCCACACGTGCGACACGCCGCCGACCACGGCCATGAACAGGAACTCGATCCCGTGGTTCAGCCCGAATGGCGTCGGGTTCACCGCGCGCTGCAGATGCGCGTACAGGAAGCCCGAGACGGCCGCGAGCACGGCCGCATAGACGAAGATCACGACGCGCATCCATGCGGTGTTCACGCCCATCGCCTCGGCCATCACCCCGCCGCCGCGCAGCGCGCGGATCGCGCGGCCCGGGCGGCTGTTCAGCAGGTTCTGCACCGACACGATCGCAGCCAGCACGACGGCCCAGATCAGGAAATACAGGCTGCGGCCGGTTCCGAGTTGGACGCCGAACAGGTTCAGCGCCGGAATCCCGTTGATCCCGTCGTACTTGCCGAGCAGTTCGAGGTTGCCGAACAGGTAGAACAGCGCGAGGCCCCATGCGATCGTGCCGAGCGGCAGGAAGTGGCCGGACAGCCGCATCGTGACCGCGCCGAGCACGAGCGCAACGAGCGCCGTCAGCACGACACCGACGATCAGCGCGAGCCACGGCGACACGCCATACCGCGTCGTCAGGAACGCGGTCGCATACGCGCCGATGCCGACGAACGCAGCCTGCCCGAAGCTCGTCATCCCGCCGACACCCGTCAGCAGCACGAGCCCGATCGCGACGATCGCGTAGAGGCCGATGTAGTTCAGCAGCGTGATCCAGTATTCGGGCACCTGCAGTGCGCCAGGCAGCACCGGCAGCGCGAACAGCACCACGAGAAACACCCAGAAGGTCTTGTTGCGTACCATCGTCTTCATCGTGTCACTCCTCTTCTTCTTCCGCGTGCGGCGTGGCGAAGCTCCGCCACAGCAGCACCGGAATGATCAGCGTGAACACGATCACCTCCTTGTAGGCGCTCGCCCAGAATGACGAATACGATTCGAGCACACCGACGAGCAGCGAGCCGGCGGCCGCGAGCGGATAGCTGACGAGCCCGCCGATGATTGCGCCGACGAAGCCCTTCAGGCCAATCAGGAAGCCCGAGTCGTAGTAGATCGTCGTCAGCGGGCCGACGAGGATCCCGGACAGCACGCCGAGCCCCGCCGCGAGCGTGAACGCGAGCCGCCCTGCCTCGGTCGTACCGATGCCGACGAGCCGCGCGCCGAGCCGGTTCACCGACGTCGCGCGCAACGCCTTGCCGGCGATCGTGCGGCCGAAGTACACGTAGAGCGCACCGATCAGCACGAGCGCCGTCACGACGACCAGGATGCTCTGCACCGACACGGTCATGCTGCCGATCGACAGCGCCGCATCCGAGAACCCGTTGGTGCGCGAGCCTTCCGCGCCGAACATCACGAGCCCGAGGCCGACCATCGCGAAATGGACGGCGACCGACACGATCAGCAGCAGCAGCGTCGTGCCTTCGGCGATCGGCTGGTACACGAGCCGGTAGACGAACGGCCCCATCGGCACGACGATCGCGAGCGTCAGCGCGATCTGCGCGAGCATCGGCAGCGGCTGCGCGGCAAAGCTGCGCGTGATCGCGAACACCGCGAGCGGCAGCAGGACGTAGCGGCTGCCGAGCGTCGCAAGCGTGCGGCCGAGCTGATGACGCCGTTCGCGATGCCGGATCAGGCCGCCGACTTCGAGCAGGAAGCATGCGATGCCCATCACGAACAGCAGCCAGCAGGTGGCGGGGAATTTCTGCGCCTGTAACGCGGCAAGCGTCAGCGCACCGTAGGCGACGAATTCGCCCTGGGGAATGAAGATCACCCGCGTGACGGAAAACACCAGTACGAGCGCCAGCGACAGCAATGCATAAATGGCGCCGGTCGTGATGCCGTCTTGCGCGAGGATCGCCGCAATCGAGAGATCCATACGTGTCGTGTATCGAGAATGCTGCGGAGCAACGAAAGACAGGAACGGCCGGGGCACACGGACGGCAAGATCGGCGCGTCGGGCGCCACGCGGCGAGCCCCCCGGTGGTTCCATACGACTTGGGCACGGGTGGGGCCCGTCGGGCCCGACACCCTGCCGACGGCATGCACGGCGCCGTTCGCGCCGCGCACGCCGGTTTCACGTGAGGCTTACTCGGCCTGCAGTTTCCACTTGCCGTCGACGATTTGCACCATCACGCGCGCACGCGTGTCGAAGCCGTTGTGGTCAGTCGGCGTCATGTTGATCACGCCGTGCGACACAGGCAGGTCCTTCACGTTCTCGATCGACGCGCGCAGCGCCTCGCGGAACGCCTCGGTACCCGGCTGGCCCTTCTTCAGCGCTTCCGGAATCGCACGCTGCAGCAGCAACCCGGCGTCCCACGCGTGGCCGCCGAACGTCGCCAGCGAGCCCGCGCCGTACGCCTTCTCGTACGCGGCCTTGTAGCCGAGCGCCGGCTTCTTTACCGGATTCGAATCGGGCAGCTGGTCGGTCACGAGCACAGGGCCGGCCGGCAGGATCTCGCCTTCGCAGTCCTTGCCGCACACGCGCAGGAAATCGTTGTTCGCGACGCCGTGCGTCTGGTACACCTTGCCCTTGTAGCCGCGCTCCTTCAGCGTCTTCGCCGGCAGCGCCGCCGGCGTACCCGAGCCGGCAATCAGCACCGCATCGGGATTCGAGCCCATCAGCTTCAGCACCTGCCCCATCACCGACGCGTCGGTGCGGTTGTAGCGCTCGTTCGACACGACCTTCAGGCCGTTCTTCGCGGCCGCCGCATTGAACGTGTTGTACCAGCTGTCGCCGTACGCATCGGCGAAGCCGATGAAGCCGACCGTCTTCACGCCGTGCTTCGCCATGTAGCCGGCGATCGCATCGGCCATCAGCTGGTCGTTCTGCGGCACCTTGAACATCCATGCACGCTTCGCATCCATCGGCGAGATGATCTGCGCGCTCGCGGCGAGCGAGATCGTCGGCGTCTTGCCCTGCGACACGGGATCAAGCATCGCGAGCGAGTTCGGCGTGACGGACGAACCGATGATCGCGTCGACGTGATCCTCGTCGATCAGCTTGCGCACGTTCTGCACCGCGCGGCTCGTGTCGGATGCGTCGTCGAGCACGATGTACTGCACGCTCTTGCCCGCGATTTCCTTCGGCAGCAGCGCGATCGTGTTCTTTTCCGGAATCCCGAGCGACGCGGCCGGCCCGGTGGCCGACAGCGTCACGCCGATCTTCACCTGCGCCGACGCCGTCGCCGCCGCGCACACGAGGCCCGCGGCAAGCACGGCCTCCATCCATCGATTCATTTTCATTTACGTTGTCTCCAAACGCTGCTCGAAAAAGCCACGGGTCGCTCGGGCGGCTCCCGGCCCCCAAACAAGTTAATAATTTAACTATCTCGCCTTGCCACGCCTACGCTCGTTTTCCCGTGAAACACCGCCCCCACGACGGCGCCCGGATGGCACCGCGCACGGACGCACCCGCCTGCCGGTCGAAACGGTCGTTCGACCGTCACGATGCGCAACAGCGGTGTCGTCAGGATGAAGAAAGCGGAGAAATGCGGAAACGTGCGGGCAATCGATGCATGCGCAACGAACAAGGAGAGGCACGCCGATCCGGCCTGATGCGGCCAGGTCAGCGAGCGGCGCACGATCGGAAAGCCGGCCGCTCATGCGGATGCGGATGCGAATACAGATACGGATGCGCACGCAACGACCCGCGATGGCGCCGGAACGCGCCTACAGGCCGCAGAACGGCTTGGGAAGGCCGCGGCGACAACCGGCCCACCCCACGACGAACGAGCGGCACCCGCCGCCCCTCCTGCCCCGATCCATCGTCCTGCGCTGCTCATCCAACCGTACTCCCTCTTCTGCATTCTGCTTGTAGGAGAACTGCCGACCGATTTTCCCGACCGTGCGGTCGGCGAAAGCCGAGTGTAACGGACGCGTTTTGCGCACGCCAACCGGGTTAGCCCGAACGGCTGGCGCACGGTTGCGCATCGTCTGCGAACGGATGGCGGGAAATGGAAAAACGGGGGGACGCGGCGAAGCGCGGAAGAAGTGCGGTGCGAACGTGAGCGCAGAATACGGCAATCGCGCAGGCCGATGCACCATCGATGGAAATCCGTGCACGCAAATGAAAAAGCGCTGTTGGATTCCGTCCAACAGCGCTTTGGGGTCCGGGCACTTTGTGCCTCGATTGTCTCCTCGTTCTCCACCTGCAAATTCGTTTCGCGGTGCATCAGAACTAGGGTGAATCTTAAAGAGGCTTAAGCACCACGGCAACTTAGCATTTACCCCTATGGTGCATCGCCGCACGAAAATGGGGCACCAGCCTGCCGCGCGGTGCCGGCCCGAGCCCGCTGCGACGCCCTTCCGGCGCATGCCGGATGGTGCTTCGCATCAACCCGGGGCGACGAGCGCGGCACGCGCTCAGGAGGCCCTGAGCGGCTTGATCCGCGCGACCATCTCGCCGACGATACCGCGCCGGAAGGCGAGCACGCATGCGATGAAGATCAGCCCCGTGACGATCGTCGCCGATTCGCCGAGCGAATGGAACCACGCGATGCCCGTCGTCGATGCGAGCCATTCGCCGATGTCGCCGAGCCGGTCTTCCAGCGCGACGATCAGTGCCGCGCCCAGCAGCGGCCCGAACAGCGTCCCCATCCCGCCGACGAGCGTCATCAGCACGACGAGGCCCGACATCGTCCAGTACGCGTCCGACAGCGTCTCGAAGCCGAGCACGAGCACCTTCAGCGAGCCGGCCAGCCCCGCGAGGCCCGCCGACAGGATGAACGCGAGCAGCTTGAAGCGGTCGGTGTCGTAGCCGAGCGAGATCGCGCGCGCTTCGTTCTCCTTGATCGCGACGAGCACCTGGCCGAACGGCGAATGAACGACCCGCACGATGAACGCGCATGCGGCGACGACCACTGCCACCACGACGTAGTAGAGCGCGACGTCGTTCGACAGGTCGAGCAGCCCGAACAGATGGCCGCGCGGCACGCCCTGCAGCCCGTCCTCGCCGTGCGTGAACGGCGCCTGCAGGTAGATGAAGTAGACCATCTGCGCGAACGCGAGCGTGATCATCGCGAAGTAGATGCCCTGCCGCCGGATCGCGAACAGCCCGACGACGAGCCCGAGCAGCGTCGCGGCAACGGTGCCGACGAGCACGCCGAGCTCCGGCGTGAAACCGAGCGTCTGCATCGAATAACCGGTCGCATAGCCGGCGGTCGCGAGGAACATCGCATGGCCGAACGACAGCAGCCCCGTATAGCCGATCAGCAGGTTGAACGCGGCCGCGAACAGCGCGAACGTGAGCACCTTCATCACGAACACCGGGTACGCGCCGATGAACGGCGCGGCGAGCAATGCGACGAGCAGCACGCCGTAGAGCACTTTTCTCTGCATCATTTTTCCTTGCCGAAGAGGCCCGCCGGGCGGAACAGCAGCACGATCGCCATGATCACGAACACGACGGTGGCCGATGCTTCGGGGTAGAACACGCGCGTGAAGCCCTCGATCACGCCGAGCAGCAGGCCGGTGACGATCGAGCCGAGGATCGAGCCCATCCCGCCGATCACGACCACCGCGAACACGGTGATGATCATCGGCTGGCCCATCAGCGGCGACACCTGGATCACCGGCGCGGCCAGCACGCCCGCGAACGCGGCGAGCGCGACGCCGAAGCCGTAGGTGAGCGTGATCATCATCGGCACGTTCACGCCGAATGCCTCGACGAGCTTCGGGTTCTCGGTGCCCGCGCGCAGGTAGGCGCCGAGGCGCGTCTTCTCGATCACGAACCATGTCGCGAGACACACCGCGAGCGACGCGATGACCACCCACGCGCGGTAGTTCGGCAGGAACATGAAGCCGAGGTTGGTGGCGCCGGACAACTGCGACGGCACGTCGTACGGCTGGCCGGACGATCCGTAGATCGAACGGAACACGCCTTCGACGACCAGCGTGAGCCCGAACGTGAGCAACAGCCCGTACAGGTGATCGAGCTTGTACAGCCAGCGCAGCATCGAGCGCTCGATCAGGATCCCGAACGCGCCGACGACCAGCGGCGCGATCACGAGCATCGCCCAGTACGGCAGCCCGAAATACGACAGGCCCATCCACGCAAGCATCGCGCCCAGCATGAACAGCGCGCCGTGCGCGAAGTTGATCACGTTGAGCAACCCGAAGATCACCGCGAGCCCGAGGCTCAGGATCGCGTAGAACGAGCCGTTGACGAGCCCGAGCAGCAACTGGCTCAGCATCGCCGGCAACGGAATGCCAAAGATTTCCATCGACTTAGCCGTCAGAATGAGTTTCGTTGCGCGCGCAACCTTCACGCGTTGCGTACGCGGGCGGCGCAGCGGGCACATCGCTGCCGCCGCCACCGAGCGGCGCGCCCGTGCGCGCCGCTACGCCCTGCTTACTTCCACAACGCGCAGCGCGATTCCTGCTTGGTCGCGAACGCCTGTTCGCCCGGAATCGTCGCGAGCACCTTGTAGTAATCCCACGGCTCCTTCGATTCCGCCGGCTTCTTCACTTCCATCAGGTACATGTCGTGGATCATGCTGCCGTCGGTGCGGATGTAGCCCTTCGCGTAGAAGTCGTTGATCTTGATCTTCTTCAGCTCGGCCATCACCTTGTCGGAGTCGGTCGTGCCGGCGGCCTGGACGGCCTTCAGGTAGGTCGTCACCGACGAGTAGTCGGCTGCCTGGAGGCTCGACGGCATCTTCTTCATCTTGCCGAAGTAACGCTGCGCCCACTGGCGCGACGCCGCATCGCGGTTCCAGTACCAGCTGTCGGTCAGCACGAGGCCCTGCGTCGTCTCGAGGCCGAGGCTGTGCACGTCGTCGATGAACATCAGCAGCGCGGCGAGCTTCATCGTCTTCGTGATGCCGAACTCCTTCGCGGCCTTGATCGCGTTGATCGTGTCGCCGCCCGCGTTCGCGAGGCCGAGGATCTGCGCCTTCGACGATTGCGCCTGCAGCAGGAACGACGAGAAATCCGACGCGGACAGCGGGTGGCGCACCGCGCCGAGCACCTGGCCGCCGTTCGCCTTCACGACATCCGACGTGTTCTTCTCGAGCGCCTTGCCGAATGCGTAGTCGGCGGTCAGGAAGAACCACGTCTTGCCGCCCTGCTTCACTACGGCCGAACCGGTGCCCTTCGCGAGCGCCATCGTGTCGTACGCGTAGTGGACCGTGTACGGCGTGCACTGCTCGTTGGTCAGCGTGTCGGCGCCCGCGCCGATGTTGATGTAGACCTTCTTCTTCTCGGCCGCGACCTGGTTCATCGACAGCGCGGTGGCGGAATTCGTGCCGCCGACCAGCAGGTCGAGCCCGCCGCGGTCCATCCATTCGCGCGCCTTCGACGCGGCGATGTCGGCCTTGTTCTGGTGATCGGCATAGACGACCTCGATCGGCTTGCCGAGCACCTTGCCGCCGAAGTCGGCAACCGCCATGCGGATCGCTTCGAGGCCGCCCTGCCCGTCGATATCCGCGTAAAGCCCCGACATGTCGGTGATGAAGCCGATCTTCACGGTATCCGCGGCCTGCGCGGCGCCGGCGGTGAACGCGGCAGTCGCGAGCGCGAGACAGGCGTGTGCGAGGGTCTTCATTTTCATTGACGTCTCCTGTTGTTCTGATGCGTTGTGGTTGTTCGAAGCCGCCACGGCTAGCGGCGAGAGAGACGGGGCGGCGTCACACCCCGAGCAGGTCGTGCAGGGTCGGCATCTTGCTTTCCAGTTCGGCCGCCTGGAAATGTTCGACGATGCTGCCGTGCTCCATCACGTAGAACCGGTCGGCGAGCGGCGCGGCGAAGCGGAAATTCTGTTCGACCATCACGATCGTGTAGCCGCGTGCCTTCAGTGCGACGATCATCCGCGCCAGCGCCTGCACGATCACCGGCGCGAGGCCTTCGGAAATCTCGTCGAGCAGCAGCAGGTTCGCACCGGTGCGCAGGATCCGCGCGACC
This sequence comes from Burkholderia puraquae, assembly GCF_002099195.1. Taxonomy (GTDB): domain Bacteria; phylum Pseudomonadota; class Gammaproteobacteria; order Burkholderiales; family Burkholderiaceae; genus Burkholderia; species Burkholderia puraquae. Next base: position 71,011 of record NZ_NBYX01000013.1, on the reverse strand, counting down.
GCGAGCATCTGCTGCTCGCCGCCGGACAGCCGCGTGCCCTGGCTCTGCCGACGCGACGCGAGGTTCGGGAACATCGTGTAGATCTCGTCGATCGACATCGCGTGGTCGCGCGGCCCGATCGGCGGCGGCAGCATCAGGTTCTCCTCGCACGACAGGCTCGAGAAGATCCCGCGCTCCTCCGGGCAGTAGCCGACGCCGAAATGTGCGATGCGGTGCGTCGCGAGGCCGATCGTCTCGTTGCCCGCGACCTTGATCGACCCGCTGCGGCGGCCCGTGAGGCCCATGATCGCGCGCAGCGTCGTGGTGCGGCCCGCGCCGTTGCGGCCGAGCAGCGTGACGACTTCGCCGCGATGCACCGTCAGGTCGACACCGTGCAATATGTGGGATTCCCCGTACCAGGCCTCCAGGCCCGTGATCTCCAGCGCGGGCGTACCGCTTTCGACGCCGCTCAATTCGCGTTCCTCCCGTTCGCTGTGCTTCATGCGTGCGCCCCCGCGAGCGCCGCATCGGCGCTGCCCATGTAGGCCTCGATGACGAGCGGATTCTTCGACACTTCCGCATACGAGCCTTCGGCCAGCACCTCGCCGCGTTGCAGGACGGTGATCGTGTCGGAGATGCCCGCGATCACGTTCATGTTGTGCTCGACCATCAGGATCGTGCGGCCGCTCGCGACCTTCTTGATCAGCGCCGTCACGCGATCGACGTCCTCGTGGCCCATCCCCTGCGTGGGCTCGTCGAGCAGCATCAGTTCGGGCTCCATCGCGAGCGTGGTCGCGATCTCCAGCGCGCGCTTGCGGCCGTATGCGAGCTCGACGGTCGGCACCTGCGCGAAATCGGTGAGGCCGACCTGCGTGAGCAGGTCCATCGCGCGGTCGTCGAGCCGCTTCAGCGTGCTTTCGCTGCGCCAGAAATGGAATTCGGTGCCGAGCGCGCGCTGCAGGCCGATGCGCACGTTCTGCAGCGCGGTCAGGTGCGGGAACACGGCCGATATCTGGAACGAGCGGATGATGCCGCGCCGCGCAACCTGTGCGGGCCGCTCGTCGGTGATGTCGATCCCGTTGAAGACGATCTGGCCGGCCGTCGGCGTCAGGAATTTGGTGAGGAGGTTGAAGCAGGTCGTCTTGCCTGCGCCGTTCGGTCCGATCAACGCATGGATCGCACCGCGACGCACACGCAGGTTCACGCCGTTGACGGCCGTGAAACCCCTGAATTCCTTGGTCAGTCCGCGTGTTTCCAGAATCGTGTCGCCGAGAATCATGTTCCCTTCCGTACGAAGTCAGGCGAAGCACCGGGAAGATTCGCGAGAAGCGTCCGCGAAACAGGTCAGCGGATGAGCAGGCTGCCCCGGGCGCCGTGTTACGCCTCGAGGGTGGTCTCCCGCGCCGACGCGTATGCACACTGCGCCACATTGTCTCGCCGTTGGTGCAGTGCAATCATCGGGATTTGCACTTATAGGGCTGGCCGCCATATCGCGCGCGACTGTGCACGATGTTTCGCCACGTTTTTTTTGACACGTGCATCATCGACCGTTGCCTATCCGCACGGCCCGTGCAAGCTCGCAACTAAATCGCCGTGCGGCCGCACGGCTTGCATGGATCGTGCCGGCGAACCGGCACAATCGGCGCCATCGGCACCGGCACTGCAACGACAGCTTGTTTCGCATAGCGAATCAGCGGGCGTCATCATGACGGCCCGCTGTCGCGCGTGTCAGCGTTCCGTCACGCGGCTGTCACCGCGGGCTCCGTGTGCACCGGCGTCGCTTCGCGTGCCGCGCGGCGATCGGCACGGATCATGTCGCTCGCGCGTTCGGCGATCATCAGTGTCGGCGAATTGGTATTGCCCGATGTGATGAACGGCATCACCGACGCATCGACGATCCGCAGCCCGGCGATGCCGCGCACGCGAAGCCGGCTGTCGACCACCGCACGCTCATCGTCGGCACGCCCCATCCGGCAGGTGCCGACCGGATGGAAGATCGTCGTGCCGACCGCGCCCGCCGCCTCGATCAGCTCGGCTTCGCTCCGGTACTGCGTGCCCGGCAGGATTTCCTCGGGACGATAGCGCGCGAGCGCCGGTGCGGACGCGATCCGGCGCGTGAGGCGCAACGCGTTCGCGGCGACATGGCGATCATGGTCGGTCGACAGATAGTTCGGCGCGATTGCGGGTGCGCTGCCCGGATCGGCGCTCGCGATATGCACGCTGCCGCGTGACGTCGGCCGCAGATGGCACACGGACGCCGTAAACGCGTTGAAGCTGTGCAGCGGCTCGCCGAAGCGTTCGAGCGACAGCGGTTGCACGTGGTATTCGAGATCGGGGCGCGTGAGCGCGGGATCGTCCGGGTCGGATTTGGCGAACGCGCCGAGCTGCGACGGCGCCATCGACATCGGCCCGCGCTGCAGCAACGCATATTCGGCGCCGATCATCAGCTTGCCCCACCAGTGTGCGGACAGCGTGTTGAGCGTGCGCACACCTTCGACGCGAAACGCCATCCGCAATTGCAGGTGATCCTGCAGGTTTTCGCCGACGCCCGGCAGATCCTGCACGACGTCGATGCCGAGCGCCTGCAGCCGCCGGCCATCGCCGATACCCGACAGCTCGAGCAGCTGCGGCGAATTCACGGCGCCGGACGTCAGCAGCACCTCCGAGCGCGCCCGTGCAACGTAATCGGTGCCGCCGCCGTGATATTCGACGCCGACTGCGCGCCGCCCATCGAAGATCACGCGCTGCGCCTGTGCGCCGGTGATCACGGTCAGGTTCGGGCGCGCCATCGCGGGCCGCAGGAACGCCTTCGACGTATTCCAGCGCACGCCGCGCTTCTGGTTCACCTCGAAATAGCCGACCCCGGCATTGTCGCCGCGATTGAAGTCGTCGGTTGCCGGGATGCCCGTCTGCTGCGCGGCCTGCGCGAACGATTCGAGGATCTCCCAGCGCAGCCGTTGCTTCTCGACGCGCCAGTAACCGCCCGCGCCATGCGCGTCGCTTGCGCCCGCATGGTGATCCTCGCTGCGCTTGAAGATCGGCAGCACGCTGTCCCATGACCAGCCGGCGTCGCCGGTTTCCTGCGCCCAGCTGTCGTAATCCTCGCGCTGGCCGCGCATGTAGATCATCCCGTTGATCGACGAGCAGCCGCCGAGAACGCGGCCGCGCGGATACGACAGCGCCCGGCCGTTGAGCGCCGCTTCGGGTTGCGTTTTGTACAGCCAGTCGGTGCGCGGGTTGCCGATGCAATATAGATAGCCGACCGGAATGTGGATCCAGTGATAGTCGTCCTTGCCGCCCGCTTCGAGCAGCAGCACGCGGATGTCGGGGTCTTCAGTCAGGCGGTTCGCGAGCACGCAGCCCGCGGTGCCCGCGCCGACGATCACGTAATCGAATTCGCCTTCTAGCGTGCGTCGAGTAGTCACGGTGTGTCTCCTGTCGACCAGAGTTAGCGCTTTAGCGCTTACTCTGGTCCCATGGCGTGGTTGGCTGGAGTTAGCGCTTCAGCGCTTACTCCAGCCCCACGGCGGTCGACCAGAGTTAGCGCTTTAGCGCTTACTCCAGCCCCACGGCGGTCGACCAGAGTTGGCGCTTTAGCGCTTACTCTGGTTCCATGGCGTGGTTGGCTGGAGTTGGCACTTCAGCGCTTACTCTGGCCCCATCGCGTGGCCGGCTGGAGCTGGCACTTCAGCACCCACTCCATCCCCACGGCGGTCGACCCGAGTGAGCGCCTCAACGCCGGCACTGGCCCCATCCAAATCTCATTGTTGTCCGCCACGCGGCGCAATACCGCGCGTCATTTCCAGCATAGTGCGTCGCGCGCCGCGCTTGCTGCCCTGCGCGCCACGACCGATGAAGCGTACTCCGGCTGCCGGCCGCCGATCCAATGAGTTATGCTGAACTGCGTTATAAGCCGCGCTCATATCACGACGATGGATCTCACCCTGCTCCGCGCGTTCGCGACGGTCGCGCGCGAAGGCAACCTGACGCGCGCCGCCGTGCAACTGCACCTGACGCAGCCGGCCGTCAGCCTGCAGATCAAGCATCTGCAGGAAACGCTCGGCGTCACGCTGTTTACGCGCACGTCGCGCGGGCTCGCGCTCACGCGCGACGGCCAGACGCTGCTGCCGCATGCGGAACGCGCGCTCGCCGCCGCCGCCGACGTGCAGCGCGCCGCTGCTGCGCTGCGGCACGAGGTGCGCGGCCGGTTGCGGATCGGCACGATCCTCGATCCGGGCTTCCTGCGGCTCGGCGGCTTCCTGCGCGCGCTCGTCGAAACCCATCCGCAGATCGAAACCGCACTGCGGCACGGGATGTCGGGCTGGGTGATCGAACAGGTGCGCACGCAAGCGCTCGACGTCGGCTATTACATCGGCCGGCCGGGCGAGGACGATCCGCTCGACAGCGCACTGTTCCACACCGTCACGCTCACGCATTTCCAGTACCGTGTGCTCGCGCCGGCCGGCTGGAAGGAGCGCGTGCAGCGCGCACACGACTGGCGCTCGCTTGCCACGCTGCCGTGGATCTGGACGCCGCCTGCGTCCGCACACCACCGGCTGCTGTCGCGGCGCTTCGCGGATGCCGGCACGCAGCCGGTCAAGGTTGCCGAGGTCGACCAGGAGCAGTCGATGCTCGATCTCGTCAAATCGGGCATCGGGTTGACGCTCGCGCGCGCCTCGACCGCGCTGGCCGAGGCGCACGCGCATGCGCTGACGATCGTCGAACACGTGACGGTGCCGACCGAACTGACCTTCGTGACGCTCGCCGAGCGGTGCGACGAACCGGCGATCGCTGCCGCGCTGCGGCTGATCGAGGCGCAGTGGGCGATATGAGTGCTGCTGATGTCGCTGCGGCTGGCCGCGCACCGGGCGTCAACGCCTGACACGTCGGCAGCCGGTGCCCGCGCGGGCCGTTGCGTGTGCGTGAACGGTGGAATCAGGACGCCGAACTCCCGGCCGCGTCGTGTCGCCGCGTCCCGCCGCTCGTCACGCCACCTTCGCGGGCTTTTTGCTAGATTGTGCATTCGCACACCGCGAGACCCCGATTGAAGGAGACCCGCATGGCCCGCAACATCGAGATCAAAGCCCGCGCCCGCGAATTCGACCAGCTGCGTGAACAGGCGGCCAGGCTCGCGACCGAAGCGCCGCTGTTCTATCGCCAGCAGGATTTCTTCTATGACGTGCCTCGCGGCCGGCTGAAGCTGCGCCGCTTCGAGGACGGCACGCCGGCCGAACTGATCTTCTACCAGCGCGACGACCGCGACGGCCCGAAGGCGTCGTACTACACCCGCAGCCCGGTGACGAACCCCGACGCGATGCATGCGCTGCTCGCCACCGCGCTGACCACGCGCGGGATCGTGACGAAGGAACGGCACGTGTACCTCGCGGGCCGCACGCGCATCCACCTCGACCGCGTCGACGGCCTCGGCGATTTCATCGAACTGGAAGTCGTGCTCGGACCCGACGACGACGAAGCCGGCGGCGAAGCCGAAGCGCACGACGTGTTCGCGAAGCTCGGCGTGTCGCAGGACGATCTCGTCGCGGTCGCGTACGTCGACCTGTTGAACGCCGATACGCAGCACGAAGCGGCCTGATCCGGCCCTGCCCCGCGGCGGCGCAACGGCGCACCGCCTTCAACCCTGCCGCCGCCCTGTCGCCGCGTTATGCGGCGCCAGGTGCCAGGTGTGCGAGCGGCAGCGCGCCGTTGCGCTTGAAGGTCGTCAGCACGATGTTCGAGCGCACGCTGTCGACACCCGGCACGCGCATCAGCTTCTTCATCACGAACTGCGACAGCGCGTTCAGGTCGGGCGCGACGATCCGCAGCAGGTAGTCGGCATCGCCCACCACCGCATGGCATTCGAGCACTTCCGGCAGCACGTCGATCTGCTGCTGGAACTGCTCGATGATCGAATCGCCGTGATGCTTGAGCTTCAGGCTCGTGAACGCGGTGACGCCGAGCCCGAGCTTTTCGGGGCGCAGCATCACGCGGTAGCCTTCGATCACGCCGGCCGCCTCGAGCCGCTGCAGCCGCCGGCCGATCTGCGACGGCGACAGCGGCACCTCCTCGCCGAGCTGCTGATGCGTCGCGCGACCGAAGCGCTGCAGCACGTCCAGCAGCGCGAGATCGAAGTGATCGAGTTCCAGCATGATTATTCTCCGCATTGATTCATGATTTTGTGCGCGATTATCGCATCACATGGCGAATCAGCGCCAATATTGCGCCCATTCCGCGTGCAGCCCGCTCTACACTTGCATGGTTACCCACCGCCACGTGCAGAGCCAGATCATGTCCACCGTCGTCACCGCGAAACTGCAGGAGCAGTTCGATGCGGGCCTCGAAACCCGCGCCGATTTCACCATCGACCAGCCGCTCGCGCGTTACGGCCAGGTCGACCACGCGGTGTGGAAGCAGCTCTATGCACGCCAGTCGGCGCTGCTGCGCGGGCGCGCGTGCGATGCGTTCGTCGCGGGGCTCGGGAAGATCGACCTGCCGGCTGATCGCGTGCCGTCGTTCGCCGACGTGAACCGCCAGCTGAAGCCGGCAACGGGCTGGGAGATCGTCGCGGTGCCGGGCCTCGTGCCCGACCGCGTGTTCTTCGAGCATCTCGCGAACCGGCGCTTCCCGGTTACCTGGTGGATGCGCCGTCCCGACCAGCTCGACTACCTGCAGGAACCCGACTGCTTCCACGACCTGTTCGGCCACGTGCCGCTGCTGATCGACCCGGTGTTCGCCGACTACATGCAGGCGTACGGCCGCACCGCGCTCGCGGTCGCCGACGACGAAGCAGCGCTCGCGCGCCTCGCGCGACTCTACTGGTATACGGTGGAATTCGGGCTGATCCGCGACCCGCGCGGCACGAACGGGCTGTCGATCTACGGCGCCGGGATCGTGTCGAGCAAGGGCGAAAGCCTGTACAGCCTCGAGAGCGCGGCGCCGAACCGGCTCGGCTTCGACCTCGAGCGCGTGATGCGCACGAAGTACCGGATCGACACGTTCCAGAAGACCTACTTCGTGATCGACGATTTCGCGCAACTGTTCGCGCTCGCCGACGTCGATGGCCGCGCGCTGGCCGACCGGCTGGCCCCGCTGCCCGAATTCGCGGCCGGCGCGGTGCTCGATACCGATCGCGTGCTGCATTGCGGCACGGGCGAAGGCTGGCTCGACGACGACGACGCGTGACGCGCGAGCGCGAGCACGCGAAAGCGCGCCGATGGTCGCCGGATGGCCTTCCCGCAACTATGAAACAATGACCGGTGCCGGCTTCGCCGCGCGGCGCAACCGCGCGCGAGTGCCGTTACCGACCGAGAGGTGCAAGATGATCCACAAGCTCACATCAGAAGAACGCAAGACCCGGCTCGAAGGCCTGCCGCTCTGGACGGCCGTGCCGGGCCGCGACGCGATCCAGCGCAGCCTGCGCTTCGCCGATTTCAACGAAGCGTTCGGCTTCATGACGCGCGTCGCGATCAAGGCGCAGGAAATGAACCACCATCCGGAATGGTTCAACGTGTACAACCGCGTCGACGTCACGCTGTCGACCCACGATGCCGACGGCCTGACCGAACGCGACATCGAACTGGCGCTGTTCATCGACCGTGCCGGCGCGCACGCGCACCCGGCCGCCTGAAGCCTTCCTCTACCGCCGCGCGTCTTTCGATGCGCGGCGCGTCAACTTTTCATTTCGATGAACGTTTTCTAGGATGTAGTCAGCGAAAGCCTTCAGCTTTCCAAGCCATCCTTAAGGCGCACGTAAGTCTCGTACGCATTCCGTGCCTTGGGGTCCAAACCTTCCAGTTGTAGCGCGCTTTCGCGCTGTACAATCAGCAGCGCATACGGCTTGGAGAGCGCGCTGGCCTCTTCGCAGAGTTTGAGTTCGTCGCCGCTCGACGGCGAGCGGGCGCGCCAGAAATTGATCGCGGCTTCTAGGTCGTTGATCGAAATATCGGACATGATTGGATTTAATCGTTCGCTGGCCGCCATGCTTGATTGTCAGGTGTTGCGGCGCCCCTGTGGAAACGGCGTCGTGCTGTCCGCGTGCCTGAACCGCCAACCCATTGTACTTGAGCGAACTTCATGCGACTCCTTCTGATCGAAGACGACCGCCCCATCGCACGCGGTATCCAGAGCAGCCTCGAGCAGGCTGGCTTCACCGTCGACATGGTGCATGACGGCATCTTTGCCGAACAGGCGCTGGCACAGAACCGCCACGAACTCGTGATCCTCGACCTCGGCCTGCCGGGCATCGACGGGATGACGCTGCTCACGCGCTTCCGCCAGACCAACCGCCACACGCCCGTCATCGTGCTGACCGCACGCGACGAGCTGAACGACCGGATCCAGGGCCTGAATTCGGGTGCCGACGACTACATGCTCAAGCCGTTCGAGCCGGCCGAGCTCGAAGCGCGCATCCGCGCGGTGATGCGCCGCAGCGGCCCGCACAGCGACATGCCGCGTCCGGAAGTGTCGCTCGGCGGCGTCCGCCTGTCGGGCGTCGACCGCCGCATCTTCAACGACGACAAGCCGCTCGAGCTGTCGCCGCGCGAATTCGCGGTGCTCGAAATGCTGCTGCTGCGCCACGGCCGCGTCGTCAGCAAGGCCCAGTTGCAGGATCACCTCACGCACTTCGGCGGCGATCTCGGCGACACCGCGATCGAAGTCTACGTGCACCGCGTGCGCAAGAAACTCGAGCAGTGCCGTGTCGAAATCGTCACGGTGCGCGGCTTCGGCTACCTGCTGCAGGAAATCCGCCAGACGGCGAGCGTCTGAGCGGCGGCCGCGCGCCGGGCGGCCACGTGCCGCCCGCGTGTGGTGCTGCTCCGCGTCACCGCCCGGCGCAAGACCGCGCCGCTCCCCGTGAGCGGCGCTTATCCATTTGCCCGTCGAAATGTCTCCTGATCCGGCTGTGACCACCAGCCTGCGCCGCTCGCTGCTTCGGCGCCTCGCCGCCCCGCTGTCGATGCTCGCGCTGATGAGCGGCCTGATCGCCTACTGGCTCGCGTGGCAATACACGCAGCACGTGATCGACCGCTCGCTCGCCGATCTCGCGACCGCCATCTCCAAACAGATCCAGATCGCCGGCCCCGACGCGCCGTTCACGGTGCCGCCGCTCGCGCAGGCGATGTTCTCCGATCCCGCCGAAGCGCTGATCTACCGGATCAGCGACGGCGAACAGGAACTCGCCGGCGATCCGAAGCTGCCGCTGCAGGGCATCAACGTGCGCCGCATGCATCACGCGTACGTATTCGAGGCCGAATACGACAACCGCGCGGTGCGGGTCGCGCAGGTGCGCGTCGACGATGTCGAGGGCGGCAAGCCGATGGTCGTCGAGGTCGCGCAGCCGGTGCGGCACCGCTACCGGATCGCGGCCGAATTCCTCGTTGCCATCATGATGCCGCTGCTGCTGTTGCTGCTCGCGGGCTGGGGCATCGTGTGGCGCGTCGTGAACCAGCAGCTCGGCCCGCTCACGCACCTGGCCGATTCGCTGAACCGGCAGACCCACACGTCGCTGGAGCCGGTCGACGAAACCGAGGTGCCGCTGGAAATCCGGCCGCTGACGAGTGCGATGAACGCGCTGCTCGGCCGCCTGAAGACCGCGCTCGACGCGCAGCGCAAGTTCATCGCCGATGCCGCGCACCAGTTGCGCACGCCGCTCACGGCCGTGAAGCTGCACGCGGAGCAGGCAGCTGTTGCACGCGACCCGCACCAGACCTACGCCGCGGTGCGCGAACTGCGCGCAGCCGCCGACCGCGCGGTACGGCTGTCGAACCAGTTGCTGTCGCTCGCCCGTGCGGAACCGGGCGAACAGGCCGCGCGGTTCGTCGACGTCGACCTTGCAGCGATGGCGTTCGAGACGGGCGCCGAATGGGTGCCGCGCGCACTCGCATCGCACGTCGACCTCGGCTTCCAGCGTACCGACGATCCAGGCGACGACGAGAAGCTGGTCGTGCGCGGCAACCCCGTGCTGCTGCGCGAGGTGATCGCGAACCTGCTCGACAATGCGCTGAAGTACGTGCCCCTCGCGCGCCCGAACGGCGCGCGAATCACGGTGAACGTCGCGCGCGGCGCGCTCGAGGACGGCCACCCGGCCGCCGAGATCGTCGTCGAGGACAACGGCCCCGGCGTGCCCGCCAACCAGCAGGCCGACCTGTTCAAGCGCTTCTTCCGCGGCGACGCCCAAAGCGGCAACGGCGTCGAGACGGGCGCCGGGCTCGGCCTCGCGATCGTGCACGACATCATCGCGATGCACGGCGGCACCGTATCGTACGAGGACGCATCGGAAGGCGGCTCGCGCTTCGTGGTGAGGGTACCGCTGACCGCGCGCCCGGAGAAACCGGCCAGCGAGACGCCGGCCGCCGCGTCGACGCACTGAGCGATTCGCGGCGGGCAGCCGTTGGTCGGGCCGCGCGCCGGATGAGGAAGGCGGAAGGCACGGCTGCGCGACGCGGCAGCCATCCGCTGAAACGGCAGCGGCAGCGCACGATGCGCCGCCGCCGGCATCACTTCTTGCTTTTCTTGTCCTTCGATCGGGACTCGGACTTGCCGTCCTTCTTGTCCTTCTTCTTTTTCTTCTTCCCGCTGTCGTCGGATGTCGCGAGCAGCGTGCCGCGGCACGACGCCGCACCGCAGTGGCACGCGTATTCGCGCTTGAGCGACTTCGTCAGCTTCGCATCGATCACGAGGCCGTAGTCGTAGAACAGTTCCTCTTCCGGCCCGATGTCGCGCAGTGCGTGGATGTACACGCGACCTTTGACTTCCTCGGCTTCGCAGTTCGGCGCGCACGAGTGGTTGATCCAGCGCGCGCTGTTGCCGTCGATCTTGCCGTCGATCACCCCGCCCTCGTCCAGTGCGAAGTAGAACGTATGGTTCGGTTCACTCGGGTCGTGCGGGTGACGGCGCAGCGCTTCCTTCCACGAAATTCGTTCGCCCTTGTATTCCACTACGCGCTCGCCGGCCTTGATCGGCGCCACGGCGAACACGCCCTTGCCGTGTACTCCCGAGCGGCGCACCGCGATCCTGCGTGAACTCATCGAACGAATCCTTGTGAAAACGAATTGAATGGAAGGCGGCCGCAATCGCAACCCGGCGTCGCGCAAAACGAAAACGCGGCACCGGTCGGTGCCGCGTCAGGCCATGCGGCGAATCACCCGCATCCTACACGTTCACGATTGCTTCGTTCAACATCACGCGCAATATTGCGCGCCCTGCACTCAACGCTGGCCGAATGCGATGTCGCCGAACAACGCCTTGTGCTCGCGCGGCTGCGAACGCCAGTACTGCGGCGGCGCCGTCACCTGCGCACCGAGCTCGGCCGCCGCGTGCCACGGCCAGCGCGGGTCGTACAGCATCGCGCGCGCCATCGCGACGAAATCGGCATCGCCGGCCTCGATGAGCCGGTTCGCATGGGCGGGCTCGTTGATCAGGCCAACGGCCACCGTCGGCATGCCGACCGCACGCTTCACGGCCTGCGCGAACGGCACCTGGTAGCCGGGCGACAGCGGAATCTTCTGCAGCGGCGACACGCCGCCGGACGACACGTCGATCCAGTCGCAGCCGCGGCGCTTCAGTTCGTGCGCGAACGCGATCGTATCGTCGAGCTCCCAGCCGCCTTCGACCCAGTCGGTCGCGGACACGCGCACGCCGACCGGCAGGTCCTCCGGAAACGCCGCGCGCACGATCTCGAAGATCTCGAGCGGAAAGCGCATGCGGTTTTCGAGCGAGCCGCCGTATTCGTCGGTGCGCCGGTTCGCGAGCGGCGACAGGAACTGGTGCAGCAGGTAGCCGTGTGCCGCGTGCACCTCGATCGCGTCGATGCCGAGCCGTGCAGCCCGCTTCGCCGAGGCCGCGAACGCTTCGCGGATCCGGTTCAGGCCCGCGGCATCGAGTGCGAGCGGCGGCGTCTCGCCATCCTTGTGCGGCACGGCCGACGGCGCATGCGGCAACCAGCCGCCGTCGGCGACGGACACGAGCTGCCCGCCCTGCCACGGCACGTTGCTCGACGCCTTGCGCCCCGCATGCGACAACTGCATCGCGACGCGGATCGGCGAATGCTTGCGGATCGCGGCCAGCACGGGCTTCAGCGCGGCTTCGGTCACGTCGTCCCAGAGGCCGAGGTCGCCATGCGTGATGCGCCCGTCGGGTTCCACCGCGGTCGCCTCGATGCAGAGCAGCCCCGCGCCCGACAGCGCGAGATGGCCGAGGTGAATCATGTGCCAGTCGGTCGCTTCACCGCGTTCGGCCGAATACTGGCACATCGGGGAGATCACGATCCGGTTCGGAAGGGTCACGCCGCGCAGCGTGAACGGGGAAAACAGCGCAGTCATGGAGGCCGCTCGCCAGGAAAGGAAGGAGCGAACGAGCGTAGCACGCAGGCCGGAAGCGTGCTGGCCGTGCACGCGGCAGTAAGCGGATGGTCAGGCACGGCCCGCGGCGGGTTGCCGGCAAGGCGGGAAAGGTGAAAAACGCCGCGCATACGGCGATGCGCCGGCCCGCAACGGACGCGGGCCGGGCAATACCTTCGCGGCGAACGGCGGCGCCGCTTGCCGCGTCAGAGTCCGACGCTGTCGAGCCACTCCGCGAACATGCGTCGCGCGGCCGCCTCGAGCGCAGGGCCGTGCTGCGCGGTATCGGCGCGCAACCGGCACGCGTCGATGCCGGGCGTCGCCGCGATTTCGCCGGCGTTCGCGATCAGCCACGGTTCGAAGCGGTCGGTGCGGATTTCCGGATGGCATTGCAGCGCCAGCACGTGCTGGCCCCACGCGAATGCCTGGTGGCGGCAGGCCGGCGTCGATGCGAGATGAATCGCACCGCCCGGCAGGTCGAACGTGTCACCATGCCAGTGCAGCATCGACGTCGCCGCGCCATCGAGATGGCGCAACGGCGATGCGCGGCCGGCATCGGTGAGCGTCAGCGGCGCCCAGCCGAGTTCATGCTGCGCGGCCGGATAGACGCGCGCGCCGAGCGACCGGGCGATGAACTGCGCGCCGAGACAGATGCCGAGGATCGGCAGCCCGGCGTCGATGCGCGCACGCACGAGCGCCGCAAGCGGCGCGATCGTCGGATACTGCGCATCGTCGTACACGCTGAGCGGGCCGCCGAGCACGACGAGAAGCGACGGCTCGAGCACGTCGAGCACCTCGACCCGCGACGACCCGACGTCGACGTAGCGCACCCGCCGGCCCCGTTCGCCGAGCACCTGCTCGAAGCTCCCGAGATCCTCGAAATGCACGTGGCGGATCGCCACGACCTCAGCGTTCATCATCGGCCTCCCGGTCGATCGACGGACGTCAGCCGGCGAAAATCTTCCAGGTCTTCTTCTGCGTCGCCGCGTCGGCCTCTTCCTGCACCGAGCAGTCGAGACGCAGATCGCTGTCGGACATCGAGATGTCGAGCGCCGCACAGTAATGCACGGTCTTCTTCGACAGCTTGCCCGGCTGGAAGTGAGCGCACGTCACGCACATGCGCTGCGGCGGCGTCGCACCGGCCACCTGCAGTTCGCGCAGCGTCTTCAGCAGCGCGCGATACAGTGCGCCCTGCTCGTCCGCGCCGAGCTTGCCGACGGCCTTCGTCAGGAATTCAGGCCATTGCAGCGCCTTCTTCGCAGCTGTCCGGCCACGGGCCGACAGGCGCACAGCCAGCGCGCGACCGTCGTCCAGCGCACGGCGCTTCTCGACGAGACCCTTGGTCTCGAGCGTGCTGACGGCATCGCTCGTGGTCGCCGCGGTCAGCTGCGTCTCGCGCGCGATCTCGCCGAGCCGCATCGGGCCCTTGCGCTGCAGCAGCAGCACGAGAATCTCGCCCTGCGTCGGCGTCAGGCCCGCGCCTTCCGCCCAATCCCATGCCTGGCTTCGCATGGCCGTACTCAACCGCAGCAGGCTGTGGGTCACACGTCCCGAAGCCTGATTCCCGTAAACGCCTTCGCTCATAGTCTTTTCGCTTTGCCGCCGCCCGGTTTGCCGAGCGGCCGTAGTGTGGAGATCGAATGTCTATCTCAAAACAGACACGCTCTTGCGAGTGTGTCAGCACGGCCGTCGCGAGGGCACACGCGGCGGTCGCGTTCGCGGCGACCGGTAAGACACGCATCGTTCCGGTGTCCGCAAAGCCGACATTCTAAGCGAGAGCGGAAAATCGCACAGCTAAGTTATCCCCTTCATTCTGTGGAAAATCGTTGGATAACCAAAATTTTTCGTTGTGCCTGCAATGCCGGGCACCCGCCAAACGGCGCATACGGACATTTTCCTGTTCGGATCGGCCATCGGGCCGACTGCAATGATCCACCGGGTTATCCCGTGCACAGATCGTTGACTTTGCAGCGGAATATCAGGTTATCCACAGATTTTCAGGACAACCGGCAACGATTTCGGCCTCAATCGGGGCCGCCGGTCGTTCAGTGAATCGCGACTCGGTCGAGCCCGTAATCTGCAAAACATTTTTTCACTCGCGCCAACGTAAGCACTGCTGGCGGACCGTCTCGTTGAGCGATTTTTCCTGTTTGAAAACGGTTCTCAACCACGATGCGTCGTTCACGCGCGCCTGAGCCAGCGCACCGATCTCGTCGAGTGCCGCGCGCGAACCGAGCGCGGCCGCATGCGGCGCGATCCGGTCGAGCGTGTCGAGGATGTCTTCGGCGATCGTGCGGCGCTCACCCGTCTGAGGATTCACGCAGGTACCCTCGAGCCCGAAGCGGCACGCCTCGAAACGGTTGAACGTGTAGACGAGGTAGTCGTCCTCCGACAGCTTCAGCGGCCGGTCGGTCAACAGGTAGCGCGCGAGCGTCTGGATGTAGCAGGCGATCGCCGCCGCGCGGTCGACCGACAGCGGCGTGTCCATCACGCGCACCTCGATCGTCCCGTAGCCGGGCTTCGGGCGGATGTCCCAGTAGAAATCCTTCATCGAGTTGACGACGCCGGTGTTCACCATCTTCGTGAAGTACTCCTCGAAGCTGTCCCAGGTCAGCACGAACGGCGCGCGGCCCGACAGCGGAAACGCGAACACCGAATTCAGGCGTGCCGAATGGAAGCCCGTGTCGACGTTCTGCACGAACGGCGACGACGCCGACAGCGCGATGAAGTGCGGAATGAAGCGCGACATCGAGTGCAGCAGGAACAGTGCGCTGTCCGGATCGGGGCAGCCGATGTGAACGTGCTGGCCGAACACGGTGAACTGCTTGGCGAGATAGCCGTACAGCTCGGAGATGTACTGGAAGCGCGGTGCATCGTAGATCTGCCGGTCGCTCCATTGCTGGAACGCATGCGTGCCGCCGCCGGCCAGCCCGACGTTGAGCTGGTCGGCCGCCTTCACGAGCACGTCGCGGATCGCGTGCAGCTCGCTCACCGCCTGCTCGTGCGAATGGCAGATGCCGGTCGACAGCTCGATCATGCTCTCGGTGATTTCCGGCGTGATGTTGCCCGGAAAGGTCTCGCCCTGGATCAGGCGCATCAGGTCGGATGCCGCTTTGGTCAGGTCGTAGTTGTGCGTGTTGACGACCTGGATCTCCAGTTCGACGCCGAACGTGAACGGCTCGGAATTGACGAAGGTTTCGAGTGCCATGGCAGGTTCCGGAATCAGTTGCTGTCGCTGCGTTCACCGACCGCCGACAGGCAGCGGTAGACGATGAACGGGCTGACGAGCTGCAGGATCACGATCGTGCACATCACGATCGCGCGCAGGTGCGGGTCGAAATTCGGATAGAGCTGGTAGGTGTCGTCGACGAGCAGGTACGACAGCGCGGACATCGGCGTAAGCGCGATGCCGAGCGCGACGCCCTGCTTCATCCCGATGCCGCTCGGCTTCGCGAACGCGACGACGCCGGCCAGCTTCGCGACGAGCCGCGTAATGATCAGCACGATTGAAAGCAGCCCGCCGAGCGCGATGTCGCCCCACGTGAACGACGTGAGCGTGAGCACGAACAGGACCACCGTCAGCAGCCAGCCGGCCGTGCCGAAGTGTTCGGGCCACAGTTGCGGGCGTGCTTCGAGGTTCTTCACGATGATGCCGGCAAGCAGCAGCGTGAGCAGCGTCGACAGCTTCAGCGCCTGGGCGACGGCGATCGCGAGCATCACGAGCCCGAACAATGCAACGAACGAATGCTCGTCGCGCATCGTCGCGGTCATGTGGCGGAACAGGTAGTTGCACGAACGCGCGACGATATACGCGACGATGAACGAACCGGCGATCAGGTAGAGCGGCTGCAGGATCGTCGCGAAAACGTTGCCGTACGCTTCCTGGTGGAGCCAGCTCGTCACGAGCTTGGTCAGCACGATCGCATAGACGCTGTTGAGCGCGGTGAGCGTGATGAGGCGTTGCGACACCTGCCCTTCCGCGCGCAGCTCGGTCTTCAGCTGGATCACCATCGACGGCGACGTCGCGATCGCGATCGCCGACAGCACGAGCGCGACCATCCCCGATACCCCGAGCGCGAGCATCACGAACAGCACCAGCACGAACGTCAGCGTGGCTTCGGCGAGGCTCGACGCGACGAGCCACGGATTGCGCCGGATCCAGCGCAGGTCGAGACGGCTGCCGAGCTCGAACAGCAGCAGGCCGAGCGCGACGTCGATCAGCAGCCGCGAGGTTTCGTCGGTGCTTGCATCGATCACGCCGAATCCGAATGATCCGGCGATGAGACCGATCACCGCATAACCGGTGATGCGCGGCAGGCGCCATGCGCGATAGCACAGTTCGCCACACAGGCCGGCCGCGAACAGCGCGAGCCCGGCCCAGAACACGGCATCCGGCGTGAGCGGCCAGTTGGGCAGGAATGAGAACGCCGACTTCATCGTGGTGACTTCTCCTTTGGAAGCAACCGCCAGCGACGCGGGGTCAAGCGTCAGAAATGGATGCGCGCCGGCTGGGTGTCGCCCCGAATGTGATTGTTGTGGTCGACGACGGCGGGACATGGGATCCGCCTTTTCCGCCACAGGGCGGAAAGTCGTTCAGGTTGCCGATCTGGATTGTCGGCCTGGTGTGTGAACGGACTGCGCAGTCTCGAAGATTCAGATTCGAAATCGTGCCGACCGTTCCATTGAAGCATGTCCGGCGCCTGGCCGGATGAACGCGAAGGAAACCGATTGTGCCACAGCTTTTTCGGTCTGGAACCCATTGAATCGACTCGCGGCGCTGTGCGACACCTCAGGCCTTTGGTTTCAAAGGTTTACTTGTATATATACGTAGTAGAAGTTAACAAAGGACGCACAGTTCTGTGGATAACTTCGGTTTACGTCGACGGATCAAGGTGTTGGAGAGCCCATAACCCGTTGCACAGACTGTTCGCTCACAGAGGTTTGAGTTGAGCAACTTTCGGGCCGTCTCACAGCAGTGCCGAGTTGCCCAGTTTACGTCCACTGTGATTACACACGAAGTGCGTGTGGATTCCGCGGGGTTATCCACAGCGTCGAGTGGATAACCTTGCGCAGAAAAGTCGGGAAACTGTGAGCGGCTCGGGTGAGCGGTCAGCCGTCCTGGCCGACGCGGCGCGCGCGCAACGCGCGGATCAGGAAGCGTGCGGGATCGACGGCATCGGCAAGTTCGCGCTCGAGCGGCCACGGCTCGCCTTCGAGTTGCGATGCAATCAGTTCGGCGCCGAGTGCAGCCCATACGAGGCCGCGCGAGCCGAAGCCGAATGCCCCGTAGAGTCCGGGCATGCGCGGCAGGTCGCGCGCCTGCGCACCGCTCAGCGCGCGTGCATTGGCGACGGCGCCCGCTTCGTCCGCGAGCGGGCCGAGCAGCGGCAAGCGGTCGCCGACGACCCAGCGGAACGCAACACGGCCGCGCAGGGTGTCGGGAGCCGGCAGGTCGCCGATCAGGCCCGGCAGCAGATGCCGCACGCGCTCGAGGTTTTCGAGGTGGCCGGCCGCGCGCATCGCGGGATCGACGTCGTCGGGTTCGAACGTCGCGCCGATCAACAGCGTGCCATCGTCGAGCGGCACCGCGTAACCGTCGCCGATCGTCGGGCACGGCAACGGTGCCGTGCTGCCGGGCGGCAGTAACGTGAGCTGGCCGCGCACCGGTTGCAGCGCGACATGCCGCAGCCCGGCAAGACGCGCGGCGTCGCCGGCATTCGCGAGCACGACGACGGGAGCTTCGGCCAGCGTGCCGCCCGCATCGTCGAGTGCATGCCATGCGTCGCCCCGCCGTTCGAGTCGTGCAACGCCGGTGGAGGCGAGCAAGTGCACGCGCTCGCCGGCCGCTGCGCATTGGGCCGCGCAAAGGCCGGCCGGCCAGACGGCGCCACCGTGCGGAAACAGCAGCCCTCCCTGCGCGACCGGCAGGTTCAGATGGGTACGCGCGGCATCGGCATCGAGCAGCGACACGTAGTCGGACGGTGCGCCGAATGCATCGAACGCATCGCGCATCCGGGCGAAGTCGTCGGCCGATTCGGCGAGATGGATCATCCCGTGCGTGCTGCGCGCGAATGCATGGCCCGCGCGTTCGAGTGCGCGCCAGCGAGCGATCGCGTGCAGGAAGCCGCCGCGCGTGAGCCGGCTCGCGACGTTGTCGTCGCGTGTCATCAGCGGATGGAACACGCCGGCCGGATTGCCCGACGCTTCGCTCGCGATCCGGTCGTGCCGCTCGATCAGCGTGACGTCCCAGCCGCGCGCGGCGAGGCGTTCGACGACTGCGCAGCCCGCCAGGCCCGCACCGATCACGATCGCGCGGCGCGTCGCAACGGGCAGTGCGAGCGGCGGCTCGTGCCGGCGCGCGCGCCAGCGCGGCGCATATTCGCCGACGAGCTGACCGTCGGCCTCGCGATACGTGAAACCCGCTTTGCCGAGTGCGTGTTTCAACACGTCGGAATGCGCATGCGTTGCAAACGTTGCGCGTTCGCCGGCGATTTTCGAGAGCGCGCGGACGATGTCTGTCGCGCGGAGATCGGCATCATTCGATGACGTGAAGCCGTCAATACAGAATGCGTCGGCGCGCGCGACGATCTTTCCCAGCATGTCGATCGCATCGCCGAATGCGAGCGTGAGCACCACGCGCCCATCGTCGAATTCGAGCCGATGCACGCCCGGCACAAGCATCGGCCACGCGTCGACAAGTGCATCGACATCCGCCGATATGGTTGTGTTGGCAACGATATGTGAAGCTGCGCGGCGCAGGTCGTCACGCGAGAACGGATGCGGTTCGGCTGCGACAAAATGCAGCCGCTCGCAGCGCGCGGGATCGTCGCGCCACGCGGCCCAGGCCGCGAGGAAGCTGCCGCCCGCGCCGAATCCCGTCGCGACGATCGTGAACGTACGGCGGCCCTGCCAGCGCGCCGGCAGCCCGTTGCCCGCGACGAACACGCGATGCGCAAGCGTGCCCGACACGCCGCGATGGAGATCGCCGAACTCGGGCGAGACGAGCGTGCCGTCGTCGCGACGCGTGAGTGTGGCGGGAACAAGTCGGTCGGTCATGCGAAACAAAAAACGTGGCAGCCAAGCCTGGCAAGGGATTGCGCGGGGCCGCCCGTCCGTCCGTTGGAAAAAGCCAACGGCGCGGCGCTCAGGCGGACCGCGCTGCGTATCCTGTCCGGTTGGCGCTGGTCAAAAAACGGGCAGTCGATGATTCATTCGGCGAAATACCGATGAAAATCTTTGAAACCCTTGTCGTTATTGGGTTTGCGCTGCGCTATCATAGCAACGCCGTACCGCGGGGTGGCCGCCGGCTAACCGGAGGGCGCGTCGCGCGGGCCAGGATTCGGCGCTGTGTCGTCGGAGTCTGACTCTCGACGGCACGGTTCGCGCACGTATAATCGGCGCGTTCGCGCTGTTCGTGTCAACCTAACCTGATAAAGGAACCTTAATGAACAAACAGGAACTGATCGACGCCGTCGCCGCCCAAACGGGCGCCAGCAAGGCTCAAACCGGCGAAACGCTGGACACGCTGCTCGAAGTCATCAAGAAGGCCGTGTCGAAGGGTGATGCGGTTCAGCTGATCGGCTTCGGCAGCTTCGGTTCGGGCAAGCGCGCAGCACGTACGGGCCGCAACCCGAAGACCGGCGAAACCATCAAGATCCCGGCAGCCAAGACGGTCAAGTTCACGGCTGGCAAGGCGTTCAAGGACGCCGTCAACAAGCGTTAAACCAGCGCCTGTTCCAAGAAAAACCCGCCTTTCGGCGGGTTTTTTATTGGGCGCACGCAGCATTTTTGCCACAGTCCGCGCCCCTCTTGCAAGATTTAACGGTTGTTTTTACAACGCGTTACGCATGCACGATCTGCGTGTCGCCGTGATCGTCGTCGTCGTGCGAATCGACATCCCACGCCGGGAACGGATCGTCGAACGCGTGCCATCCCGCCGCGCCGAGTGCGAATTCCGCATCGGTCAGCAGGCATGCGTCGAGTTTCGCGCGCCATGCATCCGCGTCGAGCGCGATGCCGATCAGCACGAGTTCCTGCCGGCGATCGCCCACTGCGCGATCGTCGAGATCGCCGTGCCATTCTGCGCGGATTTCAGCAAGCAGCTCGTCGTCGTCCGGCCATTCCGTGCGATCCTGCGCAGCCCACCAGAGACCTGCGGGGCCATGCCGGCATACGCCGCCCGCTTGCGACAACGAGCCCGCGATGTCGTTGCGCGTCGCGAGCCAGAAGAAACCCTTGCTGCGCAGCACGCCCGGCCACTCCTGATGCAGCAGCGCCCAGAGTCGTGCCGGATGAAACGGCCGGCGCGCGCGGTAAACAAAATTGCCGATTCCGAATTCGTCGGCTTCACCGTGCACGTGCGCATGATGTTCGTCATGGCAGTCGGGGTCGTCGCAATGCGTGTGACCGTGATCGAGCGACGCAAGCCAGCCCGGCGCGTTCGCGGCCTCGTCGAAATCGAAGCGGCCCGTGTTCAGCACTTCATCGAGCGGCACGTTGCCGAACGTCGACACGACCTGGTGTGCGCGCGGATTGAGTCGCGCGAGGATGTGCTGCAGGCGTGCGAGTTCGTCGGCGCCGACGAGGTCGGCCTTGTTGATCACCAGCACGTCGCAGAACTCGATCTGCTCGATCAGCAGCTCGACGAGCGTGCGGTCGTCCTCTTCCGATGCGGCGATGCCGCGCGTCGCGAGCGCGTCGTCCGAGCCGTAGTCGCGCAGGAAGTTGTACGCGTCGACCACGGTGACGAGCGTGTCGAGCCGCGCGATTGCCGACAGCGACGTGCCGTCGTCGTCGACGAACGTGAAGGTTTCGGCGATCGGCATCGGCTCTGCGATCCCGGTCGATTCGATCATGATCGCGTCGAAGCGGCCTTCGGACGCGAGCGTGCGGATCTCGACGAGCAGGTCGTCACGCAGCGTGCAGCAGATGCAGCCGTTCGACATCTCGACGAGGCGCTCCTCGACGTGCGACAGCGCCTGCGCGTCGCGCACGAGCGACGCGTCGATGTTGACCGCCGCGAGATCGTTGACGATCACGGCGACTTTCAGGCCCGCGCGGTTCGCGAGGATGTGATTGAGCAGCGTGGTCTTGCCGGCGCCGAGGAAGCCGGACAGCACGGTGACGGGCAACGGCTGGTTCATTGCCGGATTCATAGCGATATGCACCAACGGAAAAATTGAAAAAGCGGCCGCGGCGCCCTTCCGGGGCGCGATCGTCCCGCGGACGGGCGAAATGGCGGCGTGAGCCCGCATTGTGCATCAAACGGGCGCCGGCCGGCCGGGACGGCGTCAGGCCGCGGTGCGGTGCGCTGTCACTGCACGGGCGGCAGCAGCTTCCACTGCGACAGAATGCCGGCGATCTGCCGCGCGTACTTGTCGCGCAGCGACGGTGTTTCCGAATGATAGGCGCCGACGGCCTGCCACGTGTTGCCGTAGCGGTTCATCTTCTGCTTGAGATGCCACGCGGCGATGTACACGTTCTTGCACGGCTCCATCAGCGTGTCGCGGCCGATTCCGTAGCGCGACAGCGTCGGCAGGTGGATCGAATTGATCTGCATCAGGCCGTAGTCGACCGAGCCGTTCGTGTTCTTGTTCAGCGCGCCGGGCCGGTTGCGCGACTCCTGCCACGCGATCGCGCGCAGGATCAGCGGATTGACCTGCTGATATTTGGCCGCCTCGTCGAAACAGTCCGCGCGAGCGTTCGCGCTGGCGAAATACACGCCGGCGGCGATCAACGTGATCGAAACGAACCGTCTGTTCATGGTGCGAAATCGACAGGAAAATGCGTGGAGGTCGGGAAAACCCGTGCCTGTTATTCGTGCGACGAGAAACGCGCCGCCCGTATGATACCGACAGTCCGTCAGCTTGCGACATACAGGAATACGGCAGCCCGGTTATACCGAATTTCCGTGTCGATTTATCATGAAACGGGGCGATGGCCGGCATGCCGAGAATAGTACCGAATCTTACATATTGCATACGGCTCGTCGAATACATGTCGTATGTGAGACAGTCCTCGGATCAATGTGATATTTCGGACATGAAAAACTGCTAATGTCGCCTCTTTAGGACTTGGATCCCAGCACTACCGCCGGAAGTGGCCTGAGCCGGCATCGACCCATTCATCCATGACAAGAAATCGCTTCGTTATGCGGCGTGTCGCCACGACCCTGATCGTCGCTGGCATCATCGTCTCGCAGGCCGCCTACGCTCAGGTCACGCTCAACTTCGTGAATGCGGATATCGACCAGGTCGCCAAGGCGATCGGCGCCGCAACCGGCAAGACCATCATCGTCGACCCGCGCGTGAAGGGTCAGCTCAACCTCGTGGCCGAACGGCCGGTGCCGGAAGACCAGGCACTGAAGACGCTGCAGTCGGCGCTGCGCATGCAGGGCTTCGCGCTCGTGCAGGATCACGGCGTGCTGAAGGTCGTGCCCGAGGCCGACGCGAAGCTGCAGGGCGTGCCGACCTACGTCGGCAATGCGCCGCAGGCGCGCGGCGATCAAGTGATCACGCAGGTGTTCGAGCTGCACAACGAATCGGCGAACAACCTGCTGCCCGTGCTGCGGCCGCTGATCTCGCCGAACAACACGGTCACTGCCTACCCGGCGAACAACACGATCGTCGTGACCGACTACGCGGACAACGTGCGGCGCATCGCGCAGATCATTGCGGGCGTGGACAGTGCCGCGGGCGCGCAGGTGCAGGTCGTGCCGCTGCGCAACGCGAACGCGATCGACCTCGCTGCGCAGCTGCAGAAAATGCTCGACCCGGGCGCGATCGGCAACAGCGATGCGACGCTGAAGGTGTCGGTCACGGCCGACCCGCGCACCAACTCGCTGATGCTGCGTGCGTCGAGCGCGTCGCGCCTTGCGGCCGCGAAGCGGCTCGTGCAGCAGCTCGACGCGCCGAGCGCGGTGCCCGGCAACATGCACGTCGTGCCGCTGCGCAACGCCGATGCGGTTAAGCTCGCGAAGACGCTGCGCGGGATGCTCGGCAAGAGCAGCGGCAGCGATAGCGGCTCGTCGGCGTCGTCCAACGATGCGAACAGCTTCAACCAGAGCGGCGGCTCGTCGTCGAGCGGCAACTTCTCGACCGGCACGTCGGGCACCCCGCCGCTGCCGTCGGGCGGCCTCGGCGGCTCGTCATCCTCGTCGTCGTCGTACGGCGGCTCGTCCGGCGGTGGCGGGCTCGGCAGCGCTGGCCTGCTCGGCGGTGACAAGGACAAGGGCGACGACAACCAGCCCGGCGGGATGATCCAGGCCGACGCGGCGACCAACTCGCTGATCGTCACCGCGTCGGATCCGGTCTACCGGAACCTGCGCTCGGTGATCGACCAGCTCGATGCGCGGCGTGCACAGGTCTATATCGAAGCGCTGATCGTCGAGCTGAACTCGACGTCGCAGGGCAACCTCGGCATCCAGTGGCAGGTGGCGAGCGGCCAGTTTCTCGGCGGCACGAATCTGAACCCCGGGCTGGGGCTGGGCAACAGCATCATCAACCTGACGGCGGGTGGCGTGGCCAACGCCGCCGGCGGCATCACCGGCGGCGGGCTGGCCAACAATCTCGGGGCGCTGAGCCAGGGCCTCAACATCGGCTGGCTGCACAACATGTTCGGCGTGCAGGGGCTCGGCGCGCTGCTGCAGTATTTCGCGGGCGTGAGCGACGCGAACGTGCTGTCGACGCCGAACCTGATCACCCTCGACAACGAGGAAGCGAAGATCGTCGTCGGCCAGAACGTGCCGATCGCGACCGGTTCGTATTCGAACCTGACGAGCGGCAATACGAACAATGCGTTCAATACCTACGATCGTCGCGACGTCGGCCTGACGCTGCACGTGAAGCCGCAGATTACCGACGGCGGGATCCTCAAGCTGCAGCTCTACACCGAGGATTCGGCGGTCGTCGCGGGTACCACGAGCGCGCAGACCGGCCCGACCTTCACGAAGCGCTCGATCCAGTCGACGATTCTCGCGGACAACGGCGAGATCATCGTGCTGGGCGGCTTGATGCAGGACAACTACCAGGTGTCGAACAGCAAGGTGCCGCTGCTCGGCGACATCCCGTGGATCGGCCAGCTGTTCCGTTCCGAATCGAAGGTGCGCGCGAAAACCAACCTGATGGTGTTCCTGCGTCCGGTGATCATCTCCGATCGCGGCACCGCGCAGGAAGTCACGGCCAACCGCTACGACTACATCCAGGGCGTGACGGGTGCGTACAAGTCGGACAACAACGTGATCCGCGACAAGGACGATCCGGTCGTCCCGCCGATGCCGATCGGCCCGAGCCAGGGCGGCACGGCCGCGGGCAACCTGTTCGATCTCGACAAGATGCGTCGCCAGCAGCTGCAGCGCCAGGTGGCGCCCGTGCCGGCCCAGCCGTTGCCGGAGGCGACGCCCGCGCAGCCGCAGAGTGTGCCGCAGCAGGCGGTGCCGCAACAGCCGTTGACGGCCACGCCGGGAGCGTCGCAGTGAGCGACATGCTCGCCTCTTCCGCCCACGACGGCGCGCCGGGCGAACGGCAGCCGCCGTCGCCGCTCGCCGCGCGACTGTTGCCGTACGGTTTCGCGAAGAACGGCCAGGTGCTGATCGCGCATCAGCTCGACGACACGCTCGAGGTGTGGATCAGCGAACGCACGAGCGACGCCGCGCTCGCGGAGATCGCGCGCAACTTCGGCTCGATCTCCGTGCATCGCGTGCCGGCCGACGAGCTCGCGCAGGCGATCAACCATGCGTACGCACGCCAGGATGGCAGCGCGGCCCAGGTGGTCGGCGAGGTCGAAGGCGAAGTCGACCTGTCGCGGCTGATGCAGGACATCCCCGAAGTCGAGGATCTGCTCGAATCGGAAGACGATGCGCCGATCATCCGGATGATCAACGCGCTGCTTACGCAAGCGGCGCGCGAACAGGCGTCGGACATCCACATCGAGCCGTTCGAGAATGCATCGGTCGTGCGCTTTCGCGTCGACGGCACGCTGCGCGATGTGGTGCGGCCGAAGAAGGCGCTGCACGGTGCGCTGATCTCGCGGATCAAGATCATGGCGCAGCTCGACATCGCGGAGAAACGCCTGCCGCAGGACGGCCGCATCACGCTGCGCGTCGGCGGCCGGCCGGTCGACGTGCGTGTGTCGACGCTGCCGACCGGGCACGGCGAGCGTGCGGTGCTGCGTCTGCTGGAAAAGGATGCGCAGCGGCTGAACCTCGAAGCGCTCGGGATGGGCCGCGACACGCTCGTGCAGTTCGACAAGCTGATCGCCCGCCCGCACGGCATCGTGCTCGTCACGGGCCCGACGGGTTCGGGCAAGACGACCACGCTGTATGCGTCGATGTCGCGGCTCGAAACCGCGACGACCAACATCATGACCGTCGAGGACCCGATCGAATACGACCTCGGCGGCATCGGCCAGACGCAGGTGAACGAGCGGATCGGGATGACCTTTGCCCGTGCGCTGCGCTCGATCCTGCGCCAGGATCCGGACGTGATCATGATCGGCGAAATCCGCGACCTCGAAACCGCGCAGATCGCGGTGCAGGCATCGCTGACGGGCCACCTCGTGCTCGCGACGCTGCACACGAACGATGCGGCATCGGCCGTCACGCGTCTGACCGACATGGGCGTCGAGCCCTACCTGCTCGCGTCGTCGCTGCTCGGCGTGCTCGCGCAGCGGCTCGTGCGGCAGCTTTGCTCCGTCTGCAAGGAAGAACGCCAGGAAGAAGGCCGCACCGTGTGGCATCCGGTCGGCTGCGACAAGTGCGGGCATTCGGGCTACGCGGGCCGGCGCGGGGTATACGAACTGTTGCTGGTCGACGAGTCGATCCGCTCGCTGATCCACCGCAATGCGGCCGATGCGGAGATTCTCGCCGCCGGCCGTGCGGAAGGGATGCGCACGTTGCGCGATGACGCCGAGCGCTGGCTCGCGTCGGGCGCGACGTCGCTCGAGGAAGTGCTGCGCGTGACGGGAGGCGCATAGCGCGATGCCGGCATTCCGTTTCGAAGCAATCGATTCGGCGGGACGCGCGCAGAAAGGCGTCGTCGATGCCGACAGTGCGCGTGCCGCGCGCGGCCAGCTGCGTACGCAGGGTCTTACGCCGCTCGTCGTCGAGCCGGCCGCCAGTGCGACGCGCGGTGCGCGGTCGCAGCGGCTCGCGTTCGGCCGCAAGCTGTCGCAGCGCGAACAGGCGATCCTCACGCGCCAGCTCGCGAGCCTGCTGATCGCGGGGCTGCCGCTCGACGAGGCGCTCGGCGTGCTGACCGAGCAGGCCGAGCGCGACTACATCCGCGAACTGATGGCCGCGATCCGTGCCGAGGTGCTCGGCGGCCATTCGCTCGCGAATGCGCTGGGCCAGCATCCGCGCGATTTCCCGGAAATCTACCGCGCGCTCGTCGCGGCGGGCGAGCACACCGGCAAGCTCGGCATCGTGCTGTCGCGTCTCGCCGACTATATCGAGCAGAGCAACGCGCTGAAGCAGAAGATCCTGCTGGCGTTCACGTATCCGGGGATCGTCACGCTGATCGCATTCGGCATCGTCACGTTCCTGCTGAGCTATGTCGTGCCGCAGGTCGTCAACGTGTTCGCGAGCACGAAACAGCAACTGCCCGTGCTGACGATCGTGATGATGGCGCTGTCGGAATTCGTGCGGCACTGGTGGTGGGCGATCCTGATCGCGGTCGCGCTCGTCGTGTGGTTCGTGAAGGCGACGCTGTCGCGTGCGGGGCCCCGGCTCGCGTTCGACCGCTGGGTGCTGACCGCGCCGCTCGCGGGCAAGCTCGTGCGCGGCTACAACACGGTGCGCTTCGCGAGCACGCTCGGCATCCTCACCGCGGCGGGTGTACCGATCCTGCGCGCGTTGCAGGCGGCCGGCGAAACGCTGTCGAACCGCGCGATGCGCGCGAACATCGACGATGCGATCGTGCGCGTGCGCGAAGGCTCCGCGCTGTCGCGCGCGCTGAACAACGTGAAGACGTTTCCGCCGGTGCTCGTGCACCTGATCCGCTCCGGCGAAGCGACGGGTGACGTGACGACGATGCTGGATCGCGCGGCCGAAGGCGAAGCGCGGGAGCTCGAGCGTCGCACGATGTTCCTGACGAGCCTGCTCGAGCCGCTGCTGATCCTGGCGATGGGCGGCATCGTGCTCGTGATCGTGCTGGCCGTGATGCTGCCGATCATCGAGCTGAACAACATGGTGCAGTGACGGCCTGACCGTCTGGCACGGCCGTCACCTTCGGCTTCAGCGCACGTAGATCGCCGGGGACGGCGTGTTGGCGGGAAGCTGGACTTCGGTGCGGGCGCCGTTGCGCTCGACGATGATCGAGCGGGGGCGGACTTCGGCGAGCTTCGCGCCGGACGTGACGTCCGCGCCGAGCGACACGGCACGCGGCGGTTCGCCGCCGATGCCGACGATCGCGGCGCCGCCGTGGTCGAGCGCGAGGATGCCGAACAGGTGGATGTCCTGCACGGGATTCTTGTCGAGCTGACCGCCGAAGAGCGCCGCGGCGTCCTCGGTGCGGATCGGCAGCCGCGCGGCGGCGGCGGGCAGCGGCGCTTCGCGGGCCGACAGCGTGACGACCCAGTAGGTGGCCGTCGCGCACAAACCCGCGAAGAGGGCTAGGGAGAGGATCCGGATCGAGAGCGCGTTCATGCGCGCTATTGTACGGATGTATGTGAAATTTGCGTTGGGTGAAAGCCCTCGGCAATGCGCGCCTTACAATGCGTGCTCCGCGCCCGCGGGTTCGGAAGGTTGCCGTCAGGTAATCGTCCGGTGCGCCGGGTGCGTCACTCAACCAACGACATTTTTTGGAAAGAGGTAGTCAGTCATGCAAACGTGGATCACTCGCCGCAACGCGGCCGTGCGTCGTCAGCGCGGTTTCACGCTGATCGAGATCATGGTGGTGGTCGCGATCCTCGGGATCCTGGCGGCGCTGATCGTGCCGAAGATCATGAGCCGCCCCGACGAGGCGCGCCGGATCGCCGCGAAGCAGGACATCGGCACGATCATGCAGGCGCTCAAGCTGTACCGGCTCGACAACGGCCGCTACCCGACCCAGGAGCAGGGCCTGAACGCGCTGATCCAGAAGCCGTCCACCGATCCGATCCCGAACAACTGGAAGGACGGCGGCTATCTCGAGCGCCTGCCGAACGATCCGTGGGGCAACGGGTACAAGTACCTGAACCCGGGCGTGCACGGCGAGATCGACGTGTTCAGCTACGGCGCCGACGGCAAGGAAGGCGGCGAAGGCAACGACACCGACATCGGTTCGTGGCAATAAGCGCGCACTGACCGGCCCGACGCTTCGTTCCCGTTCTTCATGCTCGCCATTCGCACGACCTTCCGCTGCGGCCGCGATCGCCGTGTGCGTCGCGGCGCGGCTTCGTCCGTGCAGGCGCGGGCCGGCGGCGGGCAGGCGTTGCACGGTGTGCGGCGCCATCGCGCGCGCGGCTTCACGCTGCTCGAAATGCTGGTCGTGCTCGTGATCGCGGGGCTGCTCGTGTCGCTCGCGTCGCTGTCGCTCACGCGCAATCCGCGCACCGACCTGCGCGAGGAAGCGCAGCGCATCGCGCTGCTGTTCGAGACCGCCGGCGACGAAGCGCAGGTGCGTGCCCGGCCGATCGCGTGGCAGCCGACCGCGCACGGCTTCCGTTTCGACGTGAGCTCGCCCGACGGCTGGCGCACGCTGCGCGACGACCTGCTGCGCCCGCGCGACTGGGACGGCGGCGTCACCGGCGCCGACATCGATTATCCGGGGTCCGACACGCACGCGAATCGCGTTGTGTTCGGCACCGAGAGCATCGACACGCCGGTGCGCGTGACGCTGCATTCGGCCGCCGGCAGCGCGACGATCGTCGGCACCGGCAACGGCCGCTACGAGGTGCAATGACGATGCGTCGTCGCTTGCCCTCCCCCGTTTCTTCATCGAGCGGTTTCACGATGATCGAGGTGCTGGTCGCGCTCGCGATCATCGCAGTCGCGCTCGCCGCGTCGATCCGCGCGGTCGGCACGATGGCGACCAACGCCTCCGATCTTCATCGCCGGCTGCTCGCCGGCTGGAGCGCCGACAATGCGCTCGCGCAGATGCGGCTCACGCATGCGTGGCCGGAGATCGGCGAACAGAGTTTCGACTGCTCGCAAGGCAACGTGCAACTCGTCTGCACGCAGCGCGTGAGCACTACGCCCAACCCGGTGTTCCGGCGTGTCCGGATTTCGGTGAGCATGCCCGGGCGGTCCGGCGTGCTCGCGCAGATGGTGACGGTGGTCGCGAATGAAACCAGCCGTCCGCTCTGACCCGCCGATGCGACGCCCGCTCGCCCGCCCCGCCCGCGGCTTCACGCTGATCGAGCTGATGATCGCGATCGCGATCCTCGCGGTGGTCGCAATCCTCGCGTGGCGCGGGCTCGACCAGATCATGCGCGGTCGCGACAAGGTCGCGTCCGCGATGGAAGACGAGCGCGTGTTCGCGCAGATGTTCGACCAGATGCGCATCGACGCGCGGCTCGCCGCGACCGACGACGAGGCCGGCCAGCCTGCGATCGGCGTCGCCGGCAGTACGCTGCAGATCGTCCGTGAACTCGAGGTGCCGGGCGCCGCGCCGCGGTTGCAGGTGATCCGCTACCGGATCGCCGGCGGGCGCGTCGTGCGCTATGCGTCGCCGCCGATCGACGACGCGAACCGTCTGCGCGGCATGCTGAAGGACAGCAGCGTCGAAGGCTGGAGCTGGGTCGCGCTGATGGGCGGCGTCGGCGCGATCGACGCGAAGCTGTACGTGCCGCGCGTGGGCTGGACTACTAACCTGCAGACGGCCGACGAAGCGCTCGCGCAGAACAACGATGCGCTCAAGGTGCCGCAGATCGGCAACGCGCCGCCGACGCGCGCGGTGACGGGGCTGCAGGTCAGCATCGGCGCGACGTCGCTGCGCGTGCCGGTCACGCGCATCTTCCTCGTCGGGGAATGAAGATGCGCGCGCGCCCTCACCGCTCATTGCTTGCCGTCCGTGCCGCCGGTCGCGCGCGGGCACGCGGCCGCCAGCGCGGTGCGGCGATCATCACCGCACTGCTCGTCGTCGCACTGTCGGCGATCCTCGTCTCGGGGATGCTGTGGCGCCAGCAGGTGCAGATCCGTCGCATCGAGAACCAGCGCGTGATCGCGCAGGCGCAGTGGGTTGCGCGCGGCGCGCTCGACTGGACGCGGATGATCCTGCGCTCCGAAGGCGATACGGCGCCTGGCATCACCTATCTCGGCGGCATCTGGGGCGTACCGATCGCGAAGACGAAGCTGTCGGATTTCCTCGGCCGCATCGGTGCGCCCAACGACACCGGCAGCGAAGACACCTATATTTCCGGCTCGATCGAGGACGCACAGGCGAAGTTCAACCTGCGCAACCTCGTGGCGTCGCCGGCACCCGGCGTGCTGCAGCTGAACGTCACGCAGGTCCAGGCGTTCCAGCGCCTGCTGACGACGCTCGGCTACGACGGCGCGTTGTCGAAGCGCATCGCGCTTCAGGTGCGCGCGAGCCTGCTGAATTCGGCGACGCGTTTCCAGATGCCGACGCTGCCGGGTGGCGGCACGGCGCCGATCACCGCGCCGGTGGCGACCGATCAGCAGGGCGGCGGCGGCTTCACCGACGATCCCGGCATGACGGGCGGCGACCGCGGGCCCGCGCCGCTGATGATGACGGGCGTCGACAGCCTGCTCGACGTCGACGGCGTGACGCCCGAGATGGTCGCGCGGCTGCGCCCTTTCGTCACCGTGCTGCCGACCACGACGCCCGTGAACATGAACACCGCGCCGGCCGAGGTGATCGCGGCGCTGATACCGGGGATGAGCGTGTCGTCCGCGCAGGCGCTCGTGTCGCGCCGCGAGACCGTGTTTTTCCGCAACGTCGGCGACGTGCAGCTCGCGCTGCGCGGTGCCGGTGTGCCGCCGAACGTGACGATCGATTCGAGCCTCGTCGACGTCAATTCGAGCTATTTCATCGTGCATGGCCGGATCCAGCACGAACGCGCGGAGGTCGATCGCACCTCGCTCGTGTATCGTGATCCGACCACGCACTCGACACGGGTCGTGCGCATCCGCGACCAGCTATAACGACGCCAATCGGGAGAGGAGCTCTTGTGAGCACGTTGATTGTTTCTTTGCCGCCGCGCGAGCCTGCCGTGCCGTTGCAGGAATGGCAGTGGCCCGAGCTGCCGTTCACGCTCGTCGACAAGGCCGGCCACGTGCAGCGCGCCGGCCGCGCCGCGCTCGCGCTGCTGCCGCGCGCGAACGCGACGGTGCTGATCGTCGCCGCGCGCGACGTGCTGCTGCTGGCCGCGACCGTGCCGCCGCTGAAGGGACCGAAACTGCGCCAGGCGCTGCCCAACATCATCGAGGATCAGCTGATCCAGGATCCGCTCGGCTGCCATATCGCGCTCGATCCGGACGCGCTGCCCGACGGGCGCCGCGTGCTGGCCGTCGTCGATCGCGCGTGGTTCCGCACGATCTGCGAAGCGTTCACGGCGGCCGGCCACCGGCACCTGAGCGCGGTGCCCGCGACCCGCTGCCTGCCGGCGCCGCACGCAACGGGCGCGCCGGCCGGCAGCGAAGCCGCCGCCGCCGCGGTTGCCGCGGACGCCGTCGAGGCGCCGCCGGCCCGCCCGACGACGGTGGCCGCGGTGCTCGGCCTCGCGGCATCGGTCGAACAGGTGCTCGTCGAGGCCGGCGCGCAGCCGGCTGCGGCCGGTGCGCCACGCCTCGAACTCGCGGTTGCGCGCGGTGCGCTCGGCGAAGGCTTCGCGGCGCCCGCGTCGCGCGCAGCCGGCACGCTGGCTGCGCTCGCGGGCGGCGGTGACGTCGAACTGTACGAACTCGGCGAACCGGGCGCGGAGCCGCGGCTCGCGTCGGTCGGCCGTGCTGACGGCCCGTTGCTGCCGGGCGCCGCGCCGCTGTCGTTCGACACGTTCGCGCGGCGCGCGCTGACCGAGAAGTTCGACCTGTGCCAGTTCGAATTCGAATCGCAGCCGTGGCGCTTCGACCGCGCGACGGTGAAGCGCCTGCGCGTGCCGCTCGCCCTCGTCGCGGCGACGCTCGGCGTGGCGGTGATCGGGATGAACCTGCACTGGTGGAAGCTGTCGCGCGAGCGCGATGCGCTGTCCGCGCAGATCACCGAGACGCTGCTGTCCGCGTTCCCGAAGACGACGACGGTGCTCGATCCGCCCGCGCAGATGCAGCGCCAGCTCGACCAGTTGCGCCTGGCGGCCGGCGAGCTGTCGCCGAACGATTTCCTCGCGCTGTCGAGCGGGCTGTCGCGTTCGATGGGTGCGCTGCCGCTGAACGGCATCGCGTCGCTCGACTATCACGACCGGCGGCTCGACGTCGGCTTCAAGCCGGAGGTCAAGGTCGATCCCGATTTCACGCAGCGCCTCGCGCGTAACGGACTGTCCGGCGAAGTCGACAGCAACACGGGCAAATGGACGATCCGGAGCCGCTCATGAAGACGGAACAACTGAACCAGACGCTGGCCCAGTTCTGGGGCGAGCGCTCCCAACGCGAAAAAATGCTGCTCGGCTGGGGCGGCGCCGTGCTGGCGGTCGCGATCGCGTATTCGGTGCTGTGGTCGCCCGCGCAGGAAGGCCGCGCGCGGATCCAGCGCGAGCTGCCGACGATGCGCCGCGAGCTTGCGCAAATGACTGCGCAGGCGAA
The DNA here is from genome assembly GCF_002099195.1 of Burkholderia puraquae. Taxonomy (GTDB): domain Bacteria; phylum Pseudomonadota; class Gammaproteobacteria; order Burkholderiales; family Burkholderiaceae; genus Burkholderia; species Burkholderia puraquae. The sequence goes on along the minus strand of NZ_NBYX01000013.1, from coordinate 38,023 downwards.
CGAGGCGAAATCGCTGGCGGCCGCCGCGCAGGGCGTGGCGCCGACCGGCCTCGCGTTGAAGGACGCGCTCACCGCGTCGCTGTCCGATCACGGGATGCAGGGCGCGCAGGTGCAGATCGTCGGCAACGGCGTGCAGATCCAGATGAAGAACGTGTCGTTCCCGGCGTGGACGCAGTGGCTCGACGATGCGCGCCGGCAGTTCAAGGTGCAGGTCGGTGAGGCGCATGCCACCGCGCTGAAGGACGACGGCCAGGTCGACCTGACGGCCGTGATGCAACCGTCTACGCAGAAATGACGCAGTGGATGACGCAAGTGGCGGCCGGCCGATGAGGCCGGGGATGAAGCGGCTCGCCACCGCATTGCCGTGGGTACTGGCGGGTGGACTGGCGACGGCGGTGACGCTCGTCGCGCTCGCGCCGGCCGCGTGGATCGCGCCGCAGTTCGCGCGCGCGACCGGCGGGCATGTGAATCTCGTCGATCCCGACGGGTCGCTGTGGCACGGTTCGGGCACGCTGATGCTCGCGCCGGGCGCCGACCAGAGCACGGCCACGCTGCTGCCGGGGCGGGTCGAATGGACCACGGGCTTCTGGCCACTGCTGACCGGGCGCGTGCAGATGCGCATGCGGCAGACCGAGGCGATGCCCGATGCGGTCACGCTCGATGCGACGTGGCGCGGCGCGGTGCTGTCGGCGGGCACGATGGCCGTGCCCGCGTCGCTGCTCGCAGGGCTCGGCACGCCGTTCAACACGCTCGACCTGCAGGGCGACGTGCGGCTCGGCTGGAGCGACTGGCGCCTGATCGGCAACAACGCGTTCGGCCAGCTGACGGTAACGATCGACTCGATGAGTTCGCGCGTATCGCGCGTGAAGCCGCTCGGTTCGTACCGCGCGGTGCTGCAGGCGAAGGGGGCCGGCGCCGATCTCGACCTGTCGACGACGCAGGGCCCGCTGTTCCTCGACGGCCACGGCAGCTTCGGCCCCGGCCAGGGATCGTTCCGCGGCACCGCGCATTCGGCGCCCGAGCAGCAGGCGAACCTCGCCGGGCTGCTGAACCTGCTCGGCCACCCGATCGGCAACAACGAGGTGTCGCTGATCTTCGGCGACGCGCAGCGCTGACGCGCGCGTCGCCCTTCCCTTCCTACTGCTGCGCGAGCGGCGCGGCAGCCGACGGTGCGGTGGCTGCAGGCGCGGCCGCACCGGACGCCGGCACGGGTGCCGGCGCAGCCATGTCGCCGTTCTCGCGCGCCATCTCCGATACGTTCCAGCCGCCGCCGAGCGCCTTCACGAGCCCGACCGACGACACCATCCGCTGCCCGGCGATCGTCGAGAGCTTCTGCTGCGCGGTGAACGCGGTGGTCTGCGCGGTCAGCACGTTCAGGTAGGCGACCGTGCCGGCCTTGTACTGGTTCGTGACGATCGCAAGCGAATGCTCGGCGCTGTCGACAGCCTGCCGCTGCACGTCGATTTCCTGCGCGAGGATGCGTTGCGACGCGAGGTTGTCCTCGACGTCCTGGAACGCGGTGAGCACCGCGAGACGGTACGCGGCGACATCCTGGTCGTAGGTCGCGCGCGCGGCGTCGGTCTGCGCGGCGCGCAGCCCTGCGTCGAACAGCGTGGCCGCGAGCTGCGGGCCGACCGTCCAGAAACGCGCCGGCAGCGTGAACAGCTGCGACCACACCGAACTCTGGAAGCCGCCGGTGGCCGACAGCGTGAGCGTCGGGAAGAACGCTGAGATCGCGACGCCGATCTGCTCGTTCGCGGCCGCCGCACGGCGCTCGGCCGCCGCGATGTCGGGCCTGCGCTCGAGGATCGCGGACGGCACGTCGACCGGCGTGATCGGCGGCTCGGCCGCGAGCGGATTCGGCGGCAGCGAGAAGGTCGACGCCGGTTCGCCGATCAGCGTCGCGATCGCATGCTCGTACTGCGCGCGCGCGACGCCGTTGTCGATCGACGCCGCCTGTGCGCTCTGCAGCTGCGTTTGCGCCTGGATCACGTCCGCGCGTGCGGCGACGCCCTGCGCGTACTGGTTCTGCGTGAGCGTCAGCGACTGCTGGTACGACTTCACGGTGTCGTCGAGCAGCTTCTGCAGCGCATCGGACGTGCGCAGCTGGAAATAGGTTTGCGCGAGCAGCGCCTGCTGCGACAGCCGCGCGTTCGCGAGATCGGCCGCGGCGGCCGCTTCGCCGGCGCGCTGCGCGCTGACGGTACGGCTCACCTTGCCCCACAGGTCGGGTTCCCAGCTCGCATCGAGGCCGACGCTGTAGCTGTTGTTGATCGAGCCGGACGAACCGCTGCCGAAACTCGACGACGAGCCCGACGACACCGACGTGCGCGGCGTCCGGGCGCGCGAGCCCGACGCGGTCAGCCCGACGGTCGGGAAATACGCGGCGCGTGCCTCGGTGACGAGCGCGCGCGCCTGCCGGTACGCGGCCGCCGATTGCGCGATGGTCTGGTTCGATGCGTTGAGCTTGCCGATCAGCGCATCGAGCTGCGGATCGTTGTAGACCGCCCACCACGGGCCGCGGTCGGTGCGGTCGGCGGGCTGCGCGACCTTCCAGCCGGCCGGCGCTTCCTTGTATGCGGCGGGGATCGACGTGTCGGGCCGGTGATAGTCGGGCCCGACGGCGCAGCCGGCGAGCAGCACGGCCGTCGCGACGGCGGCGCTCAGCGGGCGAAGGGCGCGCGGGAGGGAGGCGTACGGCATGGTGATGTTCCTGTCTGGGCGCGACGTCCGGCGAGCGGCGTCGCGCGATGCGGTCGTCGTGCCGCTGGCGGACAAATGGTAACTGACGGCGGGAAAGCTGCGCAGCCCCAAGGGTACGGCGCGCGGCGACAGGAATGTGTTACCGGCGCGAGCGGACGGTTTACCGGCCATTACGGCTCGCTTGCAGGAAAACGGGCGTGCGACGCCGGCCGTGCGTGGCGCGGCCGGCGCTCGGTCGGAGCAGTCAGGAAGGCGGGAGATGCGCGATGTCAGTGGCAGCGCGCGGGCAGCGGGAGCGGTTCGGCGGCGGACCGCCATGTCGACGGCTCCGTCGCAGCCGGCTGGCCCGTGCGGCGAGCGCCTTCTTTCGCGTTGCGCTGCCGGCGATGATCGAACCATGCGACCCCGAGCGCCGCGAGCGAACCACCCGGCACCACCAGCATCGTCACGTACAACGCGATTTTCCAGCCGCGGTGCGGCCCGGAAAACACATGGTGAGCGGTATCGGTCAGGTTGCGGCGCAGCGCGCCGGCGGCATTTTTCAGGAACAGCATCGCGAACAACCTCGGGGTGCCCGCAGCGCGGGCGAATCGGTCAGAACATAGTCTCCGGCAGTGCAACATGCACGTCGTAACTGGTTGCTTCAAATAATATTGACTAAGCAAGCAATTTTCAAGATACTGGGCGCGTTTAAATCTGAAACGCACTATTGCTGCGTGCGCAATCGCATGACCGGCGGCCTCTACGATCCCGAGAACATCGCGCTGGAAACGAGCCTCGGCTATTACCTGTCGAAGGCGAAGCAGGCGCTCGTCGAGCGAATGGACCGCGCGCTCGAGCCGCTCGATCTCACCGCGCAGCAGATCGGCGTGATCCTGCTGCTGTCGCGCGGCTATGCGCGCACGCCGTTCGAGCTGTCCCGCAAGATGTCGTACGACAGTGGTTCGATGACGCGGATGCTCGACCGGCTCGAACGCAAGGGGCTGATTGCGCGTTCGCGCAGCGAGCAGGACCGCCGGATGATCGAGCTGACGCTGACCGAACGCGGCGCCGAAGCCGCCCGTGCGCTGCCGTCGCTGGTCGCGACCGCACTCAACGCGCAGCTCGACGGCTTCTCGGCCGACGAACTCGCGACGCTCACCGGCCTGCTGCAGCGCTTCATTGCCAACGGGCCCGGTACGACCGGTTGCCCGAAGCCCGACGACGAAGCGGACTGCTGATGTGCGCGGAGGCCCCATGTCTAGGTTAAACATTCGTTTATTTATCTGTCTGGGCAGAAGATGACAAGGCACGCGCTCCTCTTTTTCCTTTATCCGTTCCACCCGGCCGGGTTGCGCTGCGGCGCACACCCGCGCGTTGTGCCGGCGCGTCGCGCGCGCCGCGTCTAGGAGATTCCGATGTCCGCCACCACGGCATCCGCCGCCTCCCCCGCTTCTTCTCCCGCGCCGCTGTCCGGCGGCGCACTCGCACTGCTCACCGTCGGGCTCGCGCTCGGCACCTTCATGGAGGTGCTCGACACGTCGATCGCGAACGTCGCGGTGCCGACCATCTCCGGCAGCCTCGGCGTCGCGACGAGTGAAGGCACGTGGGTGATCTCGTCGTACTCGGTCGCGTCCGCGATCGCGGTGCCGCTCACCGGCTGGCTCGCCCGGCGGGTCGGCGAGGTGCGCCTGTTCACGCTGTCGGTGCTCGCGTTCACGATCGCGTCGGCACTGTGCGGCCTCGCGACCAACTTCGAGACGCTGATCGCGTTCCGGTTGCTGCAGGGCCTCGTGTCGGGGCCGATGGTGCCGCTGTCGCAGACGATCCTGATGCGCAGCTACCCGCCCGCGAAGCGTGGGCTCGCGCTCGGGCTATGGGCGATGACGGTGATCGTCGCGCCGATCTTCGGCCCGCTGCTGGGCGGCTGGATCAGCGACAACTACACGTGGCCGTGGATCTTCTACATCAACCTGCCGATCGGCATCTTCTCGGCGACCTGCGCGTACTTCCTGCTGCGCGGCCGCGAGACGAAGACGACGAAGCAGCGGATCGACGCGATCGGCCTCGCGCTGCTCGTGATCGGCGTGTCGTGCCTGCAGATGGTGCTCGACCTCGGCAAGGACCGCGACTGGTTCAACTCGACGTTCATCGTTGCGCTCGCGCTGATCGCGGTCGTGTCGCTCGCGTTCATGCTCGTGTGGGAAGCGACCGAAAAGGAGCCGGTGGTCGACCTGTCGCTCTTCAAGGACCGCAACTTCGCGCTCGGCGCGATGATCATCTCGTTCGGCTTCATGGCGTTCTTCGGCTCGGTCGTGATCTTCCCGCTGTGGCTGCAGACGGTGATGGGCTACACGGCGGGCAAGGCCGGCCTTGCAACCGCGCCGGTCGGGCTGCTCGCGCTCGTGCTGTCGCCGCTGATCGGCCGCAACATGCACCGGCTCGACCTGCGGATGGTCGCGAGCTTCGCGTTCATCGTGTTCGCCGGCGTGTCGATCTGGAACTCGACGTTTACGCTCGACGTGCCGTTCAACCACGTGATCCTGCCGCGTCTCGTGCAGGGGATCGGCGTCGCGTGCTTCTTCGTGCCGATGACGACGATCACGCTGTCGAGCATCTCCGACGAGCGGCTCGCGAGCGCGTCGGGGCTGTCGAACTTCCTGCGCACGCTGTCGGGCGCGATCGGCACCGCGGCCAGCTCGACGTTCTGGGAGAACGACGCGATCTACCACCACGCGCGGCTGTCGGAATCGGTGAGCGTGTATGCGCAGAACACGACCGACTACCAGGGCGCGCTGGCGCAGCTCGGCGTCGTCGGCCAGACGGCCAATGCGCAGCTCAACCAGCTCGTCACGCAGCAGGGCTTCATGATGGCGACCAACGACTTCTTCCTGCTGTCGGCGTTCATGTTCTGCGCGCTCGCGGCGCTCGTGTGGGTCACGAAGCCGAGGAAGGGCGCGGGGCCGGCGATGGGGCATTGACGGCGCGGCGGGCGGCCGTCGTGCCTGCCTCGGCAGGCCTCACTCCCTCGCCCGCAACCCGCCGAACGCCAGATCGTCGCCGGGCGCGATCGGCAGCGTCGCCCGCGCGACGTCGAGCCACGCACGTGCCGCGTGCGACAGATACCCCTTCTTCAGCCAGCCGAGCGCGATTGCCCACGTGATTTCCGGCTCGACGATCGGCCGGCACGTGAACTGGCCCGCGTCGAGCCGCCGGCAATACGGCTCAGGCAGCAGCGCGATGCCGACCCCCGCATGCACGAGCGCGGCCATGAAATCCCAGTGGCCGCTGCGGCTCACGATCGACGGCGTGAAGCCGGCCTGCCGGCATGCGTCCAGTACCGCGTCGTGCAGCGCGAGGCTTTCCGCGTAGAACACGAACGACTCGCGCGCGAGATCCGCGAGCGGCACGGCCGCGTGATCCTCCCAGCGCGACTCGCGCGGAGCGACGAGCCACAACGGCGCGCGCACCATCGGCAGCCGCTCGAAGGTGCCCGGATCGACCGGCTCCAGCAGCCCGCCCAGCTCAAGTTCACCCGACGTCAGCGCGGCCTCGATCATCCGCGCGCCCTGCTCGAACAGCTTCAGTTCGATGTTCGGATAGCGCTGCTTGTACGCGGCGATGATCGGCGTGAACAGCGAGCCGCCGAGCGGCGGGATCCCGATCGTCAGCTCGCCACGCCCGAGCGTGCCGAGATCGTTCAGCTCCGACTGCAGCTGCGCCTGCGCGGCGAGCACGTCCTGGCCGCGCTGGAACACGATCCGCCCCGCGTCGGTCAGCACCATCTGCCGGCCGTCGCGCAGCAGCAGCGGCGAACCGATCTCGTCCTCGAGCGCCTTCACCATCTTGCTGATGGTCGGCTGGGTCACGAACAGCTTGTCGGCGGCCGCCGTGAAGCTCTGCTGGCGAACCACCTCGACGAAGTACCGCAGCGCGCGCAATTCCATCGGTGTCTCCCCAAATTGGTGCGGCGATCCAAGATTGAATTCCGAATTGGAATGACAAGGATAGAGACAAGTCATTTTATTTATGGTTAGGGGAAACCCTATACTGACGCCATTGACAGCATCATCCGTATGGAGCCCGCCATGAACAAGCCGACCACCACTGCCGCCGCCCGCCCCGCCGCTTCCGGCAACGTTGCGCGCACGGGCCGGATCGTGCTGCAGTCCGCCGCGCTCGGCGTGCTGTGGATGGCGGTCGACTGGGCCGTGCGCAAGGTCGGGCTGCCGGTGCCGTCCGGCGTGATCGGCCTTGCGGTGCTCCTTGCGCTGCTGTTCTCGGGCCGCGTCGCGCCTGCGTGGGTGAAGGACGGCGCGAACTGGCTGCTGTCCGACATGCTGCTGTTCTTCGTGCCGGCCGCCGTCGCGGCCGTGCAGTACGGCGGGCTGTTCCGCGAGGACGGCTGGCGCATCGCGCTGGTGATGCTCGCCGGCACCGCGTTCGTGATGGTCGCGGTGGCCGTTGCGGTCGACCTCGCCGCGAAGCTCGAGCGCCGGCTCGCCGCACAGCGCGTGTTCGCCGAACGCCGCCGCGCACGCCTGAGCGCCGTGGCCGCGCACTGAGCTGGAGCATCCGATGCTTGCCGCGCTCTCGAACCTGTCCGCCGACCGCGTGAATACCGCGATCTCCCTCGGCTGCTTCGTGCTGACGGTCGTGCTGTATTTCGCGTCGAAGCGGCTCTACGCATACAAGAAGACGCTGCTGTTCTCGCCGCTCGTGTTCGTGCCGGGCGTGCTGGTGCTGCTCGTCCTGCTGACCGGCATCCCGTATTCGGTCTACTTCCGCGACACGCGCTGGCTGATGTGGCTGCTCGGCCCGGCGACGATCGCGTTCGCGGTGCCGATCTACGACTATCGCGACCTGATCCGTCGCCACTGGCTGTCGCTGTCGGTCGGCGTCGCGGTCGGGATCGCCGCGGGCGTGTGCGGGTCGCTGCTGCTCGCAAAGCTGCTGCACCTGTCGCCCGAGCTGCAGCGCTCGCTGATGACGCGCTCGGTGTCGACACCGTTCGCGCTCGCCGTGTCGGACAAGATCCACGCGCCGAAGGATCTCACCGCGCTGTTCGTGATCGCGACCGGTATCTGCGGAATGCTGCTCGGCGAACTGGTGCTCGCACTGGTGCCGATGCGTACGCGGCTCGCGCGCGGCGCGCTGTTCGGCGCGGCAGCCCACGGCGTGGGCACCGCGAAGGCGCGCGAGATCGGCAGCGAGGAAGGCGTCGTGTCGAGCCTGACGATGATGATCGCGGGCGTCGCGATGGTGCTGATCGCGCCGCTCCTGACGCTGCTGCCGATCTGACCGGGCGACCGACGGCCGCCTGGCGCCGGCCCGGCGCGACGCGATCGTGCCTGCACCGTCGGCGCGGCAGGCCCCGTGCGGCGGGCACGGCGCCACCTCCCGGCCGGGCCCGCTCCATGTGCCGGCCCGGCGGCCCTTTCCGCGCCCGGCATGGCCGCCTTCTCCGGCCAGCCCTACCCTGCATCCGGCCGACACTCGGTCGACACCCGGCCGACCATCGGCTGAGATAGCCGCAAATCCCCCCTCTTTTCCGCCCATCGGGCTCGGCCCGGATGCCGAACAATGCATGCTACGAGACATCACGCACGCATTCACATGGCCTCCACGACCGCAAACCCGACCGCCGACAAGCCGGCTTCGTCCGGCAAGTTCAAGCGCATCGCGCTCATCGCCGTCATCGCGCTGGGCGCGGCGGCCGCCGCAGCCGGCGGCATGTACGTGTTCCTGAGCAAGGAAGGCGTCGGCCATGCGAGCGCGCCCGCCGAGCCGGCGCCGCTCGCCGCGCCGGTGTTCTTCCCGCTCGACCCGCTGACCGTGAACCTGCAGTCCGACGACGGCGCGCAGCACTACCTGCGCGTCGGCCTGTCGCTGAAGCTCACCGACCCGAAGGCGCAGGAGCAACTGACCGCGCGGATGCCGGAGATCCGCAGCCGGATCCTGCTCGCGCTGTCGAACAAGCATCCCGAGGATCTCGCGACGCCGGACGGCAAACGTTCGCTCGCGAAGGAGCTGCGGGAACTGATCGAGCAGCCGACGCAGCCGGGCAACCAGCGCGCGAAGGTCGACGACGTGCTGTTCACCGAGTTCGTCGTCCAGTAACGCGGCCGCGAAAGGAGCGCGTATGGGCCACCAGGAGTTCATGTCCCAGGAGGAGGTCGATGCCCTCCTCAAGGGCGTCACGGGCGAAACCGATGCAGTCGACGAGCAGCGCGACACATCGGGCGTCCGCCCCTACAACATCGCGACGCAGGAGCGGATCGTCCGCGGCCGGATGCCCGGCCTCGAGATCATCAACGACCGCTTCGCGCGCCTGCTGCGGATCGGCATCTTCAACTTCATGCGGCGCACGGCGGAAATCTCCGTCAGCCAGGTGAAGGTGCAGAAGTACAGCGAGTTCACCCGCAACCTGCCGATCCCGACGAACCTGAACCTCGTGCACGTGAAGCCGCTGCGCGGCACGTCGCTGTTCGTGTTCGACCCGAACCTCGTGTTCTTCGTCGTCGACAACCTGTTCGGCGGCGACGGGCGCTTTCACACGCGCGTCGAGGGCCGCGACTTCACGGCCACCGAGCAGCGGATCATCGGCAAGCTGCTGAACCTCGTGTTCGAGCACTACACGACCGCATGGAAGAGCGTGCGGCCGCTGCAGTTCGAATTCGTGCGCTCGGAGATGCACACGCAGTTCGCGAACGTCGCGACGCCGAACGAGATCGTGATCGTCACGCAGTTCTCGATCGAGTTCGGGCCGACGGGCGGCACGCTGCACATCTGCATGCCGTATTCGATGGTCGAGCCGATCCGCGACGTGCTCGCGTCGCCGATCCAGGGTGAGGCGCTCGAAGTCGACCGCCGCTGGGTGCGCGTGCTGTCGCAGCAGGTGCAGGCCGCCGAGGTCGAGCTGACCGCGAATCTCGCCGAGATCTCGTCGACCTTCGAGAAGATCCTGAACCTGCGCGCGGGCGACGTGCTGCCGCTGGAAATCGAGGACACGATCACCGCGAAGGTCGACGGCGTGCCGGTGATGGAATGCGGCTACGGAATTTTCAATGGTCAATATGCGTTGCGCGTGCAGAAGATGATCAGCGCGGGCGATTCGATGAAGGAAGGTGGATATGAGTGAGCTGAACCAGACGCCCGAGGACGACGCACAAGCGATGGCCGACGCGGCCCTCGCGGCATCGGCTGCCGCCGCGCAGGCGGCACCGGCCGCGTCGGAAGAAGATCCGGGCATGGACGACTGGGCGGCCGCGCTCGCCGAGCAGAACCAGCAGCCGGTGCCGGCGGGCGCGACGGGCGCCGGCGTGTTCCAGCCGCTGTCGAAGGCCGCGGCAAGCTCGACGCACAACGACATCGAGATGATCCTCGACATCCCGGTCAAGATGACCGTGGAGCTCGGCCGCACGAAGATCGCGATCCGCAACCTGCTGCAGCTCGCGCAGGGTTCGGTCGTCGAGCTGGACGGCATGGCCGGCGAGCCGATGGACGTGCTCGTGAACGGCTGCCTGATCGCGCAGGGCGAGGTGGTGGTGGTCAACGACAAGTTCGGTATCCGCCTGACCGACATCATCACGCCGGCCGAACGCATCCGGAAGCTGAACCGGTGAACGCAGTCGCGCCCGGCCGCCGCGTGCGCGTCGCGAGCGTGGCGGCGGCTGCCGCGGCCATTGCGGCGTCGCTTGCCTGCGCGCCGGCCGGCGCCGCCGACATGAACGCGGTGAACCACGCCGGGTCGATCGCGTCGAGCGTGATGGTCGGCTCGGCCGCGCCGTCGCTCGGCATCGGCGCGGTGCTGCAGACGCTGGTCGGGCTCGCGGTCGTGATCGGTCTCGTGTTCGCGTGCGCGTGGCTCGCGCGCCGCTTCGGCTTCCAGCACGCGCGGCGCGGCGGCCCGCTGAAGGTCGTGTCGAGCGTCGCGGTCGGCGCGAAGGAAAGCGCGACGATCGTCGAGATCGGCGACACCTGGCTCGTGCTCGGCGTCGCGCCGGGCAACGTGCGATTGCTGCATACGCTGCCGGCCGGCTCGGCAGCGGCTACCGCGACAGTGGCGTCGGCCCCGGCCGATGCGCCCGCCGGCGCCGCACCGTCCGAAGGCGGCCTGCCCGGCACGTTCGGCTCGCGGTTTCGCGACGCGCTCGCCGGCGAAGCCGCGAAGCGCCTCGGTCGCGGCAAAGATCGCTGACATGGCGCCGCGCCCTCTTTCCGACCCCGCATTCCGATGAAACACGCATTCCTGCATCGCTGGGCGCGCTTCGCGCCCGTGCTGATCCTCTGCCTCGCCCCCGCGCTCGCGTGCGCGCAGGCGAACGGCCTGCCCGCATTCAACGCGAGCCCGGGCCCGCACGGCGCCACCACCTATTCGCTGAGCGTGCAGACGATGCTGCTGCTCACGATGCTGTCGTTCCTGCCGGCGATGCTGCTGATGATGACGAGCTTCACGCGCATCATCATCGTGCTGTCGCTGCTGCGCCAGGCGCTCGGCACCGCGACGACGCCGCCGAACCAGGTGCTCGTCGGCCTCGCGATGTTCCTCACCTTCTTCGTGATGTCGCCGGTGCTCGACCGCGCCTACAACGACGGCTACAAGCCGTTCTCCGACGGCTCGATGCCGATGGAGCAGGCGGTGCAGCGCGGCGTCGCGCCGTTCAAGACCTTCATGCTGAAGCAGACTCGCGAGACCGATCTCGCGCTGTTCGCGAAGATCTCGAAGGCCGCGCCGATGCAGGGCCCCGAGGACGTGCCCCTGTCGCTGCTGGTGCCCGCGTTCGTCACGAGCGAGCTGAAGACCGGCTTCCAGATCGGCTTCACGGTCTTCATCCCGTTCCTGATCATCGACATGGTCGTCGCGAGCGTGCTGATGTCGATGGGGATGATGATGGTGTCGCCGTCCACCGTGTCGCTGCCGTTCAAGCTGATGCTGTTCGTGCTGGTCGACGGCTGGCAGCTGCTGATCGGCTCGCTCGCACAAAGCTTTACGTAAGCGGCGGAGGAAACGCGCGATGACGCCCGAACAAGTGATGACCCTGGCGCACCAGGCGATGATGGTCGGCCTGCTGCTTGCCGCCCCGCTGCTGCTGGTCGCGCTCGCGGTCGGCCTCGTCGTGAGCCTGTTCCAGGCCGCGACGCAGATCAACGAGGCGACGCTGTCGTTCATCCCGAAGCTGCTCGCGGTCGCCGCGACACTCGTGATCGCCGGCCCGTGGATGCTGACGACGATGCTCGACTACCTGCGGCAGACGCTGCTGCACGTCGCGACGCTCGGCGTCGGCTGAGCCGCGCGCAGCACCCGGCGGCGATGTTCTCGGTTACCTACGCGCAGCTCAACGGCTGGCTCACGGCGTTCCTGTGGCCGTTCGTGCGGATGCTCGCGCTCGTCGCGACCGCGCCCGTCGTGGGCCACGCGGCGGTGCCCGTGCGCGTGAAGATCGGCCTCGCCGCGTTCATGGCGCTGGTCGTCGCACCAACGCTCGGTGCGATGCCGGACGTCACCGTGTTCTCCGCGCAGGGCATCTGGATCCTCGTCACGCAATTCCTGATCGGCGTCGCGCTGGGCTTCACGATGCAGCTCGTGTTCGCGGCCGTCGAGGCGGCCGGCGACTTCATCGGGCTGTCGATGGGGCTCGGCTTCGCCACCTTCTTCGATCCGCACACGAGCGGCGCGACGCCCGTGATGGGCCGCTTCCTGAACGCGGTCGCGATGCTCGCGTTCCTCGCGGTGGACGGCCACCTGCAGGTGTTCGCCGCGCTCACCGCGTCGTTCCAGTCGCTGCCGGTGTCGGCCGACCTGCTGCACGCGCCCGGCTGGCGCACGCTCGCCGCATTCGGCACGACGGTGTTCGAGATGGGGCTGCTGCTCTCGCTGCCGGTGGTCGCGGCGCTGCTGATCGCGAACCTCGCGCTTGGCATCCTGAACCGCGCGGCGCCGCAGATCGGCGTGTTCCAGGTCGGCTTCCCCGTCACGATGCTCGTCGGGCTGTTGCTCGTGCAGCTGATGGTGCCGAACCTCGTGCCGTTCGTGTCGCACCTGTTCGACATGGGGCTCGACGCGATGGGGCGCGTGCTGACCGGCTGGCGCTGAGCGCATCCGGCCCCCGTTCCCGCCTGTTCCGGCCCTCCGTTGCAGGAAAACCCCTAAAGGAATCGCCATCCCGCGAAAGGTTGCAGAAGGTTTCGCCTCCCTATACTCGTCGTGACGATGCAGCAAGCATCGCGCCATACGAATACAACGAACGGAGACGACCCGATGCGACCCATCCTGCGCACCCTCGCCGTGGCAGCCAGCCTGAGCTGCGCGCTTGCCGCTCACCCCGCCTTTGCCGATGACGGCGGCAAGATCACGATCATGGTCGGCGGGATCGCGAAGCTGATTTACCTGCCCGCGCGGCTCACGCAGGAACTCGGCAACTTCAAGGCCGAAGGGCTCGACGTCGAGCTGCTGTCGCAGCCGGCCGGCGTCGACGCGGAGAACGAGCTGCTCGCGGGCGCCGTGCAGGGCGTGGTCGGCTTCTACGACCACACGATCGACCTGCAAAGCAAGGGCAAGGACGTAAAGGCGATCGCCGTGTTCGGCCAGGTGCCGGGCGAAGTCGAGATGGTGTCGACCAAGGCCGCGCCGACCTTCAAGTCGATGGCCGATGCGAAGGGCAAGACGCTCGGCGTGACGGGCCTCGGCTCGTCGACGAGCTTCCTCACCCAATACCTCGCGCTGCAGCACGGCGTGCCGTCGACGGAGTACACGATGCTGCCGGTCGGCGCCGACGCGAGCTTCATCGCGGCGATCAAGCAGGGCCGCATCGACGCCGGGATGACGACCGAGCCGACGGTGTCCGCGCTCGAGAAGATGGGCGACGCGAAGGTGCTTGTCGACATGCGCACCGTCGACGGCACGCGCGCGGCGCTCGGCGGCACCTACCCGGCCGCGAGCCTGTACGTGCAGTCGGCCTGGGCGGATTCGCACAAGGCGCAAGCGGTGAAGCTGGCTCACGCGTTCGCGAAGACGATGCAGTTCATCCACACGCACAGCGCGGACGAAATCGCCGCGAAGATGCCGGCCGACTACCAGAAGGACAAGGCGCTGTACGTGACCGCCCTGAAGGCGTCGCTGCCGATGTACACCGCCGACGGCAAGATGCCGGCCGACGGCCCGGCGACCGTGCTGAAGGTGCTGTCGGCGTTCAACCCGTCGGTGAAGGGCAAGCACATCGACCTGGCGCGCACCTACACGAACGATTTCGTGAACGCGAAGTAATCGATCTCGGCAAAGGCGCCGGCGGCGGCGATCCCGCCGCCGTGCGTACCCCGTACCGGCCCGTTTGACCGGCCCGGCGTTGCGTCACGATGCGACGCCTTCCTCACCCGCAGGACAAAGAGCGATGACCCAGGCAGTCTCCCCGAGCACACCGGCGATCGAGTTTCGCAACGTGTCGTGCCGCTTCATTTCGCCGGAAGGCAAGGCCACCGTCGCGCTGCGCGACTTCAGCATGAGCGTCGCGCGCGGCGAGTTCATCGCGATCGTCGGGCCGACCGGCTGCGGCAAGTCGACGACGCTGAACCTGATCACCGGGCTGCTCAAGCCCGTGTCGGGCGAGGTGCGCGTGATGGGCCGCCCGGTCGACGGGATCGATCCGCGCATCGGCTTCGTGTTCCAGGCCGACGCCGTGTTCCCGTGGCGCAACGTGATCGACAACGTCGCGGCGGGCCCGCTGTTTCGCGGCCGTTCGAAGGACGTCGCGTACGCGCAGGCCGAGGAATGGATCCGCAAGGTCGGCCTCGACAAGTTCACGAAGCACTACCCGCACCAGCTCTCGGGCGGGATGAGGAAGCGCGTCGCGCTCGCGCAGACCTTCATCAACCAGCCGGAAATCCTGCTGATGGACGAGCCGTTCTCCGCGCTCGACATGCAGACGCGCACGCTGATGCAGGACGAGCTGCTGCAGCTCTGGTCCGCGAACAAGGGCTCGGTCGTGTTCGTCACGCACGATCTCGAGGAGGCGATCGCACTCGCCGACCGTGTGTTCGTGCTGACCGCGCGCCCCGCGACGCTCAAGCGCGTGTACGAGATCGACCTGCCGCGCCCGCGCGTCACGTCAGAGATTCGCTACGACGCGCGCTTCATCGAAATTTCCAAGGACATCTGGCACGACCTGCGCGAAGAAGTGCAGATCGGCTGACGCATACGCCGCACGGCAAGGACAGCAAGGACAGGAGCATGACCGACATGACGCTTCCCCCCACCGCCATTCCGGCGACGACGCTCGAGGACGAGTCGCGCGCCGCTCAAACCCGGCTGCGCCGCCGCCGGCAACTGATCATCGGCCTGCGGATCGCCGTGCTCGTCGTCGCGCTCGGCGGCTGGGAACTCGCCGCGCGGCTCAAGTGGATCGATCCGTTCTTCTTCTCGCAGCCGACGCTGATCTTCGCGCAGATCCAGGACTGGTTCGTCAACGGCACGTCGCAAGGGCCGCTGCTCACACAGGTCTGGGTGACGCTCGAGGAGACCACGATCGGCTTCGTGATTGGCTCGGTCGCCGGCGTGATCTGCGGGATCGTGCTCGGCCGCAACAAGCTGATGGCCGACGTGTTCGGCCTGTATATCCAGATCGCGAACTCGATCCCGCGCGTCGTGCTCGGCTCGATCTTCGTGATCGCACTGGGCCTCGGGATGGCGTCGAAGATCGCGCTGGCCGTCGTGATGGTGTTCTTCGTCGTGTTCGGCAACGCGTTCCAGGGCGTGCGCGAAGCCGACCGCTACCTGATCGCGAATGCGCAGATCCTCGGCGCGTCGCGCCGGCAGATCACCACGGCAGTCGTGATCCCGTCCGCGCTGAGCTGGATTCTCGCCAGCCTGCACGTGAGCTTCGGCTTCGCGCTGGTCGGTGCGGTCGTCGGCGAATTCCTGGGTTCCAAGCAGGGCATCGGGCTGCTAATCTCCACCGCCCAGGGTGCGTTCAACGCAAGCGGCGTGTTCGCGGCGATGATCGTGCTGGCCGTGGTCGCGCTGGCCGCCGACTACCTGCTGACGTGGCTCGAGAAGCGGCTGCTGAAGTGGCGCCCCGCGGCGTTCTGAACGCCACCGACGGACGCCTGACATGACACCCCCGACCGCGCCGGCGCCCCCGGCGCGGTTCGGCATTTCGGAGAAGGAGCGCAACAGGATGGCGCACAGCCTGCGCGGGCGGCTGCTGTGGTGGCTGCTGCTGCCGCTCGCGGTGTTCGTGCTGATCGCCGGCGCGATGTCGTACGACACCGCACGGACCACGGCCGCGCTCGTGCAGGACAGCGCGCTCGTCGCGTCCGCGCGCACGATCGGCGAGGACATCGAATGGCGCAACGGGCTGCCGGTTGCCGACGTGCCGCCGGCCGCGCTGGAGATCTTCGAATCGCCGTCGCGCGATTCGGTGTTCTACAAGGTGATCGACGGCCATGACCGCCTGCTCGCGGGCACACCGGCGCTCGACGTGCCCGCGCGGCACGGCATCGAGCCGACGCTGTACGACACGTCGCTCGACGGCGTGCCGCTGCGCGCGGTGGCCTACGATCGCCAGCTGTACGACGAGGGCAAGATCGAGACGGTCACGGTGGCCGTCGCGAAGACGACGCGCTCGCACCGCGCGATGATCGCGACGATCTGGCGGCCGCAGCTCGTGCGCCTGTCGCTGATGCTGATGCTCGCGATGGGGCTCGTGTACCTCGGCCTCACGTTCGAGATGCGTCCGCTGATGAAGCTGAAGGACGACGTGGCCGACCGCGGGCCGATGGAGCTGGAGCCGATCCGCCCCGAGCGGCTGCAGAACGAGCTGAGGCCGATCGTCGATGCGATCAACCAGTGCATTGCGCGGCTCAACACGCATACGGCCACGCAGCGCCGCTTCATCGCGGATGCCGCGCACCAGTTGCGCACGCCGATCGCGGTGCTCGACACGCAGATCCAGTACGCGCAGCGGCGCGGGCACGACGATCCGGAGCTCGCATCGGTGCTCGACAGCATGCAGCGCAGCAGCCGCAAGATGGCCGACGTGACCGACAAGCTGCTGCTGCTCGCGCATGCCGAGGCAACGCCGTCGACGCTGCTGAACCATCGCGTCGATCTTGCGGCCGTGGTGTCGAGCGTGCTCGAGGAGACGATCGTGCTCGCGCAGCGGCGCAATATCGATCTCGGTGCCGATCTCGGCGAGCGGCTCGACGTCGCGGGCAGCGACAGCCTGCTGACCGCGCTGGTGATGAACCTCGTCGACAACGCGGTGCGCTACACGCAGCCCGGCGGCTGCGTGACGGTGGCCGCCCGCCGCGACGGCGGCGCGATCGTGCTCGACGTGGTCGACAACGGCCCCGGCATCCCGGCCGAAGCGCGCCCGCACGTGTTCAAGCGGTTCTACCGCGTGTCGGCCGACACCGAAGGCTCGGGCCTCGGGCTCGCGATCGTCCGCGAGATCGCGCAGGCGCACGGCGGCAGCGCGTCGCTCGCGCCGGGGGCCGGCAATCGCGGTATCGTCGTGACTGTACGGCTGCCTGCGTACGATTGAAGAGATGTCGTCATGAAACTCCTGCTGGTCGAAGACAACGCCGAACTCGCGCACTGGATCGTGACCCTGCTGCGCGGCGAGGATTTCGCGGTCGACTGCGTCGGCGACGGCGAGCGCGCCGATACGGTGCTGAAGACCGAACGCTACGACGCGGTGCTGCTCGACATGCGCCTGCCCGGCATCAGCGGCAAGGAGGTGCTCGCACGGCTGCGGCGCCGCAACGACAACGTGCCGGTGCTGATGCTGACCGCGCACGGCTCGGTCGACGACAAGGTCGACTGCTTCGGCGCGGGCGCCGACGATTACGTCGTGAAGCCGTTCGAATCGCGCGAGCTGGTCGCGCGGATTCGCGCGCTGATCCGCCGGCAGGCCGGCGTCGGCACGACGCAGCTCGTGTGCGGCGATCTCGTCTATGCATTCGGCACGCGCGAATTCCGCTGCGGCGAAACGGTGCTCGCGCTGCGCCGCCGCGAGCACGCGATCCTCGAAACGCTGATGCTGCAGCAGAACAAGACGGTGTCGAAGGCGCGGCTGATGGACAGCGTGTTCGCACTCGACGACGAGCCAAGCGCCGACGCGATCGACATCTACATCCACCGGCTGCGCAAGCATCTCGCGGGCAGCTCGGCCGAGATCATCACGCTGCGCGGGCTCGGTTACATCCTGCGCATGAAGAGCACGCAGGACTGACGGGCGTTCACCTGTCGCCTGGCACGAATTATTGATTCGTAGCACGAAACGTCCTTGAAGCCAGCCGGATGCCCGGCAGGCTCGCCTTCGCATGCCTGCCCGATCCGTGATGGCTGCGCGTTCGGTGTTTTCACCGATCCGATTCCTGCCGCCGGGAAAGCGTCGTGAAGGATTGCACCCTCTACGATGCTACGCGTCGGCCCTCTCGCTGTGGCCGGCAAGAGTCGGCATACATGACGTACTGCCAACGACCAGATTTCAATGCGGCAGCTCGGAGGAGACGATCTTGAAACGAAAAACCCTTGCCCTTTCCATCGCGGCGGCTGGCCTGTGCGCCGGCACCCAGGCGCATGCGCAGTCGAGCGTGCAGCTCTACGGCCTGATGGACCTGAGCTTTCCGACTTACCGAACCCACGCCGACGCGAACGGCAATCACGTGATCGGGATGGGCAACGAAGGCGAGCCGTGGTTCAGCGGCAGCCGCTGGGGCCTGCGCGGTGCCGAAGACATCGGCGGCGGCACGAAGGTCATCTTCCGCCTCGAAAGCGAATTCGTGGTCGCGAACGGCCAGATGGAAGACAGCGGCCAGATTTTCGACCGCGATGCGTGGGTCGGCGTCGAGGACGAGCGCTTCGGCAAGCTGACGGCCGGCTTCCAGAACACCATCGCGCGCGACTCGGCGGCGATCTACGGCGACCCGTACGGCTCTGCCAAGCTGACGACCGAGGAAGGCGGCTGGACCAACTCGAACAACTTCAAGCAGATGATCTTCTACGCGGCCGGCCCGACCGGCACGCGCTACAACAACGGCATCGCGTGGAAGAAGCTGTTCAGCAACGGCATCTTCGCGAGCGCCGGCTACCAGTTCAGCAACTCGACCGCGTTCGCGACCGGCTCCGCGTACCAGGTCGCGCTCGGCTACAACGGCGGGCCGTTCAACGTGTCGGGCTTCTACAACCACGTGAACCACGACGGCTTCACGAACCAGACGTTCTCGGTCGGCGGCAACTACACGTTCAGCATCGTGCGCCTGAACGCCGGCTACTTCCGCTACAACGGCGACCAGGGCTCGCTCGGCCAGCGCCACGACGATTCGTGGACCGTGTCGGTGAAGGTGGCGCCGCCCGGTGCGCTCGACTACGAGCTCGGCTACCAGCAGATGCGGGTGAAGAACGCCGCGAACAATTCCGACGGCTTCACGCCGAACGCCAACCTCGGCGCGTTCAGCCTGACCAACGGCGTCGCCAACGGCTTCAAGGAAACGATCTACGGGTCGGTGTTCTATCACCTGAGCAAGCGCACCGAGGTCTACCTCGCCGGCGACTACATGAAGCTGCACGGCGGCTACACGGTGTCGTCGACGTTCGGCGCGAAGAACCAGCTCGAGCTGACGTCGGGCATCCGCACGCGCTTCTGACCTGAAACGGGGCCCGACGGGCCCCGTCGCACCCTCCGTCCGGGATTCTCCATGCGGGCACGCCGGCGCTTGGCGCCGACCGTGCCCTTTTTTCGTCCTTTCCGGAATACGCCCGCGGATGCCCGCCAGGCGGCTGCCGGCCGGCCATGCGACAACCGGCCCGAAGCCGCTTGCGGCCCGCCCGGCGGGCAATCGCGGCCGATGCCCGCACGATCGGCCCACATCGGCGCTTGACCTCGGCCGATCGACTCGATAGCGTTTCGGGTTTGCCCGGGCGGCTGTTGCCGCCAGTGCCGCGAGCGCGCCCGACGTCCTGGCGCGCGCGGCCGGGCTCCGATGGAAAAGACGATGCAGAAACTCGATGCGGCGAGCCCGCAGGCGATGTCGACGGATTTCACCGCCGACAACGTCGCGCGCCTGAAGGCGCTGTTCCCCGAACTCGTGACCGAAGGCCCCGGCGGCGCGTCGGTCGACGTCGACGTGCTGAAGGCACTCGTCGGCGAACGCACGGTCGGCGACGCCGACGAGCGCTACGGCTTCCACTGGCACGGCAAGCGCAGCGCGCGCCAGGCCGCACTCACGCCGTCGACGGGCACGCTGCGGCCCTGCCCCGACGACAGCGTCGCGTGGGACGACACGCGCCATCTCGTGATCGAGGGCGACAACCTCGACGTGATGAAGCTGCTGCACAAGAGCTACGCGGGCAAGGTGAAGCTCGTCTACATCGACCCGCCGTACAACACCGGCAGCGATTTCGTCTATCCGGACGACTTCAGCGACAGCATCCGCCACTACCTGGCGATGACCGGGCAGACCCAGGGCGGCGTGAAGCGCAGCACCAACACCGAGGCGAACGGCCGGTTCCACACCGACTGGCTGAACATGATGTATCCGCGCCTGAAGCTCGCGCACGCGCTGCTGTCCGACGAAGGGCTGATCGCCGTGCACATCGACGAGCACGAAGTGCATGCGCTCGTGCTGATGCTGCGCGAGATCTTCGGCGAGGAGAACGAGCTCGGCGTGGCCGTGTGGGACAAGCGCAACCCGAAGGGCGACGCGCGCGGTGTCGCGTACCAGCACGAATCGCTGGTGCTGTTCGCGCGCAACGCCGAGACACTGCTCGAACAGGCGCCGCTGAAGCGCCCGAAGCGCAACGCGCAGCGCATGCTCGACGCCGCACACGACGCCGTGTACCGCAGCGGCAACGCGAAGGACGCGCAGAAGGCGTACCGCGCATGGATGAAGGCGCAGACCAACCTGTCCGGCGGCGAAGTGATGTACGACCGGCTGTCGGAAGACGGCCGCGTGTACCGCCTCGTGTCGATGGCGTGGCCGAACAAGAAGAAGGCGCCGGAAGAGTATTTCACGCCGCTGATCCACCCGGTCACCGGCAAGCCGTGCGCGATGCCGGCCCGCGGCTGGCGCAACCCGCCCGCGACGATGCAGGCGCTGATCGAGCGCGGCCAGATCGAATTCGGCGCGGATGAAACCACGCAGCCGCAGCGGATCTACTACCTCGACGAGAACATGTACGAGAACGTGCCGTCGGTGCTGCCGTTCGCCGGCTCCGACGACGCGCTGTTGAAGACGCTCGGCATCCCGTTCGACCTGCCGAAGCCGGTCGATTTCGCGGCGGCCGTGATCGGCTGGTGCACGCGCGGCGACGACATCGTGCTCGACTGCTTCGCCGGCTCCGGCTCGACCGGCCACGCGGTGATGCAGGTGAACGCGACCGACGGCGGTGCGCGCCGCTACATCCTCGTGCAACTGCCCGAGGCGCTCGACCGCCGCGACAAGACGCAGCTGGCGGCCGCCGATTTCTGCGCGAAGCTGAAGAAGCCGCTGACGCTCGCCGAAGTCACGAAGGAACGCCTGCGCCGCGCCGCGCAGCAGGTCGCGCGCGATTACCCGGAAAGCTATGGCGACCTCGGCTTCCGCGTGTACCGGCTCGACACGACCAACGTGATCGAGTGGGATCCGCGCCGCGACGACTTCGACCACGCCCTCTTCGCATCCGTCGAGCACGTGAAGACCGGCCGCACCGAGGACGACCTGCTTGCCGAGCTGACGCTGAAGCTCGGCCTCGACCTGTGCACGCCGGTCGAGCATCACCAGGTGGCGGGCAAGACCGTGCACCTGATCGGCCGCTCGATCGTCGCTTGCTTCGATGCGCGCATCTCGCGCGACGACGCGGGCCCGCTCGCCGACGGCATCGTCGACCTGCTCGACGCGACCGGCACGACGCACGACGTCACGTGCCTGTTCCGCGACAGCGGTTTCGTCGACGACGTCGCGAAGCTCAATCTCGCCGCGCTGCTCGAACAGCACGGCGTGAAGCGCGTGCGGAGCCTGTGATGCGTCTGCATTTCGAAGCGGATCTCGACTACCAGCGCGAGGCGATCGACGCCGTCTGCGACCTGTTTCGCGGCCAGGAATCGTATCGCGGCGACTTCAGCGTGCTCGCGAACGCCGCGCCCGGCACGACCGCCGCCGCGCAAGGCTCGCTCGGCTTCGCGGTGTCGGAGCAAGGCGTCGGCAACCGGCTGTCGCTGACCGACGACGCGCTCGCGCGCAATCTTGCCGACGTGCAGCTGCGCGGCGGGCTGCCGCCGTCCGGCCTGCCCGGCTCGCGCGACTTTACCGTCGAGATGGAAACCGGCACCGGCAAGACCTACGTGTACCTGCGCACGATCTTCGAGCTGAACCGCCGCTACGGCTTCACGAAATTCGTGATCGTCGTGCCGTCGATCGCGATCAAGGAAGGCGTGCACAAGACGCTCGCGATCACCGAGGATCACTTCCGCGCGCTGTATGCGGGCGTGCCGTACGACTACTTCCTGTACGACTCCGCGAAGCTCGGCCAGGTGCGCCACTTCGCGGCGAGCGCGGCGATCCAGGTCATGGTGATGACCGTTGCCGCGATCAACAAGAAGGAAATCAACAACCTCTACAAGGACAGCGAGAAGACCGGCGGCGAGAAGCCGATCGACCTGATCCGCGCGACGCGGCCGATCGTGATCGTCGACGAGCCGCAAAGCGTCGACGGCGGGCTCGAAGGCCGTGGCCGCGAAGCGCTCGCCGCGATGGCACCGCTCTGCACGCTGCGCTACTCGGCCACGCACGTCGACCGTCACCACATGGTGTACCGGCTCGACGCGGTCGACGCGTACGAGCGCAAGCTCGTCAAGCAGATCGAGATCGCGTCGGCGATCGTCGAGGATGCGCACAACAAGCCGTACGTGCGGCTCGTCGGCGTGTCGAACCGGCGCGGCGCGATCAGCGCGCGCGTCGAGCTCGACGTCGCGACGGCGGCCGGCGTGAAGCGCCAGATCGTGACGGCCACCGACGGCGACGATCTCGAACGGCTGACGAAGCGCGCGCTGTATGCGGGGCTGCGCGTCGGAGAAGTCCACGCGGTGAAGGGTGCCGAATACGTCGAGCTGCGCCATCCGGAAGGCGAGGCGTTCCTGTCGCTCGGCGAGGCGTTCGGCGACATCGACACGCTCGCCGTGCAGCGCGAGATGATCCGCCGCACGATCCGCGAGCATCTGGACAAGGAATTGCGCCTGGCCGAGCGCGGCGTGAAGGTGCTGTCGCTGTTCTTCGTCGATTCGGTCGAACGCTATCGCCGCTACGACGAGAACGGCACGCCCGTGAAGGGCGACTACGCGCTGATCTTCGAAGAGGAATATGCGCGTGCAGCCCGCGTGCCGGCCTACCGTGCGCTGTTCGACGGCGTCGACGTCGCGCTCGAGGTCGAGCGCGCGCACAACGGCTACTTCTCGATCGACCGCAAGGGCGGCTGGACCGACACGAGCGAGAGCAGCGCGGCGGCCCGCGAGAACGCGGAGCGCGCATACGGCCTCATCATGCGCGAGAAGGAAGCGCTGCTGTCGTTCGACACGCCGCTGAAGTTCATCTTCTCGCACTCGGCGCTGAAGGAAGGCTGGGACAACCCGAACGTGTTCCAGATCTGCACGCTGCGCGACATCCAGACCGAACGCGAGCGCCGCCAGACGCTCGGCCGCGGGCTGCGCCTCGCCGTCGACCAGGACGGCGAACGCGTGCGCGATGCGGGCGTGAACACGCTCACGGTGATCGCGACCGAGCGCTACGAGTCGTTCGCGGAGAACCTGCAGAAGGAAATCGAGGCCGATACGGGCATCCGTTTCGGGATCGTCGAGGAACACCAGTTCGCGGCGCTGCCCGTGCAGGAAGGCGACGGGCCCGCGCATGCGCTCGGCATCGAGCTGTCGCGCGTGCTGTGGAACCACCTGCACGAGCAAGGCTACGTCGACGCGCAAGGCAAGGTGCTCGACCGGCTGAAGGATGCGCTGCGCCAGAGCGCGCTGGTGCTGCCCGAAGCGTTCGAGATGCTGCGCGCACCGATCGTCGCAACACTGCGCAAGCTGTCGGGCCGCTTCGCCGTGCGCAATGCGGACGAGCGCCGTGCAATCGCGCTGCGGCGCGATGCGTCGGGCAAGGCCGTCGTGTTCGGCGAGGATTTCCGCGCGCTGTGGGACCGCATCCGCCATCGCACCGTGTACCGCGTCGAGTTCGACAACGCGAAGCTCGTACGCGACTGCGCGGCCGCGCTGCATGACGCGCCGGACATCGCGCGCGCACGGCTGCAGTGGCGCAAGGCCGAGATCGACATCGGCAAGGCCGGCATCGAGGCGATCGAGGTGGCCGGTGCCGGCACGGTGCTGCTCGACGAAGGCGAGCTGCCGTTGCCCGACCTGCTCACCGAGTTGCAGGACCGCACGCAGCTCACGCGCCGTTCGCTTGCGACGATCCTGGCCGACAGCGGCCGGCTCGACGATTTCCGCGTGAATCCGCAGCAGTTCATCGCGGTCGCGGCCGATGCGATCAACCGCTGCAAGCGCCACGCGCTCGTCGCGGGCATCGCGTACCGCAAGCTCGGCGAGCGCCATGTGCATGCGCTGGAATCGTTCGAGAGCGAGGCGCTGACCGGCTACCTGCGCAACCTGCGGCCCGATGCGCAGAAGTCGATCCACGAGGCGGTCGTGTGCGAGACGGACGCGGAGCGCGCGTTCGCCGATGCGCTCGAGGCGCACGACGGCGTGAAGCTGTATGCGAAGCTGCCCGCGTGGTTCCGTGTGCAGACACCGCTCGGCAGCTATCACCCCGACTGGGCCGTGCTCGCGGAACAGGACGGTGGCGAGCGGCTGTACTTCGTCGTCGACACGCCGAATGCGGACGGCCACGTGCCGAGCGAGCACGAGCGTGCGAAGCTCGCATGCGGCGAAGCGCATTTCCGCGCACTGGTGGAAGGCGACGGCGCCGCGCGCTTCGTGCGCGTCAGGCAGGCGGACGCGCTGTTCGAGCCTGTGGCGCCGCTGGCGGGCGCCGGGCGATAACACGAAGGGCGGCGCGGTGAGCCGCCCATTTTTATCGGCTTTTTCGACGCTGCGGGGCACGCTTGCGATGCGCGCACCTCGCGCCGATTTCCTGTCTGTTAGCCGCGTGTAAGCGATCCGTATTCGCACCCGTTCGCGGCGCGGTTACGGCTGGTTGCAAATCGGGTCGGCACGATGTTTTCGCGCGACAGCCGCGTTGCATTCCCGCAATGAAAAAAGGGCGCCGAGGCGCCCTTCCGTCACGTTTGCACGCCGCGCTTAAAGCGTGCGGCCCAATGCATGGTGATGCGAACGATGCGTGGACGTCGACGCGTGCGTGGTGTGGCCATGCGCACGTGCGTGCGTGTGACCGCGGCCCGGCTGCGCACCGGCGCGATCGGCGATCGTGTCGGAGCGGTCGGCCGCGCGCGACAGGCCCTTGTCGCGGTCGCCCGCGTGCATCCCGTTCGAGTTGCTCAGCGCCTCGCCGCTCATGTGGCCGGCGGACATGCCGCCGGCATTGCCGCCCAAACCACCTGCGCCGTGACCGCCGCCACCGCCACCACCGTTTCCACCGCCATTGCCGCCGGCAGCGGCATACGCGGAAACCGTGCCGAGCGCGAGCAGCGCGGCCATCAGTACGGACAGATATCGTTGCTGTTTCATCTTGTGCTCCCTGGAGCGCGTTCGTATGACTGCATTCTATGAACGCGCAAAATTCGCGCCGCACGACGTTGTAAATGATCGTAACGATGCGCGCGACGCGCATTCGTCCGATCAATCCGGGTGTACGTGAACGGGGAACGAGGCAGGCGGGCGCGGCGCCGCAGCGCCGCCCCGGTGACGAGGGTGCTTACTGCGCCGGCTGCATGCCCTGCGCAGCGGCCTTGTGTTGCGCGGCCTGCTCCTGCGCCTGCTTCTTCGCCATGTGGCGGCCGACGATACAGCCGCCAACCGCGCCGACGACCGCGTGATGCCCCGCATAGTGGCCGGCCACACCGCCGACCACCGCGCCCTTCATGCAGCCCGCTGCGTGCGCGCTGCCGACGGTGGCAAGCGCAACGACGGCCGCGGTGGCACATAGCCTGATGTGTCGAATGGGCATCATGTTTTCATTCTCCTCTTGTGGTGATCAAGTCGAGCCGCCTCGCTCAATCCCAGCGGCCGCCGCGCCAGCCGCCGCGATCGCGCCACTCGTGCTCGCGCCATTCACGGCGGCGCCACTCGTGTTCGCGCCATTCGCGCCGACGCCAGCCGTCGTCGCGCCAACCATCGTCGCGATAGCCGACCGGTGCGTACATGACGGGCGGAGGCGGCGCCACGTAAACGGGCGCCGGCGCCGCATAGGCAGGTACGCCAATGCCGACCGACAGGTCGACGTGGGCCGATGCGACGCCCGAAGCTGCCAGCGCCGCTACACCGAGAACTGCACCGAGGATGAGTTTCTTGTTCATCTCGCGACTCCCTGCACGTGTCGTGCGTCATGTGAATACGGTTCGGAGTCTAGGCACCGGACACAGACACAGGTGAAACGGGTATGCGAGACAGGTAACGGACGTTTACAGGTGCCCGCAAAGCCTTGCGGGACAAGGAAGAGGCGGCATTCTACGCACCGTTGCAGCGGCGCCTCGGGCCGGTAAAAAAGGGATTTTCCGCACGAAACCGGGCGATCGGAGCGCGCCGGCGTGCGCCGGAATACGTCGAATGCGAACCGCCCGCTCCATAAGCGAGCGGTCCGCAAGCGCGTGGGTCACGCGCGAATATCGTCGACGCTGCGCAGCCAGTGCACGCTGAACAGGTTGTCCGCGTCGGTCCACACGGTATCGGGCGCAAATCCTGCGCGGCGCGCGATCGCATGGAAACCGTCGATCGTGAACTTGTGCGAATTCTCCGTGTGGATGCGCTCGCCCGCTTCGAAGCGGAACGCGTGGCCGCGCACGTGCACGGTCTGCGCGATGTCGCTGACGAGATGCATCTCGATGCGCTGTCGCGCGCGGTCGTAGAACGCGCAATGCGAGAACGCGTCGACGTCGAAATCCGCGCCGAGCTCGGCGTTCGCGCGCACCAGCAGGTTCAGGTTGAACTGCGCGGTCACGCCCTGCGCATCGTTGTACGCGTCGTGCAGCGTGCGCTCGTCCTTCACGAGATCCGCACCGACCAGCAAGCCGCCGCCACGCAGCAGCCGCGCGGCGTCGCGCAGAAACGCATCGGCTTCTTCCCGCGAGAAGTTGCCGATTGTCGAGCCGGGAAAGAAGCCGATACGCCGCGCCGGTGTCGCGGTCAGCTCGGCCAGTTGCTCGGCCTTCGTGTAGTCGGCCGCGATCGGCGCGACGTCGAGCCACGGATACGCGGCCCGCAGCCGCGCAGCGGCGTCGTGCAGATAGTCGGCCGAGATGTCGACCGGCACGTAGCGCGCCGGCGCGTTCGCGTAGTGGCTTGCGAACGCGTCGAGCAGCACGCGGATCTTCTCGAGCGAGCCCGCACCGAATTCGACGAGTTCCGCATGCGGGCCGACGCGCCGCACGATCTCGGCCGCGCGATCGCGCAGGATGCCGAGCTCGGTGCGGGTCGGATAATACTCGGGCAGTTCGCAGATGCGATCGAACAGCGCGGAACCGGCCGCATCGTAGAAGTATTTCGGCGGAATGCTGCGCGGCGTACGCGACAGCCCGTCGATCAGGTCGCGCTCGAACGCGCTCGGCCGCGAATCGCGGGCGGGTTGCTGGCCACCGCTCGTGGCCGTCTGGTCAGACGTCTCGCGCAAGTCGCACTCCCGTGAATTGCCAGCGCGCGGCCGGCGGAAAGAAATTGCGGTACGTCGGCCGTTCGTGCCCGGGCGGCGTTGCGATGCTGCTGCCGCGCAGGACCTGCTGGCCGACCATGAACTTGCCGTTGTATTCGGCAGCTACCCCGGCAAGCGGCCGAAAGCCCGGGTACGGCTCGTAGGACGAGCGCGTCCATTGCCACACGTGCCCGAGCATCTGCCGGATGCCTTCGGCGGGGAACGCGGCTTCCCATTCGAATTCGGTCGGCAGGCGTGCGCCGGCCCATTCCGCGTATGCGGCCGCTTCGTAGAAGCTCACGTGGCACACCGGTGCGTCGGGTGCGAGCGGTTCGACGCCGTGCAGGCCGAACGTGCGCCGTACGCGCGTCGCGGCCGCATCGTCGTCGTCGGGCATCCAGTACGCGGGCCCCTGCCACCCTTCCCGCTGCACCGTGGCCCAGCCGTCCGACAGCCAGAACTCGGGGCGCGTGTAGCCGCCGTCGGCGACGAACGCCGCGAATTCCGCATTCGTTACCAGGCGGCTCGCGATCTCGTACGGCCGCACGAGCGCCGTATGGCGCGGCCGTTCGTTGTCGAACGAGAACGCGTCGCCATCGTGGCCGATCTCGACGAGCCCGCCCGGCTGGTGCAGCCAGCGTTGCGCGCCGGCGTCGCCCGCAGCCATCGCGCCTGCGTCCGCCCCGTTGCGCGGCCGGAACGCCGGCTTCAGCGGGTTGCACGAGAACGCATGCAGCATGTCGGTGACGATCAGCTCCTGGTGCTGCTGCTCGTGATGCAGGCCGAGCACGATCTCGGGCGCGATCGTATCGAGCAGCGCGGGATCGGCGCCGGCCAGCGCGCGCAGCATCGCGTCGTCGACGTACTGCCGGTACGCATGCACCTCGTCGAGCGACGGGCGCGTGAGCAACCCGCGTTGCGGCCGCGGATGGCGCGGTCCGAGCGCTTCGTAATAGGAATTGAAGAGGAACTGGAAGGCGGCGTCGAACGGCGCGTAGCCGGGCACGCGGCGCATCAGCACGACGGTTTCGAAGAACCAGGTCGTATGCGCGAGGTGCCATTTCGTCGGGCTGGCGTCGGGCATCGACTGCACGGCCTGGTCTTCGGCGGACAACGTCGCAGTCAACGCGACGCTATGCGCGCGCACGTCCTGATAACGGCGCTGAAGCTGTGATGCAAGGAGGCTCATCGGTTTACCGTCCACGTCGCGATTCGCTGCGTTGCGTTGCCGGAAAAGGGAAAGCCTTGCGCGTGATGCGCGCGGCTGACGTGCGAACTGCTGCTGCGTCGTCGGGCAACCGGCGCGCGCCGGGCCGCTGATGCGGCGTCACTTCATCTGCCCACGCAGAACAGTATGGGCCAGAAATGTGAATGTTGCTGATCGAGATGCGGGTGAAACGGCTGAGAAATGTAAATGAAAGTAATCGATCACCTGCCAATTGCTGACATCAGCGCGTATCGAGGTACGTACTGAGAGGCATGCGTCGGCCGTTGTGATCGACGCGCGCCGTGGACATTCACGCGGCCGTGATCGTCACCATGACGTGAACGAGGAATCGTCTGACCAGCACGGGCACGCGAAGCGTGCTCGCCGCGTCTTTCGCGTTCGGCGAACGCCCTGCCCGCCCTTGCCCGGCGCCCTTCCACGCCGATCCGCGCGCCGGCTTCGAAAAAAATTTTGCGTCGATGTCACACACACAGGTGGCTCGCTCGTCATATCACCGGAACCCACACGAAAGGAGAAGGACCATGACTGCGAAACTCAATCCGTTTGCCGCCGCGCCCGCCTTGATGAAGCACTGGATGACCGTCTCGGTCGCCGCCGCGCAGAGCCTCGAGCCGACGCTGATCGAGCTGGTCAAGATCCGCGCGTCGCAGATCAATGCGTGCGCGAACTGCATTAACATGCACACCGCCGAGGCGCGCGAGCAAGGCGAGACCGAGCAGCGCATCTACCTGCTGTCCGCATGGCGCGAAGCGCCCTGCTACACCGACCGCGAACGCGCGGCGCTCGGCTGGACCGATGCGCTTACGCGGCTGTCGGAGGGCCACGCGGCGCACGAAGCGGCCTACGCGGCGCTGAACGACCACTTCAGCCAGGAGGAACAGGTGAAACTCACGCTGATGATCAACGTGATCAACGGCTGGAACCGGCTCGCGGTCGGCTTCGGGCTGTGGATCGACCCGGCCGACGCGAAGGCAGCCGCCGCGAAGATGGTGGCCTGATGCCGAACCTCGACCCGGCCAAGGACAGCGCCGACGAGCGGGCCGATGCGGCGGCGAGCTTCGACCCGCTGCGCCGCACGCTGATCCGCGTCGCGTACCGGATGCTCGGTTCCGTCGCGGATGCCGAGGACATGGTGCAGGAAGCGTTCATCCGCTGGATGGATGTCGACCGCACCGAGGTGCGCGTACCTGAAGCGTTCCTGCGCCGCATGGTGATGCGCATGTGCCTCGATCAGCTGAAGTCCGCACGGCACCAGCGCGAGACCTATATCGGCCCGTGGCTGCCCGAGCCGGTCGTCGAGGAAGACGAACAGGAAGACGTCACGCTGCCGCTGCTGCTCGCGCTCGAACGGCTCTCGCCGCTCGAACGCGCGGCGTTCCTGCTGCACGACGTGTTCGGCCTCGAGTTCGACGAAGTGGCCACGACGATCCAGCGCGACTCGGCCGCGTGCCGGCAGCTCGCCGCGCGGGCCCGCACGCACGTGCGCGAGGCTCGGCCGCGCTTCCATGTCGAGAAACAGCGCGGAATCGAATTGGCGGAAGCGTTCTTTGCGGCGTCACGCAGCGGCGACATGCGCGCGCTCGGCGCGATGCTCGCCGAGGACGTGAGCCTGCACGCGGATGGCGGCGGCAAGCGCTCGGCCGCGGGCACGCCGGTGTTCGGCTTCGAGCGCGTGATGAAGGTGCACGAGTACCTGGCAGGGCTGTTCGCCACGCATGCGTCGACGCTCGTGCGTGCAGGGTTCATCAACGGGCTGCCGGGTTTCGTCACGCAGGAAGCGGACGGCGAGCTGCAGACCACCGCGTTCGAGATCGAGGACGGTAAGATCGTCGCGATCTATGTCGTGCGGAATCCTGACAAATTGAAGCATCTGCACTGAGTCAGACGGGATCGCGTGTCGGGTGCCGTGCGCATGCATGGCCGCGATGCGCCCTTTTCTCCGCTCCGTCCTGCCGCCCTGCTTTGCCGGCTGCCGGTTCCTGCGATCAATACGTCCCGGCAACGACGTAGATCAGGAAGCCGAGCAACGGCGTCGCGACCGCGAAACCGGCCGCCGCGAGCCAGTTCGTGCCACCTTGCGCTTCCAGCAGCGCGAGAAACGATTCGCGCGACGTCGCGTTTGGGCGCAGCTTCTCGATCTGGCGTTCGACGTACGTCCTGTAGAGGCTGTTCCCGCACCAGCCAAGCGTGACCGCGATCCCGATGGTGACCGGATCGATCATGCTCGATTCGAAGTATTTCGGGAAGTACAGCAATTCGACCAGCGTGATCCCGAGCGTGACGCCCAGCACGGCTGCCGCCTGCCAGTACATGCATCGATACGCCATCCACACCGGGCCCAGGAAACAGGCCGCCCAGTTCCACGACTGCCGGTTCTTTCGCGACGCGGCGATCGTCCATTTCCTCTCGAACCAGTCGGCCTTCTTGCCGACGTATGCGGCGATTTCGTCGTTGCTCGCGGACGATGTGGCGGTCGTGACGTCGGACATGGTCGTGTGCTCTCGGTCGCGCGGATCGCGCGTCGTTGTTGGGATGCGTTGGAGATCGGGCGACGCTCGGAACGCCCCGCTTCGATGCGCACACGATTCTACGCGCGGCGCCGTGGCCGTTGTATGGCGAATCGAAGTGTCGGTGACGAAGGATAGGATGCCGTGGATCGCGTAACGCATCGCGGCGACATGCGTTGTTTCGGCCGGAAAAAGAAAAACGCCACGCGAAGTTGCCGCGTGGCGTTTGTATGTTGGCGAGCCGCATTGCCTGTAGGCAACTTGTGCTGCCAGACCCCTTCATTTGTTCGTTGGTAGGCTCGATTGGATTCGAACCAACGACCCCCACCATGTCAAGGTGGTGCTCTAACCAACTGAGCTACGAGCCTAAGAAGCCGCGAATTATAGAGAGGGATTTTGAGGAGCACAAGCCCCTTCGTGAAAATTTTTTGAATCGGGGTGCGCGGGGCCAACGATCGATGTTGCGTGGCGATGCCTGGGACGTTGGCTTCGCCTGTTCGCATCACAGCAAAACGCGTCGATGCGCTGCTGTGTTATCCACATTGCCCTCTGGATAACTATCCTGCAAGCCTCTGGATTCACAGTGGAGCGATTGAGGATATGTCGGCGACGCTGTGAATCGACGAAAAGTTGTTCTGTGCTGCCCGGAGCTGTTCACGTGAGACACCCAAGGTTATGCATTCTGCTTCCTGCCGGGAATTCATGAGGTTAGGGACGTTATCCACTGTGAGGCACAGGGTTTGTTAACTATCACTACGTATGTATATGAACTCTGTTAACACCTTTGGATAAGCACAGTCCGTCGACTGTGATCCGCTCAGGATATGCACTGCGTGCAGTGACTGGATGAACGAAGCGGAAGGCTGTGAAGCGCTCGAGCGACCCGTGAGCCGTCATGTCTGTAGAATCGCCGGCATCCAGGATGAGGGCCTGGCGCACAGGCTCGCGACACATGACCGATTCTTCGTTGACCCGGCTCGACGCACTCGATATCGATGCCGTCATAGACCGGATGCAGCAGCATCCCGGCGACATCGTGTTCGAGCAGCGTGTGTCGATCCCGGAAGCCGAGGTTCTGTGTTGCCGCTACAAAGGCGAGCGATTCAACGTGAAGTTCGATCTCGACTACGGGGTGTTTGTCGATCGCGTCGGGAAGCTGTCCGGCGAGGACATCGCGGAGGTTGTCGGATGGCTTATGAAGAAGGAAGCAGGGTGATCACGGCGGACGACACCGGACGAGGCAATCGATGAAGGTACCCGCCAATGAGATGCTGGTGCTGGATATTGCAGGTCACGTTGCGGTTGTCGTGACCGACGTGGCGGCTGTTGCGGATGTACTGATGCGGCTCGGGTTTGCACCGCACGGCGATCGTTGGGAGCGCACGATCGCGGACGATCATGATCGACGTGCTCTCGTTGCCGCGCTTGTCGACCTGGACGCGTTGTTTTCCGCTGGCTGTGACTGGAGCCCTCAAGCGCTCGTCGAGTATTACCGGGAAATTGGCGTCATTCGAAACGATTACCGTTCGATCGCATGGCGCGGGCCAGCACAATACGTAATCGAGCGGCATTGAAGCGACGATCGATCGATCGATGTTTTCCGCATACGTGACGATGCCGAAGAAAATGCAGAGCGAGGGCCGGTAATGGGACCGATCGTTTGCCATCGGCACGGGTTCAACGTTGTCAGAACGACGTCGAAGGGCGTCCATGCACGCGTTCGGACGCGCGGCCAGTTTGCGCCCGGCGAGCTGCTCAAGGTCTTGCTCGACCGGCCGAAGTACAGCCGCGAAATGTGGGTGCTACGTACCGAGTTCGACGAACTCGATGTCGAAGCGTCGTTTATCGGGAACGTCGCCCATGTCACTGCATTCCCGAAAATCGCGGCGCTCGAGCGTTTGCGCGCGTATGGCTGTTCGACGTGTGTCGACGAGCTGCTCGTGCGATCGGGCGAAACGCCGCGTGAGCCGACATCGGAGGCGCAGGCGTTCGATACGTCCGTCGTCGCGGCGGACGCCAAATGGCCGCACGGCTTCGCGCGTTGCGAGTTTCATGGGTTGATCCTGCCGACGCGCACGTCGCCGGATATCGAAGCAGCGATTCTGTCGATCGATGTGATCCGCCATTGCCATGTCGTACAGGTGACCGACCGCACGAAGAAGCACGAACCGAAGTACTGGTTCAGCGAAGCGTTTCTGCGCAAGGTGCTCGGGGCCGATGTCGCGGTCGACGGATCGACGTTCAGGCTCGATGACGAGGAGACGTTCGACAAGCTGTGGAATGCGGGCGAACGGGTCTGTCGAAGCTGTCTGCGCGAAACGTTGAGGCGCAGCGGTCTAGGTGACGATGACATACCGGCGTAAGCCAAGGTCTATCTGACCAAGTGACTTCGGCGGTGGCGAAGGTGCTCGGCATTCGTGTGTGGATAACCGGGGCGCAAAATGACTCGGAGCGCTGTGCATCCGGTTGGTGAGCGTGCGTCGGAATCGCCAGCCGGGCGCGGATCCAGGCGATATCGGAGAGTGACGGGCGAATCCGGGCGCATGAGCATGCGACTGAACGGAAGGTCACTGTTGCCACGACGTGGCCACATGCGCAATGTGCATCGCGTTTCGTGCGGCCTTAGTCAGGCTCGACATGGTCGCATGTGGACAACCCGCACACCAACCAGTCGAATCTCTGTGCATTGAATCGGTGAGCGCCTTGCATTCGATCACACGAGTCAGTCCGAACACCTTGTCTGGCAGGGCTCTGCGGGAATAGTGCAGATGATGTGGGTAGTGCTGGCACGATCCGACGAGATTGAATGCCTTGTGGATATCGAGCAGTCAAAGCACTCGAAGGCCTGTGCATTCAGCGGGCGAGGGTAATCGAATTCGGAGCGGATGTTCGCGTTATCTCACTGGTGTGGATATCGCACGCGAAAACAACCCGAAACACTGTGCAGGCCGAAGGTGAGCGAGTTGACCGATGACCGTACGCGGCGCCGCCATGATCGATGTGGATATCCCGTTCCGCAGCGACTCGAAACCCTGTGATTCCAAAGGGTGAGGGCGCCGAAGGCGTTCCGGTGTGGACAACAGGCCCGGAAAGTCAGTCGAAACACTGTGCGAGCGAGTGGTGAGCGTGAGCGCCCCCAAGCCGGCAAAGCCGCATCATTCCAGGCGCTGGCGGCCACCGAGGACCGCCAACAGGGCGCGCATCGTACCACTCAAGTCTGCTGATCGAGCGCCTGCACGACCGCTTTCTCCGCGAGGCTCCCGGCCGGCCCGACCACCGCATAGTTGAGCCCGTTCACTGACCCATACCGTGCCAGCAGCGCGCCATCCACGCGTTGCCCGGCCGGCAGCAGCCGATGTACCGATTCCGCCGGCCGGAGATAGAAGCTCAGCGTCCGCCCGGCTGCGTCCTCATAGAGCACCATCGCAGCCGTGGCGCCGCTGTCCGTCGTAAACAACCGTCCGCCGACGGGCCTGAACCCCGCCGCACTCAAATCCGGCAGCTTCGCCGACGCACCCACACGCTTGGTGAGCCACCCCTGCAAATCTCCCGCACCTGTTGGCCGGTAATCGACCTTGGCCGTCTGATCCACCACCATCATCCGGTAAGCCTCGACCGCATCGCTCATCGGCGCGATGGGCGGCGCTGCGTTCCACCCGCGCGCCTGCCACCCGCCTAACGTCCCCAGCCCGACGCAGAACACGAACGAAGCCGCCATCGCAAACCGCATCCGCGTGCGTTCTGCCCGCCGGCCGCGAATCGCCGCCGGATCGAGCGCAGGATTATCCGCTGGCATCCGCACGCTCTCGAGCGCGGCCCGCAACCGCTGCGCATCCTGCTGCCATTGCTTCACCTGTTCCGCACGCTCCGGATGCAGCGCGAGATAGCGCTCGACCGCGGCGCGTGCATCGTCGTCGAGCTGGCCGTCGACGTAGGCCTGGAGGTCGTGTTCGTTGGGAGGCGTGTTCATTTCTTCATCAACCGGAGAGAAGGAGCAGGAAGCTCGCCGTCGCTGAGCTGGCGCAGCGCTTGGCGCGCGCGGGAGAGCCGCGACATCACGGTGCCGATCGGCACGTCGAGCAGGTCGGCGACTTCCTGATAGGTGAAGCCCTCGACCGCGACGAGCAGCAGCAGGCTGCGCTGCTCGTCCGAGAGCCGGCCGAATGCTTCGAGCGTCGCGCGCGCTGTGAATTCGCGTTCGGCGGACGGCCAGTGCGCTTCGTCGTCGTCGCGGATGCGCCCAAGCAGCCACGCGTAGCGCTTCGCGCTGCGTTTGCCGTCGAGAAACTGCCGGTACAGGATCGTGAAGAGCCAGCTGCGCAGCGATGCGTCGTCGCGGCGGCTCGTCCAGCGCGACAGCGCGCGCTCGAGCGTCGACTGGACGAGATCGTCGGCCGCGTGGACGTCGCGCGCCAGCCAGAGCGCGAAGCGTCGCAGCCTGGGGATGAGTTCGCGCAGTGCTTCGTCGTCGAGGGCGGTGGAGGGCATGGCCGGGCCGGTTGCCGAAAGGGTCGAGATGTCGCGTAGGACGCTGGCGAGCATCGATTATTCCCTTCAGCATAGGAAAAAAATTTTCGTGGAATAAAGCGACGCGGGTGGCGTCCTACGCGGGTTCGACAATGACCTGACGGTCGGGAGCATATACATGGAGCGATCTTCTTCCTCTTCTTCGCCGCAGCGCGAGCCCGGGCGCGGGTGGTGGCGCTGGGCCGCGATCGGCGGCGCGGTGGCCGGCGTGGCCGTGGCGTTCGGGTATGTCGGCGGGTGGCTTGCGCCGGCGCGTCTGACCCCGCACCGGATCGTCGATGCGTTGCAGACGGCCGGCGGCGGTATTCATCCGGGCTTCCGGCGCAACCACGCGAAGGGCGTGTGCGTGACCGGTTACTTCGAAGGCAATGGCGCCGCGAGCGCGTATTCGGTCGCGCCGTTCTTCAAGGCGGTGCGCACGCCGGTGGTCGGGCGCTTCGCGTTGCCGGGCGGGAATCCGTATGCGCCCGACAGCAGTGTGCCGATCCGCAGCCTCGCGCTGAAGCTCACCGCGCCCGATGGCGAGCAATGGCGCACCGGGATGAACGCGATGCCCGTGTTTCCGGTCGCGACGCCGCAGGCGTTCTACGCGCAATTGGTGGCGACGCGGGCCGATCCGAAGACGGGCAAGCCCGATCCGGCGAAGGTGAAGGCGTTTTTTGGCGCGCACCCGGAGACGGCCGCGTTCCGCGAATGGGTGAAGGGTGCGAAGCCGAGCGCGAGTTACGTCACCGAAAGCTATTACGGGTTGAACGCGTTCTACTTCGTCGATGCGGCCGGCAAGCGCCAGGCGGTGCGATGGCGCGTCGTGCCGGAGCAGACGGCCGGCGCCGGGAACGTCGCGACGGCCGCGGATCCGAACGTATTGCAGCAGGACGTGACGCAGCGCATCGCGGCCGGTGCGCAGAAGTGGAAGCTGCTCGTCACCTTGGCGGAGCCCGGCGATCCGGTGGACGACGCGACGAAGGTCTGGCCCGCGCAGCGCACGACGATCGATGCGGGCACGCTCGTGCTTGACCGCGTGGAGGCGCAGGACAGCGGGCCGTGCCGCGATGTGAATTACGACCCGACGGTGCTGCCGCAGGGGATTCAGGTGTCAGGGGATCCGTTGCTGGCGGCGCGGTCGGCGGCCTATGCGGATTCGTATCTGCGCAGGACGAGTGAAGAGGCCGGGGTGGCAGGCGTGGCGCGATTGAGTGGGGAGGGACGGTGATGAAGGCTTCGACGACGTTTAGTTTGCCGGCGAGGGTGCTGCACTGGGTGATGGCCGCGATGATCATCGCGATGCTGTTCATCGGGGTGGGGATGGTGGCGTCCGTTTCTGAGCGGCATGCGCTTTTGGTGGCGATTCACAAGCCTCTGGGTATTGCCGTGCTCGTGCTGGTTTGCGTGCGGATCGTGGTGCGGATCCTGTCGAAGCCGCCGGCGTTGCCCGAGGATCTGCCGGGGTGGCAGAAGGTTGCCGCGCACGGGTCGCATCTCGTGCTGTATGCGCTGATGCTCTCGATGCCGCTGATCGGGTGGGCGATGCTGTCGGCGGGCGGGTATCCGGTGACGCTGGGCGATGGTGTGCAGCTGCCGGCGCTGGTGTCGGCTGATCCGGTGACGTTCGCATGGCTCCGGGTCGCGCACCGGGTGCTGGCGTATCTGTTCTTCGCGACGTTCCTCGCGCACTTTGCTGCCGCGCTGTATCACGGGCTGATTCGGCGGGACGGTGTGGTGAGGGCGATGGTGGGGCGGTGAGCGACGGAGCGTTGCGTTCGATGCGGCGGGGCTGGTCACGGGCGACCGAGGCTGCTCCTGCCGTGTCGCATATATATGACCACCGGAGAGGCTCAGCGGCCCCCGGCACCGCATGTCAAAATAATTTCACAAAAGGGCTTGCGGAGACTGAGGCGGGTGCTTAGAATCACGCCTCTTTCGCGCTAACGGAAACGCAGCGCGGGGGGAAAGAAGGGAAGCGGTGCTGTTGATGTCGGTTTTATCGATTCCAGCGCACACGAAATTAAACCGCAGTCGTCGCAACGAAGTAGTTAAAAAAGTTGTTGACGAGTTTTAAAAAACGGTTAATAATCTCGCTTCTCTGCTGCTGAAAACGCAGCGCTGCCGGGAAACACGAAGTTCCTCGCAGAATGCTCTTTAAAAATTAACAGCCGATAAGTGTGGGCGCTTGATGGAAGCGAGCTGATCCTCGGATCAGATAGCGAAAGTATCAAGAGTCTCACACTAAAGTAAGTCAGGTTTATGAAGTGATTCATATTCCTGTCAGCTTTGAGTGAGCGACCGGTTC
>NZ_NBYX01000012.1 GCF_002099195.1 Burkholderia puraquae | reverse complement strand
CGGCAAGCTGCGCGACGAATTGCTGAATCGCGAATGGTTCCGCAGCCGGGCCGAGGCCAAGGTACTCATCGAACGCTGGCGACAGTTTTACAACGAGCGTCGGCCCCATAGCGCTCATCGCTATCAACCTCCTGCCACGGTCCGTCGAGCCTGGCTGGATTCCGATAATATCGACGCGAGACTCACTGCCTGATTGGTCACAAAATTCCGCCTCAGGTCACAGGGAGGATCGTCGGGGTTCGACCGTGAAGCGACGTTCGCTCTCGCGGTTCCCGGGAGGGCAAAGTGCGGCTCCGCACACGAGGCCGGCGTTCGATTACCAAGGATGAATGTTCGTTTCTCGACCATCGCGTACGGACCTATCCGTGATTTCGTGGGCGAGGCATATCATGACGTGTAAAAGCCATGGATATGCCGATGAAGAAGAAAAGGCAAAATGTAGCGCGTCAGGCAGCGGCCCGCCGGCCGCTGCCTGAACTGCCCAAGGAACTGCTGGATCAACTGGCCAAGGGGCCGATGACGCCGGCCGAAGTGCCGGACCTGATACTAGATTCAACAAGGCGGTCATCGAACGCGCGATGGGCGCGGAGATGAATCTTCTTCTGAGCCACTCGGCGGGCCGGTCCAAATCGCTCCGTCAGGCCAACGAGCGCAACGGCGCCGGCAGCAAGACGGTCATCACCGATCGCAGCTCGGTCCAGCTCGACATCCCCCGGGACCGTGACGACAGCTTCGAGCCGATCCCGACTCCTAAGCACGAGCGCCGCTTCACCGGCTTCGACGAACGCATCATCGCGATGTACGTGCGCGGCATGAGCGTGGGCGAGATTCAAGGGTTTCTGACCGAGCCCGACGGCACCGAAGTGTCGCCCGACTTCATCAGCTCGGTCACCGACGAGGTCATGGCCGCGGCACTGCGCTGGCAGAGCCGCCCGCTCGAAACGATGTATCCGGCGACGTTCTTCGATTCCCGATGCAAGTTCTTTGAGTTGCATGCCAATCACACCAGCCAGATTGCCGGACAGGCCCTGTCGTTCGTTACCGTGCTCTACGATATCGAACGCGAGGCTGCGGCATGGAATGTGACGATCGGCAGCGGCTTCGCCAACGCCAGGCCAAACCGGTATGCGACGCGCTCCGTGAATGGCTGGTGACGTAGCGCAAACCCGTTGCGGAGAGCTCGGCGATTGCGAAGGCGCTGGACGATAGGCTGAAACGTTGGGAAGCACTCGCGCGCTATCTCTATGACGGGAACGTACCGAGCGACAACAACTGGGGCGAAAACCAGATCCGTCCTTGGGCAGTCGTACGCTCCAATTGGCTGTTCGCGGGGTTGTTGCGCGCGAATCAGCGCGCGGCCGCTA
Organism: Burkholderia puraquae; assembly: GCF_002099195.1. Lineage (GTDB taxonomy): Bacteria > Pseudomonadota > Gammaproteobacteria > Burkholderiales > Burkholderiaceae > Burkholderia > Burkholderia puraquae. The sequence continues at coordinate 246,053 of NZ_NBYX01000012.1, read as the reverse complement.
TCATGAACTGGATCCGCTCAACTGAACGCGCTCGATCCGCCAGCCTATCTGAAAGACGTCCTGACACGCCTGCCGACACACAATGCCAGCAACATCGACGCACTGCTGTCGCATCGCTGACAACCTCGCACTACCGCCGCCTAAACTTGCTCGTCAAGGTGAGTTGGCCGCTTACCGTCTTTCTCGAGGTCCGAAATCACCTTTTGGCACTTCATATAATCGGACCACCGATCAGGGCGACACCCGTAATGCGAGCGACGTTGGCGTAACGTACGCTCGAATGCGACCTATTCCTTAAACGCCTTTAGACTTTCGACAATAAGAATGTTATTCGCGGCGTCATGACGCCAAGTACGCGCGTTGAGGACCAGCGGAGTTTTCTCATAGGCTGGCTTGGGCAGCTGCCCCGGCTCAACCTTCTTGATGCTATCCAAGACGAGCCGTGCGTCCGGATAATGATATTTTTTCAGAATGCTCTCCGCCTCAGTCACTAGCACAACGGCATTAGGGGCACCGGCTCGCGTTGCCTCGACCGCCATATGACATAAAGCAAGTGCAGCAGTGTCACCCCCGCCTCGCACTTGCGCATACTCATTGGAAGCGGTGCGATACCAGCGTTCCCCCGCTTCAAACTCGCCATGTCGATAGCAGAGCATCCCAACGTTTGCTTTCGTATGAGGAGAGATACGCTTCTCCTGCTGCTCAACGCGAATTGCCTTCTTGAGCTCGCGCTCGCCCTCTTCGAGCTCGCCCGAAGCCATCAGCACGAACGCAAGATTGTTCCGCAGCCCGCTGTCGCTTCCTCTGAGACGCAGGCCTTCGGTGGCCCAGCGCTTACCTTCCTCGTAACGCCCGAGGATGCCGAGCAGGTAAGACGCTGCTTGCAGGGGACGCGTCGAGAAAGGCTCATCGCGATACCATGCCAATGCTTCATCGACGGCAGAATCGAAATCGCTGGTGCTGCTCCGTTCATAGTAGCGCGCCTCCGCAGCGAAGTCGTTTCGTAACCAAGCTTCCTCGGCACGGATCTCGGTTCTGGTTGTATCCATGAACCAGAGCGCCTGAGCCACAGCGTTATCGTTTGGGACTCTCAATCCCTTGTTCAGAAGTTTTCGAGATTCTCTCCAGGCTCCCTGCTTATATTCGACAACGCTCAATGCGCACGCAAGCTCGGTGGTATCAGCGGGAGCGAATCGCTCATCCTTAAGCATCTTCAACGCACGACCAGTGGACCTGCTGTCGTCCATGATCGTTTCGAACGTCACCAGCGACGCCATCAACCACGGATCGCGGGCAGTCTTCGGAGAGTTTGCCAGAAGATGCCGCGCCCGCTCCGGCTCAGAGCGATGCGCATAGAATCTCGCCGTGGAACGGAGCACGAATCGGTTGTGGGGTAGTAGGTACGAAGCAATCCGGAGGTGTTTTGCAGCCGAATCGTCGTCGCCTGAAATGGTAAACGCGCGAGCGAGGTCTACGTGACTGATACCGTCACGCGGATTCATACGCAGGCGATCCCTCAGGAAGCGGATATCTTCACCTGCGGTACGTGCCAAGACGGAAGCCTTCGCGCCAATCACGACCTCAGCAGCGCGTCGCAGAGGTGGCGGCGCCTCGCTCATCGGGAGCTCATTGATAAATTGGGCAGCGCCTGTCAACTCGCTTCGAAGCGCTTTCATAGGGCTATATGCGAGCAAGTCTGCGGCTAGGCCTACGCACCGGTTTGCTTCGAAGCGCATAGCCTTTTCTCGTACGGCGTGAAGCACCTCCGAGGGAAGTGGTTTCATCCTAGCGTCCGACTTCGGAAAGTCAGCGGCCAGGGTGTTCGAGGATGTCCTCCAGCGAGGCACAACCCGGCGCTCAGATGGTTTCGGCATTCCGCACCCTAGCTTGTCGGCGGCTCACCGTACAAATGTAACGAAGTCGATCGAAAAGCGATACGTACCGGTCAATGCCAAGCGCTCGTCCTGCTGAACGACGCGCGTCCGGATGCCCCCGGACGGTGGGATCCGGGTGGGTAAGTTCTGCGTATGCTTTGGCAAGTCTCTGAGACACTTCGGGTGGCAGTTGCTGAGCGACGTCAACCAGCACGAGCCCATGTGCGGTGATCAAATGCGGCAATGCGTCGGTGAAACGCGGGCTCGGATAGTCAAACGGGCTAATCTCAGCCGGGATGGTGTTGAGCAGCATCTCCGTCGCACCAGAGCCGCAGAAGAGCATGCCGATGAGGCTTCCAAGCAGGTATGCGTCGGCGCCCTCGCGCTGGTCGACGCTATCCTGCGGCGTGTGCTCGTACAGATATTCCGGAGGCGCGTAACACAGCTCACCCAAGAAAGGAATTTGCGCCGTATGCGGAAAGTCGTGTGTCCGCGAAAAGGCTCGGCCGAAATCCGTCAGCTTGAACATCTTGCTGTCGAAATCCAGGATATTTCCCGGTTTCACGTCTTGATGACAGATGCGCTTGCGGTGAAGCTGCGCGAGCGCCAGGGCAGTATGATGCAGGACCGAGAGCTTCCATTCAGGCATCTGCGCCTCGCCAAATGTCAACGAGTGTCGTACATCGCGTGCTGCTCGTTCTAGCGCGAAGAAGTACACGGTATGCTTACCACCGGGTATCTGGACATCGCACTGGCCAGAGTCGTACATGCGAACCACGTTCGACATGCGCGCATCCATACATGCTGCCAAGACCTGCTGCTCGAACTGATGCGCATGAACGAGGTGCGTAATTTGTTCGAGGGAGAGGCCGCGCAGCGCAGCTCCCTGCAGATCGAGGACCTTCACGAACGCCTCGACGCCGTCTTTCCTCGCCAAGAAACCGCGAGAGAAGTGACCATCCTTGACGTCCGTCGAAGTGCTTTGCAACTCGCTTGCGATCAGCCAGCCGTTGAGAGATGCGCCAATCAGGTTGTCCAGCGCCAAGTTCGGGCGCGTGGTCGACTCCAAACCGCTCATACTTTTTTCTTTGTAGTGTTGATGGCGAAAAAAAGCCGCCTATCGGCGGCTCGCAGCGACCTAGCGCGAAGGACGCCGCCTGTCGGTATTTTTTACCGATCCGCGATTTGCTTCCTTCACCGCTTTGTAAAAATCCTGTCGAAGTTGCTCGACGCCTTCCTTGGTCGGCGTGCTCGTCTTCGGGAGGAAGTACGGTGTCTTGGCTTTATCCATGGATGTTCCCCAGTTGCGTCTGGAATTATAGCGCTTTCCAGCAGTTTCAATATCTCCTGCGACGCAAAGCTCGACAGCTGGCCCAGCAGAGGATTCTCAGGCTCACCGGCCGGCGCCTCGAGCTTCGCCAGTTGGCCGCCCCAACCATCCACGCTCACGAGCAATACGCCGAACGGCTCGTTCGACTGGCGCCCATCACCGTCTTCCATTCGTAGCGGAAAGGCGTACGCCCCTCCCTCGAGCACGTCGCTGGCACACGACGCTACCATTCCGTCTCCACGTAGGTAGTGGGTAAAGCCATAATCGTCGCATGACGTTTTGTCGAAACCGGCGATCTGGTTCAACTTGAATGTCGCGCCCACCAGACCACGACCGTACCCGAATGACCATCGACGGCGCAGGTCCTCCCCTGCATAGGTACTTGCCACAATTTGCAGCTTTTTTTCCATGCCCTCGTACGAGAACACCGCCGCATGCACGACCGCATTTTGCTGTGTGTCAAAGACCTGACTGCCCGCAAAATCAGCGAGAAACGGCAGCCACTCTCGGATTCGGGCTTTTTGCTCGTCTGTTGCGTAGAGCAATCTCTCGCGCGCGGCACGTGACCGTCCCCGTAGGATTTCTGACGCTTCAGGCGGCGGTTCTGGCGGACGCCACGTGAGGCGATACCTGCCGTTCGGCTGGGGATGTAGGATCGTAACTGTCGCGGAGCTATCGCCTTGCACGAACGAGATATGCTCGTCGCATGGTCGCCAAGGCTGCCCCTTATCGATAGCGCGCGATAGCCGGATTTGCGACGGGTGGACGCCTCTCGAAAGGAACTTCAGGTGAAGCTGCAACTCACGCATCGCAAGCCCTTCCGGCACTGTCCAGATCATCTCCTCAACAGTTGCGTTGGGATCGTTATATAGTTCCTCGAACTGCCGCATATCCAACGCGAAGAGATTGCTACCCTGTACCTCCAGCTCCAAGTCCACAGGCATACGTGGTGCCAGAAGACTACCCTCGAAATCTATTGAGCAAACTACCTTCGATACCGAGCGCTCTCCTTCGCGGACCGTCATATGAGGCACCACCTCGGACAATGGCTCCACGGTCACTTCGCCTACGTGTCCCTCGTGGCACGACAGTTCGAACGTGCCCGGCACCTGAGACAGCGGCGCGTGCATGCTCTCCAGCCCATAAAAGCGGCGCTTTATAACGGCGCCGCCGAAGTCATCAATGACGGTCGTGAAGACCGCCCGCTGACAAACAACACCTTTGCGCCCGAGGTAGCTCTCAAAGCGCCGCCTCGCCATCTCCGATGACTCCGCAATGCAAAAGTTCTTCTTAAGCGCGAAGGTCTCCCCAGTCGGCTGCGCCGAATAGACAGAAACCGTTGCCTGATGCTCTTCGTTCACATGGATTACGTTGAACCCATGTCTGAATGCGCCAGCGCCGTTGCTCTCGGTCGGCGTGCTCGCCGATAGAATCGCGATCTGCGACTGGGTGCTGTAAGGTGTTTGAAACGACAGCTTCGAGAAATGCTGGTGATGCTTGTGACCGTGCAGCACGAGCGGAACGCCGTAAGATGCCAGCTCATGAAGGAATTTTCCCGCGTTGGTCATGATCATCATCGTTTCGTTGCCAGCATCGTATGGCAACGGAACCGGATGGTGGTGAACGGCCGCGATCCAGAAAACACCGAGCGACTCATCCGCTGCCTCAAAACGCCCCGCAACGTCGCGGAAAGCGCCGAGAGCACCACGCTTCACTTTCCCCGCAGCCCATCGAATGCCTTCGGACGCCGAGTCGAACGGGATCACACCAACGTTAAAGCCATCAAGAACCCGCGCGTGACTGATGAAAAGCTGCTCGCGCTCGCCCCGGCCAAGCTTGCTCGTGGTCACAAGGCGCAGGCACATCCCAATGGCGGCAACGCCCCATAACGCGGACTCAACGATCTTCGCAAGGAGCGGTGCGTTCGGAAAAGGAAACCACCACTGCGTTGCGACGGCGGCGAGCGCGAGCAACACCGTCGTAGGCAGCAGCCATTGAATCGGGAAAAGCCCTGAAATTCGCGTGTCGTGGTTGCCAGGCACGACAAAAATCTCAAGATGGTGCTTCCCCGTCTCCAGGCGTAAGCGGTCGCGAAGTTCGATGAGTCTTTCGCCGGCGCGCTTCACCGCAAGACGCCAAGGCGTGTTCACAACGTCGCCGGTTACGATGATGAGGTCGGGCCTGATGGAGACGGCCCGCCGTACAACGTCTTTCCAGAGAATATTGTCAAATCGATAACCGAAATGCAGGTCGGACACGTGCATCACGGTGGTCGGCACGTCGCCCGGCTTCTTGCCGTCGTTAGCGTTCGTGATCTTGTTTCGGTGCCAGGCGAACATGTGGATTTTTTCGGACCGTCCTGAAAATGATAGGCGAGATTCTGGCAAAGTCGGGCGAACTTTGGTAGTGGGCCGAACGTTGCGGAAACGTCTCGCATTCGACTGTGCAGGAAACCCACAAGCCAGTCTTCTCGCGGCAGCGCTGCCCTAGCCCAATACTCATCGCCTCTTGCGGTCCCGCGATAGCAGTCCGACATGTCGTCAATCTCAACTGACGCACCCACGCTCAATGGCTGGACGCCACATCGATATGCGCGTGGGATCTGCTGACGCCTGGCATGCGTCGCTCAGTCGTCAGAAGGTGTCGTTATGCTGGTCGAATGCCGCAAACGGCACACGGTGTTCTATGTATGGAGTGGGCAAGCGACATCCACGGAAATCCACGAAGAACCTTTGTCCGCCGTGAAGGGGAGCGGCGAGGGGAGTCTTTGCGCGCAACGTGCCAAAAAGGGCGATTCCGACAAAGGAGCGCTGAACGCGCCGCACAACTTCTTGGACGTATCTCCAACAATCTCTCCAAAATATTATGTGCTTTGGAGATACGCCTGGAGATATGTGCACCCTTGTAATATATGGCTGACAGGCCGAAATCGGAGCGTATCTCCAACTCTCCAGCCAATTTTTGCTCCGGTAACTCGGGGCGCGCCGTCGCGGCCGGACAGCATTCAAGTGCCAAGTGACGAATATGAGCGACCTTGTTCCCTTAGCGTACATTCGGCAAAGAGCCTCGGCATACTGACCAACAAGAGACGGAGCTGCCCTCCCTGGGCCAACGAAGTCAATGGCCCATATCGTGTTGGTACTTTTGTTGGTACAACTTTTACCCGCAAGCGCCATTTGCATACTCAGCATTGAGATATGGGTTCTGTCGGGGACCAGCCAAGCCTCATGGCTTCATCCACTTTCCCACGATCAAGTACCGCAACGACGGCGATGAAAAGCGCCTGACGTCAAGGCAGATCGGGAAGCATCAGCAGTCAACCCACACGCCAGATCGTCGCGCTCACCGAAGGTGAACCGCAGATTTCGTTCGACGCAAATCACTGATCGATTGACTCCCCGCACCAGCCCGAGTACACTACGCGCCGCGGGGTGGAGCAGTCTGGCAGCTCGTCGGGCTCATAACCCGAAGGTCGTAGGTTCAAATCCTACCCCCGCAACCAATACCGAAGCCCGCTCTGCGAAAGCAAGCGGGCTTTTTGCTTTCCGCCTGCGCTGCTGCGCGCGTACTGCCTGGCAGCATCGCATGCGGACCAAGGAACATTCAGCCTCCGGCATCGCCTGCGACACACGATCGCATCCTGTCCGATCACCGCGGCTCTGCACCAGACATTGCGTAGAATTCCGAACCTTTATCAGCATCCGGACTCCCGCAATGATTCGAGCGATCGCGGCACTCGTCGCGCTTTCAACGATGACCGGCACGGCAAACGCCGCCGATACCCTCACCGCGCCCGCGAAGCTTCGCTACGTCAGCCCCGGCATCGCCAACATCGCGAACGCAGCAGCACCGCGCCCGGAAAACCCCTCCCCCGACTCACGCTGCCGTGAACTGGCCGCCGGCATCGACGCCGTCACGCACGCCCCCGACCGAGGCCAGAAGGTCGTGCGCGGGATGGGCCCGGACGGCAAGCCGCGCAACGAACTGCGCGCTTACGACAAACGGGCCGACCTCGAAGCCGAGCATCAACGGCTCGGCTGCCGATAACACACGCACCACCGCCCGGTCGAATCACGCCGGGCGTGCGCATTCACGCGTTCGCACCGCCATCGATCGTCAACCCGGTCCCGTTGATCGACCGCCCTTCCGGTCCGACCACGAACGCGACGAGCGCCGCCACGTCGTCGGCCTTGCCGTACTGCGGAATCGCCATCCGCGAACGCTGCGCACTCGCATGTTCGCCGTCGGCCGGATTCATGTCGGTATCCGTCGACCCCGGATGCACGATATTGACCGTGATGCCGCGTGGGCCCAGATCGCGCGCGAGCCCCTGCGTCCAGCCGATCAGCGCAGCCTTGCTCGCCGCATAGAGGCTCATCCCCGCATCGGGCACGCGCGTGGCGAGACAGCTGCCGGTCGACACGATACGCCCGCCCTCCCCGAGATGCCGCGCCGCCGCCTGCGATGCGACGATCACCGCGCGCACGTTCACGTTCAGCGTCGCATCGATATCGTCGAGCGTGAGGTCGTCCAGCGCGCCGGCCCGGAAAATCCCCGCGTTGTTGACGAGGATGTCGAGACCACCGAACGCCTCGGCGGCACGATCGACCGCGTCGCGCACGGCGACCGGATCGGCGCTGTCGGCCTGGATCGCGACGGCGCGGCGGCCCAGCACCTCGATGCCCGCGACGACGGCCTGCGCCCGCTCGGCCGATTTCTCGTAGGTAATCGCGACGTCCGCGCCATCGGCCGCCAGCCGTTTCGCGATCGCCGCACCGATGCCGCGGCTGCCGCCCGTGACGAGTGCACGCTTGCCCTGAAGTCGGTTCATGTCGGTTCCTTTCCTCATTTATGTAACGACCAACACAGAATGTGGCAGGTTGCGCAGCACAGTCAATTGATTTAATTTATCGATCGATACAGATATCGACGAAGGAACGGAACCAATGGCTGAACGAGGCCGACCGAGGAGCTTCGACAAGGAAGCGGCGCTGGGCCGTGCGATGGAGGTGTTCTGGCGCCTCGGCTACGAAGGCGCATCGATGACCGACCTGACGGCCGCGATGGGCATCGCGTCGCCGAGCCTGTATGCGGCGTTCGGCAGCAAGGAAGCGTTGTTCCGGCAGGCGCTCGAGCACTACCGCGCAACGGAAGGACGGGAAATCTGGGGAGGCGTCGAGCAGGCCGGCAGCGCGCACGACGCCGTGCGGAACTACCTGATGGATACCGCACGCGTGTTCACGCGGCGGTCGAAGCCGGCCGGCTGCCTGGTCGTGCTGTCGGCGCTGCACCCGGCCGAGCGTTCCGATACGGTTCGGCAAACGCTGATCGCGATGCGCGAGCGCACGGTGGAGAATCTGCGCGAGCGCCTCAAACAAGGTGTCGCGACCGGCGAGATCGCGGCGCAAGCGAACCTCGACACGATCGCGCGGTATTACGTGACGGTCCAGCAGGGGATGTCGATCCAGGCGCGCGACGGTGCGAGCCGTCGCGATCTGGAGGCCGTCGCGCAAGCCGCACTGGCCGCGTGGCCGGCACTCGTCGGCACGGGCGGCGCGTAGCGGCAGGACGCCGCCGCCGCGCGCAGCCGCGCCCGCACGTTACTGCTTTGCCGCGTGCTGCACGTCCTTCGACGCATGCCACACGCGATAGCGCACCTCGAAGCCGTCCGGCACATAGACGACGAGCGGCAGGCGGCTGTTGTAGCGCAGCAGCTGGCCGTCGCCGCGCACCTGCACAAACCGTTGCTGCGGCGCCTGGCCCGGGCACGCCATCAGCGTCGATGCCGGCCCCTTCACGTCGGTGAGCTGGTAGTACGTATAGCCCCAGCCCTTCACGTCCTCGGCGGTCAGCTCGCCGCCGAACCACTGCTGGTTGCAGTCGGTCTGCAGCGTCTTGCCGATCATCAGCTCGACGCGCGCATCGCCTTCGTTCTCGAGCGCGGGCAGCGCGATCACGACACGCTGCTGGCCGGCCGCTGCCTGCGGAAACATCTTGATCGATTCGGCCGTCACGGCGGGCGCCGATGCAGGCGCGGCCACGCAGGCGGCGGCAGTCGTCACGCAGAAGGCGGCCAGCGCGGCCCGGATCGCGAATTTCATCGATGTACTCCTGAAAAACAAATGAGCCCCGGATGCTAACACTTTCGTCGCATGACCTTACGGTGCTGTAATTTGACGACACAATTGCAAACAGCTGGCAATCCCCTTGCGCGGTACTTATAGGGGAATCAACGGAGAACATCATGCTGAAGCTCATTGCTGCCGCCGGCGTCGCCACCCTGCTGGCCGGCTGCGTCGTAGCCCCGGACGCCGGATACGGCTACGGCCAGCCCTACTATTCCGATCCTGGCTACGCGTACGCCCCGTCGCCCGTGTACGGCACGGTCAATATCTGGGGCGGTGGCGGCGGACGCGACTGGGATCGCGGCCGGCGCGACTATCATCGCTGGGACGGCGACCGTGGCGATCGAGGCAATCGCGGCAACGGCTGGGGTCGCGGCGGCGGACACCGCGGCGACTGGAACGACGGCGGCGGAAACGGCGGCGGCCATCGCCACTGACGCGTATTTGCAACCGTTTGTATCCGCGCACGGCCCGCCGACGGCCGCACAAATGACAAAGGCCCTCGCATGAAGCGAGGGCCTTTTGTCGTCCGGTGCGGCGAAGCGGAAGTCGGCGGCGCGGGCCGTCCGGCACCGACCGCTCACGCGTCGCGCGTCCGCCCGCTTACCAACCGGCCGGCTGCGCGTAGCCGCCCGACACGGGTGCGCCGCACACATACGCACGCCGGTAGCGGTCGTAGCAATAGTTCGGGCCATCGTCCTGGTACTGCGCCTGCTGGTAGGTCGGATACGCAGGCTGCTGGTAAGCCGGCGCCTGGTAGTACGTCGGCGGCTGATAGGCCGGTGCCTGGTATACGGGCGCCTGATACGCGACGGGCGGATTCATCGCGGACGTCACGATCGCGCCCAGCACCGCGCCGCCGATCAATGCGCCGATGACGGCGCCACCGTCGCGGCCATGCGCGGACGCCGGGCCTGCCACGGCAAGCGAACCGGCGAGGACACACACTGCAGCAATTCTTTTCATGATGGACTCCCACGCGAAGTGGAACTGGATGCAATGCATTGTGGCGGCTTGCGGCCGTAATAGATGCAGCAAGTGGTAACGCGCGATTACCGCCATCACGCACACCGAAACGCGCCGTCGCCATGCTACGATTTTCGGCACACAGGAGACGCCGTCATGCAGCCCGAAACCGCCCGCCGTTTCGATACCGAATTCGCCCCGCGCATCGCGCAGGCGATCGCCGCCTTCTTCGCCGAACACGTGCTGACCGACGTCGTCCCGTATGGCGGCCACGGGCACCCGACGCGCGTGCAGATCCGCAGCGCGCCGCACGAGCATGTCAGCGGCTTCGAACATCCGCTGAACCTCGAGCTGACCTGGGACACCGACGAAATCGAGCGGCTGATGGAGCCGGACGGCCCGCAGCGCTTCGAGCACTACCTGGCCGCCCTGCCGAAAAAACTGGGCGCATGGCAGAGCGCGCGCGACATCGATCTCCTGTCGCGCACGCAGGCCGACCCGCTCGTGCGGCTCGGCGGCCTCGACTTCGAAGGCTGAGCGCCGGCGTCGCGCCATGCGGCCCGGTGATACACTCGACCGGCCCCGCGCCGGTGTCAATGCAGTCGCGCCGGCCGGGCCGCTCATCGCCGCCTCCACCCTTCCGCATGGTTGCGCACGCAACCGGCAACCGGGCGCGCGGACAACCACGCATTTGCTCCCGCCATGAACGCCGATACCGGCCTGCCGCTTCCGCAACGCTACTGGGCGATCGTCTGCGTCGCACTGGGCATCACGCTCGCCGTGCTCGACGGCGCCATCGCGAACGTCGCGCTGCCGACGATCGCGCGCGACCTGCATGCGTCCGACGCCGCGTCGATCTGGATCGTCAATGCATACCAGCTCGCGGTCACGATCACGCTGCTGCCGCTCGCGTCGCTCGGCGAGCGCATCGGCTATCGCCGCGTCTACATCGCGGGGCTCGCGCTGTTCACCGCGGCGTCGCTCGGCTGCGCGCTCGCCGGCTCGCTGCCGATGCTGGCCGTGATGCGCGTGATCCAGGGGTTCGGCGCGGCCGGCATCATGAGCGTCAACGCGGCGCTCGTGCGGATGATCTACCCGTCGTCGATGCTCGGGCGCGGGCTGTCGATCAACGCGATGGTGGTGGCGCTGTCGTCGGCGATCGGGCCGACGGTCGCGTCCGCGATCCTGTCGTTCGCATCGTGGCCGTGGCTGTTCGCGGTCAACGTGCCGATCGGCATCGCGGCGGTATTCGGCAGCCTGCGCGCGCTGCCGTCCAACCCGCTGCACGATGCGCCGTACGATTTCCCGAGCGCGCTGATGAACGCGTGCGTGTTCGGGCTGCTGATCACGGCCGTGGACGGGCTTGGCCACGGCGAAAGCCATGCGTACGTCGCGGCCGAGCTGGCCGTCGCGTTCGTCGTCGGCTACTTCTTCGTGAAGCGCCAGCTGTCGCAGCCGGCGCCGCTCTTGCCCGTCGACCTGATGCGCATCCCGATGTTCGCACTGTCGATCTATACGTCGATGGCGTCGTTCACGTCGCAGATGCTCGCGTTCGTCGCGCTGCCGTTCTGGCTGCAGAACTCGCTCGGCTTCTCGCAGGTCGAGACGGGCCTGTACATGACGCCGTGGCCGCTCGTGATCGTGTTCGCCGCGCCGCTCGCGGGCGTGCTGTCGGATCGCTATTCGGCCGGCATCCTCGGCGGGATCGGGCTCGCGCTGTTCGCGGCCGGGCTGCTGTCGCTCGCGACGATCGGCGCGCACCCGGGCACCGTCGACATCGTGTGGCGGATGGCGCTGTGCGGTGCGGGCTTCGGGTTGTTCCAGTCGCCGAACAACCGCGCGATGCTGTCTTCCGCGCCGCGCGAACGCAGCGGTGGCGCGGGCGGCATGCTGAGCACCGCACGGCTGACCGGGCAGACGCTTGGGGCCGCGCTCGTCGCATTGATTTTCGGGCTCGCGCCCGATCGCGGGCCGACGATTGCGCTCTATGTCGCCGCGGCATTCGCGGCGGTGGCTGCGGTCGTCAGCATGCTGCGCATCGCATCGCCGCGGCCGGACACGGCGACCTGACACGGCCGCTCGCCGCCCACAGATCCGCGCATCATGCCGCGTCGAGCGCGTCCATCACGAAGCGTACGCGCGCCTTCACGCTCTCGCGCGGCAGTTCGATCAGCCGGTAGCCATATGATGTGTAGCAATCGACCATCGCGTCGTAGGTCCGCACGGCTTCCGCGAAATCCTGCCGGCGTTCAGTGTCCTGCGCATAGATCTCGGGCCACGGCGGCGCGATGAACACGCGCCGGTGATAGCGGAAACGGCGGGCCGCCGCTTCGGCGTGCGCGGGGACCGGCAGGCCCGTCAGCCGCAGGTAGCCGACCACGTCCGGCACACCGCGGTCGAAAAACACCGGCCCGCGCGCATGCCGCGCGAGATGGTACGAACGCATCTCCCAGCTCAGCATCAACTCGGCGAACGCCGCCGGGTCGCGCCACGGCAGTGCGAGGCCGTCGATGGCCATCTGGTCGCGGATCACGCCGCGCCCGGCTTCCTGCGAGCGCGCAAAGCCGGCGCGTTCCAGCGCATCGAGCAGCGTGCTCTTGCCCGAACCCGGGCCGCCCGTCACGACGAAGAAGCGGCCGGCGGCGGCGTCCGTCTCTTCGTCCTCGGCACCGGTGCCCGGTGCGAACTCACGCATGCGCAACCCGCCGGCCGGCACGCTGCGTGACCGACGCAGCCGCCGCGACACTGCGCAAATCGGCGACGAACGTATCGCGCCAGACCGAAAGGTCGTTTTCACGGAGCCGCGCGAGGTTTTCCTCATGACGCGCCTGCCGCTCCGCGAGCGGCATCGACAGCGCACGTTCGAGCGCCTCGGCCATCTGCGACAGATCGTACGGATTGACGAGCAACGCGCCGGTCAGCTCGGCCGCCGCGCCCGCGAACTCCGACAGCACGAGCACGCCCGGATCGGCCGGATCCTGCGACGCGACGTATTCCTTCGCGACCAGATTCATCCCGTCGCGCAGCGGCGTCACGTAGCCGACCTGCGACATCCGGAAGAACGCCATCAGCAGGTTGCGCTCGTACTTGCGGTTCAGGTACTGGATCGGCGTCCAGTCGAGCTGCGAGAAGCGGCCGTTGATGCGGCCGGCCTCACCTTCGAGCGTTTCGCGGATCTGCTGATAGGTCTGCACGTCCGAACGCGTCGGCGGCGCGATCTGCAGCAACGACACGCGCCCCTGCCAGCCCGGCGCATTCGCGAGCATCCGCTCGAACGACTGGAAGCGCTCGACGAGCCCCTTCGAGTAATCGAGGCGGTCGACGCTCATCACCAGCTTGCGGTCGCCGAGCGCCTCGCGCAGCATCTTCACCGGCTTGCGCGTGCCGTACTGGACGGCCGCCTGCGCGATCGCGTCGGGATGCACGCCGATCGGATAGGCGGCGACCTTCACGACGCGACCGTGCGCATGCAGCATCCCGTCGTCGCTCGCCGCGCCGATTCCGCGCCGCTCGATGTAGTCGGTAAACGCCTGCTTGTCGGCCTCGGTCTGGAAGCCCGCCACGTCGTACGCGCACATGAACTTCACGAGCTCCTCGTGCGGCGGCACGAGGCGCAGCATGTCGGGCGACGGAAACGGAATGTGCAGGAAGAAGCCGATCGGATTCTTCACGCCGAGCTCGCGCAGGTAATGCGCGAACGGCAACAGGTGATAGTCGTGTACCCAGATCAGGTCGTCGGGGCGTAGCAACGCGGCGAGTTGCTTCGCGAGCATTGCGTTCACGCGCAGATAGCCCGCGTACTCCTGGCGATCGAAGCGCGCGAGATCGCCGCGGTAATGGAACACCGGCCACAGCGTCGCGTTCGAGAAGCCGCGGTAATACTGGTCGTAGTCGCGCCGGGTCAGCCCGACCGTCGCATAGGTGACGTTGCCGTCCCGCTGGATCGCGGGTTCGGTGTCGGGAGCGCCGACGATCTCGCCGTTCCAGCCGAACCAGACACCGCCGGTTTCCTTCAGCGCGTCCATCACGCCGACTGCCAGGCCGCCCGCGCTCGGGCGCGTGTCCTCGCCGGCGGCGACACGGTTCGATACCACGATCAATCTGCTCATGCGGCTTCCCCTCCTCGATTCGATTGGCTGGCGCGCGGCGCGCGCCAAGGCAGACACGGCTGCCCGAAGGCGGCCGTGCGGCGATTCAGACGTGAGCAATGCAGGTGTGAAAGACAGTGGCGGAATACGGCGGCAACGACATCAGGCGTCCTGCTCCTGGCCGAGATCCCGCTGATAGTCGAGCCCTTCCGGGCGGGCGCCGCCCTGATTGTGATCGCCGTCGGACGGCGTCTCGCCGGGCGAGCCGGCAGGCGGTGCCGACGGCACGTCGGTCTGCGGACGCGGGCGGTCTGCACCAGCGTCGGGCGGCCTGGGCGAAAACCGTTTCGAACGGCGCAAGGCTGGGTGTCTCATGTGCGGCGCGGCCCGAGGCCGTCGAAGAAACATTCCATAACTGAACAGTCTAGGTCGCTTCCTTGCACGCCAGAGTAACAATTACCTTCAATTTGTAACGTTTCGACCCCTCACCATTCATCTATCCGACAATATCGCCGCACGCGCGCGCGGCCTGCCGTCCGGCGATTTGTCAAAGCTTTGCATTTTTCCTATGACAATTGCGAAACAATGACGCGGCATGAGGGCGTGCACGCGTTGCCGCTCACCCAGACAGGACTTGCACTCAGGGATGAACATTCGTTTCGAATCGCCGCGTCGGGCCATGCCGGCGCGCATCGTGCTGGCCGCGATCGCCACGGCCGCACTGCTGTCCGGCTGCAACTCGCTGTACAGCGAGGGCGCGACAGCCGGCGCCGGTATCGCGGGCGCCGCGATCGCCTCCAAGGTCACCAACAACGCTGCCGTCGCGACGGGCATCGGCCTCGGCGCCGTGGCCGGCGCGCGTGCGGGTGTCCAGTACACGCAGCGCGTCGCACACCGTTACACACAGGAACAGATCGCGAAGGCCGCCGGCTCGCTCGACGTGGGCGGCGTCGCGCCGTGGTCGACGCACCACTCGTTCCCGATCGAGGACGACGAGCAGGGCCGCGTGACGGTCAGCCGGATGATCAGCATCGGCCCGCTCGACTGCAAGGAGATCGTGTTCGCGGTCGACACGCCCGCCAAGGCCGACAAGCCCGCGCAATCGGCGTTCTACGTCGCTACGATCTGCCGCGACGGCCCCGTGTGGAAATGGGCATCGGCCGAACCGGCAACCGAACGCTGGGGCGCGCTGCAATGAGCATCGCGCTCCGTATCGCGGCGATCGGCGCGCTGTGCGCGGCGACGGCCACGCTGTCCGGCTGCGGGTCGGTCGGCGCGGCGAGCGGCGCACTCGCCGGTGCGGCGACGGGCCTCGTCACCGCGAACCCGGCGGTCGGCGTCGGCGTCGGGATTGCCGTGCAGGCCGCGACCGACGAAGCCGTCAACCGCACGATGAAGCAACTCCATCAGAACCAGCAGGACGCGATCGCGAAGACGGCCGGCAGCCTCGCCGTCGGCGAAGTGAAGCCGTGGAAGGTAAAGAACACGCTGCCGCTGGAAAACGGCGAAGGCGAAGTGCGCGTCACGCGCGCGTACGCGTCCGCGCTCGCGATGTGCAAGGAATTCGCGTTCTCGGTGAAGGACGGCGACAAGGCCGACTGGTATTTCGCGAATGCGTGCCAGCAAGGTACGCACTGGAAGTGGGCGTCGGCGGAACCGGCGGTCGACCGGTGGGGGAATTTGCAGTAACGGCGCGATGCGCGGCGCCCTCGCCGTTCCGGGCGCTCGCGCCGGCAGTCGTTACATGCGTGCGCGGAGCTGCGCCACCCTGTCCTTGATCCTCGCGGACAACGCATCGTCCGGGGTGTAGGTCAGGCATCGCTCCAGATCGGCGATCGCGGCCCGGATATCGCCCAGTGTCTCGTAGGCACGGGCGCGGTTGAAATAGACGAAGGGCTGGTCGGGATTGAGCTTCAGCGCCTTGTCAAAGTAATCCAGCGACTGCTGGTAGCTGCCGGCTTCGAGGCAAATCGTCGCAAGCGTGCAATACGCCGACGGGTCCGTGTGCCCCAGCTCGATCGCCCGGTTCAGATCGCTCAACGCAAGATCCGTCTTCTTGACCATCGCGAAGGTTGTACCGCGATCGGCATACGTCGCCGCGTCTTCCGGTGCAATCTTCAGGATGTCGCCGTACAGCCCGAGCGCATCCTCGATGCGCCCCTGCGACACGAATCCACGTGCCTTCATGCGAATCGGTGAAAAATCGGGATGTTTGTCGGTCATTCGAATCCGCTCCGGAAACCTCGCGGCCCCATCGATTTCAGGACTCGACGTCCTCGAGACTGAAGATCTCGGTCTGGTCGTTGTACGAAAAGATCTCGCCGTAACGGCCCCAGTCGATCACCGCGTCGAGCGTCTCCTCGGCGGCACCGTCCGACAGGGAATCCTCCAGCTCCTGCTCGAAGCGCACGCGCGGCGCGCGATGGCCTGGGCGCTCGTTCAGCACCTTCTTGATCCGCGCAGCCAGCGGCACATGCTTCAGCAGATGATCCGCGAACATCAGCTTGCGCTCCTGCGTGCCGAATTCCGCGAACACGCGGCCCGGCGGCGTCAGGAACACGTCGCCTTCCCGCACGTCCGCGAAGCCGAGGTACTGCAGCACTTCGGCAATCGGGAACAGGTCGTCGACCTCGAGATGCAGCGAGCGCGCGATTTCCGGCATGTCCGCGCGGCCGTGGTACGGCGCCATCGCGAGCGTCTCGATCAGGCCGGCCATCAGGTTGGTCGACACCTGCGGCAGCCAGCTGCCGAGTTCGAGCCCCTTCTTCGTCGCCTCGCCGGTCTGGCGGGCCGTCATCTTCGCGTAGATGTCGTCGACGAGCTTGCGGAACGCCGGGTCGAGACGGTTGCGCGGATGCTTGAACGGCACCTTGATCTCGGCGATCACGCGGCCCGGGTTCGACGACAGCACGAGGATCCGGTCGCACATGAACACGGCTTCCTCGATGTTGTGCGTGACGATCAGCACCGACTTGATCGGCATGCGGCCCTGCGTCCACAGGTCGAGCAGGTCGGTACGCAGCGTCTCGGCCGTCAGCACGTCGAGCGCGGAGAACGGCTCATCCATCAGCAGGATCGTCGGATCGACGACGAGCGCGCGCGCAAAGCCGACGCGCTGGCGCATGCCGCCCGACAGCTCGCGCGGATACGCGTTTTCGAAGCCGTCGAGACCGATCAGGTCGATCGCGGCGAGCGCACGCTCGCGCCGCTCGCGCGCAGCGACACCGAGCGC
This sequence comes from Burkholderia puraquae, assembly GCF_002099195.1. Lineage (GTDB taxonomy): Bacteria > Pseudomonadota > Gammaproteobacteria > Burkholderiales > Burkholderiaceae > Burkholderia > Burkholderia puraquae. Next base: position 228,438 of record NZ_NBYX01000012.1, on the reverse strand, counting down.
CTCGAGGCCGGCTTCCACGTTCTGCAGCACGGTAAGCCACGGGAACAGCGCGAAGGTCTGGAACACCATCGCGACGCCTTCAGCCGGGCCGCGCAGCGGCTGGCCGAGGTAGGTCACTTCGCCGCCGGTCGGCTCGATCAGCCCGGCGATGATGCGCAGCAGCGTCGACTTGCCCGAGCCTGAACGGCCGAGCAGCCCGACGATCTCGCCTTCGCGCAGCGCCAGGTTCGCATCGTCGAGCACGAGCAGCTCGCCCTGCGTCTTGTTGAAGCCGCGGCAGACGTGATCGACGCGCAGGATTTCCTCACCGAGGCGCGGCGGCTGGTTCGTCTGGACGGGGGCGTTTACAGCATTCGGATTGTGCATCGCGTTTCGCTCTCAATCGGTCTCAGTCGAGCCGCAGCTTCGCTTCGGCGAAGGCATACAGCGGCCGCCACAGCAGGCGGTTGAACAGGGTGACGAACAGGGACATCACGGCGATGCCCAGGATGATCTTCGGAAAATCGCCGGCGGCGGTGGTCTGCGCGATATAGGCACCGAGGCCGTGCGCCTCGATCTTGGTATTGCCCCACTGCACCGCTTCCGACACGATGCTCGCGTTCCACGCGCCGCCCGATGCGGTGATCGCACCGGTCACGTAGTACGGGAAGATGCCGGGCAGGATCGCCTGCCGCCACCACTGCCAGCCGCGAATGCGGAAGTTCGTCGCCGCTTCGCGATAGTCGTTCGGGTAGGACGTTGCGCCGGCGATCACGTTGAAGAGGATATACCACTGCGTGCCGAGCACGATCAGCGGCGACAGCCAGATATCGGCGTTCAGGTGGAAGCGCGCGATCACGATCACGAACGCCGGGAACAGCAGGTTGGCCGGGAACGCGGCGAGGAACTGCGCGAGCGGCTGCAGCTTCTCGGCGAGCCGCGGGCGCAACCCGATCCACACGCCGACCGGCACCCAGATCACGGACGCGATCGCGATCAGCACGACCACGCGCAGCAGCGTGATGAGCCCGAGCACGAGCACGTGGCCAACCTCGGCCATCGTCACGCCGGTCGACACGAAGCTGACGACGCGCCACACGATATAAGCCGTGCCGACCAGCACCAGCGCCGACCACGCGATATCGACCGTGCGCGACGCCTTCTTCTCGACTTTCGGCAGCGTGAAGCGCATCGCGCCCGACAGCGGCAGGCGCAGCGGAATCCGCGCGGCCTTCGCGAAGAACCAGCCGGCCGGCACGAGCAGTTGATGAATCAGGCGGGTGCGGCGCACGAGGTCGAGCAGCCAGGACTGCGGCGCATCGCCCGATGCGGTGTTTTCCATCCGGAACTTGTCGGCCCACGCGATGAGCGGGCGGAACAGGAACTGGTCGTACGCGAGGATCACGACGGTCATCGTGAGGATCACCCAGCCGATCGCACCGAAGTTCTTGTCCGCGATCGCCTGCGCGAGATACGCACCGATCCCCGGCAGCGTGATGGTCTGGTTGCCGACGGTGATGGCCTCCGATGCGACGACGAAGAACCAGCCGCCCGACATCGACATCATCATGTTCCAGATCAGGCCCGGCATCGAGAACGGCACCTCGAGCTTCCAGAAGCGCTGCCACGACGTCAGGTGGAAACCGCGCGACACTTCGTCGAGGTCGCGCGGCACCGTGCGCAGCGACTGGTAGAAGCTGAACGTCATGTTCCACGCCTGGCTCGTGAAGATCGCGAAGATCGCCGCGAGCTCGGCGCCGAGCACACGGCTCGGGAACAGCGCGAGAAAGAACGTGACGGTAAACGAGATGAAGCCGAGCACCGGCACCGACTGCAGGATGTCGAGGATCGGAATCAGCACCATGCCCGCGCGGCGGCTCTTGGCCGCGAACGTGCCGTAGATCAGCGTGAACGCCAGCGATGCGACCATCGCGGCGAGCATCCGCAGCGTGGTGCGCAACGCGTATTCGGGCAGGTTCGACGGGTCGAGCGAGATCTTCTGCGTCTGCAGCACGCCGATCGGCGCCATCGTTTCGTGGAAACCGACGACCGCCATCGCGATCAGGCAGATGATCAGCGGAAACGCGATGAAATCCCACCGGTTCGGCAGGACGCGCCACGCGGACGCATTGGCGATCCGGTTCGGATTGAAGAATCCGACGTTCATCAGGCGCCCTCCCCGGTAAGGCCGAACGAAGCCGGCAGTCGATGTTGATTCATGGCAAAGCGCACGGGTGCGGTAATTCGATTGACTGACGATCGCGCGCGAGCGCGATGCGCCGTGCGTGCATGCGCTGCCGCGCCCGGACGAGTCGGCCCGCGACGGCACGACACTACACCAACCTGTATTTCAGGTACAACCGTCCGGGAACGGCGCAGGCGGCGCACGGATCGTGCCTGGCGCGTAGGCGGATGGCGGGTGCGCGGGTCAGCCGCCCGGCCGCAGTCCTTCGGCCGGCATGCAGGCCCGAATTATGCCGTGATCCGGGCCGCCCGGGAACCCGCAAGCCGCACGCTCGCGCAAACCATGTCGGGCGTCACCAGCCGGATACGACTAACCGGGTATGATCAGGGCTGGCCCTTGGGGTCTGTTGCGGCCGGTTCGATGGCGACGCAAGCGCGTTCCCGATGTCAACAGGCCCTGGGGATCGATCGACGAGCGGGAGGAAAGGGAATGGCAGGAAACTTGGTGATCGTCTGCCGCGATCAGGATGCCGACGCGTTCTACGAACTGATGCAGGAGTACGGGTCGTTCCAGACGCGGCTGTCGTCGACTGCGTGGTACCTGAACATGAACGTCGTGCCTGAATCGCTGCAGGAGGAAATCCTGGAGCGCCTCGGCCGGTATACGACCGTCTACATCTTCGAGGCCACCAGCGTGACCTACAACACCATCGACAGCAACGCGGCCGAGACGCTCGGCACGCTGTTCGGCGAATGACGTCGCGCGGCGCCAGCCCGGCCGGGCTGGCGCCGCAGCCGCTTATGCAGCCTGTGCGTGGGGTTCGTCCTTCGGTACGACCTCGAACGGGAACGTCATCGCGACGCGCAGGCCGCCTTCGGGGCGGTTGCCGATGTCGCACGCCCCGCCCAGCCTGAGTACGAGCCGCTCGACGATCGCGAGCCCGAGCCCGCTGTGGCCGTTCCCGCCGCGCGCGGGGTCGAGCCGCACGAACGGCCGCGTGGCCGCCGCGAGATCGCGCGGTGCGATCCCGCCGCCGCTGTCGCTGACCGACAGCACGTAGCCGGTCGGGGCGCGCGCCGTCTCGATGAGCACGGGCGGCGCACCGTACGCATGCGCGTTGTCCAGCAGGTTCGACAGGATGCGGTCGAGCGTCGCCGCCGGCAGCCGGAAACCCGGATCGGCGTCGAGCCGGGTCTGGACTGCCGGCGCGTTCGGCGCGACCGCGCGATAGCTGCGTGCGATCCGCTCGCACGCCTGATCGACCGGCACCGGCTCGCTGCGATCGGAGCCGCCGTGTGCAAACACCAGGAATTGATCGACGATGTGCGACATCGAATCGACGTCACGCACGACGCCGTCGCGCAACCGGACGTCGTCCATCATTTCCGCCCGCAGCCGCATCCGCGCAAGCGGCGTGCGCAGGTCATGCGCCACGCCCGCCAGCATCACCGCCCGGTCGCTCTCGGCCTGCGACACCTGTTCCACCATCTGATTGAAGCCATGCGTGAGCTGGCGCAGCTCGCGCGGGCCGCGCTCGCGCAGCGGCGGCACCGGCTGGCCGCGGCCGAAGCGCGCAACCGCGCGTGCCAGCGAACGCAGCGGCTGCTGCAGCTGCCAGGCCGCGAACAGTGCGGCGATCACGCCGGCCGAGAAGATCGTGCCGAGCCACAGCAGCATCCGGTCGAGCGAGCGCGGCGGCCGCAGCGGCTGCACCGGCACCACGATCCAGTTGCGGTCGGTCGGCTCCTTCACCCACAGCACCGGCGGATGGCCGGGTGCGCCAACCTCGACGCGCGTGCCGGGCGGCATGCGCTCGCTCACGTCGTCGCGGAACCGCTTGAGCGCTGCCGGCAGGTTCGACGGGTCGCTGTTCGGCACGTCGGCGCTGTCCGGCGTCACGAGCCGCACGCGCGACGGCAACGGCTGGTCGGGCGTGCGCTCGACGTGCTGGCGCACCGCGTCGACCAGGAACGCGGCCTCTTCCACCGCGTAGCGCGTCTGCATCTGGCTGCGCTCGAGCCGCATCGCGAAAAACCACGCGAAGTGCGACAGGAGCAGGACACCGACGACGAGCAGCGCGAGCCGCCCGAACAGCGAATCAATGGGTTTGCGCATGGGCCTCGCCGTCGGGCACGAACACATAGCCGCGCCCGCGGACCGTCTGGATGAAGCGCGGCGTCGACGGATCCGTTTCGAGGATGCGGCGCAGGCGCCACACCTGGACGTCGATGCCGCGGTCGGTACCGTCGTACTCGGGCCCGTGCAGCAGCTCGAGCAACCGCTCGCGCGTGAGCGTGCGCAGCGCATGGTTCACGAAGATCTTCAGCAGCGCGAATTCACTGCTCGACAGCGTGGCCGGCTTGCCGTCGACCGACAGCGTGCGCGCCTGGAAGTCGAGCACGAAGCGGCCGAACGCAAACGGCTCGCGCTGTTCGGGCGCCGCCGCCGACGGCGTCGCGCGGCGGCGGCGCAGCACGGCCTGCACGCGCGCGAGCAGCTCGCGCGGGTTGAACGGCTTGCCGAGGTAGTCGTCCGCGCCGAGCTCGAGCCCGACGATGCGGTCGACGTCGTCCGCACGCGCGGTCAGCATGATCACGGGGATGTCGTCGCCGGCCGCGCGCAACTGGCGCAGCGCGGTCAGGCCGTCGACGCCCGGCATCATCAGGTCCAGCACGATCAGGTCGGGCCGCTCGCGCTCAAGGCGCTTCTCGAGCGTCGCCGCGTCGTGCAGCACGGACACTTCCATCCCCTGGCGCACGAGATAGTCGCGCAGCAGGTCTCGGAGTTCTTGGTCGTCGTCGACGATGAGGATCTGGGTAGTCATGGCTCGAAGTTTACCGCGCGAGGGCGGAGTCAAAGAACGAAACAAAGGGACGAAAGGGTTACTGCGGGTTACCGCGCAAGGGAACTGTAATGCGCGGTAACCCGGCCACCACCCCACGTAACACCGGCCGGGGCCTGCATCGCTAACCTGCGTCTTACCGGATGCGGTACTCGGCTTTCCCGGTACCGCATCGCCGGACCCTTTGGATACAAGGAGTTTCTGAAATGTATAAGAAGACTTCCCGCGTGGCCATCGCGGCCGCCACCGTGCTCGCTCTCGCATTCGGCACCGCGCACGCCGCGCAGCCCAACGACATGCCGCCGGCGGGCGGCCCCGGCGCCCACCAGATGCACGGCGGGCACGACGGCGGCCCGTTCGGCGTGATCATGAAACTGCACGACCAGCTGAAGCTCAACGCGTCGCAGGAACAGCAATGGCAGGCGGCCGTCAACACGATGAAGCAGAATCATGATGCGATGCGCAAGAGCCACGAGCAGATGCGCGAGCAGTTCAAGGCGCAGCAGAACCAGCCGATCCTCGACCTGAGCGCGATGCATTCGGCACGCCAGCAGGCCGAGGCGCAGAACGCGCAACTGCGCGAGCAGACGTCCGCCGCGTGGCTCACGTTCTACAACGGGCTGAACGACCAGCAGAAGACCACGGTCAGCACGGCGCTCAAGCAGCAGTTCGCGAAGATGGAACAGCGCCACGAGAAGATGAAGGAGCGCTGGGAACAGCATCGCGCGGCCAAGGCCGCGTCGGCGCCGGCGCAGTAAGCCGGCGGGCCGCTCCGCGGAGCGGCGCCGAAGGGGACGCGGGCACCGGCCCGCGTCCCCTTTTTGCGTTTCAGGCGACGTCGAACAGCAGCACCTCGGCCGCCCGGCCGCGCGCGAACGCCACCGCGTCCACGCCGCCGATCCGCGCGCCGTCGCCCGCGGCCAGCGCGCAGCCGTTCACCTCGAGGTCGCCGCGCACCACGTGCACGTACGCGCGGCGCCCGGCCGGCAGGTCGAACGACGCCGCCTCGTCGCCGTCGATCAGCCCCGCGAAGATGCGTGCGTCCGCACGCATCGGCAGCGCACCGCCGCCACCGTCCGGCGCCGCGACGAGCCGCAGCCGCCCGCGTTTCTCGTCGTCGGCGAAGCGCGTCTGCACGTAGCCGGGCCGGCCGCCCGCCCCGGCCGGCACGAGCCAGATCCGCAGCAGGCGCAACGGCTGGTCGCACGACGCGTTGGTTTCGCTCAGCATGACGCCGGTGCCGGCGCTCACGCGCTGCACGCCGCCCGCACGCACGATCGCCCCGTTGCCGAGGCTGTCGCGGTGCGCGAGTGCGCCGTCGAGCACGTAGGTGACGATTTCCGCGTCGCGGTACGGCCGCATCCCGTAGCCGCGGGTTGGCGCGATGCATTCCTCGTTCAGTTCGCGCAACGCGCCGAAGACCGGCGGCCCGCTCCGGCCGGACGCGCCAGGAAAGCTGTGAAGGAATTCGTGCCAACCATGGCTGCGCTGGTCGCGATCGGCGGCGCGGCGGATCTGGAACATGGGACGGACACTCCACGAGATGCGTTGTTCTGGCATGCCGTCACTGTATGAGTGTGCCAATCGCGCCACAATCCACCGCCTGCGCACCGCATCGTTGCACCCGCAGATGCAATCAATGCAATGCCCATTGCGAATACGATGATTATCGCAACAGCCGGATCAATGCGTCGAAGAATCGACCGGTCGGCCCGGATTGCCGGTTTCCGGGTATCGCGTTCGGGTAAAATACCGCCCTTTTGGCGTTCGCCGTTCCGGCGGCCGCCATCGCCAGAGCGCCGATCGGCGAATTTTGGCCGTCTAGAATACGCCGCGGCGCCCGGCCCGACCGGCCGCGAGCGCTCCCGGAAAGTCAGCAACAGAAGGATGGAAATGAAGAAGGCCGCCCTGTGCGCCGCCCTCGCCCTCGTGGCGGGCAGCGCCTTCGCGAAGGAGTGGAAGACCGTGCGGATCGGCGTCGACGCCAGCTACCCGCCGTTCGAGTCGACCGCGCCGAGCGGCGAGATCGTCGGTTTCGACGTCGATCTCACCAAGGAAATCTGCAAGCGCATCAACGTGAAATGCGTATGGGTGGCGCAGGATCTCGACGGGATCATCCCGGCGCTGAAGGCGAAGAAGTACGACGTCATCGTGTCGTCGCTGACCGTCACGGACAAGCGCCGCGAACAGATCGACTTCTCCGACAAGGTATATGACGCGCCGGCGCGGATGATCGCGAAGACCGGCTCGCCGCTGCTGCCGACCGTCGCGTCGCTGAAGGGCAAGCGCGTGGGCGTCGAGCAGGGCTCGACGCAGGAAACCTACGCGAAGGCGTACTGGGAGCCGCAGGGCGTGACGATCATCCCTTACCAGAACCAGGACCAGGTCTACACCGATCTCGGCTCGGGCCGCCTCGACGCAACGCTGCAGGACGAGCTGCAGGCCGACTACGGCTTCCTGCGCACGCCGCGCGGCAAAGGCTTCGCGTTCGCCGGGCCGGAAGTGAAGGATCCGAAGACGATCGGCGACGGCACCGCGATCGGCCTGCGCAAGGACGATACCGACCTGAAGCTCAAGATCAACCAGGCGCTGGCCGACATGCACAAGGACGGCACGTACGACCGGCTGTCGCACAAGTATTTCGCGTTCAGCGTCTATTCGGCTTCGGCCCGCTGAGCGCCGACAAGAAGAAGCAGAAGCAACGGATGCGGGGGCGGCCCCGTGTCCGGGCAGTACAGGCAGTCGACCACGCGCCGCCCGCCCCCTCGCCCGCCGCTCACGCGACGGGCTGGCCCGGCACCGATGCCGGGGCGGACGGTCATGATACGCACCGGGCGTTCCGCGCAGCTTGGCGGGCGCGTCTTTCGCGGCGCACCGCGTGCGCCCTAAGGGACCACACCAGGGACCACATATGTTTCTACAAGGTTACGGCCCGCTGATCCTCGCTGGCACCTGGCAAACCGTCAAACTGGCGGTGCTTTCGCTTGCGCTGTCGTTCCTGCTCGGGCTGCTCGGCGCGGGCGCGAAGCTGTCGCGCAACCGCTTCACGAACGGCGTCGGCACCGTCTACACGACGCTGATCCGCGGCGTGCCCGACCTCGTGCTGATGCTGCTGCTGTTCTACAGCCTGCAGATCTGGCTGAACATGGCGACCGACGCGCTCGGCTGGGACCAGATCGACATCGACCCGTTCCTCGCCGGCGTGCTCGTGCTCGGCTTCATCTACGGCGCGTACTTCACCGAGACGTTCCGCGGCGCATTTCTGTCGGTGCCGCGCGGCCAGCTCGAGGCCGGCAGTGCGTACGGGATGACGAACTGGCAGGTGTTCACGCGGATCATGTTCCCGCAGATGATGCGTTTCGCGCTGCCGGGCATCGGCAACAACTGGCAGGTGCTCGTGAAGTCGACCGCGCTCGTGTCGATCATCGGCCTGGCTGACGTCGTGAAAGCATCGCAGGACGCCGGCAAGGGCACGCTGCGGTTCTTCTTCTTCACGCTGATCGCGGGCGCCGTCTACCTCGCGATCACGACGATCTCGAACTTCGTGCTGATGTGGCTCGAAAAGCGCTACTCGACCGGCGTCCGCAAGGCTGACCTATGATCGAACTCATCCAAGAATACTGGCGCAACTACCTCTACACCGACGGCTACCGCATCACCGGTGTCGCGATCACGCTGTGGCTGCTGGTCGTGTCGATCGGCCTCGGCTTCTGCCTGTCGGTGCCGCTCGCGGTTGCGCGCGTGTCGAAGAAGAAGTGGCTGTCGGGCGCCGTGTGGCTCTACACGTACGTGTTCCGCGGCACGCCGCTCTATGTGCAGCTGCTGCTCTGCTACACGGGCCTCTACAGCCTGCAGGCCGTGCGCGGCACGCCGATGCTCGACGCGTTCTTCCGCGACGGGATGCACTGCACGCTGCTTGCGTTCACGCTGAACACCTGCGCGTACACCACCGAGATCTTCGCGGGCGCGATCAAGGCGACGTCGTACGGCGAGATCGAAGCCGCACGCGCGTACGGGATGTCGCCGTTCACGATGTACCGCCGCGTGATCCTGCCGTCGGCGCTGCGCCGCGCGCTGCCGCTGTACAGCAACGAGGTGATCCTGATGCTGCACGCGACGACGGTCGCGTTCACGGCGACCGTGCCGGACATCCTGAAGATCGCCCGCGACGTGAACTCGGCGACCTACATGTCGTTCCATGCGTTCGGCATCGCCGCGCTGCTCTATCTCGTGATCTCGTTCACGCTCGTGTGGCTGTTCCGCCAGGCCGAGCGCCGCTGGCTCGCGTATCTGCGCCCGCAAGGCAAGTAAGTTTTCGCAGGACTATATGAATTCCCAGACTCAGAAGCTTTTCGTCGACGATCTGCACAAGCGGTACGGCGACAACGAGGTGCTCAAGGGCGTGTCGCTGAAGGCGAACTCGGGCGACGTGATCAGCGTGATCGGCTCGTCCGGCTCCGGCAAGAGCACGATGCTCCGCTGCATCAACTTCCTCGAGCAGCCGAATGCGGGCCGCATCGTCGTCGACGGCGAGGAAGTGCGCACGACGCCCGACAAGACGGGCGCGCTGCGCGCGGCCGATACGAAGCAGTTGCAGCGCGTGCGTACCAAGCTGTCGATGGTGTTCCAGCACTTCAATCTCTGGTCGCACATGAACGTGATCGAGAACGTGATGGAAGCGCCCGTGAACGTGCTCGGCATCCCGAAGAAGGAAGCCGAGGATCGTGCGCGCGCGTATCTCGAGAAAGTCGGTCTCGCGCCGCGCGTCGAGAAGCAGTATCCGTCGCACCTGTCGGGCGGCCAGCAGCAGCGCGTGGCGATTGCACGGGCGCTCGCGATGCATCCGGACGTGATGCTGTTCGACGAGCCGACGTCGGCGCTCGACCCGGAGCTGGTGGGCGAAGTGCTGAAGGTGATGCAGAAGCTTGCCGAGGAAGGCCGCACGATGATCGTCGTCACGCACGAGATGGGTTTCGCGCGCAACGTGTCGAACCACGTGATGTTCCTGCACCAGGGCCGCGTCGAGGAAGAAGGCGTGCCGTCCGAGGTGTTCGCCAACCCGAAGAGCGAACGCCTGCGCGGGTTCCTGTCCGGCAGCCTCAAGTAACGCTCGCCGCACGAACGGGCGCCCGCGGTTCGCCGCGCGGCGCCCGTTTTGCGTTTACGCGGCGCTCACCGGCACGCTGTCGGCGAACGCGCGCAATTCGTCGCCGGCGAGCCGGTAACGCACCCATTCGCTCTGCGGCGCCGCGCCGACGCTCTCGTAGAAGCGGATCGCCGGCTCGTTCCAGTCGAGCACGCTCCACTCGAAACGCCCGCACCCCGACTCGACCGCGATCCGCGCGAGCGCCTTCAGCAACCGCAGCCCGGCGCCCGCGCCGCGAAAACGCGGCGACACGTACAGATCCTCGAGATACAGCCCCTGCCGGGCGAGCCACGTCGAATACGAGAAGAAATACACGGCAAAGCCGGCCGGCTCGCCGTCGACCTCGCACATCAGCGCACGCGCCGGCGACTCCTCGCCGAACAGGCTGCGCTCGAGCGACGCGGGCGTCGCGACCACTTCGTGTTCCGCCTTCTCGTAGATGGCCAGTTCGGTAATGAAACGCAGGATCTGCGGCACGTCGGCGACGGTGGCGGAACGGATGTCGATTTGCACGGTATGAGCCCTCCTCCGGCCCGGACTTGAAACGGAAAACGGCGCCGCGCAGCCGCGCTGGCGCCGATCAGATCGTCATGCTACGTTCACGCAGCGCCTGCAGGAAGTGCAGTTTTTTCATCCGGACCTGAACATGATGCATCCCGATCTGCGCCGTCTCGACCTGAACCTGCTGCTCGTGTTCGACGCGCTGTACCGCCACCGGTCCGTCGCAGCGGCCGCGCACGAGCTCGCATTGAGCCCGTCCGCGCTGAGCCACGCGCTCGCGCGGCTGCGCGACGCGATCGGCGATGCACTGTTCGTACGCCTCGGCAACGAGATGCAGCCGACCGTGCGCGCCGACGATATCGCCACCTGGGCCGGCGATGCGCTCGACACAATGTCGAAGGGCCTCGCCCGCGCGCGCCGCTTCGATCCCGCGCAAAGCGACCGGACGTTCGTTTTCGCGGCGACCGACTACACGGCATTCGCCGTGCTGCCGGCGTTTCTCGCGCGCATCCAGCATGTCGCGCCACGGTTGCGGATCCGCGTCGTGCATTCCGACCGGAAGATCTCCGTCGACGAACTCGCGGCCGGCCGCATCGATTTCGCACTCGGCTACCACGAGGAATCGGCGGCCGACGCGCCGGGCATCGAGGACTTCGACTGGTTCTCCGACGACTACGTCGTGATCGCGAGCGCCACGCATCCGGACATCCGCCGGCGGCTGACGCTCGACCAGTACCTGGCGGCACGCCATGTGGTCGTCACGCCGTGGAACGAGTCGCGCGGCGTCGTCGACCATGTGCTCGACAAGCTCGGCCTCGCGCGGCAGGTCGCCGTGCAGTTGCCGACCGTGCTGGCCGCGCCGTTCGTGATCGCAGAATCCGCGCTGTTGATGACCGTGCCGAACCGCGCCGCGCAGGCGCTGCGGCACGCGGCGCCGATCCGCCTCTTTCCGGCGCCGTTCGGGATCCCGCGCTACACCGTGAAGGTCTACTCGCACGCGAAACATGCGCGCACCGATGCGCATCGCTGGATTCGCGCGCAGTTGCTCGACGCAAGGCCGGCCCCTGCCTGACCGAAGCGCGCCGGCACACCGCGCTGCACGTTGCCGGGCCGGCGCGACAGGCACCGGCCGGCGACGTCCGTGGGTCACTCAATCATTACGAAATACTTACCAATTTCTCCTGTTTGACGCTTACGCCCGCGTCTCCACAACGTCAATAGTGGCAATCCTTTATCCCTGTTTGCGAAAGCCGTGCCCCCCTTGTGTGACAAGGGTTTTCCGTTAATTGCAAACCCTTGGCGCACCGGTTGCGCACCGTGTTGCATGGCAATTTGGCTACAGGTGTTAGTCAAACAACGATTTCCATCGCCACAAAATTGTATTTTTGCTAAATTAGTAACCAAAGTAGCAAAACGAAGTTCGTGAAATGTAGTTTAGCTTCACGACACTACAAGGAGACCCGCAGGCCGATCCGGCTGCGCGGGACCGCTCAACGGTCTTTCCGTCCGCTTGCCCGCGTGCTGCGCTTACCGGCTCTGCATGAGGTCTCCCTGGTTATCCCGCTTTTGCCCGGCGCTCGTCGCTCCGGGCATCTCGTGCAGTTCTGGGTTGACTTTTTGACAGGGTATGGAGGAGACGATGAAGAAAGCTTTGGTCGCGGCCGCGCTGATGGCTGCTGGGGTGGTGACGGCGCACGCGCAGAGCAGCGTCACGCTGTATGGCCGCCTGGATGCCGGCCTCGAGTACATGAACGGCCTGCAAAACGGCCACCAAGTGCGCGCGGAAAGCGGCGACTGGGGCACGAGCCTGTGGGGCTTGAAGGGCAGCGAGGACATCGGCGGCGGCAACAAGATCCTGTTCCACCTCGAAGGCGCGTTCAACACGATGACCGGCGGCTTCAGCGGCTCGATCTGGGATCGTTTCGCGACGGTCGGTATCTCGAACGACCGCTACGGTACGCTGCTGTTGGGTCGCGAGCTCGCGATCGCCAACGGCGTGTGGGACTTCGACCCGTTCGGCCAGTCGGCCTGGTCGACGGCATCGCTGGTGCGCGGCCGCAACTGGAACAAGACCAGCAACAACGTGTCGTACCAGTCGCCGCAGTTCTACGGCCTCGACTTCTACGGCCAGTTCTCGTTCTCGAACTCGACCAGCTTCAACGGCAACACGACGGCCGGCCAGCCGGGCCGTGCGGCCGGCGCACAGGTCACCTATACGAATTCGCTGTTCCAGTTGCGCGGCATCTACGACGAAACGCGCGACAGCAACGGCCGCTTCTCGGACGTGTTCAACTACTCGCGTGAATACTTCGCGGGCGTGAACGTGTTCCTTGGCCAGTTCAAGGTTCAGGCCGCATACCAGGCTTCGCGCGCGGACGGCAGCGGCGGCCCGGCAGTGAACGCCGGCGTGACGGGCACCCAGCAGGTCTGGGGCGGCGTGACGTGGCAGGCAACGCCGGCAGCGGCACTGATCGCAGCCGTGTATCACGTGAACGCGAACCACGGCGGCGGCAACGCGAACATCTACACGGTCGGCGGCTCGTACAACATCTCGAAGCGCACGCTGTTCGACCTGCAGGTCGCCACGGTGCGCAACAGCAAGAACGCCAACTTCGGCCTGAACGCGAACGGCGCCGGTACGGCCGTGTCGACGGGCAACCCGAATCCGGGCGGCAGCCAGACCGGCGTCTACGCCGGTATCCAGCACCTGTTCTGATCGGGCGCCGTCAAAGAACGATTCGACAACACTTTCCACGCTGCTGCGAGAGGCGCGTATCGGTGCGGTACCCAACCGGGTATCCGCACCGTTTTTTATTTGGCGGGGCCGACTTGGCGCGGCCCTGTGACGAATGCGGCGCTCAGACGGCCGCTTCGTTCTCTTCGCCGGTGCGGATGCGGATCACGCGTTCGACGTCCGACACGAAGATCTTGCCGTCGCCGATCTTGCCGGTGCGTGCCGCACCGATCACCGCGTCGATCACCTGGTCGACCTGCGCTTCCGCGACGACCACCTCGATCTTCATCTTCGGCAGGAAGTCGACGACGTATTCGGCGCCGCGATACAGCTCGGTATGGCCCTTCTGGCGGCCAAAGCCCTTCACTTCCGTCACGGTCAGGCCCGTGAGACCCACTTCGGCGAGCGCTTCGCGGACTTCGTCCAGCTTGAACGGCTTGATGATGGCAGTGATGCGTTTCATGGTGGTTGTCCCCCAATGCTCGTTTGGATGAAAAATCGCGACCCCGATTGTAAGCCTGCGAGCCGCACGCGGCCCAGCACGGCTCAATCGAGACGTTCGGTAAAACGCGACGTGATCGGGTAGCGCCAGTCGCGCCCGAATGCGCGATGCGTGACGCGAATGCCGATCGGCGCCTGGCGGCGCTTGTATTCGTTGATCTTGATGAGCCGCGTCACGCGTTCGACGTCGGCCTGCGCATAACCGGCCGCGACGATCTCGGCGAGCGGGCGGTCTTCTTCCATGTACATCCGCATGATCGAGTCGAGCACATCGTACGGCGGCAGGCTGTCCTGGTCGGTCTGGTCCTCGCGCAGCTCGGCCGACGGCGCGCGCGTGAGGATCCGCTCGGGGATCACGTCGCGCAGCGCGTAGTCGGCCGTCTCGTTGCGATAGCGGCAGAGCCGGTACACGAGCGTCTTCGCGATGTCCTTGATCACCGCGAACCCGCCGGCCATGTCGCCGTACAGCGTGCAGTAGCCGACCGCCATCTCGCTCTTGTTGCCGGTCGTCAGCACGATCGAGCCGAACTTGTTCGACAGCGCCATCAGCAGCGTGCCGCGGATGCGCGCCTGGATGTTCTCCTCCGTCGCGTCTTCCGCACAGCCCGCGAACTCGCCCGCGAGCGATGCGCGGAAGGCATCGAACATCGGCGCAATCGCGATCTCGTCGTAGCGCACGCCGACGCGCCGCGCCATCTCCGCCGCGTCGGTGGTCGAGATGTCGGCGGTGTAGCGCGACGGCATCATCACCGCGCGCACGCGCTCGGGCCCGAGCGCGTCGCAGGCGACCGCGAGCACCAGCGCCGAATCGACGCCGCCCGACAGCCCGATCAGCACGCCGGGAAACCCGTTCTTGCCGATGTAGTCGCGCACGCCGGTCACGAGCGCGCGGTACACCTGCGCGTCCGTCGACAGTTCGGGCGCGATCGCGCCCGGCAGCGGCCGCGCGCCGTCGAATTCGACGATCGCGTGCCCTTCGTCGAACTGCGGCATCTTCGCGACGAGCGCGCCCTCGCCGTCGAGCACGAACGAACCGCCGTCGAACACGAGCTCGTCCTGGCCGCCGACGAGGTTCACGTACACCATCGGCAGCCCGGTCTCGCGGATCCGCGCGCGCAGGATGTCGAAGCGCACCGCTTCCTTGTTCATGTGGTACGGCGAGCCGTTCGGGATCAGCAGCACCTGCGCGCCGGCCGCCTTCGCGATCTGCGCGGCCGATGCATGCCACGCATCCTCGCAGATGATCACACCGTATCTCACGCCGTTCAGCTCGAACACGAACGGCTCGGCGTCCGTCGCGAAGTAGCGCTTCTCGTCGAACACCTCGGTGTTGGGCAGGTCCTGCTTGCGGTAGGTGCCGACGATCTCGCCGCCGACGATCAGCGACACCGCGTTGTAGGTATCGGTGGGCGGCACGCCGCGCTCGATCGGGCGGTTTGCATTACCATCGACGGCTGGCGCGTGCGCACCTTCGGCCGCGCCGCGCAGCGGATGGCCGACCAGCACCGCGAGCCCGTCGAACGCCTTCAACGCGTCGGCGAGCGCGCGGAGCGCGGCAGCCGCCGCCGCGTAGAACGCGGGCCGCAGCAGCAGGTCTTCCGGCGGATAGCCGGACAGCGCGAGTTCAGGCGCGACCATCAGCTGCGCACCATCGTTGTGCGCGGCACGTGCGGCCGCGACGATCCGTGCGACGTTGCCGGCGAAGTCGCCGACGGTTACGTTGATCTGGGCGAGAGCGAGTCGGGTCTTCATGGCGGGATCGGCGCAGCCCGGCGGCGCGCCCTGAACGGCTGACGAAATCGTCCCGGTGCGGGCCGCGCAGGCCCTCGCATCCGGCGACACTGAACGGTACGGATTCACGCTTGAAACACGAACGCATCGATTATCGCACGGGCATCCTGTCGTCCCCCACGGAGGTGCCGGCCGACGAATGGAACGCGCTGCTCGCCCGCGACGCGCAGCCGACGCCCTTCCTGCGCCACGAATTCCTCGACGCGCTGCACGTCGCGCGCTGCGCCGTCGACGATACCGGCTGGTCGCCGCACTTCGTCACGCTGACCGACCCGCGCACCGGCCGGCTCGCGGCCGCCGCGCCCGTCTATGCGAAGCAGCATTCGTACGGCGAATACGTGTTCGACTGGGCGTGGGCCGACGCGTACCAGCGCAACGACCTGCCCTACTACCCGAAGCTGCTGTGCGCGGTACCGTTCACGCCCGTGCAGGGCACTCGCCTGCTCGCGGCCGACGAAGACGCGCGCCGCCGGCTCGCGGCAACGCTGCTGGCCTTCGCCGAGCAAAGCGACGTGTCGTCGCTGCATGTGCTGTTCCCGACCGGCGACGAAGCGGCGCTCCTCGAATCGATGGGCATGATGCTGCGCGAAGGCGTGCAGTTCCACTGGCTCAACGACGGCTACCGCCACTTCGACGATTTCCTCGCCACGCTCGAGCAGAAGAAGCGCAAGAACATCCGCGCGGAGCGGCGCAAGGTGCACGATGCGGGCGTGACGTTCCGGCGGCTCACGGGCGACCAGATCACCGACGCCGACTGGCGCTTCTTCTCGCGCTGCTACCGGCAGACCTATCGCGAACACTATTCGAGCCCGTACCTGAACCTCGACTTCTTCCGCACGATCGGCGCGACGATGCCCGAGAACCTGCTGCTCGTGATCGCGGAAGCCGACGGCCGGCCGATCGCGAGTGCGCTCGCCGTCTACCGGCGCGGCGAAAACGGCGGCGGCACGCTGTACGGCCGCTACTGGGGCGCGGTCGAACACGTGCCCTGCCTGCATTTCGAAACGGCCTACTACCAGTTGCTCGAGTTCTGCATCGAGGCCGGGCTCGACACGTTCGAAGGCGGCGCGCAGGGCGAACACAAGCTCGCGCGCGGCTTCCTGCCGACCGTCACGCACTCCGCGCACTGGCTCGCGCACCCGGCGTTCTCGGACGCCGTCGCGCGCTTTCTCGAACGCGAGACCGAGCATATCCACGCGTACGTCGACGAACTGCGCGAACACGATCCGTTCCGGCGCAGCGCCGAGTAACGACAGCGCGCCGGCACGCGGCGAGCCCATGACCGGCCTCGCCGCGTGCCGCATGGCGTCCCGGCTCAGTGCGCGGCGAGCGTCACCGTCGTCGACAGCGCCTGCGGGTCGCGCGACGAAGCCGCCGCCGACAGCCCGTAGCTGCCCGCGCCGATCCGCCACGCATGCGCATTCGCATCCCAGATCGCGAAGCGCTGCGCCGGCACCGCAACGCTGACGGACCGCGCCTCGCCCGGCTGCAGCGCGACCTTGGTCCAGCCGACGAGCCGCTTCGGCGGCTCGCCGAGCGACGCGGGCAGTGCCGCGTAGATCTGCACCGTCTGCGCACCGGCCCGCGCGCCGGTGTTCTTCACCGTCACGCCGACCGTCACGTTGCCTGCTGCGTCGGCCTGCGCGGACATCGCCGACAACCCATACGTCGTGTACGACAGCCCGTAGCCGAACGGGAACAGCGGCTCGATCGCCTTCGCGTCGAACCAGCGATAGCCGTACGCGAGCCCTTCCGCGTAGACGACCTGCGACTTCGCCGGATCGATCGCCGGCTGCGGCAGGTCGGCCTCCTGCTTCGGGAACGTCAGCGGCAGACGGCCCGACGGGTTCGCATCGCCGAACAGCAGGTCGGCGATCGCCTGGCCGCCCTGCGCGCCCGGATACCACGCTTCGAGCACGCCATGCACGTTCGCGAGCCACGGCATCAGCACGGGGCTGCCGTTCTCGAGCACGACGATCACGCGCTTCGCCTTCGCCGCGACCGCGGCAATCAGCGCGTTCTGGTCGTATTGCTGGTTGTACGGATCGGCCTTCGCATCGGGCAGCGACAGGCTCGCGAGGTCGAGCCCTTCCGTCTGCCACTGCGTCGCGAACACGATCGCGACATCGGCCTGCGCGGCCGCGCTCGCCGCGGCATTCGCATCGGTCCCGTCGAGATAGCTGACCGACGCGTTCGGCGCCTTCGCGCGAATCGCCGCGAGCGGCGCGGACTTGTACCAGGTCGCACAGCCGCCGAACAGCGTGTCGGCCGGTTGCTGGCAGGTCGTCACCGCATTGCCGTCGATCGCCGGCACCGCGCCCGAGCCGCCGCCCGACAACACGCCCGCGTCCGCATGCCCGCCGATCACGACGACCGATTTCAGCGCGCCGGCCGCCAGCGGCAGCACGGGCTGCGCATCGCCGGGCGCGGCCGCGTTCTTCAGCAGCACTGCGGATTGCCGCGCGATCGCGAGCGCATCGGCATTGCCGGCCGCTTCGTCGATCGCGCCGCCCGGCTTCGGCGGCGCGTCCATCACGCCGATGCGGATCAGTGTGCGCAGCTTGCGCTGCACCATGTCGTTCAGCCGCGCGGCCGACACGCTGCCGGCCTGCAGCGCCGCGCGCAGCTTCGTGTTGAAGAACGAGCCGAGCGGCGCGTTGTTGTCGTCCGCCGCGCCCGGCTCCTCCTCGTCGAGCCCCGCCTGCACGGCCGCGACCGTCGAATGCGTGGCGCCCCAGTCCGACTGCACGACGCCCTTGAAGCCCCACTCGTTCTTCAGCACCGTCGTCAACAGATACGGGTTCTCGCACGCATACACGCCGTTCAGCTTGTTGTACGAGCACATCACGTTGCCCGGCTGGCCGTCCTTCACGCCGATCTCGAACGCGAGCAGTTCGGCCTCGCGCATGGTCCGCTCGTCGACGACCGAATCGATCGTCATCCGGTTGGTTTCCTGGTCGTTGAACGCGAAATGCTTGATCGTCGCGATCACCTTCTGCGCCTGCGTCGCCTGCGTGCGCGCAGCGCTCAGCGTGCCCGCCAGCACCGGATCCTCGCCCATGTATTCGAACGTGCGGCCGTTGCGCGGCTCGCGCGCAAGGTTCACGCCGCCGCCGAGCCCCTCCGCGAAGCCGAGCGCGCGCAATTCGAGCGCGATGCGCGTGCCGTAGGTGCCGGCGAGTGCCGGATCCCACGTCGCCGCGAGCGCAACCGGCGCGGGCAGCGCGGTCACGCGCGCGTTCTTCACGTTCACGCCGCCCGCCGAATCGGCGCTGCTGACGGCCGGAATGCCGAGCCGCGGCACGCCCGGGATGTAGCTCGCGCCATTCAGCGCGTCGGCCGGGAACGGGCCGCCCAGGTCGAGCGCCGGCATGCCCGTGCCGTGCACGAGCTGCAGCTTCTCGTCGGTCGTCAGTTGCGCGACGAGCGCGGCCGCGCGCTGGTCGGCCGCGGCATCGGGGTCGGCCGGCGCGGTCGGGCCCGTGTGGATGTCGTCGCCGCCGCACGATGCAAGCAGCACCGTGAGCGCGCACGCGGACGCAATCGTCGAACACCGGAACAGCGAAGTTTTCATTGATCCTCCTGAATCGATCTGTTGTACTTGTCGCCACACCTAGCGTCCGAGTCTAAAAATCGACCGGTCACCATGCTTGACCGGCAGGAGCAGCACTTGACCTCTCGCAGCGGGGACAAACCCGAAGGTCATGGAGAGAGACATGGAGCTACGACAGAAATCGGTATCCGTCCGGATCTACCGTCAGGCGCTCGACGACATGCGCCGCAACGGCTTCGACGTCGCGCCGCTGTATGCGACGCTCGGCATCGGCGCGGCCGATCTTGCCGACGACGCGCGCCGCATCCCCGGCGACCGGCACGTCGCCGCGATGCGGCTGATGAGCGAATGGCCGATGTCCTGGCATCGGCCGCCACCGCAGGTCGTGCCGTGGCTCGCGCCGTTCCCGGAGCTCGCGGGCATCACCTGCAACGCCGCGACGCTGCGCGATGCACTGCACGGCTACCTGCGCTACCGCGAACTGATCGGCAACGTCGACTGGGTATTCGCGCACGAAACCGGCGGCGCGATCGCACTCGAGTACGTGAACGAGGGCGACGGCCGGCCCGCCAGCAGCGCGTTCGCGAATTTCGCGATCCTCGCCGCGCTTGCGCGCCTGTACGATCCGCACGTGCAGGTCGACGAAGCCGCGTTCGAGGGGCGCGCGTTCGCGCCGGCGGCCGCGCTGCGCGACCTCCTCGGCGCGACGGTGTCGTTCGATGCAGCGCACAACCGCGTCGTGCTGCGCTCCGCGCGCTTCGACACGCCGTTCGAGCGCTACAACGCGCCGCTCGCGGACATCCAGCGTCATGCGGCCGACACCGCGCGCGAACGCGTGCGCGCTCGCTCGACGTTCGGCTCGTCGGTCGAGCAATGCGTGCGCGACTGGCTGCGCACCGCCGACGACGCCGACGTGCCGTCCGACACGCTGATGGAGCACGTCTGCGCGCGCTTCGCAATGTCGCGCTGGACGCTGCGCCGGCGGCTGCATCGCGAGGCCGTCGGGTTTCACGCGCTCGTCGCGCAGGCACGGCTCGGTGAAGCGCGCGACCTGCTGCTGAACACGCAACTGCCGATCGGCGAGATCGGCGTACGGGTCGGCTTCCGTTCGACCAGCGCGTTCACGCGCTTCTTCACGCGCGAACTCGGCGCGGCGCCGAGCCGCTTCCGCGACGGGCACGGCGATCGGTGGCGTTGACGTGCGCTTTTTCTGAGACACTGGCGGCTTCGCATCCCGCCGCCCTGCCATGTCCTGGTTTCTGTATCTGATCGAATGCGCCGACGACAGCGTCTACACGGGCATCACGACCGACGTTGCCGCGCGCTTCGACGAGCACGCATCCGGCAAGGGCGCGCGCTACACGCGCTCGCGCAAGCCGCGTGCGGTGCTCGCGTCGTTTCCGTTGCCCGACCGTTCGAGTGCGTCGCGCGCCGAATACTGGGTGAAGCGGCTCACGGCAGTGCAGAAGCGTGAACTGGCAGCCGGGTTGCGGACGCTGGAATCGGTGTTGCCCGCCGGCGTGACGATCGACGGGGCCGGCGATGCGGCGCAGCCGCCTGCACACGAACCAAGGAAGCCGAAGCCAGGGAAAACCGCCAACGCGCCGAAGGCGGTTGACGACACAAAGGCGGGAAAAACAACGAAGGGCGTGAAGGCTGCGACGCCGGCGAAGGCCGGGGAAGCCGTGCCAGTCGCGAAATCCGTCAGGAAACCGAAGGTCGGAAAAACCGCTCCGGGCGAGAAATCCGCAAACTCCGCCAGGTCCGCGAACAAGGCGAAAGCCGCACCGGATGCAAAGCACGCGAAGGTCGACGACGCGACGACCGCGAAGCCCCCATCGTCGCGCCGCGCATCGACGCAAAAGAACAAGCCCGCGATCCGCACGCTACCGAAACGAAAAGCACCGGCTGCCGACGGCAAACCCGGCCAGCGCGAGCGAAACGATAGCGCTCCCGCACCGGCACGTCGCCGCACATCGACCACGAAGGCCGCCGAATCCGGCCCGACCGCCCCGGCCCCCCGCCGCGGCGCGGCAGGCGCAGCTCGCGCGAAAGCCGCACCCAAGCCCGCCGCCCCGCCCGCGTCCCCCCGCACGAAAAAACCGCGCACAAGACAAAACCGCGCGGCCTCCTGAGGAGACACGCGCGGTTTGCGTTTCGCATGAACCGGCCGTTGGCCGGTACGCTGCTTACTTCTTGTAGTTCGCTGCGCCTTCGGTGATTTCCTTGTGCGCGGCTTCGATGCCGGCCCAGCCTTCGACCTTCACCCACTTGCCCTTCTCGAGCGCCTTGTATTGCTCGAAGAAGTGCTTGATCTGGTCCTTCAGGTACTCGGGCACGTCGTCGATCGACTTCAGGTTTGCCGTCATCGGGCAGACCTTGTCGTGCGGCACCGCGACCAGCTTCGCGTCGACGCCCGACTCGTCGGTCATCTGCAGCATGCCGAGCACGCGCGAACGCACGATCGAGCCGGCCAGCAGCGGGAACGGCGTGATCACCAGCACGTCGACCGGATCGCCGTCGCCCGACAGCGTCTGCGGGATGTAGCCGTAGTTCACCGGATAGCGCATGCCCGTGCCGATGAAACGGTCGACGACGAGAAGGCCCAGTTCCTTGTCCGCCTCGTACTTCACCGGATCGCTTTGCGCGGGAATCTCGATGATCACGTTGAAATCTTGCGGCAGGTCCTTGCCGGCCGGAACATGATTGAAGCTCATGAGCACTCTCTGTAGGTCGATGGGAATTCGGGACAGGGCGCCGCGGCCGATGCATCGCCGCAGGCGCCCCGCAAGGCAATGCGCCATTATAGCCAATCGACCGGTGGCGTCCGGATGACGATCGGCGCGATAATCGTTCCGGATGCCCGGGCGTGGAACCACCGGGCGCGTTACACGGAATCGGCGTCGGCGCTGAAGCGCCGGTACCGGTTGGCTGCGAAGCATGGGGCCTGGGTAAGCGCTGAAGCGCTAACTCGGGTCGACCGCGAAGCATGGGGCCTGGGTAAGCGCTGAAGCGCTAACTCGGGTCGACCGCGAAGCATGGGACCCGAGTAAGCGCTGAAGCGCTAACTCGGGTCGACAGGAGCTGGCATGGAAGAGGCGAAGCACTTCATCGCGGGCGAATGGACGTTGCCCGCGCAACTGGAAACCATCGCAGTCGTCGATCCGTCCGACGGCCAGCCGTTCGCAACGATCGCCCGCGGCACGGCGCCCGACATCGAACGCGCAGTCGCCGCGGCCCGCGACGCATTCGCGGGCCCGTGGGGCGCCGCGAGCGCCGCCGAGCGCGGCCGCGTGCTGATGCGGCTGTCGGCACGCGTGGCCGATTCCCTCGAGGAACTCGCCGCGATCGAGGCGCGCGACACCGGCAAGCCGATGAAGCAGGCACGTGCCGACGCAGCCGCGCTCGCGCGCTACTTCGAGTTCTACGCAGGCGCCGCCGACAAACTGCACGGCGAAACCCTCCCCTATCAAGCGGGCTACACGGTGCTGACGGTGCGCGAACCGCACGGCGTCACGGGCCACATCGTGCCGTGGAACTACCCGACGCAGATCTTCGGGCGCAGCGTCGGCGCCGCGCTCGCGGCCGGCAACGCATGCGTGGTGAAGCCGGCCGAAGATGCGTGCCTGTCGTTGCTGCGCGTCGCCGAACTGGCCGCCGAGGCCGGCTTGCCGGCCGGCGCGCTCAACATCGTCACCGGCTACGGCCATGAAGCCGGTGCCGCGCTGGCACGCCATTCCGGCATCGACCACATCTCGTTCACCGGTTCGCCGGCCACCGGCAAGCTGGTCACGCAGATGGCGGCCGAAAACCACGTACCCGTCACGCTCGAACTCGGCGGCAAGTCGCCGCAGATCGTGTTCGCCGACGCCGATCTCGAGGCGGCGCTGCCCGTGCTCGTGTCCGCGATCGTGCAGAACGGCGGGCAGACCTGCTCGGCCGGCAGCCGCGTGCTGATCGAGCGCGCGGTGTACGAGCCGCTCGTCGAGCGGCTCGCCACCGCGTTCAACGGGCTGCGCGTCGGCCCGAGCCGCGCCGACCTCGATTGCGGCCCGCTGATCAACGCGAAGCAGCAGCAGCGCGTGTGGGATTTCCTGTCCGATGCGCAGCACGACGGCATTCCGATGGCCGCGCATGGGCAGGTCGTCGCCGACGCGCCCGAAAGCGGCTTCTACCAGGCGCCCGCGCTGTTGCGCGACGTGCCGCCGTCGCACCGGCTCGCGCAGGAGGAAGTGTTCGGCCCCGTGCTCGCCGCGATGCGTTTCGTCGACGAAGACGAAGCCGTCGCGCTGGCGAACGGCACGCCGTACGGCCTCGTTGCGGGCATCTGGACGCGCGACGGCGCACGCCAGATGCGTCTCGCACGGCGCCTGCGGGCAGGCCAGGTGTTCATCAACAACTATGGTGCGGGCGGCGGCGTCGAGCTGCCGTTCGGCGGCGTCGGCCACTCGGGGCATGGCCGCGAGAAGGGCTTCGAGGCACTGTACGGCTTCACCACGCTGAAAACGATCGCGATCCGGCACGGCTGAACGCGCGGCAAGCGGCACTCGGCACGCGGCAGGCAGCGCCCGGCCGCGTGCCGAAGCACGACGACACTCATATCCAGCACAGGAGACACACCATGCGGTTGAGCGGCAAGACGGCAATCGTCACGGGCGCCGGCTCGGGGTTCGGCGAAGGCATCGCGAAGACGTATGCGCGCGAAGGCGCGAACGTCGTCGTCAACGACCTGAACGGCGCGGCGGCCGAGCGCGTCGCGAGCGAGATCGCGCTCGCGGGCGGCAAGGCAATCGCGGTGGCCGGCGACGTGTCGAAGCAGGATGACTGGCACGCGCTGCTGCAGGCCGCGCTCGACGATTTCCACGCGGTGCAGATCGTCGTGAACAACGCGGGCACCACGCACCGCAACAAGCCGGTGCTCGACGTGACGGAAGCCGAATTCGACCGCGTGTACGCGGTCAACATGAAGAGCCTGTTCTGGTGCGTTCAGACCTTCGTTCCGTACTTCCGCGAACAGGGCGGCGGCGTGTTCGTGAACGTCGCGTCGACGGCCGGCGTGCGGCCTCGCCCGGGCCTCGTCTGGTACAACAGCACGAAGGGCGCGATGATCACCGCAAGCAAGTCGCTCGCGGCCGAGCTCGGCGCCGATCGGATCCGCGTGAACTGCATCAACCCCGTGCTCGGCGAGACAGCGCTGATGACCGAGTTCATGGGCTGCGAAGATACGCCCGAGAACCGCAGCCGCTTCCTCGCGACAATCCCGCTCGGCCGCTTCTCGACGCCGCAGGACATCGCGAACGCGGCGCTGTACCTTGCATCCGACGAGGCCGAGTTCATCACGGGCGTCTGTCTCGAAGTCGACGGCGGGCGCTGCATCTGACCGCACCCGGCCGGCACGATAACCACGCATTGCTTCGCACGAAACCGGACCGGGCGCTGCTGCGTCTGCTCCGGCCAACTATAAGGACTGGAGACAACATGGCAACATCGACGCAGTCGCTGCCGGGCTCGTCCGGCGCATTCGAGGAAGCAACCTACCGCAAGGTGTCGTGGCGGCTCGTGCCGCTCCTGCTGCTGTGCTACGTGGTCGCGTATCTCGACCGCGTGAACGTCGGGTTCGCGAAGCTGCAGATGGCGAGCGACCTGAACCTCAGCGACACCGTCTACGGGCTCGGCGCCGGGATCTTCTTCTTCGGCTATTTCCTCTTCGAAGTGCCGAGCAATATCATCCTGCACAAGGTCGGCGCGCGCGTATGGATCGCGCGCATCATGGCGACGTGGGGCGTGATCTCGATCCTGACGATGTTCGTCACGACGCCCACGATGTTCTACGTGATGCGCTTCCTGCTCGGCGTCGCCGAAGCGGGCTTCTTCCCCGGCGTGATCCTCTACCTCACCTACTGGTATCCCGCGCACCGGCGCGGCCGGATGACGACGTTCTTCATGACGGCCGTCGCACTGTCCGGCGTGATCGGCGGGCCGCTCTCGGGCTTCATCCTGAAGGCGTTCGACGGCATGAGCGGGTGGCACGGCTGGCAATGGCTGTTCCTGCTCGAAGGTATCCCGTCGGTGCTGGTCGGCGTGGTCGTGTTCCTCAAGCTGGACGAGCGGATCGCGAAGGCGAACTGGCTGACCGACGACGAAAAGGCACTGCTCACGCGCAACGTCGATGCTGAAGAGGCAACCAAGGAAGACCTGCCGCTCGGCGCCGTGATGTCGAGCCCGCGCGTATGGCTGATGGCGCTGATCTATTTCTCGTTCGTGATGGGGCTCTACGGCGTCGGCTTCTGGCTGCCGACGATCATCAAGGCCACCGGCGTGACCGACACGTTCATGATCGGCCTGCTGTCGGCGATTCCGTATGCAGCGGCGGTAGTTGCGATGATCCTGATCGCGCGCAGTGCGGACAAGCACCGCGAACGCCGCTGGCACGTCGCGATTCCGGCCGCGATCGGCGCACTCGGGCTCGTGCTGTCGGTGATCTGGGCGCACCAGACCGCGCTCGCGATGCTCGGCCTCACGCTCGCGACGATCGGCATCCTGACGACGCTGCCGCTGTTCTGGAGCCTGCCGACCGCATTCCTCGGCGGCACGGCGGCCGCGGCCGGCATCGCGATGATCAACTCGATCGGCAACCTTGCCGGCTTCCTGAGCCCGTACATGATGGGCTGGCTCAAGCAGGCAACGGGCGCCAACGATTCAGGCATGTACATGCTCGCCGGGTTCCTCGTGCTCGGCGGACTGCTCGCGCTGTCGGTGCCGAAACGGCTGGTCGACAAGTAAGGCGCGGCAACGGATGAGCGTCATTCCCCCTTCGCAGGAGCAGACCTCGATGGATCATCGCGTCGTCCAGGCAGCCGGCAACTGCGTGCTCGTCCGTGCCCCTTCCGCCACCGTTGTGCATCGGGAAAGCGACGCGCTCGACCTCGTCGCGCTCGCGCACGAGCATGAAGCCGACTGGATCGCCGTCCCCGCCGATGCGCTGCACGACGACTTCTACCGGCTCGAAAGCGGCCTCGCGGGCGCCGTCCTGCAGAAGCTCGTCAACTACGGCGTCAGGCTGGGCGTCGTCGGCGACATCGAGCGCTGGCTCGCGCGCAGCGAAGCGTTCCGCGCACTCGTACGCGAATCCAATCGCGGGCAATCGGTGTGGTTCGTCGCCAGCGAGGACGACCTGCTGCGCAAGCTCGGCGCATGACGTGTCGTCCAGGCCCATCCTGGACGAAAAAAAGCCCCGAAGGCCTTCCGGCATTCGGGGCTTTTTTGCGCGGGTTGCGCGCGCCGCCTGCGGCAGGCGGCCACACCGCCCGCATCAGACCACGGTGATCGCGAGCGCGCTTTCGCGGTAGTGCTTCGCGGCCTTGTCGGTTTCGCCGAGATGCTCGAACAGGCGCGCGAGCGCGCGATGCGCACGCACTTTCAGCGCCTCGTTGTCGGCGAGCTTCAGTGCCGATTCGAGGAACGACTGCGCCTTGCCCCACAGTTGCTGCTGCTGGCACAGGCGGCCGAGCGCGAACAGCAGGTCGGCATCCTCCGGGTGATCCTTCTTCCACCCTTCCGCCTTCTGGATCAGCGGCAGCGCATCGGCGCCGGCCGTGTCCGGGTAACGGCGCAGCAGGCGGGCATCCCAGTTGTGCGCGAGCGCGTCCTCGACGATGCGGCGCGCTTCGTTGCGGCGCTCGAGCGAGACGAGCAGATCGGCCGCAAGATCGGCGAGACGCGGCGACTGGCGCTCGACCGGCGACAGCGACTGCCACACCTCGAGCAGCGCGTCCGGGTCGTGCCGGCGTTCGCGCAGCAGGTTTTCCGCAGCCTGCTGGCGCAACCGCACGGCCGCGGCCGGATGCAGCGCCTCGCGCTTCTCGAGCGCCTTCGCAAGCTTCAGCACCTCGGCCCAGTTCTTCAACTGCTGCTGCGCGCGCAGCGCGACCTGCTGCGCGTGGATACGCTTGCCGCCCGCCTGCAGGTCGGCCAGCGCGGCGAGCGCGCCGTCGGCATCGCGCGCGTCGGCGCGCATGTCGGCCGCGGCGAGCAGCCGTGCGTCCTGCCATTCCGGCGCGTCGACCTTCGACAGCCAGTCGTCGCGGCGCGTGTATTCGTGCATCCGGTGCGCAGCGGTAGCCGCGACAAGGCTCGCCGCGCCCTGGTTCGCATCGACCGACAGCGCTTCACGCGCGGCCTTCTCGGCGCGCGAGAAGCGGCCCGCGTACAGGTTCGCGATCGCGTCGCGCAACGACGCCTGCGCCTTCTCGTTGCGCGAACGCGCCCGATACGCGGCGACCCGCTGCGGCATGCGCCAGATGTTGCGCACGATGCGCAGCAGCGCATACACGACGATGAACAGCACGACGACGGCAATCACGAACAGGTTCAGCGACACGTCGACCCGGTACGGCGGATAGACGAGCAGCACCTGCCCCGCGTCGAAACGGCCGACGGTGGCGAGTGCAGCGGCGATCGCGAACAGGATCGCGAGCCAGACGATTCCTCGAAGCGTCATCGTTACCCCCGGCTCTTGAACTGCTGAACGGCGTTCAGGCTCGTGTTCAGGTTCGGCACCGCGACCGTCAGCGATGCGCCATCAACCTGCTTGAGCAGATCCTCGACGGTCTGCGTGTCCTTCGATGCCTGGTCGAAATACTTCCCGAGCGACGCCTGCGCAGCGTGCAGGTCGGCCTTCATCGCGCTGTCGTTGCGCGCGAGCAGCGACAGGCGCGCGGTCAGCAGGCGCAGCTTCACGTTCTCGCGCACGAAGTAGCCCTGGTCGGGCGACGCAAGCATCGCGTCCGCGTTGTCGATCCGGCGCACCTGCACGAGCCCCTTCAACTGCTGGCCGAGACCGGCCGAGAAGTCATGCCACCACACCTTCCAGCGCGGCTCGCCGGCCACGGCCACGGCCGAGGCCGACGACGCGGCGGCCGGCGCGGCCTTCGGCGCTTCGTGCGAGACGATCGCCTCGCCGGACAGCGGCAGCGCGTCGATCTTCGCGATCGCGTCGTCGAGCTTGATCGCGAGGCCCGTGAGATCGGCGGCCGGCGCGGCCTTCAGCTTCTCGATGTCCAGCGCGAGCGCCTTGCGCACCGTGACGGCCTGCGCGCTCTGCGAGGTCGCGAGGCGCGCGTCGGCGTTCTGCAGCGCGATCAGCGCGAGCTGCGTGTTGCCGGTCAGTTGAAGCTGCTGGCTCGCGCTCGACAGCATCTGGTCGACTTCCTCGAGCATCCACGCATCGCGGTTGCGCGACAGGTCCTGGTATTGCTGCTGCAGCGCCTGCTGCGCGCTCTGCGCGTCGGCAAGCTTGCCGTCGAGCTGCGCGAGCTGCGTGTCGACCTGGTGCGTGCTTGCGAGCGCCTGCTCGGTCTTCATGCGCGTTTCGGCCGTCTGCGCATCGAGCGCCTTCTGGCGCGCGACGAACGTGCCGTCGAGCCGGTCGATCTTGCGGTTCAGCGCGTAGCCGCCGACGCCCGCCGCGCAGCCGAGCACGACGACGACGAACCACAGCACCGCGCTGCCGCCGCGGCGCGCGGGCGGTTCGGGCGCCATGTAGGCGGGACGGGACGGCGGTGCGGATGCAGCGGCCGGCTGGGAAGCGACGCTTTTGGAATCGTTGGTATCTGTCATGCGTTTAGTCACCGGTGCGGCTGTCGCCGGTTGGACGGCCTCGTCGGCCATCGTTCGAAACGCGCGGACGATGCGCTCATCGCCCGCGCCGGTCAGCGTAATCCTATCAAAACCCAATGCACGCGCGGTCTGCTCGATCCGCGGATGCGGCGTCACGAGCGGCGCATGCTTCAGCGCGACGATCTCGGCATCGTTCAGGTGCGCCCGCGCGAGTTCGTGCAGGTTGCGCACGCCTTCCGAGCTCGTGACGAGCCACGCATGCGGTTCGCCGTCGAGCAGCGCATGCACGCGCTCCCACGCGCCGACGCGCGGCTCGGGCACGACGCGCCGGTACGCGGCGACGAGCGTGACGTCCGCGCCGGCCTCGCGCAGCCGGTCGGCGAGCCATTCGCGCCCGCCGTCGCCACGCACGATCAGCACGCGCTTGGCCGCGAGCGCCTGCGCGCCGCCGAACGCGGCCTCGATGCACGCAAACAGGCTTTCCGAATCGTAATGGGGCACGCCACCGTCGGCCGGCGCCTGCGGCGCGATCACGCGATATGCGGGCGTCGCGATGCCGTGACGCTCGAGCGCCGCGACGCTGCCGGGCCCGACCACGCCGACCGGCAGCGCGTTCGGCCAGATCGCGCCGTACTGCGCAAGCGCGCGGTCGATCGCGTTCGGCGACACGAAAATCACCAGCGCGTAGTCGGCAAGCGCCGCGAACGCCGCGTCGAGCGGCGCCGGATCGTCGACCGGCGCAATGTCGATCAGCGGGAATTCGAGCACGTCGCAGCCGGCCTCGGCCAGTTGCGACGCGAGCGCATCGGACTGGCCGTCCGGACGCGTCAGGACAGCGGTGAACGCGCGCGCGCCGCCCGCCATCAGGCGTCGCCCTTGCCGGCCTGCGAGCTCGCGAGCAGTGCCTGGACGATGTCGAGCGCGCCTTGCGCCTCGAGCTCGTCGGATACCGCGCGGCCGAGCGCGAGCGCATCGGCGACGGTCATCACGGCGCCGCACTCCTCGGCCGTCAGCACGCGCTTGCCGTCGGTCGTCGACACGCGGCCCGTCAGGTACAGTTCGCCCGCGCGCCACACCGCGTGCGCGGCGAGCGGCACCTCGCAGCTGCCGCCGAGCGCGCGCGACACCATCCGCTCGGCCTCGACCGCGAGCGCGGTCTGCGGGTCGTGCAGCGGCGCGAGCCACGCGGCGACGTCGTCGCGGTGCGATGCGATCTCGATGCCGAGCGCGCCCTGGCCGGCCGCGGGCGGGCTGGCTTCGACGTCGAGCAGCGTGCGAATGCGCGCTTCGAGGCCGAGGCGTTTCAGGCCGGCGGCCGCGAGAATGATCGCCGCGTAATCGCCGCGGTCGAGCTTCGACAGGCGCGTATCGAGGTTGCCGCGCAGCGGCAGCACGTCCAGATGCGGGTAACGCGAGCGCAGCATCGCCTCGCGGCGCAGGCTCGACGTGCCGACCACGGCGCCGGCCGGCAGCGCGTCGAGCGACGCGTAGTCGTTCGACACGAATGCATCGCGCGGATCCTCGCGCTCCATGATCGCGGCGAGCGAGAAGCCGTCGGGCAGCGCCATCGGCACGTCCTTCAGCGAATGCACGGCAAGATCGGCGCGGCCGTCGGCCAGCGCGGCCTCCAGTTCCTTCACGAACAAGCCCTTGCCGCCGACCTTCGACAGCGTGCGATCGAGAATCTGGTCGCCGCGGGTCGTCATCCCGAGGATTTTCACGTCACAAGCTGGATATAATTTGCGCAGCGCATCACGCACATGTTCGGCTTGCCACATCGCCAGGCGGCTCTCGCGCGAAGCAATCGTCAACGTCGCGGGCGGCTGTGCCTGTTGCGGCCCGGCCGCAGGGGTCTCGGAATTCATTGCTGGAACATCGAAGGACGGGATTGAAGATCGAACAATGGTAGCACGCACGCCCCGGCCCGCCCGGGCCTGGAGCCAGCGTCCGGCCTGCCGCCGAGCGGGCCGCGGCGCCGATGTGCGGATGTGCCGCACGTAGCTGGTTGCTTGACCGCAGTTTCGCAGTTTCCGCAGTTCCTTTTGACTCGAGCTTTCCCAAGGAAACCCATCGTGAAGTCTTCCGGATCGGCGCGTACGGCGCGCCGCAATGCTGCCCTGTCCTCCTCCGACGCCTCGACGGACACCGTCGCCACCGCCGCCGCGAACGGCCGTGCGAAAACGGCAACGAAACCGAAAGACCCGATACGTCAGACAAAACGCGCGACGAAAGCCGCCGGTTCGGCTACCCGCACCGCGGCCCGTCCGGCGGGCGCGCCGAAGTCCGGCACACGCACGCGCGAAGACAAGGACGGCCCGCTGTTCGACGACATCCGCTTCCTCGGCCGCCTGCTCGGCGACGTCGTGCGCGAGCAGGAAGGCGACACCGTGTTCGACGTCGTCGAGACGATTCGCCAGACCGCGGTCAAGTTCCGCCGCGAGGACGACAGCGAAGCCGCGCTGACGCTCGAGAAGAAGCTGCGCAAGCTGACGCCGGAGCAGACGGTGAGCGTCGTGCGCGCGTTCAGCTATTTCTCGCATCTCGCGAACATCGCGGAAGACCGCCACCACAACCGCCGCCGCCGCATCCACGCGCTGGCCGGCTCGGCATCGCAGCCCGGCACGGTCGCGTACGCGCTGGAACAGCTGAAGACGACCGGCAACGCGTCGAAGCGACTGCTGCAGCGCTTCTTCGACGATGCGCTGATCGTGCCGGTGCTGACCGCACACCCGACCGAAGTGCAGCGCAAGAGCATCCTCGACGCGCAGCACGACATCGCGCGCCTGCTCGCCGAACGCGACCAGGAGCTGACGAGCCGTGAGCGCCAGTACAACGAATCGATGCTGCGCGCCCGCGTGACCGCGCTGTGGCAAACCCGCATGCTGCGCGACTCGCGCCTGACGGTCGGCGACGAGATCGAGAACGCGCTGTCGTACTACCGCGCGACGTTCCTCGACGAGCTGCCCGCGCTGTACGGCGACATCGAGGCGGCGCTCGCCGAGCACGGCCTGTCCGCGCGCGTACCCGCGTTCTTCCAGATGGGCAGCTGGATCGGCGGCGACCGCGACGGCAACCCGAACGTAACCGCGTCGACGCTCGACGAGGCGATCAACCGCCAGGCCGCGGTGATCCTCGAGCACTATCTGGAACAGGTGCACAAGCTCGGCGCCGAACTGTCGGTGTCGAACCTGCTCGTCGGCGCGAACGACGCCGTGAAGGCGCTCGCGGCAGCCTCCCCCGACCAGTCGCCGCACCGCGTCGACGAGCCGTATCGCCGCGCGCTGATCGGCATCTACACGCGCCTCGCCGCAAGCGCGCGCGTGCGCCTCGGCGAAGGCACGGTGCCGGTGCGCAGCGCGGGCCGCGGCGCGCCGCCCGTGCGCGCGATCCCGTATGCGGATTCCGAAGCGTTCGTCGCGGATCTCAAGGTGCTGACCGCGTCGCTCGACGAACACCACGGCACGTCGCTCGCCGCGCCGCGCCTCGCACCGCTCGTGCGCGCGGCCGAAGTGTTCGGCTTCCATCTCGCGAGCATCGACCTGCGCCAGAGCTCCGACATCCACGAAGCCGTGGTCGCCGAACTGTTCGCACGCGCGGGCGTCGAGGCCGACTACGCGGCGCTCGCCGAGGAAGACAAGCTGCGCGTGCTGCTCGCCGCCCTTGCCGACCCGCGTCCGCTGCGCTTGCCGTACTTCGAATACTCGGCGCTCGCGCAGAGCGAGCTCGGCGTGTTCGAGAAGGCGCGCGAAGTCCGCGCGCAATTCGGCGCACGCGCGGTGCGCAACTACATCATTTCGCATACGGAAACCGTCAGCGACCTCGTCGAGGTACTGCTGCTGCAGAAGGAGACGGGCCTGCTCGAAGGCGCGCTCGGCGTGCCCGGCGGCGATGCGCGGAACAGCCTGATGGTGATCCCGCTGTTCGAGACGATCCCCGACCTGCGCGACGCCGCGCGCATCATGCGCGAATACTTCTCACTGCCGGGCATCGACGCGCTGATCGCGCACCAGGGCGCCGAGCAGGAAGTGATGCTCGGCTATTCGGACAGCAACAAGGACGGTGGTTTCCTCACGTCGAACTGGGAGCTGTATCGCGCGGAACTCGCGCTGGTCGACCTGTTCCGCGACCGCAAGATCACGCTGCGGCTGTTTCACGGCCGCGGCGGCACGGTCGGCCGCGGCGGCGGCCCGACCTACCAGGCAATCCTGTCGCAGCCGCCGGGCACCGTGAACGGCCAGATTCGCCTGACCGAACAGGGCGAGGTGATCGCGAGCAAGTTCGCGAACCCGGAGATTGGCCGCCGCAACCTCGAAACGGTCGTTGCCGCCACGCTCGAGGCGACGCTCCTGCCGCAGAACAACGCGCCCGCGCAGCTGCCGGCGTTCGAGGCGGCGATGCAGACGCTGTCCGATTCGGCGATGGCCGCGTACCGTGCGCTCGTCTATGAAACCCCGGGCTTCACCGACTATTTCTTCTCGTCGACGCCGATCACCGAGATCGCCGAGCTGAACATCGGCAGCCGCCCGGCTTCGCGCAAGCTGCAGGATCCGAAGCAGCGCAAGATCGAGGACCTGCGCGCAATTCCGTGGGGCTTCTCGTGGGGCCAGTGCCGGCTGCTGCTGACGGGCTGGTACGGTTTCGGCAGTGCGGTGAGTGCGTATCTCGACGGCGCGCAGGACGACGCCGAACGCACGAAGCGCGTCGCGCTGCTGAAAAAGATGAACAAGACCTGGCCGTTCTTCGCGAACCTGCTGTCGAACATGGACATGGTGCTCGCGAAGACCGACCTCGCGGTCGCGTCGCGCTATGCGCAGCTCGTCGCCGACCGCAAGCTGCGCAAGCACGTGTTCGAGCGGATCGTCGCGGAATGGGAGCGTACGTCGCAGGCGCTGGCGGAAATCACCGGGCACGAAGGCCGCCTCGCGACCAACCCGCTGCTCGCACGCTCGATCACGAACCGCTTCCCGTATCTCGATCCGCTGAACCACCTGCAGGTCGAGCTGATCAAGCGCCACCGTGCGGGTGACACGAACGCGCGGCTGCGCCGCGGGATTCACCTGACGATCAACGGGATCGCGGCCGGCCTGCGCAACACGGGCTGATCCGCATGCGGCGCGGGGTGATTCCGCGCCGGCCGGCATCGTGAAAGCCGCGATACGCCACCGTGCCCACGGTGCGTATCGCGGCTTTTTTTTCATGCGCGGGCAAAACCGTGCCGGCGCGCCGCGCGTTCAGTGCGCGTCGATCAGCAGCGCGTCGTGTTCGAACGAGCCGTCGTGCTGCACCGCGTAGTAGCCGCGCACTTCGTCCGGCGCATGCGCCCACAGCGCACGAATGCCGGTGACGCTGTCGGCCGGCGTGCGGATGCGCGCGACCCACGTATCGAAGTCGATCGACAGCCGCCAGCGGCTGTGCACGTGCGCGTCGAAGCCGGCTTCGCGGAACATCGCGAGCCATTCGTCCGCACGGTAGTCGCGCACGTGGGACGCGTCGCGCAGCACTTCCGCGGCCTGCAGGTACGTATCGAGGAGCGGATGGTCGTTGCCGGCGATGTCGATCATCAGCACGCGGCCGCCCGGTTTCAGCACGCGGCGCACCTCCGCGAGCGCCGCGCGCATGTCGTGCCAGTGGTGCGCACTCATCCGGCTCACGACCCAGTCGAACGTCGCCGTGTCGAACGGCAGGTGCTCGGCCGGGCCCTGTTGCGTACGGATATTTGCGAGCCCGCGCTCGCGCGCGGCGGCGTCGACGGTCGCGAGCATCTGCGCGGCGAGATCGTAGGCGACCACGTCGCGCACGTGCGGTGCGACCGCGAAGCTCGCATGCCCGGCGCCGCAGCCGAGATCGAGCACCGCGGCATCGGGCGTCGGGCGCACCGCGTCGGCGAGCGTCTGCAGATCGGCCCCCGTCGCGTGAACCGTGCTCGTCAGATAGGCGGCGGCCGTCGTGCCGAATGCGTCGGCGACCTGGTCGTGGTGTTTCATCGTTCGCTCCTTTATGCGATCGACCGCAGTTGGCGCTTTGGCGCTTACTGCGGCCCCATGCCTTGCGTAGCCGACCAGTGCAACAAGCACCTCGCACCTGTTCCGGCTTCTTGCAATGCGTTTTGTGGGACGCCCGCTGCCCTGCCAGCGCGCGAGCCGCTACAATAGGCCTGCGTTTGTACCAGTACAAGTTAAGCAGTTATTCTGGTATTCGATACACCTGTCTGATCGTTACCGCGTCCCCGCTTCCATTTCGCCGTTTCCGCATGAACCACCCGTCCTCCGTCCCCGTCCCGCCGCTCGACGCCACGCCCGCCCGCGCACTCGGCGAATTCATCCGCGCCCACCGCGAGCGGCTGTCGCCGCAGGCCGTCGGCCTGCCGCCCGGCCCGCGCCGCCGCACACCGGGGCTGCGGCGCGAGGAAGTCGCGCAGCTGTGCGGCGTCAGCCCGACCTGGTACACGTGGATCGAACAGGGCCGCCCCGTGTCCGCGTCGGCCGACGCGCTCGCGCGGATCGCCGTCGCGCTGCAACTGTCGAAGGCCGAGCGCGCATACCTGTTCGAGCTGGCCGCGCAGCGCGACCCTGCCGAGCCCGACGTCGCGGGCGGCGACCTGCCGCCCACGCTCGCCGCGACCGTCGCGGCAATCGCAACGCCGGCGTACGTGCTCGACCGGCAATGGAACGCGCTCGCCTGGAACCCGCCGGCCGCCGCGCTCTTTTCCGGCTGGCTCGACGGCGAGCACGACCGCAACCTGCTGCGCTTCACGTTCATGTCGCCGGCCGCACGCACGCTGATCGTCGACTGGGAAACCCGCGCCCGGCGGCTCGCGGCCGAATTCCGCGCCGATTCGATCCGTCACCTGGCCGACGCGCCCACACGTGCGCTGATCGACGCGCTGACCGCCGGCAGCGATGCCTTTGCGCAGTACTGGGCATCGCAGGACGTGTTCGAACGCGAAGGCGGGCTGCGCGAATTCGACCATCCGGCCGACGGCCGCCTCGTGTACCAGCAGATCACGCTGAAGCCCGCGCACCGCGAGGACCTGAAGCTGGTCGTGCTGGTGCGCGACTGAGCGGGCCGGCCCGCGCCGGCCGCGGCCAGCGGGCCGCCGCGAACGGCTGCGCGCCGCGGCGGGCAGGCCCGCGAATGTTAGAATCGCAGGATTCCTCGGCGGCGCACGCCGCTCAATCTCCCTTCGAAGAATCGCCATGACGTCCCAACTGCACAAAAAGGGCGAGGCCTGGTCGGCCCGCTTCTCGGAACCGATGTCCGAGCTGGTCAAGCGCTACACGTCGTCGGTATTTTTCGACAAGCGCCTCGCGCTCGTCGACATCGCCGGCTCGCTCGCACACGCGAACATGCTCGCCGCGCAGAAGATCATCAGCGCCGACGACCTGGCCGCGATCGAACGCGGCATGGCGCAGATCAAGGGCGAGATCGAGCGCGGCGAATTCGAATGGCAGCTCGACCTGGAAGACGTCCACCTGAACATCGAGGCGCGCCTGACTGCGCTGATCGGCGATGCCGGCAAGCGCCTGCACACGGGCCGCTCGCGCAACGACCAGGTCGCGACCGACATCCGCCTGTGGCTGCGCGGCGAGATCGACCGCATCGGCGGCCTGCTGAACGACCTGCGCGGCGCGCTGCTCGACCTCGCGGAACAGAACGCCGACACGATCATGCCGGGCTTCACGCACTTGCAGGTCGCCCAGCCCGTCACGTTCGGCCACCACCTGCTCGCGTACGTCGAGATGTTCTCGCGCGACGCGGAGCGCATGCGCGACTGCCGCACCCGCGTGAACCGCCTGCCGCTCGGCGCGGCCGCGCTCGCGGGCACGAGCTACCCGATCGACCGCCACGCGGTCGCGAAGACGCTCGGCTTCGACGGCATCTGCACGAACTCGCTCGACGCGGTGTCGGATCGCGACTTCGCGATCGAATTCACGGCCGCCTCGGCGCTCGTGATGACGCACGTGTCGCGCTTCTCCGAAGAACTCGTGCTGTGGATGAGCCCGCGCGTCGGCTTCATCGACATCGCCGACCGCTTCTGCACCGGCAGCTCGATCATGCCGCAGAAGAAGAACCCGGACGTGCCCGAACTCGCACGCGGCAAAACCGGCCGCGTGAACGGCCATCTGATGGCGCTGCTGACGCTGATGAAGGGCCAGCCGCTCGCGTACAACAAGGACAACCAGGAAGACAAGGAACCGCTGTTCGACACGGTCGACACCGTCGCCGACACGCTGCGGATCTTCGCCGAGATGGTTGCCGGCATCACCGTGAAGCCGGACGCGATGCGTGCGGCCGCGCTGCAGGGCTTCTCGACTGCCACCGACCTCGCCGACTACCTGGTGAAGCGCGGCCTGCCGTTCCGCGATGCGCACGAAGCCGTCGCGCACGCCGTGAAGATCTGCGACGACCGCGGCATCGACCTGGCCGACCTGACGCTCGACGAAATGAAGCAGGATCTGCCGAACGTCGCGCACCTGATCGGCGAAGACGTGTTCGGCTACCTGACGCTCGAGGGTTCGGTCGCCAGCCGCAACCACCCGGGCGGCACCGCGCCCGATCAGGTGCGTGCGGCGGTCAAGGCTGCCCGCGCCGCACTCGGCCAGTAAGCCCGCTGTTCCGGACGGACGCCTTCGGCGTCCGTTTTTCATTCGGGCGGCCGTCGCGCCGCCCATCGCCTTCCCCGCCTTCCGAATGCCGCCGATGACCTTTTCCGCCGCACTCTTCGACATGGACGGCCTGCTCGTCGATTCCGAGCGAACCATCATGAACACGTGGATCGACGTGTCGAATGCGCACGGCGTCACGCTGACCACCGCCGACTACCTGCAGATCGTCGGCCGCTCGTTCGCCGAAGGCCAGGTCATCCTGGCACGGCTGATCGGCAACCCCGATACGTTCGACGCAGTACGCACCCGCGTGCGCGAGCAGCTCGCGGCGCCCGAACCGCATCCGAAATTTCCGCTGAAGCCCGGTGCGTTCGCGCTGCTCGACGCACTCGCGCAGGCCGGCATTCCGTGCGCGGTCGCGTCGTCGTCCGCGGGCGACGTGATCCGCACACGGCTCGACGCGGTCGGCGTGCTGCCGTTCTTTCGCGCGATCGCCGGCGGCGACGAAGTCGCGCGCGGCAAGCCCGACCCGGCCGTCTACCGGCTCGCGGCCGAACGCCTCGGCGTGCAGGCACACACTTGCGTCGCATTCGAGGACAGCGACTTCGGCGCGCAGTCGGCCGCCGCCGCAGGCGCATCGGTCGTCACCGTGCCCGACCTGAAGGCGCCGACGCCCGAAATCGTCGCGCTGAGCCTGCACGTGCTTGCATCGCTCGACGATGCGGTCGCGCTCGTGCCGTCGTGGTTCGGCCTGCAGCGCCCGTAGCCACCCGCACGATCAGCACGCTGCTGCCGAATGCAAAACGGGCACCTTCGGGTGCCCGTTTTGCTGTCTCGCCGAACAACCGGCATCGCCATTGCGCTTATTTGTTGCCGGCCGTCTCCGACAGCCGCTTCATCGTCGCGATGCGCGCGCCGATCAGGTCGACGCGGCCGTCCTCGCCGACGAGCGGCGCCGTCGCATCGCGGAACCCGACCCACGCGCGCTGCGCGCGTACGAGCGTCGCGGCCGAGTGCGCGGGCATCTTGCGGCGCAGCTTCTGGTAATAGCGGTTCAGGTCGAACAGTGCGTGCTCGCACGCGGCGTCCTGCTCGCACGGTCGCACACGGCGCACGGCCGGATCGCGCGGCGTGTTCGACGGCTTGCCGTTCGG
Source organism: Burkholderia puraquae (assembly GCF_002099195.1). Classification (GTDB taxonomy): domain Bacteria; phylum Pseudomonadota; class Gammaproteobacteria; order Burkholderiales; family Burkholderiaceae; genus Burkholderia; species Burkholderia puraquae. The sequence goes on along the minus strand of NZ_NBYX01000012.1, from coordinate 189,828 downwards.
CTTGGCCGCGCCCTGGTCGGCGCTCGCGCCACCCTGCGCGCCGCTCGTGGCCGCCACCGGCACCGCGGCGGGTAGCGGCGCATAGCGATCGGCCGCGCCGCGCAGCGCCAGCGCGCGGTCGCGCACGGGCTGCAGCTGCAGGTCGGCACTCGACATCGCGTACGACGTGCCGCGCGTGGTGTCGTACACCGCCTTCAGCAGCTGCACTTCGTCCTTGCGCCACGTGAGCCAATGGCGCTGGCTGTCCTGCCAGCCGCGCTTCGCGTCGGCCGGCGCATCCTTCAACAGGCGCTGGTACGCGCCGTCCATCACGGCCTGCCACTGCTGCTGCGCTTCGCCCATGCACTGGATCTGGCCGGCCGGCGAAGACCGGTCGCGCCGCGCGAGGCATTGCCGCATCGCGACGTCGATCGGGTCGGCCGCCGCGACTTCCGCGTGCGCGACACCCACGCCCGCCAGCCCCGCCGCCCCTGCCGCCCAGACGACGAGCGCGGCCAGCGCCGCGCGCATCGCCTGGATTCGTCCGTGCGTCGCCATCAGTCGCGCACGCAGTCGACGAAGTACTCGACGCGGCCGTTCACCTCTTCCGCGACGAGGCCGTGGATGTCGGTGTGGAAGCCCGGGAAGCGTTCGTTGAAGTCGCGCGCGAACCGCAGGTAGTTCACGATCGTCTTGTTGAAGCGCTCGCCCGGGATCAGCAGCGGAATGCCCGGCGGGTACGGCGTGAGCAGGATGCTCGTCACGCGGCCTTCGAGCTCGTCGAGCGGCACGCGGTCGATCTTGCGGTGCGCGAGCTTCGCGAACGCGTCCGACGGCTTCATCGCCGGCTCCATGTCCGACAGGTACATCTCCGTCGTCAGGCGGGCGATGTCGTTCGCACGGTACACGTCGTGGATCTGCGTGCACAGGTCGCGCAGGCCGACGCGCTCGTAGCGCGGATGCTGCGCGACGAATTCCGGCAGCACGCGCCACAGCGGCTGGTTGTTGTCGTAGTCGTCCTTGAACTGCTGCAGCTCGGTCACCATCGAGTTCCAGCGGCCCTTCGTGATGCCGATCGTGAACATGATGAAGAACGAGTACAAGCCGGTCTTCTCGACGATGATCCCGTGCTCGGCCAGGTACTTCGTGACGATCGCGGCCGGAATGCCCGTCTCGCCGAACTCGCCGTCGACGTCGAGCCCCGGCGTGATGATCGTCGCCTTGATCGGGTCGAGCATGTTGAAGCCTTCCGCGAGCGGGCCGAAGCCGTGCCAGTGGTCGTTCGGCTTCAGCATCCAGTCTTCGCGCGAACCGATGCCCTCTTCGGACAGGTCGTCCGGGCCCCACACGCTGAAGAACCAGTCGTCGCCATATTCGGCGTCGACCTTGCGCATCGCGCGGCGGAAGTCGATCGCCTCGGCGATCGATTCCTCGACGAGCGCGGTGCCGCCCGGCGGCTCCATCATCGCGGCCGCGACGTCGCACGACGCGATGATCGCGTACTGCGGGCTCGTCGACGTGTGCATCAGGTACGCCTCGTTGAAGCGGTGCTTGTCGAACGTGCGGTTCTCCGAATCCTGCACGACGATCTGCGATGCCTGCGAGATGCCCGCGAGCAGCTTGTGCGTCGAGTGCGTCGCGAACACGAGCGCACCCGTGCGCGGACGGCCATCGCCGATCGCGTGCATGTCGCGGTAGAAGTCGTGGAACGTCGCGTGCGGCAGCCAGGCTTCGTCGAAGTGCAGCGTATCGAGCAGGTCGCCGAGCAGATCCTTGATCATCTCGACGTTGTAGACCACGCCGTCGTACGTGCTCTGCGTGATCGTCAGGATGCGCGGCTTCATCTCCGGATTCTGGCGCATTGCCTCGCGCGCAAACGGGTTCGCCTCGATCTTCTTGCGAATGTTCTCCGGCTTGAATTCGTCGCGCGGAATCGGCCCGATGATGCCGAAGTGGTTGCGCGTCGGCGTGAGGAACACCGGAATCGCGCCCGTCATCGTGATCGCGTGCAGGATCGACTTGTGGCAGTTGCGGTCGACCAGCACGATGTCGCCCGGCGCAACCGTCGCGTGCCAGACGATCTTGTTCGACGTCGACGTGCCGTTGGTCACGAAGAACAGGTGATCCGCGCTGAAGATGCGCGCCGCGTTGCGCTCGGACGCCGCCACCGGGCCCGTGTGGTCGAGCAGCTGGCCGAGTTCGTCCACCGCGTTGCAGACGTCCGCGCGCAGCATGTTCTCGCCGAAGAACTGGTGGAACATCTGGCCGAGCGGGTTCTTCAGGAACGCGACGCCGCCCGAGTGGCCCGGGCAGTGCCACGAGTACGAGCCTTCGTCCGCATACTTCACCAGCTCCTTGAAGAACGGCGGCGCGAGCGAGTCGAGATAGACCTTCGCCTCGCGGATGATGTGGCGCGCGACGAACTCCGGCGTGTCCTCGAACATGTGGATGAAGCCGTGCAGTTCGCGCAGGATGTCGTTCGGCAGGTGGCGCGACGTGCGCGTCTCGCCGTACAGGAAGATCGGGATGTCCGCGTTGCGGCGGCGCACTTCGGTGACGAACGCGCGCAACTCGATGATCGCGGTCGCGAGTTCGGGCAGCTCGCCGTCCGAGCCCGTTTCGCCGAGCATGAGTTCGTCGTCGTCGATCGACAGGATGAAGCACGACGCGCGGCTCGACTGCTGCGCGAACGACGTCAGATCGCCGTAGCTCGTGAGGCCGAGGACTTCGACGCCCTCCTTCTCGATCGCTTCGGCCAACGCCCGGATGCCGGAGCCCGAGATGTTCTCGGAGCGGAAATCTTCGTCGATGATGACGACGGGAAAACGAAACTTCATGGGCGATTCTCCAAAAAGAACGACCGCGGCGCGTCACGCGCAGCGGTCACCCGGAAACCGGTGAGACGATATGCAACCAGATCAGGTTTTCGGCAGCGTGACACCGCGCTGACCCTGATACTTGCCGCCGCGATCGGCGTACGACACGTCGCACACTTCGTCGCTCTCGAAGAAGAGCACCTGCGCGACGCCTTCGTTCGCGTAGATCTTCGCGGGCAACGGCGTGGTGTTCGAGAATTCCAGCGTGACGTAGCCTTCCCACTCGGGTTCGAACGGCGTCACGTTGACGATGATCCCGCAGCGCGCATAGGTCGACTTGCCGAGGCAGACCGTCAGCACGGTGCGCGGGATGCGGAAATATTCGACGGTGCGGGCCAGCGCGAACGAGTTCGGCGGGATGATGCATACGTCGCCCTTGAAATCGACAAACGAGCCCTCGTCGAAGTTCTTCGGATCGACGATCGTCGAGTTGATGTTCGTGAAGATCTTGAATTCATCCGCGCAGCGGATGTCGTAGCCGTAGCTCGACGTTCCGTAGCTGACGATCCGGCGGCCGTCCTCGGACGCACGCACCTGATCGGGCACGAACGGCTCGATCATCTTGTGCTCTTCGGCCATGCGCCGAATCCATTTGTCGGACTTGATGCTCATGCCAGCCTCCGCAGGGCCGTCCCAAGAAGGCTGGCCGTCCCCTCGGGGGACAGCAAACGAAGTGAGCGTTGGGGTCGTTGCATATTCGGGGCGCCAGGAAACGCTGCGTGACGGGAAACGGAGGCCGCCGATTCAGGACGGCGGCCGGGGAAAGGCCGACATTTTACGCGATCATCGGCCCGCGCACGCGGCGGCCGTCAACGGATCACGCCGCAGGCGAGCGCGGGCCCCGCGCCATGCTGCGGAAACGCGGGATCGCTTGCCTCGCGGTGTACCAGCGCCGCGCGGTTCATCGCCGAGCGCACACCATCGAGGGCCAGATCGGGCGCGACGATGAAGCCGGCCGCAACGCCGTTCGCATCCGCATGGATGTTGCCGAGATCGCCGGCGACGCGAGCGCCCGCGCGCAGGCGGTCGGCGGCCGGCGCGAACACCTGGCCGGCGCTCGAGCCGTCGCCCGCGTTGCAGTCGCCGCGTTCGTGCACCTGTAGCGCGTGATCGCTGTTCGGCGGCAGGCCGGCCAGGTTGTAGGTGACCTGTACGCCGTCCGGACGCTCGACGAACGTCACCGCGCCGCGCGCCTGCGAGCCGACCGTCGGCTGCAGCTGTGCGTCGGCCCGTTTTTCGTGCGACGAGGAAAAGGAGGTGCAGCCGGCCAGCAGGCCCAGCGCGGCGGCGGCCAGCAGCGCGCACTGCACGCGGCCGGCGTGCACGCCGTGATGTCGTTGTTTCATTCGATCCTCATGCCGGCTGGCAGCCGTTTGACACGACGGCCGCGCCGGGCGGGTAAAGGGACCCGGGAAAAGTCGCCATGATACCGCGCCTCGCGGCGCCGTAAACAGCCTGAGGCCCCGCCCCGCAAGGGTTTTACGTATTTTGAACAACGATCGACGGGAACTTCGACGTCATGTCGCGCGATCGCTCGGCAATCGCCAGCGCGACCCCGCGCGCGATGTCGCGGTAGCGACGCGCCAGCGCGCCTTCGGCATCGGCCACGACCGTCGGCGTGCCGCTGTCGGCGCGCTCGCGGATCGCGATGTCGAGCGGCAGGCTGCCGAGCACGTTCACATCGTAGTCCTTCGCCATCCGCTCGGCCCCGCCGGCACCGAAGATGTGCTCCTCGTGGCCGCAGTTCGAGCAGATGTGGATGCTCATGTTCTCGACGATGCCGAGGATCGGAATCCCGACCTTCTCGAACATCTTCAGGCCCTTCTTCGCGTCGAGCAGCGCGATGTCCTGCGGCGTCGTGACGATCACCGCGCCCGTGACGGGCACGCGCTGCGCGAGCGTGAGCTGGATGTCGCCCGTGCCGGGCGGCATGTCGACGATCAGGTAGTCGAGCTCGCGCCAGTTGGTCTGGCGCAGCAACTGCTCGAGCGCGGAGGTCGCCATCGGGCCGCGCCACACCATCGGGTTGTCTTCCTCGATCAGGAAGCCGATCGAGTTCGCCTGCAGCCCATGGCCGATGAGCGGGTTCATCGACTGGTTGTCGGGCGACTCGGGACGCTGGCCGTGGATGCCGAGCATCGTCGGCAGCGACGGGCCGTAGATGTCGGCGTCGAGGATGCCCACCGACGCGCCTTCCGCGGCAAGCGCGAGCGCGAGGTTGACGGCCGTCGTGCTCTTGCCGACGCCGCCCTTGCCCGACGCGACCGCCACGATGTTCTTCACGTTCGGCAGCAGTTTCACGCCACGCTGCACCGTGTGCGCGACGATCTCCTGCGACACGGCGATGCGCGCGTCGCGCACGCCGGCCACGGCCTGGAGCGCTGCGGTGACGCGTGCGCGCACGTCGTCGTGCTGGCTGCGTGCGGGATAACCGAGCACCACGTCGAGCGCCACGACGTCGCCGTCGATCGCGACGTTGCGCACGCCCTTGTTCGCCGCATACGGACGGCCGGTATTGGGGTCGACGACAGCCGCCAAAGCGGTGTCGACTTGTGCCCGGTCAATGCTCATCGAAACTCCGTGAAAACGTTTTTCTCGCGCGCAAACGTCAAAAAATATCAAATTACGCTGCGAAAATCGGGAAAAGTGAAAGAATCTGTTGCACGCCATTGCGCGAACGCGCGACCCGGCGCACTCTTCGCGTGCGGCATGCTATGGGGCCAAATCGGCCACTAACCGCCTATATTGTAGAGGCTGACGCGTCGCCCTGTCCGAACAGCCACGCTGACGGACAGGACATGCGGCCACCTCGGCGGCTGCCGCGAGCGCAGGCCTGCCCTCCTTTATCGGGCGGCCCGCGCAGGGAGCCGTAACTATCGTTGTCGTCGTTGTCGACTCGTTCAACCAAGAGAGGAATCCAAGATGAACATGAAAATCGCGACCCGCTTGTCCGTCTTCGCATTGGCCGGCGCACTGCTGGCAGGCTGCGCTACGCAGCAAGGCAACAACACGGCCGTCGGTACCGGCACGGGTGCGGCGCTGGGCGCAGGCATCGGCGCGCTGGCGGGCGGCGGCAAGGGCGCGGCGATCGGCGCGGGCGTCGGCGCACTGGTCGGCGGCGTGACGGGTTACAACTGGCAGGCGATCAAGAACAAGCTCGCGCCGTCGGCAGCGCAGACGGGTACGCAAGTGACCGAGCAGCCGGACGGCTCGCTGAAGCTGAACGTGCCGAGCGCGGTGACGTTCGCGACGAACCAGTACGCGATCACGCCGGCCTTCACGCCGCTGCTGAACGACCTGGCGACGACGCTGAACCAGAACCCGCAAGTGACGGCATCGATCGTCGGCTACACGGACAGCACGGGCTCCGCCCAGCTGAACCAGACGCTGTCGCAGAACCGCGCGCAAAGCGTCGTGAACGCACTGGCGCAGCGCGGCGTGAACGCCGGCCGCCTGTCGGCGCAAGGCATGGGTGCATCGAACCCGATCGCGGACAACGCGACCGAAGCCGGCCGCGCACAGAATCGCCGCGTCGAAATCTACCTGCGCGCAGCGCAGGCGCAGTAAGCGCACGACGAGGGGAAAGCGCGGGCCCGCTGCCCGCGCAGCCCCGCCGGACAAGGTTTCCGGCGGGCTCGGTAACAAATCGAAAAAAATTTTCGAACTTCTGCCGCAGGCCGTGGTCAGTATTTACGGTACGCGGCTGGTGTTGCCGGCGCGTCACCATTCTCCTCTTGTCGTTGTTGCTCCGGGGCCGTATCCGCCCCGGTTTTTTTTGCCCGCAGAATTCGTGTTGCGTCGCAGCACATCTCCACCGGGCACGCCGCTTGCGCGGCCCCGCCCGTTCCCGCGCCCGGCCAAGGGCGCCTGCCCGCGTCGCTGGCGCGCGCCCCTGCTAGAATCGCAGTTTCCCGTCGTTTTTCCGCTGTTCCTCTACAGACCCTATGTCCGCATCCGACCTCACTTCCGTGCAGGCTGCGGCGCCGCAAGGCGGCCGCCAGATCCTCGTTACGTCCGCACTGCCCTATGCCAACGGGCAGATCCACATCGGCCACCTGGTCGAGTACATCCAGACCGACATCTGGGTGCGGGCGCTGCGAATGCATGGCCATGAGGTCTACTACATCGGCGCCGACGACACGCACGGCACGCCGATCATGCTGCGCGCGGAGAAGGAAGGCTTGACCCCGAAGCAGTTGATCGACCGCGTGTGGACCGAGCACAAGCGCGATTTCGACAGCTTCGGCGTGTCGTTCGACAACTTCTACTCGACCGATTCGGACGAGAACCGCGTGCTGAGCGAGAAGATCTACGTCGCGCTGCAGGACGCCGGCTTCATCGCCGAGCGCGAAATCGAGCAGGCGTACGATCCCGTCAAGGAAATGTTCCTGCCGGATCGCTTCATCAAGGGCGAGTGCCCGAAGTGCCACGCGAAGGATCAATACGGCGACAACTGCGAAGTGTGCGGCTCGACCTACCTGCCGACCGAACTGCTGAACCCGTATTCGGTCGTGTCGGGCGCGACGCCGGTGCGCAAGACGTCGAAGCACTACTTCTTCCGCCTGTCCGATCCGCGCTGCGAAACGTTCCTGCGCGAATGGGTGAGCGGCCTCGCGCAGCCGGAAGCGACCAACAAGATGCGCGAATGGCTCGGCGACGCCGGCGAGGCCAAGCTCGCCGACTGGGACATCTCGCGTGACGCGCCGTACTTCGGCTTCGAGATCCCGGGCGCGCCCGGCAAGTATTTCTATGTGTGGCTCGACGCGCCGGTCGGCTACTACGCGAGCTTCAAGAACCTGTGCGACCGCAACGGCGTCGATTTCGACGCGTGGGTGCGCCCGGGCTCGACCACCGAGCAGTATCACTTCATCGGCAAGGACATCCTGTACTTCCACACGCTGTTCTGGCCCGCGATGCTCGAGTTCTCGGGCCACCGCACGCCGACCAACGTGTTCGCGCACGGCTTCCTGACGGTCGACGGCGCGAAGATGTCGAAGTCGCGCGGCACCTTCATCACCGCGCAGAGCTACATCGACACGGGCCTGAACCCCGAATGGCTGCGCTACTACTTCGCCGCGAAGCTGAACGCGACGATGGAAGACATCGACCTGAACCTCGACGACTTCCAGGCGCGCGTGAACAGCGACCTCGTCGGCAAGTACGTGAACATCGCGAGCCGCGCGGCAGGCTTCCTGATCAAGCGCTTCGACGGCCGCGTGCAGGACAGCGCGATGAACCATCCGCTCGTCGCGAAGCTGCGCGACGCGATCCCGCAGATCGCCGCGCACTACGAAGCACGCGAGTACAGCCGCGCGCTGCGCCACACGATGGAGCTCGCGGACGAAGTGAACGCGTACGTCGATGGCGCGAAGCCGTGGGACCTCGCGAAGGATCCGGCCAACGCGGTCGCGCTGCACGAAACCTGCAGCGTGAGCCTCGAGTCTTTCCGCCTGCTGTCGCTCGCGCTGAAGCCGGTGATGCCGCGCGTGGCCGAGGCCGTCGAGTCGTTCTTCGGGATCGCGCCGCTCGCATGGGCCGATGCCGCGAAGCCGCTGTCGTCGGAACAGCCGATCAAGGCGTACCAGCACCTGATGACGCGCGTCGACCCGAAGCAGGTCGAAGCGCTGCTCGCCGCGAACCGCGATTCGCTGCAGGCCGAAGCCACCGGCGCGGCCGCCGCGAGCGCCAATGCCGCGAAGGATGCGAAGAACAACGCCAAGGCGAACGCGAAGCAGGCTGTCGTGAACGGCGCCGACGACGCACCCATCTCGATCGACGATTTCGCGAAGATCGACCTGCGCATCGCGAAGATCGTCGCGTGCCAGGCCGTCGAGGGCTCGGACAAGCTGCTGCAGCTCACGCTCGACGTCGGCGAGGAAAAGACCCGCAACGTGTTCTCTGGCATCAAGTCCGCGTACCAGCCCGAGCAGCTCGTCGGCAAGCTGACCGTGATGGTCGCGAACCTCGCGCCGCGCAAGATGAAGTTCGGCCTGTCCGAAGGGATGGTGCTTGCCGCGTCGGCTACCGACGAGAAGGCCGAGCCGGGCCTCTACATCCTCGAGCCGCACAGCGGCGCGAAACCCGGCATGCGCGTGAAGTAAGCCAGGCGCGCCGCCGCTTGCACAAAAAAGCCTCGCACGATTCGTGCGAGGCTTTTTTCATGGCTGCTCGCCGCGCCGTGCGCGCCCGCCGTCACTGCTGAACCACCGGTCGAAGCGCCGCGTATAGTTCAGGTCGACGCCCTGGAACGTGCCGCCGTATGCGGACACCGACCAGAAGCGCGTCAGGTTGATCGTCGCCTTGAACGCGTTGGCAGCCGATTGCAGGCCCTGCTCGAAGCCGAGCACGAAGCGCTCGTTGATCGCCTTCGACACCAGCACGACCTGCGGGTCGGTCAGGCCGACTTCGCTGCGGCCGACCGAGACCTCGTCGAGACCGAAGGTCTGCGCGACGCGCTTGCCGGTCACGCTGCCGAGCAGCCCGAGCGCCGCCGTCATCGCACCCTGCTGGCCGACGTTGTTGCCCTGGTCGGTGCCGTGCCCGAACAGCAGCCACGACAGCTTTTCGTTGTCCGTGACGTTCGGCTCCGACACGAGCTTGACCGTCAGCGACTGGATCGTGCCCGTCACCTGCACGCCGGCCTCGACCTCCTGGTTGCGCCGCATCGCGAGGATGTTGACGCCCGGGTTCGACACGGGACCGTTGAACGTGAAGAAGCCGTTCTCGACGGCGAGCTTGCGCCCGAACGACGTATACGTCGACCCCTCGGTCACGCGAACGTTGCCAACCGCGCGCAGCGGCACGCCCGGCGCACTCATCACGGTGATCGTGCCGCGCAGCCCGAGATCCGCGCCGTGGCCCTTGAAGCGGAAGTTGTTGCCGAGGCCGATGTCGATGTTCGCGCGCGGCGCGAGCGACGGCGCCGGCTTGTCCTCGACCGGTTTCGGCTTCGCGACCGCGGTGCCGGTCGGCGTCTCGCCGCGCACCGTGCCGCCCGGCTGCATGATCACCACATCGTCCGACAGGTGCGGCGCCGACTCCTCGGGCAGGTCGAACAGCGCGCGGTCGACGACGAACTTGCCGTCGATCGACAGCGCGCCGCGCGGCCCGTCGTTCGCGACGGTCGCCTTGCCCGACAGCGACAGCTTGCGATCCGGCGCCGCGAACAGTTCGAGCTTGTCCGCGACGATGCTCGCGGTCAGGTCGGGCGCTTCGCCGTCGAGGCGCACGCGGCCGAGTGCACGCAGCGTGCCGTCGCCGCCGTGAAATTCGACCTGCTGGAATTCGACGAGGTTCTCCGACAGCTTGATGCGCACGATGCCGTCCTTCAGCTGCACGCCCTGGTCGATGAGCGTCGCGGACAAATCGTCGCCCGTCAGCATCCCCGACAGGTTCGGCTTCACCGGCGTGCCCGCGACCGTCAGCTTCAGCGCCGCGCGCCCGCCGAGCAGGTAGCTCGGCCCGAACAGGTTGCCGGTCGTCTTCAGCGACGGGAGGTCGGCGTCGATGCGGCCCGACAGCGGGCCGTCGTCGACCACGCCGAACATGCCGTCGCGCAGCGCGAACGGCACGATGACGTTCGCATCGAGCGTGCCGATCCGGCTCGCCTTCGCGAGCGCCGTCACGTTGAGCCGGTTGCCGGGCGCGAAGCTTGCGCGCGCGGACAGGTCGGTCAGCCCCAGCGACGCGATGCCGCGCCCGCTCTCGATCGTCACGTCGCCGCCGCGACGCTTCACCTGCACGTAGCCCGACGCGTTCGCCCCAAGCGAGAAATCCCAGTCGGCGTCGAGCACGACGTCGGTCCGCACCGGCGGCCGCTGGCCCGTCAGCGCCTGGCGGACCTCGAGGAAACGCGCGACCGACGCACCGCTCACGGAGCCCGCCGAGCGCATCTGGCCGTGATCGAACACGAACGACTTCAGGTCGATCGCCGCGCCTTCGAGCGTGACCCGCGTCGCGCCGAGCGTCACGCGGCCGGCGCCGGCCGACACGGTCAGCGGCGACTGCAGTGCGACGGCCGGTGTGCCGCGGTTCGCGAGACGCGTGACGGTGCCGTCCCAGCGCATCCCGTCGCGGCTCTCGACCACGCCGCCGTTCGCCGCGAGCGTCAAGTCGATCACGCGGCCGCCGGCCATCCCGAGTGCCGACGCGTCGAGCGTGTGCTTCGCGCGCGTGCCGTCGAGGTTCGCGCGCAGCGATTTCAGCTTCAGCGAGCCGAGCGCGATGTCGGACGCGTCGGCCGTGAACACGAGCGCGCCGTGCGCGCCGTCGCGGATGTCCGCGCGACCCTGCGCGGCACCGATCCGGTTCGAGCCGACGACGACGTGCTCGGCCTTGTAGGTGGCCGTCACGTTCGGGTGCGCGAAGCTGCCGGTCAGGTCGCCCTGCGCCTGCACCAGCCCTTCCACGCCGAAGCCGAGCCGGTCGAGTTGCGGCGCATCGACGACGAAGCGCAACCGGTCGCCGGGCGCACCGAAGCTGCCGCGCAGGTCGACATGATTGCCCGCGATCGACAGGTTCGCGTTGCTCGGCAAAATGCGCGAGCCGGCGAGCTGCACGACGCCGGCGCCGGTCAGCGGCACACCGTCGTACAGGCTGTCGCCGAGCTTGAAGGTCGCTTTCGTCGACACCTGCGGCGCGAACGCGCCCGATGCCGTCAGCGTGCCCGATACGCGCGTCTCGCCGCGCCGGGCCGGCGCCTTCGCAGCCTTGGCGGGCGCCTTGCCGCCCGCCGCCTTCGGCGCGCTCATCGCGGCGAGCAGCAGCGGATCGAATGCGGTCAGCGTCGCCTTGGCGTCGTAGCTCGAATGCGCATCGTGGCGGAACACGCCCGTCAGGTCGATTCGGCCCTTGCCCGCCGTCACGCGCGCGTCGGTCAGCACGGTCTGCTGCGGCGTCAACGCAACCTTCGCGCGCGCGCCGAGCGCGAGCTTCGGATCGTTCAGGTTGAAGTCGACGGTCGTCACGTCGCCGGCGAGCGTCACGCCGAGCGGGCCACCCAGGCGCATCGGCCGCAGCTCGGCGACGAACGCATTCAGGTCGAGGTTCGCGACCTTCAGGTCGAAGCGGCCCTTGCCGCCCGTCAGCGTGCCGTTGCCCGTCACGCTGCCATCGCGGATCAGCTTCAGCGCAAGCGCGTCGATCCGCTGCGCATGCGCGTCGAGATGCACGTTCGCGTGCGCGTCGATCACCGGCAGCAGATGGTCGCCGAGCGTGCCGGGCTTCGCGTTGACGATCGACACCGGGCCCGTCACCGCGAACCCCTTCGCGGGCTCGGCCCCGGCCGGCGCGGTCGCGGGCGCGAGTTCCGCGCGCACCGCGAGATCGGCGGCCGGCGCGCCGGGCGCGAGCGCCTGCGGGTTCACGTGATCGAACGCGAGCGACGCGCGCGTGAGCGGCACCGCGCCGAACGGCGCGGCCTCGACGTGCGCGCGCCCGTTCAGCTTCATCCCGCTCGCGTCGACGTCGGCGACGAGCGCCTCGAGCGAGCCCGACACGCGCGCGCGCGCATCGACCGGCTCGTCCGACAGCTTGCCCGCATAAGTGGCTTCGCCCGTCAGCGCGAACGGCTTCACGCCGTCGAGCTTCGCGCGCGCGGTCAGCGCGCCGTACGGCGTATCAATGCCGTCGAGCACGAGTTCATGGTGACGGCCGTCGCTGCGGCCGTTCAGCGCGATATGGTCGAGCTGCGTCGTCGAACCGCCGTCGTGGATCGCAAGGCGATCGATGCGCAGGTCGTCGATACGCAACTGCAGCGGCAGGCTCAGGTCCTGCGGCGTCTTACTCGGCGTCGACGGCCCGGGCGCGATCCGCACGTCGATCGTGCCGGCGCGCAGATAGGCGATGGACAGCCGCCACGGCGCGCGGGTCAGCGCCCAGCGGCCGTCGAGCCGGTCGATGCGGATTTCGGTGCCGGTGCCGTCGGGGCTCGTCCAGGCAAATCCGCGCAACCGCACGCCGGTCGCGAGCGAGCCGCCGTCGAGCGTGCCCGCGAGCCGCGTGCCGAGCACACGCTCGGCTACCTGCCACGCGAGCCGCGTGCCGTGCTCGGTCGTCACCGCGGCCAGCACGAGCCCGGCCGCCAGCACGACGAGCAGCACGACCGTCGCGAGCGTCCACGCGACGAACCGCCCGATTCGCGCGACGGGCCCGCGGCGCGGCGCACGCGGCGGCGCGTCGGGCACGCCGTCTGGCGAGTCCGGATCGTGAGGCGGCGGCGTGTCGTTCGGGTCCTTCGTCATGCGGTTCGTCGATGAAGCAGTACGGTCAGAAAGCGATGCCGAGCGTCAGGTACGGGCGCACGCTATGGTTGCGCAACCCGTACGCGACGTCGACGTTGATCGGGCCGACGGGGCTGCGCCAGCGCGCGCCGATGCCGACACCCGGATAGAACACACGCTCGCCCCACGCATCGGTGGCAGTACCGATGTCGAAGAACGTCGCGGCGCCCCAGTCGCGGTTGAACCAGTGCTGGTATTCGGCGGTGCCCGTCATCAGGTACTTGGTCGGCAGCACGGAGCCGTCGACGCTGTTGCCGATGCTCTGGTAGCCATAGCCGCGCACCGAGTTCGAGCCGCCCGCGCGGAACAGCAGCGACGCCGGCACGCCGGTCGAGCTGCCGCTCGTGAACACACCGCCGAGTTCCGCACGGAACACGAACAGGTCGCGCTTGCCGATCGGCAGGTACTGCTGGCCGCGCGCGTAGCCGCGGATGAAGGTCTGGTCGGTCGCCACGCCCTTGATCGCGAAGCCGGCCTCTGCATGGATCAGGTTGCCCGAGCGCGGGAACAGGGGATCGTCGACATTGCGGCGCGTCCACGCCCATTGCGGCACGAGCGCGCGGCTCGTGGTCGGCCCCGCGCCGTTCTGGTCGAGCCGGTCCTGGTAGTACATCAGCGAATACGCATAGTCGATGAACTGGCCGGTGCGCGTGCGCTGCACGCCGACCCGCGCGCTGTAGATGCGCGTGTCCGACACGTTGGTGTTCGTGTACGACGCGAGCACGCTGTTGGTCCAGCCCTTCTCGCCCGGCGGCATCGACAGCTGAACCTGGCCGTATTGCTGGATCTGGTCGAGCCGGCCCGATACGGTCAGCGGCCACGCGGCGCCGAACGTGTCGAGATACGTATAGGAGCCCTGCACGTGCGGCCCGGTATCGGTGGCAAAGCCGACGCCGCCGCGGATGTTGTTGTACGGAAACTCGCTGACCTTCACGTGCACGGGCGTGCGCTCGGGCTTCGCCGTATCGTCGCCGACGTCGATCGCGACGCTCGCGTAGTACGGCGTGTTCTGCAACTGCCGCTGCAATTCGGTGATCCGCCGCACGTCGTAGATCTCGCCTTCCGACAGCGGATTGACGTTCGTGACGATCTTTTCCGGGTAGCGCCGCACGCCGTCGACATCGACCTTGCCGATCGTAAACGTCGGCCCGCTGTCGAACGTGACCGCGAGCGTCGCGCGCTGCGTGCTCGGGTCGATGCGTGCCTCCGACGACGCGATCTTCGCGCCGAGATAGCGGCGCGACTGCAGTTGCCTGAGCGCCGCGCCCTTCGCGCCGTCCCAGTCGGACTGCGTGAACGGATCGCCCGGCTTCAGCGAAAACGCGAAACGGGTCGCGGCTTCCTGCTTCGGATCCTCGGTGTCGACGGGCCCCTTGAACGTCAGGTCGACGGTCGACACGACCGTCTGCTTCCCCGGATCGACCGCGATGCGCACGTCGCGCTTGCCGTCGCGCGTGCGCACGTCGGTGCGCACGACCGGCGAGAAATAGCCGGCCGTCGCGGTCAGGTCGCGCACCTGCTGCGGCGTGGCGGTGACGAGGAAGTCGAACTGGTCGTCGCTGATGTCGTCGCGCTTCGCGAAGCGCGCGATATCGAGATGCGACTTGAGCAGCTTGCGTACCGAGCGCGGCGCGTCGATGTCGACGTCGTACTTCGCGTGGGCCGGCAGCGCGAAGAACGCAGCAAGGCAACCCGCGAGGGTTGCCCGCGCGGCGCGGGCCGCGGCGCCGGCGCGATTGCATTCCACGCGCGGGCCCGCGTCATGTGCCGTATGTGCTTGCTGGTTCGACTGCCCCGCCAAATATGACCTCGCCCTCGGTTATCACGGTTTTGTGGAAAACCCTGTATTTGACCACAGGGTGCTGGCGTCAAAGCTTAATGTTTGTAAACCGCCGCGCGAGCGTGCGTGCCCGCAACGCCATGCCTGACGGCGCGCTTGTGGGCGCCGACTGCACGCCTGCACGCGGATTCGACGCGCGATTGCCGCCGGCTGTTCCCGCGATGCGGTAAAATCCCGCCATCGTGAATCCGGCGCATCGTGCGCCGCCCGAAACGGAAAACCCAGCCATGCCGTACCAGTCCGATGTCACGCAGTTCCTGAACCAGCTCAAGCAGCAGAAGCCGACGCTCGAGGAAGAGCAGCGCAAGGGCCGCTCCCTGCTGTGGGACAAGCAGCCGATCGACCTCGAAGAGCGTGCCGATCAGCAGGAATCGCGCGTGAAGCAAACGTCGTACGTCTACTACCAGAACTTCTGACGACGTGAGCGCCGCCGACGAGGCCGGCACCGCCCGGCAGGACGACGCGATCGCCGCGCCCGCGGGCGCCGATTCGACGCCCGACACGGTCGACGGAGTCGCGGCATTCGCTCGCCTGTACGGCGAGCCGCTCTTCAAGCTGCCGCAGGATCTCTACATCCCGCCCGATGCGCTCGAGATCTTCCTCGAGACGTTCGAAGGCCCGCTCGACCTGCTGCTCTACCTGATCCGCAAGCAGAACTTCAACGTGCTCGACATCCCGATGGCGCAGGTCACCGCGCAATATCTCGGCTATGTCGACCAGATCCGCACGTCGAACCTCGAGCTCGCCGCCGAGTACCTGCTGATGGCCGCGATGCTGATCGAGATCAAGTCGCGGATGCTGCTGCCGGTCAAGAAGGCCGACACCGGCGAGGAAGCCGAGGATCCACGCGCCGAACTCGTGCGCCGCCTGCTCGAATACGAGCAGATGAAGCTCGCCGCGCAGCGGCTCGACCAGTTGCCGCAGCTCGGCCGCGACTTCCTGCGCGCCGAGGTCTACATCGAGCAGAGCGTCACGCCGCGCTTCCCCGACGTGAATTCGGACGACCTGCGGGCGGCATGGGCCGACGTGCTCAAGCGCGCGAAGCTCGTCCAGCACCACAAGATCTCCCGCGAGGAGCTGTCGGTGCGTGAACACATGAGCCTGATCCTGCGCCGGCTGCAGAACGCGCGCTTCATGGAGTTCGCCGAGCTGTTCGACACCTCGCGCGGCGTGCCGGTCGTCGTCGTGAATTTCATCGCGATGCTCGAACTCGCGCGCGAATCGCTCCTCGAGATCACGCAGGCCGAGCCGTTCGCGCCGATCTACGTGCGTCTCGCGTACCTGCCCGCGTAACCCCCGCGCCCGCCCTTCCCGCTTTCCCGATTCATCCCGGCACACTCGCCGCTCCACCGCAGCCCGACGCGGCCGCGCGGGCCGTTGCCGGCGCGCCCGATTAAAAAGTGAACGATCGTTCTTTTTTCGATGCGTTTGGCGGCCAAATCCTCTACAATCCGCCGACGCCCGATGCGCCGCCCGCGCGCCGGCGTTCTCCGCTTCGACCCCGACGCCGCTGCTGCGGCGCCAACGCGCGCCAGCGCGAGGAACCCGCTACCCGATCATGAAAGTCATCAGCTCGATCCATGAACTGCGCGACCAGCTGCGCGGACAGAACCGCACGGCGTTCGTGCCGACGATGGGCAACCTGCACGAAGGGCACCTGTCGCTGATGCGCCTCGCGCGCCAGCACGGCGACCCGGTCGTGGCGAGCATCTTCGTCAACCGGCTGCAGTTCGGCCCGAACGAGGATTTCGACAAGTATCCGCGCACGCTCCAGGACGATATCGAGAAGCTGCAGAAGGAAAACGTCTACGTGCTGTTCGCGCCGACCGAGCGCGACATGTACCCGGAACCGCAGGAATACCGCGTGCTGCCGCCGGACGACCTCGGCGGGATCCTCGAAGGTGAATTCCGGCCCGGCTTCTTCACCGGCGTGTGCACGGTCGTGGCGAAGCTGATGGCGTGCGTGCAGCCGCGCGTCGCCGTGTTCGGCAAGAAGGACTACCAGCAGTTGATGATCGTGCGCCGCATGTGCCAGCAGCTCGCGCTGCCGGTCGATATCATCGCCGCCGAAACCGTGCGCGACGAAGACGGGCTCGCCCTGTCGTCGCGCAATCGCTACCTGTCGGCCGACGAGCGGAAGGAAGCCCCCGAACTCGCGAAGACACTGCAGCGCATGCGCGAAAGCGTGCTCGGCGGCGAGCGCGACCTCGGCAAGCTCGAAGAATCGGCCCGCACGCATCTGTCCGGCCGCGGCTGGGCGCCCGACTACATCTCGATCCGCCGCCGCGCGAACCTGATCGCGCCGAATGCGGCCGAGCTCGAAGCCGGCGAACCGCTCGTCGTCGTCGCAGCCGCGAAGCTCGGCGCGACGCGCCTCATCGATAACCTGGAAATCTGACGGGCCGCCCGCCCGCGCCTCTCACGACGCATCACGGAGACACCATGCAGCGCCATATGCTCAAATCGAAGATCCACCGCGCGGCCGTCACGCACTGCGAGCTGCACTACGAGGGCTCGTGCGCGATCGACGAAGACCTGCTCGAAGCATCGGGCATCATCGAAAACGAACGGATCGACATCTGGAACATCAACAACGGCGAGCGCTTCTCGACGTACGCGATCAAGGGTGAGCGCGGCAGCGGGATGATCTCGCTGAACGGCTCGGCCGCGCGTCGCGCGCAGCTCGGCGACCTCGTGATCATCGCGGCATTCGCGATGGTCGACGAAGCCGAACTGCAGGCCGGCTGGAAGCCGAAGCTCGTGTTCATCGACGACGGCAACAAGATCAAGGGCCACCGTGATCACGTGCCGACGCAGAACTGGACCTGACCTGACCGGCCACCCGCGCGCCCTGGCGCGCGGGAGCGGCTGCGCCGCTTGCGGTCGAAGGGCCGGATTCCGTGCTCGACGGAATCCGGCCCTTTCTCATTTCATCGCGCACCGGCCCGGCGGCCCTGCGATCAGGACGCCTTGGCGGCCTTCGGCTCGCGGCGCTCCGCCCATGCGACGATCGGCCGCCACTGTTCGAGATCCTTCTCGACCCGGCTTTTCGCGACGTCCCACAGCGTGAGGCCATGCGCGGCGATCTGCACGTAGTTCTGCGTGTCGCGCACGTAGCCGAGCACCGGCAGGCCGAGCCCTTCGACGAACCGGTGAAGCTGGTCCGACGAGCGCGTGCGCGCATCGACCCGCATCCCGACGATCCCGACCTCGACGCTGCCCTTGCGCACCGCCTTCTCGCCGGCGAGGCGCTCCAGAAACTGCTGCGTGGCCAGGATATCGAACATCGACGGCTGCAGCGGCACGATCACCCTGTCGGCCAGTTGCAGCGCGACGTTGAGCCGGTTGCCGTGCAGGCCGGCCGGTGTATCGATCACCGCATATTCGAGGCCGCGCGGCGGCTTCGTCGGCGCGTCCGGATCGAGCTCCCATGACTCGATCGCCGGCAATCCGGCCGGTCGCAGGTCGAGCCAAGCATGCGCGGACTGCTGCCGGTCCAGGTCGGCGAGCGCGACCCACGCGCCCTGCGCCGCGAAATAGCCGGCAAGATTGGTGGACAGCGTGCTCTTCCCCACGCCGCCCTTCGGATTCGCCACCACGATCACCGTCATGAATTCCCCCGAAAAGGCCGCGCGGCGCCCGCCGCATGGCAGGCGCCGCTCGATTGCGGATACAGGGAGCGATGATATCGGCAAACGGGGTGTCACCGGAACGGGTTGCGCCGCACCGTGTGGGCTTACTTATCCCTTACGCACGCTGAACCGCGGCCTCCCGTGCGCCGAGCGCGAACGCGCCGCCGCCCAGCAGCGCCTGCACGGCAAGCGTGACGGCCCAGAACGCCGGATATTCCCAGCCGCCGTTCGGTGACGCGAAGCTCCAGCCGTTCGGCAGATGCGCGGCGGTCGCGCCGAGCATGAACGGCAGCAGCACGAGCGCGGCAACGCGCACACGGAAGCCTGCGAGCAGCGCGAGGCCGCCGGCCAGTTCGACGAACGTCGTCAGGTACGCGAGCCAGCCCGGCAGGCCGATCGACGCAAAGAACTGCGCGGTGCCGGGCAGCGTGAAGACGAACACCTTCTGTGCGACGTGCGCGAGGTAAAGCACGCCGAGGGCGACGCGCAGCAGTGTCGCGGCGAAATCGTTGAGGCGATTGGGGTTCATGGCGAATTCCTTCGTGAGTGGTATGAATGGATTGCACTCTATTCGAATCAATTCGGCCGATAAACGCGCCAATTCGCTTTAACTGATTCCGTACGGGAATGAATTGGGTCGTAAAAAGGGGCATGACCGATCATGCCCCGCACACTATCTCAATAACCGTAACCGCTCTTCCCTTGTGTGGCGTCGCCGGAACCGGGCTGGCTGCCGCTTGATCCGTACGAATCGCACGCATGCGCAACCGCCGACGCGCCCAGCAGCGCCGCGAGCAGCACGCTCCACCACCATCGAGCCTTCATCGCCGCACTCCTCCAGGCGGACATCCGCCCTCCTCTGTTGTATGCGATCGGGCGGAAAAAGCGAGGGCCGGTAGCCGGCGCGTCAACGAAACTCCGCGTACAGCGCGTCGAGGTCGAGATGGTCGGCGAACGTGTCGGCCAGCCGCTCGAGCGATGCCTCGCGCAGCGCCGGATAGTCGATGCGTGCCGCGCCGTCGAGCCCGGCCCACGCAAGCAGCGCCGTGCACGCGTCGGGCGAGTCGAACAGCCCGTGCACATAGGTTGCGAGAATCCGGCCATCGGCGGAAACGGCGCCGTCCGGGCGCGTGCCGCCCAGCGCATCGTCGGCCGCCAGCGTCAGCGCGGGCGCGGCGAGCGCAGGCCCGCGCGTGTCGCCCATGTGGATCTCGTAGCCGCGCACGGCCGCCTCGCCCGGCAACGCGAGATGCCCGGCAACGTTCTTCAGCGTCTTGTCGGGCTGCAGCGTCGTGTCGAAATCGAGCAGATCGAGCCCCGGCATGCTGCCGGGTGCGCCTTCGAGGCCCAGCGGATCGTCGAGCGTGCGGCCGAGCATCTGCATCCCGCCGCAGATGCCGATCACCTTGCCGCCGTAGCGCAGGTGGCGACGGATCAGCGTGTCCCAGCCCGCCTCGCGCAGCCACGCGAGGTCGCGCTGCACGCTCTTCGAACCGGGCAGGATCAGCAGGTCGGCGTCCGGCACGGGGCCGCTCTTCCAGTACGTGAATTCCACCTGCGGATGCGCGCGCAGCGGATCGAAATCGGTGTGGTTGCTGATGCGCGGCAGCGCCGGCACGACGACGCGCAGCACGCCGGCGTCGCCGCGTGAGGCGGCGCTGCGCGCCTGTGCGGGCAGCATGTCCTCGGCATCGAGCAGCAACCCGTGCAGGTACGGCAGCACGCCGAACACGGGCTTGCCCGTCTGCGCGCGCAGCCAGTCGAGCCCCGGTTCGAGCAGCTTGAAATCGCCGCGGAAGCGGTTGATCACGAAGCCGCGCACGCGCGCGCGCTCGCTGTCCGACAGGCACGCGAGCGTACCGACCAGGTGCGCGAATACGCCGCCGCGGTCGATGTCGGCGACGAGCACGACCGGGCAGTCGACACGTTCGGCAAAACCCATGTTCGCGATGTCGCCGTCGCGCAGGTTGATCTCGGCCGGGCTGCCGGCGCCCTCGACGATCACCGTGTCGTAGCCGGCGCGCAGGCGCGCGTACGACTCGAGCACGGCATCGAACGCGACCGGCTTGTAGTCGTGATACGCGCGCGCATTGAGGTTCATGCGCGCCTGGCCGTGAATGATCACCTGCGCGCCGCGGTCGCTCGTCGGCTTCAGCAGCACGGGGTTGAAATCCGTATGCGGCGCGACGCCCGCGGCCAGTGCCTGCAGCGCCTGCGCGCGGCCGATCTCGCCGCCGTCGGCCGTCACCGCGCTGTTGAGCGCCATGTTCTGCGGCTTGAACGGCGCAACGCGCGCGCCGGCGCGGCGCGCCAGCCGGCACAGGCCCGCGACGAGCGTGCTCTTGCCCGCGTCGGACGTCGTGCCCTGGATCATCAGCGTGCCGCGCGGCCGCGGCTCGGGTGCATTCATCGTGTAAAAGTCGTCGCGAAGCAAAGGCCGCATTATCCCCCGCGCCGGTATGCCCGCGCCGTTACAATCACGCGATGATTCCGCACGACCTCACCTTCGTCCTCGGCGGCGCGCGCTCGGGCAAGAGCGCGCACGCCGAGCGGCTCGCCGCCGACAGCGGCCGCCCCGTCACCTACATCGCGACCGCCACTGCCGCCGATGCCGAATTCGCGCAGCGCATCGCGCACCATCGCGCGCGCCGGCCGGCCGACTGGGGTTTCGCCGACGCGCCCGTCGACCTCGCGGGCACGCTCGCGCGGCTCGACGATCCGCACGCGTGCCTGCTCGTCGATTGCCTGACGCTGTGGCTGACGAACCTGCTGTGCCCGGCCGACGGCGAATCGCTCGACGATGCGCAGTACGCGGCGCAGGTCGACCGGCTCGAGCACGCGTTGCGCAGCGCACGCGCGAAGGTGATCGTCGTCAGCAACGAGATCGGGCTCGGCGTCGTGCCGCTCGGATCGCTCACGCGCCGCTACGTCGACGAACTCGGGCGCCTGAACCAGCGCGTCGCCGCGCTCGCGACGCGCGTGACGCTGCTCGTCGCCGGGCTGCCGCTCGACCTCAAGGCGGGAGCGCCGTCATGCTGATGCTGTCGCTGCCCGTCGTCGCGATGTTCGCGGTCGCGGCCGCGATCGTCGACCGCGCGCTCGGCGAACCGGCCGGCTGGCACCCGCTCGTCGCGTTCGGCCGCCTCGCCGCGCGCATCGAAGGCGCGCTGAACACGGGCCGGCACGGCCGCGTAGCCGGCGTCGCCGCGTGGATCGCGGCGGTCGTGCCGCCGGTCGCCGTCGCGGCATGGCTCGCGGCCGTGCTGCCGTGGCCGCTCGCGGCCGCGCTGCACATCGCGCTGCTGTGGTTCGCGCTCGGCGCGAAAAGCCTCGCCGACCACGTCGCGCCGATCGCCGCCGCACTGCTGCGGCGTGACCTCGGCGCCGCCCGCACGCTGACCGCCCGCATCGTGTCGCGCGACACGAGCGACGCGGACGAAGGCGCGCTGTCGCGTGCGGCCGTCGAGTCCGCACTCGAGAACGGCAACGACGCGATCTTCGGCGCGCTGTTCTGGTTCGTCGTCGCGGGCGGCCCCGGCGCGCTGCTGTTCCGGCTCGCGAACACGCTCGACGCGATGTGGGGCTACCGCACCCCACGCTTCCTGACCTTCGGCTGGGCCGCCGCGCGCCTCGACGACGCGCTCAACTGGATTCCCGCGCGCCTCACGGCCGCGAGCTACGCGCTGCTCGGCGATACGGCCGCCGCATGGCGCTGCTGGCGCACGCAGGCCCGCCACTGGGACAGCCCGAACGCGGGCCCGGTGATGGCCGCCGGCGCCGGCAGCCTGAACGTGCAGCTCGGCGGCCCGGCCGTCTATCACGGCGAGATCGAGGATCGTCCGGCGCTCGGCACCGGCGCAACGGCAACCGCCGTCCACATCGTCGCCGCGCTGTCGCTCGTCACGCGCACGCTTGCCCTGTGGCTCGCGCTGCTGGTCACGAGCGGCGCACTCGTCATGGCCACCCATCATGTCTGACACCCGCATCGTGCACGGCGGAAACCTGCATGAAGCCGCACGCCGCCACGGCATTCCATACGACACGTGGCTCGACCTGTCGACCGGCATCAATCCGGTCGGCTATCCGGTACCGCCCGTGCCGGCCGACGCATGGCGCCGGCTGCCCGACGACGGCGACGGCCTCGCCGCCTGCGCCGCGCAGTACTACCACGCGCCCGGTCCCGCGCACGTGCTGCCGGTTGCCGGCAGCCAGGCTGCAATCCGTGCGTTGCCCGCGTTGCTGCCGGCCGGCGACGCCGGCGTCGCGGCGCTCGCATACGGCGAATACGCGCCCGCGTTCGCGCGTCACGGCCATCGCGTCGTCGCGCTCGATATCGGCACGGATACGTTGCCTGCCACGTTGCGTCACATCATCGTCGGGAATCCGAACAATCCGACCGCCGAGTTCGTACCGGCCGAGCGCCTGCTCGGCTGGCACGCGCAACTGGCGGCGCGCGGCGGCACGCTGATCGTCGACGAGGCATTCGCCGATACCGGTGCGACGCAGTCGCTCGCGCAGCACGTCGATCGCCCGGGGCTCGTCGTGCTGCGTTCAGTCGGCAAATTCTTCGGGCTCGCCGGCATCCGTGCGGGCTTCGTGCTCGCGTGTCCCGACCAGATCGTCGCGCTGCGCGACATGCTCGGCGCATGGACGGTCGGCGGCCCTGCCCGCCACGCGGTCGCCGCGGCATTCGCCGATCGCGCCTGGCAGGCCGCCGCCCGCGAACGGCTCGCGGCCGACGGCGAGCGGCTGGCCGCCCTGCTGCGCGCGCACGGCTTCGCGGTTCGCGCGACGCCGCTCTTCAGCTGGACCGACGACCCGCGCGCCGCGGCACTGCATGCGGCACTCGCGACACGCGGGGTCTGGACGCGGCACTTCCCGGCACCGTCGAGCGTGCGCGTCGGCATGCCGGGTAGCGAAGCGGAATGGCAGCGGCTCGGCGACGCGCTCGCGCACTGCGTGCCGACGCTGCGACAGGAGTCAGCATGAGTCCGCGCATGTGCATGTTCCACCGTCTGATGCCGGTCGCGATGCTGACCGCCCTTGCTTACGCGCCGCTCGTCCACGCCGACGTCACGACGCGCGACGACGCCGGCAATGCCGTTACGCTGCCGGCGCCCGCGCAGCGCGTGATCAGCCTCGCGCCTCATGCGACCGAGATGGTCTACGCGGCCGGCGGCGGAAAGAAGCTCGTCGGCACCGTCACGTACAGCGACTATCCGCCCGCCGCGCAAGCGATACCGCGCGTCGGCGACAACAAGGCGCTCGACCTCGAGCGGATCGCCGCGCTGAAGCCCGACCTGATCGTCGTCTGGCGGCATGGCAACGCCGAGCGGCAGACCGACGCGCTGCGCGCGCTGCACATCCCGCTGTTCTTCAGTGAGCCGAAGCATCTCGACGACGTATCGTCGTCGCTGCACCGGCTCGGCACGCTGCTCGGCACGCAACCGGCGGCCGATGCGGCCGCAGCCGCCTTTACGCGCGACATCGCGGCGCTGCGCACGCGTTACGCCACGCGCGCCCCCGTCACGATGTTCTTCCAGGTCTGGGATCGGCCGCTGATGACGCTCAATGGCACGCACCTGATCAACGAAGTGATCGAGCTGTGCGGCGGCCGCAACGTGTTCGCGTCGCTCAAGCCGCTCGTGCCGACCGTTACCGACGAGGCCGTGCTCGCGGCGAATCCGGAGGCGATCGTGACGACCAGTGCGGGCGCGTCGCGGACGGAAGAACCGCTGCCGAGCCTGGCGCGGTGGCGTACGTGGCCCGCGCTGACGGCCGTGGCGCGCAGCAACCTGTTCGCGATCGACGGCGACCTGCTGACGCGGCCGTCACCGCGGATCGCGCAGGGCGCGGCCGCGCTGTGCAAGGATCTCGATACCGCGCGGGCGCGGCGGCCGGCGCGCTGATTGCCGGCAACTTGCGCGCTCGTCGCGCGCGCACCTGCGCCCGATGCGTCCGCTATCCGAGACGGATTGACCGCGCGCCGCGTCGTTAGCCTGCAAACGTCCGCACGCCTATTCGTCCCAGTGCACCACTTCCCACGTTCGCGCAGCGGCATCCGCACGCAGCCAGACGACACCACCTGTCGGCACCGGCCGCGACAACAGCGTATCGAGCGGTACGCCCAGTACATGCGATGCAAACGCGCGGATCACGCCTGCATGCGTGACCGCCCATTGCGGCCGGTCGAACTGCGCCACTGCATCGGCCCGCCGTGCGACCCGCGCGGCAAACCGTGCAACGCTTTCGCCGCCATGCGCGCACGCATGCATCAGGTCGGCCGCCCACGCATCGAGCGCCGCGCGATCGATATCGTCCCAGCGCCGCATTTCCCACGCGCCGAAATCCATTTCCTGCCAGTCCGCATCGCGCTGCAGCGGCACGTCGCATGCGTGCGCGAGCCGCTCGGCAACCGACGCACAGCGCGTCAGCGGGCTCGTCCAGACCTGTTCGGGAAGCGGTGCGCAGAGTGCCGACAGATGTGCGCGCACGGCCTGCGCGCCGGCGTCGGCCGACGCGGCGAGCGGCACGTCGCTGCGTCCGTAGCAGATGCCCGGCTCGATGCCGACGGCCGGATGACGGATCAGGACGACGTCCATCCGAGCACCACGAGGTAGATCGCCAGTTCGCACAGTTGCTGCGCGAAGCCGAGACAGTCGCCCGTATAACCGCCGATCCGCTTCACGAAATAGCGGGCGGCACACGCGCGCACGAGCGCGAGCACCACGCATGCGACGATCCCCATGCGCCAGTCGGGCCAGAACAGCCAGGGCAACCCGAATAGCGCGGCGACGCACGCCGCGCGTGCGCCCATCCGTTGCGCGACCGGTTTCGCCTTGCCTTCGGGCCGCACGTAGTCGAGCGTCATCAGCAAGCTCACGGCCGCCGCGCGGCTCGCCGCGTGCGCGGCGATCATCGTCCACGCGGCACGCAACGGCAGCATGGACGCAAGCGCCTGCCATTTCAGTCCAAGCGAGATCACGAGCGCGACTGCGCCGAACGTGCCGATCCGCGAGTCGTGCATGATGCGCAGCACGTCGTCGCGCGTATAGGCGCCGCCGAACGCGTCGCAACTGTCGGCCAGGCCGTCCTCGTGAAAGGCGCCCGTTGCGAGCAGCGTGGCGGCCATCGACAGCCCGACCGCGATCGATGCGGGCAGCGCGCGCAGCGCAACGAGATACACGAGCGCGCCCCATGCGCCGACGCATGCGCCGACGAGCGGAAAATAACGCGCGGCCTGGTCGAGATCGCCGGCCGCGTAGCCGATCGCGCGCGGCACGGGCACGCGCGTGAAGTAGCCGAGCGCGACGAAGAAGTAGCGCAGCTCGGCCCGCACGCCGCGCGTGCGATCAGGCGTCACGATTGTCGACGCCGGCGGATTCGAAGCTCGCCATCTCCGTGAGAAACGCAGCCGCCGCACGCACGAGCGGCAGCGCGAGCGCCGCGCCGGTGCCTTCGCCGAGCCGCAGGTCGAGCGCGAGCAGCGGCTTCGCGCCGAAATGCTCGAGCATGCGCCGGTGCCCGGCCTCGTGCGACGTATGCGAGAACACGCAGTAGTCGCGCACGCCGGGCACGATGCGCTCGGCGACGAGCAGCGCGGCCGTCGCGATGAAGCCGTCGACGAGGATCGTCATCCGCGCACTCGCGGCCGCGAGATACGCGCCCGTCATCATCGCGATCTCGAAACCGCCGAACGTTGCGAGCACGTCGAGCGGCGCAATCGCGTGCGAGTGCCTGACGAGCGCACGGCCGAGCACTGCGCGCTTGTGCGCGAGGCCCTGGTCGTCGAGGCCCGTGCCGCGCCCGACGCAGGCGTCGACCGGCACGCTGAGCAGGCGGCTCATCAGGCACGCGGCCGACGACGTGTTCGCGATCCCCATCTCGCCGAAGCCGATCACGTTCGTGCCGAGCGACGCATGCAGGCGCACGCGCGCCGCGCCGGCCGCGAGTGCCGTCATTGCCTCGTCGCGCGTCATCGCCGGCTCCGCCGCGAAGTTGCGCGTGCCGCGCGCGACCGGCAGCGACACCAGCCGGTCGGACAGCGGCAACGGCGACGCGACGCCCGCATCGACGATCTCGAGCGTGCACTGCGCGACGCCCGAGAATGCGTTGATCGCCGCACCGCCGGCGAGGAAGTTCGCGACCATCTGTGCGGTCACCGCTTGCGGATAAGGACTCACGCCCTCGGCGGCAATCCCGTGATCGCCGGCAAACACGATCATCACGGGACGCTGCACGACCGGCCGCTCGGTGTGCTGGATCAGGCCGATCTGCAGCGCGATCGCCTCAAGCTGGCCGAGGCTGCCGGGCGGCTTGGTCTTGTGGTCGATCACGTGCTGCAGGCGCTTGCGCAGCACATCGTCGAGCGGCGCGATCGCGGGCGGGAAGGGGGTCGGGGTCGTCATCGAAAAGCCGTGTCGTTGGCGCGGCGTGCGTCGCGCATCGGAAAAGAAAAGGTCATTGTCGCTCGGGCCACGCCGGCAGCAGCGCATCGCGGCCGTTCTCGCGGATCAGCACCAGCGGATAACCGAACGCATCGCTCGCGCGCTCGGGCGTCAACACATCGTGCACGGGGCCGGCCCACGCGTGGCCGCGGCCGTCGAGCAACAGCGCATGCGTCGCGAAACGCCGCGCGAGATTCAGATCATGGCACGAGAACAGCACCGTGCGCGGGCCCGCGTCGAGCCATGCGGTCAGCGCGGTCAGGCAATCGATCTGGTGATGCAGGTCGAGATGCGCGAGCGGCTCGTCGAGCAGCATCAACGGCGCATCCTGGCACAGCGTCGCGGCCAGCGCGACGCGCTGGCGCTCGCCGCCCGACAGCGACAGCACGTCGCGCGACGCAAGCGCGGCCAGGTCGAATGTCGCCAGCGCGTCGCGCGCGGCTGCGCGGTCGCCATCACGCTCCCAGCCCCAGCCGCCGAGATAGGGAAAGCGGTTGAGCAGCACCGTGTCGAACACGGTCGCGCTGAATGCGTCGTGCAGTTGCTGCGGCATCAGCGCGCGGCGCTGCGCGAGCTGCTCGGGCGGCCATGCGGCAAGCGCCCGGCCGTCGATCTCGACCCGTCCGCCAGCCGGCGGCTGCAGCCCCGCGAGGGTCGCAAGCAGCGTCGTCTTGCCCGCGCCATTTGGCCCGGCGACGCACCAGATCTCGCCGGGACGGAACGCCCGCGTAAAACCGTCGAGCAGCGTGCGCGCGCCGGCCTTCAGCGTCAGGTCGACGGCCGCGTAGTTCATGTCGCCGGCAGTGGCGTGCAGTGCGGCCCCTGTCATCGCATCGGCCTCCTCAACAACATCCACAGAAACACCGGCACGCCGATCAACGCGGTCATCACGCCGACCGGCAGCTGCGCGGGCGCGATCGCGGTGCGTGCCAGCAGATCGGCGGCCATCACGCCGCCGCCGCCCGCAAGTATCGCGGCCGGCAGCAGCATCCGCTGGTCGTTGCCGAAGGCGAGCCGCAGTGCATGCGGCACGACGAGCCCGACGAAGCCGATCGTGCCGGCCGTCGTCACCGCGGCCGCGGCGGCCAGTGACGCAACGAGATAGATCCGCACGCGCAGGCGCGCAACGGGCACGCCGAGCGCGAGCGCGGTCGCATCGCCGCGCAGCAGCACGTTCAGTTGCGGCGCGGCCGGCAGCGCGACGCATGCGGCCAGCAACAGCGCGCCCCATGCGAACCACGGCGCCGTCACGCCGTTCAGGTCGCCCGTCAGCCAGAAGATGATCCCGCGCAACCGTGCATCGGGCGCGAGCGACAGCAGCAGCGTGACGAGCGCGCCCCACCCCGCCGCGATCACGACGCCCGTGAGCAGCAGCCGCGGCGACGCGTCGCGAGACTCGCCGCGCCACAGCTCGCGGCGTGCGAGACCGAGCACGAGCGCGACCGACACGAGCGAGCCGGCGAACGCCGATGCATCGACGAGCCACCACGCGCCGCCCGCGATCATCGCGACGAGCGCAAAGCCGGCCGCGCCGCCCGACACGCCGAGCACGTAGGGTTCCGCGAGCGGATTGCGCAACAGCACCTGCAGCAGCGCGCCGGCCAGCGCAAGCAGTGCGCCGCACGCGAAGCCCGCGAGCGCACGCGGCAGGCGCAGCGTGCGGACGATGTCGGCGAACAGCGCGTCGCCGCCATGCGGCACGAGCGACGCGAGCGCCTGCCATGGCGACATCGGCACGCTGCCGATCGACAGCGACGCGACGAACAGCAGCGCGACCGCCACGGCCAGCGCGGCCCAGATCGCGGTGGCGCGCGCGGCGCTCATGCCGCGCACGCCACCGCACACGACGTGCGGCGCGCTCGCTTGCGGCTGCCGGCCGGTCGTGACTCGAGCGTCGCGCGGACGATTGGGGTCAGCATCGAAGAAGATTCCGTGAAGCATTGCGCGCCCCGCTTCCCCGCAGGCCGCGCGTCACGAAGCCCGTGCGGGCTCCCCGTCTCGGCCGGTATCCGGGCTGGCGGCGGTCCGGCTCGCCTTCCCGCGCGATGACGCGCAGTGGCCCGCGCCTGCATGCGAAACCTGCACGCGAAACGCGCCCGAGCCGGCCTGCGTCATCGGACGCGGCCGCTTACCGTTGCGGGGGCAGCGCAGGTTGGCGGGCTTCCGGCGCCCGCGCCCTGCTTCCCGTTTAACCGCGCGTTCCACGCGCGAGCACCGAGGCGGCGCCAGTTTAGGAGCCGGTCGCGCGAGCGTCAAGGAAGCGTCCGGACACGCACGAGACGTGCTGATTCGCGGCAAGAAGCAGGGGTGTTACGACTGGAAACGTTACAGATGTCGGATTGCGCGTTATTCCGCGCTAAAATGCTGGGTCTTTAGAGGACGCAGCAAATGCTCAACGAACTCGAAACCCTATCTCAAAATATTGGCCGTCTGATTTCGCTGAACAAGCGCTATCACTCGGAACGGCTCGCGCTCGAGGAGCAGGTCGCGCAATTGCGCGCGGATGCGGACGCAGTCCGCACGGAACTCGCGCAACTGCGCGACGAACGCAATGCACTTGCGGCCGAGCGTGACACGCTGTCGGCAAAGATCGACGACGCCCAGGTGAAACTGAACGCGATTCTCGAAAAGCTGCCGCGCTCGAAAAGCGTGGAGCAAGCCGACAACCAGCTCGACCTGCTGGATGCGCAGGCGCGTACGGATGGCGATGACGCGGCCAGCCACGGAGAACATGCATGAGCACCAAGCAGATCGAAGTCTCGATTCTCGGTCAGGCCTATCGGCTCGCCTGTTCGGCCGAGACCGAAGCGGCGCTGCTCGAAGCGGTCGCGCGCGTCGACGCCGAAATGTCGAAAATCCGCTCGAACAGCTCGGTACGCGGCACCGATCGCATCGCCGTGATGGCGGCGCTGTCGCTGGCGTCCGAATTGCTGCGGCTGCAAACGAGCGTGCGGCACGGTGAAGCATTTCCGGCGGAGGAAATCCGTCGTACAATGCACCAGATGAACGAACAACTCGGCGCGGTGCTCGCACAGCACGAGACGCAGTAACGTTTGATCGATGCGTCGATTCCCCTTGATCTCGGCGATCAACGGTGGTCAAATTGGCGCAACGAAACACAGTTCAGTCAGCTTCCCTGCCTGGTTCGCCAAGGTCATATATTCCTTGAACCAATGCCATGTGCACGGTTGCGGAAATTTGTAGCACGGGCGCGCGCGTCACTCTGTCTGATGTACCCGAAGTGCTGCTAACTGCGACCAATTCTGAACCTCAGGTTCAGGATGCCGGCCTAGCGGCCAAGGCGGGGGCCTATCCAACGGCATCGGGCGAAGCCCGGTGCCGTTTTCTTTTGTAGCAGCCTCTTTCTGCGTCGATCACGATCCATGCAATACTGGCTGATGAAGTCCGAACCGGACGAAGCAAGCATCGACGATCTCGCCAACGCACCGCAGCGCTCGCTGCCGTGGACCGGCGTGCGCAATTATCAGGCGCGCAATTTCATGCGCGACACGATGAAGATCGGCGACGGCGTGCTGTTCTATCACTCGAGCTGCCCCGAGCCGGGCATCGCGGGGCTTGCCGAAGTGTCGTCGACGCCCTACCCCGATCCCACGCAGTTCGATCCGAAAAGCCCCTATTACGACCCGAAGTCGACTCGGGAAGCGCCGCGCTGGCTGCTCGTCGACGTGCGCTACGTAAAAAAATCGCCGCTCGTGCCGCTTGCCGCGCTGCGCGAACACGACGAACTCGCCGACATGCGCGTGCTCGCACGCGGCAATCGGCTGTCGATCACGCCCGTCACGCGCACCGAATGGCGATTCATCACCGAAAAGCTGATGAAGTAGGCGCACGCCAAAGGTCAAATCTGGTCAGTCCGCGCCGCCGCCACGGAACTCGCGGCACTTTCGCGCAGCCTAAGCAACCGCTGTCGGCCGATCGGGCCGGCTGTCGTTTTTTTCGTCGCGCGGGTCGCCCGCGTCGTGCGCGCGCAATCCGCGTGCACGCCCTCGCACAAGGAGTCCAACAATGACCAAGAAATCCGCACTCGCGCTGTCGCTCGCCCTTGCCGCCGCCGTTCCCGTCGCGCTGACGCTCGCGTCGTCCACCGCGCACGCGCAAACAGCCAACCCGCACTTTCCGGAGCCGGCAGGCGTGCTGTCGCTGTCGTCGCAAGCCAGCGCCGACGTGCCGCAGGACATCATCCACATCACGCTGTTCTACGAGCAGCAGGCCAAGGATCCGGGCAGCCTCACCGCGCAGTTGAACCAGCGTGCCGACGCAGCCCTGTCGCAGGCGAAGGGCGTATCGGGCGTCACAGCGCACACGGGCGCATTCTCCGTCTATCCGAGCACCGATCGCGACGGCAAGATCTCCGCATGGCGCGGCCGCACCGAGGTCGCACTCGAATCGCGCGATTTCGCGGCGGCGTCGAAGCTTGCGGGCCAGTTGTCGAACCTGATGCAGGTCGCGAACGTCGAGTTCTCGCTGTCGCCTGAAGCGCAGCGCGCGGCCGAGCAGAAGCTCACGACCGAGGCGATCAAGTCGTTCCGCGCCCGCGCGGACGAAGCCGCGAAGGCATTCGGTTACGGCAGCTACACGATCCGCGACGTGAACGTCGGCGGCGGCCGCAACGTGCAGCCGTACCCGCGCATGATGGCGATGGCCGCGGCACCGATGGACAGCGCGAAGATGAGCGCACCGATCGCGGTCGAAGGCGGCAAGGCCACCGTGTCGGTCACCGTCAACGGCTCGGTGCAGATGAAGTAACGCACAGCACGCGGCAGTCCGAAATGAAAAACGCCGGCCCTCGGGCCGGCGTTTTTCATGTGCGTGCGTGTTGTCGATGCAAACGTCGATGCACGCGCCAATCGCGCGTGCATCGGCATCGCATCATGCAGCGGCATGCGCCGCGCGGCGGCGATACGCCCAGACCATCAGCGCGATGCCCCCGAGGATCATCGGCAGCGACAGCCACTGCCCCATCGACAGGCCGAGCGCAAGCAGGCCGAGGAAGTCGTCGGGCTCGCGCGCGAACTCGACCGTGAAGCGTGCGAGGCCGTAGCCGATCAGGAACAGCGCGGAAATGGCCCCCATCGGCCGCGACTTGCGCGAGAAGAAGAACAGCGCGAAGAACAGCACGATGCCTTCGAGCGCGATTTCATAGAGCTGCGACGGATGGCGCGGCAGCATCTGGTATTGCATGAACACGTCGGCGAGATGCCATTTCTCGACGAGCTCCGGATGCTTCGGCAACCATGCCGCATCGTCGCGCATCGCACCCGGGAACAGCATCGCCCACGGTGCGGCCGGATCGGTCACGCGGCCCCACAGTTCACCGTTGATGAAGTTGCCGAGCCGCCCGGCCGCGAGCCCCGTCGGCACCATCGGCGCGACGAAATCGGTGACCTGCAGCCAGTGGCGCTTGCGCTGCCACGCGAACAGCACCATCGCGAGCGTCACGCCGAGGAAGCCGCCGTGAAACGACATGCCGCCTTCCCACACCTTGAACACGTCGAGCGGATGCGAGAAGTAGAAATCGGCCTTATAGAACAGCACATAGCCGAGCCGGCCGCCGAGCACGGTGCCGAGCACGCCGTAGAACATCATGTCGTCGATGTCCTTTGCGGTCCAGCCCTGCGCCGCGACGTGCGGCAGCTTCAGGCGGATCCGGCCGACGACGATCGCCGCGATGAAGCCGACGAGATACATGAGCCCGTACCAGCGCACGGCCAGCGGCCCGAGATGGATCGCAACGGGGTCGAAATTCGGGTGAATGATCATGGATTAGCGAAGAAGTTTTCGAATGCGGTACGGCCGTCGCAAACGCGCAGCACCGCGCTTTGGACGGCACCGGCGCGTCATCGTTCACGTCACGTGGCGAGGCCCTGCGCGCGCACGACGTCGATGAAGCCGGCCAGCACGGGGCTCACGTCGCCGGTGCG
This sequence comes from Burkholderia puraquae, assembly GCF_002099195.1. Taxonomy (GTDB): domain Bacteria; phylum Pseudomonadota; class Gammaproteobacteria; order Burkholderiales; family Burkholderiaceae; genus Burkholderia; species Burkholderia puraquae. Next base: position 156,832 of record NZ_NBYX01000012.1, on the reverse strand, counting down.
CCACACGAGGCCCGTCTCGACGACCGGCGCGTGACCGGCGAGCGGCCGGTAGACCACGCCGGTGCGCCGCAGGTTACGCAGCGATTGCGGCACCAGTGCGACGCCCATGCCGGCCGACACGAGGCTGACGATCGTCTGCATCTGGATCGCCTCCTGGCCGATGCGCGGGGTTTCCCCCGCCGCGCCGTAGCAGCCCGTAATGATGTCATAAAAGCCGGGCGCCAAACGACGCGGAAAGATCACGAGCGGCAACGCGGCGACCTCCGCGAGACGGACGGGCTCGTCCTCGGGCGCGTCGCTCATCGCGGCCGGCATCGCGATCACCAGCGGCTCGCGCACGACGGGCAGGTACGACAGCCCGGCCGCGTGGCGCGGCGGCACGGGCGGAATGACGAGCCCCGCGTCGATGCGGCCGGCGACGAGTTCGTCGATCTGCACGTCGCTCGTCGCCTCCGCAAGTTGCAGCCGCACCTGCGGATAGCGCGCGCCGAACGCGCGCAGCAGCGCAGGCAGCAGCCCGTAATCGGCGGTCGACACGAACGAGAGCGACAGCGAGCCGGCTTCGCCGCGCGCGAGCCGGCGCGCAAGCGGCGGCAACGCATCGGCGGATGCCAGCAGCCGGCGCACGTCGGGCAACAGCGCGGCCCCGACCGCCGTCAGCGCCACCGAGCGCTTGGTGCGCACGAACAGCGCGACGCCGAGCGCGTCCTCGAGCGCGCGAATCGCCTGCGACAGCGGCGGCTGCGTCATCGACAGGCGCTCGGCCGCGCGACCGAAATGGCGCTCGTCGGCGACGGTCGCGAAATAGCGCCACTGGCGCAGGTCGGGAGTCGGATCGGCCATGCCTCTCTCATTCGCAAAACGACTTAATAATCGACAAATAATATATTGGACATCCCAATCCGGAAACTCCATTCTTGATTGATCCGAACCGGCACGCCGCTCACCGGCACTGCCCAGACAACGATGGAGTCCCCCATGGCTTACAACCGTCGCTCGAAGCACATCACGCAAGGCGTGGCACGTTCGCCGAACCGCTCGATGTATTACGCACTCGGCTACCAGAAGGACGATTTCGACAAGCCGATGGTCGGCATCGCCAACGGCCATTCGACGATCACGCCGTGCAATTCCGGCCTGCAGCGCCTGTCGGACGCGGCCGTCGCGGCCGTAAAGGCGGCCGGCGCGAACCCGCAGATCTTCGGCACGCCGACGATTTCGGACGGCATGTCGATGGGCACCGAAGGCATGAAGTACTCGCTCGTGTCGCGCGAAGTGATCGCCGACTGCATCGAGACCTGCGTGCAGGGTCAATGGATGGACGGCGTGGTGGTCGTCGGCGGCTGCGACAAGAACATGCCGGGCGGGATGATCGCGCTCGCGCGCCTGAACGTGCCGGGCATCTACGTGTACGGCGGCACGATCCGCCCCGGCAACTGGAAAGGCCGGGACCTGACGATCGTGTCGTCGTTCGAGGCCGTCGGCGAATTCACCGCGGGCCGGATGTCGCAGGAGGATTTCGAAGGCGTCGAGCAGAACGCATGCCCGACGTCGGGTTCGTGCGGCGGGATGTACACCGCGAACACGATGAGTTCGTCGTTCGAGGCGCTCGGGATGTCGCTGCTGTACTCGTCGACGATGGCGAACCCCGACCAGGAGAAGGTCGATTCGGCCGCCGAATCGGCGCGCGTGCTCGTCGAAGCCGTGAAGCGCGACCTGAAGCCGCGCGACATCATCACGAAGGAATCGATCGAAAACGCGGTATCGGTGATCATGGCGACCGGCGGCTCGACCAATGCGGTGCTGCACTATCTCGCGATCGCGCACGCGGCCGAGGTCGACTGGACGATCGACGACTTCGAGCGCATCCGCAAGCGCGTGCCCGTGATCTGCGACCTGAAGCCGTCGGGGAAGTATGTCGCGACCGACCTGCATCGGGCCGGCGGGATTCCGCAGGTGCTGAAGATCCTGCTCGACGCGGGGCTGCTGCACGGCGACTGCATGACCATCACCGGCCGCACGATCGGCGACGAACTGAAGGACGTGCCGAGCGCGCCGCGCGCAGACCAGGACGTAATCTTCCCGATCGACCGCGCGCTGTACAAGGAAGGCCACCTTGCCATCCTGAAAGGCAATCTCGCGGAAGACGGCGCGGTCGCGAAGATCACCGGCCTGAAGAACCCGGTGATCACGGGCCCGGCACGCGTGTTCGACGACGAGCAGAGCGCGATGGATGCGATTCTCGGCGACCGGATCCGCGCAGGCGACATCCTCGTGCTGCGCTACCTCGGCCCGAAGGGCGGCCCCGGCATGCCGGAAATGCTCGCGCCGACGTCCGCGATCATCGGCAAGGGGCTCGGCGAATCGGTCGGCTTCATCACGGACGGCCGCTTCTCGGGCGGGACCTGGGGCATGGTGGTCGGCCACGTCGCGCCCGAGGCGTTCGTCGGCGGCACGATCGCGCTCGTGCAGGAAGGCGACTCGATCACGATCGACGCGCACCGGTTGATGCTGCAACTGAACGTCGACGACGCGGAACTCTCGCGCCGCCGCGCCGCATGGCAACAGCCGGCGCCGCGCTACACGCGCGGTGTGCTCGCGAAATTCGCCGCGCTGGCCCGGCCGGCAGACAAGGGCGCCGTCACGGGTTGACGCGGGCGCATCACAACATGCGACCCCGATAAACATGGCCGCCGGGGGAACGCGCAAAACGCGCTTTCCCTTTGCTTTTATAATGCGCGGACCATGTAGCCGGCCGTCCCCGCCGGCGGAGAACCGCATGAAACACACGATATTGCGCGCCCTGCTCGCCACGCTGCTGATCGGCAGCGGGGCGGCGGCGCGCGCCGACCAGGCCGACGGGCTCGCGCTTGCCCAGCGCAAGAACTGCATGGCCTGCCACGCGATCGGCAAGCCGCTGATGGGCCCGTCGTTCCACGACATCGCCGGCAAGTATGCGCCGCGCGGCGACGCCGTCGATTACCTTGCCCAGTCGATCGTGAAAGGCAGTGTCGGCGTATGGGGCAGCGTGCCGATGCCCGCCAATACCCAATTGACGAACACCGAAGCCCACACGCTCGCGCAATGGGTGCTGTCGGTGCGCTGAACCCGACGCCATGGACGGGGATAGCCGCCATGCCGAGCCGCACCGACAGACGGGCCTGCCCCGGCTGACCCTCGCCTCGCCGGCAGTTTCACCGGCACTTGCTGTAACCGCACTCCGCTTTTCGCCGGAACGCTCGCGCGCTCAACCGGAATGACCGGCGCGACGGCGTGCGATCTCTTCGTCGACCGCGTCGCGGACCCAGTCCATCACTTCGGTTTCCAGCGCCAGCGCCACTTCGCGCGTGATCTGGCCGACCAGCCAGGCTGAATGCTCGTGCAGCGCGTCGCGGCAGCGGGCCTCGATGGCGTCGCGCCCTTCCCCGGTCAGGTAGTTCGTCAGGCGATTGCGCAGACGCTCGGCGATGTGCTGTGCATCTTCCGGCGTCAGCCCGGCTGCGGCCTGCGCATCCGGTTGCGGCGCGGCGGCCGGTACGACGGCCTCGGGCATGTGCGCTTCACGCGCGTGCCCGGCTGCCTCATGCGCCATCGCGGCAAACGCATGCTGCGGCACATCGTCGTCGGCCAGCGACGAGCGCAGCGGCGCACTCATTGCCGCCGAGTCTTCGGCGACCACGTGCTCCGCGGCACCGGGTTCGGCCGGTGCGTCGGTCTCGCCCATCGCCGCCGCGGCAGCCGTCGCCACATCGCCCGGCAGTTCGACCGCCGGCACGTGCGGCGTCGGCACGGGCTCGACCACGACGCAATCGGGGTCAAGTTCACTTTGCGCTGAATCGGCCGGCGCCGCACCTGCGGTGTGCGGTGCGACCACGTCGGTGAGCACTGGAATCGGCGCGCCGGCGTGCGGCTGCGGTGCATCGGGCGCGGGCGAACGCGCCGGCACCGGCTTGCCCGGCACCAGCACGTCGGTCAGCGTCGGAATCGAGGATGAATCGGCTTCTGTCACGGGAACACTCCGTCGACGGTGGCGGCTAGCTGCCCTGCTTGTAGTTGTTCAGCGCGTATCCGCGATCGCGGTAGAACCGGTAGCGGTCGCGGCCCGCGGCGAGTTCGTCCGGCGCGTTGCCGACCACTTCGAGCAGGCGCTCGAAGCGGGCGAACTGCGCGGGCACGGCCGCGCCGAGGTTCAGCAGCACATGATGATGCGGTGCGCGGTCGAGATCCGCGGCCAGCACGATCGGCGTGGCGGCTGCGTGCTCGCTGTCGACACCGCAATGCGGGATGAAATCGAGCGGCGAAAACGTCCAGAGCTGCTCGTCGAGCGCGCGCAGGCGCGCGGGCTCGGCGAGCACGACGACCGGCTGCCCGGCCTGGTAGGCCTTGCGCAGCAGCCGGCACGCGTACGCGAGCGAATCGCCGACGTTCGAGTGGAAATCGATCCGCGTCATTGCCCGCGTACCCGCAGCGTCGTCAACACCGCCATCACTGGCCGGCGCGGTCGATCAGGAACTGCGCGAGCAACGGCACCGGACGGCCCGTCGCGCCCTTCGCCGCACCACCCTTCCATGCGGTGCCCGCGATGTCGAGGTGGGCCCACGGATAGTTCTCGGTGAAACGCGACAGGAAGCATGCGGCCGTCACGGCGCCGGCCGGGCGCCCGCCGATGTTCGCGAGATCCGCGAAGTTCGACTTCAGCTGATCCTGGTACTCGTCGTCGAGCGGCATGCGCCATGCCGGATCGTTCGCCTCGCGCGACGCGTCGAGCAGTTCGCCCGCGAGCGCGTCGTTCGTCGAGAACAGGCCGCTGTTGTGGCCGCCCAGCGCGATCACGCACGCGCCCGTCAGCGTTGCCACGTCGATCACCGCGGCCGGCTTGAAGCGCTCGGCATAGGTAAGCGCGTCGCACAGGATCAGGCGGCCTTCGGCGTCGGTGTTCAGCACCTCGATCGTCAGGCCCTTCATGCTGGTGACGATGTCGCCCGGCTTCGTCGCGTTGCCGCCCGGCATGTTCTCGCAGGTCGGCACGATCGCGACGACGTTGATCTTCAGGCCCATCTCCGCGACCGCACGCATCGTGCCGAGCACGGAACCGGCGCCGCACATGTCGTACTTCATCTCGTCCATGCCCTCGCCCGGCTTCAGCGAGATGCCGCCCGTGTCGAACGTGATGCCCTTGCCGACCAGCACGACCGGCGCGACCTTCGCGGCGGCGCCCTGGTAGTGCAGCACGATGAACTGCGGCGGCTCGACCGACGCGCGCGCGACCGACAGGAACGAGCCCATCTTCAGCGCCTGGATCTGCTTGAGCCCGAGCACTTCCGCCTTCAGGCCCCAATCCTTCGCGATCTTCTTCGCGGTATTGCCGAGGTAGGTCGGCGTGCAGACGTTGCCGGGCAGGTTGCCGAGGTCGCGGGTGAGATCCATCCCGTTCGCGAGCGCGACGGCCTGCTTGACCGCGACCTTCGCGGCCTTTTCGTCGGACGGATCGACGCTGAACACGACGCGCTTGAGCGTGTGCGACGCCGGTTCCGGCTTGCTCTTCATCTGCGTGAAGCGGTAGGTCTCGTTGCGCAGCGCGAGAATCGCCGCGCGCACGCCCCAGTCGGAGCTGCGCTCGTCGACCGGCAGCTGCGCGAGCGTGAACGTGACCTGGACGACCTTGGTCGCCAGCAGCGCGCGCCACGCGGCCGTGACCGCATCGTTATAGGCTTTCTGATTGAAAGCATCCTGCTTGCCGAGGCCGACGAGCAGCACGCGCGACGCGCCGATGCCCGACACTTCGTGCAGGAACAGCGTCTTGCCGCGCTTGCCGTCCATGTCGCCGGCCTTCACCACGCGCGAAATCAGCCCCTTGGTAGCCGTGTCGATGTCGAGCGCCGCGCCCGAAAGGGTCTGCGCCTCGAAGATGCCGAGCACGATGCAGTCGGACTTCCCGGTCAGGAACCCCTTCGCCTCGCCTTTGCTCCAATCACAGCCTTTTATGCTAAAGTCCATCGCGCTTGTCCTCGGATAAAATCTGGGCTAAGGATGAAAGCCGCAATTATCCGCTATTTTTCCCGTGGCGGCGCGAGCGCTCCTCCACGCGTGCGCAGCCTCCCGCCCTCTTCTCATCAAGAATGATCTTCGAACGCTCCCTCCAGCGCGAGCTTGCGTATACGGCTGGCGCCGTGTTCATGGTGCTGCTCACGATCATGCTCACGACGATGATGATCCGCATCGTCGGCTACGCCGCGTCCGGTGAAATCGATCCGCGGGACGTCCTCGTGCTGATCGGCCTCACCGTGATCGGCTACCTCGCCGTGATGCTCGTCGTTACGCTGTTCGTGTCGATCCTGTTCGTGCTGACCCGGTGGTACCGGGACTCCGAAATGGTCGTGTGGCTGGCGTCGGGCGTGAGCCTCACGCGCCTCATCAAGCCGATCGGCGTGTTTGCCGCGCCGATCGTGCTGCTGATCGCCTTCTTCGCGTTCGTCGGCTGGCCGTGGTCGAACCAGCAGAGCAAGATGATCAAGGCGCGCTTCCAGCAGCGCGACGAGATCTCGCTGCTCGCGCCGGGCCAGTTCCGCGAGTCGGCCTCGAACCACCGCGTGTTCTTCATCGAGAAGATGACGCCCGACCAGAGCAAGGTGCAGAACGTGTTCGTGACCTCGACCGAAAACGGCAAGGTCAACGTGGTCGTGTCGCAGACGGGGCACACGGAAACGCGCGACGGCAGCCGCTTCGTCGTCCTGGAGGACGGCCGCCGCTACGACGGCACGCCCGGCCAGCCGAACTTCAAGATCATGGAGTTCGAGCGCTACGGCGTGAAGATCACGAGCACCCCGGTCACCAACGTGCCGACCACCAACAGCACGCCGACGCCGGACCTGCTGCGCAACCCGACGCGCGACAACCTTGCGGAATTCGCGTGGCGCGCGGGGCTGCCGCTGATCGCGATCAACCTGATCGTGCTCGGCATCCCGCTGTCGTACCAGAACCCGCGCCGCAGCCGCACGATCAACCTGGTGATGGCCGTGCTGATCTACCTCACGTACTCGAACCTGCTGAACGTGGTGCAGTCGCAGATCGAGCAGGGCAAGCTGTCGTTCGGCGTCGGCCTGGTCGGCCTGCATCTGGTCGTCGCGGCGATCGTCGCCGTGATCTTCTGGTTGCGCGTGCGCAATCGTCCGCTGTTTACACGCGCGCTGTTCGGCCGCTCGGGAGCATGATCGATGCGGCTCTATGAAAAGTACTTCGCGCGACAGATCTACGTCACGTTCGTCTTCATCCTGTTCGCGTTCTCGGGCCTGTTCTTCTTCTTCGACCTGATCAGCGAACTGAACTCGGTCGGGCACGGCAACTACAAGTTCGGCTACGCGGTGCTGCGCGTCGCGCTGCAGACGCCGTCGCGCTTCTACGAAATCATCCCGGTCGCCGCACTGATCAGTGCGATCTACGTGTTCGCGCAGATGGCCGCGAACTCGGAATTCACGATCTTCCGCGTGTCGGGCCTCGCGACCAACCAGGCGTTGCGCTCGCTGTTGAAGATCGGCGTGCCGCTCGTGATCGTCACCTACCTGATCGGCGAATTCGTCGGCCCGTACGCCGACCAGCTGTCCGAACGCGTGCGGCTGCAGGCGCTCGGCGCGTCGGTGTCGTCGAACTTCCAGTCGGGCGTGTGGGTGAAGGACACGCTCGCGGCCCGCGAAAACGGCGAGCAGGTCACGCGCTTCGTCAACGTCGGCAGCCTGTCGCCCGATTCGACGATCAGCAACGTGCGCATCTACGAATTCGATTCGAAATTCCAGCTGCGGAACGTGCGGATCGCGCAAACGGGCCGCTACGAGCCGCCCGGCCACTGGCTGCTGAAGGGGGTCACCGAGACCGAGCTGACGCCGATCAAGCCGATCAGCGGCGAGCCGGCCGACGCGCTGAACCCCGTGTACCGGTCGCAACAGGTCTCGCTGCCCGAATACCGGCTGCGTTCGGACCTGACGCCGCAGATCCTGTCGGTGCTGCTCGTGTCGCCGGAGCGCATGTCGATCATCAACCTGTTCCGCTACATCCAGCACTTGCGCGAGAACCAGCAGGACACGCAGCGCTACGACATCGCGCTGTGGCGCAAGCTGCTGTATCCGTTCGCGGTGTTCGTGATGCTCGTGCTGTCGCTGCCGTTCGCGTACCTGCACACGCGTGCGGGCGTGGTCGGCGTGAAGGTGTTCGGCGGCATCATGCTCGGCATGAGCTTCCAGCTCCTCAATACGCTGTTCTCGCACATCGGCACGCTGAACACGTGGCCCGCGCCGCTCACCGCGGCAACGCCGGGCCTGATCTATCTCGCGCTCGGCCTGTTCGCGCTCAAGTGGGTCGACCGGCACTGAGCGCCGCGTCATGACGGAGGCTTCGACATGAGTTCGCACGGCATCGTCCTGTTCGGCCACGGCGCCCGCGACCCGCGCTGGGCCGAGCCGTTCGAGCGGCTCGCCGCGCGGCTGCGCGGCGCCCCCTCCCCCGCAGCCCACGTGTCGCTCGCGTTCCTCGAACTGATGACGCCGTCGCTCGGTGACGCGGTCGCCGCGCAGGTCGCGGCCGGCTGCTCGCACATCACCGTGGTGCCCGTGTTCTTCGGCCAGGGCGGCCATGTCCGCCGCGACCTGCCGCAGCTCGTCGACGCCTGCCGCGCCGCGCATCCCGGTGTCGAGATCCGCTGCGCGACAGCCGTCGGCGAAGACGACGGCGTGCTCGACGCGGTCGCGCGCTACTGCATCGACCAGATCGGCGACGACGCGTAAATCACGCTGTCACGGCCCCCAAAGAAAAAGCGCCGGCTTCCGCCAGCGCTTTTTTCGTTTGGGACTCCAGCCGGAATCCGCTCAGGCGGCATTGCGCAGCGGATCGCCCGCCTTTGCCTGCCCGGCACGCTCGGCGAACGCATCGCCGATCATCAACAGGCTCGGCTCCGCGGGATCGAGCCACGCCTGCGCGTCGCCCGCCGCCATCTGCGCGAGCGTCAGCGTCAGCGTGCGCTCGCGCGCGGTGCTGCACGCTTCGACGATCGCCACCGGCGTCGCCGGCGCGCGGCCCGCGTCGATCAGCTCCTGCGCGATGCCGGGCGCGCTGTCGCGGCCCATGTAGTAGACGATCGAATCGGCGCGCGCGGCTTCGCGGATCTCGTCGCTGCCCGGCGCGCGGCTGTGCGTCGCAAACGCAACGCTGCGCGACACGCCGCGCAACGTCAGCGAGCGCTTCAGCGTCGCCGCGCCGGCCAGCGCCGCGGTGATGCCCGGCACCACCTCGTAGTCGATGCCGGCCGCTTCCAGTGCACGCATTTCCTCTTCAGCGCGACCGAACAGCATCGGGTCGCCGCCCTTCAGCCGCACGACGCACGCGTGCTCGCGCGCCGCATCGACGATCTGCTTGTTGATGAAGTGCTGCGCGGTCGAGCGCTGCCCGCAGCGCTTGCCGACCGCGATCCGGCGCGCATTCGGCGCGTAGTCGAGCATCGCGGGCTCGACGAGCGCGTCGTGCAGCACGACGTCCGCCTGCCCGAGCAGCCGCGCGCCGCGCACCGTGATGAGGTCGGCCGCACCCGGCCCTGCTCCGATCAGATACACCTTGCCCATGTTTGTCGCTTCGCCTGGTTCCTGCTACGGCGGCGTCCGGCCCGCGCCGCCGTGAGACGGCGCGGCTCGCCGGTTATGCCGAGAATGCCCGGATCATGCCCGCGGCGACCGTGTGATGCGTCGCCTCGTCGATCAGCACGAACGCACCGGTGCCCGGATGCGCGTCGTACGTATCGCAGACGATCGGCTTTTGCAGCGTCAGCGCGACGCGGCCGATGTCGTTCATCTTCAGCTCGTGACGGTCGGTCGCGTGCGACAGCGTATGCACGTCGAGCACCTGCTTGACGCCACCGATCTTCGCGAACACCGTGCTGGTGGTCTGCTTCAGCAGGTACTTGCGCTGCAGCGACAGCGGCATCTCGTCGAACCAGCACAGATCGGCCTCGAGCTTCTTCGCCGGTGCGACCGGCTCGGCCGACGTGACGAACATGTCGCCGCGCGACACGTCGACGTCTTCCGCGAGGCGGATCGTCACGGCCTGGCCCGCGAATGCGTGCGGGACGGACGCGGTGCCGCCCGGCACCGGCGCGACGATCTCGGCGACCGTCGCCGTGCGGTTCGACGGCAGCACGACGATCTCGTCGCCGACCTTCACTTCGCCCGATTCGATACGGCCCATGTAGCCGCGGAAATCGTCGGCCGAACTGCCGTCCTGGCGCGCGACCCACTGCACCGGGAAGCGCAGCGCGTCATGCGCCTGCGTCTCGACCGGCAGCGATTCGAGCACGTCGAGCAGCGGCTCGCCCGCGTACCACGGCATGCGCTCGCTCGCGCCGACGATGTTGTCGCCCTTCAGCGCCGACACCGGCACGAAGCGCACGTCGCTCAGGCCGAGCTGCTTCGCGAGCGTGACGTAAGCGTCGCGGATCTCGTTGAAGCGCGCCTCGCTGTAGTCGACGAGGTCCATCTTGTTGATCGCGACGATCACGTGCTGCAGCGCGAGCAGCTTGACGATCGCGCTGTGGCGCTTGGTCTGCGGCAGCAGGTCCGCGACACCGTTCTCGATCGTCACGCGCGTCGCGTCGATCAGGATGATCGCCGCGTGCGCGGTCGATGCGCCCGTCACCATGTTGCGCGTGTACTGTTCGTGGCCCGGCGTATCGGCGATGATGAACTTGCGCTTCGCGGTCGCGAAGTAGCGGTACGCGACGTCGATCGTGATGCCCTGCTCGCGCTCGGCTTCGAGACCGTCGGTCAGCAGCGCGAGATCGAGCTCGTCGCCGACCGTGCGCTTGTTCTTCGCGCGCGACAGCGCGGACAGCTGGTCGGACAGCACGGCCTTGCTGTCGTACAGCAGGCGGCCGATCAGCGTGCTCTTGCCATCGTCGACGCTGCCCGCGGTGATGAAGCGCAGCACGCCGAGGTCTTCGTTGTTCTCGATGATGCTCATGATGTGAATGTCCTCGTGTGCTTCAGAAATAACCTTGCTTCTTGCGCTGTTCCATCGCGGCTTCGGACGCCTGGTCGTCCATCCGGGTCGCGCCGCGCTCGGTGATCTCGGTCACCGCCGTCTCGGCGATGATCTTCTCGACGTCGTCCGCGTCGCTCTCGACGGGGCACGTGCAGGAAATGTCGCCGACCGTGCGGAAGCGCACCTGCGCAAGCTCGCTCGTCTCGCCGTCGCGCATCGGCGTGAGCGGCGTGACGGGCACGAGCAGCCCGTTGCGGCGCACGATCTCGCGCTGGTGCGCGTAATAGATCGACGGCAGTTCGAGGTTCTCGCGCGCGATGTACTGCCACACGTCGAGTTCCGTCCAGTTCGAGATCGGGAACACGCGCAGGTGCTCGCCCTTGTGCAGGCGGGCGTTGTACAGGCTCCACAGTTCCGGGCGCTGCGCCTTCGGATCCCACTGGCCGAATTCGTCACGGAACGAGAAGATGCGTTCCTTCGCACGCGCCTTCTCTTCGTCGCGGCGCGCGCCGCCGATCAGCGCCGTGTAACCGTGCTGCTCGATCGTCTCGAGCAGCGTGACGGCCTGCGCGGCATTGCGCGAATCGGTTTCGCGGCGCAGCACGACCGTGCCGCGCTCGATCGAATCCTCGACGTGGCCGACGACCAGCTCGGCACCCAGCGCTTTCGCGCGGCGATCGCGGAAGTCGATCACTTCTTCATAGTTGTGGCCCGTGTCGATGTGCACGAGCGGGAACGGCAGCGTCGTCTTGCGGTTCGCGCCGAGGCCGAATGCCTTCAGTGCCAGATGCAGCACGACGACCGAATCCTTGCCGCCCGAGAACAACAGCGCCGGCTTGCTGCATTCGGCGACCAGTTCGCGCAGGATGTGGATCGACTCGGCTTCGAGCCAGTCGAGGTGGCCCATGCGGTTGTCGACACCGGCGGGCGGGGCAAAGGCGGATTGCTCGAGCGTCGTGCTCATGATTTCAGTCCTTCTCTTCTGGGTTCGTGCCGCCTGCTGTCGCGGGCGGCGCAATATTCAGTTTCTTGTCGGGCTTTCAGTGCGTGGTGCCGGCAACGGCTTCCACGGGAATCGGCGTGATCGTCGTGACGTGCAGCCCGCATTCCTTCGTATCGCGCGACTCCCACCACCAGCGGCCCGCGCGGCTGTCCTCGCCGGGGCGGATCGCCCGCGTACACGGCTCGCAGCCGATGCTCGGGTAGCCGCGCGCATGCAGCGGGTTCACCGGCACGTCAAACGCCTTAAGGTACGCCCACACGTCGCTTTCAGTCCAGTCGGCGAGCGGATTGTACTTCGCGATCCCGCGCGCTTCGTCCTGTTCTTCCTCGTGCAGCTCGGCACGCGTGACCGACTGCTCGCGGCGCTGGCCCGTGACCCACGCGCCGACGTCCGACAGCGCGCGGTTCAGCGGCTCGACCTTGCGGATGTGGCAGCACGACTTGCGCAGCTCGACGCTCTCGTAGAACGCGTTCAGGCCGTGCTCGGCGACGTACTGGTCGACCGCATCCTGCCGCGGATGGAACTGCTCGATCTCGTAGCCGTAGCGCTCGCGCACGCGATCGATCATGCCGAGCGTTTCCGCATGCAGGCGGCCCGTGTTCAGCGAGAAGATGCCGATTCGCACCCCCTTCGACAGGATCGCGTGCGTCAGCAGCATGTCTTCCGCCGCGAGGCTGCTCGCGAACTTCACCTTCTCGTGACGGGCGCCGATCTGCGCGAGCAGCGCGTCGAGGCGCTCGACCTTCGCGGCGAGTTCCGGCGTCAGCGCGGTGGCGGTCGCGGTGCTCATGCGCCCACCTTCGCTTCGGGCGCCGCGGCGCGGCGGCGGAACAGCGGTTCGGGCTGGTCGAACGCGCCCTGGTAACGCTGCGTGAATTCCGTGAACGCATTCAGCGCGTCGTGGATGTCCTTGTCGGCGCGCACCGCGAATGCGTCGAAGCCGCAACGCGACATGTACAGCAACTGGTCGCGCAGCACGTCGCCGATCGCGCGCAGTTCGCCCGTCCAGCCGTGGCGCTCGCGCAGCAGGCGCGCGATGCTGTAGCCGCGGCCGTCCGCGAAGCGCGGGAACTCGACGGCGACCAGCGAAATCGCGCCGAAATCGGCCACGAGGTCGGCCGGCTCGCTGTCCGGTGCGAGCCACACGCCGAGCTCGTCCTTCGTCTTCGCGGCGACGAGCGCCGCGCGCTCGGCCTGCCACAACGCGAACGGCACCAGCACCTTGCCGGCCGGCAACGCGTCGACCGCGGGCAGTGCGCCGTCTTCCGCCGCGCGCACGACCTGCCATGCATCGTCGATCACTGCGCGGTTCTTGATAATCGAAGCCATCTGCTAATTCCTTCTACCCGGTTGGTTACGCGTTCACTGCCTGGCGCGCCGCATACACGCGCTCCTTGAACGGCGCGATGCCGATGCGGTCGTACGTGTCGACGAAGCGCTCGCCGTCCACGCGCGATCCGACGAACGTGTCGATCAGCTTCGCGATCACGTCGGGCACTTCTTCCGCCGAGAACGACGGCCCGATCACGCGACCGAGGCGCGCGCCGTTCCGGCCCGTGCCCTGCTCGCCGCCGAGCGACACCTGGTACCACTCGGCACCGTCCTTGTCGACGCCGAGGATGCCGATGTTGCCGACGTGGTGGTGACCGCACGAGTTCATGCAACCGGAAATGTTCAGCGACAGGTCGCCGAGGTCGTACACATAGTCGAGATCGTCGAAACGCTGCTGGATCGCCAGCGCGATCGGGATCGACTTCGCGTTCGCGAGCGAGCAGAAGTCGCCGCCCGGGCACGCGATGATGTCGGTCAGCAAGCCGATGTTCGGCGTCGCGAAACCGGCTGCCTTCGCCTTTTCCCACACCGCGAACAGATCGCGCTTCTTCACGTTCGCGAGAATCAGGTTCTGCTCGTGCGACACGCGCAGCTCGCCGAACGAGTATGCGTCGGCCCAGTCGGCCACCAGCTCCATCTGCTGGTCGGTCGCATCGCCCGGCGCGACGCGGTGATCCTTCAACGACAGCGTGACGGCTGCATAGCCGGCCACCTTGTGCGGCGCGACGTTACGCTCGACCCAGCGCGCGAACGCCTTGTTCTCGAGCAGGTGCTGTTCGAACGATGCATCGGTATCGGCCAGCTTCTCGTAGACGGGCGGCTGGAAGTACTGCGACACGCGATCGACTTCCGCCTGCGTGAGCGTCGACGGGCCGTCCTTCAGGTGCTGCCACTCTTCCTCGACCTGCTGCGCGAACTTCGCGGGCGACAGCGCCTTCACGAGGATCTTGATGCGCGCCTTGTACAGGTTGTCGCGGCGGCCGTAGCGGTTGTACACGCGCAGCACGGCTTCGCAGTAGGTGAGCAGGTGCTGCCACGGCAGGTCTTCCTTGATCACCGCACCGATGATCGGGGTACGGCCGAGGCCGCCGCCCGCGAGGATGCTCGCGACCACTTCGCCCTGCGCGTTCTTCTTCAGGTACACGCCGAGGTCGTGGATCTGCACGGCCGCGCGGTCGTCCTTCGAGCCCGACACCGCGATCTTGAACTTGCGCGGCAGCCACGCGAATTCGGGATGGAACGTCGACCACTGACGCAGGATTTCCGACCACGGACGCGGATCGATCTCTTCGTCCTGGGCGACGCCCGCGAACTGGTCGGCCGTGATGTTGCGGATGCAGTTGCCCGACGTCTGGATGCCGTGCATCTGCACCGACGCGAGCTTCGCGAGGATCTCGGGCGTGTCTTCCAGCTCGATCCAGTTGAACTGGATGTTCGAGCGGGTCGAGAAGTGACCGTAGCCGCGGTCGTGTTCGCGGGCGATGCGCGCCAGCATCCGGAGCTGGTCGCTGCGCAGGTTGCCGTAAGGAATCGCGATGCGGTGCATGTACGCGTGACGCTGCATGTAGAGGCCGTTCTGCAGGCGCAGCGGACGGAACTCCTCTTCGCTCAACTCGCCCGACAGCCGGCGGCGCACCTGATCGCGGTACTGCGCGACACGCTCGTCGACGATCGTCTGGTCGTATTGGTCGTACTGATACATTCGGGGACCCCAGGGTTTTCGTGGTGACTGCGCGACGTCCTAGCCACGTCGCGCCCGAATCTCCGTTCCGCCGTCACGGCCACCATCCGCTGCCGGGTGGATTGCTAATGACGAAAACAGATATCCATATTTGAAAAACTCCGGTGAATCGTAATAAACTCGCCTTATATTTCAAACGACTAAAAAATTCTGTTGATATGCGGAAGGGTTATAAATGAACCTGCACCAATTTCGCTTCGTGCGCGAGGCCGTCCGGCAGAATTTCAATCTCACCGAGGCCGCCAAGGCGCTCTACACGTCGCAACCGGGGGTATCGAAGGCGATCATCGAGCTCGAGGACGAGCTGGGCGTCGAGATCTTCACGCGGCACGGCAAGCGCGTGCGCTCGCTCACGGAGCCCGGCAGGATCATCCTCGCGTCGGTCGAGCGGATTCTTCAGGAGGTTGAAAGCCTGAAAAGGGTCGGAAAAGATTATGCGGCACAGGATCAGGGCAACCTGACCATCGCCGCGACCCACACGCAGGCCCGCTACTCGCTGCCGGCCGCGATCGCCGAATTCAAGAAGCGCTTCCCGAAGGTGCACCTGTCGATCCTGCAGGGCAGCCCGACGCAGGTCGCCGAGATGGTGATCCACGACCAGGCCGATCTCGCGATCGCGACCGAGGCGATCTCCGACTACAAGGAACTCGTGTCGCTGCCCTGCTTCCAGTGGCACCACGCGGCCGTTGTACCGGCCGACCATCCGCTGCTCGAACGCAAGCCGGTCACGCTCGACGATCTCGCGCAGTATCCGCTGATCACGTATGACGATGCGTTCGCGGGCCGCAAGAAGATCAACCATGCGTTCGCGCTGCGCGGGCTGTCGCCGGACATCGTGCTCGAGGCGATCGACGCCGATGTGATCAAGACCTACGTCGAACTCGGCCTCGGCGTTGGCATCATGGCCGACATCGCGTTCAATCCCGAACGCGATCGCAACCTGCGGCTGATCCCGGTCGGCCACCTGTTCGGCAGCAACGTGACGCGCGTCGCGCTCAAGCAGGGTGCCTACCTGCGCGGCTATGTGTATACGCTCGTCGAACTGCTGTCGCCGACGCTGAACCGCAAGCTGATCGAACAGGCGCTCAAGGGCGAATCCGAATCGTACGAACTCTGAGCGGCATGTATAAACACGGGGGCGCACATCGCGCCCCTTTTTACTGTCCGACGGAGAATTCCGCATGACGCTTCCCGCCCTGTTGCGCTGCGCCGCCGGCGCCGCCCTCGTGCTGGCCTGCGCGGCCGCGCATGCCGACCTGAAGGTCGGCGTCGACCTGTCGTCGACCGGCCCGGCCGCCGCGATCGGCATCACGAGCAAGAACGCAATCCTGATGTGGCCGAAGACGATCGCCGGGCAACCGGTGCAGGTGACGGTGCTCGACGATGCGTCCGACCCGGGCACCGCGGTGCGCAACATCCGCAAGCTGGTCGACGAGGATCACGTCGACGTCGTGGTCGGGCCGAACATCACGCCGGCCGCCCTCGCGGCGCTCGATGCGGTGGCCGCCGGGCAGACGCCGATGATCACGCTGGTCGGCTCCGGCGCGATCGTCGAGCCGCAGGAAGGCGCGCGAACCTGGGCGTTCAAGATGGCGCAGAGCGACCGCGCGATGGCCGACGTGATGACGCGCTATATGGCGAACCACGGCGTGAAGACGGTCGGCTTCATCGGCTTCGCGGACAGCTACGGCGACAGCTGGCTGAACGAGTTCACGCGCTTCGCGGACCTGCGCAAGATCCGCGTGGTCGCGACCGAGCGCTTCAACCGCACCGACGCGAGCGTCACGGGCCAGGCGCTGAAGCTGATCGCGGCGAAGCCCGACGCGATTCTGGTCGCGGGCTCCGGCACGCCGGCCGTGCTGCCGCAGCGCACGCTGATCGAGCGCGGCTACAAGGGCCCGGTCTACCAGACGCACGGGATTGCGACGCCGGAATTCATCAAGCTCGGCGGCAAGGACGTCGACGGGACGCTGTTCCCGACCCAGCCGGTGGTCGTCGCGCGCACGCTGCCGGCCGATCATCCGGCCCGCCAGGCCGCGCTCGCGTTCGTCGACGCGTATGAGGCGAAGTACGGCGCCGGCACGGTCACGCAGTTCGCGGGCGACGCGGCGGGCGTCTACCCGCGCCTCGCCGACGCGGTCGGCCGCGCGCTGAAGGCCGCCCAGCCTGGCACACCCGCGTTCCGCGCGGCGCTGCGGCGCGAGCTGGAACGCGCGCACGAGCTCGTCGTGCCGAACGGCGTCGTCAACACGAGCGACAAGGATCATGTGGGGCTCGATCAGCGCGCGAGCGTGATGGGGATCGTCAAGCAGGGCCGGTTCGTCTACCTGAGCCAGTGACGTGTGCGCCGGACAACCGGGCAGCTTGCCCGGCGGCGGGATTTCGGACATAATCCGCGTTTCGCCGCGCACAATCGCATGCGCGGCCACGATCAAGCCCAGGTGGTGAAATTGGTAGACGCAGGGGACTCAAAATCCCCCGCCGCAAGGCGTGCCGGTTCGATTCCGGCCCTGGGCACCAGCATTCTCGCAGCGCAACGCGCTGCGCCTCCCGAAACCCGCGCAAGCTCGCCGCTTCGCGGGTTTTTTGTTTTTGCCGCGCGCGCCGCAACGCGTACCCCCGCGCAACAGTCCAAGCATCATGAGGATGCGCGGCACGGAGGCACGCCATGTCCATGCGCACGATTTCATCTCCGCTCTGCCGCCGCGCGCTCGCCGTGGCGCTGTCGCTCATGCTGGGCAGCTGCGACGTCCTGACCGCGCCGCCGGTGCCTGACTGGCCGGGCCCGCACGCGCCCTACCCGTTCCCGGACAGCATTCCGCATCGCACCGAATGAACGCGCGGGAGCGCCGCCCGCCGCTGTGCCTGGTCACTCAGGCCATCAACGCCCGCACGAAGTCGAGAAACACGCGCACCTTCGCGGAAACGAGATTGGACGCGTGGTGATATGCATAGAGCGGAAACGTTTCGTCCGCCCATTCCGGCAACAGCAGCACCAGCCGCCCGTCGGCAAGGATGTCGCGCGCATAGAGTTCCAGCAACTGCGCGATCCCCGCGCCGCCCAGGCACGCACCGAGCAGCATGCCCGTGTCGTTGACCATCAGCCGGCCGGCGGCATCGAACGGCAC
This sequence comes from Burkholderia puraquae, assembly GCF_002099195.1. Lineage (GTDB taxonomy): Bacteria > Pseudomonadota > Gammaproteobacteria > Burkholderiales > Burkholderiaceae > Burkholderia > Burkholderia puraquae. The sequence goes on along the minus strand of NZ_NBYX01000012.1, from coordinate 138,612 downwards.
GACCTCCTTGCCGCGATGGAATTCCCATTCGAACGGCCGCCCCGTCACCGGATCGCGGATCAGCACGCAGCGATGCCCGTTCGCGAGATCCAGCGGGTGCCGCGGTTCGCCATGACGCGCGACATACGTCGCCGACGCGCAGGTGAGCACACGCGTTTCCAGCAGCAGCCGCGCACGGTATGACGACGGTTCGGGGATACCGAACCGCACCGCCACGTCGAACCCGTCGGCGACGAGGTCGCCCATCCGGTCGCGCACGCTCACCTCGACGGACAGGTCGGGAAAGCGGTCGAGGAATTCCGCCATCTTCGGCGCGAGCACGTAGTGGCCGAAAGTCGCGTCGACGTTGACGCGCAGCCGCCCCCTGACGCGCGCCTTCGACTGGCCGGCGTCGATCGCCGCGTCCTCGATGCCGGCCAGCAGCGGCGCGACCGCTTCATAGAAGCGCCGCCCTTCGTCGGTCAGCGTGATCGCGCGCGCCGTGCGGTTGAAGATCCGGATGCCGACGCGCTCCTCCAGCCGGGCGACCGCACGGCTCACCGCCGGTTGCGTCAACCCCATCGCCTCGCCGGCGCGCGCGAAGGTGCCGGCCTCGATCACCGCCGAGAGCACGCCGATACCGCTCAAAAGCCTGCTGTCGAATGCCATGAGACATACTTTCAGTCATTCTTGATCTGATCATTATTCATTATTTTTATTGACCGAGGAAGCCTACATTAGTCCTGTCGCCGGATCGCACGGCACTCGCGAATCAAGGAGCAGGACATGAGCACATCGGAACAGGTCGCCCTCGTCACGGGCTCGTCGCGCGGCATCGGCGCGGAAATCGCCCGCCGTCTGGCGCGCGACGGCTTCAAGGTCGTCGTGAACTATGCCGGCGGCGCCGGCCCGGCCCGGGAAGTGGTCGACTCGATCGTCGCCGACGGCGGCACAGCCGTCGCGGTACAGGCGGACGTCGTCGATCCCGCGGCCGTGGCCGCCCTGTTCGACGCGGCCGAGCAGGCATTCGGCCGTATCGACGTGGTCGTCAACAGCGCGGGCGTGATGAAGCTCGCCCCCCTCGCCGAGTTCGACGACGCGGCGTTCGACCAGACCGTCGCGATCAACCTGAAGGGAGCGTTCAACGTCAGCCGCGAGGCGGCGAAGCGCGTGCGCGACGGCGGCCGCATCGTCAACCTGACATCGAGCGTGATCGGCATGCGCCTGCCGACCTACGGCGTGTACATCGCGACCAAGGCGGCCGTCGAAGGCATGACGCAGGTGCTCGCGCAGGAGATGCGCGGCCGCGGCATCAGCGTGAACGCCGTCGCGCCAGGGCCGGTGGCAACCGAACTGTTCCTGCAGGGCAAGAGCGCCGAACACGTCGACCGGATGGCGAAGATGAATCCGCTGGAGCGGCTCGGCCAGCCCGCGGACATCGCCAGCGTCGTCGCGTTCCTCGCCGGCCCCGACGGCACGTGGGTCAACGGTCAGGTCTTGCGCGCCAACGGCGGCATGTGCTGACGGGCCGCCGGCCGCATCCCCCTCCTACCGGAGATCGATCATGAAGGAAGTCATTCTCGTCACGGGCGCGTCCAGCGGCTTCGGCCTGCTGACGGCCCAGGCGCTTGCCCGCGCCGGCCATACCGTCTACGCGTCGATGCGCGAAAGCACCGGCCGCAACGCGCCGCGCGTCGCCGCCATCGCAGCCTACGCGCAGGAACACGGCGTCGACCTGCGCACCGTCGAGCTCGACGTCGGCGACGGCACGTCGGTCAGCGCCGCCATCGATCGCGTGATCGCGGACAACGGCCGCCTCGACGTTATCGTCCACAACGCCGGCCACATGGTGTTCGGCCCGGCCGAAGCGTTCGCGCCCGAGCAGATCGCCCAGCTCTACGACATCAACGTCGTATCGACCCAGCGCGTCAACCGCGCGGCGCTGCCGCACCTGCGCCGCCAGGGCCGCGGCCTGCTCGTCTGGGTGTCGTCGTCGTCCGCGCGCGGCGGTACGCCGCCGTTCCTCGCCCCATACTTTGCCGCGAAGGCCGCGATGGATTCGCTCGCGGTGTCCTATGCGGCCGAACTCGCCCGCTGGGGCATCGAGACGTCGATCGTCGTGCCGGGCGCCTTCACCCAGGGCACGAATCACTTCGCCCACGCAGGCAAGCCGGCCGATGCGGCCGTACAGGCCGCGTACGAAGATGGCCCCTATGCGGGCGTCGCGGAGCAGGCACTGCAGGGCCTCGCCGCGCTCGAACCGGCGGACGCCGATGCCGGCACCGTCGCAACGGCGATTGCCGACATCGTCGCCGCGCCAGCCGGCAAGCGCCCGTACCGCGTGTTCGTCGATCCGTCGCAGGATGGCGCGGAAGAAGTGTTCCGCGTCGGCGACCGCATTCGCCGCGAGATGTTCAGGAACATCGGCCTCGCCGACCTGCTCGCGGCCCGCGTCGGCAGTTGATCCGCCGCGCGCCGGACACGCCGGCGCGCATCAGCCTGGCTCGCAGAACCCGAGGATCGCGTCGACGACCGCCGCCGGCGCCTCGCGCTGCGGAAAGTGGCCGACGCCATCCAGCACCTGCCGCGCGTAGCGCCCCGCAAAGAACCGCTCGCGCCCGGCCGAACTGTCCGGATGATTGCAGGTGTCCGCGCCGCCATGCAGCACGAGCGTCGGCAGCGCCAGCACCGGCGCGGGGTTCAGCCGCGCATCGTCGTCCGCATAGGCCCGCGTGCCTGGTGCGAATCCCCACCGATGCCGGTACGAACGCAGCACGACGTCGATCCAGTCGGGCCCGTCGAACGCCGCGGCGGCCGCGTCGAAATCGCTGTCGCGATACCAGCCCGGCGGCGACCACGTGTCCCACATCAAGCGGGCAAACGCGCGGCGATCGTCGCGCAACGCGTGCTCGCCGCGCGGCGTCGCCATGAACCAGTGATACCAGTAGTTGCGCGCCTGCTGCAGCGACAGCGGCTGACCGGGATCGTTGGTGCCGTACCCGACCGACAGCATCACGAGATGCGATGCGGCGCCATCGCGCAGCCCGCACGCGTTCGCGGCCGCCCGCGCGCCCCAGTCATGCCCGACCAGCACGGGCCGCTCGATGCCAAGGGCCTCGACGAAGTCGAGCAGGTCGCGTCCGAGGGCCGCGAGCTGGCCGCTGCGCGGCACGGATGGATCGCGAAAGCGGGTCGGCGCAAAACCGCGCAGCGCGGGCGCGAGCACCCGGTAGCCGCGCGCGGCGAGCGCCGCCGCCACGGCGTCCCAGCCGACCGGGCTGTCCGGCCAACCGTGCAGCAGCACGGCCACGCGCTCGCCGCGCGGGTTCCATTCGAGATAGGCAATGTCGAGCGACGCGGTCGTCGCATGCGCATAGGTCGTCATCGTGCACTCCGTTGGGTCGATCCGAGTGCACGATGGTAGGCCGGCATTTCATCACGATTCACGGAGTATCATTGCCAATTCTTCGAGTATTGCGTTGAGTTGATCCATGGAACCGCTGACCGATCCCGCATCGACCTCGCTCGACATCACGCTGCTGCGTACCTTCCTCGAAGTCGTCGACAGCCGCGGGTTCGCGCCGGCCGCGGAACGGCTCGCGCTGACGCCGTCCGCCGTCAGCGGTCACATCAAGCGGCTCGAACAGGCGGCCGGCACGGTGCTGCTCGCGCGCACGACCCGCCGCATCGCACTCACGCCGGCCGGCGATACGCTGTATGCGTACGCGCGCAACATCGTCGACATGGAGCGCGAAGTGCGCGCGAGGCTGCGCGGCGCACCGGCGCACGGGCGGCTGCGGGTCGGCGCGTCGGAGGATTTCGCGGGCGCGTGGCTGCCGCACGTGCTGCGCACGTTTCGCGACCGCCACCCGCGCACGTCGATCGAGCTGAAGGTCGGGATCACCGCGTCGCTGCTGCGCGAGCAGACGCTCGGCCGGCTCGACGTCGTGTTCGGCAAGCAATGCCGGCAGGTCGATACGCCGGGCGAACTGCTGTGGGAAGAACCGCTCGTGTGGGCGTTCGCGTCGGATCGCACGCTCGAAGCGAGCGGCGACGTGCCGCTCGCGCTGTTTCCGCAGCCGTGCGTCTATCGCGAAGCCGCCGTCGCGGCGCTCGCCGCTGCGCTACGGCCGTTTCGCGTGCTGTTCGAGAGCAGCAGCATGGCCGGCTGCGTGTCGGCCGCGCTCGCGGGCTTCGCGGTCACCGCGCTGGCGCGCAGCCAGCTGCGCGACGGCCTGCGCGAATGCGGGCCGCAGGACGGCCTGCCGGCGCTGCCGGCCGCGCGCTTCTACGCGTTCGCGGCGAAACCGGATGGCGCCGGCGCGGCGTTGATCGATGCGGTGCGGGACACCGGGCGCAGCCGGCAGTTCGCGGCGCTGCCCCGTTGAATCAGGCGCGACGGCGCGTGACGCAAACCGCTCGTGCCAGTCAGTCGCCCTCAGCGCCCTCCGCGCCTCTCGTCAGCGCGCTCGCCATCAGTTCCCCGAACCACTCGATGAACGCATTGAGCCGGCGCGAACGATGGCGCCGGTGCGGGTACACGGCCGACACGTCCATCGGCGCGGCGCGGTGGCCGGGCATCACGTCGACGAGTGCGCCGCTGTCGAGCAGATGCTCGACGTCGAAGCGCGGAATCTGGATCAGCCCCATCCCTGCGATGCAGCTGGCGATATAGGTTTCGGCGTTGTTGACGATCACGCGGCTCGGCAGCGCGAGCGTGTGCCTCTCACCGTCCGCGCAGTATTCCCAGTCGAGCTCGCGCCCAGTCGTCGGCGACGCATAGCCGATCGCCCAGTGTCCGTGCGCGAGCGCATCCGGATGCTCGGGCACGCCGCATTCGCGCAGGTAGCCGGGGCTCGCGCAGTTGATCAGCGTGAACTGGCCGAGCGGCCGCACGACGAGGCTGCTGTCCGCGAGCCGCCCGACGCGAATCGCACAATCGACGCCCTCCTGCACCAGGTCGATCGACCGATCGGTCGAGCCGAGCGACAGTTGCAGCTTCGGGTACCGGCGAAACAGCGACGGCAGCGCGGGCGCCACCATGCGGCGCGCGATCCGGCTCGGCACGTCGACGTTGAGCCGGCCGATCACGTCGCGGTCGCGGCGGCGGAACAGGCGGTCGAGTTCGTCGGCCTCCGCGAGCAGGCGTCGGCCGCGTTCGAGCAGTAGCGCGCCGTCGGCAGTCAGCTGCACCTGGCGCGTCGTGCGGTGCAAGAGGCGCGTGCCGAGCCCCGTCTCGAGCTGCTGGACGGCCGCCGACACGGTCGCGCGCGGCACGTCGAGCGCATGCGCGGCCTTGATGAAGCTGCCCATCTCGGCAACCTGCAGGAAGATTCTGACCTGATCCAGCTTGTCCATCGGCAGGGAACATAGGTTCGGACGATCGCCGCCGCCGGCCGCCGCGCGTCGCGGCAAGATCCGGCGGCACAGAGAAAACGGGCGCGCAGCCGCGAGGCCATGCGCCCGTCCATTGTCCACGCAAACGAGCCACTGCAGTGCGCCGCGCGGCCCGTTGCCGGTCGGTTACTTGGTCGTATAGCCGCCGTTGATCAGGATCGTCTGGCCGGTGATCCACCAGCCGTCGGTCACGAGATGGCGGATGAACGGCACGACATCCTCGATGTCGGTCAGGCCCGTCTTGCTGAACGGCGACAGCGCGGCCGCCGTCTTGTGATACGCGACCGCATCGGCGCCCTCGGCCGGGTAAAAGAACGGCGTGTCCATCGGGCCCGGCCCGACGGCCGTCACCGAGATCCCGCGTGCGCCGTATTCCTTCGACGCCGCGCGCGTGAAATGCTCGACGGGCGCCTTCGACCCTTCGTACGCCGCATAGAACGGCGTGAACGCGCCGAGCAGCGACGTCACGAGCGTGACGAGCTTGCCGTGATCCTCGAGGTGCCGCCCCGCTTCCTTGATGAAGAAGAACGCCGACTTGCTGTTGACCGCAAACATCTCGTCGTATTCGGCTTCGCTGATCTCGGTGAACGGCTTCTTCAGCACCTTGCCGACCGTGTTGATCGCAATGTCGATCTTGCCGAAGCGCTGCTTCGCGTCGTCGAACAGCTTCTCGACCGCGGCGGCCGTCGTCAGGTCGCCCTGGAACGTGGCAGCTTCCGCGCCGGCCGCGCGCACCGCGGCGGCCGTCTCCTCGGCCTGCGCCTGCGACGCCGCGCTGTTGTAGTGAATCGCCACCGCTTTCGCGCCGTGGCCCGCCAGATCCCGCGCGATCAGGCCGCCGAGATTCTTTGCGCCGCCTGCGATCAGGACGACCTTGTCTGCGAGCGTATGAGTTGCCACGGTTGACTCCTTTTCTCGTTGAACGAAGCTTGGAGTGTAGGCACGCGCGACGCACCGGTCAGCCGGTCGCGGCTGGATGGATTATCCAGAGAAACGATCCAATCGGAGCCGGGCAATGCAGCCTGCCGCACCGACAACCACGCCGGAATCTGCGATCGATTGCGTGAATGCCGCCCGGCTCAGCGCGCGTACAGCGCCGCGTCGATCTTGCCGAGCAGCCATTGCATGCCGGCCAGGTGCTGCTGGTCGTGGCTGCACAGGTAGTGGACAAGCCCGCGCATGGTCAGCGAGCCGTAGCCGTCGAACTCCCCGGTACGCGCGAACTGCTCGGGTGTGAGGCGCGACACGAGGTCCAGCGTCTCGCGCCGCGCTTCGCGGATCGCCGCGAGCACGTCGGATGCATACGCGTCGTTGTAGCGGCGCTCGATCGCGAGTGCGTCGCCATCGATCGACTCGAGCAGCGGCCGGTCCTCGTCGAGCATCCGCCGCAGCCGCACGTGATAGCCGTCGATCTCGATGTCGCGCACGTGGCAGAGCTGCCCAAGCGGCGAGAAGTGCTCGCTCGGGATCCCGGCCCAGTCATCGGGCGTCCAGCGCGCGTAGCCGTCGGGTACGGCCGCGAAATGGGCTTCGAGCAGACGGGGGAAATCGGCGAGTGCGTCGAGCGTCGTCGGATTCATGCGGGACTCCCTGTCGGATAGAGGCTGCGGCAGCCCTGGCACGGGCCTGCCGCAGCCGTTGCGTCACTTCACGCTGAAGCCGTACGCGCCCTGCGTGCGGTGCCCGTCGGCCGCGACGGCCACCCATTTCACCGTATAGGCACCCGTGCCGACCGCCGTGAGCGGTACCGTCATCCGCTTGCGGTTCGACGCGTCGATGCGCGCACGGCCGTCCGACACCGTCTTGCCCGCGCCGTCGACGACGACAATCGAGCTGAACGCCGGCTCCAGCGGCTCGGTGAAGTCGATCGCGACGGCGGCCGGTGCAGCGGCCACCGCCGCGCCGGCCGCCGGGTCGCTCTTCGCGAGATGCGCATGCGCGAACGCGGCCGACGAGACAGTCGCGGCGAGGACGACGGCGGCAGCCTTGCGGCCGAACGGGAACGAAGCGAAAGGCATGGACTTTCCGTGAAGAATGAACGGGCGCCGCGCCCCGCGCGGCGTACCGGCAGCTTACCAGCGCATGCGGGTTCATGCCGGCCGCGCGCCATCGCTTGATAGAATGCGCGCGCTATGGATCTCGAAAGCATTCTCTACACCCAGGGCTTCGGCTCGCGCCGCCAGTGCCGCGGCCTGATCGAAGCGGGCCGCGTCACCGTGGCGGGCGCCTGCGCGACCGACCCCGACGCCGCGTTCGACACCGACGGCCTCGTGTTCTCGGTCGACGATACGGCGTGGCCGTTCCACGCGCACGCCTATCTCGCACTCAACAAGCCGGCCGGCTACGAGTGTTCGCGCGATCCGCAACACCATGCGAGCATATTCAGCCTGCTGCCCGCACCGCTCGTCGCGCGCGGCGTGCAGTGCGTCGGACGGCTCGACCAGGACACGACGGGCCTGCTGCTGCTGTCCGACGACGGCCAGTTCGTGCACGCGTACACGTCGCCGAAGCGCAAGGTGCCGAAGACCTACGTGGCGACCGTGCGCCACCCGCTCGACGACATACAACTGCACGCGCTGCGCACCGGTGTACAGCTCCACGGCGAGCCGAAGCCGATCGCAGCGGTCGCGGCCGACGCACGCGACGGGCACTCGCTCGCGCTGACCGTCCTCGAAGGCAAGTATCACCAGGTCAAGCGCATGGTCGCGGCGGTGAGCAATCGCGTCGAAGCGCTGCATCGCGAAAGCATCGGCGGCTTCATGCTGCCGGGCGATCTCGCACCCGGCGCATGGCGGTGGCTCGACGACGCCGACCTGTCAGCACTGCGCAATCCCGTCAAAACCCTGTAAGGGAAAATCCGCACGACCGTTCGACGCGCGGCCGCATCTCGGCCGCAGATTCCCCCGCTATACTGAAATCACAAGCTGTACGAGCAGCGATGCAGGGGAGACATCATGAACATCAACCATTCTTTCGAACTGTCGTCCGTGATGATCGCGTTCGCGGTCGTCGGTGTCATCGTGATCGGCGGGCTGCTGGCCGCGATGCACATGAAGCACAAATACCATCCGAACCTGATTGGCGCGCTGATCGGCGCGCTGCTGTGCTTCCTGCTGATCGAGGCGTTACCGGCGCTGACCTGACGCGCTGCCCGGCGCGAGCGTTTGAAGGAAATCGTCTACGGTCGGATACCGCAACGTCACGCACAATTCGGCCTTGAGCCGTGCGTTGGACAGGCGTCGCGACTCGCGCATGAACGACAGCAGCGTCGGTTCGAGTTGGCGCTCGGCGTCCGCGCGGCTGACGCGTGGCGGCTTCGGCAGGCCGAGCACCTGCGCGACCCGGTCGAAATACTCCCCCATCCGCAGTTCGCTGTCGTCCGACGCGTGCACGGCGCGCGCCGGCTTGCCGCGTTCGGCCGCGCGGCGCAGGATCGCCGCGAGATCGTCCGCGTGGATGTGGTTCGTGTAGACGTCGTCGGCCGGTTCGAGCGCCGGTGTGCCGCGCTCGAGCCGCGCGACCGGCAGACGGTTCGCCGCGTAGATGCCCGGAATGCGCACGATGCGCGCGGACAGCACGCCGCGCACCGTCGCCGCGCGCAGTTGCCGCTCGGCCGACACGCGCCGGAACGCGCGCGGATTCGCGGGGCGCAGCGGGTGCGTTTCGTCGATGCGTGCGCCGCCGCAATCGCCGTATACGCCCGTCGTACTGGCGTAGACGAGCCTCGGCGCGCGAAGGCCGTCGGGTACAATACGCGCTGCCCGAACGGGCGCGCCGGCCTGTCGGGCAGCGGTGCGCAGCGTTCGGAGCCGGCCGACCGCCGGTGCCGGCGGCACCGGTGGCCGTCGCGCAGGCACGGTCGTTGCGGCAATCAGCGCACGCGTGCGGCGGTCGTCGCGGCCGTCGGACTGCGGCGGCGCGAGATGCAGGATCGTGCGGGCCAGACCCGCGAGGCGGCCGAGCGTCGCGCGGCGATCGAGGTCGCCGACGATCGGCGTCGCGCCCGCGGCACGCAGTTCGTCGCGGCGGGCCGGGTGGCTCGTCAGCGCGAAGATCCGCAGGTTGCGGCGCGTGTCGCGCCATTGCGCGATGCAGCGCATGCCGACGTCGCCGCAGCCGACGATCAGTGCGCGCGGCCGGCGCAGGATTCGAGTCGCGATCATGTTGGTTGCGAAATCAGTAGCCACCGCTGCGCGACGCGCAACGGGCTTGCATTGTAGCTGCCGTGCTCGACATGCACGGTCCCCACATTTTGTTCTAGTTTGGTTCTATGGCATTCAACGTCACTCTCAAGCAAAGCGGCCGGCAATTCCAGGTCGAGTCGGACGAAACCGTGCTGGCGGCCGCGCTGCGCCAGAACGTCCACCTGCCGTACGGCTGCAAGAACGGCGCGTGCGGCTCCTGCAAGGGCCAGATCGTGTCGGGCCAGATCGAACAGGGCCCGCACGCCGCGTCGGCACTGTCCAACGACGAGCGCACGCGCGGCCTCGCGCTGCTGTGCTGCTCCAAGGCGCAGTGCGATCTCGAGATCGACGTGCGCGAGATCGCCGGCGTCGACGGCGTGCAGGTCAAGAAGCTGCCGTGCCGGATCGCCGCGCTCGAACGCAAGGCCGACGACGTCATGGTCGTGAAGCTGCAGCTGCCCGCCAACGAACGCCTGCAGTATCTCGCGGGCCAGTACGTCGAGTTCATCCTGAAGGACGGCTCGCGCCGCAGCTACTCGATGGCGAACGCGCCGCACGAGGAAGGCCCGGTCGAGCTGCACATCCGCCACATGCCGGGCGGCAAGTTCACCGACCACGTGTTCGGCGCGATGAAGGAGCGCGACATCCTGCGCTTCGAAGGCCCGCTCGGCACCTTCTTCCTGCGCGAGGATTCCGACAAGCCGATCGTCCTGCTCGCATCGGGCACGGGCTTCGCGCCGATCAAGGCGATCATCGAGCACGTGAAGCACACGGGCATCGCGCGCCCGATGACGCTCTACTGGGGCGCGCGCCGCAAGAAGGACATCTACCTCGGCGAGCTCGCCGAGCAGTGGGCGCGCGAGATCCCGAATTTCAAGTACGTGCCGGTGCTCTCGGAGCCGGACGCCGGCGACCAGTGGACGGGCCGCACGGGCTTCGTCCATCGCGCGGTGATCGAGGACCTGCCCGATCTGTCGGGCCACCAGGTGTACGCCTGCGGCGCGCCGGTGATGGTCGAATCCGCGCAGCGCGACTTCACGCAGCACCACGCGCTGCCGGCCGACGAGTTCTACGCGGACTCGTTCACGAGCGCCGCCGATCTCGCGCATCCGGTCTGACACCCCGCACCCGCATCCCGCGCTGCGCACCGCGATGTCACATCCGTGGCATCGCGGCGGTTTACAGTGGGGCGCGGGATGCCTTATGCTTGCGCACATGAACTGCTTCCTGTCCGCCCTTCGACGTCGCCGCTCGCCGCTCCGCCCGGATGCCGCCGGCTCGTCACGGACTCGCGCGTAACCCCCGCACTGCTTCACCGGTTACGCACAAGCTGTTCGAACCCACCAGCCACGGCCTTCCGTGGCTTTTTTATTGCCTGTTTCCCTTTCAACGTCCGCTGGAGTCTGCTGCCATGCCCCTGAACGATTATCCGATCGACTCGCTGATGTACATCACGAACCGCCCCGACATCGTGTTTACGCACGGCAAGGGTTCGTGGCTCTACGATCACACGGGCAAGCGCTATCTGGACTTCATCCAGGGCTGGGCGGTCAACAGCCTCGGCCACTGCAACGACGGCATCGTCGAAGCGCTGAAGACGCAGGCGGAAAAACTGCTGAACCCGTCGCCCGCGTTCTACAACGAACCGATGGCGAAGCTCGCGGGCCTGCTCACGCAGCACAGCGTGTTCGACAAGGTGTTCTTCACGAACAGCGGCGCGGAGGCGAACGAAGGCGCGATCAAGCTCGCGCGCAAGTGGGGCCGCAAGTTCAAGAACGGTGCGTACGAGATCATCACGTTCGACCACAGCTTCCACGGCCGCACGCTCGCGACGATGTCGGCCAGCGGCAAGCCGGGCTGGGACACGATCTACGCGCCGCAGGTGCCGGGCTTCCCGAAGGCCGAGCTGAACGACATCAACTCGGTCGAGAAGCTGATCAACGACAAGACCGTCGCGGTGATGCTCGAGCCGATCCAGGGTGAAGGCGGCGTGATTCCGGCGACGCGCGAATTCATGCAGGCGCTGCGCGCGCTGACGAAGCAGCACAACCTGCTGCTGATCGTCGACGAAGTGCAAAGCGGCTGCGGCCGCGCGGGCACGCTGTTCGCGTACGAGCTGTCCGGCATCGAGCCGGACGTCATGACGCTCGCGAAAGGCATCGGCGGCGGCGCCCCGCTCGGCGCGCTGCTGTCGAAGGCCGAGGTCGCGGTGTTCGAGGCCGGCGACCAGGGCGGCACGTACAACGGCAACCCGCTGATGACGGCGGTCGGCTATTCGGTGATCTCGCAGCTCGTCGCGCCGGGCTTCCTCGAAGGCGTGCGTGCGCGCAGCGAATACCTGAAGCGCAGGCTGCTCGAGCTGTCGGAGGAGCGTGGCTTCGAAGGCGAACGCGGCGAAGGCCTGCTGCGCGCGCTGCTGCTCGGCAAGGACATCGGCCCGCAGATCGTCGAGAAGGCGCGCGACATGCAGCCCGACGGCCTGCTGCTGAACGCCGCGCGGCCGAACCTGCTGCGCTTCATGCCCGCACTGAACGTGACGACCGAGGAAATCGACCAGATGATGGCGATGCTGCGGTCGATTCTCGACACGCTCTGACGAGACCCTGCCGATGGATGCCGCCACCAATGCTGTCGCAATCCGCCCGTTCGAACGCGCCGACACCGATGCCGTGCTCGCGGTATGGCGCGACGCGTTCCCGCAGTACGAAGACGCGGACGCACCGCCGCACCGCGATCCGCTGCGATCAATCGAACTGAAGCTCGCGACGCAGCCGGAGCTGTTCTTCGTCGCGACCAGCGGCGCACGCGTGGTCGGCACGCTGATGGCGGGTTTCGACGGACATCGCGGCTGGCTCTACTCGTTCGGCGTATCGAACGACGCGCGGCGGCTCGGCATCGGCCGCGCACTGATCGCGCACGCGGAACGCGCGCTCGCCGCGCGCGGCTGCCTGAAGATCAACCTCCAGGTCCTGCCCGGCAATGACGACGCATGCCGCTTCTACGCAGCCCTCGGCTATCGCGTCGAGGAACGCATCTCGTTCGGCAAGACGCTGCCGGCCGCATGAAGCGAAGGCCGGCAGCCGGCCATCTCAGCGCGTGATCGGCCCCGCGCCCGGCAACGGATTGCCGAGCGCGTCGGTCGGCACGGCCTGCTGCTCGAACGCGGCGAAATACGCAGCCCACTGCGTGTCGCTCACGCGCACGATCAGCGCACCGTCCTGCCAGATGTCGTTGTGGTCGTTGTGGTCGTCGCCCGCGCGATGCAGGTAGTTCGCGCCGGTCGAGCCCTGGTTCATGTGCGTGTCGTGGATGCCGTTGCCTTCGGCATACGAGCGGCCGAACACGACGACGTCGAGCCCCTGCGACTGCGCGGCGCTCACGAGCCGCAGCAGCGACGGGATCGGCTCCTGATGCTCCGTGCCGTCCATCACGGCGCTCGCGCGCCAAGCGCCCGTTTCGTTCAGGATGTCGCTGCGCAGGTAGTCGAGCGCGGGCAGCGCGGCCTGCCCCGTCAGGTCCGTATAGCCTTCGGCCGCGGCCGCGAGCGTCTGCGTGATCGGGTGGTGGAAATCGTAGACGAGCTTGTAGTTCAGCAGGTCGTCCGCATCGCTGGTGCCGACGTTGATCGCGACGTCCCAGTCGCCTCCCGGCAGCGCCAGCGTCAGGTGGATGTGATACTGGATCTCGCTGCGGTGCGGCGAGCCCTTCAGCTTCGCCACCGATGTCACCTTCGCCTTCACGAAACCGTAGTCCAGACTCATGCGTGCTCTCCGTGTCCCGATGGGCCGTCCATGCTACGCGGCCCGTGTGTCGGTTTGCCGGCGACTGGCTGCCGGCGACTGGCTGCGGGCGACTGGCTGCGGGCGACCGGCAATGGACGACCGGCAACGGGCAGCCGCCCCATCGCTCCCGCGCCGCGTGCACGGCGCAACAGTCGAATGGAGTCGCGCCCGCCCGCACAAGTTCGACCCGAATCGCATGACACGAAAAAAAGGCTGTCACGGCATCCCGTGACAGCCTTTCGAAAGCCCGTGTGCGACGCGCCCGGCATCTGCCGTCGCGCGCCACCGGCCCCGCTCATTCACTCACTCATTCACCCAGGTACGCAGCCCGCACCTTCGGATCGTCGAGCATCTGCTTCGCGTCGCCTTCCATCGTGACCGTGCCCGAATCCATCACGTAGCCGCGGTCGGCCGCCTGCAGCGCGAGGCGTGCGTTCTGCTCGACCAGCAGCACCGTGATGCCCTCCTTCGAGATCTCGCGCACCACTTCGAAGATCTTCTCGACCATGATCGGCGACAGCCCCATCGACGGCTCGTCGAGCAGCAGCAGCTTCGGCTTGGAGAGGATCGCACGCGACATCGCCAGCATCTGCTGCTCGCCGCCCGACAGCGTGCCCGCGAGCTGCGTCGCACGCTCCTTCAGGCGCGGGAAGAAGCCGAACATCCGCTCGACGTCCTTCTTGATCTGCTCGTTGTCGTTGCGCAGGTACGCGCCCATCTGCATGTTCTCGATGATCGACATCCGCGCGAAGATCCCGCGGCCTTCCGGCACCATCGCGAGGCCGCGCTTGAGCAGTTCGTGCGACGGCACGCCCTTGATCGACTTGCCGTCGTACTCGATGTCGCCCGCCGAATACGGCTTGAGACCCGTGATCGCCTTCATCGTCGTGGTCTTGCCTGCGCCGTTCGCGCCGATCAGCGTCACGAGCTCGCCCTGGCGGACTTCCATGTCAACGCCCTTGACGGCCTGGATGCCGCCGTAGTTGACCTGCAAGCCCTTGATTTTCAACATTGCCGCTGCCATCAGTGCACCCCTGCGCCGAGATATGCCTCAATCACCTTCGGATTCTTCTGCACGTCCTGCGGCAGACCCTCGGCGATCACCTTGCCGTAATCGAGCACCGTCATCCGGTTGCACAGCCCCATCACGAGCTTCACGTCGTGCTCGATCAGGAGAATCGTGCGACCGTCCGAGCGGATCTTGTCGAGCAGGCGCGTGAGTTCGACCTTCTCGGTCGCGTTCATCCCGGCCGCCGGCTCGTCGAGCGCGAGCAGCTTCGGGTCGGTGGCCAGCGCACGCGCGATCTCGAGACGGCGCTGGTGGCCGTACGACAGGTTGCGCGACGTGTAGTCCGCGTACTGCAGCACGCCGACGTATTCGAGCAGCTCGATCGCGCGCTCCTTGATCTCGCGCTCTTCCTGGCGTTCGGCCGGCGTCTGGAACACCGCGCCGAGCAGCCCGTGCTTGGTGCGCACGTGGCGGCCCACCATCACGTTCTCCAGCGCCGTCATCCCGCCGAACAGGCGGATGTTCTGGAACGTGCGCGCAATGCCCGTCTTGGCGACCTGATGCACCGCCGTCGGCTTGTATTCCGTGCCGTCGAGCTTGAACTCGCCGGAGTCCGGCGTGTAAAGGCCCGTGATCACGTTAAAGAACGTCGTCTTGCCGGCGCCGTTCGGGCCGATCAGCCCATAGATCTCGCCTTCCTTGATCTCGAGGCCGACGTCGGACAGCGCCTGCAGGCCACCGAAGCGCTTGTTCACGCCTTTGACGGACAGTCGGATTTGTTTGTCGCTCATGTGTGTATCCCCAGTGTCCGTAGGTTAAGCGCGCACCGGCTTCTTGCTGGCGCGCTTCGCCAGTTTCGCGATCTTGTCCTCATGCTTCGGCGCGGGCCACAGGCCTTCCGAGCGGTACAGCATGATGACCACCATCGCGAGGCCGTACAGCGCCTGGCGGATCACTTCCGTATCGACGATGTCATGACCGAACAGCGCGTGCTGCAGCGGGCTCATCGTCGAACGCAGGAATTCCGGGAAGATCGCGAGCAGCACCGCGCCCAGGATCACGCCCGGGATGTGGCCCATGCCGCCGAGCACCACGCACGCGAGCACCACGATCGATTCCCAGAACGTGAACGACTCGGGCGACACGAAGCCCTGGAACGAGCCGAACATCGCGCCCGACAGGCCGCCGAACGACGCACCCATCGCGAATGCGAGCAGCTTCACGTTACGCGTGTTGATGCCCATTGCCTTCGCCGCGATCTCGTCTTCGCGGATCGCCGCCCATGCGCGGCCGATACGCGAATGCTGCAGGCGCGTACACACCCAGATCACCAGCAGCGAGCACAGCACGAACAGGTAGTAGTACATGTAGACCGACGGCAGCTGGATCCCGAACAGCGAGTGCGTCTGCGACAGGTTGAAGCCGCCGATGTGCACCGGATCGATGCCCGTGATCCCCTTCGGGCCGTTGGTGATGTTCACCGGACGGTCGAGGTTGTTCATGAAGATCCGGACGATTTCACCGAAGCCGAGCGTCACGATCGCCAGGTAGTCGCCGCGCAGGCGCAGCGTCGGCGCGCCGAGCAGGATCCCGAAGGTGGCCGCCAGCGCCATCGCGATCGGCACGATGATCAGGAACGGCACATGCAGCCCGTTCGGCGCGAGCGCCGCGATCCACTCGAACTGCGAGCTCAGGTGCGGCGAGCTCAACAAGGCCGCCGTGTACGCGCCCACTGCGTAGAACGCGATATAGCCCAAGTCGAGCAGGCCGGCAAAGCCGACCACCACGTTCAGGCCCAGCGCGAGCATCACGTACAGCATCGCGAAGTCAAGCACGCGGACCCAGTAGTTGCCGCCGGCCGAGCCGATGATGATCGGCGCGGCAATCACGAAGACAGCGGTCAGGATGCCGATGATGACGGTCTTGGCGACGTTGCGCTCTTCGACGAGCGACGTCGAGGATTCGATCGGTTGAATGGATGTCATGTTGTTTGCTCCCTTCCGTTACGCGCGATCCGCGACACGTTCGCCCAGCAGGCCGGACGGACGGAACACCAGCACGATGATCAGCACGATGAAGGCGAACACGTCCTGGTAGTTACTGCCGAATACGCCGCCCGTGAGGTTGCCGATGTAGCCGGCCCCGAGCTGCTCGATCAGGCCGAGCAGCACGCCGCCGACCATCGCACCGCCGAGGTTGCCGATCCCGCCCAGCACCGCGGCCGTGAATGCCTTCATGCCGGGGATGAAGCCCATGTAGAAGTGCACGTTGCCGTATTCGGACGCAATCATCACGCCGGCCAGCGCAGCAAGCGCGGAGCCGATCATGAACGTCGCGGAGATCACGAAGTTCGGGTTCACGCCCATCAGGCTCGCGGTGTTCGGGCTTTCGGCGATCGCGCGCATCGCGCGGCCGAGCTTGGTCTTGTGCACGAGCAGCAGCAGGCCGGCCATCACGATGAACGCCACCGCGATGATCACGATTTCAGTGACCGAGATCACGGCGCCGGGCGTCGTGTCGGTGGCCTTGATCACGTTGATCGGATCGGTCGGCAGCAATTGCGGGAACGGCAGCGGGTTGCGCGACCAGATGATCATCGCGGCGGTCTGCAGCAGGATCGACACGCCGATGGCGGTGATCAGCGGGGCGAGGCGCGGGGCGCGACGCAGCGGCCGGTAGGCGACCCGCTCGATCGTGAAGCCGACGAATGCACAGACGACTGCGGCGATGCCCAGGCCGATCGTCAGCGTCGCGACGTTGCCGAGTCCGGGAAAATGGTTCTGCAGCACGGTGATGGCCGACAGGGCGACCATCGCGCCGATCATCAGCACGTCGCCGTGCGCGAAGTTGATGATGCCGAGAATGCCGTACACCATCGTGTAGCCCAACGCGATGATGGCGTAGACACTGCCGAGCACCAGCCCGTTGAGAACCTGCTGGACGAAAATATCCATTTAAAGCTCCTTGGCCCGTGCTGCCGGAGGACGTTGCGCCCCGCGGGTAAGCGAGGAATCGCGCCTTCTCGGCGACACTGCGGGTACTAGTCGATACCGGTAAGGGTGGATCGTCCCGGCGCGCGCCGCCCGGCCTGTACGGCCGGACCTGCCGCCGGAGCGGATACAAAAACGGCACCGCACTGTTCCGGTGCCGTCATGAGTCCCGTCGCTAAATCGTCACGACATCGAGGACGGTGTTCGTAGCCTCCTTGAAGTCGTGGGGCAGCATGCCGAGACGGCCATCGTCCGGTTGCCCGGCATCCGTGCCTTTTTCCGTCCGGTGCGAGGCAAGCCCCGCACCCGGGCAGATCGGATTCCTTGCCGCGTTGCCTCGCAAGGCACCGCGAACGCCGCGCCCGACATTCGTCAGGACTGCGTCGGAATCCATCGTACGAACCAGACCGCACGCCGCGACATCGTTGCTCGCGGCAATGCGCTGTTTCGTCGAATCGAAATGAAAGGGGGCCGGCAGCATCGGCACGCTACCCGCATCGCCGGGCACCATGGCCGGCTTGCGTCGATCGGCGCGCGCGGTCGCTGTCGCGCCACGACCGGCGGCCTGCTGTATTGCAACCTGCGTGCCCGCTGCCTGACCGTTCGCCAGGCCAAGCGCGTTGATTTCCTCGATCGCCAAACGTGCCCCGTTTTCCTTGTCCTTGCCCAATTGCGCGATGCGGCACGCGAACGATGCCGCACGACCGGTTCCGGCGACGCGCACGCCACTGGCCGACGGTGCCGCGAATACCGCAGCCTCCCTCCCCGCCCCGCCGTCGCTCTTTTTGCTGCAACCGGCAAACATTGCAACCGGTGCGGCGACGGACATGGCGTTAGCCAACTTCGCATGCATTGATTGGTCTCCCGCGCCTTGCCAAAACCCGATTTCAAAGCCATTCCGGCCTGAAAACGGGCGCATTGTAACTCCATTTATAGGACGCCAATAATCCTGATTCGATGGGGTTTTCCTGCATTGCAACCAATTTTGAGAGACGCTTGAGCGCGCGCGGAGCAACCCGGTTGCACCATGGGTGCGAATAATGGTTGCGATTGCAATTCCGGCGGGCCAAAAAAAAGCGCGCCGGGAGGCGCGCTTCGGTGTTCCGTGGGTGCGATGCGTCAATCAGGCAGCGGGCGGCAGGTTCAACCCGCGCGGCAGCGGAAACGACACGTTTTCCTCGATGCCGTCGAGCGCGCGGACGTTGCGCACCCCGAGCTCGCGCAGCCGCGCGATCACGGCCTGGGCGAGCACTTCGGGCGCCGACGCGCCCGCCGTCACACCGATGCGGCGCTTGCCCGCGACCCATGCCGGATCGATCTGGTCGGGCGCATCGACCATGTACGCGTCCACACCGCGCTTCTCGGCCACTTCGCGCAGGCGGCTCGAATTCGAGCTGTTCGGGCTGCCGACGACGATCACGACATCGCACTGCGGCGCCATGAACTTCACCGCGTCCTGGCGGTTCTGCGTCGCGTAGCAGATGTCCTGCTTCTTCGGCTCGCGGATCTTCGGATACTTGGCCTTCAGCGCTCCGATGATCTCGGCTGCGTCGTCGACGGACAGCGTCGTCTGCGTGACGAGCGCGATGCGCTCGGGATCGGCGAGCTCGAGCTTCTGCACGTCCTCGACGCTCTCGACGAGATGCATGCCGCGTTCGACCTGCCCCATCGTGCCCTCGACTTCCGGATGGCCCTTGTGCCCGATCATGACGATGTCGACGCCGTCCTGGCGCATCTTCGCCACCTCGACGTGCACTTTCGTGACGAGCGGGCAGGTCGCATCGTAAATGCGCAACCCGCGCACGTCGGCCTCGTCGCGCACTGCCTTCGACACGCCATGTGCGCTGAAGATCACGGTATTGCCGGCCGGCACTTCCTCGAGTTCCTCGACGAAGATTGCGCCTTTCTTCTTCAGATCCTCGACCACGTACTTGTTGTGGACGATCTCGTGACGAACGTAGATGGGCGCACCGTGCATCGCGATTGCGCGCTCGACGATCTCGATCGCGCGATCGACGCCCGCGCAGAAGCCGCGCGGCTGGGCCAGCAGGATTTCGGCATCGGCTGCGACGGTCTGCCCGGACAGCGTATCGGTGGTGCTCATGATTACAGGATTCCGATGATTTTCACTTCGAACGTGAGCGCTTGGCCCGCGAGCGGATGATTGAAGTCGAACAGTGCCGAGGTCTCGCTGACTTCCTTCAGCACCCCCGCGTATCGGCCGCCGTCCGGCGCGTTGAACTCGATCAGTTCGCCCGGTGTGAAATCGTCGCCGACCATCCCGTTCTCTCGCAGCGTCGACAGCGTTACACGCTGGAGCATGTCGGGATTGCGGGGACCGAACCCCTGTTCGGGCGTTAGCTGAAAAGTCGAATGGTCGCCGACCCTGAGCCCGATCAGAATCTGTTCCAGCGACGGCGCCAGTTGCCCCGCGCCGAGCAGCAGCGTGGCCGGCTTGTCGGTGAAGGTGTTGACGATGTCGGCACCGTCGGCCAGTGCCAGCCGGTAATGCAACGTGACGTGGGAACCGGGCTTCACTTCGGATAGATCGATGAGGCTCATGAATTACTCGTTCAGTCGGCGCCCGATACGGCCGAAAGGCCCGGCGCAAAGCCAATATTGTAAGTCACCTGAGCGCGCAAGGCGGAAAGTGCGACGACGTCGCGCACACTGCCCGCCGCCATTGGAGTTTCAAGCATGCTGTCACCCTGCCTCGCCCTGCCGGCCGTCGAATGCCGCGACACCGCCGATCCGCCGGCCGATCCGCCCGGTCGCGTCCTCCCGATCCGCAAGCGCAAGCGCCGCCCGGGCGGCTGGCGGCCCGAGCGGCCGCGCGAGCGATTGCTGGAGCGCGGGCCGGCCGCGCTGACCGACGACGAACTGATTGCCTTGCTGCTCGGCACGGGCAAGCCCGGGCACGATGTATTCGTCACCGCCCGCGCGCTGGTCGGGCAGTTCAAGACGTTGCGCGGGCTGCTCGAGGCAACCACCGACGATTTCGAGGCGCACCCCGGCATCGGCCCCGCGCGTTCCGCGCGGCTGGTTGCGGTCATCGAGATCGCGCGACGCATGCTGAAGGAGAAGGCCCGCGAGAAGAAGCAGATCGATTCGCCCGGCGCGGTCGAGGACTATCTGCGGCTGGAGATCGGCGCGCGCCCGTACGAAGTGTTCGCGGCGGTATTCCTCGACGCGCGCCACGGCCTGATCGAAACGGAGGAAATCACGCGCGGCTCGCTGACGCGCATGGCCGTCTATCCGCGCGAAATCGTGCGCCGCGCGATGGCGCACAACGCCGCGGCGCTGATCGTCGCGCACAACCATCCGTCGGGCGCGGTGCAGCCAAGCGCGGAAGATCGCCGCCTGACCCGCGTGCTGCACGACGCGCTCGCCCTCGTCGACGTGCGGCTGCTCGATCACGTCGTTATCGGCACCAGCGATACTTTTTCGTTCGCACGGGCCGGTTGGTTGTAGACTGTGCGGTTGCGGCCCGCCTGAGGGCGTCGCAACGGTGAAGCGAAATTAGGTTTGATTTTTCTGAACTTTTTCTGCTAGAATCGCCGTCTGTCTTTTTTCCAACCAGTTCTAGCCATCGAAGGGCCTTGTCTGTAAGGGCTTCGGCGTTCTGAGTGCAGCCATGGATCACGTGGCGGTGCGATGGAACCTTCATCGGCGATCGAACCCCGAATTTAGCGTATTAGGAGTGCTCTCATGGCACGCGTATGCCAAGTAACTGGGAAAGCGCCGATGAGCGGCAACAACGTTTCCCACGCCAACAACAAGACGAAGCGCCGCTTCCTGCCGAACCTGCAAAACCGCCGGTTCTGGGTAGAGAGCGAAAACCGCTGGGTGCGCCTGCGCGTCTCGAACGCCGGCCTGCGCCTGATCGACAAGAACGGCATCGATTCCGTGCTCGCTGACCTGCGCGCACGCGGCGAAGCCTAAGCCCAAGGAGCACAATCATGGCAAAAGGCGCACGCGACAAGATCAAGCTTGAGTCGACCGCTGGTACGGGTCATTTCTACACGACCACGAAGAACAAGCGCAACATGCCGGAAAAGATGGCGATCAAGAAGTTCGATCCCGTCGTCCGCAAGCATGTGGAATACAAAGAAACCAAGATCAAGTAATCTCCGGTTTCTGCTAGCCTGACGGCGACCGAAAAGCCCCGCGCATGCGGGGCTTTTTGTTTTGCGCGCACGCTCCGGCGCGACGCGGTATGCTCTCCCCTTTCCGCGGCCACGGTCGCCGGAACGTACAAGATCAAAAGCGTAACGATGGAGATGCAGCATGAAATTCGACGTGGCGATCGTCGGCAGCGGCCTGGCAGGGCTGTCGGTCGCACTCAATCTGGCCAGCACGCGACGCGTCGCACTGATCGCGAAGCGGTCGATGATGGAGGGCGCGAGCGATAACGCGCAAGGCGGCATCGCGGCTGTCCTCGATTCGGCGGACAGCATCGAGAACCACGTCGACGACACGCTGGTCGCCGGTGGCGGCTTATGCGACGAAGGCGCGACGCGCTACATCGTCGAGCACGGCCGCGAAGCGATCGAATGGCTGATCTCGCAGGGCGTGCCGTTCACGAAGGACGACGCAGCCGAGCTCGGCTTCCACCTCACGCGCGAAGGCGGCCACAGCCACCGCCGGATCATCCACGCGGCCGACGCGACCGGCCATGCGGTGCTCGCGACGCTGTCGGCGCGTGCGCGCCAGCACCCGAACATCACGTTCTTCGAAAACCACCACGCGATCGACCTGATCACGTCGGACCGGCTCGGCCTGCCCGGCCGCCGCTGTCATGGCCTGTATGCGCTCGACGTCGACAACGACCGCACGATCACGATCGAAGCGCCGCATACGGTGCTCGCAACGGGCGGCGCCGGCAAGGTCTACCTGTACACGACGAATCCCGACACCGCGACCGGCGACGGCATCGCGATGGCGTGGCGCGCGGGCTGCCGCGTGTCGAACATGGAATTCATCCAGTTCCACCCGACCTGCCTGTTCCATCCATATGCGAAGTCGTTCCTGATTTCGGAGGCCGTGCGCGGCGAAGGCGGCCTGCTGAAGCTGCCCGACGGCACGCGTTTCATGCCCGCACACGATCCGCGCGCCGAACTCGCCCCGCGCGACATCGTCGCGCGCGCGATCGACTTCGAGATCAAGAAGCGCGGGATCGACTGCGTGTATCTCGACATCAGCCATCAGCCGGAAGCGTTCCTGCGCGAACACTTCCCGACGATCCACGCACGCTGCCTCGAATTCGGCATCGACATCGCGAAAGAGCCGATTCCGGTCGTGCCGGCCGCGCACTACACGTGCGGCGGCGTCGTCACCGACCTCGCCGGGCGCACCGATCTCGCAGGCCTGTATGCGGTCGGCGAAACGTCGTACACGGGGCTCCACGGCGCGAACCGGCTCGCAAGCAATTCGCTGCT
This sequence comes from Burkholderia puraquae, assembly GCF_002099195.1. Taxonomy (GTDB): domain Bacteria; phylum Pseudomonadota; class Gammaproteobacteria; order Burkholderiales; family Burkholderiaceae; genus Burkholderia; species Burkholderia puraquae. The sequence goes on along the minus strand of NZ_NBYX01000012.1, from coordinate 115,833 downwards.
TGAATGCCTCGTGATCGGCCGCGCGGCGGCCGAGGCGATCGAGGCGGCCGGCTTCGATGCCGAAACGCCGGCCACGCTGCCCGCGTGGGACGAAAGCCGCGTATCGGATGCGGACGAAGAGGTCGTCGTTGCACACAACTGGGACGAACTGCGCCGCCTGATGTGGAACTACGTCGGCATCGTGCGTACCGACAAGCGCCTCGAACGCGCGAAGCACCGGCTGTCGCTACTGCGCGACGAGATCCAGGAGTACTACGCGAACTTCCGCGTGACGCGCGACCTGCTCGAACTGCGCAACCTCGTCGACGTGGCGACGTTGATCGTGAAGAGCGCGCACTCGCGCCGCGAAAGCCGCGGGCTGCACTACAGCCGCGACTGGCCGAATTCGCTGCCGAAGGCACTGCCGAGCGTGCTGACTCCGCGCGCGCGTCGCTGAGCGGCACGCCCTCCCCGGCGGCCGCACAGGAAAAAAGCCGTTGGCGTTTGCGCGCCAACGGCTTTTTTGTCCGATCGATGGCGTTCGTTCAGTCGACGATCCGCATCGAATAGTCCGTCGCGCGTACGTCCTTCGTCAGCGCGCCGATCGAGATGCGGTCGACACCCGTTTCCGCGAACGCACGCACCGTATCGAGATTGACGCCGCCCGACACTTCGAGCACGGCCTTGCCGTTCGCCACGCGCACCGCTTCACGCATCATGTCGAGCGTGAAGTTGTCGAGCAGCACCGACTGCGCGCGATGCGCGAGCGCCGTATCGAGTTGCGCAAGCGTCTCGACTTCGACCTGCACGGGCACACCCGACTCCAGCGCGAACGCCGCATCGAGCGCCTCGCCGACGCCGCCTGCCGCTGCGATGTGGTTTTCCTTGATCAGAATGCCGTCGTACAGCGCGAGACGCTGGTTCTCGCCGCCGCCGACGCGCACCGCGTACTTCTGCGCGAGCCGCAAGCCCGGCAGCGTCTTGCGCGTATCGAGGATCTTTGCGCGCGTGCCTTCGACGCGATCGACGTAACGGCGCGTCGCGGTCGCGACGCCCGACAGCAGTTGCAGGAAGTTCAACCCGTTGCGCTCGGCCGTCAGCAGCGCGCGCGCTGGCCCTTCGAGTTCGCAGACGGTCGAATCGGGCGCCATCCGGTCGCCTTCACGATAACGCCACTGCACGACGATCGCCGGATCGATCCGGGCGATTACGGCCTCGAACCACGGCACGCCGCACAGCACGGCTTCCTCGCGCACGATGATGCGTGCACGGCGACGCTCGCCGGCCGGCACGAGCCGCCCGGTCTGGTCGCCGGTGCCGACGTCTTCTGCGATCGCATCGGCCACGTTGCGCGCGATCGCGTCGTCGAATGCCGCGCCATATTGCTCGCGGACGATGTCGAACAGCGGGGATACGGCCTGGCTCATGCAGCCCCCACGTTCGCAAACAATTGCTGATCGCGCTGCAGATCACCGCTCGCCTGTACGCGCTTCTTGTGCGCGGCCGCGAAATCGAGCATCCGGTCGATCGGCAGGCGTGCGCGCTCGCCGATCGCAGGATCGACGAAGATTTCGTTCTGACCGCGCTCGAGCACGTCGGCGAGGTTCGCGAGGCCGTTCATCGCCATCCACGGGCAATGTGCGCAGCTCTTGCAGGTGGCGCTGTTGCCGGCCGTCGGCGCGGCGATGAAGGTCTTGCCGGGCGCGGCAAGCTGCATCTTGTGCAGGATGCCGAGATCGGTCGCGACGATGAAGCGCGTCGCGTCGAGCTTGACCGCCGCGTCGATCAGCTGCGTGGTCGAGCCAACCACATCGGCCTGCGCGACGACGTTTTCCGGCGATTCGGGGTGGACGAGCACCTTCGCGTCCGGATATTCGGCGCGCAGCAGGTCGAGTTCGATGCCCTTGAATTCGTCGTGAACGAGGCACGAGCCTTGCCAGAGCAGCATGTCCGCGCCGGTCTTCTTCTGGATGTAGCTGCCGAGATGACGATCCGGTGCCCAGATGATCTTCTCGCCGCGCGCGTGCAGGTCGGCCACGATCTCGAGGCCGATCGACGACGTGACCATCCAGTCCGCGCGCGCCTTCACGGCGGCGCTGGTATTCGCATAGACGACGACCGTGCGATCGGGATGCGCGTCGCAGAACGCCGAGAATTCGTCGACCGGGCAGCCGAGGTCGAGCGAGCAGGTCGCGTCGAGGTCGGGCATCAGGATCCGCTTGTTCGGGCTCAGGATCTTCGCGGTTTCGCCCATGAAGCGCACGCCGGCGACGACCAGCGTCTGCGCGTCGTGATCGCGGCCGAAGCGGGCCATTTCGAGCGAATCGGCGACGCAGCCGCCCGTTTCGTCGGCGAGCGCCTGCAATTCGGCGTCGACGTAGTAGTGCGCGACCAGCACGGCCTTTTCACGCACGAGCAATGCCTTGATGCGCGCCTTCAGTGCAGCACGCTCTTCGGCGGACGGTGCGTCGGGCACCTTGGCCCATGCCTGCCCCACGCCGCACACGGTCCCTGCTGCGACGGGCCGGTCGTACTCGACGGGTTTGATCGTCGATTGCATCTCGATATCTCCTGTCGATCGGAGTTAGCGCTTCAGCGCTTACTCCGATCCCATGCTTCGCGGTCGATCGGAGCTAACGCTTCAGCACCAACTCCGATCCCATCCCCTGATCTCGCCCCGGAACAACACTTCCGCACTGCTCCAAGCCGCATACAAATCCGGCCTTACCGATCACCCTTCAAAAACCGGCGGCCCAAATAAAAAAACCCCGCCAACGCGGGGTTTTTGACGTCCTTAGATTCTAATCGATTTCGAATCAGGCGTAGCGGCGCAGGCGCGTCGCAAATTCCTGCAGCGCCTTGATGCCGCTTTGTTCTGCGCGATGGCACCAATCCTGTAATTGCGCGAGAAGCTGTTCGCGCGACGCGGTCGAACGATCCCAGATCGCGGCGAGATCCTGGCGCAGCTGGAAGTACGTTTGCAGCTTCTGGCTGTTCGCGAAGATTTCCGGCAGCAGCTTCTTCTGCGGCTCGTCGAGGCCGTCGGCATCCTTGTGGAACCACTTGCGCGCGCCACGCATCATCTGGTATCTCTCGCCGCCGATTTCCTTCAGGTGCGCGAGTTCCTGGCGGTACGCACGCTTCACGGCCTTGCCGTAGCGCGCCATCACTTCGTAGCGGTTCGACAGCACGGCCTGCAGCGTTTCCTGGTCGAGCACCGTCTTCGGCTTGTTCAGGCGCGGCGTCGGCGCAACCTTCTTCACCTTTGCAAGACCGAACGCCGACATGATGCGGATGTACATCCAGCCGATGTCGAACTCGTACCACTTGTTCGACAGCTTCGCCGAGGTCGCGAACGTGTGGTGGTTGTTGTGCAGCTCTTCGCCGCCGATCACGATGCCCCACGGGAACAGGTTCGTGCTCGCGTCTGCCGAGTTGAAGTTGCGATACCCCCAGAAGTGACCGAAGCCGTTGACGACGCCAGCCGCCCAGAACGGAATCCAGACCATCTGCACGGCCCACACGGTCAGGCCGATCACGCCGAACAGCGCGACGTCGATCACCATCATCATGCTGATGCCGAGAATCGGGTATTTCGAATAGAGATTGCGTTCGAGCCAGTCGTTCGGCGTGCCGTGACCGAACTTGCGCATCGTCTCTTCATTCTTCGCTTCCGCGCGATACAGCTCGGCGCCTTCGAGGAACACCTTCCAGATGCCGCGCGTCTGCGGGCTGTGCGGATCTTCCTCGGTCTCGCACTTCGCGTGGTGCTTGCGGTGAATCGCGGCCCACTGGCCCGTCAGCATGCCGGTCGTCATCCACAGCCAGAGGCGGAAGAAGTGGCTCGCGATCGGATGCAGCTCGAGCGCGCGGTGCGCCTGGCAGCGGTGCAGGTAGACCGTCACGCCGATGATCGTGACGTGCGTGACGGCGAGCGCAAACAACGCGACCTGCCACCACGAAAAATGCAGGAGCCCGTGGGAAAGAAAATCGAGCAGGGAATTCAACAAGGCAGTTACCCGTGAAGAGAGAGCGACGCCGGCCCGCGCCAAGCGTCAGAAAAATGAAAGCATACCGCGTGTAGACCAGAATTTTACTTCAACCGTTCCAAGTCTTTGTAAAAAATGAATATTTTCTTGCCCTGACGCAACAAGTGCAGTCCATGGGCGGACTCGGAAAGGCCCGCGATCCGGTTCCGGCCGCGGGGTCGATACGATCGGCGACCGGTATGTGCTACGCGGCCGGCGCGCGCCCGTCCACCGCGCCGTTGCCGGCCGCCGGATCGCGCCCCGCCGTCGCGCCCGCGGCGGGAAAGCCGTCGGGCAACCCGACGACGCGCACTTCGCGCTGCGGGAACGGAATCGAAATCCCGTGCTCGCCGAACAGCCGCCAGATGTTGCGGTTCACGGCCGAACGCACGCCGGACGTGCCTTTCGCCGAATCCTCGATCCAGAAACCGAGCTCCAGGTCGATCCCGTCTGCGCCGAAACTCACCAGATACGGGGTCGGAGCGGGCTCCGTCAGCACGCGCGGCACGCCCTTCGCGGCATCGGCAAGCAACGTGAGCGCATGCTCGACATCGCTCGTGTACGCCACCTGCACCGCGACCTTCGCGTAACCCCGCGTCAGGTACGACGACTGGTTCTGCACGACGTCCGTGATCAGCTTCTCGTTCGGAATCAGCGTCTCGTTGCCGTCGAGTCCGCGCACGACCGTGTAGCGTGTGCGGATCTGCGTGACGATGCCCTGCAGCCCGCCGACGCTGATCGCGTCGCCGAGCCGCAATGAGCGGTCGAGCAGGATGATGAAGCCCGACACGTAGTTGCTGGCGATCTTCTGCAGCCCGAAACCGAGGCCGACGCCCACCGCACCGCCGAACACGCCGAGCACCGTCACGTCGATCCCGACCAGCGACAGCCCGATCAGGATCGCCGCAAACACGAGCAGCGCGCGGCCGACCCGCGACAGCACGACCTTCAGGTTCGCGTCGAGCGTGCTCGCGCGCGTGAGGCGATCCTCGAGCACCGAGCCGAGCCACATCGCGACCATCAGCGTCACGCACACCCACAGCGCGCCGGAAATCACCGACAGCAGCGTGAGGTGCGCGTTGGCGACACGGAACTGCACGCTGTCGAGCCAGCCGAGCACGTCGCGCTGGATGCCGAGCACGGTCAGCACCATCGCGGCCCACACGACCGTCGACACGATCTTCTCGACGATCGACAGCCACGCATGCGTGTGGCCGTCGCGCGCGAACACGCGCCGCGCAAAGAAAAACAGCACGTAGATCAGCCCGATGCCGAACAGCGGCACGAGCGCGAGCGACAGCAGCGACGTCGACATGAACGGGTCGAACGCGAGCTGCGCGCCGCCCACGAAAATGCCGCCGAACAGCGGGAACAACGCGCGCTTCAGGCTGTGCGCGCCCGCGCCGGGCGCGCGTCCGGCCGCCCGGCGGCGCGCATCGATCCGGCCGTGCACGAAGCGCGCGGCCACCCACGCGAAGCACAGCGCCCCAATGAGGATCGCCGCCTGCCAGATCATCACCGGCTGGTGGAAATCGCGGATGACCGACGCCAGCCGGTGCGACAGCAGGCGGCTCTGCAGATTCTCCATCGTCCGTCCGGCCCGCCGTTACTGCGCAGCGCGCCGTTCGAGCACCGCGGCGAAGAAGCCATCGGTCGCGTGACGGTGCGGCCACAGCGACAGGTAGTCGCCCGTCTCGATCTCGATGCGCTGGTCATCCAGCACCTTCTGCGCCGGTACCAGCACGAACTCGGGATGGTCGGCCAGGAACTGTTCGACGATGCGTTCGTTCTCCGCATCGAGCACGCTGCAGGTGGCGTAGACAAGGCGGCCGCCCTTCTTCACCAGGCGTGCGGCGCTCGCGAGGATCGACGCCTGCTTCGGCGTCAGCTCGTCGATCGCCGTGCGCGTCTGGCGCCACTTCAGGTCCGGATTGCGGCGCAGCGTGCCGAGGCCGCTGCACGGCGCATCGACCAGCACGCGGTCGATCTTGCCGGCAAGCCGCTTGATCTTCGCGTCGTGCTCGCTGTCGATCAGCACGGGGTTCACGTTCGACAGCCCGCTGCGCGCGAGGCGAGGCTTCAGCTTCGCGAGGCGCTTCTCGGACACGTCGAACGCATAGAGGCGCCCGGTCGAGCGCATCATCGCGCCCAGCGCGAGCGTCTTGCCGCCCGCTCCAGCGCAGAAATCGACGACCATCTCGCCGCGGCGCGGCGCGACCAGCGAGCACAGCAGCTGGCTGCCTTCGTCCTGCACCTCGATCGCGCCTTCCTCGAACAGCTTCAGGCGCGTCAGCGCCGGCTTGCCGACCACGCGCACGCCGAACGGCGCGAACGGCGTCGCGCCCGCATCGATGCCGCTCACGCGCAGCGCTTCGATCACCTGGTCGCGCGTCGCCTTCTGGGCGTTGGCACGCAGGTCGAGCGGCGCCGGGTAGTTCAGCGCGGCCGCGAGCTGCGCGAGCTCGTCGGCGTCGAAACGGGCCGACAATGCCTGGTGGATCCAGTCGGGCAGGTTCGTGCGGATGCGCACCGGCAGGCTCGCGGGATCGATCTTCGATACGTGCTCGAGCCATGCGGACTCGGTGTCGGACAGGAACGGCTTCAGCGAATTGCGGCCGACCGTCTGCATCAGGCCGAGCAGCGTGAGGCGCCGCGCAGGCGTGCCCGTGCCGCTCTCGGCGAGGTGCGAAAACTCCATCTTCCGGCGCAGCACCGCGAATACGGCCTCGGCGATCACGCCGCGCTCGGCATGCCCGAGCTTCGGGTGCGCGCGGAAGAACCGGCTCGTCGTCGCGTCGGCGGGGCCGGCGAACTTCAGCACCTCGGCCAGCAAAGTCTCGGTCTGGCCGATCAGGAATCCGTGCAGTTTCATACGCCCTCACTCGTTTCGGTATGCGGTTGATCCGCGAAAATCCAGCGCGCCTCTTCCGGCGCCACCACTGCACGGCCGTTCTCGAGGCGCAGACGCCCCTCGATGAACCAGCGCACCGCGCGCGGATACAGCACATGCTCGACCGTCAGCACACGCTGCGCGAGCGCGGCGGCGTCGTCGCCCGCGCGCACGGGCACCGCGCCCTGCGCGACGATCGCGCCGCTGTCGAGCTCGGGAATCACGAAATGCACGCTCGCGCCATGCAGCGCGACACCCGCATCGAGCGCCTGCTGATGCGTGTGGATGCCCTTGAAGCTCGGCAGCAGCGACGGATGGATGTTCAGCAGCCGGCCTTCGTATCGTCTGACGAATGCGGGCGTGAGGATGCGCATGAAGCCGGCGAGGACAACGAGATCGGGGGCGAAACGGTCGATCTCGGCGGCGAGCGCCGCGTCGAAGCTGTCGCGGCCGTCGAACGACCGGTGGTCGACCACCGCCGTCGCCACCCCGTGCGACGCGGCAAAAGCCAGCCCGGCCGCATCGGGCCGGTTGGCGATCACGGCGGCAATCTCGGCCGGCCAGCGTTCCTGCGCGCACGCGCGGACGATGGCCTCCATGTTGCTGCCGCGACCGGAAATCAGGATCACGAGTTTTTTCATCCGCGAATTTTACCATTCGCCCCCGCGTTTCCCGCCTTCTCGGCCGCCGGCCCGCCCGAACGTTTATAATCTTCTGCTTTGCGGCATCCCACCGCCCATTCCCCCGACGCTGCATCCGCTATCGTGAAAGTCTTCCGCGGCCTGCCCAACGCCGAGAGCCGCGCCCCGTGCGCGCTGACGATCGGCAACTTCGACGGTGTCCATCGCGGCCACCAGGCCCTGCTCGCGCGCGTGCGCGCGGCAGCGGACGCGCGCGGCCTGCCCGTGTGCGTGATGACGTTCGAGCCGCACCCGCGCGAATTCTTCAACCCGGCCGGCGCGCCGCCGCGCATCGCGATGCTGCGCGACAAGCTCGAGGCGCTGCGCGATCACGGTGTCGACCGCGTGGTCGTCGAGCACTTCAACCACACGTTCGCGAGCCAGTCGCCGCAGGCGTTCGTCGAACGCACGCTGGTGAACGGGCTGCACACGCGCTGGATGATGGTCGGCGACGATTTCTGCTACGGCGCGAAGCGCGCAGGCACCTTCGACACGCTGAAGGCGGCCGGCGCGCAGTACGGCTTCGAGGTCGAGCAGATGGGTACGGTGGCCGGCAGCGACGGCACGCGCATCTCGAGCTCGGGCGTGCGCGCCGCGCTCGCGGCCGGCAACCTCGACGCGGCCGCGCAGGCGCTCGGCCACGGCTATGCGATCAGCGGCCACGTCGCGCACGGGCTGAAGCTCGGCCGCGACCTCGGCTTCCCGACGCTGAACCTGCCGATCGCACACAAGCGGCCGGCGCTCGCGGGCATCTTCGTCGTGCAGGTGCACGGCCTCGGCCCCGCCCCGCTGCCGGGCGTCGCCAGCCTCGGCCTGCGCCCGACCGTCGACGATTCGGGCCGCGTGCTGCTCGAAGTCCACCTGCTCGACTGGCACGGCGATGCGTACGGCAAGCTCATCCGCGTCGAATTCCTGAAGAAGCTGCGCGACGAGGCGAAATTCGACGATCTCGAGGCGCTGTCGCGCGCGATCGCGCTGGACGTCGCCAATGCGCGCGCGTACTTCATCGAGCGCGACCGTGCGCCGGGCAGCCGCGCCACGGGCTTCTCGACGTCGGCCACCGACCGAATTAGCTGATCCGGACGGCGGCGCCTGGCGCCGCACCCTCGCGCCGCTCACTCGCGCGCCTACCCGATTCACGACGCTCGCGCGTCCCCCGATTTAGATAGCGATCCCATCATGAGCAACAAGAAAGCCGATTCGAAACCGCAGGCCAAGTATCCGGTCAACCTGCTCGACACGCCGTTCCCGATGCGCGGCGACCTGCCCAAGCGCGAGCCGCAGTGGGTCAAGGAATGGGAAGAGCGCGGCCTCTACGAGAAGATCCGCGCGGCCAGCGCTGGCCGTCCGAAATTCATCCTGCACGACGGCCCGCCGTATGCGAACGGCGATATCCACCTCGGCCACGCCGTCAACAAGATCCTGAAGGACATCGTCGTCAAGTCGCGCAACATGGCCGGCTTCGATGCGCCGTACGTGCCCGGCTGGGATTGCCACGGGATGCCGATCGAGATCCAGATCGAGAAGCAGTTCGGCAAGTCGCTGCCGGCGGCCGAAGTGATGAGCAAGGCACGCGCGTACGCGACCGAGCAGATCGAGAAGCAGAAGGTCGGTTTCAAGCGTCTCGGCGTGCTCGGCGACTGGGCGAATCCGTACAAGACGATGAACTTCGTCAACGAGGCGGAAGAGATCCGCGCGCTCGGCAAGATCATCGAGAAGGGCTACGTATATCGCGGGCTGAAGCCGGTGAACTGGTGCTTCGACTGCGGCTCGGCGCTCGCCGAAGCGGAAGTCGAGTACAAGGACCGCACCGATCCGACGATCGACGTGATGTTCGCGTTCGCGGAACCGGAAAAGACCGCCCAGGCGTTCGGCCTGCCGGCACTGCCGCGCGCCGAAGGCGGCATCGTGATCTGGACCACCACGCCATGGACGATCCCGGCGAACCAGGCGCTGAACCTCCATCCGGAAATCGTCTACGCGCTGGTCGACACCGAGCGCGGGCTGCTGATCATCGCGGAAGAGCGCGTCGAAGCCTGCATGGCCGACTTCAAGCTGACGGGACGCGTCGTTGCGACCACGCCGGGCGTGAAGCTCGCGAACCTGCGCTTCCACCACCCGCTCGCGTCGGCCCACCCTGGCTACAAGCGCACCGCGCCCGTCTACCTCGGCGACTACGTGACGACCGACACCGGTACCGGTGTCGTGCACTCGTCGCCCGCGTACGGTATCGAAGACTTCGTGTCCTGCAAGGCGCACGGGATGACCGACTCGGACTTCATCAACCCGGTGATGGGCGACGGCCGCTATATCGAATCGCTGCCGCTGTTCGGCGGCCTGTCGATCTGGGACGCGAACCCGAAGATCGTCGACGCGCTGAACGCGGCCGGCTCGCTGCTGCGCAGCGAGAAGTACACGCACAGCTACATGCACTGCTGGCGCCACAAGACGCCGATCATCTACCGCGCGACGTCGCAGTGGTTCGCCGGCATGGACGTGACGCCGCGCGAAGGCGGCAAGACGTTGCGCGAAACGGCGCTCGAAGGCGTCGACGCGACCGCGTTCTACCCGTCGTGGGGCAAGCAGCGCCTGTTCAGCATGATCGCGAACCGTCCCGACTGGACGCTGTCGCGCCAGCGCCAGTGGGGCGTGCCGATGGCCTTCTTCGTGCACAAGGAAACCGGCGAGCTGCACCCGCGCACGCTCGAGCTGCTCGAGGAAGTCGCGAAGCGCGTCGAGCAGTCGGGCATCGAGGCGTGGCAGACGCTCGACCCGCGCGAGCTGATCGGCGACGACGCGAACCTGTACGAAAAGAACCGCGACACGCTCGACGTGTGGTTCGACTCGGGCACGACGCACTGGCACGTGCTGCGCGGCTCGCACAAGGATCAGCTGCAGTTCCCGGCCGACCTCTACCTCGAAGGCTCGGACCAGCATCGCGGCTGGTTCCACTCGTCGCTGCTCACGGCCTCGATGATCGATGGCCGCGCGCCGTACAAGGGCCTGCTCACGCACGGCTTCACGGTCGACGGCGAAGGCCGCAAGATGAGCAAGTCGCTCGGCAACGGCATCGACCCGCATGAAGTCGCGAACCGTCTCGGCGCGGAAATCATCCGCCTGTGGATCGCGTCGACCGACTATTCGGGCGAGCTCGCGATCTCCGAGGAAATCCTGAAGCGCGTGACGGAAGGCTATCGCCGCATCCGCAACACGCTGCGCTTCCTGCTCGCGAACCTGTCGGACTTCGACTTCGCGCAGCACGCGGTGCCGGTTGAGGAATGGCTCGAGATCGACCGCTATGCGGTCGCGTTCTCGCAGCAACTGCAGACGGAACTGCTCGGCCACTACGAGAAGTACGAATTCCACCCGGTCGTCGCGAAGCTGCAGACGTACTGCTCGGAAGATCTCGGCGGCTTCTACCTCGACGTGCTGAAGGACCGCCTGTACACGAGCGCGGCCGATTCGCGCGCCCGCCGCTCCGCGCAGACGGCGCTGTACCACCTGACGCACGGCCTGCTGCGCGTGCTCGCGCCGTTCCTGTCGTTCACGGCGGAAGAAGCATGGAAGGTGTTCCAGCCGGCCAGCGACACGATCTTCACGGAAACCTACTACGCGTACCCGGAAGTCGCCGGCTCGGCCGCGCTGATCGAGAAGTGGGCGCTGCTGCGCGATGTGCGCGGCAACGTGACGAAGGCGCTCGAGGAAGCGCGCACCGCGAACCGCATCGGTTCGTCGCTGCAGGCCGAAGTCGCCGTGCACGCGAGCGGCGCACGCTACGACGCGCTCACGAGCCTCGGCGACGATCTCAAGTTCGTGCTGATCACGTCGGCGGCGACGGTCGTCAAGGTCGACGACGAAGCGCAGGAAAGCGTCGACGTGGCCGCGTCGAAGTACCAGAAGTGCGAGCGCTGCTGGCACTACCGTGAAGATGTCGGCGCACACGCCGACCATCCGACGCTGTGCGGCCGCTGCTTCTCCAACCTGTTCGAAAACGGCGAAATCCGGAGCGCTGCTTAACTATGGCGAAAACCCTGTCGAAACCGGCCAGTGGCGCGCTTGCGCCCTGGCTCGGCATTTCGCTGATCGTGATCCTGTTCGACCAGCTGTCGAAGATCGCGATCCTGAAAACGTTCGTGTACGGCGCGCAGCACGAGCTGACGTCGTTCTTCAACCTCGTGCTGGTGTACAACCGCGGCGCCGCGTTCGGCTTCCTGTCGACCGCGGGCGGCTGGCAGCGCTGGGCGTTCACCGCGCTCGGCATCGCCGCGACGCTCGTGATCTGCTTCCTGTTGAAGCGTCACGGCCAGCAGCGGCTGTTCAGCCTGTCGCTCGCACTGATCCTCGGCGGCGCACTCGGCAACGTGATCGACCGGCTCGTCTACGGCCACGTGATCGACTTCCTCGATTTCCATCTCGGCGCCTGGCACTTCCCGGCGTTCAACCTCGCCGATTCCGCGATCACGGTCGGTGCAGTGCTGCTGATCTACGACGAACTGCGTCGCGTGCGCGGCTCGCGCTAAGCGCGCATACTCGGCGTCGACGGCCGGCTTCGCGCCGGCCGTTCCGTTCGACCCTTGGAGGCCTGAGTTGGCACACGCAGAACTTGCTGGAAAACACCTCGTTCTCGGCCTGACCGGCGGCATCGCCTGCTACAAGATCGCCGAGCTCACCCGGCTGCTCACGAAGGCCGGCGCGACCGTACAGGTCGCGATGACCGAAGCCGCCACCCAGTTCATCACGCCCGTCACGATGCAGGCGCTGTCGGGCCGGCCCGTCTATACGAGCCAGTGGGACGCGCGCATCGACAACAACATGGCGCACATCGACCTGTCGCGCGAAGCCGACGCGATCGTGATCGCACCCGCGTCGACGGATTTCCTCGCGAAGCTCGCGCACGGGTTCGCGGACGACCTGCTGTCGACGCTGTGCATCGCGCGCGATTGCCCGCTGCTCGTCGTTCCCGCGATGAACCGCCAGATGTGGCAGAACCCGGCCACGCAGCGCAACGCAGCGCAACTGCGCGCGGACGGCGTGTCGGTGCTCGGCCCGGATTCGGGTGCGCAGGCGTGCGGCGAAGTCGGCGACGGACGCATGCTCGAGCCCGAGGCGATCTATGAAGCGATCGTCGCGCACTTTGCGCCGAAGGTGCTTGCGCACCGGCGCGTGCTGATCACGGCCGGCCCGACGTTCGAACCGCTCGACCCGGTGCGCGGCCTCACGAACCGCTCGAGCGGCAAGATGGGCTTCGCGCTCGCGCGCGCCGCACAGCAGGCCGGCGCCGACGTGCATCTCGTCGCGGGGCCGGTGGCGCTCGACACGCCGTGGGGCGTGTACCGCCAGGACGTGCAGACGGCGCAGCAGATGTACGACGCGGTCATGCATGCCGTCGCCGATGCCGACATCTTCATCGCGGTGGCCGCGGTCGCCGACTGGCGCGTCGCCCAGCCGGCCGAGCACAAGATGAAGAAGACGGCCGACCACAAGGTGCCCGCACTGGCATTCGTCGAGAACCCCGACATCCTCGCGTCGGTCGCGGCACTGCCCGATCCGCCGTTCTGCGTCGGGTTCGCGGCCGAAAGCGGCGACCTCGACGTGCACGGCGACGAGAAGCGCAAACGCAAGAACGTGCCGCTGCTCGTCGGCAACCTCGGCCCGCTGACGTTCGGTCGCGACGACAACGAAGTCGTGCTGTTCGAGGCCGCCGGCCTCACGCGCCTGGCGCGCGCACCGAAGGACGAACTCGCGCACACGCTCGTCGCGGAAATCGCGAAGCGCGTGCCCGACAACCACCTGATCTGATCTCCCGCGCGGCAGCGCTCGCTGCCGCGCCCTTCCCGATCCATTCGACGACCGCATGAAACTCGACCTGAAGATTCTCGACGCGCGCATGCGCGACTACCTGCCCGCCTACGCGACCACCGGCAGCGCGGGCCTCGACCTGCGCGCGTGCCTCGATGCACCGGTCACGCTGCAGCCGGGCGAAACGACGCTCGTGCCGACCGGCCTCGCGATCCATCTCGCCGATCCCGGCTACGCGGCGCTGATCCTGCCGCGCTCGGGCCTCGGCCACAAGCATGGCATCGTGCTCGGCAACCTCGTCGGCCTGATCGATTCCGATTACCAGGGCCAACTGATGGTCTCGACGTGGAACCGCGGCCAGACCGAGTTCGTGCTGAACCCGTTCGAACGGCTCGCCCAGCTCGTGATCGTGCCGGTCGTGCAGGCGCAGTTCAACATCGTCGACGACTTCGCCGAAAGCGATCGTGGCGAGGGCGGCTTCGGCAGCACCGGCCGTCACTGAACGGCGCAACGAAAAAAGGGCCTCGCGGCCCTTTTTTCTTTTCCTCCGCCATCATTCCTTGACGGCTTGCACGATCCGCGCGGGCGTCAGGTCGCGCTGCCGCGCCTGCGCCACGATCGCGTAGATCACCATCGCGACCAGCACGCCGAGCAGCACGGCAGACGAACCGACCGTGCCGAGCGCGAGGCCACCCTTCGCAACCGGCTTCGTCAGCAGGTCACCGACCGTCGCGCCGAACGGACGCGTGAGCACGAACGCGGCCCAGAACAGCAGCACGCCCGAGATCCGCGTGAAATAGTGGGCAAGCACGATCACCGCGAGCAGCCCGCCGATCAGCAGCGCGCCGCCGCCGAAGCCGAGCCCCGAGCTGTCCGCGAGGAAATCGCCGAGCGCGGTGCCGAGCGTGTTCGAGAACAGGATCGCGATCCAGTACAGCAGTTCGACCTTGCGCGTGCGGATCAGGTCGACCGACAGCGATTCGCCGCTGAGGCGCCACACCGCGAAGATCGCCAGCAGGATCGCGACGAGGATCGACGAGCCGGCCGCATAGCCGAGGCCGAGCGTGCGGTCCATGAAGTCGGACATCGTCGTACCGGCCGTGCTCGTCGCGACGATCACGGCCCAGTAGATCGCCGGGCGATAGCGTGTCGTCCTGAGCTGCGCGCCCAGCGTCACGAGAAAGAAGCCGAACAACAGGATGGAACTCACCGCGTAGCCGACGTTCAACGTCATCGACAGCAGGTCGCCGCCGGTCTCGCCAAGCGTCGTCGCGCAGATCTTCATGATCCAGAACGCGAGCGTGATTTCGGGCAGTTTGTTCATTCGAACCCCTTTTTGCAGGAAAGCGGCGGGCCGGCGCGGGCCGGCCTGCCTTGCAGACAGGATCGAATGTAGTCGCCGCGGGCTTAACGGAACCTTAGCGAGCGGGAGAACGGAGCGGGCGGCCGCCCCGGCACCTTCAACGAGCGTGTTCGTGCCGGTAATGCAGCGCGTATGCGAGCGTGAGCAGCACGACGAACACGACGCCAACCACCATCGTCATCCGGAATTCGCGCGTGAACGCGGTCGTGAACAGGATCGCCGCGACGAGCACCGCACCGAGCAGGCTGCCGAACGGGTGCCCCCACATCCGGAACGCGAGCGCGGGGCCGCGATACCGCGAACGGAAGCGCAGGTGCGTGACGAAGATCATCAGCCACGTGAACAGCGCGCCGAACATCGCGATCGCCATCATCACGGTGAACGCGGTGTCGGGCGCCAGCGCGACCAGCACGGCCGCGACAGCGACGCCGCTCGTCGAGATCCACAGTGCCGCGCGTGGCACGCCGTTCGTGCCGAGCCGGCCGAACACCGCGGGCGCGAGCCGTGCGCGCGACAGGCTGAACATCATCCGCGTCGTCACGTAGAGCTGGCTGTTCATCGCCGACAGCGCCGCGATCAGCAGCACGAAGTTGATCACGCCCGCCGCATACGGCACGTGGGTCGCGGCCATCACCTTCACGAACGGGCTTTCGTCGGTGCCGGCCTGCGTCCACGGCACGATCGCGAGCATCAACGACAGCGTCAGCAGGTAGAACAGCACGAGCCGGAACACGGTCGAGCGGAACGCGCGCGTGACCGCGTGCTGCGGATCGCGCGCCTCGCCGGCCGCGATCGCGACGGCTTCGATGCTCATGTAGCTGAAGATCGCGACGATCACCGCGACCCAGGTGCCCCATGGCCCTTTCGGCATGAAGCCGCCGTGCACGGTGTAGTTCGCGAAACCGATGCCCGATGCGGCCGGTGCCGACCACACGAGATAGGCGCCGAGCAGGATGAACACGACGATCGCCGCGATCTTCAGCAGCGAGAACGCGTATTCGACCGTGCCGTACAGGGTGACGCTCGCGAGGTTCACGGCGATCAGCAGCGCAGAGAAGCCGATCACCCAGTACCAGCCGGGCACGGCCGGGAACCAGTACTTCATGAACACGGCGATCGCGCTGATCTCGGTGCCGATCGCAAACACGACCGCGAACCAGTACGCATAGCGCACCAGGAAGCCCGCGAGCGGGCCGACATAGTGCTCGGCATACGCGCCGAACGAGCCGGCCGTCGGATGCGCGACCGTCATTTCCGCGAGCGCACCCATCAGCAGCAGCGCGATCAGCGCGCCGATCGC
The DNA here is from genome assembly GCF_002099195.1 of Burkholderia puraquae. Taxonomy (GTDB): domain Bacteria; phylum Pseudomonadota; class Gammaproteobacteria; order Burkholderiales; family Burkholderiaceae; genus Burkholderia; species Burkholderia puraquae. The sequence goes on along the minus strand of NZ_NBYX01000012.1, from coordinate 99,794 downwards.
ATACGAGAGCAGCACGCTCGGGCCGGCGAGCCCGATCGCGAACCCGCTGCCGAGGAACAGCCCCGTGCCGATCGCGCCGCCGATCGCGATCATCGCCATCTGCCCTGACGTCAGCGCATGGCGCAAACCCTGTTCGCGCGCGACGATGTCGTCGAACGTCCGTTGTTGTGTCACTGCCTTGCCACTCCCCTGCACCACCATCGCGCCGCCGGCGCCAGATAAAACGAAACGGCGCGGAGAACTTCCCGCGCCGTTCGCATGAACAACGAATTATCGCTTACTCGACTTCGACCGTCTCTTCGTTCGGCTTGTGCGGCGGATTCGCCAGCTTGTCGAACGACAACTGCACCTTGTCGTTTTCGTCGACATCGACCGTCACGTGGCCGCCGTTGACGAGCTTGCCGAACAACAGCTCGTCGGCCAGCGCGCGACGGATCGTGTCCTGGATCAGCCGCTGCATCGGCCGCGCGCCCATCAGCGGGTCGAAGCCGTGCTTCGCGAGATGCTTGCGCAACGCGTCGGTGAAGAGCGCGTCGACCTTCTTCTCGTGCAGCTGTTCCTCGAGCTGGATCAGGAACTTGTCGACCACGCGCATGATGATTTCCTCATCGAGCGAGCGGAAGCTGATGATCGAATCCAGGCGGTTGCGGAACTCCGGCGTGAACAGACGCTTGATGTCGGTCATCTCGTCGCCCGTTTCGCGGCGCGTCGTGAAGCCGATCGTCGCCTTCTGCATCGACTCGGCGCCCGCGTTCGTCGTCATGATGATGATGACGTTGCGGAAATCCGCCTTGCGGCCGTTGTTGTCCGTCAGCGTGCCGTGGTCCATCACCTGCAGCAGCACGTTGAAGATGTCCGGATGCGCCTTCTCGATTTCGTCGAGCAGCAGCACGCAGTGCGGCTTCTTCGTGACGGCTTCGGTCAGCAGGCCGCCCTGGTCGAACCCGACGTAGCCCGGCGGCGCGCCGATCAGGCGGCTCACCGCATGACGCTCCATGTATTCCGACATGTCGAAGCGGATCAGCTCGATGCCGAGCGTGAACGCGAGCTGGCGCGCCACTTCGGTCTTGCCGACGCCCGTCGGGCCGGAGAACAGGAACGCACCGATCGGCTTGTCCATCTTGCCGAGCCCCGCGCGCGCCATCTTGATCGAGGCCGCCAGCGCGTCGATCGCCGGATCCTGGCCGAACACGACGCTCTTCAGGTCGCGGTCGAGCGTCTGCAGCTTGCTGCGGTCGTCCTGCGACACGCTCTGCGGCGGCACACGCGCAATCTTCGAGATGATTTCCTCGATCTCGCTCTTGCCGATCGTCTTCTTCTGCTTCGACTTCGGCAGGATGCGCTGGGCGGCACCCGCTTCGTCGATCACGTCGATCGCCTTGTCCGGCAGGTGACGGTCGGTGATGAAGCGCGCCGACAGTTCGGCCGCGGCCGACAGTGCGCCCGACGAATACTTGACGCCGTGATGCTCCTCGAAGCGCGACTTCAGCCCGCGCAGGATCGCGACGGTCTGCTCGACGGTCGGCTCCGTCACGTCGACCTTCTGGAAGCGCCGCGACAGCGCCGCATCCTTCTCGAAGATGCCGCGATACTCGGTGAAGGTCGTCGCGCCGATGCACTTCAGCACGCCCGACGACAGCGCCGGCTTCAGCAGGTTCGACGCATCGAGCGTGCCGCCCGACGCGGCGCCCGCGCCGATCAGCGTATGGATCTCGTCGATGAACAGGATCGCGTGCGGACGCTCCTTCAGCTCTTTCAGCACCGTCTTGAGACGTTGCTCGAAATCGCCGCGGTACTTGGTGCCCGCGAGCAGCGCGCCCATGTCGAGCGAGTAGACCTGCGCATTCGCGAGGATGTCCGGCACTTCACCGCGCGTGATGCGATAGGCGAGCCCTTCCGCGATCGCGGTCTTGCCGACGCCGGCCTCGCCGACGAGCAGCGGATTGTTCTTGCGGCGGCGGCACAGCACCTGGACCACGCGCTCGACCTCGGGCTCGCGACCGATCAGCGGGTCGATGCGGCCGTCCTTCGCCATCTGGTTCAGGTTCTGCGTGAATTGCGCGAGCGGCGTTTCCTTCTGCGCGTTCGCGTCTTCGCTTTCCGCGTTCGCGTCGGCCGACTTCGCGGCTTCGCCGCTGTTCGTCTTCGCGATGCCGTGCGAAATGAAGTTCACGACGTCGAGACGTGTGACGCCCTGCTGCTGCAGGTAGTAGACGGCGTGCGAATCCTTCTCGCCGAAGATCGCGACCAGCACGTTCGCGCCGGTGACTTCCTTCTTGCCGTTCGACGTCGACTGGACGTGCATGATCGCGCGCTGGATCACGCGCTGGAAACCGAGCGTCGGCTGGGTATCGACATCGTCGGTGCCCGGGACGGTAGGTGTGTTGTCGTGGATGAAATTGCGCAGGTTCTGACGCAGGTCCTCGATGTTTGCCGCGCACGCGCGCAACACCTCGGCTGCCGTCGGATTATCCAGCAGGGCCAGCAGCAGATGCTCGACCGTAATGAACTCATGGCGCGCCTGGCGTGCTTCCATGAACGCCATGTGCAGGCTGACTTCCAATTCCTGGGCAATCATGCTTCCTCCATCACGCACTGCAGCGGATGCCCGGCCTGCCGCGCATGGGTAACGACTTGCTCAACCTTGGTCGACGCGATGTCCCGCGTATAGACCCCACAAACCCCTCGCCCTTCGCGATGGACCTTCAGCATGATCTGCGTGGCCGTCTCGCGATCCTTCTTGAAATACTCCTGGACCACCATCACGACGAATTCCATCGGCGTGAAGTCGTCGTTCAGCAGCACCACCTTGTACATCGAAGGCGGCTTGAGCTTCTGCTGCTTGCGTTCCAGGACGGTGCTGTCCTGCTTGTCCGGGATAATCGCCATACACCCATTCTAAACAACTCGGACAGGCCCGCAATCCTGCCATTACCCGACCGACCGGCCGGCGCCCTCCCCGGAATCCCGGAACACGCGATCTTCTTCGCGCCATACGAAAGCCGGCTGCGGTGCCGGCTTTCACGCGTGGCGCGGAACACGAACCGTCAGGGGGAACCGCACCGGAACGTCGTATCCGCATCCAGTATCCCACAAGCCGGGACGACTCGAACGCGTGTCACTCGAGCCTGGTATATGAGCCGATTATGCGGCTTTTCAAGTCCTCGCGCTTGGCCGCGTGCTGCAAAGCAAAGCCGGAAAAACCCTGAAAATGGGTTCTTTACAACGACCCTCTAAACGTCTAAAAATTCCACTTGACACTCCAATAAAGAGCGCCAACAATCAAGCTGGCACTTTTTTCAATTTGCCGGTTGGCAAAACGAAAGAGGCCGAGGTGAGCTTGTGAGGGGGGAACGGCTGCATTTTCCGGTCGTTTAGCTTTTCGAGCGTGCTCGTGGTAAGTAGCAGCGACTGTGTGACAGGGGAAGTAGGAAATGGCAACTGGTATCGTTAAGTGGTTCAACGACGCGAAGGGCTTCGGTTTCATCACTCCCGATGAGGGCGGTGAGGATCTGTTTGCGCACTTCTCGGCTATCACCATGAATGGCTTCAAGACGCTGAAGGAAGGCCAGAAGGTGAGCTTTGACGTCGTTCAAGGACCGAAGGGCAAGCAAGCGTCGAACATCCAGGCCGCATAAGGGCATCGGATTTCGAACGAAGAAACCCGGCGCTATGCGCCGGGTTTCTTTTTTTTGAGGCCGGCCAATCGATAATCGATTGGCCGGCCTTTTCGTTCAATCCCGATAATTGAACACGTATTGTCTTGTCGTGCACGCAGATCGGATACTCATCCGGCACGTGAAACACATTCACCACTTCGTTACACGACCTTCAGCGTGCCCATCATGCCGAGATCCTCGTGTTCGAGAATGTGGCAATGAAACATGCGCTCGCCAGACATGTCTTGCATGACAAGAATCGTCACGGTTTCGCCACTGCGCACATTCACGGTATCACGCCATGCGCGGAACGGTTCGCTCGTGCGCGAGCCGTCCGACGCGCGCTCGATCACCTGGAACTGCGTGCCGTGCAGGTGGAACGGGTGATCCATGTCGGTGCCATTGCGGATCGTCCAGCGCTCGACGTCGCCACGGCGGCTCGTCAGCGTCGCGCGGTGCGGCGCATAGGTGTCGCCGTTGATCGTGAAGCGCATGCCCGCCGGGCGGCCGTGCGTCCCGCCCTTCATCATCGCGTCCATGTCCATCTCTTCGCCGAACGCGACCTCCTTGTGCGCGACCGGCTCGCCCAGCGGCGGCACCGCGCGCAGTGTCGCCGGCAGCACACGTGCAGCGGCCGGCGCGAACGCGACGTCGGCCAGGGCCAGCGCCGGATCGGGCGGCAGGCTGCCGTGTCCGTCATCGTGGGACATCGACATCTTGCGGCGGTCGTATTCGGCTGCCTGCAGCACCGCGCGCGACGCCCGATCGCCGGCGCGCACCAGCAACTCCGCCCGTTCGCCCGGCGCGATCAGCAGCGACGTGACGCGGCGCGGTGCGTCGAACAGCCCGCCGTCCGTGCCCGCGTGCTCGAACGCGCGGCCATCGTCGAACGCGACGCGCAGGTAGCGCGCGCTGCACGCGTTCCACACGCGCCAGCGCTCGTCGCCCGCGACGTCGATCCGCGGCCGGCGCGCACCGTTGACCAGCACGAACTGGCCCTCGCGGCCGTTCATCCAGTCCATCATGTCGTTCGGTGCAATCGTGCCGTCACGCGCAAGCTTCAGGTCCGACACGAACAGGTTGCGTTCGGGCCAGCCCACCAGCGGATCGTCCGCGGCGCGCACGACGAACGGGCCCGCGAGCCCGCGGAAGACCTGCTCGGCCGTCATCATGTGCGGATGCGGGTGATACCAGTAGGTGCCGGCGCTCCCCTTCGGCAGCGTGAAGCGGTACACCCGCGACGCGCCGGGCGCGACGGGATCGGACGGATTGCCGTCCTGGTCGGGCGGCACGGGCAAGCCGTGCCAGTGGATCGTCGACGGCTGCGGCAGCTTGTTCACGAACTTGATCTCGACCGTGTCGCCCTCGCGCACGTCGATCAGCGGACCGACGACGGGGCCCTGCGCGCCCGCGCCGAACTGCCAGAACGTGGTCGGCCGTGCACCATGCAGCATCGGGCGCGCCACGGGCTGCGCCACCAGCGTGGCCCGGAACGTACCGGGCTCGCGGCTTTCGTTCGCGAGCGTGCGCAGCGCCGCGAGCGGCGCGCCGGCCGGCAGCGCGTCGGCGGCCGCGAGCGCGGCCGGTGCGGACTTGCCGTGCTGCCCGTGACCCGCCATCCCTGACATGCCCGACATGCCGGGCATGTCGTCCATCGAATCCATGCCGGCCATGCCAGTGTGACCGGCATGCTGCGCCCACGCGGCACGCGCGAACAGCGACGCGGCCGCGACACCGATGGCACGCGACAGGAAGGTTCTCCGTATCATCAATCGTTCCTCGTTATCCATGCTGCGTCGCGCGGCCGCCGCGACGCCCGCGCCGGCCGGTTGAAGCGCCGATGCGCGACGCAAATCCTGATGCCCGCGTCATCATAACCGCAGGCCCATATCGAACAGCGCAACCGCCGGCCGGGCGGCGATACGCCGCAGGGCTCGACGACGCCGCGCCAGATTCGGCCCGTATCGACCGGCATCGCCGAGCGGCGCTGCACCGCCCTTCGCTCGCGATCGCAGCACCGCGCGACCCTGCCCCTTTCCGCCTCCGGGCGGTCGCCCGGCGCCTGCCGTACGGCCCCGCCGCAGTACCGGGCGCGCCAGCGATTCTAAAACCCGCCAATATTTCACGATGCGGAACAAGTCTCTGCGTTGTAAAAATTCGTGGTGCAGGGCACAAATTTCCCGTTTCGCGATGCCAAAAAACGTTCCGCAATACAAAATGAATCAAGTAAATATTTGTTTTAAAAAGAGAATTTTTGTTTAGTGAAGCTGTTCCACATGCACCATCCGAGCCGGTCGCGGACGTAGACTTTCTCCCATGCACTGACGCTTCGCCACGACGTTCGATACGGCACCCGGCGCAAGCAGCCAGTCGGGCCACAGTCGGCCGAACCGGCAGGCGGCACAACAGAATCGCTTGTGATCAGAAAGGGAGAACGGAAATGAAGGGATTTCGCTTTGGTTCAGCGCTCGGGTCGTTCTACATCCTGCCGGGTAACGGCGGCTGGGAAGCGACGTTCGGCAACGCCCTGCTCGGCGCATTCTCATGCCCCGAAGTGGCGGCCGACCACATCTCCCGCGGCGACTGCGAGCAACTGTCCGAACTGGATACGGCAACGCTCGAAGTACCGCACGAAATCGCCGAATGGGAAATCGTTCACGTCTGAATGGCAAGCCTGCAACGAAAAACGCCCCGGGCATCCGGGGCGTTTTCCTTTTGTAACGGGCGGCAGGCAACCATGCCCGCCGCGCCGGTACACGCATCGATTCGCGCGATCTCGCGGCCCGCGTCAGGCGACCGCGTCGACGATGCCGTTCAGCGTCGCGCTCGGGCGCATTGCCTGGCTCGTCAGGTCGACGTTCGGCCGATAGTAGCCGCCGATGGCCTGCGCCTTGCCCTGCGCGGCCGCCAGTTCTTCCAGGATGCGCGCTTCGTTGTCGGACAGCGCCTTCGCCACGCCTTCGAACTGCGCCTTCAGCGCGGCATCGTCGGTCTGCTCGGCCAGCGCCTGCGCCCAGTACAGGCACAGGTAGAAGTGGCTGCCGCGGTTGTCGAGGCCGCCGACCTTGCGCGCCGGCGACTTGTTCTCGTCCAGGAACTTGCCGGTCGCCTGGTCGAGCGTCTTCGCGAGCACGACCGCCTTCGGGTTCTGGTATGCGTTGCCGAGATGTTCGAGCGATGCCGCGAGCGCGAGGAATTCGCCGAGCGAATCCCAGCGCAGGAAGCCTTCCTCGACGAACTGCTGCACGTGCTTCGGCGCCGAACCGCCCGCCCCCGTTTCGAACATCCCGCCGCCGGCCATCAGCGGCACGATCGACAGCATCTTCGCGCTGGTGCCGAGTTCCATGATCGGGAACAGGTCGGTCAGGTAGTCGCGCAGCACGTTGCCGGTGACCGAGATCGTGTCCTTGCCCGCGCGGATGCGCTCGAGCGAGAAACGCGTCGCGTCGACCGGCGTCATCACGCGGATGTCGAGGCCGTTCGTGTCGTGATCCTTCAGGTAACGCTCGACCTTCGCGATGATCTGCGCGTCGTGCGCGCGCGCCGGATCGAGCCAGAACACGGCCGGTGCGCCGGTCGCGCGCGCGCGATTGACCGCGAGCTTGACCCAGTCCTGCACCGGTGCGTCCTTCGTCTGGCACATGCGCCAGATGTCGCCGGATTCCACGGCATGCTCGAGCAGCACGTTGCCCGCTTCGTCGGTGACGCGCACGACGCCGTCCGCCGGGATCAGGAACGTCTTGTCGTGCGAACCGTATTCTTCAGCCGCCTGCGCCATCAGGCCGACGTTCGGCACGCTGCCCATCGTGACCGGATCGAATGCGCCGTGCTGCTTGCAGTCCTCGATCACGGCCTGGTAGACACCTGCGTAGCAGCGGTCCGGAATCACGGCCTTCGCGTCGGACAGTTCGCCGTCCGGACCCCACATGCCGCCCGAGTCGCGGATCATCGCCGGCATCGATGCGTCGACGATCACGTCGCTCGGCACGTGCAGGTTCGTGATGCCCTTGTCCGAGTTGACCATCGCAAGGCGCGGACGCACCGCGTATTGGGCCTTGACGTCGGCTTCGATCGCTTCGCGCGTATCGGCCGGCAGATCCTTCAGGCGCGCGTACAGGTCGCCGATCCCGTTGTTCGGGTTGAAACCGAGTTGCGTCAGCACGTCCGCGTGCTTCGCGAGTGCGTCGCGGTAGAACACCGACACGAAGTGACCGAACAGGATCGGGTCCGAGACCTTCATCATGGTCGCCTTCAGGTGCACCGAGAACAGCACGTCCTGCGCCTTCGCATCGGCGATCTGCGCTTCGATGAAGCTGCGCAGCGCGTTGCGGCTCATCACCGAAGCGTCGATCACTTCACCGGCCTTCACGGCCGTCTTTTCCTTCAGCACCTTCTTCGCGCCGTCAGTCGTCGTGAGTTCGATCTTCACGCTGCCGGCATCGGCGATCAGCGCCGACTTCTCGCTGCCGTAGAAGTCGCCTTCGCTCATGTGCGCGACGTGCGCCTTCGACGTGGCCTTCCACGCACCCATCTTGTGCGGATGCTTGCGTGCGTAGTTCTTCACCGACAGCGGCGCGCGGCGGTCGGAGTTGCCTTCACGCAGCACCGGGTTCACCGCGCTGCCCTTGATCTTGTCGTAGCGCGCCTTGACCGCCTTCTCTTCGTCGGTCGACGGATCTTCCGGATACGCCGGCAGCGTGTAACCCTGCGCCTGCAGTTCGGCGATCGCGGCCTTGAGCTGCGGCACCGATGCGCTGATGTTCGGCAGCTTGATGATGTTCGCTTCCGGCTTCAGCGTGAGCTGGCCCAGTTCGGCCAGATCGTCGGAACCCTTCTGCTCGGGCGGCAGGACGTCGGCGAATGCCGCGATGATGCGGCCGGCGAGCGAGATGTCGCGCGTTTCAACGGCGACGCCGGACGAGCGCGTGAAAGCCTTGACGATCGGCAGCAGCGAATAGGTCGCGAGCGCGGGCGCTTCGTCGGTGAGGGTGTAGATGATCTTGGGCGAAGTGGACATGGTGGTCAAAGCATTGCTACGTGAATGTTGGACTGAGGAGCGCCGGCGGTAACCGGCGGGGAGCGACCGGGTGGGTCGCGAAAGGGGCGCGCCGGCTCAACCGGGCGGTGGTGTTGCGAGGGCCGTCATGTTCTACCTTGCAGGGCCTCCGGGCCGCATCGCGGCGCCGCGGCCCGCATGCCGGACCGCCCTGCCAACAAACCTGCCATCCACGAAACGCTCCGGCGCCGGCAGTCAGCGCCGGGGCGGCCGGCAATCTCGCCGGCCCACCCCGGAAGGGGACTTACATGTTCTCGATCAGCACTTCGCCGAAGCCCGAGCACGACACCTGCGTCGCACCTTCCATCAGGCGCGCGAAGTCGTACGTCACGCGCTTCTGCAGGATCGACTTCTCCATCGAGGCGATAATCGTGTCGGCTGCTTCCGTCCAGCCGAGGTGGCGCAGCATCATTTCCGCCGACAGGATCTCGGAACCGGGGTTCACGTAATCCTTGCCCGCGTACTTCGGCGCGGTGCCGTGCGTCGCTTCGAACATCGCGACCGAATCCGACAGGTTCGCTCCCGGCGCGATCCCGATGCCGCCGACCTGCGCGGCCAGCGCATCGGAGATGTAGTCGCCGTTCAGGTTCAGCGTGGCGATCACGTCGTATTCGGCCGGGCGCAGCAGGATCTGCTGCAGGAACGCATCGGCGATCGAATCCTTGATCACGATCTCATTGCCCGTCTTCGGGTTCTTCACGCGCATCCACGGGCCGCCGTCGATCAGCTCGCCGCCGAATTCCTTCTGTGCAAGCGCGTAGCCGGCGTCACGGAACAGGCCTTCCGTGAACTTCATGATGTTGCCCTTGTGCACCAGCGTGACCGACTTGCGATCGTTGTCGATCGCGTACTGGATCGCCTTGCGCACGAGACGCTCGGTGCCTTCGGTCGACACGGGCTTGACGCCGATCCCCGAGGTTTCCGGGAAGCGGATCTTCTTCACGCCCATCTCGTCCTGCAGGAACTTGATCACCTTCTTCGCCTGCTCGGAGCCCGCGGCCCATTCGATGCCTGCGTAGATGTCTTCCGAGTTCTCGCGGAAGATCACCATGTCGATCTTTTGCGGCTCGCGCACCGGCGACGGCACGCCCTTGAAGTACTGCACCGGGCGCAGGCACACGTACAGGTCGAGTTCCTGGCGCAGCGCGACGTTCAGCGAGCGGATGCCGCCGCCGACCGGGGTCGTGAGCGGCCCCTTGATCGACACCACGTATTCCTTGAGCACCTGCAGCGTTTCGTCCGGGAGCCACACGTCCGGGCCGTACACCTTCGTCGCCTTCTCGCCTGCGAAAATCTCCATCCAGTGGATCTTGCGCTTGCCCTTGTAGGCATGCGCGACCGCCGCGTCGACGACCTTGATCATGACCGGCGTGATATCGAAGCCCGTACCGTCGCCTTCGATATAGGGAATGATCGGCTGATCGGAAACGTTGAGCGAGAAGTCCTTGTTGACGGTGATCTTGTCACCGCCTTCCGGAACCTTGATGTGCTGATACGGCATGATCGACTCCAGTGACGTGGCTGAGCAGGTGATGCTGGTCGAAGCTGCGCGCGCGGCGGGGGCGCGGCATGGCCACCCCGTGACGGCAACAGCGAGCCGCTATTCTAGCGCCCCAACCGGGCACTTCGGCATGAAGCGCGGCACTGCGTATCAAGACCCCACTTATGTCTTATATAAGACAGAGGACTTGCCGTTCCGTATTATGCATTAAGATTCCGCCATTTGCCATAGACCGCCCGCCCCCGCTTCCCGCGGCCCGCCGGGCGAGCGCCCCGCCATGAACCTGATCGCCCTCAACAAGCCGTTCGGCACGATTTGCCAGTTTTCCGCGCACGAGACGCGCCCGTCGCTCGGCGACTGGGTAAAAACGCCCGGCGTCTACGCAGCGGGCCGGCTGGACGCGGACAGCGAGGGACTGCTGCTGCTCACCGACGACGGCACGCTGCAGGCGCGCATCGCCGAGCCGCGCCACAAACTCGTCAAGCGCTACTGGGCGCAGGTCGAGGGCGCGCCCGGCCCCGCCGACCTGAAAGCGCTCGCGCGCGGCGTCGACCTCGGCGACTACGTGACGCGTCCGTGCCGCGCCGAATTCATCGAACCGCCCGGCGCGCTGTGGCCGCGCAACCCGCCGATCCGCTATCGGGCCGCGATCCCGACGACGTGGATCGAGCTGGCGATCACCGAGGGCAAGAACCGGCAGGTGCGCCGGATGACGGCAGCCGTCGGCTTCCCGACGTTGCGCCTGGTGCGCGTCGGCATCGGTGCGCTGGACATATTCGCGCTCGGCATTGCACCGGGAGAAACAATCGCGCTGTCGCCGCGCGCGCCGTGGGACGGTTTCGCGCCCGCCGGATGACGAATTCGGGGCGAGCGAATTTTTCGTCATCTTTTTCGTCAACCGGCCGCGAAGATCGTGCGTTAAACCACGCAGATGCCAACCTTAGCTATCCGGCATTGGCAGCCGAGCCGTGTTTGCGTCACGAAAGCGACGTTTTTATCGAATACGATTCGGCGCCCGCAGCGCAATGAGAAATTTCTCGAAGCGTCTGTCAACCGAAAGGTGGATGGCACCGTTAGACGACATGACTCCTATTGCCGGGTCATTTGGTTAATTAACTAAAGCTGAGGAACACAACATGAACAAACTGATCGCCGCTCTGGTCGCTGGCCTCTTCGCAACGGCTGCTTTCGCACAAGCATCGGCTCCGGAAGCTGCTCCGGCTGCTGCTGAAGCTGCTTCGGCACCGGCTAAGCACGCTGCCAAGAAGCACCACGCTGCCAAGAAGCACCACAAGGCATCGAAGAAGGCTGCAGCAAGCGACGCAGCAGCACCGGCAGCTGCTTCGAACTAAGTAAGCTTGCTGTAATAACGCAGTCAAGAACACGCAGTCTTGCCGTTCTTACGGCGTTGAAAGGCAGATCACCGCAAGGCGATCTGCCTTTTTCTTTTTTGTGCCCGCCGGCGCGCATCGCGTACCATGCGGGTCTTGTTTTCCAGATAGGAGCCTTGCTGTGCAATTCTCCCTGCGCTCGTCGCTCGGCCGCCTTGCGCGCGCCGCCGTGTTTCCCGCCGCGCTCGCCGTCCTCGCGATCGGCATGCAGGCCGCCAGCGCGCAAGTGCCGCCCGGCGCCAAGCAGCCGAGCGAATTCCCGCGCGTGAAGCTGCGCGCCGGCATGTACGTGATCGACGCGGCCGTCGCCGCGAACGACCCCGACCGCGAACAGGGGCTGATGTACCGTTCGCAGCTCGCGCCGAACGAAGGCATGCTGTTCGTGTTCAACGAGAACGCCGTGCACTGCTTCTGGATGAAAAACACGCTGATCCCGCTGTCGATCGCGTTCATCCGCGCGGACGGCACGATCACCGACATCGACGAGATGAAGGCCGAGACGACCGACAACCACTGCCCGCGCAACAACGGCGTCTATGCACTCGAAATGAGCAAGGGCTGGTTCGCGGCGAAGGGCATCAAGCCCGGCATGAAGCTCGAAGGCCTGCCGAAGGCCCAGTAACGGCCATCGGCGCGGCGTCGCGCCGCGCACCGACCGAAGCCGGCCGCCCGTTGCGCGCCGGCTTTTTTTTCGCCCGCCCGTGGTGGCGCCCGACTTGATTCCGCCGGTGCCGGCCGCATCTGCAAAAGCCACGCGCAAGCGCTATCCTTTAAGTCTCGCTTGTCCATTCCGGGCCTGCCCCGCCGGCCCGCTTACGATCCGAACCTAAGGAGGTTCACGTGCCCCGCAAAACCCCCATCGAGCGCTATCGCAATATCGGGATCAGCGCTCACATCGATGCCGGCAAGACCACGACGACCGAGCGCATCCTGTTTTACACCGGCGTGAGCCACAAGATCGGTGAAGTGCACGACGGCGCGGCCACGATGGACTGGATGGAGCAGGAGCAGGAACGCGGCATCACGATCACGTCGGCGGCGACCACGGCCTTCTGGAAAGGCATGGCCGGCAACTATCCGGAGCACCGGATCAACATCATCGATACGCCCGGGCACGTCGACTTCACGATCGAGGTCGAGCGCTCGATGCGCGTGCTCGATGGCGCGTGCATGGTTTACGACTCGGTCGGCGGCGTGCAGCCGCAGTCCGAAACCGTCTGGCGCCAGGCCAACAAATACAAGGTGCCGCGTATCGCGTTCGTCAACAAGATGGACCGCATCGGCGCCGATTTCTTCCGCGTGCAGCGGCAGATCGGCGAGCGCCTGAAAGGTGTCGCCGTGCCGATCCAGATTCCGATCGGCGCGGAAGATCATTTCCAGGGCGTCGTCGATCTCGTGAAGATGAAGGCGATCGTGTGGGACGACGAAAGCCAGGGCGTGAAGTTCACGTACGAGGACATCCCCGCGAACCTCGTCGAGCTCGCGCACGAATGGCGCGAAAAGATGGTCGAGGCCGCGGCGGAAGCGACCGAGGAACTGCTCGAGAAGTATCTGCACGACCATGAATCGCTGACCGAAGACGAGATCAAGGCCGCGCTGCGCAAGCGCACGATCGCGAACGAGATCGTGCCGATGCTGTGCGGCAGCGCGTTCAAGAACAAGGGCGTGCAGGCGATGCTCGACGCGGTGATCGATTACCTGCCGTCGCCGGTCGACGTGCCGGCGATCCTCGGCCACGACTTCGCCGATCCGGAAAAGCCGGCGGAACGTCATCCGAGCGACGACGAGCCGTTCTCGGCGCTCGCGTTCAAGATCATGACCGACCCGTTCGTCGGCCAGCTGATCTTCTTCCGCGTGTATTCGGGCGTCGTCGAATCCGGCGACACGGTGCTCAACGCGACCAAGGACAAGAAGGAACGGCTCGGCCGGATCCTGCAGATGCACGCGAACGAGCGCAAGGAAATCAAGGAAGTGCGCGCGGGCGACATCGCGGCGGCCGTCGGCCTGAAGGAAGCGACCACCGGCGACACGCTGTGCGATCCCGCGAAGCCGATCATCCTCGAGAAGATGGAATTCCCGGAACCGGTGATCTCGCAGGCCGTCGAGCCGAAGACGAAGGCCGACCAGGAAAAGATGGGCCTCGCGCTGAACCGCCTTGCGCAGGAAGATCCGTCGTTCCGCGTGCAGACCGACGAAGAGTCCGGCCAGACGATCATTTCGGGGATGGGCGAGCTTCACCTCGAAATCCTGGTCGACCGGATGAAGCGCGAATTCGGCGTCGAAGCAACGGTCGGCAAGCCGCAGGTCGCGTATCGCGAAACGGTGCGCACGACGGCGTCCGACATCGAGGGCAAGTTCGTCAAGCAGTCGGGTGGTCGCGGCCAGTACGGCCACGCGGTGATCACGCTCGAGCCGAACCCCGGCAAGGGCTACGAGTTCCTCGACGAGATCAAGGGCGGCGTGATTCCGCGCGAATTCATCCCGGCTGTCGACAAGGGCATCACCGAAACGCTGAAGAGCGGCGTGCTGGCAGGCTACCCGGTCGTCGACGTGAAGGTGCACCTGACGTTCGGCTCGTACCACGACGTCGACTCGAACGAAAACGCGTTCCGGATGGCCGGCTCGATGGCGTTCAAGGAAGCGATGCGCAAGGCGAAGCCCGTGCTGCTCGAGCCGATGATGGCCGTCGAGGTCGAGACGCCCGAGGAATTCATGGGCAACGTGATGGGCGACCTGTCGAGCCGACGCGGCATCGTGCAGGGGATGGAGGACATCGCGGGCGGGGGCGGCAAGCTCGTGCGCGCCGAAGTGCCGCTCGCGGAAATGTTCGGCTATTCGACGTCGCTGCGTTCGGCCACGCAGGGCCGCGCGACCTACACGATGGAGTTCAAGCACTACGCGGAAACACCGGCCAACGTATCGGAAGGCGTGATCAGCGCAAAAGTGAAGTGAGCGCGGGGCGATCTCTCGCCCCGTCGCATGCACGCAAAGGCCTGTCCGGAACCGGACGGGCCTTTTTTCATTCGGCGCGCGCAGCGCTCGCGGCTTTTTGTTCGACACGCCAGGCATTTTTTTCGCGTGCCACAATGCATCGCGATTCGTCAGATGGAACCCGCCCGATGCCGCCCACCCCTGCCCTGCGCCGACTGCTGATGCTCTACGCCGGCCTGATCGCCGCGAACGCCGCCGTCTGGCTGTGGGCGCTCGCGGTACTGCGCGATCATCCGCTGCTGCTCGGCACCGCGGCGATCGCTTATGGGCTCGGGCTGCGTCATGCAGTCGACGCCGACCACATCGCCGCGATCGACGTCGCGACGCGCAAGCTGATGCAGGAAGGCCAGCGTCCGGTGAGCGTCGGTCTGTTCTTCTCGCTCGGTCATTCGACGATCGTGATCGCAGCAACGCTCGGCATCGCGTTGACCGCGTTCGCGTTGCGCGACCGGTTCGATGCATTCCGCGAGATCGGCGGCACGATCGGCACGGCGGTATCGGCCAGCTTCCTGCTCGTGCTCGCATGCGTGAACCTGGTGATCCTGCGCGACGTGTGGCGGCGCTATCGCGGCACGCACGGGCACGCGCACGATGCCGCGCATGTGCATCGTCCTGCCGGGCTCGTGTCCCGGCTGCTGCGTCCGCTGTTCCGGTTCGTGTCGAAGAGCTGGCACATGTATCCGGTCGGCCTGCTGTTCGGGCTAGGTTTCGATACTGCAACCGAAATCGGCCTGCTCGCGATCGCCGCCGCACAGGCGAGCCAGGGGCTGCCGGTCTATACGGTCATGCTGTTTCCCGCGCTTTTCACCGCCGGCATGACGCTCATCGACTCGACCGACAACGTGCTGATGATTCACGCGTACGGCTGGGCGATGGACGATCCGCAGCGCAAGCTGCTCTACAACGCGAGCATCACGTTCGTGTCGGCGGCCGTCGCACTGGCGATCGGCGGGATCGAGGCGGCCGGCCTGCTGGCCGACAAGTTGTCGCTGACGGGCCCCGTGCGCGACGCGCTCGATGCGCTCGGCGAACGCTTCGGCTCGATCGGCTACGGCATCGTCGCACTGTTCCTCGTCTGCTGGATCGCGTCGATCCTGTTCCACCGCTGGCAGCGTGCGGCCGATGCGCCTGCGCGCTGAACTTAGCTCAGACGTTTCATTCCGGAAACAAAACTCCCCCAAAGACGTCGCATGCACCGTCGCGCGCCTGCGCGCGCCTTGCGCTACGGGCTCAAGCTGCCGGTGGCACGGATCTCGCAGATAGGGATTCGCAAGGCGGGCCCGCAGGCCGTTCTGCAATCGCGGCCGGCGTCCAGCGCCGGCCCGATGGCAATCGGCTTCAGACAGGACTACGAACCTTTACCGCCCCCCTGCACCACACGTAGATAGCCGCGCGGCGACGAGGCATCGCGCGCATGGGGAGGCCATGATGCTCAAGACGAAACAACCGTTCCGTACGCCGGGACGGCGCTATCGCGCAACCTTGCTCGCCGCGGCCGCATTCGCGTGCTGCTGCTCGTATGCCGTCGCACAAGACGCGACACCTGACTCCACGCCCGATGCAGTTGCCAGCGCGGACGCCATCATGATGCTGGTCGACGACGCTTCGCCGTGCGCAGCCAATCCGGCTGCGTGCGCGGTGCACGTCTTCGCCGGCGGGCATGTCGGCAGTAGCGGCGCGGGCTCGAACGGCAATGGCGGCGGCAGCCCGGGTAGCGGAAATGGCAATGGCGGCGGCAGCGGCAACAACGGGAACGGTGCCGTCGGACCTGCTGGCGTCGGCGGATCGACAAGCGGGACTTCCGGTGGCACGAGCGGCTCGGGTCGCGGAGGCAACGCGTCTGGCAACGGTGGTACGGGTGGAGGTTCTTCCGGGAGCGGCACCTCCGGGGGCGGTACTTCCGGTGGTGGCACTTCTGGGGGCGGCACTTCCGGGGGCGGCACTTCCGGGGGCGGCACTTCCGGTGGTGGCACTTCCGGTGGTGGCACTTCCGGTGGTGGCACTTCCGGGGGCGGTACTTCCGGTGGTGGCACTTCTGGGGGCGGTACTTCCGGTGGTGGCACTTCTGGGGGCGGTACTTCGGGCGGTGGCGGTCACGGCGGACATGGTGGCCACGGCGGTGGCGGTGGCGGTGGCGACGGTGACGGCGGTGGCCACGGCAACGGTGGCGGCCATGGCGACGGTGATGGCGGCGGTCACGGCAATGGTGGCGGCCATGGCGACGGTGATGGCGGCGGTCATGGCAACGGCGGTGGCCACGGCAACGGTGATGGCGGCAGTCACGGCAATGGTGGCGGCCATGGCGACGGCGATGGCGGCGGTCACGGCAACGGTGGCGGCCATGGCGACGGTGATGGCGGCGGTCACGGCAACGGTGGTGGCCACGGCAACGGTGACGGCGGCGGTCACGGCAACGGTGGTGGCCACGGCAACGGTGATGGCGGCGGTCATGGCAACGGCGGCGGTCACGGTAATGGCGGCGGTCACGGCAATGGAAACGGGAACGCCGGCGCCGGCAATGGCGGTGGCGCTGGCGGCAACGGTGGCCAAGGCGGTAGTGGCGGCAACGGCGGTTCGGGTAACGGCGGCGGTACTGGTGGCAACGGCGGCCACGGCAATGGCGGCGGCAACGGCAATGGACACGGGAATGCCGGCGCCGGCAATGGCGGAGCCAACGGCGTCGGCAATGGCCATGGCACCGGGAACGGCACTGGCGGCGGTCACGGCAACAGCGGATCGTCCGGAGGCAACCACTGACCGGCCGCGTTGCCCGGCCGGGTGTCGTCAGAGCATCTCGAGCGCGCGCTTGCTGCGTGGCGGACGGAAGTACGCGTCAAGCTGCGCGCGCTCGCCATCGCTGAACCTGAAATCGAGCGCAGCCCGGTTGTCGCGCACGTGTTCGACCCGCGACGCCTTCGGGATCGCGAACACCCCCGGCTGCGCGAGCACCCACGCGAGCGCGACGCGCATCACCGACACGCCGTGCCGCCGCGCGATCTCGTCGAGCGGCGAGCGCTTCGGCAATCGCCCGTGATCGACCGGGCTGTACGCCATCGCCGGCATCCGGTGCCCGGCAAGCCACGGCAGCAGGTCGAACTCCGGGCCGCGCCGCGCGATGTTGTAGAGGATCTGGTTGGTCGCGCATGCGCCACCGCCCGCGTCATCGACGAGTTCGGCCATGTCGGCCGTATCGAAGTTGCTGACACCCCAGTGACGGATCTTGCCCGCGCGCTGCAGCGCTTCAAAGCCTTCGACCGTCTCCTCGAGCGGCACCGAGCCGCGCCAGTGCAGCAGATACAGGTCGAGGCGATCGGTACGCAGGCGCTTGAGGCTCGCATCGCACGCGGCGACGACGCCACGCCGGCTCGCGTGGTGCGGATACACCTTGCTGACGAGGAACACGTCGTCGCGCAGGCCTGAGAGCGCCTCGCCAACCAGTTCCTCGGTCGCACCGTCGCCGTACATCTCGGCCGTATCGACCAGCGTCATCCCAAGCGCGATGCCTTCGCGCAGCGCGGCAATCTCGTCCGCGCGCCGGGCCGGCCGCTCGCCCATTTCCCACGTGCCCAGGCCAAGCTTCGGAATCGTCTCGCCGTCCGGCAGGACGACCGTGGCAATCGTGTCTGTCATGCGTTCCTCGTTGCGGATTCGTGGCCGCGTGCCGCGGCCCAGGCATGGAATACGACGCATCAGTGTAGTCAATCGGCGCGCAATTCACCTATTGCACGGCAAAAACCGGCTATAACGGCGCCACGTGATGACTTAGAATGGCCGCAACCTGATCGATACGCACTCCATGAAGGCATCCACGGACGACCGCTGGCAAGACCTGCGCCCCGACCCCGACAACGACACGCCGCTTTACCTGCAGCTCGCCCGCAAGCTCGGCGACGCGATCCACGACAACCGCTGGACGGCCGGTGAGGCATTGCCCTCCGAGCGCGTGCTGTCCGATGCGCTCGGCGTATCGCGCATCACCGCGCGCAAGGCGATCGCGCTGCTTGTCGAGCAGGGCCTGATTCGCCGCACGCAGGGCGCCGGCAACTTCATCCAGCCGCGCTACGAGGATCCGCTGTCGCGGCTGTCGAGCTTCAGCGAAATGCTCGAACGACGCGGCTTCAAGCCGAGCTCGCAATGGCTCGCACGCGAGATCCAGCCGGCAAACCGCGACGAGGTGATCCAGCTCGGGCTGTCGCCGGCCGCATCGGTCACGCGCCTGAAGCGCCTGCGCCTCGCCGACGGCATCGTGATGGCCGTCGAGAATTCGACGTTCCCCGCAACGCTGATCCCCGATCCGCAGGCGATCGGTGGTTCGCTGTACAGCTATCTCGAAGCACGCGGCACGCCGATCGTGCGCGCGCTGCAGCATTTCCGCGCGGTCAACGCGACCGACGAGATCGCCGAGCAGATGGGCATCGCACCGCACGACGCGCTGCTGCTGATCACGCGAATCGGCTATACGTCGGACCAGCGCGCGATCGAACTGACCGATACCTACTGCCGCAACGACTACTACGACTTCGTCGTCGAACTGCGCAAGTAACGCCAGCCGCCAGCCGCGCCGCCGGCGTTCACAGCCAGCGCGCGTCGTCGGTGCCGAGCGGCACGGGCGGGCGCGCAAGCGACGGCGGTGTGGCCGACAGCCGCTCGGCCGGCCGCACCACGTCGAGCATGCCGAACGGCGACACGATGCGCTCGATCCGGTCGCTTACGTCGGTGCGCGCGAAATCGGGCGCCAGCAAGCCGTCCGGCACGATGCCGAACGACTGCAGCCAGCGCCCCGTCTGCGCGAGCGACAACCGCACGTGCCAGCTTCCCCCTTCGCGGGTCCGGCGTGCCAGCGCGATCATCGCGCCGAACGCCGCGAGATAACCCGTTGCATGATCGAGCGCCTGGCACGGCAGGTGGCGTGGCCCGTCCGCGTGCGCGGCCCGCTGCTCCTGCCACGCGATCCCGCTCGCCGATTGCACGAGGCTGTCGAAGCCGCGCCGCTGCGCCCACGGCCCCGCGTGCCCGTACGCGGATATCGACACGTACACGATGCCGGGCCGGCGCGCCGCCAGCGCCTGCGGCCCGAAGCCGCGCGCGGCAAGCGCGCCGGGCCGGTACGACTGCAGGAACACATCCGCGTCGCGTGCGAGCGCGTACAGCGTATCGACGCCGGCCGCGTCGCGCAGGTCGATCCACGTCGAACGCTTGCCACGCCCGTTGTCGATCACGAGCGGCGCAATGTTCGGCAGATGCGGGCCGTTGACGAGCAGCGTCTGCGCGCCGTGCGACGCCAGCGTGCGGCCCGCGACCGGCCCCGCGATGATGCGCGTGATATCGAGCACGCGCACCCCTGCGAGCGGCTGGCCGGCTTCGCCGCGGCCGATCGGCTCCACCGGCGCGTCGCCGATCCGCTCGATCTCGAACAGCGGCAGCGACGCGATCGCGCACGCCTGCTCGTGTGACGCCCACTCGTCAGGTGTTCTGATCAATGCAGCGCACAGGCCGGCCTCGGCCAGCGCGGTATCGAGTGCCGTGCCCTCCCGCGTGCGGATCGCCGCGGCGACATCGTCCCGCTGCGCGCCGCAGCCGAGCACGTCGAGAATCCCGTGCAGGTGATGCGGGAAGTTCGCGTGCAACTGGATCCAGCGCCCGTCGCCCGTCTCGAAGAAGCCCGTCACCGGATGGCGCAACTCCGGCGGCGGGCCGTCGTCCACGCGCAGGTAGCGTTCGCTGCGGAACGCGACGAGCGCGTCGCGCACCGATACCTCGACCAATTGCGCGACGCCGGTACGAAGCCGGTGGCATTCGGCCGCCGCGAGCCCGGCTGCCGCGATCGTCGCCGCAGCCAGCGTGCCGACCCGGAAGGTCGACGGCAGCGTCGGGTCCTGCCCCGTCACGGTCGTGCGGGCCAGCGCGTCGGGGGCGCCGTGTGCGAGCCGCCACAGATGCGTCAACGCGAGTTCGGGTGTCATGGCGGGATGGACGGCGGGGGAGACAAGATCGAGTCTAGAATTCGCGACAGCCGCAAGCAATCCTGATTGCGCGAATCAGCACAACACGCATGGTCGCAGCGCGAACATGTTTCCTACGCCCCCGGCAGCAGCGGCCCGGATGACATGTCCCGGCGCGCAGGAAGCCACCGGCATCCCCGGTGCTGGCGTGAGCCCGTTCCATGCACGCGCGAACCGCGGCCTGCTGCGCTCGTTGCCGGAAGACGATACCAGGCACCGCTCAACCACGCGGACGCAGTGCGGCTGCTCGCGCGCCGCCGTGCCGACACGAACGCTCGCGCGGCGGCGCCGAACGTTCGCTCGGCCAGGGCGTGCCGAAGTCTGGCTCGCCGATCACGCAGATTGCCGCAGGCCGCCCGGCAGGCCGGATCGCGCACGCGCTCGAACAATCTGCGGACAGAAAGCCGATCCAGCCCGGGCGTGCTACGTCGGCAGCGATGCGGGCGCGTGACGCCGGCCTTCGCGCCAGGCGACGAGCGGCTGCCACCACGCCTGCGCGGCGCGCATGACCGGCACCTCGAGCGGACCGAACGCGAACGCCGCGCCGTGCGGCCCCGCACTGACCCACACGCGCATGCCGGGCATGAGCATCAGCGAATCGCCGGCGCCGAGCCAGTGATCGTCGGGCCGGCCCTCGATCGTCACCCAGACCTCGCCGTCGGCCACCTCCAGCGCGGTGCGATCGACGATCCGCCACCGTCCGGCGGGCTCGTCGCCATCGATCACGTAAAGTCGCAGTTCGCGCATGGCAGCCTCCTGGTCGCACGGGTCCGATGGCACCAGTATTCCGGACAGTGACAGCACACGGACAGATACGGCTGCAGACACTTTCGACTGAACTGTACTGGTCACTCGACGAGGACGGGCATCCGCCGGCCGGACTTTGCGCCGTCCTTGCGCCGAACCGGCACGAAGCGATGGCTTTCCCTACAATGTCGGCTGTCCCGCGCCACCACCCTGCCCTCATGTTCCAGCGCCCGCCTGCCGCCGCTCCCGGCGAAAAGAACCTCACCGTGATGCTCTGGCTCGTTGCGACGGGCTTCTTCATGCAGACCCTCGATTCGACGATCGTGAACACGGCGCTGCCGTCGATGGCTGCGAGCCTCGGCGAGTCGCCGCTGCGCATGCAGTCGGTCGTGATCGCGTACTCGCTGACGATGGCGGTGATGATCCCCGTGTCGGGCTGGCTCGCCGATACGTTCGGCACGCGGCGCGTGTTCTTCAGCGCGATCCTGGTGTTCTCGCTCGGCTCGCTGCTGTGCGCGAACGCGCATACGCTGACGCAGCTCGTCGCGTTCCGCGTCGTGCAGGGGGTCGGGGGCGCGATGCTGCTGCCGGTCGGGCGACTCGCGGTACTGCGCACGTTCCCGGCCGAACGCTACCTGCCCGCGCTGTCGTTCGTCGCGATTCCCGGCCTGATCGGCCCGCTGATCGGGCCCACGCTCGGCGGCTGGCTCGTGAAGATCGCGTCGTGGCACTGGATCTTCCTGATCAACGTGCCGGTCGGCGTCGCAGGCTGCGTCGCGACCTTCTATTCGATGCCCGATTCGCGCAACCCGGCGGTCGGCCGCTTCGACCTGAAGGGCTATCTGCTGCTGACGATCGGCATGGTCGCGATCTCGCTGTCGCTCGACGGGCTCGCCGATCTCGGGATGCAGCACGCGGCCGTGCTCGTGCTGCTGATCCTGAGCCTCGCGTGCTTCGTCGCGTACGGGCTGTATGCGGTGCGCGCGCCGCAACCGATCTTCTCGCTGGAGCTGTTCCGGATCCATACGTTCAGCGTCGGGCTGCTCGGCAACCTGTTCGCGCGGATCGGCAGCGGCGCGATGCCGTACCTGATCCCGCTGCTGCTGCAGGTGAGCCTCGGCTACTCGGCATTCGAGGCCGGGCTGATGATGCTGCCGGTGGCGGCGGCCGGGATGTTCTCGAAGCGGATCATCACGCGCCTGATCACGCGGCACGGCTATCGCAAGGTGCTGCTCGCGAACACCATCATGGTCGGCGTGATGATGGCGAGCTTCGCACTGATGCGCGACACGGTGCCCGTCTGGGTGAAGGTCGTGCATCTCGCGCTGTTCGGCGGCTTCAACTCGATGCAGTTCACCGCGATGAACACGCTGACGCTGAAGGATCTCGGCACGGGCGGCGCGAGCAGCGGCAACAGCCTGTTCTCGCTCGTGCAGATGCTGTCGATGAGCCTCGGCGTCACGGTCGCGGGCGCGCTGCTCGCGACGTTTACGGGCATGCTGCGCACCGTGACGCCGAGCAACACGCTGCCGGCGTTCCATGCAACATTCATCTGCGTCGGAATCATCACGGCCGCATCCGCGTGGATCTTCGCGCAGCTCGCGCCCGAGATCCGCAGCACCGCGCGCAAGACCGACCCGTCCGAGCGCGCGTGACGCGCGGCGCGCGCCGAACCGGGTCGGTGCGCACCATTGCGGTGCAGCGCGGCCCTGCGATGCGGCTGCGATGCCCGGCGGCTCGACCGCGACGCGCCGCCGCACGGGGTACGATGCCGTGCACGCTTCTTGCTCGCCTATTCTCTAGGTAAACTGGCAGTCTTCCTTCGGCCGACATCATGAGCATGATCGAAATCGATCCCCCCGGCTTTCAGCCGCCCCGCCCCGTCGCCGGCGACGACGGGAACCGGCGCACCGTGCTGTACGGCGGCTACACCGTATTCAGCGTGTTCCAGCCCGTTTTCTCGGTGTCGCACCGCCGCGCGATCGGCTATCACGCGTCGCTGCGTGCGCACGACGAGGAAAGCCGCCAGGTGGCGTCGCACGAAGTGTTCACGCAGGCGGCACGGCGCGGCGACCTGCTCGAGCTCGGCCGGCTCGCCGAATCGCTGCATCTCGGCAACTTCCACGCGTTCGACAGCCATGACGAATGGCTCTTCCTGAGCCTGCATCCGGCCGCGCTGATGGACACCGTCTACAGCGACGCCATGCTCGCGAACCTGAAGGCGCTCGGGCTGCCGCCGCATCGCGTGGTGCTCGAGGTGCCCGAGCAGGCGGGCGGCGAGACGCCGCGCTACGCGGCGATCGTCGACGGGCTGCGCAAGGCCGGCTTCCTGATCGCGCTCGTCGGGTTCGGTGCGAAGCATTCGAACATCGACCGCGTGTGGCACCTGCATCCCGACATCGTCACGCTCGACCGCGGCATCCTCGCGCAGGCGAGCGAGCACTCGCATCTCGAACGCGTGCTGCCGGGGCTCGTGTCGCTGCTGCACGAATCCGGCCAGCTCGTGCTGATGGGCGGGCTCGCGACCGAGCGCGACGCGCTGATCGCACTGGAGTGCGACGTCGATTTCGTGCAGGGCCAGTACTTCGCGGGGCCGAGCGTCGAACCGGTGCAGCCGCAGGCCGCTGCAGGCTGCATGGATACGCTGTCGGCCGCGTTGCGGCTGCGCGTCGCGGAACGCGAGCGCACGCAGGCGGAACGGCTTGCACCGTACGTCGCGGCGCTCGAGGAAGCGAGCCGCAAGCTCGGTGCGGGCGCGCCGCTCACCGACGCGGCAGCCGTCGTGCTCGGGCTGCCCGAGACAGCGCGCTGCTTCCTGCTCGACGCGTCGGGTCGCCAGATCGGCGACAACGTGCTCGCACGCGGCAGCGTATCGCAGCGCGCCAAGCGCTTCCGGCCGCTGCTGCACTCCGAAGGCGCGAGCTGGGAACGGCGCCCATACTTCATCGACGCGATGCGCGCACCGGGCCGCGTGCACCTGACACCGCCCTACCTGTCGATCAACGAGGCGCACCTGTGCGTGACCGCGTCGATCGCCGCGCCGGTCGCGACCGGCATGCAGGTGCTCTGCGTCGACATCAACTGGGAAGCGGCACTCAACCGCGAATGAGCGCGCCGTGGCGCCGCGCTCACGCGGCGGCGGCCTTGCGCACGATCAGCCGGTGCACGCGCTTGCCGGACGACGCGCTGACGACCTCGTGCTCGTCGATCACCTGCGTGCCCGCGCCGAGCGCCGCCCGCATCCGCGCCGAATCGAGCGGCGTGTAGAGGCGGCCGCGCTCGTCGCGCAACGCGCCGTTTCCGGCCACCCGCCAGCTCAGGTACAACGTGCCGCCCGGCATCAGGAGCTCGGCCAGCCGCGTGGCGGCGGCCGCCGCGTCCGCCTGTTCGAGATGCATGACGACCGTTTCGCACAGCACGTTGCGAAACGCGCCGGCCGGCACGCCGGCCAACATCGGCAGCGCGGCCAGTTCGAAGGTCAGGTCCGGATGGCGGCGCCGCGCCTCGTCGAGCAGCGCGGCGCTCGCGTCGTAGCCGCGCACGTCGAAGCCGCGCGACGCGAGCCACGCCGTATCGCGCCCGGCTCCGCAGCCGACGTCCGCGGTCGGCCCCGGCGAGAAATGCTGCTCCAGCAGCGCGTACATGTCGTCGTGCGCAGCCTGGTCGAGCCAGTCCTGCGCGAATTGCGCGGCATGGGCGTCGTAGGCGTCGAGAGTCGGGCGATCCACCATGGTGACAGCTCCGCAGAGGCGTCGTATGACGCACCCCGCATCTTAGCCCTTGCACACCCCGTGCGGCATCACGGACGCTCACTCTGTGCGACGGGTTGCGCCCCCCCCTATGCGGCCCGCACGTCGCCCGCGCGCGACAACTGCGCGCTCAGCTCGGCCCACAGCGCATCGCCGCGCCACGCCGGGCGCGCCGCCGCGCGTTCCGCGTCGTGCACGAGCGCGCACAGTCGCGCATTGACGGGCGCCTGCGCGCCGAAGTGCGCGGCCAGCCGCACGACCTCGCCGTTGATCCACTCGACTTCCGTCGCACGCTGCGCCGCGAGATCGTCGGACATCGACGAACGCGCGAGCGGGTCGATCGCGAGCATCCGGCCGCCGAGCACGCGGAACGCGGCATCGGGCAAGTCGAGTACGGCCGGGATCCACGCGGCCGGCAACGGCGTCAACCGCGCGGGCCGGATCGCGGCCAGCGCCAGCCAGTGCAGCGCTTCGCGCTGCGCAAGCGCGACGCAGCGCCGGTACGCACGTTGCGCGAGTTCGTCGCGCAGCGCCAGGTTCGCGAGCGCGTTGACCGCGTTGTTCAGGTTGAGCAGCAGCTTCGCCCATTGCACGGCCCGCATGTCGCGATGCAGCGCGAGCGGCAGCCCGGCGCGCGCGAATGCGCCGGCGAACGGCTGCAGCGCGGGGGACGCGTCGGCCGCCAGCGCGCCGGCCGAGCCCTGGTGAAACGCACCGGGCCCGCGCTCGATCACGTTGAACGGCACCATGCCGGCCAGCACGGTCGCCTGCGGCAGCGCCTCGCGCAACACGTCGGCGTTGTGCAGGCCGTTCTGGAAGCTGATCACGACCGTACCGGGCCGCAGCACGCCGGCGAGCTGCGCCGCGGCGTCATGCGTCGCGACCGATTTCACCGCCACGAGCACGAGCCGCGCGGCCGCCGCAGCCGCCGGATCGATCGTGAATACGACATCGGCCGGGGCGAGCGTCGCGCGATAGCCGCTCTGGTCGGTCAGCGTCAGCCCGTACCGATGAATTGCGTCGCCGATCCGTGCGCGGCCGACGAGCGTCACATTCGCGCCGGCCGCCACGAGCCGTCCGCCGAGATAGCAGCCGACTGTGCCCGCGCCGAACACGCAGACCGGTGCTTCAGACATGCGAATGCGCGCCACCGTGCACGGGACCGGCCCGCCGCTCGACTTCGCGGCGCACGTCGCCGCGCAGCCCCGCGAAGAACGCGACCTCGGCGACGACAAACAGCGGCCCGATCATCAACCCGACCAGATCGTCGACGAATGCGGGCTTGCGCCCTTCGAACCAGTGCCCGACGAACTGGACGATCCAGCCGACGACGAATGCGCCGATGCCGATCGCGAGCCATTGCGCGGTCGGCAGCAACGCCAGCGCTTGCGCGGCCCACAGGCCCAGTGCGAGCAGCGCGGTCATCACGATCCCGAACCGCAGGTCGAGCCGCAGGTAGAACAGCGCGAACGCGACGGCCAGCAGCAGCGCCGGCGACAGCGCAATGCCGGCCAGCATCCCGAGCGCCGGCCGCGACAGCAGCACCTCGACCGCGAATACGATCATCGGGATCCCGACCAGATGCGTCGCGATGTTGCGCGCGTCGCGGTGGTAGGCCGCATACTGGGAAAGATGGTCTTCGAGCGTCTTCATCGCGTCTCCTGGTCGGTGGTTGAGCGCTATGATGCGCGTCACGCCCGAGAACCTCTGTCAACTACCCGACATCGCGTGCCCATGCCCTCCTCGCTCGCCCCGTACCTGCCGCAGATCGAAGCGAACCCGTGGTTCGCCGCACTGCCGCCCGCGTTGCGCGCGGACCTGCTCGCCCACGCGGCGCTGCGCCGGCTGCCGGCCGGCCATGCGCTGTTCCGGCGCGGCGACCCGCCGTGCGGGCTGTACGCGGTACTGACCGGTTCACTCACGATAGGTGCGGTCGACGCGCAGGGCAAGGAAGCGCTGCTGACGGTGGCCGAGCCTGTCACCTGGTTCGGTGAAATCGCGCTATTCGACGGCCAGCCGCGCACACACGATGCGATCGCACTCGACGACGCGCTGCTGCTGCACATCCCGCAGGCCGCGCTGCTCGTGATCCTCGACGCGACGCCGCAATACTGGCGGCAATTCGCGCTGCTGATGGCGCAGAAGCTGCGCCTGAGCTTCCTGACCGTCGAATCGATGAGCGTGATGCCGGCCGCGCAGCGGCTCGCTGCCCGCCTGCTGATGATCGCCGACGGCTACGGCGGGATCAGCGCCGGCCGCACCCGCATCCGGCTGTCGCAGGAAAAGCTCGCGGCCATGCTGTCGCTCACGCGGCAGACCACCAACCAGTTGCTGAAGGCGCTGCAGGCCGACGGCGTCGTACGGCTGCACGTCGGCGAGATCGAGCTCGTCGACATCGACGCGCTGCGGCATGCGAGCGGGTTGCCCGACGGCGCGCGCTGAGCCCCGGCGCGACCATCGCGCAGCCTCCCCGCCGTCACCGCGTTGCGCTATCGTGGCGGCTCGTCCGTCCACCTGCCCTCACCGCCTTGAGCACATCGACCGCCTCCCCTTCCTCCCGCCACCCTTGGCCAGTGTTCGTCGCGTTCCTGCGGCTCGGCCTCACCTCGTTCGGCGGCCCGGTCGCGCATCTCGGCTACTTCCGCACCGAATTCGTCACGCGGCGCCGCTGGCTCACCGAGCGCACGTACGCGGATCTCGTCGGGCTGTGCCAGTTCCTGCCGGGGCCTGCGAGCAGCCAGGTCGGGATGGCGATCGGCCTCGCGCGCGCCGGCTACGCGGGCATGTTCGCCGCGTGGCTCGGCTTCACGCTGCCGTCGGCGCTGCTGATGATGTTGTTCGCACTCGGTGTGCACGCGACAGGGGCGCCGATCGAAGCCGGTGCATTGCACGGGCTGCGCATCGTGTCGGTCGCCGTGATCGCGCAAGCGGTGTGGGGCATGGCACGTACGCTGTGCCCGGATGCGCGCCGCGTCACGCTGATGGCCGCGGCCGCCTGCGTCGCGCTGCTCGCGCCGGCCGCGTGGGCGCAGGTTGCCGTGATCGTCGGGGCCGGACTGGTCGGCCTCGTGCTGCTGCCGCAGCCGGCGCGCGACGCCCACGATCCGTTGCCGCTGCACGTGTCGCCTCGCGCGGGCGTGCTGTGGCTCGCGGTGTTCGCCGCGCTCCTCGTCGTACTGCCGTTTGCGGCCCGCGCGCTGCGCTCCGACACGCTCGCCGTCGTCGATGCGTTCTTCCGCACGGGCGCGCTCGTATTCGGCGGCGGGCACGTGGTGCTGCCGCTGCTGCAGGCGGCCGTGGTCGCGCCCGGCTGGGTCGGCGATGCGGCGTTCCTGGCCGGGTATGGCGTCGCGCAGGCCGTACCGGGGCCGCTGTTCACGTTCTCGGCATTCCTCGGCGCGTCGCTGCGCAACGCGCCGAACGGCTGGCTCGGCGGCACGATCGCGCTCGTGTCGATCTTCGCGCCGTCGTTCCTGCTGGTGGCCGGCACCGCGCCGTTCTGGGAGCGCCTGCGCCGCAGCACGCGGATGCAGGCCGCGCTCGCGGGCGTGAACGCCGCTGTCGTCGGACTGCTGCTCGCCGCGCTCTATCACCCGGTCTGGACCGACACGATCGTGGCGCCGCGCGATCTGGCCGCCGCGCTCGTCGCATTCGTCGCGCTGGTGTTCTGGCGCCTGCCGCCGTGGGCCGTCGTGATCGCGAGCGCGGCGCTCGGCTGGGGGCTCGGCATGCTGGCCTGACCGCGCACGCGCAGCCTGTTCCAGTGAGCCAAAAACAAAAAAGCCCTCGTTTCGAGGGCTTTTTTGCTGGTTGCCGCGCGCCGTAGCGGCGCGCAGGCGCCGGACCTTACGCGAAGTTCTTCGCTGCGAAGTCCCAGTTCACGATGTTCCAGAACGCTTCGACGAACTTCGGGCGTGCGTTGCGGTAGTCGATGTAGTACGCGTGTTCCCACACGTCGATCGTCAGCAGTGCCTTGTCTGCGGTCGTCAGCGGCGTTGCTGCGTTGCTCGTCGACACGATGTCGAGCGAACCGTCAGCCTTCTTCACGAGCCATGCCCAGCCCGAACCGAACGTGCCGACTGCAGCCTTCGTGAACGCTTCCTTGAATGCGTCGTACGAACCCCACTTTGCGTTGATCGCGTCGCCCAGCGCGCCCGTCGGTGCGCCGCCGCCGTTCGGCGACAGGCTGTTCCAGAAGAACGTGTGGTTCCAGATTTGCGCGGCGTTGTTGAAGATGCCGCCCGACGACTTCTTCACGATCTCTTCCAGCGACAGGTTTTCGAATTCCGTGCCCGGGATCAGATTGTTCAGGTTCGTCACATAAGCCTGATGATGCTTGCCGTAGTGGTACTGGATCGTCTCGAGCGAGATGGTCGGCGCGAGTGCGTCTTCAGCGTACGGGAGCGGCGGGAGCGTATGAGCCATGGCGATTCCTTCGTTGAGTATGTAGGGAGGCTGTGTTGGATGCTGCCGAGCGTCCGATTGTAGGCGAGGACGAATAACCCCGCAAACTCACGGGCCATTTATCCGCGGTATGCGGAAAAGCGATGTTGGCGCATCATCCGGCAGGACGAGCCAGCGAGGCGCAGCATCCGTTCCCGTACACGATGCGTCCGTTGCGGCGGCCGGCGTGCCGCTCGCGCCGCTTACATCAGATCGTATCGGTCAGCCGCGGCTGCACGTCGGCGAGCGACACGTCGGCCGAGCCTTCCGCAAGATGCACGGTCAGGCGGCGCTGCGGCTTCAGCGCGTTCGGCGTGCGCACCGCGCGGCCCGTCTGTGTATCGATCAGCGCCGCATAGCCGCGCTCGAGCGTGCGCTGCGGGCTCAACACCTCGAGCCTTGCCGCACAGGCTGACACGCGAGCCGTGTCGCGTTCGTGACGGCGCTGCAAGGCCAGCGCAAGACGCTGCGACAGCCCCGCGAGCGCCTGGCGCGCCTGCGACGGATCGGGCCGCGCGCGCTGCCAGCGCAGTTGCGCGAGCGCGAAACGCGCGCGCGCGTCGCGCACCGGCCGCGACGCCGCCGACGCAAGCCGCACCGCGAGCTGCTCGACGTGCGTGCGCTGCCGCTGCAGCCGCTCGGCCGGGCTCACCAGCCGGCGGGCGAGCCAGTCGAGCTGCTGCGCGCGCTGTTCGAGCCGGCGTTCCATGCCGCGCGCGAGCGCACGCTGGCGCTCGCCGACCTCGCGCAGCAGCAGCGCACGCTGCGGGCTCGCGAGCTCGGCCGCGCCGGTCGGCGTCGGCGCACGCACGTCGGCCGCGAAGTCCGCGATCGTGAAATCGGTTTCGTGCCCGACGCCGCTGACGACCGGCAATTCGCTCGCCGCGATCGCGCGCGCCAGCGCCTCGTCATTGAACGACCACAGATCCTCGATCGAGCCGCCGCCGCGACAGACCAGCAGCACGTCCACCTCGCGGCGTGCATTCGCGGTCTCGACGGCCGTGACGAGCTTTTCCGCGGAACCGGCGCCCTGCACCGGCGCCGGATAGACGATCACCGGGATGTGCGGCGCGCGGCGGGCAAGCGTGGTCAGCACGTCGCGCAGCGCGGCTGCCTGCAGCGACGTGACGATGCCGATCGCGCGCGGGTGGGCCGGCAGCGGCCGCTTGCGCTCGGGCGCGAAGAGCCCCTCGCTCTCGAGCTGCGCCTTCAGCCGCAGGAATGCCTCGTACAGGCGCCCCTGCCCGGTGCGCCGCACGGCTTCGACGTTGAGCTGCACTTCGCCGCGCGGCTCGTACATCGTGACAACCGCGCGCACCTCGATGCGGTCGCCTTCGCGCGGCGTGAATTCCGCGTATTGCGCACGGCCGCGGAACATCACGCAGCGCATCTGCGCCTGCTGGTCCTTGATCGAGAAATACCAGTGGCCGCTCGCGGCGCGCGTGAAATTCGACACTTCGCCCGAAATCCACAGCAGCGGAAACGAGCGCTCGAGCATCGTCGATATCGCGCGATTGAGCGCCGAAACGGGTATCACTTCGTCGCCGCCGCGGGTCGCGCCCGGTGCGGCAAATGGGGAGTCGGAAGGCATGGACGGTCGGATGAATGCTGGCGGCGACACGATAGTCCGACACGCGCGCGACGTCCAGCGCCGGGCGCATGCACCGCGACGCGTGGAAGGTGTCCACACTTTGGCAATCGTCGGTCTAAAACGCGTGAAAACCGTGAAAAACCCCAGACAATTCGCAGTAACACATTGATTTTTATATATTTTTAAAGCTTTCGGAATGATTCTCATCCGATTCGAGGCCCACCCGGCGGGCGTTTGACGCCATCGAGAGCGGAGTTCTTCACAGAGTTATCCACAAGCCGTCGCGATCCGTCCCCGCGGACTGCGCCGGCCGGTCGAGCTTGCCGCGCCCGCCCGCGGCGCGCTAGAGTGCCGCCTTCCGCAGACCCCGCGGCTCGCGCCGCCCAACGGAGAATCCGCCTTGACGAATCCGTCCCACGCCGCGGCGCACGACGTGCCGCGCCCGGCCCGATGAGCGCGCCCGACGGCCCGCTTGCCCGGCTCGAAGCGCGCCTGACACGCGAATGGCAGCGCCGCGGCGCGCTCGCGTGGGCGCTCACGCCGTTCGCATGCGTGTTCGGCCTGTGTGCGGCGCTGCGGCGCACCGCCTACGCACAGGGCTGGAAGAAGCCGGTCGACGTCGGCGTGCCCGTCGTCGTGGTCGGAAACGTGACCGTCGGCGGCACCGGCAAGACGCCGACGGTGATCGCCCTCGTCGACGCGTTGCGGGCGGCCGGCTTCACGCCCGGCATCGTGTCGCGCGGCTACGGCGCGAACGTGAAGGTGCCGACCGCCGTCACGCCCGCGTCGCGCGCCAGCGTGGGCGGCGACGAACCGCTCCTGATCGCACGCCGCACCGGCGCACCCGTCTGGGTATGCCCCGATCGCGTCGCGGCCGCGCAGGCGCTGCGCGCCGCGCACCCGGACGTCGACGTGATCGTCAGCGACGACGGCCTGCAGCACTACCGCCTCGCGCGCACGGTCGAACTCGTCGTGTTCGACCACCGGCTCGGCGGCAACGGCTTCCTGCTGCCGGCCGGGCCGTTGCGCGAGCCGCTGTCGCGGCACCGCGATGCCACGCTCGTCAACGATCCGTACAGCGGCGCGCTGCCGCCGTGGCCCGACACCTATTCGCTCGCGCTCACGCCGGGCGCCGCGTGGCACCTCGACCAGCCCGCGCTGCGCCGCCCGCTGTCGCAATTCGCGAACGAGCGCGTGCTCGCCGCGGCCGGCATCGGCGCGCCGGAACGCTTCTTCGCGACGCTGCGCGCGGCCGGTCTCACGCCCGCGACGCGCGCGCTGCCCGACCACTATGCGTTCGCCGACAATCCATTCGTCGACGATGCCGTCGATGCGATCCTGATCACCGAGAAGGATGCAGTAAAATTGGGCGCTTCCTGGCGCGACGCTCGACTGTGGGTCGTCCCCGTCGAAGCCGCGCTCGACCCTCGCCTCATTGCCCTCGTTGTGGAGAAACTCCGTGGACGCTCGCCTGCTTGAAATCCTTGTGTGCCCTATCTGCAAAGGCCCGCTCCACTATGACCGTGCCGCGCAGGAACTGATCTGCAACGCGGACAAGCTCGCCTACCCGATCCGC
Source organism: Burkholderia puraquae (assembly GCF_002099195.1). Taxonomy (GTDB): domain Bacteria; phylum Pseudomonadota; class Gammaproteobacteria; order Burkholderiales; family Burkholderiaceae; genus Burkholderia; species Burkholderia puraquae. The sequence continues at coordinate 67,088 of NZ_NBYX01000012.1, read as the reverse complement.
GACGGCATCCCCGTGATGCTGGTCGACGAAGCGCGCCAGACCGTCGAAGGCACGCCGGTCGACCCGGCCGGCCGCTAAGCCGCCCGGCCCGAGCCGCGGCCCATCCGCGGCCAGGGTGCCGAACCCCGCCGGGCGACCCGTGCCAGACGCGTCGCCCGCTCCGCTCTTCTCACCGCGCCTCCCCGATGACTCACCCGCCCCCCTTCATCGCCGTCATTCCCGCCCGGCTCGCGTCGACGCGGCTCCCGAACAAGCCGCTCGCCGACCTCGGCGGCAAGCCGATGGTCGTGCGCGTCGCCGAGCGCGCGCGTGAAGCGGGCGCGCAGCAGGTGCTCGTCGCGTCCGACGCGCAGAGCGTGCTCGATGCGGCACGCGATCACGGCTTCGAAGCGGTGCTGACGCGCGCCGACCATCCGTCCGGCACCGACCGGCTCGCGGAAGTCGCGGCGACGTTCGGGTGGAGCGACGACACCGTCGTCGTCAACGTGCAGGGCGACGAGCCGCTGATCGACCCGGTGCTCGTGCGCGACGTAGCGTCGCACCTCGCCGCGCATCCGGCGTGCGCGATTGCGACGGCCGCCCACCCGATCCACGACGCGGCCGACGTGTTCAACCCGAACGTCGTGAAGGTCGCGCTCGACGCACAGAGCGTCGCGCTGTACTTCTCGCGCGCGCCGATTCCGTGGAGCCGGGACGCGTACCAGCCGCACTGGCCCGACGTCGCAGCCATGCCTGGACCGGCTTTCCCGGTCTACCGGCACATCGGCCTCTATGCGTATCGCGCGCGTTTCCTGCGCACGTATCCGACGCTCGCGCAGGCGCCGATCGAACAGGCCGAGCAGCTCGAACAGCTGCGCGCGCTCTGGCACGGCGAGCGCATCGCAGTGCTGATCACCGAGTCCGCGCCCGAAGCCGGAATCGACACGCCGGCCGATCTCGCACGCGTGCAGGCCCTTTTTCAGCCGGGTTCAAAATAACCCGTGGCATAATCAGGCGATTGTGCGAGCCGTCCGCGACCAGCGCGTCCTCGCTTGACCCCGCCCGCGGCCCTGCCGGCAGCCGCGCGTCGCTCAACCCGACGCGCCGCATCAGACCGGTCCGCCGCGCGCCAGGCAAGCCCCGCGCACCTCGTCGCCAGCGCTTTTCGCATCTCGCCACACGAATCTACATACTGGAGATATCACCATGCGTTTGATCCTGTTGGGCGCGCCCGGCGCGGGAAAGGGCACCCAGGCAAACTTCATCAAGGAAAAATTCGGCATCCCGCAAATCTCGACGGGCGACATGCTGCGCGCGGCCGTGAAGGCCGGCACGCCGCTCGGCGTCGAGGCGAAGGGCTACATGGACGCCGGCAAGCTCGTGCCGGACGCGCTGATCATCGGCCTCGTCAAGGAACGCCTGAAGGAATCCGACTGCGCGAACGGCTATCTGTTCGACGGTTTCCCGCGCACGATCGCGCAGGCTGACGCGATGAAGGAAGCCGGCGTCGCGATCGACTACGTGCTCGAGATCGACGTGCCGTTCTCGGAAATCATCGAGCGCATGAGCGGCCGCCGCACGCACCCGGCATCGGGCCGCACGTACCACGTCAAGTTCAACCCGCCGAAGGTCGAAGGCCACGACGACGTGACGGGCGAGCCGCTGATCCAGCGCGACGACGACAAGGAAGAAACCGTCAAGAAACGTCTCGAAGTGTACGAAGCGCAGACCAAGCCGCTGATCACGTACTACGGCGACTGGGCCCAGCGCGGTGCGGAAAACGGCCTGAAGGCTCCGCAGTATCGCAAGATCTCGGGCCTCGGCAGCGTCGATGAAATCCGCGAGCGCGCGTTTGACGCACTGAAGTAAGCAGCGCGTCGCGCTCCCGCAAGCCGCCCTTTCCGGGCGGCTTTTTTTTTGCCCGGGCGAAATCCGTACGACCGTTCCGGTCTCGCCGCCGCGCGAGGGCGCGCCGTACAATCGGTCGGGTGCCGGCGCCCCTGTTACCGGCGCCCCGGCATTTCAACCGATCGCGCGGCATCGAGCCAGGCAACCGCTTCGCGCGCAACCGCAACAGGCGCCGGAGCGCCAACGGCGGTCGACAACGGAGGCAGTCATGGAAATTCGCGGCAACGTGTTTCTGATCACGGGCGGCGCCTCGGGCCTCGGCGCCGGCACCGCACGGATGCTCACGCAGGCAGGCGGCACGGTCGTGCTCGCCGACCTGAACGACGCGGCGGGCACGGCGCTCGCGACCGAGCTGGGCGGCATCTTCGTGCACTGCGACGTGTCGAGCGAAGCCGACGCGCAGGCGGCCGTCGGCGCGGCGACGCGCACCGGCACGCTGCGCGGCCTCGTGAACTGCGCGGGCATCGCGCCTGCCGCGAAGACTGTCGGCAAGGACGGTGCGCATCCGCTCGACGTGTTCGCGAAGACGATCAACGTGAACCTCGTCGGCACGTTCAACATGATCCGGCTCGCGGCCGCCGCGATGGCCGCCACCGCGCCGACCGCGGACGGCGAGCGCGGCGTGATCGTCAGCACCGCGTCGGTTGCCGCATTCGACGGACAGATCGGCCAGGCCGCATACGCGGCGTCGAAAGCCGGTGTGGCGGGCATGACGCTGCCGATAGCACGCGACCTGTCGCGCAACGGCATCCGCGTGATGACGATCGCACCCGGCCTGTTCGAGACGCCGATGCTGCTCGGCATGCCGCAGGACGTCCAGGACGCGCTCGGCGCGATGGTGCCGTTCCCGCCGCGGCTCGGCAAACCGGCCGAATACGCGCTGCTGGTGCGGCAGATCGTCGAGAATCCGATGCTCAACGGCGAAGTGATCCGCCTCGACGGCGCGATCCGGATGCAGCCGAAATAGGCACGCAAAAAAACGCCCGCATCGCGGGCGTTTTTTCATTCAGGGTTCCGGCAGCGCCGCAGTGGCTCAGTCCTCGCCGTCGCGCTGCATCCGCTGCCGCAATTCGGTCACCTGCGACTCGACGACGGTTGCGTCGTCCGCGTCCGGCCGCTCGCCGAGATACTGCTCGAGATCCTCGAGCGCGGGGCGCAGGTAATCGAGCCGCGCATACGCGAAACCGCGGTCGCGGACTTCGTCGAGGTGCTCGGGCAGCAGGATCACGAGCCGCTGCTGCACCGCCAGCAGCCGCTGCCAGCGTTCCGTCTGAAGATAGATCGTCTTCAGGTTGCGCAGCATCCGCGCGATGATCTCGCGGCTCGTCGCCGGCTGCAGCAGCGCGCGCAACGCACTGTCGACCGCACCGGCTGCACGCGCGACGTACGGCTCGAGCATCTCGACCATCTCGGCTTCGGACAGCGAATGCCCGTTGGCCGGATCGATGATCAGGTCGCCGTCCGGCAGCGTGACGCGCAGCAGGAAATGGCCGGGGAACGATACGCCGCGCGCCGGCACGCCGACCTGCTCGGCGAGTTCCAGGTACAGCACCGACAGCGAGATCGGGATCCCGCGCCGCCGCTTCAGCACGGCGTTCAGGTGGCTGTTATCGGGGTCGTAGTAATCGTTGTGATTACACGCGAAGCCGAGCTCGCGGAAGAAGAAATCGTTCAGCGCGGCAACGCGGCCCTTCAGGTCCGCGTCGTCGGCGAACCGCCGGCGCAACCGCGCCGCCAGCATGTCGAGTTCGGCCAGCGTGCCCTGCAGGTCGAGGTCGGGATATGCGTCCTGCGCCAGCGACAGCGCCGCTTCCGTGACGGGCAGGCTGTCATCGTCTGCCACGAGCGTGCTGAAGTAGTCGAGGACGCGGGTCATTGCGGTCGTCACTTGGCGCGCCTTCTGAAATAAGCGTATTTGAAGCCCATCACCCACAACATACCGAAATATAGTGCAGCGAACACCACGAGGCACGCGGCCATCAGTGCGATGCGATCGAGCGGCTGCGCACGCATCCCGGTCCAGTCGAAGCTGATCGACAGCCAGTGCATCAGGCCCGCGAGCACGAGCGTCGCGCCGATCAACTGCACGAAGAAGCGCAGCCAGCCCGGCGACGGCTGGTAAATGCCGCGCTTGCGCAGCCCGATGAACAGCAGCAGCGAGTTCAGGCACGCGCCGACGCCGATGCTCAGCGTCAGGCCTGCATGACCGATCAGCGGCACGAACACGTAGTTCGAGATCTGCGTGACGATCAGCACGCCGATCGCGATCTTCACGGGCGTCTTGATGTCCTGCTTCGCGTAGAAGCCCGGCGCGAGGATCTTGATCAGGATGATGCCGACGAGGCCGATCCCGTAGGTCGCCAGCGCGCGCGCGACCATCGTGACGGTATGCGCGTCGAACTTGCCATAGTTGAAGAGGGTCGCGGTGAGCGGCGTCGCGAAGAAGAACAGCGCGAGCGCGCTCGGCGCCGCGAGCAGGAACGTGACGCGCAGCCCCCAGTCGAGCAGCGCCGAATACTCGTGCGAATCGGCGTCGACGTGCGCCTTCGACAGGCTCGGCAGCAGGATCGTGCCGAGCGCGACGCCGAGCAGCGCCGTCGGGAATTCCATCAGGCGGTCGGCGTAGTTGATCCACGACACGGCACCCTGCCCGAGCCGCGACGCAATATTGGTGTTGATGATCAGCGACAGTTGCGCGACCGACACGGCGAACGTCGCGGGCACCATCTTCGCGAGCACGCGCTTCACGCCCGGGTGGCGCAGCGCGCGCAGCGGGTTCAGACCGATCAGCGGCACCATGTCGATCTTCTTCAGGCCCGGCAACTGCACCAGGAACTGCAGCACGCCGCCGACGATGACGGCCCATGCAAGCGCGAACACCGGCACCTTCAGGTGCGGCGCGACGAACACGGCCGCCGCGATGAACGCGACGTTGAGCAGCACCGGCGCGAACGCGGGCAGCGAGAAGCTCTTGTACGTGTTCAGCACGCCGGACGCGAGCGTCGTTAGCGAGATGAACACGATGTACGGGAACATGATCCGCGTCATCGTGACCGCGAGCGGGAACGCCTGCCCGTCGGTGTGCAGGCCGGACGCGACCGCGAACACGACCCACGATGCGCCGGCGATCCCGACAACCGACAGCACGGCAAGTGCCCACGCCAGCACGGTGGACATCGCGTCGACGAGCGCCTTCGTCGCGTCGTGCCCCTGCTGGTTCTTGAACTCGGCGAGGATCGGCACGAACGCCTGCGAGAACGCGCCTTCGGCAGACAGGCGGCGCAGCAGGTTCGGGATACGGAAGGCGACGTAGAACGCGTCAGTGTATTGACTGGCGCCGAACGCACGGGCGATCAGCGTCTCGCGGGCCAGTCCGGTCACGCGCGACAGCAGCGTGAAGCCGCTGACCGTCAGCAGGGCTCGGAATAGATTCATGGGGCGCTTATTATACGGACGTTGCGTGGCCCGGCCAGCGGCCGATGCCGAAAAGCACACGAGCCGCCGGCGCCCCGTCCGGCGGGAGTCACGTTAAACTTGCCACTCGCTTGATTTTGTTGCTATAATCGCCGGTTTCTGGGCTCGTACATGCACGGCAACTGCCGTTTTCATGTCCCGGCCTCGGTTAAAATCACCGTTTTTTTATGCGCCCCTGGGCAATCGTTCTCAGGGGACGGATCGAAAAGCAGCGCTTGGCCGTCAGGCTCCAAGCTCTGGAAACAGGACAGGATAAGGAACCGTCATGGCTAACTCCGCACAAGCACGCAAGCGCGCCCGCCAGGCCGCGAAGGCAAACTCGCACAACTCGGCGCTGCGCTCGAAATTCCGTACCGCGATCAAGGCTGTTCGCAAGGCTGTCGACGCCGGCGACCAGGCAAAGGCTGCAGAGCTGTTCAAGTCTGCCGTCAAGACGATCGACACGATCGCCGACAAGAAGATCGTTCACAAGAACAAGGCCGCTCGCAGCAAGAGCCGCCTCGCCGCAGCCGTCAAGGGTCTGCAGGCAGCAGCGTAAATCCGGTGCGCCCGCTCACGCGGGCGTTCCTGTTTCCTGCGATCGCAAAAAAGCCCGCCTAGGCGGGCTTTTTTGTCGTCTGTCGCCGGCGCATGATGCGAGCCGACGACACCTTGCCAGGGCGGGCGCCGCAGGCGCCCTCGCCCGGGGTCAGCATTACTTCTTCGCGTCGTAGTCCGGCAGTTCGCACGCCTCGGTGACAACGAGGTTGTTGTCCTTCGCGAAATTCAACACGAAATCGAAAGCCATCGGCTCGACGTCGCGCAGCCGGGAATCGAGGATCACGCATTTCAGGTCGCCGAGCATCGTCGGACGCACATAGAGCGAATACTTGAGACGCGCGTTCGGCCCGCTCGCCCCCGGCCCGAAGCAGGCCATCACACCGGCCAGACGTTCCGACCAGTCGCTCGGGCGAAACTTTTTCCCGTCTTTCGTGATGCCCTGGATGAAGAATTCGGTCGGAGGGGTTTCAGCCATGTGGTTACCCAAGTGACGGCCCGGCGATGTCCAGGCAACGGCGCCTGGATACGCGAACACAAAGCTGAAACGGACGGCAGCACAAGCACTCCGGTATCCCGAAAACGGGACGTCGACGCGCGCCGCCGGCGGACTGCACCGGATTTGTGCAGCGCACGGCTTGTGTCCGGCAGAGCGCGAGGAGGCTTGCCTGCCGGGCTGGAGAAAACTTTTGGATTATACCGCAGCGCGCCATCGCGCGCCGTCCCGACACCCCTCCTCCTGCACCGCCTGTCGTGCGCGGCGATCCCGCCCCGCTTCTTTCCACGGCTCGTCAAAGCACAGAAAATCCTTTATGCTGCTTTGAGTTATCCACACCCGACGGCGGCGCCGTCCGGCCTTGCTGCCGGATGCAACCCGCCGTATCTCGCTTCATGACCGCCAAAACCATTCGTCACTACCTGCAGTTCAAGGATTTCTCGCTGGAAGACTACGAGTACGTGCTCGAACGCACGGGTATCCTGAAGCGCAAGTTCAAGAACTACGAGACCTATCACCCGCTGCACGACCGCACGCTCGCGATGATCTTCGAGAAAAGCTCGACGCGTACGCGCCTGTCGTTCGAGGCCGGGATCTTCCAGCTCGGCGGCCACGCCGTGTTCATGAGCACGCGCGACACGCAGCTCGGCCGCGGCGAGCCCGTCGAGGATTCCGCGCAGGTCATCTCGCGGATGGTCGACATCATCATGATCCGCACGTTCGAGCAGGACGTGATCACGCGCTTCGCGGAGAACTCCCGCGTGCCGGTGATCAACGGCCTGACCAACGATTACCACCCGTGCCAGGTGCTCGCCGACATCTTCACGTACTACGAGCACCGCGGCCCGATCGCCGGCAAGACGGTCGCGTGGGTCGGCGATGCGAACAACATGCTGTACACGTGGATCGAAGCTGCGCAGATCCTCGGCTTCAAGCTGCGCCTGTCCACACCGCCCGGCTACGCGCTCGACATGAAGCTCGTGTCGCCCGACAGCGCGCCGTTCTACGAGGTGTTCGACGATCCGAACGAAGCGTGCAAGGGCGCCGATCTCGTGACGACCGACGTGTGGACGAGCATGGGGTTCGAAGCCGAGAACGAAGCGCGGATGAAGGCGTTCGCCGACTGGTGCGTCGACGAGGAAATGATGGGCCACGCGAACCCGGACGCCCTCTTCATGCACTGCCTGCCTGCGCACCGCGGCGAAGAAGTGACGGCCGGCGTGATCGACGGCCCGCAGAGCGTCGTGTGGGACGAAGCGGAAAACCGCCTGCACGTGCAGAAGGCGCTGATGGAGTTCCTGCTGCTCGGCCGCCTCAAGCACTGACGCGCCGGCATCCGGCCATCCATGAAAAAAGCGCCGATCGACGATCGGCGCTTTTTGTTCGGGCGCACGAAAAGCAGCGCGGAACCCGTGTTACAGGCAGACCGGCTCGGGCTCGAGTTCGATGCCGAATTGCGCGTGCACGTCGGCCTGGATCGCCCGCGCCAGCGCGAGCACGTCGGCGCCCGTCGCGCCGCCGCGATTGACGAGCACGAGCGCCTGGCGGTCGTGCACGGCCGCCGTACCTAACGCGCGCCCCTTCCAGCCGCAGCGGTCGATCAACCAGCCGGCCGCGAGCTTGACCTGCCCGTCCGGCTGCGGATACGACACGACCTCGGGCACGCGGGCGCGCAGCGCATCGAATTGCGCGGCATCGATCACCGGATTCTTGAAGAAACTGCCCGCGTTGCCGAGCACGAGCGGATCGGGCAGCTTCGCGCGGCGGATCGCGACGACGGCGTCGAACACGTCGCGCGGCGTCGCCGCATCGGGCGCGATGCCGTGTGCGTCGAGTTCCCGCGTGACGTCCGCGTAGCCGAGCCGCGGCGCCCACTGCTTCGGCAGCCGGAACGTCACCGCTACGATCGCAAACCGGCCGCGCCCTTCCCGCTTGAAAAAGCTGTCGCGATAGCCGAACGCGCAGCGCGCGGCGTCGAATCGCTCGCTGCGCCCCGTCGCCAGCTCGACCGCGACCAGCGAGTCGAAGTACGCCTTCATCTCGAGGCCGTACGCGCCGATGTTCTGGATCGGCGCGGCGCCGACCGTGCCCGGAATCAGCGCGAGGTTCTCGAGACCCGGCATCCCGTGCTCGAGCGTCCATGCGACAAATGCGTGCCAGTTCTCGCCGCCGCCGGCCTCGACGTACCACGCGTCGTCATCCTCGCGCACGACGCGGCGGCCCGCGATCTCGTCGAGCAGCACGAGGCCGTCGAAATCGCGCGTGAACACGACGTTGCTGCCGCCGCCGAGCACGAGCTGCGGCAGGTTCGCGACGCGCGGGTCGCGATGGAGCGCCTCGAACTGCGACGCATGCGTGATGCGCGCGGCAAGGCGCGCGGTCGCGGCGATGCCGAACGTATTGTGCGCGGCGAGCGGATGGTCGGGGAGCAGCGACAGGGCGGAATCGTCAGGAGGCATCGGCATTCGCGGTCACGTCCGCCCGGGCGGCACGCGGCCGGTCTTGGGCAAACGGAGGGGCATCGGTAAAATGGCAAACAGTCCGCAATTATAGCGAGTGCCCGCGCGTGAGCCGGGTGCCCGCATCTCAAGGGAGAATGCCATGCCATCGTTCGACGTCGTTTCCGAAGCGAACATGATCGAAGTGAAGAACGCCATCGAGCAGTCGAACAAGGAAATTTCGACGCGCTTCGACTTCAAGGGCTCCGACTCGCGCGTCGAGCAGAAGGAGCGCGAGCTGACGCTGTTCGCCGATGACGATTTCAAGCTCGGCCAGGTCAAGGACGTGCTGATCAGCAAGCTGGCCAAGCGCAACGTCGACGTGCGCTTCCTCGACTACGGCAAGGTCGAGAAGATCGGCGGCGACAAGGTCAAGCAGATCGTCACCGTGAAGAAAGGCGTGACCGGCGATCTCGCGAAAAAGATCGTGCGGCTCGTGAAGGACAGCAAGATCAAGGTGCAGGCGAGCATCCAGGGCGACGCGGTGCGCGTGGCCGGCACGAAGCGCGACGACCTGCAGAGCGTGATCGCGATGCTGCGCAAGGACGTGACCGACACGCCGCTCGACTTCAACAACTTCCGCGACTGATCGCCGGACGATCCGTCACATCATCGCGCCGGGCCCCGCACACGCGGAGCGCCCGGCATGCGGCAGGCGCCGCACCTGCTCAGGCTTTCCCGCCGTCCTGCGCGCCGCTGTCCGCGGCCGCCTTCTTCTTGTCGCCGATGCGGCTCTCCTGCCCCGCCAGCAGCTTCGAAATGTTGCCGCGGTGACGCCACACGAGCAGCACGCTCATCGCGAGCACGGCCCACGCAACCGGGTTGTGGCCCGTGCCGAACAGGAACACGTCGAACACCGGCGCAAACACGGCCGCCACCAGCGCCGCGAGCGACGAATAGCGGAAGAAGAACGCGACGATCAGCCAGGTCAGCGCGGTCGCGAGCCCGAGCACCGGGTGCACGGCGAGCAGCACGCCGGCCGCGGTCGCGACGCCCTTGCCGCCCTGGAAGCGGAAGAACACCGGATACAGGTGGCCAAGGAACACGGCGATCGCGACCCATGCGACCGCGACGTCGGGCAGGCCGAAGCGCCGTGCGAGCCAGACGGCAATCCAGCCCTTGAACGCATCGCCGACGAGCGTCAGGATCGCGGCTTTCTTGTTGCCGCTGCGCAGCACGTTGGTCGCGCCGGGATTCTTCGACCCGTACGAACGCGGGTCGGCCAGGCCCATTGCGCCGCTGACGACGACGGCGAACGACACCGAACCGATCAGGTAGGCAACGAGGGCGGCGAGCAGGATCTGCATGCGGAGGACTCTTCTTTCAACGTATCGATAAAGGGACGGCTGCGCGCGGCAAGCCGAAACGGCGCCCATTCTACCGAACGCGCGCAGGCTGCCACGAAGGTGAAACCCTCAGTCGACACTGGCGCACTGCACGGACTGCGCGCCGAGCAGCGACGTGAGCACGGCCGGCGCGAGGCTGACGAGGTAGCCGCGACGGCCGCCGTTCAGGTAGATCGTCGGCAGCTCGAGGATCGTCGCCTCGACGTAGACGGGCATCGCCTTGCGCGTGCCGAACGGCGACGTGCCGCCGACGAGATAGCCCGAATGACGGTTCGCGACCTCGGGCTTGCACGGCTCGACGCGCTTCGCGCCGATCTGCCGCGCAAGGTTCTTCGTCGATACGGTGCGATCGCCGTGCATCAGCACGATCAGCGGCTTCGCATGTTCATCTTCCATCACGAGCGTCTTCACGACGCTGTGCTCGTCGACGCCGAGCTGGCGCGCCGATTCGCCGGTGCCGCCATGCTCGACGTAGTCGTACGGATGCTCGCCGAACGCGACGCCATGGCGGCGCAACAGCTGGGTCGCGGGGGTTTCGGACACGTGTCTGGATTTGCTCATGGCGGCATTTTAATGGCGAACGACCGGCGGGCGGGCAATGGCGCCCTCGCGCCGACGCCGGCGGTATACTCGCGGCCCGTTTTCCGCCGGGCGGCCGGCTGAGTCGCCGCCACGATTCCGTCCATCATCATTGCGGACATCGCGAAGCGCTATTGCCCGAATGGCCGATTGTGGCGCGCACGCCATCATGGCACGATCGTTCGCCAACCTCGCCAGCCGCCGCCTGCCCCTTTTCTGGAGACGCCATGTCCTCGTCCCATCGTTCTTCCGAGCCGCTCGACGTCGAAGCGCTGCTCGCCGCGCTGCCTCGCCGCATCGCCGACGTGCCCGCACGCTGGGCCGCGCAGGCGCCCGCGCATCCGGCGCTGATCGAGGACGCGCGCCGCCTGTCGTACGGCGACCTGTCGCAGGCCGTCGACGCGGCCGCCGTGCTGCTCGCCAACCTCGGCGTGCAAGGCGGCGACCGCGTGATGATCGTCGCCGAAAACTGTGTCGCGCAGATCGTGCTGCTGTTCGCGGCCGCCCGCGTCGACGCGTGGGCGCTCGTGTCGAACGCGCGGTTGTCCGCCAGCGAGCTCGACGCGATCGCCGCGCACGCGCGTCCGAAGCTGATCGCGTTCACCACCGACGCATCGCCCGACGCGCGCACGCATGCCGCTCGGCACGGCGCGACGCCTGCCGGTGCGCTGCCGGTCGACATCGGCGCGTGGTCGTATCGCGTCGACGCGAGCGCGCCGGGCGAACCGGTCGCCGCCGACGGTGCCGCGCAATGCGCGGCGCTGATCTACACGACCGGCACGACCGGCACGCCGAAAGGCGTGATGCTGTCGCATCGCAACCTGCTGTTCATCGCGGCGACGTCGAGCACGCTGCGCCGCGTGTCGCCCGACGACCTCGTCTATACGGTGCTGCCCGTGTCTCACGTGTACGGGCTCGCGTCGGTCTGCCTCGGCAGCCTGTACGCGGGCGCGACGCTGCGGCTCGTCCCGCGCTTCTCGCCGGAAGCCGTGCGCGTCGCGCTCGCCGACGAAGGCGTCACGATCTTCCAGGGCGTGCCCGCGATGCACGCAAAGCTGCTCGAACACCTGCACACGCACGGCCACGCGTGGCACGCACCGCGCCTGCGCTTCGCGTATTCGGGCGGCTCGCCGCTCGACGCGAACCTCAAGGCACGCGTCGAGCACCTGTACGGCGTGCCGCTGCACAACGGCTACGGGATGACCGAAAGCAGCCCGACGATCACGCAGACACCGCTCGACGCGCCACGCGCCGACAGCTCGGTCGGCGTGCCGATTCCCGGCGTGGAGATGCGGATCGTCGCGCCGGACGGCACCGACGTGCCGTCGGGCGAAGTCGGGGAAATCCGCGTGCGTGGGCCGAACGTGATGCTCGGCTATTACCGCAACGCAGACGCCACGCGAGCGGCCGTATCGCCTGATGGCTGGCTGAGCACCGGCGATCTCGCGCGACAGGAGGCAGACGGCGCGGTGACGATCGCCGGCCGCAGCAAGGAGCTGATCATCCGGTCGGGCTTCAACGTCTATCCGGTCGAAGTCGAGCAGGTGCTGAATGCGCATCCGGACGTCGTGCAGGCGGCCGTCATCGGGCGCGCGGTCGAAGGCAACGAGGAAGTGCTCGCGTTCGTCGAGCTGGTGCCCGGCGCGACGGCGGACGAAACGGCATTGCACGCATGGTGCGCGGAGCGGCTCGCGCCTTACAAACGCCCCGCGCACATCCGCGTGCTCGACGCGCTGCCGGCCGCGTCGACGGGCAAGGTGCTGAAGCACAAGCTGCGCGAGCGGGTCTGACGCAAGCGGGCCGGTGCGCGCGCCGAAGCCCGCGCCGTGAAGTGCGCTAACCGCGCGGGTGGTGTTGCGCGTGCAGCGTCTTCAACCGCTCGCGCGCGACGTGCGTATAGATCTGCGTGGTCGAGATGTCGCTGTGGCCGAGCAGCAACTGCACGACGCGCAGGTCGGCGCCGTGGTTCAGCAGGTGCGTCGCGAACGCATGCCGCAGCGTGTGCGGCGACAGGTGCGCACGCACGTCCGCGTGCTGCGCGTGGCGCTTGATGATGTTCCAGAACTGCTGGCGCGTCATCCCGTCGCCGCGCGCGGTCACGAACAGCGCATCGGCCGCGCGCGCACCGAGCAGCGCCGGCCGCGCATTGCGCAGGTAACGCTCGATCCAGCCGTGCGCGACTTCGCCGAACGGCACGAGCCGCTCCTTCGAGCCCTTGCCCATCACGCGCACGACGCCCTCGTTGAGCCCGACCTCGACGGTCTTCAGCGTCACGAGCTCGCTCACGCGCAACCCGCTCGCATACATCAACTCGAGCATCGTGCGATCGCGCAGGCCGAGCGGCGTGCCGATGTCGGGCGCGCCGAGCAGCGCCTCGACCTGCGCCTCCGACAACGTCGACGGAAACCGGGCAGCCTGTTTCGCGGACGTGATCCGCAGCGTCGGGTCGGCGCTCGCACGGTGCTCGCGCACGGCCCAGCCGTAATAGCGCCGGAACACGGACAGCCGCCGGTTCGACGACGTCGCCTTGCCGTCGCTGCGCGCGGCGATGTAGCCCGTCACCATCGCTTCGTCGACCGCATCGAGCGGCGTGTCGTGCGTCGCGGCCAGCCATTGGGAAAACAGCACCAGATCGCGCCGGTACGCGTCGAGCGTGTTGCGCGCGAGCCCGTGCTCGAGCCACAGCGCATCGCAAAACACGTCGATCGACGCACGGCTCGCGAGCAGCGCGGGTGACGCCGCGGCAGCTTCGCCGTCGGCTTCGGGGGAAATCAGCGATTCACTCATCAGTACGGCACGCCTTCGTGCGCCAGCAGCCAGCGCTTCACTTTCTGGTAATAACCGTTGTCGTCGTGGTTCGCGAAGCCGCCGAGGCCGCCCGCCGCGACGACGCGATGGCACGGGACCACGAGCGGGAAGTAGTTCGCGCCGCAGGCCTGGCCGACCGCGCGCGGCGCGCTGCCGATCCGCTTCGCGACCTGGCCGTAGGTCAGCACCGTGCCGGGCGGGATATCGCTGATCACGTCCCACACGCGATGCTGGAACGCGCTGCCGACCTCGGCGAGCGGCAGGTCGAAGCGCGCCGACGCGCGCTCGAAATAACGTTCGATCTGCTTGACCGCGCGCATCGCGAGCGGCGAGTCCGGATCGACCGACTTCATCGATTCGGGCAGATAGACGATCTCGCGCACCACCGCGGCATCCGTGCGGATGCCGACCTTGCCGAACGGCGCGTCGATGACTGCATTGAACATGGCCCTCTCCTGACCGATGGATGCGCGCGGCACCACCGCGCGCCGACGACACTTTACGCCGCCTTTACGCGGCCCGCAGCGCCCATTCGACATGCTCGCGCACGACCGGCGACGGATCGTCGGCCCGCGCGCGCAACGCGGCGACGATCGCGTCGCGCGCCTGCGGCGCGAGCCGGCCCGCGTCCGCACGCAGCGCATTGCCGAGCCCGACCGCGAGATTGCGCAGCCAGCTTTCGTAGCCGATGCGCCGGATCGCACTGCCCTGCATCCGCGTATCGAACGTGTCCGCATCCCACGCAAACAGCTCGACGAGCGTCGCGCGATCGAGGCCGTGCCGCACGTCGAAATCGGCGACGGGCGCGGCCTGCGCGAACTTGTTCCACGGGCACACGAGCTGGCAGTCGTCGCAGCCGTACACGCGGTTGCCGATCATCGGCCGCAGCGGCTCGGGGATGCTGCCTTTCAGTTCGATCGTCAGGTACGAGATGCAGCGGCGCGCGTCGACGCGGTACGGCTCGACGATCGCGCCGGTCGGGCAGGCGCCGATGCAGCGCGTGCAGCTGCCGCAGTGCGCGCCTGGCGTCTCGGGCGCGGTGTCGGGCGACGTATGCGCGTCGGTCGGCAGCGGAACGTCGACGTAGATCTCGCCGAGGAAGAACAGCGAGCCCGCATCGCGCTGCAGCAGCAGCGTGTGCTTGCCGCGCCAGCCGACGCCGGCCTTCTGCGCGAGCTCGACCTCGAGCACGGGTGCCGAATCGGTGAACACGCGGTAGCCGAACGCGCCGATCTCCTGCTCGATGCGCTCGGCGAGCGTCTGCAGCCGGTTGCGCAGCACCTTGTGATAGTCGCGGCCGCGTGCGTAGATCGACACGACGGCCGCCTGCGGATCGTCGAGACGGGCCCGTTCGCGCGCGCGCCAGTCGTGCAGCGCATGCGCGCCCGGCTCGCCGTCGGGCGTGCCGGCAGCGAGCGTTTCTGCCGGCAGGTAGGCGAGCCGCGCGGAAATCACGCGTCGCGTACCGGCCACAAGTTCGGCCGGACGCGCGCGTTTCATCCCATGTTTCGCCATATAATCCATTTCGCCGTGGTATCCGGCTTCCAGCCAGGCGGCGAGGCCTGCTTCGGCATCCGAGAGATCGGTATCGCTGATGCCGATCGCCCCGAAACCCAATTCGCGCCCCCACGCCCTGATGCGCGCGGCGAGCGCAGTCAATGCCGCATCGTCGAGCGCGCACGGTGCCGCGCCTTCGGCACGAGTCGAAGGCCTGTCGGATGCGGCGAGTTCCGGTAATCGGTTCATCGCACTATTTTACGAGAATGCCAGCCACGTCCAGCCAACCGCCTCATGCCGCCATGCTGCCCGCCCCGCTCGCGGAGCGCGTGATCGCGCTCGCCGACGAAGCGGCGACCGAGGCCTTCGGCACCCGCTTCGCGCACGCGCTCGACGCGGCGCGCACCGAGCTCGCCCGCGCACATGCGTTCGACGGGTTGCAGATCCAGCTCGTTGGCGATCTCGGCGCGGGCAAGACGTCCCTCGTACGTGCGATCCTGCGCGGCCTCGGCCACACGGGGCGCGTGCGCAGCCCGACCTATACGCTCGTCGAGCCGTACGCGCTCGAACGCGATGATGGGGAACTCGAGGTCTATCACTTCGATCTGTATCGTTTCAACGATCCGGCCGAATGGTCCGACGCTGGCTTTCGCGAATATTTCAATTCCAGCGCGATCTGCCTCGTCGAATGGCCACAACAGGCGGGCACGCTGCTCGGCGTACCCGATCTGGTTTTCTCGCTCGACGTGGATGGCGACGGCCGTGCCCTCACCGTCCGGGCGTACAGCGCTTCAGGAAAGGCATGTCTCGAAAGATGTTGATCAAACCGTTCCGCTCGATCGAATCGGCGGCCACCGCGACGCACAACTGGCGCCGCCGCCAGATCCTGCGCGCGGGCGCGTCGACGCTGGTGCTCGGCCTCGTCGCGCCGCGGCTCGCGCACGCGTCGTCGGTGCTCGGCGTGCGCGTGTGGCCCGCACGCGATTACACGCGCGTCACGATCGAATCCGACCAGCCGCTGCAGAATAGCCAACAGCTGCTGCAGGGTCCCGACCGTCTCGTGGTCGACCTGACCGGCCTCGATCTCGACCAGGCGCTGCGTGACCTCGTATCGAAGATCGCGCCGAACGATCCGCAGATCCAGTCGGTGCGTGTCGGCCAGTATCAACCGCACGTCGTGCGGATGGTGTTCGACCTGAAAGGCTCGGTGAAGCCGCAGGTGTTCACGCTGCCGCCGGTCGGCACCTACAAGTACCGGCTGGTGTTCGACCTGTATCCGGCGGTTGCACCCGATCCGCTGTCCGACCTGATCGCGCAGACGGAACGCAAGGAGCAGGCGCTCAACGACACCGCGCGCGCGCAGCAGATGCAGCCGCCGACCACGCTGGCCGGCCCGGGTACCCCGCCGCCCGCCGCGGGCGACAACAGCGACGCATTCTTCCAGCGCTTCGCGCAGAACACGCCGGCCACGCCGCACACGCCGCACACACCGCCCGCCGCCGGCACGCCTTCGGCATCCGCGAAGCCGGCCGTCAAGCCGCCGCCCGTCATCGCCCGCCGCGACGACAGCGACGACGACGGCGACACCTACAAGTTCACCGCGCCGAAATCCGGCAAGGGCAGCACCGTGCGCCTGCTGACGGTGGCGATCGATCCTGGCCATGGCGGCGAGGATCCGGGCGCGATCGGCGGCGGCGGTACGTACGAGAAGCACATCGCGCTCGACATCGCGAAGAAGCTGCGCGCGAAGATCGACGGCGCGCCGAACATGCGCGCGATGATGACGCGCGACGCCGACTTCTTCGTGCCGCTGAACGTGCGCGTGCAGAAGGCGCGCCGCGTGGGCGCCGACCTGTTCGTGTCGATCCACGCGGACGCGTTCACGACCCCGTCCGCGCGCGGCTCGTCGGTGTTCGCGCTGTCCGATCACGGCGCGACGAGCGCCGCGGCGCGCTGGATGGCAAACAAGGAAAATTCGTCCGACCTGATCGGCGGCATCAACATCAAGACGGCGGACGCGGCCGTGAACCGCGCGCTGTTCGACATGTCGACGACCGCGCAGATCCGCGATTCGCTGCGCTACGGCAACTACGTGCTGAAGGAAGTCGGCGGCATCAACAAGCTGCACAAGGGCTCGGTCGAGCAGGCCGGGTTCGCGGTGCTGAAGGCGCCCGACATTCCGTCGATCCTCGTCGAGACGGCGTTCATCAGCAACCCGGAAGAGGAGAGCCGGCTGAACGACGACAGCTATCGCGACCAGATGGCCGACGCGATCTTCCGCGGCATCAAGCGCTATTTCGCCGCGAATCCGCCGCTCGCGAAGAGCCGGATGGCCTGACGGCCGTACCCGCGCACCCGGTCACCCGCCCCGCCGCCGGCACGCTGTGCGTGCCGGCGCGTCACGATGCCGCGAAGCGGCGCATCAGTTTCCCGCCGAACACGTTCACCGCGAGCCCGCCCATCACGAGCGCCGCGCCGATCAGCTGCGGGCGCGTCAGATGCTCGTCGAGCAGCAGCGCCGACGACGCAAGGCCGACGATCGGCACCAGCAGCGAAAACTGTGCGACCTGCGCGGCCGGATAACGCGACAGCAGGCGGCTCCACAGCCCGTAGCCGAGCAGCGTCGCGACGAACGCGAGATAGACGACCGCGAAGATCGACGCGCCGTTCAGCCCGGCGAGCGCGGTCGCGATCCGCTGCGGCCCTTCGAACCACAACGACAGCAGGAAGAACGGCACGGGCGGCACGAGGCTTGCCCACACGACGAGCGACACGAGGTTTGCACGGCCGACCTTCTTCGTGATGATGTTGCCGAACGCCCACATCGCGGCCGAGCAGATCGTCAGCAGGAAACCCGCAAGCGTCATCGCGCGGCCGCCCTGCGCCGCGATCACGACGAGCCCGCCCGCGGCGATCGCGAGGCCGAGCAGGTTCTGCGGGCGCAGCCGCTCGCCGAGGAACAGCATCGCGAACACGAGCGTGAAGAACGCCTGCGACTGCAGCACGAGCGACGCGAGGCCGGCCGGCATGCCGACGTACATGCCGGTGAACAGGAACACGAACTGGCCGAGCTGGATCGTGGCCCCATACAGCACCAGCATGCGCCACGGAATCTGCGGCCGGCGCACGAAGAACACCGCGGGCACCGCCGCGAGCGTGAAGCGCAGCGCACCGAGCAGCATCGGCGGCATGCCGTGCAGGCCGACCTTGATCACGACGAAGTTCACGCCCCACGCCAGGATCACGACCAGCGCAAGCAGCAAGTCCTTCGGGGCCATCATCGGCGTCTCCTCGATTGTCGAATCGTTGTGCAAGGTGCTCCCGAGCGCTGTCGCTTCGCGCCAGGCTCCCCGAGGTGGCCATCCCCCGAGGGGACTTCCTGCGGGACGGAAAACCCGGGGCAGCCCGGCGTGTTCCTGGAAGCCGGTCAGTCTACCGGCTTTCGGCTCCGGGCCCGATACCCGCGCGGCGCGCATGGAATCCGTGGCGGACGGCCAGTACAATGACCGGCATCCCCCGCCGCCCCACAGGATCCGCCATGACCGCTCCGATCAAAGCCCTGCTGAAGCCGCACGTGCGCGACATCGGCAACCTGCAGGTGCGCCGCACGCTGCCCGCACTCGCCGCACGCCTCGTCGGCCCGTTCATCTTCTTCGATCACATGGGGCCCGCCACGCTGCCGCCCGGCACGGGGCTCGACGTGCGCCCGCATCCGCATATCGGCCTCGCCACCGTCACCTACCTGTTCGACGGCGCGATCCTGCACCGCGACAGCCTCGGCTCGCTGCAGGAAATCGTGCCGGGCGACGTGAACTGGATGACGGCCGGCCGCGGGATCGTCCACTCGGAACGCACGCCCGACGCGCAGCGCGAACACGGCCACACCGTGCACGGGATCCAGACCTGGGTCGCGCTGCCGCGCGCGCACGAGACGACCGAGCCGTCGTTCGAGCACCATGCGGCCGACACGCTGCCGAAGCGAGACGAAGACGGCGTGTCGCTGACGGTGATCGCCGGCGACGCGTTCGGGCTGCGCTCGCCGGTCACGACGTTCTCGCGCACGCTGTATGTCGCGGCCGAATTCGCGGCCGGCGGCCGTCTCGAACTCGACGCATCGCACGAGGAGCGTGCGGTCTACGTGGTCGACGGCGAGCTCGCGATCGACGGCACGCCGGTGCCGGCCGAGCAGATGGCCGTGCTCGCGCCCGGCGCCGCAGTCACGCTGACGAGCGGCAGCGGCGCACGCGCGATGCTGCTCGGCGGCGACAAGATCGACGGCGAGCGCTTCATCGAATGGAATTTCGTCGCCAGCAGCCGCGAGGCGATCGAGCGCGCGAAAGCGGCATGGACGCGCCAGGAAATGGGCAAGGTGCCGGGCGAGACCGAGTGGATTCCGCTGCCCGAATCGAAACCGCGTTGAAAAAGGGGCGCACCGCCCCCATCCTGACGACATTCGAACGAAAGAGAACGACATGGACACCACGCTTGCCACATTCGAGAAAGACGTCATCGAGGCGTCGCTGGACGCACCCGTGCTGGTCGACTTCTGGGCGCCGTGGTGCGGCCCCTGCAAGACGCTCGGCCCGCTGCTGGAAAAGCTCGAAGGCGACTACGAAGGCCGCTGGAAGCTCGTGAAGGTCAACGTCGACGAGAACCAGGAACTCGCCGCGCACTTCCAGACGCGCAGCATCCCGCACGTGATCGCGTTCGCCGACGGGCGCCCCGTCGACCAGTTCGTCGGCGTGCTGCCCGAAGGCCAGCTGCGCGCATTCCTCGACCGGCTGCTGCCGGCGCCCGAGGAAGCCGAACGGCGTGCCGCGCAGTACGCGATGGCCGAGGAACGCTACGACGACGCGCTCACGCACCTCGAAGCGGCGCTCGCGCTGAACCCCGGCTTCGACGACGCACGCCTCGACCTGATCGAACTGCTGCTCGCGAGCAACCAGGTCGACGCCGCGCGCGCCGAGACCGAACGCCTGTCGCCGCAGACCGTGCAGAACGGCGATCCGCGCTACCAGGCGATCAAGACCCGTTTCGACGCGCTCGACGCCACGGCCGACCTGCCGCCGACCGATGCGCTCGAAGCGCGCATCGCGGCCAACCCGGCCGACCTCGACGCGCGTTTCGATCTCGCACAGAGCCTGATCGCGCGGCGCGCGTATGAAGGTGCGCTGGAGCAGTTGCTGGAAATCGTCACGCGCGACCGCGCGTATGGCGACGACCTCGGCCGCCGCACGATGATCTCGGTGTTCGAGCTGGCCGGCGATCGCCCGGACCTCGTCGCCGAGTGGCGGCGCAAGCTGAGCATGGCGCTCAACTGACGTGTGACCGGCCGGGCCGCAACGGCCCGGCTGCGGGATAACCGCGTGCCACGCGCCGCAGCATCCGTCAACGACCGCGCTTCGCAGCGGCTCAGCCGGCGGCCTGTGCCGCGATCGCGCGCAGCGCATGTGCGGCGGCCGCAAAGCCGAAGCTCGCGGTCACGCACACGCTCGAACCGAATCCCGCACAGTTGAGCCCTGCGACGTGCGCGGCCGTGGACGGCTCGGCGCCGTCCTCGAGGTCGCAGGCCGCCGCTTCCGGATAGATCAGCGGCTCGTCCGAATACACGGCGCTGACCTTGAAACGCGCCTTCGGCCCGCGCGGAAAGCCGTGCTGCTTGCGCAACTGCGCGCGCACCTTCGACAACAGCGGATCCTGGATCGTCAGCGCGAGATCGTCGATCCGGATGCGCGTCGGGTCGAGCTGGCCGCCCGCGCCGCCGACCACGACGAGCGGCTGGCGCTTCGCGACGCACCACGCGATCAGCGCGACCTTCGTGCGCACACTGTCGATCGCGTCGATCACGTAGTCGAAACCGCCGCCGAGCAGCGCGTCGAAGTTGTCGGGCTCGACGAAATCCTCGATCCGGTTCACACGGCACGCGGGGTCGATCAGCGCGATCCGCTCGGCCATCGCGTCGACCTTCGGCTTGCCGTAATTGCCGTCGAGCGCGTGGATCTGCCGGTTCGTATTGCTTTCCGCGACGTTGTCGAGATCGATCAGCGTCAGCGTGCCGACCGCGTTGCGCGCGAGCGCCTCGGCCACCCACGACCCGACGCCGCCGATCCCGATCACCGCGACGTGCGCGCGCTCGAATGCGGCGGCCGCCGGCGCGCCGTACAGCCGCGCGACGCCGCCGAAACGCCGCGCTCGATCCACGTCAAGCTGGATTTCCGGGGTCGGGGTAAGATCAGAGGAACGGGGCGGGGCAGCGTCGGCAGCGGACATGGCAGCAAGGAAAACGTAAGTCGTGCAGCCCTCTATTTTGCCTGAACTCCCCGCTCGCACGCGCCACTGTGCACGCACGTTTCTTGCGCGTTGGCTACAATGGTTCCAGATTGAAGCGTTTGCATAACATGACGACTCTCGCCGATCTCCGCATCAATTACTCACGTGCTTCGCTCGACGAAGCCGATGTCGCCCCCGACCCCTTCGCCCAGTTCGACCGCTGGTTCAAGGAGGCGCTCGCCGCCCGGCTGCCCGAGCCGAACACGATGACGCTCGCGACCGTCGGCGACGACGGCCGGCCGTCGGCACGCATCGTGCTCATCAAGGGCGTCGACGAACGCGGGTTCGTCTTCTTCACCAATTACGAAAGCCGCAAGGGGCGCGATCTCGCCGCGCATCCGCAGGCCGCGCTGCTGTTCTACTGGATCGAGCTCGAGCGCCAGGTGCGCATCGAAGGCCGGATCGAGAAAACCAGTGCCGAGGAAAGCGACCGCTATTTCGCGTCGCGCCCGCTGGGCTCGCGCATCGGCGCGTGGGCGTCCGAGCAGAGCGCCGTGATCGACAGCCGCGCGACGCTCGAAGCGCAGGAAAAGACCGTCAGCGAACGCTACGGCGACAACCCGCCGCGCCCGCCGCACTGGGGCGGCTACCGCCTCGTGCCCGACTCGATCGAGTTCTGGCAGGGCCGCCCGTCGCGGCTGCACGACCGCCTGCTCTATACGCGCGACGCCGATACGTCGTCGGGCTGGTCGATCTCGCGCCTGTCGCCGTAAGCGCGGCGCCGGCGCATGCCGGTCGTGTCTCGTGTTGCATCCGGGCGCCCGCCTCGCAAGCGGCGGGCGCCGGTCAAGATACTTGGCTGTATTCGATTCAACGAACAAACGGAGAATCCAAATGTTCTGGGAAAAGAAGCTGGCACAGTGGGCGGACGAAGTACGGGCGAAAGCGAACATACCGGCGCGCCTTGTGCTGTGGAACGGCGATCAACTCGATTTCGGCACCTTCAGCGCGCCGCAGGTCACGCTGAAGGTGAACAGTGCGTCGGCCTTGCCGCTCTTGCTCGAACCGAGCCTCGACAATCTCGGCGAGGCGTATGTGAAGGGCAAGATCGACATCGAAGGCAAGCTGTCGGACATCATCAACATCGGCTACTCGCTCGCTCGCAGCACGGTGACGAGCGCGAGCAAGCTCGCGCGCGTGAAGCGCTACTTCAATCACTCGAAGAGCACCGACAAGAAGGCGATCCAGTATCACTACGACGTCTCGAACGAGTTCTACCAGCTGTGGCTCGACGAGAACATGGT
Organism: Burkholderia puraquae; assembly: GCF_002099195.1. Classification (GTDB taxonomy): domain Bacteria; phylum Pseudomonadota; class Gammaproteobacteria; order Burkholderiales; family Burkholderiaceae; genus Burkholderia; species Burkholderia puraquae. The sequence continues at coordinate 44,392 of NZ_NBYX01000012.1, read as the reverse complement.
GTACTCGTGCGCGTACTTCGAGAACGGCGACGAGGATCTCGCCACCGCGCAGATCAAGAAGATCGACCATATCCTCACCAAGATCCAGCTTCAGCCCGGCCAGCGCCTGCTCGACATCGGCTGCGGCTGGGGCGCGCTCGTACTGCGCGCCGCGCAGAAGTTCGGCGCGCAGTGCCTCGGCGTCACGCTGTCGCAGAACCAGTTCGACCTCGCGACCGCGCGCGTGAAGGCCGCCGGGCTGGAGGACAGGATCGAAATCCGGTTGCAGGATTACCGCGAGATCGACGGCCAGTTCGACCGCATCACGAGCGTCGGGATGTTCGAGCACGTCGGGCGCAAGAACCTGCCGCTCTACTTCTCGCGGGTCCGTGAACTGCTCGCCGACGACGGCATCGCGATGAACCACGGGATCACGTCGACCGACGCGGAAAGCGGCGAGACGGCGCTCGGCGGCGGCGAGTTCATCGACCGCTACGTGTTCCCGGACGGCGAGCTGCCGCACATCAGCCTCGCGCTGGAAGCCGCGCAGCGCGGCGGACTGGAAGCGATTGACGTCGAAAGCCTGCGACGGCACTATGCCCGCACGCTCGACATCTGGACGGAAAACTTCGAGGCGAAGGCCGAAGCCGCGCGACAACTCGTCGACGACGAAAAATTCCGTATCTGGCGCGTGTATCTCGCCGGCTGCGCGTATGCATTCGAGCACGACGACGTGTCGATCTTCCAGATCGTGTGCCGCAAGGCCGGACGCAGCGCGAAAACGCTGCCGTGGTCGCGGCGCTATATGTACGAACACGCGCTGCCGCGCTAGGCGGCGCTTCACGCTGGGCATGCATGGGTGACGGCAGGACGCGGCGCAAGGCGCCGCCGGAACGACAGCAGCACGACGACACCAACGCGCCGCACGCCGACGGGCAATTCGACCTGTTCGGTGTGCCGGCCGACGCTGCACGCGCGTCGCCTGCGGACGACGGCCCACCTGCCGACACCGACACCGACGAACACGTGAAACCGGACGCGCGTGACGACGCGCAGCCGGCACCGCGCACCCGCACCCGCACCAGCGCCCGTTCTTCCGACGAAACGCCGCCAGCCGCTTCCGGCCTGCTATGGGACGAACCGTCCCCGCCGGCCGCGCCGCCGAAGAACGGCCGGCGCCGGCGCGGCGTGCTGCCCGCGCCGATCGCACCGGATGTGGCCGATGCAGCGGCCGGCCTGCCGCCGAATGTCCGGCTTGGCACGTCGTCGTGGTACTTCCCTGGCTGGGACGGCATCGTCTACGACGGCGATTACGCGCAGACCAAGCTGTCGCGCGAAGGGCTCGAAGCGTACGGCGCGCATCCGCTGCTCAAGAGCGTGAGCCTCGACCGGTCGTTCTACGGCCCGCTGTCGGTGGCCGACTACCTGCGCTACGCGCAGCAGGTGCCCGACGATTTCCGCTTCGTCGTGAAGGCGCCGGCCTCCGTGACCGATGCGGTCATCCGCGGCCGGCGCGGCGAGCCGTCGGGGCCGAACCCGACCTTCCTCGACGCGCCGCTCGCCACCCGCGAATTCGTGCAGCCGTGCGTCGAAGGGCTCGGCCGGAAAGCCGGCGTGCTCGTGTTCCAGTTCTCGCCGTTGCCCGATCAGCTGCTCGCGCAGCCGGCCGCACTGATCGACCGGCTGACCGCGTTCTTCGCGGCGCTGCCGCCGCTGCCGACGGAAGCCGACGGCACCCGCTATGCGATCGAGATCCGCGACGCGAGCCTGCTCACGCCGCGCTTCATCCGCGCGCTTGCCGCGCTCGGCGTGCGCTACTGCGTCGGCCTGCACGCGCGGATGCCCGACCCGCTGCGCCAGGCGGCCGCGCTCGCGCTGCTCGACGGCGACGCGCCGGGCCCGCTGATCGTGCGCTGGAGCCTGCACGGCGGCTTCAAGTACGAACAGGCGAAAGCGAAATACGAGCCGTTCGACAAGCTCGTCGACGAAGATCCGGCCACGCGCTCGGCGCTTGCCGAACTGGCCGCGCGCTATGCGCTGGCCGGGCAGCCGGTGATCATCACGATCAACAACAAGGCGGAAGGCTCCGCGCCGCTGTCGTGCATCGCGCTCGCGCGCGAGATCGCCGCCGCGTGCGCACAGTGGCGCAGCGAGGCGGCTTGATACCGGCTTGTGCCGGTCGCACTTACGCGCCGCGCAGCGACTTCAGCCGGTGCGAGAACTTCTGCCGGAATTTCGCGAGCTTCGGCCCGATCACGACCGAGCAGTAGCCCTGCCCCGGGTTACGCGCGTAATAGTTCTGGTGATAATCCTCGGCCGGCCAGTAGTTGCCGTCGAGCGGCACGATCTGCGTGACGATCGGCTGCCCGAACACCTGCTCGCGCTCGAGCTCGCGGATCACGTCGAGCGCGGTGTCGCGCTGCGCATCCGAATGCGTGAACACGACCGAGCGGTACTGGGTGCCGAAGTCGTTGCCCTGCCGGTTCAACTGGGTCGGATCGTGCGTCGCGAAAAAGATCTCGAGAATCTCGCGATAGCCGATGCGCGACGGATCGAACGTCACGTTGACGACTTCCGCGTGGCCCGTGTCGCCTTCGCAGATGTCGCGATAGCCGGGATTGCGCGTATGGCCGCCCGCGTAGCCCGACTGGACGGCCGTCACGCCGTCGACGTCGAGAAACACCGCCTCCGTGCACCAGAAACACCCGCCTCCCAATGTCGCGGTTTCAAGCATGTCGTTCACCATGAAATCAGTCCCTCGTTGATGTCGGCACCCGGCATGCATGCGCCGGCGCCACCGTTCCGTCTCGCCGCTGCCCACCCAGGTGCGGGTCGCAACGGCACTGCGGCAAGTATCTCACCCGCACGCGAACCTGACAGAGTGCACAGGTGCCGCGCGCGACCGGCCGCCCGTTTTCTCGTCTACACTTAGGCACGCGCGAGCGCGGCGGCAAACCCGCTGTCTCGCGCAAAGCTTCCGATGCATGCCCGACCCTGATGCAAACATCATCTGCCGGAACATCGATATGCATGCCTTAACAGACATCGCCTGCGTCACTCGCCCGGCCATCGCTGCGTCGCGGGCCGCCGCTTCGACTGCGCCACCGCGTTGCCGTGCATCCGCCCCGCCCCGCGTGCGGCGATCCGGCACACCGCCTTTATCCGCTTTCACGATCTGATGCACGGCGCTGCGCGTGTCGCCGGCACGTGCGTCCGCCTGCCGATCGCTCCCGCCGGCGTCATGCGCGCCGCGCGGCAACCCCGACCCGCACGCCCGCAACGAACGGCCGTGCGACCACGATCCGACACCATCGAGAGGGCATCACCATGAGCATGCGGCCTGACCCGACGTTCCACGCTTCGCCCGAGCTTGCGATGCAGGCGCCGGCGGAAGAGTTTGCCTATACATTGTTGCTGAGCCCCGATTTTTCCAGACCCGACGCGCTCGCCGTGATCGACGTGAAGCCCGGCTCGCCGACCTACGGAAAAATCGTGCACACGGTCACGATGCCGAATACCGGCGACGAGTTTCACCACTTCGGCTGGAATGCGTGTTCGTCGTCGCTGTCGCCGCTGACCGGCCATGCGTTCCTCGAGCGCCGCTACCTGATCATCCCCGGCCTGCGCTCGTCGCGCATCTACGTGATCGACACGAAGCCGCATCCGACGCAGGCGCGCATCCACAAGATCATCGAGCCCGACGAGATCTTCGCGAAGACCGGCTATTCGCGGCCGCACACCGTTCATTGCGGGCCCGAGGGCATCTACGTGAGCACGCTCGGCGGCGCGGGCAAGGACGGCACCGACGGCGCGCCCGGCATCTTCATCATGGATTGCGAGACCTTCGACGTGCTCGGCCGCTGGGAGATCGACCGCGGCCCGCAGGACAAGCATTACGACTTCTGGTGGAACCTGCCGCGCGACTACATGGTGTCGAGCGAATGGGCGCTGCCACCGCAATTCGAGAACGGGATCGTGCCCGAGGACCTGCTCGCGAACAAATACGGGCACCGGCTGCATTTCTGGGATCTGCGCGCGCGGCGCAACGTGCAGACGATCGATCTCGGCGCGCAGCACCAGATGGCGCTCGAGGTGCGGCCCGCGCACGACCCGGCGCGCGAATACGGATTCGTCGGCGTCGTGGTCGACACCACGAATCTCGAAGGCTCGATCTGGACGTGGTGGCGCGAAGGCGGCAAGTTCCATGTGAAGAAGACCGCGACGATCCCGGCCGAGCCGGCCGCTGCCGACGAGCTGCCGCCGCTCCTGAAATCGTTCGGCGCCGTGCCGCCGCTCGTGACCGACATCGACCTGTCGCTCGACGACCGCTTCCTCTACGTGTCGTGCTGGGGCACCGGCGAGATGCGCCAGTACGACGTGTCGGACCCGCACCACCCGGTGCTCGCGGGGTCGGTCCGCATCGGCGGCATCGCGCGCCGTGCGCCGCACTCGAACGGCCGCGCATTTGCGGGCGGCCCTCAGATGGTCGAGATCAGCCGCGACGGGAAGCGCGTGTACTGGACCAACTCGCTCTATTCGACGTGGGACGACCAGTTCTATCCGGACGGCGTGCCGGGCGCGCAGGTGCTCGCGCATGTGGGGCCGGAAGGCGGGCTGACGCTCGCCGACGATTACTGGGTCGAATTCCCCGACGGCTATCGCGCACACCAGATCCGGCTCGAAGGCGGCGACTGCTCGACCGACTCGTTCTGCTATCCGTCGGTCAAGCGTTGAACGCCAGCCTTCACGCCCAGTTCGCACTGTGGGCGGCCGTGCTCGCGAGCGGGGTGTATCACGGGCTCAACCCCGCGATGGGCTGGCCGCTCGCGGTATCGAACGCGCTGATGACGCGCCGCGGCGGCGCGCTCGTCGCGGCGCTCGGCTATCTCGCGCTCGGCCATGCGCTGGCGGTGTTCGCGGTGATGCTGCCGTTCGGGCTGCTCGCCGCGTTGCTCGCGTGGCAAACGGCGATCCGGATCGGCGCGAGCGCGCTCGTGATCGGCTTCGGCGCCGTGCTGCTGATCCGGCGCCGGCATCCGCGTGCGCTCGCGCGGATTCCGCCCGCACGGCTCGGCCTGTGGTCGTTCGCCGTCGCGATCGCGCATGGCGCGGGGTTGATGCTGGTGCCGATCTACCTCGGGCTGTGCGGGCTCGACCAGGACGCCGGCCACCGCGCGGCAGCCACGCTCGTCGATGCGCATCTCGGGATGGCGCTGGTCGTCGCGGCCGTGCATGCAATCGCGATGATCGGTGCCGGCGGCGGGCTCGCGTGGCTCGTGTACCGCTATCTCGGGCTGAAGTTCGTATCGCGGAGCTGGTTCAATCTCGATGCGGTGTGGGCGTCGAGCCTGATCGTGACGGGCGCGCTGTCGCTCGGACTGGCGGCGGCGCGATAGCGCGGGGATCGATGGCGAATGTGGTGCAGCGGCGCCGGGCGGAGCGGCGGTCCCGCAAAAATACGCGACGGAACGGCGATGCCGGCTGCGCGCATTTGCACATCCGGCAGCATGCCGCAGTGTTCGCTACGTCACCCTGCCCCCGCGATGCGCCGCGTGGCCGGGCCCGACCGCCCCGATTCCGCTAAAATCGGGCCATGCGCACCCCTTCCTCATCGACCGCCTTGTCGCCTTTCGTCCGCCGTGCCCGCCCCACCCGCGTTGCGCCGCGCCCGCCCGTCTCGTTCCGGATGGCTGCCCGATGAGCCAGGCCAATCCTCCGGATTTCGACGCGGCCGCCTTCCGGCAAGCACTCGGCCAGTTCGCAACGGGCGTGACGGTGATCACGACGCGCGCGCCGTCCGGGCAGCTGATCGGCATCACCGCCAGCTCGTTCAACTCGGTCTCGCTCGATCCGCCGCTCGTGCTGTGGAGCCTTGCGCACAAATCGGCGTCGACGCCCGTGTTCCGCGGCAACAGCCACTACGTGGTGAACGTGCTCGCGGCATCGCAGCTCGACCTGTGCAAGCGCTTCTCGACCTACAAGGGCGACCGCTTCGAAGGCATCGCGCATGAAGCCGGCAATTCCGGGATGCCGGTGCTCGACGGCGCGCTCGCGTGGTTCGAGTGCCATAACCGCAGCCGCTACGACGAAGGCGATCACGTGATCTTCGTCGGCGAAGTGGAGCGCTGCGGCGTGCGTACCGAGCCGGACGCGCCACCGCTCGTGTTCCACGGCGGCGGCTTCCACGGCCTTACACCGCTTTGATCGCCCCGGTGCGCGCCAGCCCGACCGGCGCGCCGGCTTCATCCTTCAGCGTCTGCAGCACGATGTTCGAACGGATGTCCATCACGCCCGGCGCCTTGTAGAGCCGGTTCAGCACGAAATCCGAATAGTGCTTGAGGTTGTGCGCGAGCACGCGCAGCAGATAGTGGCTCTCGCCTGTCACGACGAACGCGCCGACCACCTCCGGCCATTCGCGCAGCGCTTCCGCGAAGCGCTCGTGCCATTGATTTTCTTCGTTGCGCATCGATACCTGCACGAACGCCTCGAGCTCGAAGCCGAGCTTCTCGCGGCTCAGACACGCACGATAGTGCTCGATTACGCCCTGCTCCTCGAGCAGGCGCATGCGGCGCAGGCAGGCGGACGGCGAAAGCGAAATCCGTTCCGCCAGGTCGAGATTGCTGATTCTGCCCTCTTCCTGCAGTACCGCCAGAATCCGGCAGTCGGTGGCATCGAGCGTGATCGCGTGCATTTTTGGTCCCCGTTTTCCCTCTGAGTCGAATTATCTGCCAATCCGGCGGATTGTCCATGTTTATTTCGCAAGCACTTTCGACGAGCGTCCACCTATCATTCGAAGCATCGACTCATCGAATCGTCATGCCATGGACACCCTCTGGGACATCTCGCCGCCTGTCAGCCCCGCCACCCCCGTGTGGCCGGGCGATACGCCGGTTTCCGTCGAACGCGTGTGGCGGATGGAAGCCGGCTCGCCGGTCAACGTCGCGCGCCTGACGCTGTCGCCGCATACCGGCGCGCACTGCGACGCGCCGCTGCACTACGACGCCGACGGCGCGCCGATCGGCGCCGTGCCGCTCGAGACCTACCTCGGCCCGTGCCGCGTGATCCATTGCATCGGCGCCTCGCCGGTCGTGCAGCCGGCCGATGTCGCAGCCGCGCTCGACGGCGTACCGCCACGCGTGCTGCTGCGCACCTGTGCGCGCGCCAGCGTCGAGCAGTGGGACAGCGACTTCTGCGCGGTCGCGCCCGAGACCGTCGACCTGCTCGCCGCGCACGGCGTGAAGCTGATCGGCATCGATACGCCGTCGCTCGACCCGCAGGAATCGAAGACGATGGATGCGCATCACCGCGTACGCGCGCACCGGATGGCGATCCTCGAAGGCATCGTGCTCGACGACGTGCCGCCCGGCGACTACGAACTGATCGCGCTGCCGCTGAAATTCGCGACGCTCGACGCAAGCCCCGTGCGCGCAGTGCTGCGTGCGCTGCCCGCACGTGCTTCCTGATTACCCCGACTGACGACCCCACATCATGATCAAGACCCGTGAAGACGCGCTCGCGCTCGACCGCGACGACCCGCTCGCCCCGCTGCGCGAACAGTTCTCCCTGCCCGACGGCGTGATCTACCTCGACGGCAACTCGCTCGGCGCGCAGCCGCGCGCATCGGCCGCCCGCGCGCAGCAGGTGATCGGCGCCGAATGGGGCGAAGGCCTGATCCGCAGCTGGAACACGGCCGGCTGGTTCGCGCTGCCGCGCCGCCTCGGCGACAAGCTCGCGACGCTGATCGGCGGCGCACCCGGCGAGACTGTCGTGACCGATACGATCTCGATCAACCTGTTCAAGCTGCTGTCGGCGATGGTGCGCCACCAGGCCGAGCGCGCGCCCGAGCGCCGCGTGATCGTGTCGGAACGCTCGAACTTCCCGACCGACCTGTATATCGCACAGGGGTTGATCGAGCAGCTCGGCGGCGACTACGAACTGCGCCTGATCGACGACCCGGCCGACCTGCCGGACGCGCTCGGCGCGGACACGGCCGTCGCGATGATCACGCACGTGAACTACCGCACCGGCTACATGCACGACATGCCGGCCGTCACGCAGCTCGTGCACGACGCGGGCGCGCTGATGCTGTGGGATCTCGCGCACTCGGCCGGCGCGGTGCCGGTCGACCTGAACGGCGCACGCGCGGACGGCGCGGTCGGCTGCACGTACAAGTACCTGAACGGCGGCCCCGGTTCGCCCGCGTTCGTGTGGGTGCCGCAGCGCCATCACGCGCACTTCTCGCAGCCGCTGTCCGGCTGGTGGGGCCACCGCGCACCGTTCGCGATGCAGCCGGCCTTCGCGCCCGATCCGGGCATCGCGCGCTTCCTGTGCGGCACGCAGCCGATCGTGTCGATGTCGATGGTCGAATGCGGGCTCGACGTGTTCCTGCAGACGGACATGCACGCGATCCGCCGCAAGTCGCTCGCGCTGACCGATGCATTCGTCGCGCTCGTCGAAGCACGCTGCGCGGGCCAGTCGCTGAAGCTCGTCACGCCGCGCGCGCATCACCAGCGCGGCTCGCAGGCGAGCTTCGAGCATCCGCACGGCTACGAGGTGATGCAGGCGCTGATCGCGCGCGGCGTGATCGGCGACTACCGCGAGCCGTACGTGCTGCGCTTCGGCTTCACGCCGCTCTATACGCGCTTCGCCGACGTGTGGGATGCCGTCGAGACGCTGCGCGACATCCTGGCCACCGACGCGTGGAAGGCGCCCGAGTTCGCCGAACGCGGCGCGGTGACCTGACCGGCCTCGCCCGGCGCGCGCGAACCGCGCGCAGCACCCCATCATTCAAATCTGGAGAGAGACGTGAATTCTGGTCATATGCAGCCGCCCGGCAACGACGCGCCGGCGGGCTGCCCGTTCTCGGGCGCACGCGCCGCGCATTCGGCACAACCGGCCCATGCCGCGCACGAAGCGCCGCACGTGCCCGGCGATGCCGGCTGGCACGACGCGCAGCTCGATTTCTCGAAGTCGATGAGCTACGGCGACTACCTGTCGCTCAATTCGATCCTCGACGCGCAGCATCCGCTGTCGCCCGACCACAACGAGATGCTGTTCATCATCCAGCATCAGACGAGCGAGCTGTGGATGAAGCTCGCGCTGTTCGAGCTGCGCGGCGCACTCGACGCGGTGCGGACCGACGCGCTGCCGCCCGCGTTCAAGATGCTCGCGCGCGTGTCGCGCATCCTCGAGCAGCTGGTGCAGGCGTGGAACGTGCTGTCGACGATGACGCCGTCCGAGTATTCGGCAATGCGGCCGTATCTCGGGCAGTCGTCCGGCTTCCAGTCTTACCAGTATCGGCAGCTCGAATTCCTGCTCGGCAACAAGAACGCGCAGATGCTGCAGCCGCATGCCCACCGGCCCGACATCCTCGAACAGGTACGCGCAACGCTCGAGGCGCCGTCGTTCTACGATGAAGTCGTGCGCCTGCTCGCGCGGCGCGGCTTCCCGATCGCGGCGGAGCGGCTCGAGCGCGACTGGACGCAGCCGACACGGCATGACGAGACGGTCGAAGCCGCGTGGCTCGAGGTGTACCGTCACCCGCAGCAGTACTGGGAGCTCTACGAGATGGCCGAAGAGCTCGTCGATCTCGAGGATGCGTTCCGCCAGTGGCGCTTCCGTCACGTGACGACCGTCGAGCGCATCATCGGCTTCAAGCAAGGCACCGGCGGCACGAGCGGTGCGCCGTACCTGCGCAAGATGCTCGACGTCGTGCTGTTCCCCGAGCTCTGGCACGTGCGCACCACGCTGTAACGCACGACTCGCCCCCGCGCCCGCGCGCCGTCAGGACGACGTGCGGGCCAGCTCCTCCCCTTCGCGCGGCTGCACTGCCGCACCTGAAAGTCGCGGAATATGCCGTCGCACGACGAGCAGCGCGACGCAGACAACCCCCATCGCGATCGCCAGCATCGTCAGGTAGGCCACGGCGCCGCCCGTGGTGATCACGATCGCGCCCGCGAACGCGCTGAGGATTGCGCCAAGCCGGCCGAACGCGAGTGCGCTCGCCGTGCCCGTCGCGCGCACGGCCGTCGGGTAGATGTACGCACAGAGCGCATACATCGTCGATTGCACCGCGTTCACGAACAGCCCGTGCAGGCCGAGCCCGACGATCAGCCAGCCCGTATGGCGGCTTGCGTCGACACCCATCAGCCACACCGCGCTCGCCGCGCCGCCGATGCTGCACAGCACGAGCGGCCAGCGCGACCCCGCATGCGCGATCGTCCACGCGCACAGCAGCGCGCCGATCACGCCGCCGAGGTTGTATGCAGTGAGCCCGGAACCCGCGACCGACACGCTCAGCCCGCTCGCCGCCAGCATCGTCGGCAGCCAGCTGAACGCCGCATACACGGCGAGCAGACACATGAAGAACGCGCACCACAGCGCGATCGTGTCGCGCGCCTGACCGCTTTCGAACAGTGCGCCGAAGCCGCTGCGGCCGCCTGCCGCGCGTGCATCCTTCATGTCGGTAAATACGGTGCCCGGCGCGACGGGCCGCTCCATCCTGGCGAGCAGCGCGCCGAGCTCCGGCCAGCGCGCGGGGCGCCGCGCGAGATAGCGCGGCGATTCGGGCAGCGCACGCACGAGCACGAAGCCGAGCACGAGCGGCAATGTGCCTCCTGCGAAGAACAGCCCGCGCCAGCCGTAGCGCGGCAGCACCTCGTGCGCGAACAGGCCGGCCAGCATCCCGCCGAGCGGCACGCAGACGATCGTCGCGGTCACCATCATCGTGCGGCGCCGCGCGGGCGTGTATTCGGCCGTCATCGTCGTGGCCGTCGGCAATGCACCGCCAATCCCGAGCCCCGCGACGAAGCGCAACACCGCGATCGCCTTGACGTCCGGTGCGAAGCCGATCGCGCAGGTCGCGATACCGAACAGGAACACGCTGCCGATCACGGCCTGGCGGCGGCCGAAGCGGTCCGCGACGATCCCCGCGCACGCGCTGCCGATGCCCATCCCGATCAGTCCGGCCGCCACCGCCGGTGCGAATGCGCCACGCGTGATGCCCCATTCGCGGATCAGCACCGGAATCGCGAAACCGATCAGCTGGCCGTCGAAGCCGTCGAGCACGATCGCGAGCGCGGCAAGCAGCACCACGCAGCGCTGCATCGTCGTGAACGGCCCGTCGTCGAGTGTTGCGCCGATGTCGATTGACGGCGACTGCAATCCGTCGCGTGTGCTCATGCGACCTCCCGGGCGCCGCGCTTGGGCGGCAACGTGCGCGCGCGGCGTGCGGCAAGACAACGGCATTCGATGGCTTTCATTGCGTCTCCGGTTGCCCGGGCTGGCGCGCTCGCGCGTGCCCGGATCTCGTGTTTCGCGGCCGACCGGCATCGGTGTGCCCGTGCCGGATACGGCCCCGTGTCCAATCGATTTCTCCGGCACCCTGGCTCGCGCCCAAGCCGGTCTCGTCATGCGACGCCAGCCCGTCGCCGGCTTCCCGCTCAGTTCACGCGCGCATCGATCAGCCGGACGAGCGCGAGCAGCGTCTCGGCATGCGGCACCGCGACGCCTGCCTCGCGCGCAGCCGCAACGACCTTGCCGCTGATCGCGTCGATCTCGGTGCGACGGCCCGCGAGCACGTCCTGCAGCATCGACGGGCGATGGCCGCGATGCTCGCGGATCGCATGCTCGACGTTGCGCGCGATGCGTTCTCCGTCGACCGCGATTCCCTTCGCGCGCGCGACGGCCGCCGTCTCGGCGGCGATCGCCTGCGCGATCCTTGGGCCGTCGTGATGTTCGCCGAGCTGGTCGACCGTGCAGCGCGTCACCGCGCACAGCGTGTTGAGCGCCGCGTTGAACGCGACCTTCTCCCAGATCGCGGCCCATACGTCGTCATCGAGCGAGCACGCCAGCCCCGCGCGCGACAGCGCGTCGGCGACGGCTGCCGCGAACGGGCGCTCCGCGCCGTCGGCCGTCATCATCCTGACGACGCCCGCGCCGTGCGAATGCACATGACCAGGCCCGGCAAGATCGGCCGGCCAGGTCGTGACGCCGACGAGAATACGCTCGATCGGCACGAACGCGTTCAGCGTCTCGACGTTGCCGAGCCCGTTCTGCAGCGTCAGCACGTACGTGTAGGGGCTCAGCAGCGCGCGCACGCCGTCCAGCGCGTGGCGCGTGTGCAGCGATTTCGTGAAGACGATCAGCAGGTCGAACGGTGTATCGGGCGAGGCGGCTGCGTCCGCATTCGCGGCTTCCGGCCGGACGGCCCGCAATGCGCGAATGCGGCGTTCACCGCGATCGTCATCGAGACGCAGCCCGTCGCGGCGGATCGCATCGAGATGCCCATCATTCACGTCGATCAGCGTGACGGCCTCGCCGCTTTCGGCCAGCAGCCCGCCGAACAGCGAGCCCATCGCGCCCGCGCCCAGAATCGCAATCTTCATCGTCGGCGGCCTCGTCAGAACGGATAGTGACGCGGTGCCGTCTGCACCGTGATCCAGCGCAGGTCCGTGAACGCCGCGATGCCGGCCTTGCCGCCGAAGTGGCCGAAGCCGCTGTCCTTCACGCCGCCGAACGGCATCTGCGCCTCGTCGTGCACGGTCGGACCGTTCACGTGGCAGATGCCCGATTCGATGCGTGCCGCGACGCGCATCGCCCGCGCGACATCGCGGCTGAACACGGCCGACGCCAACCCGAACGCGTTGTCGTTCGCGCAACGGATCGCGGCGTCCTCGCCATCGACGCGTACGATGCCCTTCACCGGGCCGAACGATTCCTCCGCATAGATGCGCATCGCCGGCGTCACATGGTCGAGCAGCGTGGCCGGGAACAGCGTGCTGCCGGCCTTGCCGCCGCACACGAGCGTCGCGCCCTGCGCGAGCGCATCGTCGATGAGCGCGTTGCAGCGCTCGACGGCCTTCATGTCGATCAGCGAACCGAGCACGACGGGCCCGTTGCGGGGATCGCCGAGCGGCAGCGATGCGGCCTTGTCGGCGAGCTTCGCGACGAACGCATCGGCAATCGATGCGTCGACGACGATGCGTTCGGTCGACATGCAGATCTGCCCGGAATTCGCGAACGCGCCGAACGCGGCCGCCGCCACCGCCGCATCGAGATCCGCATCGTCGAGCACGACGAACGGCGCCTTGCCGCCGAGTTCCAGCACCGACGGTTTCAGGTGACGCGCGCAGGCTTCGGCGACGATCCGGCCAACGCGCGTCGAGCCCGTGAAATTCACGCGGCGCACGGCCGGATGCGCGATCAACGCATCGACGATGGCACCTGCGTCCTCGGGCGCGTTCGTCACGAAGTTGACGACGCCCGCCGGCAACCCGGCCTCCTGCAGCGCCTCGACGATCAGCCCGTGCGTGACGGGGCACAGCTCCGAGCCCTTCAGCACGACCGTGTTGCCGCACGCGAGCGGCAGTGCGAGCGCGCGGGTCGCGAGGATCACCGGCGCGTTCCACGGCGCGATGCCGAGCACCACACCGGCCGGCTGCCGTACGCCCATCGCGAGCGAACCGGGCACGTCGGACGGAATCAGCTCGCCGCCGACCTGCGTGGTCAGCGACGCGGCCTCGACGAGCCCGCTCGCGGCAAGCTGCACGTTGAAGCCGGCCCACAACGCGGACGCGCCCGTCTCGGCCGCCATCGCGGCGACGAACTGCTCGTGCTTCGCTTCGAGCGCGGCGGCGGCCTTCAGCAGCAGCGCGCGGCGCGCGCCGGGGCCGAGCGCGGCCCAGTCGGGAAACGCGCGGGCGGCCGCGTCGGCCGCCGCACGCGCATCGTCGACGGTGCACGCAGGCGCTGCGGACGCGATCTCGCCGTCGAGCGGATTGCGGCGCACGAAGGTCGCGCCGCTGGATGAATGACGGCGTTCGCCGCCGATCAGCATCGATACGGTTTGCATGGAATCTCCGGAAAGACGCGCACCGCGCGTCAGGCAATCTCGACTTCGACGACGACCGGCGTCGCGGCGCGCAGCGCGTCGGTCAGCGTGTCGCGCAGGTGTTCGGCAGCAGTCACGCGCACGCCGCGGCATCCCATCCCTTGCGCGAGCGCGACGAAATCCAGGTTCGGCAGATCGGTGCCCTGCACGGGGTCGTCCGGGCCGAAGCCGAATACGGGCGCGAAATCCTGCAGCGCTGCGTAACGGCGATTGTTCAGGATCACGAACGTGATCGGAAGCTTCAATTGCGCGGCGCTCCACAAGGCCTGGATCGAATACAGGCTCGAACCGTCGCCGATCAGCCCGATCACGCGCCGGCCCGGCTGCGCGAGCGCGACGCCGACGGCGGCCGGCATCCCGTAGCCGAGCCCGCCGCTGTCCATCGTGTAGAACGTGCCGCTGCGCGTGAACGGCAGGTGGTCCTGCATCACGGACCGAGCGCTTGGCGCTTCCTCGACGACGATGTCGTGCGCGTCGCGCACGTCGGCGAGCGTCTGCAGCGCGAACGCAACCGGCATGCGCTCGCCGGCGGCAGGCGGTTCGACGCGCGCACGCGGCGGCCGCGGCGGGGGCATCGGCCGCTCGGGCGGCGCCGGGCGCGCGAGCAGGTCGCGCGCGGCGAGCCGCAGGTTGCCGACGACCGCATCGCCCGACGGCGTCCAAGCGGCGATGCCGGGATCGTCGACGAGTTGCACGAGCGTCGCGCCCGTCGGCACGTGCGGGCCGAAACCCTCGATGTGATAGGTGAACGCGGGCGCGCCGAACGCGAACACGAGGTCGTGCCCGTCGAGCCGCGCGACGATCTTCTCGCGGATCGCGGACAGGAAGCCGGCGAACAGCGGATGGTCCTCGGGGAAACTGCAGCGCCCCGACATCGGTGCGACGTACACGCGTGCACGGTGCCGCTCGGCGAGCCGCACGACCTCGTCCCACGCCCCGGCGCGATCGACGGCCGCCCCGACCACGAACGCAGGACGCCGTGCGGCGTCGAGCGTGTCGCCGAGCCGCGCGAGCGCGTCCGGATCCGGCCGCACGACGCTGCTGACGTTGCGCCGCGGCAGCAGCTCGGCCGGCTGGTCCCAGTCGTCGACCGGAATCGACACGAACACGGGGCCGCGCGGTTCCTGCATCGCGATGCGGTACGCACGCGCGATCGCGGCCGGCACGTCCTGCGCGCGTGCGGGCTCGATGCTCCACTTCACGTACGGCTTCGGCAGCTCGGCGGCCTGCGTCGCGCCGAGGAACGGGTCGAACGGCAGGATGGCGCGCGCCTGCTGGCCCGCAGTGACGATCAGCGGCGTGCGGTTCTTGAATGCGGTGAAGAGATTGCCCATCGCGTTGCCGACACCCGCCGCCGAATGCAGGTTGACGACCGCCGCATTGCCGGTGGCCTGCGCATGGCCGTCGGCCATCCCGACCACGACGGCTTCGTGCAAGCCGAGCACGTAGCGGAAATCGTCCGGGAAGTCGCGGAACATCGGCAGCTCGGTCGAGCCGGGATTGCCGAACACGCGGTCGATGCCGAACTGGCGAAGCAGGTCGATGACCGCATCGCGAACGGTGATCGATGCGGCGGAAGGGGGCGGATGGCCGGACATGCTCGGGTGTCTCCTCGATGACTTGGCGGTTTCCACAGTATCGAAGCGCAAGCCATTCTCGGATACTGTATTTTTTGCGATAAGCCATTACATTCCGGCATGACATTCGATCTCCGACAATTGCGCGCCTTCACGACGATCGTCGCGTTCGGCAGCCTCGGCCGCGCCGCCGACGCGCTGCACGTGACGCAGCCGGCACTGAGCCGGATCCTGAAACGGCTCGAGGACCAGATCGGTGCCCCCTTGTTCGAGCGCCACTCGAAGGGCGTGCAGCTCACCGCGTTCGGCGAGGCGCTGCTGCCGCATGCGACGCTGCTGCAGCACGAGGCCGAGCACGCGCGCGAGGAACTCGACGCGATGCGCGGCTTCGCGAAGGGCACGATCAAGGTCGGCACGGTGGGCAGCATCGCGAGCCTCGTGCTGCCGGTGGCGGTGGGCCGCGTGCTCGACCGCTGGCCGAACCTGCGCGTCCAGATCATCGAAGGCGTGTGGGACCGGCTCGCGGAAGGGCTGAACAAGCACGAGATCGATCTTGCGCTGTCCGCGCACGGGCCCGACACGGACGAAATCGTCGCGATTCCCGAGTGCCGCTGGGAAGATCGCAGCCATATCGTTGCGGCGCCGCACCATCCGCTGCGCGCGCTCGGCCGCGCGCCGACGCTCGCCGATACGCTGCACGCGCGCTGGGCGATTCCGCCGCGCGGCACCGCGCCGTTCGACCATATGCGCGCGACCTTCGACGCGCACGGGCTCGTGCTGCCCGACATCGCGGTCGAGACGCGCTCGGTCACGACGCTGAAGAGCCTCGTCGCGCATGCCGGCTTCCTCAGCTGGATGGCCGAGCCGATGTACGGCGCCGAGCAGCGCGCCGGCACGATCGATACGCTGCCGATGCGCGAGGTCGTCGCGGTGCGCACGCTCACCGCGTTCCGGCGCCGCCACGGCATCCTGCCGGGGCCGGCCGGCAAGCTGCTCGAGGAGCTCGTCGCGTTGACGCGCGAAGGACGCTGACGGCGCTTCCCCCACCGGCCGACCGCGCCCCCCCTGCCCGCGCGCCGCCGCAGCGCACCATCGAAATGCCGGTTCCCCGCCTTGACTTTCGCTCGCCCGAATACGATCATTCGCTCACACAAAGAGCAAATGATCGTATTCGGCGATCACGTCGATCGTATTCGACTGGAAAGAGTCAGGCACGAACAGGAGACACCGGATGAGCGAATCGCCCTCCGCCCGCGCGCCCGTGCTGCTGCACATCGGCGCGGGCTCGTTTCACCGCGCGCACCAGGCGTGGTATCTGCATCGCGTGAACGCGGCCGTCCCGGCCGACGAGCGCTGGTCGCTGACCGTCGGCAACATCCGCGACGACATGCGCGCGACGATGGACGCACTCGCCGCGCAGCACGGCGCCTACACGCTCGAAACCGTCACGCCGCAAGGCGAGCGCGCGTACGAGACGATTCGCGCGATCACGCGCGTGCTGCCGTGGTCGATCGACCTCGCCGCGCTGATCGACGCCGGCGCCGATCCGGCGTGCCGGATCGTGTCGTTCACCGTCACCGAAGGCGGCTACTACCTCGACGAACACAACCGGCTCGACATCGCGAACGCCGATCTCGCGGCCGACCTGCAGGGCGCGCGCACGACGCTGTACGGCGCGCTCGCGGCGCTGCTCGCCGAACGCGTGAAGCGCGGCGCGGGCCCGCTCACGCTGCAGAGCTGCGATAACCTGCGCAACAACGGCGCGCGCTTTCGCGCGGGGATGCGCGAATTCCTCGAACGCCGCGGGCAGGCCGACCTGCTCGCGTGGTTCGATGCGCACGTCGCGACGCCGAGCGCGATGGTCGACCGCATCACGCCGCGCCCGACCGCCGACGTGCGCGAGCGCGTGCTGGCGGCCACCGGCATCGACGACGCATGCCCGGTGATGGGCGAATCGTTCATCCAGTGGGTGATCGAGGACCGCTTCGCGGCCGGCCGGCCGCGCTGGGAGCTGGCCGGCGCCGAACTCGTCGACGACGTGCACCCGTACGAGGAAGCGAAGATCCGCATCCTCAACGCGACGCACAGCTGCATCGCGTGGGCCGGCACGCTCGCAGGCCACACGTACATCCACGAAGGCACGCACGACGCGGCGATCCGCCGCTTCGCGCACGACTACGTGACGCTGGACGTGATCCCGTGCCTCACGCCCAGCCCGCTCGATCTCGCGCGCTACCGCGACGTCGTGCTCGAACGCTTCGGCAACCCGTACGTGCTCGACACGAACCAGCGCGTCGCCGCCGACGGCTTCTCGAAGATCCCCGGCTTCATCGCGCCAACGCTCGCCGAATCGTTCGCGCGCGGCGCGGCGCCGGTCGCCACCGCCGTGCTGCCTGCGCTGTTCCTGCGCTTTCTCGAACGCTGGGCGCGCGGCACCTTGCCATATGAGTACCAGGACGGCGTGATGGACGAAAACGCCGCGCGCGCGATCGTCGGGTCCGGCCATCCCGCGGCCGACGACCCGGTCGTCGCGCTGTGCGCCAGCCGCGCGCTGTGGGGCTCGCTCGCCGGCAACGCGGCGCTGCTCGAGGCGCTGCGCGCCGGGCTCGCGCGGGTCGATGCATGGCTCGCGGCGCGCTGACGCGCATCCGGGCGAACCTGCCTTGGCACGTGTGCGGCCGCGCGGCTAAAGTAGCGACTCCCCACTGACGGAACGGATCGCTCATGTATCTCGGCATCGACCTCGGCACCTCGGAAGTGAAGGTGCTGCTGCTCGCCCCGGACGGCACGGTCGTCGGCACCGCCGGCTCGCCGTTCACCGTGTCGCGGCCGCATCCGCGCTGGGCCGAACAGCATCCGGACGACTGGTGGCAAGGCACGCTCGCCGCGCTCGCGGCCCTGCGCGAACGGCACCGCCAAGCGTTCGCGGCCGTGCGCGGCATCGGCCTGTCGGGCCAGATGCACGGCGCCGTGCTGCTCGGCCGCGACGACCGCGTGCTGCGCCCCGCGATCCTGTGGAACGACATGCGCAGCGCCGACGAATGCGCGCTGCTCACCGAACGCGCACCCGATCTCCACGCACTGGCCGGCAACCTCGCGATGCCGGGCTTCACCGCGCCGAAACTGCTGTGGGTCGCGAAGCACGAACCCGACGTGTTCGCGGCGACCGCCTGCGTGCTGATGCCGAAGGACTACCTGCGGTTCCGGCTGACCGGTGCGAAAGTGTCCGATCCCTCCGACGCAGCCGGCACACTGTGGCTCGACGTCGCGCGCCGCGACTGGTCCGACGCGCTGCTTGCCGCGTGCGGAATGACACGTGACCAGATGCCGCGCATCGTCGAAGGCAACGCGCCGTCCGGCACGCTGCGCGCAGACATCGCTCGCGAACTAGGGCTGTCGGAGGCCGTCGTGGTGGCCGGCGGCGGCGGCGACAACGCGACGAGCGCGCTCGGCATCGGCGCGATCCACGCGGGCGACGGCTTCGTGTCGCTCGGCACGTCGGGGGTGCTGAGCGTGGTCGGCGATCGCTTCATGCCGAACCCCGCATCGGCCGTGCATGCGTTCTGCCATGCGATTCCCGATCGCTGGCAATTGATGAGCGTCGTGCTGTCGGCCGCGAGCTGCCTGCGCTGGGTCTGCAAGCTGACCGGCACCGACGAGCCCGCGCTGCTCGCCGAAGTCGAGGCGCTCGACGCCAGCGCGCTCGCGACGGCCCCGCTGTTCCTGCCCTACCTGTCCGGCGAGCGCACGCCGCACAACGATCCGTACGCGCAAGGCGTGTTCTTCGGGATGACGCATGCGACCGAACGCGCGCATCTCGGCTATGCGGTGCTCGAAGGCGTGACGCTCGGCCTCGCGGACGGCCTCGATGCGCTGCATGCGGCCGGTGTCGAAACCGACCAGCTGTCGCTGATCGGCGGCGGCGCGCGCAGCGCGTTCTGGGCGCAACTGATCGCCGATGCGCTGAACGTGCGCACGCGCCAGCACGGCGGCGGCGAAACGGGCGCGGCGCTCGGCGCGGCGCGGCTCGGCTGGCTGGCCGTCGGCGGCGATCCGCATGCGGTGCTGGCCAAGCCGCCGGTGCGCGCCGAATACACGCCGGATGCCGCCCGCCATGCGCTGCTGCGCGAACGCCTCGATGCGTTCCGTGCGCTGTACCGCCACGTGCGGCCGCTGTACGAACCGTCGCGCACGCGGCTCGCGTAAGCACCGCACGTCACGCGTGCCGGCCGTCGGCCGCGTGCGCGACATGCGGTACAGTGGATGCCGTCATGCGGCCCGCCGGCCGGCCCGCGGGGCGGCCCCCAGATCCGAACCGAATCGCTATCGTGTCCAAGTCCTCAGAAAAACTCGATCTCGCCACGCGTGCCGCGTGGCTCTACTACGTCGCGGGCGACACGCAGAACGAAATCGCGGAAAAGCTGCAGGTGTCGCGGCCGGTCGCGCAGCGTCTCGTCGCGTTCGCGGTCGAGAAGAACCTGATCCGCGTGCGCGTCGACCACCAGCTCGCCGACTGCCTCGACCTCGGCGCGCAGCTGTCGAAGCGCTACGGCCTCGCGATGTGCGAAGTCGTGCCCGTCGATGCCGACGCACCCGACGCGATCGACCGCAAGCTCGCGGTCGCCGGCGCGCAGGTGATGGAGCGCTACCTGAACGAAACACGGCCGATGGTGATCGCCGTCAGCAGCGGCCGGACGCTGAAGGCCGCGGTCGCGCAGATCGCGCAGATCGACCGCCCGCAGCACCGGCTCGTGTCGATGGTCGGCGCGATCGCGGCCGATGGTTCGTCGAACCGCTACGACGTCGCGCAGTACATCTCCGAGAAAACCGGCAGCAAGCATTTCCTGCTGCCCGCGCCGCTGTTCGCCGACAGCGATGCCGAGCGCGCGCAGTGGTGCAATCACCGGCTGTACCGGATCGTCGAGGCGCTGTCGGGCAAGGCCGATGTCGCGTTCGTCGGGATCGGCAACATCGGCCCGCACTGCCCGCTCTACGAAGACGGCTTCATCACCGAACAGGAGCGCGACGAGATGACCGCACTCGGCGCGGTGGCCGAACTGCTCGGGGTGCCGATCGACGCGCAGGGCACGCAGATTGCCGTATCGACGAGCGCGCGCGTGACGAGCGTCGCGCTCGCCACGCCGCCGAAGCGCCCGACGATCGCGTTCGCCGGCGGCCCGAAGAAACGCGACGCGGTGATTGCCGCGCTGCGCGGCGGCTGGCTGTCGGGGCTCGTCACCGACGAAACCTGCGCGCGCGCCGCACTCGACGCGAAAGCGGCCTGACGCCGAAGCCAGCCGCGCACCGCGCGCGGCAGTCGGACGCTCAAGCCGCGCTCGGCGCCGGAAACGCATGCCGGCGAGCACGCCACGCGCCAACCCACGCGGCCGCCAGCAGCGCGACGAGCACCCACGGAATCGCACCGGCGCCGGTTGCGCCGAGCAGCATCCCGCCCGCGATGCCGCCGCCCGCGATCGCGAGGTTCCACACCGTCACGAGCATCGACTGCGCGACGTCGGCCGCCTCCCCCGCCGCATTCGCGGTGGCCGTCTGGAACAGCGTCGGCGCACCGCCGAACGCAAGCCCCCACAGCGCGACGCCCGCATAGACGATCACCATTCCGCAGCCCGCGCCGAGCATCGCCGCCGCGATCGCGAACAGTGCGATGCTGGCGAGCGTCAGGCGTCGCGGCGCGGCGCCGATCCAGGCGCCCGTCAGCGCGATGCCGACCAGCGACGCGATACCGAACACGAGCAGCACCGCATCGACCTGCGCGCCCATCCGCACACCTGCGAGAAACGGCGCGACGTACGTGTACAGCATGTTGTGCGCGAGCACGTACGCGAACATCACGGTCAGCACCGGCCGCACGCCGGGCAGCGTCATCACGCCGAGCACCGGCTCGCGCGCGCCGGCCTGCTGCCCCGGATAATCGGGCACGCGCCAGCGGATCCAGCCGATCAGCGCGAGCGCCGCGAGCGTAATGCCCGCGAACGCGATGCGCCACCCGAGCGCCGCGCCCAGCGCGGTGCCGGCCGGAATGCCGATCGACATCGCGACCGGCGCGCCGAGCATCGCGACCGCGATCGCGCGGCCGCGCAGCGACGCATCGACCATCCGGCTCGCATAGCCGGCGAGCAGCGCCCACAGCAGCCCGGCCGCCATCCCCGCGACGAAGCGCGCGGCGAGCGTGAGCGCGTAGTACGGCGACGCGGCCGTCAGCGCATTCGACACGACGAAGCCGGCCAGCGCCGCAAGCAGCAGGCTGCGCCGGCGCATCGCGCGTGTCGCGGCGACGAGCGGAATCGCCGCGACGATCGAGCCGAGCGCATACACGGTCACGAGCTGGCCGATCAGCGCCTCGGGCACGTGCAGGTCGGCGCTCATCAGCGGCAGCAGGCCGGCCGGCAACGCCTCGGTGAGGATCGTGATGAAACCGGCGGTGGCGAGCGCCAGCAGGTTCGCGACCGGCAGGCGTTCGCGCACCGGCTCGGACAGACCGGACGCCCCGTCGGAGACGGAGGCGGAAGCGGATATGCACTCGCTCATGTCGCGCTCCGGTCGTCGACGCCGTATACCGCATCGCGCACGTCGGTGACGACGCGCCCGTGCATCCCTTCGTATAACGTATTGGTCAGCGCGACGACCGTCAGCCCGGCCGCGCGGTCGACGAACCACGCATGCCCGTACGCGCCGCCCCAGCGCCACGTGCCGACCGACTCCGGCGACTGCGCGGCCGCCGGATCGCGCAGCACCGAAAAGCCGAGCCCGAAGCCGAATCCCGGCGCGTCCGGCAGGTCGTTCGCCCCCGGCTGCACGCGGGACATCTCGTCGATCCAGCGGCGTTCGAGCCAGCCGTCGCGGCCGGTGCGCAACGTATCGAGCAACGTCATGCAGTCGCGCGCGGTGCCGACCATCCCCGCGCCGCCCGACGGCCACGCGGCTGCGTCGAACGCGCGCGCCGGTGCGAAGCGGATGCCGACCGTGCCGTCGTACACCGGCGCGAGATCGTCGTCGGCCATCCGGCGCGGCGCGCCCGGCGTACTGACGTACGGCGTCGCGAAGCGTGCGGCGTCGTGCGAGAAGAACGCGGTGTCCGTCATCCCGAGCGGCATCGTGACGAGCGCGGCCACGGCCTCGGCGAGCGGCCGGCCGTCGACCGCCTCGATCAGCGCACCGACCACGTCGATCGCGAGCGAGTAGTCCCACGACGTGCCCGGCGCGAACCGCAGCGGCACGCCGGCGATGCGCCGCAGGTTCTCCGCGAGCGACAGGCCCGCGCGGTCCATCCCGTCGGACACGCCGGCCCGCGCATACGGGCCGTCGGCGTCCGCTTCGAGGAAGCGGTAGCCGAGCCCGGCCGTATGCGACAGCAGATGACGCAACGTGATGTCGGTGGGCGTGCCGTCGGGCAGCGTCGGCCGGAACGCGGGCAGCCAGCGCGCGACCGGCTCGTCGAGTTCGATGCGTCCCGCCGCGACCAGCCGCATCGCGGCGGCCGTCACGATTGGCTTCGACACCGACGCGAGCCGGAACAGCGTGTCCTCCCGCATCGGCGTGCCGGCCTCGCGATCGGCGAGGCCGGCCGCGCGCGCATAGCGCAGTTCGCCGTCGCGGGCGACCAGCACGACCGCGCCGACCACGCGCGCGTCGGCCAGCGTGCGATCGAGCACCGCATCGAGGCGCTCGGGCAGTGCGGCGTCCGGTTCTGCGCGGCGGGTGGTGACAGGCAGGGATGACATGGCGTGACCTCGAACAGTGAAGGAACGCCTATCGTAGGGAGCCGGCGCAAGAAGAAAAACCGGGTTAGAGTTCCGGACACTCCGGACATCGATGTCCGCAATTGGGAACCTGCATGGAAAATCTCGGCGGCTTCGTCGTGTTCGTCCAGGTCGCGGAAACGCGCAGTTTCGTTGCGGCCGGCCGCGCGCTCGGGCTATCGGCATCGGCGATCGGCAAGCGCATCGCGCGGCTCGAGGCCCGCCTGAACGTGCGGCTGTTTCACCGCAGCACCCGCAGCATCACGCTGACGGCCGAAGGCACGCGCTTTCTCGAACGATGCCGGCGCGTGCTCGCCGAGCTCGACGCGGCCGAGCAGGAACTGATGCACAGTGCCGACGCGCCGCGCGGGCGCCTGCGGGTGAGCCTGCCCACGATCGGCACGCTGCTGCTGCCGGTGCTCGCCGATTTCATGGCCGCGTATCCGGAGATCGAGCTCGACATCGATTTCAGCGACCGCCTGGTCGACGTCGTCGAAGAAGGCTTCGACGCGGTGCTGCGCACCGGCCAGCCGACGGATTCGCGGCTGTCGTCGCGGCTGCTCGGCCATTTCGGCCAGCACCTCGTCGCGTCGCCCGGCTATCTCGACCGGCACGGCACGCCGCGCACGCCGGCCGATCTCGCACGGCACCGCTGCCTGCACTACCGCTTCCCGAGCAGCGGCAAGCTCGAGACCTGGCCGCTGCGCGCGTCGCGCTCGGGCACGCCCCCGGCGGTGCCGGTCTCGATGGTCAGCAACAGCGCGGAGACGCGTCTGTGTTTTGCGCGGCGCGGGCTCGGCATCGCGTGCCTGCCCGAATTCTTCGTGCGCGACGCGCTCGACGACGGCACGCTGCGTGCGGTACTCGCCGAACACGTCGTGAGCCGCACGCCGTTCTATGTGCTGTGGCCATCAGGCCGCCATCCGACGCCGAAGCTGCGTGCGTTCGTCGACCACATGGCCGAGCACTTGCGCCTGTAACCGGCGCAAGCCGTCACGCCGCCTTCGCGTGCGCGCTCAGCCGGCGGAACGCCTGCCCGTGCTCGTCGAACAGGTGGCAGTGCTCGGCTTGCGCGTGCACGTGGAGCGCCTCGCCGGTGCGGTACGTGTCGAGCGGCGGAATCCGCGCGATCAGCCCGTCCGGCGCGACGGCCGACTCCGCATACAGGTACGCGGCATCGCCGAGCGACTCCACGGCCATCGTCCGCGCGGCCACGCCGATGGCCGCGGCTTCGACCTTCAGGTGCTCGGGCCGCACGCCGACCGTCACCGCCGCGCCGCGCTGCAGCCCGGCTGCCTCGACCGCGACGCGCTGCGTTTCGCCGCTGTCGAAACGCACGAGCACGCCGCCCGCATCGACCGAATCGACGGTGCCCTTCAGGAAGTTCATCTTCGGCGAACCGATGAAGCCCGCGACGAACTGGTTCGCCGGCGCGTGATACAACGCGTTCGGCGTGCCGACCTGCTGCACCGCGCCGCCCGACAGCACGACGATCTTGTCCGCGAGCGTCATCGCCTCGACCTGGTCGTGCGTCACGTAGATCATCGTGGTCTTCAGCTCGTCGTGCAGCCGCGCGAATTCCAGCCGCATCTTCACGCGCAGCGCCGCGTCGAGGTTCGACAGCGGCTCGTCGAACAGGAACACCTTCGGCTTGCGCGTGATCGCGCGGCCGATCGCGACGCGCTGCCGCTGGCCGCCCGACAGCTGCTTCGGCTTGCGGTCGAGCAGGTGGTCGATGTGCAGGATCTTCGCGGCCTGCTTCACGGCCTGGTCGATCTCCGGCTTCTTCGCGCCGGCCAGCTTCAGGCCGAACGCCATGTTGTCGTAAAGCGTCATGTGCGGGTACAGCGCATAGGACTGGAACACCATCGCGATGCCGCGCTTCGCGCTCGGCACGTCGTTGACCTTCGCGCCGTCGATCAGCAGGTCGCCGCTCGAGATGTCCTCGAGGCCCGCGATCATCCGCATCAGCGTGGATTTGCCGCAGCCGCTCGGGCCGACGAAGACGACGAATTCGCCGTCGGCGATGTCGAGGTTCACGTTGCGCAGCACTTCGGTGTCGTCGTAGCGCTTCGCGATGTTGCGCAGGAGCACGCTTGCCATGATCTGTCTCCGTTCGTTGGTGATGCGCCGCGTCGAACGCGGCGCGCAGTCGTTCGTGACGGCTAGTTCGGCAGCACCGCGCCCGTCGCCTGCCAGCGCGCGACGTAGCCGGGCAGCTCGTGCATGTCGTCGAATACGTGACGCGCACCGATCCCGCGCAGCGCGTCGATCTGCGCGGCCGACGCATGCCCGCCGCCGACGAAGCCGAGCACGGTCATGCCGGCCGCCGCGGCCGCGGTGATGCCGGTCGCGCTGTCCTCGACCACGAGGCACTGGGCGGGCGCGACGCCGAGCGTGCGCGCGGCCGCGAGATACACGTCGGGCGCCGGCTTCGGCCGCGCGACGGCGTCCGCGCAGAACAGCCGGCCGCCGAAGAAGCGCGCGAGGCCCGTGCGTGCCAGTGCCGCCTCGACGTACGCGCGGTAGCTGTTGCTCGCGCAGGCCGTCGTCAGTCGAATCGCGTCCAGCGCCGCATCGATGCCGTCTACCATCGGCGCATTGACGGCCGCCGCCTCGACCGCGCGGCGGATCGCGTCGACATCGTCGGCCGACAGCGTGCGCCCGACGGCCTCGCCCGCGCCGGCCAGCACGCGCTCGATGCGCAACCCGAGCAGCGGCATCACGGCCGGCCGCGCGTCGACGCCCGGCCAGCGCGCATCGAGTTCGCGCACGATCACGTCGGCCGCCACGGCCTCGCTGTCGATCAGCACGCCGTCGCAATCGCAGATCAATACGTTCGCCGTCATTTGACCGCCCCGAACGTGAGCCCGCGCACGAGCTGCTTCTGCGACAGCCAGCCGACGATCAGGATCGGCGCGACCGCCAGCAAGGAAGCCGCGGACAGCTTCGCCCAGAACAGCCCTTCGGGGCTCGAGTACGACGCGATGAACACGGTCAGCGGCGCCGCGTTCGAGCTTGACAGGTTGATGCTCCAGAACGCCTCGTTCCACGACAGGATCACGAGCAGCAGCGCGGTGGACGCAAGCCCCGGCAGCGCCATCGGCATCAGCAGGTAGACGATCTCCTGCCACGTCGACGCACCGTCGATGCGCCCGGCTTCGAGGATGTCCTTCGGGATCTCGTTGAAGTACGTGAAGGTCATCCATACCGCGATCGGCAGGTTGATCAGCGTGTAGACGATCACGAGGCCCGATACGCTATCGAGCAGCCCCGCGTTCTTCCACAGCAGGTAGATCGGCACGAGCACGCCGACCGACGGCATCATCTTCGTCGACAGCATCCACAGCAGCACCTTCTGCGTGCGGTGGTTCGGGAAGAACGCCATCGCGTATGCGGCCGGCACCGCGAACAGCAGCGAGATCACCGTGACGCCCGCCGAGATCAGCACCGAATTCCACGCAAACGCGAAGTAGTTGCTGCGCGCGAATACCTCGCGGAAGCTGTCGAGCGTCGGCATGAAGAACAGCGTCGACGCATACGCCTGCTGCTCGGTCTTGAACGCGGTGATTGCCATCCAGAAGATCGGGAAGAACAGCAGCAGCGCGATCAGCCACGCGAGCGTGCCGGGCAGCGCGCGCCGCACGAGGTCGAACACGGCCGGCACGCGCCGGCCTTCGAAGGTCAGGTCGCTCATTTCTCGTACTCTCCCTTCAGGTTGCGCGCGAGCATCCGCACGAGGAAGAACGACACGACGTTCGCGACCACGACGGCGATGATGCCGCCGGCGGACGCGAGGCCGACGTCGAACTGCTGCAGGCCCAGCGCATAGATCAGGTACGACAGGTTGGTCGTCGCGTCGCCCGGGCCGCCGCCGGTCGTCGTATAGATCTCCGCGAAGATCGACAGCAGGAAGATCGTCTCCATCATCACGACCACCGCGATCGCGCGCTTCAGGTGCGGCAGCGTGATGTAGAAGAACATCGCGATCGGGCCTGCGCCGTCGATGCGCGCGGCTTCCTTCTGCTCCTGGTCGAGCGACTGGATTGCGGTAAACAGGATCAGGAACGCGAACGGCAGCCACTGCCACGCGACGATGATGATCACGGCGGTAAGCGGGTAATCGGCGAACCAGTCGATCGGCGTCATCCCGAGCGCGCGCATCGCGTTCGCGACGAGCCCGTACACCGGGTGCAGGATCATGTTCTTCCAGATCAGCGCGGACACCGTCGGCATCACGAAGAACGGCGCGATCGCGAGCAGGCGCGCGACGCCCTGCCCGTAGAACTTGCGGTCGAACAGCACGGCCATCAGCACGCCGCCGATCACCGTGATCGCGAGCACCGCGCCGATCAGCACGAGCGTGTGCCAGATCGCGGGCAGGAACGACGGATCGGTCGCGAGGAAGCGGTAGTTGTCGAACCCGGCGAAACCCTTCACGTCCGGGTTCAGCAGGTTGTAGCGCGAGAACGAATACCAGATCGTCATCGCAAGCGGAATCGACATCCACAGCAGCAGCACCGCGACGGACGGCGAGACGAGCCAGCTCGCGCCGCCGCGCGCGCGGCGCGGTGCGCCGGGCGGTGACGACGCGTCGCCGACCGACGGCGCGTGAGCGTGACTCAGGGGAAGACGCAGGTGACGCATGATCGGGGTCCCTCCGGTTGATGCGCGGGCGCGAAGGCCTGCCCGCCTGTCAGCTTCGACGACGCGCACCGTGCGCCACCGCGCACGGTGCGGGCCGCATTACTTCTTGTAGCCGGCCTGGCGGACCGCGCGGTCGGCGGCGGCCTGCCCGGCGGCGAGCGCCTGGTCAACCGTCATCTGGCCGGCAACCGCACCCGCGATCGACTGGCCGACCACCGTGCCGAACGACTGGAATTCAGGAATCCCGACGTACTGCACGCCCGTGTACGGCACCTTCTTCAGCGACGGATCGTTCGGGTCGGCCGTCTCGATCGCCTTCAGCACGAAGTCCGAGAACGGCGCGGCGGCCTTGTACTCGGGGCGCTGATAGGTCGACGTGCGCGTGCCCGGCGGCACCGATGCCCAGCCCTCGTCCTTGCCGACCATCTCGATGTACTGCTTCGACGTCGCCCACGCGATGAACTTGCGCGCGGCGTCCTGCTGCTTCGACGTCTTCGGCACGGCCAGCGCCCACGCCCACAGCCAGTGCGAGCCCTTCGGCGTGGCGGCGACCGGCGCGGCCGCGAAGCCGATCCTGTCGGCCACCTGCGACTGCTGTTTGTTATAGAGCATGCCGGCCGCGACCGTCGCGTCGATCCACATCGCGCACTTGCCCGATGCGGTCAGCGTCAGGTTCTCGTTGAAGCCGTTCGAGCTCGCGCCCGGCGGCCCGTTCTTCTTCAGCAGGTTCACGTAGAACGTGATCGCCTTCTTCCACTCGGGCGACGTGAGCTGCGCGTTCCAGTTCTCGTCGAACCAGCGCCCGCCGAACGTGTTCACGACCGTCGACACGAACGCCATGTTCTCGCCCCAGCCGGCCTTGCCGCGCAGGCAGATCCCGTAGGTGCCCTTCGACTTGTCGGTGAGCTTGTCCGCGAATTCCGCGATCTGGTCGTAGGTCGGCTGGTCCGGCATCTTCAGCCCCTTCGCCGCGAACAGGTCCTTGCGGTAGAACGTCATCGAGCTTTCGACGTAGAACGGCAGCGCGTACAGCTGGCCGTTGTACGACAGGCTGTCGCGCGCGGTCTTCACGATGTCGTTCAGGTCGTAGTCGGCCGGCAGGCCCGTCATCGGCGCGAGCCAGCCGCGCTTGCCCCACTGCGGCGTCTCGTAGGTGCCGATCGCCATCACGTCGAACTGGCCGCTGCCGGTCGTGATGTCGGTCGTCGCGCGCTGGCGCAGCACGTTCTCCTCGAGGATCACCCAGTTCAGCTTGATGTCCGGGTTCGCCTTCTCGAACGCCGGCGACAGCTTCTTCAGCTCGATCATGTCGGGATTGTTCAGCGTCGCGATCGTCAGCGTGCCGGCGGACGCGGCGCAGGCCGCCGTCGCGAGCGCGGCTCCGGCGAAGCAGCGTGCGGCGGCGTCGAGCGTCTTTCGTTGCATGGCATGTCTCCTGTGTTTGTTCGAAGTGTCGTCGGTACTGCGTTTCCTTCACGGCCCGTCATGCCGGCCGCTGCATTCCGCACGCGCGCGCATAGTGCGCGATCACGTCGCGTATCCGGTGGCGCACCCATGCGCGCGGCTCTTTCGCAAGCCCGCCCGCGCGGCATGCCGCGTACACGTCCGGCAACCACTGAGCGACGAGCGTTTCCGGCACCGGCTGCCGCGCGAGGTTGCCGAACAGGTGCTCGACCGCGGCCGCGACGGCCGGCTGCAGCCAGTAGTAGCGGATCCGGTCGCTGTAACTGAACTGGCGCGCGAGCCGCTGCTCGGTCTCGTCGCCGCGGTAGTACGGTGCCCAGTGCTCGGGCTGCGCGCGCATCGCGGCGTCGACGACGTCGCGCAACCGCGAGCGCTGCGCGAGCTCGCCGATCAGCGCGTCTTCGATGAAGCTCAGCGCGAACAGCGCCTCGCGCAGCGCGAACGTCAGCGCAGGCCCGACCTTCAGCACCGCGAAATGGTCGCGCACGAGCGCGGCGAGTGCGCCCTCGGTCTGGTAGTCGGTCGAATGCGCCTCGAACACGAGGTGCGGTGTCTTCAGGATACTCGCGCCGAGCGACGCCGCCTTGGCGCTGTCGTAGTCGAGCACATGGCGATCGTCGAAGTCGACGCCCGGCTGCGCGACGATCGCGACGACGCGCGTCCACGCGTCGTCGAGCCCGGCCGCCGCGAACGCATGGCGGTGCGCATCGAGCGTCGCCGCGATGCTGTCGCTGCGCGTGACCGCGATCTGCGCGATCGCTGCGTCGCCGCCGCTGACTTCGCCGCCCGGCGTCGGCACCTCGGTGCCGATCACGTAGACGGGCGCGATGCCGGCGCGCGCGGCCGCGTCTTCCGCCGCGCGACACAGTTCGGCCGCGCGCGCGGCGATCGTGCGATCGTCGAGCCGCACCGGATCGTCCGCGCACGCCATGCTCGCATCGAGGTGAATCTTTTCGAAGCCGGCTTCGACGTACGCGGCGACCATCGCGCCGGCCTCGCGCATCGCATCGGCCGCGCGGCGATGCCGCCACGGGTTCGGCCCGAGATGGTCGCCGCCGAGCACGAGCGCCGAGGGTGCAAGCCCGCACCGTTGCGCGATCGCATCGACGTCGCGACGGAAATCGGCGGGCGTCATGCCCGTATAGCCGCCGAGATGGTTCACCTGGTTGCAGGTCGCCTCGATCAGCAGCGGCGAACCGTCCGCGCGCGCCGCTTCGCACGCGGCCTCCAGCACGAGCCGGTGCGCGCTGCAGATCGAATAGATGCCGCGCTGCGCATCCGCGCGGTTCGCGTCGAAGATCATCCGCAGCACGGCGCCGGCATGCGCGGTGCGCGAACGTTCGGCGAAGGTCGTCAGGCCGGACATGCGATACCTCGTTCGGTCAGGAAACGATCGATCTCGGCCGCGCTGCTGTTGCCTTCCATCGGGCCGCGCCGCGTGACCGCGATCGCGCCGGCCGCGTTCGCACGGCGCAGCGCGACATCGATCGGCACGCCCGCGACGAGGCTCGCGACCAGCGTGCCGCCGAAGCAGTCGCCCGCGCCGGTCGGGTCGACTTCGTCGACCTGAAACGCCGGTGCTTCCGCACGGTTCGCGCGGTCGAACGCGACGCTGCCTTGCGCGCCGCGTTTCAGCACGACACGCTCGAGCAGCGGATGCGTCGCGAGCAGGCCCGCGATCGCGCGCTCGGCCGGCTGCGGTCCGCAGAAGAACGGCAGGTCGGCTTCGCTCGGCAGGAACAGGTGGCACGCGGCAAGCATCGCATCGAGTGCCGCCCGCATCGGGCGAAAACTCAGCATTTCGGGCCGCACGTTCGGGTCGAA
Organism: Burkholderia puraquae; assembly: GCF_002099195.1. Taxonomy (GTDB): domain Bacteria; phylum Pseudomonadota; class Gammaproteobacteria; order Burkholderiales; family Burkholderiaceae; genus Burkholderia; species Burkholderia puraquae. Next base: position 13,250 of record NZ_NBYX01000012.1, on the reverse strand, counting down.
CGACACCTTCGCGCCGGCGCGCGCGGCCTCGATCACGCCGCGCTGCACCGCCGCGATCGCCGATTCGCTCGTCAGCGACGAGCCCATCACGTGGAAATAACGGCAGCCGTCGAACATCGCGGTATCGACATCGGATGCATCGACGCACGCGGCCGCACTGGTGGACAGCGTGAAGACGAAACTGCGTGAACCATCGTCGCGATACGCGACGAACGCGGTGCCGGTCGGGCGCGCGACGCGGCGGATACGCGCGACGTCGACGCCATCACGCTCGAGCCGCGCGACGATCGCATCGCCGAACGCGTCGCGGCCAACGCAGCCCGCATACGCGACGCGCGCGCCGAGCCGGGCGGCCTGATCGGCGAAGATCGCCGGCGCGCCGCTCGGGAACGGCCCCTCGAACAGGCCCGGCGTATCGAAACCCTGGCCGCGCTCGGCGGCGACGAATTCGGCGAGCAGTTCGCCGGCAACGACGATCTCGGCCATCAGGCGAGCCCTCCTCGTTCGACGGCGGCCGCGACGTGCGAGACAACTGCCTCGTCGCGGGCCGGCCGGCAGATGGCGGCGCGTGCGAGCGGCATCACGTCAGCTCATCCAGTTGCCGCCGTCGACATTCAGCGTCTGGGCGGTGATGTAGTCGGCGTCGGCCGACGCGAGGAACAGCGCGGCGCCCGTCAGGTCGCCCGGCACGCCCATGCGGCCGAGCGGCACGGCTTCGCCGACGAGCCGCTTCTTCTCGCCGAGCGGCCGGTTCTCGTAGCGCGCGAACAGCGCATCGACCTGCTCCCACATCGGCGTGTCGACGACGCCCGGCGCGATGCCGTTCACGTTGATCCGGTGCGGCGCGAGCGCGAGCGCGGCCGACTGCGTGTAGCTGATCACCGCGGCCTTGGTCGCGCAGTAGTGCGAAACGAGTGCCTCGCCGCGACGCCCGGCCTGCGACGACATGTTGACGATCTTGCCGCCGCGCCCCTGCTCGACCATCCGCTGCGCGACGGCCTGCATCAGGAAGAACAGCCCTTTCACGTTGACCGAGAACAGCCGGTCGAACACGTCCCACGATTCGTCGAGGATCGGGCGCATGTCGAACAGCGCCGCGTTGTTGAACAGGATGTCGACGCCGCCGAAGCGCTCGACCGCCGTGGCGACGATGCGCTCGATGTCGTCGCGGCGCGTGACGTCCGCGGTGACGGCCACCGCGCGGCCGGGGTTCGCCTCGATGAGCCGCGCGAGCGAGCCGCCTGCCGGCTTCAGGTCGACGAGCACGCAGCGCGCGCCCTCGTCCAGGTAGCGTTGCGCGACCGCCTCGCCGATGCCGCTTGCGGCGCCCGTCAGGATCGCGACCTTGTCTTCCAGTCTCACTGGCTGTCTCCGGTTCGTTCTGCTTTACGACGGCTGCGAGGTGAGCGAACGCTCGCCAACCGATCAATTGCTCTGTTAGTGATCGAATGATCGGATACGCGATTCGCGCTGTCAAGGCGACGTGACGGCTTTCTATGATGCGCTGCGGCACAACGGCGCAGCGTGGCGGCCCGTCGCGCACGCCCGGCAAGGCGCGGCGCGCGCGGTGCGGCGCGGTCGGATCGGCGATGAAGGGGACGGAGCGAGGATGGGAGGGGGAATTCGCGCTGCACGGCGCAGCGATACGTTATATCATCGCCATACTTTGTTTCATCGCGCTGCCTCACGCCATGGCTACCTCATCGCCCATTGACGCCCGGCTGTCCCGGGCCGACGCATTCGCCGCCGAGCACGGGCTCGCGTGGACGCCGCTGCGCCGCCAGGTCTACGAACGCGTGCTGGCCGCGCAGCGCCCGATCGGCGCGTACGACCTGCTCGCCGAACTCGAGCCGCAGCGCGGCCGCGTGCCGCCCACGACCGTCTATCGCGCGCTCGATTTCCTCGTCGAGCACGGCTTCATCCACCGGATCGAATCGAAGAACGCGTTCTTCGCATGCTGCGAGATCGGCGTGCCGCACGAAGGCCAGTTCCTGATCTGCGATTCGTGCGGCGACACCGTCGAGATTCCCGGCGGCGACCTCGCGAAGCAGTTGTCCGCGAGCGAGCCCGCGCACGGTTTCGAAGTCCACCACCAGGTCGTCGAGCTCAGCGGCCTGTGCGGGCACTGCAAGCGCAAGCCCGCGCAACGCTGACGCGCATCGCGCGGCGCCCGCGCCGTGCCTTCCAACGAGGAGTTCCATGTCCATTGCCCTGAAGCGCGCGCCGCGGCGCGCCCTGTCGCCTGTCCGCCGGCTCGCCGCCGTGGTGTCCGCATTGGCCGCGCTGTCGCTCGCGGCGCCCGCGTTCGCGCAGGCCGCGACCGTCAACGTCGTGGCCGCCGAGAATTTCTACGGCGATGTCGCGTCGCAGATCGGCGGCAGCCACGTCGCGGTGACGAGCATCCTCAGCAATCCGGACCAGGATCCGCACCTGTTCGAAGCGAGCCCGAAGACGGCCCGCGCACTCCAGCACGCGCAGGTCGTGATCTACAACGGCGCCAACTACGATCCGTGGATGAGCAAGCTGCTCGGCGCGTCGAAGCAGGCGAAGCGCGCGACGATCGTCGTCGCCGACCTGGTCGGCAAGAAGGCCGGCGACAACCCGCACCTGTGGTACGACCCGGCGACGATGCCGGCCGCCGCGCGCGCGATCGCGGCCGAGCTCGGCCGCGCCGACCCGGCTAACAAGGCCGAATACGATGCGAACCTGCAGAAGTTCGTCGCATCGCTGAAGCCCGTCGACGACAAGGTCGCCGCGCTGCGCGCGCGGTACAAGGGGCTGCCGGTCACGGCCACCGAGCCCGTGTTCGGCTACATGTCCGACGCGATCGGCCTCGACATGCGCAACCAGCGCTTCCAGCTCGCGACGATGAACGACACCGAGGCGAGCGCGCAGGACGTCGCCGCGTTCGAGAACGACCTGCGCAAGAAGCAGGTGCGCGCGCTGATCTACAACAGCCAGGCCGAAGAACCGATGACCAAGCGCATGCTGAAGATCGCACGCGATGGCGGCGTGCCGACCGTCAGCGTCACCGAGACGCAGCCGGCCGGCAAGACCTTCCAGCAATGGATGGCCGGCCAGCTCGACGCGCTCTCGGCCGCGCTGGCCGCCGGCAAGCAATAAACGACTGTAACGACATGACCGCCACTCCTCACGCGCTCGCCGTCGATCGCGTCACGCTCGAACTGGGCGGGCGCACGATCCTGCGCGACGTCAGCTTCTCGATCGAACCCGGCGAATTCGTCGGCGTGCTCGGACCGAACGGCGCGGGCAAGACCACGCTGATGCGCGCGGTGCTCGGCCTCGTGCCCGTGTCGGCCGGCACCCTCTCCGTCGGCGGCGTGCCGGTCGTGCGCGGCAACGCGTCGATCGGCTACATGCCGCAGATCAGGAGCGGCCTCGCGAACCGCCGGATGCGCGGCTACGACTTCGTTGCGATGGCCGCCGACGGCCACCGCTGGGGGCTGCCGCACGCGAACGCGGCGACGCGCCGCGACGTCGACCGCGTGCTCGATCTCGTTGGCGGCCCGGCGCTCGCGCGCCGGCCGCTGTCGGAACTGTCCGGCGGCGAACGGCAGCGCCTGCTGCTTGCACAGTGCCTGCTCGGCAGCCCCAAGCTGCTGCTGCTCGACGAGCCGCTGATCAGCCTCGACCCGAACCACCAGCGCGGCGTCGTCGAGCTCGTGCGCAACGTGCAGCGCGAGCTCGGCATCACCGTGCTGTTCTCCGCGCACGAACTGAATCCCCTGTTGAACGCGCTCGATCGCGTGCTGTATCTCGGCAACGGCGTCGCGGCGCTCGGCACCGTCGACGAGGTGATCACGAAGCCCGTGCTGTCGCGGCTCTACGGTTCGCCGATCGACGTGATGCGCGTGAACGGCAAGATCTTCGTGATGTCGGGCGACGTCGAGATCGAGAAGCACGACCACGAACACGAGGACGACGACGGTCACTCGCACGGCGGTAGCGGCGGCCACGGCCATCACCACCACGGACACGCTCATCCCGGGCATTCGCACGATGTTTGAATACGACTTCATGATCAACGCCTTCGCGGCGTCGGGGATCGTCGCGGTGCTCGCGGGCATCGTCGGCTACTTCCTGGTGCTGCGCGGGCAGACCTTCGCCGGCCATGCACTGTCGCACGTCGGCTTCACCGGCGCGACGGGCGCGGTCCTGCTCGGCATCTCGCCGATCTGGGGGATGGTCGGCTTCACGCTCGCGGCCGGGATCGCGATGGGCGCGCTCGGCGAGAAGCTCGCGGGCCGCGACGTCGCGATCGGTGTGATCCTGTCGGGCGCGCTCGGCTTCGGCCTGCTGTTCCTGCATTTCTATACGTCGTTCGCGACGCAGGTCACCGCGCTGCTGTTCGGCAACGTGCTCGCGGTCAGCCACGACACGCTCGCAGTGCTCGCCGGCATCGGCGCCGTGAGCCTGCTCGCACTCGCGCTGATCGCGCGGCCGCTGCTGTTCGCATCGCTGCAGCCCGAACTGGCCGAAGCCAAGGGCGTGTCGCTGCGCACGGTATCGATGCTGTTCCTCGCCGTGTGCGCGCTCGCGGTGGCCGCCGCGACGCAGATCGTCGGCGTACTGCTGGTGTTCACGCTGCTGGTCGGCCCGGCTGCCGCCGCGCAGAACGTGACGACGCGGCTATCGACCGGCGTGCTGCTCGCCGCGCTGTTCGCGTTGTTCGAAGCGTGGCTCGGCATCGTGCTCGCGTATCACACCGACTGGCCGACGAGCTTCTGGATCACCGCGCTGTCGGCGCTCGTGTACGGCGCGAGCTTGTTGCGGCGGGCATGACGGCCTGCAAGGGCCGACGACGACGCTACAGGCTCGCTCTCCATGCGCATACGCCTGTCGCCGCAAGAATCAGGAAGCCGCCCCAGGGTTTGACACCGGCAGCACCGGATCTCGCGAGCAACACGACCTGGGTAACCGCGACGACCATGAGCAACGCATAGGTGACGAGCGTCCGGTCACCTGCTGCATCCTCGATTGCGTCGGTCGCGATGGACGGATCGATTTCATGCATCCACGCGTACTTGTTCCCGGTGATCACAACGGCGACGAGCAAGCCGATGACGCAGGCGACATGAATGGCAAAGCGGAGAAGACGAGTCATGTTTGCGTCCTGATGCGCTACTGCATGAGCCGAACGAAACGCGGCCAATGCGTAACGATGAAATTGCCGTAACTGGCATTTTGTCTGATCTGCTCGAGAGACAATCCGCTTCCTCGGTTATAGCGAGTGCCGATGATGCGACTGATCCATCGAAAGCGGGTATTGGAATCCATCGCGCGCAGCCAATTGCCGAAGATGACGCGCCACCACATCGATATTGAAGATATCGCGTCGAAGGCAGTGGGCCAAATTCCGGAATTGCGACGCCGACATTTTAGACGGATCCATTCCGAGCGTTTGTGCCGCCGTGCGAAGCTGCATGCTCACCGGACCGAACGACGTCATTGCCGGATGACGCGCGAGCGTCAGATGCTTGTCGACGAACGGCGGATCACTCCAGTCGAACGTGCGTGCTTCGAATGCGACGCGATCGATGAACTCGGGATCACCGCCAACCTCGATCCAGCATACGCCCGCGAGCATTTCCCGCGGTAGACGGTTTCGCCCCGCCGCTGCCCGGATATGCGACGTGTTGTGCATGACCCACGCATCCTTGAACGCCTGGATGTATTTGACGCCGCCACCCCATCGCTCAGGCACAAGTTTCACGCAAACAGATTGATCAACCCCCAGTTCGGGGAATTGTTTGACCCCTCGCAAACCCTATCGCCCATTCAGGTCAAAGCCTCGCTCGAACAAATTTCACCACGATTAAATCGTCGATCATTATTCGGCGAATCGATTCGATATCCTATAGAACGAATACGAATTGGCGGCGGCAGAAGATTTTTCCGAGTGGGTGCCCCCGGGGGCATATCGAAGGATGACAGCCACGTCGCCCGTTGGCGCGCAACGACGTGGCGTCAGGGACGGCTCACCGAGCCAGCACCCGCGCGTGATGCGCAATGTGATCGGCGATGAACGTCGAGATGAAGTAGTAGCCGTGGTCGTAGCCCGGATGGCGGCGCAGCGTCAGCGGCTGGCCGGCCTTCGCGCACGCGGCTTCGAACACGTCGGGGTTCAGCTGGTTCGCGAGGAACTGATCGGCGAGGCCCTGATCGACGAGGATGCCGTCCGCGAACTTCGGCGCATCGGCGCGCGCGACGAGCTCGCTCGCATCGTGCGCCTTCCACGCATCGCGATCGGCGCCGAGGTAACCCGAGAACGCCTTCTCGCCCCACGGGCAGCGCGTCGGCGCGGCGATCGGCGCGAACGCCGACACCGACCGGTACAGGCCCGGATGACGCAACGCGAGCGTCAGCGCGCCGTGCCCGCCCATCGAGTGGCCGAAGATCCCGAGCCGCGCGCCGTCGATCGGCAGCTCGGCCGCGACGAGCTCGCGCAGCTCGCCCGTCACGTACGACTCCATCCGGTAATGCGTGGACCACGGCGCCTCGGTCGCATCGACGTAGAAGCCCGCGCCGACGCCGAAGTCCCACGCATCGGTCTCGCCCGGCACGCCCGCGCCGCGCGGGCTCGTGTCGGGCATCACGAGCGCGATGCCGTGCTGCGCCGCGTATTGCTGCGCGCCGGCCTTGATCGCGAACGTCTCGTCGGTGCACGTAAGCCCCGCGAGATAGAACAGCGCCGGCACGCGGCCGTGCGCGGCCTGCGGCGGCAGGTACACCGAGAACTTCATCGGCAGGCCGATGGCCGCCGAATCGTGACGGTAGAAACGCTGCTCGCCGCCGTGGCACGCATGCGAGGAAACGAGTTCGAGCATCGCGGTGCGCTCCGGGTCAGTACAGCACGACCGAGCGGATCGACTCGCCGGCCTTCATCAGGTCGAAGCCTTCGTTGATCCGCTCGAGCGGCAGCGTGTGCGTGATCAGGTCGTCGATGTTGATCTTGCCTTCCATGTACCAGTCGACGATCTTCGGCACGTCGGTGCGGCCGCGTGCGCCGCCGAACGCCGAACCCTTCCATTCGCGGCCCGTCACGAGCTGGAACGGACGCGTGCTGATTTCCTCGCCGGCTGCCGCCACACCGATGATGAACGACTGGCCCCAGCCCTTGTGCGTGCACTCGAGCGCCTGGCGCATCAGCTTCACGTTGCCCACGCATTCGAACGAGTAGTCCGCACCGCCGTCGGTCAGCTGCACGATGTGGTCGACCACGTTCTCGACTTCGTTCGGGTTGATGAAGTGCGTCATCCCGAACTTTTTCGCGAGCTCGACGCGCTTCGGGTTGATGTCGACGCCGATGATCTTGTCCGCGCCGACCATCTTCGCGCCCTGGATCACGTTCAGGCCGATGCCGCCGAGGCCGAACACGACGACGTTCGCACCGGCCTCGACCTTCGCCGAGTACACGACCGCGCCGACGCCCGTCGTCACGCCGCAGCCGATGTAGCAGATCTTGTCGAACGGCGCGTCCTCGCGCACCTTCGCCACCGCGATCTCCGGCACGACGATGTAGTTCGAGAACGTCGACGTGCCCATGTAGTGGAACAGCGGCTTGCCGTCGAGCGAGAAGCGCGACGTCGCGTCGGGCATCAGGCCCTTGCCCTGCGTCGCGCGGATCTTCTGGCACAGGTTGGTCTTGCGCGACAGGCAGAACTTGCACTCGCGGCATTCCGGCGTATAGAGCGGAATCACGTGATCGCCCTTGCGCACGGTGCCGACGCCGGGGCCGACGTCGACCACGACGCCCGCGCCTTCATGGCCGAGGATCGCCGGGAAGATCCCTTCCGGATCGGCGCCCGACAGCGTGTAGTAGTCGGTGTGACAGATGCCCGTCGCCTTCACCTCGATCAGCACTTCGCCGGCGCGCGGCCCTTCCAGATCGACTTCCTCGATCGTCAGCGGCGCGCCCGCCTTCCATGCAATCGCTGCTTTCGTCTTCATCGTATGACTCCTGTCTGTGTGTGAGGTCGGCCCGGGTTCGCGCGTCAGCGCTCATGTCGACCGGCGTGGGGCGTCAGCACGGACGCCCGCCCCATGCTTCGCACCGGGTTCCATGCAAAGCTGTCGAAACCGCGCTGCGCGGCATCGCGCACGGCGCGGCGAAAGAATCTCGTGCTCGCCATGATGGCCGGTCCGGCCGCGCATCGCGTGCGGGAAACGGTCACCGGCTTGCCACGACGCGTCATCGCTGACGCAAAAGAACAAGTGTTCGAGTTTAAACGCCCGTCGTGAACCATGCATCCGTACGTGCATACAGATCGATGAAGCGCGCGTGGCGCGCGGCCAGCACACGATCGTCGCTCGGCTCGGCAACCGGCGACGCGGCCGGCGCCAGCGCGTGCAACGCGTCTTCCCGCCAGTGCCCGATCGCGACGCCCGCGAGCAGCGCGGCGCCGCGCGTCGCGGCGTTCGGGCAGTCGATTGCGTGGAGCGACGCGCCCAGCGCATCGGCAAGCAGCTGGCGCCAGCGCGGGTCGACCGAGCCGCCGCCTGCGAGACGCAGCGTCGTGACCGGATCGCCACGATCGGCATCGCGGATCGCATCGAGCCCGGCGCGCAACGCGAACGCGACGCCTTCGAACGCGGCGCGCATCATCGCACCGCGCGTGTCGCCCAGCCCGAGGCCGAGCCAGCCGCCGCGCGCATCGGGGTTCATCCACGGCGAACGCTCGCCCGTCAGGTACGGCAGGAAGCACAGCCGTTCCGACGCAGCCTGGGCGAACGCATCGTCATACGCATCGGCCCACCGCGCGTAGCCGAGCCAGCCGCGCACGGCTTCGAGCGCCAGCCCGACGTTCTGCATCGCGGCCATCGTGTAATAACCGCCGCCGGCCGCCGCGCGATAGCGATGCAGCCCGCGTCGCGCGGGCGGCAGCGCATCCGCGAGCACGACGATCTGGCCGCCGCTGCCCGTCGTCAGCAGCGCATCGCCGGCGGCGGCGAGCCCGCTGCCGAGCGCCGCGCATGCGGTGTCGGCCGCGCCCGTCGCCAGCGGCACGCCGGCCGGCAGGCCGAGTGCCGCGGCAGCCTGCGCGCCGAGCGTCCCGCAGCGCGCAGTCGACGGAAGGACCGGTGCGAACCGGTCAGCCGGCAGGCCGAGCGCGCCGATCAATGCGAGATCCCATGCACCGTCGGGCGTCGCGAGCGCGGTCGCGCACGCGTCGCTCGGATCGGCCGCGACGTCGCCGCCCAGCGCGATGCGCAACCAGTCCTTCGGCTGCACGGCCCAGCGCGCGGCGTGCAGCGCAGCCGGTTCATGCGTGGCCAGCCAGCGCAACAGCGGGCCGGCCATGCCCGGCGCGACGGGATTCGGTGCGACGGGCCAGCCGGCCGCGTCCGCTTCGCGCACCGCGCGCGTGTCCGGCCACAGCAGCGCGGGCCGCACCGGCTGCCCGGCCGCATCGATCAGCACGACGCCGTGCATCTGCCCCGAGAAGCCGATCGCCGCCACCTGCGTGCGCTCATCGGCCGGCAGCCGCGCGGCCGCGCGCACGAGCGCCTGCCACCACGTATCGGGCGCGATCTCGGCCCAGCCGGGCTGCGGCGACGACAGCGCATAAGGTTCGCTCGCGACCGCGCGCTCGACGCCATCGGCATCGAGCGTGACGAGTTTGACGGAGCCGGTGCCGAGGTCGATTCCGAGCAGGCGCATGACGTGAGGGTGAAGTTGAATGAACGGATGTCGATGATAACGGGATCGCAATACGCGCCCCGTTTTTTGCTGCCGCTGCGGCGGTCGAAAACGCGTTCGCCGGCCGGGTTTCACCCGGCTGCACCTTGCCTGCCAAAGCGGCCGTTCGCGGGTTAACCCGGCACGATTTTCCCCAGGCACTTTTTGCCACTATGCCGCCCGTCCGATACACACCATAAGGCGGCCTATATTTGACACGGGGGTCCGCATTATTTTGAAGGGCTATAAATCCGGGAAACCTCACTCCTGCGGCAGTTTCCCGATGATCGACACCCTGTTCCATGCCGAGATGGCATATCGAACCAGCAAAGAGCGGAATAGAACCCAGCACTCTTGTTGCCTGGATTCATTCCGAATAATTTCGTATCACCCCGAAAACAAGATCATGGAGTGAGACAGATGCAATCGAACACGGTCCATCCGTGCGATGAGGTGCTGCCGACCGGCAAGCTGGTAACGCTTGGCCTGCAACACGTCCTCGTCATGTACGCCGGCGCTGTCGCCGTGCCGCTTATCGTCGGCGCCGCGCTCAAGCTGCCGAAAGACCAGATCGCGTTCCTGATCAGCGCCGATCTGTTTTCGTGCGGCATTGCGACGCTGATCCAGACGCTGGGCCTGTGGATCTTCGGGATCCGCCTGCCCGTCATCATGGGCTGCACGTTCGCGGCAGTCGGCCCGATGATCGCGATCGGAACGAACCCCGGCCTCGGCATTCTCGACATCTTCGGTTCAACGATCGCGGCCGGCATCATCGGCATCGTGCTCGCGCCGATGATCGGCAAGCTGTTGCGGTTCTTCCCGCCGGTGGTCGTCGGCACCGTGATCGCGGTGATCGGGCTGTCGCTGATGGAAGTCGGCATCAACTGGGCGGCCGGCGGCGTCGGCAACCCCGAGTACGGCAGCCCCGTCTATCTCGGCCTGTCGCTGCTCGTGCTCACGCTGATCCTGCTGATCAACAAGTTCGGCCGCGGCTTCGTCGCGAACATCTCGGTGCTGCTCGGCATCGTCGCCGGCTTTGCGATCGCGTTCGCGATCGGCCGCGTGAATACCGACGGCGTCGCGCACGCACCGTGGGTCGGCGTCGTGATGCCGTTCCACTTCGGCCTGCCGCACTTCGACCCGCTGTCGATCGTGACGATGGTCACGGTGATGTTCGTCACGTTCATCGAATCGACCGGCATGTTCCTCGCGGTCGGCGACATGGTCGATCGCCCGGTCAACCAGGAGCGCCTCGTGCGCGGCCTGCGCGTCGACGGCCTCGGCACGCTGATCGGCGGCATCTTCAACTCGTTCCCGCATACGTCGTTCTCGCAGAACGTCGGCCTGATCGGCGTGACGGGCGTGAAGAGCCGTTTCGTGTGTGCGACCGGCGGCGTGATCCTCGTGCTGCTCGGCCTGTTCCCGAAGATGGCGCAGGTCGTCGCGTCGGTACCGCCGTTCGTGCTCGGCGGCGCGGGCATCGTGATGTTCGGGATGGTGGCCGCGAACGGCATCAAGGTGCTGTCGAAGGTCGACTTCGTGAACCACTCGCACAACCTGTTCATCGTCGCCGTGAGCATCGGCATGGGCCTCGTGCCGGTCGTGTCGCCGCACTTCTTCTCGAAGCTGCCGCCCGCGCTCGCACCGATCCTGCACAGCGGCATCCTGCTGGCATCGGCGTCGGCCGTGATCCTGAACATCGTGTTCAACGGCGTGAAAGGCGAGAGGGACGCGAAGTGCGAGATCCGTCGCGCCGGACACGACTTCGACGGGCGTCCCGCCGACGTGCACCACTGATCGCACCGCGCCGGACGATGGCGCGCAAGCGGTAACGGAAAACGCCACGGCATACCGTGGCGTTTTGCTTTGCGGGTGTCGGACGGACGGGATCGCACGGGCGATCGCGCTTTACGCGTGAGCGCTGGTCGCAGGCGCGCGGAGCGAGATACCGATCGGTCGCACGGAATGGCGTGATTGGCATTAACGGCGTGAGCGGAACGCGACGCACGCATCGTCACGGTAACGATCTTCTCCCCGCACGATTCGACAGCACAAAAGAAAACGCCACGGATTTTCATCCATGGCGTTTCGTCATTGGGTACTGCCGGTTCGACGGACAAGAGCGGTTTCCCGCTCGTGCCCCACCTTGCGCTTACCCGTTCGTCGCCGCTGCCGACGCAGGTGCCGGCGCGGCCGCCTTGTCGTAGTCGACCGGTGCATCCGGCGCGCGCGGCGTTTCGCCCGCGCGCTGGATCCAGCCGCCACCCAGTGCACGGTACAGCGTGACCAGGTTGGTCCAGCGTGCCAGGCGTGCGCTGATCAGCGTCTGCTGCGCCGAGTACAGGTCCGTCTGCGCGGTCAGCACCGACAGGTAGCTGTCGACACCGTTCTTGTAACGCAGGTCCGACAGGTCGAAACGTCGCTGCTGCGCGTGCTCGTTGCGCTCCAGCGCCGCGATCTGCTGGTCGTACGTGCCGCGTGCGGCAAGACCGTCCGACACTTCGCGGAACGCCGACTGGATCGCCTTCTCGTAGTTGGCGATCTCGATGCGCTTCTGCACGTGCGCAAGGTTCAGGTTCGCGATGTTCTGGCCGCCCTCGAAGATCGGCATCGTGATCTGCGGCGCAAACGACCACGCCGCCGTACCGGCCTTGAACAGGCCGCCGAGCGTCGRGCTTCCGGTGCCGAACGCGCCCGTCAGCGAAATCTTCGGGAAGAACGCCGCCCGTGCCGCACCGATGTTCGCATTCGCAGCCAGCAGCGTCTGCTCGGCCTGCATCACGTCGGGGCGACGCGTCAGCAGGTCCGACGGAAGGCCTGCCGGCACATCCGTCAGCAGGTTCTGCGCGTCGAGCGGCATGCCCGCCGGCAGATCGTCCGGCAGCGGCTCGCCGATCAGCAGCACCAGCGCGTTCAGCGCCTGCGCGCGGGCGCGTGCCTGAGCCTGCTGGTTTGCGAGCGCCGTCTCGACCACCGTCTGCGCCTGACGCAGYTCGAGCTCGGAGCCCGTGCCGTTGTCGAACTGCAGCTTCGTCAGGTTGTACGARTCCTKCGCCGTCTTCAGCGTGTTCTCGGTGACCTTCAGCAGGTCGTCGGTCGACAGCAGCGTCAGGTACTGGTCCGCCACCTGCGACACCAGCGAGATYTCCGACGCCTGCCGCGCATACGACGTCGACAGGTACTGCGCGAGCGCCTGRTCCTTCAGGCTCTGCACGCGGCCGAACAGGTCGAGCTCCCACGACGCCGAAAGGCCGACGTTGTAGGCGCGCGAGATATACGGCGCACCCGTCTGCGAAAGACCCTGCGGCACGCGCTGGATGTTGCCCGTGCCCGTACCGTCGAGCGTCGGGAACAAGCCCGCACGCGTGATCTGGTACTGCGCGCGCGCCGCCTCGATGTTCAGCACCGACACGCGCAGGTCGCGGTTGTTGTTCAGCGCGATCTCGATCAGCCGCTGCAGGCGCGGATCGACGAAGAATTCGCGCCAGCCGATGGCGGCCGCCGTCTGGCCGTTCGCGCTGCGCGCGCCGGCCGCACCCGGCTGCGTCGC
>NZ_NBYX01000011.1 GCF_002099195.1 Burkholderia puraquae | reverse complement strand
GTACTTCGGGTACTTCGGGTACTTCGGGTACTTCGGGTACTTCGGGTACTTCGGGTACTTCGGGTACTTCGGGTACTTCGGGTACTTCGGGTACTTCGGGTACTTCGGGTACTTCGGGCACTTCGGGCACTTCGGGCACCTCGGGCACCTCGGGCACCTCGGGTACTTCCGGTACTTCCGGCACATCGGGTACTTCCGGCACTTCGGGCACCTCCGGCACCGGCGTCACCCCGCTCGGCAATGTCCTCCAGAATTCCGGCAACCTCGTGACGGCACTCGGCACGACGGTCGCGAACGGCGGCGCGCAGATCGGCGGCGTGCAGATCCCCGGCACGAACCCGACGACGGCCACCAGCGTCGGCAACGCGGTCACGAGCCTCGGCAACGGTGTGCAGGCGCTCGGCAACGGCGTCGCGGCCGGCCTCGGCTCGATCGGCGTGTCGGCGAACCCGCTCGGACCGACGCTCACGTCGACTACCGGCCTGCTGACCGGCGCCGGCGGCGCGGTCAACAACCTCGGCAACGCGGTGAAGAGCCTCGGCTCCGGCCCGCTGTCGCCGCTGTCGCCGGTCACGACGCTCGTCGGCGATCTCGTCAACACCGTCGGCGGCACCGTCAATTCGACTGCGTCGGGCCTCAACACGGCACTGAACAGCTCGCCGGTCCAGCAGCTCGAGACGCAGCTCGGCAAGGTGATCAACCCGATCACGAACACGCTGACCGGCGGTGTCACGACGCCGGGCGCCACGCAGACGCTCGGTGGCGTGACCCAGCTCGGCGCGCCGCTCAGCAACCTGCTGGGCACGCTCGGCAGCGGCCTGGGCCTCGTCGGCTCGCAGGTGAGCGGCGCAACCGGCAACCCGACTGGTACGAGTCTCGGCGGATCCGTGACCCAGCTCGGCAACACGGTGACGTCCGTGGGCGGCCTCGTGAACAGCAACAACGCGGGCAGCTCCAGCAGCGGCACGGGCGGCAGCAACCCGCTCGCCCCGATCACGGGCCTGCTCGGCACGCTGACGGGCGGCCTGGGCGGCGGCAGCTCGAGCGGTTCGGGCGGCACCAGCGGCACGAGCAGCGGCGGCCCGCTCGGGCCGGTCACGGGCCTGCTCGGTTCGCTGACGGGCGCGCTCGGCGGCCTCGGTTCGAGCGGCACTGGCGGAACGAGCGGCACCAGTGGCACCGGTGGCGCGGGTGTCGGCGGCCTGCTGGCGCCGGTCACGAACCTCGTCAACGCGCTGACGCCGCTCGGCGCCAGCCTCACCGGCACGGTCACGACGCCGGGCGGCAACGTGACGGGCACGCTCGGCGGCCTGCTGTCGAGCGGCCCGGTCGGCACGGTGACGGGTGCGCTGACGACGCCGGCAGGCGCCGCGGGCGCCACCGGCACGGCCAGCCCCGGCGGCGCGACCGGCACGGTCACGACGCCGGCGGGTGGCGGCACCGTGGTGGGCGGCCTGACCGGCAGTTCGAACGGCGGTGCCGCGGGCGGCGCCGGCAACCTGCTGTCGCCGGTGACGAACCTCCTCGGCGGTCTGCTCGGCGGCGGCACCAAGAAGTAACGCTGTACCTATCAGAACCACAGGCCAATGGCCGGGCGCGCATCCATACCAAGCCCGGCCGACGGCCGGCGTCACCCGCCAAGCGGGGGCGCCGGCCCTCATCCGTACGAGGATCCGATCATGAATTCCACGCTCGACGGCATCGCCGCGGTCCAGGACCGCCCGCCCCGTTCCGCCACGCCCCTCCGCGCCGGCCTGCTCGGCATCGCCGCCGGGCTCTTCGCGCTGTGGATCACGCGCGACCAGCCGACGCTCGATGCAGCCACGCGCGCGGTCGTCGCCAGCCTCGCGATCATCGGCACGATCGCGCTGCACGAAATCTTCATCTCGCGCGTCTACCTGCGCCCGAGCGCGGGCCTGTCGCGGCAGGCCGTCCGGCCGCTCGGCATCGCGCGCGTCGCGACGCGGCTCGGCGCGCTGACGTCGATCTACGCGGGCATCGGCGTGATCTACTGGCTGCTGCCCGAATACCACGGCGCGTTCTACCTGCCGTTCTGGTCGCTGCTGCGCTCGCTCGCGCCATACGTGATCGTCGCCGCGCCGTTCTACTTCGCGTGGATGGACCGCCACCAGCGCGAGACCGACGACGCGTACCTGCTGTTGGGCCGCTTCCTGTTCCGCCGCGAGCAGCCGGCGAGCTGGAAACCCGTGCGCGAGATGCTGGCCGGCTGGGGCGTGAAGGCCTTCTTCCTGCCGCTGATGACCGTCTACCTGTCGAAGGACGCCGATCACCTGACCGCGTCGCTTGCGAACGCGATGCACGCGCCGATGACGATCGCGACCTTCGTGTTCATGTACGACCTGTCGTTCACGATGGACCTGATGTTCGGCACCGTCGGCTACCTGTGCACGTTCCGCATCCTCGACAGCCACGTGCGTACCGTCGAGCCGACGACGCTCGGCTGGGTGGCCGCGCTGATGTGCTACCAGCCGTTCTGGTCGCTGTTCTCGAACAACTACATCCGCTACGAAGGTTCGATATTCTGGGACAACTGGCTGCTGTCGGCCCCGACGCTGCGCGTGATCTGGGGCACGGTGATCATCCTGCTGCTGCTGACCTACGCGCTGTGCACGATCTCGTTCGGGCTGCGTTTCTCGAACCTCACAAACCGCGGGATCATCACGTCGGGCCCGTACCGTTTCACGAAGCATCCGGCGTACATCACGAAGAACCTGTCGTACTGGATGGTGTCGGTGCCCTTCGTCGAACCGCTCGGCTGGCAGGTCGGGCTCATGCACTGCGCGGGGCTCGTCGCGGTCAACCTGATCTACTACACGCGGGCGAAGACGGAGGAGCGCCACCTGATGCGCGACCCCGACTATCGCGCGTATGCCGAATGGATCGCGCAACACGGGTTGTTCGCGCGGGTCAGGCAGGCATTCGGACAGCGCGCGCCGGCCTGACGCGGCGCGTGAAGCGGGGCCGGCCGCGCACACGACTTCACCGGGGCACCGCGCGGCCCGAAAAACCACCGCGCGTCGCTACGCGCGCGTTCAGTCGAACGAGACGCCGCGGGCGCTCCCGTCACGCGCGCGCCCGGTCGCGCGCATCAGCCCCTTGATCGCGACGAAACTCGCGAGGCCCATGCCGAAGCAGCAGGCCGCCAGCACGATCGCGCCCGTCATCATCGTGAGCGCCCCTCGCGCAACGCAGCCTGCCTCGCCCCACCTCGACACGAACGTCCCGGCGAAGCGCGACACGACGATCATCACGATCATCACGATCGCGACGGTCGCAAAGGCCGCGCTGAACGCCACGCGGGAATAGCCGGCAGCGCCGACCAGCACGCGCGGCGCAGTGGAGAAAAACACGAAGAACGCCCCCATCGCGGCGGCAAATGCAAACGTGTGAACCTGAAAGGACCGGCTGCCGGTTCGTCAGGCCTGCACCAGCCGTGCGCGCACCGCCCCGTGGCTGCGGTCCGGCCGGCCCGCATCGTCTGCCGCGTCGGCAGCGGCACGCACCTTGCGGCCAATTGTCGCGAAACGACGCGATTCTCTGCTTTTCGTCGCTTTTCTCCTGCTGTCCGATTGCCGGCCCGGATCGCGTCGCGTATGGTGCTGGCCGTCCGCGTGCGATACGGCGCCCGACCTGCGCGCTTGCCGCCCGGACCTTCGACCGTCGTCACGCACGATGGCCGCGCGGGCCTTGCCCGCCGCTCACCGTCTCCGCGATGCCGCCCTCCGGCGCCGCACATTCATGAGGAGAGAGACGTGATCCACAAAGTCCTGATCCTGTTCGCACTCTGCATCGCGGGCCTCGCCGCGATTGCCGCCGGTTTCCAGCACATCCCCAGCTGATTCGCGGCCCCGGCTCGCTTCGCCGAGCCCGGGGGCCGCACCCGTTCCGCTCCCCTTTTGCGATGAACCACTTTCCCGGACCGCCCGGGACGGGCGACCTTTGCCATGCGCATCGACGTACAGCATTCCCAGCACGACATCGACGACGAACTCGACACGCTCTATGCGCGTCTCCACCAGCCGGGCCATCGCCTGCACGGCCTGCCGGCCGTCGCGCTCGGCCGCTCCGGGCTGATCGTCCGCCACCGCGAAGCGGACGGCGAATACTTCCTGTATGTCGAAGATCCGGCCGCGCGCCAGCTCGCCGGCTATACGGTGTTCAACCGCCTGCCCGAAATCCCGCGCCGTGCCGACCGCTACCTGCGCGCGCCGCATACGCGGCTGCGCGGCTCGGCGCAGCGCAAAGGCGTCGCGACGACGCTGTATCGCTGGGGCCTCGACGCGGGCCTGTGCCTGATCAGCGGCGCGCGACAGTCGGTCGGCGCCGCGCAGTTGTGGACGGCGCTCGCGCAGGACTACCGGCACGGCTTCGTCGATATCGACGGGCGTGCGCTGCGTTATCTCGGCGAAACCGTCGCCGACGACGTGCACGGCGCGCTGCATACGCGGCGGCTATTGCTCGGTCATGGATGGGAGATCGGGGAATTCGCGCGCGTAGCCGGAATGGCCGACATCGCCCGAACGCCGATGCGATAATCCGTGCGACCCGCGCGACGCTCGCCGCTACGCAACGCAGCGCTACGCAACGCGCTCACCGACACGCACATTGATGACCACCGATCCCCGAACCTACGCCGGCCGCCACCTCGACATCGTCGCGCTGTGCGGCAGCCTCCGCGCGCAGTCGTACAACGCCGCGCTGCTCGATGCGGCCGCGCTCGTCGCGCCGCGCGGCATGCGCATCGTGCGCTTCGACCGTCTCGGCGAATTTCCGCTGTTCAATCCCGATGCCGAATATCCGTCGCCCGCCGCCGTGCGCGACCTGATCGACCGCGTGAATGCCGCCGACGGCCTGCTGATCGCAAGCCCGGAATACGCGCACGGCGTCACGGGCGTGATGAAGAACGCGCTGGACTGGATCGTGGGATGCGAGGCCGTCGTGTACAAGCCGGTCGCTGTGCTGAATGCGTCGCCGCGCGCCACGCATGCGGACGCGGCACTGCGCGAAACGCTGTCGGTGATGTCGGCGCACATCGTCGAGCACGCGTCGATCACGCTGCCGATTCTCGGGAGCCAGCTCGACGCGGCAGGCATCGCCGCGCATCCGCCGTTCGCGTCGACGCTGGCCAAGGCGTTGCACGCGCTGCGCACGGCAATCCAGGACGCAGAACCGGGCCGGTAGCAACCTGCGTTCGTGCGTGAACGCGCGCAGCGTTACCGCGCCTTGGCGCGCGTCACCTTCTTCGCCGGTTTGGCCGCCTTCGCGCGCGGCGCTTCCTTCTCGGGCTGCGCACCGCCGCCGGCAAGATCCTCGAGCCATGCGAGCGCGTCGACATAGGACAGGAACTGCTGCAGATAGGCCGGCGACAACTCGCGCATCGTCGCGAGCGACCGGTGCACGAGACTGTTCGAATTGAGCGGCCCCGCATTGCGCGGCACCTGGTCGAGCGACTGACGGTACTGCTGTTCCGTGCGGACCTTCGACCACATCGTACGGAAGTAGTCGACCAGCTCGGGATCGAGCCCGCGCCGGTCGGCCTGCGCATCGCGCGCGAGCCGCTCGACGAGCTCCGCAAGCGCGCCGCGCACGGGCGCACCTGCCGCGCCGCGCGCGGTAGCCGTTTCACCGGCACGCGCCACCACCTCCGCGAAGCCTTCGATCAGCGTCGCCAGACGCGCGTCGAGCAACGCGCGCGCGTCGCCTTCGAGCGCGGCCGCGCGCCGTTCGAGCGCGTCGATCCGGTGAAAGCGCACCGGATCGAGCCGGTCGGCGCCCTGCTCGCGCCATGCGTCGAGCGTTGCGCGAACGTGCGTCGCGTCGCCGGTCACTGCGCCTTCCCTCCGTTCGATGCCGACTTGCGCGGCACCGGCGCGATTTCCACGCGGCGGTTCTTCGCGCGGCCTTCATCGTCCGCGTTCGAGCTGACCGGCTGTTCGGAGCCGAACGCGGCCGCGAACACCGACGACGCCGGCACGCCGGCGTCGATCAGCGCACGCGTGACCGTCAACGCACGCTTGGCCGACAGTTCCCAGTTGTCCGCGAACTGGCGGTTGCCGGCATGCACCTGCTGGTCGTCGGCGAAGCCGCTGATCATCAGGATCTCGTCGCGCGTCTTCAGGTAGGTGCCCAGCGGCACGGCCAGCGTCTTCAGCAGGTCGCGGCCCGCGGGCTGCAGCTGGTCGGAGTTCAGTGCGAACAGCACGTTGCCGCTGATGCCGATGCGACCGTTGACAAGCGTCACGCGGCCGGCCGCGAGCGGCCCGGCGAGCGCCTGCTCGAGCGACTTGCGCTGCTGCGCTTCGAGCTGGCGTGCTCGCACGGCCTCCTCGAGCTTCGACGTGAGCTGCAGCTGCATGCCGATCACGCCGACGAGGATCAGCACGAACGCGCCGAGCAGCACCGACATCAGGTCGGCGAACGCGGGCCACACCGGCGCGGAGGACGCGCCGCCGTCGATTTCGTCGTGCATGCGTTACGCTCCGACGGGCGCCCGCCGGCCGGCGAGCTGCTGCAGGTCTTCGACGATCTGCTTCTGCGACATCATGCTCAGGTCGATCACCTCGCGCGCCTGCGCGACGTAATACTCGAGCTGCTCGTCGCTGCGCGCGAGCGATTTCTCGAGCGCGGCCTCGATGCGTTGCAGATGGGTCAGCAGCTTGTCGTTCGACTCGCCGAATACCTGCACGGCCATCCCGAATGCGTCGCCGAGGCTCGCGACTTCGACCGCGCCTGCCGTAACCTGTGCGGCCACCGAGTCGAGCTTGCGCGTTTCGGCATCGACGGTGTCGTTGAAGCGCGCGCCGACGCGATCGAGCAGGTCGGCCGACGTGCTGACGAGCGCGTCGATCGCGGTGCGCTGTTCGGTCGACGCGTGGTTGACCGCGCCGAGCAGCGTTTCAAGCGTCGCGAGCAGGCGGCTGCGTTCCTCGAGCATCGCGGTGTCGTGCACCAGGCTGTCGGACAGGCGCTGGCGCAGCTCGGCGACGACATCGGCCGCGGCCTTCGGCGCCTCCGATGCGGCCTGCACGAGGCGCGCGATCTCGTTGATCGTGTCGCTCGCGTGCACCTGCGCTTGCGCGGTGATCTCGTTCGCGGTGCGAGCCAGCGTGTCGCAAATATCCTGCTGACGCGTCGCAGCCTGCGCGCTCGTTTGCGCCCATTCGTCGCGCAGCGCGGCCGCCATCGCGGCGAGCGAGTCGTTCCATGCGGCGAGGCGTTCTTCGTCGCGCGCCGCCAGTTGCGTCTGCAGGCCGGCATGCGATTCGCGGATCGTCGACAGCAGGTCGTTCGAGCGTTGTTCGAACGTCGAAGCCTGCGTGGTCAGGTCGCGCGTCGTTTGCGCGAGCGCATCGCAGATTTCCTGCTGGCGGCCTGCGCTGTGTACGCCCGCGCGCTGCCATTCGTCGCCGAGCTTCGTGGCCATCGCGGCCAGCGCGTCGTTCCACGCGGTGAGGCGTTCTTCGTCGCGCGCCGCCAGTTGCGTCTGCAGGCCCGTGTGCGAATCGCGGATCGTCGACAGCAGTTCGTTCGAGCGCTGCTCGAACGTCGAAGCCTGCGTGGTGAGGTCACGCGTCGTTTGTGCGAGCGCATCGCAGATTTCCTGCTGGCGGCCTGCGCTGTGCACGCCCGCGCGCTGCCATTCGTCGCCGAGCTTCGCGGCCATCGCGGCCAGCGAGTCGTTCCACGCGGTGAGGCGTTCTTCGTCGCGCGCGGCAAGCTGCGTTTGCAAGCCCGTGTGCGAATCGCGGATCGTCGACAGCAGTTCGTTCGAGCGTTGCTCGAACGTCGAAGCCTGTGCCGTGAGATCGCGCGTCGTTTGTGCCAGTGCGTCGCAGATTTCCTGCTGACGGCCCGCACTGTGCACGCCTGCACGTTGCCATTCGTCGCCGAGCTTCGCGGCCATCGCGGCCAGCGAATCGTTCCACGCGGTGAGGCGTTCTTCATCGCGTGCGGCAAGCTGCGTTTGCAAGCCCGTGTGCGAATCGCGGATCGTCGACAGCAGTTCGTTCGAGCGTTGCTCGAACGTCGAAGCCTGTGCCGTGAGATCGCGCGTCGTTCGTGCCAGTGCGTCGCAGATTTCCTGCTGACGGGTCGCACTGTGTACACCTGCGCGTTGCCATTCGTCGCCGAGCTTCGCGGCCATCGCGGCCAGCGAATCGTTCCACGCGGCGACGCGCTGTTCGTCACGCGCCGCCAGGTCGGTCTGCAGCCCCGCGTGCGACTCGCGCATCGCGGCAAGCGTCGCGCTCGAATGGCGTTCGAACGTCGCGGCGGCCTCGCCCAGTGCGCGCGCATGCTGGCCGGCCAGCGTCTCGCCGACCTGCTCCTGGCGCGACAGCGCATCGCGCCAGGCGTCCGACAAGCGGCTTTCGGTCGATTCGAGGCGCGTCGCAACACCGTCGAGCAGGTCCGTCGAACGCTGCGCGAACGTGTCGGTGAACTGGCCGAGCGTCGTCTGCAGCTGCTGCGCGACGGCGTCGCCCGCGCGGCGCTGTTCGTCGAGCGCGCGGGTCCAGACGGCCGTCACGTTGCCGGTGGTCTTCTCGAAGCCGTCCGTCAGCCCGTCGAGCTGACGCTGCACGGCGCCCGTCACGGTGTCGCGCAGCGCGGCCATCTCCTGCGCGAGCCCCGTCATCGTTGCGGCGACGACCGGCTGCAGCGCGGCACCGGCCACGCGTGCGCTTTCGGCGGCGCTTTCCTTCAGCGCGTCGCCGACATTCGACGCGAGGCCCGCATACGCGCGCTCGGTTCGGTCGAAAAACGCCTGCTGGCTCTCGATCTGGCGATCGTGCAGCGCGACGCTGCGCGCCTCGAGCGTCGTCATCATCGTCTGCAGCCGGTCGACCAGCGCCGGCATCACGTCGGCCTGGCGCTGCAGCAGCCGGAACGATTCGTCGCGCTGGTGCGCGGACGAATGCACGCGCAACGTCGTCGCGATCTTCGCGTCGAGCTGCTGGGCCGCGTCGATCCGCTCGCGGCGCACGAGCGCGGACAGCAGCCCGAGCATCGCGGACGTCGCGACGCCGGCGATCGACGTGCCGAACGCGAACCCGAGGCCCTTCACCGGCGCGATCAGCGATGCGCGGATCGCGTCGAGATCGGTCGCGCTTTCGAGCGCGGCGCCGGTGCCCTTCAGCGTGACGACCATCCCGAGCAGCGTGCCGAGCATGCCGAGCAGCACGAGCAGGCCGACGAGGTAAGGCGTGAGCGACGGGCCCGGCAGCGCGACGCGCGCGCCTTCGACCCGCGCACGCACGGCGCCGCGCAGGCCCGGGTGCAGCGTGTCGAGCCACGTGTCGAGCTTCGCGGGCGGCTCGGTCAGGCCGGCGACCGCGTGCGACAGCGTGGCGGTGGCCTGCCGGTAACGCAGCAGCTCCCATGCGCCGGCGACGTAGCACGCGGCGATCAGCAGCGTGACGGCCGCCGCCAGCGGGTTCGACGCGACATAGCCGACACCGATCCAGCACACAGCAAGCAGACCGGCGACGAAGACAACGAGATCAAGGCGAATTCTGGACATAGCGTGTTGATTAGCTGGTGCGAAGGGCCGCGAGCAGCCCGTCTACCGTTTGAAACCGGACTTCGAGTTCGGCAAGCAGGATGCTTTGCATCTCGTCGCGAAACGTATCGAGCCATGCACCGGGCGCAATCGCCGCGACGGCCGTGCCGTCGGCCGCCACCGCGCCGTCATCCGCCGGATCGGCTGCGGCTGCGGATTCGGCATCGGCCAGCGCCTGCCGTTCCGCGTCGCGCAGCCGCGCGAAACGCGTACCGAGCAGCGCGGGGATGGCCGACAGCAGGCTGCGCTCGCGCGCGCCGAGCACGCGCTCCATGATCGCGTCGAGCGTCGCGAGCCGCGCCATCCCGGACGAGCGCGCGGCGACCGCGACCCGCAGGCGGCCGCGCAACTGGCCGATCGCCGTTTCCATGTCCTGCTGCAGGGACAGATAGCGCTGGCGGAAGTCCGCGAAATCGGCCGTGTCGGCGGCCGGCGGCGGCGGATCGCCGGGCCGGCGCCGCGCACGCGGCCGGTTGGTGGCCGTGATCGCCTGCGCGAGCTCGTGGCGCACACGTGCGCAGTCGCGCTCCGCGTCGTAGCCGCGCACGCCGGCCGCGACGCCGGGCGGGCTCGCGTTCAGCGCGGATGACAGCGTGATCGCGTCGGTCCAGCCGAGCCACTGGCTCAGCCGGTCGGACAGCGTCTGGCGGGATTCCGCGACGTCGGCATCGGCCAGGCGCGCGAGCAGCCGGACGAGCGACGGGCCGCTCAGCGCCGGGCGCGGAGGTGCTTGCACCATGCTGCAAACCGTCAAAAAGGCAGCAGTTTACACGTCGCCGGGAGGTCGGCCGCCAGAATCGGGGAAGCGGCGCCGTCCGGCGCGCCGTGCGACACACGCGAACGCCCGCCGCGCAAGGCTCGGCGAGCGTTCGAGGGCTGCTGCGGCGACGGCCCAGCCGCGCCCTTGCCCTTGCCCTTGCCCTTGCCCTTGCCCGCTGGTTGCCGGTCGCTGGTTGCCGGTCGCTGGTTGCCGGTTGCCGGTTGCCGGTTGCCGGTTGCCGGTTGCCGGTTGCCGGTTGCCGGTCGCCGGTCGCCGGTCGCCGGTCGCCGGTCGCCGGTCGCCGGTCGCCGGTAGCCGGTAGCCGGTCGCCGGTCGCCGGTCGCCGGTAGCCGGTAGCCGGTAGCCGGTAGCCGGTAGCCGGTAGCCGGTAGCCGGTAGCCGGTAGCCGGTAGCCGGTCGCCGGTCGCCGGTCGCCGGTCGCCGGTCGCGAATATCGTCGGACGATACCTGTCGCGTTGCGCTACCATCGCAAGCACCCGTCGAGCCACGCGTGCCGGCCGCGGGCTGCGCCCCGGAGACCGGGCGCCACCGACCCACGACGACACCAGACGGGCCCGGCCCGACCGCACACGATGCTTGCCAATCTCGTCACGCGCCTGCGCGACCGTTTCGGCAAACCGCCGACCCCGCAGGCCTTCGCCGAACGCCTGATCGCCACGCTGCGCGCATCGGGCGACACGCGCACCTGGCGCCACGAGGACGAGAAGGGCTGTCTCGTCCAGTCGGATGCCCCGTCGAACATCATCAACCTGAACAACCTGTTCCGCGACTACGCGGCCGCGAAGCCGTCCGAGCGGGACATCGTGCTGAAACGCCAGGCGAGCGCGATGATGCAGCACGAGATCCCGGCGGAGTTCTCCGCCGCGCGCGCGAAGCTGCGCCCCGTGATCCGCAGCGCGACCGAGCGCTGCGTGGCCGCGCTGCAACTGGCCGGGCAGCCCGGCATCACGGCGCTGGCGTTCCGGCCGCTGTGCGAGAACATCGAGATCGGCATCGCGTACGACGGCGAGTTCAACATCGCCCGCCTGCCGACCGCGACGCTCGACCAATGGGGCGTCTCGTTCGACGAAGCCTGCGAGATCGCGATCGACAACCTGCGAGCCGAATCGTCGACGCCGTGGGCCGCGCTGCCGAACGGGGTATTCCTGTCGCAATTCGACGACGCCTACGACGCGGCACGGCTGCTGCTGACCGACCTGCTCCACCGGCAGCCGATCGCCGGCGCGCCGGTCGTGATGGCACCGAACCGCGCGGTGCTGCTGCTCACCGGCGACCGCAATCCGGCCGGGCTGGCAGCCATGGTCGACCTCGCCGAACAGGTGCAGGCACAGCCGCGCCCGCTGCCGCCGCTGATGCTGCGCTGGGATGGCGCCGCCTGGCGGCGCTTCGTGCCGGAAGGGCTCGAATCGAAGCTGCACGCGCTGCGCGTCGGCGAGCTCGCGGGCGACTACCAGGACCAGCGGATGCTGCTCAACGACGTGCATGAACGCGACGGCACCGACATCTTCGTGGCGACCTACTCGGTGTACAAGCGCCAGGACGGCAGCCTGTTCAGCGTTGGCGTATGGAGCGACGGCGTGCCTACCCTGCTGCCCGAGACGGATATCGTCGCGCTCCATCGCGGGTCGACCGGACAGTCGGCCTACGTGCCGATGGCCGAGCTGCTGCGCACGTGCGGCGACCTGATGACGGCCACCGGGCATCGCCCGGTGCGTTATGAAGTGAAGGTGTTTCCGGACGACACGCGGTTCGCGGCGCTGCTGGAACGGTTCAGGGAAGCCTGATGCCGATGCGCGTTCGCGCGTTGTGCGCCGGCGGCCAGCCAAAGGAATGACCGGCCGCCGTGCGATGCAGATCGGGAATGGAAGCGGTCAGATCCCCGCTTTCGGCGCGTTCAGGATCAGGCGCAGCCCGAGCAGCGTGATCGCGCCGGCCGCGACGCGGTCGACCCACTTCTTCGCGCGCAGGTAGAGCTCGCGCGGCCGGCGCGTGGAAAAGCACAGCGCGACGATCGTGTACCAGCCGAACTCGACGCCGAACACGAGCGGCGGCAGCGCCAGATAGCACCACACCGGCGGATGCTGCGGGAGCAGCGCCGCGAAGATGCTGCCGTACCAGATCGCCGTCTTCGGGTTGCTGAGCTGGGTCGTGAGGCCCGTCCAGAACGACTTGCGCGCACTGCCGCCGGCCATCGCCTGCGGATCGTCCATCGCGATCGGCCGGTCGGCACCGCGCCAGATCTTCGACGCCATGTAGATCAGGTATGCACCGCCCGCCACCTTGAGGCCCACGTACAGCCATTCGACAGCCTGCAGCAGCGTATAGAGCCCGGCCAGCGCGACGCCGCCGAACACGATGCCGCCGATGCCCATGCCGAGCGCGGTGGCCAGCCCGTCGCGGCGCGACAGCCCGATCGAATTGCGGGCAACCAGCACGAAGCTCGGGCCCGGAATCATCGCGCCGAGAAACAGCGCGGCCAGAATGGCGAGTACGGAAGCGGATGCAGTCATCGAAGTCTCCTTGGTGAGCGACGCCGAATCGCCGACGCCTGCGTGTCGTTTCCGACGGACGCGCCGCCGATTCTGGCACGCTTCGCGCATGGCCGAAAGCCGCGTTGCGCTGCTATGCTGGCCCTCTTTCCCGTCATTCGCGTCGCCCACCATGATCGAGATCCGCGCCGCCCGCTATCCCGACGACGCCCGTGTCGTCGAGGCGATCTTCCGCGAGTACATCGCAAGCCCGACCGTCAGCCTCGAATTCCAGGATTACGCGCCCGAGATCGCCGCGCTGCCCGGCAAATACGCCGCGCCTCGCGGGCTGCTGCTGCTCGCGTGGCATGGCGAGCGCGCAGTGGGCTGCGCGGCGTTTCGCGAGATCGACGACACGACGTGCGAGATGAAGCGCGTCTACGTGCGCCCCGAAGCGCGCGGGCTGAACGTCGGCCGCCAGCTCGTCGAACGGCTGCTGCGCGACGCGAAGGCGGCCGGCTATGCGCGCATGTGCCTCGACGTGCTGCCCGAGTTCGTGGCCGCCAGGCAACTGTATGCGTCGCTCGGCTTCACGCCCGCGCCGCCCGTCGCGTTCAATCCGGTGCAAGGCACCGAGTTTCTTGGGCGGGATTTGTAACATCCACGCCATCGGCACCTCTTTCTTCCTTTCGACCGGACACCCCGTCATGCGCGTTCTCCGCCTGCCCATCGTGCTCCTCCCGCTGCTCGCCGCGCTCTCGTTCAACGCATGGGCCGACAACCTGCCCAAATCGATCGCCGCGCAGTTGCCGCCCGGCTACCAGCCGCTGCTCGCGCATGCCGGGCCGGATCTCGACAACGGACGGCACAGCTTCCTCGTCGTCGCGCATCGGGCGGTCGATACGCGCGAGCAGCCGTCGCCGCGTCCGCTGCTGATCTACGAGGAGCAGGCCGACCATACCTATCGGCTCGCCGCGCGCAACGACCAGGTCGTGCTGCGTGCGAACGAAGGCGGCCAATGCGATCCGTTCGATCCCGACGATGCCGCCGACAACGGCTTCGCGGTAAAGGGCCGCTATTTCACCGTGCAGAACTTTGTCGCGTGCGGGCAGCACTGGAGCGACTACGTGACGTTCCGCTACGACTCGCGCACGCATGGGTGGCTGTTTTCGAACCGGATCGTCACCGAATCGTTTCCGCTCGACGACCAGCCCGACCACGTCACCGTCACGCGCGCCGATGCGCACCGGCCGGTGTCGTTCGGTCAATGGCAACGCAAGGACTGACGCACCCGATGCAACGCGCTGAGACCGGCTGCATCGTGCTCCGGCCGGCGCGGGCGTCCGTCACACCCTGCTTCTCCCGCTTCTCCCGCTTCTCCCGCCCCGCCCGCCTCCCCCCGCCCGCGCTCGCGAGCGCACGCCAACAGGACTACCATAAGCGCTCGCCGTCGCGCGACCGTGCGCCGGCCTCGCACGCGGCTCGTCCGCACGCGTTCCCTCGCTGCCCCCGCACTGGAGGACCTCATGACGCAACACTTCGACGCGATCGTCATCGGCACCGGGCAGGCCGGGCCCCCACTCGCCGCGCGGCTGTCCGCCGCCGGGATGAAGGTCGCGATCATCGAGCGCGGCCGCTTCGGCGGCACCTGCGTGAACACCGGCTGCATCCCGACCAAGACGCTGATCGCGAGCGCATACGCCGCACACCTCGCGCGGCGCGCCGGCGAATATGGCGTGTCGGTCGGCGGCCCCGTCACCGTCGACATGAAAGCCGTGAAGGCGCGCAAGGACCAGATCTCCGGCCGCTCGAACCAGGGCGTCGAGCAATGGGTGCGCGGGCTCAAAAACGCGACCGTCATCCAGGGTCATGCACGCTTCGAAGGCGCGCACGCCGTGCGCGTCGGCGACGACCTGCTCGAAGCAGACCGCCTCTTCATCAACGTCGGCGGGCGCGCGCAAGTACCGGCCATGCCGGGCCTCGACACGGTGCCGTACCTGACCAACTCGACGATGATGGATGTCGATTTCCTGCCTGAGCATCTCGTGATCGTCGGCGGCAGCTACATCGGGCTCGAGTTCGGCCAGATGTATCGCCGCTTCGGGTCGCGCGTCACGATCGTCGAAAAGGGTTCGCGCCTGATCCGCCGCGAGGACGAAGACGTGTCGCAGGCCGTGCGCGAAATCCTCGAGAAGGAAGGCATCGACGTGCAGCTCGACGCGACCTGCCTGAGCGCGCGGCGCGACGGCAACGGCATCGCGGTCGGCCTCGACTGCGCGGGCGGCGGCCGGGAGGTCGCGGGCTCGCACCTGCTGCTGGCGGTCGGACGCGTGCCGAACACCGACGATCTCGGGCTCGACCGCGCGGGCGTCACGACCGACGCGCGCGGCTATATCGAGGTCGACGACCAGTTGCGCACGAACGTGCCCGGCATCTGGGCGCTCGGCGACTGCAACGGGCGCGGCGCGTTCACGCACACCGCGTACAACGACTTCGAGATCGTCGCGGCCAACCTGCTCGACGACGATCCGCGCAAGGTGTCCGATCGCATCGCGGCGTACGCGCTGTACGTCGATCCGCCGCTCGGCCGCGTCGGCATGACGCTCGCGGAAGCGAAGCAGACGGGCCGCCGGCTGCTGGTCGGCACGCGCCCGATGACGCGCGTCGGCCGCGCGGTGGAAAAAGGCGAGAGCCAGGGTTTCATGAAGGTGATCGTCGACGCGGACAGCCATGCGATCCTCGGTGCGTCGATCCTCGGCGTGACGGGCGACGAAGTCGTGCACGGGATGCTCGACGTGATGGCCGCCGGCGCGCCTTACACGACGATCAGCCGCGCGATGCACGTCCACCCGACCGTGTCGGAGCTCGTGCCGACGCTGCTGCAGGATCTGCATCCGGTCGAATGACGCGTGGCCTGACGGGCGGCCGCGCACGGGTGTCGCATCGGTGTCGGGCGGCATGCGCAGACGGCCGCTCGCGACGACACCCGGGAACGCCATGGACCGGCTGCAGGCGATGCAGATCTACGGACAGATCGTCGAACGCGGCAACTTCACGCAGGCCGCCGACGCGCTGCCACTGCATCGGCCGGTCGTGACGAAAGCCGTGCGGCAGCGCGAACAGGAACTCGGCGTCCGGCTGCTGAACCGCAGCACGCGCCGCGTCAGCGTGACCGCCGAAGGCGAGGCATTCCATGCGTGCTGCGTGCAGCGGCTCGGCAGCATCGACGGCGCGTTTGCGTCGTTCCCGAAGCAGCGCGCGATGCGGGCAAGGCGGGCGTATCGTTTGAAAACGACGGCACGCCCGCCGCCCCCGCTCAACTGTCGAAATACCGCGGCCGGTCGATATCGGCCAGCAGCCCCGGCTGCGTCGGCGCCCAGTCGAGCAATGCACGCGTGCGCTCGCTCGTTGCCGGCGCATCCATCCCGGCGAACATCGCGAACCAGCCGAAGTGTTCGCCGGCTTCCGCCGCCGTTTTCGCGACGACCGGCACGTTCAGCCGCCGGCCGATCACTTCCGCGATCTCGCGGAACCGCACGCCGGTATCGTCGACCGCGTGATAGCACGCACCGGCCGCACCGCGTTCGACCGCGAGCCGGTACACGCGCGCGGCGTCGAGCCGGTGCACGGCCGGCCAGCGGTTGCCGCCGTCGCCGAGATAAGCCGACGCGCCCTTCTCCCTCGCGAATGCAATCAGGCGCGGCACGAAACCGTGATCGCCGTCGCCGTGCACGGACGGCGGCAGGCGTACGACCGACGCGTGCACGCCGCGTGCTTCCAGCGCGACCGCGGTTGCTTCCGACGCACGCGGGTAGGACGACGACACCGGCACATGCGGATCGTCTTCCGTTGCCGCGCGCCCCGGCGCGACGAGCGCCAGGCCCGACGTGACGACCAGCGGCCGCGCCGAACCTTCCAGCGCCGCGCCGATCGTCTCGATCGCGCGACGGTCGAGCTCGCAGTTCTGCGCGAAACGCGAGAAGTCGTGATTGAATCCCGTATGGATCACCGCGTCGGCGGCTTCGGCGCCGCGCGTGAGGCTGTCGAGATCCTCCAGCGAACCGCGATGGACGTCGGCGCCCGCCGCCGCGACCGATGCGGCAGCCGCATCGGAACGCGCAAGGCCGAGCACCGCATGGCCGGCAGCAATGAGTTCGGCAACGACGGCAGAGCCGACGAACCCCGACGCTCCAGTAACAAAGACACGCATGTTCAACACCTCCGGATGGCATGGAGGCTTACTATCTGTCGACGGCCGCTCGCGGAGAAGTCGTGACGGTTTACCGGTAAACGAACTAACAGGACATGGCTGACGCCCCCGACAACCTGCTCGGCGCGTATCTGCGGGACCGCCGCGAGAAACTCGACCCGGCCGCGCTCGGTCTGCCGGCCACGCGCCGCCGCACGCCCGGCCTGCGGCGCGAAGAGGTCGCGCAACGCGCGCATGTGAGCGCCGCGTGGTACACGTGGCTCGAACAGGGGCGCGGCGGCGCGCCGTCGGCCGACGTGCTTGACCGGCTGGCGCGTGCGCTGCTGCTGAACGATGCCGAGCGCGAGCACCTGTTCCTGATCGGCGTCGGCCATCTGCCCGAGGTGCGTTATCACGCACCGGCCACCGTGACACCGCGCCTGCAGCACGTGCTCGATTCGCTCGAGGCGAGCCCCGCGATCGTGCGCACGGCAACCTGGGACGTCGTCGCATGGAACGTCGCGGCCGCCGCGACGCTGACCGACTACGCGACGCTGCCGCCGCCCGCGCGCAACATCCTGCGGCTGATCTTCATCGACGACGGCGTGCGCAACGCGCAGCCGAACTGGGAACGCGTCGCGCGCTTCGCGGTGGGCGCGTTTCGCGCGGACGTCGCACGCGGCGGCGCGACGCAGGCCGTGCAGGCATTCGTCGACGAGATGCGCGCGACGAGCGCCGAATTCGACGCGATGTGGCGCGATCACGATATCCATACGCACGACGAAGGCACGAAGGAAATCCGCCATCCTCAGGCCGGCCGGATCGCGCTCGAATATTCGGCGTTCTCGGTCACGGGCCGCGCCGACCTGAGCCTCGTGATCTTCACGCCGGCGACGCCCGCCGATCGCGAGCGCATCCGGGCGCTGGTCGCGGCCCGCGAACAGGCCGGCGCGCGGCAGACGCCGGTCGTGTAACGGCCGCACGCCGACCAACCAGGCACTCGCAGCGCCTGACCCGGGACGGGACTTACCAGTGGATCGCGAAGAAGTATTTCTCGTTCGATATCGATAACTGACGGATGGCGCCAGAAAACGCGAAGGGGCGTCGTGCGAACGCGCGACGCCCTTTCTTCGCCGGCGGAAAAATATCGACTACGCTGCTCGTTGCAACAGGTCCGTTGCGAAAGACTTCGCATGCGCGACGGCCTCTTGCGCGTCGCCGAATACACCGAGCTGGTCCCAGTGTTCTTCGGCCGCATACGTTCCCTTCACGGCAAGCGCCCGCTGAACGCTCAACTGCGCTGCGTACTTGCCATCCTCCAGCGGTCGGGCCGTCGCAATGACCTTGTGCGGCGGGCTGGCTCTCTCCGGCTGAATCAACTCGACGGAGCCGCCGGCCGTGCCGAGATTCATCAACTCGTTCCTCGTGTTGCAGTCCGGGCAGTAGAAGCACCACCCCGTGTCGTCCTGATGGGGCCTGACCTGCCCGCGAGCCAGCACGGCACGACATTCAACGTTTTCGCAGATAAACGGCATCGCAGTCTCCGAAGTTGTTTGAGGAAAATCCTAGCATGTCGGCGAACGATCAACCATCGGCATCGGCATTGTTGCGGTGCGCGTCCATCCGGCCGCCGCAACAGCCCGGTCAGGCGGGCGACGATACCTTTCGCTTTGCTGCATCGCGCATGGGCGGCATGCCGAACAGGCGCCCATACGCGTTGCTGAACCGGGACGGGCTTTCATGGCCGATGCGAAACCCGGCGTCCGCCGCCCCCAGCCCTTTCGTCTGCATCGGACGACGCGCGCCTGCAAGCGGATCTGCGCGCGAAAGCGCAGCGGACTCCTGTGCGTGGCGGGCTTGAATGGCGTTTGGAAACTCGACGCGCTCATGTCCGCGAGCGCGGCCCGCATCGCATCCGCTGCATGTTCGGAGAATCGTGCAAGAAATGCGGACTCGCAGGATAACGGCGACGGCGGGTTCCGCGAGATGCTGTCGACTCTTGCCCCCGAACCGAGGAACGGACATGACGAGCCACAACATCGAACAGAAAGTGATACTGATCACGGGCGCGAGCAGCGGCATCGGCGAGGCCAGCGCCCGCTATCTGGGCGCCCGCGGCGCCCGTCTCATGCTCGGCGCGCGCCGCACCGAACGTCTGGCCGCGCTTGCCGGCGACATTCGTGCCAGCGGCGGCACCGCGGCATGGCGCCCGCTCGACGTGACGCGTCGCGACGACAACATCGCCTTCGTCGAAGCCGCGCTCGCCGAGTACGGACGGGTCGACGTCATCGTCAACAATGCGGGCGTCATGCCGCTCTCGCCGATGGCGTCGCTGAAAGTCGACGAGTGGGACCGCATGGTCGACGTCAACATCAAGGGCGTGCTGTACGGTATCGCGGCTGCACTGCCGGTGATGAATCGCCAGGGTTTCGGCCAGATCATCAACGTGTCGTCGATCGGCGGGCTGCGGGTGTCGCCGACGGCCGCCGTCTATTGCGCGACGAAGTACGCGGTGCGCGCGATCTCCGACGGCCTGCGGCAAGAGAACGACAAGCTGCGCGTCACGAGCATTTGTCCGGGTGTCGTCACGTCCGAGCTGGCCGACACCATTACGGACCCGGTCGCCGCCGAAGCGATGACGCGATACCGCAGCATCGCGCTCGAGCCCGAAGCGATCGCAGCGGCCATTGCGTACGCGATCGCGCAACCGGCCGACGTCGACGTGAACGAGATCGTCGTGCGCCCGACCGCGACGACCACCGGGTAACGGCGAGGGGTGCATGGGCGTGGGCGTGGGCGCAGGGCCGGCTGGCGCGGAGAGCGGCGTTACGCCAGCAGATCGACCGCGCACACGCCGGCCTGATGTCACCCGGGATAAACTGTCTGCCCGACCCACGAACCGAGCCGTCCTCCATGTTGATCCGCGTTGCAACACTGTCCGATGCCATTCCGCTTGCCGAGTTGAAGCGCGACACGTTTCGCGAAACGTTTCTGCACGATGGATTCGGCATCGACTACCCGCCGAACGATCTGGCTGCGTACGAGGCCGAAACCTACTCGGTCGAAACGATCACGGGCCAGCTCAACGATCCCCAGTGCCGCACGTGGGTCGCCGAGAGCGGCGACGGCCGGCTGGTCGGTTATGCGCACGTGGGCCCATGCAAGCTTCCGCACCCGGAAGTTGCCGACGGTTCAGGGGAGATCCATCAAATCTACCTTCGGCGGGGGACGCAAGGAACCGGCGCCGGGCGCGCATTGTTCGACTCCGCACTGGAGTATCTGGCAACGGAACGCCCCGGCCCGGTATGGCTTGGCGTGTGGTCCGGCAACGCGAAAGCCATCGCCTTCTACGAGAAGGCCGGGTTCAAGCGCGTCGGCACGTACGATTTCAAGGTCGGTGATGCGACCGACCTGGAATTCATCTACCGTCGCTGATGCCACGGATCGAGAACCCGTGCGGTTGACGCGCCGCGCGCCGATCGCTCAGTAGCGACTCCGCCCCCACAGCGTCTTCGGCTCGTCGAGCAAATGACGCAACCCGCTGCGCCCGATCGTGATTTCCGCGGCTTCGTTCACCCGTTCGAGAACCGCGCCTTCGTCGACCGACAACACGCGCCGATCCTCCATCAGCACCCGTCCGCCGACCATCGTCATGCACATGTCGGCCGCGTTCGCGAGGCATGTCACGCGATACACCGGCATGTTCATCGGCATCATGTGCGGCCGGAACAGGTCGACGAGAATGACGTCGGCGAGCTTGCCGGCTTCGAGCGAACCGACCTCGTGATCGACCGACAGCGCCTTCGCTGCGTCGATCGTCACCCTCTCCAGCACCTTGCCGGGCGGCAGCACGTCCGGGTCGCGGCAATGCCGGCGGTGGTAATGCATGCACTGCCACATGTGGCGGAACATGTCGTAGCCGCGATCGGGCGCCGCGCCGTCCGACGCGATCGCCACCGTCACGCAGAGAAACGAAAGCGCGCAAGTCCGCTGGACGCGGCGCGCTCTGCTCAGACGTGAATGGCTCGCGTAAGCAAGCTGACGAAACGGCAACGCGCGAAGCGCCTATGCGGTTTTCCCGGATAGCCCGTGCATCGGCCGCCGCAGCGCGGCGTCGAACGGGTTGGTGCGCGGCCCGATCGCATCGGCCTGGCGCCGCAGCAGTTCGACGACCATCGGCATTCGATCGTCGCCGAGGCGCGACGCAAGCGTGCCGACGCTCAGCGCGCCTACCGGATACCCGGTGCGATCGAGGATCGGCACCGCGACGCCGGCCATCCCGTCGAGCACGCCGCTGTTGCGCCCCGCGTAGCCGAGCTGCCGCACGCGTTCGATTTCGGTGCGCAGGTACACCTCGTCGAGCACGCCATAGCCGCGAATGCGCGGCACGTTGAAGCGGATCACTTCCTCGCGTTCGGCTTCGGGCAGGAACGCGAGGATCGCAAGGCTGCCCTGCCCGACGCCGAGCGCGATGCGCCCGCCGATGTCGCCGGTGAACGAGCGGATCGGGAACGGCCCTTCGCACAGGTCGAGACACACCGCGTCGAAGCCGCTTTTCACGAGCAGGAAGATCGTCTCGCCGAGACTCGCGCACAATCGCAGCAGCGCGGGGCGGCACAGCGTGCGCATGCTGCTCGGGTTGCCGGCCTGCGCGGCGAGCGCGAAGAAGTCGACGCTCAGCCGGTACAGCTTCGATTGCTCGTCCTGCTCGACCATCCCTTCGGCGATCAGCGATTGCAGGATCCGGTGCGCGGTGCCCTGCGTGAGGCCGACGGCCTTCGCGAGATGCGTGACGCGCACACCGTCCTGCTGCATGCCGGCCAGCGCACGCAGGATCGCGAACGCGCGCTGCAGCATGCCGGTGCCCGGCGCGCCGGCAGGATCGGCGGCGTCCTCGTCCGGGTGCGCCGCGCGTGCGGCCGGCGACGTTCCGGGCGAATGGGGTTCCTGCATGCCGGCTCTCCTCGAGAATTTCACTGAACGGAATACGGTAGCCGCCATTGTCGTCCGGCCGAAATTCCGCGGGCATCCGGGTGTGCACGGGATTGACGCGTGCGTTTCGCGGTTCGGCCGCCCCTCATCCAGCGGAACGATTTGCGTGCGATTCGGCCATCCATTCCGTTCATCGGAATTTTTCAGAAATTCATCCCGTTGAGCAGAATTCCAAATTGACGCTCCGAAATATGGCTGGCTAGAGTCCGCGTCATTGGCACACCGGCCACGCGGTGTGCGAACCCGGAGCTTCCCATGTCGTTTCTCACGCTTACGGATCTGACGAAAACCTTCGGCGACCTCACCGCCGTCGCCGACGTCAACCTGTCGGTCGAACAAGGCGAATTCGTGTCGCTGCTCGGGCCGTCGGGCTGCGGCAAGACCACCACGCTGCAGATGATCGCCGGCTTCGTCGACGTCACGCGCGGCCGCATCGCGCTCGACGGGCAGGACATCACGCACCTGAAGCCGAACCGGCGCGGGCTCGGCATCGTGTTCCAGAGCTATGCGCTGTTTCCGCACATGAGCGTCGCGGAGAACGTCGGCTTCGGCCTCGACATGCGCGGCGTCGACAAGGCCGAGCGCGCCGAGCGCATCCGCGCGGCGCTTGCGCTCGTGCGCCTCGATGCGCTCGCGCACCGCTTTCCGCGCGAGCTGTCGGGCGGCCAGCGGCAGCGCGTCGCGATCGCGCGCGCCGTCGTGATCGAGCCGCCGGTGCTGCTGCTCGACGAACCGATGTCGAACCTCGACGCGAAGCTGCGCGAGGACATGCAGTTCGAGCTGCGCGCGATCCAGCGCAAGATCGGCACGACGACGATCATGGTCACGCACGATCAATCGGAAGCGCTGTCGATCAGCGACCGCGTGGTCGTGATGGAAGCCGGCCGCATCACGCAGACCGACACGCCGTACCGTGCGTACGAACGCCCGGAAAACCGCTTCGTGTCGCAGTTCATCGGCAAGGCGAACCTGCTGCCCGGCACGATCGTCGCGCACGACGGCGACGCGATCCGCATCGACCTCGGGCACGACCTCACGGAGACGGGGCGCACCGCGCACCTGCCGCCGCGCGAGCGCGACATGCGCGTCGGCGACGCGGTGTCGGTCTGCATCCGTCCGGAAAAGCTGCGGCTGTGCACGCCCGACGCCGGCCGCGTCGCCGCGACCGTCACGAGCCGCTTCTTTCTCGGCAGCCAGTGGCTGTACCGCGTCGACAGCGCGCTCGGCGAAGTGCTCGTGTGCTGCCAGAACGAAGGCGCGGAGCCGCTCGCGGAAGGCGCGCCGGTCGGCATCGACTGGCACAGCGACGCGGTGCGCGTGATGCGCCGGGAGGCCTGAATGCGACAGCCCTCCCGCCCGCTGGCCACCGACGCCATGCCGGCCGGTCTCGCGCAGCCGGACGCGCCGGACGCCACGCAGACACGCGCCGCCGGACGCGCGCCGCGCGCGACATGGCGCGCGCATGCGCCGATGTGGCTGATGTGCGCGCCCGCATTCGCGCTGTTTGCCGCGCTCGTGCTCGTGCCGCTCGCGATGACGTTCGTGCTGACGTTCTACCGCTTCGATCCGGCCACCGGCGCGATCGCCGCGTTCCAGTTCGGCAACTACGCGGAAGTGCTCGGCTCGCCGTACTTCCACACGATCTTCCTGCGCACGTTCGGGATCGCCATGCTCACGACCGCGATCTGCGTCGCGGTCGGCACGCCGGAAGCGTACGTGCTGTCGAAAATGCGCGACCCGTGGCGCTCGCTGTTCCTGCTCGCGATCCTCGCGCCGTTGCTCGTGTCGATCGTCGTGCGCGCGTTCGGCTGGAGCATGCTGCTGAACACGAGCGGGCTCGTGAACCGGACGCTCGGGCTCGTCGGCCTCGGCCCGTACAAGCTCGAATACACGACCTTCGCGATCGTGATCGCACTGGTGCACGTGATGCTGCCGTTCATGGTGATTCCGGTGTGGACTGCGCTGCAACGGCTCGATCCGCAGACCGAGCACGCGGCGCTGTCGCTCGGCGCGTCGCCGTTCACGACGCTGCGCCGCATCGTGCTGCCGCAGCTGATGCCGGGCGTGCTGTCGGGCAGCCTGATGGTGTTCGGGCTGTCGGCGAGCGCGTTCGCGATTCCCGGCCTGCTCGGCGGACGCCGGCTGAAGGTGGCGGCGACGGCCGTCTACGACGAATTCCTCGGCTCGCTGAACTGGCCGCTCGGCGCGACGATCGCGGTGCTGCTGCTGGTCGCGAACCTCGTCGTGATGCTCACCTACTACCGCGTGCTCGAACGCCGCTACGCGCGCAGCCTCGGAGGCGCATCCCGATGAGAAAGAACGGCCCCTTCGCCCTCGCGTTCCACACGCTCGTGATCGTGTTCGTGCTCGCACCGCTCGCGATCGTCGTGCTGGTCGCGTTCACGCCGGACGAAACGCTGACGTTGCCGACCCACGGGCTGTCGCTGCGCTGGTTCCGCGCGATCCTCGACTATCCCGACTTCGTCACCGCGTTCTTCAACAGCGTGAAGCTGGCATTCGCATCGGCGACGCTGTCGCTCGCGATCGCGCTGCCGGCGGGCCTCGCCATCGGCCGCGCGACGTTTCCCGGCCGCGCGTTCCTGAACGGGCTGCTGCTGTCGCCGCTCGTGATCCCCGGCCTCGTGCTCGGCATCGCGTTGCTGCGCTTCTTCGCGCTGATCGGCGCGACCGGCTCGTTCGCATGGCTCGTGCTCGCGCACATGATCGTCGTCACGCCGTTCGTGATGCGGCTCGTGCTCGCATCCGTCGCCGGACTCGACCGCAGCATCGAGCAGGCCGCGTGCTCGCTCGGCGCCGATCCGTGGACAACGTTTCGCCGCATCACGCTGCCGATGATCGTGCCCGGCATCACCGGCGGCTGGCTGCTCGCGTTCATCAACAGCTTCGATGAACTGACGATGTCGATCTTCGTCACGTCGCCGCAGACGGTCACGCTGCCCGTGCGCATGTACATGTACGCGACCGAGTCGATCGACCCGATGATGGCGTCGGTGTCGGCGCTCGTCATCTTCATCACTGCCGGCGCGATGCTGCTGCTCGATCGCGTGTACGGCCTGAACCGCATCCTGATCGGCCAACACTGACGATGACTTCCGTTTCCCGCTCAACCGAACCCGTGGACGAAGGCGCGCAGTTCGTGCGCATCGCCGAGCGCGAGCGTGCCGCCGTCGCGTTCACGCTCGACGGCCGCCCCGCGCATGCGCTTGCCGGCGACACCGTGCTCACCGCGATCCTCGTCGCGCAGCGCCGCGTGCGCGTCAGCGAATTCAGCGGCCTGCCGCGCGCGGGTTTCTGCCTGATCGGTGCATGCCAGGATTGCTGGGTGCGCACCGAGGCAGGCGCACGCGTGCGCGCATGCTCGACACCGATTGCCGAAGGCATGCGGATCCTCACCGGCATGCAGCCCGTTGTAACCGGGGACACGCAATGACCGACGCACTGCAACCGGTCATCGTCGGCGCGGGCCCGGCCGGTGTGCGCGCGGCCGAGGCGCTGGTCGACGCGGGGCTGCGCCCCGTCGTGATCGACGAGAACGCGCGCTGGGGCGGGCAGATCTACCGGCAACCGCCGGCCGACGGCGCGTTCGCGCGCGGCAAGCGCGCGCTGTACGGTTTCGAAGCCGCGAAAGCCGACGCCGTGCACCGGACCATGGCCGCGCTGCTGCCGCACGTCGACTACCGG
Source organism: Burkholderia puraquae (assembly GCF_002099195.1). Taxonomy (GTDB): domain Bacteria; phylum Pseudomonadota; class Gammaproteobacteria; order Burkholderiales; family Burkholderiaceae; genus Burkholderia; species Burkholderia puraquae. The sequence continues at coordinate 228,734 of NZ_NBYX01000011.1, read as the reverse complement.
CCGGACACGCTCGCGTGGGCATGCGGCGCGGGCCGCGTCGATACGCTGCAGGGCGGCCACGAAGTAACCGTGCCGTACTCGCACCTGATCGTCGCGAGCGGCGCGACCGACCGCATGCTGCCCGTGCCGGGCTGGACCCTCGCGGGCGTCTATACGCTCGGCGGCGCGCAGGTCGCGCTGAAGGCGCAGGGCTGCGCGATCGGCCGGCGCATCGTGTTCGCGGGCACGGGGCCGCTGCTGTATCTCGTCGCGTACCAGTATGCAAAGGCCGGCGCGCAAGTCGCGGCCGTGCTCGACACGAGCCCGCTGCGCCGCCAGGCCGCCGCCGCGCCCGCGCTGCTGCGCATGCCGTCGATCTTCGCAAAGGGGCTCTATTACATCGGCTGGCTGCGCGCGCAGGGTGTCGCGATCGAAACGGGCGTCACGCTCGAGCGCGTGCTCGGCGAACAACATGTGACGGGCCTCGCGTGGTGCGCGGCCGGCGCCGATGCGCAGCCGCGCGTGCTCGACTGCGATGCGCTCGGCCTCGGCTTCGGCCTGCGTTCGGAAACACAGCTCGCCGATCTTGCCGGCTGCCGGTTCGGTTTCGACCCGGTCAATCGCGCATGGCTGCCCGAGCGCGACGCGGCCGGCCGCACGTCGGTGCGCGGGATTTACGTCGCGGGCGACGGCGCGGGCATCGCGGGTGCCGACGCGGCCGAAGCATCGGGCCGGCGCGCGGCGCTCGCGTTGCTCGACGATGCGGGCATCGCGCCGCGATCGCCGTCCGGCAAGCCCGATGCAGCGACGCTCGACCGCACGCTCGCGCGCATCGGCGCCTTCCGCGCGGGCCTCGAAGCGGCATTCGCCCTGCCGGTTGAGCAAGCCGCGCGCTGCGCCGACGACACGATCGTGTGCCGCTGCGAGGAGATCGACGCGGGCACGCTGCGCCGCTGTATCCGTGGCGGCGCAGCGCCCGAACTGAACCGGCTGAAAGCGCTGACGCGTGTCGGGATGGGCCGCTGCCAGGGCCGCATGTGCGGCGACGCGGCCGCGCTCGTGCTGGCCGCCGAAACCGGCCGCCCGCTTGCCGACGTCGGCCGGTTGCGCGTGCAACCGCCGGTGAAGCCGTTCCCGATCTCGGCCGCGCTCGCGGGCGACGACGTCGCGGCGATTCCCGACGAGGCACGCGATGAGTGAGATCCGGCATTACGACGTCGCGATCGTCGGCGGCGGCCTCGTCGGCGCATCGGCCGCGCTGGCGCTGACGCGACGCGGCCTGCGCGTCGGGCTGTTCGAGCGGCGCGACTGCGGCGCGCAGGCGAGCGGCGTGAACTACGGCGGCGTACGCTGCCAGGGCCGCCCGGCCGAGCAACTGCCGCTTGCGCTGCGCGCGCGGCGCATCTGGGATCGCCTGCCCGAGCTGATCGGCGTCGACGGCGAATTCGTCGTGTCGGGCCACTTGCGGCTCGCGCGCAGCGACACCGATCTCGACGCGCTCGACGCGTACGCCGCGCTCGCCGGCGAGCACGGCCTGCCGCTGCAGGTGATGCGCGGTGACGCGTTCCGCCGCCGCTATCCGTGGCTCGGCCGCGCAGCGCTCGGCGGTTCGCTGTGCGTGACCGACGGCCATGCGAACCCGCGCCTCGTGTCGCCCGCGTTCGCGCGCGCGGCCCGCGCGGCGGGCGCCGACGTGTTCGAGCACACGCCGGTCGGCGACGTTCACCACGACGGCACGCGCTTCCACTTTCACGCAGGCGGCCGCGCGTGCACGTCGACGTGGCTGATCAATTCGGCCGGCGCCTGGGCGAACACCATCGCCGAACGGTTCGGCGAAGCCGTGCCGATGGAGCCGATCTACCCGAACATGTGGGTGACCGAGCCGCTGCCGCCGTTCATCACGCACAACCTCGGCGTCTACGGCGGCGGCGTGTACGCGCGGCAGGTCGCGCGCGGCAACTGCGTGATCGGCGGCGGGCGCGGCCGCGGCGACGGCGAGTTCGCCCAGCCGTCGGTCGATACGACGCGCGCGGTGATGCGCGACGCATGCGCGCTGCTGCCCGCGCTGCGCGACGCGCTGCTGATCCGCACGTGGAGCGGCGTCGAAGGCTGCACGCCCGACCACAACCCGATCATCGGCGCGAGCCGCACGACGCCGCGCCTGCTGCACGCATTCGGTTTTTCCGGCGGCGGCTTCCTGCTCGCGCCGGGCGTCGGCGACGTGCTCGCCGATCTCGTCACGACCGGCGAAACCGCCACGCCACTCGATGCATTCACGATCGGCCGCTTTGCGCCGCAAGCCGCGCCGACCGCCCCTTTCCGTCAAGAGGAGACCCACAAGTGAAACTGCCCGGAACGATCGCGGCCGCCGCCGCCCTCTGCATCGCAGGCGCGAGTGCGCCCGCGTTCGCCCAAACGAAGACGATCTACGTCGGCATGAACGGCGGCCCGATGGAAAAGGCCTATACGAGCCAGGTGCTGCCCGACTTCGAGAAGGCGAACAACGTGAAGGTCGTCGTCGTGCCCGGCACGTCGTCGGACGTGCTCGCGAAGCTGCTCGCGAACCGCAACAAGCCGCAGATCCACGTCGCGTTCCTCGACGACGGCGTGATGGCGCGCGCGGTCAGCCTCGGCGTGTGCCAGAAGCTCGACGATTCGCCGGTGCTGAAGGAGCTGTACCCGTTCGCTCGGATGAAGGACGACGTCGGCGCGGGCGTACAGCTCGGGATGACCGGCATCGCATACAACAAGAAGCTGTTCGCGGAAAAGGGCTGGGCGCCGCCGACGTCGTGGATGGATTTCGCCGATCCGAAATACAAGGGCAAGGTCGTGTTCCAGTCGGCGTCGAGCAGCACGTTCGGGCTGCATGGCTTCCTCGCGATCAACCGGCTGCTCGGCGGCAGCGAGCAGAACGTCGAGCCCGGCTTCAGCAAGTGGGCGAGCACGGTCGGGCCGAACGTCGTCGAGTACATCCCGAACTCGGCGAAGATCTCCGAGATGGTGCAGACCGGCGAAGCCGGCCTGTTCCCGCTCACGCCGACCGGCGTCGGCGACCTGCAGGACAAGGGCATCCCGGTCGCGTACGCGAACCCGAAGGAAGGCCCCGTGCTGCTGCTCGTCGACCTGTGCGTGGTCGCGAACAATCCCGATCCGCAGCTGGCGCAGAAGCTCGCGCAGTTCCTGCTGTCCGCGCCCGCGCAGACGAAGGCAGCCGAGGCCGGCAAGCAGATCCCGACCAACCGCCTCGCGAAGATGCCCGCCGCGATGCAGCAGAGCCTCGGCAACGTCGACGACCTCGTGCGCAAGGTGACGGTGGTCGACTGGGCGGCGATCAACGCGCGCCGCGCGCAGTGGGATACGCGCTGGAACCGGCAGATCGAGCGGTAATGGCGTGCCGGGCGCGCGGGCAGGGTCGCGCGCCGCACGCCCATCATCAGCCGGAGTGATGACACTCCCCTTTTTCTGCGGATTTGACCGGGGGCGCGGTGCCGACAACACTAGCCCGCAGTGCTGCAAAGACGGCACGCGCCTGCCTCCCCCTTCAGAGTCCGCCATGTACCCGACCGACACCGTGCAATCCCCGAGCGCCGCCCGGCCGCTCGCCGACCGGCAACTGCGCCGGATCGTCATCGCCTCCGTCGCCGGCAACGCGATGGAGTGGTACGACTTTTTCGTGTACGGCACGGCCGCCGCCCTCGTGTTCGGTCATGTATTCTTCCCGCCCGGTGCGTCGCCGCTCGCGGGCAGCCTCGCCGCGTTCGCGGCCTTCGCGCTCGGGTTCGTCGCGCGGCCGCTCGGCGGGATCGTGTTCGGCCACGTCGGCGATCGTTACGGGCGCAAGGCGTCGCTCGTGTGGACGCTGCTGATCATGGGCGCGTCGACCTTCGCGATCGGCCTGCTGCCGACCTATGCGCAGGTCGGCGTGTGGGCGCCGGCCGCGCTCGTCGTGCTGCGCCTGCTGCAAGGCATCGCGTCCGGCGGCGAATGGGGCGGCGGCGTGCTGATGATCAGCGAAAACGCGCCGCCGGAACAGCGCGGCTACTACGCCGCATGGAGCCAGCTCGGCGTGGGCGGCGGCTTCGTGCTGTCGTCGGCCGCGTTTCTCGCCGCGCAGGCGCTGCCGGACGACGCATTCCGCACGTGGGGCTGGCGGCTGCCGTTCCTTGCGAGCGTCGTGATCTTCGCGATCGGCATCTACATCCGCCGCCATCTGCCGGAAAGCCGCGACTTCGAGCAGGCCGGCAAGCGCGGCGCGCACACGCACCTGCCGATCGTCGAATGCCTCCGCCGCCATCCGAAGGAAATCCTGCTCGCGATGGGGCTGCGCGTGGCCGAGAACGGCGGCGCGTACATCTTCCTCGCGTTCTCGCTCGTCTACGGCAAATACGTCGGCATCCCGAACGGCGTGATGCTGACCGGCGTGATGGTCGCGATGATCGTCGAGATGGGCGCGATGCTCGCGTGGGGCCGGCTGTCCGACCGGATCGGCCGCAAGCCCGTGTACCTGATCGGCGCGCTGAGCCTCGTCGCGTGCGCGTTCCCGTTCTTCTGGCTGCTCGACACGCGCGCGACGCCGCTCGTGTGGCTCGCGCTCACGGTCGGCACGGCCGTGAGCCACGGCGCGATGATCGGCACGCTGCCCGCGCTCGTCGGCGAGCTGTTCAGCACCGAGGTGCGCTACTCGGGCGTCGCGCTCGGGCACGAAGTCGCGTCGATCTTCGCGGGCGGGATGTCGCCGCTGATCGCAACCGCGCTGCTCGCGCGCTATCACGCGTCGTGGCCCGTATCGCTGTTCCTCATCGCGCTCGGCCTCGTGACCGTCGCGACGCTGTGCGTGATGCGCGAGACGCGTGCCGCACCGGCGGCCGGCACGCGCGGCGATACGGCATGAGCACGCGGCCCTCGCCGGCCGCCACGCCCGTGCCATTGCCCTTGCAGGCGGATGAGCGACACACCGGTTCACGGCGCCACATGCACGCCTGCGCGGCACCGCGAGCGCACGCAGCCGCGACGTCCGGGCTACGCGCCCTGGTTGCGCCGCGCGCCGTCGAACACCGGCGCCAGTCCCAGGTGATCGAGCAGCTGCGCGAATTCGCCGAGCCGCTGCCGCATGTACGCGGGCACATCCACGTTGGCATAGTCGTGGAAGCCCGCGCCCGTGCGCACGCCATCGCGCCCGGTTTCCATGTTGCGCACGACACTCGCGGCCGGCGCGAAGCGCGGGCCGATCTCGCCGGCCAGGTACTTCGACGCGTAGTACAGGATGTCGCAGCCGCCCCAGTCGATGAATTCGAGCAGCCCGAGCACCGCAAAGCGCGGGCCGAAGCCCGTGCGGATGGCCGTGTCGATATCCTCCGCGCTCGCGACGCCTTCCTCGACCATCCGCGCGGCCTCGTTCATCGCGAGCGCCTGGATGCGCGGCACGATGTAGCCGGGCGCCGGCCCGCAGATCACCGGCTTCTTGCCGACGCGTTCGAGCAGCGCGGCGAGCGCGTCGACCACCGGCTGGTCGGTTGCATCGCTGCGGCTGATCTCGACGAGCGGCATCAGCAGCGCGGGATTCAGCCAGTGCGCGTTCAGCATCCGTTCCGGGTGCGCGACATGCCGCTGCAATTCGGTGACGACGAACGTCGAGGTAGTCGACGCAATCGTTGCCTGCGCGTCGACATGCTCGCCGAGCCAGCGCAACGCGTCGGCCTTCGCGTCGAGCACTTCGGGCAGTGCCTCGAACACGACGTCTGCATCGCGCACGGCTTCGGCACCGCCGTCCCGCGCGACGATCGCGATGCGCGCGACGACCGCATCGGCCTGCGCGGCATCGATTCGGCCGAGCGCGACCTGCGCGTGCAGCGGCCGTGCGATCTCGTCGCGCGTGCGATCGTCGAAGGCGCTTCGGCCAGCCGCATCGCGCCGCTTGAAGTCGATCAGCGTCACGTCGATCCCGGCAAACGCGAACACGAGCGCGATCCCCTGCCCCATGCGCCCCGCGCCGAGCACGTGCACGCGCGTCACCTCGGCGGCCGTGCTCATGCTGAAACTCCCGCGACGCCCGCGTCGAGCAGCGCGCGCATCGCGTCCTTCGACAGCGCCGCCAGCCCAAGCCGCTCCAGCGTGCGGCCTTCCGCATACAGGTCGCGCACCGCGACCGCGCTCGCGATGCTCAGCAGCCCCTGCGCGACGGGCGTCGGCACACCGGCCCAGCGCCCGCACGACACGATGAACGACAGCCCGAGCCGGGTGTCCTCGAGCATGTAGCGATGCGCGCGCAGATCGATCTTCTCGCGCCAGTCGCCGCTATCGGTCAGCTTGCCGTGCGCGCCGCGCCCGTACATCCATTCGTCGCCTTCCGTCCCGTAGTGATCCGCGAGCGGGAAATGCGGCGCCCGGTAGCCGAGCGCTTCGCGCACCGCGATGCGTTCGGCATCCAGCGCGTTCGTCACGCGGCGGATCGACGGCTGTGTGCCTTCGTTGTGGATATCCCACGCGTCGAAGTGTTCGAGCGGCCCGGCATTCATCAGGATCAGCGGCGGGTGGATCACGGGCCCCGCGTTCATCAACGCGCCGGACAACGCATCCTCGACCGGTTCAACCGACGGATAGCCCGCGCGCAGCACGTCGAACGCCCAGCCGGCCGCATTCGCCGGCAATATGCCGGTCGGCAAGCGCGTCGCGTAGGCGCTAATCACGACCTCGTTGTCGCCATGCTTGCGCACCAGGTACGGCAGCGTGCCCGTCTCGGCGAATGCGACGCGCGAACGGTTGCCGGCGGCGGCCGCCGCCTGCGCGAATACGACGCTGCCGAACGTGCCGGGCGGCAGGAACACGACCTGGCCGTCCTCCAGCAAGGGCGCGACCTGCGCGGCGAGCGCATCGTGCGACGTGGAAGGCAGCGGCACCACGACAAGCTGCGCGCCGCGCAGTGCCGCCGCGAGATCGCCGGTCAGGCGGATCGCGCCGGGCGCATCGCCGAGCGGCACCGCGCGCTTGCCGCGATAGTCGGTCACGTTCAGCACGCCGAGTTCGCGCAGCCGCGCATGCGGCTCGCGGTCGCGCCGCCACCACGTCACGTCGTGGCCCTTCTCGAGCAGGTCGATGGCCGCCGCATGGCAGCCGTGGCCGCCGCCCAGAACACTTACCTTCATCGTCTTCTCCCGGTGATTGAGTGCCTCCGAGACTACGCGGCCGCCTCCACCGCGTCGCTTCAAAACGCGCAACGGCACGCCCGTTCGCGCAACGCAATCGCGGCGATGCGCAGGCCGCCGCGCCCCTGCACCCGTTACGAGGTCCATGAATGGATATCGCCCTTTCCCGCCATGCGCCGAACCGGCTCGGCACGCTGCACGCCCCCGACGAAGTCGAACGCGCGGTCGCGCACCGGCTCGGGCCGCACCGGATGGCCGCGCACGGCCGCGATCCGTTTCATGCGGAGCTGTATGAAGTGCCGCTGCATCACGGCGCGCTGCTCGAACTCTGCTACGGCCGCGAAACGCGCATCGATTTCGGCGGCGATACCGGCCACTTCCTGTTCAGGCTGACGCTCGCCGGCGCATGCGAGCTGCAGGCCGGCAGCGTCGTCGCGCGCACCGGCCCCGGCGAGCTGACGGTGTCGTCGCCCGCACTCGCGAGCCGCCTGAGCACCAGCCCCGATTGCCGCAACCTCGTGCTGCGGCTCGAACGCGGCGCGCTCGAATGCAAGCTGCAGGACATGCTGCAGGCCACGCTCACGCGGCCGCTGCAGTTCGATCTCGCGGCCGGCGGTGCCGGCGCGGGCGCGGCGCTCGTGCCGCCGACCTTCGAGTACCTGTGCCGGCTCGGCGCGCAGCCGGCCATCGGCACGGCCGCGACGGCCTTCGGCGCCGATCTCACCGCGTGGCTGATGTCGCTGCTGCTCACGCACCTGCCGCATTCGTACAGCGATGCGCTCGCGCGCGGCACGCCGCCGCTGCCAGCCTACGTGCGACATGCGTGCGATCACGTCAACGCGCACCTCGGCGAACCGCTCGCACTCGCCGCGCTGGCGGCCGTCGCGGGCGTCGCGCCGCGCACGCTGCAGCACGCGTTCCGCGCGTTCCTGCACACCACGCCGGCCGCCTATGTGCGCGAGCGCCGGCTCGCCGCCGTGCACGCGGCGCTGCAACACGGCGACGCGCGCAGCGTCACCGACGTGCTGATCGCGCACGGCATCCATGGCTTCGGCCATTTCGCGAAGGCGTATGCGCGGCGTTATGGCCACGCGCCTTCCGTCACCGCGAGGCAACCCCGATGACGCTCTCCGCAACCGGCCGCCCGGCGGCCCCGGCCCGCGCCGAATCCGCGCCGCACGACGGCGACCCGTCCGAACTGCGCGTGCAGGATCTCGATCTCAACTTGCTGAAGACGTTTCGCGCGGTCTACGAGGAGCGGCACGTCGGCCGCGCCGCGCTGCGGCTCGGCGTCACGCAGCCGTCCGTCAGCTACGCGCTCGGCCGGCTGCGGCTGATGTTCCGCGACGCGCTGTTCGTGCGTACCGGCACCGGCGTCGAGCCGACGCCGCGCGCGCAGCGGCTCGCGCTGTCGGTCGACAAGGCGCTCGCGATCCTGCAGCACGTGCTCGACGAAGGCTCGCGCTTCACGCCCGACAGCACGCAGCGCGTGTTCCGCCTGCACATGAGCGATTTCGCGGCGAGCGCGTTCCTGCCGACGCTGCTCGCCGAATTCGACCGTCGCGCGCCGGGCGCGGTGATCGAGACGCTGCACGTCGACGAATGCCAGCTCAACGTCGCGCTCGAATCGGGGCGTATCGACTTCGCGCTCGGGCATTTCGCCGACGCGTCGAGCCACTTCCAGCGCGCAGCGCTGCTGCACGAGCGCTGCGTGCTGCTGATGCCGCGCCGCACCGCGCAGCGCGTCGGGCTGCCCGACGATTACGTGCTCGATGGCGCGGCGCCCGACACGCTGCGCTTCGTCGCGGTCACGTCGCATCCGCAATCGATGCAGTTGCTGGAGCGGCACGGGCTGATGCCGCGCGTGCGTGCGGCACTACCCGATTTCATGGTGGTGCCCGCGCTGCTGCAGGACGGCGACTATGCGCTGATCCTGCCGGAGACGATCGCGATCACGTTCGCGGCGCGGCAGCCGTGCGCGCTGTACGAGATCGCCGGCGCCGGCGAATGGGCCGTCAACGCCTACTGGCACCGGCGCTTCGACGCCGACCCCGGCCATCGCTGGCTGCGCGCGCTGCTGCTCGAACTGTTCAACATCGGCGAGCTGGCGCCGTTCGACGCATGGCTCGCGCCGCAGCCGCCCGCCTGCGCTTGACGACGCAAGCGGGCACGCATACGGGCGCGGGGCGGCCGAAACGGTCAGAACGACGTGAGGATGCCCGCGACGATCGAGCTGGCGGTCGCGCCCGGCTTGGCAACCGCGACGCCGCCGCCCGCCGCGCCGTTGACGACGAAGCGCGCATGCGCGCCGTTGCGCACCATCGCGGCGCCCGTGTACAGCACCGTGCGCTTCGACAGCGGATAGTCGAAGCGGATGCCGTACGAATCGGCGTTGCCGTCGCTGTCCGCGACCTTGCGGTAGTGGCCGACGCTCAGCAGCAGCGACGCGCGCCCGATCGGCACCGTCGCGCTCAGCTCCACGATGTCGCTGTGCGGATACGCGCCCTGGCTGTCGATCGCGGTCGCGACGTCGGGGCCGCCGCGATGGCGCAGGTACAGCGCGGCAACCTTCACGACGCTGAAATCGTACGAAATCGCGCCCAGCGTGTAGTTGCCGTTCGCGGCCGGGCTCGTGGCGCCGAGCGCGGATGCCGCGACCGGGCTGAACTTCTGCTGCATGGTGTCGACGTCGATCGACAGGCCGCCGCGCACGTAGTTGAGCCCCACGCCGTATGTGTCGCCGAGCGTCGCCGGCTGCCCGGCCGCGCCGTTGGTGCCGCGCGCGGCCATCGCCCGCAGCATGAAACCCGCGTAACGCGGCGACGTGTAGCGCATCGAGTTGCGCACGCGCAGGAACGCGGGCCCGACGAAGTTGTTCGTCGCGTTGCCCCAGGCGAGCCCCGCGCCGAGGCCCGGCAGGCTGTACGTGACGAGCGTCGTGTGCAGGATCGTGTAAAGCTCGCCGAACTGCACGCCGCCGAACGGCCCCGTGATGCCGACCCATGCCTCGCGGCCGAACAGTGCGCTGCTGTTCGACAGCGCGCCGCTTCCCGCGTTGAAGCCATCCTCCAGCTTGAAGATCGTCGCGTAGCCGCCGCCGAGATCCTCGACGCCCTTCAGCCCCCACTGCGATGCGAACAGGTTGCCGCTGCCCATGCGCGTCACGTGGTTCGGCCCGGCGTTCGCGTATTCGATCGCGGTGTCGACGCGGCCGTAGAGCGTCACGCTCGATTGTGCGAAGGCGGGCAGCGCCGCGCAGGCAAGCAGTGCGGCAAGCGGTACGGCAAGCCGGTCGGCCCGCCCGTTCGGTTGGTTCATCGTCGTCGTCCCGTAGAGTTTCCGGCGCCTGTCGGCGTCGCGCCGCGTGGTGTGAAGCGCGTTCGCCGCGAAGGGCCAACGCTGCCGATCAAAACCGGGCCGAGTCTAGGAACGACAATTTCGGACGTCGACGCAATGCGCTCTATAACGCTTATAGATGCGCCGCATGATGCGCGCGCGCCCCGCCGCAAGCACGCTGCGCGGCCGCCGGCGCGCAAGACCCCGGTGTTTTCTTTATACGGGTCGGTAAATGCCCGTGTGGCGCGGCTGTCACTCCGGCTATGGCGGCCGAATTTGGCCGACTACGCTGCGTCTCCGACACGTGCGCCCCGCACGCTTTCGCGCCGCGACGGCGCCCGGCCCGCCAGGCCGCTGCCGCGCGTTTCCACCGCCCGCTCCTGGAGAATCCGCATGTCCGCATCCACGGCCCGCGCTGCCGACGGCAAGCGCTATACGTACGAATGGTATGTCGTCGTCATCTGCATGCTCGCCTACGTCTTTTCGTTCGTCGACCGCCAGGTCCTCGTGCTGATGATCGAGCCGATCAAGCGCGACCTGCACCTGTCCGATACGCAGTTCAGCCTGCTGAACGGCTTCGCGTTCTCGCTGTTCTATGCGGTGATGGGGCTGCCCGTCGCGTATCTCGCCGACCGTTACGCGCGCCCGCGGATCATCTCGATCGGCATCGCGCTGTGGAGCGTCGCGACCGCCGCGTGCGGGCTCAGCCAGCATTTCGTGCAGATGTTCATCGCGCGCATGGGCGTGGGCGTCGGCGAGGCCGCGCTGTCGCCGGGCGCGTATTCGATGCTCGCCGACTACTTCCCGAAAGAGAAGCTCGGGCGCGCGATCGCCGTGTATTCGCTCGGGTCGTTCATCGGCGGCGGCGTCGCGTTCCTGATCGGCGGCTACGTGATCGCGCTGCTCAAGCATGCGAGCGCGTTCACGCTGCCGGTGGTCGGGCAGGTGCATGCGTGGCAGGTCACGTTCCTGATCGTCGGGCTGCCGGGGCTGCTGGTCGCGCTGCTGTTCGCCGCGACCGTGCGCGACCCGCAGCGCAAGGGGCTGGCGCAGGATCGCTCGGGCGCCGTGCGGCGCGTGTCGATGCGCGATTCGCTGCGCTTCGTCGGCACGCATCGCGCGACCTTCGCATGCCACTACCTCGGCTTCTCGTTCTACGCGATGACGCTGTACTGCCTGCTGAGCTGGACGCCCGCGTTCTATATCCGCCGCTTCGGGATGACGGCCGTCGAAGCCGGCTACACGCTCGGCATCGTGCTGCTGGTCGCGAACACGGCCGGCGTGTTCTGCGGCGGCTGGCTCAACGACTGGCTGCTGCGGCGCGGCCGCGACGATGCGCCCATGCGCGCCGGCGCGATCGGTGCGGCATGCATGGTGATCCCCGCGACGCTGTTCACGCAGCTCGACTCGCTGCCCGCGTCGCTCGCGATGCTCGTCGTCGCGATGTTCTTCGCGTCGTTCCCGATGCCGACGTCGACCGCCGCGATGCAGACGCTCGCGCCGAACCAGATGCGCGCGCAGATTTCCGCGCTGTTCCTGCTCGTGTCGAACCTGATCGCACTCGGGATCGGGACGACGGTCGTCGCGCTGTTCACCGATCGCGTGTTCGGCGCGCCGGCGGCGGTCGGTCATTCGATGTCGATCGTCAACGTCGCGGCCGCCACGCTCGCCGCGCTGCTGCTCGCCGCCGGGTGCCGGCACTATCGCCGCAGCCTCGATCGCGAACGCGGCCATGCGTCGGCAGCGGCGCCGCAGGCGGCCGAGGCAGGCAACGCGATCGCCGCGCGCTGAACACCGGGCGCGATCCGTCGCCCGACCATCATCCATCCGACTGATTCAGGCATCGCTTTTTTATCGATTTGATTTATGCGATGCCCGTCCCTATTCTCGATCGCATGACGGCGCGGTGTCTGCCGCGCCGCGTTTCCCCTACCCCACGGATTGACCGATGCAAGTGAACCGCCACCAAGTCCGGATCGACGCGCTGATCGACGCGGCGCAGGACATCCGCTGTTTCCGGGTCTCGCGCGTCGACGGCCAGCCGTTCGACGCATACGAACCGGGTGCCCATATCGACGTCACCGCGCCGTCCGGCATCACGCGGCAATACTCGCTGTGCGGCAACCCCGACGAGCGCGGCAGCTACCTGTTCGCGGTGAAGAAGGAAGCGCAGTCGCGCGGCGGCTCGCGTTCGCTGCACGACGACGTGACCGTCGGCGCCGAGTTGTCGATCGGCGCGCCGCGCAACCTGTTTCGTCTGACGGATGACGCGAGCGAGCACGTGCTGATCGCGGCCGGCATCGGCATCACGCCGCTGCTGTCGATGGCGTATGCGCTGCACAAGCGTGGCGCGCGCTACCGGCTGCACTACTTCGCACGCAGCCGCGAGCATGCGGCCTTCGTCGCCGAACTGTCGGCCGAGCCGTTCGCGTCGCACGTGACGTTCCACTACGGCATCGCACCCGACGCGCTCGCGGCCGAGCTGGGCCGCTGCGTCGAATCGGTCGACGCACACGCGCACGTCTATACATGCGGCCCGGGGCCGTTCATGGACGCGGTCGTCGCGGCGGCCGCGACGCGCTTGCCCGACGATTCGATCCATCTCGAACGCTTCGCGGCGGAACCGGCCGCCGCCGATGCGGGTAATCCCGACGCCGGCCCGGCCGACGGATTCGAAGTGCGCCTGCAGCGCAGCGGGCAATCGGTACGCGTCACGCCCGACACGTCGATCGTCGACGCGCTCGCGCGCATTGGCATCGAGGTCGACACGTCATGCGGCGAAGGCGTGTGCGGCACCTGCATGGTGCCTGTCATCGACGGCGAGCCCGATCATCGCGACCATTGCCTCAGCAAGGCCGAGCGCGCGAGCAACACGGTGATCTGCTGCTGCGTGTCGCGTGCGCGTTCGGCAGTGCTGGTGCTCGATCTCTGACACTCACGGCACGAACGGCGCCCGTTCAAGACGTCGCGCGTCGTCGAACTGCCCGGCGACCTCGGCCAGTAACGTGCGCATCCGGCGCGCTGCCCTCGCCCTCACGGGTCACGCGTCGTCGAATCGCTCGACGAGCTCGGCCAGTAACGCGCACATCCAGCGCGCTGCCCTCGCCCTCACGGGTCACGCGTCGTCGAATCGCTCGACGAGCTCGGTCAGCAGCGTGCGCATCCACGCGTTGCCCTCGTCCTCATGAAAATGCTCGTGCCAGTGCATCGTCACCGGCGCGGGCGGCAGCGTGACGGGCAAGTCATACAGGCGAAACGCGTTGTCGCGGTTCAGGATCTGCGCGAGCCGCTTCGGCAGCGTCGCATACAGATCGGTGACCGACAGCACGCTCGGCAGCGCGACGAAGTGCGGCACTTCGAGCGCGATGTTGCGGCCGACACCCTGTGCGCGCAATACATCGTCGAGCGCGTGATGGCTGTGCTCGACCGATTTCACGTTGACGTGCGCGGCGCGCACGAACTGGTCGAGGCTCAGCGCAGCACCGCTCGGCACCCCGCGCCGGCGGCCCGTCATGCACACGTAGGTTTCCTCGAACAGCACCTGATGACGCGTGCGCGGCATCAGTTCCGGCAGGTTGCCGATCGCGAAATCGAGCCGGCTCGCGCGCAGCGCTTCCTCGATCTCCTCCACCGGCAGCGGCTGCACGCTCAGCGTCACGCGCGGCGCGCGCTCGCGCAACGCCTGGCAGATCGCCGGCAGGTACGCCATCTCGCCGGCATCCGACAACGACAGCCTGAACGTGCGCGTGCTGGTGGCCGGATCGAAGCGCTCCGCGTAGCGCAGCGCGACGCGCACCATGTCGAGCGCCTTGCCGACGATCCCCGCGAGTTCGAGCGCGACCGGTGTCGGCTGCATGCCCGAGCGCGTACGCACGAACAGCGGATCGTCGAACAGCGTGCGCAACCGGCCGAGCGAATAGCTGACGGCCGGCTGGGACAGCGCGAGCCGCTCGCCGGCCTTCGTCAGGCTGCGTTCCTCGACGATCGCCTGGAATACGCGCAACAGGTTCAGATCGAGATGATCGACCGATGTCATCGTAGCCTCCATTATTTGCCGCATTTATTAACTGGCCAATTTTAGATCAATTTGACGGATATGTAGCAGGGGACGAGACTGGGTACTCGATACCGCGCGCGGCGCGGCCCCGATTTCGCGACTCTTTCCCCACGACAACGATGAGCGACATTCCCTACCAGACGATCGACACCCGTGCGTTGCACGGCCTCGCGCAACCCGACCGCATCGCGCCCGCGATGTATCACGATCCCGCGCTGTTCGAAGCCGAGCTCGACCGCATCTTCTACCGCACCTGGATCTGGGTCGCGCACGAGAGCGAGCTGCCGAACCCGGGCGACTTCATCACGACGACGATCGGCCGCCAGCCGGTGATCGTCGTGCGCGACAAGACCGGCGAAATCAACGTGCTGCAGAACCGCTGCCGCCATCGCGGCGCAACCGTGTGCGAATCGCACAAGGGCAACGCGAAGGGTTTCACGTGCCCGTATCACAGCTGGTCGTATGCGCTCGACGGCACGCTGCGCGCGCTGCCGTACGGCGACGGCTACGAAGGCGTGTGCGAGAAAGGCGACCTGCCGCTCGTGAAGCTGCGCGTCGGCGTGTACCAGGGGCTGATCTTCGCGAGCTTCAACGATGCAATCGAACCGCTCGAGGAGTTCCTCGGCGGTGCAAAGCCGTGGATCGACCTGTTCATGAAACAGGGCGCCGGCTACCCGATCAAGGCGAACGGCGAGCACAAGTTCAAGTTCAAGGGCAACTGGAAGATCCAGCTCGAGAACACGACCGACCTCTATCACTTCCCGGTCGTGCACAAGTCGTGGATGAAGTCGATCGACGACGAGACGGCCGCCGCGATCACGAGCTTCATGACGAGCGAGGACGCGTTCTGCCGCGGGCTCGGCAACGGCCACAGCCTCGCGGTGCTGATGCCCGAGCTGATCGATCTCGACGAAGACGACGGCGCGCCGCTGCCCGAGCGCTTCGCGCCGCTCGCGGCCAAGCTCGCCGAGCGCCACACGCCGGACGAAGTGCGCCGCATCGTGCGCTCGCTGATGGGCGTCGGCTTCAACCTGAACCTGTTCCCGAACCTCGCGCTGTCGATGGCGTTCTTCCGCGTGCTGCGGCCGATCTCGGCGAACGAAACCGAGATCCGCCACGTCGCGCTCGCGATGGACGGCGGCCCCGACGAAGCGAACCGCGAGCGGCTGCGCATCCACGAGCACTTCCAGGGCCCGTTCGGCTTCGGCAGCCCCGACGACGCCGAAGCATGGGAGCGCGTGCAGCGCGGCGCGCACGCGGGCCCCGACGTGCCGATCCTCGTGAATCGCGGGCTGAACCGCGAGACGACCGCCGCGAACGGCGAAAAGACCGCGCATGCGACCGACGAGACCGGCATGCGCGAGGCCTACCAGCAATGGCGCACGATGATGGAGCAGCAATGATGGACGACCGCAACGCCCTCTTTTCCGAGCAGACCTTCGCCCGCGCGGTCGAATTCGTGTGGCGCGAAGCCGAGATGCTCGACCGCCGCGACTATCGCGCGTGGCTCGACCTGTGGGAACCGGCCGGCCATTACGTGGTGCCGATCGATCCCGATTCGACCGACTTCGCCGCGACGCTGAACTACGTGTTCGACGACCAGGACATGCGCGAGAAGCGCGTGCAGCGGATGGTGTCCGGCTACTCGGCGTCGGCCGCCGACGCGGCACGCACGGTGCGCACCGTGTCGCGCTTCACGCTGGAAAGCGGCAGCGCCGATACCGTCGAGCTGAAGTCGGCGCAGGTCGTCGTCGCGTACAAGCGCGGGGCCGCGACGCTGTTCGCGGCCGACGTCACGCACAAGCTGCACGTCGATGCCGAAGGCGAGATGCGGATCGCCGAAAAGGTCGTGCGCCTGATCGATTCGACCGAAGCGCTCAGCGCGATCGGCTTCCTGCTGTAAGCCGTGGCCGGTTCGCCGCTGCAAGTGCAACGGTGAACCGGTCACCTTCACCTTTCCGGACGACCATGCCCACACTCGAAGTTTTCCTGCCGGCCGGCCATGACGACGCCCGCAAGGCCGAACTGATCGCACGGCTGACCGGTGCGACCGTCGACTCGATCGGCGCACCGGTCGAATCGGTGCGCGTGCTGCTCACCGAATTGCCCGCGACGCACATCGGCCTCGGCGGCCGCAGCGCCGCGGACGGCGCGCCGCCGTCGCTGCCCGTGATCGTCGCGATCCTGATCGCCGGCCGCACCGATGAACAGAAGCGCGCGCTGATCGCCGCGCTGTCCGATGCCGGCGCGAACGTGCTCGATGCGCCGCTGCAGGCCACGCGCGTGATCATCAAGGACATTCCGAATACCGACTTCGGCATCGGCGGCCAGACCGCGCGGGCGCTGGGGCGCTGATCGTGCAACGCGCGTCGCCCCGCCGTGACGCGACGCAGCGGCTACGCGTGCGAACCGGCGAGCGGCAGCGTCACGCGGCAGTCGAGCCCGCCGCCGTCGGCCGGGCTCGCGGCGATCCGCCCGCCGTGGCGCGTGACGATGCTCTTGCACAGCGACAACCCGATCCCGTTGCCGCCGGCCTTCGACGACGAGAAGCCGTCGAACAGCCGGTCGTGCGCATCGTCTGCAATGCCCGGGCCGTTGTCGATCGCGCGCAGCTCAGCATGCCCGGCCACGTTCGCGGTGCCGAGCATCAGCGTGCGCGGCACGCGTTCGCAACCGGCGAACGCCTCGATCGCATTGAACGCGAGATTCAGGATCACCTGCCCGATCAGCACGCGCTCGCAGCGGATCGGCAGCGGCGTATCGGCCTGCACGATCGTGACCGTCACGCCGGCCTCCTTCGCACGCAGCTCGATGAAGTACGCGACGTCCGCGAGGATGTCGCGCAGGTCGGCGAGCGCGACGACCGGCTCGCGCTTCACGATGAATTCGCGCACGCTCTTGATGATCAGCGCCGCATGCTCGGCCTGCCGGTCCGCGCTGCGCAGCCCCCAGATCGCGTCGTCGATGGCGCCGCGCGCGTTCAGCCGCCGCACCGCGCCTTCGATGAAGTTGCGCACGGCCGCGAGCGGCTGGCTCAGCTCGTGCGCGATCACGCTCGCCATCTCGCCCATCGCGTTGTAGCGGCCCGCGTGTTCGAGCATGCGCGCTTCCGCGCGGCGGGCATCCTCGATCGCGACTTCGTCGCTCACGTCGCGGAACTGCACGAGCAGCCCGTCGAGATCGCCTTCGATCTCGACCTGCCGGCACAGGATGCGCAGCCAGCACGGCGAGCCGTCGCGCCGCACGATCCGGTAGCGCTGCGGCGCGGACGGATACGCGGACGGCGCATCGCGCAGTTGCGCGACGAGCCGGTCGCGGTCGGCCTCGGAGCAGTAGTCGAGCACCTCGCCGAGCGCTTCGCCGGGCGCGAGCCCGAGCACGCGGCGGCCCGACTCGCTGATGAACTGCACGCCGCCGTGCGGCGTGACGACCGCGATGCCTTCGTCGAGATCCTGCATGAACTCGCGCAGCCGCGCCTCGTAGCGGCGCAACTGCTGGCGCACCGCCTCTTCCGCGCTGATGTCGCGGAACTGCACCATCACGACGTCGCGCCCGCGCAGCGGCACGTAGGTGGCGGTCGCCTCGGACAGCATGTCGACACCCGTGCGCGACCGGTAGCACCACTCGTACACCTGCGGCCCGTCGACGAGCGCGCGATCCCATGCACTCACGGCGATCTCGCGCTGGTATTTCGGTTCGGGGCGCGTCATGTCCGGCGCCTTCAGCGGCAGGAGTTCCTCGACGGAAAAACCGAGCGCGATGCACGCGGCGCGGTTCGCCCACACGATCGCCTTGGTATGCGCGTCGTGCAGCAGCACGCAGGTCGTCAGCGCGTCGAGCAGCCGGTGGAAATCGTCTTCGTCGGGGAAACTCATGATCGGCTTCGGATGAAGCCGCGCGGCATCGCGCGGCCGGAAACCCAACATAGCACCGGCACGCGCCGCCCGCATCTGAAGATTTCTTTAGTGCGGCACGGAACGTCACCAGTCGCACGGCCCAACGCACCAATTGCTGCGCGTTTTCGGCGTTTCTAGACTGGTTGCATCGTCGTGCCGCTTTCCGCCCGGCACGCATGCCACCCCGCATTCGAACCCCAATCCGCCCCAGGAGACAGCCATGCCCCACGCCGCCCTCGCCCTCGACACCGCACCGAGCGCCCCCCATGCGGCCAGCGAACCGGCCGCCCGGCTGTCGCCGCTCGACGCGGTGATCGAGACCGTCGCCGCGCGCCGCGAAGAATTCGACCGCCTGTCGCACGTGCCGCGCGACGTGATCGCGCTGTTCAAGCAGGCCGGCATCTATCGCGCGGGCACGCCGCGCCGTTTCGGCGGCGATGCGCTCGCACCGACCGCGTTCCTCGACATGATCGAACGGATCGCGACCGCCGACGGCTCGGCCGCGTGGGTCGCGAGCTTCGGCTCCGCGAACGTGTATCTCGCCGCGCTGCCGCTCGAGACCCAGGCCGAGCTGTATGCGAGCGGCCCCGACCAGGTGTTCGCGGGCGGCCTGTTCCCGGTGCAGCCGGCCCAGCCCGCGCCGGGCGGCTGGCGCGTGAACGGCACGTGGAAATTCGCGAGCGGCTGCAAGGGCGCCGACTGGCTCGGCGTCGGCATCGCCGTGCCGGGCGCGCAGGACGCCGCGCCGAACAAGCCGCGCACGGCCGTGTTCCGCGCAGCCGACGTCGAGATCGTCGAGAACTGGAGCGTGGTCGGCATGCAGGGCACCGGCAGCCACGACCTGCGCGTCGACGACCGCTTCGTGCCCGAAGCGTGGACCTTCGTGCGCGGCGGCGAGCCGACCGTCGACGAGCCGCTGTACCGCTATCCGACCGTCGCGTATGCGGCGCAGGTGCTGGCCGTCGTGAATCTCGGCCTCGCACGGGCGGCGCTCGACGTCGCGAACCGCATGTCGGGCGGCCGCCAGACGACGACCGGCGCGCCGCGCCTCGCCGATCGCGCGTATTTCCGCATCGAGCTCGCGAAGGCCGAGGCGCAACTGCGCTCGGCGCGCGCGTTCTTCTACGACGCGACCGACACGGTGTGGCAATCGATTCTCGCGGGCAACCCCGTGACGCCCGACCAGGTCAGCCTGCTGCGGCTCGCGGCCACGCAGATCGCACGCGAAGGCGCGAGCGTCGTCGAACGCGCCTACCGCCTCGGCGGCACGGCAGCGATCTACCGGTCGCATCCGCTGCAGCGGCTGCTGCGCGACGCGATGGTCGTCACGCAGCACGCATTCCTTGCCGAAGGCAACTTCGACGGCGCCGGCGCGGTGTTCACCGGCGTCACGCCGTTTCCCGGCTATCTGTAACCTGCGCCAACCGAAGCTTTCCTGAACGCGCACGAAGCCGATGCCGAAGCGCCCTCGCCGGCCGGTTCATGCGCCCAACCGATTCCTCTGGAGAACCTCACATGTCCGATTCGAATCCGCTGCCGCTGCGCGTCCTGTTCTGCTGCGGCGTGTCGCAAAACTTCTTCGACCTGCCGCGCGAGAAGATCGGCGAAGTGTGGCAGGCATACGGCGCGATGCTCGCCGCCGTCGAAGCGATGCCCGGCGTGCGCGTGCTCGGCGTGATGGACGACGACCGCCTCGTGGTCGGCCAGGCCGATGGCGCGCCGTGGACCTTCTACATCATGGCCGACGTCGCCGACTTCGACACGACGGTCGCCGTGTGCAACCTGTATCGCACGACGCCCGTCGGCGAATACAACCTGTGGCGCTACGGCAAGATCGAAGCGCGGGTCGGCCGTGCGCTGACCGTGCCGCCGGCCGCGAAGCCCGCGGCGTGAGGCGCGCGATGACCGACCTGTCTCCCGGCCTGATCGACGCGCTCGTGCAGCGCGTGGCGGCGCTCGATGCCGAGCGCGCGGTGCGCGCGACGATCACGCGCTACATGGCGCTGTGCGACGTGCCCGAGGATGCCGGCGACGGCCCGTCGCTCGCCGAGCTGTTCACGGCCGATGCCGTGTGGGAAGGCATCGGCCCGCAGTACGCGCGCAAGTTCGGCCGACTCGAAGGCACGGCTGCGATCGTCGCGATGCTGGGCCGCTACCTGCCGCCCGATCCGCATTTCTCGGCCAACCTGCACTTCCTGACGTCGGAGTCGATCGAGTTCGGCACCGGCCACGCGAGCGCGTGCGGCCGCTGGATCATGCTGCAGGCATCGCGCTACGCGGACGGCACGGCCGAGCTGATCGCCGCGCGGCTGACCGTCGATTTCGCGCCGGCCGCTCACGGCGCCGCGTGGCTGATCCGCCATTTCCGCACCGAACGCGTGCTCGACGGCCCGTGGCCGCTCGCTGCCGCGCCACGGTCCTGATTCCCGCTGCTTTCCACTGCTTCCGCACGATACCGACCATGACAGGCTTCATCAGCACCTTCACGCTCGGCGGCCCCGGCCCCACGATCGCGATCAAGGACACGATCGACATCGCGGGCCATCCGACCCGCGCGGCGAGCCGTGCGCTCGCCGATGCCCCGCCGGCCGCTCGGCACGCGGACGTGGTCCGCCTGCTGCTCGACGCGGGCTGGCAGATTGCCGGCAAGGCGAACATGCACGAGCTCGCGTTCGGCATGACCGGCATCAACGACCACACGGGCACGCCCGTCAATCCGCAGGACGCGACGCGCATTCCGGGCGGCTCGTCGAGCGGCTCCGCGTCGCTCGTCGGGCTCGGCACGGTCGATGCGGCACTCGGCACCGATACAGGCGGCTCGATCCGCGGGCCGGCCGCCTGCTGCGGCGTGGCCGGGCTGAAGCCGACATTCGGCCGCGTGTCGCGGCGCGGCGTCGCGCCGGCCGATACCACGCTCGATTGCGTCGGGCCGTTCGCACGCGATATCCGCACGCTGGTTGCGGTGATGGCTGCGATCGCACCGGGCTTCGATCATGCGCAAGCGGCAGCCTCCGCGGCAGGCTGCGCGGTCGCGCACATCACGGTCGACGCCGATCCGGCAATCGCCGCCGCGCTCGACGCGGCCGTGCGCGCGTCGGGCCTGCGTTCGCACGCAGTCGTGCTCGACGAAATGCCGGCCTCGTTCGCCGCCGGACTCACGGTGATCAACGCAGAAACGTCGCGCGCGTTCGGCCATCTGGTCGCGACCGGCAAGCTCGGTGCCGACCTCGATGCGCGACTGCGCACGGCCGCCACGACGACACCCGCCGCCCTCGCGGAAGCCGAAGCCGTACGCGCACGCTTCACCGCGCAGGTCGACGCCGCGCTCGAACACGCGGACGTGCTCGTGCTGCCGACGCTGCCCGCGCTGCCGATCACGCTGCAGCAAGCGCGCGACGGTGTATCGGTGATCGCAATGTCGTCGCTGATCCGGCCGTTCAACCTGAGCGGCCATCCGGCACTCAGCCTGCCGCTGCCGCTGGCCGGTTCGCCGCTGAAGGCGGGCCTGCAGATCGTCGGGCGCAAGGGCGCGGACGAGCAGGTCTGCGCGATCGCGGCACACTTCGAAGCGGCGCTCGCCGCATGAACCACGATGCGGGCGCAGCTGCACCACGCACGCGCTCGCGAACCAGGGAAACACGCACCATGTCAGACCGAGTCGTCCTCGTCACCGGCGCCGCGCGCGGGCTCGGCGCCGTCATCGCCGAACGTTTTCATGCGGCCGGCTACCGCGTCGCGCTGGCCGATATCGCCGCCGACGCCATTCAAGCGCATGCGCGCGAACTCGACCCGAGCGGCGAACGCGCGATCGCGCTGCCGCTCGACGTCACGTCGAAACGCGATTTCGAAGCCGCCCGCGAGGCGCTTGTCGCACGCTGGGGCACGATCGACGTGCTCGTCAACAATGCGGGCGCATCGAAGGTCGTGCCCGCGATGGAGATCACGGCCGAGCAGTTCGACCACGTGATCGACGTAAACCTGCGCAGCGTGCTGTTCGGCTGCCAGGTGTTCGGCCAGTACTTCGCGACGCGCGGCGCCGGCCGTATCGTCAACATCGCGTCGCTTGCCGGGCAGAACGGCGGCTCGGCGACGGGCGCGCACTACGCGGCCGCGAAGGGCGGCACGCTGACCCTGACCAAGGTGTTCGCGCGCGATCTCGCGGCACAAGGCGTGACCGTCAACGCGATCTCGCCGGGCCCGCTCGATCTGCCGATCGTGTATGAAAGCGTCGCGCCGGAAAAGCTGCGCCAGGTGCTCGCGAGCCTGCCGGGCGGCAAGCTCGGCTCGGCCGGCTTCGTGGCGGATGCCGCCGTGCTGCTCGCGTCGGGCGACGCGCATTTCGCGAACGGCGCGTGCTGGGACATCAACGGCGGGTTGTACATGCGCTGAGCACTGCGTGCGGCACCTCGCCGAAGCCCCGGCGAGGCCCTATCGCGACGACTCCCCGTCGTCGCCCCACACGACCATCACGTCGCGCACGAGCGCGGCGATCGACGTCGCGCCGAGCTTCTCCTTGATGCTCGCGCGATGCACGTCGACGGTCTTCACGCTGATCGACAGATCCGACGCGATCTGCTTGCTGCCCTTGCCGTCCACCACGCCGCGCAGCACTTCCTTCTCGCGCGCGGTCAGCGCATCGAGCCGCTGGCGCAGCTCGCGATGACGCTGGCTCACCGCATGCCGCTGCTGCGCGAGCCGCAACGCGCGTTGCACGCGCTCGAGCATCTGCTGCGAGTTGTACGGCTTCTCGACGAAATCGATCGCACCGTTCTGCAGCGCGCGCACGGACATCGGGATATCGCCGTGCCCGCTGACGAAGATCACCGGCAGCGTCGCGCCACGCGCATTCAGTTCCGCCTGCACGTCGAAGCCGCTCTTCTCCGGCATCCGCACGTCGAGCACCAGGCACGCAGGCAGGTTCACGTCGAAGCGCGCGAGAAAATCGGCGGCGTTCGCGAACCCTTCGGACGCGATGCCGACCGATTCGAGCAACCATGCGAGCGACGTCCGCATGCCGCTGTCGTCGTCGACGATGTATACGATCGGTGCGGGTGACGTCATCGCGGGTGTCTCACTGAATATCGGTATCGGTATCGCACGCGCCGCATACGGGGCCGGTTGCCGGCACGTCGCGCACGTCGTTCGCTGGGGGTGTGCGGCACATCATAACGAGCCGAAAACCCGCTGAGAACCCCTTCACGGGCCGCACGAACGCGCAATCACGCTTTTTTTCACGCGGTGCGCCGCGCATCTAGGTAGAACCTTTAGATGCGTTGGCGAGAACGCCATCTTCATCGTCAATCGTGCGAATGGTCGTCCGCATTTTCGCGACGTACGCTTGGGTCGTCGTCGGCGATCCGGCGCTGCACCGGCGGCGCTGCGCGGTTCGCCGCTTTCGTCCACTCAGGAGCGCCCATGTCTTCCACGACCGATATCCAGCGACCGGCACGCGTCGAGCCGACCGACGCGCAGAAGGCCTTCCGGCAAGCGATGGCCCACCTCGGTGCAGCAGTCAACGTGATCACCACCGCCGGGCCGCACGGCCGCTGCGGGATTACCGCAAGCGCCGTGTGCTCCGTCACCGACACGCCGCCGACGCTGCTCGTGTGCCTCAACCGGTCGAGCGCGATGCGTGCGACGTTCGAACGCAATCGCCACGTCTGCATCAACGTGTTGCCGGCCGAACACGAACTGCTCGCGCGGCATTTCGCGGGGCTCACCGACCTGCCGATGGAGCGACGCTTCGAACTGCCCGTGTGGGATCGCGGCGAGCAGGACGTGCCCGTGCTGCGCGACGCGCTCGCGAGCCTGCAGGGCACGATCGCCGACATGAAGGAAGTCGGCTCGCATTCGGTGATGTTCATCGAGGCGACGTCGATCCGCGTGCGCGACGACGGCGACAGCCTGATCTACTTCAGCCGTGCGTTTCATCGCGTGTCGCGCGCAGCGTGCGTCCGGTGAATGGCGCGTGACTACGCGGCGGCCCGCAACGCGCGCTGCCCCGCCGCGAGCGCGGCACCCGCGAACAGCGTCAGCGCCGAATACACGAGCCCGCGCGCGAGCCCCGCACTGTCCGACACCCAGCCGATCGCGACCGGCCCGGCGATCTGCCCGAAGGCAAAGACCGTCGTGAACGCGCTGATCCCTTTCGCCCAGCCGTCGGGCGGCAGGTTGTGGCGCACGAAAGCCGTCGTCGACGCGACGGCCGACAGGAACGTCGCGCCGAACAGCACGCCCGACGTGAACGCGGCCACCGGATGCACGAACATCGCCGGCATCAGCGTCGCGATGCCGAGCAGCGCGTTGAGCACGGCGAGCGCCTGGCCACCGCGCATCCGGTCGAGCAGCCCCGACCACAGCCGCGCCGACACGACGGTCGCGACGCCGAGCATCACGTAGAACGCGGCGACCACCGTGCCGCTCATCCCCGCGCCGCGCAGCAGCGCAACGATGAACGTCATGTAGCCGATGTAGCCGACGCCGAACAGGCCGTAGCCGGCCAGCGCGAGTGCGAAACGCGCGGGGCTCGCGGTCGCGGCCGGCACCGCGCCGTCGCGCGGCGCGCTCGGTGCCGCGTGCACGCGCTCGATGCGGCGGGCGGCCGATACGGCCACCGCCGAGAACAGCACGCAGGCGAACGCGAGCGCGAACCACGCGGGCTGCCAGCCATGGTCCCCCTGCACGAGCGTCGCCGGCACGAGCAGCGACGATGCGACGATGCCCCACCCCGTGCCGCCGTAGTAGAGGCCGAGCAGCAACCCCGCATCGCGCGGCGACGCCGACGCGAGCCGCGCGGCCAGCACGCCGCCGCTGATGAAGATCAGCGCGCTGCCGACGCCGGTCGCGAGCCGCTGCACGAGCAGCGCGTGCATGCCGGACGTGAGCCCGCACGCGGCCATCAGCAATGCGGTCAACGCGCAGCCGGCCGCCAGCAGCGTGCCCACGCGCCAGCGGCGCGACAGCAGCGGAAACGCGAGCGCGCCGATCAGGTAGCCGGCCGCGTTCGCCGTATTCAGCGCGCCGGCCTGCGCGAAGGTCCAGCCGAGATCGGCCTTCATCGGCGGCAGCAGCAGCGCATACGAAAAGCGCGCGAGGCCGAGCGCGATCGCACTGCCGAGCGACAGGCCGATCGCGAGCCGCCACGCGGCCATGCGGTCGGGATCACGATCGCGGTAGGGGCGGATGGCGCCGGTGTCCGGCCGCGACGGGCCGGCACGCTCCGGTTGCGGCGCTGTGCGCATCGAGTGTCTCCTTGGTCGTTCGAATTCGGGACATGTCGTCGCGACGGAACCGGATGCCCGCCTGCGTCATTCCCGGCCGTCGCGGCTTCCGCGACTGTCGAGCGATCATACTTGAGCCGCCCCGGGCCGGGATGCGCCGGCAACAGGAAACCGGCCGCATCGGTCAGCTTGCCCCTGCCTCGCCGACAGAGGGCAAGCGCGGACGAAGGGCAGCCGCTGGCCTGCCCTACCCCCGCAATCCAGCCGCGAAGGCCGTGAACAATGCACGTCCCTCGGGCCACTGCGCCAATCCCGCTTCCGCATTCAGATGGCCCCGCGGGCCGAGCAGCAGCGGCGTCGCACCACGCTCGCTCGCCCACGCTACGCCGTGCCCGGACGGGTCGTACCCGTCATCCGAACTGGCGATTGCCAGCACCGGCAAGCCACCGAAATCGCCATCCGGCACATTCGCGAACGCACGGGCCACGGCCGGGAAACGCGGGCCGCCCGGATCGGGCACCGCAACGAGCAACACGCCGCGCACGACGCGCGTCGACGCCGCATGCCAGTGCGCGAACAACAGGCAACCCAGTGAATGACAGATCAACACCGGCGGTGTCGCGGCTTGCGCAACGGCTTCATCGAGCGCCGCCATCCAGTCACGCAGGTCGGGCGCATCCCATGACGCAGGCGCCATGCGCACGGCGCCCGGCAGCGCGGCCTCCCAGTAGCTCTGCCAATGATCCGGTCCCGAGTTGCCGATCCCCGGCACGATCACGATCGTTTGGTCCATCTCCGTCTCCCTCTCCATGAAAAGGCAAGCTCGCAGTCTGGCCTGCCGGAAAACGGCCGGGAATGGCAAATCATCGGTTATTGAGACAATATGCCGATGAATTAACGGAGCGGGAAAGCGGACATGCCGAACGAAGAGCTCGATCGCCTGGATCTTTCGATCCTCGAGGCGCTACAGGAAAATGCGCGGATGCCGCTGTCCGAAGTGGGCCGGCGCATCGGGCTGTCGCAGCCCGCCACGTCGGAGCGCGTCAAGCGGCTGGAAGAGCGCGGCATCATCGCGGGCTACGGCGCACGGATCGACCCGGCCGCGCTGGGGTTGGGCATGATGGCCATCATCCGGTTGAAGACGACGCACGAACACATCAAGCCTGCGCTGCGCGCGTTCGCCGAGATGCCGCACGTCATCGAGGTCCACCGCATGACCGGCGAGGATTGTTTCCTGCTGAAGGTTCTGGTGCCGACACCGGGCCAACTCGAAACCATCATCGACGCGATCGCCCGCTTCGGCGCGGTCACGACGTCACTGGTGCTCCGGTCCGAGCCGGCCAAACCGCTCGGCAAGGCGCTGCTCGGTTGACACGGGCATCGACCCGCCGATGCGCCGCCGACCGACGACACGTTCGCACGCACGGCCGCCGCGAACGATGTCGATCGCGTCGATCGCGTCGATCGCGTCGATCGCGGCGAATTAATTTCCGATGAAAAATCGCCGAAAGCCATGCATCGATCCCGATTCCGGTCATTGAAAAAATGACATCGAATCCGTCTTTCTCTTTATCCGTGTTTTACGGCGCGCGACTCAAGAATCCCCCGTGTTTAGCACGCCTTGGCTAAAAACCTTGCAACGCATTGCATTCGTAAATTCCTCAGACTAATATCAACGCCACTCATCGGATATTCACGAAATGCCTGATGAGGAGTGGCAACTTTTTAGCCGCGCTTTCATGTTGAATCACTCATGTTCACCACAGGAGAATTGACATGCAGGACACCCAGCAGATCGAATTGCTTGACTGGATGCAGGAAGACACGCACCCCGAGGCCGTCGACATGATGGTCGAGGACGCCGTGGTGCCGTTCGGCACCGCGCTCTGGCCGGTCTGAGCGGGCCACCCGTTCTCGCGGAAGGGCCGCGGCCCTTCCGCCGCTTCCGGAGACACGCATGCTGAACCTGCACCGCGCGCTGGGCTTCCATCCCGCGCTGCGCGAGAAACTTGCGCGCGGCGAGTCGGGAAAACTGCTGGTCGGCCATGACACCCGCAATCGCGACATCGCGTTGCGCGCGTTTTCCGCCCTGCCCGATTCGCTCGACGCGACCACCCTCTGCCTCGAAAGCACCCCGCCAGCCGACATTGCCGCCGCGCTCGATCGCGCCGATCTGTTCGTGCTGCTGTACGACTCGTCGTGCCTGCCGACGCCGTCGCCCAGCGGGCCGCCGTTCCTCGCCGCGATCCGCCCCGCGATCGTCGAGCACTGGAGCAAGTCGGTACTGTTCAAGGATTACGGCCCGCATCTCGACGAGGCGTTCGCCGAATCGCTCGACGACATCGCGGCACGCAACGGCCGGCTGATCGACGCGGCCGCGCACGCATCGCAGATCCGCTTCACCGACGAAGCCGGCAACACACTGACAGGCTCGCTCGCGCCGGACCAGAAATGGACGAGCGTGGATGGCATGGGAAACCTCGATGTCGTGCCCGGCGAGATCGCGACGCACGTCACCGATCTCAACGGCTCGGTCGTCTTCAGCGGCACGTTTCTCGGCACCGTGCCGTTCGCGATCAAGTACAAGGTGGCCGAACGACTGGCAACACTGCATGTCGAGAACAGCATGATCGTCGGGTTCGACACCGACAACGAAGGCTTCCGGCGCGATTTCGCGACCTATCTCGACCGGCATGAGAATCACCGTCGGATCGAGGAATTCGGCATCGGCACGAACCTCGGGATTCGCGGGCTGTACGGCCGCAACGCCGGGTTCGAGGAACGTCATCCGGGCCTGCACCTCGGGCTCGGCGGCGGCGAAAACGGCAGCCACCATCTCGACCTGATCTTCGCGCGCGGCACGCTCGCGCTCGACGACCGGATCGTGTTCGACGG
The DNA here is from genome assembly GCF_002099195.1 of Burkholderia puraquae. Lineage (GTDB taxonomy): Bacteria > Pseudomonadota > Gammaproteobacteria > Burkholderiales > Burkholderiaceae > Burkholderia > Burkholderia puraquae. The sequence continues at coordinate 200,209 of NZ_NBYX01000011.1, read as the reverse complement.
CGCGTTCGCCGTCTGACGAAGCGGCTGCGCGCTCAGGCTTCGGCGGCCCCCGTGTCGCCGAGCCACTTGAACATCACGAGGCTGTCGACGAAGCCGAGCCGCGCGTGACGATACGCACGCGGCAGGCGGCCGACGATTTCAAACCCCAGCTTCTGCCACAGTGCGACCGCCACCTCGTTCGTCGAGACGACCGAGTTGAACTGCATCGCGAGGAAGCCGCGCTCGCGCGCGACCTGCTGCGAGTGCTCGCACATCAGGCGCGCGACGCCGCGGCCGCGCGCGGCCTCGCTCACCATGTAGCCGCAATTGCACACGTGATTGCCGGGGCCGGCCGCATTCGCCTTCAGATAGTACGAACCCAGCACCACGCCGTCCTCTTCGGCGATCCACGTGCACAGCGGCGCATCGAGCCACAGCGCGCGCGCCGCTTCCTGTGTCGGCGCCGGATCGAATGCATAGGTTTCCTGAGCAGCGACGATGGCGCGGTAGGTCGGCCAGAAGCGCGGGAAATCGTCGTCGGTCATCGGGCGAATCGTGATCATGCGGGTTCTCTCGTGATTGGAAGGTCGGCAGGACAGCCAGCGATCGTACCGTGATTCAGGAACGGCCGCCGTCCCGTTGCGCCGCGCTGCGATACGCGCCCGGCGGCACGCCGTACCAGCGCTTGAACGCCTGCGAGAAACTCGACAGGTCGCTGAAGCCGAGCCGCTCGGCCACTTCCGCGAGCGACAGGCGCGCGTCGCCGAGCAGCGTCTCGGCCAGCGCGCCGCGCGCCTGCGCGAGCAGCGCCCGGAACGTCGTGCCCTCTTCCTGCAGCCGGCGCTTGAGCGTGCGCGGGCTCGTGTTCATCAGCCGCGCCATGTCCTCGAGCGAGAACGGTGCGGAGCCCGGTGTCGCGCTCAGGTACTGGCGCACCATCTCCGACGTGCCCACGCGCGCACGCCGCGCTTCGAGCAGCTGGCCGCACATCTGCTCGCACATCGACACCGTGAGCGGATTCGCGTGCGGCAGCAGCCGGTCGAGAAGCACGCGGTCGAATACGAGGCTGTTCGCGCGCGCCGAGAAAACGGGTTCGACGCCGGCGATGCGCGGCACCGGCACGGACGGCGCGCGTGTCGCCTGCACCGTGAAGCGCGACAACGCGAATGCGTCGCCGCCGATTTCCTGCAGCAGCACGGCCGCGGCGGTCATGTCGCGCTCGACGAGGAACCGGCTCAGCGCGCCATCGAGCTCCGGCGCGCCGAAACCGAGCACGCACGTTCCGTCTTCCTCGCGGTACGTGATCACGGTGAACGCGTAGGTGAGCGGCAGGAAGCGCAGCGCCAGCGCGAGCGCGTCGCGCGCGGTCGCGCTCGCGATCAGCCCGTAACCCCACACGCCGTACGCGGAGAAGTGGTAGCGCCGGCCGACCTCGAACCCGAGGCCCGGCGCGCGCCCGAGCGCGCGCAGCAGGTTGCCGGTCAGCCGCAGTTCCTGCGCGGCCGTCACCTCGACCTTCGGATCGTCGAGCTGCGCGTCCGCGAGCCCCGTGCCGGCCAGCAGCGTCGCGTGCGGCACGCCGCGTTCGTCGCCGAAATCGACCAGCAGCCGGGCGCTGGCCGGACTCCGGGTGAAATCCCAGAAGCTCATGCGGAGAAACCCTCGAAGCGCCGATTTGGCCCAAATACTAAAACAATTGTCCCGAAGCAGCATTGGTGTTTTCCCATGCGGCCAGCACCATCGGCGTCATCCAGTCGTCGTCCGAACGACGCCACCGCCCTCCGGAGGAGACACCATGCGACCGAGTCGCCCGACCGATCCCGCAGCCCGCTTCGCACGCCATCGCGCCGCGTTCGCCCGCGCCCCGGCCCCGCCGCGCGCGCTCCGCCTGCCACGCGCCGGCCGCCTGTGCGCGCTGCCGCGCCCCGCCTGATCCATCGACTAAAGAACCAGGAGACGCTCCATGAGCAAGACTTTCGACTACATCGTCGTTGGCGGCGGTTCGGGCGGCTGCGTCGTCGCCGGGCGGCTGACCGAGGACCCGGCCGTGACCGTCTGCGTGCTCGAGGCCGGCGGCCGCGGCGACGGCACGCTCGTCAACGTGCCGACCGGCGCGGTCGCGATGATGCCGACCCGCGTGAACAACTGGGCCTTCGACACGGTGCCGCAGCCGGGCCTCGGCGGGCGCATCGGCTACCAGCCGCGCGGCAAGGTGCTGGGCGGTTCGTCGGCGATCAACGCGATGGTCTACATCCGCGGCCATCGCGTCGACTACGACGGCTGGGCCGCGCTCGGCAACGAAGGCTGGGCCTACGACGACGTGCTGCCGTACTTCCGCCTGAGCGAGCACAACGAGCGCTTCGACGATGCGTGGCATGGCCGCGACGGCCCGCTGTGGGTGAGCGACCTGCGCACCGGCAACCCGTTCCATGCACGCTACCTCGAAGCCGCGCAACAGGCCGGCCTGCCGCTCACCGACGATTTCAACGGCGCGCAGCAGGAAGGCATCGGCATCTACCAGGTCACGCAGAAGCACGGCGAACGGTGGAGCGCGGCGCGCGCGTACCTGCTGCCGCACGTCGGCCGCCGCGACAACCTGACGGTCGAGACGCACGCGCAGGTGCTGCGCATCCTGTTCGACGGCACGCGCGCGATCGGCGTCGAAGTGCGGCAGCACGGCGAAATCCGCACGCTGCGCGCGCGGCGTGAAGTCGTGCTCGCAGCCGGTGCGCTGCAGACGCCGCAACTGCTGATGCTGTCGGGCGTCGGCCCGGGCCGCGCGCTCCAGCAGCTCGGTATCGCCGTGCACGCCGACCTGCCCGGCGTCGGCCGCAACCTGCAGGATCATCCGGATTTCATCTTCGGCTACCGCACGCGCAGCGTCGACACGATGGGCGTGTCCGCGCGCGGCGGCCTGCGGATGCTGCGCGAGCTCGCGCGCTTTCGCCGCGAGCGGCGCGGGATGCTGACATCGAATTTCGCGGAAGGCGGCGGCTTCCTGAAGACCCGCGCCGAGCTCGACGCACCGGACATCCAGCTGCACTTCGTCGTCGCGCTCGTCGACGATCACGCGCGCAAGCTGCACGCCGGCCACGGGCTGTCGTGCCATGTGTGCCTGCTGCGGCCGCGCAGCCGCGGCTCGGTCACGCTCGACAGCGCCGATCCGCTCGCGGCGCCGCGCATCGATCCCGCGTTCTTCGACGATCCGCGCGACCTCGACGACATGGTCGCGGGCTTCCGCCTCACACGACGGCTGATGGAAGCGCCGGCGCTTGCCGGCTGGACCACGCGCGACCTGTTCACCGCGAACGTCAACACCGACGATGAAATCCGCGACGTGCTGCGGCGGCGCACCGACACCGTGTATCACCCGGTCGGCACGTGCCGGATGGGGCACGACGCACTCGCCGTCGTCGATCCGCAATTGCGCGTGCGCGGCCTGCAGGGGCTGCGCATCGTCGATGCATCGGTCATGCCGACGCTCATCGGCGGCAACACCAACGCACCGACGATCATGATCGCCGAGAAGGCCGTCGACCTGATCCGCGGCGTATGCCGCACGCCCGCGCAGCCGCAGCGCGAAACCGTCAGGACAGCGACGGATCGCGACACCGTTCCTGCCACGTGCGCCGCGCACGATGCCGCCCAGCCGGAGGAGACCCGCCATGTCGTCGCGTGACGCAACCCATCTGACCGATTCCGCCGCCCCGCTTGCGGCGATCATCATCGGCGCCGGCTTCGCCGGCCTCGGCATGGCGATCGCGCTGCAACGCGCCGGCATCCACGATTTCGCGATCGTCGAACGCTCGCACGACGTCGGCGGCGTGTGGCGCGACAACAGCTACCCGGGCGCCGCCTGCGACGTGCCCTCGCACCTGTACTCGTTCTCGTTCGAGCCCAACCCGGCCTGGTCGCGCGTGTTCGCGCCGCAGCCCGAAATCCATGCGTACCTGCAGCATTGCGCGCGCAAGTACGGCCTCGCGCGCTACCTGCGCTTCGGCGCCGAAGTCGTGCACGCGCGCTACGACGAAGCCGCCGCGCTGTGGCACGTCATGCTCGCCGACGGCACGACGCTGAGCGCCGCGCTGCTCGTCAGCGGCACCGGCCAGTTGAGCCGCCCTGCGATGCCCGACCTGCCCGGCATCGGCACGTTTCGCGGCCGCGCATTCCACTCCGCGCACTGGGATCACGATTATTCGCTCGCCGGCAAGCGCGTGGCCGTGGTCGGCACCGGCGCGTCGGCGATCCAGTTCGTCCCGGCGATCGCCGGCGACGTGCAGCGCCTGGTCGTGTTCCAGCGTTCGCCGGCCTACGTGATGCCGCGCCCCGATCGCGCGTACCGCCCGTGGGAGAAGGCGCTGTTCCGCCGGTTGCCGTGGGCGATGAAGCTGCATCGCGCATCGATCTACCTGCGCTACGAATCACGCGCGATCGCGTTCACGCGCCTGCACAAGTTGATGAAGGTCGCAGTCGGCCGGCCGTTCCGCAGGCTGCTCGCACGCGACGTGCCGGACGCCGCGTTGCGTGCGCGGCTCACGCCCGATTACCCGATCGGCTGCAAGCGCATCCTGCTGTCGAGCGACTACCTTGCCGCGATGAGCCGCGACAACGTCGAGCTCGTCACGCAGCGGATCCGGCGCGTGACGGAGGACGGCATCGAGACCGTCGACGGCGTGCACCATCCGGTCGATGCAATCGTCTACGGCACGGGGTTCGCGGCGACCGAGTTCCTGTCGCCGATGCGCATCACGGGCCGCGACGGGCTCGACCTGAACGACGCATGGCGACGTGGCGCGCAGGCGTATCTCGGGCTCACCGTGCCCGGCTTTCCGAACTTCTTCATGCTGTACGGCCCGAACACCAACCTCGGCCACAACTCGATCGTCTACATGCTCGAAAGCCAGATCGCGCACGTGATGCGCTGCCTGCGCACGATGCGGCGCCACGGCGCGCGCGAGATCGACGTCGACGCAGGCCGCTACCGGCGCTTCAACACGCATGTGCAGCAGCGGCTCGAAGGATCGGTGTGGAACAACTGCAAGAGCTGGTACGTCGATGCGGCGGGACACAACAGCACGAACTGGCCGGGCTTCACGCTGACCTACCGGTGGAGCACGCGCTTCACCGGGATGTCCGCTTACCGCTTCACGCATCCGGTGCCCGAGTCGGCCGCACCGGCGCGCGACGTGGTGGTCGCGCCGCCCGCCGGCCGGCTGGAGGCACTCACGGCCGCCTCGCTGCGCGGTTTCCTGCGCGTCGCGTTCCGGCCGCTGATCGGGCCGCCGTTCGGCGCGCGCATGCAGCGGCGCGTCGTCGCGCTGCTGTCGCCGCTGATGCCGGGCACGGGCGGCACGCTGCGCTACCGTACGTCCGCGCACCGCGTGCCGGTCGAAGTGGTCGCGCCGAAACGCGGCGACACGGGCGGCGCGATCCTCTATCTGCACGGCGGCGCATTCTGTCTCGGCGGGCCGCATACGCATCGCGGCGTGACGACGCGGCTCGCGAACGACGCCGGCCTGCCGGTGTGGGTGCCCGATTACCGGCTGGCCCCCGAGCATCCGAGCCCGGCCGCACTCGACGATGCGCTGGCCGTCTATGGCGCGATGCGCGCGCAGGGCCATGCGCCGCACCGGATCGTGATCGCCGGCGATTCGGCCGGCGGTGCGCTGGCGCTCGCGCTGGCCATCGCGCTGCGCGAGCGCGGCGAGCCAGCCGCCGCCGCGCTGCTGCTGATCTCGCCCGTGACCGATCCCGCGCTGGGGGGCGCGACGCTGGCTTCGCGCCGCCACGACGATCCGATGATCCGTCGCGGCTGGCTCGAACAGGGGCTGCGCTGGTATCACGGCGCGGGTTCGGTTGCCGCCCGCGGCCCGCTCGATACCGACCTGCGCGGCCTGCCGCCGATGCTCGTCCAGGCCGGCGACCAGGAGGTGCTGCTGTCGGATGCGCAGCGGCTGGCCCGTCATGCGCAAGCTTGCGGCGTGCCGTGCCGGCTGGAGATTCACGCGGCGCGCTGGCATGTGTTTCATCTGCAGGCGTTTTACCTGCGGTCGGCGCGGGATGCGTTGCGGACGCTGGCGGGGTTTGCGGCGGAGAGGGTGGCGGTGACGGCATGACGATGAAGCAGTAACGCGCCGCGACCGGGGGCGTGGCTCGCCGCTTCCCCGATCGGGCGCACGGCGCATGCGTGGCCACCGGGCCCGCTTGCCGCGAAGCGACGCCGTCTTGCGAAAACCAGCCGATTATTTTTTTCCGTCGCATGCGGCCGTCATGATCTCCCGCAAGCCCTGGCGCACCGCCGGGGCTCCCCCACCATCGCGGAGACATCATGAAAAGAAGGCACACCCTCAACACGCTTGCACTGCTCTGTTGCGTCGGCATCCAGTGCGCAACTTCGGCGTTCGCCGACGAGCCGAAGAAGGTGGCGTTCGTCGACACCGGCAACACCGGGCGCAGCGTGATGGCCGAGGCGATCGCCGGCCAGTGGATCGCGCAGCGCCACGCGCACGTCGCGGTGATTTCGCGCGCGGTCGACGAAGATCCGTACGACGAAAAGCCCGAAGAAAACGGCGTGATCCTGATGAAGCGCCGCGGCATCGACACGTCCGCGCACCGTTCGGTGCAGTTGAACGCAAACGACGTCAAGCATTCCGACGTGATCCTGACGATGACTGACAAACACAAGGAGAAGGTGCTCGCGCTCTATCCGTCGGCCGCCGGCAAGGTGTTCACGCTCGCCGAGTATGCGTCCGGGAAGCACGTCGATGTGCCCGACGCGTGGGGCAAGCCGATCGCCTTCTACGAATCGGTGACCGCGCAGCTCGATACGTACATCCCGGCCGCGCTCGACAAGGTCGCGACCGCTGCGCCGGCGAAGCCGTAATAGCGCGACGACGGTCGCGAACCCTTCACCGAATGGTTGAACGCCGTGCGCGCCAAGCTTGCACAGGCTCGGATTCGTGAACGCCTGCGCCGCGTGCAGACAGGCAATTTCGGCGATTGCGAGCCTGTCGGCGAAGGCGTGATCGAACTGCGCGTCCACATCGGCGCCGGCTATCGCGTGTATTTCGGGCGGTACGGCAGCGCACTGGTGCTGCTGCTGTCAGGCGGCGACAAGCGCAGTCAACCCGACGACATCAGGCGCGCAAAGGAACACGGGGCGAACTGGAAACGGAGGAACACATGACCAAGCTCAAAGGTGCGGTATCGCACCACGACGCGGAAGTCGCCGAACTCGGCGCCGACCGCGAACTCGCGGTGGCCTACCTGCGCGTCGCGATGGAGTCGCTCGACGATCCCGACAACCGCGCGGCCGGCCTGCTCGCGCTGCGCACGGTCGCGGAAGCGTACGGCGGGCTCGGCGCCGTCGCGGCCGAAGCCGGCATCAGCCGCGAATCGCTGTATCGCACGCTGTCCCCCAACGGCAACCCGACGCTGAAAACCCTGCTCGCGGTGCTCAAGACCATCGGCCTGCGCCTGTCCGTCGTCCCCGCACAGCCGGCGCACGCGTAAGCGGCTCACAACCCCCTCACGGCCGAACCATCCACACCAGCAGCACCTCTGCCGGCGCGGCCGTCATCCCCGCCGGCGGATGCTCGATCGTCGGCTCGACCGCCAGCGCCTTCGCCATCGTCCCCGCATCGTCGATCGTCGTCGTGCGCACGATCGTCATCAGCCGCGCGGGCCGGTGCAGCGTCTCGCGATACAGCGCGCCGTACCACAGCGGCCGCATGCCGAGCGCGTCCTGCAATACGTACGGATAACGCCACAGCCGCAGCACGAGGCGGCTTTCCGGCTGGCCCGGATCGACGCGGACGAACACGCGATGCGTGCTTTCGCCGTGCGTGTAGCGCGGCAGCACCGGCAGCGCATCGGCCGGCGCCTGCGGCAACAGCCAGCGCAGCGCGGTGGCCGGCGACCATGGCACCGCACGCTGCCAGCCGGCCTGCGCGAGATGCCGGTCGAGCGTATCCGACGTCGCGCTCCACTGCAGCGGCAGATATTCCTCGCGGTCGCCGCCGATCTCGGTGCGCCGCACCGGCACGCGCTGCCAGCCGCCGCGCAGCCACTGGTCGACGGTCATCGCGACCACGTCGCCGACATGCGGGTGCGCCGCACGGTCGAGCTGCCATTGCGCGGGAACCGTCCATACGCCGGCCGTTGCGAGCACCACGATCACTGCGATGAGCGCGCCCCGTGGCTGCACATGCTCGCGCACGCGCCAGTATGCATAGGCGCCGGCCAGCACCGCGAACCACGCCAGCCCGAGGCTCCAGCCGCCAAGCAGGCCCGACAGCCACGTGTCGCCGACATACAGCCGCGCGAAGCCGCCGAGCACGATCCACAGCACCACCGCCGTCACGACCGGAATCCGCCACCGCACGGGCCGGTCGCGCGTCAGCACCCAGCCGAGGCCGCTGCTTGCGAGAATCGCGAACGCGGCTTCGGCATCGGGCAGCGCCACGTGCAGCGCGCCGGGCGGCAGGCTCGCGGGCGTCGCGCCGGGCACGCCCGCGCCGAACACCGGCACGAGCACGACGGCAGCGCCGACCGTCACGAGCCACCAGGCGGCCGTCAGCCAGCAGCGATGGATCAGCAGCCAGACGAGAAACGCGGCCGCGACGATCAGCCCCGTATCGTGCCCGTGCAGCACGGCAAGCGCGCGCATCGCGGCGTCCACCGGCGGCGTGCGCAGGTTCTGCAGGAACGCGTACAGCGCGATGTCCGCCTGCATCAGCGGATCGTTCGCGACGACATCCTGCACGAGGCCCGCGAACAGCCACACGCAGCCGATGAACAGCAGCGCGAGGACGGGCACCGCGCCCGGCAGGCCGCGCACGTAAGCGATCGCGTCGTGCAGCCGCGCGCCGACCCGCGGCCAGCGGCGCGCGCATGCGTGCACGCCTTCGACGAGCGCGCGACGCAGCAGCGGCCAGCCGCGCCGCAATGCGACGCGCACGCCGATCCACACGAGCGCGACCAGCGCCGCGACGACCAGCAGGATCACGGCGACCCGCACGCTGATCGCCGCGGCCAGCACGGCCGATGCCCCGAACAGGATGCCCGGTGCGACGTGCACGGGCGCCCAGATGAGCGCCGAGATGACGTTGACCGGATAGAACGACCGGCGCGGCAGCGTCGCACAGCCGACGACGACCGGTACGACCGCGCGCACCGGCGCAAGAAAGCGCGCGAGCACGATGCTTTTCATGCCGTGACGCAGCACGAACTCCTCGCCGCGCGAGTAGGCAGCCGCATAGCCGAAGCGCGCCCACGCGTTGCGGATCACCCCGCGGTAGTGCCGCCCGAGTTCATAGCTGATCCCGTCGCCAACCACGGCGCCGACCGCCGCGACACCGATCGTCGTCCAGCCGTCGAGCGCGCCCGCGCCGATCAGCGCACCGGCCGCGAACATCACCGCGCCGGCCGGCACGACCGTGCCGATCAGCGCGATCGCCTCGGCACAGGCGGCCATGAACACGATCGCGAGCACGAGCAGCGGATGCGCGCCGATCGCGCCGATCCACGCGTGGATCGTGTTGCTCATTGCACGCTCCACGGCGGGGCGACCCGGCGTGCGAACACCGGGCCGGCGATGGCATGGGGAACGTTCATCGGGAGGTGCGCGCGGTCGCGCCGGCGTGAAGGGTCAATCGAACTCGTGATGCCGCGCGTCGGCCTCGAGCGGCGCGTCGTGGTAGCCGAGCGTTGCGATCTCCTGCAGATAGCGCGCGAGAAAAGCGCCGATCGATCCGGCGGCCTCGTACTGATGTACGTGGCGGAATTCGTGGGTCAGCAGGCGGCGCGTGTCCTGGCCACGCAGCACGTACACCGCATGACCGAGCGTGAGCCCGATCGTCCCCGGCGACAGGAGCCCCGTGTCGCGGGCGATCGCGGCGAGCGAAGGCACCTCGGGAAACGGCATGCGGTCGACGATCACCACGCGGATCCGCTCCGGCTGCGCGACGCCCACCGTGCGCGCGTCGTCGGCTTGCGCGGGCGTCAGTGGCTCGCCCTGCGCGATCCCGCGCGCCGCCTCCGCTTCGGCCCATGCGACGGCGGCGGGCAGTGCGGACGCCAGGATATCGGCAAGATCGATCATCGCGGGGCTCCTCGGGTGGTGTCGTGGCATCGGGAACCAGTTTAGCCCCGAATCGGGACGGTTCGCGGCGCAGCTCGCGACCCGCGCCGCCGCCCTGTTCCGGCCGTCGTCGTCATCGGGGAATACCCTGATTCACGCCTGCTCCGCCGCATACTTTTTCCCCGGGATTATTTCGCTTCAGTGCACATTCCGCGATCGGCCATCTCGAAAATTTCCCGGATGTGTACCGTTTTCCGATTCGGCGGAATATATTGATCAGAAGAACGGTCGCGGCGACCATCGAACAAACCGTGCGCGGCGTCGTCCCGAAGAGGATCGCTAGATGATCAGGGTAATTCTGGCTGACGATCACGCAGTCATGCGGGACGGACTGCGTTACATCCTGGAAACGGCCGGCGGTTTCGAAATCGTCGGCGAGGCGAGCGACGGCTCGGGCACGCTCGCGCTGGTCGAGCGCAGCGCCGCCGACGTGTTGCTGCTCGACCTGTCGATGCCCGCGCCGACCGGCATCGAGCTGATCCGGCTGGTGAAGCACCATGCACCGTCGCTGCGCACGCTCGTGCTGACGATGCATGCGGAGGCGCAGTACGCCGCGCGCGCGTTCAAGGCCGGCGCAACCGGCTACCTGACGAAGGACAGCGCGACCGCCGAGCTCGTGGAAGCGGTCGGCAAGGTCGCGGCGGGCGGCGTCTACGTGAGCCCGTCGGCGGCCGAAAGCCTCGCGCTGACGCTGCGCGCGCCGGCCGCGGCGCTGCCGCACGAACGGCTGTCCGCGCGCGAGCTCGACGTGATGCGCCGCATCGTCGCGGGCCAGACCGTCACACAGATCGCGACCGAACTCGCGCTGAGCGCGAAGACGGTCAGTACGTACAAGACACGGATCCTCGAGAAGATGGCGCTGCCGCACGACGCCGCATTGGTCCGCTACGCGGTGCGCCACGACCTCGACCTCGGCGGTGACGCATGACGGCCGTCTTCCGCTTCCCGCCGTCGCCCCCGGACGACGATCACCCGGACGCATCGCGCCTGTTCATGTCGTCGCTGCCGCCGGGCCGCCGCGAGCGGCGGCTCGCGCTCGCGACCGTGCTCGTGTCCGCCGTGATCTTCGCCGCGCTTGCGCCGTTCGCGGGCAGGCCGCTCGCGCCGGGCTGGGCGTTCATCCCCGTGTACCAGTCGGCGATCGTCGTCAACGACATGGTGACGGCCGGCCTGCTGCTCGGCCAGTACGCGATCCTGCGCGAGAAACCGCTGCTCGTGCTCGCGGGCGGCTACCTGTTCACGGGTTTCATGGCCGGCACCCACATGCTGACCTTTCCCGGGCTGTTCGCGCCGACCGGCCTGCTCGGCGCCGGCGACCAGACCACCGCCTGGCTGTACCTGTTCTGGCACGGCGGCTTTCCGCTGGCGGTCGCCGCGTACGCGCTGCTGCGCGCGACATCGCGTGCCACGGACCCGATCCCGGCCCCACGGCGCCGTGCAGCGATTCCCGTGGTGCTGTGCATCGCGGCCGCAGTCGGCGCGACGGTCGCGCTCGCCCTGCTCGCGACGGCCGGCCACGACCTGCTGCCGCGCATCATGAACGGCAACCGGATGGCCGCGACGATGACGAACGCGATCACGGTCGTCTGGGGGCTGAACCTGGTGGCGCTGATGCTGATGTGGCAGCGGCGGCGGCGCCATTCCGTGCTCGACCTGTGGGTGATGACGGTGCTCGTCGCGTGGCTGTTCGACATCGCGCTGTCGTCGATGCTGAATCACGGGCGCTACGATCTCGGCTTCTACGCGGGGCGCGCGTACGGCCTCGTCGCGTCCGGCGTCGTACTGTTCGCGATGCTGTTCGAGAACGGCCGGCTGCATGCGCAGACGGTGCGCGCACTGGCCGGCGCGCGCTACCAGCATCTGCTCGTCGTGCAGAAGAGTGCGCAGCTGAACGACGCGAACGAGCGGCTCGAACAACGCGTCGCCGCGCGCACCGCGCAACTGAGCGCGTCGAACCGCGACCTGCGGCGCGAAGTCGAGGACCGCGTGCGCGCGGAGCGGGCGCTGCAGTCGTCGCGCGAGGAACTCCGCGAGATCGCCGCGATCAGTGCGAGCGCACGCGAAGCCGAGCAGCGCCGCATCGCACGCGAGCTGCACGACGAACTCGCGCAGACGCTCGCGACGCTGAAGAACGACCTCGAATGGCTGATCGACCGCGTGCCGCAGGACGATGCGCAACTGGCGCGCAAGATCGCGGCGATGCACGCGCTGGCGCGCGGCGCGGTGGCCGCGACGCGCCGCATCGCGTCGGACCTGCGCCCGCTGATGCTCGACGATCTCGGCTTCGCCGCGGCAATGCAATGGCTCGTGGAGGATTTCCGGCACCGTCACGGCATCGAATGCACGCTGCATGTCGACCCGCCCGAGCTGCAACTCGACGAGCCGTATGCGACGGCGGTGTTCCGCATCGCGCAGGAAGCGCTCGCGAACGTCGCGCGGCACGCGGCCGCATCGCATGCGAACGTCGAACTCGTGCATGCGAACAATGCGATCGAGCTGACGATTCGCGACGACGGCGCGGGATTCGATCCCGGCGTGCCGCGCAAGTCGGGATCGTTCGGGCTGGTCGGGTTACGCGAGCGCGCGTATCTCGTCGGCGGCACGCTGCGGATTGCGACGACGCTCGGCGAGGGGACGACGGTCGAGGTGGAGATTCCGCTGTCGCATGCGCAGGTGACGGTTGCGCATGGCGGGGATCGCGGTGCGCGCGGGTAGGCCGGCGAAGGCGGTGGTGCCAGCGGTTGCCGCGATGCCCCGCCGCCTACGCGTCAGGGGTAGTCGTCTTCGCGTCGATGGCGGACGGCGAGGAATGACAGATGTAATGCCCGGTACCGCGCAGACATCCTCGCGAGCAGTCGGCCGTTCGGATGGTCGGCCTACGAAGTCGTTTTCGACCCATCCTCAAATCCCCGCGGGCCGCGCCCGGTGACAGCATCGGCGTGGCGCTACAATCCTTCGCCATCACCGTCCTGCGTTCCTTGCGCGCCAACGCGCGAGCCGATCGCGTTCCCCTTCGCCACGATGAAAACACTCCGCAGCTACGTACTCATCTTCTGCGCAGTCGCAGCCGGCTGGCTTGCCGTATCGCTGCTGTGCTGGCCCGTCCTGCTCGCGCTGCAGGCCCTGACGACCGCCGTGTTCATCCCGCATCCGGCCGGCAGCTACGTCGGGCTCGGGTTCGTATCGACCGCGCGGCTCGTGGATTTTCCGACGAGCTTCGTCGGCGCGTTTTCGGTGCCGTTCATGAACGTGCCGCTCGGGTTCATCGCGATCGCCTGGTGGTTCGGCACGGCAGTCATCGTGCAGCCCACCTACGCGCGCTACCGCGTCATGGTGCGCGGCCGCCCTTCGGCGCGGGCCGTCCTGTGGCGCGGCGCCCGCTCGTGGCTGATCTTCACGACGGTGCTCCTCCTCATCGCGACGCCCTTCCTGCGGCGCTACGAAATCGTCACGCCGGATCACCTCTACGTACGACACCTGTTCGACTGGCACGAGCGCGCATATCCGCTCGCATCGCTGCAGGCGATCCACGTGGACGACCCCGGCACCAGCCGCGGCATCGTCACGTGGAACTTCATCTTCGACGGCGACAGGCACTTCACGACGACTGCACCCGACATCCACGCGCTCAAGTACCTGCTGTCGAACACGCACGCATCGGCCAACTTCTCGATCGTCGGAAACCGGTTGATGAAGCGGTAACGCCGCGCTCCGTTACGCCCGCGCCGCCACCATCCCCCGCTCCGACCGCGTCCACGCGACCAGCGCGCCGATCCCGAGCAGCGCAAGACACACGATCGGCACGATCATCGGCCCGAACGCGGTGCCCGTCACCTTGCCGGCGAACGGCATCAGGTTCTGGCTGAAGAAGCCGCCGAGGTTGCCGATCGAGTTGATCGCCGCGACGCTCGCCGCCGCCCGCGCGCCGGTGAAGTAGCGCGGCGGCATCGACCAGAAGCACGGATACAGCAGCGGGATGCATGCGCCGCCGAGCACCAGTGCGATGAAGCGCAGCGGCGTCGACGGCAGCACGAGGCTCAGCAGGAAGCCGAGCGCGCCAAGCGCCGCGACGATCGCGATCGTGCGCAGGATGCTCTTCGCGCGGCGCAGCTTCGCCGGCAGCCACACCAGCAGCAGCACCGCGAGCGCCCACGGCAGCATGCTCAGGAAGCCGTTCGTGCTGCTCGACACGCCGAACGACTTCACGAGCGTCGGCAGCCAGTACGTGACGCCGTACAGCGACGTCGACATCAGCATGTAGGTCGCCGCGAACAGCATCACGCGCGGATCGAGCAACGCCTTCCACGGCTGGCCGTGCTCGGCCTGCGCAGGCTTCTCGCGTTCGAGCGCGGCCTCGACGATCTGCTTCTCGCGGTCGTCGAGGAAACGTGCGTCGCGCACCGACGCGGGCAGCACGCGGAACACGACGATCGCGACGATCACCGCCGGGATGCCCGTCGCCACGAACACCCATTGCCAGCCCGCGAGCCCCCACACGCCGTTCAGGCTCAGCAGCACGCCGCCGACCAGCGAGCCGAGCATGTTCGCGAGCGCGCTGCCGAGCGTGAAGATGCCGAGCACCTTCGCGCGATAGCTCTGCGGAAACCACAGCGTCAGGTAGTAGATCACGCCCGGATAGAAGCCGGCCTCGGCGATGCCGAGCACGAAGCGCAGCGCGCAGAACGCAGGCATCGACGTCGTGAAGCCCATCAGCACGGTGATGAGCCCCCACGTCAGCATGATCCGCGCGAGCCACACGCGTGCGCCGTAGCGATGCAGCGCGAGCGTGCTCGGCACCTCGAACAGCAGGTAGCCAATGAAGAACAGAGACGACGCGAGCCCGAACGCGGCTTCCGTCATGCCGAGGCTGTGCACCATCTGCAGCTTCGCGAAGCCGACGTTCTGCCGGTCGATGAACGCGATCAGGAACATCACGACGAGGATGGGCATCAGGCGCCGCGCCATCTTCGACATGATGCGCTGCTCTTCGGCGGACGCGGGGTCCAGGGTATCGGTAGCGTTCACTTCAGGCTCCTTGCGTGAATCGGTTGCACAGCGGTTGCATGGCGGTTGAATCGGCGCCGCGCGCGACGATCGGGCGGGCGCGGGGTGTTTCGATGAAAGGAAGCGGCCGGCATCAGCCCGACCGGTAGCCGTCGAGCATCGGCGCGAACATCTCGTGCCACGCGCGCGGCTTCGCCTTGATCGTGCCGGCCAGGTACAGGAATTCGACGTAGTCCATCAGCTGGGTCGGCAGCACCGAGAAGCGCGTGTCCGGCGCGGCGAGCATCCGCATCACGTCGTCGTGCGACACGCCGACGCCCGACGAGGCCGCATAGAGCGCGGCGGCCGCGCGCGGGTCCTGCGCGATCAGGCGGTTCGCTTCGTCGAGCGCACCGAGAAACGCGATGGCCAGCGCGGGCTCCGTATCGACGAGCCGCTTCGGCGCGAACACGACATCGAGCGTCATCGGGCCAAGCACGTCGACCGAATTCACGACGCGGTGTATGCCCGGCTGCCGCAGCTCGAGCGTCGAGAACGGCGGCGACGTGAAGTGCGCGGTGACGCCGTTCTCGCGGCGGATCAGTGCCTGCATCGCCTGCGGATGCGGCAGGTTCACGGTGATCGAATCGAGCTGCGCGAAATGCTTCGGGCCGAGCTGCCGGCTCGCGACCATCTGCAGCACGACCGCCGACAGCGACGTGCGGATGCCCGGCACCGCGATCCGGTCGGACGGCGTGAAGTCGCGCAGCGACACGAGGCCCGGCCGGTTCGCGTTCAGCGACAGCGACGTGGTCGATAGCCCGCTGATGCCGATCACCTCGACATTCGGAATGCCGCGCGCCCGTGCCCACAGCTCGATGAACCCCGGTGCGCCGGCACCTGCGAAATCAAGCGTGCCGGCCATCATCGCGTCGTTGACGGAATTGCCGCCGTCGAGCAGCACCCAGTCGACCGCGACGTCGCGCACGCCGTGGCGCGCCGCATGCCGCTCGAACAGCCGCTGCTTCTCCATCACGAGCAGCGGCAGGTACAGCACGCCATAGCCTTTGGAAATCCGCACCGTGCGCGGCTTCGCGCGCACGAGCGACGGCGCGGCCAGCACGCCGAGCCCGGCGGCGATCAATGCGCGGCGGCGCGGCGACGTCGTCATGCGCCGGCCTTCCCGGCACGCGCGGCATGAACGGCGAACGCCATCGCATCGACCGCCATGCGGCTGCGGCCCGCTTCGCCGCACCGGCGAGCGCAAGCCGGCGGCGCGCTGCGCCGCCGCGCGTTCGTCGCGCCCGTTTGCTGCTGCATGTTGCCGTCTCCTGTGGTTCTGGTATTAATGGCCGTCTTCGCTACATCCGGCTCGACACAGGTTATCGACCGAGTCTGAGAAAATGCTGACATCCCGGCCCCGGGAAAACCCCTAACCCACCCACCTGCGAAACGGCACCATGCGCATTCTCGTCGTGGAGGACGATGCCGAAATCGGCGCGGCGATCCGCAACCGCCTGGCGCGGCTCGGCCACGCCGTCGATCTCGAAACCGACGGCGCGACCGCGAACGGGCTGCTGCGCGTGGAGCGCTTCGACCTCGTCGTGCTCGACGCGAACCTGCCCGGCATGGACGGCTTCACGGTATTGCGCCACCTGCGCGCGTCGGGCAGCACGACGCCCGTGCTGCTCGTCACCGCGCGCTCGGCGATCGACGACCGCGTGAGCGGCCTCGGCCTCGGCGCCGACGACTACCTGGTGAAGCCGTTCGACTACCGCGAGCTCGATGCGCGCGTGCAGGCGCTCCTGCGCCGCAATAGCGGCCACGCGAACGACGTGCTGACGCTCGGCGGCCTCGTGATCGACCGCAGCAGCCGCCTCGCGGAACTCGACGGCCAGCCGCTGTCGCTGTCGCGCCAGGAATTCGCGCTGCTCGAAATCCTCGCGAGCCGCCCGCAGCGGATCTTCTCGAAGGACGAACTGCTGAACCAGCTGTTCAGCTTCGGCAACGAACCGACCGCGAACGCGGTCGAGCAGTACGTGACACGCGTTCGCAAGAAGCTGCAGGGCAGCTCGGTCGAAATCCGCACCGCACGCGGGATGGGGTATCAGATTGCCGCGCACTGACTGGTTCCCGAAGACGCTGTTCGGGCGCACGCTGCTCTTCATCGCGCTCGTCGTCGCAACCGGCGCGCTTGCACTCGCGGCGATCGCGCGCTACTACGCGGGCGTCGCGGCCGACCGCGCGTACGACCAGTTGCTTGCCGGCGCGTCGATCCAGGTCGCGGAAAACCTCTATGTGCAAGGCGGCGTGCTCGCGCTGAATCCGCCGGTGGCCGCGCTGTCGACGCTGTCACGCTACGACCTCGTCTACTACAAGGTCGTCGATTCGCGCGGCGTCGTCGTGGCCGGCTACAACGATCTCGCGAGCCCCGCGACGCTCGCCGCCGCGAAACAGGGCCCGGCGTTCGCGAACGGCATCTACCAGGGGCACCGGATCCGCACCGCGACCATCGCACGCTACATGCCCGAGGAGAGCACGCCGGGCTGGGCGCTCGTGACGGTGGCGCAAACCACCCATGCGCGCCAGCAGCTCACGAACGACATGAGTTTCAAGGTATGGACGCTGATCCTGCTGATGAGCGTGCTCGCGATCGGCGCGAGCGGCCTCGCGATCCGGCGCGGCCTGCGGCCGCTCGCGCAGATCGGCACGATCATCGCCGCGCGCGATCCGGCCGACCTGCGGCCGGTGGCCGTCGACACCCCGAGCGAGATCGACGCGATCATCGGGTCGATCAACGGGCTGATGCACCGCCTCGCCGAGCGGATCAACGCGATGCAGCGCTTCATCGCCGATGCCGCGCACCAGATGCGCACGCCGCTCGCGCGGCTCGACGCTCAGATCGAGCTGCTCGACGGCGAAGCCGATCCCGCGCGTCACGCGGCAAGGCTCGACGCGCTGCGCGCGACCAGCTCGGACGTCGGGCGGCTCACCGGGCAGCTCCTCAATCATGCGATGGTGATCCATCGTACCGAGGCCGTGCCGCTGCAACCCGTCGAACTCGTCGCACTCGCGAAGGAGGTGCTCGGCCGCACGATTCCGCTCGCGGGCGAGCGCGACGTGGCCGTCGCGTTCGCGAGCGACGCGCCGCTCGCCTGGATCGACGGCGATGCGATCAGCCTGCAGGAAGCGCTGTCGAACGTGCTGCACAATGCGCTGCTGCACGGTCATGCGGACGACATCGTCGTGTCGGTCGCAACGCAGGGCAACGCCGGCGATAGCGTGACGCTGACCGTCACCGACAACGGCCGCGGCATTCCGCGCGAACACTGGGACGCGGCGCTGCAGCCGTTCGTTCGGATCGCACCGGACGGCAGCGAGCGGCGCACCGGGTCGGGCCTCGGGCTCGCGATCGTGCAGGAAGTGATGAAGGCGCACGGCGGACGCATCGGGTTTGCGTTTCCGGAGGCGGGCGGGTTTGCGGTAGTGCTGACGTTTCCGCGCGCGGCGGGGGCTGAAGCAGAAAAGGCATAAACCGGCGAACCCGCTCGGGCTCATGCGCGGCAGGCAATCACTCGCCGCTGCCGCCGTCGAAGCGGTTGCGCTCCACATGCCGCGCCACCAGCAGGTCCAGCTCGTCGTACTGACGATCGCAAAACAGCCGGCACAACGTGTTGACGTCCGCGCGCGAGCCGACGTCGATCGTGTCGACATGCTGCTCCAGCTTTCCCTTGCCGATCCCGAAAAGCCCCTTCTTCATCCGCATCGATACGGCATTCAGCTGGAAACCGTCCGCGTGCGCGTCGCTCAGCGCGGTCACCCATAATTCCCGCTGGTCGCCAGCGTGCTGCAGCACGAGGGCCGGCAGCGGGCCTTCCTGCGTGTCGTCCCGTTCGGCATGCTGCGCCGCCCACGGGAATGCGTCGAATGCACGCACGAACGACGCATAGTCCGTCGCACCTTGCGGATCGAGTCGATCGAATTCGTAGCCGGCTTTCTGAATGGCGTAGGTCAACATGGCGCGGCGCTCCCGATGGCAGTGACGGTGACTGAGCGCTAATCTACCCGACAATTCGGTGTACATCGCACTTTTTCGCGATGCCCGCACTCGGGTGCCGCCATCAGCCACGCCTACTATGCCCCCTGTGTCCCCGGTGCCCCTGTGCCAGCTACGCCGCCACCGCCTCCCCGCCGAGATACGCATCGCGCACACGCTCATCGTCGAGCAGTGCCTTCGCAGGCCCTTCGAGCACGACGCGCCCCGTCTGCAGCACGTACCCGTAATGCGCGATCTCCAGCGCGAGGCTCGCGTTCTGCTCGACCATGAACACGGTCACGCCCTGCCGGTTGATCGCGTCGATCAGTTCGAGCACCTTGTCGACGTAGAGCGGCGACAGCCCCATCGTCGGCTCATCCATGCAGATCAGCTTCGGTCGCGCCATCAGCGCGCGCGCCATCGCAAGCATCTGCTGCTCGCCGCCCGACAGCGTGCCCGCGCGCTGTGTCAGCCGTTCGCGCACACGCGGAAACAGGTCGAGCACGCGCTCGTAGTCTTCCGCCACCGCCGTGCGGTCGCCACGCGTGTACGCCCCCATCAGCAGGTTCTCGCGCACGCTCATGTCGCCGAACAGCCGCCGCGCCTCGGGCACGGCCGCGATCCCGCGCCGCACGCGCTGCGGCGTCGCGAGCGCCGTCACGTCGTCGCCGTCGAAGCGCACGACGCCGCGACGCGGCCGCATCAGCCCGAGAATCAGCTTCATCGTCGTCGACTTGCCGCTCGCATTGCCGCCGAGCAGGCTGACGATCTGCCCGCGGCCGACTTCGAAGTTCACGTCGAAATGCACCTGCACCGGCCCGTAGAACGTGTCGAGATGTTCGAGTTTCAGCAGCGCATCGGTCATGGTCGTGTCGGGCCCGGAAGAAAGTGCGGTCATGCAGCCGCCGGTGCTGTGCGGTTGGCCGGCGCGCCACCCGCATGGCGGCGGCCGAGATAGGCCTCGATCACGCGCGGATCGTGCCGCACGTCGCGCGGTGCGCCTTCGGCGATCTTCACGCCGTTGTCGAGCACCATCACGCGATCGGACACGCGCATCACGAGTTCGAGCTTGTGCTCGATCAGCAGGATCGTCAGGCCGCGCGCCTTCAGCGACTGGATCAGTTGCAGCATCTCGGCCGTTTCCGTCTCGTTCATCCCGGCCGTCGGTTCGTCGAGCAGCAGCAGGCGCGGATGCAGCGCGAGCGCGCGGCCGATCTCCACGCGCCGCCGGTTCGCATATGACAGGCTGTGTGCCGGATGATCGATGCGCGGCGCGAGCCGTTCGCCGAACCCGGCAACGATCGCGCGCGCCTCTTCGCGCAGCGCGGCTTCCTCGCGCCGCACCGACGCCGGCCGCACGAGCGCGCGCCACACCTCCGCCGCCGCGCCGAGCGCGGGCCAGCCCGGCCGCGCCGCGCGCAGCCGCGCATGCGCGCCGATCAGCACGTTGTCGAGCACGCTCAGGTTGCCGAACACGCGGCCGTGCTGGAACGTGCGCGCGATGCCGAGCGCCGCAAGCCGTTCGGGCGCCGTGCCCGTGATGTCGCGGCCGTCGAACGTCACGCGGCCGGTATCGGGCCGGTCGGCGCCCGCGATCAGGTTGAACAGCGTCGACTTGCCCGCGCCGTTCGGCCCGATCACGCTCAGCAGTTCGCCGTCGGCAAGTGTCAGGCTCGCGCCGTCGAGCGCGGTCACGCCGTCGAAGCGGCGCGTCAGGCCCTGCACGTCGAGCAGGGGTCGGGTCGTGGTCATCGCCTGTCTCCTCACACCGTGCCGAGCAGGCCCTGCGGCCGGAACCGGACGAGCAGCAGCAGCACGAGGCCGTAGATCAGCATCCGGTAGTCGGCCGCCCAGCGGAACAGCTCGGGCAGGCCGATCAACGCGATCGCGCCGGCGATGCCGCCGAGCACGTTGCCGAGCCCGCCGAGGATCACCATCGTGAGCGCGAGGATCGACACCTGCGAATCGAAGGTCTGGTGATTGATGTAGCTGTACAGGTGCGCGGCGATTCCGCCGCTCACGCCGGCCGCGACGCCCCCGACCGCGAACGCGATCGCCTTGTAGCGGTTCGGCGCGATGCCGTGTGCGCGCGCGGCAACGTCGTCCTCGCGCACCGCGCGCAGCGTGCGGCCGAGATGCGAGCGCAGCAACCGCACCTGCACGAGCGCGAACACGACGAGTACCGCGAACGTGAACCAGTACGCGGCGCGCGCGGTCGTCGCCCACGGCAGCGGCGCAATGCCGGTGATGCCGAGCGGGCCGCGCGTGAGGCCGTCCCAGTTCAGGATCACGAGGCTCACCACTTCGCCGATGCCGAGCGTCGCGATCGACACGTAATGCCCGCGCAGCCGGAACGCCGGATAGACGAGCAGCGTGCCGAGCACGGCGGTGATGACGCCCGCGCACGGGATCGTCACGGCCGGCGGCCAGCCGAGATCCGACGACAGCAGCGCCGACGCATACGCGCCGATCACGAGCAGCGCCGCGTGGCCGAGCGAGATCTGGCCGACCGTGCCCGCGACGAGCGTGAGGCTCAGCGCGAGCAGCCCGTACAGCCACGCGTTGGTGAGCGTCTGCAGCACGTACGGCGACGCGCCGAGCCACGGCAGCACGGCCGCCAGCGCGATCAGCAAGACGAGTGCCGGACGCGGCACGCGCACGGCCTTCGCGGCCGCGAGGAAGGTACCCGTCATCGGCTCGGGCGGCAGCGCGCGGTTCGCGCTGAACAGCCCGTTCGGCCGCCATACGAGGAACACGATCAGCAGCCCGAACGCGAACAGGTCGCGATAGCTGGTGCCGAACAGCGCGACGCCGTAGCTTTCGACGAGGCCGAGCAGCAGGCTGCCCGCGATCGCGCCCGGCACGTTGCCGAGCCCGCCGATCAGCAGCGCAACCACGCCCTTCAGCGTCGCCTGGAAGCCCATCGCCGGATCGATGCTGTTGTAGTACATGCCGACCAGCAGCCCGCTCACGCCGCCGAGCGCGCACGCGATCGCGAACACAGTCTGGTTCACGCGGTCGACGTCGACGCCCATCTGCAGCGCCGCGTCGCGATCCTGCGCGGTCGCGCGCACGGCCCAGCCGAGCCGCGTAAAGCGCAGGAAGCCATACAGCAGCGCAGCGGCCGCGATGCCGATGCCCGCGATCAGCAGGTCGAGCGCGCCGAGCGTCGCGCCGGCGATCCGCAGGTGCCAGTCGGGCAGCGGCGTCGGTACCGCGCGCGGGTCCGCGCCGAACGCGAGCTGTGCGAGCTGGTCGAGGATGAAGCTGATGCCGATCGTCGCGAGCAGCGGCGCGATGCGAGCCGCGTGGCGCAGCGGCCGCAGCCCGATCCGCTCGATCGCGACGCCGAGCGCACCGCAGCCGACGACGACTGCCGCGAGCGCGACCGGCAGCGGCAGCCCGAAGCGCGTCAGGCACAGCCAGCCGATGAACGCGCCGACCATGTAGACCGAGCCGTGCGCGAAGTTGATCAGGTGCGATACGCCGAAGATCAGCGCGAGCCCGACCGCGAGCAGCGCGTAGATGTTGCCGACGATGAGGCCATTGAGCGTGTAGTCGAGCCAGGAAGCCATCACGATGCGTCCGTCACGTGCATGCGGTTCATTCGGATTCAGCGTGCGGCGAGCTGCGGTTTCGCGCCATCCCACAGCGCCCACTGCCCCTGCTTCACGACCAGATACACGGTGCGTGCTCCCGCGACGCGGCGTGTCTGCGGATCGAAGCGCACCTTGCCGAAGATCACGCTCGGCACGTCGCTGATTTTCGCGAAGCCGTCGTGAGCGGCCTGGCGCGTCGTGCCGTAGCGGCGCAGCACCTCGGCCGACAGGATCAGTGCGTCGTACGCTCGCGCGACGAACGAATCGGGATCGGCGTGGAATTTCGCGCGATAGCGCTGCACGAACGCCTGCACCTCGGGGCGCGGCTCGGCCGGGAAGAAGTTCGATTCCGTATAGACGCCGTCGACGGCCGCGCCGCCCAGCTCGAGGAATTTCGGCGAATATACGGAGCCGACCGCCGCGATCGGCAGCGTGACGCCCGACGTACGCGCCTGCCGCACGATCTGCGCGCCGTCCGCGTAGTACGAGATCAGCACGATCGAGTCGGGCTTCGATGCGCCGACCCGCACGAGCGTCGAGCGGAAATCCTTCTCCGCCGGCTGGTAGCCTTCGGCCGCGACGACCTGCGCACCGAGCCCGGCCACCGCCTTCGCGAAGATGTCCTTGCTGGTGCGGCCCCAGTCGGTGTTCAGGTACAGCACCGCGATCCGCTTGAAGCCGAGTTCCTTCACCGCGTAGCGTGCGAGCAGCGGCTGCTCCTCGGCCTGGCTCAGCGCAGTGCTCCACAGATAGTCACCGCCCTTCGTGAAGTCCGGATGCGAGTTCGTGAAGCCGAACTGGATCAGCTGCCCGCGCTGGTAGATCGGCGACGCGGCCATCGACGTCGCGCTGGAGAAATCGCCCAGCTCGATCGCGATGCGCGGATCGGCGACGAACTTCTGTGCGATCGCGACTGCCTGGCGCGGGTCGCTGCGGCTGTCCTGGAAGTCAATGGCGAGCGGCCGGCCGTGAATGCCGCCGCTGCCGTTGATCTCGTCGAGCGCGAGATCGAAGCCGCGCTTCCATTGTTCGCCGTACTGCGCGTCCTGGCCCGTGAGCGGCCCGCTCACGCCGATCACCACCGGCTCGCCCGACACACCTGCCGCAAGCGCACCGCCCGTCGACAAGCCCCATGCGGCCGCGAGCGCCGCCACCGTGCCCAGCACGCGCCGCCATGCGCCGCGTGCGTCGTTCCCCGAAACGTTCATGCGTCCCCCAGCTTCAGTCAGTCGAAAAGAGTGAGGGCATGTAACCATCCGGTTCAGGACGATCCAACGAAGTTTTGCGCATATCGTTATCGTGCGCGGCGCGAAGCGGATCACGCTTGCGAAGGGCCATCCGTTCGCACCGCCATGCACGAAGCATCGGCACGCGTCGCATCGCGTTGATTCGATTGGCGTTTCCGTCACGGCGACGCTCGCAACCGATGTGCATGCGCGCACGATCAGCCGCCGCGCCGATCGTGCGCTACGCAGTTTTTGCGCTGTCGATAGCAAAAATCATTATATGAATCGTGCATGGTCGACCTCCTACAATGCGCAAATCGCATCATCGGAAGGTGTCATGGAGCTGCATCAACTCGAAGCCTTTTCCGCGGTCATGTCGGCCGGCAGCGTGACCGGCGCGGGCGAACTGCTCGGCCGCTCGCAGCCGGCCGTCACGCGGCAGATCCAGGAGCTCGAAGCCGATCTCGGCTACGCGCTGTTCGACCGGAACGGCCCGCGCGTCACGCCGACGCGGCGCGCCTTCCTGCTGTACGAGGAGGTCGAACGCTCGCTGGTCGGCCTGCGTGCGATCGAGGCACGCGCACGGGCGCTCGGCGATGAAACCGCCGAACCCGTGCGGATCGCAGCGACGCCTTCGCTCGCCGCCACGCTCGTGCCGGCCGCGCTCGCCGCGCTGCCCGACGGCGCACAGGCACCGCACTACCAGTTGCGCAGCGAATCGGCCGAGCACGTCGTGCACGAAGTGCTGGCCGGCACGGCCGACCTCGGCGTCGTCACGCTGCCGATGGCACACGCAGGGCTCGACGTGCACTGGATCGCGCAGACGCCGTGCGTCGCCGTGCTGCCCGCCGGCGACCCGCTCGCGGCGCAGCCGCGCATCGCGCTGCGCGATCTCGCGCACCGCCGCATCGTGACGGTCGCGAACCGGCACCGGCTGCGCCAGCGGATCGATGCGGCGTTTGCCGCCGCGCGCGTCGACGCACGTGTATTCATCGAAACCAATGCGTCGTTGAATGCGGTGATGGCCGCGCGCGCGGGCATCGGGATCGGCATCGTCGATCCGGCGACGGGCGTCGCGCTGCCGGTGGACGGCGTCGTCGCGCGCCCGCTCGACGTCGACATCCCGTTTGCGTTCGGAGTCGCGACGCCGGCCGGCAAGCCGCGCACGGCAGCCGTCGATGCGCTGCTCGACGCGCTGCACCGCACGACGCGCGCACTGCTCGACGACGTGATCTTTCACGACGCCGCCGCGCACGACGCGCTGCTGCGCGGCGACCGGCTGCGCAGCGACCGCGCGCCGCGTGGTGCAGCCCGCACGACACGTGCGCGCCGCACGCGCCCGGAGGCCGCATGACGTCCCCGCTCGACGCACTCGAAGCACGGCTCGCGCAGGACCTGCGCTGGCTCGACCTGCCTGCACCGTCGTGGGTGCCGCCGCGCGAGGCCGACGGCACGCGCGTGCTCGACGTCGCGATCGTCGGCGGCGGCATGGCCGGGCTCGCGGCGTCCGCCGAACTGCGCCTGCTCGGCGTCGACAACCAGTGCGTGATCGATCGCGCGCCGGCCGGTTACGAAGGCCCGTGGGTCACGTTCGCGCGGATGGAGACGCTGCGCTCGCCGAAACAGCTCGCGGGCCCCGCGCTCGGCCTGCCCGCGCTGACGTTCCGCGCATGGTTCGAAGCGCAATACGGCCGCGATGCGTGGGACGCGCTCTACAAGATTCCGCGCACGCAATGGATGGACTACCTGCGCTGGTACCGGCGCGTGCTGGACCTGCAGGTGCGCAACGACACGACGCTCGTCGCGCTGCGCCCGCGCGACGACGGGCTACTCGCGCTCGACGTGCGCGGCAACGGCGAAGCGCAGACGCTGCTCGCGCGACACGTCGTCCTCGCCACCGGCCGCGACGGGCTCGGCGGCCCGTACGTACCACCCGTCGCGCAACGCGCGCCGCGCACGCGCTGGGCTCATTCGTCCGAGCCGATCGATTTCGCGGCGCTCGCGGGCAAGCGCATCGGCGTGGTCGGTGCGGGCGCGTCCGCGTTCGACAACGCGGGTACCGCGCTCGAGGCCGGCGCCGCGCGTGTCGACCTGTTCTTCCGCCGCGCGGACATTCCGCGCATCAACAAGCTGACCGGCATCGGCAGCCCGGGGCTCGTGCATGGCTATGCCGATCTCGACGACGCGACGAAGTGGCGCTTCATGCACTACGCGTTGACGTCGCAGACGCCGCCGCCGCGCGACAGCGTGCTGCGCGTATCGCGTCATGAACATGCGCATTTTCATGCGGGCAGCCCGATCGAGACGCTCGCCGGCCACGCGGATGGCCTCGACGTGACGACGCCGCGCGGGCGCTACACGGTCGACTTCCTGATCTTCGCGACCGGCTTTCATTCGGACTGGACGACCCGCGCGGAATTCGCATCGTTCGGCTCGCAGGTTCGGCGCTGGAAGGACCGCTATCGCCCGGAGCCGGGCATGTGGCTCGACGAACTCGCCGAGTCGCCCGATCTCGGCCCCGCGTTCGCATTCCGGGAGCGTGAGCCCGGCGCGTGTGCGGCCATCACGCGGATCCACTGCTTCAACCATGCGGCGAGCCTGAGCCACGGCAAGCTGTCCGGCGACATCCCGGCGATCAGTGCGGGCGCGAAGCGGCTGGCGCGCGGTATCGCGAGCCGGCTGTTCGACGCGGACCGCGATCGCCACTACGACGCGCTCGTCGCGTATGCGAACGCCGAATTGCAAGGCGACGAATGGCGCGATGCCGACGCGTGAGCGCGCGTGCATCGATCACATTGACGACGAAGGGAATCCGAAACCATGATTGAACCCATCACGCCGGCCGATGCGCCGGACACGATCGATGCGGTGGCCGGCCTGCGCGAAGGCGATGCGGTCGCCGCGCTGCGCCGCGCACGCGACAAGGTGCTGCTTCATACGCGGCTGAGCGAAGCTGCGCTGTTCGATCCCGCACTGCCCGATCTTTCGCTAACCGAACGATTGCACGCGGCTCGGTATGTCGCACAAAAATCGAATGCACGGGAATTGGCCGACACCTATCGCAATCGACTGGTCGACGCAGGCGGCGCGCTCGACGATATCGCGCACGCAGACGCCGATGCATTCGACGCGCTGCCTCGACGCATCGGTGCGATCCTCGCGCATGCACGCGTGCTGACGCGCTCCCCCGTCGATGCACGCGCTTCCGATCTCGACGCGCTGAAGTCGGCTGGCCTCACGACACCCGCGATCGTTGCGCTGTCGCAGCTCGTGGCGTTCGTCGCGTATCAGTTGCGCGTCGCCATTGCCGCCCGGGCGCTTCAGGCACGCAAGACCAGGGAGGCCGCATGACGACGACACCCCACGGCTTCACGTCCGACACGCTCGGCTGGCGTGCCTGGCTCGACACCGTTTCGCTCGATGCCGCGACGCCCGACCAGCTTGCCGTGCTCGAAGCCAGCCACCCGCACGCGAAGACGTCCGACTATTACCTGCTGCTCGTCCATCTTCCCGAGATCCTGCGGCAACGCTCGGGCGTATTCAACGCGATCATGTACGGCCCTGGCGGGCTGTCGCGCGCGGAACGTGAACTCGCGAGCACGGCCGTGTCGCGCGTGAACGGCTGCGTGTATTGCGCGTCCGTGCACGCGCAGCGCTTCGCGCAGCTGGCGAAACGCACCGACACGATCGAGCAGGTGTTCGACGATCCGGCGACGGCCGGTACGACACCGCGCGAACGCGCGATCGTCCGCTATGCGATCGCGTTGACGGAACGGCCCGATACGGTCGACGCGAGCGATATCGCCGCGCTCGAAGCCGAAGGGCTTACGCATGAAGAAATTCTCGACCTGTCGCACGCAATCGCGATCTTCGCATGGGCGAACCGGTTGATGCTGACGCTCGGCGAACCGGTGTTTCCGGAGCCGGCGGCCAGCGCCTGATGCCCGGGCAAACCTGAACGCAGGCGTGACGCGGGCGCCGCCGCCCGCGTCACGCCTTGTGCGTCGACAACAAAATACTCGTCTCCGTATTCGCGATCCCGTCGATCAACCGGATCGCGCCGAGCACGCGATCGAAGTGCTCGAGCGAATCGGCATGCAGCTCGGCGACGAGATCCCAGCGCCCGTTGGTGCTGTGGATCGACGCGACGTTCGGATGCCCGCGCAGCACCTTCACGACTTCGGCGCCGCGATTGCCTTGAACGGCAATCGACATCAGCGCGCGGATCCGGTGCCGTTCCGCCGCCGGCTTGAGCCGCACCGTATAGCCGACGATCACGCCGTTCTTCTCCAGCCGCGTCAGCCGGTTCTGCACGGTCGCGCGCGCGACGCGCAATTCCTTCGCCAGCGCGACGACGGGCAGCCGCGCGTTGTCGCGCAACAGTGCGATGAGCTGCCGGTCGACGTCGTCGAGCGTGATCATGTGCTGAGCTTCCTGTTGAACGTGAACCGGCCGCCAGCGAGCCGGAGGCTGCGCATTCCGACCTGCACAAACTGGGCAAATTGCCGGATCTGGCTGGCAATTTGACAAGTCTATCGATAAATCTGCCACTTTTGCTGTCTTTTTGTTGGCTCGACTCGCGGAAATAATGCCTCTATCGACCGGCCGAACAAGCCGCGCCGCCGCTTTTCAGAAAGCTCGGACGCGCGTCGAAGCACCGCCCGGTCGACCAGGACGCCGGGGACATCCATACCGGCACCGAGAGAACAGTGCAAAGCATGGGGCCCGAGTAAGCGCTAAGGCGCTAACTCGGGTCGACCGCGCAAGGCATGGGACCCGAGTAAGCGCTAAAGCGCTAACTCGGGTCGACAGGAGACACACTTATGACCCGCTTCCTCGACGTTCCCGCCACCGCCCGACTGATCGCCAAGACCGGCGTCACGACGTTCCTCCGCGAGCTCGTCGACACGCTGCGCGCCGATTACCTGCAATGGGCCGATTTCGACAAGTCGCCGCGCATCGCGTGCCACTCCCGCGACGGCGTGATCGAACTGATGCCCGTCGCGAACGCGTCGCTATTCGCGTTCAAGTACGTGAACGGCCACCCCGTCAACGCCGCGCGCGGGATGCACACGGTGATGGCGTTCGGCGCGCTCGCCGAAGTCGATACCGGCTACCCGCTGCTGCTCGCCGAGCTCACGCTGACCACCGCGCTGCGCACGGCCGCCACGTCGGTGCTCGCCGCGCAAGCGCTCGCGCGCCCCGACTCGCGCACGATGGCGCTGATCGGCAACGGCGCGCAAAGCGAATTCCAGGCGATCGCATTCCACACGCTGCTCGGCATCGACGAAATCCGCGTGTTCGATGTCGATCCGCGCGCGACCGACAAGCTGGTGCAAAACCTCGCCGCGTACCCGGCGCTGCGCGTCGTGCGCGCCGCATCGACCGCCGACGCCGTGCGCGGCGCCGACATCGTGACGACCGTCACCGCCGACAAGGCGTACGCGACGATCGTCACGGCCGACATGATCGCGCCCGGCATGCACCTGAACGCCGTGGGCGGCGATTGCCCAGGCAAGACCGAACTCGAGGCGGGCGTGCTGCATGCGGGCCGCGTGTTCGTCGAATTCGAGCCGCAATCGCGTATCGAGGGCGAGATCCAGCAGATGCCGGCCGACTTCCCCGTCACCGAGCTGTGGCGCGTGCTGCAAGGCGAGACGGCCGGCCGCGAACGCGCGGACGAAGTGACGGTGTTCGACTCGGTCGGCTTCGCGCTCGAGGATTACTCGGCGCTGCGCTACCTGTATGCGCTCGCGCAGCAGCACAACGCGGGCGTCGAGATCGCGCTGATTCCGCCAGCCGTCGATCCGAAGAACCTGTTCGCGCTGATCGACGACCCGGCAGCGATCGCGCACGGCCACGCGGCGTACGTGACCGACGCCGTCGCCGCGTTCGCGCGCTGATCGTCACGCCCGGGCGGCCCGTGCACCGCCCGGCCCGTTGCCTTTCGCTCCCGCCTTCCATGAATCTCGTATCGATCCAGGCGCCGGCCGCCGTCGTGATGATCCGGCCGCACCGCTTCCTGCCGAACCCGCAGACCGCCGCCGACAACGCCTTCCAGCGCACGTCCGGCGGCGTGGCAAACGACATGTCGTCGGTGTCGGCCGCCGCACGCGACGAAGTCACGGCCGCCGCGCAGACGCTCGCCGACGCAGGCGTGCGCGTGCACGTGTTCGACGACCACGGCGAGCGCGACACGCCCGACTCCGTATTCCCGAACAACTGGTTCTCGACACACCCGGGCGGCCACGTCGCGCTGTATCCGATGTATAGCCCGAACCGCCGCCGCGAGCGGCGCGCCGACGTGATCGAGATGCTGAAGGCCGAATATCGCGTACAGGACGTGATCGACTACTCGGGGCTCGAATACGACGACGTGTTCCTGGAGGGCACCGGTGCGATGGTGCTCGACCACGTCGCGCGGATCGCATACACCGCGCGCTCGCGCCGCGCCGATCCGGTCGCGCTCGAACGATTCTGCACGAACTTCAATTTCGAGCCGATCTGCTTCGATACGGCCGACGCCGACGGGCGGCCGATCTATCACACGAACGTGATGATGAGCGTCGCGACCGAGTTTGCGATGGTCGGCCTCGAACTCATTGCCGACAGCCGCCGTCGTGACGAGATCGCGCAACGGCTGGCCGAAACGGGGCGCACGGTGATCGCGCTCGATGCATCGCAGATCGCGAATTTCGTAGGCAATGCGCTGGAATTGTCGGGCACGGCGGGGCGTGTGCTTGCGTTGTCGCGGCGCGCGTACGACTGCCTCACGCCGGTGCAGCGCGCGACGATCGCGCGTTCCGCGCGCCTGCTCCCGCTCGACGTGCCGACGATCGAACTGGCCGGCGGATCGGTGCGCTGCATGCTGGCGGGGATTCATCTTGCGCGGCGGGTGGCCGCGCCGAGCGTGACAGCCGTGGTATCGGCCGCATCGCCACGCGAGACGATGCCGCAGATGTGACCGGCAGGCTCACAACGCATAAACGGCTGCCGATGCAATGCAACGGCAGCCGTTCGCGTATTCGAAGGACGTTGAATCGTCGAGCGTCAGCCCGCATCGGTAACGCTGCGAAATGCTCTGGTATCCGAATGACCCTGGAGCACACCGCACCACTCACTCCGCCAGCAGTTTCAACCCCGCCGGGAGCGTTTCGCCGAACACGCGCACCGTGTCGGCTTCGTCGAACGCAATCGCCTCGCGCACCATCTCGATCCAGGCCGCCGACGCATTCGCCGCCGACAGGCGCTTGATCACGGCCTCACGCGTGTCGTCCGGCAGGTCGCGCGAACGGTCTCCGGTCATCCGCGCAATTTGCGCAGCCGCGAACGCGGCTGGCTCGACCTGTTTCCAGTCGAGTGCAAACAGCGCATCGAGCCAGCCCTTGGCGACTTCCGCCGGCACGACACTGTGTGCGCTGCCGTAGAACGGCCGGCGCGCGCCGATGCGCCCGAGCGCCCATGCACACAGCGCACGCTCGGCCGGCTTCTGCAATGGCGCGATCAGCCGCTCGGCCAGCTCGACCTTGCGCTCGACGGGCAACCGTTCGAGCGACGCGGACAGCCGCGTCATGTCGGCCGGACCGACCTTGCCCGGATCGAACGGCAGCTTGCGCCGCTTGTCGTCGGACGGTTCGAGGAACGCGATCGCGTCGCGCACCTGCGTCTGCGCGTCGTCGTCGAGGCCGCCGGCCACGCGCCGCCACAACGTCCACCACTCGGACCACACCTGAGCGTCGGTCACGTATTGGATCCCGTCGTCGAACAGCGGCCACAGCTGCTCGATACGCCATGCGTCGAGCGGATGGCCGAAGCCCGGGCGCAGGCAATAACCGGCGAGGTTCAGCCATGCACGCTCGTGATCGGCCGAGCGCCGGCGCCGCCGTGCGCGTGCGAGCAGCGCATCGAACAGTTCGCGCGCGAGCGCGACGTCCCACTCTTCACGCGCACCGAGCACCTGTTCGAGCTGCGCGCGCAGCCGGCGCGTGTCCTTCGGCGTGACGCCCGCGGCCTTGCTGCCGAACGAGCGCTCGATCAGCTCGATCGCCTGATCGAGACGCGGATGCCGCGCGGGCCCCGCATCGTCGCCTTGAACCGGCGCATCGCCGCGCAACTGGAATTCGAGCCGCCAGCGGCGCGCCGCGTCGTCGGTCGCAATGCAGTGCATTTCAAGCGTGCCGACCTCGGTCAGCGACGCGGTGAGCTTCACCGGCGTTTCGCGGGCGTCGCTGCCCGCCTTCGCGTCGACGACCGTCGCGATCGGCGGCAGCCGCACGAAGTCGCCGCCGTCGAGATCGACGAGATCGCCGGGTTGATACCTGGTCTCGGCCACCGTCGATACGAGGTGGAAACGCACCGGCTGCCCGAGCTGCAACGCGAACGTGCGATCGTCGAGCCGGATCTCGCGGCCCTCTTCCGCCCCGCGCGGCAGCAGGCAGACGCCACGCGCGGCCGAATCGGCCGCGCCATCGTCGAGCACGAGGAAATAGCTGCGCGCGGACCCGCCGCCGATACGCGGTGCATGCCCGGCACGCGCGAGCCCGTAGGCCACCGCGCCGCGTGCGACGGCCACGTCCGGATGCGCGTTGTGCAGCACGTCGAGCGGCGCGCCGCGCCACGCGCCGAGCGTCTGCGCGAGACGGCCGGCGAGCGCGCCCGCGCGGAACACGCCGCCGTTGAGCAGCAGCGTGTCGGGCAACGGGCCTTCGGCATGACGGTTCAGGAACGCGGCGACGTGCCGCGTGACGGCCGCGTCGCTCGCATAGGGCAGCCCGAATTCGACGATCGCGGCGCGTGCGCGGCGCGGCAACTCGCCGGCTTCGACCTGCGGAAAGAAACCTTCGACGACGATCTGCTCGACTTCCTGCCGCGTCAGCTCGGCCGAACGCGCGCCGCCGACGAGCTTGCTGCCCGCGCCGAGCAGCGTGACGTTGACGGATTCGGGTGCATCGTCGCCGAGCAGCCGCTCCTTCGCGGCGCGGCAGCGCTCGACGAGCTGCGACAGGCTCGCGGCGGACAGCCGCGTGCCGGGCTCGGTCAGCCTCGACTCGACCAGGCGCGCGAGCGCGAGGTCCATGTTGTCGCCGCCGAGCATCAGGTGATTGCCGACGCCGACACGCGTGAAGGTCGGCTCGCCGTCGTCGCCCGGCGCGACATCGACGAGCGTGAGGTCGGTCGTGCCGCCGCCGACGTCGCAGATCAGCACGCGCCGCGCGGCGGCAAACGTGTCGCGCAGCGTGGCACGCTGGCCGTACAGCCAGTCGTAGAACGCGGCCTGCGGCTCTTCCAGCAGCCGCAGCGCGGGCAGTTTTGCGCGCCGTGCGGCCTCGACCGTCAGTGCGCGCGCACCGTCGTCGAACGACGCCGGCACCGTCAGGATCACGTCCTGCTTCGCGAGCGGCGCATCGGGAAAACGGGCGTCCCACGCGTCGCGCACGTGCGCGAGATAGCTCGCGCTCGCGTCGACCGGCGACACCTTGTCGACGCCGTCGGCCGCGCCCCACGGCAGGATCGCCGCGAGCCGGTCGACCGACGCGTGCGACAGCCAGCTCTTCGCGCTCGTGACGAGCCGGCCCGGCACCTGCGCGCCGAGCGTGCGCGCGTAGCGGCCGATCACGGCCGGCGTCGCACCGGCCGCGTTCGCGTTCGCATTGGCCGCCCACGGCAGCCGCAGCGTGTCCGGCGGCAGCTCGCCCGCCGCCGGGTGATAGCGCACCGACGGCAGCAGCGGCTGCGCAGCCACCGCGCCGGGGCCGACCAGCTGCTCGACGTCGAACACGCGAATCGTGTCGGAACCGGCCTCGACGTAGGCGACGACCGTATTGCTGGTGCCGAGGTCGATCCCGACCGTATAGCGCTTCATCGCGCTCAGGCGGCGCCGCGCACGTCGAACTCGACCTTCCAGCGCTCGTTCGTGCCGCTCGGGATCGCCTCGAGTTCGAGCGTGCCGGCTTCAGTCACGCGTGCATGCAGCTTCACGGGCACGACCTCGCCGACCGTGCGCCCTTCGGCAGGCAGCGTCGCCTGGATTTCCTCGAGCTCCTGCAGTTCTTCCGCCGACCAGTAGTCGAGCAGCGTGCCGACCTCGTCCTGGCGGCGCACCGACGACCCGAAGAAGCGGAACTGCACCGGTTCGCCGACGACGAGGCCGAACTCCTGCGGCGGCAGCGCTGCGTCCGAGCCTTCCTCCATCCCGAACGGCGCGACGCACAGCGCCTGCACCGGCGGTTCGAGCCCCGGCACCGCGGGCATCGCCGATTCGATCGCGACGTAGTACGCACGCGCCGTGCCGCCGCGAATGCGCACGCCACGGCCGCGCTTCACGTAGCCGTAGTACGCCGCGCCGCGCGCGACCGCGAGATCGAGATCCGCGCCTTCGAGCAGGCGGGCGGGCGGCGCGCCTTCGGCGGCGAGCCAGCTGTTGAGCGTATCGAGCACGCGCTGCGTGAGCAGCGTCGACTTGAACACGCCGCCGTTGAACAGCACGGCCGTCGGATGCAGGAACGTCGCGCCCTGCGGCAGCGTGCGCTGCACGCCTTCGAGCGAATCGAGCGCCGCGACCTGGCGGCCGAGGAACGCCGCGAGATGGCGCGTGATGCCCGCGTCCTGCGCATACGGCAGGCCGAGCTGCGTCAGGCCGACCCGCGCGCGGCTCACCGGGCGCGCGGCTGCGTCGACTTGCGGGAAGAAGCCTTCGAGGATCGTCTGCGTGAGCTCCGCCCGCGTGAGTTCCGTACGGATCGACCCGCCGATCAGCTTCGAGCCGCGGCTCGGCACGACGAGCGGCACCGCGTCGGTCGTCGGGTCGGACAGCAGCGTTTCCTTCGCGGCGCGGCATGCGTACGTGAGCGCGCGCAGTTGCCACGGATCGGCCTGCGTGCCCTGTTGCGCGAGCTTGCGCGCAACGACGTGCGCGAGCGCGAGGTCCATGTTGTCGCCGCCGAGCAGGATGTGCTCGCCGACCGCCACGCGATGCAGCTCGAGATTGCCGTCGCGCTCGACCACCGCGATCAGCGACAGGTCGGTCGTGCCGCCGCCGACGTCGACGCACAGGATCAGGTCGCCGACCTGCACCTGCTTGCGCCAGCCGCCCTGGCTCTTCTGGATCCAGCTGTACAGCGCGGCCTGCGGCTCCTCGAGCAGCGTCATCCGCGAGTAGCCGGCAGCGCGTGCGGCCTCGGCCGTCAGTTCGCGCGCGGCCGGGTCGAACGATGCGGGGATCGTGACCGTCACGTCCTGGTCGGCGAACGGCGCGTCGGGATGCGCGTGGTCCCACGCTTCGCGCAGGTGCGTCAGGTAGCGGATCGAGCTTTCCAGCGGCGACACGCGCGACACTTCCGGCGGCGCATCGCTCGGCAGGATCGCCGCGCGGCGGTCGACGCCCGGGTGGCACAGCCAGCTCTTCGCGCTCGACACGAGGCGGATCGGCGTGCCGGCGCCGCGCGTGCGCGCCATTTCGCCGACCGCGAAGCCGCGCGAGGCCGTCCACGGCAGCGTCAGGTCGCCCTGCGTGAGTTCGCTTTCATGCGGCAGGTAGAGGAACGACGGCAGCAGGTCGCGCGACTCCAGCGCGCCGGGCGCGGTGAGCTGCGCGATCGGCAGCACTTGCTGCGCGATCGTTTCGCCGTCGCTTGCATTGCTGTCGACATACGACAGCGCGCAGTGGGTCGTACCGAGATCGATACCGATCGAATAGCGCGGATCGCTCACAGTTCCACCTCCGCCGGTGCGACGACCGAGGCGTCGTGGCTGCCCGTCAGCTTCGGCAGGCGCACGTCGGCCACCCGCCAGCCGCGATGGCTGACCGTGCCCGTGAACGGCGCCGAGCCGACCACGTTGCCCGTCACGCGCACGGCCGTCGCGTCGAAACCGGCCGGCAGCGTCACGCGGCTGCCTTCGGCTTCGTCGCGCACCGGCACGATCGTGAAGTGTTCGCGCAGCGCGGCACGGCAGCCGTCGTGCACGAGGCGCGCGGCCGCGCCGATGTCGGCGTCCGCGTAACCGGCGATGTCTTCCTCGACGAAGTCGATGAAGCGCGCATCGCGCTGCAGCAGGCCGAGCAGTTGCAGCGCGGCCTGCGGGCTCGCTTCGCGCAGCTCGGGCGCCGGCGCCTTCACGGGCGCGGCGGCGGGTGCCGGGGCCGGAGCCGGGGCAGCGGCGGGTGCCGGCGCGACCGGCGCCGGGGCGCCGTCGCGCACGCGCAGCACGCCGGCCGCGAACTCGCGGTTGCCGAGCACGGAGAAGAACGTGCCGACGGCCAGCGACAGCCGGCCGAAGAAGGACAGGTTGGATTCGGGCATGGGGTCTGGACTCCTGTGGGCTCGCGACACGGCGAGCGATCTTGCCTGGGCGCCCGGCGGCGGCGTGCGGATTGCGCACTGCCGCCGCCCGGCGCGTGATTCGGTCGCGCCCTCGCGGGTGCGGAAAACCCGTATTTTGCCCTGTGGCGGGCGAACCGGGCAGAAGTTGGGGGACAGAACATCTCGGCGCGACGGTTTCGGCCGTGCCGGATCGCGTGCAGGCCGCTTCCGGCCTCGATGCTGCGGCGCGTCAGCGCGGCTTGCGCCGCCGGGCCGCCTTCGCTTCGAAATCGCGCGACAGCATGCCGAGCGTGACTTCGCCGAAGCGTGCGAGCAGCGTCGTCTCGGCCTCCTTCAGCGTGGCCGACAGCTGCGCATTGACGGCCTGCTCGACCAGGCATTCGGCCTCGTCGTCGGTGACGAGATCGGAGAACAGCGGCGGCTCGCCCACCGCGCGATAGACGTCGAGCAGCGTGATGTCGTCGAGCGCGACGCTCAGCGCCCAGCCGCCGCCATGCCCCTTCTCCGACTGCACGTAGCCGCGCTCGCGCAGGCCGCCGAGCAGGCGCCGCACGACGACCGGGTTCGTGCACAGCATCGTCGCGATCGCTTCGGACGTCATCGGGCCGTCGGCCTGATCCATGTGGATCAGCGCATGCAGCATGCGCGACAAGCGGCTGTCGGTTCTCACGGGCAGAACTCCCCTCTCTCGAAACTTGTGAAGTTGCATGAATGATACCATCGCCCTATCATGCAACTTCTCGTGTTTCATGAGTTGGCCACCATCGACGCACGTCCGTCATTCACGCAGGTTCAGGAAAGGAGTGGGTGCATGCATGACCATCATGAAGTGATCGTGATCGGCGGCAGCTTTGCGGGGCTGTCGGCGGCGATGCAGCTCGCGCGGGCGCGCCGCCGCGTGCTCGTGATCGACGCCGGCCGGCCGCGCAACCGCTTTGCCGCGCACGCGCACGGCTTTTTCGGGCAGGACGGCAAGCCGCCCGCGCAGATCGTCGACGAAGCCGCCGCGCAGCTCGCCGCGTATCCGACCGCGCGGCGGATCGCAGGCGACGTACGCACGGCCGAACGCGATGCGGACGGCCGCTTCCACGTGACGCTCACCGACGGCAGCCGCGCGAGCGCCGACCGGTTGATCCTCGCGACCGGCATCCGTGACGAACTGCCCCCGCTGCCGGGGCTCGCCGAGCGCTGGGGCGTCAGCGTGCTGCATTGCCCGTACTGCCATGGGTACGAGGTGAGCGGCCAGCGGCTCGGCGTGCTCGCCACGCACCCGCTGTCGGTACATCAGGCGATCCTGATTCCGGACTGGGGCCCGACCACGTGGTTCACGCAGGGCGTGGTCGAAGCGAATGAAGAAGAAGCCGCGTTGCTCGATGCACGCGGCGTCCGCATCGAGCGGTCGCCGGTCGTGGAAATCCTCGGCGAAGCGCCGCGTATCGAAGCATTGCGGCTCGCCGACGGGCAGGTCGTGCCGATCGATGCGCTGTTCGTCGGCGCGCGCACGGCCATGGCGAGCGATCTCGTGCAGCAGCTCGGCTGTGCATTCGACGACGGGCCGCTCGGCCCGGTCGTGCGTGTCGATGCGGGGAAGCAGACGAGCATCGCCGGCGTATTCGTGGCCGGCGATGCGTCGACACCGATGACCAACGCGACGTTCGCGTCGGCGTCCGGCGTGATGGCCGGGGTCGCCGCGCACCGGTCGCTGATTTTCGGGCTCGACCGGTGACGGTGCGTGGTGTCGCGGGCCGCGTAATTCGAAGCGGCGATGCGATGCGATTCGATGCGCCGCCGGCGCGATCCGCAGTCGCATCGATGGATTCGCGTCCCGATGTGAGGTTTAATGCTCGGCACATCCGGCATTAAGAGACATGAAATGCTCGACCTCGACGACCTTCGACTCGTACGCGCGATCGGCACGTCGCGCTCGCTGGCTTCTGCCGCGCGATTGCTCGATCTCACGCCGCCTGCGGTCACGATCCGCCTGCAGCGGATGGAAGCACGCTTGAACGCACGGCTCGCCGTGCGGCAGCCGAAAGGGATCGCGTTGACCGACGAAGGGCAACGGCTGTACCAGGAAGCCGTCGAGATTCTCGAGCGCGTGGAGGCGTTGCCGGTCAGCATTGCGGGCGACCACGGCGACGTGCAGGGCACGCTGCGCGTCGTCGCCCCGCTCGGCTTCGGCCGCAAGTATATCGCGCGAATCGTGCGCGACGTGCAACGCGCACATCCGAAGCTGGAAATCTCGCTCCACCTGTCGGAGAGCCCGTTGACCAGCGCGTCGGGCGCCGACGTGGTCGTTCATGTCGGCAGCCTCAAATCGTCGTCGTGGATCGGGTACCCGCTCGCGCCCAATGAACGCTTCCTGTGCGCGAGCCCGGCCTATGCACGTCGCATCAAGGAACTGAACCATCCGTCCGACCTGGCCCGCTACGACTGCCTGTGCCTGCGCGAGAACGACGAGGACATCCCGCGTTGGCGCTTCTCGCCAGGCAGCGACGTCAAGGGCGAACCGCGACGGTCTACTGTAATCCGCGTCACCGGTGCGCTGTCGTCCAACGACGGCACCGTCATCACGGAATGGGCGCTGGCCGGGCTCGGGATCGTCGAACGCTCGGAGTGGGACGTCGCGCCGCTGCTGGCAAACGGCAAGCTCGTCCGGTTGCTGCCCGGCTGGCACCTGCCGCCCGCGCCGGTGACGGCGCTGCTGCCGTCGCGCACCGGCCGTTCCGCACGGCAACGGGTGTTCCTCGAAGCCGCGACGCGGTTTCTGAGCCCGCCGCCGTGGCGCGGCAAGACATGAGCCGCGCCACGACCCGCGCGATCCCGTCGATTAAATGACGTTTAATGCTGGATTAGCCATGCGTTAAACACGAAGCCCGTCGACGCCTCTACAGTGTTCGCATCGGCAACCCTCCGAGGCAACGCATCGTGGACCTTCAAACTCTCAACACCCCGGCTGCCGTGATCGACGTCGGCCGCATGCATCACAACATCGGCCGCATTCAGGCGCATCTGGACGCGCTCGGCGTCAGGTTCCGGCCGCACGTCAAGACCACCAAGTGCACGCACGTCGTCGATGCCCAGATCGCGGCAGGCGCGCAGGGCATCACCGTGTCGACGCTCAAGGAAGCCGAGCAGTTCTTCGCGCACGGTATCCGCGACATCGTCTACGCGGTCGGCATGGTGC
Source organism: Burkholderia puraquae (assembly GCF_002099195.1). GTDB lineage: Bacteria > Pseudomonadota > Gammaproteobacteria > Burkholderiales > Burkholderiaceae > Burkholderia > Burkholderia puraquae. The sequence continues at coordinate 160,738 of NZ_NBYX01000011.1, read as the reverse complement.
CCGCGAAGCTGGGCCAGGCGCTCGCGCTGCGCCGGCAGGGCTGCGACCTGAAGCTGGTCGCCGACAGCCTGCCGGCCGCGCACGCGATCGCCGAATTCGGGCGCACGCACGGCGAGCGCTTCGAAGTGTGGATCGAGGTCGACGTCGACGGGCACCGCTCGGGAATTCTGCCCGACGCCGGCCTGCTGATCGACGTGGGCCGCGCACTGGTCGATGGCGGGATGGTGCTCGGCGGGGTGCTGGCGCACGCGGGCTCCAGCTACGAATACAGCACGCCCGAAGCGCTGGCGGCAATCGCCGAGCAGGAACGCAGCCGCACCGTGCGGGCGGCGGCGCACCTCCGGGCCGCCGGACTGCCCTGCCCGGTCGTGAGCATCGGGTCGACGCCCACCGCGCTGGCGGCCGAAAACCTCGACGGCGTTACCGAGGTGCGCGCCGGCGTGTACGCGATGTTCGACCTCGTGATGCACAACATCGGCGTGTGCGACCTGTCCGACATCGCGTTGTCGGTGCTGACCACCGTCATCGGACACCAGGAAGAGAAAGGCTGGGCGATCGTCGACGCAGGCTGGATGGCGATGAGCCGCGACCGCGGCACGCAGCGCCAGGCGCGCGATTTCGGCTACGGGCAGGTCTGCACCGAACACGGCGACGTGCTCGGCGACTACGTGATGAGCGCCGCCAACCAGGAGCACGGGATCGTGTCGTGCACCGGCTCGCCCGACTCCGGCATCGCGCAACGCTTTCCGATCGGCACCCGCCTGCGCATCCTGCCGAATCACGCGTGCGCCACCGGTGCGCAACATCCCGAGTATCACGCCATCGGCGAAGACGGCAGCGCGCAGACGTGGCCGCGCTTCTACGGGTGGTGAACCCGAGCGCGCATCCGCGTCGCCCCCTCGACGAATTGACTATTTATCCAAATCTGGACAAAATTTAAACAACCCCGATTTGCCTTGCGCCGAAAGCGCTTGCCTGAATATGCCGACAGACGCCCGACTCCTGCTTCTCGACCGCGATGCCGTCGAGCCCGCCCTCCAGGCCGCGCAAGTGACGGCGGCGGTACGCGAAGCCTTCGTGCTGCACAGTCAAAGGGCCGGACGCGTGTTCCCGGTGGTGCGCGAGAAGCTGCACACCGGCGGCGTGTTCGGCATCAAGTCGGGCGACGTCGGGTGCCAGGATCTGCTCGGTTTCAAGGCGGCCGGGTTCTGGCCCGGCAACCGGGGGCTCGGCGGCGAGCCGCATCAGGCCACCGTCGCGCTGATCGATCCGGCGACGGGCCGCCCGCTGTGCATCATGGACGGCAATGCGATCACCACCGCGCGGACCGGTGCTGCCGGCGGCCTCGGGCTGCAACTGCTCGCGCGTCGCGACAGCACGCGAATCTGCGTGTTCGGCACGGGCGTGCAGGCGCGCGTCCAGCTCGACTACGCGCTCGGGCTGCTGCCGCAACGGTGCACGGTGCAGTACGTGAACGTGAGCGGCGAGCCTGACCCGGTATTCGAATCGGCCTTCCGGGAACGATGCACGATCGGCGTGGCTCGCGACCGGAACGACGCGGTGGCCGATAGCGACGTGGTCATCACGGCAACGCCGGGCCGCGGCGCGCTGTTCGATGCGGATGCGGTTCGGCCGGGCACTCACCTGACCTGCGTGGGCGCCGACACCGCAGGCAAGCGTGAGCTTCCGGCCGGCTTGCTGGAGCACGCGCGGATTTTCGTGGACGATCACGATCAGGCGCGCAGCATTGGCGAGTGTCAGTGGGCGCCGGATTTGCCACGCACCGAAATCGGTGACATCCTCGCCGGAACCGCGTCGGTCGGCCGTGCGGCGCACGAGATCACCGTCTTCGACATGACCGGGCTCGCGCTTCAGGACCTGACCGTCGCACGCTTCCTGTATCGGCAGGCCCTCGAAAACGGCACCGGGATCTCCATTCCGTGGCCGTGGTAAACGAAACTCCCCGTCAATCGCCATGCGTCTCACCCAAGTTTCCGCCCTCTCGTTCGACCTGGACGACACCCTGTGGCCGTTCGGGCCGTCCGTCGTACGGGCCGAAGCGGCGCTTCGCGCGTGGCTGATCGAACACGCACCCGGTACCGCGAGTGTGCTGCCTACGCAGCAGGCGCTGAGCGATTTGCGTGAGGAATACGAACGATTGTGCCCCGAACTCGCGGGTGACTTCCGCGCGATGAGAATCGGATCGATCCGGCTTGCGCTGGAACGCGCGAACGAAGATGTCGCGCTCACCGAGCGTGCATACGCGGCCTTCTTTGCCGCGCGCAACCGGGTCGAATTCTATGAAGATGCGTTGCCGGCGCTCGCGTGGTTGAGCGCGCGGTTTCCGCTGATCGCGGTGACCAACGGCAACGCGGATCTCCGGCTGACCGGCGGCGGCGAATTCTTTCGTGCGACGCTCAGCGCGCAGGCGTTCGGGGTCGCGAAGCCCGAGCCCGGGATATTTCATGCCGCGGCGGAAGCACTCGACGTGCAGCCGGCGGAATTGCTGCATGTCGGCGACGATTATCACCTCGATATCGTCGGCGCATTGAACGCGGGGCTTCAGGCGGCGTGGGTGGTTCGCGATACGCATCCGGCGGAAGCGGAACGTGTTCGGCAGCAGGCCACGACGCCGCACCTCACGCTCAGCGACCTGTCGATGCTGTGTCGCGCGCTCGGCGGGCCTGACGACGTTGAGTGAGCGCCTGCGTGCGCCGCGTTCGCGACGCACGCTTCACCGCCATGAAACGCGGCTGGCCGCCGTTCCCCGACTGTGCAAACGTAGCGGTCGGTCACGCCGATGCGGCGCATGACCAACCGCCGATTCACGCCGCCTTGCGCGCGTCCGCAATCCGCTGCGGCGCCTTCGGCCGCGCATACAGCCGATCGAGGTACGCACGCAATTGCGGGAACGATTCGATCAGGTTGCACTCGCCCGCCCAGTCGATCAGGTAAGCCGTCACGCAATCGGCCACCGTCAGCGTGTCGCCGACGATGAACTCGCGCCCTTCGAGATGCTTGTCGAGGATCGCGGCCATCGTCTTGAAATCCTCGCGCGCCAGTTCGATATCGGCCGGCGAGCGCTTCTCCGGCGGATAGATGAACGAGTGCCGCGTGATCCGCCACAGCGGCTGCTCGAGCTCCGTCACCGCGAACATGACCCACCGGTAGGCCTGCGCGCGCAGCGCCGGATCGACCGGCAGCAGCGCCTTCTCCGGGTACTTGTCCGCGAGATACAGCACGATTGCGGCCGACTCGGGAATCACGAGGTCGCCGTCCACCAGCACGGGCACCTTGCCGGCCGGATTGAGGTGCAGGAATTCGGGCCGCTTGTGCTCGCCCTGAAGCAGGTTCACCGAGATGAACTCGAAATCGGCATCCAGCTCCTTCAGCCCCCACAGCGCACGTTGCGAGCGGGTGCCGGCAAATCCGTAAAGCTTCATCGCCAGTCTCCATCCGGAATGTCGGGAAAACGTCCACTTGCCGGCCACGGCGCGTCGCCGATACACGACGCCCCGCCGCGCTCGTCGTTCACGCGCCGGGAATCGCCAGCACCGGCATCACGTCGATCGCCACGCCCGGGAACAACGTGAAATGCGGATGGCCTTCGAACAGCGCGGCCGCCGCGTCGTGCGAGGCCGCCCGCACGACGGTGAAGCCGCTCATCGCGTTCGCCGTGTCGGTGACGCCCGCCGCATCGATGGTCTTGGTCTTGCCGAGCGGCCCGCCCATCTCGACGATCGCATCGCGATGCCGGTCGACCCATGCATGCCACGCAGCAATGCCGTCGCGTTCGCGCGTGCGCCGCTCATCCTCCGGCAGCGCCAGCCACGCCTTCATGGCCGGGCTATCCTTGGTCCCGAGAAATACCGCGAGATACAACGGCTGTTGAGCACTCATGCTGTCTCCTCCGGTGACGGACGCGACGGGCTGCCGCGCCTCGACCTTGACAAGATAGGTTGATATCAACACAATTGCAACATGGCACGAAAAGAAAAGCTCCCTTTCGAAACGACGCTGATGGTGCGCGATTGCTGCCTGTGCCTGCACATGCAGCGCGCGGCGCGCAATCTTGCGCGGATCTTCGACGACGTGCTGCGCCCGCTGGATCTCACCAACGGCCAGTTTTCGCTGCTGATGTCGCTGAACCGGCCCCAGCCGGCGCCGATGAAATCGGTCGCGTCGCTGCTTGCGATGGACCGCACCACGCTCACCGCCGCGCTCAAGCCGCTCGAGCGGCGCGGCCTCGTCACGATCGCGCAGGATCCGGACGACCGGCGCAGCCGCCTGCTCGAACTGACGCGGGCCGGCCACGACCTGCTCGCCGAAGCGTTTCCGCTGTGGCAGCAGACACACGCCGAGATCGAGCGCCCGTTCGCACCGGGTGAAGTCGATCAGTTGCGCGGCCAGTTGCGCGCACTGTCGGTCGATCCGGCCGCGCGCGACTGAGCCTGCGCGGCAGGCCGCTCGGCTCCTGCCATTCCTTGTCAGTTGTCATCGGACGAATCCCTCGCGGCGCCCGATTCGGTGGCAATATCGCTCGGCACGACAACCGATCCGGTATTCACAAGGAGGGACGAGCATGGGCAACAACGAGAAAGGCGCGTATTTCCGGTCGCTTCACCGCGCGGGGCAGCCGCTGGCGCTGTTCAACGTGTGGGACGCCGGCAGCGCGCGCACGGCGGCCGACGCGGGCGCCGTCGCGCTGGCAACCGGCAGCTGGTCGGTCGCGGCGGCCAACGGTTTCGTCGACGGCGAGCAGATGCCGCGCGCGCTGATGATGGAAGTGCTCGAGCGGATCGCGCGAGCGACGAACCTGCCCGTCACCGTCGATCTCGAAAGCGGGTACGGCGAGCGCCCGGAAGATGTCGCCGAAACGATCGCGCTGAGCATCGAGGCCGGCGCGATCGGCTGCAACCTCGAAGACAGCTTCCCGGCGACGGGCGAATTGCGCGACGTCGACGCAGCGGCGGCCCGTCTCGGGGCAGCACGGCAGGCTGCCGATCGCGCAGGCGCCGGCTACTTCATCAACGCGCGCACCGACGTGTTCTTCAAGGCGCCGGCCGACACGCACGACGAGCGCCTGCTCGACGCGACGCTGGCCCGCGCACGCGCGTACGCTGCGGCCGGTGCCGATGGCCTCTTTGTGCCGGGGCTGCGCTCGCCGGCGCTCATTCGTGCGCTGACGGCCGCGTCGCCGCTGCCGGTGAACGTGATGCGCGTCACGGCCACGCCGACGCTCGCCGAATTCGCGGAATACGGCGTGGCCCGCATCAGCCACGGGCCGTATCCGTACCTGCAGGCGATGAAGACGCTGGCGGAGATGGTCAGGCAAGGCGGCTGACAGCTTCGCGGAGCGGACGGCCGCGCGCGCATCGAACGATTACATCCCATGTAATTGGCGCACGGCGCGGCCGCTCCTACGCTTCGGGTGTCGCGCCGCCATTCCGGCGGCGCTCATCGCCCGGGAGACATCATGTCCGCCTATCCGCTTCACACCATCGACTCGGCACCGGCCGAATCGAAGCCCGTCCTCCAGCAGCTCCGGCAAACCTTCGGCATGGTCCCGAACATCGCCGCAGCCATGGCGGCGTCGCCGATCCTGATCAACGGCTTCATCGGCCTGTTCGAGCGCGTGCACGCCAGCAGCCTCACCGAGCCGCAGATCCAGACGCTCCTGCTCACCAACGCGGTCACGAACGCGAGCGAATGGCCGGTCGCCTTCCATACCGCGCTTGCGCTGAAACAGGGTGTGACCCACGCCGACGTCGACGCGATCCGGCGCGGCAGCCTGCCCGGCGACGCGAAACTGGCCGCGCTGTCGGCCACCGCACGCAAGCTGATCGACACCCGCGGCCGCCTGGCCGATGCCGACCGGCAGTCGTTCCTCGACGCCGGCTTCAGCGCCGAACAGTTGCTGGAAGTGATCGCGGTGGTCGCCGCATCGACGATCACGAACTACGTCGGCAACGTGACGCGGCCCACGCTCGAAGCGCCGTTCGACGCATTCGCGTGGCATGCGAATGCCGCGTGAGTCCGATATAGTCGATCGCGTCGCTCACGGAACGCCCACGGAGGCACGATGAACGCCAGCCGCCGCGATCGGCACGCGCCGCCGCACGAACTGGGCCAGTTGCTGCGCGACTGGCGCGACGTGCGCGGCATGAGCCAGCTCGACCTGTCGCTCGACGCGGGTATCTCGCAGCGCCAGATCAGCTTCATCGAAAGCGGGCGCAGCGTGCCGGGCCGCGACACGCTGCTGACGCTCGCGCAGACGCTGGACGTGCCGCTGCGCGATCGCAACGCGCTGCTGCTCGCGGCCGGCTATGCGCCCGTGTATTCGGAAGCGCCGTGGAATGCGCAGGAGATGCAGGGCGTGATCCGCGCGCTCGAACGGGTCGTGCGCCAGCACGATCCGTTTCCGGCGATCGTGATGGATCGCCACTGGAACGTGCTGATGACCAACGACGCGGCACCGCGCTTTTTCGGCTGCTTCATCGACATGGCTGCGCGCGACGGCCCGCGCAACCTGCTGCGCCTGATGTTCGATCCGCACGGCATGCGGCCGTTCGTGGCCGACTGGGATACGGTGTCGCGCAGCCTGCTGCAGCGCGTGCATCGCGAATCGGTCGGCCGCGTGATCGACGACGACACCCGGCATTTGCTCGACGACCTGCTCGCGTCGCCCGATGCGCCGCGCGACTGGAAAACGCCGCCGGCGCCGGCCGCCGCACCGTCGCTGCCGGTCATCCCGATCGGCTTTATCCACGAAGGTATCGTGCTGCGTTACTTCTCGCTGGTCACGACGGTCGGTACGCCGCAAAGCGCCGCTGCACAGGAGCTGCGCATGGAGTGCATGTTCCCCGCCGACGACACGACCGAAGCGCGCCACCGGCAACTGCTCGACGCGCACGCACCGGTGCGCTGAGCGGCGGGCCGGGCGGCCCGCCGGTGCCGGTCATTCCGCCAGCGTGGACACCACGCCGACGCGCTTCGGCACGCCGGTCACGATCGTTGCAACCGCGACGGCCAGCACGACGGCCGCGGCGACGAACACGCCCGCCGCGCCGTTCGCGTCGAACACGACGCCGCCGGCCGCCGCGCCCGTCGCGATCGCGAGCTGGATCGCCGCGACGATCAGCCCGCCCGCGCTCTCGGCTTCATCGGGCACGGTACGCGTGACCCACGTCGACCAGGCCACGGGCACGCCACCGAACGCCATCCCCCACAACGCGACGAGCACCGCGTCCATCATCGGCGCGCGGCCGAGCGCGACGAGCGCGACACCGAGCACGACCATCAGCGCGGGCATCCCGATCAGCATCGGCCGCAACCGGTGTTCGAGCACGCGGCCGGCGAGCGACGTACCGACGAAGTTCGCGATGCCGTAGCCGAGCAGGATCGCCGACAGCCCGTTCACGCCGACGCCCGCGACCTGTTCGAGGAACGGCCGCAGATACGTGAAGAACGCGAAATGCCCGGTGAACACAAGGATCGTCGCGAACATCCCGAGGCCGACGGTCGGCCGGCGCAGCACGTCGACCAGCGTGCGCAGCCGCGTCGTGCCGCTCGGCGGCATCGACGGCAGCGTGATGACCTGCGACACGAACGCGATGCCGCCGAGCACGGCCGCGATCAGGAACACGTTGCGCCAGCCGATCAGGTGACCGAAATAGCTGCCCATCGGCGCGGACGCGATCGTCGCGACCGCCACGCCGCTGAAGATGATCGACAGCGCACGCGGCACCATCGCCGTCGGCACGAGCCGCATCGCGGTGGCCGTCGCCATCGTCCAGAAGCCGCCGAGCGCAATGCCGAGCACGACGCGGCCGATCAGCAGCATCGTCAGGTTGGGCGCGAACGCGACCGCCAGATTCGATGCGACGAGCAGCACCGAGAACACGAGCAATACGCGCCGCCGGTCGATCGTGCGCGTCAGCGCCGAGATCAGCAGGCTCGTGACCAGGGCGACCGTCGCGGTGGCCGTGACGGCCTGCCCGGCCACGCCTTCGGTCACGCCGAGGCTGTCGGCCATCGGCGTCAGCAGGCTGGCAGGCAGGAATTCGGCCGTGACGAGCCCGAAGACGCCGAGCGTCATCGCGAATACCGCACCCCAGGCCGGTTCGCGGGGGGCCGCCGTCGAGGCGGCCGAGGAAATTCCGGGATTCATGCGTCGTTCCGTGTCGTATAGGGAAAATACTGATGACGGCGTATCGTAAGGAACGACGACAGGACGGTCTATGACATACAATCCGTTCTTGTTGATCGATCGTCCGAATCTCGATATGTCCGAGCCCCTGCCTTCCCCCGTGTCCGACGTACACGACCTCGTCAGCGAGCTGCTGCTGGGGATGCGACTGAGCGGCGTCCAGTACCGCCGCATCCAGGTCGCGCGGCCGTTCGGGCTGAATTTCGGCGACGCGCCGGGCCGCGCGCAGTTCCATTTCGTCGGGCGCGGGCCCGTGCTGCTGCGCGACGCGACCGGCGAGACGATGCGGCTCGAAGCCGGCGACGCGATCCTGCTGCCGCACGGCGGCATGCACGCGCTGGTGTCCGACCCCGATGCACCGTGCCGCGAAATCAATGGCTTCGAGGTCGCGAAGATCTGCGATACGGTCGCGTCGGTGGCATCGGCCGGCGCGTCGCCGGCGACCTGTGCAACGACCGAGCCGGGCGCCGGCGATGCGCTGATCTTCAGCGCGTGCATGGAGCTCGATCTCGGCGGCATGCAGCCGCTCGTCGGCACGATGCCCGAGTTCATGCACGTCGGCACGCTGCTCGCGCGCTACCCGGAAATCCGCCCGATGCTCGATGCGATGGAGCGCGAATCCTGCTCGGCGCGCGCGGGCTTCGCGGGCATCCTCGCGCGGCTCGCGGATGTGGTCGCGGCGTTCATCGTGCGCGGCTGGGTCGAATGCGGATGCGGCGACGCGACGGGCTGGGTGCAGGCGCTGCGCGAGCCGAAGCTCGGCCGCGCGATCGTCGCGCTGCATCGCGATCCGGGCCGCAACTGGAGCGTCGCGGAACTCGCGACCGAAGCGGGCGTGTCGCGCTCGGTGTTCGCCGAACGCTTTCTCGCGGCCACCGGGATGACGCCCGTGCGCTACCTGACCGAGCTGCGGATGCGACTCGCTGCGCAATGGATCACGCGCGACCACGAGACGATCGAGGCCGTCGCGTACCGGCTCGGCTACGGCTCGCTCGCCGCGTTCAGCCGTGCGTTCAAGCGCGTGGTGGGCAAGCCGCCGGGTGCCGTGCGCGCGGACGGCGAGGTGCGCGGCGAAGCGTAAAACGTGACGCTGGCCGAGGCCGCCAAGCGTCGCTCAAGTCGCCACCACGCGTGGATTGCCGCACTCAGCCGTTGCGCGCTTCCAGCCTGTCGATCAGCGCCGTCGCGCACTGCACGGCGAGCGCCGCGCACTGCTCCGCATCCACGACGGCGCCGCTCGCAGCGGTGCCCTGCACGATCCGGCCCAGCAAATCCTTCGAGAGATCGGCGATCTCGTAGTCCCGTTCCGTCATGATGTCCCTCCTGCGCGTCGACACATGGCAACGACGCGCTCACTTCCGCTGCCCGTTCAACGCCCTTTCGCCCGCACGACGATCTGCGCCTGCGTGTCGCGTTCGATCCGTTCGAGCGACGCGCGCAGTGCCGTGAATTCGTCCGGCGTACACACCTGACGGCCGAATTCCGCCGTCATCCGCCGCGTGACCTGCACGACGCGCGCGGCCGCGTCGAATACGTAGTGCGACGTGAAGTCGACGAAGCGATCGTGCACGGCCGTATCGGCCGGCAGGTCGGTCACCGCGACATCGGCCGGCAGTGCGACCTGGCCGGTCTCGTCGAACGTGCCGCCGATGCAGCCCCACGGCTGCGTGCGCACGGGTTCGGCCAGCCAGCTCTCGACCTGCGTCGCGATGCCGCCCGTCAGGCTCGACAGTGCGGGCAACGCAGTCGTGCCGTCGGGCCACACGAAATGGTCGAGCGCGCCCGAGATCGTCACGTCGAAGGGCCCGTCGGTCACGCGCCGGTCGCTGGTCGACAGTTGCGCGCGGCCGCGCAAGCCGCTTTGCCGCAGGCGGTTGTTCGCGAGTTGCGCGACGAGGTCGGGCGTCGCGCGGCGAAACAGGTTGCGTTCGAGTTCGGCCGTCCAGCCGTCGTCCTCGATGTACGCATGAAAACGCGTGGCGCCCGGCCCGGCCGCGTCGATCTCGACCCGAGCGATGCGGCCGCGCGGCTGCGTGGCCGGCGTGCGCGACAGCACGCCCGTGTCGACGAGCAGCGCGGGACGGTCCATCACGATCGGCGGCAGATAGCCGAACGCGATGCCGGCCGTCGTCGTATCCGCATAGCGTTCGAGATCCGGCAGCCACGTGATCGCGTGATTGATCGCACCGCCGCCGTAACCGGGCACCGACGGCAGCGTGTAGACGGACCCGAGATTGAGCAGCACCGGTTCGCTGCGGATGCCGACCGCCGCGAGCAGCGCGCCGAACAGCGCGACATGATCCTTGCAGTCGCCGTAGCGGTTGCGCAGGATGTCCGTGACGCGATGCGGCGCGGCGGCCGTTTCGCCGAGAAACAGCCCGACGTAGCGGATGTTCGCCTGCACCCAGTCGTACAGGATGCGCGCCTTGTCGCGCGGATCGGCGGTATCCGCGGTGAGCGTGCGCGCCAGCTGCGCGACGGCCGGATCGTCCGTACCCGGATCGACGGCCGCGTCGCGGTAGCGCGCGGCGAACGCCGCGTAGTCGGGCAGCGTCGACACGACGAGCCGGTCGCCGTAGGTCGGGTACCCGACCGCGCCGTTCTCGATGCGGTCGTACGGGCCGTGCCGGTAGTCGAACTCGTAGCGCGTGCGGCCGTTCGCGGTGACCGGCGGCAGCGCGACGTAGCCGCGCGCATCCGCGTACAGCGGCATGTCGGCCGGCACGTCGAAGATCAGCCGCTGGCTGTCGACCGGCTCGCGCGACGGCTCGACGGTGTAGCCGAAGTAGCCGCGGTTGACCGGCTTCGTGCGTGTCTTGCGAAACGCCACGCGCGTGCTCGACCCGGCTTCGACGCCGGGAAACACGACGGTGCGCAACAGCCCGTCCTGGAACGTCGGCGCGCCGGCCGAGCGCGGCTCCTGTACGTCGCGGATGCCGTCCGCACCGACCGGATGCGCGACACCGTCGCGGTCGATCGTCTCGGCCGCGAGCAGGTCCACCTTCTCGAGATTCTTGTCGAACCACACGTAGCGCTGCGCGACCGCGTCGATGCCGTTCGCGTTGTTCGCGCGCAGCGTCGAATCGTCGTGCTCGTCGAGCGAACCGTCATGCTGGATCACGAATTCGTGGATATCGCTGACGAGCGTGACAGGCGCGTCGCCGCCCGTATCACGCACATCGGCCATGGCCGCGCCGTCGCCAAGCGCGATGGTGCAGGCGAGCAGGCAGCCGGTCCATCGGGAAGGAAAAAGCACCACGTCGAAGCTCTCCGCGCGTTCGTTGCCGGGCGCCGGGGCCGGCGCGGACGGTTCGATCCGCATGACGCGCACATGACGGCCCGCACGCCGCTTGCCCCCTTGCGAACCAGTGTGGGTGACGTACCGGCGAGCGTCAAGCCGTGCAGCGGCGGGCCCGCCGCGCGAGCATCGCCGGCATGTCGTCCCGTGCCTGCTGCCCCTGGCGAGCGCGCTTTTTTGCATCACGTCGCGACATATAATTCAGTCAGGTCATCCATGCGTGCGACGTCGACGGAATGACGCCCTGCCGAACACGACACGCCGACATGGGGAAGGAGACATCATGGCGATCATCAATAGCGACTTCGAAATGGGTTATCTCGTGATCGCGTTCGCGCTGCTGGGCCTGATCCTGTTCGGTGCACTGCTGACGGCGCTGCATCTGCGGTGGCATCCGCGACTCATCGGCGCCGCGATCGGCGCGTTGCTCGGCATCGCGCTGATCGAAGCGATACCGATGCTGACGTGAATGCGGCCCGGCGGCCATTCGTCCGATCATGCGCCGCGCGGGGTCGGAACGATCGGCGCCTGCCGGGGAAGCCGTCATGGCTTGGCCGCTCCGCCCGACCCAGCGCCAGGGCGGGATTCGTGCGGCCCGGCTCGCCGCCCTGTGGCGGGCGAAGGGGCCGAACGCCACGCGCTGTGCGAGCCGCTCGCCGTCGTGGCCTGGCACGATGCGCACGGATGCCACGAAGCGCAGCTGCTCGGCCCGACGCATCACGTGTTCCGCCACGACACGGACGCAGTCAGGATCTCGATCGCGCTGGCGAAGCGTTTCATCGACACGATGCTCGCCGGCACGCTGATGCCCGCCGGCTGACGGCCAGCCGAGGCGCCCTTCGTCCCTCGTCATACCGGAGGCGACATGGAAAACGGTATCGTCCAGACGCTCTTGCTGCTCGCGCTCCTCGTGTTCGCGGTGCTGTTCTTCACGGCCGGGCGCGGCCGCGACCGCGCGCGCGACAGGCTGCTGCACCGGCCCGCGCGACGCTCGTCACGCTCGCATACGCATCGTCATCCGTAATCGCGCAATTGCACCGCACAAGAAACCGGCCGGCGGCATGCGCGATGCGCGCCTGCACACCCCACCTCGCGATATCGGATGCGGCGGAGAACCGACACGTGATCCGCATCGTCATTGCCCTTGGTCGTCACCCGGCGCGGCGCGCGACGTGCACCGCTACCCGACGTTCATCGGCAGCAACACCATCTGCTTGCCCTCGACGTGCAGGCGCGCCTGCAGCTCGACGGGCGTCTGGTTGTGCAGCCACGCCGTGAGGAAATTCACGCGCCGGAAGATCAGCTTGCTCGCGAAGCACACGGCGTTCGGATACGCGTCGAGCGTCGACGACGCGAGGTTCATGAATTCGACGACGGGATTCGTGCCGAACGCGATCCGGTAGTCGGCTGCGATGCCGTTGCGGCGGCAGTGCGCGACATAGTAGTCGAGCGATTCGGTGATCGTGTGCCGCAGCCGCTCGAGATGTTCGTGACCGTCGTACGCCTTTGCGTCGACTTCGCCGACCGCGAGGAAGATCACGTTGCGGAAGTGCCCGGGAAACAGCCGGTTGACCCACAGCAGCGCGTGCATGCTCGCGCCGCGATGCTTGCCGACCAGCAGCACGGCCGTCGGCTGCGACGGATCGGGCTTGCCCGGCGCCGTGGCCTCGTCGATTTCGGGCGGCTTGCCCGAGAACAGTTCGTCCTCCTTGGCGAGCTGCGCGCGCGTATAGGCGTAGTGGCGGTTGATCATGAAGCACAGCGCGATCACCGCGCTCGTCACGAGCACCGTGAGCCAGCCACCCGCCGTGAACTTCTCGACCAGCGTGATGACGAGCACGGTCGCCGTCACGCTCAGCCCGAGCGCCGACAGGAAGAAGTGCTTGAGCCAGCCCGGCTCGCTGCGATGGCGCCACCAGTACGTGCACAGCCCGAGCAGCGACAGGCTGAACGTGAGAAACACGTTGATGCTGTACAGCACGACGAGCACGTCGACGCTGCCGTGCGTCCACAAGAGGATCAGCAGGCTCGACAGTCCGACGACGACGATGCCGTTCTGCCGCACGAGGCGCGTCGACAGGTCGCGGAAATGGCGCGGCACCCACGAATCCGACGCCATGTTCGACAGCACGGCCGGGCCGTCGAGGAAGCCCGTCTGCGCGCCGACCATCAGCAGCCCGGCCTCGAACGCGAGCACGGCGGCAAGCAATGCGTGGCGCGCGAACGCCGAGCCGAGCCCGAGATGGTCGATCACGCTGCCGAACACGACCGCGTTGAGCGTCTCGCCTTCGACGGGCCGCGCGTGCCACAGCATGTACAGCAGGATGATGCCGCCGGCCGTGAACGCGAGCGACGTCGACATGTACCACATCGTCACCTTGCCGTTCGGCACGCGCGGATCGGCGAGCATGTTCACGTTGTTCGACACGGCCTCGAGGCCCGTGTAAGTGCCGCCGCCGAGCGAGAACGCGCGCATCAGCAGCGCGAGCATCACGAATACGCCGAGCGACTGCGACATCCCGTGCGCCTCGTGCACGGCATCGGGCACGATCATCGCGAGGTTGCTGCCATGCACGGCGACGCCGTACACGATCAGCCCGAAGTGCAGGACCACGAAGCCGATGAAGATCGGCAGCAGCACCATGATCGATTCGCGCATCCCGCGGAAATTGAGCCCCGTCATCAGCAGGATCAGCACGATCTCGGTCGCGAGCTTGAACGCCTGTGCGCTCACCGGCAGCAGGCTGAAGAATGCGTCGACGCCGCTCGCGAGCGACGTCGCGACGGTCAGCACGTAGTCGACCAGCAGTGCCGCGCCCGACACGAGCCCCGGCTTCGACCCGAGCAGCGACGTCGCGACGCGGTAGCCGCCGCCCCCTGTCGGGAACAGCTCGATCACCTGGTTGTAACCAAGCGCGATGATGAACACGGTCGCCGCCGTCGCGATCGCGAGGAACAGCGCGAGCGGCGTGTGGTGCGCCAGCGCGAGAAACGCTTCTTCCGGGCCGTAGCACGACGACGACAGGCCGTCGGCGCCGAGCCCGACCCAGGCCAGCAGCGGCGTCACGGCGATCGCATGCCGCGTGCGCGGATCGAGCGGGTCGAGCGGCTTTCCGACGAGCAACTGCCACACCTTCTGGAACGTGGTCATGTTCCCCTCCCGGCGCCACGCGCTGCGTGATCCTTTAAAGCTAATCGACGCACGGGCGCGGCGCCAGTCCGCATCTTCCATAGGGGCCGCACGGCGGCCCGGCACCGCTTTCAGCGTGTAAGCGAGCAACCCCGCCAACCACGCGCCGGGTCGGCCGCTTACGCGCGTTCGCGCAACGCGGCGCCCCCGCCCCGGCTACCTTCCCGCGCCTGCCTGCACCGCCCGTCGCACTGCCCGCCGCCGCCCGACACCGGCCCGCGCCGCTCGCCGCCGCCTTCCCCGGCCCCCATGGACGCGTTCGGCCCCGCGTCCCGGTCGTGCGTTGTTCCCCGCAATTCGACTTTAGTGCGCGCGCAACAATGGCGATGCCTCGCGCACGGCGTCCTGCGGGACATCCGTCTCCCGCTCGGCGCCGGGCACGACGGTCGTCGAAAACCACATCTCACGAGGACATACCATGCAACTCCAATCCCATCCCGCGTGCCGCCCGTTTTATGAGGCCGGCGAACTCACGCAACTGACTGCCTTTTACGAAGAAGGACGTAACGTCATGTGGATGATGCTGCGATCGGAGCCGCGGCCGTGCTTCAACCAGCAACTCGTTACAGACATCATCCATCTCGCGCGCGTCGCACGCGACTCGGGCCTGCCGTTCGACTTCTGGGTGACGGGCTCGCTCGTCCCCGAGTTGTTCAACGTCGGCGGCGACCTGAGCTTTTTCGTCGACGCGATCCGCAGCGGCAAGCGCGACCTGCTGATGGCCTATGCACGCTCGTGCATCGACGGCGTGTACGAGATCTACACGGGCTTCGGCACCGGGTCGATCTCGATCGCGATGGTCGAGGGCAGCGCGCTCGGCGGCGGCTTCGAGGCCGCGCTCGCGCATCACTACGTGCTCGCGCAGAAGGGCGTGAAGCTCGGGTTCCCCGAGATCGCGTTCAACCTGTTCCCGGGCATGGGCGGCTATTCGCTCGTCGCGCGCAAGGCCGATCGGGGCCTCGCGGAGCAACTGATCGCGACAGGTGAAGCGCACGCATCCGAGTGGTACGAGGATCGCGGCCTGATCGACGAGACGTTCGACGCGGGCGACGCGTATCTCGCGACGCGCACCTTCATCGACGTGACGAAGCCGAAGCTGAACGGCGTGCGCGCGATGCTGCGCGCGCGCGAGCGGGTGTTCCAGCTGTCGCGCTCCGAGCTGATGGACATCACGGAAGCGTGGGTGCATGCGGCGTTCACGATCGAGCCGAAGGATCTCGCGTATATGGAACGCCTCGTGATGCTGCAGAACCGGCGCGTGTCGAAGCTGCGCACGGTGTAATGCGACGGGCGCCGCCGCTTGCCGGCGGCGCCCGTTCGTGAACGAAGCTCAGGCGATCAGCCTGAGCTTCCTCGTCTCCGCGAGCCACGCCTCGAACGCCTGGGCCGGCATCGGGCGCGCGTAGTAATAGCCCTGCGCGTGATCGACGTCGAGCTGCTTGAGAAATTCGGCTTCCGCATGCGTTTCGACGCCTTCGGCGATCACCGCGAAATTCAGCGCCTTCGCGAGCGACACGACCGAGCGCACCAGCGCCTGCGAACGCGGATTGCGGTCGATGCCCGTGATGAAGCTGCGGTCGAGCTTGATCGCGTCGAGCGGCAGGCGCGACAGCTGCGACAGCGACGAATAGCCGGTGCCGAAATCGTCGAGATGGATCTCCGCGCCGAGCTGGCGGAACTGCCGCATCAGCCCGTTGGCCGAATCCTCGTCCTCGATGAAGCAGCTCTCGGTCAGCTCGATGTCGAGCAGGCCGGGCTTCAGCCCCGCGGCGTCGAGGATCGACGCCATCTGGTGCACGATGTTCATGTCCTGCAACTGCCGCGCGGACACGTTCACCGCGATCCGGATGCCGAGCCCCTGTGCCTTCCACGCGGCGGCCTGCGCGGCCGCGGTGCGCATCACCCAGCGCCCGAGCGGTGCGATCAGGCCCGACTCCTCCGCGAAGCGGATGAACTCGACCGGCGCGACGAGCCCGCGGTCGGGCGACTGCCAGCGGATCAGCGCCTCGACGCCGTGCACGTCGCCGGTCGCGATATCGACGACCGGCTGGTAGTGCAGCACGAACTGCTCCTCTTCGAGCGCCTTGCGCAGGTTCGTGTCGAGCCACATGTACTTCGCGACCTTCTGGTTCATCTCCAGCGAGAACACGCGGTAGGTATGCTTGCCCTCTTCCTTCGCGACGTACATCGCGGTATCCGCGCTGCGGATCAGCGTTTCGAGCGAATCGCCGTGCTGCGGATGCATCGCGATGCCGATCGAGCAGCTCGTGTAGACCTCCATCAGCCCGAGATGGATCGGCGTGCGCAGCCGTTCGAGGATGATCTGCGCGGTCGCCTCGAGCAGCGGCCGCGTGCCATGCTCGAACAGCACGAGGAATTCGTCGCCGCCGAGCCGCGCGAGCGTCGCGCCGGACGGCAGGCAGCCGCTGATGATCGTCGACACGTCCTGCAGCAGCCGGTCGCCGGTGATGTGCCCGTAGTGATCGTTGACGCGCTTGAAGTTGTCGAGGTCGAGGAACAGGATGCCGACCTGCCCGCGCGACGCGGCGGTCTCCGCGGCAATCGCCGCGTGGATGCGCTCGCTGATCGCATGGCGGTTCGGCAGCCCGGTGAGCACGTCGGTGTTCGCGAGCTCGATGAGCCGCTGCTGCGCGCTGCGCTCCTCGGTAATGTCGATGCCCGAGCAGATCAGGAACTGCTCCTCGACGCCGCTGCCGCTCTGCACGAACTTGTTGCGGAACTGGAACAGGCGCGGCCCGTTGACCGTGTTGATGTAGCGCTCGACCGCGAACGAGTGGTTGCTCGCGAAAAAGCCCGTGATGTTGGTGCGCGACTGCTCGCCCTGCTCCGGGCTCATGAACAGCTCGAACGCGCTGCGGCCGATCACGTCGACCTCGCGCTTGCCCGTCACTTCCTCGCACAGGCGGTTGAAGCGCTGCACCCTCCCGTTGCGGTCGAGGATCACCACGAGCGAATTCACTTCGGACACGACCTGCTCGGCGAACGCGAGCCCGTGCGAGAGATCGCCCGCGACGGATTCCGCATCGGAATAGGCGCAAGCCGTGCCGGCCCAGTCGGTCGTGTCGATCTTCCTGCCGACGAGATGGAGCCTGACCGGTTCGCCGAACAGCGTGATGTCGAGCACGAGGTGCGACGTGACGCCGGTCAGCGCGCGGATGCACGCGGCCTGTTCGCCCGTCAGCGCGACGGCGACGTTGGTCAGGCCGCGGACGGCCGCCAGTTCGAGGGCATTGCTGTCGCTGCCGAGACGCCAGCAGGGGCTGCGCGTACCGACGTGCGCCTCGAGCACCGCGCTATCGTTTTCGTCATCCATGGAGACGCCCCGATCCAGAAAAAACGCACAGTGTAGACGGAGGCGAGCCGGCCGACCGCCCGTCGGGCCGCGCGTCGCGCTCCCG
Organism: Burkholderia puraquae; assembly: GCF_002099195.1. Taxonomy (GTDB): domain Bacteria; phylum Pseudomonadota; class Gammaproteobacteria; order Burkholderiales; family Burkholderiaceae; genus Burkholderia; species Burkholderia puraquae. The sequence goes on along the minus strand of NZ_NBYX01000011.1, from coordinate 142,622 downwards.
GCAGGGCCATCGTGAATGCCGTGATGAAGGGCCTCGTCCCGTACTTGTTTCCAGCTAATGCGACCCGGCGTTCGCGCGCGATGCGCGCAGGTTCCGCCTAACGAATGATGAGAGCCATCTTATCAAATGACGATCAAGATTGGCACTCACATTTAGAGCAGAGTGTCAAGGAATCGGGACTCGATTGGCAAGCCGGATTTTTCATGATTAGCAGCCTGGCCGATCACGGGTGCGGCGGTGCGCAACAGGCCTGGCAAGAAAGGCTGAGTGCCCCGCCGGGCGGGCGTTTGCGGTCGATTAAAGCATACACGGGCGGCGACGTGGCCAGGCCGTGGCGGCAGGGTCGGATCGCATTCCTGCGACCCGACTTTCCGTCATTTTTGATTCCATTTGCGCGTTAATGCGCGGCTTTATTCCACAGTCCGTTGCAATGTCGTCCGCGCACCGGCGCGGGGCGCCCGCGCCGGTTGCGCGGCTCAGCCCGCCACGCCGTATCCGCCGCCGCCCGGCGTTTCGACGACGAACACGTCGCCCGGCGCCATCTGTGCGCGGCCGATATGGTCGAGTGCCTCGGTCGTGCCGTCCGCGCGCTCGATCGTGTTGCGGCCGAGCGCGCCGGCCCCGCCGCCCGCCGCGCCGAACGGCGCGTGGATCCGGTTGTTCGACAGGATCGACGCGGTCATCGGCTCGAGGAAGCGGATCCGCCGCACCGCGCCGTCGCCGCCGCGCCAGCGCCCGCCGCCGCCCGACCCGGCGCGGATCCGGTGCGAATCGAGCCGCACCGGGTAACGCCATTCGAGCACCTCAGGATCGGTAAGCCGCGAGTTCGTCATGTGCGTCTGCACCGCGCCGACACCCGCGAAGCCGTCGCCGGCACCGCTGCCGCCCGCAATGGTCTCGTAGTACTGGTATCGATCGTTGCCGAATGTGAAGTTATTCATCGTTCCCTGGCTCGACGCGACGCAGCCGAGCGCGCCGTACAGCGCGTTGGTGATCGCCGACGACGTCTCGACGTTGCCCGACACGACCGCCGCCGGATACTCGGGGTTCAGCATCGAACGCGCGGGCACGATCACCGTGAGCGGCTTCAGGCAGCCGGCGTTCAGCGGGATGTCGTCGCCGACCAGCGTGCGGAACACGTACAGCACGGCGGCCATGCACACGGCCTTCGGCGCGTTGAAGTTGTTGTCGAGCTGCGCGGACGTGCCCGTGAAATCGATTTCCGCGCGCCGCGCCGCCCGGTCGACGCGGATCGCGACGCGAATCTCCGCGCCGTTGTCGAGCGGGTAGCGGTACGCGCCGTCCTGCAACGCGCCGATCACGCGCCGCACGGCTTCTTCCGCGTTGTCCTGTACGTGCCCCATGAACGCGAGCACGACGTCGCGGCCGAACTGCGCGACCATCCGGCGCAGCTCGTCGACGCCCTTCTGGTTCGCGGCAACCTGTGCGCGCAGGTCGGCCATGTTCTGCTCGACGTTACGCGCCGGGTAGCGGCCCGACGCGAGCAGCGCGCGGGTTTCCGCATCGCGCAGCGTGCCGGCCGACACGAGCTGCCAGTTGTCGATCAGCACGCCTTCTTCGTCGATATGCGTCGAATCGGGCGGCATCGAGCCCGGCGTCGTGCCGCCGATGTCCGCGTGGTGGCCGCGCGAGCCGACGTAGAACAGCGGCGTGGCCGAGCCGTCCGCGAACACCGGCGTGATCACGGTGACGTCCGGCAGGTGCGTGCCGCCGTGATACGGGTCGTTCAGCATGAACACGTCGCCGTCGCGCATGCGGCCGCGGTTGCGCTCGATCACCGTGCGGATGCTCTCGCCCATCGAGCCCAGGTGCACGGGCATGTGCGGCGCATTCGCGATCAGGTTGCCGGCGCCGTCGAAGATCGCGCACGAGAAGTCGAGCCGCTCCTTGATGTTTACCGAGTACGCGGTGTTCTGCAGCCGCAGCCCCATCTGCTCGGCGATCGACATGAACAGGTTGTTGAAGATCTCGAGCCGCACCGGATCGGCGTCGGTGCCGAGCGAGCGGCGCGTCGGCAGCGGCGTCGTGCGCGTCAGCACGAGGTTGCCCTGCGCGGTCATCCGCGCGCGCCAGCCGGGCTCGACGACGGTCGTGCCGTTCTTCTCCGCGACGATCGCCGGGCCGTCGATCGCGTCGCCGGCCAGCAGCGTGTCGCGCACGTAGAGCGCCGCGTCGTGCCATTGGTCGCCGGAATAAAAGCGCACCGCGGAATGGGCGCGCAGCGCGGCATCGCCGCCGTCGCTGCGCGGCGCGAGCGGCGCGATCTCCACCGGCGCGTCGGAGCGGCCGATCGCCTCGACCGACGCGAGCTCGGCGACGAGCGGCGTGCCGGGCATCAGGAACGCATAGCGCTGCCGGTACGCGGCCTCGAACGCCTGCTGCATCTCGGCGACACTGCCGGCCGGCACGTCGAGCGCCGAATCGGTGCCCTGGTAGCGCAGGTGCACGCGCCGCTCGATCGCGATCCGCGCCTGCGGCACCCCCTGTTCGAGGAGCGCGCCGACGGCCTCGTCGGCCAGCCGGTCAAGCGCGGCATTCAGCGCCGGCAGCGACGCGTCGGACAACACGGCCTCGACCGCGCGCTCGCGCATCGCCGTCTGGTCGGCGAGGCCCATCCCGTATGCCGACAGCACCCCCGCGAGCGGATGCGCGAACACCTGCGTCATCCCGAGCGCGTCGGCCACGCCGCACGCGTGCTGGCCGCCCGCGCCGCCGAACGTCGTCAGCACGTAGCGCGACACGTCGTGGCCGCGCTGCACGGATATCTTCTTGATCGCGTTCGCCATGCTGCCGATCGCGATTTCCAGGAAGCCTTCGGCGAGCGCCTCGGGCGTCTCGCGCCGCCCGGTCGCCGCGTGGATCTCGTCGGCCAGCGCCGCGAACTTCGCGGCGACGCCGTCGCGGTCGAGCGGCTCATTCGCATGCGGGCCGAACACGCGCGGGAAATGATCGGGCTGGATCTTGCCGAGCATCACGTTGCAGTCGGTCACGGTCAGCGGGCCGCCGCGCCGGTAGGCAGCCGGCCCCGGATTCGCACCGGCCGACTCGGGCCCGACGCGCAGCCGCGCGCCGTCGAAGCCGAGCACCGAGCCGCCGCCCGCCGCAACCGTATGGATGCTCATCATCGGCGCACGCATCCGCACGCCGGCCACCTGCGTCTCGAACACGCGCTCGAACTCGCCGTGGTAGTGCGACACGTCGGTCGACGTGCCGCCCATGTCGAAGCCGATCACGCGCTCGAAGCCGGCCGCCTGCGCGGCGCGCACCATCCCGACGATGCCGCCGGCCGGGCCCGACAGGATCGCGTCCTTGCCCTGGAACGCGTCGGCGCGCGTCAGCCCGCCGCTGCTCTGCATGAACTGCAGGTTCACGCCCGGCATCTCGTGCGCAACCTGCTCGACATAGCGGCGCAGGATCGGCGACAGGTACGCGTCGACCACGGTCGTATCGCCGCGCGACACCATCTTCATCAGCGGCGACACCTCGTGCGACACCGAGACCTGCGTGAAGCCGATGCGGCGCGCCAGGTCCGCCAGCGCGCGTTCGTGCGCGGTGTAGCGATAGCCGTGGATCAGCACGATCGCAAGCGCACGCACGCCCGAGTCGAACACGCCGCGCAGCGACGCCTCGGCACCCTGCGCATCGAACGGCACGACGATGTCGCCGTGCGCGCCGATGCGCTCGTCGATCTCGACGACGGTCTCGTACAGCGCGTCGGGCAGCACGATGTCGAGATCGAACAGGCGCGGCCGGTTCTGGTACGCGATGCGCAGCACGTCGCGAAAGCCCCGCGTGGTCGCGAGCGCGGTGCGTTCGCCCTTGCGTTCGAGCAATGCGTTGGTCGCGACCGTCGTGCCCATCTTCACCATGTCGACACGCTCGGGCGTGATCGGCTCGCCGGCCGCGAGACCGAGCAGGTGGCGGATCCCGGCCACGGCCGCGTCGCGGTACTGCTCGGGGTTCTCCGACAGCAGCTTGTGCGTGACGAGCGTGCCGTCGGGCCGGCGCGCGACGATGTCGGTGAAGGTGCCGCCGCGGTCGATCCAGAATTGCCAACGTGCGGCGTCGGAGGGAACGGGAGAAAGGTGTCGGTCAGTCATGATGTCGGGTCGATGCGTCGTTGAATCGAGGGACGAGCGCCGCCGCACGGCGCGCGTCGCACGCCGTGTCACCGGGTCGATCAAAGGGGAAGAAAAACGAAGGGCCGGCCGCCCTTGCCGCTATGGTGGGTCAGGCGGCGTCGAGTTCGCGGCCGCGTGTCTCGGGCAGCGTCAGCGCGGCGACGATCACCACGCCGTATGCTGCGACCGCGAAGATGCCGATGCTCATGCCGAGCCCGTATTGCTTGGACAGCGCGCCGATCAGGAACGGGAACAGCGCACCGATCGCGCGGCCCACGTTGTAGCAGAAGCCCTGGCCGGAACCACGCACGCGGGTCGGGAACAGCTCGGTGAGGAACGCGCCCATCCCCGAGAAGATGCCCGATGCGAAGAAGCCGAGCGGGAAGCCGAGCCACAGCATCGACGCGTTGGTCAGGTTCAGCGACGTGTACGCGAACGCGATCACCATCGAGCCGACCGCGAACAGGATGAAATTCGGCTTGCGGCCAAGGCGGTCGGTCAGGTACGCGCTCGTCAGGTAGCCGACCCACGAGCCGAAGATGATCATCGCGAGGTAGCCGCCGGTGCCCATCACCGTGAGGTGACGCTCGGTCTTCAGGAAGGTCGGCAGCCACGTCGTGATCGCGTAGTAGCCGCCCTGCGCGCCCGTCGTCAGCAGCGCCGCGCGCAGCGTCGTCGTGATCAGCTTCGGCGCGAAGATCTCGGTGAGGCGCGGTGCATCGGCCACTTTCGCCTGCGCGGCCTTCTCCTTCTCGTAGACGTCCGGCTCCTTCACGTAGCGGCGGATCGCGACGACCAGCAGCGCGGGAGCGAGGCCGACGAGGAACAGCGCGCGCCACGCCTGCTCGGCCGGCAGCACCGAGAACAGCAGCGCATATAGCAGCGCGCACAGCCCCCAGCCGATCGCCCAGCCCGACTGCACGAGGCCGACCGCCTTGCCGCGGTCGCGCGCGCGGATCACTTCGCCGATCAGCACCGCGCCGGCCGTCCATTCGCCGCCGAAGCCGAAGCCCATCAGCGCGCGCGCCGCGAGCAGCTGGTGGTAGGACTGCGCGAGCCCGCACAGCGCGGTGAACACGGCGAACCACAGCACGGTGAGCTGCAGCGTGCGCACGCGGCCGATCCGGTCGGACAGGATGCCGGCGATCCAGCCGCCGGCCGCCGACGCGAGCAGCGTGACCGTGCCGATGAAGCCCGCGTCCGCGAACGAGATGCCCCAGGTCGCGACGAGCGTCGGGATCACGAACGACAGCATCTGCGTGTCCATCCCGTCGAGCATGTAGCCGACCTTGCAGCTCCAGAACGCGCGGCGCTCGCGCGGCTGCGCGTCCGCGTACCACGAGAACAGGCCGTTGCGCTCGGGGCTCGCGGGCTGCGCGGCGTTCGCCGCGAGGGTCTTGCTTTCCATGGTGGTGCTCCTGTCGTTATGCGCCGTCAGATGGTTGTCGCGCGAGCGGCGGGTCGTGCGGATCGGGTTGTCGTCGTCCGGGCTCAGAACACGGCCAGCGACGCGTTCGTGATGTCGGTCATCAGCATGTGGCCGGGCGTGTGCGCGATCGCGATCGGCAGCTTCGCGTCCATCAGCGCGGTTTGCGGCGTCACGCCGCACGCCCAGAACACCGGCAGCTCGCCGTCGCGGATCGTCACCGCGTCGCCGAATTCGGGTGCGTTCAGATCGGCGATGCCCAGTTCGCGCGGATCGCCGAGATGGATCGGCGCGCCGTGCACGCCCGGGAACCGGCTCGTGATCTGCACCGCGCGGATCGCGTCGGCGCCGCGCATCGGCCGCATCGACACGACGAGCTGGCCGCCGAAGATTCCCGCGCGGCGGTTCGGAATCGACGTTCGGTACATCGGCACGTTGCGCCCTTCCTCGACGTGGCGCAAGCCGATCCCTTCGCGGGCCAGCATGTCCTCGAACGAGAACGAGCAGCCGATCGCGAACACGACGAAATCGTCGCGCCACAGCGATTCCAGCGATTCGACGCGCTCGGTCAGCCGGCCGTCGCGGTAGACGTTGTAGCTCGGCACGTCGGTGCGGATGTCGAGATCCTCGCCGAGCGCATCGACCCGGAACGCGCCCGGTTCGCCGACGCCCAGCAGCGGGCAGGCTTTCGGGTTCGCCTGGCAGAAGCGCAGGAAATCGTGCGCGACCGCTTCGGGCAGGATCGCGAGGTTCGCTTGCGCGTACGGGCCGCAGTGGCCCGCGGTCGGGCCGCGGAATGCGCCGTGGCGCACGGACTGGCGGAATTCGGAAGGCGTCATGAGGGTCTGTCGCAGATCGGTATGTCGTCGGGATGACGGTGCCGTGTCATCGGATACGGCGAAGAATAGAAAAGAAAAAATTTTGTCGCCAACGAGTTTTTTTGCGCTTCGTGTATAGAATTTCTTAACGGATCTCGGGGTTTTCCCCGGCTCCGTTCACTTTTCCTCACCGGCAAAGTGCGCATCCACCGTCCGTCCGACCGCCATGAACACGCGTTTTCTCGAAACCTTCGTCACGCTCGCGAAGCTGCGCAACTTCCGCACGACGGCCGCCGCGCTGCACGCGACGCCGGCCGCGATCTCGCAGCGCCTGAAGGCGCTGGAGGACGAACTGCAGACGGTACTCGTCGACCGCGACAGCCGCGAATTCCGGCTCACGCCGAACGGCGAATACCTGCTCGGCTATGCGAAAGCCGTGGTCGAGGCGACGCAGGAGCTGCAGGCCGCCGCGTCCGGCGAGAGCGCGCTGCGCGGCAAGCTGCGGCTCGGCGTGATCGAGACCGTCGTGCACAGCTGGCTGCCGCACTACATGCGGCGGCTGGCGGCCGACTATCCGCAGCTCGAAATCGACCTGACCGTCGACGTCAGCGTGGTGCTGCAGCGCCGGCTGATGGCCGGCGAGCTCGACCTGATCATCCGCGTGGAAGGCAGCGACGAGGCGTCGGTCGTGTGCGATGCGCTCGCGAACTACCCGGTGCGCTGGATCGCGCGTGCGGGGCTGCTGCCGAACACGCGCACGGGCCTCGCCAGGCAGGTGCTGCGGCAGCCGATTCTCACCTACGGGCGCGGTACGGCACCCCACCGTGCGCTCGAGGATATCGTGCGCACGCTCGCGCACGCGCACGGCGTGCCGCTGTCGGACACGCGCATCACCGGGTCGCCGTCGATCTCGGTGATCGTGCAGCTCGTGCGCGACGGCTTCGGCGTCGCGGCGATTCCGGTGCTGTTCGTCGATGCGTTGATCGAAAGTGGTGAAGTGGTCGAGCTGCCGCTGCAGCCTTCGCCGCCGTCGATCGTCGTGTCGATGTCGCGGCGGGCCGATGCACCGCGGTTCGTGCATGGCGCGGCGATTGCGGCGCGGGCCGCATGTCACGAGTACTGCGAGAAGAGCAAGCGGTTGCTGGTCGAAGCGCTTTGATGCGATGCGGGCGACGGGTGGCGAGGCCGGGCATCCGGCGCGCATTCGACATCGCTGCGCGAATCGCCCACAATCGCCAGCGACGCATCGTGACTGCCGGCACGGCCGTCCGGCATTGACCGCTTCGCACGCCCCTGCACGACAAGAAGGCAACATGCAGACTCGCACCGCACCCGCTCGCCTGAACCTCGCGCGCGCCGTCATCGTCGCGTTGTACGTCGTATCGCTGCTGCTGCCGGTCGCCGCCGAACCGCCGAATGCTGCCGGCGCAGTGCACTGGTGGCGCGGTTATATGGTCCTCGCGATCGGCCCGCTCGCGATCCTCGACCTGCAATTCGCATGGCTCGGCAACCCGCTGCTGGTCGTTGCACTGATCAAGCCGAACCGAATCGTATCCGCGCTGCTCGCCGTGGTCGTGGCCTTCGCGCTCGGATGGCACACGATACCGGCCGGCCCGGACTTCAAGCCGATCCACGCTTTCGGCTTCGGGTACTCCCTGTGGATTGCGGCGATGGCCGGTGCCGCCGCGTTGCCGTGGATCGGCGGGCGCATGAATAAGGACGCTGTCGCACCGGCAGCCGATATCGCGCAGGATGGCCCGGTCGATGCAATCGGGCCAGTGAATGCCGCCGCGCCGGCCGGTGCCGCCGACACGGCCCGGCTCGACACCGCACCGTCATCGATCCCCTCGTCCATCCAGCCGAGCCGCTGGACCGTGACCGCGACCGATATGCGCATCGAGTCGACCGACCCGAAGGGCGCAACGCACGGCATCGCGCTGTCCGACCTCGGCGCGGTCGTAATCGAAACCAACGACCAGGGACCGTACGAATCGGATGTGTGGTGGATCCTGTTCGATACGAACAAGCGGTTCGCGTGCGGATTCCCGCAGGACGCCGAAGGTGCGAAAGCGGCAGTCGACCGGCTGCTCGACCTGCCAGGCATCGATCACCGCAAGGTCATCGACGCGCAAACGTCGGTCCAGAATGCGATGTTCGCGATCTGGGAGCGCGCGGCACAGGCTGAGCCAAAAGACGGCGAAGCGCAGCGCACCGGCTGAACGCGTGCCACGACAAAGTTGAAAGGCACGGCCGCGGAAGCGCGCGGCCGTGCCTCTGTCACCCGGCACCAGCCGGGTCTCGCCTTCTTTAGTGCGACCGCCCCGTATCGGTACCCGGCGCAAACTCGATCCCCCGCAGCACTTCCGCAAACTTCGCCGTCCGCAGCACGGCGAACTGCTCATGCGCAGCCGTCGTCGCGCTCGTGTTCTTCAGCACGTCACGCACCGCAACCAGGCGGTTCGGATCGGCACCCACATCGCCGTTGCCGCTGACCGTCGACGTAATCGCCCAGATCGTCACCGTGCCGTCGCGTTCGACACGGCCCGTCAGGTTGCGCAGGCCTGCCGTCGCCGGCGCCCACGGCAGGCCGGTCGCCGTATTGTTGCCAGCCGGGTAGCCGGCCACCGAATACGGCTTGCCGAGATCCAGCCCGTTCTGCAGCGTGTACGCGAGCTTCCACTGCTTCGTGCCCGCGTCGTAGACCCACTTCTGCAGGCCCGCCGTCGTCTGGGCAGCGGCATGCGTGTACAAGTCCGCGCCGCCCGTGTAGCCGTCGCCTTCGTCCGCGACATACAGCGTGTTCGCGTCGGCGAACCACATCCCGAACGGATAGGACAGCGTCGTCGCGGTCTTGTTCGGCGTGGACGGGAAGCCCGCCAGCACGCACATGTTGTTCGGCAGGCCGGCCGCCTGCAGCGTCGCCGCGTTGTACGCGAGCGGCGCCGTCGGCAGCACGGCCTTCGGCGACGGCACGCCGACGCCCGACGGGCACGCAGTGCCGGTGGTATCGACGAAGTACACGGTATTCACGCCGTTGCCGCCGCTGCCCTTCGAGTAGTACACGACGTTGTCGTGCACCGCGATGCCGCGGAAGTTGTCGTCCTTGCCGATCTTGTCGGCCTTCGCGCCGAGTTCCGTGACCGAGAAGCTCGCGAGCGGCGTCGGCACGCCCGGATCCTGCTGCGCTTCGCGGTGCTTCGCGCCGTCGATCAGTTGCGCGCCCGCGCCGAGAATCACGTTGTCCGGTTGCGGGTTCGCGCCGTTGCCGGCGTTGCCCGACGTGTAGTAGATCTCGCGGCCGTCGCGATTGTTCAGGATCGCCGCGCGGCCGTTGTTGCCGCTGTATGCATTCGTCTCGGTGAAGCGGAAATGCCCGTGACGATCGACGCGCGCGATCGCGCGATAGAAGTTCTGCCCGTCCGGGTTCGTCGTATCGACCGCGAGCGGCGTGTTCGAGTTCGACACGTCGATCGCGTTGACCGGCGCGACGTAGCCCATGAACGTCAGGTAATTGCCGTCGGCCGACAGGTGCAGGCCGAGTTCCGATTTCGAGCTGAAGCTCGTCACCATCTGGTCGTGCGCGAAGCCATTCTGCAGGCTGTTCGGCACTTCGAGCGTGCTGACGACGCCGCCGGCCGGCGTGATCTGGTCGAGGAAGATGCGCGACGTGATGCCGAAGCTGCCGTCGTAGCGGTCGTTGTTCCATACGTACGGATAGGTGCCGTCGCTCGGCGCGCCGGACGCCGTGCCGCAGCCGCGGGTGGTTTTCGCGCAGTTCGGCGGCAGGATCGCGCCGGGCTGCACGTTGGCGGACACGTTGTCGTACACGCTGCGGCTCAACACCAGGAAGCCCGGTACGAAACCGGGCGCGAAACGGCTGTCGTCGCCGTTGTCATGCAGGGCGGCATGCGCGCCGATGCTCGCGGCGATCAGCGTGAGTGCGACGACAGGAACGGTTCGATCGCGCAGCGCGCGGCGGCGCTTCGCAGACAAGGCGAAATTCGGCATGGACAAGGCTCCGTACGACATCGAATGGGGATGTTGTTGTGGACAGACTGACGACGTGAAGCCACGCCACCTTAGCCATGCTTGATGAAGAATTGATTGCACGCGATGCCGCGCAAACCTGCAGACGAATGCGGACGCGTCGTGCACGCCTCGTTGTTATTGATCCGTAATGCGAAAGAAATGAATCAGACAGCCGGCGACGCGGATTGCCCCGCATGCGGTTGCGTCAGCTTGCCGTCGCCGTATTCGCGAAGCACCTTCGAAATCACGACACGATAGCCATCGAGCCAGCGCGCCTGCTTCGCCTTCGCTTCGAGGTGGGCCGGATGCTGCATCAACTGCTGCAGTGCCGCCTCGGAGTCCCAGTAGTAGACGTTCTGGATCAGCCCCGCTTCGGTGTTCTCCCAGGTTTCCTCGCCGAGATAGCCGGGCGTCGCACGCGCCATGTCGGCGATCTGCCGGTCGAGCCGGTGGAATGCGTCGTCGTATTGCCCGGCACGGAAAATGAAGGTCGACGCGTACATGCACGCTCCATCGATAGCGGTTGAAAGAGCACCAAGTGTACGGCACACACGGCGTGCCGCGATCGTCCGGCGGCGGTTACGCAGCGAGCGAATCGGCGACGGGACGGTCGTCGAGCCACGCGTCGATGCGCGGCGCGTCTTCACGTGTTCCGGCTGCGGGCGGCGGCAGGGCCGCCAGCGCGAGCCGGGCGCGTTCAAGCGCCTGCGCGAAGCCGCGCAACTCGTGCGTGGCGGGCCGGTCGTCGGCACGTCGGCGTGCAAGTGCCGCTTCGATGTTTGCGCCGATCAATGCAAGCTGCGCGTCGACGAAGCTGATGCACAGCGCGCGGCAATGCACGGACACCGTTGCAACGGCCAGCAGCACCGGCACGATCGACACGGTCAGGTAGCCGCCGGGCGCAAGCCGCGACAGCGCATGGCGCACGTCCTGCCCGCCGTCGGTCAACGAGGCGAACACCGCATCACGCCACACCGCGCGCTCGAACACGAGCGCATCGCGATACGCGTCGAGCGCCGCACGGTCTGCGACCTGTCCGGCCGTTACCAGCGGAACCGGAAAGGAAGCAACATCCGACGATTGCGCGTTTTCGACTTCGACGATGCAGTTCGCGCCCAGCCATCCCGCATCGTCGCGCCGCGCGGCCAGCACACGGGATTGCAACCGGTCCGGCAGCGTCGGATCGAGCGGCACCGCACTGCAGATCGACGGCTTGTCCGCATGCACGCCGCAGCGGCCGTCGTCGGCCAGCGCCGCGCAACGGCCAAGCGACGGATAGTCGTAGCCCTGAAGCGTCAGCGCGATCCATTCGGTTCCCATGCCGCCGGTGCGATGAAACAACCGCTCCGCCAGCGCATCGAATGCCGCAACGTCGTCCGCATCGAGCGCGTGCTCGCGGCCGCCGGCACGCCAGCGCTCGCCGATCCGCCGCTTCGGCACGCGACGGATCGTCAGCGCACCGACGAAGCGATGCCGATGCCGGAACAGTTCGCGCAACGACAGCGTCGGTGCACTGTTGCAGCAGCGGCCGCAAGCGTTGCACGCGAGCAGGTAGGTGTCTACCACGGCCGCCGCACCGAATCCTGGTAGCGCGTGAGGATGAAGCGCGCGACGTCGTCCGAGTGATACGCGGCGACGAGCTGCGTCACCCACGGCTTCGCGCGATCGGCATCGCGCACCGTCAGCACGTTCGCATACGGCGAGCGCGCATCCTCGATGCCAATGCTGTCGCGCGCGGGTTGCAGCCCGGCACGCGCGGCATCGTCGCTGTCGATCGCGACGAACGCGGCCGTATCGAGCGCCGCGTAAAGGCGATCGCGGCGCAGCGCGACGAGCTTCAGCCCGAGCCGGTTGCCGGTCACGTCGCGCAGCGTCGCATGCAGGCCGGCCTTTTCGCGCAGCGTCACGAGCGTGTCGTTCTGCAGCAGCACGAGCGCGCGCGCCATGCCGCGCGGATCGGCAGGAATCGCGACCGTCGCGCCGGGCTGCAGTTCGTTCAGGTTCTTCAGCTTGCGCGAATAGAGCGCCATCGGCAGCGTGACAGTCGGCGCGACGTCGGACAGTGCGTAGCGCTTCCGTGCGCGCGTCGCAGCAAGCTGTTGCGCATCCTCGAAGCTGGCTGCATCGATCCGGCCGTCGGCAAGCGCTGCGTCGATGCGCGACGCGTCGTCGAATTCGACGACGTCGATACCCAGTCCTCGCGTGGCGGCGACCCGCTTCACTTCGTCCAGGATCTGCGCATGGACGCCACGCGTCACGCCGACGCGTACGGCCGGTGCGGCTGATTCCGCAGCAACGGTCAAACCCGAATGAACGACCGCGCACGCAACCATCAGCCATGCGCCCGCGCGATACATGACGCGCTTCATGACGCATCCCTCAGAATCGTGCGAAAGCCGATATGCGACGCGCCGAGATCGGCTTCCTGCTGTTCACGCGACGACGCGCGATAGCGCACGCAGTAGTCGCGCGAGCACAGGAACGAGCCACCCTTGATGACCATCGGCGTATCGTGCCGGCGCGTCGGTGGCGCGACGGCCGCCGTGTCGCCGTTCGTATGCGGCTGGTGCGGGCCCGTGTACGCGTCCTTCGTCCATTCCCATGCATTGCCGATCATGTCGTAGAGCCGGAAGCCGTTCGCCGCGTAGCAGCCGACGGGCGCGAGCCCCGCATGACCGTCCTCGGACGTGTCGAGCACCGGGAACACGCCCTGCCAGTAGTTCGCGGCCGGCTTGCCCTGCGCGTCGCGCGGCGCCGCGTCGAGCGAAGCATCGTCGCGACCGGCCTTGCCCGCGTACTCCCATTCGGCCTCGGTCGGCAGGTCGCGGCCGAGCCAGCGCGCATACGCGAGCGCGTCGCGCTGCGTGACGAGCGTGACGGGCAGGTTGCCGAGCCCGTCGACGCCGCTGCCCGGCCCGCGCGGATGACGCCACGACGCGCCCTTCACCCACGACCACCACGCGAGGTCGCGCGCGTTCATCTCGTCGCGCGTCGGCACATGGAACACCGCCGCCCCACCCTGCTGCTCGGCCTCGGTCACGTAGCCGGTCGCCTGCACGAATGCAGCGAACTGCGCGATCGTCACGTCGGTCTGGTCGATCCAGAAGCCGCCGACGCGCGTGCGGCCGTCGCCGACCGGACGCTCGTCCGCATAGCCGCGCGTGCTGCCGAGCACGAACGCGCCGCCGCGCAGGTGCACCATCCCCGCCTGCGGGTCGTCGCGCCACTTCGCCGGCAGTCCAGAATAACGTTCGCACTGGCGTTCCGAACCGAGCGGCGCAAGCGCGCGGCCGCGATTCAGGTCGTCGAATGCGCCGACTGGCGGCGCCGCCGAATTCGCATAGCCCACCGCGAACGCGGCGGCGAACAGCGTGGCGGCAAGCGCCGTGCCGGTCGTCCAGAAGCGGAACCGCATCGTGTCGTCCCCGCGATCAGTAGTAGCCGCGCGGACGCAGCGGCTCGACACCGCCGACGTTGCTCATGTAGGTCTTCCACTGGTCGACGAGCGTGCCGATCACCGACGGGTTCTGCGCCGACACGTCGGTCGTCTCGCCGCGATCCGACGCGAGGTCGTACAGCTGCCAGTGACCGTCGAGCGGCCCGAGCGGCGGCTCGGTCCACAATGCCTTCCAGCGGCCGTCGGCGCTGCGCAGGTACGCGCGGCCGTACGCTTCGTCGCCGAACGGCGTCGTGTGCACCTCGCCCGTCGCCGAGCCCGTGAGCACCGGCAGCAGCGACTGGCCCGTGACCGGATACACGTAGCGGTTGTTGTAGATCACCTTGCCCTTGTTCTGGTCGACGCCCGTCAGCGTGTTGACGAGCGGCGGCGCCGGCTGCGACGGCGGCGTGACGCCCGCGATCGCGAGGAACGTCGCCGTGTTGTCGGTCACGTGCGTGAACGCGCGCAGCGTCGGCAGCTGCTGCGACTGGCCCGGCAGCCGCACGATCGTCGGCGTCGACACGCCGCCTTCGGCCGAGTAGCCCTTCGTCAGCCGGAACGGCGACGCGCTCACTTCGGCCCAGCGCAGCCCGTACTGCAGGCGCTGCGCGTTCTGCTTGCCGTTGTCGGTGCCGAGCGTCGAGTAGATCGGCTCCTGCCCGTTCGCGGTATCGGTCGCCGTCGGGTCGGCGCCCGAGTCGATCGGCCAGCCTTCCGCGCCGTTGTCCGACTGGAACATGATGAACGTGTTGTCGTATTCGCCGATGTCCTTCAGGTGCTGGATCAGCAGGCCGATGTTGTAGTCGAGGTTCTCGACCATCCCCGCGTAGATCTCCATGTAGCGCGCCTGCGCACGGCGTTCGGCCGGCGACAGGCTCGACCACAGCTTGTCGACCTTGCCAGTGCCGTAATCGCTGTAGCCGTCCGCGGCCGTATGCACGGCGCTGATGTACTTCGCGTTCGCGGTGCCGTTGTTCGCGGTCGCAGGCGATGCCGCCGTCGTCTCGGGCAGCCCGTCGAACGGCTTGAAGTCCGCGGGAATCAGGCCGAGCGCCTTCTGCCGCGCGATCCGTGCGTTGCGGATCGCGTCGTAGCCGGCGTCGTACACGCCCGCGTACTTGTGCAGCCAGGGTTCGGGCACCTGCAGCGGCCAGTGCGGCGAGGTGTACGCCGCGTATGCGAAGAACGGCTTGCCGTCGCGCTGGTTCGAATCGATGTACGAGATCAGCTTCTGCGTATAGAAATCGGTCGAATAGAACACGGCCGGGCTGCCGCCCGTACCGCCCGGCTGCCCCGGCTGCCCCGGCTGGCCAGGCTGCACGTAGCGGCCGTCTTCCGTGTAGTTCGACGAGCCGGCCGGCTCGTGCGCGAAGTGGTTCGTCGCCGCGCCGCCGAGCAGCACGTAGCTGCGCTCGAAACCCCACTGGTCGGGCGTCTGCCCGCTGCCCGTCGCGCTGCCGACGATCCCCGAGCCGATGTGCCACTTGCCCGCGATATACGTGTGATAGCCGGCATCCTTCAGCAGTTGGGCGAACGACAGCGCGCGATCGTTCAGGTAGCCCTCGTAGCCTGGCAGCCCGCGCCGCTCGTCGGTCGGCACGCCCATCGTGCCTTCGCCGACCAGATGGTGATCGGTGCCGGACACCAGCATCGCGCGCGTGATCGCGCAGACGGTGCCCGTGTGGTGGTTCGACAGGATGCGGCCCGATGCGACGAGCGCGTCGAGGTTCGGCGTGTTGATTTCGCCACCGAATGCATGGATGTCGGAATAGCCGAGGTCGTCGGCCATGATGTACAGGATGTTCGGGCGTTTCGCGGCCTGCGGCGGCGTCGTATTGGCCTGAGGCGGCGGCGCATCGCTGTCGACGCCGCCGCACGACGCGAGCGACACCGCGCCGGCAATCGCGGCGCAGACGACACGGAAACGGAAAGCATGCAACGGCGAAGCGGACTTTTTCATTTTTGTTGACGCTCGATCTACGGGATCGGCGATCTTAGCGTCGCCCGCGCGGCGCCCAAAGTCGGATTCGTCACATGCTAACGGGGTGGGGGAATATGCATGGAGGCCGGTGTTCCACGATTCGCACGACGATCGATTCGCCGGGTGCGGCCACCCCAAACTTTCAGTCGGTGTCCGGCCGCCGAACGGGAGACCAGTCGATGGAACCCGACTCCACGAACTTGAGCCGTTCGCGCAATTCCGGATGTACGCCCGCCTGCATCAGCAGCGCCATGCCGCCCAATCGCCGCGCGTCCTCATCGGTAATCGGGCACCCGTCATTCGGTTCGGCATGCGGCGGAATCGTGATGGCGACACCTGCCTTCATTTCGCGGTCAAGGACGGCCTGCACGTCGCGGCGAAACACCGTGCACAGCGTAACCTGTTCGGTCTCCTCGTCGTAAAATACGATGGTGGCGCGTCTCGGTTTGCTCATGTCACATTCCTCTACAAGTCTGGAATTTTTCGAAAGCACGTTGCCCGCACAGTGCGTAGGTCCTGGGGTCTTTATACATCGCGCCAGCGGCCGCACACATTTCCATGTCGATTTCGTATCGTGCGAAACACTGTTCCTCTTGAAACGCGTCGACAGCCGCCATGGTCATGGCGTCGCCCCACGGTGAATCGTCGAGCGAGAACGGTGTCGCCTCGCTGAGCAGCGCACTATCAACCCGTACGGGCGCGATGTCGGCAATACCACTGCCGGTGCCAGCTATGACGCTCTCCAGGTATCGTATCAACTCATCAGCCGATACATCGCTCGGCCGCGCCCAACGCGGGATTGGCTTGTCTGAAGACCGCAACGCCATCGGTGCCACTCTACCGAACCGGTTCCCACGAGGGAAAGGGGGCATGGACGGCTGACCACCAGAAGCGCCGCCACTCACCGCCACGCGCTCGATCTCGACGACGACCCGCCCATCCTCGATGGCAGACCTGAGCACATCGAGCGGTGCACCACGAACGGTACCAAGGCCCAACTGCCGCACATACATCACCGCATTCGTCGTCAGGCCTGCATACTTCGGCCAGTGCAGCATCAGTTCGGAGATTGCGGCGCGCTGACTGGCCAACAACGTCCCACGTCCCGCGCGTGTCAGCGTCGCGCGCTTTCCCGAACCCAATTCGATTGCGATTGAAGCCATTCGAAACCCCGGCGTTACCGTCGGGCGTATCTACTTTTCGCGACACGATGCCACAAGCTCACGGTTTTCATGGAACACGCAAAAAACCCGCGCACGGCGGGGCTGACGGCTCGCATTGTTTCCCCAAGACATGCCGCCGAGGCGCTGTGGCTCGCTGTTTGGCGCCCGGCAGACGCCCGCATTCCGGACGTGTACGTATATGCGCCCTGCGCCGGAAACCTTCAAATTCTGTTACCTGCCCCAGGTAGTCCCTGTCGTTCGCTTAATACCGCGTCACCAGATACAGACCGGCGCCGCGAGCGCCATGCCTCACCACGCGAGCCCGCCGCTCGTCTCGCCGCGCACGACGAGCGCGATCTGAAAACGTTAGAAAAAGTCTCAAGTCGGCCAACAAGAGCTGCAAAACTACACTGATCGCGGTAATAGCGAAGGCTACCGTGATCGGTCGGCATGTCGGCATCAACGCTATCCGGCACGATTGGTGGGGATATCACCGGCTCGATCATCCGATCCAAACTCGATCGGTCTGCTCGACAACCTGCTAGAGTTGCCGGTCAATTTACAGAAAGGAATATGTAAGAATTTCGCGACCTATCCCGAGAAAGTCCAGATGTCGAAATGTCCGAGTTTTTCCACGGCCTTCCATGCAAACATGACCGCGTTGCATATGCCCGTTCCAACAACTCTTTTCGCAACACTACAAACGTCCATCGTCAGCGTTGCCGCGATGATGGATGTCTTGAGAACATTAGGTGCAGATGCAACGATCGGTGAACTGATTGGCGCCACGACGAAGCTGGAAGGCGTCACCATCGGCAGTTCGATTCTTGCCAGCATCTACCTGGGCGCAGTCATTGGCAGCTTGATGGTCGCAACCGATGCGTCATTGGCATGCGGAGTCGGCAAGCGAGGAATCGATATGTCCTTGGCGGTCGCTCGATGGGGCACACGTTACGGACTCGCGGTTCATCCTCTGGTCATGGCTCAAGTTCTGCGCCATCCCGAAGTGCTTGCACCGGGCTCGCACAGCTATCTCGGCCTGAAGGCGAACACGGCGATCCGGGGTGCGCAATGAAGTGGCTTGCAGACCGATTGCTTCTCATCGTCACGGCACTGATTGTCACGGCCGTAGGTTGGGCGATCATCAGCGCGACAGGCGAATGGTTTCCGATCCTGATGACGGTGGCCGCGTTCGCTTCACTGTGGATCGAAAACGCGCGGCTGCGCAAGCTGCTCGAACAAAACGGCATCGATCCGCGACGACGCAAGCGCTAGTCGCCCGAAAAAAGCGACTTGCCGGCCTTTCCTCACTCGGTTCTGCCGTACATGCGAGACGCGTCCGAACGCGATGCGCATCCAACCGGATTGTCGCGTCGTCATCGGAGAATCGGTCGCCGTCATCCGCGCTCGCCGTTCGCGTCGTCCGACGCCAGCATGTGCGGAATCTCGTCGACCAGCGCATCGACGACGACGCGCACCTTCGACGGCACGTGACGCGCCGCCGGCCGCACCGCGTACACCTCGGCGCCCGACACGCTGTTGCTGTCCATCACGAGCGCGAGGCGGCCGTCGCGCAGGTAAGGCGCCATCAGCCAGCACGGCAGCCAAGCGAGGCCCGCGCCGGCCGCGGCCGCATCGGCAATCGCCTGCAGGTCGTCGAGCCGCAGGCGGCCGGCCGGGCGATGGTCGTGCACCGCACCGTCCGCGCCGACGACCCGCCATGGGGTCGGTTGCCCGCCGCGCGAATACGCGATGCCGACGTGCGACGCGAGTGCGTCGGGCCCCGCCGGCCGGCCATGACGTTCGAGATATGCGGGCGCCGCGCAGATGCCCATGCGCTGCACGCCGAGCCTCCGGCCGACGAGCGCGCTCGTATCGGCCAGCTCGCCGATGCGCACCGCGATGTCGAAGCCGTCGTTGACCAGGTCGGCCACGCGATCGCTGAACGACACGTCGATTTCGAGCCGCGGATGGCGCTCCACGAGGCGCCGCATGACGGGCGCCACGCATTGCCGCCCGAACAGCACGGGCACGCTGATGCGCAGCCGCCCCGCCGGCTCGCGCTGCCCCGCGTCGAGCGCGGCCTCCGTCTCGCCGAGTTCGGCCAGCAGCCGCCGGCATTGCTCGTAATAGACGAGCCCTTCGTCGGTCAGTCCGAGCTGGCGCGTCGTGCGCTGCAGCAGCCGCGCGCCGAGACGCTGTTCGAGCCGCGCGACGATCTTCGCGACCGCCGAGCGTGTCATGCCGAGACGCAGCGCCGCCGCCGCGAAGCTGCCCGACTCCACGACGTCGACGAATTCGGCGACGCCCCTCAACCGCTCGTCCATGCAATTCCGCTCCGGTGGAATGACTGGTTTGTGTCCGCACTGGCGACAATCGTTGGCCGAATTCTCGCCAATGCGTCCCCGTACGCAACACTATGATAGTCCCGACTATCTCGAAAAGGAGCGGACATGCATGCATGGCAACTGAAACCGGGCGACGGCATTGCCGGGCTTCGGCGTATCGACGCGACGCACCGCGCGGTCGGGCCGACCGACGTCGTCGTGAAGATCCACTCGGCCGGACTGAACTATCGCGACCTGATGTTCGCGCGCGGCGACTATCTCGGCATCGGCAAGGAAGCGCTGATTCCGGTTGCGGACGGCGCCGGCGAAGTCATCGAAACCGGCCGCGACGTCACGCGCTTCAAGCCTGGCGATCGCGTGATCAACACGTACTTCCCGCACTGGATCGACGGGCCGCCAACGCCGCAGAAAACGTCGGGGTCGCCCGGTGCGCAATTCGACGGTGTGCTGGCCGAACACTTCGTGTCCGACGAAGCCGCGCTGGTCGCGATTCCCGCGCATCTGAACTACGACGAGGCGGCGACGCTATCGTGTGCGGGCGTCACCGCGTGGAACGCGCTGTTCGCCGACGGCGGCCTGGCGCCCGGCGCGACCGTCGTGCTGCTCGGCACGGGCGGCGTGTCGATCGTCGCGCTGCAGCTCGCGCATGCCGCGGGGCTGCGCACGATCATTACGTCGTCGAGCGACGAAAAGCTCGAACGCGCCCGCGCACTCGGTGCGGACGCAACGATCAACTATCGCGCAACGCCCGAATGGCAACATGAGGTGCTGCGGCTCACCGGCGGCGCAGGTGCGGATCTGGTCGTCGAGGTCGGCGGCAAGGATACGCTGCCGCGCTCGGTCGCCGCGACGAAGATGGGCGGCATCGTGTCGGTGATCGGCGGCCTCAGCAGCTTCGCCGGCCCCGAACTCGGGCTGCTGTCGCTGATCGGCGGGATCCGGCAGTTGCACGGGATCATGGTCGGCAGCCGCGCGATGCTCGACGATGTCGCGCGGCTCGTCGACGCGAAGCAGATCAAGCCGGTGGTCGATCGCGTGTTCGGCTTCGACGAAGCGCCGCAGGCGTATGCGTACCTGCAGTCGGGGCAGCACTTCGGCAAGGTCGTGATTCGCGTCGCGCAGTAAACGCAGCGAGGCGACGGGGCGACTCCGTGCCGCGCCCGCCGCCTCGCTGCCCTTCCCCTGTCGCCCCGTCAGAACCTGTGACGAATCCCCGCGTGAACCATCAACTGCTTCGACGTCGATGACAGGTCTGCCGCACCGGGAATATAGGCCTGGTCGAGCGACGAGCCGGTCGCATCGCCCGCGATCCGCTGGTACGCACCCATCAGGTACACGTCCGTACGCTTCGACAGGTTGTAGTCGGCCATCAGCCCGAGCGAATGGATCTTCGGCTTCGCGGTGCCCGTCGTCGCGTCGTAGCGCACCGTCGTGTACACGTACTGCGCACCGACGAACAGTGCGGGCGTGAACTGGTATTTGCCGTTCACTTCGAAGTTCTGGTACTTGATCGACGACACCGTGCCACCCGCGAGCGGCCCTGTCACGGGCGCGATCGTTTCGTCGCCGAACAGGTAGCCGACGTTCGCGGTCGGCCGCGTGACGTTGCTGTTCGTGTACGCGAACCCGACCGTCGCGGGCCCCGCCGTGTAGTTGATGCCCGCCCCGAAGATCCGCAGCCGCGCCGACGCGAAGTTCGCATCGGCGCCGACCGATCCCGCCCCCGCGATCGCGCCGCCCGACGTCGCACCCGGGTTGTCCGCGTTCAGGAACGCCGCGCCGACGAGCAGCCCGCCCTGCTCGTACTGCGCGCCGACGCTCCACTGCCGGTTGTTCGCGAAGCCCGTGTCGTTGCTGAAGCTGTACGTGCCGCCGAACGAGAAGCCGGCGAAATCGGGGCTCGCATACTTGACCGTGTTGTTCACGCGAAACGTGTTGCCGGTGTTGTCGTTGTCGAGCGGATGCGAGAACGGATAGACGCCCCAGCTGCCGTTCGCGGTCGTCGGCGCGAGATAGTCGACTACCGCATCGTATTGCCGGCCGAGCGTCAACGTGCCGAAACGCGTGCTGCCGAGCCCGACGTAGGCCTGCCGCCCGAACATGCGGCCGCCCTGCGCGAGCGTGCCGCTGTTCACGTTGAATCCGCTCTCGAGCTGGAACAGTGCGCTGTAGCCGCTGCCCAGATCCTCGGTACCTTTCAGCCCCCAGCGGCTGCCTTGCGCGAAGCCGCTCGCCATTTGCCAGGCACTGTGGCCGCCGACATTGTTCGTGTAGTCGATGCCCGCATCGACGAGGCCGTACAGCGTGACGCTGCCTTGCGCGAACGCAGGCGCTGCACACAGCGCCGGAATCGCGACGAAAAACGATCTCCAGTTCATCCGTAATCCTTATTTATATTGTCGTGATTGCCCGTTTTTACGGGCGTCGCCGCTTACTTCGCGCCGTAGATGTCGAAGTCGAAGTACTTCCGGTTGATCCGCTGATACGTGCCGTTCGCGAGGATCGTCGCAAGCGCACGGTTGAAGGCGTCGCGCAGGTCGTTGTCCTGCTTGCGCAGCCCGAGCCCGTCGCCCTGCCCGAAGTACTTCACGTCGTCGATCGCCGCGCCGACGAACGCGAAATCCTGGCCCTGCGGCTTCTTCAGGAAACCGTCGCTGGCCGCGATCGATGCCTGGAACGCCGCGTCGAGCCGGCCCGTCACGAGATCGGCATAGACCTGGTCCTGGTTCTGGTACGACACGACCTGCACGCCGGCCCGCTGCCAGTTCGCGATCGCGTAATCGGCCTGCGCGGAACCTTGCTCGACGCCCACGCGCTTGCCCTTCAACGCGTCGGCCGTCGGCAGCAGCGGCGACCCCTTGCGCGCGACGAGGCGCGCCGGCGCATTCGAGATCCGGTTCGTGAATGCAATCTGCTGCTGCCGTTTCGGCGTGATCGTCATCGACGACGCAATCACGTCGAACTTGCGCGCGAGCAGCCCCGGAATCATCCCGTCGAAGCTCGATTCGACCCACACGCAGCGCGCATGCAGCTCCGCGCACAATGCGTTCGTGATGTCGATCCCGAAGCCCGTCAGCGTGCCGTCGGGCAGCTTGTATTCGAGCGGCGGGTAAGTCGGATCGACCGCGAGGCGGATCTCCTTGCCCGCCCAGTCACCGGCATGCGCCGCCCCTGCCGCGAGCGCCACCGCAAGCGCCGCCATCCGTTTCCACTGCTTCATTGCCAGTCTCCTTCCTTGTGTGAATCGTCAGTCAAAATCGTGCGGGGCCGTCACGCGAGGTAGCGTTCCGCCAGCGCAATCCAGTAGCTCGCGCCCGTGGCAAGGCACGCGTCGTTGAAGTCGTAGCCGGGGTGGTGCAGCCCGCATCCGGCGGCGCCGTCACCGTTGCCGATCGACAGGTAGCTGCCGGGGCATGCGTTCAGCATGAACGCGAAATCCTCGCTTGCCGCGATCGGCCGCAAATGCGGGATCAACGCGGCCTCGCCGCCCCATTCGCGGGCGACGTCGCGTGCAAACGCAGTTTCCGCCGCGTGATTGACGAGCACCGGGTACGCGTGCCGGTAGTCGATCTCGGCCGTCGCACCATAGCTCGCGGCCTGCCCCTGCACGATCTCGTGAATGCGCCGTTCGAGCAGCGCGCGCACGTCCGGCGACAGCGCACGCACGCTGAGTTCCAGATCCGCGTGCGGCGGGATCACGTTCGATGCGGTGCCTGCATGGATCGAGCCGGCCGTCACGATCGCCAGGTCCTGCGGGTTCACGTTGCGCGACACGACGGTCTGCAGCGCCATCACGATCGACGCGCACACGACCACCGGATCGATCGTCGTATGCGGTGCCGCGCCATGCCCGCCGCGCCCGGTCACGCGCACGCGCACCTCGTCGGCCGATGCCATCGCCGGGCCGTCGCAGAAGCCGAGCACGCCGGCCGGCAGGCCCGGCACGTTGTGCATCGCGAACACCGCATCGCACGGAAACTGCGCGAACAGCCCGTCGTCGATCATCCGTTTTGCGCCGCCGAGCCCTTCCTCGGCCGGCTGGAAGATCAGGTTCAGCGTGCCTGTGAAGCTTGCGCGCTCGGCCAGGCAGCGCGCCGCCGCGAGCAGCATCGCCGTATGGCCGTCGTGGCCGCACGCGTGCATCACGCCGTCGCACCGGCTGGCATGCGGCAGCCCGGTCGTCTCGCGGATCGGCAGTGCATCCATGTCCGCGCGCAGCCCGAGCCGTTTCCCGCGGCCTCGCGTCAATGTGCCGACCACGCCCGTGCCGCCAAGCCCGCGCGTCACCCGATAACCCCACGTTGTCAGGAAATCGGCCACGAGGTCGCTCGTCGCATGTTCCTCGAAGCCGAGCTCCGGATGCGCGTGCAGCCGGCGGCGCAATGCAATCATGTCCGTCTCGATGGCCGCCATTTCCGGCTGGATAGGTTTGTGGTCCAACCCCGATTCTCCTCGATGCATTCCGGTTGCCGATCGCCCGAATGACAGATCGTGGCCGCATCGTAGGCAGCGAAAATCCCGGCGAACAGCCCCGGTTTCGTTATGATGACAACCTTTCGTTGTCGGGTATCGCACCATGAGCACGATCAAGCTGCATCAGCTGCAGGCACTCGTCGCGAGCGCGGAAGCCGGGAGCATCCGCGGCGCGGCGCGCACGCTCGGGCTGTCGCAGGCGGCCGTCACGCGCGCGCTGCGCGAACTGGAGGCCAGCGAGCGTCTGCCGCTGCTGGTCCGCGCGCCGGAGGGGATCGGCTTCACCGAATACGGAAAGACGCTGCTCACGCACGCGAAGCTCGTGCTGAAGCAGCTCGAGCACGCGCAGAGCGATCTCGAACGCATGCGCGGCCGCGTCGAGGGCCGGCTGAGCATCGGCGTCACGCCGTGGCTCACGATGACCTTCCTCGCGGAAACGGTGCTGCGCTTTCGCGAGCGGATGCCCGACGTGCGCCTCGAACTCTACGAAGCGCTGATGGCCGTCGCGCAGCCGCTGCTGCGCGACGGCAGCATGGACTTCGCGCTCGGGCACGTGCAACCGGGCAGCATGCAGGAATTCGCGTTCGAGCCGATGCTGCGCTACGAAACCTCGGTGATGGTGCGCGCCGGCCACCCGCTCGAGCACGCGCGGTCGATCCACGACCTGCTCGAGAACGACTGGGTGCTGAATTTCGCGGCCGACGGGCAGGCCGCGCTCGTCGAGTACCTGTTCACGCGCCACGGCGCTGAAATCGACGAGCGGCGCATCGTGCGCGCGCAGTCGGTGGCCATGCTGCAGACGATGCTCGAACAGGCGGACATGTGCACGTGGTGCCCGACGATCCTCGCGGCCGTGCCGTCGTTCGGCGAACGGATGCGCGCGTTGCCGTTGAAGGAAACCTTCGAGCCGCGCGACCTCGGGATCGTCACGCGGCGCAGCAGCACGCTGAGCGATGCGGCGCGCTGCTTCATCGACTGCCTGCTGCACGTGATCCGCCGCCATGCGCGCTCGGCACGCAAGGCGGATCTCGCGCTGTTCAGGACGCTGTCGCTGCTGATCTGACGCGCGGCCCGGCGCGCCCTTCGTCCTAAGCGCCTCCGTGAAAATGCTTTTCCGAATCCGTTATTGGATCGCGCCGCCGCGCATTTTTATACTCGTCAGCACTCTCTGTTAAAGAGTGCCAGCCCATTTCGACAGATCAGCACAGGACGAACAAATGAGCCTACGCCCCTTGCACGACCGCGTGATCGTGAAGCGACTCGACCAGGAAACCACCACCGCGTCGGGCATCGTGATCCCCGACAGCGCCGCGGAAAAGCCCGACCAGGGTGAAGTGATCGCCGTCGGCCCCGGCCGCAAGGATGCGGACGGCCAGCGCATCGTGCCCGACCTGCAGGTCGGCGAGCGCGTGCTGTTCGGCAAATACGCCGGTCAAGCCGTCAAAGTGGACGGCAACGAGTTTCTCGTGCTGCGCGAGGAAGACATCGTCGCGGTCGTCAATCAATAACGGAGCGCAATCATGGCAGCCAAGGAAATCATTTTCAGCGACGTCGCACGGGCCAAGCTGACCGAAGGCGTGAACATTCTCGCGAACGCAGTGAAGGTCACGCTCGGGCCGAAGGGCCGCAACGTCGTGCTCGAGCGCAGCTTCGGCGCGCCCGTCGTCACGAAGGACGGCGTGTCGGTCGCGAAGGAAATCGAACTGGCGGACAAGCTGCAGAACATCGGTGCGCAGCTCGTGAAGGAAGTCGCGTCGCGCACCAGCGATGCGGCCGGCGACGGCACCACGACGGCCACCGTGCTCGCGCAGGCGATCGTCCGCGAAGGCCAGAAATACGTGGCAGCCGGGCTCAATCCGCTCGACCTGAAGCGCGGCATCGACAAGGCCGTCGTAGCGGCCGTCGACGAGCTGAAGAAGATCAGCCGGCCGACCACCACGAGCAAGGAAATCGCGCAGGTCGCGACGATCTCCGCGAACGGCGAGGAGTCGATCGGCCAGCGCATCGCGGAAGCGATCGACCGCGTCGGCAAGGAAGGCGTGATCACCGTCGAGGACGGCAAGTCGCTCGCGGACGAACTCGATGTCGTCGAGGGGTTGCAGTTCGATCGCGGCTACCTGTCGCCGTACTTCATCAACCAGCCCGACAAGCAGATCGCCGAAATCGAAAGCCCGTACATCCTGCTGCACGACAAGAAGATCTCGAACATCCGCGACCTGCTGCCGGTGCTCGAACAGGTCGCGAAGTCGGGCCGGCCGCTGCTGATCATTGCGGAAGATGTCGAAGGCGAGGCGCTCGCGACGCTCGTCGTGAACAACATCCGCGGGATCCTGAAGACGGTGGCCGTGAAGGCGCCGGGCTTCGGCGACCGCCGCAAGGCACTGCTCGAGGACATCGCGATCCTCACCGGCGGGCAGGTGATCGCCGAGGAAACGGGCCTGACGCTGGAGAAGGCCACGCTGGCGGAACTCGGCCAGGCGAAGCGCATCGAGGTCGGCAAGGAAAACACGACCGTGATCGACGGCGCGGGCGATGCGAAGAACATCGAAGCGCGCGTGAAGCAGATCCGCGTGCAGATCGAAGAGGCAACGTCGGACTATGACCGCGAGAAGCTGCAGGAACGCGTCGCGAAGCTCGCGGGCGGCGTGGCGGTGATCAAGGTCGGCGGTGCCACCGAGATCGAAGTGAAGGAGAAGAAGGATCGCGTCGACGACGCGCTGCACGCCACGCGCGCGGCCGTCGAGGAAGGCATCGTGCCGGGCGGCGGGGTCGCGCTGATCCGCGTGCGGCAGGCGATCCGCGAACTGCACGGCGCGAACGCCGACCAGAACGCGGGCATCAAGATCGTGCTGCGCGCGCTCGAGGAGCCGCTGCGCCAGATCGTCACGAACGCGGGCGAGGAAGCGAGCGTGGTCGTCGCGAAGGTTGCCGAAGGCTCGGGCAACTTCGGGTACAACGCGCAGACGGGCGAATACGGCGACCTCGTCGAATCGGGCGTGCTCGATCCGACCAAGGTCACGCGTACGGCACTGCAGAACGCGGCGTCGGTCGCGGGGCTGCTGCTGACGACCGATGCCACCGTGTTCGAAGCACCGAAGGATGCGGCGCCAGCGGCTGCGCCGGGCGGCCCGGGTGCGGGCGGGCCTGGGTTCGACTTCTGACGGTGCCGCGCGTGTGCCGGTTCACCGGCATGCGCTGCGAGATGCAGGCAGATAACGCGTGGCGACGAAAGTCGTCACGCGTTGTTGCGTTTGATCGGCGATGCAGGGCCGCGCGAAGGCCCGCAGCCGTGCTCGGGTGAGATGAAAGCCCGCCCCGTCGCACCCGACCGCGATCCCGCGCGCGCCGCGCAACCTTTACGACCTTTTTACTTGCGGCCGTGCGTGCGTTCACTAGAATGTGTTCGCAATCCACCACCGAGCACGCACATGCGCATCCGAAGTCCTCGCCCGCCGAGTTGCTTTTCTGCCTGACAGGCAGGACGCCTGCGTCTCGCTTTTCCCGAGCCACCGTCCTGCCGACAGGCGGACGGTGCGCGCCGTAGTCATTCCCGCGCACGCTTGAGCACGATGTCGATGCGTTGATCGCGCATCGTGCGGGCAAGCGTGTCCGCGCGGAAAATCCCGTGCCACGACGCGCCATCGATCCGCCGCCCCGGCACGATCGATCGCATGCCCTTTCCTGGCATCTCGATCCGGTCGAATTACTTTGCATACCTGATTTAACCAACGGAAATTTCCGATACCGGAGCCCGGTCATGTTCGAGATCGACAGGCAGTACACCCGCGAATTCATCCACACCGCCTGCGGCGGCAGCAAGCAGGCGTTCCTGCCGACGAAGAACGGCAAGGTCGTGGCCGCCTGCTTGCGCACGGACCTCAACCCGCAAGCGCCCGACGTGATCCTCTGCGACGGCAGCGCGTCCGCGCGAGCGGCCGGCAGGACGCTCGCCGCGCAACGCGACGCGATTCCTGTGTTCATTCGAATGGCAACGGACGCGTACCGCTTCGTCGGCCAATACGTCGTCAGTGAATCGCTCACCGCCCCGCTCGACTGCGCGCCTTACGTGCGCAACAGCGGCTTCACGTCCGGGCAGATCTCGCGCGTGCTCAAGCTCGAGCGCCGCTGATCCGCTTGCGGGGCGCGTTGCGCGCCCCGTCCCGGTCATCATTCATACAGGAGCAATCATGCTTGGCCTGACGTTCTGGAAACACGTGATCGGTGCGCGGACCGATGCCCTCCGCGATGACAGGGCCGCAGCACACGACCGGCACCGCCGGGTATCGAGAACGCTCGTGCTGACCAGCGCCGCGGTGGCGTTCGCGGCGATCGCGTTCGGCGCGCCGGTCGTCGGCATTTCGGTGTTTCTGCTGACGACGCTGCCGTTCGTGCTGTCGGGCACCTGAAGGCGCGCGTACCGGGCGCGTCGCGCACGCCGCGCCCCAATCGATACACAATTTTAATGCCGCCCCCCTGCGTATCTGACACCGTCTTTACGCGCTTTTGTCTAGGATTTCCCTGTCATTCCCGACACGGAGAGATCCGCATGCAAACGCAGCAGGCCGCCTCTAGCGGCCAACCCGACCTTCCCTGCCGACGCGGCCGCGCATCGTTCGCGCCCCGACTCGCCGATGCCTGTCCGCCAGACAACATCCTGCTCGACGTGCCAGCCGAAAGCGCAATCCAGTTGTTCGACCTCGTCGCGCGATATATCGAGCGCAGCAGCGGCGTTTCCGCGGAACGCATCAGGACCGAGCTGATCAAGCGCGAACAACTCGGCTCGACGGGGCTCGGCCAGGGCGTCGCGATTCCGCATGCGCGTGTCGACGGGCTCGGCTCGGCCGTCGCGCTATTCGTGCGCACGCTGTACCCGTTCGCGTTCAACGCGCCGGACCGCAAGCCCGTGCGCGAATTCATCGTGTTGATCCTGCCGAAAGCGGACGATCGCGCGCACCTCGAACTGCTCGCCGACGCGGCGCGGTGTTTCAGTGACCGCCCGTTCCGGCAAGCGTCGCGCGACGCGCTGACGCCCGACGAGATTCACCGGCTCATGCAAAGCACGCACTGACGCCGCACCGTGCGGCGTCGTGCACTCCCTTCATCCATCCGGATTCCCATGTTCCCAGACCCTGAAAGTCCTACCCTTACGTCGCGCCGCGTGGCCGGGCTGGCGCGCTCGCTGCCGTTCATGCAGGCCCTGCACGGGCAGACCGTCGTCATCGTCAAGAGCGGTACCGCGAACGATGCGCACACCCGTGCGGCCTTCGCGCAGGATGTCGCGCTGCTCGCGCTCACCGGTGTTCGCCCGGTCGTCGTCCAGGGCATACCGGCCGCGGCCGAAACGCAATCGGTCCACACCACGCACGCAGCCATGGCCGGCATCAACCATGAACTGGTACGCCTGATCGGCAGTCACGGCGCCAGGGCAATCGGCATCGACGGTCACGACGGCGGCCTGCTGGTTGCCGGCGCGGAACCCGACCGCGCAAGCACGAGCACGGTCGCTCAATTCGACGGGGCCGCGTTGAACGCACTTCTCGAAAACGGACTCGTGCCCGTCGTGATGCCCGTCGCGCCGGACGACGCAGGCCACGATCGCCTGCTGCGCCCTGAACGGCTCGGCAGCCTCTTCGCGCAGCGCACGGGCGCCGTCACGCTGGTGATGATGGTCGAAAGCACGCTGCTGCGCGAACTCGGCGAGCTCGCCGGGCTCTACGGCATCACGGAACTCGAGCAATGGCTCGCCGAGCACCCGGCCGCCACCGCGGCGCCCTGCGTCCGGGAAGCGCTCGATGCGCTCGCGCACGGCGTGCAGAACGTCCATCTCGCCGATATCGGGCAACCCGAATCGCTGATCGACGAACTGCTGACGGAGGAAGGGTCGGGTGTGGTGTTCTGCCGCCGTGGCAACACCGACCTGCTGTCGGAAACCCGCCGCTACTTCGCGGATTCGGCGAGCGTGCTGCGCGACGGTTTCAACGTCGAGCAGAAGCAGGTCGTGCGGTTCTGACTTTTGCGGCAATGGAACGCTTGCGGCGACCCGCCAGGGCCGCCGCAAGCGAACGACGTCAGCGCCGCGTCGCCAGCCGCCGCACGACGCTCACCAGCGCATCGACTTCGTCGCACGTGTTGTAGAACGCGAGCGACGGCCGCACCGTGGCCTCGAGCCCGAAACGCCGCAGGATCGGCTGCGCGCAGTGATGCCCCGAGCGCACCGCGATACCCTCTTCGTTCAGCGCCTGCCCGACTTCTTCGGTCTCGTAACCCTTCAGCACGAACGACAGCACGCTGGCCTTGTCTCGCGCGGTGCCGACGAGCCGCACGCCCGGCACCGGCGCGAGCACGCTCGTCGCATACGCGAGCAGGTCGTGCTCGTAGCGCGCGATGTTCTCGATGCCGACCCGGTTCACGTAGTCGAGCGCAGCCCCCAACCCCACCGCATCCGCGATGTTGCCGGTGCCGGCCTCGAACCGGTTCGGCGGCGGCTGGAACACCGTGCGCTCGAACGTCACGTCCGCGATCATGTTGCCGCCGCCCTGCCAGGGCGGCATGTCGTCGAGGATCGCGCGCTTGCCGTACACGACGCCGATCCCGGTCGGCCCGTAGATCTTGTGCCCGGAGAACACGAAGAAATCCGCATCGAGCGCCTGCACGTCCACGCGCATGTGCGAGATCGACTGCGCGCCGTCGACGAGCGCCTTCGCGCCGGCGCGATGCGCGAGCTCGACGATCTCCTTCACCGGCACGACCGTGCCGAGCGCGTTCGACACCTGCGTGACGGACACGATCTTCGTGCGGTCGTTGAGCAGCTTCCGGTATTCGTCGAGCAGCACCTGCCCCGAATCGTCGACCGGAATCACGCGCAGCTTCGCGCCTTTCTGCGCGGCAAGCTGCTGCCACGGCACGATGTTCGCGTGATGCTCGAGATGCGACACGACGATCTCGTCGCCTTCGCCGACGTTCTGCACGCCCCACGTCTTCGCGATCAGGTTGATCGCCTCGGTCGTGCCGCGCACGAACACGATTTCATCGGGCGACGATGCGCCGATGAAGCGCCGCACGGTGTCCCGTGCGTGCTCGTACGCATCCGTCGCGCGGCCGGCCAGCGCATGCGCGGCGCGGTGGATGTTCGAGTTCTCGTGCGCATAGAAATATGCGAGCCGATCGATCACGGCCTGCGGCTTGTGCGTCGTCGCCGCATTGTCGAACCACACGAGCTGCTTGCCGTTCACGCGCTCCTGCAGGATCGGGAAATCGCGGCGGATCGCGTTCACGTCGAACGGCGGGTGCGCGCCGCGATGCACCTGGCCTTGCGGCTCGGCTGCGTGCGCATCGTCGATGAAGTAGCGCGGCACGTCGGTGCCCGGCGCGCGCGACACCGGCACATCGCGATGCACGGCGAGCAGTTCGCGCAACGCCTCGTCGCCCGGCAGCCCGAACGCTTCCGGCGATGCGAGGCCGTTCGACGGCACGACGATGTCCTGCGGCGTCGCCTGCCAGCCCTGCAGCGAACCGTCGGTGAAGTAGTACGGCGCGGCCTTCGCCGCGCCTTCCGGTGCCGGCGCATTCACCTGCGGCACGCCGAGCGCCGCGCCGCCGACGCGCGGTTCGAGCGCAGGTGCAATCGACACGACCTGGTCGGGCAGCCCGTTCTGCGCGGCTGCATGCGGTGCGAGCGCGGGTGCGCGGTTGCCGAGCGACAGCACGTGCGTCGGTGCGGACGGCGCAAGGTTCGCGCCGGGCACTTTCCCTTGCGGGAGCGCGAGGCCCGGCACGCCGGTACCCGCGCCGCCCGGCCCCGCGAGCGGCGAACCGCCCGGTACCGGGTTGCTCACCGACGCGAGGATCGGCGCGGCGGCCGGCAATGCCGACGGCACGCCGCCCACTGCACCGCTGCCTGCCGACACCCCGGGCGCGGTGGCCTGCCCGGGCGGCGTCGAGAAGAATTCGGACGCGAGCCGCGCAAGCGTCGCGGGATCGGGCAAGCCGGCCGGCAGCGGCGCGTGCGGCAGCGCGTGCGCGTCGCCGCCGGCCAGGCCGGGATTAACGGTAGGTGTCGGGATAGTCATGGAACTTGGCGATTTCGACGTCATCGAGGACAGCCAGCGCATCCGGCGAATGGACCGCGAGCGAGCAATACAGCGAGATCAGGTACGACGCGATCGCCTGGTTGTTGATCCCCATGAAGCGCACCGACAGGCCCGGGCCCTGCTCACCCGCGACGCCCGGCTGATAGAGACCGACGACGCCCTGCCGCTTGTCGCCGACGCGCAGCAGCAGGATCTTGGTCTTGCCGTCCGCGACCGGCACCTTGTCCGACGGGATCAACGGAATGCCGCGCCACGTGAGGAACTGCGAGCCGAACAGGCTGACCGTCGGCGGCGGCACGCCGCGCCGCGTGCATTCGCGGCCGAATGCGGCGATCGCGAGCGGGTGCGTGAGGAAGAACGCGGGTTCCTTCCACACCTTGGTCAGCAACTCGTCGAGATCGTCCGGCGTCGGCGCGCCCGTCAGCGGGAAGATCCGCTGGTCGTCGGTCACATTGGCCAGCAGCCCGTAGTCGGGGTTGTTGATCAGCTGGCTTTCCTGCAGCTCCTTGATCGTCTCGATCGTCAGGCGCAGCTGTTCCTTGATCTGGTCGTGAGGACTGCTGTAAAGATCGGAGATCCGCGTATGCACGTCGAGCACCGTACTCACCGCGTTCAGGAAATACTCGCGCGGCTGTTCCTCATACGGCACGAAAGTCTGCGGCAGCACGCTTTCGTCCTCGAGCTGCGTGCACGCGGCGCGCACGGCTTCCGGGTTCTTCACCTGGTTCAGGCGATAGATGCCGGCCTCGACCGGCACCCATTGCAGCAGATGGGTCAGCCAGCGCGGCGTGATCGTGGAAAGCTGGGGGACGGTCTTGGTAGCGTTCGCTAGTTGGCGGGCGGCGTGATCGCTCAGCGCGGCCGTGCCGCTTGCAACGGTCGACATGTGTGGCTCCGGGTTCTTAAGATGAAAAACGGGATTGCTTATGACGCTCGGTGATTATCGGAAGCACGCACCTGCCGGCTCAACATGCTATAGCCGTCATGTCGCGTGCAATCGAAAAGGAAAGGAAACGAAACGAAGCGGCCTCAGGTGACGTACGCGCCCGGCAGCAGCGTCGAGATCGACACGTCGAATGCGCGTGCGATCTTGTCGGCCGTGACGATCGACGCGATCGCCTCGCCGCGCTCGATCTCGCCGACATACGAACGGTTCAGCCCCGCATGCTCGGCCAGCTGCTCCTGCGACCACGTGCGCGCTTCGCGCAGCTTGCGCACGTTGGCGCCGAAGTGATGGATGAGGTCACTCATCACGCCCCCTATGCGACGGAAGCCGCCGCGCGCGGCGCAACGTTCGCTTCGCTGCGCAGCACGGCCTGCGTGATGTTTGCGCCGGCCGGCACGTCCTGCGTGAGCCAAACGTTGCCGCCGATCACCGCGCCGCGCCCGATCGTCACGCGGCCGAGGATCGTTGCGCCTGCATAGATCACCACGTCGTCCTCGACGATCGGATGGCGGGCGAGCCCCTTCTCCAGATGGCCGGCCGCATCGCGCGGAAAGCGCTTCGCGCCGAGCGTGACGGCCTGGTACACGCGCACGCGCTCGCCGATGATTGCCGTCTCGCCGATCACGACGCCGGTGCCATGGTCGATGAAGAAGCCCGCGCCGATGCGCGCCCCCGGATGAATATCGATGCCCGTCTCCGCGTGCGCCTGCTCGGCGATGATCCGCGCGAGCAGCGGCAGGCCGAGCCCGTACAGTTCGTGTGCGAGCCGGTGGTGGATCATCGCGAGGATGCCCGGGTAGCACAGCAGCACCTCGTCGACGCTGCCGGCCGCCGGATCGCCGTGGAATGCGGCCAGCACGTCGCTGTCGAGCAGCCGGCGGATCTCGGGCAAGCGTGCGGCGAATGCCTGCACGGCCGTCGACGCGACGTCATCGACGTTGTCGACCAGCCCGTCGGCATTGCGCTGCCGCGCCGCGTAGCGCAATTCCAGCTTCACCTGCGCGAGCAGCGCGTTCAGCGCCGTATCGAGCGCATGGGCCACGTGGAAATTCTCGCTCTCCTGGCGCAGGTCGGGCGGCCCGAGCCGCATCGGGAACAGCACGCCCTTCAGCGCGCCGACGATCTGGGCGAGTGCCTCGCGCGCCGGCAGGTCGCGCCCGCCCGGTTCGAGCGAGCGCCGCTGCTTCTCGCGCCACGCGCGGCGCACGCTTTGCAGCGATTGAACGATGTCGTCGATGTCGAATGCGGCCATGCTGCTTTCTCCCTGTAACGGCCGTGAATCAGTCCTGTGCCCACGGCAGGCCGCGAAAGCGCCAGCCATTGCTGCCGCCGCGATGCTGCCGTTCGTCGAGGTCGCCCTCGAACCCTTCGAGCACGTTGAATACCTGCGTGAAGCCGCCCTTCGCCGCGGCTTCCGCCGCCTGCGCGGAGCGGTTGCCGCTACGGCACAGCAGCAGCACGACGGCGTCCTTGCCGGTCTTCGCTTCCAGCTCCCGCACGAAGCGCGGGTTGCGCGTCAGGCTCGTGCCCGTCGCCCACGGCACATGCAGCGACGCCGGCACGTGGCCGACGAATTTCCGCTCCTCGGCCGTGCGCACGTCCACCAGCAACGCATCGCCGGACGAGAACAGCGCCCACGCGGCTTGCGGCGCGACGCCGCCCGCGTAGGGCGTGCCGGCCGCTGCCGCAGCCGCACGCGCGTCGTCGAGCGCCTGCTGCGCGGCGGTTCGTTCTTCCAATGCAACCGTCATGACACGTCCTTGTTTTCGTTGATTCGTATGATCAAAAAACACCGGGAATGCGGCCGTTGCAGCTTGCGTGCTGTCTATAGCCGTCAGCGCCACTATGCGAGTGCGGCCACGCAAGCAGAACCAATAAAAATTCATTTCCTAATCAGCGGAGGGAGGAATGCAATGGCGGAGGAGCGTGAACGAGCGAATGGATTCGTCGCGCTTCGCGACGGCCGGAGACCGTCGCACGGAGCGCGAGATAGCGGATGGGGAATCAGGATGATCGCGACATGACGTGCTGCACGTCGGGACAAGTCGCCCGACTCAATCTCGACAACACGAGTGTCGGTTTCTCGTGCGTCGCCAACGTCCACCCAGGTCACATTTCCGTCATGCCTGGTGTTTCGGACGGGAATACCAACATTCCGACGGTAGCCACGATTCAGTTGAGCTGCTGACCGTCGACGTCGCGCAGGTGCGCGATTCGCGGCGCCGCACGGCGCCGCGTTCACTCACTGCGCGTCCTGCTTCGCGCGTTCGGCCGCTGCGATGATCGCGTCGGCCACCGCCTTCGGCTGGCTCAGCATCGCGACATGGCTGCCGTTCACGCGCGTGACCGTCGCGCCGATCCGCTTCGCCATCGCTTCCTGCAGCGTCGGGTCGATCATCTTGTCCTGCGTCGCGACAACGAACGTCGACGGCTTCGCATGCCATGCGGCCTGCGTGACCTTCTCCGAGATGCAACCGCCGTACCACGGCCCCTGGGTCGCCGCAACGATGCGCTGCTGCGCAGGCGGCAGGTCCGGCGCGAAATCCTGCGCGATCGCCTTGTCCGACAGCGTGGCGAAACCGCCCGCGTCCTTGCGCAGTTCACCGGCCCAGGCGGGCGCCGGCAGCCCCTGCGTGACGTCGGCGATCGACTGGCCGTTGTCGGGCGCGAACGCGGCGACGTACACGAGCGACTTCACCTTGTCGTCGTTACCCGCATCGCTGATCACGACGCCGGCCCACGAATGGCCGACCAGCACGACCGGCCCCTTCTGCTCGTCGATCGCGCGCTTCGTCGCGGCCGCGTCGTCGGCGAGCGAGCTCAGCGGATTCTGCACCGACACCACGTGCAGCCCGCGCGCCTCGAGCAGCGGAATCACGCGGTTCCAGCTCGACCCGTCGGCGAACGCGCCGTGCACGAGCACGACGTTCGTGCCCTTGAGGTCGTCCTTCGGCGCGGCCTGCGCCGCGACCGCACCGAACAGTCCGCCGATCACCGCGGCGGACACCAGAACGCGTTTCATCAAACCGGCCATCGTCATGCTCCTTGCTGTGTTGTTCAAATGAAGTGCTGCATTGGCGGCCGCGCCTCCATGCAGCAGGCGCGGCACCGGATCACGAATGGGCGTACAGGTCGTCGGCGGCGTTCTGCGCGGCGCGTCCTTGTGCGGCGCCACGATGGCTGGCGGGCGTCGACGCATCGGCCACGTTGTCGCCTTGCGACTTCGACGGGCCGTTCTGGTCGGATCGCGCGACCTGCAGCGCGGCGGCGATGTCTTCCGGGTAGTGCGGCTCGCTGCGGGCCGGGTTGTAGCCGGCCTGTTCCAGGCGGGCGAGTTCGGCGCGCACGTCGGCACGCGTCAGGCCATGGCCGGTATCGGCGAACGACAATGCGGGAACAGCGGCGAGGACGGCAACGGCGAGGATTCGAGCGGCTTTCATGAAGGTTCTCCTTGAAGGAAGTAGGTCGGTCGATCATTCGGCATCCGATCCAGATCGTCTGGCATCGAACGTTTCCTGCATGTCGACAGTAGAACCCGTGCACGTATCTGCCATGTTTCCAGAATCGGTACTTTCTGCATGCCAGTTTTTCAGGAACGGCCGCAGATACAGTGCGATACACACCCGGCTACCGCATCGTTCACGACCTGTCCGCCGAAGTGCTCCCCCGAAGCCCCCCCATCATGAAAAAAGGCGTGCCACACACGGCACGCCTTTGCGTCGGACACATCGAACCGCGCACGTCACGGCGCGAGCCGCGTGAACACGTAGTCGTGATTCTTCACACGCGCCTGGTGGCACGCAAAGCACGTCTGATGCTGGCCGATATCGGCCGGCACGCCGTTGACGAAGCGCCCGAAACCCCAGCCGCCCGTCGACGCATAGCGGCGCGAGTCCTTCACCATCACCTGCACGGTCGTCGCCTGGCCCGGCACCGTCGCCGGCGCGAACTCGTCGGACTGCTTGCGCTTGTACGCAAGCTTCACGAGGATCGTGCCGTCCGGGAACGGCAGCGTCGCCTTTTCGAGCGCACGGATCGCGACAGGGTTGCCGAGCACCACACGTAGTTCATCGAGCGGCGCGGCTTCCTCTGCCGGCGCCACCATTTCCCACTTCCGGTAGCCGGGCGGGATCGTCACGCCGTAGATCGGCGACGCGGCCGCGGCCGGCTTCGACTGCTCCGCGAACGCGGCCGGGCCGCTCGCCGACCACGCGCCGGCCAGCAGCACGCCCGCGACGAACGCACGGCTCGCACCGCGGCGCACCCCATCCACGCGAGCCCGCATCACAGGTGCTCCACTTGCAGGATCGCATCCGCGAACGCCTGCGGTGCTTCCTGCGGCAGGTTGTGGCCGATGCCGCCGGTAATCGTCCGGTGCTGGTACTTGCCGGTGAACTTCTTCGCGTACGCGGCCGGCTCCGGATGCGGCGCACCGTTCGCGTCGCCTTCCATCGTGATCGTCGGCACCGTGATCGCGGGCCCGGCGGCCAGGCGCCGCTCGATGTCGTCGTATTGCGCCTCGCCCTTCGCGAGCCCGAGGCGCCAGCGATAGTTGTGGATCACGACGGCCACGTGATCGGGGTTCTGGAACGACGCGGCCGAGCGTGCATAGGTTTCGTCGGAGAACTGCCACTTCGGCGACGCGAGTTGCCAGATCAGCTTGTTGAATGCATCGCGGTTCGCCGCGTAGCCCAGCGCGCCGCGCTCGGTCGTGAAGTAGAACTGATACCACCACTGGAATTCGGCCTGCGGCGGCAGCGGCTTGGCGTTCGCCGCCTGGCTGCCGATCAGGTAGCCGCTCACCGACACCAGCGCCTTCACGCGCTGCGGCCACAGCGCCGCGATGATGTCGGCCGTGCGCGCGCCCCAGTCGTAGCCGCCGAACACCGCGCGGTCGATCTTCAGCGCATCCATCAGCGCGACGATGTCGACGGCCGTCACCGCCTGCTGGCCGTTGCGCACCGTGTCGGCCGAGCGGAACGTCGTCGACCCGTAACCGCGCAGGTACGGCACGATCACGCGATAGCCGGCCGCGACGAGCAGCGGCGCGACTTCCGCATAGCTGTAGATGTCGTACGGCCAGCCGTGCAGCAGGAACACGACGGGGCCGTTCTTCGGCCCGAGGTCCGCATACCCGACGTTGAGCACGCCCGCGTCGATCTGGTGGATCGTGCCCAGCGACGCGAAGCCGGCCGCGCGTTTCGCCGCCAGTGCATCGGGCGCCGATTGCGCATGCGCCAGGGCGCTGAATCCGAGGTCGGCGAGGCTCAGGCTCGCCAGCGTCGTACCCAGGATCAGGCGGCGGCGGGTGTTCACGGTATCAGGCATGACTCGTTCTCCATTGTCGGTCGCTAAGGAAGGGGCCCGCGGCACGTGCGGGCAGACGGGTACCACCGTTCGCAGCGGCGGCGCTTGGCACCGCGCCGCCGTGTGAATCGCTTCACCGGATTTATACCCGAACCCTCAGGAGGCTTTGTATCCCAACGTATCCGTGTGCGAACACGACACACGGCGATTCAAAAAACGGGCTGGAGACGCGTATTTGCAGGGGAGCCAGCCCGCATTCACCGCTCGCCCCACGCTGACGCACGACGCCGTTCAATCCTTCCGATCGGGCAGGATATGCGCACGGATCGACCGGCCCCGCCACGATATGTGGTCGATCCGCGCGCGCAGCGAGTAGAGCGCCACCGACGACAGCGTAGTGAACCTGAGCAACGCGACGGGATTGCCAATTCCGGCCGGCACGCGCTCGATCGAATCGAACAGCGGGAATCCATACTGATTCAGGAACGCACCGACCTCGTCGTCGCGTGCGTGTTCCTCGACATTGATCAGCAACAGTTCGGCCATGGCGGCTCCTTTCCTTGTTCGTCCGTCCGTCACCGGATCAGCCGGCGCGTATGGTGCGCGATCATCAGTTCTTCGTTGGTCGGGATCACCCACGCCGGTACGCGGCTCGATGCCGTCGTGATCAGCGGCCCGCCGGCACCGTTCGCTTCGACGTCGATCTCGGCGCCGAGCCAGGCCGCACGGCGCAGCACGCCCTCACGAATCGCCGCCGCATGCTCGCCGATCCCCGCCGTGAAAACGATGGCGTCGATGCCCTCCATGGCGGCGGCGAGCGAACCGAGCTCGCGCGATATGCGGTAGATGTACAGCTCGATCGCGAAGCGTGCGTGCGGGTCGTCGCTCGCGAGCAAAGTCCGCATGTCGCTCGATATGCCGGACACCCCGAGCAACCCGGAGCGGCGATACAGCAGATCCTCGACGGCGCGCACGTCCATCCCGAGTTCTTCCATCAGGTAGATCACGACGCCCGGATCCAGGTTGCCGCATCGCGTGCCCATCGGCAGTCCGTCGACCGCCGTGAACCCCATCGTGCTCGCGACGCTCCTGCCTGCCACGAGCGCACACATGCTCGCGCCGTTGCCGAGGTGGGCGACGACCGTGCGCCCGCGCGCCGCCGGTGGCGCGACGTCGGGCAGCACGCTCGCGATGTACTCGTACGAGAGCCCGTGGAAGCCGTAGCGGCGCACGCCCCGGCTGGTGATCGACGCGGGCAGCGCGAACGCCTGGCTCACCGCGGGCTGCGTGCAATGGAACGCCGTGTCGAAGCAGGCCACCTGCTCGATACCGGGCTGCACCGCTTCGAGGATGCGAATGGGCGTCAGGTTGTGCGGTTGATGCAACGGCGCGAGCGGGGTGAGCTTCTCCAGCTCGGCCACGATCTCGGGCGTGACGCGCACCGGGCCGCTGAAGCGTTGCCCGCCGTGCACGACGCGATGGCCCACCGCCGCGAGACGGTGCCCTTCCCGGTGATCCT
The DNA here is from genome assembly GCF_002099195.1 of Burkholderia puraquae. Classification (GTDB taxonomy): domain Bacteria; phylum Pseudomonadota; class Gammaproteobacteria; order Burkholderiales; family Burkholderiaceae; genus Burkholderia; species Burkholderia puraquae. The sequence continues at coordinate 102,941 of NZ_NBYX01000011.1, read as the reverse complement.
CCAGGAACGCGGCGATCTGCTCGAGCCCTTCGCGATGGCCGAACGTATCGCCGCCGGCCCATTGCCGCTCGTGACGTTCCGCGTGATGGTCGACGGCGCTGAAGTGCGCGGCGGCCGTATACAGGCCGTCGACCTCACCGTGCACGATCAGCCCGAGCGTGTCGCCCTGCACGTCGAATGCGGAAAACTTGATGCTCGACGAGCCTGCATTCAACACCAGAATCACGTCTGCCATGGCGTCACCCTGCCCGCGTGGCCGCTTCGCGCTGCGCGTTCGCGACGAGCATCGCGACCGCGCATGAAGCCAGCCGGGTGATCAACGAATCGGCACGACTCGTCAGGATGACCGGCACGCGCGCGCCGAGCACGATCCCCGCCGCGTCCGCACCGGCCAGGAACGACAGGCTCTTGGCGAGCATGTTGCCCGCTTCGAGGTTCGGCACCATCAGCACGTTCGCGTGCCCGGCCACCGGCGAATCGATCTGCTTGATGCGCGCGGCCTCGGGATCGATTGCGTTGTCGAGCGCAAGGGGACCGTCGACGAGCGCACCGGTAATCTGCCGCCGGTCCACCATCTTGCACAGCGCGGCGGCTTCGAGCGTCGACGGCACTTTCGGGTTGACCGTCTCCATGGCCGACAGGATCGCCACGTAGACCTGCGGAAATGCCAGCGCATGCGCAAGATCGATCGCGTTCTGCAGGATGTCGGCCTTTTCCTCGAGCGTCGGCGCGATATTGATCGCCGCGTCGGTCACGATCAGCGGATCGGCATGCGCGGGCACGTCCATGACGAAGCAATGGCTGATGCGCCGGCCCGTGCGCAATCCGGCATCGTGCCGCACCACTTCGGCCATGAGTTCGTCGGTGTGCAGGCTGCCCTTCATCAGTGCGCACGCCCGGCCGTCGCGGACGAGTCGCACCGCCGCGGCTGCCGACGCCTCGCTGTACGGCGTATCGACGATCTCATGATCGCGGATCGACAGCCCGCACTCCGTGGCGATCGCTTCGATACGTGCACGCGGGCCGACCAGGATCGGTTCGATCAGCCCCTTGCGCGCCGCCTCCAGCGCCCCCTCGAGCGCGCTCCGATCACACGGATGCGCGACGGCCGTCGGCATCGGCGCCAGCGTCCGGCAGTGTTCGATGAGCCGGCGATATTTCTCGTGTCTGGTTTCCATCGCGGTTCCTTGCTGTCCGTCACTGCACACGATCGAGTGCCGCCGCCGGCCCCTTCGCCGGCCGCCGCGCGGGCGGCGCGCCCAGCACCGCGCGGATGCGTTGCAGGGCCGCCCACTGGTGCTCGCTCACCGATGCGCTTTGCACGCGCGGATCGCCCAGCAGCTTGTCCAGCAACGTCAGCAGCCGCTGGCGGTCTTCCGGCCGGGCAAGCAATGCCGGCAGCGTGGCGACGGCCTGTTGCGGCGCGTAAGTCGCGATGATTTCCTGCTCGCCGTAGATGCGCCGCCACTGGTCGTTCGGGAGGTTCGGCAGGTACTCGGCGTAGGTTTCGGCAAGTTCACGCTCGGTCGCGAGCTGCGCGAGCGGAAACGGTTCGCCGCTGCGCTCGAGCAGAAACGCTGCGCGCGCCACCGCTTCGGTGTAGCCGCCCCGGTCGACCGACGCGAGCGCTTCCTTCACGAACGGCAAGTCGCGGGGATCCGTCGCCACCGAAGAAGCAGCATGACGGTCGCGATACTGCTCCGCGAAATGAAGCATGAACGGCTGGGTGTACAGCGTGAAGAACAGCGACTCGATGCCTGCATCGCGCACGGCGCGGAAATAGTCGAGCGACGCGCTGACGATGTCCGAGCCGCGGCGTTCGAGCGCGCGCCACGGCTCGATATCGTCAGCCGGCTGGCGATAGGCCCGGATCGTATCGGCGGCCGGCTTCAGCCAGCGCAGCCAGGGATTCAGGTCCGAGAACGCCCAGCGCTGAACGCGCAGCGGATGACAATCGCGCAACAGGCGCGCCGCGGTCTCGTTCGATGCCTGCTGCACGAACGGCTGCATGAACAGTTCATACGCGCGCTGCGTGAATTCGGACAGCTCGGCGACGGCCCCGAACGCATGTTCGTCCTTGCGCCCGAAGCGGTTGAAGTATTGCGCGATCTCTTCGAGACGGTGCTCGGCGAAAGCGACGTCGTACGCGACCTTCCCGTCGGCGCCTTTCACCTCCTCGATCGACATCGCATAGAGCCCGGGCGGCAGCGTTTCGACGGCATCCAGCACGCTGACGATCTGTGCGTGCTCCTTCTTCGCGACCTTGCCGGACACGAAGATGCCGAGATGCCCCACATCCTCTTCCATCAACCCGATGATGACCTGCCCGCGCGACTTGATCTCCTCCGTGCTGCCGTAGATGTCCGCGACCCAGTTGAACGCCTGTTGCGGCGGCGTGATGTTGTCGCCCATCGACGCGAACAGGATGATCGGCGAGCGGATCTCGCGCAGGTCGAACGCCTTGCCCGCCCCGTCCCGCACCTCGCCGGACCAGAGCTTGTTGCCGATGAACAGGTTGCGCGTGATCCACTCGATCTCTTCGCGGTTCATCAGGTAGTAGCCGCCCCACCAGCGCTCGAACTCGAGGAAGCGCGGCGGTTCGATGTCGATGTTGTCGTACACGTGGTAATACTTGTCCCACAGCGTATTCGCCGGGTTCAGGTTCTCGAAGTTCTGCACGAGATAGGCGCCGTCGAACTTGCCGTTGCCCAGGTCCGACGAGAACGACGCGAGCCAGGTGCCGCCGAGGATGCCGCCCGCATAGCGCATCGGGTTGTCGCCGGGCCCGTCGCTCCACGCACCGCTCCAGTACGACATCGGGGCGCCGTTGATGACGATCGGGCCCGTATCGTCCGCCGACGAGCTCGCGAGCATCATGGCTGCCCAGCCGCCCTGGCAGTTGCCGACGATGGCCGGCTTGAGGCTGTCCGGATGCAGCTCCCGCACTTTGCGGACGAACGCCTGTTCCGCCGCACATACGTCGAGCAACGTCTGGCCGGGTTCGGGCTCCTGGAAGAACACGACGAAGTACACGGGATGCCCCGCGCGCAACGCCACGCCGACTTGCGAATCGTCCTTGAAGCCGCCGATACCGGGGCCATGCCCCGCACGCGGATCGATGATCAGGTAAGGCCGCTTGGCGGTGTCGACGATCACGCCGTCCGGCGGCTGGATGTGAACGAGCGCGTAATTGACGGGCCGTGCGAACTGCCTGCCGTCGAGCACGACGTCGTAGTCGAAATGAAGCACCGGCTTGAGCCCCTGGGCCGTGCGCTCGACGTATTGCGTGCCGCGCTCGCGCAGCGTGTCCCAGAACAGCAGCGAGCGCTGTACGGCATCGACCGCGTAATGCCATGCGCTCAGCGGCGAGAACGGCGTGGCGCCCGGGGCGTGGCCGTCGCTGCCGTCGAATGTTTCGCTCAACCGTTTCCCGTACTGTTCCAGCGCGTGCTGCGTGCGCTTTTGCAGGACGTGGACAATCTCCGCGGCGATCTCATGACTGCGCGCCAGTTGCGTGGCAGCATCCATAACACTGTTCTCCAGAGGGGCAAGGTGAATCTCGACGCATTTCGGGAGCGGCCGCCTCGCGTCAGCCGAGCACGTGCATCCCCGCGTCGATGTAGTGAATGCCGCCGGTCATCGCACGTGCGGCATCGCTGGCGAGAAAGGTGCACAGCGCGCCGACGTCGTCGATGTCGAGCGGCCGGCGCAATGGCGCGCGCCGTGCTGTGTCGTCGAGCAGATGCTCGAAGTTCGGCAGCCCGGATGCCGCCCGCGTGGGCAGCGCGCCGGGCGAAACCGCATGCACGCGAATGCCTGCCGGCCCCAGTTCGACGGCCAGGTAGCGAACGGCGGCTTCCAGCGCCGCCTTGACCGGCCCCATCACGCCGTACTCCGCGATGACCTGGTCGGCGCCGATGTAGGTCATCGCCATCAGGCTGCCGCCGGACGTCATCAACGGCTCGGCAAGTTTTGCCATCCTGATGAACGAGTGGCAGGAGGTATCCATCGCGCGTGCAAACCCTTCCGGCGAACTGTCGACGACCCGCCCGTGCAGATCGTCCCTGGGAGCATAGGCAACGGCATGCAGCAGAAAATCGAGGCCGCCCCACTGCTCGCCGATCGTGTCGAACACCTCGCGCATCTGGTCGGCCCGGCTCACGTCGACGGGCATCGCAATCGCCGGCTTCAGCTGTTCCAGCAGCGGCTCGACGTACGGGAATGCCCGGTCGGATTGCCAGGTCACGGCCAGCTCGGCACCCGCTGCACGAAATGCACGCGCACATCCCCAGGCGATGCTCTGCTCGTTCGCCAATCCGACGATGATTCCCCTTCGACCTTCAAGCGGCCGCATGCCATTGCAAGACACACCTGACTCGCGCACGTCGTCATTCGTCATCGCGAAACCTCGGGTCGTATTTTTCACCGGGCGAAACTGTGTAAAGGCCGATTTACTTTTCTGCCGCGAGCCAATAGACAGGATGATCGATCCGCACACATGTGCGGTCGCGAATCATTGTATTGAGGGTTTCAATACATCAGATCATTTGTGCGAGACATTTTTGACTTTTATCAAAATCGCTTTGAAATCAAATAATTACGATGGAATGTTTCGATCGGGAACCGCGTATTTCATCGATATGTCATTCAATCGTGTGCGAAAGCGTGTATTGCTTCCGCAGACAGAAATGAAATCGCCGGTGTGTTCGCCATGAAACAGAAACGAACGCGAGCCGCATGACTGCGCCGGCCCGCGTCCGCCAGTCCTCCCTCGCTTACACGCGCCGCAGCGGCCGGAACCCGGCACGCACTTCACGAGCAAACAGGTCAGGCTCCTCCCATGCCGCGAAATGGCCGCCCTTGTCGACTTCGTTGAAGTAGATCAGGTTGTGATAACTGCGCTCGGCCCAGCTGCGCGGCGCCTGGTAGATCTCGCCCGGAAACACCGTGATCGCGGCCGGCAGCGAGATATCCACCGCGTTGAAGTTGTTCGAGTGATCCTCCCAGTAGATCTGCGCGGCGGACGTCGCGGTGTTCGTCAGCCAGTACAGCGAGATGTCGTCGAGAATCTCGTCGCGCGGAATCGAGCGCTCGGGCACGCCGCCGCTGTACGTCCACTGCGAGATCTTGTCGAACATCCACGCAGCCTGCCCGGAAGGCGAATCGGCGAGTGCATAGCCGACCGTCTGCGGGCGCGTGACCATCATCGCCGAGTAGCCGCAGTTGTCGCGATAGAACGTCGCGAGCTTCTCGTACGCCGCCTTCTCCTTCGGCGACAGCGAAGCCGGTGCGGGCGAATCGGTGGCGAGCAGCGTCGCGATATCCGGCGGCACCGTCGCCGGCATGTTCACGTGAATCCCGGCCAGGCCCTGCACGCGCTGCATCGCCATCCGGTGCGAGATCACCGAGCCGCAATCGCCGCCCTGCGACACGAAGCGCGTGTAGCCGAGCCGGGCCATCAGTTCGCCCCACGCGCGCGCGATGTGGTCGGAACCCCAGCCGGTCTGCGTCGGCCGGCCCGAGAAGCCGAAACCCGGCAACGACGGTACGACGACATGGAACGCATCGTCCGCGCTCGCGCCGTGCGCGGTCGGGTCGGTCAGCGGGCCGATCGCCTTCAGCAACTCGAAGATCGAACCCGGCCAGCCGTGCGTCATGATCATCGGCATCGCGTTATCGTGCCGCGAACGCACGTGAATGAAATGAATGTCGAGCCCGTCGATTTCCGTGATGAACATCGGAAAGCCGTTCAGGCGCGCCTCGCCCTTGCGCCAGTCGTAGTCGGTACCCCAGTAACGCAGCAGCGCCTGCATGCGTGCGAGCCGCACGCCCTGCGATTCGTCGGCGACGGTCTCGCGGCCCGGCCAGCGCGTCGCGGCAATGCGGCGGCGCAGGTCGGCCACGGCTTCATCGGGAATGTGCGCGGTGAACGGGCGTATGCCGCTGGCGCCGGCCGCCGCATGCAGCGCGGTGGGCAGCATCGCCGAGACCCCGGCGGCCACGGACGTGGCCAGCAGGTGGCGGCGCATCGGGGAAAACGGTGTGGAAGACATCGTTCGGCATCTCCTTTCGTGAAATGGAAAGTGAACATGCCGCGCGCGGGAAACACGCCTTCGCGTTCAATCCGGCGCGCCCTCGTCACGCGGCGTCGCCCATTTGAAAGGTCTGATGTATCCGGGATTTGTCTGATTTGTACGCGTTTGTAGTGGCTGCGCGGCGAGCAGGCCGGCCGGTGCGGCCGCTCGCCGGCGCGACGCTCAGAGCGCCTTGACGATCGCGCCGTCGACGCGAATGTTCTGCCCGGTGATGTAGCCCGCGCCGTCGGACAGCAGGAACGCGACCGTTTTCGCGATCTCGCCGGTCTTGCCGAAGCGGCCGGCCGGGATGCGCGCAACGATCTCCGGCGTTTCCGGCCAGCTGTCGATGAAGCCCGGCAGCACCGCGTTCATCCGGATGTTCTCGGCCGCATAGCGTTCCGCGTAAAGCCGCGTCCACGCGCTCAGCGCCGCGCGCAGCGCCGACGAAACGGGCATCGGCTGCTCGGGCGCGTCCGCGGCGAAGCTCGAGATGTTGACCACCGCGCCGCCGCCCTGCTTCTGGAAGATCGGCGTCACGCGGCGCATCACGCGCACCACGTTCAACAGGATCAGGTCGAGCCCTGCGTGCCAGTTGTCGTCGGTGATCGCCAGCAGATCGCCCTTGGGCGGATGCCCGGTGTTGTTGACGACCGCATCGATGCGGCCGTAACGCGCGACCGTTTCCTGCACGAGCCGGTCGATGTCGGCTTCTTCCGTCACCGAGCCCTGGATGCCGAAGCCGCCCAGTTCCTCGCCGAGCGCCACTGCGCTGCCCGACGGCGACATCAGTGCGACACGATAGCCCGTCGCCGCCAGTTCGCGCGCGATCGCAGCGCCCATGCCCTTGCCCGCCGCCGTGATCAACGCTACTTTTTCTACAGTCACGATTTGCTCCTCGTTCGATTCCTGCCGTCGCGCAGCCGCCGTTCGGCGCGCCATGGTGGTAATGTAGGCGCATCGATAACGACTGTCGAACCAGTATTTCTGCCTCCAGCCGATAGTTTTTCTACAGCCTGACGATGCCGCCTCGCCCCTCCCGCCTGCCGCCGCTGAATGCGCTCCGCGCGTTCGAAGTGTCCGCGCGGCACCTCAATTTCCGCGCCGCCGCCGACGAGATCGGCGTCACGCAGGGCGCCGTCGCGCAGCAGGTGCGCCACCTCGAGGACGTGCTCGGCCTGAAGCTGTTCGAACGCCTGTCGCGCGGCCTCGCGCTGACGCACGACGGCGCCGCGTATTTCTCCGACGTGCAGCGCGCGCTGCACGCGATCGCCGACGCGACCGACAAGCTCGTGAAGCGGCGCGCCGCGCTGACGATCAGCACGACGCCGTCGTTCGCGTCGAAATGGCTGATCCCGCGGCTCGCGCGGTTCACCGATGCGCATCCCGACTACGACGTGCGCGTGATCGCCGATCCGCAGATCGCGACGTTCCGCCACGACGGTGTCGATCTCGCGATCCGTTACGGCAAGCCGCCGTTCGGCAAGCATCTCGCCACGCATGCGCTGTTCCCGCTCGATGTGTGTGCGGTGTGCAGTCCCGCGCTGCTGGCCGCGCCCGCGTCGCCGCGCGCGCTCGCGGGCCATGTGCTGCTGCACGACGCGCACGACCTGTGGCCCGAGTTCCTCGCCGCAATGCCCGAGCCCGTCGACATCGATCCGCACAAGGGGCTGCGCTTCAACCAGACGTCGCTCGCGATCGATGCGGCCGTCGCCGGCCAGGGCATTGCGCTCGCCACCGATCCGCTCGTCGAGCGCGACATCGCCGCGGGCAGGCTGTGCAAGCCGTTCGATTTCGCGTTTCCGCTGTCGGTGGGGTTTTATCTCGTGTATCCGGCCGAGCGGCGCGACGACGACGCAATCGTCGTGATGCGCGAGTGGATGGCCACACAGGCCGTGTCGGACGGGCGCCCTTGAGCAGGCCCTGGCAAGGTCAGGGCGCGATCCAGCGGCCTGCGTGGCCGCCTTCGTGCAGGTCGAATACCGCGCGGCGATGGCCGGTACGCGCGAGTTCGAGCCAGTCGATACGCGTCACGGTCACGTGAAGCAGGCAGAAGTTTTGATAGCCGTCGTCGACAAGCCTTGCACGTTGGCTCGCCGAAACATGCGCGGCTTCAGGCGACTCGACCGGCGTGCCCGGCGGCAACGGTGCGCGATACAGCAGCAGCGTATGCGGACGGCTCGATTGCCAGACCACGCGCCGTTGCGCTTCGTCGTCGCAGATCGATGCAACGCCTTCCACGCGAATCTGCACGAGCGCATCGAGATCGTTGGCGACAAGCGCGATGCGCGGATCGCGGCGCAGCTCCGCGACCTTTTCCGAACGCGCATCGGTATGAAACGACAGCGCACGACCGGCGCGATTCACGTGCCGCAACACGATCGTGCGTACCTTCGGCGCACCGTCGACGCCGAGCGTCGCGGCCTGCAGCATCGTGAACGGCGAGCGCTGCGCGCTCACGCCGGATTCGAGGCAGGACCACAGGCGCTCATACGTTTCCGCGAGCGATTCGGAAATTGCGTCGGGCATGACGGAGCGGCGATCGTGCGGGTTGCGATCGCGCCAGCTTAACCGTTTGCGGCGGTGGCGGCACGCGCGCAGCGCGCCGGCCGTCGCCGTGCGGCTCAGTTGTAGCCGAGTATCGCCGGTGCCGCGTCGCCGATGTCGGCCGCCGGCTCCGCGCCGAAGCGGCCGAGCACGTCGGCCACATACTGCGGCCCCGCGCTGATCTGCGACGACCGGTGCGCAACCGGCCGGTTATCGCCCCCGCCTGGCGCTGCGCCCATCGATACGGTGTCGTTGACGGTGATATTCATGTTGATGTCTCCTCACGCGGCCAGCGCCGCACCATACGCGCGCACAAGGCGCGCGACGCCTTCCCGGATCGCGTCGACGTCCGGCGCGGCAAACGACAGGCGCAGCGAGGCCGCGTCGACGTTGTCCGCGAAGAACGCCTTGCCCGGCACGAACACGACCTTGTTCGCGATCGCCCGTTGCAGCAGCACGTCCGACGATACAGCGCCGATCCGCGCCCACACGAACATCCCGCCTTCGGGACGATGGAATTCGATCGCATCGCCGAGGCCGTCGCGCAACGCGTCGCACATCGCCTCGCATTTGCGCTGGTAGGCGGCCGTGATGCGCGGCAGATGGCGTTCGAGCGCGCCGTCGGCCAGATATTCGGCCGCGGCCGCCTGCGTCCACGGCGTGCTGCACAGATCGACCGTCTGCTTCGCGATCACGCAGCGCCGCGCGATCTCGGCCGGCGCGATCGTCCAGCCCACGCGCAGCCCCGGCGCGACGATCTTCGACAGGCTCGCGAAATGCACGATCCAGTCGCGCGCGCCGCGCACTTCATCGGCGAGTGCCAGCATCGACGGCACGGCTTCGCCCGCGAAACGCAGGTCGCCGTACGGATCGTCCTCGACGATCAGGAAACGGTACTGCACCGCGAGACGCAGCAGCTTCAGCCGGCGCTCGCGCGTGAGCGTCGCGCCCGTCGGGTTCGCGAAGGTCGGAACCGTGTAGAGCAGCTTCGGCTGCGCAATCGCACCGGACGCGAGCTGGTCGCCGAGACGATCGACATCGAGGCCTGCGCCGTCGACCGGAATCGTCACGATGCGCGCCTGCTGCAGACGCATCGCCTGCAGCGTCGCCGGATAGGCCGGCTGCTCGGTCAGCACGACGTCGCCCGGCGACACCATCACGCGCAGCAGCAGGTCGAGGCCCTGCTGCGAACCGGTCGTGACGAGCAGTTCCGCCGCCGTGCAGGCCACGCCGCGACGCGCCATCAGCGCGATCAGTTGCTGTTTCAGTTCCGCGAGGCCGTCGGTCGGGCCGTATTGCAGGCAGCGCACGGGCTGCGCGTACGCACGCTCGGCAGCTGCGTTCAGGCCGTCGACGTCGAACAGGTCGCTGGCCGGATAGCCGCCCGCGAAAGAAATCATGCCCGGTTCGGACAGGTACTTGAACAGTTCGCGGATCGGCGAGCCGGCGGGATTCTGGAATGAGGGAGTGAACGCGTACATGTCGTCGTGAGCTGGATGGCGCGGACGGCCGGGATAGCCGCCAGGTACCGGCCGCCGCGGCGCTTCTGGCGCCGCGGCGGTGAAATCGAGCCACGATTGTCGATAGTCATTAACGCCGCGGCAAACGATATCTATGCACTAGGTCTTGCGGTTTGGTCATCACATGGGGGTTGGGCGGGAAACGCGAAACGCGCTGTATGCCGGCGTGTCGGCACCGGGTTCCGGACGCGTGTTGCCGGCAGAAAACCAATCCCGACGACTGTTGCGCCACACGCTCACCCTGCCCGCCCCGCCTGCCGGGGATCGAACCGAATCAGCGCGGCGTCCCCGCTGGCACGGCCGGCGTCGGCGTGGGCTTCCACGTCGAGAGCGCGCGCATGAGATCGTCCGACACATAGTGCGGACCATCGAACAGATAGACCGTATAGCCGCGATACGCCAGCAGTTGCTTGCTCAACTCGTCGGCGCTGGCCGAACGGAACCCGCCCCGCTCGGCGGGCCGGAACGCCTCGGCGATGACCCGCACGCGGCGCTTGCCCAGTTTTGCAACCAGCTCGTCGAGGTAGCTGCGCGCGACGTAGGGTTCGCGGGCATAGACGCCGCAACCGTCCTGGAAGAACACGCCGACGTCCGCAGGCAGCCACGCTGCGAGCCAGTCGGCCAATGCCTTTCCGCCGATATTGGTCTGGTCATACACGCTGACCCAAAGCGGACGAGGCAGCCGCTGCAGGATCACGGCGAGCCTGGGCGCATCCTGCCAGGTCGGATCGATCTCGACCGGGAAGTAGTAGCCGGTGACATGCAGCGGGACCGGTGCGCGCGCCACCTCCAGGGACTGGTCGGCGAGCGTCGACAGATGGGTGCGCGCACGTTTTTCGTCCTGGTAGCCGGCCAGCCCCAGGATCACGTTTCTGGCCCAGGGCTCACGACTGATACGTTCCCAGTCGGGAAGGTGCGCAGCAGGCGGGATGTGGGTGTTGGCGATGTACGCGGTATCGTCGACGACGGCCCACTGGATCAGCAGGTCGTGTACGCCGAGCATCTGCCAGTTGCCGACCGGATTCGTCGTCGAGTTGTCCACCTGCCAGACGATGCCGTCGGCGTGCACGTCGTGCGCGGACCAGCTGCAGGCGGCCACGACGAGCGATGCGCCGATCGCCGCGAGCGTCGCCGCCCGGGGCGAGCGCGGCGCGGCGGCGAGCGGGCCCGAGCCTGCTCGCGCTGCGAGCCGAAACCGGCCCATGCGCTGTTGAATCCTGCGCAAGGCCGGGATCGCGTACGTGGTCATCGCTGGCTCCCCGGAGACATGCCTGCGCGTCATCGTAGCCGATCAAACGCAAACGTGCGACCCGCATTGCCAATGCGGGTCGACGGGGCTGTCGCTACGCCTGCGTCACTTGGCCGTCGTGCCGTCCACCCACGTGTAGCCGAGATTCGTAATGCCGGTGATCATGCTCTGGAAGTCCTGATACGCCGGCAATCCGAGATCGGGCTCAAGCCAGTACGGATGGAAGAAGAACGACGCGAAACCGTCCCGCACTGCCAAGCCATACTGGGCATTGGTCACGATTTGCTGCCACGTGTACGTGATGCACGAGAACGGGTCGACATTGCAGATGTTGTACTGCACGCTGCCCAGGTTCTCCGGAATGATCCGCTGCCCGTAGTAATCGGAGTTGATGATGTACGGGAAAAACTGCCCGGCCGAGAAATCCTGGTTGGCGGCACCCGTTCCGATCTGCGGCTTGGCCGACGTGTAGTACACGGCCCGCTGGAACGTGACCGGGAACGTGAGGGCTGTCGCTGACGAGGCGGCCGGCGACATCTGGTACTGCGGCGCGGCCCAGCCGACGACCTTGTAGCCGTTGGTCGTGAACTCGAGCAGGCCATCGGCCATTCTGCCTTCCGCCCATGGGACGGAGTCCTCGTCGACCGGCCGGTTCTGCACTGCGTACCAGAACTCGTAGTCGCTGCCGCTGACTGCAGTCAGCAGGTTCGGCGTCGAGTCGTACTGGTGCGTATAGCCGTGCATCACGATCGAGCCGCCGCGCAAGAGCGCGTAATTCAGCGCTCTCTTGAGGCCCGTTGCCTGCGCCAGATGGATCGTCTCCGGCACGCCGCCGTTGTAATAGCCGTTCGGGTCCGTGTACAGCGGGATGGTTGCCATCGTGAACGGGATCCTCTTCGAGTACATGTAGTTCGTCAGCAGCTGCATCGAACTCGTCGTCGTATACGCGTCGAGATCCTCCAGGCGGACGAGCGCACGGTGATTCACCGGTGCATTGGTCTGCAGGATGTCGTGCAGGATGTCGCATATCACCAGGTAACGATCCGTCGGGCCGATGTAGGAAAACGGCATGTCGGCGAAGTACCAGAAGTTGCCCGAACGCATGATGTACGGCGCGGTTGCGCCGCTCTTGCTGTTCTTGATGGTGACGAGCGCCTGCGCCTTGGTGGAATCGACGACCTGGGTCACGCCGATATCCGGATCCGCACTGATGACGCCGGTTGACGCGTTATACGCGTAGTACTTGGCCATCGACAGGTTCTTGTACGTGACCGTGTCGTAGAAGCCGGGGCTCGGATTGCTCGACGACGGCGTCGCATTCATCCCGGCAAGGCCCACGAAGCTGAACCCGAAGGTCTGGTTGAACGTGTAGGCCGTGTTCCAGGCCAGCTGCCACAGGTTGTACTTGAACCAGACCACCGTCTTCTTGGTGGTCATCACGTCGCTCATGAACGCCGTCGGAATCGGGTTGTTGTAGTAGTCGCCGATATAGAACGTCGCATCGTGATTCCCGACCATGCCGGCCGTGTAATTCTGGATCGGAACCAGATCGACCGTCGTATTGAAGTGGCCCAGCAGGTTCCTCAGCATGATGCTGTACATCAGGCCCAGCTTCGAAAACGGATCGTTGGCCGGATTGTCGTACAGGATGAGCGTATGGGCGGTAGTGGCCTGCGCGTGTGCGGTGCCCGGCAATGTCATTTGCGCGAGTCCCGCAAGCAGGGCGATGACGAGCAAGATCTTTTTCATGGCCGTTTCTCCCTATTCGCGTTCCACATTGCCATTGAGTTTCTGGACAGACTTCTTGCTGAACTTCGGGCGGCCCGTTTCCTTGTACGCCTTCTCCCAATCCTCGTCGGCCATGCCGGCTTTCACGTTGACGTGCGCCGAGCCGTTCGGCAGCGGAGGCGGCTTGATCTTCTGGGCAGAGGAATTGCTCGTCTGCTGCGCACTCACGTCCTGGACGCCGACGGCGAAGACAAGCGTGGTGACTATTGCGACGAGTGATCCGGCGGCGCTCAACCCGTTCCGAAAAGATTGATTGCGATGCGAAGGCATGATTTTCATCCTTTGATATGCAAAATAAGTTCATCTCGCTAACGAAAACGAGTACAACGAATCACCATCCGGAATCGGGTCGCTATGTTGTGAAGTTTTGATGCGCAATTGAAACCAGACAAATAAATCCGGGAGGAGATGGTTTTACATTCAAGCTAGAACCGTACCATCCGTCGCAAATGGGCATAGCGCCAAGGCACCGAAATTGCCGCATCGATGCAGCTCAAAATTGCGTCGATAAAACGTTTCACTCGTGCAACGCGGCGGTGTCACGAATTTAATCGGACAAACGCGCGAAACCCGTTCGTACGCTCCCCCGGGAAAACCTGTTTGCGCCCCGCGCTTCACAGATCGCGACACGGCGATCGCCGACTGCGACACTCATGCGCAATGACGGCTGACGCACCGGATTTTCGGGTTCAACGCCAATCCGTCCGGCCAGCGGCCGCTGCAATCGCGTGATGATTTCCCGCGGGCCGCTGCCGGGGCCCGGCAGAGGGTCTGGAAACGATGTGTCATCCAGTCGATCAACCACGTGTTTCAGCACTGAAACATTTGGCTCGGATTCGGCGGGCCGATCCTGTGCGGCGCTGCGCGACGCCCGCAGGCTCAAGGGTCGCGCAGCGATGGCGCACGACTTGCTACATGTGCTGTGTGTTGCGAAGTTGGTGCGCGGGGGCACTGCGCGTGCGTCGGGTGGAGAACGGCTGCACGCGTTGAAGAATGCAGGGACGGAGTCAGGCAAGCGGGAAACGGGCTGTCGAAAAGTCATCCACTGAACACGTTGCATCGTTCGCGATGTGACGTGGCCACATCGCAAAAGCTCGCGTGCTGACAGGGCTTTTTTCGAGCGGCGGGCGTTCGCGTGGCACACGCAACGGAGTGGACGTGACGGGGGCGACGAGGACGGGGAAAGTTTCGTCTTGCGTCGGCACGAAGGGGAATAATCAATTAAAAGATAAAATCGCGGAAAATATGATGGATAACATGATTTGGAGTGCATATTTATATGCACTTAACCTTGTCGCCATTGTGACCGCAATCGTCATCCTGGTGAGCACACTGGATGACCTCACGCTGGATGCCTGTTACTGGTCCTTCGAAATCCGGCGCATCCTGCGTCGTGAAAAATCGCAAACGGTTGATATCGGCATGCTGCGCGCGCTCGAGGAGCGGCATCTGGCGCTGATGGTGCCGGCGTGGAAGGAATACGACGTGATCGCCAAGATGATCGAAAACACGTTGGCGACCCTCGAGTACGAGCGATACGTGATATTCGTCGGCACCTATCACAACGATGCCGAAACCACGGCCGAGGTCGAACGGATGGTCCGCCGGTATCCGGGCAGGGTCACGCGCGCGACGGTGATGAACGACGGGCCGACCTGCAAGGCGGACTGCCTGAACTGGATCATCGAAGCCATCCTGCGTTACGAATCGGTCCATCACATTCAGTTCGCGGGCGTCGTCATGCACGACTGCGAGGATGTCATTCATCCGGTCGAACTCAAGTACCTCAACCACGCGGTTGCGGATAGCGACCTGGTCCAGCTTCCCGTGCTGTCCTTGCCGCGGAAATGGAACGAGTTCGTCGCCGGATGCTACCTGGACGATTTCAGCGAGACGCACCAGAAAGACGTGCCGGTGCGCGCCCGGCTGACCGGCGTCGTCCCGGGCGCGGGCGTGGCGTCGTGCTACAGCAGGCGCTCGATCGAAGCGGCGATGAAGGAACGCAATGGCTCTCCGTTCAACACCAGTTCGCTGACCGAGGATTATGACTTCAGCTTCCGGTTGAGAGACCTGGGGATGAAGGAAACCTTTGCGTGCATTCCACTGACGGGGATCACGCGTGATGCAGCGGACAGGCGCGAACACGGTGGCGCCGTCAATCGAAACCTGCTGGCCACGCGCGAGTATTTTCCGAAAACGTTTCGTACCGCGTACCGTCAGCGCACGCGCTGGATCCTCGGCATTGCCTTCCAGGGCTGGGAGCAACTCGGCTGGAAAGGCAATCTGCTCACGCGATACATGTTCTTCCACGATCGCAAGGGCATCGTGACCTCGCTGTTTTCGGTCGTTGCCTATGGCGTGCTGATCAACTTCCTGTTGCTCGGCGCGCTTCAGCGATCCAGCCATGTCATCCCGGGCGGCGCCCCGCTCATCATGGCGAGCCACTGGGTCGCGCCGCTGCTGTGGATCAACACCGCGATGCTGTTTGCGCGCGCCGGGCAGCGTTTCCATTTCGTCAGCAAGCTGAACGGCCCGACCCAGGGGCTGCTCTCGATTCCGCGGATGTTCGTCAACAACCTGATCAACTTCTACGCGGTTTGCCGCGCGTGGCGCATCTATATCGGCCACTTGGTGACCGGCAAGCCCATCGCGTGGGACAAGACCAGCCATACCTACCTGTCGAACGAAGCGCTCGGGAAGGCGCGCCTGAAAGTCGGCGAGATCCTGGTCGGCTGGGGCGTGGTCACACTGGAGCAATTGCAGGCGAACCTGGAGAAACAACTGACCTGCGGCAGGCGGCTGGGGGAACTGTTGGTCGAAGGCTGCGCGATATCCGCCGAATCGCTGGCGGACGCGATCGCCGAGCAAGCCGAACTGCCCCGGGTGAGCCTCGGCAATGTCGCGGTGGGCCACTTCGCGGATTCGCTGGCATTCGAGCTTCAGTACACGTATCGCGCCATCCCGTTTTCGACCGCGGACGACGGCACGTTGAACGTTGCGGTCGGGCGGCCGCTCACGCCGGACGAACAGGATGTCGTGCGGCGGGGAGCCCGATCGAATGTCGCCTACTTCATCGCCTGCGATGCGGAGATTGCCGCCGAACTCTCCCGGCACTCGCGCTTCGTCGAACTCGCACGCGCACGCGACGGCGACCCGGCGGTACAGCAGGGCGCTCCCGTGCAAAAACCATCGGGAGAACAGGCATGAAGCATTCGAAACGCCCGATCGCGGCCGGCCTCAAGCGCTGCGCACGGTTGAGCGCACTGGCGATCGCCGTGTCGCTGGCCTGGCAGGCGCCGGCATCCGCCGCCCAGCAACTGACGCCCAAAGCCTACAAGCTCGCCGACAGCGCCTACAAGGCGATCAATACCGGCGACCTGCCCCTCGCGGAAGCGTATGCGTCGCGCGCCATCAAGATTCAGCCCGGAAGCGAACAGCTCGGGCTGCTGCTCGTCGACGTATACCGGCGGGAAGGAAAAGTCGACGAAGCGGATGCCATGGTGGAATCGCTGATCGTTCGTTTTCCGAAGAGTGCGGCGGTACGCGCGCAGCACGGCTACCTGGCCCAGCGGCAGATGCACTACGACGTTGCGTGCAGCGATTTCGCGGCCGCCGTCGCGGCCGGGAAATGGAGCAAGGAACAGCAGCGCAACCTGCGTCTCGCCTGGGCGGACAGCGCGCTCGCGGCGAATCTCCCGCATGAAGCCGGCATTGCGCTGGCGCCGCTGGCCGATGAAAAACTGGCCGTGGTCCAGTTGCGTATCGCGCAGATGAGCCTGCAGGCAGGCGACCGCGACACCGCGATCCGCATGGCGGACTTCGCGGCCGGCGATGCGACGACCGACGGCGAGCGCAACATGGCCGCGTCGATCGCGGCGCAGGCGCGGCAAGAAGATCAGCCCGCTCAGGCGCCGGTGGACAATACCGCGCAACAGAAGTTGCAGGAGGCCTATGACCTCCTGCGCGACCACAAGGATCGCGAGGCGCTCGACGCATTTCAGGAGGGATTTTCCAGCGGTGCCGGCAACGCGATGAACTACGCGGACGCGGGCTACGCCGCCAAGCGGATCGGGCTGAACCAGGAGTCCATCGATCTGTTCGAGCACAGCCTCGACGCCGATGAAAACGAACACACCTTCGATGCGCAGCACAAGTTCGGCTACCGGCGCGAAGTCGAGCAGCTTCAGCGCAGCTGGGGTTTCGTGCTGAGCGCGCCGTACCAGTCGGCCGCGTTCGGCCCGCAAGGCACCATCAGCGTGTTGCAGCCCGGTATAGAAGTGTATTGGCAGCCGCCGAAGATCGGCTATCAGAACGGCCGCATCTTCCAGTTCTTCGTGCGCGGATACGGCACGGCCTACGACGGATCGGGCAACACGACCGGCATGCCGACCGTGCAGGGTTCGGTGGGCGCGCGCTACAAGCCGCTACCCGACCAGAACGTCGTGCTGACCGCCGAGCGGCTGTTCCATGTCGGCAGCCTGTCGATGACGGACTGGCTGATGCGCGTGGGCTATTCGTCGGAAGGCGGGACCGACCTGAGGGTCACTGAACCGAGCTGGCGCAGCTGGCAGGCGTATGTCGAAGGCGCTTACTTCATCAGCGCGGGGCGATACATCATTTATTCGGAATTGCGTTACGGGCACACCTGGCGTTTGCCGATGATCAGCGATCGGCTGACCATCTACCCGCACGCCGCGGTGGCCGGCGATCACGACAATCGGCAGCCGGACAAGACGGCGATCGGCGCAGGGCCCGGCATCCAGTTTCGGTACTGGTTTCGCGAAGGCCGGTATAGCGCGCCGGCAAGCTATCTGGATGTCACGGTGCAATACCGGTTCGGGCTGACGTCAGCGGCACGCGCACGTGGTCTCGTGGTACGCGCGACATTGTGGTTCTAACCAGCGACGCTGACGCTTGCACTTGAATGACGCTTCTCGCTTAGTTGGGCGCCTTGAGCGTGATGATCGTCTGACGCAACAGCTGGAAGTACGAGCTCGTCGAATACGGGAGCATTTGCTCGACGTAGTTCCACCAGAAGAATCCGCCGATGAAACGCGGATCGTTCATGCTGTTGACCATCGGGTAGTACGTCTTGATCAGGTTCTGCTGCACCGATGCCGGCGCGGAAATGTCCGAGGTGCCGATTTCGCCGAAGCCGACCTTCGCGTTCGGGAAGATGCTTTCCAGCGCCGCAAAATCGTTCTTCCACGTCGGATTCAGCCCCGGGCAATCCTGATACGGGTAGTAGCTGAACAGTGCGTAGTCGGCCTGCTGGCGAACCGTCGACGACAGGAAGGTGGTCGGCCACGTCTTCCAGTAATCCTGCGGCTTCTCCCAGCAATTGGTGCCCTTGCTGTCATCGTTGTAGTACAGCGTGATGGCCGTCTTGCCGCCGTTCGATTTGACGATCTGGTTGGCTGCCGCCACCATCTGGCCGATCTGCTGCTCTTGCGAGTTGACCACGCTGTTCGTGCCGTTCGGGTTGTTACGCAGCCATTCGCCATTGATTTCGTTGGCGATCTCCCAGACGTCGACGGTGTTCTTCAGTTGCGACACCAGTTCCTGCGTGCGTGCCTGATACGTGGCCAGATCCGTCGGGAAATAGTAAGAATCGTAAACTTCACCCATCACGTACGCGACTGCATGCAGGCGCAGCAGCGGCGCGTAGTAGTCGGCGGCCGACGTACCTGGATCGAACACCACACGCACGGTAGGCTTGTACGGCAGGTTCTGCAGCGACGCGACGATCGCGTCCAGCTTGGTCAGGTCGTCGAGGGTCACGCCATAGACGGGATTCTTCAGAGGTTCGACCTGAGCCTGGGCGGATCGGGACAAAGGCATGAGCCCGGCACAAGCAACGCATGCGGCGATGGCCGTGCGCGAAAGATTTTTCGTCAGTTTAATCAAAACACTTTCCGTCTTAAAGTAAGAAGAAGCGCGATTTTAGACGAAAATAAAAGGTAATTATCCGATGATATCGAAAGTATCGAGCCCCAAAACATTGTTAGGATTGGTATCAATAGTGAGGCCTTCGGAGGGTCGTGCCGAAGCAATTGTTACGCGATACTGATCAAATCGATTGCTCGGCAGCATCGATGCGGAACGTCGGCGCAGGGAGGCGGCGGGGGCGCGACATATCGGCCTAAGGGTAAAGCCGAGGTCCGGGTGGCTGCATGCAAACGATTGCCGGGATCCGGAGCGGGCCGTCGCCAACCTCGACGAACACGCGCGGCATCGCGACCCGGTCGGCCAGCGACGCCGGCTCACCCGGCGACCGGATCGCGGAATCCGCCACGACCGGGATTCCGCTACGCGGCGCCGTGCGGGGCCGCCACCGCCCCGCTTCCATTACCTGCTCAGGCAGGCGCGTTGCGATTGGCTTCAATCACCGTCAACGCCGCCATGTTCACGATCCGCCGCACCGTCGAACTCGACGTGAGAATGTTCACCGGCGCGTTGACGCCCAGCAGGAACGGCCCCACCGCCACATTGCTGCCCGCCTCGGTCTTGAGCAGGTTGTACGCGATATTCCCCGCATCGACGTTCGGGCAAACGAGCAGGTTGGCAGCCCCCTTCAGCGGCGACATCGGCAGAAGCCTCAACCGCAAGCCTTCGTCGAGCGCACAGTCGCCATGCATCTCGCCGTCGGCCTCGATATCCGGCGCCTGCTCCCGGACAATCTCCAGCGCCCGGCGCATCTTCACGCCCGACGCCGCACTCCCCGACCCGAAGTTCGACCGCGACAGCAACGCCGCCTTCGGCGTCAGGTTCAGCCATTCCATCTGACGAGCCGCGGCAATCGTGAATTCCGCAATCTGCTCCGCATCGGGATTGTCGTTGACGTGCGTATCCACCAGCGCGACCGTCCGCTGGTCGAGCAACAGGATGTTCATCGCCGCATAGGTCGACGCCCCCGGCTTCTTCCCGATCACTTCGTCGACGAACCGCAGGTGGTTGTGATACTCGCCCACCGTCCCGCAGACCATCCCGTCCGCATCGCCGAGCCGCACCATCATCGCGCCGATCAGCGTCAGGCGGCGCCGCATCTCGACCCGCGCCATCTCCTTCGAGATGCCATCCCGGCAGCGCAGTTCCCAATACGTCGTCCAGTATTGCGGGAACCGCTCGTCATACTCGGGGTTCGTCACCTCGACATCCTGGCCGAGCCGGATCCGCAAGCCGAACCGCTCGATGCGCGCCAGCAGCACCTCCGGGCGCCCGACCAGGATCGGACGCGCCAGCTTCTCGTCGACGATCACCTGCACCGCGCGGAGCACGCGCTCGTCCTCGCCCTCGGTAAAGACGATCCGCGCCTTGCCGCCGTCGCGCACCAGCTGGCGCGCCGTCGCGAACAGCGGCTTCATGAACGCGCCGGAATGGTAGACGAATTGCTGCAGTTGCTCGACGTACGCGTCGAGATCGGTCAGCGGGCGCTTCGCCACGCCGCCCTCCATCGCCGCCTTGGCCACGGCCGGCGCGATACGGACGATCAGGCGCGGGTCGAACGGCTTCGGAATCAGGTATTGCGCGCCGAACGCCACGTCGTACGCACCGTAGGCCGCCGCAACGACTTCGTTCTGCTCTTCCTCGGCCAGCCCCGCGATCGCGTGAACCGCGGCGATCTCCATTTCACGGGTGATCGTCGTCGCCCCCACGTCCAGCGCGCCACGGAAGATGTACGGGAAGCAGAGGACGTTGTTGACCTGGTTCGGATAGTCCGAGCGGCCCGTCGCGATGACGACGTCGTCGCGCGTCGCATGCGCCAGTTCCGGGAAAATTTCCGGCGTGGGATTGGCCAGCGCGAGAATCAGCGGGCGCGGCGCCATCGCCTTCAGCATGTCGGCGGTCAGGATGCCGCCGACCGACAGGCCCAGGAACACGTCCGCGCCGCCGATGACGTCGGCCAGCTTGCGCGCATCGGTTTCCTGCGCAAAGCGCGACTTCGCCGGATCCATCAGCACGGTGCGGCCGCGGTAGACAACGCCTTCGATGTCGGTCACCCAGACGTTTTCGACCGGCAGCCCGAGGTCGACCAGCAGGTCCAGGCAGGCCAGCGCGGCCGCCCCGGCCCCCGACGTCACGACCTTCACCTCCGAAATCGACTTCCCGACGACCTTCAGCCCGTTGATGAACGCGGCGGAGACGGTAATGGCGGTACCGTGCTGATCGTCATGGAAGACGGGAATCTTCATGCGTTCGCGCAGCTTCTGCTCGACCGTGAAGCACTCGGGCGCCTTGATGTCCTCGAGGTTGATGCCGCCGAAGGTCGGCTCGAGACCGGCGATGATGTCGACCAGCTTGTCCGGATCGGTTTCGTTGATCTCGATGTCGAAGACGTCGATCCCCGCGAACTTCTTGAAGAGCACGGCCTTGCCTTCCATGACCGGCTTGGACGCGAGCGGGCCGATGTTGCCCAGGCCCAGCACCGCCGTGCCGTTCGTGATCACGCCGACCAGGTTGCCGCGGCTCGTGAAACGGTGCGCCTGCAGCGGATCGGCGGCGATGGCCTCGCACACGCCCGCCACGCCCGGCGTGTAGGCCAGCGCGAGATCGCGCTGGGTCACGAGCGGCTTGCTGGCGACAACCGAGATCTTTCCCGGGGTCGGAAATTCGTGATAGTCGAACGCTGCCTGCTGCTGTGTCTCAGTCTGTTTCATGTTTTCGATCCGGGCACGGGCGCCAGGCCAGTCCCGGCGCGATCCATGAAGGGGATTCTAGGGATCCGCCATAAGGTGATGATTCTGTTTTAATATCGGCCCATCACTTTTTCATGATGGACTCGTGACCAGTCAATGACTTTCGATGCAAACGACGTGGTCAGGCGGCTGGGCGCGCGTCTGAAGATGCGGCACCTGGTGCTGTTGCTGCAGATCCAGCAGCACGGATCGCTGACGCGCGTCGCGGAGCACATGGCCAGCAGCCAGCCGGCCGTGACGAACGCGCTGTCCGAGCTGGAGAGCATGTTCGGCACGCCGCTTTTCGAGCGCTCGCCGCGCGGCATGCGGCCTACCGCGCTCGGCGCGGTCGTGCTCGAGCGGGCGAAGGCGATGATCAAGGATCTCGACCACCTCGCCCGCGAGA
The DNA here is from genome assembly GCF_002099195.1 of Burkholderia puraquae. Taxonomy (GTDB): domain Bacteria; phylum Pseudomonadota; class Gammaproteobacteria; order Burkholderiales; family Burkholderiaceae; genus Burkholderia; species Burkholderia puraquae. The sequence continues at coordinate 80,682 of NZ_NBYX01000011.1, read as the reverse complement.
TGGAGGCCGTCGCCGCCGGGCATGCGGCCCACCTGCACATCGGCGTGATTCCGTTCATTTCCGGCCAGATGCTGTCGGCGGCGCTCAAGCGGCTGCAAGCGCGCATGGAGCGGCGCCTGACCGTAACGATTCACGAAGGCACCAGCGATCAGCTCCTGCTTCAGCTCAGGGACCACAGCGTCGACATCGTGATCGGGCGGGCGTCATCGGCGATCGACCTGGGCCAGGTCTCCTTCGACGTGCTGTACCAGCAGCAGCCACGCATGATCGCGAGCCGGCGCCTTGCCGCGAAACTGGCCCGCACCGCGCTCGACTGGCACAAGCTGCACGCGCTCGACTGGATTCTCGGCGCACCGCATACGCCGATGCGGGAACAGGTGACCGACCTGTTCCTGTCGGCCGGCATCGCGCCGCCCGTCCCGATCGTCGAAAGTTACTCGTCCAAGCTGATCGGCGAGATGATCGCGTCGAGCGACGAGGCCGTATCGATCGTGCCCGCCGATATCGCGGAAGAACTGGTGCGGATCGCCGGCGTGGCGATCGTGCCGTACTCGCTGGTCTGGACGCTCCCGCCCATCGCGCTGTTCACGCGCGCCGCCGATTCACGCTCGCCGGCGCGGGATCTGCTCGTCGACGCTTTGCGGGAGGTATGCAGGGAGACTTACGGGGAAGCGCAGCGATAGGGCTTCATGCGCCGGTCTTGCGTTGAACGGCTCGCCGGGCCGGCCGAAAACGGTCATGCGTCTCGGCGGATACCCGGTGTGCCGGCCACACGCTACTTGCTGGCCGCGAGGCGTCGCAGAATTTCGGCACGCTCGGCGGTCAGCACATGATCCGAGCCTTCGCCGCGGTCATAACGCTTGGTCGTCTGGTAGGAAAACCGCTTCCTGTACTGGCTGGTTACGGGATCGAACACCCACGCATCGACGTCGAACAAGTGCGCTTCGAAATGGCTCTCGCCCTTGCCCCACACATAATCGGCCCGAACGAACACCGGATAGGGCGACACGTCCGGCACCTTCCACATCGCGCGATCGGCCAGCTCCGTTTGGGTGACCTTCGGCATCAGGTTCTCGATCTTGCCGTTCGCGCCATAGCGCAAGACTGCCACGCGCTCCAGCATCCCGCTGCCACCGCCGGAGAACATTCCCGACAAGAACACCCAGGAGCCGCCCGACGCAATCGGCAACCGTTCGGACCGTGGATTCAGCCCGAACTGGTAAAACTCCTTCGGCGAATTGGGAAGCGGCGCAGGCGGCATCTCGAAGCACGGCGCACGTTCGGGGAGCACGCAGAGTGTCACGCCGGATAGCGGGAGGCCGTCGCTGTCCGTCCGGCCCTCCGCCTGGTTGAAACGCGGAAATGCCAGTTCGCTGGAAGCGGCTTGAGCCGCTGCGATGCCAACGACTGAAAGGCTCAGGATCACTCCGAGCGTTTTACAGAACCCGCGCATGCACCTGCCCTCTTCTCTCATGTTTTGATTGCCGCGAATTGTCGATGATCCGGCCGCTTCTGTCGAATGAACGGTTGCGGCCAGGCGATGCGCGGCGGCCGGCACACATCGGACGATGGCCGGAACCCGACGCCCGGGTGACGCGCGGAGATGCAATCCGTCGGCGCGGCTCGCGATTCGATGCCGGTTCTAGAGTGCGCAAGTGACGCGCGTCATGGATGGCCGTCTTCCACGCGCTTGCGCAGATCACCCGTCCCGCGAGCCGGCAATGACGCGCGCCGTGCAACCGGTCGCGTGACCAGGCTGGCGGTGGAACCCTTCATGCATTCAGGTTGAAAGCGGGTAAACCGGCTTTTCGTACAGCGACCAGACTTCGCCGTCCGATTTCAGTCCCACGCGGATAAAACCAAGCGACTCGTAGTACGCACACAGCGTCTCGTTCCGGACAGCACAATCGAGCCGAACCAGACGCCGGTTCAAGGCCCTCGCCTTGCAAGCGCACCAGTCGAGCATGAAGCTGCCGAGCCCCTGTCCGTTGAAGCCTTCCCGTACGCAAAGCCCGTGCACATAACCGGCGATCGGTTCCTGCGGCCCCCAGTGCTCGTCCTCGTCGAAGCCGAGCGAGAACGTTCCGGCCAACGTGCCGTCCAGTTCGACGACATACACGTCCTTCTGGGAGACGTTCCTGCGTACCCACGCCTCGGAAAATCCGTCGCCTTCCTTGCCCCATGCATGGTCGCCGTACTTGAGCTTCTTCGCATGCGCATCGTTTCGTATCCCGGTGAGAACGGGTACGTCCTCTTCCGTTGCTCTGCGGATGCTTTTCGAAGCCATCGTTCGTATCTCCGTTGAAGTGTGCCGGTGAAGAAGGGCCGCTTGATTCCGATGGGGCGGTCACACTATCCGCGGTTACGTTCAACGCGAATCGGCAGCGGCGTCCCGTCATCAAAAGAACCCAGCGATTCCCGCGCCATCAGCACCAGCTTTTCGACCTGTGGAAACGGAAGTCCTTCCTGAAACAACGAAACGGTCAGGGAATTGTCGGCGTCGCACCGGAACACCTCTGCCAGAACATTTCCGTCTGCGTCGGTCAGTTCAATCCCCAAGCCGTCACGGAGGACATCCGAAGCCACCTGGAAGCGATATGTCATCGAATTTCTCCACTGGAATGTCAACGGCCAATCTTCGCCGCTCCTGACATGACGCGGAATGCGCCGGTTCAGGAACCGCTCGCATGCGATGCGCGGCCGCGTGCGAGACTCTTCGCTCGATACGCTGGCATCAAGTATTCAAACCCTGCCGGACAGGCGCATCGATCCCAGCGCCAGCATCGACGATGAACAAGAGTGCAACGACGACGCTCACAACGCGCCCGATACCGCGCAGACGTGTCACACCGACATATGAACCGACAGACAGCGCCAACGCAAAGCGCGCGGGCCAGTAGATGGCTCCCATGAGAATCACGATGACGGGAAAGGGGATGCCAATGGCGATGTCACTCATCGCGGAAAGCTCCGTGGCTCGCGTGCAGCACGCGTTCGCTCATCGCATCGAAGGCATCGGCCGACCGCCGTCTATCGATGCATGACGGCGCAAGCGGCCTTGCCTCCCCATTCTGCGGGACGGGGAATCACCTCTCCGCCTGATGACAGACCACCTCGATATTGTGCCCATCCGGCCCGATGACAAACGCCGCGTAGTAATTCGCGTGGTAATGCGGCCGCAGCCCCGGCGCGCCATTGTCCTTCCCGCCCGCCTCCAGCGCCGCGCGATAGAACGCCTCGACTTGCTGCCGGCTCTCGGCCACGAACGCGATGTGAAGATGCGCCGGTTTCTCCGTCGTCTGGAACAGGCACAACGAAGGCTTGCCCGGCGGAGAAATCTCGATGCCGTACGACGGCTCGCCCTCCCCCTGCACCACGACGCCAAGCGGCTCAAGTGCGTTCAGGTAAAACGCCTTGCTGGCTGCAAAGTCGCTCACACCGAATTTGACATGGTCAAACATGACGCCCCCTCGGATAGATGGGTCTGCCGGCACCCGGATGGAATGTGGAAATCACCGCGATGTTGCCACACGTAGCCGCCGCCGGCATCCCCTGCACGACCGAACAAAAAAAGCCCGACACAGTCGGGCCAACGAGCGAGATACAAGGAGACATCCCGCTCATCCCTCATCGAGCGGCCACACCGTGCTACCTGACGTCATCGTGATCCTGGCGATAGCCGACGATCGCGCACGACGTTGCGACGGATCGTCGATCGACAGGCTTGCCTGGAAGGATTCGGAAAGAAACGGCTACTGCGAAACCGGTGCGCCGGATGACCCATGCGCCGGCCTGGTCGGCAAAGGAACTGGCGCGCTACGTTTCCTTCAATGTGGATTTGGTCGGCGAGCATTCGGCCGCCAGTGGCACCCGTCCGAAAAATTGGCCCGCACCTGAAAGCGCGGGCCAAGCCGAGAACACACAACACCTTGGGGGGGTATCAAGGCGAGACCAGTCTAGCCCGAGTCGCCGGAAGGAAAATTTCACGCCAAATTACAGCTATTACTCCATATAACGAAGCATCGGCCGTGGTTGCGTGCGGCCAAGTGGCCACACATCGCCAGTGAGCCGGTGTCACCGCTCGGCGCCGCGTGTCGTTCGCCAGCGTCGCTTCAGGCTGGTTGGTAGCGCGGCGCCGTCGCGCATCAACCTTCCACTTGCCTGACAAGCGCAATCGTCGTCAAAACCGGTGGCGGCGACACTCGCACAAGCCGTGGACACCACACGCACGCACTGCAACAGGCCCGATCAACGCGTGCCGGACAGATGCAGCGTGAACCACTCCACCGCCGCCTGGCTGGTTGCGTCGAAGTGCTCGATATACGGCGTGAAATGTCCGCCCTTGATCTGGAGCAGCCGCTTCGGCTCCAGCGCGTTTCCCCACGCCTTGAGGCACAGGTCGGTCGGCGTCAGCAGGTCCTGGTCGGCCACGATCATCAGCAACGGCGTGGGCGAGATGCGATCGACGTACTGGCCCGGCTCGTTCTCGCGCGACATCTCGGCGCTGCGCAGCGTCACTTCGTTTTTCCAGTTCGGCGCACACCGCGCCGCCGACTCGGTGAAGAACCGGTACGCATCCGCGCCCGCCATCGCACAGGCGGTCGCGGGATCGGCACTGACAGCCGGCAACATCGTCGGCGGCCCGCCCGCGAATCGCTGCCGGCGATCTTCGTCGAAGCGTGCCAGCATCGCCGGCACCAGATCGGACCGCGTGCGGCGCAACGCCGACTGATACCCGCTGATCGTCGGCACCTGCGACACCACGCATTTGACGCGCCGGTCGATCGCCGCGACTTCAAGTACGTGACCGCCGCTGTAACTGGTGCCCCAGATGCCGATGCGTGCGGCGTCGACGTCCGGGCGCGTGAGCAGATAGCTGATCGCGTCGCGATAGCCGCGCTTCTGTTGCACGGGGTCGATCTCCTGACGCGGGTACCCGTCGCTCGCGCCGAAATTCCGGTGATCGTAGAGCAGCACGCCAAAGCCGCTGGCGGCGAACACCTCGGCGTAGCGGTCCAGATATTGCTCCTTCACGCCGGAGAAGCCGTGCGCCATCACGATGGCCGGATACGTCGGCGTATCGGCGGTGCGCTGCGCCGGCTCGTAGTACCAGCCTCGCAGCGTGGCGGCTTCGGACAGGAATTCGATGTCGTGTCGTGTCATGTCGGCTTACCTCGTTCGGTCAGTGAGTTCGATGACCGACACGATAAGCGTGCACGCCGCGCCCCGCGTTTGCTGGAAAGACGTTTGCTACGCGGAATCGGACAGTTTCGCGTAGGCGCTGGGCGTCATGCCGGCAAACCGGCGAAACACGGTCGAAAAGGCACTCGTGGTTTCGTAGCCGAGTTCGGCGGCAACGGCGATCACGGAGCGCCCCGATGCCAGCAGCGGGCGCGCGGCCGAAATCCGGGCCTGCTGGCGCCACTGGCTGAACGACAACCCGGTTTCGGCAGTGAACAGCCGGGCCAGCGTCCGGCTCGACGCACCGACTTCATCGGCCCATTCGGTCAGCGTTCGCTGATCGGCCGGATTCTCAAGAATCGCGTCGCAGACTCGGACAAGGCGCCGGTCCTGGCCCGACGGCAGCCGCAAGGGTTGCTCGGGGGACCATTCGATTTCGGCCAGCATGAGCTGGATGACGAGATCGTCGCGTCCGGCGGGATGGGCGTCGATCGGGAGGGACGACGCGCGCGCGATCAGTTCGCGCAGCAGCGGCGAAACGTTGACCAGGCTCGGCTGATTCGGGGTTGCCGATCGGTACGCTCGCGGGTCGACGTAGGCGGTGCGCATTTCGAGTTGCCCGTGTGCGCGCATCGCGTGCGGCAGGTCGGGTGGAATCCAGAGTGCGCGATGCGGCGGGATCATCCACAGCGACTGGCAGGCAATGACTTCGGCGATGCCCGTCGTGGTGTAGACGAGTTGTGCGCGCGGGTGCCGATGCTCCGCGACGATGAAGCCGTCGGGGAATACCTTCGGCATGACGGCGGCGATACCGGGTGCATGCTGGTAGTCGCTCGGGTCGGTGCTCTTGGTGATGCGTGCAATACCGGCCCGCTTCGAAACTGCCGCCGCGTTTTGCCCGATCGCTTTACCGTGGCCGCGCCCTTCGACCTTCATCGCTCGTCCTCTCATTTGTGCGGAATCGCCAGGTCGTGCGATCCCGGCGAATCGGGCAGATGATACGGGAATGTCGGATCCCGGGAATCCCGGAACGAAGCAGCGCATCGGTCACGATATCTCACCGCCGATTCGCTGTATCGCACACTCGACGCGTCACGCTGAACGTCCGGTCTCGCCAGTTTCAGCGCAGTCTGTGCGATCTTGGAAGTTCGATTCCGTCCTGCTATCGTTGTGCACTTCTTGACGATTCCGGAGCGGCCGACACATGCCCTTGATCCTGCGTCGAGCGAATGCAGACGATGCCGCGGAGGTCGCTGACGTCTATCTACGGTCGCGCAACACGCTGGCATCCTATGCGCCCCTCGCGCACGCCGAAGCCGCCGTCCAGGATTGGGTTGCCAACATACTTGTGCCGTCGGGCAACGTTACCGTCGCCGTGAACGATGACCGCATAGTCGGCATGGCCGCACACGGGGTCGCCGACGGCGTCGCATGGCTTGACCAGTTGTATGTGTGCCCCGAATTCAAACGACGCGGGATTGGCTCGTCCCTCCTGGAATCGGTGAAAGCGCAGACGGTTGGCAGGCTCCAGCTCTATACGTTCCAGATGAATCGCGATGCTGCTGCGTTTTATGAGCGGCATGGGTTCGTTGCCGTTGCATACAGCGACGGAAGCAGAAACGAGGAAGGCTGCCCCGATGTCTTGTATTGTTTGATGCGATAGATTCCGGTCACCTGGCTCGCATCACCTGTCGGTCATCGGCGATGATTGAAGGACATGATCTCCGGAACCATTCCGTGTCGTTACGTGCGGTCACGGTGCATATAATTGCCTCCCGGCACACAACCACGAGAACGGGTACTCATGAGCATTCGAGGGAAAGACCGCCAGATCGACAACATCGAATTCAATGTCGGCGACATCGCACGCAGCAAAGCCTTCTATGGCAGTGTTTTCGGCTGGACCTTCACGGATTACGGCCCGACCTACACCGAGTTTCAAGACGGCCGGATCACGGGCGGATTTACAACCGGCGAGCCCATCCGGCCGGGCGGCCCGCTAGTCATCCTCTACGCTGACGATCTGGTAGAAACCCAGCGAAGGATCGAGGCGGCGGGGGCCACCATCAGCCGCCAGACTTTCTCGTTCCCTGGCGGCCAGCGCTTCCACTTCATTGATCACGATGGCTATGAACTGGCCGTATGGTCAGCGAAATCGAACGACTGAGCCATCGATACCTGACCATCCGATCCGATACCCCGATTCGCCATGAGTGACAATATCGTCTGGATCGTCGATATCGACGCCAGCCTTGAAGAAGCACCGATCCTCGCACAGCGCGGCATCGCATGGCTTGCCGAGCAAGGCATCGTGCAATCGGTGCCCGAAAGCGACCATGCGCTGCGCGGCGGCGATTTCTATCGCCCCGGCACGAATGCCGCGGCGTGGTCCGAGCACATCAGTCTCGGCAACGACTGGTGCGGTGTCGGCCTCGAAACCGAGCACACGGTATTTCATTCAGGCCCGGGGCCTAACGACGTGCGTTGTCCGCACTGCAGTTCCGCTCATTCACTCGATGAGGTGCCGTGGGGTGACGCAGTCAGCGCCTGGCACGCGAACGAAGCCGATGACACGCTGGCCTGCCCTGCATGCGGCCGCGCGGCACGCATCGTCGACTGGACCTTCCTCGAGCTCGACTGGGCATTCGGCAATCTCGGGTTCGGGTTCACGAACTGGCTGATCGCGCCACGTCTCGCCGCCGAACTCGGCAAGATTCTCGGGCATCGCGTCAAGATCGTGCATCAGCACATCTAACGACTGGCGTCAGCATCCTGCGCATTACGCAATGCGCAGGAACATCCCCGCTTTCTCCGGCAAAAGCGACGGTCGAAAACCGTAGCGCTCGTAGAACGTCGGCGTCCCGTGATCCGCCATCAGGCTGACATAGGCGGTCGGCGGCGCATTCTCGTGAATGTAGCCCATCAGTGTCCGCATGATCATGTCGCCCACGCCTTTCTTCTGGTGAGCCGGCAACACCGCGATATCCACGATCTCGAAGAAGCAACCGCCGTCGCCGATTACCCGGCCAATTCCGATCGGGACACCGTCGCAGTAGGCGACGACACTGAAAAGGCCATTCTTCAACCCGATCGTCGCGGCCTGCTCCGACTTTCTGCTCAACCCCGCGGCAAGACGAATGTCGATATACGCGGATACCGACGGGACTTCCTGTCGAACGACGTATGCCATGCAAACCCTTCAGGTTAGCCATACCGGAAGATGGATCGACCTCGCTGCGCATGCGTACATCGAGCCAGGAACCCGACCGCGAGCATCAGACAAGACCCTCACATTGAAGCCGGCAAGGCAGCAGGCCACGGGGGCAGCCACCCGCCTTCCAATGCCCCGCCAGGTCCGGGACGCGCTTTAAAGAATCCGATTCAGCGCGTCGGCAAACCGCGCGACCGTGCCATCGACATCATGCAACTTGTCGAGACCGAACAACCCAAGCCGGAAAGTCTTGAAATCGTCCGGCTCATCACATTGCAGCGGCACGCCCGCCGCGATCTGCAACCCGACATCCGCGAACTTCTTCCCGGTTCGAATCCCGTCATCGTCCGTGTAGCTGACCACGACACCCGGCGCTTCGAACCCCGCCGCCGCCACGCTCCTGAACCCCTTCTCGGCCAGCAGCGCACGAATGCGTTCGCCAAGCTCAAGCTGCTCGGCCCTCACCTTGTCGAAGCCGTACGCCTCGGTTTCCTTCATCACGTCGCGCAGCGTCGTAAGGCTATCGGTCGGCATCGTCGCGTGATACGCAAACCCTCCGTCCTCATAGGCTTCCATGATCTGCAGCCACTTGCGCAGATCGCACGCGAAGCTGGTGCTGGTCGTCGAATCGATGCGTTCGCGGGCCAGCGCGCCGAGCATGACCATCGCGCAGCACGGCGACGCGCTCCAGCCCTTCTGCGGTGCGCTGATCAGGATATCGACGCCGCTGGCCTGCATGTCGACCCACACGGTGCCGGACGCGATGCAATCCAGCACGAACATGCCGCCGACCGCATGCACGGCATCCGACACCGCGCGCAGATACCCATCGGGCAGCATCATCCCGGACGCGGTTTCGACGTGCGGCGCAAACACCAGATCCGGCTTGTGTTCGTTGATCGCGGCGACCACTTCGTCGATCGGCGCCGGCGCATAGGCAGCCTGCCGGCCCGCTTCGACCGGGCGCGCCTTCAGCACCGTCGTGTCGGACGGAATGCTGCCCATGTCGAAAATCTGCGACCAGCGGAAGCTGAACCAGCCGTTGCGGATGACGAGGCACTTCTTGTTCGTCGCGAACTGCCGCGCGACGGCTTCCATGCCGAATGTCCCGCTACCCGGGACGATCACGGCCGACTTCGCGTTGTAGACTTTTTTCAGCGTGCCGGAGATGTCGCGCATGACGCCCTGAAAGCGCTGCGACATATGGTTGACCGAGCGATCGGTGTACACCACCGAATATTCGAGGAGCCCCTCGCGGTCAACATCGGGAAGTAATCCTGGCATGCTCGCCTCCGGTGAAAGATGAACGATGGAATCCGGGCGCGCAGCGCCTGCGACTCGATACTGCTCTGCACCCATGCAACTGCGTCAGTTCCTCGACGAAAGCAGATTCTAACGAACGCGGCGCGCCGCTTGGCGCATATTTTGCCGGCTACCCGGCGCAGGTGCGACGTAGCGCCGCCGCGGCCCCCGGCTGAATCGCCCGCCCCGTGGCCGTCTTCGCCGACCGTTGCAGCGCACTAAGCCCACGAAGCCCTGCTCCATGTATGGATAAATGGCACGTCCGCCACGTGCCGCCTAACATGTCGGCTCCCCCTCACGACAGAGTCTCCGATGATCCCCAACCGAGCATCATCACAGCAGCCGTCGGCCGATCCCGCGCTTGCCGAGCGCGTCGATGCGGTACTGTCCCGTCAACTCGACACGCAACGCCTCGTCGGTGCGGTCGTCCTGGTCGCACGCGACGGCGAACTCGTCTATCGCCGCGCGGCCGGGTTCGCCGACCGCGAAGCGCGCACGCCGATGTGCGAGGACACGCTGTTCAGGCTCGCGTCGGTGACAAAGCCGATCGTCGCGGCAGCCGCCATGGCGCTCGTTGCACAGCACAAGCTGTCGCTCGACGACGACGTCACGCGCTGGCTGCCCGAGTTCCGTCCGGCGCTGCGTGACGGCAGCGTGCCGGTGATCAAGGTGTACCACCTGCTCACGCATACCGCCGGCCTCGGCTATCGCTACGCGGAAGCCGACGCGACTTGCGCGTATGCGCGTGCGGGCGTCTCCGACGGGCTCGATGGCGCATCGATCACACTCGCCGAGAACATGCGCAGGATCGCGAGCGTGCCGTTGCAGTACGCGCCCGGCACCGGCTGGAACTATTCGCTCGCCATCGACGTGGTCGGCGCGGTGATCGAGGCCGTCAGCGGGCTGCCGCTCGCCGATGCGGTCGATGCGCTCGTGCTCCGCCCGCTCGGCGCGCGCGACACGGGCTTCGTCGCACGCGATCCCGCGCGGCTCGCGACGCCCTACGTCAACGACACGCCGCAGCCGCACCGGCTCGCCGAGAACGAAGCCGTACCCATCTACGACGGATCCGTCGGCGTGACGTACTCGCCGTCGCGCGCACTCAACGCGGATGCATTCGCATCGGGCGGCGCCGGCATGGTCGGCACCGCCGGCGATGTGCTGAACGTGCTGGACACGCTACGGGCGGGTGGCGGCGCAATTCTGCCGGCCGAGCTGGTCGACGAGATGGGCCGCGTCCACACCGGCAACCTCGAGTTGCCCGACCTGCCCGGTGCGGGTTACGGGATCGGGTTTTCCGTGTTGCGCGACCCGCGCGCGGCGCTGTCGCCGGAGTCTCCGGGCACCTGGCGCTGGGGCGGCGTCTACGGTCATTCGTGGTTCGTCGACCGCGCACGCGGGCTCACCGTCGTATCGCTGTCGAATACGCTTTACGAAGGGATGAACGGTCCGTACACGCTGGACCTGCGCGATGCGGTCTACGGCGTCGGCTGACCCGTGCAACCACACGCGCAACAAAAAAAGGCCCGACGCAGTCGGGCCAATGGGTTTGAGACACAAGGAGAATCCCGCCCACCCCACTGCCGGGCGGTTACGCCGTGCTACACGACGTTCTTTTCGACGATCGGCCGGTTTTCCAGCACACGCGCCCAGCCGAGCGACGACAGGTCGAGCGTGTCATAACGCCCGCCCAGAATGAGTTCACTGACCCCGCGCCCCGTCGCCGGCCCCTGCTGCAGCCCGTGGCCGCTGTAGCCGTTCGCGAACACGACGTTGTCGAGTTCGGGGTGATACCCGATGATCGCGTTGTGGTCGAACACGTTGTACTCGTAGTACCCGGACCAGCAATTCTCCACGCGCAGCGCCTCGAACTCCGGCACGCGATTCGCGAGCGTCGGCCAGATCACCTCGTCGAACAGGTCGTGGTCGACTTCGTCGAGCGGCAGGTCGTCCGGGTCGCGGTCCGGGCTCGGCGACGTCCCGCAGATATATGTGCGCCCTTCCGGCCGGAAATACACGCCGGTCGGATCGATCAGCAGCGGGCAATCCGTCAGCTTCGCCGGCGACGACACGTTGAAGATGCTGCGGCGGCGCGCATGGACGGGAATGTCGATCCCCATCATCGACGACAGCGTGCGCGTCCATGCACCCGCCGCGTTGACGAGCGTGTCGCACGCATAACGCTCGCCGTCGCCCGTCACGACATGCGTGATCTTGCGGCCGTCGCGTACCACGTCCTTCACATCGGCCGGCACGTAGCGCGCACCGAGCGCCTGCGCCTTCTTGCGCAGTGCCTGCACGAGCCCGTAGCCGTCGAACCAGCCTTCGCCGCTCACGCCATACGCGCCCGACGCGAGATCGTCGACGTTCAGCCACGGAAACTTCGCGCGCAGCGCATCGCGATCCATCAGCCGGATATCGGCGCCGAGGCGCGTCTGCAGCGCATGGTTCTCGCGCAGCGTCGCATCGCCGGCCGGCGTCGCGAGGAACAGGTAGCCGCCTTCGTGCAGATCGATCGACGGCTGGTGGCCGTCCACTTCGAGCCGTTCGCCGATCGTGCGCAGAAAGTCGATGCCGAACAGCGACATCTCGATCGACAGCGGCGTCGAGAACTGCTGGCGAATCGACGCGGCCGACAACGCCGACGACGATCGCGCATAGGTGGGGTCGCGCTCGATGACGGTCACGGATACCGTGGGATCGGTGGCGCGCAGGAAATAAGCGATCGAGCTGCCGATCACACCACCGCCGACGATGACGACTTGAGAACTCACGACTGACTCCAGTTGCACATGTTGGGCGCGGCCAGCCGGCCACGCCCGTGGGTTGTTCGTGCCGCGTCACACGCGGCGTCGCGCGGGCAGACCTGGGCGGCTGCAACTCCGGTGTGCGCCGCGATCGCAACCGATCGCCGATGGCATTTCAGCACGTCCGGCATCGCCGCGAAAGTCCGCGCGCGCCTGTTGCGTTCAATCCGCCGATTTCGTCGTGACGGGCTGCCACGCGGCGTTCTTCACCTCATACAGCGTCGAGCTCGGGTTCTTCAGGTCGCCCGTGTTCGTGAACGCGATCGTGCCCGTGATGCCGTCGTAGCGCGTGCCCTTCAGCGCGCCGTTGAAATCGGCCGGCTTCGTCGAGTTCGCCTTCTGCATCGCGTTGATCGCGATCCACGTCGCGTCGTACGCGAACGGCGCGTACGCGAGCATGTCGATGCCGTACTTCTGCTTGAATTTCGTTTCGAACTGCTTGCCCTTCGCGAGCCGCGACAGCGGCTGCCCGTATTCCCACACGGACGCGCCTTCCGCCGCGTTGCCGGCCAGCCTGATGAAGTTCGCGTTCATCACGCCGCCGCCCGCGAGGAACTGCGCGCGGATGCCGAGCTGGCGCATGCGCTTCACGAGCATCGCGGCCTGTGCGTCGAGGCCGCCGAAGAACACAAGATCGGCATTGGTGCTCTTGATCTTCGTGAGCTGCGCGCTGAAGTCCACCGCCTTGTCGTTCGTGAATTCGCGCGCGACGATCGTGCCGCCGTTCGTCTTCACGGCCTGCTCGAATTCGTCGGCTTCGCCCTGGCCGAACGCGGTGCGGTCGTCGATGATCGCGATGCGCTTCGCCTTGGTCACGCTCGCCGCATAGGCGCCTGCATTGCCGGCGTTCTGCGTGTCGGTGGCGATCACGCGGTACACGGTGCCGAGCCCGGCGCGCGTGATGTCGGGATTGGTCGCCGACGGCGTGATCATCGGAATGCCGGCCTTCGCGTAGATCTTCGACGCGGGCAGCGTCGTGCCCGAGTTGAAGTGGCCGATCACGACGGCCACCTGCGCGTCGGCGAGCTGCTGCGCGGCCTGCACGCCGGTGCGCGGATCGCTCTGGTCGTCCTGCGACGCGACGACGAACTTCACGGGCTTGCCGCCCACCGTCGTATGTGCGGCATTCGCTTCGTCGACGGCCATGCGCACGCCGTTCTCGATGTCCTTGCCGTAAGCGGCGCCGCCGCCCGTCAGCGGGCCGGCCACGCCGACCTTGACAACCGTCTCCTGCGCATGAGCCGCGCCCGTCTGGAGCGCGAGGATCGCGGCGGTCAATGCGACGCCGGAAAGCGAACGAATGCGGAACGTCATGACAATCCTTGTTCTGGGGGCCGGGATGCAACGCGCGACGGCCGCGCGTCGGCAACCTCCCGCGTGCCGGTCATCTCGTCCGCCGCCGGGGCGTCATGCAACGCCCCCAGCCGGCTGGTCGATCGCCGCGGCTCCGTCTCCGAAGAACCTTTCATCGCGAAAGAGGTGAATGGATTGTGGGTAGCCAATAGCCGTGCAGCAAACGAAATATCGGAATTATGTAGTGAGGATTTGTCATCAAGTTCCGTGTTCGCAGCCGGCCCGCGGCCCGTGCAACGGTGAGCCTTGCACGGACAGCTTCGACGGGATGCCGCGCCGGCCCCCGTCCATCAAGGCCGGCCGCGGTCATGCCGGCGGCGCATCATCGTTGCGATGACGGCCCGGCCGGCCATCGCGACGCCCGCGGCGCCGCGTCATCGGTCAGTGCCGATCGGTGCCCGTGTGCTTGCGCACCGCATCGGCCGCCTCGCCGGCCTGCTCCTGCATCTTGCCGGCTTGCTGTTCGGCGACGCCTTCCGCTTCCGTCTTGCGGTCGCCCGTCACCTTGCCGAGCGCTTCCTTGACCGAACCCTTGACCTGCTTGAGCTTGCCTTCGATGCGATTCCTGTCCATGGTCGCCTCCTGCGATGGTTGGGGAGAACCGGCGACGTGACGGCGAGCGCCGCGCCGCCGAGTGGACAGGATCGCAAGCGGGCGCCGCGCGCGGCAGATGCGGATGCACCAGCGCGCATGGTGCATTCGCACCGACGGCATCAGTCCTTGCCCTTCGCACCGCCCTTCTCGCCGCGCGCGCCGTTCGCTTCGGCCGCGCCGACGATCCCGCGTTCGCGCGCCCATACGATCGCCTCGCCGCGGCTGTGCACGTCGAGCTTCGCGTAGATCGTCGCGACGTGATTGCGCACGGTGTTCGGCGCGAGCCCGAGGCGGCCGGCGATCTCCTTGTCGGCCAGGCCATGGCACAGCAGGTCGAACACGTCGCGTTCGCGCGCGGTCAGGTCCGACAGTTGTGCACCCGCATCCGGCGCATTCGCGCGCCGCACGTTCGCGAGCTTCTCGATCAGCGTGCGGCTGAACCACGACGCATCCTGCATCGCCGTTTCGATCGCGTAGACGAGCTCCATCTCGGTGCGCTTGCGATCGCTGATGTCGAGCAGCGCGACGAGCAGGCAGTCGCGCCCGTGGATCGCGACGGGGTCGGCCGACACGACGCAATCGCGCACGTCGCCTTCACGCGTGCGGATCTGCACGTCGGCATTGCGCACGTTGCCGTCGTGCGCGAGCCGGCCCTCGATGCGCTGCCACGCGCCGCGTTCGGCCCAGAGCCCGATCTCGTCCGCGGATTTACCGAGCAGGTCGTCCTGCGCATGGCCCGTCATCTCGGCGAACGCGCCGTTCACGTCGAGCAGCTCGAAGCGGTCGGCCGTGACGATCGCGGTGGCGACCGGCGCCATCCGGAATGCCGTCGCGAAGCGTTCCTCGCTCTGCCGCAGCGCGCGCTCGGCCTGCTTGCGCGGCTCGAGATCCATGAACGTGAACAGCATGCACGCCTCGTCGTTCATGTCGATCGGCTGCCCGGCGACGACCACGGCCTTCGCGCTGCCGTCCGCGCGTTTCAGCACGGCCTCCATCTGCGGGATCGTCGCGCCTTCGCCAAGCCGCTCGATCGCGAGTTCGCGCCGCTCGGCCTGTTCGAGCACGTCGATCTCGTACACCGAGCGGCCGAGGACGTCGTCGCGCGCGTGGCCGGTCATGTCCAGAAAGCCCTGGTTGACCTTCACGTAGCGCAGGTCGTCGAGCCGGCAGATCACGGCAGGCGCCGGGTTCGCGTTGAAGGTGCGCTCGAAGCGCTCCTCCGCGCTCGCCCATTCGGTTGCATCGTGCAGCACGAGTGCGAGGCAGTCGGGTTCACCGGCCGCGTTCGTCAGCACGAGGCTGCGGATGCGATGAACCCAGCTCACGGTTTCGTCGGCGGCCGATTCGACTTCGACCGTCACGTCGCTGAACTCCTCGCCCGCGATCACGCGATCCATCGGATAGTGGCCGTCGCGCACCGGATGGTTGTTCCGGTAGCGCAGCCGGAAGCGCTCGCGGTAATCGGTGACGGTCGCGCCGAGCGCCTTCAGCTCGGTCACGCCGTGCATCGCGAGCGCGGCCTCGTTCGCCCACACGATCCGCTGGTCGGGCTCGACCAGGATCACGCCCTCGGTGAGCCCCGCGATGATCTGGTGCAGCTGGCGCCGGTCGGTATGCGACTTCAGCGCCTGTTCGTTTACCTGTTCGTTCATCGAATGGTTGTCCATGTCGTCAGGATGACCGCCGGCCCGGTTGCCGCTTCGTCCACACGCGCCCCACACGCGCCGGCCGGCGCGTGTGGCGATGATCGCGTGCCGTGCTGCGGCACGACAGGCGCGAATGCACTATCCGCCATAGTACATTCGCACGGCGCGCGCCACCGTGCGGCATCCCGCCGATCCCGGAAGCACTCACTGCCCCGGCTTTGCGCGCGTCGCAGCCCACGGGCCCGCCTCCTCCCCCGTTCCGACACCCCGTGCAAACGCACTAGCCGATCAGGTGAATTTGCGCGATGTCCGCATGCGTTCGCCCCGGTACGCTGGTACTGCATCGGCGCTCATGCGCTGCCTGCCGAACCGCAGAGGAGAAGCACGATGAAGCTGCATCAGACACCCGATCCGACGCGGCCCGAACCGCCTCCGGACAGCCCGCCCGAACCGCCGCCCGGCACCGATCCGCCGGTTCCGCTGCCGCCCGACGTGCCGCGCCCGGACATGCCGCCGCGCGAGCCTGGCTACGACACGCCGATCGCCCGGTAACACGCGGCACGATCCGTGCTCGGCGATTGATCCATTCACCACGCCAATCGAAGGAGAACATCAATGAACAAGACCCCGCATCTTTCGACGCTGCTCGCCGTCAGCGCGGCTTTCCTGCTGAGTGCCGCGCCGCTCACGAACGCGGTTGCGCAGGACGCATCCGCCGGCAACGGCATGAAGACCGAATCGAACCAGCCCGTCACCGACACGTGGATCACGACGAAGGTGAAGGGCCGGCTGGCCACGATCGACGGCCTGAAGAGCGTCGACATCAGCGTGAAGACGGTCGACGGCGTCGTCACGCTCACGGGCGTGCTGCCCACGAAGATCGCCGTGAAGAAGGCGATCGCCGTGTCGCGCGCGGTCAAGGGCGTGAAGCACGTCGACGCATCCGGCCTGAAGGCGAAGGCCTGACCTCCCGGCGCGGCCCGCCGCCGCGCCTTTTATCCCTGCACGACAAGGAGCACACGATGAACGAGGACAAGATCAAGGGCCAGTGGAAGCAGCTCGCCGGCAAGCTGAAGGCCAAGTGGGGCAAGCTGACCGACGACGACCTGAAGGTGGCCGACGGCAATCGCGAGTATCTCGCCGGCAAGATCCAGGAGCGGTACGGGATCGCTCGCGACGCGGCCGAGAAGCAGTTGAAGGAATTCGATCGCGAGCTGTGACGCGATCGCACATCGACATCACCCGCCGCGGCGCCCACGGCGCCGCGGCCACCAGGACAACGACATGGGCAAATACCTGATCGCCTGGCTGCTCGGCGTGCCGGTCGGGCTGCTGGTGCTGTTCTACCTGATCACGCACCTCTTCTGACGGTGCGGCGCGCGGCACGCGCCAGCCTCCTTCCGCCCTCTTCCCATCCCACCGACGACCACGACGTCGTGACCCGGCGTGCGCCCGGCCGCGCGCGTTCCGCCGTATCACGAGCCGCCCAACGCAAATCGGGCAGGACGCGCATGCATCCTGCCCGATCGGCTCGCTTCTTCCGTAAGCGGCGCGCCCTGCGTTCTCGGCGTTACTTCGCCGCGTTCGCCGTCATCTTGAAGATGCCCTGCGCGTTACCCGCATCGAAACGCAGGTCGGTCACCCAGCGGCGCGCCGCCTGGTCGAACGTGCGCTTGCGCGTGATGAACTCGTAGAACGAACCCGGC
Organism: Burkholderia puraquae; assembly: GCF_002099195.1. Taxonomy (GTDB): domain Bacteria; phylum Pseudomonadota; class Gammaproteobacteria; order Burkholderiales; family Burkholderiaceae; genus Burkholderia; species Burkholderia puraquae. Next base: position 62,882 of record NZ_NBYX01000011.1, on the reverse strand, counting down.
ACGTTGCGCTTCACCGTGCCGCCGTCGCGCGTGCGGAATTCGCGTTCGACGGTATCGGCGCGATACGCGGTCTGGAACACGCGGCCCGAGCGCGAACGCTCGACTTCCGGCTTCATCGGCCGGCCCTTCGCCTTCTCGTCGTCGGACAGCTTGAACACGTCGGCGACGCGGTCGGTCGCATGGTTGAACGCGTTGCCTTCGGTCGAGATCCACGCCATTTCCGCCGATTCCAGCAGCAGCGTTTCGTAGTCGAGCTCGTTCGGCAGGTCGTGCTGGCGCGCGAACGCCCCGACGATCTCCGGCAGCAGCGCGTGCGCGGCGTCGAGCGGCAGCCAGCCTTCGCGCTCGACTTCCCACAGCAGCGCGACGGCCGCCGGCGACAGCGGATCGCGCGACGTGCTCACAACGTTCGTCACGGCCTGCTGGAATTCCTTCGAGAAACGTTCCGGATGCAGTTCGCTCACGAAGAACTGCGCGATTTCGTCCGGCGCGTCTTCATGCGCATACGCGCGCCCCGTCATGCCGAGCTTGTCGAGCGGGTAGCGGCCGTTCAGGCGGAAGCCGAGCGGACGCAGGATGCGCGTGAACGCGGCCTCGCCCGGCGGCAGCGCGCCCGTGTGCGGCCAGCGCACCGTGCGCAGCGCGCCGTGGTCGAAATAGACCGAGCCGCCGCTTTCGATCGCGTCGGCCGTATACGCCCGGCCGTTCGCCGACCGTTCGAGCAGCCCTTCGAACAGCGCCATGTTCATCGCCTGCGCGATTTCCGCGCGCGTCACGACGCCTTCTTCCCATTCTTCGAGGATGGCCGGCATGTTCAGGGTCGAGAACAGGGCGTCGGTCTTCGCCTGTCCCAGCAGCTTCGTCAGCAAGCTCTCGATATTCGGATTGCGCATCAGGATTCTCTCGGGGGACCGCCGGCAAACGTGCCGGCAACTCGTCGGCCGGCCGCCCAGCGGGCGCCTGACCTTGCGTGGGGAGCATTATTCAAAGGGTTGCAGCGGGGCGTAAAGCGAGATTAAATTGATATGTGATGAGTTTTTGGAATTATCAGCCGCTCCCCTGCTCCGCCCTCCGCCTTGTGTCGTGCGGAACCGATCGTCAGACGAATCGAACATCATGCGCAAATTCAAGATTCCCAACATGGGCGCGCTCGTGGCTTTCGAAGCCGCCGCGCGCCACGAAAGCTTCACGCACGCGGCCAAGGAACTGTTCCTGACCGAAAGCGCGGTATCGCGGCAGATCGCGACGCTGGAAGCCAGCCTCGGCGTGCGGCTGTTCGCGCGCGTGAAGCAGCGCGTCGTGCTGACGCGCGCCGGCAAGCTGTACGGCACGCAGGTGCGCCGCGCGCTGGAGGCGCTCGACCGCGACACGCTGTCGATCATCGCGCACGGCAGCGGCGGCGGCTACCTGGAGCTGGCGGTGCTGCCGACCTTCGCGTCGCACTGGCTGATCCCGCGCATCAAGAGCTTCTACGACCGCACGCCCGACGTGCGCGTGAACATGGGCAGCCGCACCGACCTGTTCTCGTTCGAGGACACGCACTTCGAGGCCGCGATCCACTACGGCAAGCCGACCTGGCCCGGCACGTCGTCGGATTACCTGTTCGGCGAGGAAGTCGTGCCGATCTGCTCGCCCGCGCTGCTCCACGGGCCCGTCGAGCGCGTCGAGGATCTGCTCGCGTACCCGCTGCTGCACTCCACGACGCGCCCCGGCGCGTGGGCGCAGTGGTTCGAGACGCACGGCGTCGAGGACATCCGCACGATGCAGGGGGTGCGCTACGAGCTGCACACGATGCTGATCAGCGCGGCCGCGGCCGGGCTCGGCGTCGCGCTCGTGCCGAAATTCTTCGTCGAGGAACAGTTGCAGCAGCTCGGGCTGGTCGTGCCGTGCGACGCGGCAACCGTCGGCGATTCGGCGTACTACCTCGTGTATCCGACGGAGTTCAGCCACAGCAAGCCGCTGGAGCTGTTTCGCGGCTGGCTGCTCGAGCAGGCCAGCGCGTATGCGTCGCCGGACCCAGATGCGGATGGCGGCGAAATGAACGACGACGAGGACGACGAGGACATCGAATAACGGCGCGGTTGCGGCGGCGTCAGGGCGCGGCGGCCTCGCACGCGTGTCGCGTCGGCGGACTGGCCTTCACGACCTTCACCAGCCGCGCGTGATCGGGCTCCTCCAGCCCCGGGCACACCGTATCCAGATCGCGAATCACGAGCGTCGCGCGCCCGTCGAGCCGGCACACGCCGTCGGGCTGCGCGGCGGGCAGCCGCAGACTGCGCCGCGCATCGCGCTGGTTCATGAACCGGATCACACCGGCACGTTGCGAACGGTCCGGCAGGCGCCGCGCCGATGCGTCGTCCTCCTCGAACCACACCTCCGGCCCGATCGTTTCGTCGCCGTAGTCGAGCGCGTAACGGCCCGACAGCGTGATCGCACGGCCGACATGCACAGAATGGCATTCGGGTTCGGCATCCGCCGGGATCGTCTGTGCGGCCGCCGCGACCGGGCCGCACGCCAGCAACAATAGAAACAGCACGCGAGCGCGGCCGGTCATGCTCGACACATCAAGCGATTGGCGGATCATGGGCAGTAACGTGCAGGTCGTCGTGACGAAGCCCCGCATTGTCGCCTGGCGCGTGCATCACGTGCGTTACATGTGCCACTTCACCGTGGCGGTGAGCGTGCGCGGATCGCCCGGCATGTTGTACAGGTCCGCATTGCCGTGCGCGGCAATGAAGTAGCGGCGATCGAACAGGTTGTCGAGCGTGAGCGTCACGTCGACCTTCTTGCTGCGATACCCTGCGCCGAGGTTGAACACGGTGAACGACGGCAGCGTGACGAGATCGCTCGCCGACGCATAGCGCGCCGACTGGAACTGCATGCCGGCTGCCGCATAGAAGCCGTACGGCAGCTCGCGTTTCAGCCAGAGGTTTGCGCTGTGGCGCGGCATCAGCCCCGGCGTGTTGCTCGATACCGCGACGCCGGCCGCCGTCGATTGCGGCGAGCCGTCGACCGTCCCGTTCAGGTACGCATAGCCCGCATACACCGACCACTTCGGCGCAATCTCGCCGGTGAAGCCCAGTTCCATCCCGTGCACGTGCTGCGTGCCGATCGGCAGCGCATAGCCGGGATTCGCCGGGTCGCCGATCTGCTGGTTGGTCTGGCGCATGTCGAACAGCGCGACGCTGGCCGTCGCCTTGCCGCCGAGGTCGAAGCGCGAGCCGATTTCATACGCGGTGGTCTTCTGCGGCGCGAGCGCGGCGCCGTTCGCGAACGCGCCGGCACTGATCAGCGTATCGGCGAGCGGCGAGAACGACTGGCTGAACGACCCGTACAGCGTCAGCCAGTCGAGCGGTTCGTAGATCAGGCCGACGCGCGGGCTCCACGCGTGATCGGTACGGTCGAGGTTGACGTTCGACGACGTGTAGTCGTGACGGATCTGGTTCAGGTAGTCGAATCGCAGCCCCGCGAGCACCTTCCAGTGCTCGGTCAGCGAGATCAGGTCCTGCGCATAGACGCCCGCGAGCCCGACGACGGTCGACGCGTTCGTCTTCGCCCGCGCGCCGGTCGGCACACCGGGCAGGACCACCTGCTGCGGATTGAAGAGATCGTAGGTCGCGACCTTCGACACGCTGTAGATCGTGTCGAACTTCTGCTGCTGAGACAGTTCGAGCCCGTACAGCAGCTCGTGGCGCATGCCGAACAACGACGTCTTCTGCGTGAGCTCGAACATCCCGTCGATGCCGTGGTCGGTGCGCTGGCGCGTCGACTGGTCGAGCGTCACGACCGGGTGCGCGGCGGTCTTGATCGGCTCGAACGTCACGTAGTTCTTGCGCTCGAGCGAGAAGTCGTACGCGCGGATCGCGCCATGGAACGACAGCGAATCGCTGAAGCGGTGATCGAGCGACACCGTCGCGCTCTTCGCGGCGATGTCGTTGTACGAGCTGTTCGCCGCGTCGGCCGAGCCGTAGTACGTGTTGATCGGCACGTCGACCGGCCGGCCGCGGTAGGCGGGCAGGCCCTGGTCGGACGTGCGGCGGTCGTGCAGGTAGTCGAATTCGACGTTCAGCACCGTGTCGCGGTCGAGCTTGAACTGCGCGGACGGCGCGATCGCCTGGCGGTTAAGCTGGAACTGGTCGCGGAAACTGTTCGAGTTCTCGGCCGCGCCGGTGATACGAAAGCGCGCCGCGTCGTTCGCGTTCCAGCCGAGGTCGAATTCGCCGCGCCGTTCGCCGCGCGTGCCGAGCGTCACGCCCACGTCGCGCACCGGGTTCGCCTCCGGCCGCTTCAGCACGCGATTCACGATGCCGCCCGCCGAGCCGCGCCCGTACAGCACGGCCGCCGGCCCCTTCAGCACTTCGACGCGATCGACGTTCGACAGGTCGCGATAGTAGAGCGCATCGTCGCGAATACCGTCGACGTACTGATCCGTGATGCTGTTGAAGCCGCGGATCGTGATCTGGTCGCGCTGGCCATCGCCGACCGAGAAGCCGACGCCCGGCACGTTGCGCAACGCATCCTGCATCGATGTTGCGTTCTGGTCCTCGATCACCGCGTGCGGGACGACGTTCACCGTTTGCGGCACGTCCATCAGCGACATGTCGGTCTTGGTCGCCGCGCGCGAGTGGCCGCCGTCGTACGTCGCATGCTCGGCAGCCGCATTGACATTGATCGCGGGCAAGGTCGCCGCGGCGGCGCTCGCCTGTGCGAACGAAGTGCGTGCGCCGGCCAGCGACGCGGCGATCAGAAGCGCATGGCACGCGCGCTTGTTGAGTTTCATCGTTGAAGTAGAAGCTGAGGAAAATCGGCGAACGGAAACAGGTCCGGCCAGCGCGTGAATCACACGGTGAATCGGCTGGCGAACGCCTTTCCGGGAAGACGAAGCGGCGCGCGGGGGATCGCCCCGTCGCGCGGGCCGGCCGCCAAACGGCCGGCGCGGGTGGATGCCGGCCGGCACGACCGGCACGAAAAAACCGTGACGTCCTGTCACGGTTCGTAACGGAGCGAAATATTAAACGAGAATGATTCGCGTTTTTAGTTAATTTTTAACATGTCGCCTGCCAGCAACGGCCATGCGCACTGCGCTCTGCATTCCTGACGAATGCCTTTCCGTTTTGCGGGTCGCCGCGCCATGCACGTAATAAGAACGAAAGAAATGGATCGATCGCATCTGGCAATGACGGTCAGGCAAAAGGCGGGATTCGGGAGACGACGACGAACAGACTGGAGAGGATCGCGAAGCATGCGTCGAAGCAGGCGGGACAGGCACAAAAGTCCGGTGCGCGCCGGACCGGGCAACCCCGACCCGGCGCTCCGGGCAGCCGACCTCGCATCGGCAGCGCGGCGGACCTTCTTCCGTTCTTCACTACATATGCTCTCAGGCTCGCTTCATTTTTTTCTTCACCGCGCTGGGCCATTATCCGCGCAATCCGGCCACAGGGAAACGTTTGCGAACGCTGTTGGCGTGTTATACCAAGCTTTCGGCAACAGTCTTTCTGAATGCTTACGGTGCTTGCGGCACGGTTCGGTAAATCTTGCATTCGCGTCGGCGTTCCTTTTTAATGGAACTGGTTCCATCCATTGATTCAGCCATGTTCATGCGTGACGCGTCGTCGTCCGCGCGTCATCATGCCGATTCAGGATCGAGGATCATTCAGCTCAGGATTCGCATCGCCCGTCCTTCCCGGACACCCCGTCAAACGAGACCGTCATGCCCGATTCCGCCTCCCTGCAGCAGCTGTTTCCCGCCTTTCAGGACATTCCCGCCGAGTACCGGCTGGCTTCACCGATCCACCAGCGCGTGTCGCTCGTCGACGGCGAATTGCGGCCGTGGGACGGCGCGACCAAGACCGTGCTGTCGCCCGTGTGCGTGCGACAAGCGGACGGCAGCGTCGAGCAGGTCGAGATCGGCAGCTACCCGGTGATGGGCGAAACGGAAAGCGACGCGGCGCTCGACGCCGCGGTACGCGCGTACGACGCCGGCCGCGGCGAGTGGCCGACGATGAAGGTCGAGCAGCGCATCGCGTGCATGCAGGACTTCATCAAGCGGATGGTCGCGCAGCGCGAACTGGTGGTGAACCTGATCATGTGGGAGATCGGCAAGAGCCTCGCCGATTCGCAGAAGGAGTTCGATCGCACCGTCACGTACATGACGCAGACGATCGACGCGCTGAAGGAGCTCGACAACGCGAACTCGCGCTTCGTGATCGCGGAAGGCACGATCGGCCAGATCCGCCGCACGCCGCTCGGCGTCGTGCTGTGCATGGGCCCGTACAACTATCCGCTGAACGAGACTTTCGCGACGCTGATCCCCGCGCTGCTGATGGGCAATACCGTGGTGTTCAAGCCGCCGCAGTACGGCACGCTGCTGTTCGAGCCGCTGCTCGAGGCGTTCCGCGACGCGTTCCCGACGGGCGTGATCAACACGATCTACGCGCCGGGCGCGGTGGTCGTGCCGCACATGCTCGCGTCGGGCAAGATCAACGTGCTCGCGCTGATCGGGTCGAGCAAGGTGGCCGACCACCTGAAGAAGCAGCACCCGAAATCGCACCGGCTGCGCGCGATCCTCGGCCTCGACGCGAAGAACGCGGCGATCGTGCTGCCCGACGCCGATCTCGACCTCACCGTGAAGGAATGCCTGCTCGGCGCGCTGTCGTTCAATGGCCAGCGCTGCACCGCGCTGAAGATGCTGCTCGTGCATCGCTCGATCGTCGACGAATTTCTGAAGCGCTTCACCGCCGCGCTCGAACAACTGAAGATCGGCATGCCGTGGGAGAAGGGTGTCAGCATCACGCCGCTGCCCGGCATGCATCGCACGGCCTACATGACCGACGCGATCGACGATGCGAAGGCCAAGGGCGCACAGGTCGTCAACCATTCGGGCGGCGAATTCAGCAAGACGCTGTTCTATCCGGCCGTCGTGTATCCGGTATCGGAAGGGATGAAGCTGTACCGCGAGGAACAGTTCGGGCCGATCATTCCGGTGGCGCCGTTCGACGACGTCGACACCGCGCTCGACTACGTGACGACGTCGGATCACGGCCAGCAGGTCAGCATCTTCGGTTCCGATCCGGCGCAGATCGGCGCGCTCGTCGATCCGCTCGTGAACCAGGTGTGCCGCGTGAACATCAACTGCCAGTGCCAGCGCGGGCCCGACGTGTTCCCGTTCGCGGGCCGCAAGGATTCGGCGGAAGGCACGCTGTCGGTGAGCGACGCGCTGCGCGCGTTCTCGATTCGCTCGATGGTCGCGGCGAAGCAGACCGAAGGCAGCAAGCAGCTGCTCGATTCGATCGTGTCGGATCACTACTCGAAGTTCATCAATACGGGCTTTATTTTCTGAAGCGCGCCGTTCGCGAACAAGCCGCTGCACACGACTGTGCAGCGGCTTTTTTTGCGCCTGCGCGTGACTACTTGCGAACCGGGAACGTCAACGCGTCGAGATCGAGCGGCCCGCCGGTCATCTGAACCGGGCCTTCATCGCCGATCAGCACCGTATCGGAATGACGGAAGCCGCCGATACCCTCGATATAGATGCCCGGCTCGATCGTCAGGCACATCCCCTTTTCGATCGGCCGGTCATAGCCTTCGGCAAAGAACGGCGCCTCGTGCGCGGTGACGCCCATCCCGTGCCCGGTCCGGTGCAGCAGCCGGTCGCCCATCCCCGCGCGGCGGAAATAGTCGTTGACCTTGCGGTCGACGTCGCTCAGCAGCGCGCCGGGCATCGCAGCGTCGAACGCCAGCCGGCGCCCTTCCGACATCACGTCGAACGCGCGGCGGGCCGCGTCGGGCACGTGGCCGAGGAAGAACGTCCGTTCGACTTCCGCGCCGTAGCCGTTCATCACCGCATTGACGATCGACACGTGCGGACCGCCCGCCTCCATCCGCATGTCGATGTTGCTGAAGTTGTGCGGATCGTGCGACACGCTGCCCGGCTGGAACACCGCGACGATCCGCGTCGCCAACGGGTTCAGCGACGGATCGTCGGCCAGCAGCCGCTGCATGATGAAGCCGCGAATGCGCGACGACATCTCCGCCATCCCGAGGCCCGGGCGCGCTTCGCTCAGCAGCAGGTTGTGCGCATCCGTGGCGATCCCGCACGCATACGCGTGGCGGCCGATCTCGTACTCGGACTTGATCATCCGGACGTCGTCGATGATGTCGATGCACACGCGCTCGCCCGGCGTCTGCGCATAGACCTGCAACGGACACACCGACTCGACACCGACACGCTCGCCCGGCCCGAACAGCGCCTTGAAACGGTCGCTCCATTCGCGCCTGGCCGGCGCCGGGAATTCGAAGTACGGAATCAGCTCGAGTTCGCCGATCGAGCGCGTCCGCACATGCGGCTGCTCGAGTTGCGGCACGACGAACTGCGGCGGCCCGCTGCGCGAAATGACCAGCACGAACGGCCGCTCGTGGACGATGTTCGCGAAGTTCGTCAGGTAGTAGATGTTGTCCGGCGAGAACGCCACATAGCGATCGAGGCCGGCTTGCGCCATGCGCGCGCGCACGCGTTCGAGGCGCCCTTTGAGTTCCGCCTCGCCCGGCGCCGCGAAGGTAGGTTTGAACTTCATGCGTGACTTCTCCTGTTGAGGGTGAGGGGGCGGCCGCACGGGCCAGTCATTGCGATGCCGCCGTACCAGGCCATTTCATTCGTTATCCTGCATTTCAAAGAAACGAATAGCGACTGAATCCGGTTCGCTCATTCGCGCGGCATGCGGCGGAACCCGAGCAGCGCGACCAGGCTCACGACCGACGTCGCGACGATATACAGCGCAGGCGACGCCTTGTTGTGCGTGGTTGCGATCAGCCACGTGACGATCAGCGGGGAGAAACCGCCGAAGACCGTCGTCGGGATGTTGTACGACACCGCGAGCCCGGTGCTGCGCACCGCGGCCGGGAACGCGCGCGCCGACAGCGCGGGCACCAGCCCGACGAGCACACCCATCGGCGCCGCGGCGGCGGCCTGCATGATCAGCAGGTTGCGCAGTGAAGGGCTCGCGATGACCCACGTATAGAGCGGCAGCGTGATCGCGGACAGCACGACGATCGCGGCGGCGACCATCGCGACCGGCCGGCGCCAGACGTCGCCGAGCAGGCCGGCAAGCGGCGCGATCGCGACCATCACGATGCCGGCGACCGTCGTGCTCATGAACGGCGCGGACATCGGCAGCCCGAGCTGCTTCACCGCGAACGTCGGCATGTAGATCAGATACATGTAGAACGCGGCCGTATTGACGATCGTCACGCCGATCGCCGCGAGGAACGACGCGAGATGCTCGCCGAACAGGTGCTTGAGCACCTGCGCGGCCGGCAGTGCTTCGCCGTGCACGAACACCTCGGTTTCCGACACGCTCCGGCGGATGTAAAAGCCGACCGGGCCAATCAGCAGCCCGACCACGAACGGCACGCGCCAGCCCCAGCTTTCGAGCTGATGCGGGCTGAGCGACGTCGTCAGGATCGTGCCGATCGTGCCGCCCAGCACGATGGCCAGCATCGTGCTCGACATCTGCAGGCTCACGAAGAAATGGCGTCGATGCGGCGGCGCCTTTTCCGCGAGGAAGGCGACGGTGCTGCCGAATTCGCCCGATGCCGCGAAGCCCTGCACGAGCCGCGCCAGCACGAGGATCGTGGCGCCGAGCCAGCCGGCCTGCGCATACGGCGGCGCCACTGCGATCGCGGCCGTGCCGGCCAGCATCAGCCAGATCGTGACGGACATCGCCGCCTTGCGGCCGTACCGGTCGCCGTACAGCCCGAGCACGATACTGCCGAGCGGCCGCACGACGAACCCCACGCCGAAGGTCGCCGTCGCGAGCAGCAGCGACCCGACCTGCCCGGCCACCGGGAAAAACAGCTTCGCGATCACGCTGGCGAAATAGCCGTAGATCACGAAGTCGAACCATTCGAGCGCATTGCCCGCGGCGGCCGCCGCGACGTCGCGCAGCGTGCCCGCTCGCGCGGACGGCGGCGCTCCCGCCGAACGGCGATCGAGCGCCAGGGCGCCGGCCGGATTCACTGCATCCTCTTTCATCGTCTGACTCCTCCACCTGCTGGCTGCCGTGGTTTTGCATGCATGTTCGATGCGCACCGTTACCGCGTCCAACGGATTTCCGGAATATGATCATCATCAACGTAAATAACGGTGCGAGCCTGCATGCGGCGTCGTCGCGCCGCCGGGCCGGCTCGCCGCAAGGGCAAACGCGGCCTTGCCCGCACGGCCCGTCGCCCGGACACTGGCCGGCACGACGTTCCGGTTCCTGCGCCACGTGCGGGAGCCCGGCAACCGAAACGGAGATGTGTGATGAAGGATGTGTTCCGCCAGCTCGACCTCAACCTGCTGCGCGTGTTCGCGGCATTGATGGCTGAAGGCAACGTCACGCGCGCCGCCGAGCGGCTGGCGCTTTCACAGTCGGCGGTCAGCAATGCGCTGCGCAGGCTGCGTGAATCGCTCGACGACGTGCTGTTCGAGAAGACCGTCTCGGGCGTGCGCCCGACCGCGCGGGCGCGCGAGCTGTGGTCGACGATCCAGCCGCACTTCGACGCGTTGAAGCAGGCGATCTCGCCCGACCAGTTCGATCCGCAGGAGCATCGGGGCACCTTCACGATCGCGATGTCGGACTACACGGTCGAGCGCATCATGCCGCGCCTCGCGCAGTACATGAGCACGCATGCGCCGGCGATGCGGATCGAGATCACGCAGTTCAGCGTCGCCGACCTGCCGGGCATGTTCGACCGCGGCGGCGTCGATCTCGCGATCGGCGGCTACCTGAACGACGCGAGCCCGAGCAGCGGCGTGCGCACGCACGAGATGTGGCCGATCCACTGGAGCTGCCTGATGCGCAAGGATCACCCGCTCGCAAAGGGGCCGCTCACGCTGAAACGCTTTCTCGCGGCGCGGCATCTCGACGTCGGGTTTTCCGGCATGCGGGTGCCGGTGTACGACAGCCTGCTCGCCGCGCACGGCCTGCGGCGCAATCTCGTCCTCACGTTGAATGCGTACTCGCCTGCGCTTGCGATCATCCGGGAGTCGGACTTCATCGGCGTGCTGCCAACCACGCTGCTCGATCTATCGATCCATGAGAAGGAACTGGTGTCGCGGCAGCCGCCGGTGCGCATGCCTGCACGGCCTTACTGCGTGATCTGGCATCAGCGCTGGGACAGCCATCCCGCGCACCGCTGGCTCCGGCAGACGATCGTGTCGCTGTTCACGCGCCCGGCGGAGCAGCCGGGCGACGCCGTGCGCCCGGCCACCCGGCGCGCCGCCCGCTAGATGCGCGGGCGCGCCGCCTCAGCCGTTCGACACCAGCAGCCGGATCCCCGCCACGCCGAACACGACGGCGAGACACGCTTCCATCGCGCGCCGGCCGCGCACGTACAGCCGGCGCGCGCCGTCCATCGAGAACACAAGCGCATAGCCGCCGAACACCAGGCACCCGATCACGATGCAGCCCGGCACGACGGCGCCGTGCGACGCACCCGCGCCGTGCGACGACAGCGCGACGATCGACACCCACACGAGGATCGCTTTCGGATTGGTCAGGTGCAGCATCGCGCCGCGTACATAGAAGCGCGACAGCCGTTGTTCGCCCGCTGCGTTCAGCGATGCCGCTACCTTGCCCGACAACGCCGTGCGCCCCGACTTGAACGCGAGCCACAGCAGGTACAGCCCGCCGAAGAGCTTGATCGCGACCAGCAGCTTCGACCACGCCAGCAGCGCGGCCGACACGCCGAGCGCCGCCACCGTCGCCCAGAACATCGACCCTGAAATCACGCCGAGCGCAAACGCGAGCGCCGCCTTGCGGCCCTGGTTCGCGGCGACCGACATGATCGCGAGATTGCTCGGCCCGGGGCTGGCCGTCCCGATGAAATAGGCCGTGTAGGCCAGCAGCAGGTTGGCCGAGAAGAAGGCGTGGACGCTCATGTCTAACCTCGCAGGGATGATCAGGGGATTGTTGGCAAACACGCGCCGTCTGCCCATGGACAATTGGCCCGCAATTCGCTGGGCCAGTTGGGCGTCGCGCAACCGGAGCGCCGCACGCGAAACCGTCTCGGTTTTGAAACACCCGTCACATTCGCCAGCGGTTTTCGCCGACCCTGGCGGCCGCCCCGTACCGCTGCGCCAGGCCCGCCGAACGCTTGGCAGGCGCAGGCGGCACGCGCATGCCGGTTCGTTTCGTCAGACCGACGGGGAAACACGCGATGCGTCTTATCCCGGCGTTACGTTACATCCATGAAGCATTTCGCCTCGCCGCACCGCCCCGCGTACCCGGCATGCATCGCACCGCGCCTGTCGATGGCCGCCTCGATCACCTCCGCCACCCAGCACCGGCGGGACTCGCCGCCCCGCATCGCATCGTCGCTCAACATTACTCAACAATCGTCCCGCTGCGCTGGTACGGAACCTGCATTCCATTCGGGAGACAGCCGCGCCGTTCACCGCGCGGACACGAACCCACCGTCGGGCGCGTCCACCGGGCACACCCGAACGATTCGAGCAAGTTACGAGGCCCTCCATGGATGCGCTGCCCAATTCGTCCGACACGTCGTTCCAGCTCTTTCTCGCGAAGCTGCTCGAACAGCCGTTGCCCGACTGGACCGAAAAACAGCAGATGGAACTCGAGATGGCGCGCTCGCTGTCCACCGAAATGGTCCACCTCGCCGAGGACATGCGCGGCCGCACGCCCGATCTCGCGCGCTGCCTCGTGCTGCTCCGCTACGCGAAGGTGCTCGACTTCATGCTGACGTCGCTCGCCGCGCACCGCGACATTCATCCGCAGACGCTGCGCACGCTGTTCCGGCTCGCGAACCTGAAAGTCGACGATGCCTATCCGGCCTGAGCCGGCACACCGCATCGGCTGCCGCCGGCGGCAAGCGCGGCCGCGGCGGCCATGCCCGATTCGCGTCGCACGATTGCCCGGCAACCTCGCCGCATGAGCATCAGAAACCGGAAATCCCGGCAGGCCGGCGCACTCGGCGCACTCGGCGTGCTCGTCAAGCGCGACGGGCGCAAGGCACGAAAGCGTCTCGCCCCGAACGATCGCCGCTACGATCACGACGTCGAGCGGACGATGCGGCGCTTGTCGCCGGCCGACCTGTCCAATCAGCTGGCCGACACTGACGACGGCGCGGACGCCGCCGCGGCCGGTTTCGCCGATGTGAGACGCACGCCGTGAACGCTGTCGACTTCGACCAGATCTGGCCGGCCATCTGCGAAACGCCCGCCTGGTCCGTGACGAAAGGCCAGGGCAGCTTTCTCACGTTCGAGTTCGGCCAACCCGTGCTGCATGTCAGGGAGCCGCTTGCCGGCTCGCCCGGCCTGTCCGCGGCGGCGCGCGACAGGCTCGCGTCGCGGCACGTGACGGTCGCCGGCAACGGGCATCTGTGGATCTGCTACTGCCATTGGTCGATCGCGCTCGACGGCCACGAGCTCGCGCACAGCGAATCCCGATCCGGCGACATCGCGGCCGCCGCTCAACGCCTCGACGGACAGATCCTGCAATCGGTCGTGCCATGCGCCCAGCCGGGTTCGTGGGCGTTCAACTTCGACCTCGGCGGCAAGCTGACGACCTGGCCATACGGCGACGACCCGGCCGACGAACAGTGGCATCTCTACGACCGGCGCTCGGGCAACGTGCTGACCGCCCGCGCGGACGGCACCTGGTCGTATGGCTCGGCGAACGCGCGGCCCGGCAGCGGATCGTTCGGCTCCGGATAGCCGCCGCGCGCGCCCTGCCGGCTTCCGGCTGCACGCCGGCCCCTCCCCGCAAACGGAGGTACAATCGCGCGCCATGAACGCACTTCGCCGCTTCCTGCTCCGGCAAGGCGTCGCGCGACAGCTTCTGTGGGGTTTCCTCCTCGTGACGCTGCTGTCCCGCGCGCTGATGTCGGGTGCCGTGATGCTCGATCCGGACGGTCCGGATGCGGGCTCGGTGGTGCTGTGTTCGGGCCGCGGCCCGCTGATCGTCAACGTGGCGGCACTGGCCGCCCGTTTCGATGCCGGCGCGCCGATCACACCGGCCAACGACGCGCGGGCGCTCGCCGATGCGCTCAAGCATGACGCGCATGCCGACAACACGGCGTCGTCCGGAAACGGCGACAGCCTGTGCGCATTCGGTGCCGTGCTGTTCACGGCGCTGGCGTCGTTCGTGCTGCTCGTGCTGCTGTTTCCCGCCGCCGCGCCGCGGCGATGCCGGATTCGCTTCGACAGCATTCCCATCGTGCGATCGGTCTTCGGCGATCGCCCCCCCTCCCGCGCGCCTCCCCTGTTCTGCTGACGGTTCCGCCCAGCGGCTCGTGTACGTCGATGTGCATGGGCCTGCACGCCGTTCGTCTCACACGACCTGATTCAAGCGTTCACCCGCCTGCCCGCACCGCGCGGGCGACGCCGTCATGCGCCCCTTCCGCGCATGGCGCCGCGCCGCCCGTTCCGTCGATGCGCGCAGGCGAGCGCGACGCACGTTGACGTCCCCGCCGGCCCGCGCCGGCGTGGCGGCTCAACGCATACGAGGAGCTGACACCATGTCGACCACCGTCGAGCGGGCCCTCTCGCCCGCCCAATCCGCCCACGCCGGTTACCGGACGCTCTGGCGCTGGCACTTCTATGCCGGCCTGTTCGTCATGCCGTTCCTGGTGGTCCTCGCGATCACCGGAACGCTCTATTGCTTCCAGCCGCAGATCGAGCCGCTGCTGTATCCGCACCGGCTCGTCGTCGAGCCCCGCGCCACGCCGCGACTCGATCCCGACACGCTGCTCGCGAGTGCGCGCACCGCGATGCCGGCCGGCGCGACGCCGGTTTCCGCCCAGGTCTCGACCGCGCCGGACCGCAGCGCCGAATACGTGTTCCGGCTGCGCGACGGCAGCCGCGAGAGCGTGTACGTGAACCCGTACGACGGCAGCGTGCTCGGCACGCTGAGCGTCGAGAACCGCTTCATGCAGGTCGACCGGATGCTGCATCGCAAGCTGCTGCTCGGCAAGACAGGCGAGTTGCTGATGGAACTCGCCGCGTGCTGGACCTTCGTGATGATCGGTACCGGCATCGCGCTGTGGTGGCCGCGAGGCGCTGCGCGCGTCGGGCCCGCACTGCGCCCCGACCTGTCGCTGCGCGGCCGGCCGCTGTGGAAAAGCCTCCACGCGACGGCCGGCATCTGGCTCGCGGCCGGCACGGTGGCCTTCATCCTGACGGGGCTGCCGTGGTCCGGCTCGTGGGGCAAGAACTTCAAGGCGCTGGCCGCGACCGTGAATCTCGGCGCGCCGGAAGGCGCATGGGGCGACGCGTCGGTGCGCTCGACGCGCCCGGGTGCCGCCGCGGCGCCTGCGCCTGCCCAGGCTGCCGCGCCGTCCGGCCATCACCACGAATCCGGCGAGTCGATGCCGGGGATGGTGATGGACGACCTGCCGCTGCCGCAAACGCCGTGGGCAGTCGGCAACGTGCCCGTCCCGCATTCGCCGTCGGCGCCGACCCCGGCACCGCTGCCGCTGGCACGCGCGATCGCGATCGTCGCGGGCCTCGGCGTGACGAGCGGCTACACGCTCGCGCTGCCGTCCGGCGCGGACGGCGTGTTCACCGCGTCGTACTTCCCGGACGACCCGAAGGCCGAGCGGACGATCTACATCGACCAGTACAGCGGCGCCGTGCTGAAGGACATCCGCTATGACGATTACGGCGCGGTATCGCAGGCCGTGTCGTACGGCACGTCGCTGCACATGGGCCGCTACTTCGGGCTCGCGAACCAGATCCTCTGCGCGGTGCTGTCGCTCGGGCTGGCCGCGATGGCCGTCACGGGCACCGTGATGTGGTGGAAGCGCCGCCCGGCGGCCAGGCTCGGTGCGCCGTCGCGCGAGCGCGGCGCGCCGCCGATGCGCGGCTGGATCGCGGGGCTCGTGCTGCTCGGCGTCGTCTTCCCGCTGATGGGCGCGACGATCGTCGCGGTCTGGTTGATCGACCGTCTGCTGTTCGGCCGTGCGGCACGCGCAGCGGCCTGATTCATCGCGCGCCGGCGCACGCTGCGCGCCGACGCGCCAGGCCCGGGCCACGGCGTGGCTCGGGCTGTTCGCGCTCGTGCTCGCGCTGGTCGCGCCGCTGATCTCGCAACTGCGCGCACCGGCATCCGATAGCGGCGTGCCGCCCGCGGCGATCTGCTCGGCAACCGGCAACACGCTCGTGGCGCACGCGGAACCGCATGCGCCGTCCGATGCGCATTTCGACCGCTGCGGCTATTGCGGCCTGCTCGCCGGCCATCCGCCGCTGCAGTACGCGGCGTTCCTGCCCGCCTCCCCGGCCGTGCGGCATGCGCCGCCCGAGCCACCGATCCCCTCCCCCCGCAGCCCGTCGAAGCGCTACGCGCCCGCCGCCCGCGGGCCGCCTTCCGCACACGCCTGACGCCCATCGCGACGGCACCGCCGCACACCGCGCGGCGCCGTCCGCTTCGCCTGCCCGCCCAGCCGGTGCCCGATGCCGAGCCCGCGCGCGTGACCACGCGCGGCGGCCGGCGCCGCGCATGGCGCGCATCGTGTCCGTTTCATCAAACGTCACCCTATCCATACGTACAACGACATGTTTCCCTCGACCCGTATCGCCGTCGCGCTGTCCGGCGCGATCTCCGTGCTCTCCGCGTCGGCCGCATGCGCACAAGGCGCCGCCGTGCCAACCGACGCACCGGCCGCGTCGACGCTGCCCGCGATCAACGTCAACGCGGCCCGCGCGCCGGACTCGCTGACATCGAAATCGACCGGCAACCTGAAGCGCACGCTCGAGCAGACGGTCGGCTCGGTAGGCTTCGTCGATGCCGACAGCTACCGGAACACCTACGCATTCACGCTGCGCGACGTGCTGAAGGACGTGCCCGGCGTGTTCGTCGAGAATCGCTACGGCCAGGAGCTGCGGCTGTCGATTCGCGGCTCGGGGATCGCCCGCTCGTATCACACGCGCGGCCTCGAGATCCTGCAGGACGGCATTCCCACCAACCTCGCGGACGGCAGCGGCGACTACTACCAGATCGATCCGCTCGCGCTGCAGGCGGTGCAGGTCTACAAGGGCGGCAACGGCCTCGCGTACGGGGCGTCGACACTCGGCGGCGCGATCGACTTCATCACGCCGACCGCCCATACCGCCGACGCGCCGAACATCGTGCGCGTGGAAGGCGGCAGCTACGGCACGGTGCGCACCAGCGCGCAGATCTCGCGCGTGCTCGGCCCGCTCGATTTCCTCGCGAACTTCAGCGTCAATCACGCGGACGGCTATCGCGATCACGCGAAGGGGCAATACGAGCAGTTCAACGCGAACGTCGGCTACCGGTTCAGCCCGACGGTCGAGACGCGCTTCTACGTCGGCGTGTACGTCGTCGACCAGTTGCTGCCGGGCACGCTGTCGCTGTCCGACGCGCTGAACAACCCGACCAGGGCCGCGCCGAACGCGATAGCGGGCGACCAGGCGCGCAACACGCGAACCGAGCGGATCGCGAACCGCACGACCGTGAAGCTCGATTCGGGCGAACTGCAGTTCGACACGTGGGCGATTCACAAGAGCCTCTATCACCCGATCTTCCAGGCGCTCGACCAGGACGGCTGGACCTACGGCTTCGCGCCGCGCTACACGGGCCGCCTGACGCTCGGCGGGATGCGCAACGACCTGATCGTCGGCGCGCGCTTCTTCGGCGGCCGCACGCAGGCGAACCAGTACGTGAACGTCAACGGCAACAAGGGCGCGCAGACGCTCGACTCGACGCAGACGGCGTTCAACTACGAGGCGTACGTCGAGAACCGGCTGTTCGTCCTGCCGGCCGTCGCGCTGATGGCTGGCGTGAAGGCGTTGCACTCGGTGCGCGAGTACATCGACAACGGCGGGCTGCCGCGCGACCCGAATTACAAGTCGACGAACGCGAGCTACAGCGGCGTCAATCCGAAGCTCGGCCTGCTGTGGCAGCCGGATGCGCATACCCAGGCCTACGTCGACGTCACGCGCAGCCAGGACGTGCCCGACTTCACCGACCTCACGCAGACCTTCTCGAACACGACACGCTTCACGCCGCTCGCTTCGCAGCATGCGTGGACGATCGAGTTCGGTACGCGCGGCTCGCGCGAGCGCGTGAGCTGGGACGTGACCGCCTATCGCTCGCTCGTGCGCGACCAGTTGCTGCAGTACACGACGAACCCGGATGTCCCGGCGGCGACGTTCAACGCGAACAAGACGGTGCTGCAGGGGATCGAGGCCGGCGCGTCGGTCGAGCTGCTGCGCAACGTCACCGGGCGCGGCGCGGGCGACAAGGTCACGCTGTCGGGCATCTGGAACCTGAACGACTTCCGCTTCAAGAACGACCCGCAGTACGGCAACAACCGGATCGCGGGCGTGCCGCTGAACGTGCTGCGCGCGACGCTGGGGTATGCGCGGCCGAGCGGCTTCCACATCGCGGCCACCCTCGACTGGGTGCCGTCGGGCGCCTGGGCCGACGATGCGAACACGTTGCGCGTGCCGAGCTATGCGCTGCTCGGGCTGCAGGCCGGCTACGACTTCCGCAACGGGCTGTCGCTGTTCGTCGATGCACGCAACCTGACCAACAAGCGTTATGTGAGCGACATCAGCACGGTCGCGGATGCACGCACGGCGAACACCGCGATCTTCTATCCGGGCGAAGGGCGCAGCGTGTTCGCCGGCATGCGGTACGCGTTCTGATGCGTCGCCCGCGGCATAGCTCATTGCACAGATTAAAAGGATACCGAAACATGAAGTTCAGATCGATGCTGCCCGCCGCCTTTCTCGCGGCCTTCGCGCCTGCCGGGCAAGCACAGGAAAGCGACGTCAAGCACACCGGCACCACGCTCGCGCCGATTCGCGTCAACGCCCAGAAGGCGACGCCGCTCACGCAGCCGCTCGACACGGGCAGCCGTCTCGGCCTGTCGTCGCTCGAAACGCCCGCGAGCGTCGAGCAGATCGATCGCACGACGCTCGACACGCGCGGCGACAGTTCGATCGTCGATGCGGTGAGCCGTGCCGCCGGCATCAGCGCCTCGCCGCATCCCGGCAACGGCGGCTCGGAGCTCGGCGCGCGCGGCTTCGTCGGCGCGTCGTCGGTCACGCAGCTCTATGACGGCGTACGCCCATACGGCGCGATCGGCATCACGTTTCCGTTCGACACGTGGCCGGTCGATCATGTCGACGTGCTGCGCGGCCCCGCTTCGGTGATCTACGGCGAAGGCGCGATCGGCGGTGTCGTCAACATCGTGCCGAAAAAGCCGACGCGCGGCGCGATCCAGAACGAGCTGCAGGCCGGCGGCGGCACCGAAGGCACGGCGCGGGCCGCGTTCGGCAGCGGCGGCGCGATCAACGACAAGCTGTCGTACCGCTTCGACATCAGCGGCAACCGCTCGTCGAACTGGGTCGACCGCGGCAATTCGCGCAACCTGTCGATCTCCGGCGCGCTGCGCTACGACGTGACGTCCGACCTGTACGTGACGGCGTCGTATGCGCAAGGCTTCCAGCATCCGATGCAGTATTTCGGCGTGCCGCTCGTCAACGGCGCGCGCGATCGCGCGTTCGACAGGAAGAACTACAACGTCGGCGACAGCGACATCGCGTTCCGCGACAGCTGGGCGACGGTGTCGGCGAACTGGCAGCCGAGCGACAGCCTGAACGTGACGAGCACGCTGTACCGGATGAAGAGCAACCGTCACTGGAAGGATGCCGAGTACTACACGTACCTGCCGTCGACCGCGCAAGTCCGGCGCAGCAGCTATACGGAGATCTTCCACGACCAGGCGCAGTACGGCAACGTGACGGCGGCCACCGTCACCGGCTCGCTGCTCGGGATGCGCAACACGTTCTCGACGGGGTTCGAGTTCAATCACACGACGTTCCAGCACGACAACAACTCGCCGTACTCGGGCACGTCGACGGTCGATCCGTTCAACGTCGATCCGGGCAGCTTCATCAACACGGCCGGCACCTATCCGAAGTACCGCAGCCAGGCGAACCAGTACGCGCTGTTCGCCGAGAACCGGCTGGAGATCACGCCGCGCTGGTCGGTGATCGGCGGGCTGCGCTACGACCATGCGAGCGTGAACCGCGACGATCTCGTGAACGGCGGCGCATTCTCGAAGGTGTTCGCGAACACGGGCTGGCGCATCGGTACCGTGTACGACGTGCAACCCGGCCTCGCCGTGTACGGCCAGTATTCGGTGGCGGCCGATCCGATCAGTTCGCTGCTGTCGCTGAATGCGTCGAAGGCGAATTTCGCGCTCGCGTCCGGCCGGCAGATCGAGATCGGCGTGAAGCAGTCGCTCCTCGGCGGCAACGCGGAATGGACGCTCGCCGCGTACCGGATCGTCAAGAGCAATCTCCTGACGGCCGATCCGCTGAACCCGAACCAGTCGATCCAGGTCGGCCAGCAGTCGTCGCGCGGGCTCGAGGCAACCGTCGGCGCGGAGATCGCGAAGGACTGGCGCGTCGACGCGAACGTGTCGATCCTGCGCGCGAAATACGACGACTTCCAGCAGACGTCCGGCGGCACGACGGTCTCGCGTGCGGGCAACGTGCCGGTGTCGGTGCCGCAGCGGCTCGCGAACCTGTGGGTGAGCTGGCGCTTCGCGCCGGACTGGACGGGCATCGCGGGCGTCAAGTACGTCGGCAAGCGCTTTGCCGATACCGCAAACCAGCTCGTGATGCCGTCGTACACGACCGTCGATCTCGGCCTCGCGTGGAAGCCGCGCAAGGACACGACGATCACCGCGCGCGCATACAACGTGTTCAACCGGCGCTTCGTGCAGTCCGCGTACTACAACGAGACGCAGTACCTGCTCGGCAACGACCGGCGGCTCGAAGTGCTGGCGAACTACCGGTTCTGATGCGGCGCGATGCGGTGCAACGCGCGTGCCGCCGGCACATGCATTGCGGCGCGCACGTCCATCGCGACCTCACCGCGAATGCGCGGCCGCCCGCGCACCGCATGCACACCGTGGATCGGCGCGCAGCGGTGCGACGAACACCTCGCCGGGCGACCAACCACCCGGCTCCGCATGACCGCTGTCACGCCCGCGTGCCCGCCGCACGCCCCGCCATCCACTTCCGGTAGCGCCGCGTCTGGCACTGCGCGGCCAGTTGCTGCCTGACCAGCGCGCGCAGCGGCGACACCTGCGGGTGCGTGGGCTGGCCTTCGCTGAGGCGCGTGAGCTGAAACTTGACGACGGCCATGTTGGCCAGCGCGCCCAGCGCCTTGTTCCTCCAGCGGATCGGCTCCAGCACCGGCGCGCTGTCCTTGCCGTCCCGCCAGTCGCGCGGCAGGTTCGGCTCGATCGACAGCGCGGTCGCGATGCCGACCATCGCCACGCCGCTGTCGACCACCTGCTCGGCAACCGCGCGGCGCCGGATGCCGCCCGTGACCATCAGCGGCATCCGTGCGACGGCCGTGATGTCACGCGCGAATTCGAGGAAATACGCTTCGCGGGCCAGCGTGCGCCCGTCGCGCGCCTCGCCCTGCATCGCCGGCACTTCATAGCTGCCGCCCGACAGTTCGACGAGATCGACGCCGAGCGGATTCAGCAGCTCGACCACGCGCTTCGCATCGTCCGCGCTGAAGCCGCCGCGCTGGAAATCGGCCGAGTTCAGCTTGACCGCGACCGCAAATGCCGGCGACACCGTTGCACGCACCTCCCGCACGATATCGAGCAGCAGGCGCGCGCGATTCTCGATGCTGCCGCCCCACCGATCCTGCCGGCGGTTCGTCAGCGGCGACAGGAACTGGCTCAGCAGATAGCCGTGCGCCGCGTGAATCTCCACGCCATTGAAGCCGCCCTGCTCCGCAAGCTGCGCGGCGCGCACGAAGCGCCGCTGCACGTCGGCGATATCGGCTTGGGTCATCTCCTTCGGCACCGGGAACTGCTTCGACAGCGCGCCGAGCGCGAGCGGCACGGCCGACGGCGCGAGCGTCGTCTGGCCGAGCGCCGCCTGCATCTGGCGCCCCGGGTGATTGATCTGCATCCACACGTGCGCGCCGCCCGAGCGCGCCACCTGCGCCCAGCGGCGGAAGCGATCGAGATGCGCGTCGCTCTCCAGCACGACGCCGTTCGGCCCCGTCATCGCGCGGCCGTCCACCATCACGTTGCCGGTCAGGATCAGGCCGACCTGGCCGTCGGCCCACGCCTGGTACAGGCGCAGCAACGCGTCGGACGGCGCGTGGTTCGCATCGGCCATGTTCTCTTCCATCGCGGCCTTGGCCAGACGGTTCGGAATCACCGCCCCGTTGGGCAGTGTCAGCGGCGTAAACAGGTTCATGGAGGGCACCCTCGATTGACGATGCCCAACGATAACTTTAAAGTCAACTTTAAGGTCAAGCCCCTTTGGAGCACGGCATGAAAATCGGCGAACTGGCGCGGGCCAGCGGCATCGCGGCGTCGCGCATCCGCTTCTACGAAGCGAGCGGCCTGCTCGAACCGGCCCGCCGGCAGGCAAACGGCTATCGGGAATACGGACCGGAAGCGTTGACGCGGCTCGCGATCATCGACCGTGCGCAGCGCGCGGGCTTCGCGCTCGACGAAATCCGCGCGGTGCTGCCGCCCGATCTCGGCGCGTGGCCGCGCGACGAACTGCTGGCCGCGCTGCGGCACAAGGTCGACGAAATCGTGCTGCTCGAACGGCGTCTCGCGCAGAACCGGCAACATCTGCAGGTGCTGATCGAGGAGATCGTGAACAAGCCGGAGGGCGAGGATTGCGCGGGCGCCGCGCAACGCATGCTCGACCGGCTGTGCCTGCAGGCCGACGAACCGCCGGCGCCGATGCCCGCGGCCGTCCCGCGGCCGACGCGCAAGCGCGCATGACCGGTTACACTGCGCGTCCCGACGAACAACCAACCCGCGCTACGGCGAGACGGGGCGACGCGCGTGCGCCGGCTTCCGCGGCGCAACCTCATGACCCGATCCGCATGACGATCCCCCGCATCAAAGGATTCCTCGTCGCCGCGCTGCTGACGTTCAGCATCGGCAACACTTGCGCCACGACGTGCGCCGATACGCCTGCCTCGTTCGCCTGCCCCGACGCACCCGACCTTCCGGACGACATCGTCGCGCAGCTTCCCGCCGGCTACGAAGCGATGGATGCCGCGTCAGGGCGCCTGACCGACAGCACCCGTATCGGCTATGTCGTCGTCGCGCATCGGCCCGACGATTCGACGCGCAAGGCGTCGCTGCGCCCGCTGATGATCTTCCTGCCGGGCACGGACGGGCACTATCGGCTCGCGGCGCGCAACGACACCGTGATCATGAAAGCCGACGAAGGCGGGATGGGCGACCCGTACCTGGACGGCGTTGCCGAGAACGCGCTGACGATCGAACCGCGCACGTTCACGGTCGAACAGGGCGTCTTCGCGGGCCATAACCACTGGCGCGACCGCGTGACGTTTCGCTACGACGCCGCGCATCGCACGTGGGTGTTCCATCGCGAGGTGTTCCGGAACTGGCGCTTCAACGACGACCCGAACGGCGATGTGCTGAAAGCCGACCCGGTGCACGTCACGCGCGCCAACGCGGCGAAAGCCGTCACGTTCGAAGCGTGGCGGCCGAGTTACTGGTGCGATTCGCCCGAGCGGCGCAACACCGATCCGGCTTGCAGCAAGCAGCCTTGACGGCTGCACTGGCTGACGATGCATGCGGGTAAGCGGCAGGCGCGGGCGCTGCCGCGCCGCACGAGCGGTGCGCCCGTCGGCACGCGCGGGAAAACTTCCGCAGCCGTGCGGGTTTGCTTACGTCACAGGTAATCGACGCGCGCCGCCTGCGCCGCGATCATGGCTGCATCGACGCACGAACCGCATCACGTCAAGGAGCCCGCCATGACCGCCTACGCCATCGCCCACCTGCACGACGTCGAGATGTGCGACGACGTCGTCGAGTATCTCGAACGCATCGACGGCACGCTTGCGCCGTTCGACGGCCATTTCGTGATTCACGGCGCGCGGCCGGAGATACGTGAGGGCGTATGGCGCGGCGACCTGATCGCAATCGCGTTTCCCGATCTCGACACGGCGCGCGCCTGGTACGCATCGAATGCGTACCGGCAGATCCAGCCGCTGCGCGCACGTCACGCGAGCGGCCCGCTGATCCTGATCGACGGTGTCGGCGAGCGGCACAGGGCGACCGACATCCTGCGCTGAATCGCGACGCCGGCGACGCTTACGAAGCCTTCCGCTCCATCGGCTCGCCGACGACGAACCCGCCGCCCTGGAACCGTTGCGCGGGATCGTCGTAATCGGCAGTCGGCGCCGTCACCGGGAACAACCCGGCGAACTGCTCGGAGCTGTCGCGCGGGCGGAAGCCGAGGAAGCCGGCCTTCGTGTTGTCCCACCACTTCACCGGGTTGTCCGACGCGCCGTACACGATCGCGTGCCCGACGCGATTCGTCAGCAGCGAGCAGCGCACGAGCTCGATGAAGTCGCGATAGCTGAGGAACGTGACGAGCATGCGCGGATTCTTCGGCACTTCGAACGATGAGCCGATCCGCAGGCACACCGTCTCGATCCCGAAGCGGTCGAAGTAGTAGCGCGACAGCGATTCGCCGAAGCACTTCGTCACGCCATACAGGCTGTCGGGACGCAGCGGCGAATCGGCGTCGAGCACTTCCGTGACCGGATGGAAGCCGATCGCATGGTTCGAGCTCGCGAACACGACGCGCTTCACGCCGTGCTTGCGCGCGGCTTCGTACAGGTTATACGTGCCGGTGATGTTCGCGCCGACGAGATCGTCGAACGGCGCGTCGACCGAAATGCCGCCGAGGTGGACGATCGCGTCCACGCCGTCGACGAGCTGCATCACCGCGGCCCGGTCGGCCAGATCGACGACGCGGGTTTCTTCATGCGCAGCCGCGTCGCCGAGCGTCGCGATGTCGCTCACGCGCACGACGTCGGCCCAGTCGGCGAGCGCGCCGCGCAACTGGCGGCCGAGGTTGCCGGCCGCGCCCGTCAGCAACAGGCGCCCGAACGGTTTGCGCGCGCCGGTGGATGAGGCGTTCATCAGGATTTGCTCCGAGAGACTCCGCTCTTTCCCTCAAGGAAACTTCCTTGGGGACATGGGGCGGAGAGTGAAAGGAGTGCGCTTGACAGGCAGCTTCTTCCACGGGTTAGGATGGCCGGCATGATCCTTGTCTACCGTTACCGGGTGAAATCGCTCAACGGACTGCTTAACAAGCAGAGCCGTGCGGTGAACTACGTCTGGCACTTCTGCAACGACACGCAGAAGCACGCGCTCAAGTGGAACAAGAAGTGGCCCACGGGTTTTGATCTGAACATGCTGACCACCGGTAGCAGCAAGGAGTTCGGCATTCACTCCGGAACGGTCAATGCAACGTGCGAGCAATACGCGAAGTCGCGCAGTCAGCGCCGCCGGCCCTCCCTGCGCTATCGCGGCAGGAAATCGCTTGGCTGGGTGCCGCTGAAGGGCCGTGACCTGAAGCGGGAAGGCGACGCATTTCGCTGCGCCGGCAACAGCTTTCGCGTGTTCAATAGTCGGCCGCTTCCAGAAGGCAAGATCAAGGATGGGACCAATTTTGCGCAGGATGCCCGTGCCGATTTCCAGCACAAGCTCGCGCTCGATCTGGTGCGGCGTTTCGATTACATCGCGGCCGGCAACGTGTCGGCCGCAAAACTCGCCAGAACCAGGATGGCGAGGAGCGTCTACGACGCGTCCCGGTCGTCCTTCCGAAACAAGCTCCGTTACAAGGCGATCGCGCACGGAGCCACGTTCGAGGAAGTCGACGAAAGCGGTTCCACCCAGTCCTGTTCGTCGTGCGGGTCGAAAGGCAGCACGACGCGACCGAAAGGTATCGCGGGGCTGCGAGTAAGAGAGTGGGCCTGCAGTGGATGTGGTGTCGTGCATGATCGAGATACCAACGCTGCGTTGAACATTCTCCGATGCGGACGTGCATCGCCAGGTGTGGGAATCCTCCGCCTTTAGGCAGGCGGCGGCGGACGTCAACGAATCTCCTTGAATCTGACCTGGACGCCGATCTGGTATTTGGCCCGGATCGGAAAACGTTTTCCAACTATACGCGGGAGCGCCGCCGAACGTCAATGGTCGAGCCCGTTCGCAGCCATCCGCACTTTCCCGATATCGGCGCATGGCCGCGCGTGCCCTTTTTCTGCCACAATCCGGCGTTATCGGACGAAAACGTTACCCTTCGAATGAAAAAAGTTTCCCCGACGATCCGCGACGTGGCGGCGGAAGCCGGCGTGTCGGTCGCGACGGTATCGAAGTACGTGAACGGCACGCAGCGCTTCTCGCCGACCGTCGAAGCGCGGCTCAAGGAGGCGATCGACCGGCTCGGCTACCGTTCGAACCCGCTCGCGCGCTCGATGATCACCGGCCGCACGCGCACGATCGGCCTCGTGATCCTCGACATCAGCAACCCGCACTTCACGAACGTGGTGAAGGGGGCGAACCGCGTCGCGCTGCAGCACGACTACACGCTGCTGCTCGTCGATACCGAGGAGAACCAGGCGCGCGAACGCTCGCTGATCGAGGCGCTTGCGCAGCGCGTCGACGGGCTGATCGTCAGCACGCGGATGCCGGATGAAGAGGCCGGCTGGATGCTCGACCTCAACAAGCCGCTCGTGCTGCTGCGTCGCAGCCCCGGCCTGCCGATTCCGAGCGTCGGCATCGACAACCGGCTGTCGACCTACATGCTCGCGCGCCACCTGCTCAATCTCGGCCACACGCGCATCGCGTATCTCGGCTTTGGCACGGCGCGCGTGAACGACGAGCGGATCCAGGGCGCGCGCGACTGCCTCGCGGAAGCCGGGCTCACGCTCGACGTGCACGACGCGCATGCCCCGACCGCCGAAGCCGGCAAGCGTGCGTGTTCGCGCGTGATGCTCGGGCCGCAGCGTCCGCAAGCCGTGATCTGCTACAACGACCTGATCGCGCTCGGCTTCATGAAGGAAGCCGCGTCGCTCGGCTTCCGGCTGCCGCAGGATGTGTCGGTCGCGGGCATCGACAACGTGCCGTACGGCGAATACGCGGCGCCCGCGCTCACCACCGTCGACATCCAGAGCGAGAACATGGGCGAGCTCGCGATGCAGAAGCTGATCGATGCGCTCGCGGGGCGCACCGATGCGAGCTATTCGACGTTCGAGCCGCGGCTGATCATGCGCGCGTCGACGGCCGCGGCCGGCTGAGTTCGCTGCACCGAGTCGTCAAAAGAAAACGCGCCGCCCTTGGGCGGCGCGTTCGCTTGCGGGCACGCGGCCCCATACTCACGCGTCGAGTTGCGCCGGCTTCATCTTCGGCGTGAGCACGTGCATCACGCCCAGCGCGATCAGGTAGGCCGATGCGCCGACCGCGAACAGCACCCAGTAGTGGCCCGTGCGCTGCAGCACCTGGCCGATCACTTCCGAGAACAGCACGCCGCCGATCGAACCGGCCATCCCGCCGATGCCGACCACCGATGCCACCGCGCGGCGCGGGAACAGGTCGGACGCCGTCGTGAACAGGTTCGCCGACCAGCCCTGGTGCGCAGCGGCGGCGAGGCCGACGATCAGCACCGCGGCCCACAGGCTCTGCACCTGCGACACGAACGCGATCGGCAGCACGCAGCATGCGCAGATCAGCATTGCCGTCTTGCGCGCGCCGTTCACGCTCCAGCCCGCGCGCAGCAGCATCGACGACAGCCAGCCGCCGCCGATGCTGCCGACCGTCGTCAGCGCATAGATGCAGACGAGCGGCAGGCCGATGTGCTGCATGTCCATCCCGCGCGACTCGTTGAGCCACTTCGGCAGCCAGAACAGGTAGAACCACCACACCGGGTCGGTCAGGAACTTGCCGATCAGGAACGCCCACGTCTCGCGCTTGCGGATCAGCTCGCCCCAGCGCGGCGCACCGGCATTCGCATTCGCCGCGTCGAGCGCTTCCGCTTCGTCGCGCGGCTCGTCATATTCCGCAGCGAGCGCGCGCGTATCGGCCTGGCGATAGAACACGAGCCACACCGCGAGCCACACGAGGCCGATCGCGCCGATGATCACGAACGCCGCGCGCCAGCCGTAGGCCACCGCGATCGCCGGGATGATCGCCGGCGCGAACACCGCGCCGATGTTCGCCCCCGAGTTGAAGATGCCGGTGGCGAGCGCGCGTTCGCGGCGCGGGAACCATTCGGCCGTCGTCTTGATCGCGGCCGGGAAGTTGCCGCCCTCGCCGATCCCGAGCAGCGCGCGCACGAACGCGAAGCCCGTCACCGAGCCGACCGCCGCGTGCAGCATCGCGGCGATGCTCCACACCAGCATCGCCAGCGCGTACGAAATGCGCGTGCCGAGCCGGTCGACGATGCGCCCGAAGCCGAGCAGGCCCAGCGCATAGAACGCGGAAAACGCCATCACGATGCGGCCGTACTGCACCTGGCTCCAGCCGATGTCGTGCTGGAGCATCGGCGCAAGCAGGCCGAGGATCTGCCGATCCATGTAGTTGATGACGGTCGCGAAAAACAGCAGCGCACAGACGGCCCAGCGGTAGCGGCTGGCGGCAGCGCGCACGGCGCCGACGACGGCAGATTGCATGAATGTCTCCGATATGCGGCCGCGCCCGTCGCGCCGCACGATGTTCGTCGACCGGCGACCGGCGCCGGGGCGGGCAGCGGTGCGCTGGCGCGCACGGCCGATTCCGCCGATCAACCTGGAAAACGTTTTTCAAAAGGATAGGACGTCTGCCGGCGCCCTGTCAGTCGGGGATTTCGATGAGTCATCTCAAATTGGTCGCGGCAAAAGAGATGACTGTTTCGCCACGTGGCATTAACCGTTTTTCCCGGATTTTCCCGACGGGCACGCGCGAGGGCGGCCGCCGATACACATGTCCGATTCCAGCCAGAATCGGGGGCCGGGATGGTTTACAGTCGTCGCATGCGCCTCGATCCCGATACCTGCTACGACGCCCTGCTTTCGCGGAACCGCCGCTTCGACGGCTGGTTCTTCGTCGGCGTGGCGACGACGGGCGTGTATTGCCGCCCCGTCTGCCCGGTGAAACCGCCGAAAGCGCAGAACTGCAGCTACTACCCGACCGCCGCGGCCGCCGAGAAAGCCGGCTTCCGGCCCTGCATGCGCTGCCGCCCCGAGCTCGCGCCCGGCCACGGGCTGCTCGACCTGTCCGGCAATCTCGCCGACGCAGCCGCCACGCTGATCGAGGACGGTTTCCTGAACGCGCATTCCGTCGACGCGCTCGCGCAGCGCGTCGGCGTGACCGAGCGCCACCTGCGCCGGATCTTCGGCGCGCAGTTCGGCGTGTCGCCGGTCGAGTTCGCGCAGACGCACCGGCTGCTGATGGCCAAGCGGCTGCTGACCGATACCGCGCTGCCGGTGGCCGTCGTCGCGTCGACGGCCGGGTTCAGCAGCGTGCGGCGCTTCAACGACCTGTTTCTTCAACGGTACGGCCTCAATCCGCTGCGGCTGCGTAAGGGGGCCCGCGCGCCGGCCGATGGCGACATGACGTTCCCGCTGCCGTACCGGCCGCCGTTCGCATGGGCCAACCTGATGCGTTTTCTCGCGCAACGGCAGATCGACGGTGTCGAGCGGGTCGATGCGCCCGGTTATGCGCGCGTCGTCGAATTGCCCGATCGAAACAGGGGCGCCGACGGCCGCGTAACCGGCTGGGTGTCGGTGGCGCACGTGCCGCAGCGCTTCGCGCTGGCCGTCACCGTGTCGCCCGCGCTGACGCCGGTCGTGCCGGCCGTGCTCGCGCGCATTCGACGGCTGTTCGATCTCGACAGCCGCCCCGACGTGATCGACGCGCATCTCGGCGAACTCGCGAGCGGCTCGCCGGGCCTGCGTGTGCCCGGCGCGTTCGACGGCGTCGAGATTGCGATCCGTGCGATCGCAGGCGAACGGCTTGCGGCGACGCATGCAGGCACGCCCGTGCTGGCGCGCATCGCCGAGCGTTTCGGCACATCAATCGAAAGCGCGCCGCCGGGCCTCACGCACGCGCTGCCTTCCGCCGCGACGCTGGCCGCGCTGCCGCCTGCCGCGCTCGAAACGATCGGCATCGCGCGCGACGCCTCCCAGGCGATCGTGTCGCTCGCACGCGCAGTCGACGACGGCACGCTCGCGCTCGAACCGATGGCGCCGCTCGACACGACGCTCGACGCCCTGCGCGCGCTGCCCGGCTTCGACGAACGTGCGGTGCAGTATGTCGCGATGCGCGCGATGGCGTGGCCGAATGCGTTCCCGGCCGACGATGCGTTGCTTGCCGCCCCCACCGACCCTGCGCGCGTGCCATCATCCGCGCCGCATACGGCGCGCTGGGCGCCGTGGCGCGCGTATGCCGCACTGCACGTGTGGCGCCTTCATGGAGATGTATTGCGATGACTCCCGCTCACCTGATTCCGAGCCCGCTGGGCGACATCGCCGTGCGCATCGAGGACGATGCGCTGACGGGCCTCTACTTCGTCGGCCAGAAATACTTCCCGCCGGTTGCGATCGTGACCGAAGCGGACGCGCTCGCGATGTCGCCGCTTGCGCGCAAGGTCGCGGAAGAAGTCGCCGAGTACTTCACCGGCACGCGCGAGACGTTCTCGGTGCCGATTCACTTGCGCGGCACCGCGTTTCAGCGAAGGGTATGGAAGGAGTTGCTCGCGATTCCGTTCGGCGAACTCGTGACGTACGGTGACATCACCGAGCGCGTCGGCTTGCCGATGAGCGGCGCGCGCGCCGTGGGCGGTGCAGTCGGACGGAACCCGGTGTCGATCATGGTGCCGTGCCATCGCGTGATCGGCGCATCGGGCAGCCTGACCGGCTATGCGGGCGGCATCGACCGCAAGCGTGCGCTGCTGTCGCTCGAAGGTGCCGGGTTCGAGCGCGGCGCCCACCATCCGGTGCAGCAGGCGCTCGCGTTCTGAGCGATGGCGTACGGCCGCGTCACGCGCTCAGCACGGGCCGGCGCGCTTCACGCTTCGCATAAGTGCCGGGCGTCACGCGGAATTTTGCCTGGAACAGCTCGATGAACGACGACGTCGAGTCGTAACCCAGTTGGGCGGCCACCGCACCGATCGGCTCACCCGCATCGAGCAGCGGCAGCGACGCAAGCAGCCGCACCGCCTGCCGCCATTCGGTGAACGACAGCCCCGTGTCCTGCCGGAACAGCCGCGACAGCGTGCGTCGCGTCGCGCCGACCTGGTGGCCCCATTCGTCGAGATTGCGCGTATCGCCCGGATACGCATGCAACGCACGCGCGATTTTCAGCAGACGCGGATCGCGCGGCAGCGGCACCGTGAGCGGCGCCGCCCGCATCCGTGCGATCCGGTCGGCGATCAGGCAGACGAGCGCGCCGTCCGGCCCCGTCTCGTCGTAGTTCACC
Organism: Burkholderia puraquae; assembly: GCF_002099195.1. Taxonomy (GTDB): domain Bacteria; phylum Pseudomonadota; class Gammaproteobacteria; order Burkholderiales; family Burkholderiaceae; genus Burkholderia; species Burkholderia puraquae. The sequence continues at coordinate 31,580 of NZ_NBYX01000011.1, read as the reverse complement.
GGCAGTTCGGCCGTGGCGATCACCAGCTCCCGCAGCAGCGGCGTCATGCAGAGGATCGCGCAATCGCCGTGCACGTCGTCGCACGCGATCGCGGCGTCGAGATACAGGCTGTGGAACGCGACGCAATCGCGCGTCGACACCGCATGCGGCACGTGCGGCGGAATCCACATCGCATAGTGCGGCGGCAGCAGGTGCCGGCCCGACGGCGTCGACACCTCGAGCACACCGCTCGTCGCATACATCAGCTGCGCCCACGGATGACTGTGCGCGTCGATGCTCACGTTGCCGGGAATCCCGAACGCACGCACGTACAGCGGCCTCGGCAGGCGCGCCATCGGCGGCACCGCGTAAGGGTCACCCGATTGTCCCGCCAGCAACATAAGACGTCCTCCGAAGGTCATTGCACGAACGAGCGCGATGCTACCGTGGCGGCTCTTCTTTCACACGGCTTCCGTCCATGAGCGCTCATACCCGCACCACCCGCAAGACCGTCACCGCGATCCGTTCGACCAAGGGCATCGGCAGCCTCGTGTCGCTGACCGCGTATTCCGCGCCGATGGCGAAGCTCGTCGACGAGGTGGCCGACGTGATCATCGTCGGCGACTCCGTCGGCATGGTGCTGTACGGGATGCCCGATACGCTGCGCGTCACGCTCGACATGATGATTGCACACGGTGCGGCCGTCGTGCGCGGCGCCGCGCAGGCCTGTGTCGTCGTCGACCTGCCGTTCTCGACGTACCAGGAATCGCCCGCGCAAGCGTATCGCTCCGCCGCGCGCCTGCTCGCCGAAACCGGCGCGCAGGCCGTGAAGCTCGAAGGCGGCAGCGAGATGGCCGACACGATCCGCTTCCTGACCGAACGCGGCATTCCGGTGATGGCGCACGTCGGGCTCATGCCGCAGCAGGCCAACGCAACGGGCGGCTTCCGCGCGCAGGGGATGGACCCGCGCTCCGCCGCGCAGGTGTTCGATGCCGCGTGCGCGGCTGAACGGGCCGGCGCGTTCAGCGTCGTCGTCGAAGGCACTGCCGAAGCGCTCGCGCGCCATCTAACCGAAACGCTGACGATCCCGACGATCGGCATCGGCGCATCGCCCGCCTGCGACGGGCAGGTGCTCGTGACCGAGGACATGATCGGCGCATTCGATGCGTACACGCCGCGCTTCGTGAAGCGCTATGCCGATGCGAACGCGGTGATGCGCGATGCGATCCGTCAGTACGCGCACGACGTGCGCCAGCGTGCGTTCCCTGAGCCCGCGCATTGCTTCGGGTATGGCAAGCCGCTGCAACTGGTGGGCGCGGCTGACGCGGCTGCGTGATGACATCGCAAAGGCATTCGCGAACGCATGGCGAATGCGTCGATCAAGCTCGCTTGCGCATCGCATGCGTGACCCGCGCGTTCGCCTCGAACTTTGCGCGATGCGTCGAGAAGAACGTCCGCACGTTGCGGACGTTCGATGCGCCGGTGAACAGCCGCCGCGCGAATTCGTCGTATTCGGCGACGTCGGCCAGATCGGCCACCACGACGAAATCGGGCCCCGGCGACACGCGATAGCACTGCGTGACGGCCGGCTCCGCGCACACGTACGCTTCGAACGCGTCGTAGTCTTCCGCCGTCTGCCGGTCGAGGCTGATCTCGATCAGCGCCGTGACGGCCGTGCCGATCGCCACCGGGTCGAGCACCGCGACCTGCCGGCGGATCACGCCGGCCTCCGTCAGCCGCCGCACGCGGCGCATGCAGGTAGGCGGCGACGACAGCGCGCGCTCGGCCAGTTGCAGGTTCGACACCGATGCGTCGTCCTGCAGGATCGCGAGGATGCGCAGGTCGAGATCGTCGAGGGTGATGCCGGCCATCGGCAGCTCCTTCCGGTCAGGGTGTGAAATTTAATTTCAACATGATAGACGATCTGACATTCGTTTCATTTTCTTCTATATTTTGAAATTTAATTCCATTTAGTCGGTTCTACCATCGCTCTCATTGATCCAGACAGGACATTTACGGAGCGCGATATGTGTGGAATTGTCGGGGCGGTCGCCCAGCGGGACATCCTGCCGAACCTGGTCGACGGCCTGAAGCGGCTCGAATACCGCGGCTACGATTCGTGCGGCGTCGTGGTCTACCGCGACCGGGCGCTGGCGCGCGCCCGCAGCGTCGACCGCGTCGCGAACCTGCAGCGCGAGATCGCCGGACAGGCGCTGTCGGGTTACACGGGTATCGCGCATACGCGCTGGGCCACGCACGGCGCGCCCGTCACGCTCAACGCGCATCCGCACTTCTCACCGAGCGACGCCAATGCGCGCATCGCACTGTCGCACAACGGGATCATCGAGAACTGCGACCAGCTGCGTGCGGAACTGCAGGCGCACGGCTACGTGTTCGCGAGCCAGACCGACAGCGAGGCCATCGCGCACCTGATCGACCACCTGTATGACGGTGACTTGTTCGATGCGGTGCGGCGCGCGGTCGCGCGACTGCGCGGCAGCTATGCGATCGCGGTGATGTGCCGCGACGAGCCGCACCGGGTCGTCGGCGCGCGCGACGGGATGCCGCTCGTGGTCGGTGTTGGTGAGGGCGAGAATTTTCTGGCGTCGGATGCGATTGCGCTGTCGGGGATCACCGATCGCATCGCGTACCTCGAGAACGGTGACGTTGCCGATATTCAACTGCATCGCTACTGGATCGTCGATGCGGCCGGCCTGCGTGTCGAGCGCGCAGTGCAGCGCGTCGCCGCGCATAGCGGTGCGGCCGATCTCGGGTCATATCGCTACTACATGCAGAAGGAGATCTTCGAACAGCCGCAGGCGGTGGCCGATACGTTGCTCGATGTTTCCTCGATCATGCCGGAGTTGTTCGGTGATGGTGCGTGGCGCGCCTTCAATGACGTCGATTCGGTGCTGCTGCTCGCGTGTGGCGGCAGTTATCACGCGGCGCTGACTGCGAAGTACTGGATCGAAAGCATCGCGAAGCTGCCGGCCAGCGTGGAAATTGCCAGCGAGTTTCGCTATCGCGACAGTGTGCCGAATCCGCGCACGCTCGTCGTCGCGGTGTCGCAAAGCGGTGAGACGGCCGATGTGCTGGGTGCGGTACATGTCGCCAAGCGGATGGGCATGACGCATACGCTCGCGATCTGCAACGTCGCAACGAGTGCGTTGATGCGGGAATGTGCGCTGCAATTTGTCACGCGTGCGGGGATCGAGATCGGGGTGGCTTCGACGAAGGCGTTTACGACGCAGCTCGTTGCGTTGTTTCTGCTGACGTTGTCGCTTGCGCAGGTGCGCGGGCGGTTAAGCGACGACGAGGAGAAGGAACACCTGCGGGCGCTTCGGCACCTGCCCGATGCGATGTCGAAAGTGCTCGCGCTCGAGCCGCAGATCATGGCGTGGTCAGAGTTGCTCGCGCGACGCGACAACATGCTGTTTCTCGGGCGCGGGATGCATTATCCGATCGCACTCGAGGGCGCGCTGAAGATGAAGGAGATTTCGTATATTCACGCGGAGGCTTATCCGGCGGGGGAGCTGAAGCATGGGCCGCTGGCGCTGGTGAGCAACGAGATGCCGGTGATTGCGGTTGCGCCGAACGACATGCTGCTTGAAAAGCTCCGGTCGAACATGCATGAGGTCAGTGCGCGGAATGGACGGCTGTTCGTGTTCGCGGATGTGGACTGCGGGTTGGTGCCGAGTGAAGGAATCGAGGTGATTCGGCTCAACGAGTACTACGGGCCGCTTTCGCCGATTCTGCATACGGTGCCGATGCAATTGCTCGCGTATCACGCGGCGCTGGCGCGAGGGACGGATATTGATAAGCCCAGGAATCTGGCGAAGTCGGTGACGGTGGAGTGAGGTGTATCGGTCGAGACCTGGCCAGTAGCAACTTCGAATAGTTTCACTTAAAGCGGTTCACAAAGTTTCACTGAACGCCCTATAAAATTCCCGCAAACGCCCGTCGGGCGGGGCTTAAGTGAAACTGTTCCACCAGCAATTGCGCGTGGCCGAGGCGAAGAATGTCGCGGAAAATCAATCGACCTGATACCCGAACCAGTCTGAAATTGCTTTACCGAGTTCGTTCTCGAGCAACCGTTCACGAGCCTTCAGTGTTTCCATGAAACGATGGAGCTCATCATTGAAATGCACTTTGAGTTGGCCAAATGGCTTGGAGCCGATGGTTTCTCACAAAATTGACAGATTTCCGCTCCGGAGGAGCGATATGAGGTCAAGGACTCACATCACAACGGGCGAACTCGAAAGGTCGTCGCGCCTCGGGCCGTGAGCTGGAAAGTGTTTTCTCAAGAGCTCGGTAACTTGCTCGACACCCCGCAGGGCACCGGACCGGTAATCTCCTTGCCGGAAATGGGCCTCCATGGCTTGGCAAATCGCCTCCCATTCGCGGCCATCCACCTTGGCGTGTATGCCTCGGTCCACAACGATTTCGACGTCGCGGTCCGCAAGAAGCAGATAGATAAGAATGCCGTTGTTGTGCTCCGTGTCCCAAACCCGGAGGTCCGAGAAAACCTCGATGGCACGGTCCCTCGCAGATATGCCCTTCAGCAAATCGCCGATGTGCAGCGCCCCCTCTACCGCAAACCTGACTTGACCCACGTGCGCGCGATGACTGGTACGTACAGCCTCTTCAATAGCAATAAGTGCTCGCCGTGAAAATGCGCTGTTGACCCGCCAGTGGGTCGTGAAGAGATGCCGGAAGAGGCGTTTCAGGTCCATGCTCACCACCGTCCCGATGCGCCACCGCCGCCAAAGCCGCCACCGCCTCCGCGAAAGATGTCGCGATTCGAATCACGACCGAAACGCCCACCGCTACCGCCAATGAAGCGCCCACCAACTGCTCCCATCCCGCCCCCCAGCAACGTGAAGAGCAGCGCCATCAGTCCTGCCGCAATAGCGACAAAAAGCGCCCCCGACAAAACCCACGCGAGTACACCAACGACTCCGCCTGTAACGGCGGCCCCCGGCAGTCTCCCGAGCATGGCGCGCAGCAGGCCGCCGGCCATGACCGTCAGGAGGAAGAGAACCGGAAGCAACCGTCCGGTGCCGTCGCTTGCCTGATATCGTCGCTGCGGTGGGGGTAACTGCTCGCCGCTGGTGACGCGCATCATGCCGTCGAGGCCCGCAGTGATGCCGCCGTAGAAATCGCCGTTTCGGAACCGGGGAACGATTGCCTCGTTGATGATGCGATTGCTCGTCGCATCGGTGAGCACGCCTTCGAGGCCGTATCCGACCTCGATTCGAAGCGTTCGGTCGTTCTTGGCGATAATCAGGAGCGCACCGTCGTCGACGTTCTTGCGCCCAAGCTTCCATTGCTCGACGACTCGCATCGAATACTGTTCGATGGTTTCCGGCTCCGTGGTTGGAACGACAAGAACCGAAATCTGCGTTCCTTTTTTCGCTTCGAACTCTTTCAACGTCTGCTCAAGGCCAACCTTCTGGTCGCTGGTCAGGGTTCCAGTCTCATCGGTTACTCTCGATGTCAGCGGCGGGACAACGGCGTCCGCGTGGGCGCAGACTCCCCCGAAGACAAAGAAGGCCAAGACGACGGCCATCGCCAGTCGGAACACGTTCAATTGGATGCCCTGCCTGCAGATGCCGGCGTCGAGCCGAAGTCGACCCGCGGCGGCTTGGAAATCTCGGCTTCGTTGCTCACTGAGAAGTTGGGTCGTTCCAGATAGCCGAACGCCTTTGCAGTCAAATTATTCGGGAACGAACGTACCGTCGTGTTGTACGTCTGGACGGAGTGAATGTATCGATTGCGAGCAACGGAAATACGATTTTCCGTACCCTCGAGCTGCGCCTGCAGGTCGCGGAAGTTCGCATCCGACTTCAATTGCGGATAGTTCTCCGATACCACGAGCAAACGTGACAGAGATGACGTGAGCTGCCCCTGCGCCGCCTCGAACTTCGCGAACGCCTGCGGGTCGGCGATGAGTTCGGGCGTGGCGCGAATCGAGCCCACTTGCGCCCGCGCCTCCGTCACACTGACGAGCACTTCCTTTTCCTGGTTCGCGTACCCCTTCACCGTGTTGACGAGGTTGGGGACAAGGTCGGCACGCCGTTGATATTGATTTAGAACTTCTGACCAACTGGCCTTCACCTGCTCGTCTTCACTCTGGATGGCGTTATAACCGCATCCAGCGAAAGGAAGCAGGCACACCGCCAGTGCGGCCGCCAGGAATGCGCGGGCCAGACCGCGCCGCGCGGAGATTGCTGCCGAATTTTCCAACATGGGCGCGCCTCTGCTCGATATTCCGCGGCATTCCGCCGCTTACGGGTGCACTACCCATCGTAAGTAGCTGGCCGGTCTCGGCGTTGATGCACGTCAATGCTGCGTTGTCGCAGCATGCCCAGGTTGATACACCCATCCGGTCACAGCTAGCTCCACGGCTGCGATTCGTATGACGAAGTCGGTTCGTTCCTTTGTTGAGCCACGTCAAGCCATCGAAGGGGCGCGAGCATAGAGTGGTTTCAGGGTTCGACCGGCTCTCAAGAACCATGCTCATGGAGAACAAGATGGCATTTCCCCAAAAACTCGCAATCGCAATTGCGACGCTCGGCATGGTCAGTGCCGTTGCAATCGCCGGTACGCCGTCAGCCGCCGACAATGCAGCTCACGATGCCCATCATCCCAGTAAAGCAGCCGCAAAAGCGCCAAGCAAGGCGAACCGCGAAGCGGACGACCAAATGCAGAGCATGCGTGCCATGCACGAAAAGATGATGAACGCGAAGACGCCTCAGGAACGCGCCGCCCTGATGGACGAGCAGATGAAAGTCATGCAGAACGGTATGAACATGATGGGAATGATGGGTGCCAATTCATCGGGCATGCCGATGTCGTCGCGACACGAAAGCATGGAAAAGCGCATGGACATGATGGAAATGATGATGCAGGCAATGATGGACCGCCAGGCTGCGCAGGAGCATCCGGCCGAGAAGTAAGACCGTTCGAGATAGGCGGTAGGAGGCAGGCACCCTCTGATGATTTGGCAATATAGTCTCACTGCACGCAACGGATGTACCGGCTAGCCTCCGTAAAGGTGACGCACGTAGTCGCACCGCCGTCACGGCAATACCGAATGCGCAGGGCGACGAGTCCGATGGGAGCGGAATGGGTGAGCAAAGGAGCGCCAAATGAGCGGTCAACCTGGCGAAGACAAGCTTTACCGCCAACGGATTTCCGAGCACTTGTCATCGGGCGGGCATCACGCACGTGAGACGGACAAGCACGACCATTCCGCCGGGCACGGACACGACGCGCATGCTCATCACCATGAGGGCCAGGACGAGCACGTTCGTACCGGGGATACGCTTCGCGACCCCGTCTGTGGAATGACAGTGGCCGATGGGTCACGCTTCCGTCACGAACACAATGGCAAGTGGTACGCGTTCTGCAGCCAGGCTTGCTTGACGAAATTCCAGGCTGCGCCGTCCAAGTACGTCGAGCCCTCGACCATTGAGCAGCCACGAGCAGTGCCTGAGGGCACCATCTACACGTGCCCGATGCACCCGGAAATTCGCCAGGACCATCCTGGGCAATGTCCGAAGTGCGGCATGACGCTGGAACCGATTCTGCCCAGCGTCGACGAAGGCGAGAATCCGGAACTGGTCGATTTCCGACGCCGATTCTGGTGGACGTTGCCACTGACCGTCGTCGTTTTCGTGCTGGCGATGTTTGGCCATCGCCTGGGATTGATGGATGCCGGCACCGAAAGCTGGGTCGAGTTCGTCGTCTCTACGCCGGTCATCATGTGGGCAGGCCTGCCGTTTTTCGAGCGGTGCGCGCGCTCATTCATGAACCGCAGCCCCAACATGTGGACGCTCATCGGCCTCGGGACAGGCGCGGCCTATATCTACAGTGTCATTGCCACCCTCTTCCCCGGTGTGTTTCCTGAAACATACAGTGAGCACGGCCGGGTCAGCGTCTATTTCGAAGCAGCGGCGGTCATCATTTCGCTGACGCTTCTCGGGCAGTTGCTCGAACTAAAGGCCCGCTCGCAAACGTCCGCCGCCATCAAGGCACTGCTCGGGCTCGCCCCCAAGACGGCTCGACGCATCAACCCCGACGGTTCCGAGGAAGACATTCCGTTGTCCCATGTGCATGTGGGAGACCTGCTTCGCGTGCGGCCCGGCGAGAAAGTCCCCACGGACGGCGTGGTAACCGATGGCTCGAGTTCGCTGGACGAGTCCATGATTACCGGCGAACCCATTCCCGTCACGAAGCGCGTTGGCGACCACGTCATTGGCGCGACGATGAACGCGACAGGCAGTCTCATCATCCGCTCGGAAAAGGTCGGCTCCGAGACGGTGCTGTCACAAATCGTGCAGATGGTCGCGCAGGCGCAGCGGTCCCGGGCACCCATGCAGCGCATGGCCGACAAGGTGGCCGGCGTGTTTGTCGTCGGAGTCGTCAGCGCCGCTCTTCTGACGTTCTTCGTGTGGGGCATCTTTGGGCCCGAGCCCAGCTGGGTGTTCGGTCTCATCAATGCGGTGGCAGTGCTCATCATTGCGTGCCCCTGTGCGCTTGGTCTTGCGACACCGATGTCCATCATGGTCGCAAGCGGCAAAGGAGCCACCACCGGGATTCTCTTTCGCGATGCAGCCGCGATTGAAAATCTGCGAAAGGTCGATGTACTGATTGTCGACAAGACGGGAACGCTGACCGAGGGACATCCAGCCTTCGAGCAGGCCGTGGGCACAAACGGATACGCGACCGACGAGGTGCTTCGTCTGGCGGCGAGTCTCGACCAGGGCAGTGAGCATCCGCTTGCCGCGGCCATCGTCGCGGCTGCCCGCGAGAAGAACCTGACTTTGGACCGAGCCGAGAACTTTGAATCCGCGACGGGTATCGGCGTGAGAGGATTGGTCGCTGGCAGGAAGCTAGCGCTTGGCAACACCGCGCTGATGCAGACTGACGCCGTCTCCGTCGAATCGCTGGCCAAGGAGGCGGACGGCATGCGCGCGCAAGGCGCCAGCGTCATGTACCTGGCGGTCGACGGCGGCTTGGCCGGGCTGCTGGCAGTCGCCGACCCGATAAAGACGACGACGCCGGAAGCGCTTTCGACATTGAAGGAGAACGGTATTCGCGTCGTGATGGCGACCGGTGACGGCGTGGTCACGGCCAAGGCCGTGGCCGAGAAGCTCGGCGTCGATGAATTCCATGGCGAGGTGAAGCCTGCCGACAAGCTCGACCTGGTGACACGGCTTCAGCAAGCCCGGCATGTCGTGGCGATGGCTGGCGACGGCATCAACGACGCCCCCGCGCTTGCCAAGGCCGATGTCGGCGTGGCCATGGGAACAGGCACGGACGTGGCGATGAGCAGCGCTCAGGTGACGCTCGTCAAGGGAGACTTGCGCGGTATTGCGCGGGCGCGAGAGCTGTCAGAGGCAACTGTCGCGAACATGAAGCAGAATCTTGGCTTCGCGTTCGTGTACAACGCGCTTGGGGTTCCGTTGGCGGCCGGGGTGCTTTACCCGTTCACGGGGCTGCTGCTCTCGCCGATGATTGCGGCGCTTGCGATGAGTTTGAGTTCCGCGTCTGTCATCTCGAACGCGCTGAGGTTGCGTAACGCCAAAGTTTGAGCGGCGGTATCCGCAGCATGATCCTCGGACAAACCCAGGTCGTGAAGCAGCGATGCAAGATAAACCAGTTCGCGATCGCATTTCATTTGCCGCTTCTTGCCGATGAACTCCGCAAACCACCATGTCCGATGGACATGATTGAGGAGCGGCCTCGAATGAGCCTGCGCGGCGAGGGCCGCCGCTTTGCGGGCAAGTTCGGAATCCGGTGCGCTCATGCTCCCGATGGTGACAGGAGGTTCATAGCCCTTCCTCGAATGAGGATTGGTTTCACGAATCATGTTGCCGTCGCAATGCATCCGGAAGCTTAGCCTTCTGACGAATGCATCGACACGTCGCCGACGACCACCCCTCTCAACCCCTCCCGCAACGCCGTAACGTTGTCTACGCCATTCAGTTGCTCAAACTTCCGTTGCGCCTCCCGCCAGAGAGGAGCCGCCCTTTCGTGCAGGCGCCGCCCTTCCTCGGTGAGCTCGATAAGGCGACTTCGGCCGTCCGTGGGCGACGGCTTGATCGTGACGAAGCCGTCGCGTTCCAGGAAGCCAACCATTTTCCCCATCGCCGTTCGTTCGATATCGAGCCGTTCCGCAAGGGCGTTGACCGGGGTACTTCCCACCTCGTTCAGCGCGGCCAGGGTGAGGAATTGCGTGATGCGCAGGCCCACGGGCTCAAGATGGCTATCGTAGAGTCGCGAGATCTGCCTGCTCGCCTTCCTTACGGCGAAGCAGTTGCATTGATCGATTCCAAGCGGCTGGTTGACAGGCAACATCTGTTCTACTCCTGATTGCGGTTAGTGGCGCGAACGCTAAGCGTGCGTCGCGCGAAGGTGTGGCGGTGTCTTTCGATGAAAGCCGGGAGCGGCGGCGCTGGCGTACGGCGATCCGCGCACCGCATGTCTCGCTGCCGCAGCCGCCCCGTGTCATCCGCGGTGTTCAAAGCCCTGCAGGTGGTGTGATGTAGCCGGGTATCTCGGCCGCAAGCGTGCTTTTCAGCACCGCTGTCCCCTTGTCGGCCATAACCTCGCTCTTGCCGAAGGCGAGCGCGTCGTAAGTCTGTCGCACGACGTCCTCCGGACTGGCTTTGGGCACGTCAATGCCGTTGGTCAGGTCGGTATCCACGAACCCGACGTGCAGGCCGAGAACCTGGATGCCACGCTCGTGCAGATAAAGGCGAAGCTGGTTTGTGTAACTCCACGCTGCGGCCTTCGAGGCGGCATACGGTGTGAGATAGGGCCGCGGAAGCCACACGATATCGGAAAGCACGTTGATGATGGCAGCATGCGGCTGGGCCGCCAATATCTGTTCGAAGGCCTGTGTGACGCGCACTACGCCGTAGTAGTTGGTATCGAACATGCGGGCGGATTGCGCTTCCATGTCGGCCGCCAGAGGCCCGTCGATCAAGGCGGCAATCCCCGCGTTGTTGACCAGCACAGTCGTATCCGCCGCCAGTTTCGCGGCTTCGGCGATCGACGCCGTATCCGTGACATCAATCCTGACCGGCACAACGCCCGGCTCGTCGAAGCCACTCGTGTTGCGCATGCCCGCATAAACTTTCGCCGCCCCGCGACGACGCGCCTCTCGCGCAAAAGCCAGACCCAGGCCGCGATTGGCACCGGTGATGAAGACGGTGGCGTTCTTGATATCCATCACATGCTCCTCTTTCAAAAGCCGCATGCCGGGTGCGAGTCAACGCCCGCCGCCAGCCCGCGCGTGCTCGGTTCAAAGAAAGACGTTTTCCGGTAACTGCTTCGAGAGCGCCCCCCGCAGATGGGTGGCGAGCGTCAGTACAGCGCCAAGCGGGCTCATCCGTACACTGACTCGCGGCACCGATCCGTCGGCGTTGCGATCGACCACAACGACCGCGCTCAACTTCTCGCCGCTCGTCAGAACAGCCTCGTATTCAAGAAAAAGCCGCGAGCCGACGGTTTGAAGAAACGTGGGCGTCTGTGACGCGTAGAAGGTTCCGACGGCGTCGACGGCGAGCCGGATTTCGTCGCGCCCGATAACGGGAACGCGCAACACTGAGCTGACCAGTTCCGCGTCAGCCGTCAGATCATCGAGAAACGGGTGCCGCTCGTCTTGAGTGATTGACATTTTCAAACCTCGATTCGTTTTAAGGATCTGTTCACGCGAATGCGGATCGATTCTTGGCGACGAACTGCTGGACCGAAAGCGGCGGCTTCCCGGTGATTTTCTCGACGACATCGTTGGTACCCGAAAAAATGCCGTCGCGGTAGTTCTGCGCAACTTCGACCAGATGCTGCGTGAGGAACGGCGGAAACTTGTAAAGGGTTTCCATCTTGATTCGGAATTCCTCGATGGAAGTCGGCGCGTATTCGATCCGGATGCCGAGAACCTCGCTCATCGCGGCTGCGATCTCGACATGGTTCATCTCGACGGGGCCGTGGAGCGTGTAGGTCTTGCCCTCGTGGCCTTCGGGGTTGGCGAGGACATGAGCGATGACGCGTCCCTGATCGTCGGTGGCAATGGGCGCGTGACGGCCGTTGCCAAAGGGAAATTCAATCTTCCTCGTGGCCTGGATTTCCTTTGCAAAATGCGGATAGACGAGCCAATCGGCGAAGAAGGTGGGGCGCAAATGCGTAGTCGCGACATCTGACCAATCAAAGACCTGCTCGGAAACCCAGTGATCCTGTGCTGCGTGGCTCGTCGACTCCCGGCGTGCGGAAATCTGCGACATGTTGACGATCGCCGTGACGCCCGCTTCCTTTGCTGCCTGCGCGAAATAGGCTGCGGCCCCAATGATTCCCGGCGCGATTGGATGAAGGAAATAGGCCGACCGGATTCCTTCCATCGCTGCCCGAATGTCGTTGATGTCGGTGAAGTCCCCGATCGCGATATCGACACCGCGCCGCCTCAGGGCGGCCGCTCGATCGTCATCCGTGCGCACATATGCCCGCACGCGTTTGCCCATCGTGAGCAGTTCGTCAATAGCAATACCTCCGGTCCGTCCGGTTGCACCGCTCACAAGAATCTCGGCCTCGTTCATCGCTTCGCTCCGTTCGAAAGTGAGAGCATATGCTCCCTTCAAGCAAGACTAGGAGCATATGCTCTCACTGTCAAGTTTTTCTGGTTCGTGCGCACCCCGAGGAATACCTCGCTCGATTCGGCCGGTGGCATTGCGGACACGGGCGAACGACTTGAAATGGCCGAACTGTGTCAGCCGATCTGACGCCGCCTGTTTGATCTGGTCCAATTTTCGACTAGGGAGGGGATCATTGCCTGCCCTTTTCAGCCGATACGCCGACGACGAGAATCCATCGTCTAACGGCCGAGCCCCGATGCGTTATCAGGAGGCAGCCGACCCGCCCCGAACGAAGTGATGCTCCATCCTCGTGCGGAGCACACCATCGAGCGCGGCAAGCCGTTCGCGCAGTCGAACCGCTTGCCCTTCCGTCATTTCCCCGAGAACGATTTTTTGCTCGAGAACGTCGCCACAGCGGGCGATGGCCCAACGGTCAACCGTGGCGGTTTCACCTTCGAGTACGGCAGCCGCTGTCGAGACAATGCCCGGATTCAATCTCGATACGAGATGAACCGTATGCGTCAACGTGAAACCTGGAAGGAAGTGCGACCAGTCTTCACAGACTGCCGGGTGGGAAGCAGAGGTAGCTTGACGCATGGTTGCTCCGGATGAGTGGTTATCGAACCGGTGCCAGCCATGCTGCTCCCGTTTCGTTGCCGTAAATCGGCCGCATCGCCTCAAAGGCGTCCACCTTGCCCGGGAGGGCAGGTTGGCGTCGGAAAATCCGACTCTGGATGCTGGACTTCTTGCGTTCGACATTCCGAACGTTGGTTCATTATACTGAAAAAACGATGTCGGGCAAGAAGCGTCGGGAAAGCGACTCTTCAACCGGATGGCGCCACCAGTTCAGCTCACGCGCCAGGGGAACCCGTGGACGTTCAAGTATGCGGCCGGCCGATGCGGTCAGACTGGGATGACGCAACAAAGGAAGATGCAGAATGACCCGGTGTGCTGGCCTGACGCGCGACGACAGCTACGCGATCGTCTAATGCTCAATCCTCTGGCGCCCGTCGGCATACAGCGTAGTTCGATATGGCCGCAACGTTAACGCACCGTACCTTCCGGGCTGTAGTAAAGACTTTCGCCGCATTGGCTACAGAAGTGCTCCCGCATAAACGTGCGCTGCATAACGTTGCGAGCATGAATTCGGTCGTTGCCGCAACTGCGACACATGACTCGACTTCCGCGCACTGCGTCAGGGTACGTTTCCCGATACCACTGGTAGTTTTTTGCGCGCATGTATTTAATGCGCCTCCAGTTCGAGTACACAATAAGTGCACTCAAGACGATCAATAAAAGCAAGAACATCAAAAAATAGCCATTCATCACCCACCCTCCGAAGATCAAGTCTATTTTTTGACGAAGTTGCTTGGCTGCACAGCTCACGAACTGGTGTCGCGCGACAACCATGCAATACGTCTCAGTCGAACACCCTTTTTTGGCAAACCACGACCCGAAATTTCACTTCTCGTTCGCAACCACCTTGCAATGAGAATCGGTTATGCCGCTCCGATTCTCCCCGTCCGTCATCAACGTCCAGGCCGTCATGTCGGGATTGAATGCAACTGCCACTTTTCCGTCGACGGTCTGGTAGAAGTAGCTACCATTCACGGCAGGGTAACGAACACCGCCAATGATTATTGAAGCTCCGGGATCGCGAGTGTCTATCTTGACCTCGCCGTACTTGCCAAAATGACAAACATAAGAGCGCCCCGTTGAAACGGATGCAGCCAACACCGGATGCGTAAGCACCAGAAATGATGAGGCGAAGATCACCACCAACGATTTTTTCATCGTGTCAGCTTCAACATTCACTGTACGAAAACCCTCGTGCACCACGACAAGCAGCACGAGGGCACGCCCCCACTCTCACGCGATGTACTTGTTCTTGATCCGAATATCCCGCCCGTGAAACGGCCCGGTGTCGTGATCGTGCACATGCACGACGACCTGCTTCGAATCGAACAGCCTCGACACCTCGCGAAAATCCTGATTCACGCGCTTCATCCCTTCGAACATCTCGCCGTGCAGCGCCGCATCATCAAGCTGCATCGGTACACTGCCCGACGCACGTTCGAGATGGACATGCAGGAAACTCGTCAACTCCGCATCCTCTGTCGTAGCGAGCTGGAACGTGCTGATCGAGTCGTGCAACACCGACGAAGCGGACAGAACCTGCTCGATATCCGACGGGAACACTTTCGCGCCATAGAACGGCACACTCGAATCATTACGGCCGTACACGAACAGAAACGGAAAATGGCTGGTCCGCGACGCAAAATCCGTCAGCCGCATGCCATGTGCCGACAGACGCTTGTTCAGCTCGCGGAATGTATACGTGCCACCCGAATCGCGAATGTTGTAACGGATCTTCGGCGCCGCACCAGACTGCCGCCCGATGGTCACCAGCAGTTCGCCATCGTGATTCGTTTCGATCACGTAGTCGAGCGCGTTGTACTGAAAGATCATCGGCGGCGTATCGCGACCGAACAATTCCCGGCACAACTCGGGACGGCTCAGCAGCGCACGCCGCAGGCCGATCGTCGTCGGCGTCTCGACACCGATGTTGATCTCGAGGTCCGACGCGCCATAGGACGAAATCACCATGCTCGCCTTGCGCAACAGATGGTCGCGCAACGCTTCCGACAACCCTTCCCCGCCGACAATGAAATCGATGTGATACGGCGTCAGGTCGAGATCGCACTCGTCGACCACCGAGCGGATAAACGGCGGATAGCCGAATATCAGGTACTGATACTTCGGCCCGAACAGCTTCAGCGTGTTGATCAGCTTGGCCTTGTCCGGGCCGATGGACTTCATGATGCCGACGTCGACGAGCGACATCGACACGTTCATGCCGGTCGCCCACGGCCCGAGCGCAAAGCAGTTCAGCAACATCTTGCCGGAGTCGCGAAACACCAGTTGATAGTTCAGTTGCAGGATGCGTTTGACGTCGCTGCGCTCTGCCGCACTGCGCACCCAGTTGTTCGGCTGCCCCGTCGACCCCGACGATTCGTCGATGACGACGCCCGACTTCGGAATCGCACCGCCATAACAGCGCTGCTCGATCGAATAGCGCTTGATGTAATTCTCCTTGGTCATGGCGGGCAGGTCCGACAGCCGCCATCTTCTGCCGGCCTTGTACTCCTCGGCCTTCAGGAACTCGATGTATGCCGGGCACGACGTGCTCGCCTTGAGGAACGCCACTCGGGCGCGCATGCGGCCGACGTAAGTCAGATAGGGCTGAAAGATCGGCGCATTGAGGAAAACATAGAGACGTCCGTCGACGCTAATCACACGGCGAAGGAACCAGAGTGTCCAGAGAATGGCTTCGAGAAAGAGGCGAATGAGCGTGTTCATGCGGATCTCGGCGAGTGGGACGGAGCCGGCGCGTCGACAAGGATGTCGGCGAGCGTCCTGCGCTGACTCTGCGGCGGTGTACGCGAGTAGCCGACCTTGAACACGAGCCATGCCCGGTCGACCCCGGTATGCACGCTGAACCATGCGGCGGCGGCGGGGTTCGTAACCAGGTTGCCGTACGGATGCAGGTACAAGCCGAGGCTCGTCAGCGCCAGCCAGAAGCGCAGAAGGAAACGGCCCGACTCGATCGCACTCTCCGGATTGAAGAAATCGCCACTCAACACGCCGATTGCCGGTACGTGGCCGAGTTGCGCACGATACCGGCGCTTGAAATAGAAGCGCGTCGGCTTGAACGTCAGGATTTTCGACAGGCGTGCGGACATCCAGAACTCCGCGCGCGACAGGTTCATGCAGCGCCAGTCGAGACCGTCGCGATGTCGAGCAGTCGAGCTTTCCGTGAAGCGAAACCAGGCAGTGATTTCGTCATGGTAGTCCGCGACGTTCATGTCATGGAACACGGCGTCGATGTTCGCCGCGATGATCGGCTCGATCAATTTCGCACCGGACAGGTGCGTATATCGATGCCCCCATTCGTCAGCCAGCGCCGCC
Source organism: Burkholderia puraquae (assembly GCF_002099195.1). Classification (GTDB taxonomy): domain Bacteria; phylum Pseudomonadota; class Gammaproteobacteria; order Burkholderiales; family Burkholderiaceae; genus Burkholderia; species Burkholderia puraquae. The sequence goes on along the minus strand of NZ_NBYX01000011.1, from coordinate 14,994 downwards.
AGTTGCGTGACGGCTGCATCCGGCACCGGTGTTGGATCCATCGAAAGGCGCGACGTGCGGCGCGCCAGCATCAGCGCGGACGGGTCGTCGCGCGACACGTCCGCGCTGGCGCTGGCGACGAGCCGCAGCGCGGCGAACGGAATCAAACCTGACGGTGTCGGCCGCGACAGGACGGCCGCGAATTCCTGCACCGGGCGATGCAGTTGCCATTCGACACGCAACCCGTGCGGCGCCGCCAGCAAATCGATCGCGTCGATGAACATGCCCATCGCGGACAACAGGAACGACCCGGTCGTATCTTCTTTCGGCAGCGTGCGCGTGCCATCGATGAACAGCTCGGCGCAATCGTCCGAGATCAATTGCACACGCCACGGCTGAACGTTGTGCGGCGACGGTGCATGTCGGGCCACGGACAGGATCGTGTGCCAGACAGTAAAGGCTTCCGTGGGAATCCCCGGCATATCTCGTGGCTTCCTTGTTGTTGTACGGCTGATTGCCGTTATGGCGCGAGAACCGGCCCCTCTCAAGACCGGGTGAAGCTGTGCGCATCTTACATGAGGGCCGAGGTTCCCTCACGGATGCCCAGGCGGGCTCATTTCTGCAAGTCATCGCGCCGGTACTCCGCCGGCACCTTCCCCACCAGCTTCCGAAAATCGCGCATGAAATGCGCCTGGTCAAAATACCCGAGCGCACGAGCCAGCTCCGCCGGATCAACCGCGTTGCCGCTACATCGACCGCTTCCTCGCGCGTCCGGCGATCCAGCGCGCGCAAGCGGCAGACGAGGCGCCGGCGGCGGAGCAGGACAAGGCGACGACAATCGCCGCGCCTGGCAGGTAGCACAACGGCACAAGGCATGGCGGAACTGAATGCACGTTCCGGCCGCCCATCAAAACACCGTATGCACCCCCACCCGCGCCACCGTCTGGCTCGCGGAACTCGACGCCCCGTTCGGCTCCAGCACGCCATTGACCTGCGCATTCGCGCCGCTGTTCGCGCGCTGGTAGTCCGCCGACACATAAACCATCGTCCGCTTCGAAAACAGGTACTGAAGCGCCACGCTGACCTGATGCGCGTGGTTGTTGTTCACCGCTTCATTGCCTTTCATGTACATGTACTTCGCGCCCAGCACGACATCCGGCCTGACGTGCCACAACCCACCCGCTTCGGCCATCCACACCCCGGCATCGTTGAACGAATTGTGCACGGTGGTCATCAGCGCATTCGCGGTGACGACACCGAAGTCGTAGTGCATCCCGACACCCCAGTTCCGCACGCTGGTGGACGGCACGCCGGGTGCGGGGCCGTACTTCTCGTTCGTGTAGGCCGCGCCCACACCGAACGGCCCCGCTTCATAGTTCAGCCCGGCACTGACGGCATTATCTGCCCCAACCGAACCGGCCACGCCGCCAAACGCATACATCACGCCGCCGGAAAAGCCCCCAACCGTCGGCGAACTGTATTTGACGGAATTCGCGATCGGCTTGCTACCCGCCGTGCGGTCCCAATCGAACGCGCCGGTCGGATTATCAGGAAGCGCGAGCCGCTGAAACGGGCCATTCCGGAAGCCATACAGCCCCGAGATGTCCCGCGAAATCGTATTGCCCTTTGAAAACAGCGAATCCACCATGAAGTCGTACTGATTGCCCAGCGTGACGCTGCCGAACCGGGTGCTTTCGAGGCCCACGTACGCATTGCGCCCGAAAATCCCGGCCCCGATGATGCTGCCGTTCGCCATCGAGAACTGGTTCACGAGCGCGAACGTCGCGCGATATCCGCCGCCGAGGTCTTCCGTGCCGCGAAAGCCGAATAAATTGGGCGCGAATATCCCGTCGTCGAACTTGACGTTCTTCCCGCCGCCCTCGTTGCTGACATAAGAGATGCCGGCGTCAATCAGCCCGAACATCGTCACGCTGCTCTGCGCCCATGCGCCCTGCGTCACGGCAAGAATCGCCACCGCTCCAAACCTGAGTTTCATTCTGTCTCCGTCTTTTTTATGAAAAAGCGAGGCTGCCACCTGCTATGGGGCAGGTGCTCGCTCGATGCTGCACAAGGAATCGCCTTCATTCCGATGCCGTTTATCAGACACCAGAAATATGATTAGCTTTACTGATTGATAAATACGATAGCCGCCGAATTGACCGGCCCCGTCGGTACTTATCGAAACACCCGAATCAAGCGCCTCGATGGATGATCCACGCAGCGGAGTCCACCTCGACAGCCACCGCATCCAACGCCGATCCCGAGCAAGGCCCATCGATACACACGCCATCGTCGAACCGGAACAGCGCACTGTGATGGGCGCACATCAACACCTGCGACCGGTAACAGGAAACGCTACCCGGTACGAAATCGAGCGGCACCGAGAAGTGCGGACAACGATTCACATAAGCCCACACCTGCTCGCCCCGTCTCACGACGATGACGGGGTGCCCGATGCATGCCGCGTCGACGACCCGCGCGCCGCCGTCGGGCACATCGGAAAAGCGGCAGAGTTGTCGTGCTTCCATGTCTCATACCCTCTGCTCGGGGTTGCCGAGGCTCCAGTCCCACGGCCGCACTTCCACGTGCGAGAACAGCCCCTCCTTCACATAAGGATCGTTGCCGACGAACTGCATCACTGCTTGGATGTCGTCCGCCTCCACGACGAGCAGCGTTCCGTTCATCGCGTCGCCGTGCGGGTCCAGCGTCGGGCCGCCGAGCCGCACCACCACGCCGTGCTGGTCGGCCGAGCGCAGGTAAGTCCGATGAATCGGCCGCACGCGATCGCGCACGTCGCGCATGCCCGGCTGGTCCGTCGCAAACACCGCGAAAAATCGCGCCATGGCGGTCAGCTCCGGTCGAGGACGAAGTCGTACGTCACTTCGCGATACGGGCCGGCCAGGCCGAACTGACGGGCAAGCGCGTCATCCGCGTCGCACCGGCGATACGCAACCATCAGCGACGGCTTCACGCCGAAGACGGCGTCCGATTTCAGGTACGGGTCGTCTTCGTCGAACAGATGCGTAACCAGCGTACGGCAGCCCGGCGCATCGATCATGAAATGCAGATGCGCGGGCCGCCACGGATGCCGGCCGGTGGCGTCGAGCATCTTCCCGACCGGGCCGTCGGTCGGAATCGGATAGCTGATCGGCAAAATCGTCGTGATCGCGTAGCGGCCTTCGGCGTCGGTCCGGTAGCGGCCACGCAGGTTGCCGTGCGGCTGCGCCGTGTCTTGCCCGGAGTACATGCCGTTTTCCGCGGTCTGCCACACGTCGAGCACGGCGTTCGGCACCGGCTTGCCGTCAGTGGTCAGCACCCGGCCGCGCACGACCGCGGGCACACCCGGTGTGAGCGCCATGTTCTCGCCATATGCGCGCTCGGGCATCCCCTCGATGTAGAACGGGCCGAACACGGTCGTTTCCGTTGCGCCGGTCGCGAAGCGATGGTTGATCGCATCGACCAGCATCGAGACGCCGAGCGTATCCGACAGCAGGATGAACTCCTGTCGCACTGCGTCGTCGCACATCTTCCCCGTCTCGGTCAGGAAGCGAATCGCCGCCATCCACTCCGCCTCCGTCAATTCCGTTTCGCGGACAAACGCATGAAGATGCCGCACGAGGCTCTGCATCAGCGTGCGCAAGCGCGGGTTCGGCGTGCCGTCGAAGCTGGCAACGACCTGCTCGGTCAGCCTGGCGTCGCCGTCATGATGGTCATGGCTCATGTCTGTCTCCATTGACGCGTCGGGCCGTTCATTGCGGCGCGCGTCCTTCCCATGCGTGCTGAAGCAGCGCGCGAATCGCCGCGCGTTCGATCGGCCGCGGATTCGCATACGGGTTGCGGCAAGCAAGGTCGGCTGCTTCGTCGAGGCCCGCCTGCGGCATCCCGAGGTCGGCGAGCGCCGGCTCGATGCCGAGTTGCGCGTTCAGCGCGAACAGCAGCGAGCCGGCTTCGGCCGCGTCGTTCCCGCCCAATGCGCGCGCTACGCGGCGCAGCGCATCCGGCGCAGCGGCGTGGTTGTAGTGCGCAGTATGCGGCAGCATCGCGGCATGCGTCTGCGCGTGCGGCAGGTTGAAGGTGCCGCCGAGCGTGTGGCAAAGCTTGTGGTGCAGCGCCATGCCGACCGCGCCCAGGCAGGTTCCGGCCAGCCATGCGCCATACAGCGCGCGGCTGCGCATCGCGCGGTTCTCCGGATCGCGCACCACGACGGGCAGCGCTTCGCCGAGTGCACGGATCGATTCTTCCGCCATCAGGCTGATCACCGGGTTCGCGTCTTCCGCATAGAGCGCCTCGACGGCGTGCGCCATCGCATTGATGCCCGATGCCGCCGAAATGTCCGGCGGCAGCGACAGCGTCAGCGACGGGTCGTAAAGCACCGTACGCGGCAGCACGCGTGCGTCGCGCCCGGTACGCTTCAGCCGGCCTTCCGTGAGCCCGAAGATCGGCGTCATCTCGGAGCCGGCATACGTCGTCGGCACGGCCAGGATCGGCAGCACCGACTCGAGCGCAATGGCCTTGCCCAGCCCGATCGTCGACCCGCCGCCGATCGCGACGCAGCAGTCCGCGTCCAGATCGCCGGCCATCTCGCGAGCCGCGTGCGCGACCTCGACCGGCACGTGCATGACCGCCTGCGCGCAAATGCCGGCCGCACGGTCGCCCAGGATCGCCTCGACGCGCTCGGCGAGCGGCCGCTGCTCGGGCGTGGACAGGATCAACGCGCGGCGGGCACCGAGCGTCGACAGCTCGTCCGGCAGCCTGGCGAGCGCGCCCCATTCGAATACCACGCGGGACGGGGTGCCCTGATAGACGAAGCGATCCATGGCAAACCTCAGCGCTTGAAATGCGGCGGCACGTTGCCGTCGACGTTGACCCACACCGACCGCGCTTCCGTGTAGTCGTGCATCGCCTCGAAGCCCATCTCGCGGCCGTACCCCGACTGGCCGACGCCGCCGAACGGGCTGCCCGGATTGACGCGCTTGTAGCAGTTGATCCAGCACATGCCCGCGTTGATCCGCGACGCCATCTTGTGTGCGCGGGAAAGATCCTTCGTCCAGAGGCCGCTGCCCAGCCCGTATTCGGTTGCGTTGGCAATCGCCAGCGCTTCGTCGTCGCTGCCGAAGCGCAGCACCGTGACGAACGGGCCGAACACTTCCTCCTGCGCGACACGGTCGGCCGCACTCCTTGCCTCGATGACCGTCGGGCGCACGTAGTAGCCGTTGGCAAGCGCCGGATCCTGCGGTGCGCTGCCGCCCGTGAGCACGCGGCCGCCCTGCTCGCGCGCGACGTCGACATACGACAGCACGCGATCGAGGTGCTGCTTCGACGTCAGCGGTCCCATTTCGGTATCGGCGTCGAGCGGGTTGCCGATGCGGATCGACGACGCGAGCGCCACGAATCGCTCGAGGAACGCATCCGCGATGCGTTCGTGCAGCACGAGACGCGAGCCGGCGATACACGCCTGCCCCTGGTTGTGGAAGATCGCCCATGCGGCACCGTTGATGGCCGCGTCGAGGTCGGCATCGTCGAACACGATGTTGGCGCCCTTGCCGCCCAGTTCAAGCTGCACGCGCTTCAGGTTGCCCTGCGATGCTTCGACGATCCGGCGGCCGGTGGCCGTCGATCCCGTGAACGCGATCTTGCCGACACCCGGATGTTCGGCGAGCCGCTGGCCGGCGGTATGGCCGTAGCCGGGGACGATATTGACGACGCCTGCCGGAAACCCGACCTCGGCCATCAGCTCGACGATGCGCAGCGTCGACAGCGGCGTGATTTCCGACGGCTTCAGCACCACGGTGTTGCCGGCGGCAAGCGCCGGGCCCATCTTCCAGCTCGTGAACATCAGCGGAAAATTCCACGGCACGATCTGGCCGACCACGCCGATCGGCGCGCGCTGCACGTAGTTCAGGAAGCCGGTTTCGACGGGAATCACCGAGCCTTGCAGCTTGTCGGCCATGCCGCCGAAGTAGCGAAAGCACGCGGCCGTGCGCGGCACGTCGAGCGAGCGCGAATCGCGGACCGGGTGGCCGGTGTCCAGCGATTCGAGCTGTGCCAGCTCCTCCGCGTTGGCCTCGATCGCGTCGGCGAGGCGCAGCAGCAGCCGGCCACGTTCGGCGGCCGGCAGCGCCGACCATTTGGGGAACGCGCGGGTCGCGGCTTCGACGGCGAGGTCGACGTCCGCCGCGGTGGCTGCGGCGATCTTCGCGATGACGGCGCCGTCGTGCGGATTCAGCACGTCGATCGTGCCGCGATCGACGGCGTCAACGAAGCGCCCGTCGATGAAGAGTTGGGTTTGCATGAATCGTCCTCGGTGTATTGCTGAAGCTGAAGCTGAAGCTGAAGCGGGAGCGCAAGCGCTCCTCAGAACGCGATCGGATACGGCGCGAGCTCGCCGCTCTCGTAGCGTTGCGGCAGGTCGGGCGTCGCGTTCTCCCAGACCAGCAGCATCGACCGCTTCGTGGAATAGCCCTGATGCCGGATGTCGGCGGGCATCGCGCAGATATCGCCGGCACGCATCGTCACGCGTGCGCGCGGCGCACCGGTGTTCTTGTCGCCGATGTCCCACACGATTTCGTCGGACAGTTGCAGGAACCATTCGACGCGGTCGTTGCCATGGAACACCGGCAGGATGAATTCCTCGGTGGTCGGGCAGAACAGGCTGCGCCCGCACACCGACGTGACCGACGGATTCCACGTCACGTCCGAGCGCGACAGGTACTTGAACAGGTTGAACGCGTGCAGTTCGCCTTCGAAGCCCGGCTCGACGTGCACTTCGGGTTCGTCCTGCGCGACGTCGAGGAACGCGCGGTTGACCGGCAGGTCGTCGCGCAGCGGCGAATCGCCTTCGAGGCCCGGCATGCGGCGTGTCGCGATGCGCGTACGCTCGATCGCCGAGCCGTTGTCGCCGTGCTTGCGGCCGAATGCCGTGCCCGTTTCCTCGGGCGCCGCGAACGGATCGAAGCCTTCGTTCGTCCAGTCGTGCAGCATCGCCTTGAAGGTCGCCATGATCGTGGGCGTTTCGAAGGTTTCCGTGTAGTCGACCCCGGCGTCCTTCAGGATGCCGTTGAAGGTGCCGGCATACATGTCCACCTTGCCGTAGTGATTGCGCGTGCCGAACACGTGGTCGAAGTTCACCCAGCCGTAGAAGAAGCCCCACGCTACGTCGCGCATCATCGCGCGCAGGAACGCGTCTGCCGGCATCGCATGCGTGCGTGTCTGGCCTTTCGCGGGCCAGCTGATCTTCACGAAATATTCGTCGCGCTGGAATTCGAACGCGCCGAGCTGGAAGCGGCGATAGCCGGTGACGGCATCGGCGTCGGACGCTTGCACCAGATCGGCGGCAAAGCTGGCGGAAAGGTCGAGGGTTTCGAGGGTGGCCATAACGTGTCTCCTGGAATAGTCGAATGAGGTCGGACGAATCAGTGCAGGCAGATGTCGGCCCACTTCTCCACCGACAGCTCTCCCAGGATGGTCTGCACGAGTGCGACGCCCGGCTGGCTCGCTGTGAAGCGATACGCACAGCCGGCCGGCAGCAGCGCCTGATGGCCCTTGCGCAGCACGACGTACCCCATCTTGCGGCCGGCCGGCTGGGCGCCGGCGTTCACGGTGCCGCGCCCCGATTTCGGCGGCGTATCGAGCTTGATGAATTCGATCCGGACTTCGCCGTCCATCTGGATCACGAACTCGTCATGCGCGCAGGCGAACCACGGCGACTGGCCGTCGGTTCTCAGCACTTCGATCACGTATTCGAGGTTCTTGCCGGCGACGACCTTTTCGTAAGGGGCCGACTTCGATGCGACCTCGAAGACATTCGAGAACGCGTAGTGTTGAGCGCTGCCGCTGGTGATTTCGATCTCGCCCTTCCTGTAACTGTCGAGCGAGCCAAGGACGGTATGGAATGCCGTGTCGGTCATTTCTGTCTCCTGAGTTGAACCGCTTGTTGGATTCCACTCTAGGGGCAAGGCCCCACGGCAACAAGGCACGGGACGGCGACTACGGCATTTGCGTTTCGCGAATAATCCGCGCGATTCAACGCACCCAGCCACGCTCCAGAAGCGGACGATCCCACGGGGATTCGTCGCCGATGGTTTCCGCGAGGAATTCGACCAGCGCCTTCACCTTCAGCGCCTGTCGCTGCGTTGCGGGATAAACCGCGGCAAAGCTCAGCGGCGCGAGCTGGAAGTCGGTCAGGATGGGCACCAGCCGGCCGGCGACGAGCGCATCGCTCGCCACGAGCGTCGGCAGGCACACGACACCGCCGCCCGACAGCGCGTATTCGCGCAGCAGGTGCACGGAGTTCGAGCGGATCATGCCCGGCAGCTCCATTTCGACGACCTCGTCGCCGCGCGTCATCGTCCAGCGGTTGCGCGACGGATAGCCCGAATACAGCGCGGTGGTGTGCTGCAGCAAGTCGCGCGGATGTTGTGGTGCACCATGCGCGTCGAGGTAAGCGGGCGACGCACAAAAGAGGCGCCTGACGGTGAACAGGCGTCGCTCGATCAGCGACTCGGAAATCGGCGGGAAGATCTGGAACGCGATGTCGAACCCTTCTTCGACAGGGTCCACGACACGGTCATTGACGATGATGTCGAGCTGGATGCCCGGGTAGCGCCGGTTGAATTCCACCAGCGGCGCGCCGAAGTGATCGAGCGCAAAGCCGGGCAGCATCTGGATGCGCAGCCGCCCGGTCGGCGTCGCGCGAAGCTCGCGCATCTGGTCCGTCAACTCGTTGACGCGCCCCACCACCTCCGCGCACTCGCGATAGAACGCCTCGCCCACTTCCGACAGGCGCACGTGGCGCGTGCTGCGATGGAACAGCGGCGCGTTGACGAACTTCTCGAGCTGCTGGATGCGGTTCGTCACGACGGAGCTGGTCACGCCGAGCTGCCGCGCCGCCTCGGCGAAGCTGCTCGCCTCCGCCACCCTGACGAATGCCTCGATGCTCAGAAACCGGTCCATGCCGCGCCCTTTTTCGACAGCGAAACCGGCAGTCTACCCGTGCTGATAACGGGCTGTGTCATGCGGGAAGCGTCACTGTGTCACCCAATCGGTGTCAATCGCCGTCGACGCCGGCCCCCGCATGCACCGCCCTGCCCGCGCAAGGCTTAGCGCGGCTGTTCGCCGGCCGCCAGTTCCGGTTGCACGGCTACGCGGCGCTGCAGCACGGCCGGCGCGGTTTCCTTCAGCAGCAGGCTGACCACGATGCCCAGCATGACCGCGCCCATCGGCAGCCACAGAATGTTCTGGATGCCAAAGTGTGCGGCGACGTAGCCGCCCATCGCCGGCGCGATGCCGCCGCCGAAGATCTCGCCGACGCCGACCACCACGCCGATCGACGTCGACACGAGCCCGATGGGCGCGGCCTCGGTCGCCACCGGGCCGGACAGCAGCGACACCAGGCCGAGCGTGAAGAACGATGCGACGAACAGGACCCCGAACAGCACGAGCGGCTGCGGGCCGAGGCCACGGAAGATGTAGAGCATCACGGCCGTCCCCGCGAAGCCGACGATGCTCGCGATCCGGCGGCCGACCAGGTCGGACAGGCCCGGCAACCCGAATTGCCCGAGAAAACCGCCGAAGCCGATCGCCGACACGACGAGGCCCATCTTCTGCGTGCCGAGCGCCAGGTAATCGGTCAGGTACAGCGGCAGCAGCGCGCCGAGCACGAATACGCCCGTCATCGCGCAGCACAGGGCGGCCATCGCCACGAGGATGTTGCGGCTCTTGAGCACGTGGCCGAGCGACGCCGGCGCATGCTCCGACGCGGCGGCTTTCGTGACCTTCGGCTCACGGATGACGAAGAACATGATCGCGCCGAGGATCAGGCCGGGAACGGCCACGAGCGCGAAGACCCAGCGCCACGACACGAACCCGAGCAACTGCGTGGCAATGATCGGCGACAGCGCGAGCCCGAACAGCGCGAAGCCGCTTTGCTGCAGGCCGAGGTTCAGGCCGCGCCGCCGCGGATGCGATGCGTCGGCCGTCGCGGCAAAGCTCGTCGGGCAGAACGAGCCTTCGGCGACGCCCATCAGGCCGCGAATCGCCATCAAGCCGAGCAGGCCGCCCGCGAGCCCCGAGAAGCCCGACAGCAGCGAGAACGCGATGATGGCCGGAATCAGCACCTTCCGGCGGCCGATCTTGTCGGAGATGCCGCCCATCAGCGCCGCGAAGATGCCCCACGACAGGCCGAGCACGCCGATGCAGTTGCCGACGTCCTGCGCGTTCAGGTTGAGGTCCTTCATGATCGAAGGGAACAGCGGCGCGATCAGCCAGCGGTCGAGGCCGACCAGCCCGAAGCCGAGCGCCAGCAGCGCGACCGCCTTCCACTCGTATGAGGTATCCCACTCGTTTGCTTTCATGTCCGTCTCCGTGGACACAGGTTCGCCTGCGCGCGCCGGAGCGCCTGCGCATGAGCCAGGTCCGATGTTTTTTGTGTGCGACGCGAATCGCGACGAAGTGCCGGCCGCCGTTCGGGTTCGACGCGTTGAGTTCAATCGGCCGGCGTCACCACGATAGGTGGAACGTCGCCTGTCGGGTATGGAACAACCGGCGAACGCGCCATTCGCGAAACGCAAATAATCGGGGGCGGTGCCGGGAAGGGGCGGCGGGAAAGCGCGAAGCGAACGAGCACGGCCCCGGAGCGGCGCTCGCTCATGCCTCACGGGGAATTCCCTCATGGACATCGAGGCATCCACGCAACGCGCCATTCACGTCATGCATGCACACGATCAGTCAAACCCGTCGGAACCATGCAAGAAGAAACCGCCCGCCGGATAGCGGGAGGCGAATAAAACAGGGGCAAACCCACATGCACCGGACGAGCACCCGCGCAATCCTGTTCACATCCCTTTCCAACATCGCCGTGCGCAGCAGTTCGTCCAGACATGGGATGAATCTCATTCGTTATATTTTTCATTCAATTTAATTCGACTAAAAACAAGTTATTCAAAATCGATACGCCATTGAATTCTTATTCAAAGCATCTACTCTTACTACTCAACCGAAATCCCCCGCCCCACATAGAGAATGTCAAATACAGTCTCCTCTGAATCAAAAAATTATCTCTAAATATCAAACCGTTTATCACGGCAAATAAGTTTGATATTCTTCACCGCGAATTTTCCAGCGCCTTATTTTTATTTACCTGAAACCCCAATTCGAACCAGTCCGAATTGAGAACGAAAATAGCGGGATTGCGGTGATGTCGATAGAAAGTACATTTCGAAATTTTGCGTCCGGTCTGATTGGCAGCAACAAGCGGCCTGTCGATCTCTATTTCGGGCTGGCGCAACGTGCAGCCGGCCATCTTCTGGCGCGCCATCACGCCGATATTCGCGACGGGTTGATATCGGGGATCGACGGGCAACCGACCTGCGTGTCCACCCGAGATCCTCTATCGCCTGCGCTGTTTCTCGGTTTGCCGGTGCCGGCCCGGCTGACGACCGACCGGGGCGGCAGACGAGCAATCAATGCGATCGTGCGCGACATTCGGGTGGCGTCCGGGACGCTGTCGAACTTGACGACCGACGCCGCCGGCGAACTGCCGGCGGTCGATGCCGACCGGTTCGAAAAGCTGGCGGTTCAGTTCATCAAGAAGAATGTTTAAGGCACGCGCAGGAGTCTGGATGGCCGATTCATTTGTCGATCCGCGACCGGTAGCGGACGCGCCCACCGGCGAACGCGCCGCAAAAAGCGATGTGCCGGACGCGGCAGTGCCGCGCCCGAACTCGCCGCAGATCATCGTCGGTCGGGGCGACGGGGTGACGATGTTCACGAAGAACACGTCGCTTGTCTGCATCAAGCAGATGCCGTTGCCCGGTATCGTGATCTTCGTACATGGCGTGAACTCCGAAGGCGAATGGTTCGACGCGACGGAGGAAGGACTGTGCAAAGGCCTGAATCGCCGGCTCGGCCGCCTGGACGATCAGTTGATGTATCACGGCATCGACGCCGGGCAGTTGGTGCCCGCGAAGTACACGGAAAACGTGACGCCGGAAGGATTTCTGAATCCAAAGCTCTGGGCGGGCGACTACATCAAGCCCGATCCGTCGTTTTCGCCCGTCATTCATTTCCGGTGGGGCTATCGGGCGACGGCAGCCGAACTGAAAGAGTACGGCGACAAGATCTTTCTGAACGAAAAGGACTATTGGGGCGGCGGACCGTTCACGAACGGTTGTGCAAGCCTGCCCGATCTTTGGCACGGCGGCCTGGATGATCGAACCGCGGGGTGGATGACGGTGCAAGGCATCAATCCAACCAATCGGCCACTGTATCGCTCGCCGCCACGCGCGTATGGCGTACTCGCGGCGTTGCGCCTTGCCAAGCTGATCGAGTCGATCCGGCGCATGCAGGCCGATGTACCGATTACCGTCGTGTGTCATAGCCAAGGCAACATCGTCGGCCTCACGGCGGCGTTCTTCGGCGATGCATTCACCGATGTGGAAGACCCATGGGGACGCGTCGGACACTGCGTCGCAGACGCCTACGTGCTGGCGAATGCTCCGTACAGTTTCGCGCATGCAGACGGCCCGAACAAATCCGACACGTTCATGGATACGTGGTCGCAACGCGCAACGAAAGACGCCCACGGCCAGCGCGGACGGCAGACCTACGCCGCGCGCACGAAGACGTTCGGCAACTTTCTCTCGATCATCGGTGCTCGCAAGGCATGCGAACTGCCTGCTGCCCAGATCGACGATGACATGGCAAACGAGCGGGTATCGCCAACGAGCAACCGGTCTTATACGGCACAAGAGGATCGCGTGCGGCACGGTCTGAATGATTCGACGTATGGCCGCGTCACGGCGTACTGCTGTCCGCACGACCAGGTGATCTCGGCGGTGACGGTTCAAGGGATCGGCTGGCGCGGGATCGGCAAGCACGAACTCGCCGATATCGGTGCGGCCGGCATCCTGACGCAGCGCGTGTTTGCATCCGGTTTCCCGGTCGGCGTGCAGAAGCCCTACCGGTATCGGGAAGATGACTGGCGGCATGTACAAAAAGGAAAGACGCCGGGATTCTGGTATCCACCATCGCCGCTGGCCAAATTCAATCTCGTCGGCGCGCTCAAAGGGAATGAATCCGTTTTCGGGATGGCGGCGACGCTCGTAACCGCACCGCTCATGTTCGTCGTGACCGGGATCAGTTCTGCGTTGAACATGCTCCGCGTGAACGCCGATCCGCCCGAGGGCTGGACGATGGTGGCGGATGCTCCGGCACTTGACGAGCCCTTCCCGCCGAAGGCGTTGCGATTCGGCAAGCCCATCGAAACAAGCGACGGCGACGCGACAAGCGACTTCAACGAAGGCAACGATCCGCCGGCTGCATGGCGTGACGCGAACAAGGCCGATGCGGACAAGCAGAGCGATGATCCGTACGACCGGTACCAGCCGAAGAGCCAGGATAGCGTCGCGCAAGGTACGGCAGAAACTGAAGCCGGACAGCGCTACGAGGATCGCGCGTTGATGCGTATGGAGGCACGTCGAACGCTGAACACCGAATGGCTCGATCGCGACGGGCACGTGATCGGCGAGGACGGCAAAAGCGCGATGCCGGACGGCTACAAGGAGTGGCGCGACAAGCAGATCGTCGACTGGCTCGATCGTGGGGCGATCAACAGCCCGACCAATCACTCGACGACGATGACCAATCCGGAACATGCCGAGAAGGCACTTGCGTATGACGTTGCGGTGGGTCGGTGCTATCTGACTCCCGATCAACTCTATGACTTGCGCATTGAGGCTGATTGGCGGATGGGGAACGGCATTCCCGAATCCAGTCTGAACAAGAAGTACGTCAATTACTTCGAATACGGAACGCTTGCTCGAATGTCGATGCACGAATGGGTGCATGCCACGAATAGTGAAGGAAAGATTCCCGAGGCAATAACGGACGAACGTGAAGGCGGGTTCTATCTGAAGGTCGGGGGTTTCGCATGAAGGCACTGATCGCTACCTGGCCGCGACGTGTCGCCGCCGCCTTTTCGGCATGGCTCATCGCCACCGTGCTCATGGCGTCGCTGATGGCATACGCAGAACAACCCGACCCGGCCCATTTGGAAATCGGAGATTGGATGAAACGATTCTTTGTTGTACCTGGCCTGACTGCGCTCGCTGTGTTTCTGTTCACCACGGCCATCATGCGTCCGGCATACGCTGCCTCCGTCCGGGAGCCTGCGGGGAAGGCAGCATCAGTATTCGATGCGCAGCCGAAGCCGTTCGTCGCGCAGGTTGTCGGCCTGATGTGGTTGAATCCATTGCAACGTATGGACTACCCCACCGAATGGCAATTGTTGTGGACGCAAGGGCTTGTCGTTCCAAACAAGAATGACGATATGGTTCGCACCGATCCGAAGTCGTTTGCCATCTTGCAATCGGTAGCAGGTATCGCATACGGCAACAGAGGCGAGGAAACATTCAATGGCTTCTATCACAAGTACGTAAAGAAATTTCTCGTGTTGATGCGTTCGCGCTACTTCGCTAACACGAGCTATTTCTACACGGTGAAATCCGAGAATTCCAAAGATTGGCGCGAGCTTGCCGGAATGCATATCGAGTTTGCGTTACCCCCAAGGCTTGATCCGATCGAAGCGAAGACGTACTTGACCAATGAGTTTGTCGAATGCTTCGAAATCGGCCCGCCGTCACCCAAGACGCTTTGGAGCCGCGACACGCCCCCTGATGTGCAAATCACCCAAGGCGGCGCGAACGCGGGCTTTACATCGCTGAACAAGGCACTGGACTACTTGCAGGCGAATCCCGACAAGACCGTATGGGCGATCAACTGGGACGCGCCAAGCTTCCCGCCCACGGATGCGCAGATCAACGAGAACCTCGTCGTGCTGTTCCTCGCCGGCCCGAACTTCAATACGGAACGCGAACCGCTGGCATGGATCGGCAAAGCCGCAACGGGCAACTCGCAAGCGTTTTCGCCGAAGGTTGGCACGACGCGAACTGTGCAGGCATGGAAGGCAACCATCGACCAGGCGGCACGCAATGCCGGCGTCGCGGTTCCAGACCTCAA
>NZ_NBYX01000002.1 GCF_002099195.1 Burkholderia puraquae | reverse complement strand
GCCGCCGCCCTCTCGCTGCTCGGCTTCACCTCGCTGCCCGCCTTCGCGCTGCCCACCGGCGAGAACATCACCGCCGGCAAGGCCGACATCGTTCGCGAGAACGACGGCAGGTCGATGTCCATCAACCAGCACACCGACAAGCTCATCACCAACTGGAACGACTTCAGCATCGCCGGCAACGAGCGCGTGTCGTTCCTCCAGCCCGGCAAGCAGTCGATCGCGCTGAACCGCGTGGTCGGCAACAACGGCAGCCAGATTCACGGCCAGCTCGACGCCAACGGCAAGGTCTTCCTCGTCAACCCGAACGGCGTGCTGTTCGGCTCCGGCGCGCAGATCAACGTCGGCGGCCTCGTTGCGTCCACCCAGAACATCGCCGACGCCGACTTCCTCGCCGGCAACTATCGCTTCTCCGGCAACTCCACCGCGTCGATCGTCAACGACGGCCACATCGCTGCCGCCGACGGCGGCAGCGTCGCGCTGCTCGGCGCACGCGTATCCAACAACGGCGTGATCCAGGCGAAGATGGGCCGCATCGCGCTCGGCGCCGGCAACACGTTCAAGGTCAACTTCGACGGCAACGATCTCCTCAGCCTGCAGGTCGAAGGCGGCGCGGTCGATGCGCAGGCCTCCAACGGCGGCCTGCTCAAGGCCGACGGCGGCGAAGTGCTGATGACCGCGCGCGCAGCGGGCAACCTGCTGAACGCCGTCGTCAACAACACCGGCACCATCGAGGCAAAGGGCCTCGCCAGCCGCGCCGGCAAGATCACGCTCGACGGCGGCACCGTCAAGGTCGCCGGCACGCTCGACACGAGCGCGGCCGAAGCCGGCGCACCGGCCGGCTCGATCGTCACGCGCGGCGAGCAGGTTCGTGTCGCACGCGGCACCACGGTCGACACACGTGCGGGCGACACCGCCGGCACCTGGACCATCGAGGCCGCCAACGCCGGCGTCGCAAACAACACCGCCGACAGCCTCTATCCGGTCGACGCGTCGATCGATGCCGACACGCTGTCGCACAACCTCGGCACCACCAACGTCGCGCTCACCAACATCCGCGGCGATCTTTCCGTCGCCGGCCCCGTCGCCTGGAACAGCGATCGCACGCTCACGCTGACTTCGCAAAACGGCAACGTCGACCTGAAGCAAACGTTGTCGTCCACCGGCACGAACGCCGGCCTGAACGTCAACGCTGCCGACAAGATCCGTATCGACGCTGCGGTCAAGCTCACCGGCCGCAACGCACATCTCGAACTCAACTCGAAGAACGGCCACACGCTGAACAACAAGGCCGTCGTGACGCTGTCCGGCGACCACGCATCGTTCCGCTCGAACGGCGAAGACTACACCGTGCTGCACACGCTCGCCGACCTGCGCAACGTCGATACGAACCTCGGCGGCCGCTACGTGATCGGCAACACGATCGACGGCGCAAACGCGCGCTTGCGCAGCATCGGCGGCGATCGTGCGTTCCACGGCGTGTTCGACGGCCTCGGCAACACGATCAGCAGGCTGTCGATCACCAACACCGGCCCGAACATCGGCCTGTTCGGGCAGAGCAGCGGCCACTTGGCGAACCTGACGCTCGATTCGCTCGTCGTCGACGGTACCTCGGCCGGCCGCGCCGCATTCGTCGGCGGGCTCGTCGGCGACAACCTGGGCGGACGCATCACCAACGTCACCGCGAAGAACATGAGCGTCTCGTACAACGGCAGGGACGCGGTCCAGATGGGCGGCCTCGTCGGCCGTAACCTCGGCACGATCGACCGCGCGAGCTTCGCCGGGCGCGTATCGGGCAGCAACAACACCGTCTCCGTAGGTGGCCTGGTCGGCGCCAACGCCGGCACGATCGCCGACAGCGAAGCCTTCGCCGACGTCACGCTGTCCGGCCGCCCCGGCAGTCCGTTCGACCCGCAGTTCAACCGCGAGGTGCAGAGCGTCGGCGGACTCGTCGGGACCAACGGCGGCCTGATCGTTCGAGCGTCGAGCGGCGGGCGCGTGTCCGGCCGCGACGACACGAGCACCGGTGGCCTCGTCGGAATCAACTACGGCACGATTCGCGACGCGTCGACCTCCGCCACGGTCACGGCCGGCAAAGGCGGGTATGTCGGCGGCTTCGTCGGGAAGAACCGCGACGGCGGCACGATTGCCAACGCGTCCGCATCCGGCTCGGTCACGGCCGCCGGTGCGGTGGCAATCGGCGGTCTGGTCGGTGAAAACGCGCGCGGCACGCTGGACGACGTGCGCTCGACCGGCGACGTGACCGACCTCGCGAGCGGCCATGTAGGCGGCCTGGCCGGCACGAACCGCGGCACGATCCGCAACGCGCATGCAACGGCCACGGTGACGGCCGGTCGCAACAGCCATGCTGGCGGGCTCGTCGGCACGAACGACGGCACCGTGTCGAACGCGCGCGCCGCAGGCAGGGTCAACGCACGCGACGCGAGCGATGTCGGCGGGCTCGTCGGGCAGAACTCGGGGGTGCTGGACACCGTGCAAGCCGCGGTCGACGTGACGGCCGGCAACGGCAGCCGGGTCGGCGGACTGGTCGGCACGAACCGCGGCAACGACGCGATCGTTCGCCACGCGCGGGCGTCGGGCAGCGCGGCGGCGGACGGCTCGAGCGTCGGCGGTCTGGCAGGCCTGAACGACAAAGGCGCCCTCATCGACGATGCATCGTCCACCGGCACGATTGCCGGCGACCGTTCGAACCTGGGCGGCCTCGTCGGTGAAAACGCCGGTACGATCCGGGCCTCGACGTCGAGCAGCCGCCTGAACCTTGTGACACCGACCTACGGTCCGTTTTTCTGGGGTCGCCTCGTCGGGCTGAATACGGACCGCGGCCACATCGAAACCAGCTCGGCCAGCGGCCCGGACCAGCCGTACGCCACGGTCGGCATGAGTTTCGGCAAGATCGACGGAAAGTGGCGCTACGGTCCCGCCAGCTGGTAATGATGCGTTGAACCCGCAGGGTCCGGCATGATGGCCCCCACCCGTTTCAAGAGCGGGGGCCGAAACTGAAGGGCCACGGCTGGCACGTGCGGCGCGCGTGCCAGCCGCATCGACGCACACGCGGGTTCAGTGTTCCAGTTCGCGGGCAATCGCGTTCCGGAAAGCAGGCCAGCGTGCCCTCAACGCTTCGGCCCCGCCTTCGTGCAACACATGCTCCATGGCTGCGCAGGCATCCCGTGCCCGCGGATTGTCGGCCATCGCGAAACCGCCGCGCATCGAGTGCAGTTCAGCCACCATCGCATCCGCGTCGCCGCCCGACAGCGCCGCATCGAGCGCGTCGAGCGAGCTCAGCGTTGCCTCGCGCAGGGTCCGCCTGATTTCGTCGGTGACGGCAGGCACATTCTCCCGCATGGCCGCCCCCGCTACGGTGCCACGCCCCCCATGCCGGCGCAGTACCGCCTCGAGCGCATCGATCGACAACGGCTTGAGCACGATCTCCACCGTCCCCGCCTGCGCACAGCGGCGCCGGTCCTCGTCGGTCGCATGTGCGGTCATCGCGATCACCGGCACTTTCGCGCCCTGCTCGCGCAGGAAATTCGCGAGCGCGAAACCATCGAGTTCCGGCATGCCGAGATCGGTCAGCACGACGTCGAACGGTTGCGCAAAGAATGCGCGCATCGCTTCGATTCCGTTCGCGACGAGCGTCGCGCTGCAATGCAGCGCCTCGAGCTGATCGCGCAGCAACGCACGGCTCGCCGGATGATCCTCGGCCACGAGCACGCGCAGCGGCGTACCGCCGGCATCGCAGGCCGGCGGGGCCGGGATCCCGGGCTCCGGCCCGTCGAGCGCGGCCCGCCACGCGGACGGCGCATCGGGCATCGGCAGCGATGCCACCAGCGTCGTGCCCACGCCCGGCCGGCTCTCGACCGTCAGGTCGCCGTGCATCAATCGCGCGAGGCGCCGGCACAGCGGCAGCCCGAGCCCCGTGCCGCCAAAGCGCCGGTAGATCGACGCATCGGTCTGGACGTACACGTCGAACAGCATCGGCAGACTCTCCGGCGCGATGCCGATACCGGTATCGCGCACCGCGATCTCGACGCGACGCACATGATCTTCGGCAACGGGTTGCCGCGCTTCGATCGTCACGCTGCCGTGCTCGGTAAACTTGATCGCGTTGCTCACGAGATTCGACACGATCTGGCGCAGGCGGGTCGGGTCGCCGACGTAACCGTCGGCGAGTTCGGGGGCGATCCGGCATTCGAGTACGAGCTGCTTCGCGTCGGCGAGCGGGCGGAAGATCGCCGCGACGTCGCGCAGCACCGCACGCAGGTCGAACGGCACGGCCTCCAGCACCATCTGGTTGGATTCCACCTTCGACAGATCGAGAACGTCGTTGATCACGCGCAGCAGCGCATCCGACGACGACATGACCGTCTGCAGCCGGCGCTGTTCGGCCGATGGCAATGCCGCCCGCGCCATCAGTTCGAGATTGCCGACGATCGCGTTCAGCGGTGTGCGGATCTCGTGGCTCATCGTCGCGAGGAACGTCGATTTCGCCTTGTTCGCATCGTCGGCGGCTTCGCGCGCCTCGCGCAGCTTGTGCTCCATCTGCTTGCGCACAGTGATGTCGGTGAGCGTACAGAGCAGCACGTCGACGCCGCGATAGCGGGTGCGGACGATATGCGCGGCGAGATAGGTCGTGCCGCCGTCGTCGCGCTCGACCGGCAACTCGTGCGTAACGACGCGCTGCGCCATCCCACCCGCGAGACTGCCGTGGCAAGCCTGCCAGATGCGCTTGCCGAGCGACGTGTCGCCATAGGCCTGGGCGGCCTCGTTGCGCACCATGGTTTCGCCGTTGGCCAGCGACAGCAGCATGAGCCCGGCCGGCGCGGTGCGAATCAGCGCGCGGTTCAGCGCCTCGCTTTCGATCAGCCGGATGGCGCGGCGGTTGGCGGGGCGTAGCGCGCGCCGGTCGAATACGACGATCGCGCACCACACCGTGCCGATGGCGAGCAACGCGAGACCGGCCGCGATGCCCAACCGCACCGCCACGTCGTCAAGCAGGGTGCGCCACGTGATCGTCGCCGTGAGCACTTCGTCGAACCCCGGCATCCGGTCGCCGATCACGATGCTCGTGCCGGCCCGATGTGCGACCGCGCGCGCGTCGCCTGCAGCCTGCGCATAGTCGACCGCGCGGGCAATCATCGCGGCGTCCGACTGGCGGCCGCTCAGCACATTCGCGTGCAAGTCGACCAGTGCGTACTCCACGCCGGCCGAGGTCGGTGCGAGGATGGCGTCGATCTCCGGTCGGCTGACGACGATCAACCACGCGACCAGCGTGCCGTGTTCGTCCCGGATCGCTTGCACGGAGCGCAGCACGGACCGCCCGGCGAGCGGATCGTAGCGTTTCTCGAGCAAAACCGCGCGATTATCGGACGTCTTGGATGCCGGATACCGATCGGCCTGCGGCTGCAATTGCCGGATCAGCGCCTTCACGTCGAAACCGGCGGGCAGCGCGCGCGACTGCTTGACCAACGGATATCCGGTCACGATGACGAATGTCCCGTGCGGATCGAGCAGATATCCGGCCATCCCGGGGTCGCCGGGTTGCCGCGGCGGCATCTTCCCCGTCACCTCGACTTGCTGAAGAAACCCGCCGAGAAACGGCGGGTAGTCGCCCGCCGACCGCTCGGACGGAGCGACCGCGAAAGCCGCGACCGCCACGCGCCCCGTCCGACCCAGTATGTCCAGCCTGCCATGACCGTCGTCGAAGCGCTTCAGTGCATCCGAGGGCACGGCCGGCTGATGCTTCACCATCAGTTCCAGGTTCTCGGTATAACGATTCTGGAGCGCTTTGATCACCTCCATTTCCGCCAGCATATCGGCCTTGCGCACCAGGAATTCCGAACGGTATTGCGCAACCGATTCCTCTACGTCGAGGCGCGCGACGAGTGCCGCACAGACGAGCACGAACACGGTGATCGCCACGCCGCTCCCGTACAGCAGCCATTGCTGCTGCCGTCGAACGCGGCCGGGCTCGAACGGCTTGCGACCCGCGGCAGTGGCGTGCGCGATCAGCGTTTTCAGTTTGGTTGGCATAGCTATCGTCGAAATCGCGCCGGCGCCGGCACGACCTCATGCGTCGTGCGACTCACCGATTTCAGGCCTCGGGCAACTCGGGCAGTTGGCCCTCGCTCGCGTAGCGGATCAGATCTGCATCGCGCACGATGCCGAGCTTCTTCATCGCGCTCGATTTCTGCGAACTGATCGTCTGTTTGCTGCGATGAAGCTGGACGGCGATCTCGCCGACCGTCAGGCCGGCTCCGTAAAGCCGCACGACCTCGATCTCGCGGGCAGTCAGCGTACGGGTACCTGCCGACGGCCGGCAGTCCTCCAGCAGCTTCTTGACGAATGGAGACAGATAATTCGCGCCAACGAACGCCGCATGAACCGCGCCGACCAGGTGCGAAATCGCATCGGACTTGCTCAGGATGCACCCGACACCCTGCTTCTGGATCGCGAGCAGCACGCTCGGATTGTCGATCATCGTGATCGTCACGAGACGAAGCGCCGGATAGCGCCGCTGGAGAAACGACAGCAGTGAAAGACCGTCGCCATACTTGCCGCCGGGCATGACATAGTCGACGACGAGCACATCGCTCTGCTGCTCGTCGAGCACCGCCACGAGGTCGGTCGAACTCGAGACGGTGCCGATCAACTTGATCGTGCTGCTGCCCGCGAGCGCCTGCGACATCCCGAGTGCGGACGAAGGATGATCGTCCGCCACCATCACCCGCACAAAAAATTCATCCATCTCTATTCTTCTCCCGATACACGCGGCCCGACGTGCCATGTTGGCAACCGCGCCAGGATTCGAATCGATCACGCAACACGATCGCGTTGCAGCGTTCAGCGAACCGGGCGGTGCGCAGCGTAATTTTAAGATAATAGACGGGTTCTGCGTCTCGGCGATGCAACCAGGCGTGGCGACCTGCGCCCGACACGGCGTTGCGGCACGAACCATCAGCGGTTCGCCGCCCACGCGCATCCGATCGGCAGCGCCCCCGACGCCGTCGATCCATCCGGTCCCGCGGAGCGGCGAAAGCCGCTGCCTAACGCTTGACCACGGATTTTTCCGGCTCGCCCGACCCGTCATCCGCGGCGTGCTGCCACTCGGTGATGGCCCGCCGCTTCTGCGATGGCGACATCATCATGAATTCGTTCAGCTTCGTCAGGAAATCCCGTCTGGATTTCTCTGGCAACGTCGCGAATCCAAGCAGCAGCCCGAACACCTTTCCCATATAGCGCACGGCCTTACCCTTCCTTCTTCAGTCGAAATCACGCGGCACCGGAGCGATGCGGCGTGTCTGCCTTCCCCGTTCTGACACGGACGCTCTACGTCGTCGTGCCGTCGCTTTTCTTTTATCGTCCCGGCCCGTGCACCGCCGCGGCCGCGGCCGCCATCGCCCTCGACGTCGGCCGCTCGTCCGCCGCACCCGCGGGAAACGCGATTCCGCGCCGCCGCGCGAGGCGCGCGACACCCCGGCGCAGGTCCGCCAGCGTCACTGGCTTGGTCAGCACGCATTCGACGTTCGACGCCGCATAACGCCGGGCGTCGTCGGGCGCGAGATGCGATGCCACGACGATCATGTCGCACGGCAACGCGCGCGCATGGACCGCTTCCGCCAGTTCAAGGGCCGACATATCGGGCAGGTCGGCACCGAGCAGCAGCCCGTCCCACTCGCCGGTCACGAGCGTGTCGAGCGCGGCGCTGCCCGACGATACGCATCGGACCACGCAGCCGAGCACATCCAGCTGCTCGCGGAAAATCGAGCCGTTGACGGAGGCATCGTCGGCGACCAGCACACGCGGCACACGCGTACCGGAAACCGCTCCGGGTCGAACGTCATCGGCTTCACCGGCCGTCGGGCGCCGCGGCACGACGACAGCGACGCGCGCCTGCTCGATCGCCGTGCGCAGCCCGTTCAGCGAGTAGCTCGACACGCGAATCGTGCAGCCCGCGACGTCCGGCTGCAGCGGGCCATCCGGCGTAGCCAGCACGACCGGCGTACCGCCGCCGAGGCTGTCGAGTTCCTCGCGCCGCCATTGATCGGAGTCGCCGAAGAGCACGATCGCGTGCGCACGCGCGAGGCACCCGGCGGCAATCCCGATCGGGCTTGGATGCATCGCGACGTCGAAACCCCATGCGCGCAGATGGGGAAATGCGAACGCACGCCACGCGTCCTCCGGCGACACGACGATCAGCGTCCTGCCGGCGCCCGCACGCGCACCGACCGGCAATTTCGGCGCACTCCCCATGCGCAGCGGCAAGCGTACGGTGAACAGGCTGCCGACGCGCGGCGCACTATCGACCGAAATCGTCCCGCCCATCGCCTCGACCAGCCGGTCGCAGAGCGCGAGCCCGAGCCCCGTGCCGCCGTAGCGCCGCGTGATCGAAGCGTCGACCTGCGAGAACGGCTTGAACAGCCTGGCCTGCTGCGCGACGTCGATCCCGATGCCCGTATCCTCGATGCCGATCGCGAGCTCGAGTGCGCCGCGCGCATTGCGCCCGACCGCCACGCGCGCGACGATGCGCCCTTCGCTCGTGAACTTGATTGCGTTGCTCAACAGGTTGCCGACCACCTGCGCAAGCCGCGTCGGATCGCCGCGCATCCGCTGTCCGGCGCTTGCATCGATATCGGCGAATAGCGGGAGGCCTTTCGCCTTGGCGACGGGCGCGAATGCCGCGAGCTCGCGCTCGATCACGGCGATCACGTCGAACTCGATCGACTCGACCGACATCGCACCGGCTTCGATCTTCGAGAAATCGAGAATGTCGCTGACGATCGCGAGCAGACCTTCGGCCGATGCGCGCAGCGTCTGCACGCGGCTCTGCTGCGACGCATCGAGCGCCGTGCGTTCGAGCAGCTCGAGATTGCCGAGGATCACGTTCAGCGGCGTGCGGATCTCGTGGCTCATCGCGGCGAGAAACGACGACTTGGCCGCATTCGCCGAATCGGCCGCGCGCACCGCCTCCTCGAGCTGATGCACAAGCCGGCGCTGCGCGCTCGTGTCGGCGAACGCCGCGATCAGCACGTCTTCGCCCTGGTAACGCGCGCTGCGCGCGATGACCTCCAGACGCAGCGGCGCATCGCGGTGTGCATCGAGCACGAACTCGGTCGTCATCGTCCGGCCGACACCGCCGTTCGCAACGAACGCGTCGTACTTCTCGAGCACCTGTGCGGACAGCGCATGGTGATCGCCGCCGTGCGGCACGAGCATCTGCGTCAGCGCGTCGCTCGCGAGCATCACGCGCCGGTCGGACAGCGACACGAGACCGATGCCGACCGGCGCCATCGCGATCACGCTGCGGCACAGCGCCTCGCTGTCGAACACACGGGCCGAGCGCGCATAGACCGGCACGAGCACGCGCCGGTGGAAGCGCACGAGCAGCAGCCACATCACGACGATCGCGACGAGCGTCGCCGCTGCGAGCGCGCCGGCCTGCGCGCCGATGCCGGCCATGACGTCGGCCCACGACAGCACATAGGCGATCGTCCAGCCGGTTGCCGCGAGCTTGCTGCCGAACACGATCGCCCCATCGCGAAAGAGCGGCTCGCCGGACGCGTGGTCATCGTGCGCGATGTCGAGACTCAGCAAGCGCTCGGTCAGCGCATTCGTGCGCTCGACGTCGGGATCGATCGCGATCAGCCGGTTGTCCGCCGACGTGACGAAGAACGTGCCGGCCCGCGCACGCCCGGACAGCCATGACAGCAGGTACTCCGGTGCGTATTCGGTGACCAGCACCGCGAACGGCTGGCCGCCGGCGCGCGCCTCGGCGGCGACGCGGATGCGCGCCTGTCCGGTGACGGGATTCGCGTAGGGCGGCAGCCAGCGGACGTTCGGCCGCCCGTTGGTCGCGGCCGGCGGCGGGCCGTCGAAATCGACGCGCAGCGCGTCAAGCACATGCGCGCGCGCGTCGGCCGACGCAAGCGCCGGATTGTCGCGCGACAGGTGCGGCACGAAGCCGAACATCCCCGTGCGCGTGCTGTAGTGATAGCCCTCGAGCGTACGCCCGCGATTGATCGAACTCGCCGCGCCGATGCGCGACAGCATGAACGACAGCGCGAGATAGCGCGCGACCTCGTCGCGCCGTGCGGTTTGCCCCGGCACACCGACCACGAGCGACGGATACGGCGTGATCGCGAGCTGCTGGCCGTTGGCGAAGAACGTATTCACGACGTCGGCCGGTGCCGGGTCGATCTCGCGCCAGATCAATTGCGTATTCGTGACGCCATTCCTGAACGATGTCTCGGCCACCTGCACCTCGTCGACCGCTTCCTCGACACCGTTCAGGAAATTGCGCCGCTCACCGTCCAGATAGCCGTAGACGATCGACGTGATCCCGAGCCCGCAGGCGATCAGGATCAGGATCGTGACGACGATGCCGCCCCCGAACATCGAGATGCTCTGGTAGCGGCGAATGGACTGAAGCGTGCTGTATGGCATGGCTCGGCGTGACGGCGCCCGGAGCACGAACATGCGGCAGATTTCCTGCCGGACCGGCCGTCACGATGGAAACATTCGGGATAGTGATGTCCCGATCATGCCAAACGACACTGCGAAAATCAGGCAAGGACCGTACTTTTAGTACACGTCTTATCTGTTTGAATTATTGTTTTGAACTCGAACGAAACTTGATGGCGGAATCGCGTATCGTGCGCCTGTCCGGTCGAACAAGTCGCTTCGCCGGTTCACGGGCACGCCTGAAACGAAATGCCGCCGGCAAGCCAAGCCGGCGGCAGAGATGCATCACGAACGCGGTGACGCACCGGAGGCACCCGGAGCCGCGCGCTCAGTTCTGCGTGAGCGGATTGAGCGTCGTGCACAGGAAGCCCGTGCAGTTCGTCGGCTTGAAATAGAACGACGCCATCGCGATCGGCGGCGTGGTACCCAGCGCGATATCGCTCAGATAGGCGGAGCCCTGCGCGCCGAACGTGTTCGCCTGCTGGACGAAGCTCGCGCCGGTCGACTGGATCGCGGCCGACTGGTACGTGAAGGTCGGCGACTGCGTCTGGTCCTTCACGTAGATCCACGAAATCGCCGTGCCGAACGCCATCGCCCCCTTCGCGCGATAGCCCTTCGCGCCTTCGCTGTTCGCCTGCGCGATGAAGTCGCTGACGGTCGACGTCGGCGCCAATGCATCGTACGTATAGGTCGCGCTCGATGCCGTGTTCTTCATGTACACGTTCGCCTGCACCGCCCCCACGGCCATCGGGCCGAGGAACCAGTAGCCCGACTGGCCCTGGCCGTTCGCCTGCGTGAGGAACGCGTTGGTATCGGCCGGCAGGCCCGTCGTCGTGTACGTGTAAGTGGCCGACGAGCCGCCATCCTTGCGGTAGAGGTCGCCGTACGTGAGCGGCCCTTCGTAGCGGTAGCCGCTCGCCCCTTGCGCGTTGGCCGCGTTGACGAAGGACGTCATGTCCGCCGGCGCCGCCTGCAACTGGTACGTATAGGTT
Organism: Burkholderia puraquae; assembly: GCF_002099195.1. Lineage (GTDB taxonomy): Bacteria > Pseudomonadota > Gammaproteobacteria > Burkholderiales > Burkholderiaceae > Burkholderia > Burkholderia puraquae. Next base: position 543,555 of record NZ_NBYX01000002.1, on the reverse strand, counting down.
TGCGCGGTGCCGTCGTTCACGAAGATCGATTGCGTACCGCCGCTGGAGGCGTTGTAGAAGTAGTCGCCCAGATAGCGATAGCCTTTCGCGCCTTCGTTGTTGACCAGCGTCAGGAAGCTCGCCCGGTCCGCCGCAACAGGCTGTGCCTCGTAGCGCCACGTCAGCGTGCTGCCGCCCGAGCCGCCGGAACCGCCGTTGCCGCCCGTCCCCGTCCCGCCGGAACCCGTGCCGCCGGAACCCGTCCCCCCGGTGCCGCCGTTGTTGGTCGTGCCGGATCCGCCGCCGGACGCCGCGGGCGAGGAATCGTCGCCGCCGCAAGCGGTCAGCGCCAGGCAGGTCAATGCGATCAGTGCAACGGCTTTCATCGGGATCACCTCAATGCAAAAAGGACGAACGAAGCCGGTACGCGCGGATCACGCCGCGCGCACGGACAATCACGAATCAGGAAGCGGAAATCGGCCGGCGGCATCGCGCCGGCCCTGCAACGTCAGTTGACCTGGAGCTGGCCACCGCGGCCGAGGCCGCCCTTCACGTCCTGCGCCTTGTAGCTGCGCAGTGCAACGACCATCTTGTTGTATGCGTCGATGAACGCGACGACCGTCGCCTTGCCTTCCGGCGTCGACGAGAAGCCGGCCAACGCGCCGCCCACGCCGCCGCCGAAGCCGCCCAGCGCCGCACCGTAGTTGGTCGCCGTCGAGCTGCCTTCCGACGCCGCGATCTGTACGGCCGAGCGCACGTCGAACAGCGTCAGCGTGACGACCGATGCCTTCGTCTGCAGGTGGCCGGCCACCGCCGCGACCGCGCCGTTGCCGATCAGCCCGCCGATCATGCTGCCGATGCCGCCGATCGGCGAATCGTTGATGACGATCTGCGGTTCCATGTAGTAGTCCGCCGCGACACGCTGGCCCTTCTGCTGCTTCGAGCCCGCGCGGTATTCGCCCGAGTTGCGCTGCAGCTGCGTGATGCGCGACAGGCGCGCGTCGCTCTTCTGGTTGCCGATCGACGTGATCACGAAGCAGTTCGACTGCTGGACGGCCAGGCGCAGCAGCGGGTCGATCGTCGTCATCTTGGTCGCGCTGCCGAACGGGCCCCACCAGTCGGCGTTGCGGCCGTCGTCGACGGCGATCGTGCCGAGCGGCGACGCGCAGCGCTGCAGCCCCGAATCGGCGCCGGCGCTCGCGCCGCCCGCGGCGGCACCCGTCACGCCCGCGTTCTGGCCGCCGGGCGTCACCATGCCGCCGCAACCGGCGACGGACGCGCAAAGCGCTGCAACCAGCGCACCTTGAGTGAGACGATGGGAAAGGTTGGTCTTCATGTCGTTGTCGATCGATTAGAGTCGTTGTTCGGCTTATGTGTTCGTGCGAACTTCGATAAGCCCCCCGGCGTGGCGCGCGATGGTGGTCTCCCCGCTGCTGCCCCCGTTGCTTCAGGCCCGGTCAGTAGTACCAGTACGTCTGCTGCCAGACGCCGTAGTACGGATAGCCCGAGTACCAGTAGCCGTAATAGACGTCACGCCATTGCGTGCGCCACTTCCAGTCTTCTTCGTCTTCCTTCTTCGCCTTGCGTGCAAGGTCGAGCAGCTTCTTCGACTCCTTGTCGCCGCGGCCGGCCGCGATCGACAGCCACTTCTCCGCTTCGCGCGCATCGGAGCCCATTTCCTCGAGGCCGAACAGGTAGAAACTGCCGAGCGCCTTCTGCGCCTGCAGGTCGCCGCGCTCGGCGGCCTCGCGCATCCACTTGAGTGCCTGGTAGCTGTCCTGGCGCACGCCGTCGCCGCGGAAATAGCGCAGGCCGAGGTCGTAGGCGGCCTTCGGCTGGGTCTTCGCGGTCTGCTTCAGCGCAGCGATGCGCGGGCTCTCCTGGTCGGCCGAATCGTCCCTTTTTTGATAGGACACCTGATCTTTTGGGCGATCGGAACACCCTGTGTCGTCGCAGATCCGCACCGTGTTGCTGGTGATGGACGGATCCTGCGCGCACGCGGCCAAAAGCAACAGCAGCCCCGGTGCGAGTAAACGGCGGAACATTGGTACTTTCCTCAAGTTTTATTGGCGCCGCAATTCTTCGAGCTATCCCACCCCCGCGAGCTCGCACCCGGCGGCGTGCGGCGCAACGGATACAATCCGCCAACGCCGACACGCTTTCCAAGGCTCTCTCAGGCTCTCTCTTCGAATCGTTCTGTCACTAATTCTGTGTCGTCGCTTTTCGCTGTACCGACTGGGGTCGGCATCGATCTCCAAACATGACGCGACAAACAATAGTGACGTGGTGAGCAATAATAATGAAGAAAAAAGGCATGTCAAGGTCATTCGCTTTTTCAAAGTTTGCATGACGCGTCAGTTTTGATATGCTTTCCGTCGCCAAAACCCCTGGAGACCCCATCGAGATGTCCAACAGCGAGCAGGCCAACGTCGATCTCATCACCGCCAACAAGGTGCGCGACCTACTGAACCGGAACGGTATTCCGCCGCGAAGTCACAACACGACGATCGCGAATGTGCTCGGCCTGAGCTTCTCGGTCGTCACGCGCAAGATGAAAGGCCTGATCCCGTGGAACCTGTCGCAGTTGCAGGACATCGCGACGCACTTCGGCGTGCCGCCCGCGATCCTGCTCGACGACAAGGGCACGCAGCCGGCCGCCGCCGAGATGATCGACGCGACGCTCGTGATCGAGTCGCGGCGCTTCCGCTGCCGCGCCGCGATCTCGACCAAGGCCAGCAGCCAGATCGAAACGGACTTCGTCGCGCTGCAGTGGCAAGGCGAATGGCTCATCACCGAGCGCCAGCACGCGCGCGAGGGCCGCACCTATCCGGTCGACGTCATCGAGTTGCGCTCGACGCAGCCGAACGTGTATGCCGCGCGGATCGCCGTGGTCGACGATTCGCAGGATGTCGCCGAGACGGTATGTGAATATTTCATCGAAAAAGGCGTGAACGCGATCCCGTACTTCGACGGCGCGACGTTCCGCAAGGCCCTGGAGGTCGAGGATTTCGACGGCTACATCCTCGACTGGATGCTCGGCGACCAGACGGCCGCCGAACTCGTGCGCGGCATCCGCTCGAGCGAGAACAGTGGCGCGCCGATCTTCCTGCTGACCGGCAAGATCTCGACCGGCGAAGCCAGCGAGGACGAAATCGCGCACATCGTGTCGCACTACAACGCGCGCTGCGAGGAAAAGCCGGTGCGCCTGCCGATCCTGTTCGCCGAAGTGGCGCGCGAACTGAAGATCACGCTGCCGGCCGCGGCCGCCGCGAACTGAGACCAGAGCGACGATCAACCACAACACGACCGAGGGCAAGACATGCGAATTTCGACCATCTGGACCAAGGGCCTGCTGACGGCCTGCCTGCTCGGCATGGCCGCCGCGACGTGGGCCGCTTCGTCGTTTACATTCACCGTCGACGGCAAAATCGACAAGCACAACCAGCAGGGCAAGACGGCGTACGTGTTTTCCGAGCAGGCGCTGATGGCGCTGCCGCAGCACACGATCGTCACGTCGACGAGCTGGACGCCGAAGGCGACCTTCACCGGCCCGCGCCTGTCCGATATCCTGAAGACCGTCGGCGCGCACGGTACGCAGATCGAGTTCCGCTGCATCGACGAGTACACGTTCACGATTCCCGTGTCCGACGCCGATCGTTACGGCGTGATCCTCGCGCGAACGATGAACGGCAAGGTGCTCGGCAACGACAACTACGGCCCGCTGTGGATCATGTACCCCCGCGACCAGTATCCCGACGAACTGAAGACGCCGCTCGGCGAAGCCAAGTTCGCGTGGCAGATCATCGGCCTGACGGTGAAATGAAGCGCCGGCGATGGAAAAATAGAAAAATCATCCTGGTCCTCGGCTCGCTGTGGATCATGGGGTTCGCCGCATGGGCGTTCCTGCTGTGGGACCTCCTCGCCACCTCGGTCAACGAGGGCGTGCTCGAAGGGCCGCGCGAAGGCGTGTTCTGGACTGCCGCGCAATACCGGAACGTCTATACGCGGTTCGACCGGCAACTGATCCTCTACGCGACGCGCGAGGACGACGATTTCAATCACGTACAGATGCAGCTCGACAGCCTGTCGGTGTCGTTCGGCTTTCTGCAGCGGCCATCGGAAGTGTCCGAATACTGGCTGCGCATCCCGCGCGCGCGCAACGAGATCGACGCGCTCGGCGAATTCATGACGCGCCTGAAGCGCGAAGTGCCGTTGCTGCGCGACTCGCCGAGGAACGCGCGGCAGGTAATCGACGAAGTCAATGCGTACTGGCCGAAGGTCAACGGCCTCGCGAACTATTTCCGCGCGATCGAGATGGCGCAGCGCGACTTCACGTTCCATCAGCTGAAGGAAAAGCAGCGCGCGATCCTGATCCTCGGCATCGTGCTCGGCGTGATCCTGTGCGCACTGTTCCTGCTGCTGTTCTATACGATGCGCACGCGTGACGACCTGCTCGAACGGCAGGACGCGGCGCTCGACGCCGAACGCAAGGCGTCCGACCGCGCGTTCGAAATGATCGAGGCGAAAAACGCGTTCCTCGGGATGGTCAGCCACGAGTTGCGCACGCCGCTGCAGGCGATCTGCGGATCGGTCGAAATCCTGCTCGCACGCCCGCAGTCCGACGCGAACCTGAAGACGATCCGGCGGCTGCAGAATTCCGCGTTGTCGCTCGAAGCGCTCGTCAAGGACCTGACCGACTACATCAAGCTGCGCTCGACGAAGCGCCTCGCCGAACGGGAAACCGTCGGCATGGCGTCGCTGCTTGCCGAAGTGCTCGACCCGCTGCGCGAGAAGATCGCGGCCAAGCGGATCGCGGTTGCACAGCAGGTCGAGCCACACGGCCTCGAGATCCGTTCCGATCGCAAGCTGCTGCGCCAGGTGCTGTCGAACCTGATCGAGAACTCGGTCAAGTACACGCTCGGCGGATCGATCGACGTATCCATCACGCTCGCCGACGCGCCTGCCGGCCAGCAATTGAAGATCGCCGTGCGCGACACGGGCGCCGGTATCGCGAAGCCGCACCTGTCGAAGATCTTCGAGCCGTTCTATCGCGCGAACGACGCGGTCGGGCTGCACGTGGACGGAATCGGCATGGGGCTCGCCGTCGTGCGCGAAATCGTCACGACGCTGCGTGGGCATGTGGACGTGCGCAGCACGGTGGGCGAAGGCAGCGAGTTCGTCGTGACGCTGCCGGCCGAAGTGCCCGGCATCGACACCGCCGGCAACGCAGCCGCCGATGCGCCCGCGCTGCCGCACGCGGTCGCGCATCGCGACCGGCGCGCGCTGGTGGTCGACGACGACGACAACGCACGCGAAACGCTCGGCGCGATGCTGTCGGCGCTCGGCATCGACGCCGATCTGTGCGGCACCGGGCAGCAAGGCGTCGCACGCTTCGGTGCAAGCCATTACGACATCGTCGTGCTCGATCTCGAGTTGCCGGACTTGAGCGGCTTCGAGGTCGCGCGGAGCATTCGCGCGGTTGCAGTACCCGACGACGACGGCCGGCATCCGGCGATCCTCGGTGTCAGCGCGTATGAATCGGCCGCGCTGCGCGAGAACCAGCAGGTATTCGACGCATTCCTGCCGAAGCCCGTCCACCTGCGCGAACTCGGCGCACTCGTCGAGAAGCTGCTCGCCTGAGCCGGCGCGCCGGCGATGTGCCGCTTGCTGCCGCGTGCGCCCGCTTACTCGCCGATCAGATGCAGCACGATATCGCGCCGGTGTGCCGCGCGGCGATGCTCGAACAGGTAGATTCCCTGCCACGTGCCGAGCACCATGCGCCCGTGCTCGACCGGGATCGACAATTGCACCTGCGTGAGCGCCGTGCGCAGATGCGCCGGCATGTCGTCGGCCCCTTCGGTGTCGTGCTCGTAGCGCGTGGCGTCCTCGGGTGCGAGCGTCGCGAAGTAGCGTTCGAGATCGCGCTGCACGGAAGAATCCGCATTCTCCTGGATCAGCAGCGACGCCGACGTATGGCGGCAGAACACGGTGAGCAGGCCGGTGCGGATCGCTTGCTGGTCGACGAATGCGCGCACCTGCATCGTGAATTCGACGAGGCCGCTGCCGCGCGTGTCGATGCCGATGTGCGTGATCGCCTGTTGCATCGTCGTCACCTCAGGCCAGCGCGGCGAAGCCGTCCGTTTCGATCTGCTTCGCATCGGCAGGGCGCACGACGCGTGCGACTTCGACGCCGTCGCGCATGAACACCAGCGTGGGCCACAGCTTCACGCCGAACGAGCGCCCGAGCGGGCGGCCCGGGCCATCCTCGATCTTCAGGTGCCGCACGGCAGGATGCGCGGAAAACGACGCCACGATCGCCGGCTGCGCGCCCGCGCAGATCCCGCACCAGTTCGCGCCGAATTCGATGACGGTTGCGCCGCCCAGTGCGTCGACTTCCGCGCGCGTCGGCGCGTTGGCGGTGTAGCGTTGCTCGGTATCCATCAGGCCCTCGTGTGCGTTGGCGGAACATGGCAGCACGCGCCTGTGTGATGCAGCGGATGCGGCCTGCGATCTCTTACTGTAGCGGAAAAGCGCGCGCGGTGCCGGCGGGTTCGGCCGACGCACACGCCGCCTCCGCGCCCCTTCCGGAATGACACGACAAGATTCGGAGCGCCGCGCCGCCGCGACAGGATCAGCATGCGGACTGATCCCTCACCGAAGGCGCCGACCATGAATGCCCCGCATTGCGTCACCGAACCGAACATCCTCTATTTCGGCACGCCCGTCGTGCTGGTCAGCACGCTGAACGAGGATGGCACGGCCAATCTCGCGCCGATCTCGTCCGCGTTCTGGCTCGGCTGGCGCGGCGTGATCGGCATCGCCGCCAGTTCGCAGACCACTCGCAACCTGCTGCGCACCGGCGAATGCGTGCTGAACCTGCCGTCGTCGGCGCAAGCGGATGCGGTCGACCGGATCGCGCGCACGACGGGCACCTACCCGGTGCCAGACGGCAAGCGCGCGAAGGGCTACGTGTACGAACCCGACAAGTTCGGCACGGCCGGGCTCACCGAAGCCGCGTCGCAAACCGTCGCGCCGCCGCGCGCGCTCGAATGCCCGGTGCACATGGAGGCGGTCGTCGCGGCCGCGCACGGGATCGGCGAGGAGGCGCCCGACGTGCGCGGCAACATCCGCGTGTTCGAATTGCGCATCCGGCGCGTGCACGTGCATCCCGACCTGCTGATGGACGGCCACGCGGACCGCATCGATCCGGACAAGTGGTCGCCGCTGATCATGAGCTTCCAGAAGTTCTACGGGCTGGCGCCGGGGCAGGTGCATGCGTCGCGGCTCGCCGAGATTCCGGAGCGCGCGTATCGCAGCCCCGACATCGAGCGTGCGCGTGAAGCGGGCGTGTTGACCGGCACCGGCCGGTAACGAAGCGCCGAGGGGGATGCCGGGGAACCCGGCGCTTCGTCGCGCCTCCGCCGGCGGTGTCGATGCAGCTGGGCCGTCCCGGCACCGCCTCGTGCTGCCGGCCCTGTGCATCGCCGTGCCGATCGCGCGGATCGACACCGCGATCGTCGATCGCTCGACCGAACCGATCGGCACCGCGTTCGGCGCGCGTGTCGGTGCGCTGCCATGGGTCATCGATGCGTACAGCCTCGCGCATGCGGTGCTGTCGCTCACGGGTGAGCCTGGAAGTTGTGCCGCGTGGCCCGATCTGCGAGCCTATCCAGCCTCTCGGCTCGCCATGCCTTCCATCCATTCCTCGAACGCGGACACCGCGGCATCGTCGGCACGATCGGCGTTCGTCACCAGCATGTAGTCGTCGGCGCGCCATACAGGCGATGCGATCGGGCACACGAGGCGCCCCTCGGCGAGATCGCGCCCGATCAGCGGCAGGGATGCCAGGGCCACGCCGAGCCCCTCGATGGCCGCGCCGAGCTGCAGATTCACATGATCGAATTCGACATGGCGCGCGGCCCGCAGATCGGATGCTCCGGCTTCCCGCAACCAGTGCGACCAGGCAGAGCGCGTCGTGGCCGAATGCAGCAGGACGTGATGACGCAGGTCGGCCACGCTCTGTATCGGATGCTGGCGCAGCAATGCGGGATTGCAGGCCGGCACGCGCAGGTCGGGCATCAACGTGCGCGACACGACGCCCGCACCTTGCTCGGGACCGGAACGCACACCGATATCGAAGGCGTCGGCGACATAGCGCAACTTGCGCGATGTCGTCGACACCCTGACGTCGATTTCGGGGTACCGCGAATGGAAATCGGCGAGCCGCGGCAGCAGCCAGCAAAGCGCAAAGCTCATCGGCACATTCACCCGCACGACGCCCGATATCCGGTGCGTGAACGTGTCGTGGCGCAACCGCACCACCGCGGTACCGAGGCGCTCGAACGCGTGGCTGACGTCATTCAGCAACGCGGCCCCTTCGTCGGTCAGCACGACACCGCGCGGACGACGGTCGAACAATGGCAGGCCGAACCAGTCCTCCAGCAACCTGATCTGCTTGCCTACGGCCCAATGGGTGACATGCAGTTCCACCGCGGCCCTTGCGAAGCTGCCGTGCCGCGCGACCGCATCGAAAGCGCGCAGCGCGTTGAGCGGGGGCAACGCGCCCCAGTGCTTCGCAGCGTCCCGGTTTCCACTCATGACGTGACTTTTTCTCTCCATTGACGCGATTTTAGCTCAATTGAAAATGCTGTCGCCTCGACCATAAAATTGCCCTATCGAGCGCGAAAGCGATACCACCAGCGGCTTCCGCTGACCGCTCGCACGGAGCGAACGACGATGCACCCGCCGGTTTTTTCCCCTCCCGCGATGCAGGAGACTGCGCCACCCCGACGGCGCGTGCTATGGCTATCCTGCGTTGCGCACGCCATGCACGACGGCTATACGGACATGATCTACGCATTGCTACCGGTGTGGCAGTCGGAATTCGGGCTCGACTTTGCGGCCCTGGCGATCCTGCGCGGCATCTATGCCGGCACGATGGCGACGCTGCAGTTGTCCGCGGGGCGTCTCGCGCAACACCTGGGCAGCCGCACGACCCTCGCAATCGGCACGCTGCTCGCCGCGCTCGGCTATGCGATCGCGGGCATGTCGGGCGGCCTGCTCGGTCTGGGCGTGGCGCTGGCGATTTCGGGCGGCGGATCCAGCACGCAGCATCCGATCGCGTCGGGCGCCGTCTCCCGCCTCTACGGACGCGACGCGAGAGGCCCGCTGAGCATCTACAACTTTTCCGGCGACCTGGGGAAATCCGCGCTGCCGGCTGCCATTTCGCTGCTCGTGACCATGATGCCGTGGCGTCACGCGCTATGGATCGTCGCCGGATTGGGCTGCGTCGTGGCCGCCGTCATCGCGCTCTGGTTTCCCGCCGTGCCGCGTAGCGCCGCAAAGACGGCGGCCAAGGAGCACGCGTCCGCCCGACGCAGTGGCGCCGGCGGAAGCGGATTCTCCACGCTGTTTTCCATCGGCGTGCTCGATACGGCGGTACGCATGGGACTGCTTACCTTTCTGCCTTTCCTGCTCAAGGCAAAAGGCGTCTCGCCTCAACTGCTGGGAACGGCCCTTGCGCTCGTTTTCATAGGCGGCGCGGCCGGCAAATTCATGTGTGGCTGGCTGGGCGCCCGCATGGGTATGGTCAGTACGGTGCTGCTCACCGAGGGCGGTACGGCCGCGTGCATCGTCGCCGTGATGTATCTCCCGTTGGCACTGACCATGGCGCTGCTGCCGATTCTGGGTATGATGCTCAACGGCACGTCGTCGGTGCTGTACGGAACCGTTCCGGAGATGTCCGCACCCGAGCGCACCGAGCGGGCATTCGCGATTTTCTACACGGGGACGATCGCATCGGGCGCGCTATCGCCTGTTCTCTACGGTTTCCTGGGCGACAGGATCGGTGTGCATGGCGCCACGTATGCGACCGCGTTGACCGCCCTCGCGATTTTTCCGCTCGCCCTCGCGCTGCGCCCGCATCTGGCGGATGACTCGACAGGATGAACATCATGACGAAGTCTGACTACCCGACCGTCGGCCTTGTCGGCCCGGGCGCAATCGGAACGACCGTCGCCGCGGCCCTTCATGAAGCCGGCCGCACGCCGGTGATTTGCGGCCGCTCGGCGCACGAGCAGTTGAAGTTGCGCTTCGATGGCGGCGAGATCGTCGTGCCCGGGCCCGTACTGACCGACCCGCAAGCAGTCAAGGAAAAGGTCGATCTCGTATTCGTTGCAGTCAAGTCGACGCAGGTGGCGAGCGCGGCACCCTGGGTCTCCGCGCTGTGCGATGCGAATACCGTCGTCTGCGTGCTGCAAAACGGCGTCGAGCAACAAGCCGCGTTCGCGCCGTATGCGGCCGGCGCCACGGTCGTGCCATCGGTCGTCTGGTTTCCGGCGCAGCGCGAATCGGGCGCTTCGGTGTGGCTGCGGGGCAAGCCTCGGCTCACCCTGCCCGATACGCCGGCGAGCAATGTGGTGGTCTCGGCTTTGCACGGCACGCGCTGCGCACCGGAGGTTGCGGAGGATTTCATCTCGCTCGCCTGGCGAAAGCTTCTGCAGAACGCGGTGGCGGGACTCATGGTGCTGACCGGTCGCCGCGCCGGCATGTACTCGCGAAGCGACATTACCGAACTGTCGCTCGCCTACCTGCGGGAATGTCTCGAGGTCGCGCGGGCGGAGGGCGCGAAGCTGGGCAATGAAGTGCCGCAGGAGATCATCGACGGATTCCACGGCTTTCCGCCCGATTTGAGTACGTCCATTCTTGCCGATCGGCAAGGCAACCAACCCCTCGAATGGGACTGCCGGAACGGCGTCGTGCAGCGATACGGACGATCTCACGGCATTCCGACGCCGATCAGCGATCTGGTCGTTCCGCTTCTCGCCGCCGCCAGCGATGGGCCGGGCTAGCAGCAAGGAAACCCGAGCGGATCGGATGGTCGGACCCAGTGCAAGTCGCTCGGTTACGTCGAAAAGTGCAGCCTGGCCGATCGGATAACATACGGCCGGCCGCCTTCCCATGATCAAACCGACGGAGTGTTTTCAGTGATTCAACCGACCCAAGTATTCAAGGACAACCTCGCGCAACTGCCGGCCATCGACGGCGTCGCGCGCATCGATCTCGTCGGCGCGAATGGCGACGTGGTCGCAACCATCGAGAACCAGCCGGGCAAGCAGGGCTCGCTCGCGGTGTACAACTACCTGAAGCAGGCGTTCGGCACGCTCGACGCGAACGCCGCCGAGCACGGCCTCGCGATATTCGCCGAGCATACGGCCGACGCGCGCAACCGTCCGGGCGCGCATCCGAACGTCGATCGTCTGCTGGCGATCGTCGCCGGCGGCGAAGCGCTGCGGATCGACGTCGTCGCGAAAGGCTGAGTCGCCGGCGGCACGCGCGCGGAAAGCCGCGATCGTCGCATTCGTATTCCTCGTCCGGAGACTGCCCGCGTGCCGCGTTTCATTGCCCTGCCGTTGGTCCGCCGTTTCGCTGCTGCCGCCGCGATCGCGGCCGTTGCCTGTACCGCATTCGGCGGCACGGCATCGGCCGGTCCGCTGCGAACGGCCTCCGAGATCGCCGGCGCATCGCTGGTGCCGCTCGGCGTGCTGCCGCATTCGCCGGAGAACGGGTCGCTCGATCCGTTTTGCACGCAATATCGCGCGAAGACGACCACCGCAGCCGGCCGCGAAGTCGCGAAGCGCGACTGGATCGTGACGTCCGAGGCGCCGCTCGGGCGCTACACGGTCGTCACGTTCTCGAGCGGCTTCAGCGCCGGCACGAGCGCGATCTGCTTCGCGCGCAACGGCAACATCGGCGTGTTCGACGGCACGACGCTCGTCGCACTCGGCTATACCGCGCGCAAGGCCGGCTGGCAGCTCGGCTCGGCCGACCGGCTGGACAGCGGCGCGCTGCTGATCTGGGGCGGCGATGGCCCGGCGCCGCCGGTCGGCGAACTGCACGAAGACAACAGCGGCCTGCGGCTGACCCGCGTCGCCGCCGAAAGCACGCACTGCAACGGCCGCGCGGTCGTGCCGAACGTGTACGGCAAGCCGCTCGACGCGGCACGCAGGATCCTGATCGCGCATGGCTGGCAACCGCTGCGCCCGCGCGAAAAACCGGACGCGATGGACGGCGCGGCGACGCTCGCGAAGCACGGCATCATCGAAGCCGAAGCGTGTTCGGGCACCGGGATGGGGTATTGCGCGCTGCGCTACCGGAATGCGGCCGGCGTGCTCGGCGTGACGACGGTCGGCGGCGAACCGGACAAGCCGTCGGCAAACACCGTGATCGATTATCAGGTGGCCTGCCGCAAGCCTTGAGCCGTGCAGCGATCGCCCACGCAAGGCGCGGCACCGGCGTGTGCCGTTGATGCGGCGCCGGGCAGTATCGGCGCGCCAAAGGCAGTGCACGTGCATTGACGATCGGCCTCGGTGGCGCACCGGATCATCGTCCATTCGCTCGATTGACCGGCCTCGCGCGCCCTCCTAAACTGACCTCCCTTTACGCTGCATCCGCAAAAGGGACGCCCATGATCGATCTCTCCACGCTCGCGCTGTTCTCCGGCGCGTGTCTTGCACTGACCGCCACGCCGGGCCCCGACATGCTGCTGATCGCGTCCCGCAGCGTGAGCCAGGGCCGGCGCGCAGGCTTCGCGACACTCGCCGGCATCCAGGCCGGCACCTACTGCCACGCGCTGGCGGCCGCGCTCGGGCTGTCGCAGCTCTTCGTCGCGGTGCCGCTCGCCTACGACGCCGTGCGCTTCGCGGGCGCCGCCTATCTGCTGTATCTCGCGTGGAAGACGCTCCGTTCGGATGCAACCGCACTGTCGCCCGTTGCGTCGCAGCGTCGCCACTCGACCGCGACGATCTTCCGCCAGGGGCTGACGACGAACCTGCTGAACCCGAAGATGGCGCTGTTCGTGCTCGCGCTGTTTCCGCAGTTCGTACGGCCCGAGCACGGTTCGATCGCCGTGCAGATTCTCGTGCTCGCGACGGTGCTGAACCTGATCGGCATCGTCGTGAACGGCGCGGTCATTCTGTCCGCAAGCCGGCTGAGCCAGCGGATCGGCGCGCGCCGCCGCCCGTCGAAGCTGCCGCAGTATCTGCTCGGGTCGGTGTTCGTGGGGCTGGCGGCGCGGCTCGCGGTGGCGGGGCGGAGCTAACACCACCACTCGTCCATCGCGCGTCGCGCGCGCCGGCAACGAATTGCGCACCTTGCCGACTCCGGATTGCCTGAGAACAGTCGGGCTCGCACATCCTCGCCGAAGCCCGCCAGCCTAAGTAACGGCGTCTCCAACCCTCCTGCGCGCCTGACCAGCCGCCCTCATCCGCAGTCGCGGCTGGCCACGGTCACAAGTGCGCGTATCCGCCACAACCCGCAACGCCCCGCTATCGAGCAAACTCGCCGGTGTCACCGTGCGGCGGTGCCACGGAATCCGGCCGAAGTACCAGATCTTCCAGAAGCCGAGCGGATGATCAGGGTTCCGGCGCAGCAGCATGTCGAAGGTCTCGACGTCGCCGAGCACGATCCGCGTCGCATCGCGCACGACCTCGCGCACGAACCGCGAGCAGAACTGCCGGCGCGACGCGAGATTGAACCCCGTGTCGTAGACCACGCCGATCCGGCGCATCGCAGCCGCCACGAGCCGGCGCCGCTGCGCGGCATCGAGCGGCTGCTTCAGCCGCGCGATCACGCATGCGCCACGATCGGAGCGTGCGAGAAACCGCGACATCGTCGTGACTCGCGATAGCGGAAACGTACTCTCCGCTATCAGCGGCTCACCGCCGCGCTCACCGACGACGATCCCGACGTGATTCGTCCACGAGCGCGTCGCACTCGCCACTTCGAGAAACGGCCGCACGGTCACGCGGATGAAGACGATGTCGCCGATCTCCGGCTCGATCGGCAACGGCATGCCATGTGCATCGCGAGAACCGGCGGAGAAGAGACGCCGCCAGCCCGCTTCGGGCGAGCGGTTCATGAGCGGCTGGCAGGGGGTATCGACAACCATACGGGCCTCGCGCGAGTGGATCTGGCGCGAGCATGTCAGCAGCAGCCACGCGCCGCACGCGCTTCTTGCGCGAGGGCGGGTATTCGCGCCGCCGGGTGGCGGATTTCGATACCGGTGCGCGTGCCGCTGCGCTGCCTTCAGCGCGTCGCGCCCAGCGCCACGCGCAGCCGCTCCATCAACTGCGTGTAGTGTCGTAGCACGTCGCCTTTCGGCACGACATTCGCGGTCGCGAAACGGTCGGACCACGCCGGTTTCCATTCATACGAGCCGTGCACGCTGCGGTCGCCGTCGGGCGCCTGGATCAGCGAGCGGATCCGCGCATCGCGGCCCGGGCCCGTATGCATGTCGAACAGCGCGTGGATGTACGTGTGATACGCGTCGTACACGTCGTCGTCGAACAGGTAACGGTAGATGTGGAACGTGCGGTCGAGTTCGCGCTTCGCGCGGATCACGTCGTCCGGCGAGATGTCCTTCCAGTAGCCGATCCACGTGTAGAAGCACAGCAGCGCATTGAGCTGCGGCGCGACCGCGTCGTACAGCGCGAGCCGCTTCTCGATCAATCGCTGGTTGGTCCACTGCACGAGTTCGAGCCGCTTCAGCCGGCGCGCGACGAGCCAGCCGAGACACGCGACCGACAACGGCGTCAGCACGCCCAGCACGAGCTTGACGATTTCCAGCGAATTCCACGGATTGTTGATTGGCTGCATGAATGGCCCGACAAGAAGAAACGCATCCGCGCCGGCGCATGACCCGGCGCGCAGCGCCGCTTGCCCGATTGCGTCGGCATTGACCGTTAGTTGCTTGCGCATCGAACGTCGCGCAACAAGCAACCACTCGGGCGACGGGTTCGAAGCGGCGTGATTCGTCAGTCTATCGGGTGATTGTCACCGAGCCGTGACCGTTCGTCGACCCGTCGTCGCATGGCCACGCACTCCGCTCGCGCTAGGTCGGCAGCGCCGACGTGAGCTTGACCTTCTGCATCGGAATGTCGGTCTTCACGCTCAGCACGCCCGGAATGCGCGTGAGGTATTCCATCTGGAAGCGCCGGTAGTCGTCGATGTCGGCCGCGACGACGCGCAGCAGGAAATCGCAGTCGCCCGCCATCAGGTGGCATTCGACGACTTCCGGCATCTGCTGGACGGCCTCGGCGAAGCGGTTCACCGATTCCGCGTCCTGCCCCTTCAGCCACACCCGCGTGAAGATCGTCAGCCCCTTGCCGACTTTCGCGGGATTCAGCACGGCCACGTATTTCTCGATCACGCCGGCCTCCTCGAGGAGCCGCACGCGCCGCAGGCACGGCGACGGCGACAGCCCGACCTCGTGCGCGAGCTCCACGTTCTGCATGCGGCCGTCGCGCTGGAGCGCGCTCAGGATCCGGCGGTCGATGGCGTCAAGTTTCATTGGCATTCAATTCCAAAAAAATCGCGTATCACGCATTCAATGCCAAATTCTGAGAAAAATCTGGCCACAACGCAACCCGATTCGAGTCAAAAAAGCAGACAATTCCTCCCCCGAAGGAGGAGTAATGAGCAGTAGCGTTTCAACGTCGTCAGGGCTTCGCGACAAGCCCGCCTATGTCGCCGAGATGGGTCGCGGTTTGCGCGCGGCGCTGCCCGTCATGCTGGGTTTCGTGCCGTTCGCGCTCGTGCTGGGCGCGCAGGCCGCGCAGAAAGGGCTGAGCCTGTTCGAAGTGCCGATGATGACCGGCATGAACTTCGGCGGCGGCTCCGAATTCGCGGCGATCCATCTGTGGACGTCGCCGCCGCACATCGCGCTGATCGTCGCGATGTCGTTCCTCGTGAATTCGCGCCACATCCTGATGGGCGCCGCATTCGAGCCGTATATCCGCCGCCTGCCGCGCCGCCGCGCATTCCTTGCGCTGTTTTTCATGTGCGACGAAAGCTGGGCGATGTCGCTCGCCGACGCCCGCGCGCGCTCGGCCACGCACATCAGCGTGCCCTATTACGCGGGCATCTGCATGGGGCTCTACCTGACGTGGATCTCGATGACCACGCTCGGCGCGGCGGTCGGCCCGACGATCGGCAACGTCGAGCAATACGGCTTCGACATGGCGTTCACGGCCGTGTTTCTGGTGCTGCTGCGCGGGATGTGGAAAGGGATGCGCGCGAGCCGCCCGTGGTTCGTGAGCCTCGTCGTCGCAGCGGCCACGCACCTGGCCGTGCCCGGCGCGTGGTACGTCGCGGCCGGCGCCTGCGCGGGGCTGATCGCCGCGCTGCTGTGGGAGCCGCGCGATGCCTGATTTCCCGGATTTCAGCACGGTCGCGACGATCGTGCTGATGGCGTCGACGACGTATCTGTCGCGCATCCTCGGCTACGTGCTGCTGCGCAACCGCACGCTGAGCCCGCGGATGGCCTCGGTGATGGAGAACGTGCCCGGCTGCGTGCTGATCTCGGTGATCGCGCCGGCCTTCGTGTCGACGCGCCCAGCCGACCTGCTCGCGCTGGCCGTTACGCTGATCGCGGCGACACGCCTGTCGATCCTGCCGACCGTCATCGTCGGCGTCGTGTCGGCCGGCCTGCTGCGGTACCTGCTCGGCTGAGCGGTTCCGACCCGCCGCGCACGCCGCGGCACGGCCACCGGCCAACGGGCGCGCGATGCGCCCGTTTTCACATCCGCGCCAACCGCGCGACACGACGATCCTCACGCAGCAATGCTAGCCTTGTGGCTTGCGCCACGCTGCACTCCCCTCTCATTACCCATCTCCGCGAGGATCGTCCCGATGCAAGAAACCCGCCCGCTGTTCGATCGTGTCCTGCTCACCAACGATGACGGAATCGACGCCCCCGGCCTTGACGTGCTCGAACAGGTCGCCACGCAGCTGGCGCGCGAAGTGTGGATCGTCGCGCCGGCGGAAGACCAGAGCGGCACGTCGCATTCGCTGAGCCTGCACGAACCGCTGCGCGTGCATCGCAAGGGCGAGCGCCGCTTCGCGGTGCGCGGCACGCCCGGCGATTGCGTCGCGATCGCGATCAGCCACCTGATGAAGGACGCACGGCCCGACATCGTGCTGTCCGGCGTGAATCGCGGCGGGAACCTCGGCACCGAAACGGTGTTTTCCGGCACGGTAGGTGCCGCGATGACGAGCATGCTGGTCGGCGTGCCGGCCATCGCGCTGAGCCAGGCCTTCACCGATCGCAACGCGGTGCCGTGGGACACGGCGCTCGCGCATGCGCCGGACGTCATTCGCCGGCTCGTTGCCGCCGGCTGGGACAGCGACGCGTGCCTGAACGTGAATTTCCCGCCGCGGCCCGCGCAGGATGTGCGCGGGCTGAAGGTGACGAACCAGGGCGCCGGCACGCTGCAGGGCGTCGAGATCGTGTCGGGGCGCGACCCGCGCGACATCGAGTATCACTGGCTGAAGCTCGCCCGCGCGCCGCGCGACGACGATGCCGATTCGGAA
Source organism: Burkholderia puraquae (assembly GCF_002099195.1). Classification (GTDB taxonomy): domain Bacteria; phylum Pseudomonadota; class Gammaproteobacteria; order Burkholderiales; family Burkholderiaceae; genus Burkholderia; species Burkholderia puraquae. The sequence continues at coordinate 526,206 of NZ_NBYX01000002.1, read as the reverse complement.
ACCGTTGCGCTCGGCGAAGGGTATGTCGCCGTCACGCCGCTGAAGTTCGAGCGCACGCACGATCAGGCGCTCGCGCGGTTGCGGTCGAGCCTCGGCTGATCGCGCACGCCGGCAAGCAAGCGGTCGCGGCGATCGCGCGCGTGGCACCTGCGCGCGGTTGCGCGGCCGTTTCGGCGTTTCGGCGTTTCGGCGTTTCGGCGTTTCGGCGTTTCGGCGTTTCGGCGTTTCGGCGTTTCGGCGTTTCGGCGTTTCGGCGCTTCGGCGTTTCGGCGCTTCGGCGCTTCGGCGTTTCAACGCTTCACGTCAGGTTCAATCCCCCGTCGAGCATCACGATCTCGCCCGTCACGTAGTCGGACGCGACGAGCATCGCGACCGTCTGCGCGATATCGTCCGGTGTCGCCGCGCGGCGCATCGGCGCGCGCTCGCGCCAGAGCTGCTGCGCATCCGTCCAGTCGGCCGTGAGCGGCGTATCGACGAGCCCCGGCGCGACCGCATTGACGCGAATCGCCGGCGCGAGCGTACGCGCGAGCAGCCGCGTCGTGTGATTGAGCGCAGCCTTCGCCGCCGCATAGGGAATCGACGCGCCCTTCGGCCGCACGCCTGCATGCGAGCTGACATTCACGACGCAACCCGCCCGCCCGTGCGACGCCGCCTCGCGCAGCGCGGCCTCCGCCTCGGCGACGAGCCGGAACGGCGCGATCACGTTGATCTCGTGCATCTCACGCCACACGTCGGGCGTCGCCGCGGCAAGGTCGTCGTGCGGAATCACGCGGCTGACACCCGCATTGTTGACGAGCACGTCGAGCCGCCCATGCACGGCCAGTGCATCGCGGATCAACCGCACGCGTTCGGCATCGTCGGCGAGATCGGCCTGCACGTAGGCCGCGCCGAGTTCGCGCGCCATCGCGCGCCCCACGCCGGCCGAGCTGCGCGAATGCAGGATCACCGCGTAGCCGTCCGCCGCCAGGCGGCGCGCGACGGCCGCACCGATCCCCGACGTCGATCCGGTGACGAGCGCGACGGGCCGATGCAGCCGCGACGCGCGCGGCTCGGCAACGGCTTCGGTTTCAGGTTCCGTTTCGGGAATCGGGGCAGAGATCGGCGGAAGCGGCGCGTCCATATCGGGGAACCCTGTCAGTGGCGTTCCCGCATCATAATCGCGACGACGCCCCCTGACGCGAACGTCACGGCGGCCACCACGAGGATCGCAGCGGCGAAGCCGAAGCGGTCGGCCATCAGGCCTGCCGACAACGCGCCGATCGCATAGCCGAGATCGCGCCAGAACCGGTACACGCTGAGCGAGCGCGCCCGCCAGCCGGGCTCGGACGCATCGGACACAGCCGCGATCAGGCTCGGATAGACCATCGCCGTGCCGAGGCCGAGCAGCACGCTCGCGACGAGCCACCAGCGGAACTGCCCGGTGAGCGCGGTCAGCACGAGCCCGGCCGCCTGCACCCACATCCCGGCAACGATCAGCCCCTTGCGCCCCCACCGATCGCTCAGCGGGCCGGTGACGACCTGGCAGCCTCCCCACACGATCGGATAGACGGCCTTCAGGATGCCGATCCGCTCGATGCCGAGCCCGAGCGTCGTGAAGAACAGCGGGAAGATGCCCCAGCTCATCCCGTCGTTGAGGTTGTTGATCATCCCGGCCTGCGACGCCGCGAACAGGTTGCGGTCACGGAACGACGTGAGCATGAAGACTTCGCGGAACGACAGCGCGGACGCGCCGGCCGGCTGGCCGCTTTCCAGCCGCACATGCTCGCGCGTGTCGCGCACGACGAGGATCGACAGCAGCAGGCCCGCGATCGCGTAGAACACGCCGAGACAGATCGGCGCCGGCCGCAGCCCGTAGCGGCTCGCGAGATAGCCGGTCAGGAACGCGGTCGCGCCCACCGCGAAATAGCCGGCGAATTCATTCAGGCCGACCGCGAGCCCGCGGCTTTTCGGGCCGACGAGATCGACCTTCATGATCACCGTCATCGACCACGCGAACCCCTGGCTGAGGCCGAGCAGCACGTTCGCGGCGATCACCCATTCCCAGTTCGGCGCCGCGATGATCATGAACGGCACGGGCAGGCCGAGCAGCCAGCCGGCGATGAGCACGCGCTTGCGCCCCCACGTGTCGGCGAGCTGGCCCGACACGAGGTTCGCGAACGCCTTGACCAGCCCGAAGCTGACGATGAACGACGTGATCAGCACGGTCGATTCGAGATGGAACTGCTCCGAACCGATCAATGGCACGACCGTGCGCTCGATGCCGACCATCCCGCCGACGAACGCGTTGACCAGCACGAGCAGCGCGAATTGCCGCCAGTTCTCGCGCAGGCCGAGCGCCACTGCGCGCCCGCCGGGCGCCATCGCTACGTTTGCCATCGCGTCAGCCTCCCGCGACGCGCCGACAAGCCGCCCGATCGGCGACCGGATCGACCACCGCGCCGGTCGCCTTGCCGCCACAGCCGAACAGGTATGAAATGCCTCCCGTATCGGGAGGCCGGAATGGCCTGAGGATCATCGGATTTGCCCCTGTCCCGCCGATGCGGTAACATTCAATCAATTTGATGAATGATTGATCGAGGAGAGGCCACGTGTCAAGCACGGGACCCAAGCAAGCGATTTATGCGAGCCTCGCCGAAGTCGCGCAGGCGATCGGCCATCCGAACCGGCTCGAACTGCTGGAGCATCTCGCGCAGCGCGAACGGTCGGTCGAGGAACTGACGGCACTGTCGGGGATGACGTTCGCGAACACGTCGCGGCACCTGCAGATCCTGCGGCGCGCGCGCCTCGTCGATACCGAGCGGCGCGGCAAGCACATCGTGTATCGCCTCGCCGGCGACAGCGAGGTCGTCGTGCTGATGAAGGCGCTCGGCCGCGTGGGCGAGCGCAACGTCGCCGAGGTCAACAAGGTGATGGGCGACTACTTCCATGCGCGCGATGCACTGGAGCCCGTGTCGCGCGACGAGCTGACCGCACGGCTCGCGGACGGCCTCGTCACGCTGCTGGACGTGCGTCCGCACGACGAATTCGCGCAAGGCCACCTGCCGGGCGCGTTGAGCATTCCGCTGCCCGAGCTCGACGCACGCATGAGCGAGTTGCCGGCCGGAACAGAGATCGTCGCCTACTGCCGCGGCCCGTACTGCGTGTTTGCGGTCGAGGCGGTCGCCGCATTGCGCGCGCACGGCTTCAAGGCCGCGCGGCTGGAAGACGGATTTCCGGAGTGGAAAGCGGCCGGCCTCGCGGTCGAGACCGGCGCCGCCGGATGAACCAACGCGGCCCGCGTCGATGCGGGCCGCTTGCCGTTGCCTGCTGGGGCCTGCCGCTACTTGCCGGCCATCGCCAGCGACGGCGCGAGCGCACTGTTGGGATCCTGCCCGTTCCACGTGCTGACCCATGCGTCGTTCGGCGTCGACCCCATCACGAAGTCGAGCGTGCCGCCGGCCTTCATCTCGTCGTACGTGACGTACGGCCGATGCAGCGGCGTGCCGTTCAGGCTGACCGACTGGACGTAGCGATTGACCGATGACGGCGCGCCGCCGCCGGCCGTATGCGCGGTCACCTTGAAGCGCCGCGTCGCGCCAAACTTCAGTGCTTTGCCGTCCCCGCCTCCCGACGTGACCGGGATGTCGATCGTCGCTTCCTCGAACAGCGGCGCGCCGAGGTAGAACACCCCGCCCACCGGATTCAGCGAATAGATGCCGAGCGCGGACAACACGTACCACGCGGACAGCTGCCCGCAATCGTCGTTGCCGGGAATCGCCGAATCGCGCACGCGGCGCGGGTCGGCCAGCGCCGCCTTCAGGCTGTCGCCGCTCAGGAGTGCGCGATCGCCGGCCGTCAGCGTCAGCGCGTACATGTCGTCCATCACCGCGCGCACACGGTCCTGCGTCTTCGACGGCATGCCCGCGACGTCGTACAGGTACGGCAGGTGGTTCGCCGGCTCGTTCCCCGCGAAGAACTGGCCGCTGCGGCCGGTCAGGTCCGGAAAGCCCTGGTTGTGGAGGAAGGTCAGCGGGTTGGCCGGATCGAACGTGCGATCGAGCTGCGCGATGAACTGGCTTTTCCCGCCGAGCAATGCAACGAGGCCGGGGAAGTCGTGGAAGATGTTCCACGTATCGACCCATGAATTCGATTCGGAGAAGTCCGTCTTCTCCGCCGCCGTCGGGTCGAAGCCCGCCACCCAGTTGCCCTGCGAATCCTTCGGCTGCGAGAACCTCCAGCCGTTGTTCAGCGCCGGGTTGAACACGTTCCGGTAGTTCTGGCTGCGTTGCAGGTAGGGCCGGTAGTCGGCCGTGCTCTTGCCCGCCGCCTTGCCGACCGCGGCCGTCGCCCAGTCGTCGAACGCGTAGTCCTGCGTCGTCGACACCGATGCGTTGTCGCCCGCGTACACGTAGCCGCTCTGGCGATACTGATCGAAGCCGTGCGCGCTCGCGCTCTGCGTGGTGGTCAACGCGGTCCAGATGTCGTCGATGCCCGCGCTCGTCAGGTGCTTCAGGTATGCATCGGCGATCAGCGGGATCGACGGGTGGCCGGCCATCGTGAAGGTTTCCGTTTGCGCCAGCGGCCATACCGGCAGCTCGCCCTTGCCGTTCTGCTTGAACTGCGTGAGCAGCGACTTCACCCAGCCGTCGACGCGCTCGGGTTGCACCAGCGTCATCAACGGCGACTCGGCACGGAAGGTGTCCCACAGCGAGAACGTCGACGAATAGTCGAAGCCCGGATTCGGATGCTTGCTCGTCGTCGGCGGCGACGTCGTGCCGTCGTTGGCCGAATCGGTGCCGACGTAGCTGCCGTCCGCATTGTTGTAGACGGTCGGGGCGAGCATCGTGCGGTATAGCGACGTGTAGAACATCGTCCGCTGGTCGGCGCTGCCGCCCTTGATCCGGATCCGGTCGAGCGCGGCGCTCCACACGCGCTCCGCCGCACCACGCACCTGGTCGAAAGACTTCGCACCGACTTCCGATGCGAGATTGGCCTGCGCATCCGCGATGCTCGACGGCGAGATGCCGACCTTCACCGTGACCGCGCCGCCGTCATTGCCGTCGGCGAACGTCAGGTACGCCTTGAAGCCGTCCGCGCTGAACGCGACGTGCTTCGTATCGAACGGCTTCGAGAAACGCGCGACGAAATACGTCGGCTTGTTGTTCGCCCAGTTGTTCGTGAACTGCCAGCCGGCGATCGTCTGTGCATCGACGACCTGGATCTTGCCGCTCGCGGTCGAGCCGCCGATCGGGTTGTCGATGCTGACGATCATGCTGCGCTTCTGCGCGGCCGCGCTCGGGAAATACGTGTAGCGATGCACACCGGCATGCGCGGTGGCCGTCATCTCCGCGAGGATCTTCGCGCCCTGCACGTTCCACGGCGTGTTGCCGCTGCCGACCGGCGCCATCTTCACGCGGTAATAGCCGGGGCTCGCGGTTTCGTCATCGTGGCTGAACGACGCGTTGTAGGTGATCGACGCATCGGCGGCGACCTTCGCCAGCGTCGCGGTGTCGACCGGCGCGAGCGTCGGCAGGAACCGCACTTCGCCGCCCGAGCCGATGCCGGTGCCCGACAGGTGCGTATGCGTGAAGCCGGTGATGAACGGATCGTCGTACTGGTAGCCCGACGTGCGATCCCAGTTCCACGGCAGCGTGTGCGCGCCGCCGGTGGTGTCCGGCCCGAGCTGCACCATCCCGAACGGCACGGTCGCGCCCGGGTACACATGGCCGTGACCGCGCACGCCGCTGCTCCAGTCCGCGTTGATGTCGAGATTCGCGGTGCCGATCATCGGATCGACGCTGTGCAGCACCGACCGTTTGGCTGCGCCGCCGTGTTCGCCTTGATCGTTCTGATCGCCCTGGTCGTTCTGGTTGCCTTGATCGTTCTGGTTGCCTTGATCGTTCTGGCTGCCCTGCGCGTTCGACATCTGCGCGAGCACGCTCGCATCCGTCGAAGCCTGATCGCCCCCGCACCCCGACAACACGGCAAGGCACCCGATACCCACCACATGACGTAGTTTCATCCGTTCGTCCCTCCCTCTCTCTGCGTCGATCCTGTTGGCAAGAACCGCTCGTTGATCTCCCCGACCGTTACGGCGCGCTGGCAGCCTGCGGGAACGACGGCATCGCGGATGCGTCGGTGCCCCACGTCGCGGCGCTCGCGTCGGCCGTCATCGCGTACGACAGCTTCCCGCCCTGTGCGATCTGCTCGAACGGCAGCCACGCGGTCGGGTAAGGCGCACCGTTCAGCTTCAACGACTTCACGTAGAACGACGCGCTGTCGCCCGAGCCGGCACCCGGCGCGACGATGTGCAGCAGACGGTAGCTGCCGTCCTTCTGCCCGACGCGCACCGTGATCTTCTCGAACTGCGGGCTCGACAGCGCGACGCCGCTCACGCCCGGCACGACCGGATAGAGACCGAGCGCGGCCCACACGTACCAGCCCGAGATCGCGCCGAGATCGTCGTTGCCCGGCAGCCCGGCCGCGCCGGTGCCGAACTCGTTCGCGAGCGACGCATGCAGCACGCGCTGCGTATGCGACGGCGCACCGGCCCATGCATAGACCCACGGCACGGCCATCGTCACTTCGTTGCCGACGTAGAAATGCGGCTGCACGGTGCCGATGTTCAGGTGCGTGAAGAACGTGTCGAGCCGCTTGACGACCGGCGCGGCGCCGCCCGCCTGCGCGACCACGCCGGCGAGATCGTGCGGCACGTACCACGTGTACTGCTCGGAATTGCCTTCCATGAAACCCGTGCCGTCGGTGACCCACGCGCCCGCCGACGTCTTCGGCTGGATCGCGCCCTGGTCGAACAGGTTTCGCCAGTTGCCGCTCGACTTCAGCAGCGCGCCGGCCGTCGTCGTATCGCCAAGCGCCGCCGCGAAGCGCGATACCGCGAAATCGCGCACCGCGTATTCGAGCGTGTTCGAGGCGGTCTGGTTGTCGCCCGAGCCCGACGACGGCACGTAGCCGAGCCGGTCGTAGTCCGCGCGGCTACCCATCACCGGCGTGCCGGCGCACGCGGCGCCCGGCGCCGTGCTGCGCTTCATGATCGACAGCGCGGCCTGCGTGTCGAAGTTCGTCGCGCCGAACGCATGCGCGTTCGCGACGATGATCGAGCCCGCGTCACCGGGCATCACGGCCGTCTCGGTATTGAAGTACGCCCAGCGCGGGAACGCGCCGCACGCCTTCGCATCGAGCACGAGCGACTGCACGATGTCGCTGGTCCGCACCGGGTCGAGCAGCGCCTGCAACTGGATGAACGAGCGGTCGATGTCCCAGCCGGAGAAGTTCGCGTACATCGTGCGGCCTTTCTCGACCTGACGCGTCGGCGCGGACGGTGCGCCGTTCGACGCATAGAAATCCGGATACTGGCCGTTCACGTCGTTGAACACGTTCGGGTGCAGCGACGCGTGATACAGCGCGGTGTAGAACTTCGTCTTGTCGGCGTCGCTGCCGCCCGTGACCTGGATCGCGTTCAGGCGCGCGTTCCACGCGGCGCTCGCCGCGCTGCGCACCTTGTCGAACCGCCAGTTGCGGTTGCCTTGCGCGTCGGTGTCCGGATTCTCGGCGCGCAGGTTCGCCTTCGCATTCGCTTCGCTGACGAACGAGATGCCGAGCTTCATCATCACGTCCGGGTGCTTGCGGTCGACATTGAACGTCAACGTCACCGGGCTGTTGTTCGACAGCGCCGGCTTCGCCGCGAACGGCTGGCTGAATTCCGCGTAGTAGTACACGGGCACTGCATGCCCGGCCCAGCAGAATCCGCCGCCCGCAATCGTGCCCGACAACGCGCGATCGCCGACCTGGTTGATCGTGTCGCGCGTCGTGCCTTGCGCGCGATTGTTCAGCACGGTCGGGTCGACCGCGATCGTCGCCTGCTGGCCCTGTGCGAGTGCGGGATACGTGAAGCGCGCGAAGCCGGTGCGCACCGTCGTCGTCAGCTCGGCCTTGATGCCGTTGCCGAGCGTGACGCCGTAGTAGCCGGCCTGAGCAGTTTCGTTCGCGTGGCTGAAGCTGGCCGGCTTGCCGGCATCGCCTGGCGCGAGCTGCGGCATCACGTTCAGGTAGCCGCCGTTCGCCCAGCAGCCGGTGCCGCTCAGGTGCAGGATGCTGAATGCGTTGATCGACGTGTCGCCGTACCAGTAGCCGCCGGAGAAGCCGGAGCCGTCGCCCTTGCTGCTGTCGTATTGGGCGGTCGGCGTCATCGGGCTCCATTGCATCATCCCGAACGGCACCGTCGGCCCCGGGAACGTGCCGCCGCCCAGCCCCGAGCCGACCGGGTCGGCCGGCTGGTCGGTCGCGTAGTCGGTGCCGACCAGCGGATTGACGTACTGCGCGACGCGGATGTCGGCGTTTTTCCTAGCCGCTTCGTTGCTGTTGCTGTTGTCGCTTTCGTTGCTGTTGTCGTTGCCGCCGTTGCCGTTTTCGTTGCCCGGCGACTGCGCGGATGCCGACATGTTTGCAGCGACCGCCGACGGCGAATCTCCATCGCCGCCGCATGAAGCCAGGACAACGCACAGCGCCAGCAGCGCCGCCCCCACCCCCCAGTTCCTCGACATCGCCTGTCTCCGTATCGTTCTTGAATCAGGATATTGATTCGAACTACTGAACTTAAAATCAGGATGATTTTTGATGCATTCCACTTGCCCGGCCGATCGGTCGAAAATCCCGGGCGCGTGTATTTATTTCCGTATTCCGGCACCCGGAAAAAGACACGCCGGCATGTAGCAATACCGGCGCCCAGGAACGAACAATGCGCACAAGCGTGCCCAAATAAACGTGTTTTCTCTACCCCGTGTTTTTACGAATTTTTATTTCGTTTATCTAAACAAGAGGTTATTGATTCAGTTTTTATGCGGAATAGGGGATTGGATGCACGATTGACCATCAAGGCTGCTTCGGCAGATCGACATAGTCTTCGAGCTCGCCCGCGATATAAAGCCGCTTGCCGATTCGCGGGTATTCGCAGACGTCGTGTTCGAGCCGCTGCCCGCCGACGAGCAGCTCGAGCGGCGTATCGCCGGTGTTCTGCACCGTATGCGCTTCGCCGCCGCGCGGAAAGCCCAGAAAATCGCCAGCCCCGATTTCACTGGTGCGCTCGCCGATCGTGACCGCGCCCGTACCGGACAGCACGTACACGAACTCTTCTTCGTACAGGTGACGGTGATACTCGGCCGATTCGTGACCGGGCATCAGCGTGAGCAGGTGAACACCGAATTGCGTCAGGCCGGTCAGGTCGCTGAGTTGTCGCTTGAGACGAACGGCATTGGGATTCAGCGAATGCACCGCGCGCGTCGGTTCCATCTTCGCGATATCGGCGGCCTTCAGCAGTTCCCGGGGAAAGGGAGTCGACATGGGGATCTCGCAAGCGTGAATGCTTTGGTTGAACGCTGCGCCGGCGTGGCGCGCGCAGCGGCCATTGTCCGACATTTTCACGCTTGCGGACGTGTTGCAAGCCCCGCCATTGCGCGCGGCTAGCGTGCAATCGGCCAGCAGGTTCGCCAGCACCGACACACCTTGCGCGAGGTGCACCGGATCGGCATCTTCGGCTTCGTTATGGCTCAAGCCGGCCTTGCATGGCATGAACACCATTGCAGAAGGCGCGACGTACGCCGGCCGCACTGCAATTCATCGAGTGCCCGAAGGTGGCGGCCGCGGCGCTCGCGGGCAACGCCGGCGGCCGGTGACGGACCTCGGCGACGCGACGGCGCGAACGATATGCGCCGTTTGCGCACACACTCCTCGCCGCTGCGGCCGGCTTCGCGCAAACGCGGCTAGCGCGCGAATTTCTCCTGCGTCGCGCTACCGTACACGGCGTAAAGCAAGCCCACCAGCATCGCGAGGATCAGGCCGATGCTGATCGCAACGCGATAGACACTGGTGATCTCGACGTAATGCGGCAGGTCCGGCACGCCGATCTGAAGATAGATCCACCCGACCAGCGGCACGAACGCATAGAGACTCGGCAGCGCCAGCACGCAGAGCACGGCGAACAGGCTCCACTCCTTGACGAGCGCATGGCGCTCACGCATCACGCCCCAGAGCAGCAGCACCGCGAAGAACAATTCGAATGCACCGTTCATCTGGAACGGCGTCCCGCCGGACGACGTGATCGCGGTCGGGCCGCCCAGCAGTTGCCCCCAGTACAGCAACACGGCGCCGTTTGCCGCGGTCAGCACGCCGGTCGCGGCCGCGAGCCGCATCATCCGTGCCGGCCGCGGCTTCCCGATGAACGCGGCGCGCAGCAGGAACGGCGCGAGCGCGCACACACCCATCGCACTGGCGGCATAGAGCCAGCGAGAACCGGGCGCCGCCCGCAGCACGTTGCCCTGGAACGCGGCGAGTCCGGCCGGAATCCAGTCCTTGCCGGCCTGGAACCGGTCGAGGCCGGGCGTCACCAGGTCGTGATCGACGACGGCGGCCAGCGCGACGATGCTCAGCATCGACAGCACGGCGACACCCGCCTTGGCAACGGCCTCCGTGAACGCGGCCGAAAACACCGGGCCGGCGCGGCCCGTGGCCGGGCGCGACTTCTGGAACCAGCGATTCATGCACAGCAGCAGGTAGCCGAACAGCATGCATTGCGCGATCAGCACCGCGACCGCCGAGAAATTGGACGTGTTCTGGTTGACGTCCGGATAGACCATCGCGGCCCAGATCCAGTCGATGCGCGTAAACGGCGCCGTGAGCAGGAAGCCGTAGTTGATCGCCATGTAGGCCTGATGCTGGGCGATCTCGCGGCGGATCAGGTGGTGGATCGACATCCACAGCGATGCCGTGACGCCCAGCGCGAGAAACCAGAGGCCGGTCGCGAACGTGAGCGTGTCGTACATCATCGCGACGGGCGTGCGCACCATGTAAGTCATCGCGCCGATCATCGCGATCTGCGACGAAACCATGTAGACCACGCCCGCCGTGCGATGCCAGCGCGGATGGTTGCGGCGCAGCGCCGGCCAGAACTGCAGCGCGCCCAGCAGCATGCACGTGCCGCCCATGATGTTGTGCAGCGACAGGATGACGATGTTCGCCTTCGGCATCCGCGCGTAGTAGAGCAGGGTGTCGTAGACGCCGTTCTCGCCGAACATGAGCCGCGCCGACGTCAGCCTGGCCGCGATCCAGATGAACGGATCGTCGGTGCCGATCACCTGCCCCCAGCCGGGATCGCCGCCGGCGATCGACATCGCGCGGAGCTGTTCGCGCGCATGCAGGAGCGCGTCGCCCGATACCGCGCCGAAATTCGCGTGCCCGGTCGCGATGGCCGTCAGGCCGTAGAGGACGGTGACGATGGCAAACGCCACGAACACCACGATCGCCCACGTCCGCAGGCGGCCGCCCGGCACGTCGCCGGCACGCGCCGCGAGGGCGGAGGCCTTCACCGCCGGATGCCCGATGTCATTCGATCCTGCCATCACGTCTCTCCCTGATCATGCGTCGTTATCGATGGACTCAAAGCCACGCCATGCCCTGCCGCACCGCGTCGTGCGCGTGCTCGGTCAGCGGGTCGCCGTGCGCGAGCGCCACGCGTTCGAACGGCCATTCCAGCAGCCTGTCGATGCATGCGCGGGCCACGCGCCGGTCCCGGTAGACCACGCGCAGCAACGGATGCCAGCCGACCTGCCCGAGCACGCCGCCCAGGCGCAGGTAATGCCGCGTCAGCCAGTGCGGCGACGCGTGAAAGTTCTCGACGAGATCGCAGGCGATCAGCGTGCGGCTGGCCGGGTGATAGAACACCGTCTCGCGCAGCAGGCAGCCCTCGATCGTCAGCAGTTCGAAGTCGCCCCGCCACTCCGGATGCGGCACCGCCGTCAGCACCGCGTCGAAGTGCAGATCCTTGCGCTTGCGCTGCAGCGCGGCCGGGCCGTGCAGCAATGCGCGCGGATACGCCGCGACGGCGCCGGCCGCATGGAGGTGGTGAAACAGGTTCGGGCAGACGATGTGGCCCACCTCGCCGAGCGCATCGATTTCCGCGCGCAACCCGCCTTCCAGCGGCACCGGCGAATGCAGCAGCAGCCGGCCCGACGACAGCCGGACGACGGTCATGCGCGCACCGACATGCAGCCCCATGAAAGAATGAGGGACCGATGCAGTCCAGATATCCTTCGTCAACGAATCAAGGGCGGGCATCGCCAGAACCGACAATGTTTGAGTTGCAAACATTGTCGACCGTGACATTGAACACTGTCAAATGAGTAGAAACCCCGGGAATCAGAAGGCGGGCTACCACCACGGCAATCTGCGGCAGGCCGTGCTGGATCTGTCCTTTGCCGCGCTCGAGCACGCGAACGGGCGGGACTTGAGCGTGCGCCATCTGGCGACGCAGCTGGGCGTGTCGGACTCGGCCGTCTATCGCCACTTCGTCAACAAGGAGGCGCTGCTGGTCGCGCTGGTGGTCGAAGGCTTCCGGCGCCTGACACAGGCGCAGGTCGACGCGTTTGCTGCGGAAATTTCACGCGGCGCGTCGGCTCGCGACGCCTTTCGGGCCGGCGGGCTGGCCCATGTGAAGTTTGCGCACGCACACGCCGAGTTGTTCCGGCTCATGTACGGCGGCTTTGCGGTCCAGCACCGGGACGATGCCGAACTCGTCCAGGCCCGGCGCGAAAACAGCGAGGTGACGACGCAGGCGATCCGGAGAATGGTCGGAACCACCATCGACGAGCAGCAGATCCGCGCGTTCAGCGTCGGCGTGCGCAGCTTCGTGCATGGCTTCGCCGTGCTGTGGATCGACGGTCATCTGGAAGGCGGCGTGGCGGATATCGAGGCACTGGCGGAAGCCGCGTTCGAGTTCTCGATGCACGCATTTCCCGACTCGGCGCGCTGACGATGCAGCGTTAGCGGCGCATACGCGGCACGCGGCGCACGTGAGTGAGCGAACCTCCGCGCGCCGCCGCGCTGCCTCCGCTCAGCGCACGTGCACGCCGCGCAGCTCCGTCAGCAATGCCACGAGACGATCGATGTGCGTGTCTTCGGTGCGCCACGACGACACGCTGATCCGGAACGCCGGCCGCCCTTGCCACACCGTCGCGCCGAACCACACTTCGCCCGACGCCTGCGCGGCCTCGCGGATCGCAGCCGTTTCATCGTCGGTGCCGGCGCGCACGAGCACCTGGTTCAGCACGACGCGGTTCAGCACATCGTAACCGGCGGCACGCAGGCCGTCCGCGACCCGCGCCGCCTGTACGCAGTGCCGCTCGACCATCGTGGCCACGCCGGCGCGGCCGAGCGAGCGCAGCGCGGCCCATACGGGAATGCCGCGTGCGCGCCGCGAGAATTCGAGGTTCAGGTTCTTCTGCGCGTCCTGCGCGCCGCTCAGGTAGACGGCGTCGCTGTTCATCGCGGTCGCGAGCGCGGCCGCGTCGCGGCAGATCACCATCGCGCCGTCGTACGGCGTGTTGAGCCACTTGTGGCCGTCGGTCGTCCAGCTGTCCGCGCCGTCGATGCCGTCCGTCAGCGCGCGCTTCGACGATGCGCGGGCCCACAGGCCGAACGCGCCGTCGACATGCACCCACGCGCCGGCCGCCTTCGCGGGCGGAATCAGCGCCGCGAACGGATCGAACTCGCCGGTGTTCACTTCGCCGGCCTGCACGCAGAGGATCGTCATGTCGTCGAGCGGCGGCAGCTGGGCCGGATCGATGCGGCCATGCGCGTCGACCGGCGCGACGACGAGGCGCTTCATCCCGAAACCGAGCACGCGCAGCGCCTTCTTCACCGTGATGTGCGCAAGCTCGGAGATCACGACCTTCACTTCGGGCGCACCGATCAGGCCGTCCTCGTCGACGTCCCAGCCCTTGCGCGCGAGCAGCGCGCGCCGCGCGGCCACCAGCGCAACCAGCGTGCAGGCCGTCGCACTCGTGCCGAAACCGACCGCGCTGCCCTCGGGCAACCCGAGCACGTCGACGACCCAGCGGGCGGCCTGGCGCTCGATCGTCGCGGCGACCGGCGAATTCGCAAACGACGACGCGCACTGGTCCCACGCGAGCATCAGCCGCTCGGCCGCCGCCGCGGCCGGCAGCGTGGCGCCGATCACGAAGCCGTAGTAGTTCGGGCCATTCGACGCGACGGTCGCGGGCGTGCCGCGCTCGTCGAGCAGGCACAGCACGTCGTCGGCCGGGCGGCCCGTATCGGGCAGCGGCTCGTCGAATGCAGCAAGGCCGGCCAATGCGGCCGCGTCGGGATACGCCCGCCGCGCGTTCGTCGCGGCCAGATACGCGTGCGCGCGCCGGTCGGCGTCGGCCAGCAATGCAAGTTCGTCCATGTCGGTTGCCTCGGTGTGCATCAGAGTTGCAAAAGATCGCGGCCGAGCTGCTGCAGCGCGCCGTCGATCCGCTTGTAGTACGTGAACTTGCCGACGCGGGTCGCCTGCACGAGCCCGGCATCCGCCAGGATGCGCATGTGGCGCGTGGTCGTGGCCGGCGCGATGCCGAGCTTCTCGGTGATGTACGTGCAGCACACGCCGAGTTCGTCGACATCGCCGTGCGGCTGCGGCGGGAAATGCTTGCGCGGCTGCTTGAGCCAGCGCATCACGGCCAGGCGGCTTTCGTTGGCCAGTGCGCTGATGCGGGTGACGTCGTCCATGGTTTCGGGTTTCGCTTGACGTTTCGAATATTAGCTAAATGACGAAATGTGTGCAATCGACCGAACGCCGGTTTCGGCCGGCGACGTCGTGCCGGGAATCGCCACGCCTGCCTTCGATGCGATCGTGTCTGGACAAACGCTGCAACGCTCGGCGAACCGCATGAACCTTGCCCGGTTACGCCCCGCCCAGCGCCTGCGCCAACCGGTCGATCAGCGCGCGCACGCGCCGCGGCTGCATCGCGTTGCCCGGATAGACGATCTGCAAATCGACGTCGCCCGGCGAGTACGTGCGCAGGACTTCGACGAGCGCGCCGGACGCCAGATCCTGCTCGACGTCGACCAGCGACTTCAGCGCGACGCCGTGCCCCGCGACGCACCACGCGCGCACGAGCGCACCGTCGTTGGCCACACGCCGGCCGCGCACCGTCACGCGCGTCGGTTCGCCATCGATGCTGAACGGCCATTCGGCATACAGGGCCGGCCCGAAACGCATCACGATGCAGTCGTGCGCGGCGAGATCGTCCGGATGCTGCGGCGTGCCGTGCGCAGCGAGATACGCGGGTGACGCGCACACCACGCGCCGCGCACGGCCGAGCGAACGGCTGCGCAACGAACTGTCGGCAAGCACCCCGCGGCGGATCGCGAAATCGAGCCCCTGCCCGACGACATCGACGTAACCGTCGCCGAGATGCAGGTCGACCGTGACGCCCGGATGCTCGGCCAGGAACGCGTCGACGACCGGCACCACGCGCTCGCGGCCGAGATCGGCCGGTGCGCTCAGGCGCACCGGCCCCGACAATGTTTGCACGCCGAACCGCACGCGGCTTTCCAGTTCGTCGGCTTCGGCCAGCAGGCGCCGCGCGCCGTCGACGAGCGTGCGGCCCTCGTCGGTCAGGCTGATTGCACGCGTCGTGCGCGTGAGCAGCGCCGCGCCGTAGTGGCGCTCGAGCGCGGTCAGCCGCTCGGACACGGTGGCCGGCGACAGCCCGAACTCGCGGCCCGCCGCGGCCAGTCCGCCCTTCTCCACGATGCGCAGGAACAGCGCGAGATTGTCGAGCAGCATTATTCGCCTCTTCCGAACGATATTTTCGAAGTGTGCCCAATTATCCGAAATATCCGCAAGGGATACAGTGTGGCAACACCTGGCCTCGCGGCCCCCCTCGACACGTCGATCGCCCAAAGGAAACCCGCCATGGAATACCGCACCCTCGGCCGCTCCGGCCTCAAGGTTCCCGTCCTCAGCTTCGGCGCCGGCACGTTCGGCGGCACGGGCCCGCTGTTCAGCGCATGGGGCAATACGGGCGTCGACGAAGCGCGCCGCCTGATCGACATCTGCGTCGACGCCGGGGTGAACCTGTTCGACACGGCCGACGTGTATTCGGACGGCGAATCCGAGCGCGTGCTCGGCGCCGCGATCAAGGGACGTCGCGACCAGGTGCTGATCTCGACGAAGACAGGCCTGCCGACCGGCGACGGCCCGAACGACGCGGGCACGTCGCGTGCGCGGCTGGTACGCGCCGTCGACCACGCGCTGCGCCGGCTCGACACCGACTACATCGACCTGCTGCAACTCCACGCGTTCGACGCGGGCACGCCGGTCGACGAAGTGATGTCGACGCTCGACGATCTCGTGCGCGCAGGCAAGCTGCGCTACATCGGCGTGTCGAACTTCGCGGGGTGGCAGATCATGAAGTCGCTGGCGGTGGCGGACCGGCACGGCTGGTCGCGTTACGTGGCGAACCAGGTCTACTACTCGCTCGTCGGCCGAGACTACGAGTGGGACCTGATGCCGCTCGGCGCCGACCAAGGGCTCGGCGCGCTCGTCTGGAGCCCGCTCGGCTGGGGCCGGCTCACCGGCAAGATCCGGCGCAACGCGCCGCTGCCCGAAGGCAGCCGCCTGCATGAAACGGCCAGCTACGGGCCGCCGGTAGACGACGCGCGCCTGTACGACGTGGTCGATGCGCTCGACGCGATCGCCGAGGAGACCGGCAAGACCGTGCCGCAGATCGCACTGAACTGGCTGCTGCAGCGCCCGACCGTGTCGTCGGTGATCATCGGCGCGCGCAACGAGGAGCAACTGCGGCAGAACCTCGGCGCGGTCGGCTGGGCACTGACCGATGCGCAGGTCGCGACGCTCGACGCGGCGAGCGCGGTGGAAGCGCCTTATCCGCACTTCCCGTATCGCCGCCAGCAGGCGTTCGCGCGGCTCAATCCGCCGATGCGCGGGTAAGGCAGACGGCCTGCGGACGCGGCCGTGCAGCCCTACGCCGGCACGCGCGCATCGCCGAGCCGCACGACCTTGTCGGCCGGCCCGATGACCGAGCGGCGGTGCGTGATCGCGACGACCGTGACGTCGCGGGCCAGCAACCGCACGTGTTCCATGATGTCGCGCTCGGTGGCTTCGTCGAGCGCGGAACTCGCTTCGTCGAGGAACAGCACGCTCGGATCGCCGTACAGCGCGCGGGCGATCGCGATGCGCTGGCGCTCGCCGCCGGACAGCTTCAGCCCGCGCTCGCCCACCGTGGTGCGGAAACCGTCCGGCAGGCTGTCGATGAACGTCAGGATCGTCGCCTTCGCGGCCGCTTCGCGCAACCGCTGCGCGTCACGCGGCCGGCCGAGCAGGATGTTGTCTTCCAGGCTTTCGTTCAGCAGCACGACATCCTGCGGCACGACGGCGACCGCGCCGTACCAGTCGGCGCGATCGATGGCCGCGAGATCCACGCCGTCGACGAGAATGCGCCCGCCGGTCGGCTCGATCGACTTCAGCGCGAGCTTGAAGACGGTGGATTTCCCTGCGCCCGTTTCACCGACGAGGAACGTGATCGCACCGCGCTCGGCGACGAAGTCGACGTCGGCGACGCAGCGGCCATTGTCGTACGCATAGGCGACGCGGTCGAACACGATGCGCCCGTCCTGCGGCGCGAACGCCGCCGCGTGCGACACCTGCCGCTCCTCGGGCGCCGTCCACAGCGCCGCGAACGGCACGAGCGCCGCGCGGGAGCGTGCGCTCTCGTCGACCGCGCGCGCGATCATTTCGAACGGCATGTTCAGCTGCAGCAGCAGCGTGTTGAACAGCACGATGTCGCCGATCGACAGCGCCCCCGCCGCATGGCGCGGCAGCAGCAGCCAGAACGTCACCGAGAACTGGATTGCGAGGCCGAGACCCAGCAGCGCAAGATAGCTGACGTGCTGCAGCACATACGCGCGCCAGCTGTCGCGCACGACGCGCGCTTTCTCCGAGAAACGTTCGCTCATCCAGCGATGGCTGCCGAAATGCCGGAGCGTCTCCATCGCATTGATCGCGCCGCCGACGAAACGCGCATTCTCCTGCCCGGCCTCGATCGCGCGATCGAGGAACGCGCGCGAGCGCCGGGCGGCGACGACCGCGATCGTCACCGCGACCGCGCCGTAGGCGGCCGTGATGGCCACGACCTCGAAATTGATCAATGCGCCGAGCGTGACGAGCGTCAGCACGATCTGCAGCGTGCCGGGGATCAGGTCCATCAGCCCCAGTTGCACGAGCACCGACAGCGCCCGGCTTCCACGCTCGTTCGCGCTCTGTATTTCGGCGGGATTGTGCTCGACGAAGAACACCGTGGTCTTCTTCAGGATGCGCTCGAAAAAGCGCGTGCTGGTGATGAAGCCCAGATTCTGCGCGCTCATGAACGCCAGGTACTGCACCGCGCGTTGCAGCGCGCTGGAAAGGCCCAGCAGCACCGCGTAGACCACGAAGCCCGGGATCAGCGCGTGGAGCACGCCGCGATGCGACAACGCGTCGATCAGGCGCGAGAACAGATAGGGGGCGGCAACCGCGCTCGCGCCAGACAGGATGACGACGGCCACGACCGTCAGCAACATCAGGCGATCGGCCTTCCAGTAGGCCCGCAGGACCTCGGTGATCGGATGCGACGCACGGGTTTCGTTCATGGCGGGATGAACCGGGCACGGCGCAGCCCGGATGGCGGCGATGGGCGAAAAAGTCTAACAGAGCGAACGGCATGCCGTGGTGGCGTTCGGGCGGCATGGGGGCCGTGCTGCGCGGCTGCTGCGCGGCGAAGGCTGAACCTGACAGCGCCATGCCGGCAGCAACAAGGGCGGCCGGCGTGATCGCCGCAGGTTCCGGCCGACATCGACATCGCGAGCATTTTGCGGGTCGTGGCACCAAAAAGCACTGTCGTCATGGGCCTACCCATCGGGCCGCGAACTTCCTATCGTGGAGACCTGCGACGCGCCGGCCGGATCGGCGGCGCGCGCCCTTCTCATCGACAGGCCCGCCAACATGAACGCCAACGACACCGGACTGACCGTACGCGCGGTCACGGAAGACGACTACGACCAGTGGCTACCGCTGTGGGACGGCTACAACCGCTTCTACGGCCGCTTCGACGACACGGCACTGCCGCTGCGCATTACGCAGCTCACGTGGTCGCGCTTCTTCGACGTCTACGAACCGGTGCATGCGCTCGTCGCCGAGCGCGCCGGCCGGCTCGTCGGGCTCGTGCATTTCCTGTATCACCGCAGCACGACGCTCGCCGGGCCAACCTGCTACCTGCAGGACCTGTTCACGCTCGACAGCGAGCGCGGCAAGGGCGTCGGCCGCGCGCTGATCGAAGCCGTATACGACACCGCGCGGGCGCATCGCGCCGAACGCGTGTACTGGCAGACGCACGAGACGAACCACACGGCGATGCGGCTCTACGACACCGTCGCGGAAAAGCCGGGGGCCGTGCTCTACCGGAAAGAGCTGTCGCGCTGAGCAGGGCGGCGAAACGTGGGCAAGCGCCCTCTCGTGGAATGCCCCGCCCGATTGAATGCCATGATCCCTTCCGGGAACGGTCGCTTCGGCCCATTCGGTCGCCCCGGGGGCACAAAATCATCCTTTCGGTCGGCTTTTGTATCCACGGGGCGACCAATTCAACCCACCGGCCGCGCCTTGACCCACAGAAACAACGGCACGCGCGCCCACTGCTTCAACTGGTCCGTCTCGACGTGGTCCGGCGGCGGCTCGCGCAGCGACACGATCGCGAACCCGGCCGCTTCCAGCGCTTCCATGTACGCCTGCAGCGGCAGCGACCAGCCGGCGAAGTGCATCGACAGCCCGTCGCGCGTTTCCACGCCGTCGAAGTGCTCGCGTCCGAAATAGCTGCCCTTCAGCACGAACGGCGCATCCGGTTGCGGCCCCGCGAAACCGCCGCGATCGCGGAACGGATGCACGAGCGAGATGAACAGCGTCCCACCCGGCTTCAGCACGCGGCGCGCCTCGTTCAACGCGCGCTGCATGTCGTCGAGATCCATCAGCACGTTGTACGCCATCACGAGATCGAAGCTGGCCGCGTCGAACGGCAACGAGGCCGCGTCGGCCAGCTCGTAGCGATGCGCGGAATCCGCATGACGCGCGGCATCGAGCATCGCGGGCACCACGTCGGTCGCAGTCACGTCGTAGCCGAGCGCCTTCAGCTCGCGGCTCACGCGGCCTTCGCCGCAGCCAATCTCCAGCGCGCGCCCGGTGTCGCGGCCGATATAGGCCGCGAGGCCCGCGCGGTATTTCCAGAACGCATCGTGCCCCGGCTTGCCGGCCCAGCCGATCCATTGGTCGGCGACTTGCGTCCAGTGCTCGGTAATGGCTTTCGTGTCGGTCATGTGCGCTCCCGCCCCGTGTTCGTCGTTGGCTCAGGATGCGCATGGTAAGCCGAAGCGCCGGAACGCGTGAGCGGGGTGCGCCGCGCAGCCGGTTTCCGTTTCCGGCGGCGACGTTCTACAGTGACATAAAACAATCTGCGCCGCCGCGCATCGTTCCCGCTCGACGATACGCACCCGAATCCGAGGAAATCCCATGCCGAGCATCCTGGCCGCGCCCGCCAATCTCCCCCCGAGCCCCGTCGCGGCGGAAACGCGCATGGTGCACGACGTCGCGACGCTGAAGCCGTCCGACTACCGCTCGGCGGACGGCGCATCGTGGGTCATCTCGATCATCACGCCGGCCGCGGACAGCGGTACGAACGTGACCGGCACGACCTACTTCGACACCGCGAAAGGCCAGACCGTCGCGGTGCCCGACGCGCGGCGCCGCCATGCGAATCGCGGCACATGGCAGGTCGTCGCGAGTTCGAGCCCTTCCGTGCCCGCCACCGGCCGCTACGACTGGCTGACGCTCGCCTGGCTGCCGATCAACCGGCGGCCGCTGCCGCAAACGCCCGAGCACCTTTATTCGCCGTTCATTCGCGGCGGCACGATCGTGTATCGATGGAATCCGGCGGCGAAAGGCGGCGAGCAGTTCGGCAACGTGCGGATGATCTTTCCGGAATGGACGCAGCAGGTGGCCGATGCGTTGCGGGCGGCTCCCTCAGCGTCGCCGGACGGCGCCAGCGCGTCGGCCGCCCCGTCCGCGCTCGATCGCCTGAAAGCGGACACGAACCCGATGACCGCCGTGCTCGACTTCGGCGACGCGCTGCGCGACGAACCGGTCGAGCGGATCGTCGCGCGGCTGCCGGGCCTGCTGCGGGTGAAGGATCTGCACGAACTGTCGGCGATCGTGTTCCTGTGCCTGTCTGGATCGCGCACCGAAGACCGGCCGCGCCTCGCCGAAACGATCAACGGCTCGATCGCCGCGACCGACGACAGCGCGCGCCTGCTCGCAATCGCCTATGGCGCGTTCGCGGCCGGCCGGGCACGGCCTTATCCGTTCAACGATGCGGGGCAGACGGCACGAATCAACGACGTGTTCGGCGCACTGAAGCGGCGGACGTCAGCGCTCGACGTGCCCGTGGCGGAAGGGTCGCCGTGGTACGAGTTCTTCACGGCGTATCGGCTCGGCGAGGCGGCATCGGGCAAAAGCCAGTGACGACACGCACATAGCCTGCGCCGCCGCGGCAGATGCCGGCGCCCATCTCCTGCGCGGAACCGGTCGACCGGATGGTCCTTTCAGCAAGCCTCTCGACACCGGGCCTGCCCCGCCCCTCACCGCGCTCCCGCGCGCGGCATGACTGAATCGCCGAATCCCTGAATGCCAGGGCAAGCCACGCATGCACGGCTACGTCGTCAGCCAGCCCATCGGCAACGACAGTTCATGTGTGTTGCCGTCATCGGAAACCCTCTCCTGTCACCAACCTGGCGTCGTGCAATGCGCGAGTGAATGCCTGGTGCTCGCATCTGGCAGCGGTCCTATTCCGTTGAATCAGCCGATCGGGATCGGAGTGCGGCCGCGCCCACCGGCCGCCACCAGGCATTCACGCTCGCATGCAGGACGACAAAAAATCGGCCGCCCGGGGGGGAGCGGCCGTCAAGGAGAGATCCCTGTACGGGATGCCGGCGGACACCACTCCGGACCGGCGTGGGTATTGTTGATGAATGCGCTTCCGCTGAACATCAGACCAGTCTGATTTGCAACCTGCCCGCACGACAATCACGGAGTCCTGAACCAGCCTCCTCCGCCGAATCCGCAGCGCGCGGTTACGTTCGCGCCGGGAACCCCCATGCCGGGCAGCCGGTCGAAACGCAGCACGACCGTCGACAGGCTTCAGCGCCGCGACGGCCCATCCCGTCCCCAACCCCGCTCGATCACGTCCCCGCCCTTTCATGCTGAGCATCGGTCCCTTCTCGATCCGCGTCGTCGCGGTAGCCGTCGCCGCGCTGCTCGCGTGGCTCGTCGCGCGTTTCCTCCAGCGCCATCCGCCCGACGGACATCACAAGACGGCGTCGAGCCTGATCCTCGACGTGCTGCTGCTCGGGCTGATCGCCGCACGCGTCGGCTATATCGCGCAGTGGTGGCGCGAGTACGCCGCCGCACCACGCTCGATCATCTCGCTCGGCGACGGCGGCTTCGACTGGCGCATCGGCCTCGCAGCCGGGATCGTGTTCGCGGGCTGGCGCCTGCGCCGCCTGCCCGCGCTGCGTCGCCCGGTGATGGCCGGCATGCTCGCGGGCCTCGCCGCGTGGGGCATCGCGCAAGGCACGCTCGCAACGTTGCAGCACGGCGCGCCGCCGCTTGCCGCGTTGCAGCTCGAGGCGCTCGACGCCACGCCGGTGCCCGCGCAACGCTTCGCGGGCAAGCCCGTCGTCGTGAACCTGTGGGCGACGTGGTGCCCGCCGTGCCAGCGCGAAATGCCGATCCTCGCGCAAGCGCAGCAGGATCATCCGGGGATGACGGTGCTGATGGTCAACCAGGGCGAAGATGCGCAGACCGTGCGCGCGTTCCTCGAACAGAAAGGGCTGCGGTTCGATCACGTGCTGCTCGATCGCACGCTGCACGCGATGCAGGCCTACGGTTCGCGCGGGCTGCCGACGACACTCTTTTTCGACGCGAAAGGCAACCTCGTCGAATCGCACATGGGCGAGATCACCGCCGCGCGGCTGAAGGATGCCGTGGCGGACCGCTTCGGACCTTGAGGGCCAATTGCACCCCCTGCTCACGGTCAGCGCGGGAACGGTGCACAAGACCAGCCGGCGCAGGGCGGCGGGCCCCGCTCAGCGAGCGGGGCTGCGCTTTGCGCGCGTTGCCGGGCTCGCCACGGCGCCCGGTGCAGCGGGTTGCACCGCACGCAAGCCTTCGGCACAGGCGTCGTAGTACGTCTTCATGTACTCGACGAACAGGCGCACCTTTGACGACGTGTGCCGACGCCGTGGATAAACCGCGTAGTAATTCAGCCGCCCGAGCCGGTGGCCGGGCAGGATGGGCACCAGCCGGCCTTCGGCGATGTCGCGCGCTACCGTGAGATGCGTGAACGCGGCAATACCGAGCCCCGCCACCGCCGCCGCATGAACGGCCGTAATGGCGTCGATCCGCAGCGCGGCCTGCCCCGCGACGCTCGTCACCTTGCCGTCGTCGGTCGTCAGCGACCAGTTGCCGTCGCCCTGCGGCTTGCGATGCATCAGCAGGTCATGGCCGGCAAGGTCGGCCGGCGATCTCGGCAGGCCGCGACGCGCGACATACGCCGGCGCGGCGACGAGAATCTCGTCCGAACTCGTCAGCGCCCTTGCGACCAGTTCCGAATCCGCCAGCGCGCCGGTGATCCGCAACGCGACATCGAAGCCTTCCGCAATGAGATTGACGAACCGGTCGCTACACGAAATGTCGAGCTGAACTTTCGGATAGCGCTCACGGAACGCCGGCAGCCACGCGCTCATCTCCAGCGTGCCGACCGCAAGCGGCATCGACACGCGCAGCAGCCCGCTCGGCTCCGCGTGCCCGGCCGACAGCGCGCCGGCGGCGGCATCGACGCGATCGAGAATGTCGACGCACGATGCGTAGTACAGCTCGCCGTCCGTCGTCAGCGCGAAGTGACGCGTGCTGCGCTGCACGAGCTGCACACCGAGCGCGGCTTCGAGCTGCCGCAATTGCCGCGAGACCGTCGAATGCGTCATGTCCAGGCGGTCGCCGGCGGCCGAGAAGCTGCGCGCTTCGACTAGCGTGCGATACACGCGCATTGCAAGCAGTTGATCCATTGACACGGCGCCTCACGCTTTTCCGGTTCGTCCGTCGGTTCGACGAAGCTCGTCGGCGGACATCTTATCCCGAGTATCGGCGACGGCAACGGGCGATTCGCGTCCGGCGCCACGATTAGGACCGGTCCTATGTAGATGTGTTTCCGGCCGGACGATACTGGGTTTCGTCCCAAGCGGCACGGGTACCGGAGTTGTACGCGTCGTGCACAGATCATGTTCGCGCACGCTGTAGCCGGGCAACGGGCCGCTCCCTACACTCGCCACATCCCCTTTTCGAACCGGAGCACATCATGTCCCACCCGACCATTCTCACCCTCGTCGGTGCGTCGCAACCGGCCGTCCTCGCCCGCAACGGCACGGCGCTGCTCGTCATCGATTTCCAGAACGAGTATTTCACCGGCCGGATGCCGATTCCCGACGGCCTACCGGCGCTGCACAACGCGAACCGGCTCATCGCAATGGCAGACCGCCACGGAATGCCCGTGTACCACGTGCAGCACGTGAACCCGGCCGGCGCACCGGTGTTCGCCGAGGATTCGCCTACCGTCGAATTCCACGCTGCGATCCGCCCCGCGCCCCATCATCACGTGGTCCGCAAATCGAACGTCAGCGTGTTCCAGGGCACCGACATCGCACAGCAACTGAAAGCCGGCGGCATCGAGACCGTGATCGTCGCGGGCCTGATGACGCATGCGTGCGTCGCGGGCGCGGCGCGCGACGCGGCACCCGCCGGGTTCGAGGTGATCGTCGCGTCCGACGCGTCGGCCACACGCGACATCGACTCGCCGGCCGGCGGTACCGTTCCCCACACCGCGCTGCACGCGGCGTCGCTGGTCACCGTCGCCGATACGTTCGGCGCGGTGATGTCGACCGACGCCATCCTCGAACTGCACACCCGTTGATCGGCATGCCTGGTTACAGGCCGGCATCCCCTTTAATGTAAGGAATACACATGAAATTCATCCCGAAGTATCTCGCCGCCACGGCTGCCACGCTTGCACTTGCCGCACCGCTCGCCACCGCCGCGCATGCCGCGGAACCGGCCAAGGCCGCCCCGCAGCCGCTCGTGTCCTTCCCCGTCTCCGACCTGAAATGGCGCGAGCTACCGGGCACGGGCGGCATCAAGGTCGCCGACCTGCGCGGCAGCATCACCGGACACGGCCCCTACGACGCCTTCGTGATCTTCCCGGCCGGCAAGGACAACCCATACCACCTGCATACGCAGAACCTGCCGACGGTCGTGCTGAAGGGCACGTTCTACGCGATCGTCGACGGCAAACGCACCGAGTATCCGGCAGGCTCCTTCTACAACCTGCCGGCCGACATGCCGCATTACAGCGGCTGCGAGAAGGGCGAGGACTGCCTGTTGTTCCAGTACCAGGCCGACCACTTCGACCTCGTGCCGGTCGCGAAGAAGCAAGAATGAACCCGCGGCCGATCGCGAGGCCGCCGACCGTGCCGATGTTTCCGCTTCGTCACGGTCGGCGGCCTCGCGCATTTTCGCGGCCCGGTGTTGCGCCGCTGAATCAGACTCGTCCGATTGGCCCTGCCGAGTACCGTCCGTAAACTCGGGCACATGATTTCCCCCATCCAGCCCGCCTTCGACGCCCTGCGCGACGCCATCGCGCGTTGCACGCGCCGCCCCGCCTTCCTCCGCAACCTCGACATCGTGGTGCTTGCGCTGATCGTCGCGAGCGTGCTCGTCGTGATGGCCGACAGCGTGCATGAGTTGCACGAGCGGTACGGCCATGCGCTCTATGCAGCCGAATGGGCGTTCACGCTGCTGTTCACCGTCGAATATCTGATGCGGCTGCTCTCCGCACCGAAACCGGCCGCCTATGCGCGCAGTTTCTTCGGCATCGTCGATCTCGTGTCGGTACTGCCCACCTATCTCGCCTTCTTCTTCCCCGGCCTGCATGCGCTGATCGACGTGCGGCTGCTCCGGCTGCTGCGCGTGTTCCGCATCCTCGGACTGTCGATCTACCTCGAGGAAGGGCAGATGCTGATGCGCGCACTGACCCGCGCGCGGCGCAAGATCTTCGTGTTCATCGGCGGGATGTTCGTGCTGGTGGTGATTCTCGGCACCGTGATCTTTCTCGTCGAAGGGCCGGAGAACGGCATCACGAGCATTCCGGTGGGCGTGTACTGGGCGGCCGTGACGATGAGCACGACCGGCTACGGCGACCTGACGCCGCATACGCCGCTCGGCCGGCTCATCACGTCGTGCGCGATCCTGCTCGGCTACGGGATCATCGCGCTTCCGACCGGGATCATGGGCGCGGAGCTGGTTGCATCGGCGCTCGAGCGTACGCGGGCCAACGCGCGGCCCGCCGTGGGCGATGAGCCGTGCTGCCCGCATTGCGGCGTCGCGCTGCCTGCGCCTGGCGCTGCCGATGCGCCGCCGCCAAAATAGGCCCCGTCCTATTCAGCTTCGCCTCCCCTTGGTCGAAACTGGGTTCATCGAGCGGTTCGGCCTCCGCAGCGCCGGTCTTCGCGACACGCGATGCGCACCGTCAATTCACCGCTCGTCTTCCAGTCATTTCGATAAGGAGTTCACATGATCATTCGATCGACCCTGGCGACGCTCGCCGCCGCCACGCTGACCACCGCCGCTTCCGCACAAGTCCTTCAGGAAAAGAACCTGTCGCTGAACCTCGCGACTGAAATCGCGCAGCAGACCGTTCAGGCCTGCTCGGCCAGCGGCTACAACGTGGCCGTCACCGTCGTCGACCGCAGCGGCATCGCGCGCGCGATGCTGCGTGCCGACCATGCCGGCCTGCATACGGTGGATGCGTCGCAACGCAAGGCCTACACGGCGCTGTCGACGAAAACGCCGACCGGCACGCTCGCCACGAACCTGCAGAAGAACCCCGCCGCCGCGCAGATGACGGCCATCGACGGGTTCCTGGTGCTGGGGGGCGGCGTGCCGATCAAGGCCGGCGACGAAGTGATCGGCGCGGTGGGTGTGGGCGGTGCCCCGGGCGGGCATCTCGACGAAGCCTGTGCGCAGCAGGGGATCGCGCGCGTTCAGGCGAAATTGCTGTAACTCGACGGGCCGAACCGTTCGCGGTTCGGCCCTGCTTCCCTCTCCAGGCCCGCGCAAACGCGCTATCGCCGCCTCACCCCGCCTGCCCGCCCAGCATCTGCACGAACGCCGCCAGCCCCGTCAGCATGATCTGCACACCCACGCACAGCAGCAGGAACGCCGACACCCGCATCGCCACTTTCGTCCCCTCGCTGCCGAGATAGCGCGCGAGCGTCGTCGCGCGGCTGTAGATCTGCCAGATCGCGAACGCGACGAGCGCCGCGACCGCAACCGACACCACGCCCGACGCGAGGTAGTCGGCAGCCGTCCGCGCACGGTTCGCATGCAGCGCAATGCCGGCCGCGATCGAGCCGGGGCCGATCGTCAGCGGCACCGTGAGCGGGAAGAAAGCACGCGCCATCAGCTTCGGCAGGTCGTCGCCGTGCGCGGCGCTGTCACCGCCCGGCACGTCGGGCGCGTTGAGCATCGACCAGCCGGCCACGGCCACCGCGAAGCCGCCCCCGATCCGCAGCGCTTCCATCGAAATCCCGAAAAAATTCAGCACCGGCGCGCCGATGAAGAAGATCACGAGCAGCGTGAAGAACACGTTCGTCGCGAGCTTTTTCGACAACGTCGCACGCTCGGCCTCCGTAAGCGATTGCGTGCGTTCGAGAAACACGAACGCCATGCCGATCGGATTGATGATGCCGATCAGGCCCGTGAAGCCGAACAGGATTTCAGAAATCAGGCGGTCGACCGGCATCGCGATGCGTACTCCTCGGTAACGGGCAGCGAATAAAAAAACGGCCGATCGACAGGATCGGCCGCTCAAACGGAGAGATCTCCATGATCCGGCGCGCGGGGGCACGCCGGGCCGCAGAACCCCGATTGTCGATGAAGCGGATCCGGCGGGAAATCAGTCGGGTCTGATTTTTCGGGGCGAAGCGACGCGCGGTGCCCGCTTGTGATCGTCCGAAGGGTCTCGCCGCATTTCGGACGCACGCAGAAGAAAATGCAGCAAAAAAAACGGCGGCCAGTCGTCACGAGCGGCCGCCCAAGAGAGGAGAAACTTCCACGAACGGTCTCGGCACGTGGCGCGAACGCACCGCATGTCAGCGGCAAGGCAGCGGTACGGCAACCGCACCCAGGTACGCCGGCGCCGCAGCGCGTCGTTCAGGCCGCTCAGTACCCGACCAGTCGCGTATGGCTCGGCAGATCGACCGTGAGATCGGTGCCGCCTGCGTCCGTCTTCGACGGCGACGCAGCCGGCCGTGCCGTGTCGCGCGTTGCCGCGAGCCAGTGCGTGAATTCGGCTGCGGTCATGCCCACTGCTTCAGCCGTGCCGGGCGACGAAGCGACGGCTTGTGCCGCACCCCGATGCGTGTCGCGCGTGTTCGACGACGCGGCGCGCACAACCTCGGCCACCGATGCCGCGCGCTGCCCTTCGGGCGTGGGACCCTGCGCACTCCGGTTGCGCGTAACAGTGGCGGGCTTCGAAGCGACCGTCGACCGCGCCGACACCGTATCCGGCTTGCCCCTCACCGCCTTCACGGGCCGCGATGCGACACGCGCCGGCTGTGTCGCCGCCGTCTCGCCGTCGCGCACGCGCTCGTTCTGCGCGCCGGCGGCCAGCACACCTGCGGCCGGGGCGGCATCCGGCAACGCACCCTGCTTCGTCTTCGACGCGAACGATGTATCGGCCGCAGCCGCATCCACCATCGCCGAGACCGCCGTCACCGGCGCGGCGATGATTGCCTCCGGCGCGATCGAGATGGCCGCTGCATACACGCTGCCGGGCGTCGCCATGTGCTGACGCTCGTCGATCAGATGTGTCGCCACCACGCACACCACGCCGAACATCGCGGTGGCCAGCAGCGTCGTCTTCCAGCGGCGGCGCAGCGGATGCGGCCGGACCCACGCGCGGTTGTCCGAACCGAAATCCTCGGCGCGAACCGGCTTGGCGACCCTGGCCGCCTGCGTGCCGCGTGCCGGCGCGGCGGCCTGCACGCGTCGCGGGCCATGAATATCGAAAACGTACTGTCGCGCGCGCCGGCTCGCCACGAACGGCCGGCGTCGCCGGCCGTACGGCGGCGGCACATCCGAATACGGATGCGCGAGCGGAATCGCGTAATGCCCGGTGATGTCCTGCATGCTCATGATGTCGACGACGCATTGCGCGACATCCGCCGCAGCAATCCGTGCTCCTGTAGTTGACTGGATCGGCTTCGAGTATCGCCGTCAGGCCGCCGCCGGACAATCGGACCAGTCCGTATCGGAGGCGACATGCGGGTCAGCCCAGTCCTACCGCCAAGACGACGCGCGGTTCGATCCGGCCCTCGCGTCACGGCCCACCGCACGACCTGAGCCCAGCCGCTCAACTCCCGCGATACACCGACGCGTACCACGGCGTACACAGCAGCGGCACGTGATAGTGCTGCGCCGGATCGGTCACCGTGAAACGCACGGGCACGATGTCCAGCAACGCGTCCGGTGCGGTGAAATGCTCGCCGAGATGAAACCGCAACTCGAACGTCCCGCTGCGCGCCAGGTCGCCGTCGAGCATCGGCGCATCGTTGCGCCCGTCCGCGTTGCTGATGGCTCGCGCGACGAGCGCCGGCGGCCGTTCGCCCAGATCGAACAGTTCGATCCGCACGCCGGTGATCGGCTTGCCGCTGGTCACGTCCAGCAAGTGCGTGCTGATGCCAGCCGCCATGTCGCCCTCCTTTTGCCTTGTCGCGGCGGGCTCACGTGCCGCGGTAATACGTGTAGTTCCACGGGCCGAACTGCACCGGCACGTGCAGCCGTTCGTCGGCGCTTGCGATCCGGAACCGGATCGGCACCGTCGTCAGGAACGACGGCTTCGCCGGTTGTGCACCGATTGCGCGGTCGCGGTAATACGCGTCGACATGCAGCAGCAGCATGTATGAACCGGCGCGATACGCATCGCCTGCGAGCAGCGCGCCGCCCGTCCCGCCGCGCGCATCGACGGTCGCGGTGCGCAGCGGCACCTCGCGTTCGCCGTCGAAGCGCGACAGCTCGACGCGCATCCCTTCGGCCGGCACGCCATTCAGCATGTCGACGATGCGCACCGTCAGGTCGGGATGCGCATTGCGCCACCTGCCGCGCATCGCGCCCCACGCCGAGCTGGCCGGCGCTGTTTCAGCCGCCCCGGCGGGCGCCGAAGCCAGCGCACCGCCGCCCGCCAGCGCCGCCGTCGCAAGCACGAGCCTGCGCCGCGCCGTATCGATGACGTCCTTCATCTCCTCTGCCTCCTCGCGGACCGATTCGATCCCGCGCTTAGAACCGGCCGCGCAACCCGATGAACACTTCATTCGACGACAGCTTCGACTTCAGTTGTTCGTCGCGCGCGTTGATGCGGTTCGCGAACGTGTTGAAGCCCGTCTCGACGTTGCCCATGTCGACATAGCGGTACCCGAGGTCGATCGAGAAGCGCTTGTTGATCGCATAGCTGACGCCGGCGCCGGCCGAGTACGCGAGGTTGGTCTGCGTCTTCGACGCGAAACGGCGCGAGTCGTTGGTCTGCCAGCCATCGGCCGACACGATCGCGACACCGATGCCGAGCGTGCCGTACACGGAGAAGCCGCGGCCAAGATCGAAGTCCTTGTAGCCGTTCAGCATCAAGCGCTGCGCCGACACGTGGAATTCGTTCGCGTTCGCATCGAACGGCGCCCAGTAGCTCGTGAAGTTGTTGGTGCGCTTGAACACGTATTCGCCTTCCGCGCGCCAGCCGTTGCCGAACTGGTAGCCAAGGCCGAGCGAACCGGTCAGGTTCGAGCCCATGTCCGGGCCGCCGACGCGGCTCGCGACGCGCGGGCTCGTCAGCTCCATGTTCACCGCGTTGTCGAACGCGCCGATGATGCGGCCCGTCGCGTAGTAGCCGGCATCGCTCACGTCGGCGGCCTTCTTCGTTTCCGGCGCGGCGACGGTATCGGCGAAAGCGGCACCCGAGAACAGCAGGGCGAGCGTGGACGGCAGGGCAAAGCGCTTGATCATGATGAGTTCGATTCCTTGACGATGAATGACTTGTCGGAGAAGCCGTCATCGTAGGAATCGCGCCGCGATCGTTGAACCCGTTCGGCTACGGGTTGCGCCTCCGTAGCGCTACGGAGGCGCCGTGCACGCGCTAGGGCGACGCGGCGCCCGCGAACGCCGCGTACTCGCGCACGAGCTCGACCAGCGACGCGGCCTGCAGCTTGTCGAACACGTTCGCACGATAGGTCTCGACGGTGCGCGGCGACAGCCCGAGTTCGCGCGCGATCTCCTTGTTGCTCCAGCCGCGCACGATGCCGTCGAGCACTTCCCGCTCGCGCGCGCTCAGCGTCGCGATACGCGCCGCGCGTGCCGGGTCCGCGCCGCCGTGTGCGCCCTGTTCGCGCTGCGCCGCGTGCCGGCGGATCGCCTGCTGGACCGCGTCGATCAGCTCGTCGTCATCCACCGGCTTGCGCAGGAAGTCGAGCGCGCCGCGCTTGAACGCGCGCCGGCACGCGTCGATGTTGCCGTGGCCGGTCATCACGATCGCGGGCAAGTCGCGGCGCGCGCGCAGTTCGTCGAGCGCGTCGAGGCCGCTCATCCCCGGCATCCGGATGTCGAGCAGCACGCAGCCGAGCGCCGCGTCGTCGGCGTCGACGAGGAACGCCTGCGCATCCGCATAGCAACGCGTGGCCAGCCCGACCGAATGCAGCAGCAACGCAAGGCCATCGCGCACGGCTTCGTCGTCGTCGACGATGGCGACGACCGATGCATCCGGTGTCGAATGAAGCGCTTCGTTCATGCGGCCTCCTCGGCCAACGGCAACAGCAGCACGGCTTCGACGCCGCCCGTCGGCAGGTTGCGCACCGTCAGCGTGCCGTCCTGCCGCTGCGCGAGCGTATCGCACAGCGGCAGCCCGAGGCCGAGCCCGTGCGCACGTGTCGTGAAGAACGGCTCGAACAGGCGCGGCAACGCATCTTCCGGCACGCCGGGGCCGTTGTCGACGACGCTGAAACGGTAATGCCGGCCGACTCGCGCGCCGCTCACGCGGATCTCGCCGCGCGGCGTGCCGACAAGCGCATCGCGCGCGTTCTGGATCAGGTTGTGCAGGATCTGTTCGACCCCGACCTGTTCGGCGAACGGCCGAGCGCGCGGCGCCGCGTTGTGCCAGCCGAGCGCGACATGCTCGCGCGCGCAGTCGTCGCGGTACAGGAACAGCAGCATGTTCATCACGGCGTCCGGATCGATCGCATCGCGCTGGCCGGCGCACGCGGACGTCACCGCCGCGCGCAGCCGTTCCAGGATCGCTGCCGCACGCTTCGCCTGCGCGACGCTCGTCTGCAGCGCGCGGCGCACGCTGTCGTGTTCGGCCGGACGATCCAGCAGCCGTTCGGCCGCCCGCGTGTGCGTGACGATCGCGGTGAGCGGCTGGTTCAGCTCGTGCGCGAGGCCGGCCGCCATTTCGCCGAACGTGTCGAGCCGGCCGAAGCGGTCGAGCCGGGCACGTGCATCCTCGCGGCGGCGTGCTTCACGCAGTCGCCATACGACCAGCGCGCCCACGACGAGCAGCGCGGCCACCGCGTTCCACAACGCGATCGGCAGCCACGGCAGATCCGCGATCGTCAGCGTGCGCGTCGTGTGCAGCACGAACGCCTGCGGCTGCGCGGGCAGGTGCTTCTCGAGATGCAAGGTCCAGCCGGGCAGCGCGCTGCCGGACTCACGCGACAGCAAGTCGACACGACGATCGCGCAACGCCAGCGCCGCCGAAGAAATCGCTGGCGACCAATCTCCCGGCTGGATCATCTGGCGCGGATCGACACGCACGGCCCAGCCGGAATTGGCAATCAGCCAGTAGGCGGCAGGACCGTCGAACACCAACGTGAACGGCTTCCCGGGCCGTGGCTGCGGCGTCATGGCGGGCACCGGCCCGCCGTCGGCCTGCCAGCCCGTGCCGCGCCGCCAGTGGGCGAGCCCGTCGAGCTGCGGCATGCGTTCGCGCAGGTTGTCGAGCATGTGGGCAGGTGGCGCCGTCAGCGACGATGCGCCGAGCGTCGCGAGGATCGCCTCGTGTTGCGCGGCTTTCTGCGCGAGCAGGCGGATCGTGATGCTGGAATCCTGGAAGAAGCGGCCGTATGCGTCGGCGGCGGCGCGCGACACGACGAAAGCCGTGCCGGCGAGGCTGAGTGCGAGCCACGCGAGCAGGGCGACGAGTCGGACGGAAGGTTTCATGAGCAAGGCGGGTTCGACAACGGATGACGCATGGCGGACAGCGCGGCGCACGGCCGGCGCGATGCGGAGAACACGGACACGGCGCGGGAATCCCGCTGCCGCGCGCAACGCTCTCCATTGTCGGCAAGTCCGCACTGCCTGTGGTCCGAACCCCGTTATGTTTCCTGTCAGACCCGTCCCAAACATGCGGTTTCGCCGGCAGCACTGCCTGCAATTTCAGACTGGGCTGATTTTCTTCAGACTCCGAACCGACCACAATCGGCCTGCTTGTTCTCCGTTGCCTCCGGGAGTACAGGCTCCATAGTCGATATTTTCCCGCCCTCCGCGGCGGGACTTTTTTTGAACGGCATCGCGCCGAAACCGCCCGGAACCCGTCCGGCCATGATCCCGCTTCCCTTCATCCGATCGCGAACGCGCGCCGCTTCCGCTCCGCGCCAGCTTCGCCCGCCCGCATCGTGATCGAAACACCCACCACTTCCATCGCGATCCTGACGATCGACCACCCGAGCCGCAGCGCGTTCGACGATCGGCTGCGCCGCGCCGGCTACGGCTACGATCGCCTGCGCATCGACGACATCCTGCGCAAGTCAGGCTACCGTCCAGCGCGCTTCGAGTATCTGTCCGACCTGCTCGCGACCTGCGACACGCGGTCGTTCGACCTGTTCATCGTGCAATGCGAAACGGCGTGCTGCCGCACGCTCGACGCGATCCGCGCACTGCGCGCGCGCTTTGCCGGCACGGTCGCGATCGTGTCGATCAGCCAGCGCGATGCCGACGCGTCGCGCAGCGCGTGCTTCATGGCAGGCTCGAACGAGCACCTGCCCTACGTGTCGCCGGCCGACACGCTGATCGCCAGCATCGCGACGTGGCTCAGGTGGTCGCATCACCGCGCGACGCATCATCGCCACTGGCGGATCGGCTGCTTCGAATTCGACACGGCCGCACGCAGCGTGAACGTCGCCGGCCGCGAGCACGTGCTGACCGAGAAGCATTTCCAGATCGCGACCGCGTTCTTCCTGAACCTGGGCCGTGCGCTCGATCGCGCGCACGTGAGCCAGCTCGTGTGGGGCTCGCTCGTCGCGTCGCAGAGCCGGCGGCTCGACACGCACGTCGCGTACCTGCGCGACCGGCTCGAACTCGACGGGCGGCACGGCGTGCGGATGATGACGATGTACGGCTTCGGGTACCGGCTCGTCACGTGCGAGCCGGGTGCGCCCTCTCCGGACACCCCCGACCCGCGACGATAAACGCGTCGCCGCGCGCGGCGCGCGCCCTCGCAAGCCTGACAGGCCCCATTGCGCGGTGATCGGACTCCATTATCATGGGGGCACCTTGGCCGACCGCCCCGCCCCGATGGACCACCGCGCCGCACCCGATCGATCCCGCCCCGCCGCCGGCCCGGCCGCCGAACCCACGCCGGCCGGCCGCCGCCAGCGCGCGCTGCTGTATGGCGGCGGCGTTGCCGTGACCGTCGCGATCCTGCTCGCCAGCGGGCTGATGCTGTACACGATGGCGCGCGAAGCGATCCAGGCGCGCTACACGACGTTCGCGGTGCGCCAGTTCCTCGTCCAGTTCGAATTCAAGATGCGCACGACGGGCATGGACACGCTCGTCACGCACGACGAAGCCGTGTGGAACGCGCGCCCGACCGACCCCGCCCGCGTGGCCGCGCTCGCGGCCGGGCACGGCCGGCTCGTGATCCAGGGCAGCCCGACCTTCCCGCCCACGCTGGTGCTGGCCGACCTGTCGCCCGCGCAGCCGGCCGAGCGCTATGCGCACGATCTCGCGATGGCGAGCGACATGAGCTACCGCGTCGGTGCCTATGTCGCGAAACACGACGCCGACCGCGCAATCGCCGGCTACGCGTACCGCCCCGACCGCAGCTTCGCGGTCGTCATTCCGGAGCCCGTGCCGGCCGATCCGCTGACCGCTTCGCCGAATACCAATGCGCAGACGCTCGTCGCGAAAGTCGCGGCCGGCATCAGTACGCCACCACCCGGGCAATACGAATGGCACCCGCCCGTCTACGATCCGGTGCAGCGGCGCGACGTGTTCCGGATCGCCGGCGCCGTCTATGACGGACACACGCCGCGCGTGGTGTTCCTGTCGACGCTGCCCGTCGACGTGCTGCGCACGCGCCTGGCCGTGGGCGAAACGACCGACGCCGCGATCGTCGCCGACGCCGGCGGCCGCACGCTGCTGCGTACCGGCACCGCGGCCGACGACGACGCGACGCTCGCGTCGGTCGAACGCCTCGGCGCGCGCACGCGCGCGGCGCTCGGCAACGGCGGCCCGCGCACCGCGTTCGGCGACGGCCTGTTCGCGCTGAGCCAGCCGATCCCCGACACCGACTGGACGCTCGTGCAGGCGTTCTCGCTGCGCTCGCTGCTCGCGACGATCGGCCTGCGCGCCGGCGGCTACGCGGCGATCATGCTGGCCGTAATCGCACTCGTGTGGTGGCTGCTGGTGCGTTTCGACCACCGCGTGCTGAAGCCCGACGAAGCGCGCCGCCGCCGCGTGATCGACAGCGAGAACCTGAACCGCACGATCGTCGAGGCCGCGCCGTCCGGCATCGCGCTGCTGGCGCTCGCCGACGGCACCGTGCTGCTGCAGAACGACACGATGCGAGACTACGACGCGCGCCGCGCGGGCGGGCCGTCGCTGCCGGCGCGGCTGCTCGCGCGCTTCGACCGCTCGGCCGAGACCGACGCGTGGCAGTCGGGCCTGCACGTATCGCTGCCCACCGCGAACGGCAATGCGGTCGACCTGCTCGCCAGCCTCGTGCGCACACGCTACCGCGATACGGACGCCGTGCTGTGCAACTTCTCCGACATCACGTCGCAGAAGAACGTCGAACGCGCGCTCGACAACGCGCGGCAGGCGGCCGACGCGGCGAACAACGCGAAATCCGCATTCCTCGCGACGATGAGCCACGAGATCCGCACGCCGCTGAACGCGATCCTCGGCAATCTCGAACTGATCGGCCGCGAGCCGCTCGCCGACACGCAGCGCGAGCGGCTGCATACGGTCGAAGGCGCGTCGTCGGTGCTGCTCGACCTGATCAACGACATCCTCGACCTGTCGAAGATCGAGGCCGGCCAGATGACGATCGAGGCGATCCCGTTCGATCTCGCCGACACGATCCGGCAAACCGGCGCGATGTTCGAGCCGCTGGCCACCGCGAAGGGGCTGCAATTCGACGTGTTCGTCGACGACGCGCTCGCGCCCCGCTATCTCGGCGACCCGACGCGCATCCGGCAGATCGCCGCGAACCTCGTCGGCAACGCGATCAAGTTCACGAACCACGGCGAAATCACGCTCGAGGTGTACCTGCGCGACGACACCGATCCCGCTTCGCCGATCGCGATCGGCGTCAGCGACACGGGCATCGGGATGACCGACGAACAACGCGCAACGCTGTTCCGCCCGTTTACGCAGGCCGACACGTCGATCACGCGGCGCTACGGCGGCACGGGCCTCGGGCTCGCGCTGACGAAGCAGCTCACGCAGATGATGCACGGCGCGATCGACGTGAAGAGCGAAGCCGGCCACGGCAGCACGTTCGTCGTCACGCTACCGCTGCAGGCGGCGAGCGGCGAGCAGATCGCCGCGCAGGACGCGGCGCGTGCCGACGATGCAGCAGCGCTTCCGTCGGTCACCGCGCGCGTGCTGGTGGTCGACGATCATCCGGTGAACCGCAAGCTGCTGCAGGGGCAGCTCGTCACGCTCGGCTACGCGGCGGACGCGGCCGAGGAAGGGGCGTCCGCGTTGCGGCGCTGTACCGATACGCGCTACGACCTCGTGATGACCGATCTGAACATGCCGGGGATGGACGGCTACACGCTGGCCCGCGTGCTGCGCGCGCAGTATCCGGAGCTGCCGGTGGTCGCGGTCACCGCGCATGCGAGCGCGGCCGAGCATGCGCGCTGTGCGGAAGCGGGGATCGTCGCGGTGCTGGTGAAGCCGGTGCTGCTGGAGACGATCGACCGCACCGTGCGGCGGCATGCGCATGCGGTGCCTGCGCGGGCTGCGGCCGCGCGCACGCTCGTCGATCTGGCCGAAGGCCCGCTGCCGCCGGACGTGCATGCGCTGCTCGACGCGAGTCTCGCGCAGTCGCTGCCGGCAGCACGCGATGCGGTAGCGCGCGGCGATACCCCGGCACTGCGCCATGAACTGCATTCGCTGCGCGGCGCGTTCGCGACGATTCACGAGCACGCGGTGGCCGATGCGGTCGGCGCGTTGCAGGCGATCGTGCATGAAGGCGACATGGCGTCGTTCGATGCACGGCTCGCGGAAGTGGAAAGCCTTGCGCGGGACGCGCTCGAGCGACGCGCGACGCAAGCGCCTTCTGCCTGAATACCGCTCGCCGGCCGTCGCTGGCCGGACTTTTCTCCCCTTTCTGTTTGCGTCTCGCGGGCCACGCCCGCCAGGCCGCCGCACGCGTGTAGGACTGGGCCTACACAAGCGCTATCTCGAATCAGCCTCGGACGACTGATTAGGACGAGGCCGATCCCTACCATCGGTTTGTGAACTGACAAACCGTAAGGAGTAGGGCAAATGAACAAGACCTATCGCAACATCTGGAACGCTGCGACGAACACGTGGACGGCCGTGGCCGAGACGGCGAAGTCGCATTCGAAGGGTTCGTCGCGCGCAGCGCGGCGGGCGGTGGTCGCGATCGCGCTGGGTAGCGCGGCGATCGGTAGTGCGGCAGCGGCGGAAGTGTGTACGGCGGCCGATGGGTCGAGCGGGACGGTCGATGCGGCTGGCGTGTGCAAGGCAACGGACTCGGGCTCGATCGGCACGATGGGTTCAGTCGGAACGATGGCGACCTCCACCGAACTCACCGATTTGGTGAAGTTCGGTACCGGGACAACGGGAGCCGCCAGCGCGACAGGCACCTCCGCGACGGCGCTGGGCTCCTATACGCGTGCAACGGGAAACTGGTCCGTCGCGATCGGCGGCGCGACGGGCACCGATGCGAATGGCGGGCGCGGCGCCTTCGCCGGCGGAAACAACTCGGTCGCCATCGGGTCCGTGAGCGAAGCACGCGCCAACAACTCCGTTGCCCTGGGCGACAGTTCTCTAGCCGACCGCGCGAATACCGTCTCGGTAGGCGCGGTCAACAACCGTGATGGCCGATCATTTACCCGCCAGATCGTCAATGTAGCCGCCGGCACGGAAGCAAACGACGCCGTCAATTTCGGCCAGATGAACGCTGGCCTCTCGACGACGAATGCATCGATCGCCGCGACGAACGCCGCGCTGTCGACCACCAATACCGCGCTCGCCGCCACGAACACGGCACTGTCGACGAAAGTCGCCGATACCTACTTCAAGGTCAACAGCACCGGGGCCGCCGCGACTGCCAGCACCACGGACGGCATCGCCATTGGTCCCGGCGCCAACGTTTACAACGGCGGCGTGACCAATCCTTCGGGATCGATCGCAATCGGCAGCGGCGCCTCGGCTGCCGGCACCGGCACGATCATGATCGGAACGAACGCAAAGCATACGGGCTCCGGCGCAACGGTCGTGGGCGCCAACGCCAGCGTCATGGGGGGCTCCGGCGTTGCCGTGGGATCCGGTAGCACGGCCGACGGCTGGAGAGGCGTAGCGTTGGGTATGGGCGCGACGGTGAGCGGCACCTCGTCGATCGCGCTAGGTTACGGCAGCATCGCCGATGCGAACAACACTGTCTCCGTCGGCTCATCAGCGCTCCGGCGACGCATTACAAATGTGGACGCCGGCTTGGACAGCAGTGACGCTGTGAACGTCGGCCAGATGAACGCCGGGCTGTCGACGACGAATGCGTCGATTGCCGCGACGAACTCGGCACTGTCGACCACCAACACCACGCTCGCCGCAACCAACTCGGCGCTGTCGACCACCAACACCCAGGTAGCCGGGCTCAATGCCGACATGGCGGCCGCGAAGAACGACATCGCGACCCATACCGGCGACATTTCGAAGATCAACGATCAACTTGCCGGCCTGTCGGACGGCACGCTCGGCCTCGTCCAGCAAGCTGCCCCGGGCGACGACATCACCGTCGGCGCGGATACCGACGGCACGGCCGTGAACTTCAGCAGCAAGACGGGCACGCGCAAGCTCACCGGCATCACCGCCGGGGATGTATCAGCGGGCAGCACCGATGCGATCAATGGGTCGCAACTGCACGGCGTTGCGGACAGCGTCGCGTCGGCGATCGGCGGCAGCTCGACCGTCAATGCAGACGGTTCGATCTCCGCGCCGGTATTTACGGTCGGCGACGGCAGCGGTGGCACGAAGATCGTCAACTCGGTCGGCGACGTCGTCACCAACCTCGACGAGCGTGTCACGAACAACGAAGGCGGAATCAAGGACCTCGCCGAGCAAATCGGCAGCGGAACCGTCGGCCTCGTCCAGCAGGCCAACCCGGGCGACGACATCACCGTCGGCGCGAACACCGACGGCGCAGCCGTGAACTTCACCGGCACGACGGGCACGCGCAAGCTCACCGGCATCACCGCCGGGGATGTATCAGCGGGCAGCACCGATGCGATCAATGGGTCGCAACTGCACGGCGTTGCGGACAGCGTCGCGTCGGCGATCGGCGGCAGCTCGACCGTCAACGCAGACGGCTCGATCTCCGCGCCGGTATTCACGGTCGGCGACGGCAGCGGCGGCACGAAGATCGTCAACTCGGTCGGCGACGCCGTCACCAACCTCGACGAGCGTGTCACGAACAACGAAGGCGGAATCAAGGATCTTGCCGAGCAGATCGGTAGCGGTACCGTCGGCCTCGTCCAGCAGGCCAACCCGGGCGACGACATCACCGTCGGCGCGAACACCGACGGCGCAGCCGTGAACTTCACCGGCACGGCTGGCACGCGCAAGCTCACCGGCATCACGGCCGGGGATGTATCAGCGGGCAGCACCGATGCGATCAATGGGTCGCAACTGCACGGCGTTGCGGACAGCGTCGCGTCGGCGATCGGCGGCAGCTCGACCGTCAACGCAGACGGCTCGATCTCCGCGCCGGTATTTACGGTCGGCGACGGCAGCGGCGGCACGAAGATCGTCAACTCGGTCGGCGACGTCGTCACCAACCTCGACGAGCGTGTCACGAACAACGAAGGCGGAATCAAGGACCTCGCCGAGCAGATCGGTAGCGGTACCGTCGGCCTCGTCCAGCAGGCCAACCCGGGCGACGACATCACCGTCGGCGCGAACACCGGCGGTAACGCCGTGAACTTCAGCAGCAAGACCGGCACGCGCAAGCTCACCGGCGTCACCGCCGGCGACGTCTCGACGGCAAGCACCGACGCCGTCAACGGTTCGCAACTGCACGGTGTCGCGGACAGTGTCGCATCCGCGATCGGCGGCAGCTCGACCGTCAACGCAGACGGCTCGATCTCCGCGCCGGTATTTACGGTCGGCGACGGCAGCGGCGGCACGAAGATCGTCAACTCGGTCGGTGGCGCTGTTACCAACCTCAATGATCGCGTTACGAGCAACGAAGGCGGAATCAAGGATCTCGCCGAGCAGATCGGTAGCGGTACCGTCGGCCTCGTCCAGCAGGCCAACCCGGGCGACGACATCACCGTCGGCGCGAACACCGGCGGTAACGCCGTGAACTTCAGCAGCAAAACCGGCACGCGCAAGCTCACCGGCATCACGGCCGGCGACGTTTCGACGGCAAGCACCGACGCCGTCAACGGTTCGCAACTGCACGGTGTCGCGGACAGTGTCGCATCCGCGATCGGCGGCAGCTCGACCGTCAACGCAGACGGCTCGATCTCCGCGCCGGTATTCACGGTCGGCGATGGCAGCGGCGGCACGAAGATCGTCAACTCGGTCGGCGACGTCGTCACCAACCTCGACGAACGTGTCACGAACAACGAAGGCGGAATCAAGGATCTCGCCGAGCAAATCGGTAGCGGAACCGTCGGCCTCGTCCAGCAGGCCAACCCGGGCGACGACATCACCGTCGGCGCGAACACCGGCGGCAACGCCGTGAACTTCAGCAGCAAGACCGGCACGCGCAAGCTCACCGGCGTCACCGCCGGCGACGTCTCGACGGCAAGCACCGACGCCGTCAACGGTTCGCAACTGCACGGTGTCGCAGACAGCGTTGCATCGGCGATCGGCGGCGGCTCGACCGTCAATGCCGACGGTTCGATTTCCGCACCTCGCTTCACCGTCGGCGACGGTAGCGGCGGCACGAAGATCGTCAACTCGGTCGGCGACGCCGTCACCAACCTCAACGGGCGCGTCACCGACAACGAAGGCGGCATCAAGAAGCTCGCCGACCAGCTCGGCAGCGGCACGGTCGGCCTCGTTCGGCAGGACGCGACGAGCGGCATGATCACGGTCGGCGCGGGCGGCGCAGGCTCGGTGGTCAACTTCGCCGGCAGCGGCGGCCCGCGCGTGCTGTCCGGCGTCGCGAACGGCGTGGACGACGACGATGTCGTGACCGTCTCGCAGCTCCGCGCGACCGGCCTGATCGACTACACGGGCAAGGAAGTCGGCGCGGTCACGTACGACAGCGGCCTGTCGTTCGATTCCGTGACCTTCGCCGGCACGGACGGAACGGTGCTGAAGCAGGTCGCGGCGGGCTTCATCGGTCGAGACAGCATGGAAGCCGTCAACGGGGGCCAGCTGTACGCGCTGCAAGAGCAGTTCGCGAAGCAGTACGGCGATCTGTCGGGCCGCTTCGACGACCTGTCGAGCCGTGTCGGCGAACTCGAAACCAGCCCGGGCGACCCCGGCACGGGTGGGCCGGGCGCAGGCGGCCCCGGCACGGGCGAAGGCTCGACCGTCGTCGGCGAAGGTGCGGATGCATCGGGCCGGAACAGCTCGGCCATCGGCAACGGCTCGGTCGCGTCGGGTGACAACAGCTCGGCTGTCGGCCAAGGCTCGGTCGCATCGGGCGACAACAGTTCGGCTGTCGGCCAAGGCTCGGTCGCATCGGGCGATGGCAGCACGGCGCTCGGCCAGGGCGCGACGGCATCGGGCAACAACTCGATCGCGGTCGGCCAAGGCTCGGTGGCCACCGAGGCCAACACCGTCTCGTTCGGCGACGGCACCGAAGCCGGCAACCGCCGCCTCGTCAACATCGCCGACGGCATCAACGCGTCGGACGCGGCGACGAAGGGCCAGCTCGACCGTGCGATGGAATCGGTCGACCAGCGCTTCAACGACACGAACCGCGCGATCAACGACGTCGCGAAGAACGCGTACGCCGGTATCGCGGCCGCGATGGCGATGCCGAACATGACGCCGTCGCAGCCGGGCAAGACGGTGGTCGCGGTCGGCGCCGCGAACTTCAAGAGCGGCTCGGCGATCGCGGCCGGTGCGACCTACCGTTCCCGCAACGGCAACTGGCTGGTGAACGGCGCGACGTCGGTCACGTCGGTCGGCGACGTGGGCATCCGTGCGCAAGTCGGCTACGAGTTCTGACCGGACGGCTCCGCGCAAGCGGAGCGTCGACCCGAAGCGGGGGAAGCGATTCCCCCGCCGCTCGGCCGACGGCCAGTGGCGATTCCTCCGAGTTGCCACCGGCCGTCGGCGCGACGGCGTCGCGTCCGGCCAGTTCTTTCGCCGCCCGCGACGGCGCCTCCGCGCCGGCTCCAACCTGCTCAACGACGCCGAACGCGTGCCGCCCGGCACCGCACAACGCGTGAGAACCTCATGAACAAAACCTTCCCCATCCGCATCGTGATCGCCGACGACCATCCGGCGATCGTCATCGGCGCGCGCTACGAACTGTCGTCGACGAACACCGTCACGGTCGTCGCGACCGCGCACAACTCGACGGAACTGATGGAAGCGCTCGCGAGCCATCCGTGCGACGTGCTCGTATCCGACTATGCGATGCCCGGCAGCGATTACGGCGACGGGCTCGCGCTGTTCACGGCGATCCTGAAGCGCCATCCCGGCCTGAAGATCG
This sequence comes from Burkholderia puraquae, assembly GCF_002099195.1. Taxonomy (GTDB): domain Bacteria; phylum Pseudomonadota; class Gammaproteobacteria; order Burkholderiales; family Burkholderiaceae; genus Burkholderia; species Burkholderia puraquae. The sequence goes on along the minus strand of NZ_NBYX01000002.1, from coordinate 483,034 downwards.
TCGTGATGACGATGATGGAAAACGCGGTCGCGCTGCGCGCGCTGATCAATCTCGGCATCGCGTGCATCGTCAGCAAGTCGGACTTGCCGAATCACCTGACGATGGCGATCCACGCGGCCTATACGAGCGGCCGGTATCTGTCGCCGTCGATGGACAAGATCCTGCGCAATGCAGGCAGCGTGACCGGCAGGGCGCCGGCGCTGTCGGTGCGCGAGGTCGAGGTGATCCGGCTCTTTGCGTCGGGACTGTCGGTGAACGACATCGCCGAGAAGCTGAATCGCAGCAAGAAAACGATCAGCACGCAGAAGAGTTCGGCGATGCAGAAGCTCGGTATCGAGCGCGACGTCGATCTGGTTCGCTATGCGATCTCGTGCGGGCTCGTGACCGATTACGGGTATGCGTCGGCGCAGGCGGCCGGCGAAGCGGACTGATCGAACCGAAGCCTTGAGATGAAAGCATCGGCACCCGTGCGGCGCCGGTGTGTCTGTCCGCGCAGGCGGCACTTAGCCAAATGGGCAGGTCATGCGCGCCGCCGCCCGGCAGCGCGTGACGACGCGCGCCCGGTCAGGCCGGGTCGCCGCCCTGCGCCCCTTCCCCGGCGCGCCCTTCGCTGCCCGCGGCGGCAACGATCCCGTTCTCGATCGCGTAGCGCAGCAGGTCGATGTCCTTTTCCACGCCGATCTTTTCCATCGCGCGCGCCTTCTGCGTGCTGATCGTCTTCTTGCTGCGGCTCAGTTTCTCCGCAATCTCGTTCACCGTCAGGCCCGACGCATACAGCCGCACGACCTCGATTTCGCGTGCGCTCAACTCGCGCTTCTGGTCGGCGGCCCGCGCGCTCGAATGCGACGTGAGCGTACGCACGACCTTCTCGACCGACGGCGAATAGTAGGTGCCGCCCGTCGCGGCCGCGTGAATCGCCGGAATCAGGTGATCGACCGTATCGGACTTGCTGACGATGCAGGTAATACCGAGCCGCGTCAGTGCGCCGATCACCGCCGGATTGTCGAGCATGGTCAGCACGACCAGCTTGGCAACCGGGTAATTGCGCTGCAGGTAGGAGAACAGCGTGATGCCGTCGCCGTGCGCGCCGCCCGGCATCGCGTAATCGGACACCACGACGTCGCATGCGCCGGCATCGAGCAGCCGGATCAGCTCGGTCGAACTGCCGGCCTTGCCGGTCAGCTGGATCGTCGGCACCGACGACAGCCCGTGCTCGACACCGGCGAGCATCGCCGGATGGTCGTCGGCCAGTACCACGCGTATCAGATAGCTTCCCATAGTCGTCCAGATTTGCGCGGCCTGGTGTCGTGGCGGAAACCGCCACGCGCCGGCCGGCGACGGCGCTCGCGCGCGTCGTGGATCGTAATTGGGCGCTATCTTCGCATGAAACCGGGGTGGTATCCATGAATCGGGCCAACGGCCGGGAGCCGGTTTGTACGGGCGCACAAAAAAAGCCGCCGGCTCGTTGAGAGCGGGCGGCTTCGGGTCTATGCCGGGCCGAGAAAGCGGGCGCGTCAGCGGCACCCGCCACTCAGCGCATCGTCAAGTCATCGCGCGTCGATCCGGATCTCGACGCGACGGTTCTGCGCGCGGCCTTCGGCCGTTGCATTGGTCGCGACCGGATCGGCAGCGCCCATGCCTTCAGACTGGAACGACTGCGCCTTCAGGCCATTGCTGCTCAGATAGCTCATCACGTTACGCGCCCGTGACGCCGACAGCGCGAGGTTGTGGGTCTTGCCACCCGTCGAATCCGTGAAGCCCGTGACGGTCACGCGGCGGAACTCGACGCCGCGATTGATCTCGATGAAGCGGTCGAGCTGGTTGCGGGCCTGCGGCGACAGCGCCGCGCTGTCGAGCGCGAAGTTCGCGTCGCCCTGCAGCAGCACCTGGCGCTGCGGCACCGGCTGCGGCGCGGGGGCCGGCTGCGGTTGCGGTTGCGCGACCGGCGCCGCGACGGGCGCCGGCTGCGGCTTGCCGCACATGAACGTGATCTCGCGCGGGTCCTTCATCGGCGAACGGCTGTACACGCGGTCGATCATCTCGAGCGGCGTGAAGCCCTTGCCCTGGCAGAACTCCTCGGCCGCGCGGGCGCAGGCGTTCGCGCTGCCCAGCAGCCCGTCGCAGCTCACGCGGAACACGTTGTCCGGCTTGCCCGGGATCGATACCGCGCGAATGTCGTAGGTGAGGCCCGATTGCGTCGTACACGCACCGAGTGCCATCGCGATTGCGCCGATCGAGGCGGCGCGCAACAACAAGGTGGAAATTTTCATGATGAAAACGTCCGCCCGAAGGCGGACGATAAAAAACGGGTTAATGGAAAGGGATCGGGAGCGGCACGGGCGGGGCTTGCGCCCCGCCCTGCGCATTACCACTGATACGAAGCGCCCACGCCGACGGTGTTGCCGCCGCTCGACAGGCCCACGCCGGCCTTCATCTTCAGGTTCTGCGTGATGCGCGCCTCGCCGCCGAACGCCACGGCCTGATAGCCCTGGAACGTCGCGCCGCCGATACCGAACGACAGCGTCTTGCCCGGATCGACGCCCGGAATCATCGTCAGCGCGGTGGCCGCGGCGATACCCGAGTACGCGTTGCGCGACAGCTCGTTCATCTGGCCCTGCATGCCGCCCATGGCCCGGTCGAGCTGACCCTTCGTCGCCGCGTCCGTCGCGTTCACGCCGTCCGCCAGGTTCGAGATCGTGCGCTGCTGCGTCGCCGAACCAACCGACACGGTGTTATCGCTCGTCGCCACCGAACCTGCGCCCAGCGCGACCGAGTTCGAACCGGACGCGTTCGCGCCTTCACCGATCGCGGCCGACTTGCTGCCCGATGCGTTGGCATTGCTGCCGATCGCCGTCGCGCCTTCCGCCGAGCTCTTCGCGCTCGAGCCGATCGCAACACCGTTGCTTCCCGACACGTTCGAACTCGAACCGATGGCCGTGCCGTTGTTCACGCCGTCGCCGACCACCGCGCCCGAACCGGCCGCCGTGTTGCCCACGCCGGTGCCGGCGTTGGCTGGGGTCGTGCCCGTGCCGATGTCGGTACCCGCGAAGTAGTCGCTGCCGCCCGAACCGCCGCCCGGAGGCGTACCGCCGCCACCGCCGGGGTTCTCCTCGAGCCGGCCGACGCGATCGTCGATACCGCCGATCTTGTCGCTCAGTTCGCTCAACTGGCCGAAGTTGACGGCGTCGTACTGGGTCGTGCCGTCCGCGACGTTGCCGAGTCGTACCGGTGCCGCGCCCGTCCCGCCGAGGGTCACCGAACCGTAGTTCGGCGTGCCGTCACGGTTCAGGTCGTAACGCACCGCCAGCGAATCGGTCGCGCCGTACGCCGCCGCGGCCTGGACTGCTTCCGCCACGGTCTTGTACTTGCTGCCGTTCACTTCGATCGCCGTATCCGCGAGCTTGCCGTCCGCATCGACCGTCGTGCCGCCGCCGATGGTGTCGGCCACGCTCTGTGCCGTGCCATACAGCTGCGAACCGTTGATCGCGTCCTTGCTTGTCGCGTTCACCGCACCCGCGCCCACCCCGGTCAGCACGCGCTCGCCTTCCGTGCCGGCGAAGTTCACGGTCTTGCCGTCCGTGTTCTTCGCGACCGTGATGTCGCGCGTGTCCTCGTCCTGCTGCACGAGGCCGATCGAACCGTGGACGAGGCTGCTCGAGATGTTCTCGAGCGCATCGCCGACGTTGTCGAACTTCTCGTTGTTGACCGTGTACGTCGGATTCGTCACGTTGCCGTTCGCGTCGACCGTCGCGCCGCCGCCCAAGGCATTCGCCACGCTCTTCGACGCCCCGTACAGCTGCGAGCCGTTGATCGCGTCCGTGCTGGTCGCGCTCACCGCGCCGGCCTTCACGTTCGTGATCGTCGTGCCGTCTGCGCCCGCCAGCGTGACCTTGTCCTTCGCCACGTTGTCGTACGCCACCGCCAGCGACGTCAGGCCCGCACCCGGGTTCGTCGGATCGACCGGCGCAACCAGGCCCGCGTCCTGCAGCTGGCCCAGGTTGATCGCGTCGTGACGATCCACACCGGCCGCGACGTTCTTCAGCGCCACCGGCGTCGTTGCGTCCGCACCGCCCAACGTCACCGAGCCGCGGTTCGGCGTGCCGTCCGCATTACGGTCGTACGTCACCGCCGCAAGCGCCTGACCCGTCGCCGGATCGACCAGACCCGAGTCGGACAGCTGCTTGTTGATCACGGTGATGTTCTCCGTGTTCGTCGACGTACGGCCGTCGAGGTTCGCGAGCGCATCGCCCACGTTGTGGTACTCGGTCTTCGTCGAGCCGTCCGTCGGGTCGGCCAGCGAATACGTCGGGTTCGTCACCTTGCCGTCCGCGCCCACGGTCGAGCCGCCGCCCAGCGAATCGGCCACGCTTTGCGCCGTACCGTGCAGTTGCGAACCGTTGATCGCGTCCGTGCTGGTGGCCGTTACCGCACCCGCCTTCACGTTCGTGAGCGTCGTGCCGTCCGCGCCCTTCAGCGTGACCGTGTCCTGATCGACGCCGTCGTAGACGACCGCCAGCGACTTCAGACCCTTGCCCGGGTTCTCCGGATCGACCGGCGCAACGATGCCTGCGCTTTGCAGCTGGCCCAGGTTCACTGCGTCGTTCGCGTCCACGCCGTCGGCGACGTTCTTCAACGCCACCGGCGTCGTTGCGTCCGCGCCGCCGAGTGTCACCGAGCCGCGGTTCGGCGTGCCGTCCGCGTTACGGTCGTATGTCACCGCGGCAAGCGCTTGCCCCGTCACCGGATCGACCAGACCCGAATCGCCGAGCTGCTTGTTGATCACGGTGATGTTCTCCGTGTTCGTCGACGTACGGCCGTCCAGGTTCGCGAGTGCGTCACCCACGTTGTGGTACTCGGTCTTCGTCGAGCCGTCCGTCGGGTCGGCCAGCGAGTACGACGGGTTCGTCACCGTGCCGTCCGCGCCCACCGTCGAGCCGCCGCCCAGCGCATCGGCCACGCTCTGTGCCGTGCCGTGCAGCTGCGCGCCGTTGATCGCGTCCTTGCTCGTCGCGCTCACGTCGCCCGCCGCCACGTTCGTCAGCTTCGTACCGTCCGCGCCACCCTTCAGCGTGATCTGGCCGAAGTTGACCGAATCGTCCGCGTTCTTGTCGTACGTCACTGCCGTCGTGGTCAAGCCCGCACCCGGATTCGTCGGATCGACCGGCGCAACCAGCCCTGCGTCCTGCAGCTGGCCCAGGTTGATCGCGTCGTGACGATCGACACCGTCCGCGACGTTCTTCAACGTGACAGGCGTCGTCGAACCCGCGCCGCCGAGCGTCACCGTGCTCTTCGTCGCATCGTCGTACGTCACGGCGGCAATCGCCTTGCCGTCGTCGCCGATCAGGCCCGAGTCCTTCAGCTGGCTCACGTTCACCGCGTCCATGTCGGCCACGCCGGCCTTCACGTTCGCGAGCGTCGTACCATCCGCGCCTTGCAGCGTGACCTTGTCCTTCGCCGTGCCGTCGTACGTCACCGCCAGCGAGCGGCCCGTGATCGGGTCGATCACACCGCCATCCTTCAGCGAGTTCTCCAGATCGCCCACACGCGTGTTCGTCGCGAACAGCTGCGAACCGTTCACCGCGTCGTGGCTCGTCGCCGACAGCACGCCGTCCGCCACGTTGTGGATTGCCACCGGCGTCGTTGCGCCCGTGCCGCCCAGCGTGATGGCGTTCTTCGCTGCGTCGTCGTACGTCACGGCGAGCGAGGTCAGGTTGCCCGAACCGTCGTCGCCAACCAGGCCCGCTTCCTTCAGCTGGCCGAGGTTCAGTGCATCGCCGTCATCCGTCGCGTCTGCGACGTTCTTCAACTGCGTCGGGCCTTCGCCATGACCCAGCGTCACCGCGCCGTAGTTCGGCGTGCCGTCTGCGTTACGGTCGTACGTCACTGCAGCGATCGCCTTGCCGTCGTCGCCGATCAGGCCCGAGCCCTTCAGCTGCGACACGTTCACCGCATCCATGTCGGCCACACCGGCCTTCACGTTCGACAAGGTCGTGCCGTCAGCGCCCTTCAGCGTGATCTGGTCGTGGTTGATCGTGCCGTCCGCGTTCCGGTCGTACGTCACCGCTGCCGACGTCAGGTTGCCCGCGCCGTCGTCGCCCACCAGACCCGCGTTCTTCAACTGGCCGAGGTTCAGCGCATCGCCGTCATCCGTCGCGTCTGCGACGTTCTTCAACTGCGTCGGGCCTTCGCCATGACCCAGCGTCACCGCGCCGTAGTTCGGCGTGCCGTCTGCGTTACGGTCGTACGTCACGGCGGCAATCGCCTTGCCGTCGTCGCCGATCAGGCCCGAGCCCTTCAGCTGCGACACGTTCACCGCATCCATGTCGGCCACACCGGCCTTCACGTTCGCGAGCATCGTGCCGTCCGCGCCCTTCAGCGTGACCTTGTCCTGATCGACGCCGTCATACGTCACCGCCAGCGACTTCAGCCCCGCACCCGGGTTCGTCGGATCGACCGGCGCAACCAGCCCTGCGTCCTGCAACTGACCCAGGTTGATCGCGTCGTGACGATCCGTGCCGTCCGCGACGTTCTTCAGCGCCACCGGCGTCGTTGCGTCCGCGCCGCCCAGCGTCACTGAACCGAGGTTCGGCGTGCCGTCCGCATTGCGGTCGTACGTCACTGCCGCGATCGACTGGCCGGTCACCGGGTCGACCAGACCCGAATCGGCCAGCTGCTTGTTGATCACGGTGATGTTCTCCGTGTTCGTCGACGTACGGCCGTCCAGGTTCGCAAGCGCGTCACCCACGTTGTGGTACTCGGTCTTCGTCGAGCCGTCCGCCGGATCCGCCAGCGAGTACGTCGGGTTCGTCACCGTGCCGTCCGCGCCCACGGTCGAGCCGCCGCCCAGTGCATCGGCCACGCTTTGAGCCGTGCCGTGCAATTGCGCACCGTTGATCGCATCCGTGCTGGTGGCGCTCACGTCGCCCGCCGCCACGTTCGTCAGCTTCGTACCATCCGCGCCGCCAGCCAGCGTCACCTGCCCCTTGGTTGCGTCGTCATAGGCGACTGCCAGCGGGTTGCCCGGACCGCCTTCGCCCGGGTTGTCGGCAACGTACTGCTTCATCTGGCCGAAGTTGACCGCGTCCGTGTTGTCCGTCGCCGCTGCGACGTTCTTCAGTTGCGTCGGGCCTGCGCCGTTGCCGAGCGTCACCGCACCGTAGTTCGGCGTACCGTCCGCGAGACGGTCGTACGTCACCGCGGCAAGCGACTTGCCGTCGTCGCCGATCAGGCCCGAGCCCTTCAGCTGCGATACGTTCACCGCGTCCATGTCGGCCACACCGGCCTTCACGTTCGCGAGCGTCGTGCCGTCAGCGCCCTTCAGCGTCACGGTGTCCTTCGCGGCACCGTCGTACACCACGGCCAGCGATTCGCCCGTCACCGGATCGATCACGCCGCCATCCTTCAGCGAACCCTCCAGATCGCCGACGCGCGTGTTCGTCGCGAACAGCTGCGAACCGTTCACTGCGTCCGTGCTGGTAGCCGACAGTTCGCCCGCCTTCACGTTCGTGATCGTCGTGCCGTCGGTGCCCGCCAGGGTGATCTGGTCGCGGTTGATCGTGCCGTCCGCGTTCCGGTCGTACGTCACCGCTGCCGACGTCAGGTTGCCCGCGCCGTCGTCGCCCACCAGGCCCGCGTTCTTCAGCTGGCCGAGGTTCAGTGCATCACCGTCGTCCGTCGCGTCCGCGACGTTCTTCAGCTGCGTCGGGCCTTCGCCATGACCCAGCGTCACCGCGCCGTAGTTCGGCGTGCCGTCTGCGTTACGGTCGTACGTCACCGCAGCAATCGCCTTGCCGTCGTCGCCGATCAGGCCCGAGCCCTTCAGCTGCGAYACGTTCACCGCGTCCATGTCCGCCACACCCGCCTTCACGTTCGCGAGCGTCGTGCCGTCCGCGCCGGCCAGCGTCACGGTGTCCTTCGCGGCACCGTCGTACACCACGGCCAGCGATTCGCCCGTCACCGGATCGATCACGCCGCCATCGCGCAGCGAGTCCTTCAGATCGCCGATGCTCTGGTTCGTCGCGAACAACTGCGAGCCGTTCACCGCATCCGTGCTCGTCGCCGACAGTTCGCCCGCCGCCACGTTGTGGATCGCCACCGGCGTACCGGCATTGCCCAGCGTGATCGCCTGATGCGTGCCGTCGTCGTACTTCACCGCGTCCGGATCGCCACCGCTCGCGGCGATCGCGTCGAGCGCGTCGCCCACGTTGTTGTAGTCCTTTCCGCCCACGCTGTACGTCGGCTGCGTGACGCTGCCGTCCGCGCCCACGCCCGCACCGCCGCCGAGCGCGTTCGTCACGCCCGTCAGCTGGCCCACGTTGACCGCGTCCGTCGTTTGCGTGCCGGCTGCCACGTTGACGATCTGGCGTTCCGCGCCAGCACGGCCGATCGACAGCGCGTTCGCACGGTTCGCGAGCGAGTTGTCGCCGAGCGCGATGCCGCCGTTCGTCGTGGCCGTCGCGCCGGAGCCGAGCGCCATCGCGCCCTCGACGTTACGTGCGACGTTCGCGCCGGTGCCCATTGCGATCGAGTTCGTCGCACCCGCGCGCACGTTTGCACCGCTACCGACCGCAACCGAGCCCGTGCCGATCGCCTGGACGTCGTTGTTGCCGATCGCCGTCGCGTAGTCCGCGTTGGCCTGCGCGTTCGCGCCCATCGCCACGGCCTGCGTGCCGTTCGTCTGCACGTTCGAACCCATCGCGACCGAGTACGGCTGGCCGGCGCCCGTCTGCGCAAAGCTGCCGATCGCCACCGAGTTGTCGGCAAGCGCACCGCTCTGCAGACCGACCGCCACTGCATTCGCGCCGCTCGCGACCGTCGACGAACCGATCGCCGCCGCCGTCGCCGTGCTCGGATCCGCGCCGTTCAGCGAAGCCAGGTTGTCGCCGCGCACGCCTTCGATCGCGACCAGCGGATCGGTGACGTCCATCAGCGACGCGCGCGAATTCATCTCGTTGAGCGCGCTCTTGGTCTTCTCGTCGATGGCCGACGAGAAGCTGTCGATCGCCTGCTGCGTCTTCGAGTTCACCGACGTCGACAGGTCGTTAAGCGCTGCGTACAGCTGTCCGCCGTTGACCGCGTCCGTGCTTTCGAACCCGACATCGCCGTCCGCGACGTTGACGATCCGGCGCTCGTTGCCGACGCTGCCGACCGACACGACGTTGTTCTGGTTCGCGACCGAGTTGTAGCCGATCGCGACCGAGCCGGCGCCGGACACGCGTGCGCCGCTGCCCAGCGCCAGCGCGTTCGCACCCGCGGCCTGCGCACCGGAACCGATGGCGACCGCCAGCGCGCCCGTTGCGAGCGCGGGCGTGCCCGTCACCGGGTCGGCGTTGACCTTGACGAAGCGCAGATCGGCGGTCTTTACCCGCTCTTCGAGATCCGACAGGCCCGTGTTCATCTGATTGACGTTGACCGCGTCCGTGCCGTCGACACCCGCCGCGACGTTCTTGATTTGCGTCGGGCCTGCGCCGTTGCCCAGCGTCACCGTGCCGTAGTTCGGCGTGCCGTCCGCGTTGCGGTCGTACGTGACCGCGGCAATCGCCTTGCCATCGTCGCCGATCAGGCCCGAATCCTTCAGCTGCGATACGTTCACGGCGTCCATGTCGGCAACGCCGGCCTTCACGTTCGACAGCGTCGTGCCGTCAGCGCCTGCCAGCGTGACCTTGTCCTTTACGGTGCCGTCGTACACCACGGCCAGCGATTCACCCGTGACCGGATCGATCACGCCGCCATCTTTCAGCGAGTCTTCGAGGTTACCGACACGCGTATTCGTCGCGAACAGCTGCGAACCGTTCACCGCGTCCGTGCTCGTTTCCGACAGTGCGCCCGCGGCCACGTTGTGGAGCGCCACCGGCGTACCGGCGTTACCCAGCGTGACGGCCTGCTTCGTCGCATCGTCATACGTCACGGCGAGCGACGTCAGCTTGCCGTCATCGCCTTCGCCCACCAGGCCGGCGTTCTTCAACTGGCCGAGGTTCAGCGCATCGTGGTCGTCCGTCGCATCCGCGACGTTCTTCAGCTGCGTGGGGCCTGCGCCGTTGCCCAGCGTCACCGCGCCGTAGTTCGGCGTGCCGTCCGCGTTGCGGTCATACGTGACCGCCGCAATCGCCTTGCCGTCGTCGCCGATCAGGCCCGAATCCTTCAGCTGACCGACGTTGACCGCGTCGGTATCCTGCGTGCCGGCCGCAACGTTGACGATCTGGCGTTGTTGCGTAGCCGAGCCGACCGACACGGTGTTGTCGCGATCCGCAACCGAATCCGCGCCGAGCGCAACCGTCGATTCGCCTTGCGCACGTGCGCCCGCTCCAAGCGCCGAGCTGTCCTTGCCTTGCGCGTTTGCCGCGGCGCCAAGCGCGATCGCGCTCGCACCGCCGGCGGAGGCCCGCGCACCGATGGCGGTCGCCGCGTCGCCCGTTGCGTTCGCCGCCTCACCGAATGCGGAAGACGACGTCCCCGACGCGCTGGCCGCGTCGCCGAATGCCGAGCCCAGATAGCCGGCATAGGCGCCCGCGCCCACGGCCGTGGCAAAACCGCCGGTAGCCGTTGCGCCCTCGCCGATTGCCACCGCGCCGTCGCTCAACCCACCGCCGGCGGCGATGCGGCTATCCGCGTATGCACCGCCACCGATCGCAATCGCGCGTTCGGAGGCTGCCGTCGCAGGCGGCGGCGTGCCGTCGTTGCTCCGGACCTTGATCAGCGTGTCGTCCGCCTTCGTCGCAAGCGCATCGTTCATCTGGCCGACGTTGACCGCGTCCATGTCGGCCACACCGGCCTTCACGTTCGCGAGCGTCGTGCCATCCGTGCCTGCCAGCGTGACCTTGTCGCGGTTGATCGTGCCATCCGCGTTCCGGTCGTACGTGACCGCTGCCGACGTCAGATTGCCAGCGCCGTCGTCGCCCACCAGGCCCGCGTTCTTCAGCTGGCCGAGGTTCAATGCATCGTGATCGTCCGTCGCGTCCGCAACATTCTTCAGTTGGGTCGGACCTGCGCCGTTACCCAGCGTCACCGCGCCGTAGTTCGGCGTGCCGTCCGCATTACGGTCGTACGTCACCGCGGCAATCGACTTGCCGTCGTCGCCGATCAGGCCCGAGTCCTTCAGCTGGCTCACGTTCACCGCGTCCGTGTCGTCGACACCGGCCTTCACGTTCGACAGTGTCGTGCCGTCCGCGCCCGCCAGCGTGACCTTGTCCTTCGCGGCACCGTCATACACGACAGCCAGCGATTCGCCCGTCACCGGATCGATCACGCCGCCATCGCGCAGCGAGTCCTTCAGATCGCCGATGCTCTGGTTCGTCGCGAACAACTGCGAGCCGTTCACGGCATCCGTGCTGCTCGCCGACAGCACGCCGTCGGCCACGTTGTGGATCGCCACCGGCGCACCGGAGTTACCCAGCGTGACGGCATTCTTCGTCGCGTCGTCATACGTCACGGCGAGCGACGTCAGGTTGCCCGACCCGTCGTCGCCGACCAGACCGGCGTTCTTGAGCTGCCCGAGGTTCAGCGCATCGTGATCGTCCTTGGCATCCGCGACGTTCTTCAGCGCGACAGGCGTCGTTGCGCCCGCGCCGCCCAGCGTCACGGTGCCCTTCGTTGCGTCGTCGTACTTCACCGCATTCGGATCGGCGCCGCCATTCGCAGCAAGTGCGTCGAGCGCATCGCCCACGTTGTGGTAATCGGTGCCTGCCACGTTGTATGTCGGCTGCACGATGCTGCCGTCCGCACCCACGCGTGCGTTGCCGCCGAGGGCATTCGTCACGCCCGTCAGTTGGCTCACGTTGACCGCGTCGGTCGCACCCGTACCAGCAGCCATGTTCGTGATGCGCCGCTGCAACGTCGAAGAACCGACGGAGACAGTATTTGCCGCGTCAGCAACGCTATCTCTGCCCAATGCAACCGAATACCGGCCGCCCGCGGTCGTATTCGCTCCCAACGCCATCGAACCGAGTGCGGCAGCCGAGCTATTCAACCCCAGCGCAACGGCAAAGCCGCCACCCATGGCATTGGCATTTGCGCCCACCACGGTCGCGCCCGACCCCGAGTGCGTGGCATTCGTCCCGATCATGATCGAGTCGGTGCCGCCAGCTGCCGCGCCATTACCGATTGCGATCGAGTTGGATCCGACTGCCCCGGCGGGAGTCGCGGACGCGCCAGGGCCGATCGCAATCGAATTCGCCGAAGTGACAACAGAGCCCGCGGCCGTGCTGTTGACTTTGAAATAGGTATTGTCGACTTTCGTCGTGAGAGCAGTGTTCATCTGCCCGACGTTCACGGCATCGGTGTTCTGCGTACCCGCGGCCAGGTTCGTGAGCTGCCGCTGTCGCGCGGACGAACCCACGGAAACCGAGTTGTCCCGATCCGTTGCCGAACCCGCGCCCAGCGCCACAGCATTTGCATTGTTCGCCTGAGCCAGGCTACCGATGGCAACCGCACTCGCTCCGGCCGAGCTCGCGCGCTCCCCCAGTGCGGTGCTCGACCCGCCGCTTGCATTCGCGAGCACACCCATCCCGACCGCGTTCGTGGCGCCTTGCGCCTGATAACCGATCGCCGTGCCGTAAGTACCACTGGTGCTCGCACCACGGCCGACCGCGATGGCATTGGCGCCGACAGCGCTAGCCGTATACCCGAGCGCAGTTGCGCCGTCGCCGGTGGCAGCCGAACCCGAGCCAGCTGCAGTGGCCCGGCTGGCGCTCGCAGCCGCCGCTTGCCCCAACGCGGACGCATTGACCCCCGCCGCATTTGCACTCGTGCCGACCGCGACACTTTCCGATCCGGTCGCTCGCGACAGCGTGCCGATGGCGGTCGCGTTCTGGTTGCTCGCTACCGTATTGCCACCGACTGCCACCGCCGAAACACCGGTCGCGCGTGCATTCCCGCCCACCGCGGTCGCGCTGTTGCCCGCAGTCGCCACGGCGGCCGTCGCCGCCGCGTAATTACCCGTACTGACAGCCACGTACGGGTTGCCCGCCGTCGCAACCGCCGCATTCAACTGATTCAGGTTAACGGCATCCGTCCCGGCCGTACCGTTCGCCAGGTTCGTGATGCGGTGGTTCGTCATGCTGGCGTTGCTGTCGAAATCCACCGGGCCCCTGAGGTGCACGCCGGATCCGCCGAGCAGGAAAAGATGCCCATCGACGGTGCCGCTGATGCCCGCCTCGGTCGCGGCGCTTGCCTGACCAACACCCCCGCCATTGACGTTACTGTTGTTGTACAGCTGGAACGACCTCTCGTGGCCTTCGCTGAGCCTGAAGTTCTGGATCGCGCCGCCGCATGCCGCGGTAGTCCGAGTGCCGGCGATATTGCCGCCGCCGAACGTCGTTCCGGTCGCGCCGGTTCCAGGTGCACAAAGCGTCAACGACCCGCCGCCGTTCGCAGCCTGCGCCATCGCATCGACCGACATCGTCCCGCCGCCGACCCCGGCCATCACCGCGACCGCTGCCGTCACCGACGACTTCATCGTCGAGTTCGCTTTCGATTTCGTGCGCATCCGCGCCGTCTCGGGCGCTGCCGCCCATGTGCCCGTCGTCGCGTTCCAGACGGTTCGATAAGTCTTGTTCACGTTGATAGCCTCTGTAGAAGGAGAAGAAAGGACGTACCTCGTCCACAGATGCCAATGTATTGATCGCCTGTCATTTGGTTAATCAGACGGCCGGACGTGTGATGACTTATTTTGTAGGACCCGTCCTATCCTGACGTTGCTTGACAATCGCCTGTGCCAAACCGCCGCGAATGCTACGTTCTCTTGATCGATTTTCGATTTGATTTGACATGCGCGCGCGGCGGGATTTATATACGCATCGCGCAAGTGCTCGAACAAATAGGACTGGTCTTAGTCATTGCCCTCGACTGTTTCGGGTTGCCCTACATACGGGCGACCCCACTATCCCGATAATTCGCTCGTCCCCCGAGCCGGCAGTGCAATCGCCTGCCTCACCACACGGCTTACGGATATCGCCCCACGTCCCGGCTTGCGCGCGGCCTGCGCCGCGCGAACCGTTCGCGGCTCCTGATTTGCGCATCGATTCACGGTATTCGCTCCATGCCCATCCGACATCTCTTCGCGTCCCAGGCGGATGCCAGCGCGCCGTTCGCTTCGATCGGCGGCGAGCCGCGCGACCTGGGCCTGCTGCACCGCTACCAGCGCTTCACGCTGTATGGCGGCGCCGTGCTGCTGTCGCTCGTGATGCTGTTTGCGGCGAGCATCCTGCTCACCGGCTCGGTGCGCGACTACATCTCGAAACGGCGCGAGCTGCTCACGACGCACAAGGCGCTCGTCCAGCTCGAAATCGACGCGAAGCAGGCGTCGATGCGGCGCGCGGTGATCAATGCGGAATTGCTGTGGAACGGCCATCCGCCGCACGCGCGCGCATCGTCCGACACGCTTCGGCGCGATGGACATGTCTTGCTGTCGCCGATGCGCGGCGCCACCGAAGTGTTCGTCGCGGCTACGCCCGATGCCACCGCCAACGGCGAATTCGATCGCTACGTGCAACTGATGGAACGCCAGACGATCTCGATCGCGGCCGCCGAGCGCCAGACCGGACGCCCGGTCACCGGCTATGCATACAGCCCCGACCATCGCGTGATCGCCATCACGCCGCCGCCGAACACGCCCTACCCCGACCTGCTCGCGCGCATGGGCGTGCACGACACGCACGGGCTGATCGATCGTCTCGCTTTCGACGTCGCCGACTGGCGCAATCCGGCGGTCGCACGCCACTGGCGCAGCACGCGCCACATTGCATGGCAGCCGCCCGCGGTCGATCCGCTCACGGGCAAGACGGTGTTCCGGCTCGTCGAGCCGGTGTTCGGCGGCGCCGATCACATCATGACCTTCGTCAGCGACCTCGACGTGGATGTGATCGCCGACCGGATGGATCACGCGCCGGACGACACGGTCGCGATGCTCGTCGACGAAAGCGGCCGCATCCTGCTGAGCGCGGATCGCACCAACGCGTCGACCGACGGCGCCGCGCTGATGCGTCACGCGCTCGCCAGCGGCGACTGGCGGCACGGCTTCGACCGGCTCACCGCGAACTACCGGGACGGCATCTTCACGGTCAGCGACCGGATCTCGGATACGGGCTTCGCGATCGTCTATGCATACTCGTGGCGGATGATCGCGCACGCGATCTGGCCGGCGATGCTGCGTGAGTTCGGCACGACCGCGCTGATGCTCGCCGTGCTGTGGGCGCTCGTGATCATGTTCGACCTGAAGCTGTTCGCGCCGGTGTTCCGCCGCTCGCGCCGCGTGTTCGAAAGCGAGCAGATGAGCCGCGCGATCATCGCGACCGCGCCGTTCGGCATCGGCCTGATTTCACTCGGCTCGCGCCAGGTGCTGCTGCGCAACCGGATGATGGAGCTGTACGAGAAAGAGGCCGGCACGCCGCCGCTGCATGAACGCCTGCTCGCACGCTACCGGGAGCGCCAGGACGGCGACCCCGTGCAGCTCGACGTCGAACTGCCGGTCGCGCTGAAAGACGGCCGCATGCGCGACCTGCTCGTCAACTTCGTCCGCGCGCGCTACAAGGGGCGCGACACGCTGCTGTGCAGCTTCTCCGACATCACGACGCGCGCCGACGCCGAGCGCGCGCTCGGCAGCGCGAACCGTGCGAAGTCGACCTTCCTCGCCACGATCACGCACGAGATTCGCACGCCGCTGAACGCGATGCTCGGCAACCTCGAATTGCTCGACAAGGCGCCCGACCCGAGCCGGCAGAAGCGGCGCCTGCACGCGGTCACGTCGGCCGCGCGGATGCTGCTCGACATGCTGAACAACGTGCTCGACATGACGAAGATCGAGGCCGACCGGATGACGCTCGAAGCCACCAGCTTCCGCATCGACGAACTGATGCGCGACCTCGCCGACCTGTTCGAGCCGATGGCCGCCGCGAAGGGCGTCGCGCTGCGCGTGGAGATCGATACGGCCGTCGCGCATGCGTATGTCGGCGATCCGATGCGCGTGCGGCAGATCGTCGTGAACCTGGTCAGCAATGCGATCAAGTTCACCGATCGCGGCACGGTGGCGCTGTCCGTGTCGGCGTCGGCAGTCGATGCAACGCCCGTGACGATCCGCGTCAGCGATTCCGGGATCGGGATGACGGCCGATCAGCTCGCGCACATCTTCGAGCCGTTCGCGCAGGCCGACAAGTCGATCGCCCGACGTTTCGGCGGCACCGGCATCGGGCTGGCGCTGAGCCACAAGCTCGTCGAATCGATGGGCGGCAACATTGCTGTCGACAGCGTGCCGGGCGTCGGCTCGACGTTCGTCGTCACGCTGCCGCTGCCGCTCGATCATCGCCCGGGTGCCGCGCGGGACGGCGCGGGGGCCGACGCGCAGAACGCCCGCGTGCTGTTCGTCGACGACAACCCGGTGAACCGTTCGCTGATCCACGACCAGCTCGACGTTCTAGGCTATCCGGCCGATGTCGCGTCGAGCGTTTCGGAAGCACTCGACCTGGTCGATCGGCACGACTACGCGCTCGTGATGACCGATCTCAACATGCCGGGGCTCGATGGTTATGCGTTCGCGCGCGTGCTGCGCGAACGGGGCCGCGCGCGGCCGATTCTCGCGGTGACCGCGCATGCCGAGCCGGATGAACTGCGTCTCGCGCGGGAAGCGGGGATCGACGAAATCGTCGCGAAGCCGACGTCGCTGAAGTCGCTTGAACTGGCGATCGTGAAGCACACGGGTCCGTCGCAGGCGCCGCATTCTCCACCGCCATCGCGCCGGCATGGGCCGCTGCCTCATGATCTGCACAAGGTGCTTTCCGACACCGCGTACCGGTCGAATGGCGCAATCGCACGGGCGCTCCAGGATGGTGACTTGAAGGCTGCCCGCACGGAGATCCACAGCATGCGCGGTGCGTTCGCGATGATTGGCGAGCATGAGATTTCCGGGCTTTGCGCATCGATGGAAGCGCTCGCGCTGGCAGGAGACGCCGCGGCGTTCGCGCGTGAGTTCGAGCGGTATCGGCACGACGCGAAAGAGATCCTCATTCGACGCGCGACTGGCGAGTCGCAACAGCCGGCCGACACGTTTTCTGACATATCTGCGATGAAGTGACGAAGCAGCCCGCCGGCTCGACTGCCCTGGAATCGTTGAGCATCAAGGATGCAAGACATGGGCCGAATGGCCAATGTCGATAAAACCGTACAAGACCGATATCAGATCGGCCGTCATTCTCGGTAGATTGGTTGCACGTTTTCGCGAGGAAGGTTCGGTCATTCCGACATGCAAATCGTGTAACGGAATGGCGATCGCCATCCGCTGCGCAAACGAGCGCGGCCCGCAGGTGAGAACAACACCTGCGGGCCGCTGACCACAACCAACTCAACTAAGGAGTTGACCATGGCTGGCGCGAATCATAACGCACCGACGTATTTCCACGATTGCTTTTTCCCCCTGCAATCGTCCTTTCAATCTGGCCGTCTCGTTCCGCACCTCAGGCTGACCGACATGGCGCCGCCTGTCATGTATCTGTGGGCGAAATTGTCCGGCCGGTGGATCGAGGCAGCGGGTTTCGATCCCGAGCAGCGCTTGCAGATCGAGGTATCGCACCAGCGGCTGGTGATTACCCCGATCGATGATGCGGGCAGCGATCATCGCGTAAGGCACGAACGCCCCGATGACGATCCCGCAACGGGACGGCAACTGGAATCGGTGATGGCAGGAGAAGCACAATGAACCACGACGCCCCGAATCAACACATCGACGACGTGCCGGCCGATTTCGACTTCTACGATGTCGGGGAACTGGCGGCCAAATCCGCGCTCGTGCTGAAGCTCAATGCGCTGATCGCGTCGCGCGGCCTGAGCGACGACGAGGCTGCTGCGCTGGCCGAGATGACCCGGCCGGTGGTCACACCCGAGCAGCGCGACAGGCTTCGGAACGTTTCGCTGGAACTGCTGATGGTGACGCTCGTATCGCTCGGCCAGCATGTTGAAATCGTGGTGCGGCCAGCGGGGGGATCGGGGCCGGCGGGTATCACGGTTTCGGTCTGACGGCTGGCTAAGTAGACAGAAACGCAGAGGTGCGGCGGCCGGGGCAGACCCGGCCGCCGCCGCAGCAGTTTCGGCACCACGCACCTTCAATATTTGGAGCGGGCGGGCACCGATGCTCGCCGGAAGCACGCGCCGCACGCCAATGGCATGACACCATGCCGTACTGCTTGAACGCTCCGCGCGATAAAGCATGCCGAGCGGGCGGACGCAAGCGCTGGTGTCGCTGGGCCAGTATGTGGAAATCGTGGTGCAGCCTGCAAGACGCTCGCGTTCGGCTGGTATCACTGTCGCAGCGTGACCAGGATCCCGTCCTGGAAAGGAAGTGTGTGGCACCGGAATATCCTCGGCGCTCGCATAAGGCAGCGTTAGGAGTAGCGCCATTAATGAATAGCATGACTGCGACCGGGCCCAACGGTCGCCGCCGAAGCCCCTCCGATACCACACCTGTCCAATTTAGCGTGAACGATCGTTACAACCAATCAGACCAGGCTGATTCTTCGATGCGTCATCGCGCGTCGGCAATCGCACGACGTTCGCCCCTGACGCACACGGTTCGGCCGCCCGCTGAAACGATTCCGATACAAACGAAAAACGGGCTGCCCGCCTATCCGTCGCAAAAGCGCCAGACAGCCCGAGCAGCCCTTCACACACCACCGACTTACTGCTGAATCGTCGCCTGCGCAGCAAGCTTCTCGACCAGCGCGGCCATCGCCCGCTGATCCGCCTGCGCTTCGAGCTGCTGGCGCAGCACGTTCTTCGATGCGTCGAACGTCGGCACGACGGTCTTCCGCTTCTCGTCGAGCTTCACGAACGCGAAGGCATCGCCGACCCGGATCGGTGCCGAGATAGCGCCCGGCTGAAGCGTCGTGATCGCCTGCGCGACCGGAACCGGCACGCCAGCCGTGTTCCCTTCTGCCACCGGCGTATGCAGGTCGGCCCATTCGGCAATACCGCCGTTCGGCGTCGTGTTGAACTTCTTCGCGAGCACGTCGAACGCGGTGCCCTTCTTCAGTTCCGCGACGATCTCGTTCGCCTCTGCCGGGCTGCGTACGGCGATCACTTCCGCGCGGTACTGGAACGGCGCGGCCGTACCGACGATCTGGTCGTAGCGCGCCTTGACCTGCGCATCGGTCACCGGCTGCGGGCGGGCCATTTCGTGCAGGTAGAGATCCGTCGATGCGATCGTGCGGGCACGCATCACGACCTTGTTCACTTCCGGACGGACGCCGTAGTCCGCCTTTTCGGCAGCCTGCTCGATCAGCTGCTGGATGATCAGGTTCTGCTTGACCTGCGCGCGCAGCGCCGGCGTGTCAGGCTGACCGGATGTCTTGATGGCTTCGTCGACGTCGATACGCGGAATCGGCACGTTGTTCACGACCGCCTCGACGCCCGGCGGCAATGCCGCATCGGGTTTCGGGCCGGCGGCGCGCGCAGCAGGCATGCCGCCGGCACACGCGAGTGCGATCAGGGTCGATACGATGGAAAGGTGATGCTTCTTCATGAAGTGTCCTTCATTGTGGAGTGGAAAAGCCGCGCACCGGCGGCGACAGGGAAAGCGGCGTGGCCGCTGCCGGCAACCGAGCGGGTCGGTGCCGGGATGGCCGCACGCAAGCGAATGCGCGGCGGCATGTCGGGAACGGGAACCGAACGCCCGCAGACAGTCGTGAATGCCCTGCGCTCGCATGAGGCAGCGTTCTCCCAACCTGCGACCTGAAGGGTCGATGAACGGCCGAGCCCACCGGCCGCCGCAAGGCATTCACGTGTGTCCGCGCGACACGCATCGCGCAATCGGTTCGATCGGCGCGCGCATGCGGCCGAGAAAAAGACGCTGCCCGAAACCGGGCAGCGCATTGAACGAAGACATGCTTCGGATACGAGGTATCGGGCAAATACCATGCGGCCGCCCGACCTGCGCATTGTCGAAGAACGATAGGCATCCGCACAATCGGCCTGGTCCTAATCCGCATGAACTTTTCGATCGTTCGCACGGCGAGCTCGTCCGTGTTCATGCGGATGCGCCCATCGGCATCGCGTGCAGGTTCGTCGTCACGGCATCGATCATCGCCCGTCCTCTCTATCGCGTTGAGGCCGAACGTCCCGGCCCCTGATGTCTCGCATTAAAGACGCAGACAACGCCTATCTCCATCAGACAGGTCTTACATCGCCCCCGCGATACCCATGAATCAGACCTGGCCTACACGCCCGCGTCCAACGGTCTTTCCGACGACGGGCGCGCTCCTTCCGTACGGTTACGACGCTTAAGTCAATACGTTTAGGACTTGTCCGATTCAATTGCCGACGGTACCTGCATAAAGTGGAGTTCATCACGGCACCGGGCCTTCCACTTCCAACTCAACCGGAACGACAGCCCGCGATGCCATCCGGCGCCATGCTTCGCATCGCGAAGTGTTGTCAGCCTTCCCCGAATCACGATGCAGCCGATCGCCGCCCGTCGCGCGAACGTCTTTCCGGAGAGAACTCACATGCAGATCACCGCGCACGACATGCCCACGCTTGCCGACATCCCCCGACTGCCGGTCGATCTCGCCGATGCGACGCAAACCGCATCGATCGAAGCGGAGGCCGCTCCCGGCATGCTCGACGAATCCGTCGCCGCAGCCACGCAAACGCTGATCGAGCGCGGCGATCTCGCACGCGCTGCGGAGCTCGCGCTCATGCACTGGCAACAGCATCCCGCATCGCCCGCAGCGGCGTTCAATTGTGGTTATGCACTTCAGGTGGCCGGGCGTCACGAGGAAGCGATCGTTCCGTATCGCAGGACGCTCGCGCTCGCCCCCGCGTGGCCGTCGCTGAAGAACAATCTTGCACTCGCGATCCGGCTGTCGGGTGACGATCCCGATCTGGAACACGCATTCATCGAAGGCGCGCTCGACGACGATCCGAACAACGCGCAGGCGTGGACCAACGCAGTCATCACGCGCCTCAACCGCTTCGATCTGGACGGCGCACTGCGCGCGGCCACCCGTGCCGTGACGCTTGCGCCGGATAGCCCGCTCGCGGCCAACAACGCGGCCACCGCACTCAAGGAAGCGCAACGATGGGACGAAGCCGAGCAGTACGCTCAGAGCGCGTGCGCGCTCGATCCGAACGACCTGACGCACCGCCACAACCTGTCGCTGCTACGGCTCGCGCGTGGCGACTTCGCATCGGGATGGGCTGACTACGAGGCGCGCTGGCACGGCGCGGGGGAACTGCGCGGCACGCTGCCCGAGTTTCCACGGCCGCGCTGGTCCGGCGAATCGCTTGCCGGAAAGACGCTGCTCGTATGGGGCGAACAAGGCATCGGGGACGTGCTGCAATTCAGTCGCTACGTCCCGCTGCTCGCGGAACGCGTGCATCGCGAAGGCGGGCGGCTCGTGTGGAACGTGTTTCCGCAGATGGGCGCGCTGGTTAGACGCAGCCTCGGCGAACACGCCGACGTATTCGATACCAGCACCCGTGTCAGGCATCTGCCCCACTTCGACTACGAACTGCCGCTGATGAGTATTCCATGGATGCTCGGCCTCGACACGGACGCTCTCGGCACGTCCGCGCCGTACCTCCAGGCGGACGCCGGAGCCACGGACGCATGGCGCCACGCGCTGTCCGGCGAGAAGCGGTTGAAGGTGGGCCTCGTGTGGACAGGCAGCCTCAACCATCAACGCAACCGCTTTCGCCGGGTCGGGCTCGAGCGCTACGCCGATGCGTTCGCGAGCCTGCAGAAGGACGTCGCGTTCTACTCGCTGCAACCCGGCGCGCAGCACGACGTCGAAGCCGCGAAAGCGGCCGGGTTCGACGTGATCGACATGACACGCGAATGGAAGACGTTCGACGACACCGCCGCGTTCGTCGGCGCACTCGACCTGGTGATTACCGTCTGCACGTCGGTCGCGCACCTGAGCGGCGCGCTCGGCCAGGCCACATGGGTGCTGCTCGACGCGAATCCGCATTGGGTCTGGCAGCATGACCGGCGTGACAGCCCGTTCTACCCAAGCGCGGCGCTTTACCGGCAGCAGACCTTCGCCGACTGGCGTCCGGTGCTCGACAAGGTCACCATGGATCTTCGCGAGCTCGCAACCTGAAAACCAGCGGTCGCTCGTCCAGCAACGAGACCGCCAATCCAACCGGTCGTGTTTCGTGTCGCGACGCCATTCACGACGATGGCGTGGTAGATGGCTCGACGCAGCTTCAACGGCCATCGACACGAAGCAAGCCACGCCGTTTTCGGCGCCGCCTCTCGCAGGCGGCGTCTTGTTTCCCACCCCGTTCCGCGCGCCGGCGGGAACACGCCGCATGACGTCTTCCGGACGGATCTCGATCCGGATGCAACGGCACGCTCATCGCAGACAATCGCGCACCACCGGCGGTTCAACCGGCAGCCGGCCGACACCCGCATATCGTCGGCCTCGCGCTGCATCCATGCAGCGCGCTGACGCGCGTCACACCTTTCGTCGATTTCATGATTCGCGACGAATCGGCACAAGCAGCTCCCCTCCACGGTTTCGCGCTCGCGCAGCCTGAAATTCTTCCGCTTCCACCGGTCGTTTAACCATCCTTGACCCGATCGCTCCGGAGTCCGAATCCGCCTAGGACCGATCCGAGCATGTTGTTCGGCCATTCGCATGCACGTCCGATGGCCGTGCACCGTCATCGTTCTTAGACTCGCCGTACTGCTCGAATGTGTCGGGCGAATCGCCGCCATGCCGGCAACCAGGGGTCAAGCCGAATGAATACAGCTATGCAGCGCAAGCGGGCAACGGTCAGCGCGCGTTTCGTATGCGCGATCGATACCCTTCTGATCGCCGCCATCGCGGCGATCGTGCATCAAGGTTCCCTTTTTCATCTCGCTGCGCTCCGCATCGAATGGCTGTTGATCGGCGTCAGCGCGCTGCTCGCGGCACTCGTGCTGCGGCTCGCCGGCATCGGCCTCGACGGCCGCACGCGCCCGGCGACGCGCTACGCACTGCGAACGCTCGCGCTTTGGGTCGTCATTCAAGGATTCGTATTCTTGAAAATGATGGCGCTGACGAACGTCACGATGTCGTTATTCGTGTGGTTCTTCAGCTGGACGATCTGTGTCGCGATCGCGCTCGTCGCATTCCGGCTCGCACTGAGCGTCGTATGTCGCCGCAGCCTGCACGTGCCCGGCACGCCGTCCCGCATCGCGATTGTCGGCGGCGGCGAATGGCTCGAACGCGTCGTCGAATCGCTCGGCACATCCGGCGCGGTGCGCTACCGGTTCGTCGGCGCGTATCGCACGACAGACCAGGCCGTCGCACTCGACAGCGATGCTTTCGTCGCCACCGATCTCGCGTCGTTCGCCGCGTCCGCGCGCGCCGAATGCGCGGACGAGATCTGGATTGCGCTGCCACTCGACGACGACGCCGCGATCACGCGCGTGATCGACGAGTTCCGTCACGATTTCGTCGAACTGCGGCTGATGCCCGACGTCAGCAAGCACGCGCTGTTCGGCAGCCACGTCGAGGACATCCTCGGTGAGCCGGCGATCTCGCTGGCCGCGCCGCCGCTGTCGCGTGGCGCGCTGTTCGCGAAGGCGATCTTCGACCGCCTGTTCGCCGCCGTCGTCCTGATCGCGCTGACACCGCTGCTGCTCGTCATCGCCGTGGCCATCAAGCTGACGTCGCCCGGCCCCGTGCTGTTCACGCAGCAGCGGCGCGGCGCGGACGGCCAGACGTTCGACATCTACAAGTTCCGCACGATGCGCGTGCATGTCGAACAAGCGGGCAGGGTCGCGCAGGCCACCCGCAACGACCCGCGCGTGACGAAGGTCGGCGCCTTCCTGCGCCGCACGAGCCTCGATGAGCTGCCGCAGTTCGTCAACGTGCTGTTCGGCGACATGTCGGTGGTCGGCCCGCGCCCGCACGCGGTGGAACACGACGCACAGTACCGCACGCTCGTCGACGGCTACATCCACCGCTACCGGATCAAGCCCGGCATCACCGGCTGGGCGCAGGTCAACGGCCTGCGCGGCGCGACCGAGCAGCTCGAAAGCATGCAGTCGCGCGTCGAGTACGACCTGTACTACCTGCGCAACTGGTCGTTCGCGCTCGATCTTCGAATCATCGGCGCAACGGTGCTGAAAGGGATCGTGCATCCCAACGCGTACTGAACGGCAATGCCGTTCGCCGTGGCGGCTCGATGCCGCCGCTCCCCGATTGAACAAGGTGCCGGCCCGTCCCGAGGCGCCCGCCGCGCGCCGTCGCCTCGCGATGCAACGGCACGACTGGAAGGAACCCATGAACACTTCGATCGCATCGGCGGCCCCGCGCCGCCGCCGCGGCGCGCTCGCGCTCGTTCTGACTGCCTGCGTCTGGCTGTCCGGATGCGCGCTGGCGCCAGGCATGAACATGAACGCGTCGTATCTCGACTGGCGCTCTGACGAACCCGCCGGTACGCCCGCGGCCGGTACCCGTGCGGACGTCACGCCCGCTGCGACGCAGATCGCCGCCGACGGCCGCACGGCCGACACCTCGCGCGCGCCGCCTGCCGTCGTCGCGATGCCGCCGATCGTCGCCATCGATCCGGCGCTGATCGCACGCCAGCGTGCGGCGCGCGACGACGCCGCCGCCGCGCTGGAGCAGCCCGCCGCGCCGCACGCACCGTCCTACCGTATCGGCCCCGGCGACGTGCTGCAGATCACCGTCTGGGACCATCCCGAACTTGCCGCCGCGCAAGGCGGCGTGCCGCAGGCGCCGGCGCGCGCGGCAGATCCCGTCGCGGGCTTCGTCGTCGACGATCGCGGCAATCTGACGTTCCCGTACGCGGGCACGCTGAAGGTGGCAGGGCTGACGGCTGCCGACGCGCAGGCACGTGTGAAGCGCGTGCTCGGCACGATCTATCGCGACCCGCAGGTCACGCTGCGTGTCGCGTCGTTCCGCTCGCAGCAGGTGTACATCGACGGCGAAGTCCACACGCCGGGCGCGCTGCCGGTCAACGACGTGACGATGACGCTCGCCGACGCGATCGCACGCGCCGGCGGTTTCACGCCGGCAGCCGACCAGAGCGACGTGACGATCGTGCGCGACGGCACGCCCGTGCGCATCGACCTCGCACGCCTCATCGAGCAGCACCGCGACCCGTCGCGCATCGTGCTCCGCGGCGGCGACCTGCTGCGCATCGGCGCACGCGACGACAACGGCGTCTACGTGATGGGCGAGGTGAATCGCCCGATACTCGCGCTGCCGAAACGCAACGGCCGCCTCACGCTCAGCGACGCGCTGCTGCAGGCCGGCAGCATCAACTCGAATACGGCCGACGCCGCGCAGATGTTCGTGATCCGCGGTGCGGACGGCCGCGCGCCGACCGTGTTCCATCTCGACGCACGTTCGCCCGTCGCGATGGTGCTCGCGAACCGGTTCGAACTGGAGCCGAAGGACATCGTCTACGTCGACGGCAACGGGCTCGTTCGCTTCAGCCGCGTGCTGAGCCTGCTGTTGCCGAGCGTGAATACGGGCGTCGCCGCCGGGATCGCCGCGAAATGACCCCGACCCCGCTCCCGTGCCTGCTCGTCGTGTGCGAAGGCAACGTCTGCCGCAGCCCGCTCGCCGCGGCGCTGCTCGCGGCGAAGCTGCCACGCGCGCAGGTCGGCTCGGCCGGCCTCGCGCCGCCGCCGGGCCGCCCGGCCGACCCGCTGGCCCGCGACATGGCCCGCGCGCGCGGCCTGGACCTCGCCGCCCACACGGCCCGCCCCGTGACAACCGCGATGAGCGCGCAGGCCGACCTGATCTTCGTGATGGATCACGCGCAGCGTCGCGTGCTCGAAGCGCGCCATCCGTTCCTGCGCGGCCGCGTGTTTCGCCTCGGCGAATTCACGCGCGTCGCCGACGGCATGCCGCCCGGCATCGACATCTTCGATCCGTATCGCGGCACGCGCGACGACTTCGTGCGCTGCGCGGCGCTGATCGATCTCGCGGTCGGCAGCTGGCTGCCGCGCCTCGCCGCGCGCTGGCCGCAGGCCACCGCCTCTTTCCACGACTCACAGCCATGACGACTTCCGCCCCTCCCGAACGCGAGATCGACCTGATCCGCGTGCTCGACGTGCTGCGCCACGCGCGCTGGACCGTCACCGCGATCGCCGCGGCCACCATCGCGGCCGGCGCGCTGTATGCGTTCGTCGCGCCACCGACCTACCAGGCCGACCTGATGATCCAGACCGACGACTCGGCCGACGCCGCATCGAAGAACCTGCTCGGCGACGCCGCGTCGTTCTTCAACGTCGCATCGCCCGCGTCGGCGGAAGCGCAGATCCTGTCGTCGCGGCTCGTCGTCACGCGTGCGGTGGAAGACCTGCGCAGCTACATCGTCGCGAAGCCATCGCGCGTACCGATGCTCGGCGCGTTCGTCGCGCGCTTCAACGACGGCGTCCTGCAGCCCGGCCTGCTCGGCTTCGGCGGCTACGCGTGGGGGCAGGAACGGATCGACGTCACCCGCTTCGACGTGCCGGCGCGCGCCGAGGGCGACACGTTCCACGTCGTGCGCATCGACGCGACCCGCTACCGCCTGACCGGCGCCGACATGACGGCCGACGCGATCGGCACCGTCGGCATGGCGGAAACCTTCGCGACCCGCCATGGCCCGTTGCAGATCGAGATCGCCGGCTTCGACGCGTTGCCCGGCACGCGCTTCCGGCTGGTCCGGCAATCGCGGGCCGAGACGATCGACACGCTGCGCACCGCGCTCGACGTGCAGGAAAAGGTCAAGCAGTCGGGCGTGCTCGTCGCGTCGCTGCGTGGCGACGATCCGGCCGACCTCAGCGCGACGCTCAATGCCATCGCAAGCCGCTACGTCGAGCAGAACATCGCGCGACGGTCCGCGGAGGCCGAACAGTCGCTGACGTTCCTGAACGGGCAGTTGCCGATCGTGAAGCAGCAGCTTGAACGCGCCGAGACGCGCTACGCGGACCTGCGCAGCCGCACGGGCTCGGTCGATCTCGTCGAGGCAGGCAAGGTCGCGCTCCAGCAAGGCGCCGATCTGCAGACACGCGCGCTCGAACTGCAGCAGAAACGCGACGCGCTGTCGCGCCGCTTCCTGCCGACCCACCCCGACATGGCCGCGCTCGACGCGCAGCTCGCGACGCTGAAGCGTCAGCAGGGCGCGCTCGATTCCCGCATCGCGCGACTGCCCGCGCAGCAGAGCGAGGAAGTGCGCGCGCAGCTCGACGTGAAGGTCAACACCGACCTGTACACCGCCCTGCTGAACAACATCCAGCAGCTCGAACTCGTGCAGGCGGGCAGGACGGCCAGCGTGCACGTGGTGGACGCGGCCGTCGCGCCCGCCGACCCGGTGCGGCCGAACCGGCCGGTCGTGATCGCGGCGGCCGCGCTGGCCGGTCTCGCGCTCGGCCTGCTTGCCGCGTTCGCGCGGGAATTCCTGTACGGCGGGCTGAGTGCCGTCGACGAGATCGAACGTCACGCGTCGCTGCCGGTGCGCGCGGTGCTGCCCGCCGCCGCACGCCAGCGCAGGCTGATGCGCGCGGTCGATGGCCGCGCCGCCGGCCTGCACGTGCTCGCGTACGACGATCCGTACGAACCGGCGATCGAAGGGCTGCGCAGCCTGCAGACCGCGCTGCATTTCTCGCTCGCGGAAGTCGCGCATCCGCTCGTGCTGGTGACCGGGCCGGCGCCGGGCACCGGCAAGTCGTTTGTGTCGGTCAACCTCGCCGCGGTGCACGCGGCGAGCGGCCGGCGCGTGCTGCTGATCGACGGCGACCTGCGCAAGGGCTACCTGCACCAGTATTTCGGCCTCGAACGCGGGCCCGGCTTCGCCGAGCTGCTCGACGGCCGCTCGGGCACCGATGCGGCCGTGCCTCGCGGCGTCGCGCCGAACCTCGATTTCCTGCCGACCGGCGAATTGCCGGCCGGGCCAACCGCGCTGCTGCAACACGCACGCGCCGGTGAACTGCTCGCGCGGCTGCGCGAACGCTACGACATCGTGATCGTCGATTCCGCGCCGCTACTCGCGGCCACCGACGCGACCTGGCTCGACACGCATGCCGACGCGACGCTGCTCGTCGCGCGCGCCGGTTCGACCCGGGCCGGCGAGCTGGTCGAGGCCGCGAAACGGCTGCCGCACCGGACCGACGCGACGCTCGGCGTGGTGCTGAACGGCCTCGATCCGCGTTCGGGCGCATCGGCGTTCGGTTCGAAATTCGGCGGCTATCGCTACGAAGCGTATCGCTACACGTGCGACACGCAACGGTGCACGCACGTCACCCGCTTGCGTTCCGCGCTCCGGCGCCTGTTGAAGAGGCCCGCATGAACGACATCGCATTCGTCCCGTCGCAAGCCGACCGCGCGACGCGCTCCCCCGCCTGCGCCCGATCGCTGCCTCCTGCGCACACCGCCGCGCCGCTGCGCATCGCGCTCGTCGTCGAAGCGGCCGGCGGCGGCGTCGCCGTGCACCTCACCGACCTGATCGCGGGGCTGCGCGCACGCTCGAACGTCGAGATCCACCTGATCGCGCCGCTCGGCGCACGCTTCGACGACGCGATGCTGGCCGGCGCGGCCGCGCAGTGCAACACATTCCACCGGCTGCCGCTGCGGCGCGACGTCGGCGCACACGATCTGCGCGGCGTGCTCGCATTGCGCCGGTTGCTGCGCCGGATTCGCCCCGACATCGTGCACAGCCACAGTTCGAAGGCCGGCGCGCTCGCGCGGCTGTGCCGCGGGCCGTGGAAGCAGATCTATACGCCCCATGCTGTCTATACGCTGAATCCGACGCTGTCGCCCGCGAAACGCGCGTTCTACGGCCGTGTCGAGCGTGTGCTCGGCAACGCGTGTTCCGACGCGGTCATCGCCGTGTCGCAGGACGAAGCCGATCACCTGCACGCACTCGGCATCGCGCGCGACCGCATCCGTCTCGTCGAAAACGGCGTGACGCCGCCGCGCCTGCTCGCGGGTCAGGCCGCGCGCATTGCGCTCGGGCTCGCCGACAACACGTTCGTCGTCGGCTTCGTCGGCCGCTTCGATCACCAGAAGGGCGTCGATCGCCTCGTGCGTATCGCGCGCCTGCTGGACGAGCGCTACGGCAAACGCCTGCAGGTCGTCGCGATCGGTTCCGGCGACTTCGATCGCGCGGCAGGCGATGAAGCACGCGACCTGCCCGCGAACCTGCGGATCGCGGGCCGCGTCGACGAAGCACGCCGCTACTTCTCCGCGTTCGACCTGCTCGCGCTGCCGAGTCGCTACGAAGGTTTTCCGTACGTGTGCCTCGAAGCCGTCGCCGCGCGCGTGCCGATGGTCGCGATGCAGGTGTCGGGCGCGACCGAACTGATCGCCGAGCATCACGTCGGCCTGAGCGTGCCGAACAGCGACGATCCGGCCGCGTTTGCCGCGATGGTCGGCCGGCTCGTCGACCATCCGGCCGCATACCGGCTGATGCGTGACCAGTGCACGCGCGCCTATGCGCATTTCTCGGCGGATGCGATGGTCGATCGCACGCTCGCCGTCTATCACGATCTTCTCCAGGAAAAAGCATGACCCACCGCCCCGTTCACGTCGCGCTGCTGCACGCCTACAGCGCGCGCAACTCCGGCGACGGCCTGCTCGTCGAGCTGTCGGTCGCGCTGCTGCGCGACGCGTTCGGCCCCGATACGCGGGTGTCGGTGGTCGCCGCCGATCCTGCTTCGTTCCCCGCGCATCCCGACGTGCGGCCTGCCCCCGTACTCGCCGCCGCCGGCGCCGGACGGCTGATCGGCGCACTCGCCACGGCGCTGCCCGTCGGTACGAATCCGGCGCTCGCGGACCTGCGCGGCCTGCTGCGCGACGTCGACCTGATCGTCGGCGTCGGCGGCGGCTACCTGCGTGCGCGCAATGCCGTCGAAGCACTCAAGCTCGAAGCCGGGCACCTCGTCCAGATGCGCGCAGCCCGTGCGGCGCGCAAGCCGGCCGTCTATCTGCCGCAAAGCATCGGCCCGGCCGCCGGCAATGCGCTGCTCGCCCGTCACCTGACGTCGCTGCTAGCGGGCTTCGATGCGGTGTTCGTGCGCGACGATCGTTCCGCCGGCTTCCTCGCCGCCAACGCCAACACGCAGCGCGCCCCGGATCTCGCGGTGCTCGAGTTCGGGCGCCAGGCATCGGGCTTGCGGGATCGCGCGGGCTCGGCCGCGTCGACACCCGCGCACGTCGCGCTCGTGCTGCGCCGCCCACCCGCATGGAGCGATGCGCAATGCGCGCGCTATCAGGCGCAGACCGACACGATGATCGAGCGCCTGAACGCGTTCTGCCGCGTCACGTTCGCGGTGCAAAGCACCGGGCGCGGCAACGACGACGCCGCGTACTACCGCGAACGCGGCTTCGACGATGCACGTTCGCTGAAGGACGTGCTCGCCGCCGATACGCCCGACGCGGTCGTGTCCGTGCGCCTGCATGGCGCACTCGAAGCGATCCTGCACGGCGTGCCCGCGTATCACCTGAGTTACGAACGCAAGGGGTTCGGCGCCTACGCCGATCTCGGCGTCGGCAGCTGGGTCGCAAACGCGGCCGACTTCGATGCGCATGCCGTGTGCGACACGCTGTTCGCACCCCACGCGCTGAGCCGCTTCTGGATGCAGGCCGAAACCAGGCTCGCGCGCCTCGAACGCGAGCGCGGGAAAATCGTCGATGCGCTCCGGGCCGCAGTCGACGGCGGAGTCACGCGATGAACGCCGCGTTGTCCCGCCTGATGTTGCGCGTCGGTGCGCTCGGCCTGAAGTTCGTGTTGACGATCGTCGTCGCGCGCACGCTCGGCTTCGACGCGGTGGCCGTGTATGGCTTCGCACTCGCGGTGTCGGTCGTCGCGTCGAAAGTGCTCGGGCTCGGCTTCAGCACGGAAATCAACCGGCGGCTGGCCGGCCCCGACCCGCGCGACGCGATCCGCACCTGCGTGCGGCTGTCCGTGCTGTATGCAGGCGTCTATCTGCTGCTGTGCGGTGCGGCCGCGCTGCCGGGCAGCGGGCGCTTCGGCCTGCCGCAGGCCGGCCTGCTCGCCGGCACGCCGCTCGTGCTGGTCGCGCTCGTGGCCTGTGCGGAGCACGCGGCGCTCGAAGTCAACACGTGGCTGTTCTCGCTGCATCGTGCCCGCGCCGCATCGTGGCTGCTGTTCGTCCGAACGGGTGCATGGGCCGGCGTCGCCATCGCCGCGCTCACGGCTCGCGCGATCGATTCGATCAACGGGCTGTTCGCGATCTGGCTCGCGGCGGATGTCTGCGTCGTCGCGCTCGGCTGGATCCTGATCGCGCGCGCGGCACGCCAGTTGCCGGCGATGCCCGCGCTGTCAGCAACACGCGTGCGTCTCGCGACGGTCTGGCGCGACGGTGCGCCGTTCTTCGTCGCGTTGCTGTTGCTGTCGGTGCTGCAATATCTGGAGCGCTTCGTCGCGTCCGCGCTGCTCGACGCGAACGAACTCGGTCGATATGTGTTCGTCTGGTCGATCGCGAATGCGATCCAGACGATCGCGTCCGCGACCGTCGCGGCGGTGGCCGCCCCGCGCTTCGTCCGCGTGCTCGTCTGCCCGTCCGACATTGCGTCGGCCTTCCGCGCGGAACTCGCGCACGCCCTGCGCGCGTCGCTCGCGCTGACCGGCGCTGCCGCGCTTGCGATCGCCGCGCTGCATCCGTGGATCTTCGGGCTCGCGCATGTGGGCGGCGAGGGGCCGTCGGTCGCCATCCTCATGATCCTGCTGCTGTCGTTCGTACTGCGCGCCGCCACCGACGTGCTGTGGGCAGCAGCCGTCGCGTTGCGCGCGGGGTGCGTGGTCGCCGGCGTCCTGGTCGCGCTGACGATCGCGTGCGTGCCGATGTCGATCGTGCTCGTGCACGACCAGCGCGCGCTCGGCGCGGCGGTCGCCCATCTCGTCGCGAGCATCGCGGTACTGGCGTGGCTCGCCTGGATCGTCACGTCGCGGCTGCCTGCCGTGCGCGGCCGGCAAATCGGAGCCGGTCGTGCTGCGTAACGTGATGGGCCGTGGCCCGCTGCTGAGCCGCGGCCTGCGCGATGCAGTCGCCGCGCTCGTCGCGCTGCTGTATGTCTGCGTGTATGCCAATGCGCGTGCGCTATTGCCGGAATTCATCTTCCGCGACGCGGACAAGATCCAGACGCAGATCGGCGGCGGCTCGACCTACGACGGCTCGTCGTTCGATGCAGTCGGCAAGCTCTATCAAGCGCTCGGTGGCGCCGGCACCGCCGTGTTCGTCGTCGCACTCGGCATCGCCACGATCGCGATCGCGTTGCGAAACGCACGGCGGCTCGGCGAACTGGTCGCCTATCTCGCGCTGATCGCGCCGTGCCTGTTCTTCAACCTGTTCGTTGCGAGCAAGGACACGCTCGTCGTCGCGATGTCGATCGCGGTGCTCGCTGCCGTGCGCCTGCGCGGCACGATCCGGCCGATGCTGATCGCCGGGGCGCTCTATCTCGGCTACGCGGCGACGATCCGCAGCTACTTCGCGCTGATCCTCGCGATCGCGCTGGCGGCCTGGGCGTTTCGCCGGGCATCCGCGCTCCCGCGCATCGCCGGTGCGCTGCTGGCCGTCGCCGTGCTGATTGCGTTGCCGAACCCCGTTTACATGCTGCTTCAACAGCCGCGCGACCTCGCCGTCGACTACCTCGTCTATGCGTCGCCGTTCGGCGCGCGCACGAGCTTCTACAACCCATTCCCGCCCGATTCGTTCGTTCATTTCATCGGCAACTACGCGTACTCGCTCGTCCGCCTCAACCTGCCGGTGCTGTTCTCGTTCGATCCGAAAGGCGTCGCGATGCAGGCACTGATCGCGCTGTTTCTCGGCGCCGCGTGGCGACGTGTGCCCGTGCCGCCGGCGCACGAGCCGGCAATCGGCGTCGCCCGCCACCGCGAGCTGCTTGCGTGTCTGCTGCTGGGCCATGTCGCGGTGTCGATGCTGTTCGAGCCCGATCTCGGCAGCTACCTGCGGCACCTGTCGAGCATCGCGCCGTTCGCGATCGTGCTGTGGTCGGTCGGCGTGCGACGCCGGCCGGCATGATTACCGCGCAGGCGGCGTCGCGCCCAGCGATTCCCGCACGGCATCGAGCGCGGGCTTCGGCGACCGATCCGCATGCACGAGCCCGTAGCTGCGCTGCGCGGCATCGCTCGCGTTTGCGGTGTCGGCCCATTCGTAGACCGAAATCAGCGGCGTATTGAGTTCGCCGCGTGCGTCGAGCAGCGTGCGCAAGCGTTGCGCCTGGCGCCGCTCTCCATCGGCGTTCACCGAGGCTGCGCCGTCTTCGGTGATGATCGCGGGTACACCGTAGCGCACGTCGATATCGTGCGCGGCCGCGCGGATCTGCGTGGGCGTCATCCCGTATGCGTGGTACGACACGGCGGCGAGGCAGCCCGACACTGGCGCGTGCATGCCTGCCAGCAAGCGATCGGGCACGCTGCCGGGCGACGGCGGCCGCGCGAACCCGAAGCCGACGATCGGCGTTGCGGGTCGATGTTCGGCGAGCCGTCGGCATAGCCCGTCCGCGAATGGCGGGAAGGTGTGCGTCACGTCGCCCGTGGGCCAGTAACGGCTCAGGTCGGGTTCGTTCCACACTTCGACGGCCACGAGTTCGCGATCATATTGCGTGGCAAGCCGCACGACCGTGTCGGCAAGCCGTGCGCCGGCAGCCGCGAGCATCGCCGTCCGGTCATTGCCGGCGCCTTTCGCCCCCGCTTGCTCGAATGGCGCAAGCGCGCGGACGGTGAGCAACACCGGCAGATGTGCCGACCGGGCCGCCGTGAACGCGTTGTCGACCTGGCGACGGTAGTCGTCGCGGTCCAGGCGATCGGTCCACACGCCGAAGCGCACGAGATCGAATCCCGCCTGGCGGATCCGTCGTGCATCGTCCGCCGTGAATGACTGGATTTTTACCTGCACGCCGATGCGTGGCTTCTGTTGCGAAGCGCTGGGCCAGCGCGTCTGATCAGCGGTGGCCGACAGGGATGCAGATGCCGCGCAAGCGAGCGCGGTGGCGATGAGCAGCGAGGGAATCCGGAGCGAGGGCATCGGCGATTCGACGGTAGGGGTGGGCGAATGGCGGGGGCCGGCCGACGTGCGCCGCTTCGCCACGGAAAGGCGGCAGGCTGGCCGGGTGCTGACGCGTGAGTCGCCGGCCGGTTTCGGCCGTTCATTGTCGCAGAGCGCCACCCGCGTCACCATCAGACCGGTCCGAGCACGTCATCGGCCTTCCGGCTGGCCTGCGCCAATGTCGAGTGTCCCGCGCCGATTCGCCGCGACTACCGTGCCGCCATGCCCACCTCCGGCCACTGCGGCTTCGGCCTCGATGCGACGCCCACTGCGATTGCGAACATGCAGGCCGCCACCGCGCGGCGCGGCCCGTCGTGCATGGCATTCCTGATCGTGCCGATGGTCAGCACGTTCTTCATCGACATCGCGAACGCGCTCGCGATCAAGCGGTTTCTTTCTTGCGATGCCGAACTGCGGTCGATACACGATGCGTGCCGCGTAACGTATCGCTCAGGGCCGCGACAGCACCAGCACGCGCCCACCCACCCGATGCAGCTTGAGCCAACCCATGTCGGCGGTAAAACGCAGCTGCTGCAAGTTGAAATCGAACGGGGCCCGCTCGGCCGCCTTGATCACCGCATCGGCGATCCAGCGAATCAGCTCCTTGCCCTCTTCAGTGGTTTGATGGCCGTTCTGGCCGCCGCAGAAATGGCGATTCCCGGCGTTGACCTGCATCTGCAACTGCATCCAGTGGCCCGGCAGGCCCGGCAAGGTCCGGAACAGGTCGGCCACGCGCTGCGTCGTCAGGCTGCGCGCCCACAGTGCGCTGTCACCATCCGGCCGCTCGAGGTTGTGGCGATCCGCGGCCTTGGCCTGGCCCTTGATGTCGCCTTTCAGGGTATCGGGTTTCGTCATGACGTTTTCCTCGCGATGGGCCCGGCAACGGGCCGATTGAATGGACAAGGACTACGGAGAACGGGCGGGCAGAAGCACGGGGCTCGTCACCCCCAACGCTCGTGGCTGCCACGAATGACATGCCGGCGACACGCGCCGGCATAACTAAGGGTCCGCACGATATCGTGCGGCGGGCGGATGCCCCGCCCGATCCGAAGGAACGATACGCCCATTGCCAGAATTCGTCGCCTGTCGGGTATGTCAGGCTCACAATCTGGAACCTGCCCTATTCAGACATCTCCGTCCGCCGTCGTAGAGGCGCGTCATCCGGGCTTCGCGTGACAAAGAAGTGCAGCACTTCCCCACAAACTCCGGTGCGGCAAGGCCGTGATGGATTGAGGCCATCCACTTGCGTTGAATCCCCAATCGCGCCTTTGTGCAAACTCGCCCGCCGCGATCAGACGCCACCTTGAGACAAGGCGGGTCGCGTAGCAGCGCTGGCGACGACATCGACGCCGGAGACTCAGCCGCGCCGGCCCCCCGGCGCGGCCCCCAGCCCCCCGCTTACGCGACGGCCTTCACCGCAGGCTGCACGCCAAAAAACGTCGCCTGCATCGCTTCGTCCGCGCGCGCATACGCGCGGTTGATGCCGCTGATTACCGCGCGGATCGACGCGGTCGTCAGGTTCGCGTCGATGCCGACGCCGAACGCGCTGCCGCGCACGCCCGCGCCGGACAGTTCCGCGATCGCGATCGCCTTCGCATCGGCACCTTGCGACAACGCGCGCTCCTCGTAGTGCTGGATCCGCAGCGGCGTGCGCAGCGCATGCATCAGCGCGTCGAGCGGGCCGTTGCCTTCCCCGCGCAGCACGCGGCGCTCGCCGTGCACGTCGGCGGTCAGCACGATCGTCTCGCGGCCGTCGCGCTCGGTCAGCTCATGGCCGACATAACGCAGCGGCGCATCGCCTTCGACGTATTCCTGCTGGAACAGCGACCAGATCTGCGCGCTCGTCACTTCGAGCCCGCTGTCGTCGGTCATGCGCTGCACGGCCGCGCTGAAGTCGACCTGCAGGCGGCGCGGCAGCGCGACCCCATAGCTCTGCTCGAGCAGGTACGCGATACCGCCCTTGCCCGACTGGCTGTTCACGCGAATGATCGAGTCGTAGGTGCGGCCGACGTCGCTCGGATCGATCGGCAGGTACGGCATTTCCCACA
Organism: Burkholderia puraquae; assembly: GCF_002099195.1. Taxonomy (GTDB): domain Bacteria; phylum Pseudomonadota; class Gammaproteobacteria; order Burkholderiales; family Burkholderiaceae; genus Burkholderia; species Burkholderia puraquae. Next base: position 446,968 of record NZ_NBYX01000002.1, on the reverse strand, counting down.
CGGCATCGGGGCGCTGCACCGCGAAGCCTTTCTTGATCGCGTCCTGGTGCGAGCCGGAGAACGCGGTGAATACCAGGTCGCCGACATACGGATGGCGCGGATGGATCGGCAGCTGCGTGCATTCCTCGGCCGTGCGTGCGACTTCGTTGATCTGCGAAAAATCGAGGCCCGGATCGACGCCCTGCGAGTAGAGGTTCAGCGCGAGCGTGACGAGATCGACGTTACCGGTGCGCTCGCCGTTGCCGAACAGGCAGCCCTCGATCCGGTCCGCGCCGGCCATCACCGCAAGCTCGGCCGCCGCGACCGCGGTGCCGCGGTCGTTGTGCGGATGCACGGACACGATCAGCGCATCGCGGCGCGCGAGGTTGCGGTGCATCCATTCGATCTGGTCCGCGTAGAAGTTCGGCGTGCCGACTTCGACGGTGGCCGGCAGGTTCACGATCGCCTTGTGCTCCGGCGTCGGCTGCCAGACGTCGAACACGGCGTCGCAGACTTCCTTCGCGAAATCGAGCTCGGTCGCAGTGAAGGTTTCCGGGCTGTATTGCAGCGTGAAATGCGTGTCGGTCGCGGCGTCGGCGAAGCGCTTGATCGTGCGCGCAGCGTTCACCGCGAGTTCCTTCACGCCGTCGCGGTCGAGGCCGAACACGATCTTGCGGAATTCCGGCGCGGTCGCGTTGTACAGGTGCACGATCGCGCGCTTCGCGCCGCGCAGCGAATCGAAGGTGCGCTCGATCAGGTCGTCGCGCGCCTGCGTGAGCACCTCGATCGTCACGTCGTCGGGAATGTGGCCGCCTTCGATCAGCTCGCGCACGAAGTTGAAATCGGTCTCGGACGCCGACGGGAACGCGACCTCGATCTCCTTGAAGCCGATCGCGACCAGCATCTTGAACATCCGCATCTTGCGCGCCGCATCCATCGGCTCGAACAGCGACTGGTTGCCGTCGCGCAGGTCGGTGCTCATCCAGATCGGGGCTTGCGTGATCGTGCGCGTCGGCCACATGCGGTTCGGCAGGTTGACGGGCGTGAACGGTCGGTACTTCGTCGCGGGGTTCTTCAGCATCATGATGTTCGGTCCTCGGTCGGTTTGTCGGGAAACCGCGGCGCGGTGGCCATCCGTCGTGGTGGCAGGCTGCGCGCGCAGCGGTGAAAACGGTAGAAAGCGGTAAGAAACGGCACAACGGCAAAGCGGTACGGCGAACGACAGCCTTGGCGGTTGAGTGACCGGGACGGAGCGGAACGATTCGGAAAAAGGACGAACTCAGGCGCCGGTCGACAACCGGGGCCAGGTCGGTGATGCGGGGGAAATCTGGCGCTTCAGGACAGAAGCAGACGGAAAGCGCGCAGCCGCAGACCCAGCCCGGAGAAACGGGCTAGTAGTCGTAGCGAGAAACGGGGCTGGGCGGCTTGCATGGCCGAAATCAAATCACAGGGTGACGGGAGCTGTCAACGGGCTGGGTACAAATGGCGCCGAATTCGATCGCACAGAATCAGTCCTGTCCGATAGGCGGCGCGCCACCCCGTCGATATGCTTCATGGGTGCGGCGCCGGTGAGGCCCCTGTTCACGTTCGGAGTGAGTTGGTCAACGATCTTCGCCGGTTGCCGCACCCCCTTCCTGTTGCCATCGGGTTTCGGCGTGGGCGTTCGGTGGTGGCCGGTGGGCGCGGCCACGACCGAGATGCTGATGTTGAAACAACACGCTGCCATATGCGAACGCCGAGCGTCCGCGCCCAAGCCCGATTGCCCCCTCCGCCTCCCCCGCCCCACCTGTGCAATCGCGCATCGTTCCGAAAATCGATACGCACATCGATATAATTTCCAAAATATATCGAAATAGCACCAATTAAACACATTTCATTCAATCGATTAACCTCCATTTTCGATTTACTGAACAATAGCCATTCCCCCACGAATATTTTTTTATTTATTTTTCGGCATGCTCGATACGTCGCATTTCAAACGGCAAACGTTTGCGCGACACGACTCGAAGCCTTACCCATCATTCCTCAGGAGGAGAGCATGGCCGATTCTCAAACGTCATCCAATCGCGCCGGCGAGTTTTCGATTCCGCCGAATACCAATTTCCGCGCGATTTTCTTCGCGAATGCCGCCGAGCAGCAACACATCAAGCTGTTTATCGGCGACAGCAAAGAACCCGCCGCGTATCACAAGCTGACGACGCGCGACGGTACCCGTGAAGCGACGCTGAATTCCGGCAACGGCAAGATCCGCTTCGAAGTGTCGGTGAACGGCAAGCCGTCGGCCACCGATGCACGCCTTGCGCCGATCAACGGCAAGAAATCGGACGGCTCGCCGTACACGGTCAACTTCGGGATCGTCGTGTCGGAAGACGGCCACGACAGCGACTACAACGACGGCATCGTCGTGCTCCAGTGGCCGATCGGCTGACCTGACGCGCGCCTGACGACCCGCCACCGCCGGCCGCCTCCGGGCCGGCCGGCGGTGGCGCGCCGCATTCGGCGGCACCTTCCCTTCCTTTTGCATCGAAACCCGCCCTAACAACGGAGACACCCATGCCCCTCCTTTCGGCATCGATCATCAGCGCACCCGTGGCGACATCGGCGACCTACGTCGACATCCCGGGCCTGTACATCGACATCGCCAAAGCTGAGATTCGAGACGGGAAACTGCAGGTCATCCTCAACGTGCCGACGCCGTACGCGACCGGCAACAACTTCCCCGGCATCTATTTCGCGATCGCGACCAACAAGGGCGTCGTCGCGGACGGCTGCTTCACCTATTCGTCGAAGGTGCCCGAAAGCACCGGGCGCATGCCGTTCACGCTCGTCGCGACGATCGACGTCGGCACCGGCGTCACGTTCGTGAAGGGCCAGTGGAAAAGCGTACGCGGCAGCGCGATGCATATCGATTCGTACGCGAGCCTGTCCGCGATCGGCGGCACGGCCGCGCAATCACCGTCGCACGGCAGCGGAAGCAGCGAAACCGGAACGGGCGACAATCCCGGCAGCACGGATAGCGGCAACATCGGCGGCGGCGGCGAGCGCGACGGCACCTTCAACCTGCCGCCGAACATCAAGTTCGGCGTCACCGCGCTCACCAACGCGGCAAACGACCAGACGATCGACATCTACGTCGACGACAACCCGAAACCCGCCGCCACGTTCAAGGGCGCCGGCGTGCAGGACCAGAACCTCGGCACGAAGGTACTCGACTCCGGCAAGGGGCGCGTGCGCGTGATCGTGATGGCGAACGGCAAGCCGTCGCGGCTCGGCTCGCGGCAGGTCGACCTCTTCAAGAAGACGTACTTCGGGATCGTCGGCTCGGAAGACGGTACCGACGACGACTACAACGACGGCATCGTGTTCCTGAACTGGCCGCTGGGCTGAGCACGACGACGCGCGGCGCGGCAGGGTGTGCGCGCCGTTGTCGAACCCGCCATGGCGACGGAGCCAACCACGCATTGCGCATCGATTCATTCGAGCAGTCATTTGCAGTCCCACGCTGTACTCCGTGCGCGACAACGGCGAAATCCATTCACCGGCCGCGCAACGCGATTCCTTTCATAGAGACGAGGACGACATGTCACAACCGTTTACCCATGACGATCTGTACGCCCTGCTGCAACTCGCCGGCAACGATGCAACCGCCGTACAGGCGAACGGCGACCAGGCGGTGCTCGACCGGATGCGTCAGTTCATGACCGCGCAGCTCGTGGAAAAGCTGCCGCAATACGATGTGTTCGTCGACATCGCGACCATCCCGTACAGCTTCGACGTCGGCAGCTGGCAAAACAAGGTGAAGGCCGATGCGGCCGGGCAGGTGATCGCCTGCACGGTGACGTGGGCCGGCGCGCCCGGCGTGCTGCCCGGGGCCGCGGCGAAGTTCGGCGTCGGGGCGGTGGTCAATTACTTCTCGAAAGCGACGCCTCAGCCGCAGCCCACGCAGCCGGGTACCACGACGACCGGCGGCGGCGAACGTGACGGCATCTTCAACCTGCCGCCGAACATCGCATTCGGCGTGACCGCGCTGGTCAATTCGTCGGCGCAGCAGACGATCGAGGTGTTCGTCGACGACAACCCGAAACCGGCCGCGACGTTCCAGGGCGCCGGCACGCAGGACGCGAACCTGAACACGCAGATCGTGAACTCCGGCAAGGGGAAGGTGCGCGTGGTCGTGACGGCGAACGGCAAGCCGTCGAAGATCGGCTCGCGCCAGGTCGACATCTTCAAGAAGACCTACTTCGGTCTGGTCGGGTCGGAAGACGGGACGGACGGTGACTACAACGACGGTATCGCCATCCTGAACTGGCCGCTCGGCTAACAAGCAGCGTAACTCCGCTCCTTCGCCACGCCGCCCGGCGTGGCGATCCGCAAGAACGATCAAATGCCCTCGCCACCGATACCATATAGTCGGCTCGACACCCTCATTGGCCCGCTATGAACCCGGTTGGACAAGCACTCTGGTTTATCGAAACCGAACTGGACAGGGAACTGACGCTCGACAGGATTTCCGCCAATTGCGACATGACGCGCTTCGGCTTCTCGCGCCTGTTCTCGATGAATACCGGCTGGCCGGTGATGCGCTATGTGCGGTCGAGGCGGCTCACGCGTGCGGCGCGCGCGCTGGCGCAAGGCGCGCCGGACATCCTCCACGTGGCGCTCGATGCCGGCTATGGCTCCCATGAGGCGTTCACGCGCGCCTTCCGCGATCTCTTCGGCATGACGCCCGAGGACGTGCGGGCACGGCGCACGCTCGATGGATTGTCTCTTGTGGAGCCCCTTCGCATGAAAGAACTGAAACGCATCGCCGTGACGCCGTCGCGCTTCGAAGCCGCCGGAAAGCGGCTGATCGCCGGCATGAGCGATCGCTACACCTTCGAAACCAACGAAGGCATTCCGGCGCTGTGGCAAGCGTTTATCCCATACATCGGTACCATTCCCGGTCAGGTCGACGACGTGACCTACGGCGTGTGCTGCAACCCCGATGCGGACGGCAGTTTCGAGTACATCGCGGGCGTGGAAGTCGCCAGCCGCGACCGGCTGCCCGCGCCGTTTCGCTGCGTCGAGCTCGAACCGCAGCGGTATGCGGTCTTTGAACACAGCGGGCATATTTCCACGCTGCACCAGACCTTCTACAGCATCTGGAACGGCTGGCTGCCGACGTCGGGGTTCAAGGCAGTGGACGCGCCCGAGTTCGAGCGCTACAGCGCGGACTACGATCCGGTGACGGGCGCCGGCGTGCTGGAAATCTGGTTGCCTGTCGAACCCGCTGCGTAAGCGGTTTGCCCTGGTCGGCCGCGCCGTGGCTCGTCGCGGTCGATCGACCAACGCATCGTCATCGTCGACCTCACCACGCCCACCGCACGCCCGCATTCCCGGTGATCGTGCGCTGGTGCTCGCCGCCGAGGTTCGTCAGGTAGCTGACCGTCGCATACACGCTGCCGCGCTTCGTCAGTTGCGCAACGAGCCCTGCGCCGATCTGCCCGGCCGTTTGCCCGACCTGCGTAGCGATCGTCGTCGAGCCGCCGAACGTCGTCTTGTCGTCGGTGCCAAACGAACGCAGCACGTTCATGCGCAGGTACGGCTTCCAGCTCACGCCGTTTGAATCGAACGCATATTGCAGCCGTGCGCCGATCCGGCCGAGGAACGCGCTGCCGTTGTTCCAGCTCACGCTCGAAATCCCGTCATTGAACCGGTCGAGCGACAGCCATTGCCACACGAGCTGCGCCTGCGGCTCGAGCGTCAGCCCGCCGCCGAGCTGGATCGGCAACCCAGCTTCGACCGAGCCTGTGAACGCGTTGCCGCTCGTCGAACCGCTTACGTTGTCGTTCGAATGCGTGCGCACGGTCAGTGCGCTGCCCATCAACACGGCATCCGTGTACCAGCCGCCCGGGCCGATATGGGTCCAGTAGCCGCCGAGGTTGTACGCATTGACCTGCAGCGAACCGACGCCCATGCCCTGCTGCGCGAGCGCGAAGCCGTTCACGTCGCCGACAGCGCGCGCGAACCCGAGGAAGAAGCCGTAGTGGTTGCGATGACCGCTTGAGGTGGTGTCCGCGTACAGATCCTGACCGACCTGCATCCCCCAAACCGTGCCGTCGTACGACGGCGTCACGTCGCCCTTCTGCTTGATGTCGCTGTGACCACCCCACACGCGCGCCCACGATGCGGGTATCGAACCGTTCTCGGCCAGCAGGCCCTGTTCGCCCTGCCGATCGTGGAACGCATCGATCTGCAGCAGCCCGACCTGGCGTGCGACGGCCGGCGCTTCCGCGTATAGCGGCACTTCGGGGCGGTAGATCGGCTCCGGATTGCCGCCCGTTCCCGCGTTGTCGACCGCGTCGACGATCGATTCCGGCGTGCCTTCGGCCGGCGTGATCGGAGGCTCGGTCGGCGGCGTCGGCTGGCCGGGCTCGATGACCGGAGGCTGCGGTTTCGGCGGCACCGTGTTGCGCAGGTACCAGTTGGAGCCTGTGCCGGTTGCCGCACCACCCTTCGCGAGGAAGTACGAATACGCACCGGCGCTCACCGTGCCGCCCGACAACGTAAACGCACCCGCGCTCGACATCCCGCCATCGGCCGCCTGCACGATCTGGATGCCGTCGCCCGTCGTCTGCGCGCCGGGACCACCGACGTTCGTCACCTTCAGCGTGGTCGAGCCGCTCATGCCACCGGCGCCGACAATCAGCCTGTCCGAAGCCGAACCATCGCCTGCAAGATACGTATTCAGCGCGATCGTCCCGTTCTGGCCGACGTAGCTGCCGCCGACGATCGTTAGCGTGTTACCCACACCGCTGCCTGCAAGCTGCAGGAGCCCGGCATTCGTCAGCGTCCCCTTGATTTCGAGGTTACCTGTCCTGCCACTCGCGAGACCGGCCAGCGCGTTCGCGACAAAGACAGTGCCGTAGTTCACTACATCGCCCGCCACACTGCCGTAACCGCCAAACGTCGCCCCCGGCTCAACCCTGACCATGCCGCCACCGACCATCGTGGCCGGGCCGCCTAGTCCGTCGCCAATCACCAGCGTTCCCGCCTTCACGTCGGTGAAGCCGATGGCATTACTGGGACCGTTAAGCGTCAACGTGCCGCTGCCGAGCTTCGTCAGGTAGCCCCCGCCACCCACAATGTTCTGCGTCAACGTCGTGTCGAACCCCTGCGTATCGATCGTGCCCGCACTCGACGGCGCAATCGACACCGCGCGGCTCGACGCCAGGTTGAAGGAACTGCCGAACCGCAGCGTGCCGCCATTTAAAGCCAGGTTTCCCGAGGATGCGCCGAGTGCATTGTCGGCCGCAACCGAGAGGGTGCCCTGCGTGATCGTCGTGCCGCCCGAATACGTGTTGCCGCCTGCAGCCGAAGGCGCCACCGTCAACGTGCCCGCGCCGGTTTTCTCCACCGCGCCCGAACCGCTGATCGTGCCCGTGTACGTGGCGGTGCTGTCCTGCTGGAAGCGCACGAGCCCGTTGTCGGTGATGGACAGCGGCAGATTCGACGCATTCGCTTGCAGCGTCGCGCCCGCATTGACCGTGGCCACGACCGATGCCGTCGTCGTGCCGAGCGTGCCCGTGAGGTTCAGCGTGCCGCTTTGCACGAGCGCGGTCGAGAACGTGCCGGTGCCGGCCCACGTCCAGTCCGTGCCGGCCATCGTCAGGCTCTGGAAGTTCGCGAATGCATTCGACGCCGTGCCCGTGCCCTGCAGCGTCACGGTGTTGGTGCCGACGCCGCCGTTCGCAGTGCCGACGATCTGCGAGCCGGTCTGCAGGATCAGCGTCACGTTGCCGTTGCCGCCCTGGATCGCGGTGCCGCCGCCGCCCTGGATCAGCCCCGCGTTGGTGATCGTCGTCGCGCCGTTGGTCGAGCGCACGCCGATCCCGTTGTTGCTGATGATCCTGCCGCCCGCTTGGTTCGTAATCGTCGCGGTAAACGCGCTGCCGAGCGTATTCGACACGACCGCGTCGACGCTGCCGCCGCTCGTCGCGGTGCCGGTCGTCTGGATCGTGCCGCTGTTGACCAGCGTGTCGTTGTTGCCCTGCATGTACACCGCCGGCGCATCGCGGCCGTTCGACGTCAGCGTGCCGCTGTTGGTGATCGTGCCGTTGCCGCCGAGCAGCGACGCCGCGCGTGCGTTGTTGCCCGAGGTCGTCACCGTGCCCGTGTTGACAATCTGGTTGCCTGACGCACCAGGGTTGCTCTGCCCCCACGCGGCCGTCATCCCGTACGCGTTGTTGCCCGTGGTCGTGATCGTACCGTTGTTGACGAGCGTGTTGTTGTTGCCGTTCGCGGCCATCCCATCGTTGTAGGCGCCCGTCGTCAAGATCACGCCTGCCGAGGCGTTGGTCAGCGTATTGCCGTTGTTCGCGCCGAGCAGCACCGCGCCTCGGTTCGCGACGCCCGTACCGTTGCCGGACATCGACAGGTTGCCGTTGTTGGTGATTGCGCTCGACGTGTCGACGGAAAACGGCGTCGGCGTGGACGTCAGCACGTAGCTGCCGGTCGCGCCCACACCGATGTTGATCGTCACGCTGGTGCTGCCGGTCGCGGCCACGACCGATGGGAGGTTCGCACCGGAACATGTGACTGTCGTTCCGCTGCCCGGCGCTGTAGCCGAACATGCCGCATAAGCGCCCACCGGCATCGCGCCGGTCAGCATCGCCATCCCGCCCAAACCCAGGTTCCGCGTCGTTCTTTTCATCATTCCGCTCGCATTTATTGATGACGTTATCGCTGCAAATCGGTGCGTGAAACGGGTTATATCACCCGCCTTGAAATAATCGCAAGATCCGATCGCGTAATATCGGCAATCAGCCTGGGATTAATTTCGCATTCGAAAATAACGGAATGGGCCGCGCTGCTGCGTTGCGGCAAATCATGCGTCGCCGTCGTGGCAGGCAAGCGGAAAAGTAAAGCGGTTGAATTTGCCGAGTTTCAGGCAAACCTTGAATGCGATGAAGATGGCGCCTTGAGGCAGCCGGAAAATTTGACGCCATTCGATGCTCGATTGGCCGTACGATGACTTACGCATCATTTACGCCATGTTGCTCCGCACGATGGCCGGCAATTCGGAAAATACCGGCACGCGCGTCGAGATGCACATGCAACGATGCCGCCCGCCACGGCGGCCCGCACCTCGCCAACCGTCAACCGGCCCGCGATCCTGCAGGCTTCGACATCGCCACCGGCTGCGACCACGCAGCCGACGCCAGGCGCGTACGCGCGTCGAGCACTACGCGGTTGAACGCCACGCGCCGTTCGCCCTTCAGCTTCGCCGCCTTGCCCGCCTGTACCAGCGCGACCGGATCGACGAGACGATCGTGCCGCCGAACCTCGAAGTGCAGATGCGGTCCCGTAGCCGTGCCCGTGCTGCCGACCGCACCAACGCGGTGGCCGCGCACGACCCGCATGCCGGTTCGCAGTGTCGGCTCGAACGCCGACAGGTGCGCGTAGTACGACGCATAGCCGCCGTCGTGGCGAATCACCACGTACTTGCCGTAGCCGCGCGGCTCGGTGCCGATGAACGTCACCACGCCGCGCTCCGACGCATGAACCGCGCGCCCGGCCGGCGCCGCGAGATCGACGCCGGAATGCACATGACGCGCGCCGGTCACCGGATGCACGCGCGTACCGAAATGCGAGCTGATCCGGTTTGCGTTGACCGGCATCGCAAACCGGGCGCCGGCGAGCGGCATGCCGTCGAGGTCGTAATAGGCGCCCGGCGAGCCGGTATCGGGTGCGAACCACACGCCCGCGACGTGCTGGCCGCGAAAGCGGAGCTCGAGCGCCGTCACGCGCACGCCGTCAGGCAGCATCGCAGTGTCATCAGGTTCATAGGCCACGCGGAAGGTGTCGCCGAGTGCGCCGCGCTGTTTCAGGTCGATGCGACCGGCAAGCATGCGGGTGATCTGTGCGGCAACGCCGGCCGGCAGATCGGCGCGCGCCAGCGACGCCTGCAGGCTGCCGACGATCGCACCGGCCCGCGCGCCACGCTCGGCTGCCGCAAGCACGAACGGCTCGGCGGCGGCGAGATCGACCGGACGCCGTTCGAACGCCGCCTGCTCGCCCATCGCGGGCAACGCCGACGCAAGACCGTAATCGAACCTCGACGCGTACGCGCGCTCGACCGCACCGCGCGCCGCGTCGCACAGCACGCGGTAAGCCACGCATGCACCGAAGCGCGCAACGGGGTCGTCGCGTTCGCCGGCTATCGGCGCGGACAACGCATGCGACGCGTATGCAACGTCGAGCGGCGCGGCCGTCGATGCATGCAAGCCGCCCCACGTCGTGCGCGCGGCATTGAAAAAAGGCACGTCGACAAGATCGGCCATCGCGGGCGAAAGCGGCGCGGCGTCGTGAGACGCGTGTGCCACCGCACCCGGTGCGCCGGCCACACAGGCCGCCGCGATGACACCGCGCAGCAGCGCGCGGCGCATCGGGAAACCGCAAACGCCGCGCGGTGCGGGTTGACCTTGTTCGCGTGCGAGACGGAAACGCAGGTCTAACCGCATGACGTCGTCACTCGCTGTCTGTCAATGAACAATCGGGAAAGAACCGGGTATCGCGGAGGAACGATCGTCGCGACCCGGCAACGTGAAAACGAGTGTATCGGCGTGATCGAAACAGCTGAATAGGACTAGTCTCATTTAATCTGAAAACCGCTTCGTACTAGATCGAAATCGCGATTTCGCGGCACGGCGGCACGGCGACGCGACATCCGACCCCACCCGCTCGCGCGAACCATCCTGCCCCGTACACGGTCGAACGCTGCCTGCGCATGAGCGCCAGCCGGCCCGACCACCGCGGGCACGCTGCGCGTCGCGCATCGTTTCTTCAACCCGGAATCCCGTCATGTTTCTCGATCAACTACATCCGGAGCGCTGGACGTTCCTGTGGAACGCGCTGTCCACGCTCTCCCTCAAGCTATGCGCCGGCCTGGCGCTGCTTTTCGCCGGCTGGTGGCTGTCGAAACGCATCGGCAACTGGCTGAACCGCCTGCTCTCGAACAAGGAGCGCGTCGACGACACGCTGCGGCCGATCCTCTGCGACGTCGCCGTGTGGGGCGTCCGCATCGTCGCCATCGTCGGCGCGCTGTCGCAGCTCGGCATCGAAACCGCGAGCATCGTCGCAGTGCTCGGCGCGGCCGGCCTCGCGATCGGGCTCGCGCTGCAAGGCACGATGCAGAACATCGCGGCCGGCATCATGCTTCTGCTGCTGCGGCCGTTCAAGGTCGGCGACTATATCGACGGCGGCACGGGTGTCGCGGGTACCGTCGACGAGGTCGGGCTCTTCATGACACGGCTGACGAAACCGGACGGCATCTGCGAATACGTGCCGAACAGCGCGCTGTGGGGCAGTTCGATCCGCAACTACACGCGCAACCCCACCCGCCGCCTCGATCTCGAAGTGGAAGTATCGGTGCATGACGATATCGATCGCGCGCTCGACGCGCTGCGCGCGCTGGCCGCGGCCGATCCCGACGTGCTGCAGGATCCCGCGCCGGACGTGATGGTGATGCGCTTCGACGACAGCACGGCCGTCGCGAACATGCGCGTATGGACGCACACCGACAAGTTCTGGGCGATGCGCTGGCGCCTCGCGCGCCAGGTGCGCAAGACGCTCGCCGACGCGAACTGCGCACTGCCGATCCGCACGCGCGAGCTGCACATCGTGCACGACACGGAGCGTCGCGCCGATCGCGCGCAAACGCGCGCGCTGTAAACGGCGGCGGCCGCGAAGCCCATCCCGCTTCGCGGCCCTGCGACGTCGTACGTGACGTCGCCGCCGCATCACATCTTCACGATATCGAGCAGCGCCTTCTTGCCGCTCTTGTACGTGAACACCGACATCGCGCCATGCTTCAGGTCGCCGTGCGGCGTGAAGCTCGTTTCACCGATCACGCCGCGATAGTCGGCGGCCGGCATCGCGCGCACCGGCCACACGAGCGGCAGCGCCTGGCAGGTGCGACCCGTCGCGGTCCATTCGTCCCGCGCGCCGGCGAGGAAATCGACGTAGCGCGCGCTGTGCGCGGCCGCGTAGTTCGCGCGGCCGAACGGCTTCGGCCCGATCACGTCGCCGAGGCCGGCAGCGCGCACCGTTTCGGCGCGAAGGGGGTTTTCGAACGAATCGGTGATCGCGCCATCCTTCAGTTCGACGCCGCAATGCAGTTGGTGATCGCTGCTATAGACCGTGAGCATGGTTGGCCGTTGCGGTGAGGGTGGCAACAGTTTATTGACGGCAACCGGCAACAGCTTTGCCTTCGACGCGCGTCTTTCATACAATTTTGAGAAAACCGCCTACGAAACCCCGGAAATGAGCAAAAATCGCGTTTCGGCCGAACTGGATGGCGTCGACCGCGCCATGCTGCGCCTGCTGCAGGACGACGGCGCGCTGTCGAACGCGACGCTCGGCGAGAAGCTGTCGCTGAGCGTCACGCCGTGCTGGCGGCGCCGCAAGCGGCTCGAGGACGAAGGCGTGATCACCGGCTACCAGGCGAATCTCGACCGGCGCGCGCTCGGCATGAACGTGTTCGCGTTCGTGCAGGTGACGTTCAACATGCATTCCGACCAGGATTCCGATCACTTCGAGGACGTGATGCGGCGTCACGACGAAGTGACGTCCTGCCACAAGATCACCGGTGCGGCCGACTACATCCTGCAGGTCGTCGCGGCGGATCTCGATGCGTATGCGGAATTCGTCGAGCGCGTGCTGCGCAAGCAGCCGGGGGTGTCGTCGATCCAGTCGAGCCTCGCGTTGCGCGAAGTGAAGTTCTCGTCGCGCGTGCCGGTGCCGGACGCGTGAACGCCCCTTCGCCCGTGCACGGGCATCCACCGCTGATCGTCATTCCATGGAGCACCAAGCAATGAAACATCTCATTCCTTCCGCGCCGATTGCCGCCGCGATCGCATTCGCTGTTGCTTTGAGCGCATGCGCGACACAACCGCCCGCCCCTCTCCCGCCCAATATCGCCGGGCAGGACACGCAGACCGCCCAGGCAGCGCCGCCGATGGTCGGCGGCGATCGCGATGCGCACGGCTGCATTGGCTCGGCGGGCTATTCGTGGTGCGAAACGACGCAACAATGCGAGCGCCCGTGGGAACTCGCGAAACAGAAGGGCTTCGCAAATTCGGCGCAAGCGTATGACCAGTTCTGCCGGAACGGTGCCGCGAAGTAAAGTGACATGACGTCACGCGATCGTGCCGCCGCGCGCTGCCGCGACACGACACGATCGCGCCCGAAAAGCCCTCCCGATCCCGCGCAGTTATCCACATCTTTCCCGCTTCCGGCGACCGCCATTCCGGAAACCCGGACACGCAAAAAACCCCACAAAAACAACGGTATTTTTCGTTTGTGACACAGCAAACGAGTTCGGTTACATTACGCGCCCCTTGCCACCCCGCCCCCGCAAAACGCGTCGCGCGCGGCCTCTTTCCACGCAGCCTGAAGCGCCTTCCGCCCAGGCTTGCCGCAAGGGCCCGGGCGCGTTGTGCGCCACTGTGACGCAGGCGCTTGCCTGCCCGCAGGAAGCCGATCCGAAGGTGTCCTTCCCGACGGTTTCGCGTGCGCAAATGCAACGGCGTGCGGCGTCGATCCGGAATTCCGGATTCGCGATCCGGATCTCCGGATCCGTGTTTCGCCGCGATCGGCACGCGTGCCGGGCGGCTTGGCAAACCGATGCATCCAAGTTGAAGAAGGGATCTGCTGTGATCAAAACATTACGGGTAATACTGTCGGCGCTCGCGCTGTGCGTCGCCGCGTCGTCCGCGCATGCCGCCGATACGAAGAAGGTCGACGTCCTGCTGGTGGGCGGCGGCATCATGAGCTCGACGCTCGGCGTGTGGCTGCACGAGCTTCAGCCTGACTGGTCGATGACGATGGTCGAGCGCCTCGACGGCGTCGCGCTGGAAAGCTCGAACGGCTGGAACAACGCCGGCACCGGCCACTCGGCGCTCGCCGAACTCAACTACACGCCGGAAAAGGCGGACGGCAAGATCGACATCTCGAAGGCGATCGAGATCAACGAGTCGTTCCAGATCTCGCGCCAGTTCTGGGCGTGGCAGGTCAAGCAGGGCGTGCTGAAGAACCCGCACTCGTTCATCAACTCGACGCCGCACATGAGCTTCGTGTGGGGCGACGACAATGTCCGCTTCCTGAAGAAGCGCTACGAGGCGCTGCAGGCCAGCCCGCTGTTCCGCGGGATGCAGTATTCGGAAGACTACGACCAGATCAAGCAGTGGGTGCCGCTGATGATGGAAGGCCGCGACCGCAACCAGAAGGTCGCGGCAACGTGGACGCCGATCGGCACCGACGTGAACTTCGGCGAGATCACGCGCCAGTTCGTCGGCTACCTGAAGACGCAGCCGAACTTCACGCTGTCGCTGTCGAGCGAAGTGCGCGAGATCTCGCGCAACGCCGACGGCACGTGGCACGTGAGCTGGGTCAAGCTGCACTCGGATGAACCGGCGCAGTCGGTCGACGCGAAGTTCGTGTTCATCGGCGCGGGCGGCGGTGCGCTGCACCTGCTGCAGGCGTCGGGCATCCCCGAGGCGAAGGACTACGGCGCATTCCCGGTTGGCGGCTCGTTCCTCGTGACCGACAACCCCGAGGTCGTGAAGCAGCATCTCGCGAAGGCGTACGGCAAGGCGTCGGTCGGCTCGCCGCCGATGTCGGTGCCGCACCTCGACACGCGGATCATCGACGGCAAGAAGATCATCCTGTTCGGGCCGTTCGCGACGTTCTCGACCAAGTTCCTGAAGAACGGCTCGTACTTCGACCTGCTCAAGAGCACCAACACGCACAACGTCGCGCCGATGATGCGCGTGGGCGTCGACGAATTCCCGCTGGTCCAGTACCTGGCCGGCCAGCTGATGCTGTCCGATGACGACCGCTTCAACGCGCTGAAGGAATACTTCCCGAACGCGAAGAAGGAAGACTGGCGCCTGTGGCAGGCCGGCCAGCGCGTGCAGATCATCAAGCGCGACCCGGTCAAGGGTGGCGTGCTGAAGCTCGGCACCGAGATCGTCAGCTCGCAGGACGGCAGCATCGCGGGCCTGCTCGGCGCGTCGCCGGGCGCGTCGACGGCCGCGCCGATCATGCTGAACCTGATGAAGAAGGTGTTCAAGGACAAGGTCGCAACGCCCGAGTGGCAGCAGAAGATCCGCCAGATCGTGCCGAGCTACGGCACGAAGCTGAACGACAGCCCGGCTAAGGTCGTCGAGGAATGGACCTACACGAGCGACGTGCTGCAGCTGTCGCCGCCGCCGAAGATCGACCTCAGCGTGCCCGCCCCGTCGGGTGCCGCTGCCGCGCCGGCCCGGCCGGCCAAGGCAGCGGCCGACATGGCGCTGTAATCCGCCGAACGGCGACGCATCACGCGACGGGCAGGCCGTTGCCCGTTCCGTCCCGTTTCGCCTGAAAGACGGACTGCCTCTCGCTCCGAAGAACGGGGAGGCGGTCGGCAATCTGCGGCCATCCGTGAGGATGGCCGCTTTTGCGTCGGCGACCGTCGCCGTGGCGCGTGCCATCGGCCGATCAGTCGCGCCGCCCGGGCGAAATCGACCGATTGCGCCGATTCCACCGCATCCGACCCGGCACCGCGCGCGGTATCCGCTAGAATTGCGGCACGCGCGATCCCGAATCGCCCTCCCGATCCATCATCCGCAGCGTCGCACCCTCACGCCACCGTCCGCACCGCCCCGTTCCCGCGGGCGCACGCGACCGCCGTGGCCGTGCGACGCCCACGCCCGCCCGCAAAGGGCGCACAACCGAATTCAGCTGGAGAAAGACCGTGTTTACCTGCCGAAACCAGAGCTGCGGCACGCAGTGGGAGCAATCCGACGTCGTCATCAAGGACGAAGGCCAGGGGCTGCTGTTCCGCTGCCCGCTGTGCGGCGCACGCAACTACCTCGAACGCTTCGATGCCGAAGACGGCACGGTCGTCTACGAGCAGATGGCCGGCCGCCCTTACCTCGGAGACCTGGAATGACCCAGCCGACCGCCACCCCCTTCAGCGCGCTGTCGCTGACGCCCGCCATGCTCGCGAACCTCGCGCAGCTCGGCTACGTCGACATGACGCCGATCCAGGCCGCGAGCCTGCCGATCGCGCTGGCCGGCCAGGACCTGATCGCGCAGGCGAAGACGGGCAGCGGCAAGACCGCCGCGTTCTCGCTCGCGCTGCTGGCGCGCCTCGACGCGCGCCGCTTCGACGTACAGGCGATGATCCTGTGCCCGACGCGCGAGCTCGCCGACCAGGTCACGCAGGAAGTGCGCCGCCTCGCGCGCGCCGAGGAGAACGTGAAGGTGCTGACGCTGTGCGGCGGCACGCCGATGCGCCCGCAGACGCAGAGCCTCGAGCACGGCGCGCACATCGTCGTCGGCACGCCGGGCCGCATCATGGATCACCTCGATCGCGGCAACCTGAAGCTCGACGCGCTGAATACCCTCGTGCTCGACGAAGCCGACCGGATGCTCGACATGGGCTTCTTCGACGACATCGCGAAGGTCGCACGGATGTGCCCGACGACGCGCCAGACGCTGCTGTTCTCGGCGACCTATCCGGACGGCATCGCGAAGCTGAGCCAGCAGTTCCTGCGCAACCCGAAGGAAGTGAAGCTCGCGGAGCGTCACGACGACAGCAAGATCCGCCAGCGCTTCTATGAAGTGACCGAGGACGAGCGGCTGCATGCCGTGGGCCAGTTGCTGAACCACTACCGGCCGGTGAGCACGATCGCGTTCTGCAACACGAAGCAGCAGTGCCGCGACCTGCTCGACGTGCTGCACGCGCAGGGCTTCCACGCGCTCGCGCTGCACGGCGAGCTCGACCAGCGCGAGCGCGACCAGGTGCTGATCCAGTTCGCGAACCGCAGCTGCTCGGTGCTGGTCGCAACCGACGTCGCCGCGCGCGGGCTCGACATCGCGCAGCTCGAAGCGGTGATCAACGTCGACGTGACGCCCGACCCCGAAGTGCACGTGCACCGCATCGGCCGCACCGGCCGTGCGGATCAGGACGGCTGGGCGCTGAGCCTGGCGAGCATGGACGAGATGGGCCGTGTCGGCGGGATCGAGCAGGCGCAGAAGCGCGACGTCGAATGGCATCCGCTCGCGGAACTGAAGCCGGCGGACGACAGCGTGCTGACGCCGCCGATGGAAACGCTGCAGATCCTCGGCGGGCGCAAGGACAAGATCCGCCCGGGCGACGTGCTCGGCGCGCTGACCGGCGACGCCGGGTTCGACGGCAAGCAGATCGGCAAGATCAACGTGACCGAGTTCTCGACCTATGTCGCGATCGAGCGTGGTGTTGCGCACGACGCGCTGCGCAAGCTCAATGCGGGGAAGATCAAGGGCAAGCGGGTCAAGGTCCGGTTGATGGACGAGGAGTGATGCCGGCGCGCGCCGCGGCACTCACGCGGCGCGCTCGGCCTGCGCTCCGTCGCATTACCCTCGCATTACCCTCGCATTACCCTCGCATTACCCTCGCATTACCCTCGCATTACCCTCGCATCACGCCAGTTCCGGATACCCGTGCGCAGCCGCCTCGCGCTCGAACCGCGCAATCGTGTCGTAGTCGCCCGGCGACAGCCGTTCGAACCCCTTCAGCCGCAGCACGCGCGCCCGTTCCGCATCGGCCTCGACCGCGCGGTCGAGCGCATCCCGCAATGCGGCGGCCTGCGTGTCCGACAGCGCCCGCGATGCGACGAACGGCAACCCCGGGGCGGACGCCGTCATCCCGACGATCCGGATGCCCTCCAGCAATTCCGGCAGTGCGTCCCGCACGTACGCGAACGTCACGCAGTCGATCGCCGCGCAATCGGCGTCGCCTGAAGCCAGCGCGCGCAGCACGTTCAGGTGCGAGCCGAGCGCGGCAACCGATCCGAAGAATCGTCCGTCGCGCGCATGGGGCGCCACCGCATGCCGGAGTGCGTTCATCCCGCTGTGCGAATCTCGACCGTTGAATGCGGCCCGCAGCCCGCGGCATGCGGCGAGCGTCGTCGCGCCGCTCGAATACGCGCGTGCCGACACGACCAGCACACTGCTGTAGTGCGCGCCGCGGCAGCCGTCCGCATCGAACACGGGTGTCGCGATCAGTCGCACGACATCGCTCAGGCCCAGCATCCGGTACGGATAGCCACAGGTCTGCGACAGCAGCAGATCGTCGCGCCGCCACAGCGCATGCAGGTCGTCGAACGGTTCGCCGGGGAGCGCGACATCGGCAGGCCCACCCGCGTTCGCGAACGCATCGAGCGCGTCGCGCAGCAGCGCGCGCCAAAGCGCGTCGTGGCGCGGCGTCACGTTGTACATCGGCAGGGCGGCGATCCATGGGCTCATGCGGGCATTCTACGCATCGCCGCTCGCACAGCGGAACCCGGTTCGATCCCGCAAAACGGGGGCCGAACGTGGCGCAGCACGCGCGAAGCATATCGGCCGCGCGACGATAAGCAAATGCGAATCGGTTGGTTGGCCGCGCGGCGGGATCCCGGTACCGTTCTGATGCCCACCCGAGCATCGCCACCGCGCGTGTTGCCGGACAGGCCGACCGTGATCCGCGCGACACCTGCGCACCCGGGCCGAGCGCACCGGTTCAACCGCGCGTTCCCCGCGCTGCCTGTTCCATCCCGCCTCAACGCCATGGCCGAATACTTCGACGTCGACCACGCGCGTGCGATCGCCGCGCTCGACACCCGCTTCACTGCCCGCACCGAGTGGCCGACCTGGCTGCTGGTCGTCGCGATCTACGGCGGCTGGCTCGCCGTGCTGCTGCTCGTGCGCACCGGGGCCCTGCCGCTCGCGGCCGCAACGCCGCCGCTGATCCTGCTCGGCGCATGGCATATGTCGCTGCAGCACGAACTGCTGCACGGCCATCCGACGCGCTCCGCCCTCGTGAACAAGCTGCTCGGCTATCCGCCGCTGACGGCCTGGTATCCGTACACGCTGTATCGCGACACGCATCTCGACCATCACCGCGACGAAGACCTGACCGTGCCGGGCGTCGATCCGGAAACGAACTACGTCACGCGCGAACGCTGGTCGCAGCTGCCGCGCTGGCGCCGCGTGCTGACGGTCGCACGCAAGACCTTCGTCGGACGCTTCATCGCCGGGCCGCCGCTGAGCATCGCCGCGATGGGCGTCGACGCATTCGCCGCGTTTCGTCGCGGCGACTTCCGCTATCTGCCGATGTGGGCGACGCACGTCGCCTGCGTGGTCGCGCTGCTCGCGTGGCTGCAATGGGCGATCGGCGTGCCGTGGTGGTATTACCTGCTCGCGGTCACGTGGCCCGCGTTGTCGATCGCGATGATTCGCTCGCTGTACGAGCATCGCGCCGCGCCGCATCCGAAGGCGCGCATCGCGATCAATGAAGCGGGCTTCGCGATGCGACTGCTGTACCTGAACAACAACTATCATCTCGTCCATCACGACCTGCCGAAGCTGCCGTGGTACGACCTGCCGCGCGCGTACCGGATGCGCCGCGACGCGTATGCGCAGAAGTGCGGCGGCTTCGTGATTCGCGGCGGGTACGGCGAACTGCTGGCACGCCATGCGTGGACGCCGACCGATACGCCCGTGCATCCGTTCGACCAGGGCACGGCGTCGTTGTCGACGGGCAGCGGCGTGAAGGTGGCGGTGGTCGACAAGGTGTTGCAGATCAGTACGTGACGTTCGGTGCGGGTGCGAGATTCAGCGGAGGGGAAACGGGCCGCACGGCCGCCGATTCGCCCACACCGCCCGACTTTCCTTACGAAACACCAACAACATCGCTCGCACCCGCACATTGCCAATTGCGTCGGCAATGGCCAGAATGACGGCTCGTCCGGAGCTTCCAACAATCATTCGCCCCGGCTCTGCCCCCGGCCCGCGCGCCGCACTCCCCCACGACGATGCAACCGAACACCCCGCCCGGCGCAATCCGCGCGATCGGCAACGACTGGTCCGTTTCCGCGATTACCGCGGGCTTTCTCGCGGTACTGATTTCGTATGCAGGCCCGCTCGCGATCTTCTTCCAGGCCGCGCAGGCGGCGCATGCGTCCAACGCGATGGTGTCGTCGTGGGTCTGGGCGATCTCGATCGGCGCGGGCGTATCGGGCCTGTTCGCGAGCTGGAAGCTGAAGGTACCGGTCATCACCGCGTGGTCGGCGCCCGGCACCGCGCTGCTCGTCGGCCTGTTTCCGCAACTGACGCTCAACCAGGCTGTCGGCGCGTACATCACGGCCGCACTGATCATCCTGCTGATCGGCGTGACCGGCTATTTCGACCGGCTCGTGCGCCACATTCCGCGCGGCATCGCGTGCGGGATGATGGCCGGCATCCTGCTGCCGTTCGGCACGCATGCATTCGCCGCCGCGTCGGAGCAGCCCG
The DNA here is from genome assembly GCF_002099195.1 of Burkholderia puraquae. Classification (GTDB taxonomy): domain Bacteria; phylum Pseudomonadota; class Gammaproteobacteria; order Burkholderiales; family Burkholderiaceae; genus Burkholderia; species Burkholderia puraquae. The sequence goes on along the minus strand of NZ_NBYX01000002.1, from coordinate 426,649 downwards.
CGCTCGCGTTCGGGATGATCGCGGCCTACGTGATCTTCAGGCGCCTGCTGCCGCGCTACAGCATCGTGCTCGTATTGCTGACGGGCGCCGCGCTCGCGACGCTGCTCGGGATGACGCATCTCGGCAACGTGTCGGCGAGCATCGCGCACCCGATCTTCATCGCGCCCGAATGGACGCTCGGCACGACGCTCAGCCTCGCGCTGCCGCTCGTCGTCGTCAGCCTCACCGGCCAGTTCCTGCCGGGCATGACGATCCTGCGCGTGTCCGGCTATCACACACCCGCGCGGCCGATCATCACCGCGACCAGCGTGATGTCGCTCGTCGTTGCGTGCTTCGGCGGGATCACGATCGTCGTCGCGGCGATCACGGCCGCGCTCTGCACCGGCAAGGACGCGCACGAGGATCCGGACCGGCGCTACATCGCCGGGCTCGCGAACGGGGCGATCTACCTGATCGGCGGGCTGTTCGCGGGCACGATCGTCACGGTGTTCTTCGCGCTGCCGAAGGCATTCGTCGCGATCCTCGCGGGGCTCGCGCTGATCGGCGCGATCGGCGCGAACGTGCACGGGATCTTCGAGGACGAAAACCACCGCGAGGCATCGCTGATCACGTTCCTCGCGACCGCGTCGGGCATGACGTGGCTCGGGCTCGGCTCCGCGTTCTGGGGAATCGTGATCGGGTCGCTTTCGTATGCGGTACTGAACAAGGTGCGGCGACAGGCGTGATGCACAACGCGCGCCGCCTCCACTATTACCGCACGTGCTGGCGCACCAGTTGCGCGAGCGCATCGGTCAGTGTCGTCGTCCCGTAAAGCCGCTCCGACACGCCATCCTCGACGTCGATCTGCCCGGCGTTGTGCACGTCGTAGAGATCGACGATCAACTGTGCGTGGCGTTCGCTGAGGCCCGCGCGCAGTAGCGTCGCGGCCCAGGTGTCGCGCGGCAGTTCATGCGCGACGATCGTCCTGCCCGCCGCCACGCCGAGCGTATCGGCGATCGCCGTCACGCTCACCCGCCGCGGCCCTTCGACACTGACGACGCGCGGCCCGTTGCCGCGTTCGGGCACATCGAGCAGCAGCCGCGCCGCGACGACGCCCACATCGGGCGCCCAGACCGTCGGGAACACCTTGCCGACCGGATGGTGAAAGCTCGGCAGCACGCCGGTGCCGAGCGCAACCGGCAGGATGCGCGTCCAGTTCTGCAGATGCTCGGCCGAACGCAGCAGAGTCAGGTGCGTCGAGATCGTCTTCAGTCGCGCTTCGAAGTGATGAAACAGCCGGGTGATGCCCGTATTGCCGTCGCGCTCCGCACCGTAGTCCGACAGCGCGAGCAGCACCGGCGGCGGATTGGCGGCGAGCGCGGCGGTCGCGACGTCGATCGTCCGCGTCATCGTCGCGGCCGGATCGGGGTCGGCGACGGGTACCGGGCACAGCAGCTGCACGGCCTGCGCACCGTCGATTGCCGAAGCGACCGCGTTCGCGTCCGTCAGCCCGGCGATCACGACGTCGCAGCCGAGCTGCGTGAAACGTTCACGATGGCGTGCGTCGCGCAACACCGCGCGCACGGGATGGCCGGCGTTGCGCAAGGCCGTCACGGTCGACTGGCCGACGTTGCCGGATGCACCGAAGATCACGAACACGATTCGCTCCTGAGGGGATGAAGGTGCGGTGATTGTCCGGTTGGGCGGACGCAACGGCGCGCAGGGAGGGATGAACAGAGCAGGAAAGGATGAAGGATTGGGCGGTGGCTGCCATGCGCATGGTCCGCTGCGTCGCCTGACGCTTCGAATCGGACGGCCTGCCGATGACGCGCAACGACACACTCGCGATGGATGCGTCGCTCACGTTCATGACGTTGCGCTTCAGCAGGCTCGTCGAGACGGGAGACGATGAAGCGCTTTCCGGATGAGGGCGAATGCGGCGATTGTCCAACAGCCTGTTGGAGAAATGCCCAGGCGCCAACGCGACCACTCATCTCCGGGCGCGGTGTCACCGCTCCATTACGCGCCGCTCCCGCTGCCCTCGCCACCCTAAGCCAGCCGCAGTCCGCCCCGCGCCCCCGACCGCGCGATCTCCGTCGGCGTCGCGCCGAGCACGCGATTCATCCAGCTCGCCATGTGGCTCTGATGCGCAAACCCGGCTTCGAGCGCGATCTGGCTAATGCTGAGCCGGCCTTCGAGCAGCAACGCCTTCGCGCGCTCGACCCGGCGCCGCACGACGTACTGGTGCACCGGCATCCCGAGCGTTTCGCGGAATAGCACCTTGAAATGCGGCACGCTGATCGACACGAGCGCCGCGAGTTCGGCAAGCGTCATGCGCCGATCGAGGTTCGCTTCGACATAGTCGATCACGCGCGCGGCGGCCTTCGGCGCGAGCGTGCGGCGGCGCTCGCGAAACGCCGGCTGGCCGTCGACCAGCCGCGCGACGAGCGCCGTGCACAGGCTTTCCGCATAGAGCGGATCCGACGCGTCTTCCGCCTCGAGTTCGGCGGCCATCGCCCACGCGATGTGCTGCAGGCGCGGGTCGCGCACCTGCAGCCGGCGGCGGATCTGCCCTTGCGACGGTTTCAGCTCGAGCTGTTCGACGGTCCGCCGCACGAACGTGTCGCTGAGCGCGATATGGAGGATCCGGCAGTCGGCGCTGTCGGTCCACTGGCCGGGCAGGCCGGCCGGAATCACGTCGACGTCGCCATGCGCCTGGATGCGCGACACGCGCTCGCCGTCGCACACGCAATCCGCTCGAACGGGCGACCCGATATGCACGCCGATCCGGTGATGCTCGGCCGCCGGAATCCGGTAGGTGCCCGCGCGGATTTCCAGCAGCGACGCGCCGAAGCCGTGCCAGCCGAGCCCGCGGCTGGAGCGCAGGCTGACCGGGACGCCGTTGTCCGTCGGCGCGGCAAGAATCGCATCGCTCATGGCCTTCCTCCAGTGGACGGGGATGTCGAACGCGCATTGTGACGCGTTTTCGGACCGCCCGCCGCGGCTTGCCCCAGCCGTACCCGGATCGAGCAGAAAAAGATCATCCGATTCTGCTCGGGGCCATCCTTGCGTGTGCGCCGGCGGGCCCCGCGCCGCTTACGATGGCCCCATCCGACACCTACGGAGACCGTCATGCCCCACCAGTGCCTTGTGCAACGCGCCGCGTTCACCACGTCCTCGCCTGCTGCCGCCCGCCGCGCTTCATCCGGCCCCCGCTCCCGCAACGACCGCACCGCGCTCGCCGCCTGGTGCCTGCGCATCGTCGGCTGGTACCGGCTCGAACGGCTGCTCGCGTCGATCCCCGACAGCAACGACGACTTCGGGCTCGTCTGACCGGCCGCCCGGCCGGCATCGTCCGCCTACTTGCGCCGCCGCTCATGCGGCGCCACCGTCGCGCCGTCGATCACCGGTGCGCCCTGCTTGATCAGGAAATCGCGGAACAGCCCCGTGACCTGCGAGATGCGCCGGTCGGCGAGCGTGACGACATACCATTCGCGCTCGATCGGGTTGCCGGGGAACGGCAGCTGCCCGAGCAGCCCGGTGCGCAGTTCGAGTGCACACGCGTGCAACGACAGGAATGCAACGCCGAGCCCCGCTTCGGCCATCTGCTTGATGGCCTCGTTGCTCGACAGTTCGGAGCCCACATGGAACCGGTAACCCGCGTTCTTGAACAGGCTCTCGACGGTCGAGCGCGTGCCCGCGCCGCGTTCGCGCACGAGCAGGTGCGCGGATTCGAGATCCTTCAGCGCGACGCGCTTGCGCTGCATCAGCGGATGGCCGGGCGCCGCGACGAACACCATCGGATGCTTCGCGAACTCGACCGCATGCGTGCGCAGCTCCTTCGGCGCGCTGCCCATCACCGCGAGATCGATTTCATGCGTCGCGAGCATGCGGATGATGTCGTCGCGATTGCCAACCTTGAAATAGGTCTTCACATGCGGACGCGTCGCGGTGAATTTCACGAGCAGCGGCGGGATCAGGTACTCGGCCGTCGTGATCGCGCCAATCCGCAGCGTGCCGCCGAGATCCCCCGTCAGCGCGGCCACTTCGTCGCCAGCCTCGCTCCACAGATGCAGGATCTCGCGCGCATAGCGCGACACGATCTCGCCGGCCGCGGTCAGTTGCACGCCGCGCCCCACCCGCTGCAGCAACGCAGCACCCACCGCCTGCTCGAGCAGGCGAACCTGCAGCGACACGGCCGGCTGCGTCAGGTTCAGCTCCTCGGCCGCCCGCGACACGCTGCCGAGCCGCGCAATCATGTCCAGCGCCTTCAGCTGCCGGAACGTCGCGGTCTTTCCTATAAGTGAATACATATGAGTCGCTTATAAACATTAAATTGTTCGTGTGGGTTCGAAACTATATCGTCGGTTCTTGAGCAATGTCATCCGAATCGTCATTCAGCGGGAGCCACAACATGGACAACATCACGCCTACCCTTGCAACGGATCGCGCACCGCGCGTGCCGCGCATCGTGATCGTCGGCGGCGGCGCTGGCGGCCTGCACCTCGCCACGCGTCTCGGCGATACGGTCGGACGCCGCGGGCATGCCGAAATCGTGCTCGTCGACCGCTATCCGACGCACTTCTGGAAGCCGCTGCTGCACGAAGCCGCATCGGGCCATCGCGACCCGGCCTCCCACACGATCGAATACGCGGCGCAAGCGAAGCGCCACGGGTTCCGCTTCGTGCAGGGCGCGCTGCAGCGGGTCGACCGCGCGGCTCGCACGACGACGATCGCGGCCGTGCACGACGCGGACGGCACGGAAATTCTGCCGCAGCGCGAGCTCGGCTATGACGACCTCGTGCTCGCCGTCGGCAGCGTGACGAACTTCTTCAACGTGCCGGGCGCGGCGCGCCATGCACTGCCGCTCGAAAACCTCGACCAGGCCGAGGATTTCCGCCGGAAGTTCCTCGCGGCCTGCACGAAGGCGAATCACCTGGCCGAGCAGCAGCCCGCGCGGCGCGCGGCGCCGATCTGCATCAACGTGATCGGTGCGGGCGCGACGGGCGTCGAGCTGGCGGCGGCATTGCGGCATGCGATCCAGCAGCTGACGACGTACCGCTTCAAGGCGCTGGTGTCCGCGCGCGACGTGCACATCCGGCTGATCGAAGGCGGCCCGCGCATCCTGCCGGCGCTCGACGAACGGCTGTCCGGCAAGATGCACGCGCAGCTTCGCGCGCTGAGCGTCGACGTGCTGACCGATACTCGCGTGGCGGAAGTCGGCGCGGACGCCGTGACGACCTCGACGGGTGAACGGCTCGCGAGCGACATCACGATCTGGGCGGCCGGCGTGGCGGGCCCCGCGATCCTGCGGGAGATCGGCGACATCACGCTCAATCGTTCGAACCAGGTGATCGTGACCGATACGCTGCAGACGCCGGACGACCCGCGCGTGTATGCGTTCGGTGACTGCGCCGCGTGCCCGACGGCCGGCGCGAGCGGCTTCCTGCCGCCGCGCGCGCAGGTCGCGTACCAGCAGGCCGTGTATCTGGTCAACGCGTTCGCGCGCCGCGTCGCCGGCAAGCCGGTGGCCGGCTTCACGTTCCGCGATGCAGGCACCGTCGTGTCGCTCGGGCATGCGGGCGCCGTGTACCAGGCCGATATCAGCGTGCGTTCGCGCTCGCTGATCGTCGACGGGCTTGCCGCGATCGGCCTGTACAAGTTCCTGTATCGCAAGCACCTGTTCAGCGTGGTCGGCGTGAAGCGCGCGCTGTTCCAGTCGCTGAGCCACTGGCTGCAAAGCCGCAACCAGCCGTCGATCAAGCTGCACTGATCGCGCCGGTTCACACGCAGTATCGCAAGGCGGCATATCGCGCGTGCATCGCTCGATATGCCGTTTTTTCATATGCGCATGTGCGGTGCATTCACCGCATGCGCGAATCTGGTGCATCACATCGAAGGCCGTCGATAAGATGCCATTCGCGCGGAATATCCCGTGCAACACGCATCCCGCGCCCACGCTGGCTCACCGCCCGATTCATTAGTCAAATCGTATGAGTCGGATATAAATATTAATTGGTCGCGATTTCCGGATCGACGCTAAGGTGTGTGGCATTCCCGTCGGCGAACGGATCATCACGTCTCTGAAGAGGAATCACCGTGGTTATCGAAGCCATCGTCACCCGTCTCGACGCTGCATTCGCGCAAATCGAAGCAACACCGGATTCGCATGAGTCGCGCCATCAACGCGATGCGATCATCCAGTGGCTCGACCGAGCATCGGAAGAAGGATATCGACTCGGTCTCGTCACGACGCTGCCGGCTGCACGGCTCAGCGACATGTTCGAAGGCCAGTTCGGCCGCGCGAACCTCGACCGCTTCTCGGTCGTCGTCACGGACTCGAATCAAAAGGACTCCGGATCAAACCAGCATCCTTTCGACGTCGCGCTGCAGGCGCTCGGCGTGCCGCCCGAGCGCGCGGTGGCGATTGCGAGCAGCGAACCGGAGCGCCGCGAAGCCGAGCATTTCGGCCTGTCGCGCTGCGTGAACATCAACGACACCGTGCGCTCGATCGCATCGGCCGGCCTGCATTGAACGCCGGCACACGAGCCGGCTGTGGCCGGCTCGCCGCGATTCGGCGGCAGTCCGACGATTGCCCGACCGAATCCTGACATTCTGCTGTCAAAGTTGCTTGCAACACTTCGGGGCTCGACCGATCCCGCCCGTTGCACGCCACGATGACACACCCGACCCGCACCGCCACCGCCCTCGCGATTGCCTGCCTGCTGCTCGCCGCTTGCGGCGGGGAAGACTCGACGCCGCCCGCGGCCTCTGCCGACCACGGCGGCTCGACGCCAGCACCGCAGCCGCAACCCCAGCCGACGCCGGCACCCACGACTTACTACCAGACAAAGACGCCGTACCGTCCGCAGCAGGACGCCGCGACGTACGAAGCGCCGCCCGCCGGCTACGCGCCCGTCTATACCGAACTCGTCGCGCGCCACGGCTCGCGCGGGCTGTCGGGCTTCAAGTATGACGGCGCGATCTACGCGATGCTGGTCAAGGCCGAGGCCGACGGTGCGCTGACCACGCTCGGCGCTCAGCTCAAGGCCGACACGTACGCGATGATGAAGGCCAATGCGCTGCTCGGCTACGGCGTGGCGGGCATCTCGACGCCGGGGTACGGCAACCTCACGCAAACCGGCATCCGCGAACACCAGCAACTCGCCGCCCGCCTCGCGCAGCGGCTGCCCGCACTGTTCTCGGCTGGCAACCGGCAGGTCGTCGTCGTCAACTCGGGCCAGGATCGCGCGGTCGACAGTTCGACGTATTTCTCCGCGTCGCTCGTGGCCGCGCAGCCCGCGCTGGCCCCGGCGATCACGCTGCCGGCCGCGCCGTCCGGCTATCCGGCGAACGCGCCGGTCGCGCAGCCGGCCGGCACCCAACGCTTCCTGCTGTATTTCCACTCGCTGAAGCCGGCCACCGACCTCGTGACCGATGCCGGCGATCCGTACTACGCGACCTACCAGGCGAGCCAGGCGTACCAGGCCTATTCGAACGACGCGACGGTGACTGCGAAGCTCAACGCGATCAAGGCCGCGCCGAGGGCAGCCGACGTCGCGCAAACGGTGCTGTCCGCGCTCGTGTCGCAGGCCTTCATCGCGAAGCTCGGCACCGACGGCTACACGTTCGCGAACACGGGCACCTATGCGTTCACGTCGGCGGACGGCAAGTTCACCAACACGCTGAAGGGTGACGGCAAGACGAAGATCGCGACGGCCGTCGATGCGGTGAACGTGCTGTACAACCTGCTGCAGGTCGCACCCGCGATGACGGCGGAAACCGGTGGCGTCACGATGGAGAAGTACATCGGCGCGGAGCAGGCGCAGTATCTCGCGTATCTGCAGGATGCCGAGGACTACTACCAGAAGGGGCCCGGCATCCAGGAGGCGAACCCCGTCACGTACCGGATGGCGAAGGTGCTGCAGGACGACTTCTTCGGCGAAGTCGATGCGATCGCGCGCGGCGACCTGACCCGCGCCGCGAAGCTGCGCTTCACGCATGCAGAGATCGTGATTCCGTTCGCGTCGATCATGAACCTGAAGAACGTGTTCGTGCCGACACCGCAGGCACAGACCTACACGTACGCGAACAATCCGTGGCGCGGTGATCAGGTGTCGCCGATGGCCGCGAACATGCAGTGGGATGTCTACCGCAACGGCTCGCGGCTCATCGTGAAGATGCTGTACAACGAGCGCGAAACGGATTTCCAGGCCGCGTGCGACGGCGCGAAGATCGCATCGGGTAGCCACTTCTACGACTACGCGGGGTTGAAGCGGTGTTACGGGTATCAGTGAGGTGATGCGGGCGACGGGTTACGCGACCCGCTCGCCCCGCTGCCCGCCGGCCATCTCCGGTTCGACCAGCATCACCTCGATCCGCTCCTTGCCCTTCCCGGTATTCCTGCGCTTGAGCGTCAGCATGCCGATCTCACCGGTCGACGCCGGATGCGTGCCGCCGCACGCCATCGTCGCGAAGCCGTCGACCGTCCAGAACCTGCGTTGCGCGCCGACATCGCTGAAGTCGGTCACGATGCGCAGGTCGCGCTTCGACAGGTCGGCCGCGGCCGATTCGATTTCGGGAAACAGCGGCGCCACGCTCGTGTCGCTCGCGAAGTCGATGCGCGCCTTGTCCTGCCCGATATGCGCACCGATGCGCTCGATGCCGGGCCTGAGCCGATAGACCAGCTGCAGCACCATTTCGGCCGCGAAGTGCAGACGCATCAGCCGGTACCGCCGCGTCCAGTCGATGCGCCAGGTCACGTGATCGCCGACGCTCAACGCATGATCGTGCGGCAGCGTGTAGACGATGTCGAGGCCCTGCTTTTCGGCCTGGATGACCGGATAGCCGCCGAGCGACCCCGCATCGCTTTCCTGCCCGCCCGAAAACGCAAAGAAGAGGGTCGCGTCCACCTGCACGCGCTCGCCGTCGACGTGGCTGACGACGGTATCCAGCGTGGTCCGGTAGGGATCGTCCCAGAATACTTTCTTCGTCATTGCCCGCCGAGCCTTTCGCCGAGGAAAGCACGCAGGTTAGCCTGAGCGCGTGCGCGTGGCTTGTACGATCTTGCGCCGTTGTGCCGACGCATCCTCGCCAGGCATGGCACGCGGTGCTGCCGCAGCCGCGTCCTCGCCCTTGCGCTCGACGCTCCACGTATGAATCGGCCGATGCCCCGGCCGCTCCCATTCGGGCGGCATCCACAGGTGCTTCAGCCGCTGCAGGACCGGCCCGGGTGCGAGCACGTCGCGCCACATGTCGACGAATTCATGCAGGTTCAACACCAGGAAGTTGTACGAACGAATCTGCTGCGTGATCCCGTAGTCGACCGGCTCCGTTTCCTCGACATACGTGCCGAACAGGCGATCGAAGATGATCAGCACGCCGCCGTAGTTCCTGTCGATATAGCGCGGATTGCGGCCGTGATGCGCGCGATGATTCGACGGCGTATCGAACACGTACTCGAACCAGCGCGGCAGCCGCCCGATCGCTTCGGTATGCACGAAGTACTGGTACGCGAGATCGACCGCGAGCAGGAACAGCACGACCGCGGGCGGGATGCCGAGCCAGACCGGCGGCAGGTAGAACACGAACACGCCGACGAACGCGTTCAGCAGCGACTGCCGCATCGCCGTCGTGAAGTTCATCACTTCACCGCTGTGATGCGGCACGTGCGCGGCCCAGAACCAGCGCACGCGATGCGACGTGCGATGAAACCAGTAATAGCAGAACTCCACGGCGACGAAGATCGGCACGATCGTGAAGCCGTTCACCGGCACGTCGAACAGGCGGTGCTGGTAGACCCACGCGAAGATCGCACCCGTGAACAGGAGCCCCATCGCGGTTTCGGCCACCTGATAGCCGGCGCCGAGCGACAGGTTCGCGACGATCTCCCTCCAGCGAAACGGCTCACGACGGCCGCGCCCGGTCATCACCGCGTATTCGATCGCGAACGCGATCAGGAAGACCGGCGTCATGCCGATCAGCAACACCTGCTTCCAGTCCACGTCGTTACCCAGGAACGCATGGAGCCACGTCATCAACTCGGTCGGCATGTTCGCGGCCTCGATCAAGAACTGACCGGCAGTATCGTCGCGCACGGGACGACCCGCGTTGACACTTGCCGACGATTACTTGACACTTTCCGCCATGCCCGCCGCCTCCCCGCTATCGACACAGCGCGTCTACTACTCGAGCACCTACGTGCGGCTGCTGTTCGACTACCTGTCCGAGCAGGGCGAGGATGCCGCGCACGTGCTCGGCGAGGCGCGGCCGCCCGAGGACGATCGCGGGCTCACGCTATATGCGAGCGCGCACTGGCGGCGCCTGCTCGAATCCGCGGTCCGCGCACTCGACGATCCGCTGCTCGGCCTGCACGTCGGCCAGCGGATCACGCCCGCCCATCTCGGCGCGCTCGGTTACGCGCTGCATGCATGCCGCGATGCCGGCGCCGCACTCGCACGCTGGCAGCAATACGAACACCTGATCGCGAACGTCGCGCGCATGGAAGTGCGGGTCGAGGCGACGTCGGTCGCGATCGAATGGCACGACGCGCCCGAGCCGCTCGGCCCGCTCGTCGACGAAGTCGCGCTGACGGCCATCGTCCAGTTCGCACGCAATATCACCGGCACGCGTCACGGGCTCGTCGAAGTCTGCTTCGTGCACCCGTCGCCCGGCGACGAACGGCCGTACGTCGATTATTTCGGCTGCCCGGTGCGGTTCGGCCAGCCGGTGAACCGCCTCGCATTCCCGTTGCACCTGCTCGCGCAGCCGCTGCGCCAACCGGACGACGCGCTGCTGCAGATGATGGAACGCCAGGCGAGCGCGCTGCTTGCCGAGCTGCGGCAGACGGACGATCTCGAACAGTCGGTGCGCGAAGCCGTCGCACGCCTGCTGACGCAAGGCGAAGAAGCGAGCATCGAACAGATCGCCGCGGGCCTGCATGTATCGTCGCGCACGCTGCATCGGCGCCTTGCCGAACTCGGGCTCAACTTCCGGATACTGCGTGAGGACACGCGGCGGCGGCTCGCGATCGACCACCTGAACGATCCGCGGCTGACGCTCGCGGAAGTCGCGTGGCTGCTCGGCTATTCGGAACACAGCGCATTTACGCGCGCCTTTCGGCGCTGGACGGGCGAATCGCCTCGGCAATGGCGCAGCCGGCAACCTGCACGGGCAGCGCACGTCGCGCGCGGCTGAGCGCGGCTCGCAAGCATGCCCCGACGAACTCGCGTCCGCCCGTGCGGTCGAACGAGCATCGCCGGAGAATCCCATGAAACGCGTTGCCCCTGTCGCTGTCTTGACCCTGCTTGCCGCCGTCAGCTTGCCGGCCGCCGCCGGTGCAGCATCCGGCAGCGCCGAGCCGGTTCCCGTTCAAGCCCACGCGAAAAACTGCGTCCCGTCCCGTGACGCCACGCCCGACGCCCGCTCGCCGTCGAAGGCGCCGCCGATCCGCGTATGTGTCGGCGATTCCAATACGCAACTGAACCTGCCGTGGTTCCTGACCGACGTCCTCACCGCGGTAGACACGCACCAGTCGGCCGGCAGCCTGCTGCGCAAGATGCGTAACGATTTCTGAATCACGGCCCGCGCGACACACCGGCACCGCATCGCTCATTCATCATCGGACGCCTGCAGCACCTGCACGAACGCGCCTGCGATGCCGGCCCACATCGCAGGGTCGGCAATGCTGCGCAGCAGTGCGAGCAATTCCTTTCGGTCACCTTTCGAAAGCGGCCCGTGTTCGCCGCTGATGGTGTTGTAGCGCGGCGTACCGCGCGACGTGAGCGCGCGATCGAGCAGGTAGTTGCGGGCCTGCCCGTTCACGGCAATCCGGATCCACAGCGAGCCGCCATCGGCTGCGGCTGCACCATCGGTCACGATGACCACAGGCACGGTATTTTCTTCCATCCCGAAGCTCCGGCGAGACGCGCGACCGTATCGCGCGGCGACCGCTCGCAGGCCGCCGGCAGGCCGGCATAGACAGCATCCCGAAAGAATGCTTCCTGTCGAGACACAATGACAAAACTACACCAATTGTTGAATAACAATATTTCACAATCTCTCATCACATCTTATACTTGCCGCGCACCATCCTCGTGCCAAGAGACGGTGTTTTTTGTCCCGGCCGCAAGACCATGCGGCCGGGGGTTTTTTCGGTGTGCTACGTCAATATAGATGCGCTGAATGCACATGTTTATAGAGGCAAGCCTCCGGAATGAACGGCCGATTGCGACGAGGCTGCCGCAGATGCCCGTCGCGACCGTAGAATCGATCGCATCGCGATACCGGCGCGCGCAGCACATAGCCCGAAACCCGGCATGACGCACGCGCATCGTTGGTGTACCGGCCGGTTCGACTTGCGTTTCCATACACACAACACCAAAGGCGACCGCGGGAATGTCGGCGTTCACGCCAGGCTCGAAGCCAGTTTTCCAGCACAGCGGTGCGTGGCCGCGGGTCGCCTTTTTTGTCGCCGTAATCGTTTGCGTGCTCGTGCCGGCCTTCGCGATCGCGCTGGCCGACCGCTACGCGCGCGATACCGTCACCCAGCATGAACGCGTCATCGCGAACGACATCGTGGCATCGGTGGATCGCATCCTGGACGGTGCGCGCCTGCGACATGTGGACGAGCTGACCGCGCTCGTCGGGCGGCCATGCGCGACGGTATTCCGGACGCTCGCAGAGATCGGTACGCGCCTGCGCTACCTGCGCGCCGTCGCGCTGGTGCACGACGGCCGCGTCATGTGCTCGTCGGCGCTGGGGGCGATCGACTTGCCGCTCGGCGCATACACACACGAGCCGGAAACGGGCTCGACGCTCGTCACGCTGCTGCGCCAGACGCCGTTCCAGCAGGGCATCCCGGTGCTGCCCGTGTTTTACGCCACTGCGCCGGGCGCGGGCGTGCTCTACCTGATCGAAGGCGACTACGTGGCCGACGCGCTCGCGCACGGCGCCCGCTACGGGACGGAAACCGCGACGCTGTCGATCGCGGGTTCGGGCCATCTCGATCAGCACGGAAAGTTTTCGCCGGAGTCGGCCACGGAGCCTGCAGGCGGAAGCACGATCGTGTCGCCGCGCTGGCCGTTCACGGTGCGGGTTGCCGCTTCCGCGCACTATGCGTCCCAGGTGCGGCACCACTATCGGCTGATCGGCATCACGATCGTGCTGCTGGCGGACGGCCTCGTGATGGCCGCCTATCTGCTGGCAATGGCACCGCGCCGGCTGTTGCTGAAGGCCGTTCGCAACGCGCTGAGGCGCGACGAGCTCCATGTCGTGTACCAGTCGATCGTCGAGGTCGAGACGCGCAGGACCATCGGCGTCGAGGCGCTGCTGCGCTGGCAGCATCCCAAGTGGGGGGCCATCAGCCCGGCCGTATTCATCCCGCAGGTCGAATCCAGTGCGGTGCTGCCGAAAGTGACGGAATTCGTGCTAAGGACAGCCGTGTCGGAACTGTCCGCGCTGACGCCCGCCGTGCCGCTGCGCATCGCCATCAACATCGCGCCGAAGGATCTCGAGCGCACGCGATTCGTGTCCGTCGTCGAGGATGCGATCCGCGCGCTGCCGCCCGGCTGTACGTTGGTGCTCGAAGTCACCGAGCGCATCCTGCTTGAAAAGAACGCGCGGACCACCGCGATCTTCCATGCGCTGAGAGCGAAAGGCGCGAAGTTCGCGATCGACGATTTCGGCACGCATCACAGCAATCTCGACATGCTGTCGCGCTTTCCGTTCGACTACGTGAAGATCGACCGCCAGTTCGTCTCGCAACTGAACGGCGGCAGCTCGGGGTTGATCGAAGGGATCGCGTCCGTGGCGCACCACTACGACCTGAAGATCATCGCGGAAGGTGTGGAGACCGAGGTGCAGCATCGCGCGCTGCATGCGGTCGGGATTCAGTATGCGCAGGGCTATCTGTATCAGCGGCCGCAGCGGGTGGAGCATTTGAAGGAGGAGTTTGCGTAGGTGTCGGTGTAGCGGCGTCGCCGCATGCTCGATCCTGCATGACCACCGCGTGCTCGGCGCGTGCACACACGATCCCGGTGCGGCCGACGTCGCGGTGTTCAAGGCGCCGCCGTTCGCCGGCGCGGGGCGCTGCTCCGGATCGGCTTCGCGCACGGCAACGGGATCCGATCTCTACGTGATCGCGAAGCACGGCCTGGCCGGCGTCGCGCTCGGGCTCGCGGTGATCGTCGTGACGGGCGTGCCGCCGATCCTTGCGGACAAGTGCCTCGGGAGGAGCAACGGCACGGCCGGGCTGCACAAGGACGAGCGGCCCGCGCTGATTGGCGACCGGAACCTGCGTGCCGCCCGTGGGAGCGCGACCACGATCAGACATGCTCCCGAAGGTAGCGGATGCACTTCATCCGCAAACTCGACCGGTCTGCCAGGGCATCCCGTGGAGCGCCCGTCTCTGCCGATGCAGCGTTGTCGACCGGGCGGGCCAACTTCGCTATCTGAAGAGACGCATGTCCTATCCAGACGCGATCGCGCCACTCGCATTTCGCACGGTGGATAACCAGCCAGGCTTGCAGCGATTCGACGAGTTGGAACGGCGACAGCCACTCGCGAGTCTGCCTTTGCGTGACGAGTTGCAGGACAACAAGGAAATAGAGTAGATCCACGTACTTCGTCGCGACGCGCATAGCTCATCTTTTGGTTGTCAATGCTCGCGCGTGTGTCGTCGTCAGCTCATCCCTGGATGCTGAGCGCCTTCTCTAGCGCGGCAATCAATTTGAACGCATCGTCGCGTCCGATCAGAAAGCCGCGGCTGGTGTACTCGCATCCGAACGCATAGAAGCTCGGTAGCAGCGTCACCATGTCCTTCTGCTGATCGAAATCGACTTCGCATTTCGTCAGCGGGAAAAACGGGGGCGCCTCGGCCGGCATGTTGAACACGATGCTCTCCTAGTACATTTTGCGAGGCGGCAACATGCGTTTTGCCCGCAAGCGCTGCCTGGCAACGGCGCTCGCCTTTTTCCGTTTGCGTTCCGTCGTGGGCTTCTCGTAGCCGGTGCGACTGCGCAGCTCCCGAATCAGCCCGGTTTTCTCGATGTTGCGCCGGAATCGCCGCAGCGCGACATCGATCGGTTCGTTGACCTTTAGCGTAATGGTTGTCATGGTGATCCTGTTTTGGAATGGTAGAACGGAAAACTAGCCGAGTCGTGTCATGACGGCACTTGCTATCTCGTCGGACTCGAACTCCGAATATCCAGCCCCGATCGACAGCGCGCGTACCGCCGCGAACATTTGCAGCTCCTGCTGATGGCACTGCGCTGAATCGGCCATTCCCGCAGGCAGGGTGGCGTCGGCCCGGATAACCTCACGCCGGCTGATCAAGCCGAGCAGTTCGTCGATGATCATTTCGTCCTCCGAATTGCCAATTCATCGCGTTACCTGGATGACTCATCTCAAGGCGTGCCGGAAAAGAAGCCTTGTTTGTCGCGATTGTCGTCGATGATGTTTTCCGCATAGCGCACCGACGCACGACGTGCATCGCCAGCGCTGCCGAACGGGGCGTTGTCGCGCAATCTGAAAGTCTGGCTGCGCGTCAGCGTATCGCTGCGAAGGCAAATCTTGACTGCCGCATCGAAACCGGCATCGTAGTTGTGCGGGCAGCCGTCCAGCGCCGGCACGTGGGGGTAAATCAATGGATAGATCTCGAATCCACGGTAGACATGCATGCTCATGACAAGCTCCTGGCATTCGGCCGCGACGAAACGCACGAGCGAACGCAACTGGCCAATACCCCATTACGAGGCGGGCCAGTGGGGTGAAAGGGACAACGTTGCAGCGCGGAGGCGGGGCGATGCAGCAAGCGGGTAGATGGAGGGGCGAGCGACCGGAGCACCAGGTTCGATCGGATAAACCCATCATACGCGCATCGTTTGTCGGGCGTCCAACTTATTCCGGATTGCGCACAACAGCGGACGGGGGTGCCGGCAGGCGCACGATGCTGGATGGCGAGGTATCGGGCGGAGGGTATCGCCTTGTCCGGACGAATACGGCCACGATCCGGCCAGCGTCGCACGAATCGCATTCCTGGCGAAGCAGCCGGAGGCTGCCCCTCGTCATGCGGGACGATTCCGGTCGCTACTGCGGCGCCGGCGTGCGCTTTTTCGGACGCGATTTCGCGGCCACGGCCGGCTTGGGCGGCACCCAGTTCAATGCCGTGCCGAGCTTGGGCAGCACCATGACCGGCTTGACGCGCGGCGGCGCCTTGTTGCTGCGAGACTGATTTCGGGTCATGCGGGTTCTCCTGCTGCGCTGCGTGCATGATCGGACGAGCGCTGCTCGTCCGATCATGCACGCGCTACGAAGGCGGTTGGCGCACAGGCCTGCACGCGGGTTCGACTTCCCGATGCGAAACGGCTGGCCTTGCCGGGCCGGCATCGAGACACGCGGCGCCCGCGACGACAGCGCGTAGCGCAAGAAGCGGCGGTGACCCGCCGCTCCGTGAACGAGGCGAACGAATCAGGTCGATTACAGAGGGGTAATGTTCGACGCCTGCAAGCCTTTGGGGCCGCTCTTTGTCTCGTAGCTGACTTTCTGGCCTTCGGCGAGGGTCTTGAAGCCGTCGCCGCGAATCTCGGAGAAGTGCGCGAACAGATCGTCGCCGCCCTTGTCGGGCGTGATGAAGCCGAAGCCCTTGCTGTCGTTGAACCACTTGACGGTACCGGTATCCATGTTAGATCTCCTGAAAATGGACGAGCGTATGCGCCCCAAGCGGACGCGGGCAAAGAATCAAGGAGGAGAAGGAATACCGCAGGCTACGGTCAATGATGAGCAGCAATCGCGCTTCTTGAATACTTCACCGGCTGACAGTACGTGTCATCACAGAGCGTGTCAAGCGCTTTCAACCGAAGGGCCGACCACGCGGCCGTCGTCCGGCCCCCATTGATCGTCGACCAGACCGGAGCAGCGCTCGTCGACCATGGCCACGCCGGCGGCGACATCAGAGGGTGGCCAGCAAATGCAACTGATGCTCGGTCTCGGTTCCATTGATCAGCGCAAAGAACCCGGTCTCCCGACGCTCGACCACCGACAGCCCCTCGGCGGCGGAGAATACGTTCCACGCGACGTCGTCGACATGCGCGAACCGTCCGCGCGCTCGCGCAAACGCGCGCAACAACGGGCTCGCTTCGCGGCGGAGCACCAGGCGGTCCGCATTCAATACATAGGGGGGCCAGCCGTCACGAAGGACGAGGTAGCAGGGAATGGAGCTGCGATCGATTTTCATGGGGGCGCCGTTTCGTCCGGATCCGGTTCGTGCAAGCCAGGGCACTGCCTGCTTCAAAGTCGACGACACATTCACAATGCCAACCTGGAACATCGACGCCCCTGCACGGCCCGACGCCCGGACAATGTCACCCCTGAATGCGAGGACTGTTCCATGGAACCGGCGACAAGGCTAGCCCCACTATACGCGCTGCCGCCGTCGCGCACACCTTCGCGGCAACCCGAATGCCTGCTTCGGCTGCGGGCGTTCCTCGAAAATTCGCTATACAAACGTATGGAACGGCGTACGATCAAACGGTCGGATGACCGGTGACTGATTCCGGCGCATCGCTCGGCATACCCTCTGAATGCGGTCTGGCCCCTCACCGTGACCCAGCGTCCGGGCGCCACTGAATGGCGTCGACGCGCCCCTCTTGTCCCGCCGCCTGAGCATTGCTCCGAAGGGTTGCCGAAGCAACGGATTCCCCTTCCCCCAGGCGACATGTCATTCGCCAGCCTATCCGTGACCCTCGCTGCGAGGTCGATACGGATGATTTCCCGACGTTCGTGTCCGGTCGCGCGCCACGCTGCGAACCGGGACGGCAGGTCGTGATTCCGGTCAGGACGTGTGCCAGATCATCGCACTGCTTGATGTCTGACGCTTTCTTGCGCTGCTCCCGCGACAGCCTGACTCGCGGTAACCCGACTGGGAGGAACCCATGCTATTCAATTTGACACGGTTCCGAATCGATCCAACCCCTCGCAGGGCAGATGGAGAGTACATCGCGCATGTGAGGATCACCACGACCCTTCTGGATGGAGATGAGCAGGAAGTACACACCAGCGGCGATCTGGCCGGTTTCGATGCGCGTGACGACGCGGTTGCATACGCAACAAAATGGGCCGAACGATGGCTGACCGCCCAGTTTGGTTGAACGGGACGACCCGCACATGCCGCACCGGCAGTCACGCGCACGCATACGGGCCCGAGGCGCAAGCGTATCGAGCGAGCGGGCCTCCGTTGCCGCACGGGCGAGTGGATCGGTGTATTCATGGCGGCGTGTCGCGTCGTCGATCGCCTTCGGCCATCGACACGGCATAAAATCCGCGACGGCTCCCCAGGCCGACGCATTATCCGATACACGCGGCCCGATTGCCGATGAACGGAAATGATCTCGTCCGTCGGGACAGTGCGGGATTGATCGAAGGGATCGCGTCCGTTGCGCATCACTACGACCTGAAGCTCATCGCGGAGGGCGTGGAGACCGACGTGCAGCATCGCGCACTGCATGCGGTCGGGATTCAGTATGCGCAGGTTATCTGTATCAGCGGCCGCAGCGGGTGGAGCATCCGAAGGAGGATGTTGCGTGGGCGTCGGTGTAGCGGGCGTTGCCGTCGACGCATACGCACCGACGGCTACTGCGCACCGTATTGACCGTCGAGGTGTACGCGGCCCTGCTCGATCCAGCCTTCGAAGTCCTCGCCGGTCTTGCCGTTCATGTACATGATGTTGTACCAGCGCCCGTGCGACTTGTAGACGGTCACCGAATCGCCGGGAATGATGAAGGTTCGCTTCGTCATGCATTGCACATCGGGCGCCGAGTAGAAGTACGCGCGCCCCGCACCGATGACCGTGCCGGAAGCCGGCGGCCGGAAGTTGTCTTCCGGGCCGCTCGTTGCCGCGTTGAGCTTTGCGCAGTCCACCGCGTTTTTTGCGTGCGCGCCGTTCGCGCCCAGGCCAGCACCGATCGCAAGCATCGCGATGCACGTGCGTATCAAGATTGTCATCCGCATGATTCGTTCTTTACGTCATGTCGATTCAGGCTTGCCGGTTCGCGGCCGGCACGGGTCGTATTGTCGTGCATGCGGATCACGCCGTATCCGCTTGTGGCTTTCATGACGAAGGCATGTGTTAAGACGCTTCGGCAATCTCTCGTCGCGCACCGGCATAGAACACACGGAACCATACCCAGTAGGCCACGCCGATTCCGGCGAGAACGACAATCGGCATCATTCCGGACATCAAACTGACTGTCCCGAGCACGTTGCCCAGCACGCGCAGTACCCCATAAGCCAGCAGCAAAACAGATACCACCGACGCAAGCGACGCCCCCACCATGCGCCGGACGTGCAGTCGACCGAGATCGCGCGGCAGGCCGAACATCGCCCCCGCGAAGACGACCGCGGCGCAAAGGACAACGCCTCCGACGTAGTTCAACATCACGAGCTTGAGTCCGTCGTCATAGTAGTCGAGCAACATCATCACGGCTTGCGGCATGAAGAGCTGCAATGCGCTGACAAACAGCCAAGCCGCGAGACCCGCAATGCGTCGTCGTGCATTACCGCGCGGCGCTCCGGGCAACGCATCGTGGCGGAACAGGTGGGTGACGAGCCACCACGCAAGCCAGGCCACGAGCGCATAGAGGACGGCATTCAGCGGCGCAATGATCGTCCCGATGTGCGCGAGGCTGAGGGCACCGCTGCTCAGCATTGCCACCAGCGCCTGGAATATCAGTATCTGTGCGGCCTGCCAGACCAGCAGGCATAACGCATAGGCGGTCAGCGGCAACGCCGGGCGGCGGAATGCAAGCTGATCCCGCTTCTCTCCGTGCCATCGGACGATCAGGAAAACCAGGCCGGTTCGAAATACCAGGCCCCCGAAGAAACTGGACAGTTGCACGGCCAGCATGGTCACGGACGGCGATGACTTCGTCGACCACACGTAGAGGCCGAGCAGAAACTGCGCAGTGGTAATGACCGCCGCGATGAGCGCGGCGGCACCGGGTAACGAGAATTGTCGGGATTGTGAGGTCATGGGGAGTCCGGGTTAATGAGTTCGTCAGCAATGCGTGCGGCGCCAGCCTTCCAGGCAAGCGGGACAGCCAACCGAATTCAATCGGGTCAGCGGATGCGTGTAGTTTTTGCGGTCGATTGCCTTCGCTCATGTCGAGCGAGTTGCCTGGCGCCTGCAGAACGGGGCGCTCACATGCGGCGATCGGAAACGAGGCCGACCGCGTCAGGTCGAGATACGCGATGCGCGCTCACACAGCCTGCTCGATGTGTTGGCACGTCGTCGCGACCGATGCGAGACTGCCCGGCCCTCCGGCGGGGAATCCGAGCATGACTGCCAAGCCGGGTATTGAACTTGAGAAGCGGCTCCTGCCGAGCCGGCCCTTCCGCAATGACTTCGACCACGCGGTGCGCATTCATGGCGCCTCTCTCAGAGTAATGTTGTTATTGATCGGCGATTCTACGAATGATGATTCTGTGAAGTCAATCGGGCGTAATTCAAATAATTGAAAACCTGAATTTGCCGCTCGTTCTCGTGAATGCCGTCAGCAATGACACGCCACCGTCGCACTACAACGCTCGGAGCGCCTTCGATGCACACCACCGTACTGCTGCGCACAACCCATTCGCACCTCTACCCCGGCAGCGTCGTGACACTCGACAATGACGCACCTCGCGCCATGAAGCCGCACCCGGCCGTGATCGAATTCGTCGGCTTCGGTGGCTGCCGGCAGTATCTTCAGTTTCGGAGCCGCGAATATCGTGCTCCCGCCTCCACATGGACAGGCCGCGACAACAGTATGCGCGGCGCCACGTGCGACACGATCCATCGTGATTTTCATTAGACGATGCCTGGCTGGTCGAATCGACCCCGAATCTTACGATCATTGCTCGCCATACCGGGTACGACATCTCGCACTCCATTCCGGCAAGCCCCCCGCCCAAGCGCTAAAATCCGCCGCCTGGGCATCCACAACGAGCAAGCGTTTTGACGGCGTTCGAGCAGGGTTTCATCCTCACCCGCCACTGGCGGGACACCGCATCCGGCATCGAGATCGAGTTCTGGCTGGCAACCGAACACGGTCCGCGCCGCGTGCGGTTGCGCCCGCAGGAAGCCGTCGCGTTCATTCCGGCCGAACAGCGGGCGCTTGCCGAACACGCACTGGCCGGCGAGCACGAGGCCGAACTGCGCCCGCTCGCGCTGCGCGATTTCCGGCAGCGCCCGGTCGTCGGCCTCTATTGCAAGCGCTATCGCCACCTGTCCGGGCTCCAGAAGCGCCTCGCGGCGGCCGGCGTCGACGTCTACGAAGCCGACGTGCAGCCGCCCGACCGCTACGCGATGGAGCGCTTCATCACGGCCTGCGTGCAGTTTCGCGGCCAGCCCGGCCGCGACGGCACGCTGACCGGCGCCGAGCTGAAAACCGCGACCGGCTATCGCCCGGCGCTGCGCTGCGTGTCGCTCGACATCGAAACCAGCGTCCATGGCGAGCTGTACTCGATCGCGCTCGAAGGCTGCGGGCAACGGCAGGTCTACATGCTCGGCCCGCCGAACGGGGACGACAGCGATGAAGCAGGCGTCAGCGACTTCCGCCTCGACTACTGCGACAGCCGGCCCGCGATGCTCGCGCGGCTCAACGCGTGGTTCGACGAACACGATCCCGATGCCGTGATCGGCTGGAACCTCGTGCAGTTCGACCTGCGCATCCTGCATGCGCACGCGGAGCAGTTCGGCGTGCCGCTGAAGCTCGGGCGCGGCGGCAGCGTGCTCGACTGGCGCGCGCACGGCCAGCAGCCCGACCACTTCTTCGCGGGCGCGGCCGGCCGGCTGATTCTCGACGGCATCGACATGCTGAAATCCGCGACGTGGACATTCCCGTCGTTCAGCCTCGAATACGTGTCGCAGGCGCTGCTCGGCGAAGGCAAGTCGATCGACAACCCGTACCAGCGGATGGACGAGATCCAGCGCCGCTTCGATCACGACAAGCCGGCGCTCGCGCGCTACAACCTGAAGGACTGCGAGCTCGTCACGCGCATCTTCGACAAGGCCGACCTGCTGTCCTTCGCGCTCGAACGCGCGAGCGTGACAGGCCTCGCGGCCGATCGCACCGGCGGGTCGGTGGCAGCCTTCACGCACCTGTACCTGCCGCGCATGCACCGGCTCGGCTATGTCGCGCCGAACCTCGGCGACGTGACGGGACAAAACAGCCCCGGCGGCTTCGTGATGGATTCGCGCCCCGGGCTCTACGACTCGGTGCTCGTGTTCGACTACAAGAGCCTCTATCCGTCGATCATCCGCACGTTCCTGATCGATCCGGTGGGGCTGATCGAAGGGCTCGCGAATCCCGGCGACGATGCATCGGTGCCCGGCTTTCTCGGCGCGCGCTTCTCGCGTACCGCGCACTGCCTGCCCGATGTCGTGCGCCGCGTGTGGGAGGGCCGCGACGATGCGAAGCGGCAGCGCAACGCGCCGCTGTCGCAGGCGCTGAAGATCATCATGAATTCGTTCTACGGCGTGCTCGGCTCGACGGGCTGCCGTTTCTTCGACCCGCGCCTCGCGTCGTCGATCACGATGCGCGGGCACGAGATCATGCACCGCACGCGCGAGCTGATCGAAGCGCAGGGCTACGAAGTGATCTACGGCGATACCGATTCGACGTTCGTGTGGCTCGGTCGCGCGCACGACGACGACGAAGCCGGCGCCAAGGGCCGCGCGCTCGTCGAACACGTGAACCGCTGGTGGCAGGCGCACCTGCGCGACCACTTCGGGCTCGAGAGCGCGCTGGAGCTGCAGTACGAGCGGCACTACCGCCGCTTCCTGATGCCGACCGTGCGCGGCGCGGAGGAAGGCAGCAAGAAGCGCTACGCGGGCCTCGCGGCAGCGGCCGACGGCGGCGAGGATCTCGTCTTCAAGGGGCTCGAAACGGTGCGCACCGACTGGACGCCGCTCGCGCAGCAATTCCAGCGCGAGTTGTACCGGCGCGTGTTCGGCCGCGAGCCGTACCAGGATTTCATCCGCGACACCGTGCGGCGCACGCTGGCCGGCGAATTCGACGACCAGCTCGTCTACCGCAAGCGCGTGCGCCGGCCGCTGCGCGAATACGAGCGCAACGTGCCGCCGCACGTGCGCGCGGCGCGGATCGCCGACGAGTTCAACCACGCGCAGGGCCGGCCGCTGCAGTATCAGCGCGGCGGCTGGATCAGCTACGTGATGACGACGGCCGGCCCCGAGCCGCTCGAAACGATGCGCTCGCCGATCGACTACGCGTTCTACCTGAGCCGCCAGTTGCAGCCCGTGGCCGACGCGATCCTGCCGTTCCTGCGCGACGATTTCGAACGCGTGATCTCCGGGCAGGGGCAGTTGTTCGGCGACTGACGCAACGACGCCGCCCGGCCCACTCTTGCTGATTCTGAAACACTGCAGGCACGGATTCTCCATTTATCCGGGCAGTCCGGGTTCCTAAACTTGCGTCGTCGGTTCAGCCAAGCGAATGCGTGCAGGACCGTAACGAAACTGTCTGAGGAAACCGTGAAATCCATCATCGTCACCATCGCCACCGTCGCCGCTACCGCCACCGTTCTCCTCGCCGCACCGTCCGCGTCGTACGCGCAGTCGTCGCACTCGACGCTCACGCGCGCCCAGGTGCGCCAGGAACTGTTCGATCTCGAATCGGTCGGCTACGAGCCGATCGCCGCCGACGGCGAAAACTATCCGGGCGACATCGTCGCCGCGCAGGAACGCCTGGCCGCCAAGCGCGTCGCCGAACGCAAGAACGCCCAAGCGGCCTACGGGTCGAACGGCGCATCGGCCTCGGAGTCGGGCGCGCCGGCCGTTGCGGCGGTGAAGCAGTAACGCGCCACCGGTCGCGGCGGGGAAGCACGCCTTGCGGGCCTCCCGCAGCCCGTCCGGCTAAAATACCGGCCTGCTGCGCCTCCCGCCGCGGCCGGAGGATCCTCATCATGACCGCACGTCGCGGTGCCGCGGTCGCCATTGCGCCCGGCCACGAAACAGCCAGCCTGTCGAAAGCCCAGAAAGCGTTCAATACGCTCGTCAAGCAGATCGAGAAGCGGCGCGAGCGTCTCGGCGCATGGGAAGCCGTGATGCCGGACTTCCAGAAGAAATTCGTCGACGGGCTGCTGCCGCTCGAACAGGCGTCGACGGCGTTGCGGATCCGCTTGCTCAATCTGCTCGACGACGCGTTCCTGCAAAAGGGATTGAGCAAGGCCGAACAGCGCACGCTGTCCGAACTCATCGCCGGCATGGCTCGCGACTTGCTCGACGTCAGCGACGACGCGCAGCTGAAGGTCATCTACAACCGGCACGGTGCCTCCGGCGGCGACGAATACGAAGCCGTCGATCGCACGCCGACGAAGCCGGAACCGGCGCCGGCGCCGGCGCCTGAGGTTGCACCGAAAGACGATCTCGACACGCTGTCGCCCGACGAACTCGCCGAGCGCATGCAAGCCGACCTCGATGAACAGTTCAGGCGCGACATGGCTGCCCACGAGGCTCGCGAGGCGCAGCGCGCCGAGCGCAAGAAAGCGCCCCGGCAATCGGCCGCGGTGGCCAAACGCGAAGCCGAGCAGGCCGAATCGAGCAAGTCGATCCGCGAGGTCTATCGCAAGCTCGCGAGCGCGCTGCATCCCGATCGCGAAACCGATCCGCAGGAACAGGCGCGCAAGACCGTGCTGATGCAGCGGGTCAACCACGCGTATGCGAAGGGCAATCTCCTGCAGTTGCTGGAGTTGCAGCTGGAGATCGAACAGATCGACCGGCGCGCGATCGACGGCCTGAGCGAAGAACGGCTGGCGCGCTACAACGGCATCCTCGAGGAACAGATCCGCGAGCTGGATCAGGAGATCCAGCACGTCGAGACCGGTTTCCGGCGGACCTACGGGATCGCACCGTCCGTCAAGGTGGCGCCCGATACCGTGATGCGCATGCTCGCGCGCGACATTGCCGGCATGCAGCGCAGCAACCACGACCTGACCATGGCGCTGCGCGAGTTCGACGATCCGGAAAAGGTCCGGGGCTGGCTGAAGGACATGAAGCGCCGTCCGGCTGCGTCCCGCTTCGACGGCGAGCCGTTCTGAACACGCACGCGCATTCTTCCGGCCGGCATGGCGGCACGCACCGGCGCGCCGCCGTCACCCGTTCAGGCCCACCGCTTCACGCCCGATGCCCCGAGATCGGCCCCGCTTCGCCGGTCAGGTTGAATACGCTGTCGATCCACGCAAGAAACGTCGAGAACGTGAAATCCGACCACTGCTGCGTGCGGAATGCCTTCATCACCGGCGTATCGGCCGGGTCCTGCTGGTTCAGCAGGTTGTCGACGAACGTGCCGATATCCGCGTCGATGCCGTTCTCGTGGATCCCCGACCCGGTGAAGCTGACCGCCGTCACCTGGTGGTTGTCGATGAAGTCGTTGCGCGCCCACGGCATGAAGTAGCCGAAGTTCGGCAGCGGGTTCAGCGTCTGCTTCAGCCCGTCCAGCTCCTTGTCGAACATCGCGAGCGACAGCACATCCTTCGTCGCGTCGTCGGGCGCCGCGATCACGGCCGGCACGAACGCGCGATAGTGATACGCGGCGATGATCTTGTCGCGCTGGTAGCTCGAGAAGCCGAAGCGGTCGTGCGGGAATGTCGCCGACAGCGCCGCGTACGCGCTCCCCATGTTGCCGGGATCGAACCGGCTGGTCAGCCGGCTGTTCACGGTGATCATGCCGTCGGGGCCCGTCATCCCCCACTCGGTGCGCACCCGGTCGTACAGGCCGACCGACGGATGCGTGGCCGCGTCCGCATCGAACGGCGTGTTGAACACGGTGCCGGCGTCGTCGAGCAGCGAACTATGTGCCTGCGGCTGCAGCGTGTTGCGCAGCGTCGCGTAGTTCGCGAGCGTGCCGTAGCCGCCCGCGCTCATCCCGTATACGAGCAACCGGTTCGGCTTGCCGAAGCCGTGGGACGTCAGCCACTGCGCGACGGCCTGGATGTTCTTCAGCCCGCTGTAGTGCTGCAATCGCCAGTCGCCGGTCGGCGACGTGTAGTTGCGCACCGCGCTGCCCATGTGGATATCTCCGGTGCAATAGGGCACGAAAACCTGTGTCCACTGCTGCGTCTCGACCTTCGGCTCGCCGACGAGAATGTGCGCGAGGTCCATCCGCGTGAGCAGCGGCGACAGGAACGACGACAGCAGCGCCTCGTTCGCGGTGCCGTTCATGTAGTTGTGCGGGATGCCGTCCGGGTTGAAGCCGCCGAGGCCGGCCTCGGCACCGGTCGACGTCTGCGTGCAGGTGCCGTAGTCCCAGCACGCGCCGCCCGGTTCCATCATGTACAGCAGGTTGTCGGACTGCGCGCGATTGATGTAGAAGCGCATCGGCGTGCCGTTGCCGCACGATGCACCGGTGCTTTCCGGCAACGTCACTTCGTACCACGAATAATAGGGAATCGACGGATCCGGCATCGTCGTATCGGCCGCGTGACCGTTCAGTGCCGCGCAAGCGAGCAGCGTGGCAACGGCCGCGCGCAGCAAGCATCGTGCTGTGGACATCTCCCCTCCTTGTCGATGGACATGACGCGGGCGCCGGGCTTCGCCCCGGCGTCGCGGATTCGGCGCTCAGTGCACGCCGGACGGTGAAGCGCCGTCGAACAGCTGGACGCGCAACGCCTGAAGGCGCTGCGCGATGACGGCTTGTTGCTGATCGGGATCGGGAATGCTCGCCTGAACCTGCCGGACGACGTCGCGGCTTTGTCGTTCGTACGAGAGATAGCGCGGGTCCTGCGCCGGCGACGGGCCGACCGTCTGCTGCGCATACGCGTCCCATTGCGCGCGCATCGACCGGATCGCCGCGCTGCGCGTCGCAGGGTCGGCGTCGGTGTCGGTCAGCAGCGCCGCGCTCAGCGCTTCGGCCTGCACGGGCACGATCTCGTTGCGCGCGACATGGTCGGGGAGTTCGTCGAGAATCCGGCGCGCGAGCGCGCTGCGCTCGGCTGGCGTCAGGACGTTGCGGCGATCGCCGTACGCGGCAACCTCGTCGCGGAAACGCGCAAACGCGACGATGCGCTTCACTTCGGCATCCGCATCGGGGCGCCCCGCGAGGCTGCGGCGCAGCGCGTCGACGTCGAGCCGCCGCTCCTCGGGGCCGGGCGTCGCGGCGCCGGTGCCGAACGTATCGGCCGCGCCTGGCTGCGCGCTCGCGGTCGCGGCCGTCGTGCCGGATGACGCGGCTTGCGCCGGTGTCGCCGCTTCATAGCGCCAGACCGCAACGACGGCCACGCCGATCGCCGCGATCGCGCCCGTGCGCCGCCAGAGTGCCCTGTTCTTCTTCACGTCGCCTCCTCGTCACGTCATGCCGTTCTTCGCCGGTGCATCCGCGAGTAGGTTCTAGGTCGAATCCGGCATGCAGTCAAAAGCGGCGCTAGAACGCAGGCACTAAACCTGCGCGCATCGGCCATGCCCGGAAAATCGTTTGAAACGCGTTTCGTTGTCGCTTCGGCAAGCGCGTACTGTCGCGCGCCACGCCCGCCCGGCGGTGGGTCGGGCCCGCACGCGCCATGTGTGCCGCGACACCAAGCAAGCAGCGATCCAGCCGCGCGGCGCACGACCGTCACGCGCGGGCGTGGCCGATACGGATGGCCGGATAAGACCCGTCGAACGACCCGCTGAGCGCTTGGTCGTCATTTTGGCCGGCCCTATGCTGGATTCCGACACGCGCCGAACGGTCGGCGCGACGCACACCCTACCCAGCCGAGCCCGCTCCATGAGCCGTGCAGACCTGCCGCATCGCGCACCCGCCGCCGCCCACGACTATCCGACCTATCGCGACGCGCTCGCGGGCCGCCGGCTGCCCGCCGCATTCGTCGACCTCGATTGCCTCGACGCGAACCTCGCCGACCTGAAGCGCCGCGCACGCGGCCTGCCGATCCGGCTCGCGACGAAGTCGGTGCGCTCGCGCGAACTGATCGGCGCGGTGCTCGCCGCCGGCCCGTTCATGCAGGGGCTGCTGTGCTACTCGGCGGCGGAAGCCGCATGGCTCGCGGACGGCGGGTTCGACGACATCGTCGTCGCGTATCCGACCGTCGAGCCCGACGACCTGCGCGCGGTGGCTGCGCAGCTCAGGTGCGGCCGCTCGATCACGTTGATGGTCGACGACGCCGCGCAGGTCGACGCAATCGACCGCCTCGCACACGAGGAGCGCGTGACGATCCCGCTCGCAATCGATCTCGACATGTCGTCCGCGTATCCGGGCCTGTACTTCGGCATGTACCGCTCGCCGGTGCGCGACGTGGCCGGCGCACTCGCACTCGCGAACCGCATCGGCGAGCGGCAGCACGTGCGGCTCGACGGGCTGATGGGCTACGAAGGACAGATTGCCGGCGTGGCCGACACGGAGCCGGGCAGCGGCGCGCGCAACGCGCTGGTGCGCCACCTGAAGCGCCGCTCGGCGCGCGAGATCAACGCGCGCCGCCAGGCGGCCGTGCAGGCGCTCGCGGCGGCGGGCCACACGTTGCGCTTCGTGAACGGCGGCGGCACCGGCAGCTTCGAAAGCACGCTCGGCGACGCGTCGGTCACCGAGCTCGCGGCCGGCTCCGGCCTCTACGCGCCGGCGCTGTTCGATCACTACGCGGCGTTTCACGCGCAGCCGGCCGCCGGCTTCGCGCTGCCGGTCGTGCGGATTCCGCAGCCGGGCATCGTGACCTGCTCGGGCGGCGGCTACATCGCGTCCGGCCCGGCCGGCAAGAGCCGCCTGCCGCGGCCGTGGCTGCCGGCCGGCTGCGCGCTGATCGGCAACGAAGGCGCGGGCGAGGTGCAGACGCCCGTGCGCGTGCCGCGCGGCGTCGCGCCGGCGATCGGCGATCCGATCCTGTTCCGCCACGCGAAAGCCGGCGAACTGTGCGAACGCTTCAACACGCTGCTGCTGATCCGCGGCGGCCGCGTGGTCGGCGAGGCGCCCACCTATCGCGGCGAAGGCAAGAGCTTCTTCTAGCGGGCCGCGCTGCCCGTCGTCCAGACCGATCAACCCATTCAAACGACAACCACGGAGACAATGCCATGTGGCGCAACTGGTCGGGATATGTCTGCAGTCCTGATGCAACCGTGTCGAAGCCTGCGTCGCACGCCGGGCTCGCGGCCGTGCTGCGCGACGCGGCGGCAGCCGGCGTCACCGTGCGCGCGGCCGGCGCCGGTCATTCGTTCTCGCCGCTCGTGCAGACCGACGACGTGATCCTGTCGCTCGACGCGATGCAGGGCGTGATCGACGTCGACCGCGACCGGCGCGTCGCACGCGTGCATGCCGGCACGCGGCTATGGGCGCTGGGCCCGGCGCTCGCCGCGCACGGCCTCGCGATGGAGAACCTCGGCGACATCAACGTGCAGTCGATCGCCGGCGCGACCAGCACCGGCACGCACGGCACCGGCATCACGCTCGGCAACCTGTCGACGCAGATCGACAGCCTGGCCTTCATGTGCGCGGACGGCAGCGAGATCCGCGCGAGCGCCGACACGCATCCCGACCTGTTCGCGGGCGGCCGGATCGGGCTCGGTG
Source organism: Burkholderia puraquae (assembly GCF_002099195.1). GTDB lineage: Bacteria > Pseudomonadota > Gammaproteobacteria > Burkholderiales > Burkholderiaceae > Burkholderia > Burkholderia puraquae. The sequence continues at coordinate 397,130 of NZ_NBYX01000002.1, read as the reverse complement.
CGCTCGGCGTGCTGACCGAGATCGGCCTGCGCCTCGTACCCGCGTTCAAGCTGCGCCTCGAGCGCGGCGGCATGCCGCTCGACGATTGCCTCGCGCAAGCGGATGCGCTGATCGCCCGGCATCGCTCGTTCGAGTTCTACTGGTTCCCGCATACGGACACCGTGCTGACCAAGGCGTGGGACATGACCGACGAGCCGGCCGACTCGGTGCACTGGGTGAGCCGCGCCTCCGAGTCGTTCCTCGAGAACACGGTGTTCGGCGCGTTGTGCGGGCTCGGCCGGCGCGTGCCGTCGCTGTGCCCGGCGTTGAGCCGGCTGTGCGCGTCGACCGTGTCGGCCGGCCGGCACGTGGATGCGAGCTACGCGATGCTGTCGTCGGTGCGCCGCGTGCGCTTCAACGAAATGGAATGGTCGGTGCCGGCCGAACGCGGCGCCGACGCGCTGCGCGAAATCCGCGCGTTCATCGCGCGCCGCAGCTTCCCGCTGATGTTCCCGATCGAATACCGGTGGGTGCGCGGCGACGACATCTGGCTGAGCCCCGACTACGGGCGCGACAGCGTGCGCATCTCGGTGCACCAGTATCGCGGGATGCCGTTCGACGCGTACTTCACGGGCGTGCAGGCGATCTGCCGCAATCACGGCGGGCGGCCGCACTGGGGCAAGGTGCATGCGATGAAGGCCGCCGAGCTGGCGGCATGCTATCCGCACTGGGACGATTTCCTCGCGCTGCGCGAGCGGATGGACCCGCACGGCCGCTTCCTGACGCCGTACCTGCGCACGCTGTTCGGCCTGACGCAAGACGCAAGCGCAGCCGCCACCGCAACGGCGCGCGCCACGCCGCCCCACCGAGGGATACACCCGATGCACAAAACGGCCGGCGTCACACACGATCGGCCGCGATCCAGCCAGGAGGCCTCATGAGCACCGCCCCCCTGCACGCGGCCGCGCAGTCGCGCCCCGATCCGTCGACGGGCGCCGTCGTTCGCCTTGCGCTCGCGTTCGCGGCGGCCACCAACGGCCTGATCCTGTCGCCGTTCCTCGTTGCGGCCGTGATGACGCGCTTCCGGCTCGACGAAGGCACCGCGACCGCGCTCGTGAGCGCCGAGATCCTCGGCATCGCGATCAGTTGCGCACTGCTGTCGCACCGGATCGCGCGCGCCGCACGGTCGTTCACGCTGGCCGGCCTGGTCGGCACGATCGCCGGCCAGGCGCTCGGCGCGGTCGCGCCCGGCATCGTGTCCGCGGCGGTCGCGCGCGGGATGACGGGGCTGTTCGAAGGGATGCTGTTCGTCGTCGTCGCCTCCGGCGTGTCGCAGCGCGCATCGACCGACCGCCTGTGGGGGCAAATCAACCTGCTCGCGGGCGTCATCAACGGCGGCATCCTCGTGCTGATCTCCACGTTGCCGGCCGCCTGGCTCGGGCGCTGGGTGTTCGCGCTGCTGGCGGCCGTCGTCGCCATGCTGGCACCCGCGATCCGCGGTATCGACGCGTTCGCGAGCGCGCCGGCGCAGACCCGCGTGCGCGCCGGCACGCTGCCGTGGCGGCCGGTGATCGCGATCTGGGTCGTGACGGCGCTCGTCTACGGCGTACAGGCGTCGCAATGGGCGATCGCCGGCTTCGTCGGCGAGCGTGCCGGGCTGTCACCGACGACGATCGGCGTGCTGCTGTCGGTGTCGTCGCTGCTCGGCTTCGTCGGCGCGGCGATTCCGTCGCATCCGGCCAGCCACCCGCACCGCCTTGTGCTGATCTGGGCCGCGCAGCTCGCGATGATCGCGTCGATCGAATGGTTCTTCGGCGCGCGCGGCGGCAGTGCGTACTTCCTGAGCCAGTTCGTGCTGAACAGTGCGTTCTTCGTGATCGTGCCGTTCCTCACCGGCATGCTGTCCGACGTCGACCCGGACGGCTCGCTGGTCGCGCGCACGCTCGTCGTCACGTTCTTCGCGGCCGGTATCGGCACCGCGCTGTCGGGCGCGCTGCTCGGCCGTTTCGGCGGCACGCGCGTCGCCCACGTGCTGTGCGTGGCCGTGCTGGCCGCCGCCCCGTTCGTGCGGCTTGCGCTGCGCCGCGCGGCGCCCGGTGCGGTGGCGAGCGCGTCGCCGTCGCCCTGACCGCAGTGCGCCATGGCGTGGCCGCGACGCACCACGAGAATGGCCGCCGCGGCCTTGGCCCGCGCAAATTTGGCTTTCTACATTCGTTCACGACGGTGCGAGCCGTCCGCCCCCTGTTCGATGCGGAGTCCAGAGTAATGAATCGTCACGATAGCGTTCGCGCCGCGTGCTGCGCGATGATGGCCCTGGCCGGTACCGGCGCACACGCGCAAAGCAACGTGACGCTGTACGGCGTGATCGACGCGGGCATCCGCTACGAAACGCACGGCGTGTCCTACGGCGCCGACGGTTCGCCGGTGTCGACGGGCCGCAAGATCTCGATGGCCGACGGCGGCGGCCTGACGGAAAGCTACTGGGGCCTCAAGGGGCAGGAGGATCTCGGCGGCGGGCTGTCCGCGCAGTTCAACGTCGAGAGCCACTTCGGCCCCAACAGCGGCAGCATCGTGCCGGCCGGCTCGCCGAACTTCTTCGAGGTCGCATACGTGGGGCTGACGTCGACGTCGCTCGGCCAGCTCACGCTCGGCCGCCAGTACAACGTGCCGTTCGAGATGGTGTCGCTGACCTACGGCTCGAACCTGTGGGCCGGCCCGCAGGATCCGTACTTCAACCTGTTCAAGCCGGAGCAGACGATGCTCGCCGGCTCGCGCACCAGCAACATGATCCAGTACGGCGCGCAGCTCGGCAGCCTGTACCTGCTCGCACAGTATTCGCCCGGCGGCCATGCGGGCGGCGGCGTGCTCGGCGGCCAGGCCGGCGCGGCGGTCGCGTATGCGCCGGACAAGGGGCCGTTCACGGTCGGCGCATCGTTCATGCGCAGCTGGGACGACGTCACGCACGGCAAGTTCGACGTGTACGGCGGCGGCGGCTCGGTGACGCTCGGCAACGCGACCGTCAACGCCGGCTATATCGAGAACGCGCGCGACAACGACTTCACGTCGTTCGCGAACGGCCCGTTCAGCCCGACCGATCTCGCCGCGCTCGGCATCATCTCGCCCGCGCAGGTGGTCGATCCGTCGGTGCCCGGCGGGTTCCGGCGCCGCAAGATGGCGCTCGCGGGGCTGACCTACCGGTTCACGCCGGCGTTCACGGCCGCCGTCAACGCATGGTGGACCACGCAGTCCGGCTACACGCCGGATTTCGACGGCCGCGCGCGCCAGTTCCAGGTGATCGCCGGCTACAGCCTGTCGAAGCGCAGCATGCTCTACGCGGAAGTCGACTATGCGATCTATCGCGGCGGCCTGGTCGGCACGCAACTGGTCGGCATCAACGGGCAGTCGCCGAGCACGAGCACCACGCAGCTCGGCGCGACGGTCGGCCTGCGCCACTACTTCTGAAGCGGGGCCGCGCAGGATGTGGGCGATCGCGGCCGGGGCGGCAGCGGGTCTCCGGCCGGGCGGGACGAGTACAATCCATGGAAAAAAATACGGAGCATCCATGGACGAACCCGACCGTTATACGACGGCGAATCTGCCGGTCCATCTGTTGCGGTGCCTCGCGGAGACAAGCAAGGAACTGGGCATCGATCCCACGCGGCTGTGCCTCGGGCTCGGCTTCGACGTCGCTGACCTGTCGAATCCGTCGTGCCGGATTTCATTGCGCCAGGCGAGCACGATGATCCGCCGCGCGCTCGACATGGCGCCCGGGCGGGCGCTCGGCCTCGAACTCGGCACGAGCGAGACGATCGCGTCGATCGGGCTGGTCGGCTATGCGATGCTGACGAGCCCGACGCTGAAGGACGCGATCGTGGCCGGCATCGAGCTGCAGCGCCACACGGGGCCGCTGATGCGCTTCGACGTGGTCTCGGATGCGCGCACGCTGTCGATCCGCGCGACCAACGTATTCCTCGAAGCCGACATCGAGGCGTTCCTCGTCGAGGAAGCGTTCGGCAGCTTCATGAAGATCGGGCGCTCGCTCGTCGGCCCCGCGTTCCAGCCGAAGGGCGTCGATCTCAGCTATCCGCCGCCGGCCTATGCGGAGCAGTACGCGCGCGTGTTCCCGTGCCCGGTGCGGTTCGAACAGGAGCAGAACCTGTTTTCATGCGACGCCGCGCTCGGCAACCGCCCGATCGCGACCCACGATCCGCTCGCGCATCGCCAGGCGCTCGAATTCCTGCAGGATGCGCTGCCGCCCGAACCCGAAGGCACCGAATTTCTCGAATCGATCGAACGGATCATGCGGCGCGACCTGCGGCATGCGCCGTCGCTCGCGGCGATCGCCGCGCAACTGTGCATGAGCGAGCGCACCCTGCGGCGGCGGCTTGCCGACCAGGGCGTGTCGTATCAAACGGTGATCGACACGATCCGCCGCAAGCGCGCGTTCACGCTGCTGAGCAACCCGCGGCTGTCGATCGAGGACGTCGCGCACGAAGTCGGGTTCAGCGATGCACACAACTTCCGGCGCGCGTTCAAGCGGTGGACGGGGCACGGGCCGCGGGAAGGGCAGCGGCCGGCGTAATTGCCTCGCCGAGCGGCTGCGATTACGTTACGCCGCCCCCGCGAGTGAACGATCGAGCGCCACGAGCGTTTGATACAGCACGCGCGTGCCATCGAGCAGTTGCTGCGGCTCGATCCATTCTTCCGGGCAATGGCTGCGGCCGCCCAGGCACGGAATGAAGATCATCCCGATCGGCCCAGTCGGCGCGACGTATACGGCGTCGTGCCCCGCGCCGCTCGGCAGCCGCATGCTCGGATAGCCGAGCTGCGTGGCCGCCTGTTCGACCGCGTCCATCACGAGCGGCTGGCAATCGGTCGGCCGCGCGCGGCTCACGTGCTCGGCGCGCGCGCTCAACCGCAACCCGTCGAGCCGCGCGGCCGCACCGGCCAGCAGCGCCTCGGGGAAAGCGTCGAGCACCGCGTCGCTGTCGCTGCGCACTTCGAGCATCAGCTCGACATGCCCCGGCACCGCGTTCGGCACGTTCGGCGTCGTCGCGATCCGCCCGATCGTCGCGACGACGTAGTGCGGATTGCCCGACAGCGCCGACGCGCGCGCATGCGCGGCCTCGATCAGGTGCGCGGCGCCGACGAGCGCGTCGCGACGGATGTCCATCGGCGTCGTGCCCGCATGGTCGGGCTGCCCGGTCACGGTGATCAGCACGCGCCGGATGCCGACGATGTTGGTCACGACGCCGATCGGCAAGCCGCGCGTCTCGAGCACGGGCCCCTGTTCGATATGCAGCTCGACGAACGCGGCCGTGCTGCCCGGCGCACGCAGCGGTTCGTGCAGCGCGTCCGGGTTGCCGCCGATGCGTCGCAATGCATCGGCGAGCGTTTCGCCTTCGGCGTTCGTTGCGCGCAGCATGCCGGCGTCGAGCACGCCCGAGAGCGCACGGCTGCCGACGCACGAGATGCCGTAGTCGCTGGGTTCTTCGGACAGGAAGTCGATCACCTCGAACGGATGGTCGAGCACGACCCCTTGCTCGTTCAGCGTATGCGCGACCTCGATGCCCGCGAGCACGCCAATGATCCCGTCGAAGCGGCCGCCGCCGACCACCGTGTCGCAATGCGAGCCCGTGACGAGCGGTTTCGTGCAACGGCCGCTGCCTTCGCGGCGGCCGATCAGGTTGCCGCCCGCGTCCATCGACACGGCAAGGCCGGCTTCGGCAAACTGCGCGGCGAGCCATGCGCGCGCCTCCGTGAACAGCGGCGAGAACGCGCGGCGCGTCCACGGGACGTCGGGCCGCGTAAAGCGCGCCAGTCGCTCGACGCGCGCGTTCAGGCGTTCGGCGTTCAGCGGCGGGAAGACTGTCGGATTCATGCATGCTCCAGTTGCGTGGCGATCGACCGGTTGCCGTGCGGCTTCAGGAAGCGGCCCGAGCCCGCCGGGTTGACGATGCGCTCGCCGTCGTACACGAGCGCGCCGCGGCAGTACGTGGCGGCGATCCGCACCGTGAATTCCATCCCTTCGAACGCGCTCCATTGCACGGCCGACAGGCTGCGCGACGGATCGAACGCATGACGCTCCGGCGTGAGGATCACGAAATCCGCATCGGCGCCGATATCGAGCGACCCTTTGCGGTCGTCGAGCAGGAAATGCCGCGCGGGGTTCGTCGCCAGCAGCTCGGCCACCCGCGTCGGCGCGATGCCATGCTGCTCGCAGCCGGTCCAGAACGCCGGCAGCAGCGTTTCGAGCCCCGGGCCGCCCGACGCGTTGCGAAACACGTTCGGGTCGCCCTTGCGTTCGAGCCCCCAGCTCACGTGATCCGACGACACGAACGTGCATTCGCCGCGCGCGATGTGCGTCCACAGCCGTTCCTGCTCGGCGCGCGGCCGGATCGGCGGATAGTGCTTGGTTTTCGCGCCGAAGCGCTTCGTATGCGTTTCGTGGTCGAGCATCAGGTACTGCACGCAGGTCTCGATGCTCGCGCGGTGGCCGGCCTGCCGGAACATGTTGCACAGCGCGAAGCCACGCGACGTCGACACGTGCACCGCGTGCGCGCGGGCGCCCGTTTCCGCGCCGATCTCGTAGATCAGCGCGGTCGCGAGGTTCTCGATCAGCGGCGGGTGCGCGCGCAGGAATGCGTCCCAGCCCGTGTCGCCGGCCTCGATCATCCGCGCGACGTTCTTGCGCGTCATGTCCTGCATCTGGTTGTGCACGCCGCATGCGAGGCCCGACGGCGCGATCAGCCGGAATGCGTCGTACAGCACGTCTTCTTCGACGCGCGGGAACCGGCCGGGCGTCGCCTCGAACGTCGAGAACTTGAACGCGCACACGCCGCCGTCGATCAGCCCGGCCGCCGCCTCGAGGCCGTGTTTCGCGTTGAGCGTGCCGTACAGCGCGACGTCGACGTGGCAATCGCGTTCGGCTTCCGCGATCTTCCGGTCGAGCTGCGCGCGCGACGCAACCGGCTCCGGATCGTCGTACGGCATGTCGACCATCACCGTCACGCCCCCGGCGGCGGCGGCACGCGACGCGTGACCGAGCCCCTCCTGGTTCGCCTGGCTGGCCGCATGCACCTGCCCGTCGACGACGCCCGGCAGCACCCACTGCCCGCGCGCATCGATCGTGTCGCGTGCCGCCGGCGGCGCGCCCGTGCCACGTGCGGCGATCCGCCCGCTCCTGATCGCGAGCCAGCCGTCGTCGACCACCTCGCGCGCATCGACCAACCGGCCGCGCACCACCTGTTCGAATTCGCTCATCTGCGCCTCCTGCTTTTTTGATCACGAGCAGTTTAGGCAGCGCTCTGCCAGAATGTCTCATGCCGATTTATCGCCCCCACATAACATGGAGTTAAGGCTGTGCGTCTGAACCTGCGCCAGATCGAGGTGTTTCGCGCCATCATGCTGACCGGCTCGATCAGCGGCGCCGCGAAGCTGCTGCACGTATCGCAGCCGGCTGTCTCGCGGCTCATTTCGTATGCCGAGCAGCGGCTCGGCCTCGCGCTGTTCGAGCGCATCAAGGGGCGGCTCTACCCGACGCCGGAAGCGCAGCGTCTGTTCGTCGAAGTGAACGCGGTGTACCAGGGCGTGCAGCGCGTCAACGAAATCGCGGAAGACCTGATCGAGAACCGGATGGGCCACCTGCGCATCGCGTGCAGCCCCAATCTCGGCCAATCGCTGCTGCCGCGCGCAATCGCCGCGTTCTACGAACGTTTTCCCGACGTGCGCATCATCCTGCACACGATGATCCCGAACGTGCTGCTGCAGGCGGTGCTCACGCAGCAGGTCGAACTCGGCATCGCGTTCCTGGAAGACACGCACCCGAATGTCGAAAGCCAGCGCCTCTATGAGAACCGGATGGTCGCGGCCGTGCCCGCATCGCACCCGTTCGCGCGCCGCAAGACGCTGGCCGTGCGCGATCTCGCGAACCAGCCGCTGATCGGCTATGGCAGCGACATCCCGCTCGGGCAGCTGGTGCGGCGGCTGTTCAGCGACGAAGGGCTCGTGCCGCAGGTCAAGATCGAAGTGCAGCAGGCGCATGTCGCCTGCGCGCTCGCACAGGCCGGCACCGGCATCGCGCTGATCGACGAGCTGACGGTCGCGGGCCCGGTGTGGCCGCAGATCGTCGTGAAGCCGATCGTGCCGACCATTGCCGCGCCGGTCAGCGTGCTGCACCCCGTGCTTGCACCGCTGTCGCGCCTCGCGCACGAGTTCATCGACACGCTGCACGCGCTCTCCGCCGACGCGTGAATTTCGTTGCCCGAACAGGCTGAAACCATTGCCCAGCCTGCGTTTCGCCGTCCAGCCGACAGCGGCGGATTACCCCGTTCGCCATCCGGCGTTCAAGCGTCACCGGGATTACCCTACGCTTAACATCGCGTTATGAAGTCTCCATAAAATAGCAATAACGCTCAATATTCGGCGTCCCTAGAATCGTTTGGACAGTACCGCCACACAAGGCTTTCCGGCCGGCGCGTACAGCCCTTTTCCTCTCTCAGGACAAACGACACATGGGACGCATTCTGTCTTCGAAGGACGTCGAAGCCGCCGTCAAGGGCGGTTCGGTTTTCGCATGCGGCGGCGGCGGCTGGGCCGACCACGGCCGTGAACTCGGCACGCTCGCGGTCACGATCGGCCGCCCCGAACTGGTGACCATCGACGAGTTGCCGGACGACGCGTGGATCGCCACGGCCGCCGCGATCGGCGCGCCGGGCGGCCTCACCGACTGGCAAATGCTCGGCGCCGACTACGTGAAGGCCGCGCAACTCGTGCAGGACGCGCTCGGCGCGCCGCTCGCGGGGCTCATCATCGGGCAGAACGGGATGTCGAGCACGCTGAACGCGTGGCTGCCGTCCGCGTTGCTCGGCACCAAGGTGGTCGACGCGGTGGGCGACATCCGCGCCCATCCGACCGGCGACATGGGCTCGCTCGGGCTCGCGTCGAGCACGACGCCGATGATCCAGGCGGCGGCCGGCGGCAACCGCGCACAGCACGCATACATGGAAGTGGTCGTGCGCGGCGCGACCGCGAAAGTATCGCCGGTGCTGCGCAAGGCGGCCGACATGGCGGGCGGCTTCATCGCGAGCTGCCGCAACCCGATTCGCGCGTCGTACGTGCGCCAGCATGCGGCGCTCGGCGGCATCGGCCGTGCGCTCGCACTCGGCGAAGCGATCATCGACGCCGAGCGGCGCGGCGGCCGCGCGGTGATCGACGCGATCTGCGCAGCCACGCACGGCGAGATCATCGCGAGCGGCAAGGTCGAGCGCAACACGCTCGAATACACGCGCGAAGCGTTCGACGTCGGCCTCGTCTACCTCGGCAGCGGCGCGCAGCGCGCGGTCATTCATGTGATGAACGAACACATGGCGGTGGACGACGCGCACGGCGCGCGGATCGCGACCTACCCGGACGTGATCACGACGCTCGATGCCGAAGGCCGCCCCGTCAGCGCGGGCCAATTGAAGGAGGGGATGGAGATCCACGTGCTGCGCGTGGCGAAGGCGCACATTCCGCTGTCGTCGTCGGTGTTCGATCCTGCCGTGTATCCGCCGGTCGAAGCCGCGCTCGGCATCTCGATCGCCGACTATGCGCTCGCGCGCTGAACGGGGGGCGCGATGACGAACCAGATGACCCGCACCTTCGAAGTCACGTCCGGCACCACGCTGCGCTGCAAGGGCTGGCGCCAGGAAGCGCTGCTGCGGCTGCTCGAGAACGTACTCGCCGTCGGCGAGGATCCCGACCAGTTGATCGTCTATGCGGCGCTCGGCCGCGCGGCGCGCGACTGGCCGTCGCACGACGCGATCGTGCGCACGCTGAAGACGATGGACGAGAACGAGACGCTCGTCGTGCAGTCCGGCAAGCCCGTCGCGCTGCTGCGCACGCATGCGAGCGCGCCGCTCGTCGTGATGGCGAACTGCAACCTGATCGGCCAGTGGGCGAAAGCCGAGCACTTCTACGAACTGGAACGGCGCAACCTGATCTGCTGGGGCGGCCTCACGGCCGGCGACTGGCAGTACATCGGCTCGCAGGGCGTGATCCAGGGCACCTACGAAATCTTCTCGCGGATCGCCGAGCGCCATTTCGACAACGACCTGCGCGGGCGCTTCATCCTGACGGCCGGCCTCGGCGGCATGGGCGGCGCGCAGCCGCTCGCAGGGCGGATGGCCAACGCGGCGACGCTCGTCGTCGAGATCGACCAGACGCGCATCGACAAGCGGCTGCAGATCGGCTTTCTCGAGCGGCAGGCGCGCGATCTCGACGAGGCACTCGCACTGATCCGCGACGCGCAGGCCCGGCGCGAGCCGATCTCGGTCGGCCTGCTCGGCAACGCGGCCGACGTGTTCCCGGCGATCCTGGCGCGCGGCGTCGTGCCGGACATCGTCACCGACCAGACGGCCGCGCACGATCTCGTGTACGGCTACGTGCCGTCGGGCTACACGCTGGACGACGTTCGCGCGCTGCGCGACAGCGACCGCACGAAGCTGATGGACGCGAGCCGCGCGTCGATCGTGCGGCACGTCGAAGCGATGCTCGGCTTCAAGGATCGCGGCGCGATCGTGTTCGACAACGGCAACCTGATCCGCACGCATGCGAAGGACGGCGGCGTCGCACGCGCGTTCGAGATTCCGGTGTTCACCGAAGCCTTCCTGCGGCCGCTGTTCTGCCGCGCGATCGGCCCGTTCCGCTGGATTGCGCTGTCGAACGACCCGAACGACATCCGCGTCATCGACGACTACCTGCTCGAACACTTCCCGGATAACCGGATCGTCACGAACTGGATCCAGAAAGCGCGCGAATGCGTGCCGTTCGAAGGGCTGCCGGCACGCATCGCATGGCTCGGCCATGGCGAGCGCACGCGGCTCGCGCTGGCGGTCAACGCGATGGTGCGCGACGGCGTGCTGGCCGGGCCGGTCGCCTTCACGCGCGACCACCTCGACGCCGGCGCGATGGCGCACCCGAACATCATGACCGAGAACCTGCGCGACGGCTCCGATGCGGTGGCCGACTGGCCGCTGCTGAACGCGATGATGAGCTGCTCGTCGATGGCCGATCTCGTCGCGATCCATTCGGGCGGCGGCGGCTACAGCGGCTACATGACGAGCGCGGGCGTCACCGTCGTCGCCGACGGTAGCGCAGCCGCGGACGAGCGGCTGACGCTGTCGATGACCAACGACACCGCGCTCGGCGTGATCCGCTACGCGGACGCCGGCTACGAAGAAGCGCTCGACGAAGCGCAACGCAAGCAGATTCCGCATATCCGGCTGTAACGGCCGGCTCGCACGACGACAGGACAGGAGATCGAAGTGAAGCAAACCGCGGTTCCCCTCGACACGGCCGATGCCGTGTCGCCCCCTACCTCGAGTGCCGGGCGAGCGATCGCCGCGGCGTCGATCGGCAACGCGCTGGAGTGGTACGACTTTTCCGTCTACGCGTTCTTTGCCGTGTATATCGCGCAGAACTTCTTCCATCGCGGCGACACGGGCACCGAGCTGGTCGAGGCATTCATGGCGTTCGGGATCGGCTTCATCGCCCGGCCGCTCGGCGCGCTCGCGATCGGCGTGTACGGCGATCGCGCAGGCCGCAAGGCCGCGCTGACGCTGACCATCCTCGTGATGGCGGCCGGCACCGGCATCATCGCGTTCGCGCCGCCGTACACCGCGATCGGCGTCGGCGCGCCGCTGCTGATCCTGTGCGGCCGCCTGCTGCAGGGCTTCTCGGCCGGCGGCGAAGTGGGCGGCGCCGCGGCGTTCCTGATCGAGCACGCGCCGGCGGACCGCAAGGGCCGCTACGCATCGTGGCTGCAGGCCAGCATGGCCGCGTCGAACATCCTCGGCGCGCTGGTCGCCACCGCCGTGACGCTCACGCTGTCGCGCGAACAGATCGGCGACTGGGGCTGGCGGATTCCGTTCATCCTCGGCCTCGCGATCGCGCCGGTCGGCCTGTGGCTGCGCAAGACGCTCGACGAAACGCCGCATTTCCGTGCGGAGATGGCGCGTGCCGCGCATGCGCCGGCCGAACGCAAGGCGCCGCTGCTGCAGGTTGTGCGCGACTATCCGCGTGCGCTCGTGGTCGGCACCGGGTTCTCGGTGCTGTGGGCCGTGTGCGTGTATGCGCTGGTGATCTACATGCCGACCCACGTGCAGCGCGCGCTGCACTTCGACGGGCGCGATGCGTTCATCGCGTCGCTGGTCGGCAACTGCCTGATGGCCGTCACCTGCGTGTGCGCGGGGAGCTGGTCGGACCGCATCGGCCGGCGCACGGTGCTGACGGCCGGTGCCGTGCTGATGCTCGTGTCGGTATATCCGCTGCTGCACTGGCTCGCCGACGTGCACACGCTCGCTGCGCTGATCGTCGTACAGAGCGCGTTCTGCGTGATGGTCGCGATCTTCACGGGCGTCGCGCCCGCCGCGCTGTCGGAGCTGTTCCCGACCAAGGTGCGCGCGACCGGCATGTCGCTGTCCTACAACATCGCCACGACGATCTTCGGCGGCTTCGCGCCCGCGATCCTCGCGTGGCTTACGCAACGGTCGGGCAACCCGTTCGCGCCCGCCTGGTATGTGATGGCCGCGAGCGTCATCGCGCTCGCGTCGATCGCCGCGCTGTCTTCCACGTCACGTCACGCCTGAAACCGGAGAACTGCTTCATGCAACGCTTCCTCATGCGGAGCGCGATCGCGCTCGCGCTTTTCGCCGCCGTCCCGGCCTTCGCGGACGTCACGCTCGACGGCCGGTCCGTCACGCCCGAATCGATCGCGCGCATCGCCGACGGCGAAGCCGTGTCGATCGCGCCGGCCGCCCGCCAGCGGGTCGTCGCCGCGCACGACGTGCTGCTGAAGGCGGCCGCGGCCGGCCAGCAGATCTACGGTCTGACGGTCGGCGTCGGCCTCAATAAAGACCGCGAGATGGTCGACGCGCACGGCAAGCTGAGCCAGGAGGTCATCGATGCGTCGATGCGCTTCAACATCGGGCTGATCCACGCGCACTCGGGCAGCGTCGGCCCCGACATGAGCGTGCGCGTGGCCCGCGCCGCGATGGCCGCACGCCTGAACGCGATGCTCGACGGCGGCGCCGGCGTGCAGCCCGCGATCGTCGATGCGTACGCGCAGTTCCTCAATCGCGGCGTCACGCCAGCGATGCCGGCGGACGGGTCGATCGGCGAAGCCGACATCACGATCCTGAGCCACGTCGGCCTCGCGATGCTCGGCGAAGGCGACGTCTATTACCAGGGCCGCAAGGTCGCGGCCGCCGATGCGCTGAAGTCGGCCGGCATCGCGACGATTCGCCCGTACGGCAAGGATGCGCTCGCCATCCTCAGTTCCAACGCGTATTCGGCCGGCATGGGTGCGCTGGCGCTCACCGACATGGCACGTCTCGCGCAGGTGTCGAAGGTCGTGTTCGCGCTGAGCCTGCAGGGGCTGAACGGCAACGTATCGCCGTTCCGCGAGGACACGCTCGCGCTGCGGCCGTTCCCGGCCACGCGGCACGCGGGCGCGGCGCTGCGCACGCTGCTCGCGGGCAGCAGCCTGTGGAACCGCGATCCGGACCGGCCGTTGCAGGATCCGCTCAGCTTCCGTTCCGGCGTCTATCTGCTCGGCGAAGAGGATCGCACCTACGACGAAGCGCGCACGCTGCTGCAGGTGCAACTCAATTCGAGCGACGACAATCCGGGCGTCGCGGTGGGTGTCACGCCGAAGTCGAACCGCGTGCAGGATGCGGCCGGCTACGTCGACGGCGGCGGCGCGGTGCTGCCGAGCGCGAACTTCGAGCCGCTGCCGTGGGTGCTTGCGTTCGAGCAACTCGGGCTCGCGCTCGGCCACAATGCGCTCGCGTCCGCGCAGCGCATCGTCAAGCTGAACGACCCGCACCTCACCGGCCTCTCGCGCTTCCTCGGCACCGAGGAAACCGTGCACGCGTTCGGCGCGATGGAAAAGCCGCCGACCGCGCTCGCGATGACGGTGAAATCGCTCGCGATGCCCGTGTCGCTCGACTACCTGCCGGTTGCCGGCGGCATCGAGGACGTCGCGACGAACGCGCCTCAAGTCGTGCAGCGCGTGCAGCAGCAGATCGACGCGAGCTATACCCTGCTCGGCCTCGAACTGATCGAAGCCGCGCAGGCGATCGACCTGCGCCAGCGCAAGCAGCCGTCGTTCACGCTCGCGCCGGCCACGCAGCCGCTGTACCGCGCGCTGCGCACGAAGGTCGCGTTCCTCCAGCGCGACCGCCCGCTCACCCCCGACTTCCGCGCCGCCGATACGCTGCTGCGCGCGTATCGCGACTGAGCGGCGCACCGCCCTTCCTTCGTTTCACCCCTTAGCTGCTGCACCCGCCGCCGCGATCGTCGTTTGATTGCGGCGGCGGGCACGTCCGCACGTTCGTCATATCGCCCATTCGCACGCAACCGCATCGCACCACCGCTCGCCGCCTTTCAACCACTCCGCACCGGAACATCATCATGAAAAAACTCCTGTTCGCGCTGCCGCTCGCCGCGGCCGCCACCGCCCACGCGCAAAGCAGCGTCACGCTGTACGGCATCGTCGAAGACGGCGTCGACTACGTGTCGAACGTGCAGGGCAAGCACCTCGTGCAGCTCGCGTCGGGCGTGACGGCCGGTAGCCGCTGGGGCGTGCGCGGCACCGAGGATCTCGGCGGCGGCCTGAGCGCGATCTTCCGGCTCGAAAGCGGCTTCGACATCAACTCGGGCCGGCTCGGCAGCGGCCTCGCGTTCTCGCGCAACGCGTACGTCGGCCTGAATGACACGAAGCTCGGCACGCTCACGCTCGGCCGCCAGTGGGATTCGATCGTCGACTACGTCGAGCCGTTCACGCTGAACGGCAACATCGGCGGCTATTACTTCGCGCACCCGAACGACATGGACAACACCGACAACGGCTTCCCGATCTCGAACGCGGTGAAGTACCGCAGCCCGACGATCGCCGGCGTCACGTTCGGCGGCCTCTATGCATTCGGCGGGCAACCCGGCCGCTTCTCGGACAACGCGACGTTCAGCGTCGGTGCAAGCTATGCAGCGGGCCCGGTCGGCTTCGGCATCGGCTATCTGCGGATCAACAACCCGGGCGTGTCGACACAGGGCTACCAGAACTATCCGGGCTTCACGAACGCGATCTACGGCAACTACCTCGATGCGGCACGCGCGCAGAAGGTGTTCGGCGTGGGCGCGTCGTACCAGGTCGTGCAGTGGCTCAAGCTGCTGGCCGACTTCACGAACACGAACTTCCAGCAAGGCAGCGCGGGGCACGACGCGACGTTCCAGAACTACGAGCTGTCGACGCTGGTCACGCCGTCGCCGGCCGTGACGATCGGCGCGGGCTATACATACACGACGGGACGCGATCACGCGACGAACGCGGAGCCGAAGTATCACCAGTTCAACCTGAGCGTCGAATACGCGCTGTCCAAGCGCACGAGCGTCTATGTGATGGGCGCGTTCCAGAAGGCGGCGGGCGATGCGCCGGTCGCGCAGATCGCGGGCTTCAATCCGTCCGGCAACCAGAAGCAGGCGGTGGGCCGCGCCGGCATCCGGCACGCGTTCTGACGTTCGCGACGGCTGACGGTCAGGCGTGATGCCTGCCGTCAGCCGTTCGGCAAACGCGGCGAAGCATCGATGCAGCGCCGCTACCGATCCGCTTCCTTCACACCAATTGATCAGCATGCCTACTCAATCGAACCAGAACAAGTGCCGGCGACGCCATCGGCTCGCACCGGCAGTCAACCGCCGGCTGCTATCGACTGTCGGCGCCTCGGTGATCGCCTGCGCGATTGCGGACGACGCGACGGCCCAGTCGTCCGTGTCGCTGTATGGGCTGGCCGACGTGTACGTCGGCACGCAAAAGAGTCTCGGCAAGCCGCGCGCGTACGCGATGAATTCGGGCGGCTTCACGACGAGCTTCTGGGGGATCGGCGGCCGCGAGGATCTCGGCGGCGGCTATGCGCTGCAATTCGCGCTCGAAGCATTCATGCGCCCGTCGAACGGCGGCGCCGGCCGCTTCAGCGGCGATACGTTCTTCGGGCGCAATGCGTATGTCGGCGTCGCGACGCCGTACGGTGTGCTGCGCGCCGGACGCAACACGACGCCGTATTACATCTCCGTCGTGCGCTTCAACCCGTTCTCGACATCGTTCGGTTTTTCGCCGGCATTGAACCAGATGTACAAGGGCGTAGCGGGGCAGGGCCTCGTCGGCGACAACGGCTGGAGCAATTCGGTGTTGTATTCGACACCCGGCGAGCACGTACTGCAGGCGAGCCTGATCTATGCGACCGGCAACGCGCCGGGCCACACCGGCGCGAACCAGTGGGGCGGCAGCGTCACCTACGACGGGCACCGCGCGTTCAGCGCGACGCTCGCGTTCCAGCAGGCGAAGTACGATCGGACACCGGGCGACCTGAATGGGTCGATCGCCGGCTTCACGCAGCAGGACGCCGTGCTGGCCGGTGTCGGCTACGACCTGAAGTTCGTGAAGTTCACCGCGTTCTACCAGTACGTGCACGACGCGATCGACGGCGGCGGGCTCGGCACGCATAGCGGGCAAGTGGGCGCGGCGGTGCCGCTCGGCTTCGGCACGGTGCTCGCATCGGTGATGGCCGCGAAAAGCCACGGCCGTGACCGCCCGTCGAGAACAACCTGGGCGCTCGGCTACGACTACCGGCTGTCGAAACGGACCGACGTCTACGTCGCGTACATGCGCGACCGCGCGAGCGGTTACGGGAACGGCGATTCGGCCGGGCTCGGCCTGCGCACGGCGTTCTGAGCCGGCACACGCCGGCGCGACGCCATGGCGCTTCGCGTGCGGCGTGTGACTGTGCGCGCACTTCCGCGTGCAGCAACAACACCGCGTCGCGCTTTTCGAGCAGATGCCGCCGCAGGATCGCCGCGAGCGCCTCCAGCGCCTTGAAGGTGTCGCCGGTCGACTCGTCATGCTGCGGGACGGCCGGCAGCTTCGGCGACGAAGCCGAGCATGACGATGCGTCGCAGGCGAAGGCCGAGCGGTCGCTGCGGCCGGCCCTGCATGCGCGGGCCGAAAGCGCGATCGTCGTCGCGGGCGGCGCACAGACGCAGGCTGTGCATGTGGCGAAGATGCCGGCGCGCGCGTTGCGAAACTGATGACGATCTCGACGTGCGGCACGCATCACGCCGACACGCCCGTCTCCGTCGCTCCGTCACTCCGACTCGCCGATCCCGCCCATCAGCATCATCAGCTGCTCGCGCAGCCACCGGCTGCCCTGATCCTGATCGGCGCTGCGGTGCCAGTAGCAGAAGTATTCGAGGCCCGGCATCTCGAACGGCAGTTCGAGAATCCGCGCCGGATAGCGCTGCAGCAGCCGCAGCGGCGCGGTCAGCGCGAGATCGCCGCGCATCGCGATCAGCGGCGCGACCATGTAGTGCTGCACGCGCATCTGGATGGTGCGGCGCAGCCCGAGTCGCGTCAGCTCCGCGTCGACGTGCCCGCTGCCCTTGCGGCGGCTCGACACGTGGATGTGCCCCATCGACAGGTAGTCGTCCATGGTGAGCGTGTCGCCCTTGAACGGGTGATCGTCGCGGATCATGCACGCATAGCGGTCGCGCACGAGCAGCGCCTGGTGCAGGTGCGGATCGCCGATCAGCGGCGCGTCGATCGCGATGTCGACGGAGCCGTTCGCGAGCGCGGTCGCGACTTCGCGGCGGTCCATCGTGTAGCTGCGCACGTGCATGCCGGGCGCATGCGTCTGCAGCAGTTCGCCGAGCGCGGGCAGCAGCAGCGCCTCGGTCAGGTCGCTCATGCTCATCCGGAACACGCGCGTCGACGACGCCGGATCGAACACGTCGCCTTCGTGCGCGCTCGAATCGAGCAGCTGCATCGCTTCGCGCACACGGCCGACGATGTTCTCGGCCAGCGGCGTCGGCATCATCCCGCCCGGCGTGCTGACGAACAGCGGATCGTTCAGGGTCTTGCGCAGCCGCGCCAGCGCGTTGCTGACGGCCGGCTGCGTGAGATTCAGCACCTCGGCCGCCCGCGTCAGGTTGCGCTTGGTGTAGATCGCGTCGAATACGACGAACAGGTTCAGGTCAATCTTCGAAAGGCGCATCGCCGGATCTCCTTGCCGGCATCTTACGGCGTGCGCCTCCCGTTCGTCCACGGCCCTGCGCATCCTGACGTGACGCTCAGGCACGCGGCGGCGGCGTCAGGTACGGGGCCGTCGAACCCGGCTCGCCGTCCTTGATTTCCATTCGCGCGATCGCCTGCAGGTGCACCTCGTCCGGGCCGTCGGCAAAGCGCAGCGCGCGGCCCCAGGTCCAGTGGTCGGCGAGCGGCGTATCGGGGCTCAGGCCCGCCGCGCCGAACACCTGCATCGCGCGGTCGCACACGTCCGTATAGACGGTCGGCACCAGCGCCTTGATCATCGAGATTTCCTTGCGGGCGGCCTTCGCGCCGACCTTGTCGATCATCCACGCGGCCTTCAGCACGAGCAAACGCGCCTGCTCGATCTCGATGCGCGAGCGTGCGATCCATTCGCCGACCGTGCCGTGCTTGTTCAGCGGCTTGCCGAACGCGACGCGCGACTGCGCGCGGTCGACCATCAGTTCCAGCGCAAGCTCGGCCGCGCCGATCGAACGCATGCAGTGGTGGATGCGGCCCGGGCCGAGGCGTGCCTGCGCGAGCGCGAAGCCGCTGCCTTCCTCGCCGAGCAGGTTGCTCGCCGGCACGCGCACGTTGTCGAACGTGATCTCGCAGTGCCCTTCCGGCGCGTAGTGATTGACCACCGTGATGTTGCGCACGATCGTCACGCCCGGCGTGTCGCGCGGCACGAGGATCATGCTCTGCTGCTGGTGCGACGCGGCCTCGGGATCGGTCTTGCCCATCACGATGAGGATCCTGCAGTTCGGATGCGCGGCGTTCGTGATGAACCACTTGCGGCCGTTGATCACGTACTCGTCGCCCACGCGCTCGATGCGCGTCGTGATGTTCGTCGCATCCGACGACGCCACATCCGGCTCCGTCATCGCGAACGCCGACCGGATCTCGCCGCGCAGCAGCGGCTTCAGCCACTGTTCGCGCTGCCCGGGCGACGCGAACATGTGCAGCAGCTCCATGTTGCCGGTGTCCGGCGCGTTGCAGTTGAACACCTCCGACGCCCAGCCCACGCGCCCCATGATCTCGGCGAGCGGCGCGTATTCGAGGTTCGTCAGGCCCGTGCCGGGCTCGTCGTCCTTCAGGTGCGGCAGGAACAGGTTCCACAGCCCTTCCGCCTTCGCGCACTCCTTCAGTTCCTCCATGAACGACACGGGATACTGGCCCGCGTGCACTTCCTCGTTCCACTGGCGGATGCGCGGCACGATGTGCGCGTCCATGAATGCGCGCACGCGGCTGCGCAGTTCTTCCACTTTCGGGGTGTAGCCAAAGTCCATGATCGACTCCTCGATTCCGTTTGTCCGGTTCCGTCAGAAGGCCGAGACACCGCCGTCGACGGCGACGGCCTGCCCGGTCAGATAAGTGTTTTCCTTCGCGCACAGCGTCAGCATCGTCGCGACGATTTCCTCGGGCCGGCCGAGCCGCTTCATCGGCGAGCCCTGCGCGAGAAAGTCCTGGCGGTCGCCGATATCGCTGTCGGTGACCATCGGCGTCGTGCTGTAGAACGGGCACACCGCATTCACGCGAATGCCGTGGCGCGCGTATTCGATGGCGGCCGTCTTCGTGAGCCCGACCACCGCATGCTTCGACGCCGCATAGGCCGCCAGCTTCGGCGCACCGCCGAGCCCGGCCATCGACGCGACGTTCAGGATCACGCCTTCGCGCTGCGCGAGCATCTGGCGGATCTGGTGCTTCATCCCGAAGAACACGCCCTTCGCGTTCACCGCGAAGCTCAGGTCGAGATCGGCTTCGTCGGTGTCGATCAGCGCCTTCATCGGCGGCGCGATGCCCGCGTTGTTGATGCCGACGTCGAGGCGGCCGAAACGCTCGGCCGCCGCGTGCACCAGCGATGCCACCTCGGCCTCGACGCGCACGTCGCAGCGCTGCGCGATCACGTCGGCGCCGGCCGCGCGCAGCGGCGCGGCCACGCGCTCGAGCGCGTCGCCGTTCAGGTCGCCAAGCGCGAGGCGCGCGCCCATCGCGGCCAGCTCGCTCGCGAGCAACGCGCCGAAGCCGCTTGCGGCGCCGGTGATCATCACGGCTTGTCCGGCATAGCTGTCGATCTTCATCGCGCGCTCAGATCGTCAGGCCGCCGTCGACGACGATGCACTCGCCGTTCGTGTAGCTCGCCGCGTCCGACACGAGGTACAGCACGGTACCGGCCATTTCGCGCGGCTCCGCGTGGCGGCGCAGCGGGATCTTCGCCATCCAGTTTTCGTAGATGTCCTTGTCGGCGAACAGCGCACCCGCGAACTTCGTCTTCGTGAGGCCCGGCAGCAGCGCGTTGACGCGGATGCCGAGCGGCCCGCATTCCTTCGCGAAGGCCTTCGTCATGTTGACGACCGCGGCCTTCGTGATCGAGTAGATGCCCTGCCGGTCGCCCGGCTGCAGCGCGTTCACCGATGCCGTGTTGACGATCGCGCCGCCGCCGTGCGTCTTCATCAGCTTGCCGGCCTCGACCGACATGAAGAAGTAGCCGCGGATGTTCACGTCGACCGTCTTCTCGTACGCGGCGACGTCGGTATCGAGGATGTGCCCGAAATACGGGTTCGCGGCCGCGTTGTTCACGAGGATGTCGAGGCGGCCGTGCTTGCCGCGGATGTGCTCGAACGTCGCGGCGATGTCCTCGAGCCGCCCGACGTGGCAGGCCAGCGCCTCGGCGCGGCCGCCTGCCGCGACGATCTCGTCGGCCACGGCCTGGCAGTCGTCGCGCTTGC
Organism: Burkholderia puraquae; assembly: GCF_002099195.1. Classification (GTDB taxonomy): domain Bacteria; phylum Pseudomonadota; class Gammaproteobacteria; order Burkholderiales; family Burkholderiaceae; genus Burkholderia; species Burkholderia puraquae. The sequence continues at coordinate 376,307 of NZ_NBYX01000002.1, read as the reverse complement.
GGCTCGACACGATCACGTGCGCGCCCTGCTCCGCGAGCAGTTTCGCGATTTCCTCGCCGATGCCGCGGCTCGCGCCCGTCACCAGTGCGATCTTGCCCGTCAGGTCGAACAGATTCGTTGCCATGTTGCTGTGCTCCTCCATTGATGTGTTGTCGTGCCCGGCGGCTTCAGCGATGCGCGTCGATCACGCCGACGGCCAGTTCGGCGAGCCGCCCGGCCATTGCACCGACGCGCAGCGCCTGCTCGCTCGACGCGTTGCCCTGCAGCGCGCGCGCCTTCACACCCTGCGCGATCGACGCGAGCCGGAAGAAACTGAATGCGAGGTAGAAGTGCCAGTCGCGGATCGGCTCGATGCCGCGCAGTTCGCAATAGCGCGCGACGATCGCCGCTTCGTCCGGCACGCCGAGTTCGGCGCGATCCTGGCCCGCGAGCCCGCGCACCTGCCCGCCGGACGGCAGCCGCAGGCACATGCAGAGATACGCGAGATCGGCGAGCGGGTTGCCGAGCGTCGACAGTTCCCAGTCGAGCACGGCCTGCACGCGATAGCTGTCGCGCGCGAACATCAGGTTGTCGATCCGGAAATCGCCGTGCACCAGTGCCGGCCGGCCCGTGTCCTCCGGGCACGCCTTCGGCAGCCAGTCGATCAGCGTTTCCATCGCGTCGATGCGCTCCGTTTCTGCCGCGCGGTACTGCTTCGTCCACACGCCGATCTGGCGCTCGAAGTAGTTGCCCGGGCGGCCGTAGTCGGCGAGGCCCACCGCATCGACATCGATGTCGTGCAACGCGGCCATCGTTTTCAGCAACGCGTCGTAGCACGCCGCGCGATCGGCCTTCGGCAGTTCCGGCAGCGCCGGATCCCAGAAGATCCGGCCGTCCTCGAAGCTCATCACGTAGAACAGGCTGCCGATCACGTCGCGGTCTTCGCAGAGGTGATACGGACGCGCGACCGGCACCGCGGTGCCCGACAGCGCGGTGAGCACGCGGAATTCGCGGTCGACCGCGTGCGCAGACTTCAGCAGTTCGCCCGGCGGCTGGCGGCGCAGCACGTAGCGGCCGCTCTTCGCGTGCAGCAGGAAAGTCGGATTCGACTGGCCGCCGGCAAACTTCTCCGTGTCGACCGGGCCTTCGAAGCCCGGCACGTGCGCTTCCAGATAGCGCGTGAGGCGGGCTACGTCGAGTTGCTGGGTAGGGTTCGTCATCGTCGCGATCGTTCGTGGGTCAGCCGTAGGTTCGCAGTGCATGTCGTTCGGGATCCTCCAGATGCGGGATACCGTTGAACGACGCGAGGTGGAACGCATCGGCGTTGAAGAAAAACTGCGAAAGGCTGCTGTTGCGGATCTGCAGGTTCAGCGCGATCGCGCTCGACGGCGGGGCGGCCAGCACCTGCTGCACGGTGACCGCGATCGGGCCGCCGGAGCTCACCGCCAGCACGCGCTGGCTGCCGCCGTGGCGGATCGCCGCGCGGGCATCGGCCACGCGCTGCTGGAAGTGTGCCCAGGTCTCGGGCGCCGATTCGCCGAGCTTGTCTTCCGACCAGAGCTGCAGCACCTGCCGAAGCGCGCGGAAATGCTCCTTCATCGAGCCGGCCGCGAGGCGGGCGATGTCGGGGTAGTCGTGCGCGGCGGCCGCGAACAGGCCGTGGAAGTCGTATTCGTTCAGGCCCGGGTGGCGGTCGACGGGCGCGCCTTCGCGGCCCATCCCGCGCAGGATCGCGTCGACCGTCTGTGCGTGGCGGTTCAGCGTGCCGCAGATCACGCGGTCGAATGTGAGCGCTTGCTGCGCGAAGTATTCGCCGAGCCAGACGCCCTGCTGCTCGCCCGCCGCGGACAACCGGTCGTAGTCGTCCGTGCCGAAGGACGCCTGCCCGTGCCGTACCAGAAAAAGTTCAGCCATCGCCTGCCCGCCAGATCAGAAGGATTCAGCATAGGGGGCGGGGACGCATTTTTAAACTTTATTTTCTGAATCCTGGGGTATTCATTTCGTGAATTCACCCCGCTCCGGGCCTTGCCGCTGTTCGGGCCGCGTCATCGCGGCACACGCATTGCTCCAATCGCCTCCGGCGGGAGAACCGCGATGTTCAATCCATTCCAGGAGGGGTGCGATGCTCGGTACGATCCTTATCATCATTCTGATTCTGATACTCATCGGTGCGTTTCCTGCATGGCCCCACAGCCGAAGTTGGGGCTACTGGCCCTCGAGCACCGTCGGGCTCATCGTCATCATCGTCGTCGTGCTCGTGCTGCTGGATCGCATCTGAGCCTGCGGCGTGACAGCCGGGCCGGCCGGGTTTCACATGAAATAATGACGACCGGCCCTGCCAGCCATGCACGAACGTTTCCGTCCCGACACCTGGATGGCCGGCAGTCGATTCACGGAAACGACGCGAACCGCGCGTCGTCGATCATCGTTACCCACGAAATAGGCAACCCTTGACCTCCGACGGCGAAACGAAGCTGGATCAGGCTGCGGGTTCGGACGGGTGGTGCACGTTCGACGATCCGTCACGCGAGTGCGATACGGATCACGCACGCATCCAGGCGGAACTTGAAACCGAAATCCACCCCGAGCATCCGTTCTACCGGCGCAATCTCAAAGTGATCGCTCACGCACTGGGTTGCGACGACGTGATCTGCACCCATGTCGACGAGCCTGGCCGTTATTCGGTGCTGCATCTCACCTGGGGCGGGCGCCCCGAGATCGGCACCTGTCCCACCATCGATTTCGATGGCGACAGGCACGGGGTCGCGAAGTATTTCGACTATTCATAGGTGCGTTGCGGCGGCTTCCGTTTCTACGGATCGGGAAGCGGTGTGCTACCGGATCGTGCGCTGCATGACGATCACGTCGCCGGAAAACCTCGGATTCACCGTGCGACGAATCTCGTCGAAGCCTTCGCGCTGCCAGAAGGCCTGGGCTCGAGGATTGGTCGAAATGACGGCCAGTTGCGCGACGCGGTAGCCCCATTTCCTCCCCATGTCGAGGAGCAGCCCCAACGCGGCCTTGCCGTAACCGCGCCGCTGATGCGCTTCCGAGAGCAACAGCAGACCGATCCAAAGGCAGTCGTCGTCCGGATAGGCCCGGATGACATCCGCGCAGCCGATCATGTGCTGGTCGACGCACAACCCGAACACCGATTTGTCGGCCGCCGCCTTGGCGGCAGGCTTGCCGTCGAAAAAATCGTCGACGTCTTCCTCGGTCGGCAAACGGCCTTCGACGGTTTGCGCGTACGAAGGCGCTTCGGTGAAGACACGCCAGACGTCGGCACGGTCGCTGGCCGACTCGCCGGAAAGCGGGTGAAGGGTGAGCATCAGCATTAGATGGCCGCTGGAGACAGGAAAGCCGATTTTAGGGCGAACGGCATTCCTCAGGCGTTACGCTTTCGGGCCACACCGCAGCCCGCTTGCACCCAGCCTCCGCACCCGCCGCTGCCCACCGCGCTCGACACGCGATGACCGCCGCCCCACCTCTGCTCGACGGCGTTTCCCATGCGGTAGTATGGCGACTCGATGGAAACCCCGATGGACGCACACGAATGGCCCTGCCTGATCTCCCGCCCCCTTCCAGCGCCGGCCAGGACGCCCAGGCGCTCGTCCTCATCGCCGAGGACGAACCCGAGATCGCCGAGATCCTGACCGCCTATCTCGCGCGCGGCGGCCTGCGCACCGTGCACGCCGCCGACGGCCGCCGCGCACTGGAACTGCACCTGCAACTGAAGCCCGACCTCGTGCTGCTCGACGTGCAGATGCCGCACGTCGACGGCTGGAAGGTGCTCGCCGAAATCCGTCATCGCGGCGACACGCCCGTGATCATGCTGACCGCGCTCGACCAGGACATCGACAAGCTCACCGGCCTGCGCATCGGCGCCGACGACTACGTGGTGAAGCCGTTCAATCCCGCCGAAGTCGTCGCGCGCGCGCAGGCGGTGCTGCGCCGTTCGATGGCCGGCGCCCGCCAGGAAGAACAGCGCGTGCTGCGGGTCGCGCCGTTCGAGATCGATCTCGAACACCACGAAGCCACGCTCGAAGTGGGCAGCGAGCGGCACACGCTCGTGCTGACGCTCACCGAGTTCAAGCTGCTCGCGCAGCTTGCGCGCGCGCCGCGGCGCGTGTTCAGCCGCGCCGAGCTGATGGCCACCTGCCTGCCGGAAGGCGACGCGCTGGAACGCACGGTGGACAGCCACGTCAGCAAGCTGCGCAAGAAGCTGGACGATCTCGGCATGCCGGGCGTACCCGTCAGCGTGCGCGGCGTCGGCTACAAGCTCTGGAGCTGAGCGTGAAGCTCGATGGCCTGAGCCGGCAGATCGCGCTGACGATGGCCGGGATGGTGTTCGGCGTGACGCTGCTGATGGTGCTCACCGCCATCGTCTTCTACTACGTCGCGTTCAACTACTGGCCCGCGCATTTCGACACGAAGAACTGGCTGCCGACCGCGCCGGAATGGCTGTGGCTGATCGCAACCACGTCGGTTGGCCTCGTGCTGTCGGTCGCGGTCGCCGTCAATCTCGCGCGCCGCATCCTCGTGCCGCTCAATTCGGTCACGGACAGCATTCGCCGCGTCGCGCGCGGCGATCTCGGCGCACGCGCCGTTGCAGGCGACCGGTCGCTGCACGAAGCCGCGCTGCTCGCCGACCACTTCAACGCGCTCGCCGACGAGCTGCAGCGCGTGACCAACGAGCAGACGATCTGGAACGCCGCGATCGCGCACGAGCTGCGCACGCCCGTCACCGTGCTGCGCGGGCGCCTGCAGGGGCTCGCCGAAGGCGTGTTCAAACCCGACGAAGCACAGTTCCGCAGCCTGCTCACGCAGGTCGAAGGGCTGACGCGGCTGATCGAGGATCTGCGCGTGGTCAGCCTCGCGGATAGCGGCCACCTGAGCATCGAGATCCGCGACACCGATCTCGCCGCCGAGGTGCGCGCCATGGTCGACGTATTCGCCCATGCAATGCATGGCGCCGGCCAGCATCCGGTGCTCGATCTCGACCCGCGGCCCATGCGCTGCGACCCGGTGCGCATCCGTCAGGCACTGCTCGCGTTGCTGGAAAACGCGCGCCGCCATGCGGTACCCGGCACGATCCGGATCCAGACATGCGTCGAACAGGGCATGTGCCGGCTGCGCGTGGAAGACGACGGCCCCGGCATCCCGGCCGATTTCGCACCGCACGTGTTCAAAGCATTCCGGCGCGCCGACGAATCGCAGCCCGGTGGCAGCGGCCTCGGGCTCGCGGTCGTCGCTGCAATCGCGCATGCACATCATGGCGAAGCCGTCTGCGTGCCGACCGGCGCGGGCGGTACGCGATTCGAATTGCAGTGGCCCGAGAACCTCGTGCCGGCACCCGAGAACGAACGCTTTCCGGCTTAATACGCCGCCTGCAGTTGCGCCCGTGCCGTCGTGCCGTTGCGCCGTCGTGCCGTCACGCGCGCGGTTCGCGCCCGACCTGTTCGAGCGGCGGGTTGAACCCGAGCACCGTGTACTCCAGCACGGACACCGTCCCTTTCCCGGCCGCGCCCTGCACGACGACCGCGCGCACCGCACCGGCCCGGTCGAATTTCAGGCGGGTGCCGACGGTCGCGTTGCGCAGCGCTTCCAGCTCCTCGATCCGCGCGATCGCCAGCTTGCGCACCGCGCCGGACACGTACACCGGCAGGAACACCAGCGCGATGAAGATCGACACCGCGTCCTTCGAGGCGGTGTCGAGCACCGGCTGACCCGACATCACGAGCGACAGCGACGTCGCGGCGACGAAGATCGCCAGGACAGTCGCCCCCACGCCGAGCGACGAGAACCGCTCGGCCGCCTTCTTCATGCGTGCCTTCACGAGCGCGCGCGTGGTCGCGGCGGGCACCAGCCACTCGCGCTGCGCGCCGTGGTACCCGGCAAAGCCGAGGAACAGCGTCGCGACGGCGCTGATGCCGATGCTCGTGTACAGCGCATCGAAAATCATGCAGACGAATTCGAGCACGAACACGATCACCGGCGGCCACAGCAGCAGGCGGAACGAATAGCCGTCGCGGCCGTGCCCGCGGATCCACCATTTCACCGGTGGCCACTCCCAGAAACGGCTCTCGCGGCGGAGTGAGAGTTCTTCGTCGTCGGTCAATTCTTCACCTGTGGTGCTCCGTTGCGTCGGGTACGGCCGATGCGGCTGAAACCGGAATGAATACCTGGGGTTATCGATTGATCCCAAAGATTCATTAGACAGTGTCTCCGCCGCCGCGCGATGCTGGCCCGGCCAGTGAACGCGGCGTCATTGCCACGCCGCGCACGAGAATGGAGTGAGACACATGCCTAACGACCACCGTCAACGGCGCCACACGCTGTGGCTGCTGTGCGCGCTTTCGTTCATCCTGTACGTCGACCGCGTCAACCTCGCGACCGCGGCCGGCGCGATCAAGGCCGAGCTCGGCTTGTCGAACACCGAACTTGGCGTCGCATTCTCCGCGTTCGCGTATTCGTATGCAATCTGCCAGATCGGCGGCGGCTGGATCGCCGACCGGTTCGGCGCGCGCATCACGCTGATCGGCTGCGGGCTGATCTGGGTCGTGTCGACCTTCGCCACCGGGCTCGTGCACAGCCTCGGGCTGCTGTTCGCCGCGCGCCTGCTGCTCGGCATCGGCGAAGGCGCGACGCTGCCCGCCCAGGCCCGCGCGATCACCCACTGGTTCCCGCGCGAGCGGCGCGGCGTCGTGCAGGGCTTCACGCATTCGTTCTCGCGGCTCGGCAACGCGGTCACGCCGCCGATCGTCGCCGCGCTGATGACCTGGCTGTCGTGGCGCGCGGCGTTCTTCGTGATCGGCGCGGTCACGCTGGTGTGGCTCGCGTGGTGGATCGTCGGCTTCCGCGAACATCCGCTCGGCGACGACGCCGGCCACGGCCGCACACGCGCCGCCCGCCCCGCGCCGCCCGCCGGCCCGACGCCGTGGGGGCCGCTGTTCCGCCGGATGGCGCCGACCATCTTCGTCTACTTCTGCTACGGCTGGACTGCTTGGCTGTTCTTCACATGGCTGCCGACGTTCTTCCTGAACGGCCAGGGCCTGAACCTGAAGTCGACCGCATTGTTCGCGTCCGGCGTGTTCTTCGCGGGCGTGGTCGGCGACACGCTCGGCGGCTGGCTGTGCGACCGGATCTACCGGAAGACCGGCAACCTCGCGCTGTCGCGCCAGAGCGTGATCGTCGCGAGCTTCGCCGGCGCGCTCGTGTGCCTGCTGCCGCTCGCGGCCGTGCACTCGACGGCCGGCGTCGCGCTGTGCCTGTCGGGGTCGTTCCTGTGCCTCGAACTGACGATCGGGCCGATCTGGGCCGTGCCGAGCGACATCGCGCCGACCCACGCCGGCATCGCGAGCGGGATGATGAACGCCGGTTCCGCGATCTCGGGGATCCTGTCGCCGATCCTGTTCGGCTTTCTCGTCGATCGCACGGGCAGCTGGACCGTGCCATTCATCGGCTCGGTCGCGATGCTGCTGATCGGCATCGTCGCCGCGCTGCGGATTCGCCCGGAACGCACGCTGGCGGAATCGATGCCGGCGCTCGCCGACGCGCCCGCCGCGCCGTCGGCACACTGAAGCGGTTCGCTCAGGGTTCGCCTGCGTCAACCGTCTCTCCGGCGCCGCCATCACGCTTCGCCGCGTTCCGCGACGGTGGTGCATGACCGGCTCGGCTGGTTCGGCTGGTTCGGCTGGTTCGGCTGACTTGGCTGACTTGGCTGACTTGGCCGGCTCGGTTGACTCGGCTGACTCGGTTGACTCGGTTGACTCGGTTGACTCGGTTGACTCGGTTGACTCGGTTGACTCGGTTGACTCGGTTGACTCGGTTGACTCGGTTGACTCGGTTGACTCGGTTGACTCGGTTGACTCGGTTGACTCGGCTGGCCCGGCTGGCCCGGCCTGCTCGGCTGGTTCGGCCGGCGTGGTTGACTCGGCTGGCGCGGCTGGCGCGGCTGATTCGGCCAGCGCGGTTGGCGCGGCTGGCTCGGCCGCCTCGGCTGGCAAACCGCCCCATTAAGCGCCGCCGTCATCTCCGGCTCCTTCGCGGTGAAACAGCGCGAGAAACTGCTGCGCGGGAATGCTGAGCGGCCGGTCGCGCCGCACGAGGCTGCCGTACGACGGCAGCTTCTGTTCGAGCGTGTAGTCGATGATCGCGACGAGCCCGTGCTCCGCATTGCGCTGCGCCACCGTCAGCGGAATCACGCCGAGCATCGGCGAACGGTCGACGAGGTTCATCGTGGTCAGGATCGACCCCGTTTCGACCAGCCCGCGCGGCATCGGCTGGTGCCGGGCGCTGAACTCGCGCTCGACGACCTCACGCGCCGGGCTGCCGGCCGGCTGCAGGATCCACGCGTAATCGAGCAGCGCATCGAATGCCACCGGCCCCGCGCCCGCGAGCGGATGGTCGCGGCCCGCGATGATCGCGAGCGCCTCGTCGGCGACCACGCGGAAGTCGCAATCGGTTCCGACGTGGCGACCGATCACCACTTCGAGCACGCCTTCGCGCAGCTGCGGCATCAGCCGGTCGCTCGTATCCACCGCGATATCGATCGCCAGCAGCGGGTAACGCGCCTTCAACTGCACCAGCGCCTCGGTGAGCCGCCCCGGCGACGCCGCCATGATGCTGCCGATCGCCAGCCGCCCCGCGCTGCCGAGCTGCAGTTCGCCGAGCTCGCGATTCAGCGCCTCCATGCTGCCGCGGATACCGCGGAAATAGCCGAGCACGCGCTCGCCGGCCGGGTTCAGCACGAGCCCGCGCCCGACGCGATCGAACAGCCGCTGGCCGAGCGCGCTCTCCAGTTCGGCCAGCATCTTCGTCGCCGCCGGCTGCGTGAGGCCCATCTGCTCGGCCGCCGCGCGCAGCGTCGAACACTCGTCCACGGCCAGCAGCAGCGCGATCTGCCGCATGCGCAGCCGGTTCAGCAACTGCGGGGTCGAGTCTCGTCGGTCGATCGAGCCCATCTCTGATTACTCCAGGTTATCGATTCATCAAGAGTTTTCAATTTACCGACTCATTCCGTCTACCTAGCATGAACCCCATAGACAAACGGCCACGCGCCGCCACCGGAGACACCGCATGCACGCCCCCTCGTCCACCGCCGCCCTGCCCGTCGTCGCGCTGACGCTCGGCGACCCCGCCGGCATCGGCGCCGAACTGATCGCGAAACTGCTCGCGCGCCCCGACGCAACTTCCCGCGCGAATCTCGTGCTGATCGGCGATCGCTGGCTGTGGGAAGCCGGCCAGCGCGTCGCCGGCGTGACGGTCGACGTCGAACCCGTCGCATCGCTCGCCGCCGCGCGCGGCCGGCCGTCGACCGCGCGCGCCGCGTTCGTCGCCATCGACACGATCGATCCGGCCGACGTCACGGTCGGGCAGCCCGGCGCGGCCGGCGGCCGTTCGACGCTGACCGTGCTCGACCTGTGCGTCGACGCGGCGCTCGCCGGCGACATCGACGCGATCTGCTTCGCGCCGCTGAACAAGTACGCGATGAAGCTCGGCGGGCTGAAGCACGAGGACGAACTGCACCACTTCGCCGAAGCGCTCGGCGTGACCGGCTACTTCTGCGAATTCAACACGCTCGGCGAGCTGTGGACCGCGCGCATCTCGTCGCACATTCCGCTGAAGGATGCGCCGGGCTACCTGAGCATCGAGCGGATCGAACAGGCCTCCGAACTGATCTACCGGTCGCTGCTCGCGAACGGTGTCGCCGCGCCGAAGGTGGCGATCGCCGCGTTCAACCCGCACGGCGGCGACGGCGGCAGCTGCGGCCGCGAGGAAGTCGACATCATCGAGCCGGCCGTGCGCAAGCTGCAGTCGCGCGACTGGCCGACCGACGCGCCGTTCCACGGCCCGTTCCCCGCCGACACGATCTTCCTGAAGGCGCAGGCCGGCGACTACCAGGCGATCGTCACGATGTACCACGACCAGGGGCAGATCGCGATCAAGCTGCTCGGCTTCTCGCGCGGCGTGACCGTGCAGGGCGGGCTACCCGTGCCGATCACGACGCCCGCGCACGGCACCGCATACGACATCGCGGGCCGCGGCACGGCCGACGTCGGCGCCACCTGGCAGGCGCTGCAGATCGCATGCCGGATGGGCGCCGCGCGCCGCACTTCCGCCGTTTCTGCGTGACGTTCGCACGCCTTCCACACACGACAACATCGATTACCGGAGACACCATCATGAAGATCCGTTCCGTACGCGCCCGCGTATTCCAGTGGAAAGGCAAGACCGTGCCGCCCCAGGGCAACTTCTGCTCGAACGCGATGGACCTGCTGTATGCGCCGCAGGAAACGATGAGCACGTTCCGCTTCCATTCGTGGACGGTTGTCGAAGTCGAGACCGACGACGGCATCGTCGGCCTCGGCAATGTCGCGCTCGCGCCGCATGTCGCGAAGGTGATCATCGACCAGTACCTCGCGCCGCTCGTGATCGGCCAGGATCCGTGGGACTACGAATACCTGAACCAGCGGATGTATCGCGCAACCCATGCGTGGGGCCGCAAGGGCATCGGCATGGCGGCGATCTCGGCGGTCGACATCGCGATCTGGGACATCCTCGGCAAGAGCGTCGGCAAGCCCGTGTTCAAGCTGCTCGGCGGCCGCACCAAGGAAAAGATCCCCTGCTACTACTCGAAGCTCTACCGCACCGACCTGAAGGAAATGCAGGACGAGGCGCAGCGCTACCTGAAGGAAGGCTTCCGCGCGTTCAAGATGCGTTTCGGCTACGGGCCCGCGCACGGGCAGCAAGGCGTGGCCGAGAACCTGAAGTCGGTCGCGGCGATCCGCGAGGTGATCGGCTACGACAACGACCTGATGCTCGAGTGCTACATGGGCTGGAACCTCGAGTACGCGAAGCGCATCCTGCCGAAGCTCGAGAAATACCAGCCGCGCTGGCTCGAGGAGCCGGTGATCGCCGACGACATCGACGGCTACGCGGAGCTGAACCAGCTGACGCGCATTCCGATCTCCGGCGGCGAGCACGAGTTCTCGCTGTACGGTTTCAAGCAACTGCTGGATCGCAAGGCGGTGTCGGTCGTCCAGTACGACACGAACCGGGTCGGCGGGATCACGATGGCGCACAAGATCAACGCGCTGTGCGAGGCGTACAGCGTGCCGGTGATTCCGCACGCGGGCCAGATGCACAACTACCACTTGACGATGAGCACGCTCGCATCGCCGATGAGCGAGTACTTCCCGATGTTCGACGTCGAGGTCGGCAACGAGCTGTTCTACTACATCTTCGACGGCGAGCCGGTGGCCGAGAACGGCTTCGTGCAACTGCGCGACGACGTGCCGGGCCTCGGCCTCACGCTGAAGACCGAATTCCTCGACCAGTTCGACATCGTCGAGTGAGGCCAGCCATGAACGCACGCTACCAGGGCGTCTTTCCGGTCGCGCCGACGATCTTCGACGCAACCGGCGCGCTCGATCTCGACGGCCAGCGCCGCTGCCTCGAGTTCATGATCGACGCCGGCTCGCAGGGCCTCTGCATCCACGCGAACTACTCCGAGCAATTCGCGCTCGGCGACGACGAACGCGACCTGATCACGCGCGCCACGCTCGAGCACGTCGCGGGCCGCGTGCCGGTGATCGTCACGACGTCGCACTTCAGCGCGCGGATCTGCGCGGAACGCAACCGGCGCGCACAGGCGCTCGGCGCAGCAATGGTGATGGTGATGCCGCCGTACCACGGCGCGACGTTCCGCGTGCCCGAAGCGCAGGTGCGCGCGTTCTTCCGCGAAGCCGCCGACGGCCTCGACATTCCGCTGATGATCCAGGACGCGCCCGCGAGCGGCGTCGCGCTGCCAGCGCCGCTTCTCGCCGCGCTCGCCCGCGAAATCGACGCGGTGTCGTACTTCAAGATCGAGACGGCCGGCGCCGCGTCGAAGCTGCGCGAGCTGATCGCGCTCGGCGGCGACGCGATCGAGGGGCCGTGGGACGGCGAGGAAGGCATCACGCTGCTCGCCGATCTCGATGCCGGCGCGACCGGCGCGATGACGGGCGGCGGCTATCCGGACGGGATTCGCCGGATCACCGACGCGTATTTCGCCGGCCGCCGCGACGAAGCGGCCGAGCAGTACGCGCGCTGGCTGCCGCTGATCAACTACGAGAACCGCCAGTCGGGTTTCCTGACCGCGAAGGCGCTGATGCGCGAAGGCGGCGTGATCGCGTGCGACCAGCCGCGCTCGCCGTGGCCCGAGCTGCATCCGCAGGTGCGCGCCGGTTTGCTCGATGCGGCGCGGCGGCTCGATCCGCTCGTGCTGCGCTGGGGGCGCTAGCCATCGGTTCACACGTGCAACGCCGCAGAGCGTTGCGCATCGGCGGCCGGTGCGACACCGGCGCGTCACGGCGTGACAGCGGTTCATCAGAAGACCGCCGCCGCCCATCACCAAGATCGGAGACACCATGACCCTGTTGAACCCGGCCACCCCGGCATACGAAGCCGGCGAAGCCATTCCGCGCCGCCGCTGGCTGCGCGTGATTCCGCCGCTGCTGCTCGCCTGCATCATTTCCTACATGGACCGCGTGAACATCGCGTTCGCGATGCCCGGCGGGATGAACGCCGATCTCGGCATGGACGCGACGATGGCCGGGCTCGCCGGCGGCATCTTCTTCTTCGGCTACCTGTTCCTGCAGATTCCCGGCGGCCGGCGCGCGGCGCTCGGCAGCGGCAAGACCTTCATCGCGTGGTCGCTCGTGAGCTGGGCCGTGCTGTCGGTGCTGACCGGCCTCGTCACGCATACCTGGCAACTGCTGACGCTGCGCTTCCTGCTCGGCGTGGCCGAGGGCGGGATGCTGCCCGTCGTGCTGACGATGGTCAGCCACTGGTTTCCCGACCGCGAACGCGGCCGCGCGAATGCGATGGTCATCATGTTCGTGCCGCTCGCCGGCATGATCACCGCGCCGTTGTCCGGCTTCATCCTCGCCGCGTACGACTGGCATCACCTGTTCTTCAGCGCGGGCGCGCTGTCGCTGCTGTGCCTCGTCGTGTGGCTGCTGTTCGCCGACGACGGCCCGGAGACCGCGCGCTGGGTGTCGCCGCGCGAGAAGGTCTACATCCTCGACGCACTGCGCGACGAGCAGGAACGCAAGCGTGCGGCTGGCACACCGGCCGCCGCGTCGTTCGGCGAGATGCTGCGCAACCCGACGATCTGGCTGCTGATCGCGATCAACTTCTGCTATCAGGTCGGCATCTACGGCTATACGATGTGGTTGCCGACCCTGCTGAAAAACCTCACGCACGGCGGGATGGGAAAGATCGGCCTGCTCGCGATGCTGCCGTATGTCGCGATGGTGATCGGGATGTTCGTCACGTCGTATTTGTCCGACCGAACCGGCAAGCGCCGCCTGTTCGTGCTGCTCCCGCTGGTCGGCTTCGCCGCGTGCCTGGCGCTGTCGGTGCTCACGCATGCGTCGATGGCCGTGTCGTTCGCGTTCCTGATCGGCTGCGGCTTCTTCCTGCAGGCGGCCGCCGGCGTGTTCTGGGCGATTCCGCCGAAGCTCTGCAGCGTCGAGACGGCCGGCAGCGCGCGCGGCCTGATCAACGCGCTCGGCAATCTCGGCGGCTTCTGCGGCCCGTACGCGGTCGGCGTGCTGACCCAGCACGTGAGCGCAGCGGCCGGCGTGTACAGCCTCGCGATCACGCTCGCGGTGGCCGGCCTGCTCGCGCTGACGCTGCCGCAACGCTGCGAGGACTGAGTCCGGATCCACGAAACCGCAGGCTTGCTGACGAATTGACGGAGACACCACCATGAACGACATCCTGTTGCTGGTGCAGAAATGCGCCCACACCTTCAGCTTCTACGACCTCGACACGAAAGCCGCGCTCAAGCACGTCGTGCTGCCGAACTTCCCGCACGAGTTCACCGTCGACGTGAACGAGCGCTTTGCGTACGTCGGCATCTTCGGCATCGAGACCGCATGGTCGCGCGGCCATGAAGGCGATCACCGGATCGCCGAGATCGATCTCGTCGAACGCACGCACACGCGCATGCTCGACCTGTGGCCGTACTACCGGCCGCACGGGATGGCAAGCGACCGCGACGGCCGGCTGTACGCGATGAGCGAGGCGCACGACATGCTGCTCGTGTTCGACGAGCCGACGAGGCAGCCCGTGCCGAACATGGCCGTGCCGTCCGGCGGCGTGAAGACGCACCTCGTCACGCTCACGCGCGACGCGAGCCGCGCATACGGCGTGCATCTGCTGTCGAATACGGTCACGCAGTTCCATCCGCGCGATGCGACGGTCGCGCCGCGTGCGGTGATGCCCGGCCCGCGCCCCGAAGGCAATGCGCTGTCGAGCGACGAGCGCACGCTGTTCGTCGCGAATCGCGGCGACGATACGCTGGTCGAGATCGATACCGACACGATGACCTGCGGCCGCCGCGTGAAGACGCGCAGCGATCCGAACCGCATCTACCGCACGAGCGCACCGGACGGCCGCGACCTGCTGCTGCTGACCAATTCGGGCGAGCGGTCGATCTCCGTGTTCGATGCGCGCCAGCTCGAGGAGATCGAACGCATCGCGCTGCCCGCGAACCCGACCGCGCTGTCGTTCCATCCGTCGCGGCGCGTCGCGTACGTGTCGTTCCAGGACGACTACGTGCGCGAGCTCGATCTCGATACCTGGCAGTTCGTCGGCGCGTTGGCGACGCTGCGCGAGCCCGATGCGTCGTACGTGCTCGCCGGAGCGCGCTGACATGCGCGACGCATCGCCGCCCGACGGCATGCCGGATGCGCTCGTCGATGCGCATCACCACCTGTGGCGGCTCGATGCAGGCGCGCACTATCCGTGGCTGCAGGAACAGTACGATCCGGCGCGCTTCATGTTCGGCGACTACGCGGCGCTGTGCCGCGATTTCGGGGTGGGCGAGCTTCGGCACGCGGCGCAAGGTGCGCCGATCGTCGCCAGCGTGCACGTCGAGGCCGAACGCGCGCGCGACGAGGCGCTGGCGGAAACGCGCTGGCTGCATGAAGTCGCGGAGTCGCATGGGTTGCCGTCGGCGGTCGTCGCATGGGTCGACCTGCTCGCCAGCGATGCGGATGAACGGCTCGCCGAGCAGGCCGCATGGCCGCGCGTGCGCGGCGTGCGCTTCAAGCCGCGCACCTCGGCCGCGCCGGACGCGTCGATCGACGGGCCGGGCACGCTGCGCGATCCGCGCTGGCCGGCCGCGCTGCAACGCCTTGCCGCGCATGGCCTGTGCTGGGATCTGCGCGTGCCGTTCTGGCATCTCGAGGAGGCGGCCGCGCTGCTGGCCGATGCCCCTGATGTCGACGTCGTGCTCGAACATGCGGGGCTCCCGTGGGATCGCTCGGATGCGGGGCTCGCGCGCTGGCGGCGCGGCATGGAGGCGCTTGCCGCGTTGCCGCGCGTGGTCGTGAAGATTTCCGAACTCGGCCTGCGCGATGCGGTGTGGAGCGAGGCGGACAATGCACGAATCATCCGCGACACGATCGCGATATTCGGCGCGCAGCGCTGCCTGTTCGCCAGCAACTTTCCGGTGGCCGGCCTGCGCGTGTCGTATCCCGCGCTGCTGCGTACGTTCGCCTGTGCGATGGCCGACCTCGACGACGTCGAGCGCCGCGCGATCTGGCATGACAACGCGCTGCGGGTGTACCGGATCGCGCTCGACACGCCACACGGGCCGGCGCGCGAATCAGGCCGCGCGCGATAAATAGGTAAGTAGAGAAATTTCTCGTGGCGTCATTGTGTTTCCGCCAGTGAAAAAGGCCGGTCAGCACGTCGACCGGCCCAGCCATATACGATCACTGCCCCGCATCAGCCTCGATCGCGTCCGTGTCCCACTTCCCGCGTCGCATTGCCTCGGCCAGCATCCCCAAGGTCAGTGGCCGCCGCTCCGGGTGCCGGAGGCGCTTGACGAACAGCCCGATAAGTGACGACAGCAGTTCCTGACCTTCGGGGCCAATATAGCGCCGGTACGGGAATCCCTGGGCGTCGACGCCGAATGTCTCTGCCCACCTTTCGATGAACTCCACCCCATCGAGGCCCGTGACGCCGAGATCCTGCTCAAGTCGGGATTCCGGCTGCAGGTTCAGCTTGCCTCCGAGCAGCGGCCGACCGAGTTCTTCGCGTGTGAAGGCTTCCAGGCGTTCCCGGGTATCGTCTTTCATGGTTCAGAGCACCCGGTCCTCGGGCTTTACGATTCGGTTGCAGGTCGACACGGTGTTGCGCATGATCAGGTAGGCGTCGCGCGCCAGGAACACTTCGCCCACGACGGGGATCGCCCGACCGACCCACGCGCCGAGGCGACGAGTGAAGGCGATCCGAATACCGGACAACCCGACACCCGTGATCATCGGCAGGCGAAACGGCAACGTTCGAGGAAACAACTTCCGCGCTGCAAGTGAGGCGACGGACGCGCCCGATTCCGCCATGGCCGCTCTGCTGGCCGGCCGGCTCGCACGCTACCTGCGGCTGTATCGCGCGCTGCGCGACGAGTTCGCGTCGGCCGACTGATGCGCGGCGCGGCCGCGTCTTCGTCGATTCGCGCGCGATCGCGCTTGACCCGGCCCTTGGGATCGCCTTTATGCTGGGCGCAACGAATCGACAGCAGAGAGAGGTGACGGATGGGCACGTCCACGCCCCGTTTGAACGCATCGGCCGCCGCCGCGCGGCTCGGCGTATCGATCAAGGCGCTGCGGCTGTACGAGCGGCACGGCCTCGTCACGCCGGAACGCACGCCGGCCGGCTACCGCGCGTATCGTCCCGAAGATCTTGCACGCGCTGCCGACATCGCGGCGCTGCGGGCGCTCGGCCTTGGTCTCGCGCAGGTCGCGAGCGTGCTCGACGGTGACGCGCGCAGCCTGGACGACGCGCTGGCCGCGCACGAAGCGGCGCTCGATCACGGCATCCAGGATCTCGTGCGCAAGGCCGACCGGGTGCGCGCGATCCGCGCCGGTCTTGCGCGCGGGCGGATGCCGGCCGATGGCGAACTGACCCGGCTCGTCGACGACAGCGGCGCCGGCGTGGCATTCAGCCTGCCGTGGCCGTGGGGCGGCGAGTGGTTCGAGTGCCGCGATATCCGGCCGTTGAACTACATCATCGGCTCGCTGGGCAGCGGCAAGACGCGGCTGGCGCTGCGGCTCGCCGATGCGCTGCCCGATGCCGTGTTCGTCGGCCTCGACCGGCTGGAAAACGACGGTGCGGCGGCACGCGACGTGCTGCGCATCGATCCGGCGCTGAAGTCGCGCGTCGAGCGTGCATCGACATTGCTCGCCGACCGAGGCGCGACGCCATCGGCGGCACTGACCGCGCTGCTGGCCAGTCTCGAAGCCGAAGGCCCGCGCGCGCTGGTCGTCGACATGATCGAACAGGATCTCGACCGGCCCACGCAACTGGCCCTGATTGCCCATCTGCGCGAACGCGCCGCCGCCGGCATGCGGCCGCTGTTCCTGCTGACGCGTTCGTCGGCGATCCTCGATCTGACCGCGGTCGGCCCCGACGAAACCATTCTGCTGTGCCCGGCCAATCACAGCCCGCCTTCGCGCGTGGCGCCTTACCCCGGTGCGCCCGGCTACGAAGCCGTGGCCACTTGTCTTGCGTCGCCCGAGATTCGCGAGCGGCTCGCGCGCCGGCCGGAAGTGGCGTGAGCCGCCGTCAGGATTCCAGCCGCCCCATCCTGCGCGCCATCGCCGGGCTGACCGCATGCACCGGATCGAACCCGAAGAATTCGAGCACGTGGCGCGCGACGTCGTCGCGATCGTTGTCCGCGCAGATCATGTGGTAGCTGTTCTCCAGCACGATCCCGCGCGCGTCGGGCATCTTCGCGAGCAGGAAATCGGCCGAGCGCAGGCTCGTCAGTTCGTCCTCGCGCGCATGCAGCACGAGCGTCGGGCACGGCGTGCCCGCTGCGGCGTCGAGTGCCCAGTCACGCATCCGGTCGACCTGGCGCACGCATGCGAGCGGCACCCACGCATAGTGGAAACTGTCCTCGCGCTCGAACTTCTTCTTCACGATCGCGCGGATCGTCGCGTTCTTGATGCCGAACGGATCGCCTTCCTCGACGCGCATCCGTTCCGCCACACCGGGCACGCGGTACAGCACATGCCGCAACGCCCGGTACCACGGCGTCGACCAGCCGTCGATGAACACCGGCGTGGCCAGCAGCGCAAGCCGGCCGCGTGCATGCTGCACGCGATGGCACAGCAGCAGCGCGACCAGCGCACCCATGCACATGCCCGCGACATGCAGCGTGTCGTACTCGCTTTCCAGCGCGCGATACTGCTCGGTTACCGCATCGAGCCACGCCTCCGCGCGCACACCGACCAGATCCTCGGGGCGCGTGCCGTGCCCCGGCAGCGTGATCATGTGCGTCGCGCCGCCCGCGCGACGCATCGCCTTGTGCAGCGAACCGAGATCGTATTGCGTGCCGCCGAGCCCGTGAATCAGCAGGACGCCCGTGCGGCCCGTCATGACGCGTCTCCGCTCATTCGTCCGCCGGCCACACGCGCTCGATCTGCCAGACGCCCGCCACCACCGTCACGTCGACATTCGAATCGAGCAACGGCGCGCCGTGATCGGTGATCGTCTGCGTGCCGCCGTCGCGCTGCACGATACGCAGCGACAGCGACGCGCGATCCTCGCCCGCGATCTCCGCATCCCAGTAGTCGCGCAGCGCATCGCGGTCGCCCGGCTGCACGCGTTCGAGCACGAGCGGCACGCTTGCGATCTGCGAAGCATCAACGCCAACGCCGAACACGCGCTCGACGTCGCCGCTCCACTCGATCCGCCCCGATTCCGGATCGAGCACGTACGCGATCTGGCCGGCGCTCGCGAGCGCGAGCTCCATGTTGTTCTGCAGGACCGCCGCATGCTCGTGCACGCGTTCGCGCGTCGTCTTCAGCGTGCTCACCGTCAGCACCAGCAGCGACGCGACCGCCAGGTAGAGCTGCGCCTCGAGCAGCGCACTGCCGTAGTGCTCGTGAAGCGACGCGAACGGGCCGTCGCCCTGCGCAGTCTGCGCGATCACGATCAGCGCGAGCACCAGCACGGACGACGAGCCCGCGCGGCCGCCGAGCAGCAGCGTCACCGCGACAGTCAGGAACAGCGGGATATACGTGAGCGCGAAGCCGGCGCCCGTGCCGAATTTCTGCGGCGTGTTGCCGTCGAAGATCACGAGCGCGACGATTGCGAGCAGCACGAACGAGACCAGGCCGAGCACGAGGTCGAAGCGCTCGTGGTCGCCCGAGCGGTGCGCGCGAAAGCGCGACCATGACGCGAGTACCGGCGTGACCAGCAGCACGCCGACGAAATCGGACGCGGCCCACACCGACCACACGTCGAAGAACGGCGCACCCTTGACCACCGTGTACCACGCCGCGCCGCCGATCGCGCCGGCCACGCCCGCGATCAAGCCGGCGAGGATCACCGAGCGCAGGAAATACAGCCCTTCGAGCGAGAAGCGCACGCGCTGGACGAGCCACACGGCGAGCGCGGCCGCACCGACCTCGTCGACCGTGAACAGCACCGCGTTGACCAGGTTGCCGTGTTCGATGCCGGCCAGCGCAAGCTGCCCGGCCAGGAATGCGCCGGCCAGCGTCAGCCATTCGCGCATCGGCCGCAGCATGAACGCGCCGACCGTCACGCCGGCCGGCAGCCAGATGTAGCCCGTCAGCCGGACGGGGCCGTTGAACTGGTGCGAGATGTAGCCGGTCGCGAGATACAGCGCCGCCCAGAGCAGCGCGGCGACGAGGCCCGGCCGCGATCGTTTGGTGTCCATCGAGAATCCCTGTGTGCTGCGCCTGCGGTCGGCAGGGGCGCGATGTGCGAATGATATGCGGGCGGGGCGGGCGGTGGAATACCCGCTCGGTGGCATCGGCGGCCACCGCCACGGGCCCGTCATGCGTGATGCATGTGACCGGAAAGGCGCGAAAAAGATCGCGGGCTGCGGGCGACACTGCGTCACGACCGTGCCGGGTGCCGCTCTCGCCGCGCCGCGCCGCGCCGCATCCGCGGCTGCGGTGCACGGGCCCGGGCCGGCGCCCCCGCGGCGTGGTAACCGGGCGCACGGCCCGGGAGCCGCTCTCGCGTGCCCCACGCAGGTAAAGCAGCACGTGGCATTCGCTTTCGCCTGCTGCCCCCTGCATTGACCTCGGGCTTGTCGGCAGGGTTCGCCTTCTCGACGGCCCGCAAAACCTGCGGGCTGGCGTCGCGGGCGGACTGGGCATTACGCCGAAAACGAGGGTGGGTGTGCCGCCGGCGCGGCGACGGCTCGGCGAGCGCGGCAGCCTGCCGCCGTTGCCGTCTGTCGATGTGTACTTCCATGCCGGTGGAGACGAAGTGCCTTCCGCGCGCGTGAGCCTGAAACGCGCCGTGGTCGACACGCTGATCGCCCATCTCGCCGATGCATAAAAGGCATCCGGCCGGCACGCCGGATAATCGGTCACGCATGCGTGCCGGATTCGGCATTGCGCCCTTTGACCGGCGTCCCGCCATCGGCAATGATTCGCTGCGGGGTTCGCCCTTCCCATCGGCCATCCCGAACGAACGAGTCCACACGATGACACACGCAATCCGCCTGCGCCCGGCGTCTGCCGCCGACCTGCCGTTCCTGCTGACGCTCCGCCGGCTCACGATGACGGAGCACCTGCAACGCGTTGGCGCGCCGACCGACGACGCAGCGCACGACCGGCGCATCCGCGCGAACTTCGACGATGCACTGATCGTCTGCGACGGAATCGACGCAATCGGCTTGCTGAAGGTGACACGCACCACCGATGAGTGGCACGTGCATCAGATCCAGATCCTCCCCGCGCGCCAGGGCCAGGGCATCGGCGAAGCCGTGCTGAACGCCTTGCTGACCGATGCGGCACGCGAGCACGTGCCCGTGTCGCTCAGCGTGCTGCACGGCAACCCGGCGCGGCGGCTTTACGAACGGCTGGGTTTCCGCAGCGAGTCGGAAACCGAAACGAGCGCGAGCATGATCTGGCGCGCGTGATGCCGGTCGTTTCGACGCCGCCGCATTACTGCGTGATCTTCGCGTCCTTCAGCAAGTTGCCGATCATCTGCGCACTCGCCTTCTCCACAGCGGCCGCCTGCAGTTGCTGCTGAAGCGCCGGCTTCGCGGTCGCGAAGCCCGGCACCTGCGTCGGCCGCTTCGCATCCAGCTTCACGATCGCCCGCACGCCATCGACCGGGATCGAATCCTTCGTCGCGGCGCCGACCGTCAGTTTCTCGAGCGCCTGCGCGACCGGCAGCGGCAGGCCGGACGTCTTGCCTTCCGTCGCCGGCGTGTTGAAGCTCAACCACGGCAGCTCGCCGCCGGCATCGCGGCTCGGCGCCATGCTGTACTGGCGCGCCAGCCCGTCGAACGACTTGCCCGCCTTCAGTTCGCTCAGCACCGTCGCGGCCGTCATCGGATCCTGGACGATGATCAGGCGCGGCTTGTACTCGTTCTTGCCGAGCGCGGCCACGAGTTCGTCGTAGCGCGCCTTCACCTGCTCGTCGGTCACCGGCTCGGGCTTCACGTTGTCGCGCAGGTAAAGCTGCACCTCGGCATTCGCTTTCGCCTGCTGCACCGCCGCCTTGACCTCCGGCTTGTCTCCGTAGTTCGCCTTCTCCGCGGCCTGCTGAACCAGCACGCGCGTGATCAGCTGATTCTTGATCGCCTGGCGGATCTGCGGCGAGTCGGGTTGTCCGGACGCGCGCAGCAACGTATCGACGTCGGCCGGCGTGATCGGCGTGCCGTTGACCGTCGCAACGGTCGCTGCGGTCGCCGCCGTCTCTGCGTGGACAGGGCCGCTCAACGCGCCGGCCAGCGCAGCGATCAGCAACAGGCGATTCGGTGTCGTTTTCATCTTCATTGTTTTATCACTTCGGCTCAAAAAACGCGGCATGAGGCTGCCGTGCAAATTCGCCGGCGCGGCAATGCGCCGGCGCAACCATTCAGTCGGTTCGGTTCATCGTCATGGGCACGCGCAGTGCCTGCCGGTGCCGCTGTCATTGTGCACGGAACCGGTTTTCCGCGTCGTGTGGTTGGGGGCAGCCGCCCGGCGGGCGGTGAGGCGCGCGTTGCGCACGCCGCTCATTACGAACGCGTCGTGTGGAAACTCTGTGGAAACGCGATGGAAACCCCGTGAAATCGCGACGAATGCCGTCATTGCTTCGCGGGCGCGGCCGCCGGTCGAAGCGGCCGCACGTGCCTCGTCAAGGTCAGGGCGTCCACCGATAAACAGTAATGCTGTTGCCCTTCACGTTGTTCTTCATCACCACGTACTCGCCGTTCGATCGGCGGTATGCGCGAATGCTGTACATCGCATCGATCGCGCTGCTGGTGTCGACGGTCGCGGGGCTCGCGTTGACCAGCGTGGTGTCGAGATTGCCGGTGGTGAGGTTGAACGCGTCGACGTTCGGCCACAGCGGCCCGCTGCTGCTGAACCAGTAGCCGACGAACAGATGGTTGCCCACCGCGTCGATCGATTTCGCGCCGCTGTGCGGCAGCGTGATCACCGGGTCGGGCTTCGTCGTGTTGCCCGCGCTCCAGCCGTGATATACCTCGATGCGCGTGCCGATCGACGTCCAGTCGTTGCTCCCGATGGCGCCCTGCGCGAGCACCATCGTGTCGCTGTCCGCGAGATAGACGATGCGCGTGAGCGGCTGGATGCTGTCGGGCACGCGCGTCGCGACGCCCGGCCCCCACGACGGCTTGCCGCTCGCATCGAAGCCGGTCAGCGGGTAGTGGGTGATCGCGCCGGTCTTGTCGAGGCCGGCCCACACGCCGCCCTTGCTGTCGATACTGAAGCCGCTCGTCACGCGCCGCGTCGTGTTGAACGCGGGGCCCGGGATCGAGCCGTCCGGGATCGCGATATAGCCGTTCGCGGCATTGAAGTGGAAGAAGTAGAAGACCGGCGGGTTCTGGCCCGCCGCGACGAGAATCCGGTTCGCGCCCACCGACGTGAGCAGCCCGAAATGCTCGTCGCGCTGCGTGTCGCTCATGTTGATGCGCGGATCGGCCGGATACGTGAACGGATCGACCGTATTCGCGATGAACTTGCCGCCCGCGCTGCCGCCGTACACATGCGTGCCGCCGTAGAACAGCGCGCCGTCCGTGACCGGATCCGGCGCGGCAATGCCTTCGAAGTTCAGCGACTGCAGCGTCCACCGCAGGCTGCCGGTGCTGCTGTACGCATGAATGTCGGTCGCGCCGTTGCGGCCGAGATCCCAGCTGCCGCCCCACGGATTGTTGAGCACATAGAGATTGCCGCCGGTGTCCTTGCCGATCCCGACGATGCGCGTGAAGCGCTGCGCACCGACCTGCCCCTTGATGCCCGTCGTCGTGTCGAGATAGCCGCCGCGCACGCCGAACGTGCCGGCCAGCGCGGGCCGGCCCGACACCGTATAGCGCTTGATGTTCTGGTCGGGGCCTTCGTCGCCCACCAGCAGCTGGCCGGCCGCCGCATCGAAAGCCAGCGCCGACGGCTGCGATCCGGCCGCCATCCGGATCGTGTTCAGCAGCGCACCAGCGGGGCTGAAGCCGACGATCGAGCCCGCGCTCTTCTGCGCTACCCACACGTTGCCCGCGGCATCTACCGCGAGCGCGCCCGGCCCCGCTACGTTGATGTCACGCTGCCACACGCCGTCGGTGGTGAATACGCGCACGCGATTTCCGTAGAAGTCGCTTGCATAGAGCAGCGAGCCGGCCGTCGCAAGCCCGGTAACGACGTCGATGCGCGGCTGGTTGGTCGCCGCGCTGACCTGGATGACGCGGTCGCGATACTTCGTCGCGCGGTTGTAGCGCCCCACCGCGCCGCTGCCGTATGTCTTGCCGGGCTGCAGCGCGACGAACAGCGAGGTCGCGTTGCCCGTGATCGCGCTGCCCTGGAACTCCGAGTGCGTGCCGATCGAGCCGGCGCTCTTGCCGTTCTGGTAGATCGCGACACCGCCTTCATCTTCGTCCCACATCGACGCCGTATAGATCACGCCTTCGGGCGCGACCCACATCGCGCGCGCGACGTTGCCCACGTGGGCCGCAAGCGTGCCGTACGTGTTCGCCAGCCAGTCGGTGGTGTTGCTTGCGTGAACGGGAGGGGTAATCGCGGCGATCGCCGCGGCGAGAAGCGCAGCCTGAAACCGTTGTCGGGCGACCATGACGGATGCTCTCCTGAATGATGCGCACATTCACATGAAGGGCCGGCCGGATGGCTTGAAAACCGCGATGCGTAAAAACTTCCCCTGAATCATCCGGCGCAGTCGGTATTACGTGCAGCACGCGTTCGATAATGCGCAGCGCGAGAATAGCGTTATATAAATCGAAAAAAATTGCGGATCACGCGTACCGTTGCGCTTTTCACGGGTTCGGCTTCGATGGCAATGCCCGTTGCGCCGCTGCGCGCCGACGGCGAGCGCGACTGCGCGACAGTGAATGGTCACTTACGCGTTGAATCGGGGAACGGGAAAATCAGGCTTGTGCTTGCGGGAATATCGCCGCATGTTCAACGACGACCGATTGAAACGGCGAGCGCCGGTTTCAGGGAATCGGGGAATGCCACCGCATTCAAGGTGAAATCATTGCGCCACACAAAATCGCCGGCCTGAATCCGTATCGAATCCAGGCCGGCGATCATCGATGGCCGCGAGGCGGGCAACGCGCCACTATCGTGGCGCTGCTGCACCGCCGCACATCACGCCGATGCCGACGTCTCCGGCACCTTCACCTGCATGGCGCGTCCGCTGTCCGGATCGTTGTCGTCGCGCGGATCGTCGAGCTGCCCTTCCCACTTGGCGACCACGGCCGCCGCGATCGAGTTGCCGACGGCGTTGGTGGCCGAGCGCCCCATGTCGAGGAACATGTCGACGCCCATGATCAGCAGCAACCCGGCCTCGGGCATGTTGAACTGGTTGAGCGTGGCCGCGATCACGACCAGCGACGCGCGCGGCACCCCCGCCATCCCCTTCGACGTGACCATCAGCATCAGCAGCATCGTGATCTGCGTGCCCAGCGGCAAATGGATGCCGTACACCTGCGCGATGAACAGCACCGCGAACGTGCAGTACATCATCGAGCCGTCGAGGTTGAACGAATAGCCGATCGGCAGCACGAAGCTCGAGATCTTGCGGTTCACGCCGAAGCGGTCGAGCGCGTCGAGCAGCTTCGGATACGCGGCTTCGGAGCTTGCCGTCGCGAACGACAGCAGGAACGGCTCGCGAATCAGCCGGATCAGCGTGAATGCACGTTTGCCGAGGAACGTCACGCCGGCGAGCGTCAGCACGCCCCACAGCAGCGCCAGTGCCAGATAGAAGCTCGCCATGAACTTCGCGAACGTCAGCAGGATGCCGAGCCCCTGGGTGGTAATCGTCGACGCCAGCGCCGCGAACACCGCGACCGGCGCGAACCACATCACCGCGCCCGTCACTTTCAGCATCACCTGCGCGAGATCGTCGATCACGCCGGTCAGGCGCTTGCCCGATTCGCCGAGCGCGGACAGCGCGGTGCCGAAGAAGATCGAGAACACGACGATCTGCAGGATTTCGTTGTTCGCCATCGCTTCGGCGATCGACTTCGGCACCAGGTGGACCACGAAGTCCTTCAGCGTAAACGCGCCCGTCTTCAGGCCGAGGGCCGCATCGGAGGCCGGCAGCGACAGGCTCAGATGGCTGCCCGGTTGCAGGATCGTGGCGGTCAGCAGGCCGAGCAGCAACGACGTGAACGATGCGATGAAAAACCAGCCGAACGCCTTGACACCGACGCGGCCCACCGCGCTGCCGTCGCCCATCTGCGCAATGCCGACGGTCAGCGTCGCGAATACCAGCGGCGCGATGATCATCTTGATCAGGCGCAGGAACACGTCGGACAGCAACGACACGTAGCCGGCGACTTCCTTCGCCATGTTCGGGTCGGGAAACGCGCTATGACAGGCGTAACCCACGACGATACCAAGAATCATCGCGACAACGATGTACTTGGTGATGTTGTGCTTCTTCTTCATTAGTAATCCAAATCACAAAGCGTATGTTGCTAACGGCTGGCACATCTTTCGCGCCCGGCTACGAATCGAAACCCACGTCTCTCTGGGTGCGACAGGTCCGCCGTTGGCGGTCGCCATGGCGGACAGGGGGGGCATTCTAACGCAAATGGCACCCCGGCTTTCAAATCTGTAAGTCGGCCGGGTTGATCTGCGTCCGGATGTCGTCGAAAAGTCGGGTTTTGTCGTGATCCTGCCCGCTTCCCGTGCGGCCGGCGGGGACACCGGGCGCATCGCCGTTCACGCCGGGATCGCCATGGCTCACGCGCCGGCGGCAGGCAGCTGCAGCGCCGGACCTCCCCGCGCTCCCCGTCGGCGCCACATGGCGTGACGACACCGCAAACGATCGCGACACATTCTCACAAAGATGCGCAGACCTTGACACTACGGTACGTAATGCGTCTGTAATATTTGGAAGCGATTCGCGTTGCCGCCATGCTCGGGCGTCGACGCGCAATCACGCACCGGCAACGCGGAACCGGGTGCGAATCATTGCTTTCACGGGTTCACGCATTCATTTTCTCAGCAGTCCTTTCAAATGAATGATCGAGAAAAGGCGGCATCGTCATGAACATTCTGTATACCAACTTCCATGGCGACTACGGCGGCGGCCAGGACACCTACGTCCGCGATCTCGCCGCCGCGATGAGCCGGCATCATCGCGTGACCGTCGCGTCGCCGGAAGGCAGCCGCCTGTCGCGACTGTTGAGCGACAGTCCCGACGTGGCCATCTTCGACATGGAATTCAAGCCGCGCTGGAACCGGCTGTGCCAGGAAATCGTCCGGCTGCGCCAGCGGATCGTCGCCGAGCGCTTCGACGTGATCCACGTCAACGGGTCCGCCGATCACCGGCAGGTGATGCTCGCGACGCTCGGCTGCCGGTATCGGCCCGCCGTCGTGCTCACCAAGCACAACACCTATCGCGCCGACAGCTTCGGCAACGTGCTGCGCGCCCGGCTGGCAACCGATCACACCATCGCGGTCAGCGACTACGTGGCGGGCATGCTCGCGCTCCGGTCGCCGTATGGAAACGTCACCGTGGTCAAGCATGGCGTGCGCCGGCAGGCCGCGGAACGCCTGGCCGTCGACGAAATTCGCCGCCGCAAGATCGCGCTGTTCGGGCCGTCCGGCGCGGACGCGATCGTGCTCGGCAGCAGCGCCGGCACCGCGCCGGAAAAAGGCTGGATGGACCTGATCGCCGCGCTGGGCCGCCTGCCCGAACACGAGCGCGAGCGGTTTCGCGTGCTGCTGGTCGGCGCGGAGCCGTCCGATGAGCAACGCGAGCAGATCGCGCGGCACCGCATGGCAACGCGTACCGTTTTCACCGGCCGCCTCGACGACGTGCGGACACCGTTCTCGATCATCGACGTGTCGTTCGTGCTGTCGTACCACGAGAGCCTGTCGTATGCGTGCCGCGAAGCGATGTCGCTCGGCTGCCCCGCAATCGTGACGCGCGTGGGCGGGCTGCCCGAGAACGTCGAGCCGGGCGTGGACGGCTGGGTCGTCCCGCCGCGCGAGCCCGAAGCGATCGAGGAAATCCTGCGCGCGATCGTGCGCGAGCCCGGGTGCGTGCGCGCGATGGGACGCAGCGCGCGGCTGAAGGGCAAGCGCGAGTTCTCGTTCGAACGATTCGTCGATGCGACGTCGTCCGTTTATCAGAAATCGATTCGACACAACCCCTATCGTTGGGTGACATCCTTGAGGTCCGTTTAATGGCAATGAACATCTGGAAGAAGTATTGGGACCTGCGCACACAGGAGTGCCCGTGTGACGTGCACTTCGTCGAATGGCTGGAAACCGCGCGCCTCAACGGCATCCGCATCTATCACTTCGGCACCGGCGGCCACCATCATGTCGGCATGGAATGCGCGCGGCCGCACCTGAACAACACCGTCTTCGGCGTGACCGCATCGCCGAAGGAATACAAGTCGTACGTCGATCTCGTCACGCGGCAGCCGGAGGTGAGCAAGACCTACCTGGCCTATTTCGGCGACATCTATACGAGCAATTCGGAACTGCTGCCGGCGTTCGACGTCGTCACGCTGTTCCATCTGTGCGAATTCCGCGACGAGACGAACAGTCGCTACGGCGCGAAGACCGACGCCGAAGTGCTCGACCTGTTCGCACGCCATACCGCGCGCGACGGCCACCTGCTGTTCTACAAGGGTTCGTCGGCCTACCGGAAGGCCGAGCCGATCATCGAACAATGGGCGGCGAATGCCGATTTCGTCGAAATCGGCGACTTCAAGACCCTGCGGATTTTCCGCAAGGCCGCGTAACGCCCCGTTCTCGCGCCCCGCTCATGCTGCTGTCCGCCACGCGCCACCCGATCCTGATGTATCACCAGATCCGCACGCTGCCGCCGCCGCCCGACCGGCTGCGCGGCCTGAGCGTCGCGCCCGACGCATTCCGCCGCCAGATGACGCTCTTCAAGC
The DNA here is from genome assembly GCF_002099195.1 of Burkholderia puraquae. Taxonomy (GTDB): domain Bacteria; phylum Pseudomonadota; class Gammaproteobacteria; order Burkholderiales; family Burkholderiaceae; genus Burkholderia; species Burkholderia puraquae. The sequence continues at coordinate 347,908 of NZ_NBYX01000002.1, read as the reverse complement.
GGCTCGGCTACCGCGGCCTGAGCGTGCGCGAACTGCAGCCGTACCTGCGCGGCGAGCGCCGCGGGAAGGTCTTCGGCATTTCATTCGACGACGGCTTTCTCAACGTGCTGACGCATGCGATGCCCGTGCTGGACGAGCTCGGCTTCACCGCGACCTGCTACTTCGTCGCCGGCCGGTTCGGCGGCGAGAACGACTGGGATGCGGGGGCCGATACCGCACGCTCGCCGCTCATGACGTGCGCGGACATGCTCGCATGGCGCGACCACGGCCATGAAATCGGCTCGCATACGCTCGATCACGTCGCGCTGTCGTACGCGCCGGCACACGTGTCGGAGGTTCAAGTCACCGAATCGAAGCGGCGGCTCGAAGCGTTGAGCGGCCGGCCCGTCGAATCGTTCTGCTACCCGTACGGCGATCTGGACCCGCGCGTCCGCGATCAGGTCGCCGCCGCCGGCTACCGCAACGCGACGACAACCCGGCGCGGCTGCGCCGATGCGTCCGACGATCCGTTCCTGTTGCCGCGAATTCCGGTGGCGGGCGGTGTCGGTGCGGTGCGGCTGTGGTTCAAGTGTGCAAAGGCGCGAGTTCAGAGGCGCAGGTAATTCACGCGGCATCGGCCGTCGCCACGGCTATTCCGGCTGCCCGCGGCAGAATGCGAGCAGGCCGGCCAGCGCGATTCCCATGAACAGGATCCATGCCGGCGCGAGCACCGTCCAGCCTGCGGCGATGCTGCCGATGAAATTGCCGAGCATCCCGCCGATCGCCCACGAAATCGCCGACGCACCGAAGTAGCTACCGGCATTGCCATCCGTCGTCAGGTCGGCGAGCGCAATATTCGACGCGGGAAGAATCAGGCTTTCGCCAAACGTGAAGACGATCACGATCAGGATCACCAGCGACGCATCCACGCCCCGATCGCGGGCGAACAGCAGTGCCGCCATCGCAAAACAGCCGCACAATGCGGCATGCCCGATCACCATCATCGAGCGCCAGTTCGTGCGCTGAAACCAGCCCATGCCGAGCCAGGCGGTGGCGATTCCGATCAACGCATTCGTGATGTAGAACGGTCTCACGCCGTTATAGCCGCGTGCGCCATGCGAAAAGGTCAACGGGATGAATACGTAAATCTGCGTGTACACGGTCCAGAACGGGACAAGCGCCCAGCAAAGCCGGCGAAACCGCCTGTCGCCAAACGCGACCAGCACACCGCGCAGCGGGTGCAACGCGACTGTGTTGCGCCTTCTTCGCCCCGCGATCCACGGGGCAATCAGTGCAAGCGCCGTGAAGACCGCGCCGCTCACCAGAAACGGCAGTGCCCCGTTCGTGTTCGGCACGACGATCAGCAGCGCCGGACCGATCAACGCGCCGAGATTGAGCGCCAGATTGTTCAGCGCGAATACCTTGGGACGCACGGGGCCATCGAGCGAGCCGAAGATCGAATACGCGGTCGTTTCGTAAAGCGCGGCACCGAGCCCGGACAGGCATGCCCACATCAACAGGCCCGGAAGCGACTGCGCAAACGCGAATCCGGCGAATCCCGCCGCACGACAAAGCAGGCCGAGCGTGGTCAGCACGCGGCTGCTGAAGCGATCCGTCGACGCACCCAGCACCAGCGGCAGCAGCCGGCTCGCCAGCAGATTCACCGTCAGCACGCTGGCGACGCTGCTCGCGTCCAGATGGCGCTCCAAGTCCAGGAACGCAGCAAGCAGCGGCAGCGACCCGAACACCGACAGATTCACCAGGAACTGGAAGATCAGCAGGATCCGCGTCGACGTCGGTACGCCTTCCGCGATGCCGGTGAGCCATGCGGCCGGGTTGTTGCGTTTCCGGCGAAACGGGTCGACTCTGGCGCCGGACACCCGGCGATCGCAATCATCCATCATGTTCTCCGCTGACGTTCGATGCCGGCCAGACGGTGCATGAAAAAAGCCCCGTCCGTTTCCGGCGGGGCTTGGGGTGGGTTCGACACACTGACCTACGACGCGCAACCTCCTCCCGGCCCGCCATTGGCGGTCGTGGTGGTAGTCGTGGTCGTGACGAAGAGTGCGTTCATGTGACGAATCTAGACAACCTGCTGTCGGGCGTCAATACGTCGACCGTCGACTGTGTGGCCCGTCAAACAGGAAGTTCGTCGACACCACGGAAAGCGCATCGGTCTTCCTGATATCGCGCGACCGCCGGACCGTACGACCATCCACGCGATGCAACGCGCTCACCGCTGAAAAGCCCTGCGCATCTGCGCTCCAGCCACGTCGAACACCTGGCGCGCTGCCGCCGTCACGCCGACCATATGGATGCACGCATGGATCATCCCCGGCAACACGACGCAATCGACCGGCACGCCGGCCTCCCGCAAGCGCTCCGCATACGCGTGCGCATCGTCGCGCACCGGATCGTACTCGCACGCCAGCAACGTGGCCGGCGGCACGCCCTCGAGCGAAGCCGCCCTCAGCGGCGACACGCAGGGCGAGCTGCCGTCGGCCGGATCGGTCAGGTACAGGTCGAAGCAATACCGCATGATGTCTTGCGTCAGGTAGTAGCCCTGCCCCCAAAGTCCGATAGGACGTCGCACTCATCGACGCATCCAGCGGCGGGTACAGCAACAGCTGATGCGCGATCGGCGGGCCGCCCCGCTCCCGTGCGACCAGACAGGCCGCCGCCGCGAGGTTTCCTCCCGCACTGTCGCCGCCGACGGCAATGCGCGCCGGGTCCAGCCCCAGCCTGGCCGCCTCGCCGAATACCCAGTCCAGCGCATCGCAGAAATCTTCCAACGGCACCGGAAACCGGTGCTCAGGCGCCAGCCGGTAATCGACCGACAGCACGACGCATTGCGTCGCGTTGGCCAGCGCGCGACAAGGATTGTCGTAAACCTCGAGCGTGCCGAGGCACCACCCGCCGCCGTGTGCATAAACGATCGCCGGCTGGCGTGCCGCGCTCTGCGAAATGACCAGTGGCCAATAGCCCCGCACGCGAATCTGCCGCCCGTCGCGCGTCGGCACCGCGAAGGTCTCCATACGGTCGACCGCTTCCAGCGGTCCATGCCAGCCCTGCAGTGCCGTATCGGTCGCCCGCCGCAACGCGTCCAGCGACGAAGGCGGCTCGACCAGGGCCAATTGCTCCAGCAGCGCGGCAATGTTGGTGTCGATCGGCATGTTCAGCGGCTCCGCTCCAGGAACGGCAGCAGATGGCCGATGAATGCGTCGGGCGCCTCTTCCATGATGAAGTGACCGCAGTCGGGCACGACCGCGCCCTGCAGATCCGTCGCGTTATCGCGCATGGTGACCAGCGGCGCATCGCCGGTGGCATGTTCGGCGCCGACGGCCAGCACCGGCATCGCCAGCTTGCGCTGCGCCCGTGCCTGGTTCTGCAGGATCGTCTCCGGAATCGCGCGATAGTAGGAGAAGCCGCCGCGCAAGCCGCCCGGCGCCGCATAGGCGTCGATATACACATCGACGGCCACGCAATCGCGCCGGAACGACCAGCGGTTGAACATGAATTCCAGATAGGCCCGTTCACGCCCGGCAATCAGCGTCTCGGGCAAATCGGCCAGCTGGTTGAACATGAAATGCCACAGGAAGATGTTCTCCTCCGGCGGGGCAAAGATCGACGGTGCGGGCGCCAGCCCGGGGATCACCGCCTCCGTGAGCGCCAGCGACTTCACCGCGTCGGGTCGGTCGCTCGCCAGCGCATAGGCCACCCACATGCCGACGTCGTGGCCCACCACCTGATACACATCGAAGCCAAGCTGCACCATCGCGCGATGCAACGTCGCCGCCGTGTGCCCCGTGTCGTAACCCGCATCCGGCCGGTCGGAATAGCCGGTGCCTGGCGGATCGACCGCGACAGCCATGAAACCGTGCGCGGCGAGCGCCTGCATCACGTGACGCCATGCGTACCAGGTTTGCGGCCATCCCGGAATCAGCAGGACCGGGGTGCCTGCACCGGCCGTGACGCAATGGAGGCGCTGGCCGTCGATGCGTACGTATTGGTGACCAAAGCTTTGCGAGTCGCCTGACGACGACTGAAGTTGAGCGGACATATCGATTGTTCCTGGCAATGGGGGAAACGGCTCAGGCGATGCCGAGCATGTCGTGGATTTGCTGTTGATCGACCGCGGCACCGGCGAAGTCGTCGAAGATGCGCTCCGTCACCCGGATGATGTGGTCGTTGATGAATGCGACGCCTTCGCGCGCGCCGTCCTCCTGGTTCTTGAGGCAGCATTCCCATTCGAGGGTGGCCCATCCTGTGTAGTCGTACTGAGCAAGTTTCGAAAAGATCGCCTTGAAGTCGACCTGGCCGTCGCCGAGCGAGCGGAAGCGGCCGGCACGCTCGAGCCACGAACTGTAGCCGCCGTAAATACCCTGGCGGCCCGAAGGCAGAAATTCGGCATCCTTCACATGGAACATGCGGATGTGCTCGCGGTAGATATCGATGTACGCCAGATAGTCCAGCTGCTGCAGCACGAAATGGCTCGGATCGAACAACATCTTGCAGCGCGCGTGCTGGCCGACCAGCGCGTGGAAACGCTCGAAACTGACGCCGTCGTGCAGATCTTCGCTCGGGTGGATCTCGTAGCAGAGGTTGACGCCGTTTTCATCGCAGGCGTCGAGAATCGGCCGCCAGCGGCGCGCCAGTTCATCGAAGGCCGTCTCGATCAGGCCGGCGGGCCGTTGCGGGAACGGAAACAGGTAAGGCCATGCGAACGAGCCCGAAAAAGTGCCCATGTCGGTCAGCCCCAGGCGGCGGGAAGCCCGCGCTGCCAGCTCGAGCCGATCCAGCGCCCATGCGGTGCGCGCCGCCGGGTTGCCGCGCACCGCCTCGGGCGCGAAGTTGTCGCACATCGCGTCGTACGCCGGATGCACGGCAACCAGTTGCCCGAAGATGTGCGTGGTCAGCTCGCTGATCTCCAGCCCCTGTTCGGCCAGCATGCCCTTCACGTCATCGCAGTAGGCCTGACTGTCCGCGGCGGTCTCCACGTCGAACAGCCGGCCGTCCCACGCGGGAATCTGCAGCGCCTTGAAGCCGACGCCGGCCGCCCATTGCGCGATATTCGGCAAGCTGTCGAACGGCGCCGCATCGTCGGCGAACTGCGCGAGATGGAGACTGGGGCCCTTGAGGGTACGCATGATCAACTCCTATTGTTTGTTGATCGACAAAGAATAAAATACGCGAACGGCGCGTGTCAACACGGCGCGCGATAAAATCGGCGCACGATGTGACGACGGACGAAAGGGATATGGCGGGACGACCGAGAGAATTCGATCGCGACATGGCGCTGAAACGCGCGATGCTTGCGTTCTGGCGACGCGGCTACGAAGGCACGTCGATGTCCGACCTGGTCGAAGCGATGGGCATCGCGTCAGCGCGCATCTATGCTGCCTTCGGCAGCAAGGAAGCTCTGTTCCAGGAGGCCGTGGCGCTCTACGAGCAAGGCGAAGGCGGTTTCGCCGATCGCGCGCTCGGCGAGGAGACCGATGTCCGCGCGGCCGTCGAACGGATGCTGCGCGATGCCGTCGCCGCCTATACCCGGCGAGGCCAGCCACACGGCTGCATGGTGGTCTCCGCCGCGACCAACTACTCGGCCGAGAACGAAGGCGTGATGGAATGGCTGGCCACCCATCGGCGTGCCCGCACACAGTCGATCGCCGAGCGCCTGCAGCTTGCCGCCGAGCAGGGGCAGCTCGCACGTGGCACCGACATCAAGGCGCTGGCCGATTTCTATGCGACACAGCTGCACGGCATTTCCGTTCAATCCCGCGACGGGGTATCGAAAGAGCGCCTGCTCGCCTCCATCGGGCCGGCGATGATGCCGCTCGCAATGGCTGTGCGTGACGGGGCGTGACGCCCCCCCCCCCGACTCACGCGCACAACGTTCATGTCGCCGCTCGGAAGCCGACTGCGAACGCTGTATCACCGTCACGCTCCGGTTATGAGCACGCCAGAAACCGGGTATATCATGATCTTGCGGGCCACGAGGCAAGCCTCTCGCGGCACGTCTCCACCGCTGGGAATGTTCACGCATGTGGGATCGCGCTTCATAACGCTGTTTCAGCCGGACGACGCCGGTCGAAAATCAGGTGCATGACCGCAGTGGACCAGGACATCCAGAACATGCTCCGCCGCTATCGCGAACGAGATATCGATCTGCATCAGCTCCGCGTGTGGCTTGACGGCGAGAGAACGCGTGTGGATGCACAAATCCCGCGCGGTGAATTGCTGAAACTCAAGCGAGGGAGTGAAGCGCAAAGCAACTATGCGATCGCGCGTCTGCTTCCAGCCTGCATACGCTGTCTCGGTGTCGGCGAGCCCAAAGCATTCGTATCACGTCAGGAGTATCAGCAATACATCCATCGACGCGACGCGGCCATCGCAAACGGCGTCCTCTCCGAAATTCCTGAACCTCATTTTTCCTCCGAAGGCCCCGATTCGACGGGTTCTGCAATGTGCTGTCGCTGCACCTTCTGCCGCTCGATTTGGGTATTCGTCGAGCCTGAGAAAGCGGAAAACGGTTCATGGAATCGAATCATCTAGGTGCGGTATTCGATATCTCCATTGCGGCCAGCGCTCCGCCGCGCACCACCTTGGTGCCGCGATAGCGAAACTTCCGGCCTGGAACATATGGCAGAGACCAACCATCGCTCCCCCCTTCTTCAACGACGACATCTTCAGACCGAAGACATCTTTTTCGAAAGGCAACAAACTTCCACCATCGCCAAGCACACCGCTCCCTCCCCGTACCGGCACCCACCAGCACAACTGTACCGGTACTGTACAGAAAACCGTCGCTACACTGACTCCATTCAAGTCTCGAACACGAATGGAGAATCCACGATGGAATTCCTCACCCTGAGCGCGCTGCCCGCCGGCTTGCTGTTCGCGCTCGTCACGTCGATCACGCCCGGCCCGAACAACACGATGCTGCTCGCGTCCGGCGTCAATTTCGGGTTCCGCCGCACGATGCCGCACCTGTTCGGCATCAGCATCGGCGTCGCGATCCTGATGCTCTGCGTCGGCTTCGGGCTCGGCGAGGTGTTCAAGCGCCTCCCGCTTCTCTACACGATCCTCGAAATCGCGAGCGTCGCCTACCTGCTGTACCTCGCATGGCGGATCGGCACGTCCGGCGAAGTGAAGGCGCAAGGCGGCAAGCCGCGGCCGATGACGTTCATCGAAGCCGCCGCGTTCCAGTGGATCAATCCGAAGGCATGGATGATGGTGCTGACCGCCGCGACGACGATCCGCCTGTCCGCCGACTATGGCATGAACGCCGCGTGGATGGCCGTCGTGTTCATCCTGATCGGCTTCCCGTGCATCAGCCTGTGGGCCGCGTTCGGGCTCGGCCTGCGCCGCTTCCTGTCGAATCCCCGCGCGCTGCGCATCTTCAACGTGACGATGGCCGTGCTGCTGATCCTGTCGCTGTACCCCCTCATCGCACACCTGCTGCCGCAGTGAGCACTCACAGCGCGCCCGTTGAGATTCGTGCAATGCAGGCGTACCCTTTTGGTACGGGCGCGCGCAACCGCTTGGCCGGTTGCGCCGCTGCTGCCGGGAGAGTGCCGATGAAGCCACTGCTGAGGGCGGGCGAACACATCGAAGGGATGCACTGGATCGCCGAGTATCACCCGCTCACGCACGAGATTCGTGTGCTGCGCGAAGACATCGAGATCGGCATCTACTGCGCGCCGCCGACGATGTTCGGCGAAGAGGAAGACATGGGCGCCGCGAACCTCGCCGATCATCGCAGCCGGGAGGCCGCGCTGCGCGCGTATCTGCGCAACTTCGTCAAGGAACACGACGCGGAGGAGTAACGGCGCCGCGGCCGTAAAATCAACGGGCCGCTGACGCGGCCCGGTCTGCTGTTACGCGTCGGCCGTCTTCCGACCAACCGCAACCCGCGCGGAGCCGGCGTATTGCCCCGGCCCGCGCTTCGCTCAATGCCCGAGCGATTCGATCTTGCTCGCCGGCTGCGTCACGCCATGCGGCCGCGCCATCTGCTTGATCAGCAGCGCGACACACGCGAACACGCCCGCGACGGCAATCGTCGCGAACACGCCCGCGAACGAGAAATGCCGGCGCGTCAGTTCGGCGACGAGGAACGATCCCGCAATCCCGCCGAAGCGGCCGACGCCGAGCATCCACGCGACACCCGTGCCGCGCCCTTCGGTCGGATAGAACGCGGCGGCGAGCGCCGGCATCGACGATTGCGCGGTGTTCATCAGCACGCCGGCCACGAACACGACCAGCACGAGCAGCCCCACATTCCCCGCCGCCTGCCCGATCGCATAGACGCTCAGCGCGGTCAGCGCGTAGCACACGGCAATCACGCGGTTCGCGTTGAAGCGGTCCATCAGCACACCGCACAGCACGGCGCCCACACCGCCGAGCGGGAACAGCGCGGAGATCAGCGTTGCGCTCTTCGGCGTCAGGCCGGCATCCTTCAGCAGGATCGGCATCCAGTTGATCGACGCGTAGAAGATCACGAGCCCCATGAAGTACGCGAGCCACAGCATCACCGAGCCGACGAGGTACGAGCGCGACAGCACGACGCCGAGGCCTTTGCTGCCGGTCTGCGGCGCGGCTTCGGTCATCGCGAACGAGCCGGCGTTCAGCGCATCGCGCGAGATGCGCGCGAGCGTCGCGCGGATCTTGTCGACGGCGTGGCCGTTGGCGACCATGAAGCGCACGGATTCCGGCATCTTCAGCAGCAACAGCATGCCGAGCAGCAGCGGCGTCACGCCGCCGAGGATCAGCACGCTGCGCCAGCCGAAATGCGGAATCATCCATGCAGCCAGGAAACCGCCGAATGCGGCGCCGAGCGGAAAGCCGCAGAACATCAGGTTGATCACGGTCGCGCGGCGCTTGTCCGGGCAGAACTCGCCCATCATCGTGACCGCATTCGGCATCGCCGCACCCAGCCCGACGCCGGTGATGAAACGCAGGATCGTCAGGTGCCCGATGGTCGTCGAAAACGCGGACATCAGGCATGCGACGCCGAACAGGAATACCGAGCCGAGCAGCAGCGAGCGGCGCCCGAGCTTGTCGGACAGCGGGCCCGACACGAGCGCGCCGCACGCGAGGCCGAACAGCGCGGCGCTCAGCACCGGCGCGAGATCGGGCTTGGTGAGGTTCCATTCGCCGAGCAGCGACGGCGCGATGAAGCCGATCGCGGCCGTATCGAAGCCGTCGAGCAGCACGATCACGAAACACATGAGGAACACGAGCCATTGAAAGCCGCCGAACGGCTGCTCGTTGATGAAGGTCTGGACATCGACCACGGGTGCGCGATTCATCGCGAGTCTCCTGATATATTTAAGCGACGCGGCCTCGGAACCGCGTCTCGCCTTTGTTCGCGCACCGGCCATCCGGTACGCCGCGCGCCGATGCTCTGCCGGCGCGTTCATTCATCGTCGACGGCCCGCCAACCATCAGCGGGCGTCGACTCGGGATCGAACGACAGCCGGTGCCTAACCGGCCGCATCCTGCTCCTTGAAGATCTTGTCCGCGAGATGGAACGCGGAATTCGCGGCCGGCACGCCGCAATAGATCGCGGTCTGCAGCAGCACTTCCTTGATCTCGTCGCGCGTCACGCCGTTGTTGCGCGCGGCGCGCAGATGCAGCGCCAGCTCCTCGCCACGGTTCAGCGCCACCATCATCGCGATGGTCAGCAGGCTGCGCGTATGGCGCGGCAGGCCGTCGCGCGTCCAGATCTCGCCCCATGCATAGCGCGTGATCAGGTTCTGGAATTCGTCGGTCACCTCGGTGCGGTTCTCGAGCGAACGATCGACGTGTGCGTCGCCGAGCACCGCGCGACGCACCTTCATCCCTGCTTCATAACGTTCCTGGTCATCCATCGCCGGTGCCTCACGCAGTCAGGAAATCGAGCAGCGCACGGTTGAAGCCGTCGGTGCACTCGATGTTCGAAATATGCGCGGCGTCGAATTCGACGTGCTGCGCACCCGGAATCGCGGCGGCAAGCGCGCGGCCCTGGTCGGGCGGCGTCGACATGTCCTTCGCGCCGGTCACGACCAGCACCGGCAGCGCGATGCCCTTCACCTCTTCGCGCAGGTCGGCTGCATTCAGCGCATCGCAGTTCGCCGCATAGCCGTCCTTGTCGGTATGCACGAAGGTGTCGCGGATCGCGTCGAACAGGCGCGGCTCACGCTCGACGAACGCGTCAGTGAACCAGCGCGGCAGCACGGCGTCGGCGAGCGCGGCCATCCCTTCGGCACGCGCCTTCTGCGCACGCGGCACCCACACTTCCGGCGAACCGATCTTCGCGGCGGTGTTCGACAGCACCGCGCGAACGATGCGCGACGGGAAGCGTGCGGCGAGCGCTGCGCCCGTCAGCCCGCCCATCGAGATCCCGCAGAAATGCGCGCGAGCGATGCCGACGTGGTCGAGCAGGCCGATCACGTCGCCGGCGAGCTGCTCGACCGTGTACGAACCGGCCGGCGCATCGGATTGGCCGTGGCCGCGCGTGTCGTAGCGCAGGATGTTGAAATGCTGCGTGAGCGGACGGATCTGCGGCGCCCACATCTGCAGGTCGGCGCCGAGCGAGTTCGAGAAGACGAGCCACGGCGCGTCGTCGCGCGCGGCACGGTCGATCCGGTAATGCAGTTTCACGCCGTTGACAGTGGCGAAAGGCATCTTGTTCTCCTGGTTATTGCGCGCCCGCGTGCAGCGCGAGCACGGCATCGACGTAGGCTTGCGCCTCGCCGACGTAATGAGCGGGATCGAGCAGCCGCGCGAGCGCATCGCGCGACAGATGCGCCGACACGGTCGCATCGGCGGCGAGCACGTCGAACAGCGTCGCGCCCGTGCGCACGGCTTCCTTCGATGCATGTTCGACGACGTGATGCGCGTCGAGCCGGCCGATTTTGTCGCCGAGCGCGAGCATCACCGCTTCGCCGAGAATCAGCCCGCGCGTGAGGTCGAGGTTCGCCGCAAGGCGTTCGGTGTTCACGTCGAGGCCCGCGACGATCTGCGCGATCTGCGCAAGCGCGCCGCCGGTCAGGCGCGCGAGATCCGGCAGTGCCTCCCATTCGGCCTGCCAGCCGCCGAGTGCCCGTTCGTGCTCCTGCACCATCCCCGCGAACACCGTCGCGACGAGGTTCGGCGCGCGTACGGCAGCCGTCAGCACGGCCGCGCAGCCGACCGGGTTGCGCTTGTGCGGCATCGTCGACGAGCCGCCCTTGCCGGCGGCGGCAGGCTCGCCAAGCTCGCCGACTTCGGTCTGCATCTGCAGCGACACGTCGCGCGCGATCTTGCCGAGGGTACCCGTCAGCATGCCGAAGCAGGACGCGGCTTCCGCGATGCGGTCGCGCTGCGTATGCCACGGCACGGCCGGTGCCGCGAGCTTCAGGTCCGCCGCAAGCGCGGCCGTGACGCCGGCAGCCTGCTCGCGCAGGCTCGCGAGCGTGCCGGCCGCGCCGCCGAACTGCAGCACGAGCACACGCTCGCGCAATTCGGCGAAGCGCGTGCGATGACGCAGCAGCGCATCGAGCCATTGCGCGAATTTCAGGCCGAGCGTGATCGGCAGCGCCTGCTGCAGCCACGTGCGGCCGATCATCGGTGTCGCGCGATGCGTGCGCGCGAGCGTCGCAAGCGACGCGCACGCTTCGTCGAGCAGCGGCTCGAGCACGTCGAGCGTGTCGCGCAACTGCAGCACGGTGGCGGTATCGATGATGTCCTGGCTCGTCGCGCCCCAGTGCACGAACTTCGCGGCCTCGGGGTCGTCGGCCTTCACCTGCGCGGTGAGCTGCTTGACGAGCGGAATCGCGAGGTTGCCGCCGAGCGCCGCGCCGTGCGCGAGCGCGTCGGCGTCGAGCCGGCCGGCGTCGCACGCACGTTCGATCGGCGCGACCGCGGCGGCGGGAATTACCTGCTGCGCGGCGAGCGCGCGCGCGAGCGCGGCCTCGACGTCGAGCATCCGCTGGATCGTCGCGCGGGGCGACCAGATCCAGTTGAGCGGCTCGGTGCCGCAGATGAGGGAGGTCAGGCGGGCGCTGTCTTCGAGCATGGCATCAGATTGGGGAAACGGCGTGCGCCTATTGTCCACCCAAGCGTGCCGGCATGCGCGCTAGCGCACGCGCCGGCACGCTTGAGGTTCAGGCAGCGGCCTTTTGCGTCGCGTCGATCAGCGGCACGCCGGTCAGCTTCTGCAGTTCGTCGAACGACAGGTCGGTGAAGATCTCGCTCACCGCGAGGCCGTCGGCCGTCACGTCGAGCACCGCGAGATCCGTATAGATACGGCTCACGCATTGCACGCCGGTGACGGGGTACGAGCACTGCGCGACGATCTTGCTTTCGCCCTGCTTCGTCAGGTGCTCCATCATCACGAACACCTGCTTCGCGCCGATCGCGAGATCCATCGCGCCGCCGACCGCCGGAATCGCATCGGGCGCACCCGTATGCCAGTTCGCGAGGTCGCCGGTCGCGGACACCTGGAACGCGCCGAGCACGCAGTAGTCGAGGTGGCCGCCGCGCATCATCGCAAACGAATCCGCGTGGTGGAAATACGCGCCGCCGGTGAGCAGCGTCACGTGCTGCTTGCCGGCGTTGATCAGTTCGTCGTCTTCCTCGCCGGCTGCGGGCGCGGGGCCCATGCCGAGCAGCCCGTTCTCGCTGTGCAGGAAGATTTCCTTGCTCGGGTCGAGGTGGTTTGCCACCAGCGTCGGCACGCCGATGCCGAGGTTCACGTACGCGCCTTCGGGGATGTCCTGGGCGACGCGCTTGGCCATTTCATCGCGGGTCAGTCGTTTCATGTCGGTCTCCTCAGGCGGTCAGGCGGCTTGCGATGCGTGTTCGGCGGCCAGCTCGGCCGCGTGCGCGGCCTGCGGCACCTCGACGACGCGCTGGACGAAAATGCCCGGCGTCACGATGTGTTCCGGGTTCAGCGCACCGAGCGGCACGACTTCCGACACCTGCACGATCGCGACCTTCGCGGCGCTGGCCATGATCGGCCCGAAGTTGCGCGCGGTCTTGCGATACACGAGATTGCCCCAGCGATCGCCCTTGTACGCTTTCACGAGCGCGAAATCGGCGTGGATCGGCGTCTCGAACACATACGGCTTGCCATCGATCACGCGCGTTTCCTTGCCTTCCGCGAGCTTGGTGCCGTAGCCGGTCGGCGTGAAGAAGCCGCCGATGCCGGCGCCCGCCGCACGGATGCGCTCCGCGAGGTTGCCCTGCGGCACGAGTTCCAGCTCGATCTCGCCGGCACGGTACAGCCCGTCGAACACCTGCGAGTCGCTCTGGCGCGGGAACGAGCAGATGATCTTGCGCACCTGCTTCGCCTTCAGCAGCGCCGCGAGGCCCGTCTCGCCGTTGCCGGCGTTGTTGTTGACGATCGTCAGGTCGCGCGCGCCCTGTTCAATCAGCGCGTCGATCAGCTCGGACGGCATGCCGGCCGTGCCGAAGCCGCCGATCATGATTGTCGCGCCATCGTGAATGTCGGCCACCGCCGACTGAAGCGATTCGAAAATCTTGTTGACCATGTCTCTTCCTGATACGAACCCGCGGCTCGATGCGCGGCCTGTCGAGGGGACACGCGCGTGCCGCGTGTCGCGCCGGGGCCGATGTCGATCCCGGTTTTGTTCGCTATTCGAACCTAGATTCGATTAGCGAACGATGGGCCGATCATAGAGTCGCGCACAGCGCGTTGTCAAGGCGGGTTCCCTCGGGGGCCGTCGCGTCGTCGAACGGCAGCCCGACGTAGTTTTCGGCGAGCGACTGCGCGGCGGCCCGCGAGCGCGTCACGTATTTCAGCTCGGCAAACTTCAGGCGATTGACGAACGGCGAGTCTTCCGGCGATGAGTGCAGCATGTTCGTCATGAAGTACGAGAAGTGCTCGGCGCGCCACACGCGTTCGAGGCAGGTCGCCGAATACGTGTCGAGCAGCGTCGCGTCGCCGTTGCGGTAGCGCGCACCAAGCGCGCGGGACAGCGCGCGGACGTCGGCCACCGCGAGGTTCATCCCCTTCGCGCCGGTCGGCGGCACGATGTGCGCGGCGTCGCCGGCGAGGAACAGGCGCCCGTGCTGCATCGTCTCGGACACGAAGCTGCGCATCGGCGTCACGCTTTTCTGCGTGATCCGGCCCTCGGTCGGCGTCCAGCCCGTGTCGTTCGAGAAGCGCGTGTGCAATTCGTCCCAGATCCGCGTGTCGGACCACTCGGTGAGGTCTTCGTCGGGCTTGCACTGCAGGTACAGGCGCGTGACCGTCGGCGAGCGCATCGAGAACAGCGCGAAACCGTTGTCGTGATGCGCGTAGACGAGCTCGTCGAGCGACGGCGCCGCGTCGGCGAGGATGCCGAGCCACGCGAACGGATAGACGCGCTCGAACGTGTTCAGCCGCTCGGCCGGAATCGTCTGGCGCGCGATGCCGTGGAAGCCGTCGCAGCCGGCGATGTAGTCGCAGTCGATGCGGTCTTCGCGGCCGTCGGCATGCTTGAACGTGACGAACGGGTGCTCGCCTTCGACGTCGTGCAACGCGACGTCGCTGACCTCGAAGTGCATCGCGTGGCCATGCTCGACGCCGGCCGCGATCAAGTCGCGCACCACTTCGTGCTGGCTGTAGACGGTAATCGCCCGCCCGCCGGTGAGTTCGGACAGGTCGATGCGATGGCGCTGGCCCGAGAACAGCAGCTCGATGCCGTGGTGTTCGAGCCCTTCGCGACGCATCCGGTCGCCGAGGCCGGCTTCGTTCAGCGTGTCGACCGTGCCCTGTTCCAGCACGCCGGCGCGGATGCGGTTCTCGCAGTATTCGCGCGAACGCGCTTCGACGAGGATGGAATCGACGCCTTGCAGGCGCAGCAGATGGGAAAGCAGAAGGCCGGACGGGCCGGCGCCGATGATCGCGACTTGGGTGCGCATTGTTCGTCTCCAGAACTTTGGTTCGAGTAATGGAACCCATTTGAGCGCTTTCCCGACTATGCGGCAACGCGATTCTGGAGATATGTTGTATACGTTTTAAAGATATTGGCCCGGTAATGGAATCGCTCGATCTGAACCTCATTCCCTACCTCGTCGCGCTCGACGACACGCGCAACGTGAGCCGCGCGGGCGATCTGCTCGGCGTGAGCCAGCCGCGCGTGAGCACGGCGCTCGGCCGCCTGCGCGAGTATTTCGGCGATCCGCTGTTCGTGCGCACGTCGCGCGGGATGGAACCCACGCCGCGTGCGCTCGCGCTGCTGCCGGCTGCGCGCGACGCGCTCGCGCAGATCGAGCGCGGCCTCGTTGCGCCGCACGATTTCGATCCGGCCGCGAGCACGCATACGTTTTCGATCGCGCTGTCGGACGTCGGCGAGATCGTGTTCCTGCCGAAGCTGCTGCAGGCGTTCGCGACGCGCGCGCCGCATGCGAACCTGCGCTCGGTCTCGCTCGCGCACGACGAAGTCGGGCGCGGCCTCGAAGCCGGCTCGATCGATCTGGCGATCGGCTACTTCCCCGATCTCGACGGCAACAACTTCTTCCAGCAGCGGCTGTTCACGCACCGGTTCGTCTGCCTGATGCGGCGCGGCCATCCGTTCGAACAGGCGCCGCCGTTCACGGTCGAGCAGTTCCTCACGTGCGGGCACGCGGTGGTGCGCGCCGAAGGCCGCAGCCAGGAGGTACTCGAGAAATATCTCGCGAAGCAGCGCATGCAGCGCCGCGCGGTGCTCGAGACGCCCCACTTCATGAGCCTGCCGTTCATCCTGAGCCGCACCGACCTGATCGCGACGGTGCCGCATGCGATCGGCTATGCGTACGCGGCCGAGCACGCGTTCATCGTGCCCGTCGAGCCGCCGCTCGCACTGCCGCGCTTCGACCTGAAGCAGCACTGGCATCGCAAGTACCACAACGATCCGCGCACCGCGTGGCTGCGCGGCGTCGTCGCGTCGCTGTTCAACGACGAGCAGGACGAATGGCCGAAGTGAGCGCCAGGCCTCACGCACGACCCGCGAAAGCATGAAACAATGCCCGGATTCCGCGCCGCCCCGGCGGCGGCATTCGATGGAGCAAATAGATGGGTAAAAAGAAGTCCGCGCGGCCCGAGCCGGCCGCATCCCGCCCGAGCCGTGAAGAAGCGGAAGACGCGGTTCGCGTGCTGTTGCGCTGGGCCGGCGACGACCCCGCGCGCGAAGGCCTGATCGACACGCCCGCCCGTGTCGTGCGCGCCTATGAGCAGTTCTTCGCCGGCTATGAGGTGGAACCGCGCGACATCCTCGCGCGCACGTTCAGCGAAGTCGACGGCTACGACGAAATGATCGTGCTGAAGGACATCCGCTTCGAGAGCTACTGCGAGCACCACATGGTGCCGATCATCGGCCGCGCGCACGTCGCGTATCTGCCGAACCATCGCGTGGTCGGCATCTCGAAGCTCGCGCGCCTCGTCGACGCGTTCGCGAAGCGCCTGCAGATTCAGGAAAAGATGACCGTGCAGATCGCCGACACGCTGTTCGACGTGCTGCAGCCGAAGGGCGTCGGCGTGATCCTCGAGGCCGCGCACCAGTGCATCTCGACGCGCGGCGTGCACAAGCCGGGCGTCGAGATGGTCACGTCGCGCATGCTCGGCACGTTCCGCACCGATCCGTCAACGCGGCGCGAATTCCTGTCGATCGTCGCGAATCCTTCTTCAGTCAACCTGACGAATACGTAATGGAGTCGACGAAGCAAACGGCGCACGCGCCCGTCGTGCTCGTGACCGGCGCCGCGCGCCGGGCCGGGCGCGCGTTTGCCGAGTATTTTGCCGCGCACGGCTATCGCACCGCGGTGCACTACGACCGTTCGGCCGATGCCGCGCAGGCGGCGGCCCGCGCGATCGCCGAACGCGGGCACGATTCGGTTGCGTTGCAGGCCGACCTGTCGGATGCCGCGCAGATCACCGCGCTGATCGACCAGGTGTATGCGCGCTTCGGGCGCCTCGACGTGCTCGTCAACAATGCGTCGGTATTCTGGCAAGACCATTTCCCGAGCTTCGACCTCACGGCATTCGACCAGGCATGGGCCGTCAACTGCCGCGCGCCGATCCTGCTCACGCGCGCGTTCTACGAACGGGCCCGCGCGGCCGGGACGCAGGGTGTCGTCGTGAATGTGGTCGACCAGAAGATCAAGGAAAACTTTCACCGCGACCATTTCAGCTATACGGTCGCGAAGGCCGCGCTCGGCAACCTCACGCAGATGCTCGCGCTGTCGTCCGCGCCGGTGCTCCGCGTGAATGCGGTATTCCCCGGGCTGATGCTGCCGAGCGACGACCAGACGCAGGCCGACTTCGAACACGCGAGCCGCGCATCGACGCCGCTCGCGCGCATCGCGGGCCCCGACGACGTCGCGAGCGCGATCCTGATGCTGACGGGCAATGCGTACAACGGCGTGGATTTCGTCGTCGATGCGGGGCAGAACCTGATCCGCGTCGACCAGGACGTGCTGTACAAGCACCGCGCACCCGACGGCAAGCACTGACCGACGCGCGCGGCAACGGCCGGCGGCCGCGCGCCGCGTTACGGCTTCTCGGCGCTCCCGCCTTCGCGAACCTTGCCCTGCGCGACGCTCGTGCCGGGCGGCACGCTATGCGTGAGCCACACGTTGCCGCCGATCACCGAGCCGCGCCCGATCGTCACGCGGCCGAGAATCGTCGCACCCGCGTAGATCACCACGTCGTCCTCGACGATCGGGTGCCGCGCATTGCCCTTGACCAGCGCACCTTCGCCGTCCGCCGGGAAACTCTTCGCGCCGAGCGTGACGGCCTGATACACGCGCACGCGCTCGCCGATGATCGCCGTCTCGCCGATCACGACGCCCGTGCCGTGGTCGATGAAGAAGCTCGGGCCGATCCGCGCGCCCGGGTGGATGTCGATGCCGGTGGCCGAGTGGGCGATCTCGTTGATGAACCGCGCAAGCAGCGGCACACCAAGCTGGTGCAGCGCGTGCGCGAGCCGGTGATGCATCATCGCCAGCACGCCGGGATAGCACAGCAGGATCTCGGTGATGTGCTGCGCGGCCGGATCGCCCGCATACGCAGCCTGGATATCGCTGACGAGCAGCGCGCGGACCGCCGGCAACTGCCGGCCGAATTCGCGCGCGATCTCGAACGCGCGTTCGTCGAGCTCGGCGAACGGCGTATCGGCATGCTCGGGCAGGAAGGGCAGCGCACGGCGGATCTGTTCGGACAGAATGCGCAGCGTGCTTTCGAGCGTATGGCCGACGTAGAAATCGACGCTTTCGTCAGTCAGATCCGGTGCGCCGTAGTGCGTCGGAAACATCGACGCGCGCAGGCCGGTCACAATCTTGCAGATTGCATCGCGCGACGGCAGCTCGCGGATGCCGCGCGGATGGCGCGTACGATGGAGTTCCTCGCGCGACTCGCGCAAGCCGGCGACGATTTCTTCGAGGCCCCACTGACGGGCGGGTGATGTCGACATATGCCAATGCAGGCGGCCGCGCTCGATCGCACGGCCGCTAATAAAGTGACGGGTTCCGCAAGATTACCGCGTTTTTTGTCCGGGAGCGGCTCACCGGGGATCGGCCTGACGGCAGATGGTGCCGAATCGCGGCGGCGTCAGATCGTGATGCTGCTCGCGTCGATCCAGCGCACGGCCCAGTCGCGCGCGTGCGCGATTGCGTCGCCTTCGTCGTTGAACTGGAGCTCGATCGGGAAAAATCGGTTCGCAACGAGTTCCCCGTCGCTCGATCGGGAGATCACGACGTAGGGCTTGAATGAACCGTCACTGGCGCGCGCGGGCGCGCAGTTCAACAGATAACCGCGGTGCGTGAAGGCAGTAGTCGCTTGCATGAATCCGCCACCTCTAGTCCCTTGCTTTGTTGTTCACTACCCGTCTTTAAGGGTGCTGCGGCGCCCCGGCGCGGGCAGAGGCGGCGCGACTGAATCCCCTGTCGCCGCTTCGCAGGAAAAGAATCATACTCTGTAGAAAACGCGTCTTCTAGCTGAAATAAATCACGACAAATCAGTGCGCGCCGCGCGACCGCGGCGATCGCCCGCGCGCCTTTTCCCGTCACGCCCGGAACGGGATTTGCTTCGATCCGGAACGCTTCGCCGCCAGGAGAGCCGCGATGGAATCATCCGGTCAAACCGGTCGTTCGCGTCCGCGCAGCATCGAGCTCGACAACGACGACACGCACGACAGCACGGTCGACACCGACGGCAAGAACCGCGAGGCGTCGCGCCTCGCCGGCGGCGGACCGATCTCACCCGACGAGATCACCCGCAGCAATGCGTCGCTCGTCAATGCGATGCCGGAAGCCGGCGACGGCTTCGCCGGTTTCGACAGCCGCCCCGGCGGCAATCATCCGGCGTTCGCGCTGCGCGCGGGCTACATGGTGATCGAGAAAGGCTTCGACGCGCCGCCGCCCATGAGCGATGCGCTGTTCGGCCCCGTCCACCGGATGTACGGCAGCACGTACTGGCCCGGCCACCAGCGGCGGCCGGAGCGCGTATTCGAGCTGACGGCCGCACCAAGGTAGCCGGCGCAGCGTTTGAATCGATCGTTCGTTTGCGAACCGCCATCGGCCGACAGCCGATGGCTGAGGATCGGCGTACGCGACTGCCGTGCGCCGACCGTGCACCGGCAACCGCGCAATGCAAGAACGAACGATTCCGCGCAGCAGCACCGGCCGCTTCATGCATGCCGTGAATCACACTGACGCACATGCGTTGATCGAGGTCATGTCGAATCGGCACGATTGCGATTGAATGGCGGTGCGGGCGATGCATCCGTGTGACTGTCGCGCCGTGTCGATGCAACCGGCATGCGCGACGACGCGTGTGCGTGCGCGTGTGTGCATGCCACACGCGACACCGATGCTCGCGCATGCCATCCCGCCGACGATGGCGGCGACCACGCCGCACGACACGCGTCGCACATTACACGTCACGCGCCGCGGCATGCGCCACGTGCAGGGCCACGCGCCGCAGAAACGGAAACGGGGCATCGCCGCAAGGCGCGACCGGCACCTCACTGCAAAGTCCCTGCCATTGGTTTACTCTGCCTCGCAGCATTGCGCATTGCCCAGCCCGATCGGCCATCCGGCCGACTTCGATTCAACCCGCCATTCGGAGACACTATGTACAAGCGTATTCTGGTTGCCGTCGACGGCAGCGACACGTCCCGCCATGCGTTCGATGCCGCGCTGGCGCTCGCGAAATCGCATGGCGCCGAGCTGCAACCGTTTTACGTCGTCGAGAACGCCGCGATCTACTACAACGTGCCCGGCTACGATCCGTCCGTGCTGCGCGATCAGCTCGTCGCACAGGGCAACGCACTCGCGAAGGATTTCACGGCGCTGATGCAGGCAGCGGGCGTGAAAGGCGATACGCGGCTGGGCGAAGCGACGTCGCTCAACGACGTATCGTCGCTGATCCTCGACGGCGCAAAGGCGTTCGGTGCCGATCTCCTCGTGCTCGGCACGCACGGCCGCCGCGGGTTCCGCCGTCTCGTGCTCGGCAGCATCGCCGAGCAATGCGTGCGCCACGCGACGCTGCCCGTGCTGCTGATTCCGGCGGCTTCCAACGTCGACGAACCGGCCGCGTAAGCCGCGTTCGGCTTGTGCGCCCGGTCGCGACGTTTTGTCACCCGACAGCGGCAAGTTGCGGTGGGACAATGATTCCGTCGATTCAACGCCGGAGTAAACGATCATGCTGACGCCCGTCGCCACACGTCCCGCCGCCACGCCTCATGCCGGCAGCTGGGCTCCTCGCCAGGCTGCACACTGCTCGTCGTGCGCCATGCGGCACCTGTGCATGCCGCAGGGCCTGGCGCCCGAAGCGCTCAGTCGCCTCGAGTCGGTCATCTGCGCGGCGCGCCCCGTCAAGCGCGGCGAAGCGCTGTTCCGCGAAGGCGACGCATTCGACAACCTGTACGCGGTGCGCTCGGGCTCGCTGAAAACCGTCGCGACGCGCCACGACGGCCGCGAGCAGGTCACGGGCCTGCATCTCGCCGGCGAAGCGCTCGGCCTTGACGGCATCTGCGACGATACGCATCCGCGCACCGCGGTCGCGCTGGAAGACAGCTCCGTCTGCGTGATCCCGTACAGCGCGCTCAAGACGCTGTGCTCGGAAGCCGGCTCGATGCAACTGCGCATGCACAAGCTGATGAGCGAACAGATCGTGCGTGAAACGTCGCAAACGATGCTGCTCGGCTCGCTGAATGCCGAAGAACGTGTCGCCGCTTTCCTGCTCGACGTATCGTCGCGCTACCTGAAACGCGGTTACTCGCCGTCGGAATTCAACCTGCGGATGACGCGCGAAGACATCGGCAGCTACCTCGGCATGACGCTCGAAACGGTCAGCCGCACGCTGTCGAAATTCCAGAAGCGCGGCCTGATCGAAATGCAGGGCCGCCACGTCCAGATCGTCGATTTCGACGGCCTGCATCACGTCTGATGTAATGCCGCACGGCGCGCACCTCGCGCGTCGCGTCGCGTCGCCGATCAGTCGAGAAATAGCGCGGCGCGCGCCTTCAGCGCCGCGCTGAAATCGTCGAGCCAGCCGATCGACAAGCGCCAGCTCTGCCAGTACAGATCGATGTCGACGGTTCGCCCGCGCGACATGTCGACCAGTTCGCCCGCCGCCAGTTGGCGATCGACCATCCGGTCCGGACACATTCCCCATCCCAATCCCGTTTCGCACGCGCGCAGGTAGCCCGCGACGTGCGGTATCCAGTGCTGCGGCGGATCGAGATCTGCGCGCGTCACGCGCCGGATGAAACGCGCCTGCAGCCCGTCCTTCGGATTGAACATCACGCACGGCGCGCGGCGCAGCGCATCGCGCGTGATGCCCGCGCCGAAGTAGCGTTCGTAAAACACCGGCGAGCACACCGCGCGATAGCGAATGCGCCCGAGCCGCTCCGAGCGGCACCCCTGGATCGGCTCGGCCTGCGCGGTCACCGCGCCCTGCACGCTGCCGTCGCGAATGCGCGACGCCGTGTAATCCTGGTCGTCGATCACGAGGTCGAGCAACGTCTCGCGCTCCGTGCAGAACGGCCCGACCGCGTCGATGAACCACGTCGCGACGCTGTCGTCATTGACCGCCACGCGCAACGTCGGCCATGCGCTCGCGATCTGGCCCGGCAGCGCCGGCATCCGGCCGCCCAGCTCGGCCTCGAGCAGTTGCACGCGCTCGGTATGCCGGCACAGCAGCGCACCCGACGTCGTCGCGACGCACGGCTGCCCGCGCTTGACGAGCACGCTGCCGACCCGCTCCTCCAGCAGTTTCACGCGCTGCGACACGGCAGACGGCGTGACATTCAGCTCCTTGGCCGCCCGCTCGAACGAGCCGTGCCGGATCACGGCCGCGAGGGCATCGAGCAACGCGTAGTCGAGCATTAGATTTCCTTAATCGGCATTAGGTGATTTAGCTTCTCTTATTTTGAGGCTGACCGCAGACTAGCGCTACCCGATTCATCCGTCTACTGCTTCTACTGCTGTCACCCACCATGAACTGGCTCGCTTTTTCCCACGGCGCCGCACTCTGCGGTTCGCTCATCGTCACCATCGGCGCGCAGAACGCATTCGTGCTGCGGCAGGGCATCATGCGCTCGCACGTCGGCAAGATCGTGCTGCTGTGCGCGCTGTCCGACATGATCCTGATCGGCGCGGGCGTCGGCGGCGCCTCGGCGCTCGTCGAACGCTATCCGACCTTCGTCCACGCGGTGCTGTACGTCGGCCTCGCCTATCTCGCGTGGTTCGGCATCAACGCGCTGCGCCGCGCGTTCAAGCCGGGCCACGAAACGCTCGACGTGCGCGGCGACGCGGTCGCGCCGCCGCCGCAGAGCGGCCTGGCAATCGTGCTGATGACGCTCGCGTTCACGTGGCTCAACCCGCACGTGTATCTCGACACGTTCCTGCTGATCGGCACGGCCGGCGCACGCGAGCCGGAAGGCGCGCGGCTCGCGTTCGCGATCGGCGCGATGACGGTCAGCGTCGTGTGGTTCCTCGGGCTCGGCTACGGTGCGCGACTGCTGGCGCCGTGGTTCCGCAAGGCGGTGGCGTGGCGCGTGCTGGATGGCGCGATCGGCAGCATGGTGCTGTTTCTCGCGGCCGTGCAGTTGCGGTAAGGAAGGGGGTGTCGCGGCAGATCCGGTCTGCCGCGACGTCAGGTTTTCCGCTCGCTGCCGCGTGCGGCTTCAGGCGGTCGACGTCGCATCGGGCAGCGCATCGCTGCCGGTCGTCGCGGGCTGGTTGCTGGCGAGCTGAGGCTCGTTGGCCGCCGTCGGGTCCTGCTGCTTGGCCGGATCGGCCTTGGCCACTTGCGTGGCGGCATGCTCGGCCTTGTCGCCTGCGTAGCGCCAGTACAGGAACCTGTTGCCACGCTTGCCCATGAAGTACTGTCGGTTGACCGTCCAGCGGCTCATTTCGGCAGGGCCAACGTATCCGTCTTCCATCTGCTTCTTGAAGCCGGCAATCGAGTCGTGCACGTAGTGATCGAAGAACTTGTCGAAGATCGCACGCGCCGCGGGATCGATCCCCCCCAGCCAGTTGCCTGTGACCCGGACGGCCGCGTCGATGGCTTTTTCCTGCTCCGAAACAGATACAGTCAGATAGCCGCCGTTCGCGTGACGCAGGCAATCCGTATCGTAATTCCACTCGCGATCGGTAATGGCCATATGATCGTCCACGCCACCCGGCGGTTTCAGACGTCCGTCTTTCAGACGTCGGCTTCTGCTGGCCCGCCACTGGTAATAGCGGTTCATGTGCCAGATGACCTGCGCCTCGAGCCTGTCGCTGTTCGGCGCTACTCCCGCGCTCTTGACACCTCCCTGGCCCATGTAGACATTCCAGGCGGCCTCGAGGTCCTTGGAAATCTCGAACAACTGCCCGGCGTCCGCCATCACCTCCTGCGGTGAACGGAACGGGACGCCGGCTTTCCAGGCTTCGATATAGAGATTGTTCAGTGCGACGTTGGCCAGCTCGTTGGTTCGACCTTCCTGGTAATTGCGCTCGTAACCACCGCCTACGTCCGAGTGCATGCCCGGGTAGAACACTTCGCGGCAGTTCGCGGGAATCTTCTGGTCTTCCCGCACCGAGTCACTGGGAAATTTTTCCCGGACCTCCTGGGAAGCCACATAGTGAACGCACTGCCGCACATAGCCCGGAATGCGGATATCGTTCGCCCACTCAGCGTGACCTCCCTTGTTGATGTAGGCCAGGTAACCGCCGGCGTACGGTCCGAGCGGTCCGAGCAAAGGCATGACGATGACGGGTGCCGCAGTCTCGAGGCGGCTGCCGCCGAAACCCGTCGACGACACCGTATCGAGAATTCCCAGGAAATAGACGACCAATTCGGGGCGATGCCCCTTCATGTTCTTCTTGTTCCACCAGAGCCGCCCGCCGACATTCTCGGCGAGTTGCTCGGTCAGCATGCGAACGAAGGCACGCGCTTCCGTCGCGCCGCGCGAGAAGCCGAATACTGCCAGGTTGATCTGACTCACCGCCGGCATGTGACCGGTCACGTGCTTGTCGAGTTCGTCGAGCATCCATCGGATGCGCAACTCGCCTTTTCTCGCGGCAGCCATACCGAGCGCGTTATCGAGACCTTTTCCGCTATCCCCCACTTTGCTGCACGGCGTGCCGACACCTTCGACATAACGTGCGACAGTCCGGGGAAACGCGTTGTCTTTGGCATGCGCAAATTGCCAGAGCTTCGCGATATTGCTGTACTTGGTCAGTTTGACATCCTTCAACCCGCGGCCGTCCAGGTCGAAGTTGTTGCCCGTTCCGTCGAAGAAGGCCGTGAACCACACGGGCTTCGGGCACTCCTTGCATTGCTCGATCAGCAGCGGATCAAGAATCTCGCGCTGGGCGCTTCGGATAGCATCCTCGGCAGGGGAGAGATCCGAGATGCGTCTGATGATGGGGGGATTGCTCATGGCGGTTTCGCTCCTGTTCCGGCAATGCGACCAACGTCAATTCCATTGGGTCGGCTTCTTGCGCCCATAGAACGGATTGGGAATTTCCTTCAGGCAGGCACGGCCGGTCAGCTTGTGCTGCTCGTCGCGCGCTGAAAGCGCCACCTTCGGATCCGGGCCATCGACCTGGAAGTTCATGTCGCCTTCCACATGGCCATCGGGGAAGAAGTGCAACACGATACCGCCGCTCTTGCCCTTGACCGGCGGACGCGTGATCGTGATCTCGCCTTCACACCATGCCATCCCGGGTCGGGTTTCACGATGCGTGTATTCGTCGTAATCCGGAGACGACGCTTCCAATGCGCGCTTGTCGACCACCCGCTCCCACCACACCTTGAACTTGCGGGGGGTGGTCCAGCGAAGATCCCATGCGAGGCTCGGTCTCTGCCCGCTGCCGCCTGTCCAGCGTGCCGCGTTCCGCGGCGTGGCACTCGCCCCATCTGCGCTTGCCGCATCGTCGAGGCTGTTCTTGTCCGGCGGCAGGAGGTAGACGCCGTAAATATCGTAGTCCGTATAGTTGAACGACCCCGCCGTAATGACGTCGTAGTTCGGGTCATTCCACTTGTTCGCGTCGCCGGGTGCCAGGCTTTCCTTTTCGGCATCGCCCGTGGTCCTGCTGCATGCGGCCGTGGAAAAAACCATCACGGAAAGCAAAGTGATCCAGCAGCGGTTCATGTTGAACATCCTTCTTTCCCAATCAATTTCATTCAGGGGCCGATCAGTCCATCCAACCAACCCGATAAAGG
Source organism: Burkholderia puraquae (assembly GCF_002099195.1). GTDB lineage: Bacteria > Pseudomonadota > Gammaproteobacteria > Burkholderiales > Burkholderiaceae > Burkholderia > Burkholderia puraquae. The sequence continues at coordinate 322,266 of NZ_NBYX01000002.1, read as the reverse complement.
CAACGCGCCGCGCCTGTGCCGCTAACCCGCCGCTTCCTGCATCTGCTGCCAGCCTTCCGCCGGCACAAGCCCCAGTGCCTGCGGAAAATCCTGCCCTTGCGCCACCGCGTCGAACACGGCGGCCATCGCCGGATGCTCGTCGAAGCGCGGGCCGTACCGTAGCGCCAGTTCGCAGTAAATCAGCAGCGACACCGCGCTTTCCGCACCATGCGCGTGGCACCGCGCCAGCTGATCGCGCACGAAACCATAGTGCTGCGCGGCCGGCAACGACGCCAGCAACGCGGGCTTCTCGGCGCGCAGCCGCTCGATCATCGTGTACGGATAACAGGCCGCGAGCAGGTCGTCCTCCTGTGCCTGGGACAACTGCAGCGGAAACTCGGCAGCCTGCTTGACGTTGGCCGGCGCGGCGATTTCCGCCGTCCGGATCTGCAGTTCGGTATCCAGATGAATCCAGTGCCGCACGCCTTGCGCCAGATACGCGCGATGCGCCGCGGGCAGAATCTCGAGCCAGAACGGGAACACGCGCGGATCGAAGAAGCGCATCAGCATCACACTCTCCATCTGCTCGAGCTGAACATCCACCATCGGCGCGAGATGCGCAGCCAGTTGCGCGAGCGTCAATGGCGAAACCAGCACGCTCGCCGCCTGCCACGGAATGTCACGCGGATCGGTCTTGCCCACTGCATCGGCCCTATCATCGGCAGGCTGCCATTCGAACAGCAGCGGACCGACGACTCTCGCATCGTCGTCGGCGTTGTCGAGCAGCGATGCCGCGACAAACGCGGGCCATGACGCCTTTTCTTCATCCGGCAATGTATTCAGCAACGCACCGTCGATCAGGACGTAAGCACGCAGCCCGTCCTGTGACGACAACGCGGCCTGAAGCACGTCGACCGCCCGCGCGGCCTTCAACTCGTTCGTCATTCGTTGCCCTGTCTCAAGCCTTGGCCGCGAATGGCGATGCCATCGACGCCGCATTGACCATGCACGGTGCGCATGCCGTTCCCGGGAATGCCTGCGCGGGCACCGGCAGGCTGTCCGGCCCGATGAACGTATGCGACGCGGCATGCGCAGTCCATTCGCCCTTGGTCCCATGGACGATGCCGCTGCCGTTCCAGCGCGTATAGCTGGTGCCGCCGTTGATCAGGACTTCTTCCTTTGCGGTGATGGTGATGCGGTTCGCATCGACCTTCACGTCCAGCTTGGCCAGCACGTTGATGCTGTCCTTCAGCGCCTGGATGTCGATGTCGGCGGCGGCCGCCACGAGCCGGATGCCTTTTTCGAACGCGGCGACGCGTACCGCCTCCTGTGCGCTGACCAGCAGGCTCTTGCCCGCGCCGATGCTCGTGTGGGCGCCGCTCGTCAGCGCGACGTGCTGGTCGCTCGCGACATGGGTCGACCCCGTCGTCGTGGCCAGGATGCCCGCCGGGCTGGCGAGCGCCAGGAACGGCTGCGCGAACTCCGGAAACTCGCCCTGCTGCGGATTGCCGCCGCTGCCCTTGAGGCCGTCGTTCTGCGTCCTGAGCGCCTGGTGGACGGCATCCTGGTCGCCGGACGCCTGCGCCTTCACATCGTGCGCGGAACCCGACAGCGATTCATGCAGGTCGTGCGCCTTCTCGAGGCGCGCGACGGTTTCGTCGATGTCGGTCGCATGGGCGCGTGCGTCGTAGCGCGCTTCGCTGGTCACCAGCAGGCCCTTGGCCGCCCGAACCGCACCGTGCGCGTCGGTCCGCAACTCGAAACCGCGCGCGCGCTGATCGGTGCGCCCCTGCGTCTTGTCGATGCGGACGTTGTGCCCCAACGTCAGTTCGCTGGCGTCGGTATCGCTGCGCAGCTTCAGCTGGAGCTGTTGCGGCGTGTCGTCGAGCAGCACGTGATTCGAGCGTCCGCCCGCTGCATTGCCGCTGTCGCCCGACAACTCGCGGCTGCGCAGCCCCGTCAGCACCTGCTGGTCGGGCAGCGCCCACGGCGGCATCCGTTCCGCGTTGTACGTGGTGCCCGCCACGATCGGCCGGTCGGGATTGCCGTCGAGGCACATCACGACCACCTCGCTGCCCACACGGGGATGCGCGATCATGCCTTTCTCGCCGCCGGCCCAGCCGGCAGCCACGCGAATCCGGGCGCTGGTCTGCGCCGCACGATCCCAGTGGTACACGATGCAGACCCGACCGTACTCGTCGACGTCGACGCTGCCGGCGCCCTTCGCGCCCGCGACGGTCGCGGTTTGCGGCGCCAGCACCCGCACGGGTTCACTGTTGAACCCGCGGCCCGGGCGCCACGGCGTATGCCGCAGGCCCGCGACGAAGCGGTTGCGATATTCGGGCTTGCCGTCGGCCTGCAGATAATTGTTCGCCGCTTCGTGACGGGCCTCGAGGATCAGGTAGCGGTGGTCCTCCGGGCTGCCCGACGACGTGCTGAAGTGGTCGGACAGCTGGAACCAGCGGCCGGGCACGATGCCGTGATGGTTGCCGGCCGCGTCGAAACGCGAAGCCGCGGCTTCGATCTCTTCCATGCGCACGCGCGCCAGCGCATCGCCGGAGCGCGTTTCCTTCACGAAACCGTAGTGCCCCACGTACTCGTGGTGCTCGACCTGCGGCGCGACACCCGGCGGGTGAAGCGTGGGTATCTGCGCACTTGCGGCATGCGGCGCCTTGAAGTCGAACGCCGTCGCGCTGTAACTGCCCGCGGACAGCGACCGTACCGCGGACCATTGCGAAATGGCGTCCGCGGCCATCGGGCCGTCGTGCGTCTGGAAGCGGATCTCCGGCGAACGGCCGTCGATGGCCGGGCACTGCACCGTGCTGTCGTCACCGACGATCAGCTTCAGCCCCTTCTCGTCATGTTCCCACCAGTACAGGCAACCGGCGGCTTCCAGATGGCGAACGATGTAGTTCCAGTCGCTTTCGCCCTGGCCGCCACCCTGAACGTTCATCGTGCGTGCCGGATCGTCACCGCGCACACGCCATTCCCACGACGGCGCGAGCCCCTGGTAATCGGCGAGCAGCGTGCCGATCTGCTGCTGGAGCGATTGCCCGAGGAACAGGCGGTTGTTCACGCGCGTTTGCAGGAAGTGGCTCCACGGGCGCAGCACCGCACGATATTCCGCGACCGAATCGTCATTGCGAACGAGCGAAAACTCCGTGCAATAACCGGTGAAATAACGCAGGCCGCCATCGGGGCGCACCATCGACACAGCGAGCAGTTTGCCCAGCATGTCGACCAGCGTGACGCCCGCCTCGCCCGACAACAGCGTCAGTTCGAACGTGAAATCGATCCCGAGCCCCTCGTGCGCGACGAGCCGCTCGGCGACCAGCCGCGCCGGACGATGCCGGCCGTACGAGTCGGTGACCGAGGGTGCGTCGTCGTGAGGGAAAGACAGCGTGAGCAGGCGCTTGTCTTGCAGGAAAAACGGGGTTCGAATGAATGCCGCAAGGTCAGCCATGACCGCCTCAGAATGTTTTTTGTTCGTATGGCAGCGGCCTGCTGCCTCCCATCATTTTGGGATGAAAGGATATCGTAGACACTCACGGGCGACAACGCCGACGCGCCCGGTAATTTATTCGCTTCGCACGAAGAAATCGGTAATAAATACAACATCTTGCCGCGTACCGGGCGGCGCTCGAACGGATGGCGTATCCATGATGACGTCGCTTGCTCCGGCATCCCGACACCCGGCCTCCGAACATGCCGGTTTGCGCGCTGCGGGAGGAACCTCGTGCAGCGCTCCGCCGTCTCAACGCGACCGGCTTCATCTCCCGCAGTCCAATCCCCTCACCTCGCAGCACCCGGAGAGAAACATGGCACTACGCACCCTCGGCACGTCGAACATCCAGGTTTCGCCGCTCGCGTTCGGCGGCAACGTCTTCGGCTGGACCGTCGACGAGAACACGTCGTTTGCGCTGCTCGACGCGCTCGCCGACACCGGCATCAACTTCATCGACACGGCCGACGTCTATTCGGCCTGGGCGCCCGGCAACAGCGGCGGCGAATCGGAAACGATCATCGGCAAGTGGCTCAAGCGTTCCGGCAAGCGCGAGCAGGTCGTGATCGCGACCAAGGTCGGCCTGCTGGGGGCGCGCGCGGGGCTGACCCGGGACAACATCCTGAAAGCCGCCGACGATTCGCTGCGCCGCCTGCAGACCGACTACATCGACCTGTATTTCTCGCATCGCGACCTTGCCGATACGGCTCCGCTCGAGGAAACGCTCGGCGCCTATCAAACGCTGATCGACGCGGGCAAGGTGCGGATCATCGGCGCATCGAACTACAGCGGCGCACGCCTGCGCGAAGCCGCGGACATCAGCCGGCGCGACGACCTGCCCGCGTACCAGGTCATCCAGCCCGAATACAACCTGCTCGACCGCGCCGGCTACGAACGCGACCTCGAACCGGTCGTGCGCGACCTGAAGCTCGGTGTCGTCAACTACTACGCGCTCGCGAGCGGCTTCCTGTCGGGCAAGTACCGCAGCGAGGCCGACCTGAAGAAGAGCGTGCGCGGCGATCGCGTGGCCGGGTATCTCAACGAACGCGGGCTGCGCATCCTCGCGGCGCTCGATGCGGTAGCCGGGAAGCACGGCACGCAGCCAGCCGCGATCGCGCTTGCGTGGCAAATCGCGCGGCCGACGATCACCGCGCCGATCGCGAGCGCGACGTCGCTGGCACAACTGGAATCGCTCGGCGACGCGATCCGCGTTCAGCTCGATCAGGACGACATTCGCCGGATCGACGAGGCGAGCGCGGGCTGAAGTCGTCGGCAACGGGCCGGTCGATCGGACCGCGCAGTCCGCGCGGTTTCGCGACCGGCCTGTGTCATGTGCGCGCTCTTGTCACCGCATTCGCGGGCCGGGTCATTCGTGAATGGCGGATGGATACAATGGCGTGGGTCCGGGCGGCCCGCCGCACGGCTCGACACGGCCCTATCGAGATCCGTGACGCCCGAACCAACACCACGCACAAAGACCGCCCATGCTCCGGAACACCCGTCGCGCCCGCTGCGTCCCCCCGTTCACCGCCATGCTCGCCACGCTGCTCGCGTGCGCGCCGGCCGCGGCTTACGCAGGCTGGTACGAAGTCGTCAACTACACCGGCACGATCGGCCATGCGTCCGTCCACGTCTCGCTGCAGACCTACGACCGGATCAACCGCAACGACGCGGGCCGCTGGCGCGTCGACGGCAGCTACTACTACGACGCGCATCGTAAGCCGATTCCGTTGCAGGGCCACCGCGAGCCCGACGGCCGCGTGACGCTGTGCGAAGCATCGCCGCCCGCATCGAGCGCCGACTCGCCGGTCGTACCGGCCGCATCGCCCTCGCGGCCGAAACCCTGCCCGATCGCGCTGAACGTCGCCGGCAAAACGGCAACCGGCACCTGGGACGACGGTCGCAAGACACTCCCGATCACGTTGAACGAAGTCGGGCGACTGAACGACGACGATCAGGATCACCTCCAGCTCGACGGCACCGTCGATATTCCGATGTGGTATCGCACGAAGACGCACATGCTGGTCGGCGTCTATGCGCTGTCCGGCCAGTGCGGCATTGCCATGCAGTCGCTGCGGGCCGTGAACATCGCGACGGGCCGCATCGACCGCACGATCCCACTCGGCTGCGACGCGGGCATGGTGATGACGTCGATCTACGCGAACGTCGCCGACGCGCGGCGGGCCGGCTACGTCAGCGTCGAGTACCGCGGCGGCAAGATGGGTTACGAGGAGGACGTGTCACTCGGGCTGACGTCGTCTTCGTCAAAGTGAGCCGGTGGCAGCTGTCTCCCGTGCGTAGCGAATTGCACGCCACCTAACCGAAAACCACCATCGCGTTTTGACCGGCACGGCCGTTCGAGTTGACTCAGCCGGACATCCATCGCGCTTGCCGCCGCAACGCCCCGCCGCAAGCGCGTCACACGCCCGTCCCGGGTTTTTCACGGATTGACCGCGCCCTTCGACCTGCCCGAGACTGCGCCGCTCGGGCGGTCATTGGGAGAACGTCATGCCGGACACCAGCACGGAGATCGCCACGATCTCGACGCGCGCCGTACGCGGCCACGAACGCGTCGACTTCTGGGTCGACCATGTCGCGCGCACGCTCGTGCGGATCGAATGCAGCGGCAAGTCGTCCGAAGGCATCGACGCAACGCTGCGCAAGCGCGATCTCGGGCTGTTCGGCGCATGCGACATCGTCGCGAACCGGCACGCGGTCGTGCGCACGCCGCACAACATCCATGCGGACCAGCGCGACGCCGTGTTCATCTGCCTGATGCACGCAGGGCAAGGCTATACGTTCCAGGACGTCGACTGCATGCAGCACGGGCCCGGCGACCTCGTCCTCTACGACACGTCGATGCCGTACGGTCACGGCTTTCCCGCCGACATGGCGATGACCGTGCTCGACGTGCCGCGCGACGTGTTCGAGGCGCGCGTCGGCCCGTGGCGCTACCGCAGCCTCGTCAAGATCGATCGCGGCGACGGCGTCGCGTCGTGGGCCGTGCGGCAGGTGTACGCGCTGCTCGCCGCGCCGGAGGAGCCGGCGCCCGACGCACGCGAACGGCGCGCCGCCGCGATCCTCGATCTCGTGCAGTCGATGCTGCGGCTGCGCGACGGCGACGCGTCGCCGACGAAGTCGACCGTCCATACGCTGTCGCGCGCCAAGGCGTTCATCGACAGCCATCTCGCCGACGACGACCTCGACAGCCGGTCGGTGAGCCGCGCGATCAACCTGTCGCCACGCCAGCTCGCGCGCGTATTCGAAATCGAAGGGATGCCGCTCACGCGCTACATCCTCGCGCGGCGGCTCGAGCGCTGCCGCGCCGACCTGCGCGACCGGTCGCTGAAGCACCTGACGGTCAGCGAGATCGCGTTCCGCTGGGGCTTCAACAACAGCGCGCATTTCAGCCGCAGCTACCGCGCGCGCTTCGGCGAAACGCCGAGCGATACGCGCGCGCCGGCGCCGGCCGACGCGCCCTAGCCCGCCACCCGCCACCCGCCATCCACTACCCGCCACCCTGTCCCTGCGAGGCAAGCACGGCGTCCGTCCCGGTCAAATGGAGCCGCATGGCGATCGCTAAGCTGGCTTCCTGCGCGGCGGCACTCGTTTCGCCGCCTGACAGCAAGGAGAAGAAGCGGGATGGAGACGTACGACCATATCGTCGTCGGCGGCGGTTCGGCCGGCTGCACGGTCGCGCACCGGCTGGTGAAAGCGGGCAGGCGCGTGCTGCTGCTCGAGGACGGCCCGAAGGACGACAGCCTGTTCATCCGGATTCCGGCGACGTTCATCCGCGTGCTCGGCACGCGGCGCACGGTCACGTTCGAGAGCGAGCCGCAACCCGGTGCGGCGGGACGCAGGACGTACGTGCCGCAGGGCCGCACGCTCGGCGGCGGCAGTTCGGTCAACGCGATGCTGTACGTGCGCGGCACGCGCGACGACTATGACGACTGGGCCGCGCTCGGCTGCCCGGGCTGGGGCTGGGACGACGTGCTGCCCGTGTTCAAGCGCGCCGAATCGCACCTGCGGCTCTCCGAGCCGTTTCACGGCATCGACGGGCCGCTGAAGGTCGGCGACACGCGCTTCCGGCATCCGCTGAGCCTCGCATTCGTGAAGGCCGCGCAGGAAACCGGCATCGCGTACAACGACGATTTCAACGGCGCCGCGCAACATGGCGTCGGCTTCTACCACACGACGATCTTCGACGGGCAGCGCGGCAGTACCGCGGCCACCTATCTCGCCGACGCGATCGGCCACCCGAACCTGCGCGTGCTGACCGGCTACCGCGTCACGCGCATCCGGTTCGACGGCCGGCGTGCGACCGGCGTCGAATGGCGGACGGAAAGCGGCGCGACCGGTTCGGCCACCGCGCGCGCCGACGTCGTGCTCGCGGCCGGCGCGCTGAGCACGCCGAAGCTGCTGATGTTGTCGGGCATCGGGCCCGGCGCGCACCTGCACGCGCACGGCATCGACGTGCTGCACGACAGCCGCGAGGTCGGCGCGAACTACCAGGATCACCTCGAAGTCTCGATCTACGGCCGCAGCCACGCACCCGTCAGCCTGCTGGGCGAGGATCGCGGGCTGAAGGCATTGCGGCACGGGCTGCAGTGGATGCTGTGCCGCACGGGCCTGCTGACGTCGAACGTCGTCGAATCCGGCGCGTTCGTCGACACCACCGGCAGCGGCCGCCCGGACATCCAGTTCCACGTGCTGCCGACGCTCGTCGGCGACGTCGATCGCGAGCCGCTGCCCGGCCACGGCCTGTCGATCAACCCGTGCCTGCTCAGGCCGCGCTCGCGCGGCTCCGTGCAACTGCGCGGCAACGATCCAGCCGCGCCGATCCTGTTCGACAGCGGCGCGCTGTCCGACCCTGCCGACGTCGACGGCCTCGTCCGAGGCGTCGCGCTCGCGCGGCAGATCATCCGCGCGCCGTCGCTCGCACGCATCGTGCGCGAAGCCGAGACGCTGACCGAGACGGCACTCGCCGACTACGTGCGGCGCCGCGCGAAAACGGTCTATCACCCGGCCGGCACCTGCCGCATGGGCCACGACGAGCATGCGGTCGTCACGCCGCGCCTCTCGGTGCAAGGCGTCGACGGATTGCGGATCTGCGATGCGTCGGTGATGCCGCGCATCGTGTCCGGCAACACGAACGCGCCGACGATCATGATCGCGGAGCGCTGTGCCGAGTTCATGCTGGCGGAGTAACGCGGCGCGGTGCGCTCACTAAACTGAAAGGAAAAAACGGCGCGTGAGGGCCGCGCCGCCGCTCCATCTGCATCACCTGCCGGAATCAGCCCCCGTCCGTGCGCGCCGCCTCGCGCAGCGCCATCGGCGACGCACCATAGCGCTCGCGAATCGCCCGGCTGAAGTGCGCCTGGCTGGAGAATCCCCAGCGAAACGCGATTTCGCCGACGCTCGTCTTGCGCAGCCGCGCATCGATCAGCTCGCGATGCGCATGCGACAGCCGTTCCGACCAGATGTGCTGCGTGATCGACTCGCCTTCGGCCGCAAACTGCCGGCTCAGATGCCGCAGCGACAGTCCGACCGCGTCGGCGACGGCCTGCGGCCCGAGCTCCGGGTCGCCCAGGTGCGTCGCGATGTACTGCTTCGCGGTCAGCAGATACGACAGCGACGCGCGCGAGGCGCCCGCACCGTTCACTTCCGCATCGATGAGTTCCGCGATCAGCGTGCGCGTGTGCTCGGCGAACCGCGCGGCGTCGCGCTCGACCGGATCCTTCATGAACCGTTCGACGCTCGCGCGCAACGTCGCGCCGAGCATCGCGCCCGCGCCGGGCTTCGGTGCGATCCGCAGCGGCAGTGCCGCCAGTTCGGTATCGAGCCGGTCGTCGAACGTCGTGACCGGGATATCGATCAGCAGCTGCCGCATCGGCGTCAGGAATCCGAACAGATAAGGCACGCGCGTGTCGTAGACGACCACATCGCCGGCTTCCGCCAGCAGGCACCGGTCGCGCTGGATGAAATACGCGCGCCCGCTCAGGAGCTGGCATGCAAACAGCGACTCCTTCGGCAACTGGCGCACATGCGTCGGGCTGCGCTCGATCACATGATCCTGGCCGCTGATGTCGGCGACGCGCAGGTCGGCCAGCACGAGGTCGGTCTTCTCGACCTCGAGCCCGGCCGGCGACAGCGACGAGCAGCGCAGCCCGACCAGCGTCGCCGCATTGAACGCATCCCAGTACGCCATCCTGTCGCGGGCCGGCACGTCGGCCGTCGAGCCTCGCGTGCGGGAAAAAACCGTCGAATTCGTCACGTCGCCTCCTGCTGGCGCCTGTCGTGCGGAGCGGCACGGATTGGGGGATGGTTCGTCTGGATTTTGGTGCGATGCAATGTCCGGCGCGGTCAAGCAATTCGTCCAGCCCAGTCAAGAGCGGCAGGCACCGGCTGGCTAAAGTCGAGCCCACGACAACCGATACCCAAGGAGACGAACCGTGGTCGACCGAGCCGTAGCCGAATTCTGGCAAAACATCCCGCCGATTGCCAATCCGTTCAAGCCCGATGCGCTGCCCGAAGCGTACATCGCGAACGCGGCCACCGACGACGAACGCTATTACGTTCCGTTCACCGAAACGGTTTCGTCGCGGCCGCTGTGGATTTCGCCGTCGCAGAACAAATGGTGCGACATCCTGATGGCGAAGGAAGCCGGGCTCGTGAACCGGCACTATCACCCGCACGAGGTGTTCGCCTACACGCTGTCGGGCAAGTGGGGCTATCTGGAGCATGAATGGACCGCGACGCGCGGCGACTTCGTGTATGAAACGCCGGGCGAAGGCCACACGCTCGTCGCGTTCGATCACCCCGAGCCGATGCGCGCGTTCTTCATCGTCAAGGGCCCGCTGATCTGGCTCGACGACGCAGGCAATCCCGACGGCTACTTCGACGTGCACTCGTACATCGCGATGTGCAAGGCGCACTACGAGAAGGTCGGCCTCGGCGCGCAAGCGATCGAGAAGCTGTTCCGCTGACGCGCGGCGAGGCTCACCATGACATCCCCTTCCTCCTCCAGATCCGCCTGGACGTACGAGAACAGGCTGCTGCTGATCCTGTTCATGACGTTCGGCTTCGTCTTCTTCGACCGCCTCGCGCTGTCGTTCCTGTTCCCGTTCATGTCGGCCGAGCTGCACCTGACGAATGCGCAGCTCGGCATGGTGTCGTCCGCGCTCGCGCTCACGTGGGCATTGTCCGGCGCCGCGACGGGCGCGTGGTCCGACGCGCGCGGCACGCGCAAGCCGCTACTGATCGCGGCCGTGCTCGGCTTTTCCGTGTGTTCGGCACTGTCGGGGCTCGTCGGCGGCTTCGCGAGCCTGATCGCATTCCGCGCGCTGATGGGCATCGCCGAAGGGCCCGTGCTGCCGCTGTCGCAATCGCTGATGGTCGAAAGCTCGACGCCGAGCCGCCGCGGGCTGAACATGGGCCTGCTGCAAGGCTCCGCCGCCGGCCTGCTCGGCGCGATGATCGGCCCGCCGGTGGTCATCGGCGTCGCGACCGCGTACGGCTGGCGCGAGGCGTTCTACGTGTCGTGCGTTCCGGGCTTCCTGATCGCGTTCTGCATCTGGCGCTGGGTGCGCGAAGTGCCGCCCGGCGGCGTGCGGCACGCGCAGGCCGATACCGCCGGTGCGCCGGCCGCGAGCGGCGCGGCCATCAGCCGCTGGGCGCTGCTGAAGGAACGCAACATCCTGCTCTGCATGCTGATCAGTTGCTTCTTCCTCACGTGGTTCATCGTGATCATCTCGTTTGCGCCGGTGTTCCTCGTGGAAAGCCGCCATCTGTCGCCGTCCGACATGGGCGTCGTGATGACCTGCCTCGGCGCCGCCTGGGTGTTCTGGGGCTTTGCGGTGCCGGCGATCTCCGACCGGATCGGCCGCAAGCCGACGATGATCGCGTTCGCGCTGATCGCGGCCGTATGCCCGATCGTGATGATCCATGCCGGCTCGCTCTGGGCGCTCGGCGCGCTCGTGTTCGCCACGTACACGGGCCTCGGCTGCTTCACGCTGTTCATGGCGACGATTCCGGCCGAAACGGTGCCGCCGCGTGCGATCGCCAGCGCACTCGGCCTGATCATGGGCGCGGGCGAGCTGATCGGCGGCTTCGTTGCGCCGACCGTGGCCGGCTTCGCGGCCGACAAATACGGCCTGCAGTTCGCGATGTGGACGTCGGCCGCCGGCGCGATCCTCGCGTGCGTGCTGTCGTTCGGCCTCGTCGAAACCGCGCCCGCGGTGCTGCGCAAGCGCGCACTCGCCAGCACGGCCGCGAACCGTCTCGATGCACAAAACCTCGGAGGACGCTGACATGCGGGCACTTCAATGGCATGGCCCGCGCGACGTCCGTCTCGTGGAAATCGAACCGCCGCGCGTCGGCCCTGGCGACGTGCGCATCGCGATCGCGTATTGCGGGATCTGCGGCAGCGACCTGCACGAATATGCGGACGGCCCGCACGCGATTCCGGTCGACACGCCGCATCCGCTGTCGCGCCGCACCGCGCCGCTGACGCTCGGCCACGAATTCTGCGGCACCGTCGTCGAAGTCGGCGACGGCGTGACGGCGCTGCACGCGGGCGATCGCGTCGCGGTCGAGCCCGAGTATCGCTGCAGCCGGTGTGCGTACTGCCGCTCCGGGTCGTACAACCTGTGCGTGTCGATGGGCTTCGCCGGGCTGATGGGCGACGGCGGCATGGCCGACTTCGCGGTCGTGCCGGCCTACATGCTGCATCGCCTGCCCGACGGCGTCAGTCTCGAACAGGCTGCGGTGATGGAGCCAGCGGCCGTCGCGTTGCACGCGCTGCGGCGTGGCGAATTGCGGCTCGGCGAGACCTGCGCAGTGTTCGGGCTCGGGCCGATCGGCCTGCTCCTGATCATGCTCGCGAAGCTGCAGGGGGCAACCACGATCGTGGCCGTCGACGTCTCGCCCGAACGGCTCGCGGCGGCCGCACGCTTCGGCGCGACGCATACATTCGACGCGCGCGCCCTCGGTGCATCCGCGCTGCAGGACGCGATCCGCGCGGCCACGGGCGGGCTGGGCGTCGACGCGAGCTTCGAAGCGGCCGGGCTGCCGGCCACGTTCGAAGCCGCGATGCAGGCACTGCGCAAGGGCGGCCGCGTCGTGATGGTCGGCCTGATGTCGCATGCCGGCTTCGACGCGTTCCGCGCGGTCAACGACGAGCTGACCTTCACGGCGAGCGTCGGCTACCGCCATGCGTACGAAGACCTGCTGCGCATCGTCGCGTCGGGCGCACTCGACCTCACGTCGATCGTCACGCGCACCGTGTCGCTCGAAGATGCCGTCGCCGACGGTTTCGACGCGCTGCTCGCCGACCGCGCACAGATCAAGATCCTCGTTTCACCCGCGCAACGGCCGGCCCGTCGCGCACACACCATCGGGAGCGTCGAGCATGAGTCGTCAGTGGGCGTTTGAGGGCCAGTCCGTCGTCGTGACGGGCGGCACGTCGGGCATCGGTGCGCGCACGGCGATGCGGTTCGCGGAAGCCGGCGCGTCGGTCGTCGCGCTCGGGCTCGACGCAACCGGCCCGCATGCACCGGTGCATGCAGGCATCCGGTGCGTGGAACTCGACGTGACCGACAGCGATGCGCTGACGCGCACGATCGCAGCCCTGCCGCGGCTCGACGTGCTCGTCAACGGCGTCGGCATCAGCCGGCATGCGGACGAATACCGGATGGACCAGTTCGAACTCGTGCTGAACGTGAACCTGACGTCGGTGATGCGCGCATCGGACGCCGCGCGGCCGGCGCTGTCGGCGCACGGCGGCAGCATCGTCAATGTCGCGTCGATGTACACGTACTTCGGCAGCAAGGATCGCCCCGCATACAGCGCAAGCAAGGGCGGCATCGCGCAGCTCACGCGCTCGCTCGCACAGGCGTGGGCCGATCGCGGCATACGCGTGAACGCGGTCGCACCCGGCTGGATCGACACGCCGCTCAGCAGCGGCCTGATGGCCGACATGCAGGCGTCGCGGCGCATCCTCGAACGCACGCCGCTCGGGCGCTGGGGTACGGCCGACGAAGTCGCCGACATGATCCTGTTCCTGTGCTCGCCCGGTGCATCGTTCGTGACCGGCGCGGTCGTGCCGGTCGATGGCGGGTATTCGACGGTCTAGCACGCTGCCAAGCGGGCATCGGCGGGCGCGCGATGTCTGCCGGTGCCCGTCAAGCACCGGCTTCCGCCGGTTGCCGTCGAACCGGGCATCGCCCCGGTTCATCTTTGTTCATATCAATCAGTAGTCCAATCAAAAATATCCGACTCGATCGGAAACATGTGAGGAGCACATTGGAGATGACGAAAAAGACCCTTCTGGCGCTCGCGGCATGCGCCGTTCCCGCCGCGTCGTTCGCGCAGAGCAGCGTGACGATGTTCGGGCTGATGGATGCCGGCATCAGCTATGTCAGCAATCAAGGCGGCCATGGCGCCGCGAAGTTCGACGACAACATCTTCTTCCCGAACCTGCTCGGTTTCGAAGGCAAGGAGGATCTCGGCGCGGGCACGCGCGCGATCTTCCGGCTCGTCAACCAGTATTCGCTCGGCAACGGCTCGATCATCGGTGGCGGCCTGTTCGCGCGCACGGCCTATGTCGGGCTGCAGAACGACCGGTACGGCACGCTGACGCTCGGCAACCAGTACGAGTTCATGGTCGATGCGCTGGCCGCGAGCGGCAACGAGATCGCGCAGGATCTCGTCGGCCTGTACGGCTTTCGCAACGGCCCGTTCGACAAGCTCGCGTTGCCGAACAACCCGACCGGCGCATTCGACTGGGATCGCGTCGCGGGCAGCAATCGCGTCGCGAATTCGGTCAAGTACACGAGCCCGTCGCTGTCAGGCCTGACCTTCGGCGCGCTGTACGGCTTCGGGAACGTCGCGGGGTCGGTCGGCGCGAACAATACGGTCAGCGTCGGCGCGAGCTACGACAACGGCCCGTTCGGCGCGGGCGCAGCCTATACGAACCAGAAGTACGGCGCGGCGGACGGGCTGCCGCCGACCAGCGTGCGCAACTGGGGCGCGGGCGTGCACTACACGCTCGGCACGGTCACCGGGAAAGCACTCTTCACGACCGTACGCAACGCGCAGAACGGCGCGGGCGCGTGGTCGGCGGAAGCCGGCGCCGCATGGCGGCCGTCGCCGGCATGGGTGATCGGCGCGAGCTACACGTACATGAAGGGCAACGACACGCTCGACAACGCGCACGCACACCAGTTCCTGGCTGCCGTCCAGTACTGGCTGTCGAAACGCACGATGGTGTACGTGGCAGGCGTGCATCAGCGCGCAAACCACGGCAGCAACGCGCAGATCAACGGCGTGATGGACGCGAACGGCGCGTCGAGCGGCGCGTTGCAGTCGATCGCGCGGATCGGGTTCAGCACGCGGTTCTAGGCCGCCGCCTCGGCGGATCCTGTCGGCGCTCCTGTGTCCGGATCACTCGACGACGAAGGCGCAGCGCGGCCGCCCTGCTGCCTTCGTCGCAACATGCTGCCGGCCGTCCTCCGATCGGATCGGCTCGCGAAGCATGCGCACAACCGCGACTAACCCGAGGCATCCGTTCCGCCCCCGTCCTGCATGGCCGCGTCACGACACTGCGGCGGCGTGACACCGAAGCGCCGGCGAAACAGCCGCGCGAAATGCGCCGGATCGGAAAACCCCGACTGCAGCGCGAGACGCGTGATGCTCGCCCCGTCGGCACCGGCCTGCGACAGCACTTCATGGCATTTCTCGAGCAGCAGGCGCCGGATCATCGCCTGCGGCCGCTCGCCGATCGATTCGAACGCCTGGTAGAGCGTGCGGCCGCACACCTTCATTGCCGCGGCAATGCAATCGGGCGACAGTTCGCGGTCGAATGCCGCGCGGGCCGCGCGCACGGCCCGATCTATGTCGACATCGGTGCCGGCCGCCACACGCGCAAGCAGGAGTCCGGTGCACGGTTCGAATTTCTCGAACCACTCGCCCTGCGCGGCGTCGCAGGCCTCGCCTGCGATCCGGTGTTGAAGGGTGTACTCGGCTGTCATGCGGCTGTCTCCAGATCAAAGGCCGATCCGGCGCCAAACGGCGGATCGGCATATCTGGCCCGCTGTAGGACGCGGGTTGCGGCAACGCTGGGACATCCGTGAATCGAATGCAGGATTCACATGCACGTGCGCGCCAAGTGTCCGTCGGCGCCGATCGCGGGCGCACCGGCGCCGCGATCGGCTTGCGCGGCCAGCGCGCGGCTGACTCGCGCATGGTTGGCACGCCGCACGGCCGGCGGCATCGACTCATACGCCGCATCGCGAATCAACGCGTGGCGGAACGCATAGAACACGCGATCGCGCCGATGCTGCGCGTACATGATCCGTTCTTCGAGCAGCAACTGCAGGTGCGCGTCGAGCGTCGCGCGATCATGCGGCGATGCCGCGGCGAGCAGGTGCGCATCCACCTCGATCCCGATCGTCGCGGCGAGCTGGGCGGTATCTCGCGCGTCGTCGATCCGGTCGAACGCGCGCCCGAGCATCCCGCCGAGACTGAGCGGAAGCGGGCACGGATCCGTCGTCCGCCGCCCCGCGAGCGAGCCGTCCGCGCCGCTCATCGTCAGCTCGCGCGCAACGGCCTCGATGAACAGCGGAATGCCGGCCGTACGGTGGACGAGCGGGTCGAGCCAGGCCGAATCGCGCACGCCCTGGCCCAGATACGCCGACATCAGGCGCCGCGCGTCGTCGCGTGGCAGGCGGCGCAATACCAGGCGTTCGGTCGCGCCGCGCCAGCGCGCGAGCTCGGCGGGGCGCGACGTGAGCACGATGCAGAGCGCCGCCGCGCGCGGCGAGCGCTGCAGGTACGCAAGGAAATCCTCGGTCGAGCGGTCGATCCACTGGACATCCTCGATGACGAGCAACACCGGCGCGCCCTGGCCGAGCGACACGATCAGTTGCTCGAGGACGTCGAAGAGCACGTGCTGGTCGCGCGCGCTCGACCGCCGCTCCTCCTTCACGGCACAGGGCAGCCCCAGCCAGGTCTCGAGCGCGGCGCGGGCCGCCACACGATCGCATTCGAGCGGCGCAAGCAACGCGTCGATCGCCGCGCGCGCGATACCGGCCGGGCCGTCGGCGTCGATCTTCCAATGTGCACCGATGAACCGCAGGATCGGAAACAGCGCATGATTCTCCCGCTCGGGCAGGCACCCGCAATGCGCGAACGCGTGGCCCTGTGTCCGCAAGGTCTCGCACAGCGCGTGCACGAGGCGCGTCTTGCCGATTCCCGCGTCGCCGACGACGAGCCGCGGCACGCCGTGCATTGCGCGACGATGGCGGGCGCGGGTTTCCTGCCACGCGCGCAGCAGCGCGTCGAGTTCGCGCGTGCGGCCGATCATCGGTGTCCTCATGCCGGTGTCGAGCGAATCGAACGGCGTATCGACCCGGCGCTCGCCGAGCAGTTCATGAACCGGCTGCGGCGCGAGGCCCGCGCGCGTCAGCCGCAACGCGGTCGACCGGAAGTCGACATGCCGTTCGAGCGCGAGCCGCGCATCGTCGCTGATCAGGATCTGCCCGGGCCCGGCAAGCCGCAGCAGCCGCGACGCCGCGGCCGGCGTCGATCCGCCCGATATCGGCGACGCATGCGCGAGAACCTGCCCGACATGAATCGCGGCGGCCACTTCGACGTGCCAGCCTTCACCGCCGACCGTACTGCCGGCGGCGGCCGGCACCGGCAGCCGCGCGCGCCCGGCCACCCGCACCATGTCGAGCGCCGCACGCGCCGCGCGGCGCTCGGGCCGGTCGATATCGCCTTGCAGGCCGAAATGGAACAGCAGCGTGTCGCCGAGCCGCTCGTCGGCCTGCGCGCCATAGCCGACCGCGATATCCGCGCACTTCGTCAGCCATTGCGCCTCGTAGCCATCGAGCAACGCGCCGTGATCGGTTCCGGCATGGCGTTGCCGGCCGTCTCCGGCGATCGTCACGCAACAGCACAGCGTGGTGACCTGCCGGTATTCGCCGGCCGTCGCGATCGCCTCGCTGGGCCGCGTGAACGGGTACGGCCGCGTGTGCCGGTTTGCACGGCCGGCGTCGAACGGGCCGACCAGCGCCGCGAAATTGAGCGCGCGAAACTGCGCCGCGAGTTCGTCGGCCGATGCGGCGCGCTGCGCCGGATGCTTGCTCAACGCGCGCCGCAGCACCGAGCCGAGCGGATGCGACGCGATCGACGGCGGAAGCGCGACATCCACCGGGCTGAGCTGCCGATACAGTATCTCGGCCACGCTTGTGCCCTGCATGACGACTTCGCCCGTCAGGCATTCGATCACGACCAGGCCCCACGCATACAGATCGCCGCCGGGCGTCGGCGGTTCGTTGCGCAATTGCTCGGGCGCGCAGTATGACGGCGAGCCGAGCACCTCGGCCGCGAGCGTCGCGGCCTGGGGCGCGATATCTTCCGTGCCGGGCAACAGCGCGCCGATACCGAAATCGAGGAGCTTCGCGTGCGGCCCGTCATCGGCCATTTCGATCACGATGTTTTGCGGCTTCAGATCCCGGTGCACGATGCCGCGACGATGCGCAGCCGCGAGCGCATCGAGCACCTCCGCCATCAGCCGTCCCGTGTCGACGGCCGACAGCGGCCCCTCCATCGCAAGCTGGTCGCGCAGGGTCCGGCCCTGCACGCGTTCGAAGACGGCGAACAGCCGCCCGTCGGGCGCTTCCCCCTTGTCCAGCAGCGCCACGATGTTCGGGTGCCGCAGCGCCTCGCACAGGCCCGTCTCGCGCCGGAAGCGCATGCGCTGGCGCGCGCGCTCCGCTGCAGTCCGCGCGGCATCGTCCCGCATCAGCTTGATCGCGACGTCTTGCCCCGTCTCGCCACAGGTCGCGCGAAACACCACGCCGCTGCCGCCTTCGCCGAGCAACGCGCCGAGCCGGTAATGCCGCTTGCCGGCCAGCACGGCGAAGGGCGCGGCGGGCTGCCGCGATTCACGCGTGTGCGGCACCGCGCGTGCGCGTGTCGCGGCCGGCAACCCGGACTGTGTTTCCGCGTTCACGAGCAGTGGACGACCGGATCCGGCGCCGAACGATGCATGCCGATGCGCGGTTCGACGCCGGGCACCGACTGGCATTCGAGGCGCTCGCCGCGCATGATGCGGAACGGGAAATCGCCAAAGCGGACGCTGCCGCGCCGCCGCTCGACGAGCTGGCTCGCGTCGAGCCCCGGCAGCGCCGCGAACTGGCTCCGGGCGCGATGAATCTGCACGTTGACATGGGACGTATCGATACCGAGCATGCGCGCGAGCCGGTCGAGTTCGATCCAGCCTTGCGTGGCGGCGTCGTAGCCGGCCTGCATGTCGGCCGAGCGTGCGCGGGCGAGCGTGACGAGACTGTAGTGATGTGCGCGCTCGCCGAGGTCGACCACGCCGCCGCGAATGTGCAGCAGCGCGCGGGCGTGCTCTTCGTCCCGGCTGACGAAGAATTCGAGCAATCGGGCCGGCACGGCCGGATCGGCAGGCGCGCGCAGCCTCATCGTCGAGCCGTGGCGCACGAGCGCCACGCGCCACGTGAAGTCGCCTGTCGACACTTCATCGCCGTCATGGAGCGCGCGCGGCGGCAGCGTGTCGTCGCATAGCCATTCGCCGGCCGGCGACCGGACGATCGTGACTGGTTGTGCGGCGCGGGCAGGCAGGATCTGGCGCGGCGCTAGCACGATCGGATGCGTGGCGCCCCGTACCGGCCACAGCGTATCGGCCGGATCGTCGAGCACTTCGACGCGCCAGGGCGCGACACCGGCCGTGCCGAACCGGATGACGTCCCCTCGCTGCAGCACAGCGTGCTCGCCGTCGCGCAACGGCACGCCCGATACCGACGTGCCGTTGCTGCTGTGATCGTGGAGCTCCCACAGCCCGCCGACCCAGCGGATATGGGCATGGACACGAGACACCGACGCGTCGCGAATGACCGTATCGCAGCGTGCAGTATCGCGACCGAACACGTGATACGCGCGGAGCAGGCACGCTTCCCCGGAAGAATCGTTCTTGAGTATCGCCATGGCCGCCCCGTATCGGATTCGCCCGGATCGCTCGAGGGACGCATCCACGCCCGGACAAGCGATTGATTCAATGATCGCGAACGATGTCGACCGTTCGCCGCCTCGTTACCTGTTTCTTCGCCAGCTTCCTTTCGATTCGTTGCTCGTCCGGTGCGCGTCATTTCGACGAACTGAATGATCGACTGTTTTGTTGTTTTAAATTCGAGCAACCTGATGAAAATCCTGCCAAATAAAATCATGCGTCGCAATCGAAATGCTCAACTCTTGTTTTGATATTGCAATGCTTTACATTTTCGACGGTGTTTCATTTCATATATAAAGGGTCGAAAATCTTCACCGCCTTCACATCCATGACAGGCTTGTTTAGAGAAGAGAAATCACATTGAATGACGGGGCAAATTTAAATACCTTTGCTGGCGCGGATATTTTGTTTGACGAAAAGAAAATTAATTAAATAGTTTCGACGATTTAAATAATGCCATTCGACGTTTTGGCAGATTGCATTACATGGATTATTGCGGATTTCAGGTGTGTCACGGCCAATGTCTCGCGAAATCATCGGCAAGCGGATACGTGTCGGCTCGCCGCTGCATCGCGATCGATTGCCGGCAACCGCGGCGGAAGCGGGCAAGGCACCGACCGACCGATCGTCGTGACCGCCTCGCCCACGAGGTCGATGGAACGCATCGACGGCAATCGTCGCCGGAAGTTGCCAGCCTCGCCCTTGCCCGCCATCCAGCCCCAATAAATCTCCTTGACGACCTACCTTTCGAAATATATCTTTAGATATGTTTTACGACATATAGGACACGATCATGCGACACACCCCCTCCCGCGGCCATGCCCGATGCGACGGTCATGGTGCGCATGCCCGCCCTGAGTGGTTCACCGGTCTCTGGTACGCAATCGGCCGCCACCGCCGCGGCCAGGATCCGTTCGGTGGCGGCCCGTTCGGCGGCCGCGGCGGGCGCGGCGGCTTTGGCGATTCCGGTGACGAAGGCATGCCGCGCGGCCGCCAGTTCAGCTCCGACGATCTCCAGCTGCTGTTGCTTGCGCTCGTCGCCGAGCAACCGAGCCATGGCTACGAGCTGATCAAGGCGCTCGACACGCGTTCGAACGGTTTCTACAGCCCGAGCCCCGGCATGGTGTATCCGGCGCTCACGTATCTCGAAGAAGTCGGCTTCGTCGCGTCGCAGGCGGAAGGCAACCGCAAGCGCTACGCCCTGACCGACGCCGGCCGCGCACATCTCGACGCCCAGCGCGAACGTGTCGACACACTGTTCGCGCGCCTCACGCACCTCGCACGCAAGATGGAGTTCATGCGTCGCGCGTTCGCCGGGGAATCGGCAGGCAACGAAACGCAGGACGAAGCGCAAGCAGGCTGGCTGCCGGAGTTCGTCGAGGCGCGTCTCGCACTCAAGCGCGCGCTGCTGCACAAGAGCGCCGCCGACGCTGACGAACAGCGGCGCATCGCGGCCATCATGCGCCGCGCGACGGCCGAAATCGAAGGCGGCACCGGCGCGTAAGCCGCGCTGCCCCGTCAAAACCCAAGGAGAACGGATTGATGCAGAGCCCATCCGACCGCACCGTGACCCGCGTGCGCCACACCCTCAAGTTCCGCTTGCTGCAGGTCCTGCGCGTGCACGCCGTGACGCCGCACCTGCTGCGCGTCACGCTCGGCGGCCCCGATCTCGCGGATTTCGAATCCGCGTCGTTCGACGATCACGTAAAAGTGTTTTTCCCGCCGCCCGGCGCCGAACGGCCCGCGATGCCGACGCTCGGCGCGAACGGCCCGGAGTTTCCGGAAGGCGAACCGAAGCCGGTCGCGCGCGACTTCACGCCGCGCCGCTTCGACCGCGCCGCCTGCGAACTCGATCTGGAATTCGTGCTGAACCACCCGGGCCCCGCATCGCAGTGGGCCGCACAGGCACGCGTCGGCCAATGGCTCGGCATCGGCGGCCCGCGCGGTTCGTTCGTCGTCCCTACCGGTTTCGACTGGCACCTGCTGATCGGCGACGATACGGCGCTGCCGGCGGTCGCGCGGCGTCTCTCGGAATTGCCGGCCGGTGCGCGCGCGGCCGTCGTGCTGGAAGTCGCGGATCGCACCGCGCAGATCGCGTTCGACACGCGTGCCGACGTGCATGAAATCTGGCGCTTCCGCGCCGAAGCCGACGCGGCGGACGGCGACGTGCTGCTGAATGCCGTGCGCGATATGCCGCTGCCGCCGTCCGGCGACGGCTACGTGTGGGCGGCGGGCGAAGCGCTGTCGATGCGCGCGGTACGCCAGCACCTGACCGGCGAGCGCGGCATCGACAAGTCGCGCATTCGCGCGGCGGCCTACTGGAAGCGCGGCGCGGCGGCCGTGCACGAAACGCTGGAAGACTGACGAATGCGGGTACCCGGTCAAGGGGTACCCGGTTGACCGGCCGATGACACAATCGTGGCGTCGGCGCACCAGCGGGCTTGGCACCGCTATCGCGGCTGGTATATATCTGTGTGTGCGACGCCGCTGTCGGGCGACAGCCGCCGCAGCCCGCCCAGGAGCGCCCGGTCATGACAAAAGAAAGCCACGCGTCGCCGTTCCTTCGCAACCTGAAGATCGCCGGCTATTGCGGCCTTGCCGCGGTGGTACTCGTGCTGTTCGTCGCGATGTGCGCGATCCTGAAGGAAAGTGCACTCGACCGCGACGCCGCGCAGCACCCGGCCGATACGCCCGAATTGCGCGATGCGGGCGGCGGGCCGTCCGCATCGGCCGAATCGGCCAAGACACCCGGCTGACGGCGTCCTGCCCGATCTCCTGCCGCTTACGGCGCGTGCCGGCGGCCCATCACGACTGCGTGCACCGAATCGCCGAGCCGTTCGAGCAGCGCGGTCACGCGCTGCCCGTACAGGTGCGCAGCCAGCGCGCCGGCCGTGCCGACCAGCACCCCGCCCGCCATGTCAAATGGCCAGTGCACGCCCGCATAGATGCGTCCCCATGCAATCGCCACGGCCATCGCGGCCATCGCGAACCCGGTGAGCCGGGTCGTGCCGCCAAGCATCAGCCCGACCGCCAGGCTCCACGCGAACGTCATGTGATCGCTCGGAAACGAGCTGTCCGGTGCGTGCGGAATCAGTTGCGTGCCGACGCCGGCCATGAATGGGCGCGGCGAGAACCAGAAATGTCCGATGACCTGCGCAAGCGCGAGCGCCACGCATACGCCGACGCCGGTTTCGATCGCCTGGCGCCGCGTCGGGCGTGCACCGAAGATCCAGGTCAGCAACAGCATCGCGGGCAACGCATAGACGAGCCAGTCGGCGGCGAAGATGGCGAGGCGGGCAACGCCCGGCTGCGGCGCAACCCCGGCGTTGATGGCGGAAAAGAGGGTGAGATTGAGGGTCTGCATGAATCCGGTTGCGTGGGGCGTAAAAAATCGGCCGGTTGCCCGGCCTGATACGAACGATGCTAGGGCGCATCCGCTTAAGCGATGCTTAATGCGGCGGCCGCACGCGACGAAGCCCGCCGCGGCGAACGCACTTAGAGCCTGCACCGCAGCACAAGTTCACACAATTGTCACATTCCCGCGCGACCGTCTCCCGTAAAGGCTCACCCCACATCCCGTAAAGACTCACCTTTTTCACATCGTGGCGTCATCGACGCGTGCGAATATCGGGACGCCGGGCGCCGTCCAGGCCGTTTGCATCATTCATCTCAATATTTACGCTGCGAATTCTTCGAAATCGGCAACAATTAATTCCAAATGCGGCATCGCACAACGGCAACGCACAGGCATAGGATTACGAGCTTACGAGCACTCATCCACGAAGCGATCAACAACAAGGAGTCCGCATGAAACCCAGCGATGTCCGATCGAAAGCGTTTGCGATGCCGTTGACCAGCCCTGCCTTCCCGATGGGCCCTTACCGTTTCGTCGATCGTGAGTTCCTGATCATCACGTATCGCACCGATCCGGACCGTCTCCGCGAAATCGTCCCCGAGCCGCTGCAGATCACCGAGCCGCTCGTGCATTACGAATTCATCCGCATGGCCGATTCGACCGGTTTCGGCGATTACACCGAAAGCGGCCAGGTCATTCCCGTCGAATACAACGGCCAGCCGGGCGGCTACACGCTCGCGATGTATCTCGACGATCACCCGCCGATCGCCGGCGGCCGCGAGCTGTGGGGCTTCCCGAAGAAGCTCGCGTCGCCCACGCTGCACGTGAACACCGACCACCTCCTCGGCACGCTCGACTACGGCAAGGTGCGCGTCGCCACCGGCACCATGGGTTACAAGCACAAGGAACTCGACATCGACGAGCAGACCAAGCGGCTCGCCGGCCCCAATTTCCTGCTGAAGATCATCCCGCACGTCGACGGCACCGCGCGCGTCTGCGAACTGGTGCGCTACTACATGCAGGACATCAAGATGAAGGGCGCGTGGACGGGCCCCGCATCGCTCGAGCTGGCGCCGCACGCGCTCGCGCCCGTGGCCGACCTGCCCGTGCTCGAGATCGTCGAAGCCCGCCACCTGGTCGCAGATTTGACACTGGGCCTCGGCGAAGTCGTCTACGATTACCTGGCTCAGTAACACGTCCGCAGTCCTTTCTCCCTGTCAATCCTTTCACCACGGGAATTCGAACATGAGCAACCTGAATGGCAAGACCGCAGTCGTCACGGGCGCCGCGAGCGGCATCGGCAAGGAAATCGCACTCGAGCTCGCGAAGGCGGGCGCGGCCGTCGCGATCGCCGACCTGAACCAGGACGGCGCGAACGCCGTTGCCGACGAGATCGTCAAGGCGGGCGGCAAGGCAATCGGCGTCGCGATGGACGTGACGAACGAGGAAGCCGTGAACAGCGGTATCGACAAGGTGGCCGAAACGTTCGGCTCGGTCGACATCCTCGTGTCGAACGCGGGCATCCAGATCGTCAACCCGATCGAGAACTATTCGTTCTCCGACTGGAAGAAGATGCAGGCGATCCACGTCGACGGCGCGTTCCTGACGACCAAGGCCGCCCTCAAGCACATGTACAAGGACGATCGCGGCGGCGTCGTGATCTACATGGGTTCGGTGCACTCGCACGAAGCGTCGCCGCTGAAGTCGGCCTACGTGACGGCCAAGCACGGCCTGCTCGGTCTGGCCCGCGTGCTGGCGAAGGAAGGCGCGAAGCACAACGTGCGCTCGCACGTCGTGTGTCCGGGCTTCGTGCGCACGCCGCTGGTCGACAAGCAGATTCCGGAGCAGGCGAAGGAGCTCGGGATCAGCGAAGAGGAAGTGGTGAAGAAGGTGATGCTCGGCAATACGGTCGACGGCGTGTTCACGACCGTGCAGGACGTCGCGCAGACGGTGTTGTTCCTGTCGGCCTTCCCGAGCGCCGCGCTCACGGGCCAGTCGTTCATCGTCAGCCACGGCTGGTTCATGCAGTAACGTCCGCGCCTCCCGAAAGGGGGGCGATTCCCGCGTCACCGCCTGTTCTCACTACTCACGATGGAGTACCGTCCGCCGACGCCACTCCTTTCCTCTCCGCCGTCAATGGCGGGATTTCTCGGAGCAACTGATGAAACCGCACGCCCGAACAGAAAAGCAGGCCGTCGATGCGGCGGACCTGCATCACGAGGCCGGCGCACCGACCGCCGCGCGCACGCTGCCGTACGAGACGATTGCGCTCGTGCTGCAAGGCGGCGGCGCGCTCGGCGCGTACCAGGCCGGCGTGTTCGAAGGGCTGCACGAGGCAGATATTCCGCTCGACTGGATCGCGGGCATCTCGATCGGCGCGCTCAACACCGCGCTGATCGCGGGCAATGCGCCCGAGCATCGCGTCGAGCGGCTGCGCGAGTTCTGGGAGACGATCTGCAAGCCGGCGTTCTTCCCGACGATTCCGGCCGCATTCGAGTTCGCGCTGTTCAACAGTATCGACCAGATCCGCACGTTCTTCACCGCGTCGCAGGCCGCGAGCGCGATGATGCAGGGCCAGCAGGGCTTCTTCGTGCCGCGCTTCCCGCCACCGCTGCCGGGCGTGTCGGATCATCCGGAGAAGATCAGCTGGTACGACACGTCGCAACTGCGCGCGACGCTGCTGAAGCTGTGCGATTTCGACCGGATCAATTCGGGCGAAACGCGCGTGTCGGTCGGCGCGGTCAACGTCGGCACCGGCAACTTCGTGTACTTCGACAATTCGCGCATCCGTCTCGCGCCCGAGCATTTCATGGCGTCCGGCGCACTGCCGCCCGCGTTCCCGCCGGTCGAGATCGACGGCGAGTACTACTGGGACGGCGGTGTCGTCTCGAACACGCCGCTGATGGAGGTGCTCCGCGCACGGCCGCGCCGCGACACGCTCGCGTTCCAGGTCGATCTGTGGAGCGCGCGCGGGCCGTTGCCGCGCACGATGGCCGACGTCGCCGAACGCACGAAGGACGTGCAGTATTCGAGCCGCACGCGTTTCGTCACCGACACGCTGCAGCGCGAACAGCGCTACCGCAACGTGCTGCGCCACGTGCTCGACCAGGTGCCGGAAGAGCAGCGCAAGGCGGATCCCTGGTGCGTCGAGGCCGATGCGATGTCGTGCAGCAAGAAGTACAACATCCAGCACCTGATCTACCAGCAGAAGGCCTACGAGCATCACTACAAGGACTATCAGTTCGGTCTGTCGACGATGCGTGACCACTGGTCCGCAGGCCTCGACGACATCCGCAAGACGCTCGCAGTCAAGGACGGCCTCGCGCTGCCCAATAACGACTCGGGTTTCGTGACGCACGATATTCACCGCAAGCGCTAATGCCGTGCGCGACGGATCGGCGCGATGCATGCGCCGGTTCGTCCTCTTCTCCGACCAGACATGCCGATTTTCATTGCCCTGTTCGCGCTCATCGCTCTCGGATGGGGCGCGGTACACCTGTTTCACGTCATCGCCGCGCAGTTCGGCCAGCCGGTCGCGATCGCGGCCGCCGTGCTCGCCGCCGCGATCCTGATCGCGCTGGTCGCGTGGTGGATCAAGCGCCGCCGCGACATCGCACCGAATACGAAGGAAGAAGGCTGGACCCACGTCGTGCATCGCGCATGGGGCGAGCTGCGCGTGTCCGCGACGCAGGGGCTGCTGTGGCTGTCGCACGACGGCACGGACGGCCGCTATACGCTGTCGCAGCTCGACGGCTGCCAGGCCGCGCCGATCGGCGGCCGCTGGCATCTCGTCGTGCGCGTGCGCGATGCGGTGCGCGGCGAATGGAAGCTGCCGATGATGGACAAGCACGATGCGCAGCGTTGGGCACGCGTGCTGACGCTCGCGAAGAACAACCGGCTCTGAACCGGTGCGCGGCTGATGCGCATGTGCGCCCGGCACGCACCGCCGCGCCGTCTATCCCGCATTCCACACGCTATCGCGCCTTCAGCGCCCACAACGCATCGAGCACGTGCTGTGTCGCCCGCTCGACCGGCCCCGCCCGATGCACGATACCCAGTTCGCGCCACAACGCCGGGCGCAGCGGCCGCATGACGATGCGTGCGTCGGGTAGCGGGGCACCCGCCTCGTGCGGCAGCAGCGTCGCGCCGTAACCCGCAGCGACCAGGCTCTTGATCGCATCGTTGTAGTTCAGTTCGATCCGCGGCTCCGGCCGGTGGCCGCCGAGCGCGAACCATTCCATCGTGAGCCGCGACAGGCGCGTGGTCGCATCGTTGAGAATCAGCGGACGGGCGGCCAGATAGCCGGGCGTCACGCGAGCCGGAAGCGGCCAGTCCGCCGGCAGAAACGCCATCACCGGATCGCGCCGCCACGCGCGGATCGACAACCCGGCGACCGCCGTCTGCGGCAGCGCCACCAGCCCGACATCGAGCGTACCTTGCGCAATGCGCGCCAGCGTGTCGTGCGACGTGAGCACCGCGATCTGGACATCGATGTCCGGATGCTGCTCGCGCAACCGGGCCACCGCCTGCGGCAACAGGTGCGCGATCGCCCCGGTCGATGCGCCGAGGCGTACGCGTCCGGTCAATCCCTGCACCTGTCGCTGCACATCGTCCAGCGTGGATTCGACCTCGTCCAGCAGGCGGCGCGCCCGCTCCACCAGCACTTCACCGATGGGCGACGGCCGCACGTTTCCACGCGTACGGGACAGCAACGGCGCGCCGATGCGGCTTTCCAGTTCGGCAACGTGAAGGCTGACGGTCGGTGGCGCGAGATGCAGCAGTTGCGCCGCCGCGACAAAGGACCCTTGGTCCGCGACGGCGACCAGCGTGCGCAACCGGTCCAGGCTGATCTCCCGCATTCCCCACCTCTCGTTCAAGAAAACTGAATCTCGCAGTCAGCAAATTCAACTTTTCCTATTCTAGGCGTTCGGCGGACGATACGGCTTTCCCGACGACCGAACCGAAGGAACGCGACCATCATGAGCTTCCCCACTGTCTATATCGACGGCGATCAAGGCACGACCGGATTGCAGATCCACGAGCGCCTGCGCGGGCGCACCGACCTGCGGCTCGTCACGCTGCCGGATGCCGAGCGCAAGGATTCCGTGCGGCGCGCCGAAGCGATCAACGCAGCCGACATCGCGATTCTGTGCCTGCCCGACGCGGCCGCGCGCGAAGCGGTCGGCTTCATCCGGAATCCGGCGGTGCGCGTGATCGACGCGAGTTCGGCTCATCGCACGCAGCCGGAATGGGTCTACGGCTTTCCCGAGATGGCCGACGGGCACGCACGGACGATTGCGCACGCGCGGCGTGTCACCAATCCGGGCTGCTACCCGACCGGCGCGATCGGGCTGCTGCGGCCCCTGCAACAGGCCGGCCTGTTGCCGCGCGACTACCCGGTGAGCATCCATGCCGTCTCCGGATACTCGGGCGGCGGGCGGGCCGCCGTCGACGCATTCGAATCGGACGACGCTTCGCACGCGAAACCGCTACAGATCTACGGCCTTGCGCTCGCGCACAAGCATGTGCCCGAGATCCAGCTGCATGCCGGCCTGGCGAACCGCCCGTTGTTCGTGCCGGCTTACGGTGCCTACCGGCAAGGCATCGTGCTCACCGTGCCGATCGAATTGCGCCTGCTTCCTGCCGGCGTGACCGGTGAGCAGCTGCATGCGTGTCTCGCGCACCATTACGCCGACGCGCGTCACGTCGACGTCACGCCGCTCGCGGACACGCAAGCGATCACGCATCTCGATCCGCAAGCGCTGAACGGCACCAATGACCTGCGGCTCGGCATATTCGTCAATGCCGATCACGGCCAGGTGCTGCTGTCCGCCGTGTTCGACAATCTCGGCAAAGGGGCATCCGGGGCAGCCGTGCAGAATCTCGACCTGATGCTCGGTGTGGCGGGCGCGGCGTAAGCCACGTGCGGGCAGCATCGTCGGCCGGCCCGGCACATCGCGGCCGCGTTGCGTTGGTGCCGGTTGGACGCTACCGGCTCGCGAAGCAGTTGCGAGCCGGAAACGGGGGCCTGCCGATGTTCCGCACACGCCCCCCGTAAAAGCTCACCTTTGGGCGATTTCAGCCCGCATCGTCGCTCGCTGCGGCATTCAAACCCGCAAGCGTCTCCACCAGGAAATCCACGCACACGCGCACTTTCGCCGACGCCGCGACACGTTCCGGATACACGGCCCAGATGTTCGCGGGCTGGATTGCGTCCGGCAGCACGCGACACAGTGCACCGCGTTCGATCAGCGGCGCGGCTTCCCAGATCGACCGCAACACGATTCCGCGCCCGGCCAGCGCCCATTGCACGGCCACCTCGCCATGGTTCGTCGACAGCGCACCGCCGACCTTCACCGTTGCCGTTTCGCCGCGCACGTTCAGCCGCCACACGCCGAACGGATGGTCGCGCTCCTTGATCGCAAGACAGTCGTGCGACGCGAGATCCGCGAGCGAGCGCGGCGTACCGCGCCGCGCGAGATAGTCGGGCGATGCACACAGCACGCGGTAGTTCGCGGCGAGGCGGCGCGCGATCAGGTGATCGGCGATCTCGTCGCCGATGCGCACGTCGAGGTCGTAGCCTTCGCCCGCGACATCGACGAGCCGGTCGAACAGATCGAGCCGCACGTTCAGCTGCGGAAAGCGCGCGGTGAAGTCGAGCAGCGCCGGCGCGACGATGTGCCGGCCGAAGCCGAAGCTGCTCGACATGCGCAGCGTGCCGCGCGGCACCGTGCGCGTGGTCGACACGTCCTCGACGAGATGATCGACGTCGTCGAGGATCTTCTCGGCGCGCGCATACACGCGTTCGCCGGCTTCCGTGACCGTCACGCGGCGCGTCGAGCGATGCAGCAGGCGTGTGCCGAGCTGCGCCTCGAGCAACGCGATGCGCTTGCTGACATAGGCGGGCGACACCGCAAGCTGCTCGGCGGCTGCACTGAAGCTGGCCAGGCGGACGACCAGGCTGAACACGCGCAGGTCGTCGAGATTCGGCGATTTGTTCACGATTCGTGGAAAGTCGATTAACCTTTCGCACGATTTTAATCCCAATGGAAATAAATAGAATGGCGTCATGATCCGCTGCGCGCTACGCCGGCAGCCCCGACCCACGATGAAGGAGGAGCACTCGCATGAACGACAGGACTTACCGGATCGCCGTGATCCCCGGCGACGGCATCGGCCGTGAAGTGATGCCCGAGGGCCTGCGTGCGCTCGATGCCGTAACCGCGCGCTTCGGTATCCGCTTCCAGTTCGAGCAGATCGACTGGGCGAGCTGCGATTACTACGCACAGCACGGCAAGATGATGCCGGACGACTGGAAGGCGCAGCTGTCGGGCATGGACGCGATCCTGTTCGGCGCGGTCGGCTGGCCCGCGACGGTGCCCGATCACATTTCGCTGTGGGGTTCGCTGCTGAAGTTCCGCCGCGAGTTCGACCAGTACATCAACCTGCGGCCCGCGCGCCTGTTCGACGGCGTGCCGTCGCCGCTCGCCGGCCGCCGCGCGGGCGACATCGACTTCATGATCGTGCGCGAGAATACCGAGGGCGAATATTCGTCGGTCGGCGGCACGATGTTCGAAGGCACCGAGCGCGAGATCGTGATGCAGCAGTCGATCTTCACGCGTCACGGCACCGAGCGCGTACTGAAATTCGCGTTCGATCTCGCGCAGCGGCGCGCGAAGCGCCTCACCGTCGCGACGAAGAGCAACGGCATCGCGATCAGCATGCCGTGGTGGGACGCACGCACGGCCGAGATGGCCGAACGCTATCCCGACATCGCCGTCGACAAGCAGCACATCGACATCCTGTGTGCGCGCTTCGTGCTGCAGCCGGACCGCTTCGACGTCGTCGTTGCGTCGAACCTGTTCGGCGACATCCTGTCGGATCTCGGGCCGGCCTGTACGGGCACGATCGGCATCGCGCCGTCGGCGAACCTGAACCCCGACCGCACATTTCCGTCGCTGTTCGAACCCGTGCACGGCTCCGCGCCCGATATCACCGGGCAGTACATCGCGAATCCGGTCGCGATGATCTGGTCGGCGGCCCTGATGCTCGACTTCCTCGGCAACGGCGCGGGCCGCGAACGCGAAGCGCACGACGCGATCGTCGCCGCGATCGAGGACGTGCTGCGCACGGGGCCGCATACGCGCGATCTCGGCGGCAATGCGGGGACGCAGGAAGTGGGCGAGGCGATCGCCGCAAGAATCGCGGGCTGACGATCACGCCCGGCGCGATCGCATGCGCCGGGGCAGCGACTGCACGAATCGGCGTGCGGTGAGCGGTGAGCGGTGAGCGGTGAGCGGTGAGCGGTGAGCGGTGAGCGGTGAGCGGTGAGCGGTGAGCGGTGAGCGGTGAGCGGTGAGCGGTGAGCGGTGAGCGGTGAGCAACACGGAATGCGTTTGCGCACTCGTGCGAATTCCGATGCCGGCACGGTGAAGTCGAGCGGTGAGCAACGTCGCACCGCAACGCGCACGGCTCGCGCTATCCGTCTTCGACGTCGACACGATCGGTGAGTTGCACATCGCGCACGTGCACACCGATCGTCAATCCATTGCCGGCCCCATGCAATCGGTGAGACGCATCACGTGGTGAAGCACACCGTTGCATGTCGATGCGCGCATTACGCGACGCCGGCGTGTGCGGCACGTCTGCTTGGCCCGGCACGATGCCGCGTCGAACGGCTCGAAGCATACAGTCCGACGCGACATTTCACCTCGTCCCGAAAAATCTCACCTTCAGCGCATCGACTCCCGAATTTCCTCACCATTGAAGCCCGGTGATGCGTTTGTCCATCCGTCGAGTCGACGCGCGTGTCACAGCCCGAGATCGGACAGCCCCGGATGATCGTCCGGACGACGGCCGAGCGGCCAGTGATAGAGACGATCCTGCTCGCGAATCGGCAGGTCGTTGATACTCGCGTGACGATGCGCCATCAGGCCGTTTTCGTCGAACTCCCAGTTTTCATTGCCGTACGAACGGAACCAGTTGCCGGCGTCGTCATGCCATTCGTATGCAAAGCGCGCCGCGATGCGATTGCCGTCGAACGCCCACAGCTCCTTGATCAGCCGGTAGTCGAGCTCGCGCGCCCACTTGCGCTGCAGCAGCCCGACGATCTCGTCGCGGCCGGTCACGAATTCCGCACGGTTGCGCCATCGGCTTTGCGGCGTATAGGCGAGCGACACGCGCTGCGGGTCGCGCGTGTTCCATCCGTCCTCGGCAGCACGCACTTTCTGGCGCGCCGTTTCGAGCGTGAAGGGCGGAACAGGCGGACGGACTTCGGGGGAAGCGGACATGGGTTGCTCCTGTTCAGGTTCTGGCCACGGACGACCGCGGCCACGACCAGCGCCTCTTTCGATTCGAAATGCGAATAAAAGCTCTTTCGTGCCGCGCCGGATCGCTTGACGATCGCATCGACGCCGGTTGCGTGGATGCCGCCCGAATAGATCAGCGCTTCGGCCGCATCGAGCAGCCGGTCGCGAACGCCCGGTTCGCCGCAGGGGTCGTGATGTGTGTTCATGGGTTTGCGGTAGAACGATCGTTCTCCGTCCTCAAGATGTGCGTGAAAAGGCCCTGTCGACGAGAGGGCTGAATCGCGGCGTAGCCGTGCGACGCGGCCCGCCGCGTTTACGACATTTTTTCTTGAAGCGGACGCGCGGCGCTCACTACACTTCGGTCACCCTGTCTGGGCGAAAGGACATCATGCAGCGACCGGAATCCGCGCGCCCCGCGCGCGCCTATGCGGCTTATGCCAAGCGGCTCGACGGCCGCGTCGTCGTGCGGCGCTTCGACCCGCGCAACGATTCGTACGATACGTTGACCGCGCTGCTGCATCGCGCCTTCGCGCCGCTCGGCGCGTTGGGCTTCAACTGCCCGTGCGTCGACCAGCCCGCCTCGGCGACGCGCGAACGCGTGCTCACCGGCGAGTGCTTCGTCGCGCTCGGCAACGCGCATCTGGTCGCGACGATGACGATGCGGTCGCACGATCCCGATTCCCGCTGCGATCCGTACCGCAGCCGGCACGTCGCGACGCTCGGCCAGCTGGCGGTCGATCCCGTCTGGCAGGATCGCGGCATCGGCCGTTCGCTGCTTGCATTCGCGCAACGACGGGCCGCCGCACGCGGCGCGACGCATCTCGCGCTCGACGCCCCCTACGCGGCAGTCCGACTCATCGACTTCTATCGTCGCGCAGGATTTCAACCGGTCGACGTGATGCGCTTTCCGGGACACAACTACGACAGCACGATCCTGTGCAAATCCGTCAGCGTCGCGGACGGGCGCCTCGTTGCCGGCGATACGACGCAGATCGACGTCGCGCGGCACGTCGGTGCTGCGTCATGAAACACGATGTGCCGAAGCGCGAAGGCGGCGGCGATCGCACGCAACTCGCCGTCCGGCAGGCACGCGTGCGCGCGGCGCAGCGGCTGCGCGGTGTGTTGAAGCTCACGTTCCTCACGATCGCGGTCGCACAAGCACTGGCGTTCGCGTTCGAAAGCCTGCTGGTGATGGCCGGCTTCGCGCCGGATGCTGCGACGGTGCTGCTGTTCCGCTTCGTGACGTGCGCGCTCGTCAGCTTCTGGCTGCAGGCGGATGCGCTGCGCGCGTATCAGTACGCGGCGCAACACGGGCTCGTCACCATTCCTGGCGCACACGGCGATCCGGTCGGCGTAGCACCGCAGTGCCCGAAGCGCTGGCTCGTCGTGTTGAGTCTTCAGCTCGACCCGCGAGGGCTGAATGGTGAACGGATCAAGTAGCGGTGCGCGCACCGATCGATGTCGACTGATATCGATCGCCTCGCGCACGAGTGAGTCGCAACGAGGCGTGCGGACTCACGGTTGATGCGGTGGTTCGGCAAGGCACCGCTTGGAGTGCGAAGCGAACGACTTCGCGGCAAGCGAGGCGGCGACGTGCGCGGAAGAAGGGGAGCAGGTACCGAACGGCGTGATGGCGGGAAGCGAGGCGGCTGACGACCGGTGAAATGAACGTGCGATTGCAGGTCACCGATATGCGATCGTGTCGCGATTTTGCGCGCAAACACAGCTCCCGAATAATCTCACCTTGAGCCCGGATTCGCGCGTTTCAGCCTCGAAAACGCAGACGTAAACAGAAACGGGGCAGGCGGCGAACGCGCCGCACTGCCCTGCGGCGCTCAGGCCGTCCAGTCGAGAATCACCTTGCCGCTTTCACCGGACAGCATCGCGGCGAAGCCTTTCTCGTAATCGTCGGCCGCAAAGCGATGCGTGATGATCGGCGACAGGTCGAGGCCGCTCTGCAGCATCGCGACCATCTTGTACCAGGTCTCGAACATCTCGCGACCGTAGATGCCCTTGATCTCGAGCCCCTTGAAGATCACCTGGTTCCAGTCGATCGCCGTCTGCGCCGGCGGAATGCCGAGCAGTGCGACCTTGCCGCCATGGTTCATCGCCTCGAGCATGCTCGTGAACGCGCTCGGCACGCCCGACATCTCGAGACCGACGTCGAAGCCTTCAGTCATGTGCAGGTCGGACATCACGTCGCGCAGCGACTCGCGCGCGACGTTGACCGCGCGCGTCGCGCCCATCTTGCGCGCGAGTTCCAGCCGGTAGTCGTTGATGTCGGTGATGACGACGTTACGCGCGCCGACGTGCTTCGCGATCGCGACGGCCATGACGCCGATCGGGCCCGCGCCGGTGATCAGCACGTCTTCGCCGACGAGGTTGAACGACAGCGCCGTGTGCGTCGCGTTACCGAACGGATCGAAGATCGACGCGAGATCGTCGGAGATCTCCGGCGGAATCTTGAACGCGTTGAACGCCGGAATCGCCAGGTACTCGGCGAACGCGCCTTCGCGGTTCACGCCGACGCCGACCGTGTTGCGGCACAGATGCCGTCGCCCCGCGCGACAGTTGCGGCAGAAACCGCACGTGATGTGGCCTTCGCCGGACACGCGATCGCCGATCGCGAAGCCGCGCACTTCCTGCCCCATCTCGACGATCTCGCCGACATATTCGTGACCGACGTGCATCGGCACGGGAATCGTCTTCTGCGCCCAGTCGTCCCACTTCCAGATATGGATGTCGGTGCCGCAGATCGCCGTGCGGCGGATCTTGATCAGCACGTCGTTGTGGCCGACTTCGGGACGCTTCACGCGCGTGAGCGTGAGGCCGGGGCCGCGTTCGAGCTTTGCCAGTGCTTTCATGGTCGCGCCTCCGTCAGATGATGCCGAGCGACTTGCCGACGCGCACGAACGCGGCGACCGTCTGGTCGATCTGTTCAGGCGTATGCGCGGCACTCATCTGCGTACGGATGCGCGCCCGGCCACGCGGGACGACGGGGAACGAGAAGCCGATCACGTAGACGCCTTCGCCGAGCAGCTTGTCGGCCATGTTCGTCGCGAGCTGCGCGTCGCCGAGCATCACCGGGATGATCGGATGCGCGCCCGGCACGAGCGTGAAGCCGGCTTCGGTCATCTGCTTGCGGAATCGCGCGCCGTTTTCGCGCACGCGCTCGCGCAGCTTCGCGCCTTCGTCGCTGCCGAGCAGTTCCAGCACCTTCAGCGATGCCGCGGCGATGCTCGGCGTGAGCGTATTCGAGAACAGGTACGGGCGCGAGCGCTGGCGCAGCAGTTCGACGACCTCGCGACGCGCGGCGACATAGCCGCCCGACGCGCCGCCGAGCGCCTTGCCGAGCGTACCCGTGATGATGTCGACGCGGCCTTCGACACCGCAGTGCTCGGGCGTGCCGCGGCCATGCGTGCCGATGAAGCCGACAGCGTGCGAATCGTCGACCATCACGAGCGCGCCGTAGCGATCGGCGAGATCGCAGATGCCTTTGAGGTCGGCGATGATGCCGTCCATCGAGAACACGCCGTCGGTCGCGATCAGCTTGTGGCGTGCGCCCGCCGCATCGGCTTCCTTGAGCTTCGCCTCGAGGTCGGACAGGTCGTTGTTCTTGTAGCGGAAACGCTTCGCTTTGCAGAGGCGGATGCCGTCGATGATGCTCGCGTGGTTCAGCTCGTCGCTGATCACCGCGTCGTTCTCGTCGAGCAGCGTCTCGAACAGCCCGCCGTTCGCGTCGAAGCAGCTCGAATAGAGGATGCTGTCCTCGGTGCCGAGAAATGCGGCCAGCGCGCTTTCCAGTTGCTTGTGCACGGTTTGCGTGCCGCAGATGAAGCGTACCGATGCCATGCCGAAGCCGTCCTGGTCGAGGCCAGCCTTCGCCGCATCGATCAGGCGCGGATCGTTCGCCAGACCCAGATAGTTGTTCGCGCAGAAATTGAGCACGCCGGCACCGCCGGCGAGCCGCACGGCTGCCGCCTGGGGACTCGCGATCTCGCGCTCGGTCTTGTAAAAACCGTCCGCGCGGATCTGGTCCAGCGTCCCGCGTACCTGGGCGAGAAAGGCATCACGCATCGCAAAGCTCCTGACAGGGTTTCGCATTCCGCAACGCGCCACTCGTGGCGGCGGCGCAACGGCCTGCTACTGTTATAGTCGGTCGTTCGGTTGACCGCATTTATCCGATATTCCGAACTAGAATTCGAAATATCGAACAACTCTAAGCGAACGGAATCCAAATGGCAAGTTCCTCCGGCTCGCGGCGCACGCCTGCCAGCGCCGCACCGCAACCGCCGGCCGCCACGCCGCCGCGTGTCGGCGAGCAGATCCAGCGGCTGCGCAGCGAGCGCAAGCTGACGCTCGACGACCTGTCGCGCGCGGCCGGCGTATCGAAATCGATGCTCTCCGAGATCGAACGCGACAAGGCCAACCCGACGATCGCCGTTGCATGGCGGCTGACGAACGCGCTCGGCATCACGCTCGACGAGCTGTTCTCGCAGCCGAAGGCGCCCGAAACCATTCGCGTAGACGGCCCGCACGACATTCCGACGCTCGCCGGCCATGACGGCCGGTACCAGCTGCGCGTGTGGGGCCCGATCGACCTCGCCGGCAAGTTCGAGTGGTACGAGCTGACGCTGCCGGGCGGCGGCGCATTGATATCGAACGCCCACGAGCCCGGCACGCGCGAGCACCTCACCGTGCTGCAGGGAGCGATGGAAATCGAAGCCGCGGCGGCCAGCCGGCGCCTGAAGGTAGGCGACACCGCGCGCTACCCGGCCGACGAGCCGCACGCAATCCGCAATCCCGGCAAGGCCGAGGCGCGGGCACTGCTGATCGTGATACATCGCTGACGGCGCGGATAGCTGGCCAAAAGGCCAATTGCAGGCCGGTTGCGGAAAACACTGTATGTTTGTACAGTATACGGACATTCCGCCATGCATGGGCCGGAGCCGGCGCACCGAGGCGCCCGCCCGGTCGACAGGAGCCTGCAATGACAGAAGAACAAGATTTGGCCGCGCTCAGCTTCAAGGCTGCCGCGCACGACCTCGAGCTGATCGTCCGCCATATTGCCGGGCGCTACATCCGCCAGCGCGTCCCGCTGACGTGGCGCCTGCTGCACGCCATCGAAGCCGAGGCGCTTGCCGATCTCGGCTTTGCCAGCCGGCACGAGGCCGGCATGCGTCAATTGTTCGAACGGCCGTCGGACATGACGTTTCCCGAAACGGACGATCCGATCGACTTCGGGCGCTCGAATGCGCTGCCCGCCGTTTTTTCGTTCGCGGTTCTCGCATACGAAGCGGCATCAACGTCGCACGACACCACGCCTCGCGAGCGCGCCCACCGTCCGTCCAAGGCATGGGGTGACTGACTGCCCGCCGGGGCCGCCGCGTGTGGTGGCCTTGTCCAGCCTCTTGCTGCCCGAGACGTTGCGGAAAGGGCTACCATATACGCAACTAACGGAATAAATCACATGTCCCTTCCCGCCTCGCCCGACACCCCTGCACGCCCGGAAGAAACGGATCTGTTCGACCGCGGTGCGTCCGACTGGATCGTCTCGCCCGAAGCCGCATTCGATGCATGGCTCGCCATGCAGGACTATCGCCGCTCATCGGCCGACGTCTATCGCGCGCAATGGGGCGCATTTCTCACCTGGATGCGCGCACACCAGAAGAATCTGGCAACGGTCGATACCGCAACCATCGCGAATTTCGTCGGCGAGCTGCCGATCCGGAAAACCCAGCGAATGCGCTATTTGCGACTGATCGAACGCGTGCTCGACCACATCCGGCGCACCGAATACGCGTCGACCAACCCGGCCCGGTTCATTGCTCAGGATGGCGAAGCGAACTGGCGCAAGGCGCGCGACAACGAGCCTACCGGTTTCCTCACGCCCGCCGAGCGCGCAACGTTGCTCGCATACCTGTTTTCGCCGATCGGGGTATCCGGTTCCGCGTACTGGAAAGAGCGGCGCGACCGCGCGCTCGTCGCCGCGTTTCTCGGTGCCGGCATTAAAACCGGTGAAGCTCGCGCGCTCACGATTAGTTGCATCAATACGAGTGGAACGTCACTGCAGATCGAGTCGACACACCCGGATTTCGCGCGCGAAACCCACCTGGCATCGTTCGCGATCGCCCTGCTCGAAGCATGGCTCACCGAGCGCAAGCGCCAGGACATTCCGGGTGAACTCGTGTTCCCCGCGTCCCATGCCGGGCGGCCGATGCACAAGGCGACGATGCTGCGCGCGATCGACGCGATCGTCGAATCCGCCGGGCTCACGTCGTCGCGCACCGCCCGCGCGAGCCCGCAAACGCTGCGCAATACCTATGCGGCCGAATTGTTCGAGCACGACGTGCCGCCCGAACGGGTCGGCAAATGGCTGGGCTTCATGCGGCCGATTTCGTCGAACCGCCTGCATCGTGCATGGAAAAACTGGCGCGACAGTCTGGCCGACAGCAACGGTGACGCGTCCGACCGCAAAGAAACTCACTGATCGCCAAACGGCTGCTCACGCGAAGCGATCCGTGAGCAGCCTTGTGCGGCGCAGCCTCACCGTTTCACAGCTCCCGAAAAACCTCACCTCAAGCTCCCCGGATCGTCTCACCTGTGAGCGGCGGCCGATCCTCACGTCACGTGCGCGCAAAGCGGGCGACCGCTTCGAATCGCGACGGCCATGTGCCCGAAGCATGTTCGCACTCGGGGCAGGCCACTTCAAAACCCGCTTCTCCGTGTGACAGTTCCGGCTCGCCATCGCAATGCGGACAATGGGCCGGCACCGGAATCTCCTGATCCAGCGAGGTGCCGATCGCGGCAAACGCCTCCGCATCCAGTTGCCCGGCATCGGCCAGGCGGCGGATCAGCGCGGCGATTTCCGGATTCATGCCGCGACTCGCACGCAGCGAACTCACATCGCGTGTCGCACGTTCCAGTTCATCGCCCTGGCTGCGCAACTGTTCTTCGAGCCGGTCGGCGCGCGCCTTGGCCGAACTCAGTTGCTGCAGGAAGTCGAACTCCTTGCGCTGAACGTCGCGCAAACCGCTCTGGTAGGTCGATGCCATGCTGCGCAACGAATCCAGCTCGACCAGCATCGGCTTGACGCGTCGTTCGGCTTCGGCCACCGCGTCCTTGATTTGCTGCGCGTAGTGCTCGGTGCGCTGCTGCAGTTCGGCTTGCAGCGCATCGATGCGGTCACGCAGCGTGGCGTTCTGCGCCTGTTCGGCTTCGATACGGCCGGCGGCCGCAGCCAGTTCCTTCTCCAGTCGGGCGACTGTGGTGAGCAACGTCGCTTCGCTGGCCGAACCGTGCGTCGTCTGCGACGCGAGCTGGACCTCGAGTTCGGTTACGCGAGCCTGCAACTGCTCGTTTTTCGCTTCGCCACGCGCGAGCGCGCCTTCGAGTGCCTCCTGGCGGACGGTTGCGTCGCGCAACCGCTGTTCGGCGTCGGCAATGCCGGCACGAACCTGCTCGCGATCGCCATCGAGACTGTCCCGCGCGGCTTTCAGCGCTTCTTCATAGAGCGCGCCGAGCAACGCACCCGCCTTTTCCTCGACGGCTTTCGGGATTGCCGCACCGTCAAGCCTGACTTTCGACGCGGAACGAATGCGCTCCCAGAAGTGGTCGATGTCTTTCGGGATATCGCTGGCGCTGCCGGTTTGGGTGAGATCGCGGACGTTGGCGGCCGACGGCCGGATGCCGAGATCGAAAAACAGCCGCTTGCATGCGTGCAGCGACAATTCCTGTCGCCGAGCACCGCTTGCACGCAGCGATTCCAGTTCGTCCCGAATGGCTTGGCGTATTTCGTCCAGGGTCATCGCTGTGCTCACAGACATTGAAGTGTGGCAATCATAACGAAATACGTATTTCTTGATACTTTTTTCGGCTCGACGTTGTGAATTTACGTCGCTTTCCACAGAAACCCGGTCTGTAAGTCAATCCCGACGACTGTGGTCCAGGATTTCGTGAAACAAAGCGAAGAAAGTTATCCAAGTCCTTGTCGCACAAGCATTTTCCTGAAGAGCCCCAATTTCGGCATTTGTTTCACACGACCACGGATGCGATGGCCTGTAGGTGTTCAGGGGTTGGGGTATCTGTGGAAAACTCGTCGGCCCATGTCTTGAGAGTATTAGAAGTAAACACCCTTGAACCCTTAGTTAAAAACGTTAACGCCACGGCACAGCCTTATGCTGCAAGGCTTTCCGGCCGACAAGGTGAAGTTTTACGGGAGCCAAGGTGATCTTCTGCGGGAGCTGACGTGATGGGGTTCAGGGAGCTGCGTGAGCCGTTGCAGGAAAGGTCGTGAGCGGATTCGGGATCACAGTGAAACACGAGATTTCCCAAAGGTGAGGTTTTTCGGGGCCTCACAGCCACAGAACCCGCGCTGTGCCTGACTGCACAGTTTTCTGCCTGTGCAGACATAGGTGAGAATTTGCGGGACCTTCTTCGCGCCCCGATTCTGCCCATCTTTTAGGCAGTTTTTGTGAAAGGTGAGGTTTCACGGGACTCCACGGGGATTTGGTGTGAGGATTTTCGGGAAACGAACACCATTTTGCACAGCGAAAGCGCTCTCTGAGGCCTGTGAAGCGCCAAAGGTGAGGTTTTTCGGGAGGGAAATCCGGGTTTTCCTGCCCAGATCCCGGTGAGGTGAGATTTTTCGGGGCCCGGATCACAGGCTGTGACTCGGGCCACAGGTGAGACTTTCCGGGAACGGAATTTGCCTGAAAAATGGTCAAAGGTGAGGCTTTTCGGGATCTGTAAGCTGCCGAATTCGCCGAAAAGCCCACCAGGACTGGAAGAAATCTCGTTTTTGCTGTGCCCCTTTTTGGCACAGGTGAGATTTTTCGGGGGCTGACATCGGGTTGTCGTATGAAGGATTTCAGTCGAAAGGTGAGGCTTTTCGGGAGGCGTCGACAACGCACAGCCAAATGCCTTCTGTGCATAAGTATCGGAAGGCATTGGGATTTTTGATACCGAGACAGTTACGGTGAGGTTTTTCGGGAGCTATTCCCGTGCCCGTGGAGGCACAGCGATTTTTCCTTGAGGTGAGCGTTTTCGGGAGGTGTTGGTAGCGAATCCCGCGCGTGTCGGGCATTTGTCGACATTCAGAGGAATGAACACGCTGTGCTCGAGGTGAGTATTTTCGGGACCCGACACGGTTTGTGCGCTGTACAATGCGCGCCCGGGCCGATAAAGCTGGCCCTATCGGGTCGCGCTGGCCGGTTTCGCGGGCGTCTTCCGCGATGCCGGACTCGATCGCGATCTCCCGGTGAGTCGCGCCTGTACATGCATACAGGCCGATGCGGGCCGATCGGGAGGCGCGGCGAGGTGGGATCGCAACCCTGTGCCGAACTCACAGCTGCGCAGTCGTAAAATTACGACA
The DNA here is from genome assembly GCF_002099195.1 of Burkholderia puraquae. GTDB lineage: Bacteria > Pseudomonadota > Gammaproteobacteria > Burkholderiales > Burkholderiaceae > Burkholderia > Burkholderia puraquae. The sequence continues at coordinate 280,713 of NZ_NBYX01000002.1, read as the reverse complement.
AATCGAAAGGTGAGCCGATACGGGAGCACATTCCGCACGTGTCGTGCACAGGTGAAATTCTGTGAATCGGCGCATCCCGCAGCACGTCTGGACGAGTCCGGAACGCTGCAAATCCGGAGTGGTGAGGGTTTTCGGGAGCGCCTGGGGTGAGTGCCGTTTTGCACGCGCGCTTCACCCGCTATGGTGAGCATGTCGTTCTGGACGCACATCACCGCAGGCGCTATCCTTCCGGAAAACTTCTCCTCCGACCCGACGTATGGCCACGACGAAGCGCGCCAAGAAAACCGATGTGGATGTGGTGAGTGCCAGTTCAGCCGAATTGCGTAAGGCCGTCGAGGCGATCGCAATCCAGCCGAAGAGCGGCAAGATCACGCTCCTCACTCGCAAGCTGTTCAATGTCCTGCTGGCCGTGGCGCAGCAGGCCGACGACTCGGGCGATACGTATCGCGCGCTGCTGTCGGACATCGTCGCCAACTCCGCCTTCGATTCGAACGACACCGCGCTGGTAAAGGAACACCTGCGCCGCATGGTGTCGGTGCAGGTCGAGTGGAGCACGGGGACGTCGAGCCAGAAGCCGGGCCGCAAGTGGGGGATCTCGACGCTGATCGCCGATGCGGAAATTCTCGAGGATCCGGCGACCCGCCGCGTGTGGGTCGAATTCTCGTTCGCGCCGAAGATCAAGAAGAAGCTGCTCGACCCGGTGCAGTACGCGCGCCTGAGCCTGCAGTTCCAGAGCCAGCTGCGCAGCAGCGCCGGTCTCGCGCTGTACGAAATCTGCGTGCGCTACCTGACGAACCCGAGCCACCTGACGATGCGCGAGCCGTGGGAATGGTGGCGGCCGATCCTGTCGGGTACTCCCGACACGGAAGCCGGCGACGAGGCGAAGCGCGAGTACAAGTACTTCAAGCGCGACTATCTGCGTCCCGCGATCGCGGAGGTCAATGCGGTCACCAACATCTTCGTCGAACTGATCGAGCACCGTGAAGGGCGCCGGGTCGCGGAGATCCAGTTCCGCGTGACCGAGCGCAAGCAGCCGATGCTCGCGCTCGACGAACACCCGAACGTGTTCGACAGCACGCTGGTCGACCGGATGGTGAAGCTCGGGATCCCACTGAAGGAAGCGCAGACGCTCTATGCGGACAGCGAGGAGAACCGCATTCGTGCCGCGCTGCAGATGACCGAGCAGCGGATGCGCAGCACGACGCTGCCGCCGGTGCGCAGCGCGCCGGCGTTGTTCAAGGATGCGCTGAAGAAGGGTTATGCACCGCCGGTCGAATCGGTCGACGCGCTGCCTGCCGGCACGCCGTCCGCGAAAGTTGCAGCGGCCCAGCCGGACGATCTGAAGGCTCGCCTGCTGAGCGAGTTCGCAGCGTTCCGCCGCAAGGAAGCGAAGGTGCTGTACGAAGAGCAGGGCGACGCCGAGCGCGAAGTGGCGCGCGAGTCGTTCGAGTCGGAGGCACTGCCGACGATGGGCTCCCACATGCGCGATGACTGGCGCAAGCGCGGCCTCGATTCCAAGCTGGCCGAGACGGCCTTTTTCGACTGGCTGGCCCAGAAGACCTGGGGCGAGCCGACGGACGGCGACCTGCTGTCGTTCACGCTGAACCAGTCGCGGGCTGCCTGAAGCCCGCTCAGGCCCGCTGACGGGCCGCCGCGGGCCCCGCCCTCGATGGGCGGGCCCGGCGTCCTCACCAGGCCCTGCCGGCCGTTTCCGTCACTCCGACAACAGCATCCGCTCGAGCTGCTCGAGGATCGCGTCGCGCTTGTCCTTCGGGAGACCGCGCAGGCGCAATTCGATGCGATCTTCGCCATACGACTTCAGGTCGCCGACCGATTTGCCGCCGAGCTTGATCTCGAGACGCTGCGCATAGCGCTGACGGCCCGCAGCCTTCGGCGTTTCCTGCGCCGCGACGCGGCCCTTGACGATGTCCGACACCTGGCGCGTGCTGAGATCGTCCGACACGATCTTGTTGATCAGCCGCAACGTGGCGTCGGTGCCGCGCGCATTGTGATAGCGGCCGACCTGATACGCCATGTTCGAACCGAAGCGATCGGGGCGCGCAACCATTTCCTGCATGATCGCTTCCGGCAGCTTGCCGATCGACAGCGCGACGGCCACCGTCGACTCGTCGAGGCCGAGATGCTCGGAGAGTTCCTTCTGGCTCTGGAAATGCTTGTCGTCGAGAAAGCGACGCCACACGACGGCGTTGTCGAATACCGTCTGCGAATCGCGCTGGACGTTGAGATCGTAGCCGAGCTTGTAGCTCTGGATGCCGATCGGCAAGTCGATCACGATCGCCTTGACCGATTCCTTGTTCGCTTCCTTCAGTGCCCGCACACGGCGGCCGCCATCGCTGACGAAGTACGTGCCCGGGTTGTCGTAATCCGGAATCACGTGGATCGCTTGCTGCTGCCCTTGCTTCGCGAGGTTGACCGCGAGTTCGGCAATCGACGATTTCAGATAGAAATGCCGCGGATTGAACGGGCTATGCTTGATCGCCTTCAGCGACAGCTCGATCACCTGCCCCGGTGCATAGCGATTCTCGAGACGCCACGCGCGATATTGCGCCGATTCATCGATCGACGGATCGAGCGTCAGCTCGGGCACGGGCGGGGGCGCGACGTCTTTCTTCGCGGATTTGGTCGGCGCCGGGGTGGGCGTCTCGGACTTGACGATGCCGTCGATCGCATTGAGTCGATCGAGCGCCGTGCGCTTCTCGCTCGTCGTGATATCCGGGCGCGCTTGGAATCCTTTGGCAAATTGGGAGGGTTTCATGTGACTCCTTTGTGCGCATAAAGTCAGGGCAGCATGGCGACGATTTCGTCGGCGCATGCGCGAATTTCTGCAGCGGCCAGCTTGCCGCCACGATCGTTCATCTGCAGTACGGTCTGACCGAGCGCCATCGCCTGCTTGTACGCCTCCCGGGTCGGGATCTGCGTTCTCAGCAACGGGAAGCCGAGTTCCTCGAGCGCGCGCTTGAGCTCGCGGGTCAGCATGCGCTTCTCTTCGGTCTTGTTCAGCAGGAAGACGGCACGGAGATCTTCGTTCATGACCTGCGCCTGCTGGATCAGTTTGACGAGGCCGACGCTCGACCAGTAATCGGCCGGCGACGACGACGTCGGAATCACGGCGATCGATGCGGCCAGCAGGACAACGCCCGATACCTTCTCGGTGATCGACGGCGGGCAGTCCACGACGATGATGTCGTAGTCGTTGATGAACTTCTTGATCTCTCGATGGATCTGGCCATCGGCTTCAGCCAGGTTGACGACCGGAAACGGAATGCCGGTGTCGCTGTCGCCGGATGCGCTCGACCAGTGAACCAGTGTGTTTTGACGGTCTGCGTCGATGACGAGGACGCGCTTCCCTTTTTCATGGAACGCGGCACCGAGGTGCATGGCAATCGTGCTTTTGCCGACGCCACCTTTTTGTTGAGTGACTGCAATGATTTCCGCGGCCAATTTTCACTCCTATTTTGGTCGTTGGAATTCTACAGGACGATATTTGAATTTCAATGAAATTGTCGTTCGACAACTACGCATTGGCCATTCGGGCTATCGGTTTATGCGCATAAACGAACTGGTGATGAACGGAGGCTCGATCGGATGGTGTGGCGGATGTCATAAACGTCGATGACCGCCACGGGATTGAGTCATCATGCGTGGCGCCGTCGGTGTGAGTAGCGGGTGGCCGCAGGATCGCGGTGCACTGCCCTTTCGTTCGATGGGGCAGTCTTGCTTGAGAACCGGGGAGTTTGTGCGCATAAACTCTGCGGATACCGGCGCGGTCGATCGTGCGACGAGAAGGCGGATGCTTCTGAGCGAGAGGGGGAAGCAGTACGCCCTCGCCGGGGGCGCAGCGTAGACGTGTGCCGCGGAATCCACGGACGTCGACACAACGCGCCGTCCGGGCGCTATGTTTATGCGCATAAACCGCGAGCGATAGACGGCGAGTAACGGAGGATCCCGTCCCGACCGGGCCCGAACCCAGTGCGGGGCGATCTACCCGCGAGGCATCACACCGAAGCAGGCATCACACCGACACGCCGAAGTGTCCGCACTCACCGCGCCGTGAATCGAGAGGTACCGCATCCGGCAATCGCACGCTTTATGCGCATAAACCAACCGACCTGCGACGCACCTGCCCGTATCCTTTACGAACCGAAACGCCGGCATGTGGGACCTTTGTTTGTCATCCCGCGATAGAGAGCCACTCGCCTTTATGCGCATAAACCCACAGATCCATTGAAACGCATCCCGAACGGGACTCTCCTCTCGCGGTCCGTCGCTCTGCCTCCCCCACCTGCCTCTACGAAGCAGCGAATCCGCCTCCGATCCCGTGTCGACCACCCGCCAAGCCCCCGATGCAGACTGGCTACAATACAGGGCTCTCCCCTCCAGGCCTGAATGATGATCACGATCTACCACAACCCCCGATGTTCGAAGTCGCGCGAGACGCTTGCGTTGGTCGAGTCGCTGAATACCACCGGTGCACCGTTGAATGTCGTCGAGTACCTGAAGACGCCGCCGACGGTCGAGGAACTGGAAACGCTGCATCGGCAGCTTGGCCGCCCCGTTCGCGACATGCTGCGCGACGGTGAGGAGCCGTACAAGACGCTGGATCTGGCCCGTGCCGATCTGACCGATACGGACGCCTACGCGGCAATTGCCGCTCATCCGATTCTGCTGCAGCGGCCCATCGTCGTTTATCGCGGCAAGGCAGCCATCGGCCGGCCGCCCGAATCCGTGCAGGCGATATTCGAATAATTCTTACCCGCCGTATTTTTCTGATTGCGTCAGTCCGGTGCAAGCACTGGCGCACGTGCAGGCAATCAAAGCCGGCACGATCGCCGGGCAGCCTGCCACCACCGCCCGGACGATCGCCGTCACGCGATCCGAGCCTAGCCTTCCCCGGGCGGCGCACCGTCATCATCCGGCGAAGGCCCCTGCCCCGCCGCCGCTTTCGCGGCCGCCCGCAGCAGCGCGATCTGCCCGCGATAGGCCCTGCAGCCACTGCAGGTCGGCAGGTGTACACGCACCTGCAGGCGTTCATGCAGGGTCAGATGCCGGTCGAGCGCATCCGACAGCAGTCGCGTCACGTCAGTACATTTCCCCGGCAGCATCTTCGGTCGTCAGTCCTTTTTCGCTCAGGCAGGTTCGCAGGCGCGTGCGCGCCCGATACAGCAGCACGCTGCAATGATTCGTCGTCAGCGTCAATTCGCTGCAGATGTCCGTTATTTCGACGTCGAGGAATTCGCGCATCATGAACACGCGCCCGATCTGTTCCGGCAGGTGATCGAGGCAGGCCTGGAACAGTATCCAGAACTGCTGCTGCTGCAACAGCGTTTCGGGGCGCGCCCATGGTCGCGGCTTCGCATGTGCGGCCCAGTGTCCGTTTTCCTTGAACAGCTCGCGATCGAGCACCGATTCGCCGTCGAGTTCGGCATCGAGCGCGGACAGGTTCACCGTCCGCTGCCGCGCACGCAGCACGTCGATCAGCTTGTTGCGCAGGATGCCGAACACCCAGGTCTTGTGCGCCGACAGCCCGGCGAAATCGCCTGCATGCGACCACGCGGCGGCGAGCGCTTCCTGCACGGCGTCTTCGGCCGCATCGGCATCGCGGAGCTGGAGTCGCGCGAAGCGCAGCAGGTCGCGCCGCAGTTGCGCGAGATAGGTGGGGTCGTCGTAGGCGGACGGCATGTCTGGTTGCGGTGTCTCGAGGCAAGCGCACGTGCGCCACCAAATGGGCGCGTCGCGGTGCGAGCAGCTTACTGGGCGCGGTGCCGGCCCGCAATGCATGTTCCGTCACGAATTCACGAAACCGGCCGGCGCGCTGCGCTATGCTTGCCGAACCCAGTGCCGCGTGCCAGCGACGACGCGCGGCGGGCAGTCTGTAACGTCAGAACATAATGGCCGAGTTATCCACAATTTCTGTGGAAAACCTTGTGGAAAGTCGGCCGGCCGGCCCCGTGGGGCGGTTCGCGGGCTGGCTTGCCTATAAACAGACCTTTGTCGCTTGTTCGGAAGCAATCGATCCGATTCCTCACTCACCGGAAGGAGAATGCCATGTCATATCGCATCGCTGTGGTCGTCGGCAGCCTGCGTCGCGCTTCATCGAACCGCGCGCTCGCGCACGCCGTGATCTCGCTTGCCCCCGCCGATTTCTCGTTCGAGTTCGTCGAGATCGGCGAGCTGCCGCTGTACAGCCAGGATTACGACGCGGATTTCCCGGAAGTCGCGAAACGCTTCAAGCAGTCGATCGAAGCTGCCGACGCGCTGCTGTTCGTCACGCCCGAGTACAACCGCTCGATTCCGGGCGTGCTGAAGAACGCGCTCGACTGGGGGTCGCGCCCGTGGGGTTCCAACTCGTGGTCGGGCAAGCCGGGCGCTGTGCTCGGCACGTCGCCGGGTGCAACGGGTACAGCGCTGGCGCAGCAGCACCTGCGCAACGTGCTCGCGTACCTCGACGTGAAGACGCTCGGGCAGCCCGAGATGTTCATCAAGCACGACCCGGCACGCATCGACGATCAGGGCCAGATCGTCAGCGAAGACACCCGCAAGTTCCTGCAGGGCTTCGTCGATCGCTACACGGGCTGGGTGCGCTTGCTGAAGTCGGCCTGAGCGTCGCACCCGTTCACGCCGCCGCCGGCGCCGGCCCGCACGCAGCGGGTCACGTGCCGGCGTGCCGCGCGTCGCGCGCTTCGCGGATGCCCAGCAGGATCTCGTCGAGCAGCGCGATGTCGAACGGCTTCGACAGCACGCGGACGTTGACGGTGCGCGTGCGGTCGAGTTCCTCCGCGTAACCCGTGACGAGAATCACGGGCAGCTTCCCCGGCCGCTTCTCGACCGCTTCGGCGAGGTCGATGCCGTTCAGGCGGCCCGGCATGTGGATATCCGAAATCACGAGATCGAACGCGTCGTTGGCGGCTGCGCCTTCGATCAGGCGCAACGCGTCGTCGGCGGTGGGCGCGTAGGTCACGCGGTGCCCGAGCAGCGATAGCAGCGCTTCGGTACCGGCCGCGACTTCGCTATTGTCCTCGACGAGCAGCACGTGCAGGCCGGCGAGCGCGCCCGCACCCGCGTCGTGCACGACCGCCGGCGGCCGCGCGACGACATCCTCGGCACGCGCGCGCGGCAGGTAGAGCCGCACCGACGTGCCGGCACCGACCGCGCTGTCGATCGTCGCGAGGCCGCCCGAGCGTTCGCAGAACGCGAACACTTGCGGCAGGCCGAGCCCCGTCCCCATCCCCTGCGCCTTCGTCGTGAACAGCGGTTCGAACGCACGCGCGAGCACGTCGGGCGCCATGCCCGAGCCCGTATCGTCGAGCGAGATCTGCACGAAATCGCCGGTCAGCGGAAAGCCGTCCTCGCGACGCAGCGTCACGTTGCGCGCGCCGACCGTGAAGCGGCCGCCGGCCGCCATCGCGTCGCGCGCGTTGACCGCGAGGTTGATCACCGCGAGCTCGAGCTCGGCAACATCGACGCGGATCGGCCAGACACCGGGCTCGATCGCGACGACCAGCGACGATTTCGAACCGAGCGACGTCTTCAGCAGTTCGCGGCACGTGCCGACCCATTGGCCGACGTCGATCGTCTCGTTGTGCAGCGGCTGCTTGCGCGCGACGCCGAGGAGCTGGCGCGTGAGCGACTGCCCGTTCTTCAGCGCGCGTTCGATCGCGCCGAGTTCCTTGTCGAGATGCTGGACCCCGCGCCGCCGCGCGATCTGCACGTTGCTCGAGATGATCATCAGCAGGTTGTTGAAGTCGTGCGCGACGCTGCCGACGAGGTTGCCGAGCGCCTGCATCTTGCGCGACTGCCGGTATGCCGATTCGATCGAGCGCCGCATCGACGCTTCGGCCTGCCAGCGGTCCCACGCCTCCTCTTCCGCCTTCAGCCGCTTGAGCGACAACCAGATCACGGACCACAGTGCGACCGACGGCGCGAACATCGAGATGAACAGCACGCTCAGGTGTTCGTACCATTCACGCCAGATTGCCGATGTGCGGTACGCGCACGTCACGTAGACGGGATAGCTGCCGACCTGGCGATACGCGACGATCTCGCTCGCGCCGTCGTGACGCACGCGCACGACGCCGGCGCGCGGATCGTTGCGCGCGTCGCCGAACGTGACGGCGCGATCGGTGTGCGCGAGTGCCGGCGGCGGCGGATACGACGCGATCACCGCACCGTCCGAGCGCGCGAGCGCCATCGTCATCGGCGTGCTGGCCCCGCCGAGCAGGTCGCGATAGAACGCGTTGAAATACGACGACTTCAGCGCGATCGATACCATCCCGGCGAACGAACCGTCGCTATGGCGCCGCGCGACACCCGTGTTGAACACGGGAATGTTCTCGAGCTTGAGCGGCCCCATCATCAGCCGCGAGATGTGTTCGATGACCTTGCCGTCGCGAATGCCGGCGAAGTCGTCGCGATTCGCGATCGACGCATAGGGCGCCGGATAGTAGAGGCTGTTCGCGAGCAGCATCCCGCTCGCGCCGAAGATCGACACGGCGGCCACCTGCGGATAGCCGCCGCCGATCGTGTTCAGCGCTTCGTGGATGTCGGACTCCCGGTTGCGCACGGTCGCGTCGTCCATGTCCTGCACGAGATCGACGATGCGCGCATCGAGCGTTTCGCTCAGGTCGAACACCTTGAGCGCGTGCTCTTCGGCCACCCGCACGGTGCGCATCGTCACGTCGCTCGCGGCAGCCTCGCGCGTCTTCAGGTCGTTGTACGCCATCACCACGACGTAGATGCAGGGCAGCACGATCGCCGCGACGAGCAGCACGATCAGCGTTACGCGGCGCACCGCGAAATCGTGCTCGGGCGCACCGGACGCATAGTTGCCGTCGTCCTGCCAGTCGTCGGCGGGCGGGGAGGCGGGAGCGTGGGAATCGGCGGGCCGGTCGGACGTCATCGAGGAAGCGGGTGAGGCGGAGGTGCCTGCCATCATAAACGAGTTGCGACGGCCCGCTGCACGGCCCCGGACGCCCGCCATCCTGTCGATTCCGGCAGGAGAAATTGTCAGATTGAAAACGCGACGAATCCGGCAGCGCAAACGTACACAAGGAAAAATTTTGCGTGCTTATCTCGAAAATGGTCGTGACTGTTTTCGGAATGGCGTGCGTTTTGACCGATTCTGTTCGAAATGGTGAAAATGGCGAGTTGCATCGCCTCCGGTTTACTCCGAGAATCGCGCCTTGCTTTCCCTATGACAGATATATGCGCTCGCCGGTGTTCGCCGCGCGGCGCGTCGCGCGCACCCGCGTCGCGACGCCCGCGCGCGGCCGCAAGGCGGTTGCCCGCGCCCGAACGCATCGGCCCTCAAGAAGCGCGCCGCGCGGTCGTTAACGCGAGAGAGACCATTCCGTATACCGCATCGCCCCATGCCTTTGCCGATTGTAATTGCCGACGATTCGCTGCTCGCTCGCAAACTTCTGACAAAGGCGCTGCCGGGAGGCTGGGACGTCGATGTCGCGTATGCCGCGAATGGTCGAGAGGCCTTGGCGCTCTATCGTGACGGCAAAGCTTCCGTAATGTTTCTTGACCTGACGATGCCCGACATGAGCGGATATCAGGTCCTGGAGACACTGCGCCACGAAGATCTGAACACGTTCGTGATCGTGGTATCCGCCGATATTCAGCCGCAGGCACAAGCACGCGTGCGCGAATTGGGCGCGATCGCATTCGTAGCCAAGCCCGTGACGTCGGAGGCATTGCTGCCCATTCTCAAGGAGTATGGGTTGTATGCCTGAATCGGTGTTCACGGCGGAGCAACGCGACGCGTTGCAGGAGATCGCCAACCTTGCAATGGGCCGCGCCGCCGCGCGGCTCGCGCTGTTGCTCGGGCACTTCATCGAGCTGTCGGTGCCGCGCGTGCGGGTCGTGAAAGCGGCCGACGCGGGCGACGCGCTGCGCGAGATGACGGGCATTCACGACAACGTGACCGCCGTGCGCCAGGGTTTCCGTTCCGACATCAAGGGCGAAGCGATCGTGCTGTGCCGCACCGCGAGCATCGCGCGGCTCATGTCGGTCGTCGACCGCACGTTCGGCGACGGCGTGTACGGCGGGATGGCGACACCCGACGAAGTCGTGTTCGACGTCGCAAACGTGCTGATGGGGGCGTGCGTCGCGTCGATCCTCGACGAGCTCGGCCGCAAGCCCGTGTTCTTTCCGCCGGGGCTGCTCGGCGCGAACGTGTCGTTCGACGACGTATTCCAGCCGACCGAGCTGGCATGGAGCGTGGCATTGCTGCTGGAAGTGAACTTCGGGCTCGAGGATCACGCGTTCCGGGCCCACTTCGTGATGTTGATGGCCGAGGATTCGATCCGGCTGATGGGCGACGCGCTCGACGCGTTGCTGTCCGCGCTATGACGGCCGCCACCCCGTCGCTGAGCGACCTCGTGATCGAGCGGGTGGGCTTCGGCCTGTTCGTGCTCGATCGCGCGATGACCGTGCTGATGTGGAATCGCTTCATGCAGGACCACAGCGGCATCCCGGCCGCCGACGTGATCGGCCGCAACCTGTTCGACTGCTTTCCCGACCTGCCGCGCGCGTGGCTGTCGCGCAAGCTCGAGAGCGTGTTCCAGCTCGGCAGCTTCGCGTTCAGCTCGTGGGAGCAGCGGCCCTACCTGTTCCGCTTCGAGCACGACCGGCCGATCACGGGCGGCGTCGACTACATGCAGCAGGACTGCACGTTCATGCCGCTCACGCGCGGCCGCGACGTCGAAGCCGTGTGCGTGACGATCTCGGACGTCACGCACGTGAGCGTGATGCAGCGCGAGCGGGAGGAAGCGGTCGCGAAGCTGCGCGAACACGCGAATCGCGACGGCCTGACCGGCATCGCGAACCGGCGTTTCTTCGAGGCGCGGCTCGGCGACGAATTCGCGCGCTGGCAGCGCTACGGCGGCGACATGTCGGTGCTGCTGTTCGACCTCGACCACTTCAAGACGATCAACGACCGTTTCGGGCACGCGGCCGGCGATGCCGTGCTGCGCGAGACGGCGCGCCGCGTCGCGTCGATCGTGCGCGCGCAGGATACGTTCGGCCGCTTCGGCGGCGAGGAATTCGCGCTGCTGCTGCCGTGTACGAATCTCGACGAGGCGATGCTGGTGGCCGACAAGGTGCGCGATGCGATCGGCAGCATGCCGGTCGACGCGGAGGGCGTCAGCGTGCCGGTGACGGCGAGCGTCGGCGGTGCGTGTGCGAAGACGGGCGCGCCGACCTGCGACGTGCTCGTCAACGAGGCCGACGCCGCGCTCTATCGCGCGAAGCGGCTCGGGCGCGACCGGTCGGTCGCGTACGCATAGGCGGCGCATCCGCCCCGCCGTGCGCGGAGCGGATGCGTGCCGCGCTCAGCTTTTCGCGATGTCGGCCAGCACGCCGGCCAGGACGGCCGGTTGCGACATGAACGGCGAATGGCTGCTGTCGAGCTGGTGCACGTGGGTCGGGTTGCCGGGCACGAACGCGTCGGCTTCGTCGATGAAGCGCTGCTGCAGCGCGGGCAGGATCACGCGATCCTGCAGGCACTTGATGTAGTGGCGGTCGATCGCGCCCCAGCGTGCGGCGGTCGTCGGGATCGCGGTCGCGAACGGCGCGGCCGGCACGTCGCAGGTCATCAGGTTCGCGACGGCCTCGAAGTCGGCCTGCGGCACGTCGTCATACAGCGCGCGCTTGGCGAGCTCGCGATACGCGGCGTCGCCGCTGCGCGGATCGATGCGCAGCGCACCGGCGACGCGCGGGCTCGCGAGCATCAGCGGGCCGAGCATTTCACCCGTGTTCTCGGGGGCGCGCACGTAATCGAGGCCCGGCACGCCCGACGCGGGCATGAAGGCCGCGAGATAGACGATCTTCGCGATCTTTTCGGGCGCGCGTTCGGCGGCCGCCGTGATCGCAAGGCCGCCCATGCTGTGCCCGACGAGCACGACCTTGCCGTGGCCGAGCGCGTATGCGTCGTCGACCGCCTGCATCACCTGCGTCGCGTAATCGTCGAGCGTCGTGTTCGCGACCGGCGACGGCTCGGCGCCGAACGCGTCCTTGTCGAGCGGGCGTGCGGAGTAGGACGCGGGAAAGCGGGCATTGATGCCGTGCGCGGGCAGGTCACGCGCGATCGACAGGTGGCCGCGCGCGGCCAGCGCGGCCGCAACGTGCGCGTAGCACCACGCGCCGTGCCAGGCGCCGTGCACGAGCACGAAAACGGGATGATCGGACTGCGGGGTGGCGCTTGCGTTCGTCTCCATGATGTCCGGGTCTTTAGATTTTGAGAAAGGTGTCATCTTAGACGAACCCGCGCGCGCCCAGACGGGCCGGTTTTGATCCGTCCCTCTTGTCTCGTGCAGGCCACGTTTCGTCCGTATCCGATATGAATTTATTCCGAAGCGCGCTAATTTGTGGCTTTGCTCGCGATTGCTCCCCATGAACGTCGACTACCTCTTCTACCGGAAGCCGGACAAGCCCGGCCCCTACTCGCTCGACGACCTGGGCGACATCGCGCCGCCGATCGGCCCGGGCGACCTGGTGCGTGCTGGCATCGCGCGCGTGTTCGCGCAGATCGACTGGCAGGAATCGCCCGATGTGCCGGGGGCGTGGTTCGGCACGGGCGGCGCGGTTTTCCAGTTCACCGCGGAGCCCGACGGCCGCGTGACGAGCTTCATGGGCTCGCGCCTCGAACGCCGCTCGATGCTGCAGCTCACCCGCGAAATGGGGCTCATTGCGCTCGACCTGCAGCGTGACATCGTTTACGGCTGACGCGCCGCGCGGAACCCGTTCCCCCGAGGCCGCCGTGCCGGCCCGACAGCGGTGCCCGGCGCCCCGCCGGACGTGGCGCGTGTCCGCCATCGAACTTCAAAGATTGCTATACTTTCGCCCAATTCCGGCTTCCGGCCGGTAATTTGTGCCTGTCTGCGTCGATCGTTCGCATATCTCGCACGCATTTGACACCCTGACCATCCCAGCCGGGCATGGCTTCTTCAATCGCCCCGCGTGGGTGTCTCCGTGGAGCTCGTCTTGGCCGTTTCCAATTCCGTCGTGGACGAACAAGAAACCGACGCTGCTGCCGTCACATCGGGCAGTTCTTTCTATCTTGCGATGCGCATCCTGCCGGCCGCGCAGCGCGATGCGATGTTCCAGGTCTACGCGTTTTGCCGCGCGGTCGACGACATCGCCGACAGCGACCTGCCGCGCGCCGAGCGCAACGCGGGCCTCGATCGCTGGCGCGCGGACATCGACGCGTGCTTCGCCGGCCGCCCGCCGCGCCACCTGGCCGCGCTCGACCGCGAGATCCGCGCATTCAACCTGCAGCGCGACGATTTCCACGCGATGATCGACGGGATGGCGATGGATGCGGTCGAAGACATCTGCGCGCCGGACGAACCGACGCTCGACCTCTTCTGCGATCGCGTGGCGAGCGCAGCCGGCCGGCTGTCGGTGAGGATATTCGGGATGCCTGAAGCCGAAGGAATCACGCTGTCGCATCACCTCGGCCGCGCGCTGCAACTGACCAACATCCTGCGCGACATCGACGACGATGCGGCGATCAACCGTTGCTACCTGCCGCGCGAGCTGCTCGCGCGCGAAGGCATCGCGATCACCGATCCGGCGACGATCGTGCGCGATCCGGCATTGCCGCGCGTATGCGCGACGCTCGTCGAGCGCGCGCTCGAGCACTTCCGCCAGGCCGACGCGGTGATGGATACCTGCCCGCGTGCGCAGGTGAAGGCGCCGCGCATCATGTCGGGCGCGTATCGCTGCATTCTCGAAGCCGCGATCGCACGCGGCTTTGCCTTCCCGCGCGCGCCGCTGCGCAAGCCGAAGGCGCGCATGCTGATGATCGCCGCGCGCTACGCGCTGTTCTGAGCCGACCGACTCGATGCCCAGGACCGTCCACGTGATCGGCGCCGGCCTTGCCGGCCTGTCGGCCGCGGTCGAGCTGCAACGCCGCGGGCGACGCATCGTGCTGCACGACGCGCACGCGCATGCGGGCGGCCGCTGCCGCTCGTGGTTCGACGGGACGCTGAACACGACGCTCGACAGCGGGCTGCACACGGTATTCGCGGGACAGCCCGCGACACAGCGCTACCTGCGCGCGATCGGCGCGGCCGACCAGCTCGCGGGGCCCGCGCTGCCTGAATTCCCGGTCGTCGACGTCGCGTCGCAGCAGCGCTGGACGCTGCGCTTCGGCAACGGGCGCTGGCCGTCGTGGCTGTTCGATGCCGCGTCGCGCGCGCCGGGCACGACGCCGCTCGACTACCTCGCGCTTGCCCCGCTCGCGTTCGCGCGCATGGGCCGCTCACTCGCACAGACGATGCGATGCGACGGCATGCTGTGGGAACGTTGGCTGCGGCCGTATTTCCTCGGTGTGCTGAACGTCGAGCCGCGCCACGCGAGTGCCGAACTCGCGCGCGCGGCGCTGTACGGCACGTTTGCCGCGGGCGGCCCCGGTTGCCGTCCGCTCGTCGCGCGCCACGGCCTCGGCAGCGCATTCGTCGAACCGGCGCTGCGGATGCTGCAGCACGGCGGCGCGCAGATCCGGCTGAACTCGCGGCTCGACGCGTTCGAATTCGGCGCGCACGGCAATGCGGTCGATGCGATCTCGGTCGGCGGCGAGCGCATCGATCTCGCGCCGGGTGACGCCGTCGTGCTGGCCGTGCCGCCCGAGGTCGCGCAGCCGCTCGTGCCCGAACTCACCGCGCCCGATACGTTCAGCGCGGTCGTGACCGCGTATTTCGCGGTCGAAGCGCCGGCCGGCACTCCGCTGCAGACGGCCGTGGTCAACGGTGTCGTCGATACGGTGCGCACCGGCGGCGGCCAGCTCGCGGCGACGATCCGCGACGCGGGCCGCTGGCTCGACACGCCGCGCGACACGCTCGCGCGGCGCATCTGGGAAGACGTCGCGCGCGTGACCGGCGCGAACCCGGAAACCATCCCCGCGTGGCAGCTCGTCGTCGAGCCGCGCGCGGGCTTTGCGGCGGTGCCGTCGCAGGAAATGAAGCGTCCGGCCGTGCGTACGCGCTGGACCAATCTTGTGCTGGCGGGCGACTGGATTGCCACCGGCTTGCCCGCCACGATCGAGGGCGCGATCCGCTCCGGCCAGCTGGCCGCGGACGTGCTCCAGACACAATAAGAGAGGGACCGATGAACGATCTCACCGAAATGGCTGTCCTGTCCGCCGGCGCCGTGCCGGCCGGCGTCGACTCAGCCGTCGCGCGCGCGACCGACGCGCTGCTGGCCGCGCAGAACGCGGATGGCCACTGGGTCTACGAACTCGAAGCCGATTCGACGATTCCCGCCGAATACGTGCTGCTCGTCCACTATCTCGGCGAGACGCCGAACCTCGAACTCGAGCAGAAGATCGGCAAGTATCTGCGCCGCATCCAGCAGGCGGACGGCGGCTGGCCGCTGTTCACCGACGGTGCGCCGAACATCAGCGCGAGCGTGAAGGCGTATTTCGCGCTGAAGGTGATCGGCGACGACGAGAACGCCGAGCACATGCAGCGTGCGCGCCAGGCCATCCACGCGATGGGCGGCGCCGAGATGTCGAACGTGTTCACGCGCATCCAGCTCGCGCTGTACGGCGCGATTCCGTGGCGCGCGGTGCCGATGATGCCGGTCGAGATCATGCTGCTGCCGCAGTGGTTCCCGTTCCATCTGTCGAAGGTGTCGTACTGGGCGCGCACCGTGATCGTGCCGCTGCTCGTGCTGAACGCGAAGCGCCCGCTCGCGAAGAATCCGCGCGGCGTGCGCATCGACGAGCTGTTCATCGATCCGCCCGTCAACGCCGGGCTGCTGCCGCGCCAGGGTCACCAGAGCGCCGGCTGGTTCGCGTTCTTCCGCGTGGTCGACCATGCGCTGCGCGCGGTCGACGGCCTGTTCCCGAGCTACACGCGCGAACGCGCGATCCGCCAGGCCGTGTCGTTCGTCGACGAGCGCCTGAACGGCGAGGACGGCCTCGGCGCGATCTATCCGGCGATGGCCAACGCGGTGATGATGTACGACGTGCTCGGCTACGCGGAAGATCACCCGAACCGCGCGATCGCGCGCAAGTCGATCGAGAAGCTGCTCGTCGTGCACGACGACGAAGCGTATTGCCAGCCGTGCCTGTCGCCGGTATGGGACACGTCGCTCGCCGCGCATGCGCTGCTCGAAACGGGCGACGCGCGTGCCGAGGACGCCGCGATCCGCGGCCTCGAATGGCTGCGCCCGCTGCAGATCCTCGACGTGCGCGGCGACTGGATCTCGCGCCGCCCGCACGTGCGGCCCGGTGGCTGGGCGTTCCAGTATGCGAACGCGCACTACCCGGACGTCGACGATACGGCGGTGGTCGCGGTGGCGATGGAGCGCGCGCAGAAACTCAAGCAGAACGACGCGTATCGCGATTCGATCGCGCGCGCGCGCGAATGGGTTGTCGGGATGCAGAGCAGCGACGGCGGCTGGGGGGCGTTCGAACCGGAAAACACGCAGTACTACCTGAACAACATCCCGTTCTCGGATCACGGCGCACTGCTCGATCCGCCGACGGCCGACGTGTCGGGCCGCTGCCTGTCGATGCTGTCGCAGCTCGGCGAGACGACGCTGAACAGCGAGCCGGCCCGTCGCGCGCTCGACTACATGCTCAAGGAGCAGGAACCGGACGGCAGCTGGTACGGCCGCTGGGGGATGAACTACGTGTACGGCACATGGACGGCACTGTGCTCGCTGAACGCGGCCGGCCTGACGCCGGACGATCCGCGCATGAAGCGCGGCGCGCAGTGGCTGCTGTCGATCCAGAACAAGGACGGCGGCTGGGGCGAGGACGGCGACAGCTACAAGCTGAACTATCGCGGCTTCGAGCAGGCGCCGAGCACCGCGTCGCAAACCGCGTGGGCGCTGCTTGGCCTGATGGCGGCCGGCGAGGTGAACAACCCGGCGGTTGCACGCGGCATCGACTACCTGATCGCCGAGCAGAACGAAGAGGGCTTGTGGGACGAGGCGCGCTTCACGGCGACGGGCTTCCCGCGCGTGTTCTACCTGCGCTACCACGGCTATCGCAAGTTCTTCCCGCTGTGGGCGCTCGCCCGCTATCGCAACCTGAAGCGCGACAACACGACGCGCGTGACGTTCGGGCTGTAACGCGTGGCGACGCAATCCACCGGCACGTTGCCCGTCATCGCCGTGACGGGGATGGCGTTCGAGGCGCGCATTGCGCGCGGCGACGGCGTCGAGGCCGTCTTTGCCGCACGGGCCGACCGGCTCGAACGCGCGCTGACCGAGGCGACCGCGCGCGGTTGCGCGGGTATCGTGAGCTTCGGCACGGCGGGCGGGCTCGCGCCCGACCTCGCGCCCGGCGCACTCGTGATCGCGAACGCGATCGACGGGCCGTTCGGTCGCGTCGAGACCGATGCGGGCTGGAGCGCGCGGCTCGTCGCTGCGCTGCACGACACGCCGGTCTGGGCGCGCGTCACGCGCGGCACGATCGCGGCTGTCGGCGCGCCGGTCGTCAGCGAACAGGAAAAGACCTCGCTGCATCGCGCGAAGGGCGCGCTGGCCGTCGACATGGAGTCGCATATCGCGGCGGCCTTTGCGGCCGCGCGCGGCGTGCCGTTCGCGGTGTGCCGCGCGATCGTCGATCCGGCGTGGCGCACGCTGCCGCGTGCGGCAACGGCCGGCCTGCGCGACGACGGCAGCACGGCGATCCTGCCGATCCTGCGCGAATTGCTGAAGCAGCCGTCGCAACTCGGCCCGCTGCTGCAGGTCGCGAGCGATGCGCGCGCCGCGCGCACCACGCTTATCCAGGCGCGCCACGCGTTCGAGCGTACGGGCGCGATGCGGATCGTCTGAGCGGCGTTCGCTGCCTTTCTCGCCCTTCTCTTCTCTCCCCGGTTTTTCGTTTCTCGTGGGCAAAAAAAGAGCGCTGCATTTGAACTGCAGCGCTCTTTGTCTTTGCGGCGGCGGCCGTTGCCGCGTTACTGCGCGGCCGGAGCGCTCGCAGGCGTCGCCGGTGCGGTTGCCGATGCCGCAGCAGGTGCCGCCGCCGGCGCACTCGCCGGCATCGCATTGTCTGCACCCGGATCGTCGTACTGCGGCAATCCCGGCGCGGCCGGTGCGTTGTTCGGCGTGGCGCCCGATGCGCCGCCCGCATCGCCCGGATCCTCGTAGTTCGGCAACCCCGGTACGGCCGGCGTCGCGGCCGGCACGGCGCCCGATTCACCCGGTTCGTTGTAAGTCGGCAGCGTGGCCGACGACGACTGGCTGCGATACGTCAGCGACTTGCGCTGCTGCAGGTACGCGTCACGCACGAACGAATACGGATCGAGCGCGGCCTGCTTCAGCAGGTCGGTCGCGCCGAGCAGGTCCGAACGCGCACTGATGAACTGCGCGATATACATCGGGTTGCG
Organism: Burkholderia puraquae; assembly: GCF_002099195.1. Classification (GTDB taxonomy): domain Bacteria; phylum Pseudomonadota; class Gammaproteobacteria; order Burkholderiales; family Burkholderiaceae; genus Burkholderia; species Burkholderia puraquae. The sequence goes on along the minus strand of NZ_NBYX01000002.1, from coordinate 262,342 downwards.
CGCGGCCGGCTCGATGTAGTTGAGCAGGTTGAAGCGCACGTCCACCGCGCGGCCGACGCCGTCGCGGATCGTGCTCGGCCCGAACACGGGCAGCACGAGGTACGGGCCCGACGGCACGCCCCAGCGCGCCATCGTCAGGCCGAAGTCCTGGTGATGCTTCGGCAGCCCGGCCGGCGTCGCGATGTCGATCAGGCCGGCGACGCCGAACACCGAGTTCATCGCCACGCGCATCAGATCCTCGGTGGCATCGGTGATGCGCAACTGCAGCAGGTTGTTCGCGATGTTGCCGAGATCGCCGAGGTTCGAGAAGAAGTTGCTGATCGCGGTGCGCACGGGCGTCGGCGTGACCTTCTGGTACCCCTTCGCGATCGGCTGGGCGATGGTCGTGTCGACGGTGTCGTTGAACTTGTACATCGCCCGGTTCATCGGCTCGAGCGGGTCGTTGGGGTTGCGGTTCGGTCCCGTCGCGCAGCCGGCCAGCACAGTGCTGGCGGCAACGGTCGCCGCAATGATTCGCACCTTATTCATTGATTCCTTGCGATTGGTTCTTGGCGCGTTTGACGCGCGGTTTGCCCATCAGGACGGGCTGGAACACCACGGCGCCGATCAGCGTGCAGGTCAGGGCCAGCGCGAGCAGTTTGCCCATGCTCGACGTGCCCGGGTGGTGCGACAGCCACAGGCTGCCGAATGCGGTCGCCGTCGTCGCGGCGCTGAACAGGACGGCGTGCGTGAGGCTCGAGTGCAGCAACCCGGTTTGCCCCGCGCGCCACGCCATCACGAAATACACCTTGAACGCGACGCCGACGCCGAGCATCAGCGGCAACGCGATGATGTTCGCGAAGTTGAGCGGCATGCCGAGCACGACGCACAGTTCGAGCGTCACGACGCCCGACACGAGCAGCGGCACCAGCGTGCGCAGCACGTCGCCGAAGCGGCGCAGCGTGACCCACAGCAGGATCGTGATCGAGATGATCGACCACAGCGCCGCATGCAGGAACGCATTGATGATCGTGTCGGCCGAATGCAGGATCGAGATCGGCCCGCCGGTCGCGCCCGGCTCCGCGGCCTTCACGGTCTGCGCGAAACGGCGCAGCATCGTGTCGTCGTTCGGGTCGACGCCCTTCGGCACCTTCGGCGAAATCTGCACGAGCGCGTGGCCGTCCGGCCCGACCCAGTCGCGCACGAGCTGCGGCGGCAGCGATTCGCGCGTGATGTCCTGCGGCTGCAGCAGCGATGCGAGCTGGTTGAGCGCGATGCGCAGCGTGTCGGAGAACGCGCGCTCGGCGCGGTCGCGCGTCGCGGCATCTGCGGCGGCGAGCTTCGCGAGCGACGCCGACAGGTGCTGCGCGGCGGCAGCGCCCGGGCCCGGATGATCTTCGGCCGCGTAGCTCAGCAGGTCCGACAGGCGCTTGAGCGCGGCGACGCGCTGCGCGTCGGTCGCGGGCGGCGCGGCCGGCTGCGTCAGGGCGGGCACGAGGTCGCTCGCGGCCGCGGCGATCGCCGCGCGCTTGGCCGGCTGGTCGGCGGGAATGAAGGTCGACAGCGTGGTCGTGCGGCCGACTTCAGGCAGCGCGTCGAGGCGCTTCGCAGCCGCGTCGGCATCCGCGAGCGACGGCGCGAGCAGCGTGACGTCGTTGACGGCGGCTTCCGGCGAATCCTTCAGCGCGAGCAGCGTTGCCATCGATTCGCTGTTCGGATCCTTCAGGTGCAGCGGGTTGAAGTCGAAGCGCAGGAACGCGAGCAGCGGCAGCGCGCCGACCACGACCACGAGCGTGCCGATCAGGATCGGCTTGCGATGACGATCGAGGTAATCGTCGACCGGCGCGAGCCACGGGAAGCCCGGCGTCTTCGATTCGCCCGGCGGCGCGAACAGGCGCAGCAGCGCGGGCAGCAGCGTGAGCGTGGTCAGCAGTGCGACGAACATCCCGACGCCCGCAATCAGGCCGAGCTCGGACACGCCGCGATAGGCCGTGGGAATGAACGAGAAGAAGCTCGCCGCGACGGCCGCGGTGGCCAGCGCGAGCGGCATGCCCATCGAGTGCGCGGCGCCGATCAGCGCGTGATCGATGCGCTGGTCGCGGAAGCGCTCCTCGCGGTACTTCACGCCGTACTGGATCGAGAAGTCGACGCCGAGGCCGACGAACAGCACCATGAACGCGACCGAGATCATGTTCAGCGAACCGACCATCGCGAGGCCGAGCGCGGCGGTCACGACGAGGCCGACGAACAGCGTGACGAGGACCGAGCCGATCATCCGCTTCGAGCGCAAGGCCAGCCACAGGATGACGAGCACGGCGAGCAGCGTGAAGACGCCGTTGAGGGCCGCGCCGTCTTCGACCGACGCGAATTCGTCGTCGGCGAGCGGCTGTTCGCCGGTCAGGTGCACGGCCGCGCCAAAGCGCTTCTCGAGGTCGAGCGAACGGGCCGCGTCGCGGATCACCTGGCTGGTTTCCGCGCCGGCCTTCAGCGCGCCGTAGTTGACCACGGGCTGCACGGTGACGAACGCGCGCGCGGGCTGCCGCGCGGCGTCGCTGTCGACCAGCGCGCGCCACGAGAACGCGGCCGGCTTGCCGGCCAGCACGTCGTCGACCGTTGCAGCGCTGCGGGCGAGCAGCTTCGCCATCGCGGGCAGTTTCACCTGGCCGGTCAGCAGCGGCTGGCCGAGCGTGGTCGACAGCGTGGTGGCGAGCCCGGTCAGGCTCGGGTTCTTCGCGAGTTCGTTGACGAGCGGGCGCGCGCTCGCGAGCTGCGAGGTGGTATCGGTGACATCCTGCGGCGACAGGAACAGCAGCCCGTTGTGCTCGAAGAACGGCCCGCCGCCGGGCTCGGCAACCTGGCCGATGCGGCCGGCTTCGGCATCCTTGCGCAGCGCTTCGGTCAGCGCATGCGCGGCGGCATTCGCGAATTCGGGCGCGGGCGCCTCGACGACCGCGAGGATCGTGCCGTTGCGTTGCGGGAACGCTTTATCGACGGCCTGGCCGAGCGCGGCAAATTGCGGTTCCGCGTCGACGAGCTTGCTGATGTCGGTGTTGATCTTGAAATGCTGCGCGACATAGACGCCGCTGAGCGCGGCGATGACGAGCGACAGGACGACGACCCAGACGGGTCGACGCACCGACCATGCAACGAGTCGGACGATGAGAGATGTCACCATGTGGCGGTGGGAAGCGGCTGGCAAGGGCAAAGTAGCCAAGTATACCGGCGCAGCGTGGCGGCGGTCGTGACGTTGGGGGTTTTGGGGAGGGAAGGAGATTTGTTCGCGACGGCGGAATCGGTACCGATGGCCGGCCGGTTTATAAGGGGATATTTACATAATCGGCGCCACGCCGCTTCGACGCGCCTCCGCAGGCCTGTGACAAATGAAGCTGAAAGGTAACAGTCGGTCACGGCGCGGCAGCGAGGCGTCAGGCCCGGTATACTTTGCAGCGTCGGCCGGTGCAATGATCCGGTCGTTTTTTCTCATCGAGCGATATTCGTATGAAACGTCATCTGTTTGCTTTCGTCGCGGCGGCCGCCGTGTCGGTTTCCGCTTTCGCGCAGAGCGCGCCGGTCGATATCGTCCGCAATGCGGTCGAGGGCACCGTCACCGCAATGAAGGCCGATCCCGCCGCACGCGGCGGCGACATGGCGAAGGTCACGCAGGTCGTCGAGCAGCGCTTCCTGCCCGCGACCAACTTCGAGCGTACGACCCGCATCGCGGTCGGCGACGCGTGGAAGCAGGCCACGCCGCAACAGCAGCAGGAGCTGTACAAGCAGTTCAAGCTGCTGATGACGCGTACCTACGCCGCGTCGCTCGCGCAGCTCGGCAGCCAGGACGCGAAGTTCTCGTTCAAGGCGGGCGGCGCGTCGGGCGCCGACGCGCTCGTGCAGTCGACGGTCACGACGCCGGGCGACAGCCAGTCGGTCGGATATCGTCTCGGCAAGGTCGGCAACGACTGGAAGATCTACGACATCGACATGTCGGGCGCTTGGCTGATCCAGGTCTACCAGGGGCAGTTCAAGAGCCAGCTCTCATCGGGCGGGATCGATGGCCTGATCGCGTATCTGCAGAAGCACAATTCGCGGACGAACTGACGGCCGTTGCAAGGCCTCGGTCCGGATGCACGAAGGGCGCCCTCGGGCGCCCTTTTTTCATGGCGGCGCGTGGACCTCGCACGTGTTCGCGCCTACCTCCGCCGATGCTCCACCGCAAATTTGATCAGCTCGGCCTGCCCTTCGATTTCCAGCTTGCGCTTCAGATTGAGCCGGTGCGTCTCGACCGTGCGCACCGACAGCCCCGTCTGCTGCGCGATCTGCTTGCTCGACAGCCCTTCCGCCAGCGCGTCGAGGATGTCGCGTTCGCGTGGCGTGAGCCGGTCGAGCGGCGACGCGGTCGCGCTCGCGTGGATCATCCGCGCGGCGAGCCCTTCGCTGAAGAACGTCTGGCCGGCCAGCACCGCGCCGATCGCGCGGACGATCTCGCTCGCGGGCGAATCCTTCAGCAGGTAGCCGCTCGCGCCGGCACGCACGGCCTGCGTCACGTATTCGGTGTTGTCGTGCATCGACAGCATCAGCACGCGGATGCCCGGAAAGCGCTCGTGGAACACGCCCGCGAGCGTGATGCCGTTCATCCCGTTCATGCCGACGTCCATCAGCGCGAGATCGGGTTCGAGCGACGCGGCGAGCGCGAGCGCCTCGTCGGCGTTGCCGGCTTCGCCGACCACGGACAGGTCGGCCGCTTCGAGCCGCATCCGCAAGCCGTCGCGCACGAGCGGGTGATCGTCGACGAGCAGCAGTCGGGCGACGGGCCGGGCGGTGTCGGGGGCGCTCATGCGTGAAAGGTCTCCTGTTATGGGGCGCGTCATGACGCGGTGCCCGGCAGCGGCACCCGCGCGGCAACGATCGTGTGGCCGACCTGCGACGTGATCGTCAGCATGCCGCCGAGCGCGTCGAGGCGCTCGCGCATGTTGCGCAGGCCGATGCCGCGGCGCGCATCCGCCTGCGAGCGTTCGGCGTCGAAGCCGCAGCCGTTGTCGGCGATGGTCAGCGTGACGGATTGCGCGCCGACGTCGAGCGTGACGGCCGCGCGCGACGCCTGCGCATGATGCACGATGTTGCTGAGCGCTTCCTGTGCGATCCGGAACAGCGCGGTGTTGACCGCCGCGGGCAGCGGCCGGGCGCTGCTGTGCGCGACCTGCGTATAGCCGATGTCGATGCCGCTTTCGGCGCCGAGCTCGCGCACCAGCTGCTCGAGTGCCGCCGCGAGGCCGAGATCGTCGAGCATCGCGGGACGCAGCGCATGCGAGATGCGCCGCACTTCACGCAGCGTGTCGCCGAGCCGCACGACGCCCGATGCCAGCGCCTGCTCGGCCTCGGGCATGCGCGCCGAGCCGCGTTCGAAGCGCGCGAGCGCGGATTCGAGCATCAGCTTCGCCGATACCATCATCTGGCTGATCCCGTCGTGCAGCTCGCGCGACAGCCGCGCCCGCTCCTGCTCCTGCGATTCGACGACGCGCTGCGCGAGCAGCTTGAGCTTCGCGTCGGCACTGCGCGACTCGCTGACGTTCAGCACCAGCGCGCACACGGCAATTGCCGCCGCGCCCGTGAGCGCGATCGCGGTGAGCCAGCTCATCGTGCGCTCGATGTTCGCGGACGCGCGCGCGTCGATGCGCTGCAGCGCGGTGTCGACGTCGTCGAGATAGATGCCGGTGCCGACCATCCAGCCCCAGCGCTCGAGCGCGACGACGTAGCCGAGCTTCGGCGCGACGCGGCCTGTCGACGGCCGCTGCCATGCGTAGCGCACGTAGCCGCCGCCGCTCGACGCCGCGCCGATCAGTTGCTGGATCGTCAGCGCCCCCTGCGGGTCGCGCATCGACCAGTAGTTGTGACCGACGCGCTCGGGCTCGCGCGGATGCATCAGCGAATTGCCGTGCAGGTCGTACACGAAGAAATAGCCGTCGGGGCCGAAATCCATTTTCTGCAGCATCGCGAGCGCCTGCGTGCGCAGCAGCGCGTCGTCGCGCGCGTTGCGGCCGCTCGCGTCGTAGAGCGGCATGATCGCGCTCGTCGCGAGCTCGACGTAGTGCTTCAGCTCGACTTCCTTGCTCGACAGGTACGCGGCCTGGATCGTCGCGTGCTGCGTGCGCGCGAGGGACGTCGCCTGCTGGCGCACGCCGAAGCCGATACCGGCGATCGCGAGCAGGAACGGCACGATGGCCAGAAGGAAGATCTTTGCCTTGAGTCTCATGGTGGTGCGAAGCGGCCGCGAACCGGGCCGGCCGGGCGCATCAGCCGCGCGGCGGCGTGTCGAGGCGACATTGTCGGCGATTTTGCGCACGGGCGGCGACGGCGGCCCGGCGGCCGCCCTGCCGCCGCTCGGCGGCGTGGTGCCCCGGCCGCTCAGGCCTGCCGCGCCGCGAGGCCGCCGGAAGCGGCCGCGTGCACGACGATGCGGTTGCGCCCGCCTTCCTTCGCGCGATACAGCGCGTCGTCGGCCAGCTTCAGCGCGGCCTGCATGTCGTCGTCGAGTTCGGGATAGCTGGTCGTCACGCCGATGCTCACCGTCAGGCGGCCGGCCGTGCCGGCGTCGTGCCGGATGCCGAGATCGAGGATGCCGGTGCGGATCGTCTCGGCGATCGTCACCGCGCCATCGGTGTCGACGTCGGGCAGCACGACGACGAATTCCTCGCCGCCGTAGCGCGCCGCGTAGTCGGCCGGACGGCGCAGGCAGCCGGCGATGCAGTGGCCGACCGCGGCGAGCGCGTCGTCGCCGGCCTGGTGACCCTGCGTGTCGTTGTAGCGCTTGAAGTAATCGACGTCGATGAACAGCAGCGACAGCGCGTGCTGCGAGCGCGCGGCGCGGCGCCATTCGCGCGCGAGCGTGACGTCGAGCATCCGGCGGTTGTCGAGGCCCGTGAGGCCGTCGGTGCGCGCGAGCGCCTGCAGCTCGGTTTCCGCGCGGTGACGCTTGCGCAGCTGCACGTCGAGCAGCAGCGACAGGCCGACGAAGCCGATCGCGAGCGCGGCCATCGCGGAGCCGATCGGAATCGCACGGTCGTACCACGCGGCGTAGGTATCCGCTTCCGAGCGGGCGACCATGATGATGAGCGGCAGGTGCTCGAGGTGCCGGAACACGTACAGGCGCCGCACGCCGTCGATCGACGCGGTGTCGGCGAAGCTGCCTTCGCTGGCGGTCATGAACCGCCGGAACGTGCTGGCGTGGCTGATGTCGCGGCCGACGATCTTCGGCTCGTAGGGCTCGCGCGCGAGCATCTTGCCGTCCGTGTTGATCAGCGCGATCGAGCCGCGATCGCCCAGCGACAGGCGCGAGAACAGGTTCTGGAAATATTCGAGCCGGATCGACATCACGGCGACGCCGCCGAACGAGCCGTCGGGCTTCGTGATCCGCCGGCTGAGCGCGACGCTCGGCGAGCCGTCGCGCAGCCGCGAGTGATACGGGGGGCTGACGTACAGGCCGGCGTCGGGGTGGTCGCGGTGCACGGCGAAGTACGGTTCGTTGACGAAGTTGGCCTCGCGCGGCACATCGCTCTTGCCGTCGACCGCGATGTCGCCCTTCGCGTCGAGCACGTAGATGCCGCCGAGGTACTTGGCTGTCGTCGCACGGTCGAACAGCACCTGGCGGCGCAGCGACATCGGCAGCTTGACGATCGCGGGGTCGTTCGCGCCTTCGACGACGGCCTGCAGCGACAGCGAATAGATCTCGATGTTGCGCTCGATGTCCCACGACGCCATCAGCGCAAGATTCTGCTGCATCGCGATCGAGCGGTCGCGCGCGTCGATGCGGCCTTCGTACAGCACGATCCCGCACAGGAGCAGCAGGACCAGCGCGATCAGCAGCCCGGTATAGAAGATCAGGTGCGGCAGCAGGAACCGGCGCAGATGAGCGGCGACACGGCTCGTCAGGCCGGATTCGCTGGGCATTGCGTAGTCGGTTTCTGCCATGGTCGGTGGATCGAAGGGCATTGCCGCCGGGAGGCGGGCCGATGCGATGGGTTCGTATGACGTGCCGGCGGCGATCCGTGACGCGGCCATTTCGACGCCTTCCTGCCGGCCGGCGGAGAAAATGGCCGCCGATTATCGGTAATCGCGGCCAGATATACCGGTAAATCAAACATTCATTGGCGACATCTGCGCCGATTCAACGATCCGACGAATCGGGCAGCGCGAATTCAACGGAGTATAGCGCGCGCGTCTGCGCGCGCGGAAAATGTTGCGCGCCGTTGATCCGGATCAAATTTCAGTGAATTCCCGGGCTTGCGAATATTGGGCAGAGCGTTCCGGTGCAAGGCTTTGCGGCATGAAGGGTCGTGGCGCGCGGCATGCAGCTGCCGATTCCATCCAGTTAACGGCACACGCACGCGAAAAATGAAGGCAGACGATATGCGCCGATTATCCGTTTCAATGGCCGGACGAACACGAAAATGAAAACGGGCGGTCGTGGCGGCCGCCCGTCTGGTAAAGCCCGCATACGGGCTTCCGGCATACGGGCTTCCGGCATACGGGCTCCCGGCATACGGGCTCCCGGGATGCCGGGAGCCCGCAGCACGCCCATGCTTATCCGCCGTGCTGTTGCGCCTTGAACGCGAGCCGGAACCGGTGCAGCAGCGGCTCGGTATAGCCGCTCGGCTGCGACGTGCCCTGCAGCGCGAGCGCGCACGCGGCCTTGAACGCGGTCGACTCGTCGTAGCCGGGCGCCATCGGGCGATAGTTCGGGTCGCCGGCGTTCTGCTGGTCGACGACGCGTGCCATCCGCTTGAACACGTCGAGCACGAACGCCTCGGTGATCACGCCGTGGCGCAGCCAGTTCGCGATGTGCTGGCTCGAGATGCGCAGCGTCGCGCGGTCTTCCATCAGGCCGACGTCGTGGATGTCGGGCACCTTCGAGCAGCCGACGCCCTGTTCGACCCAGCGCACGACGTAGCCGAGGATGCCCTGCGCGTTGTTCTCGACTTCGCTCAGGATCTCGGCCTCGCTCCACGCCGCGCGCTCGACGACCGGCACGGTCAGCAGGCCTTCGAGCAGCGTGTCGCGCTCGCTTGCGTACGGCGTCTTCTCGAGTTCCTGCTGGACGGCCTGCACGTCGACGAGGTGGTAGTGCAGCGCGTGCAGCGTCGCGGCGGTCGGCGACGGCACCCACGCGGTGTTCGCGCCCGCGCGCGGATGCGCGATCTTCTGCTCGAGCATCGCGTGCATCAGGTCCGGCATCGCCCACATGCCCTTGCCGATCTGCGCGCGGCCGCGCAGGCCGGCCGACAGGCCCGCGAGCACGTTGTTGCGCTCGTACGACTGGATCCAGGCCGACGACTTCATGTCGCCCTTGCGGATCATCGGGCCCGCTTCCATCGCGGTGTGCATTTCGTCGCCGGTGCGATCGAGGAAGCCGGTGTTGATGAACGCCACGCGCGCGGCAGCGGCGGCGATACACGCGGCGAGGTTCACGCTGGTGCGGCGCTCCTCGTCCATGATGCCCATCTTCAGCGTGTTGCGCGGCAGGTTGTACAGATCCTCGATGCGCGCGAACAGCGTATCGGCGAACGCGACTTCGACCGGGCCGTGCATCTTCGGCTTCACGATGTAGATCGAACCCGTGCGCGAGTTGCGCTTCGCCTTCAGGTCGTGCAGCGAGCACAGCACCGTGACGACGCCATCGAGGATCCCTTCCGGAATCTCGTTGCCGTCGCGGTCGAGCACCGCGCCGTTGGTCATCAGGTGGCCGACGTTGCGCACGAACAGCAGCGAGCGGCCATGCAGCGACAGCGTGCCGCCGGCGGGCGTCGTGTAGTCGCGGTCGGCGTTCAGGCGGCGCGTGAAGGTCTTGCCGCCCTTCGCGACTTCCTCGACCAGCGTGCCCTGCATCAGCCCGAGCCAGTTGCGGTAGAGCTGGACCTTGTCGTCGGCGTCGACCGCTGCGACGGAATCCTCGCAGTCGATGATCGTGCTGACCGCGGCTTCGAGCACGACGTCCTTCACGTTCGCGAGATCGGCGCGACCGATCGGGGTCGACGCGTCGATCTGGATCTCGACGTGCAGGCCGTTGTGCTTCAGCAGGATCGCGGACGGCGCGTCGGCCGCGCCCTGGTAGCCGACGAACTGCGCCGGCTGCGCGAGGCCCACGATTCCCTTCGCGGTTTCGACGGCGAGCTGGCCGTCCTGCACGCGGTAGCGCAGCGCGTCGCGGTGCGAGCCGCTCGCGAGCGGCGCCGCGTTGTCGAGCACGTTGCGCGCGTAGTCGATCACGCGCTGGCCGCGCGTCGGGTTGTAGGTCGCGGTGCGTTCGGCGCCGCCGTCTTCAGGCAGCGCATCGGTGCCGTACAGCGCGTCGTACAGGCTGCCCCAGCGCGCGTTCGCGGCGTTCAGCGCATAGCGCGCGTTCGACAGCGGCACGACGAGCTGCGGGCCGGCCTGCGTGGCGATCTCGCTGTCGACGTTCGCGGTGGCTGCCGCGACGTTCGACGGGACCGGCACGAGGTAGCCGATCTGTTCGAGGAATGCGCGATACGCGGCGTGGTCGCGCACGGGGCCGGGGTGCGCGCGGTGCCAGCTGTCGAGTTCCTGCTGCAGGCGGTCGCGTTCCGCGAGCAGTTCGCGGTTGCGCGGCGCCAGGTCGTGCACCAGGGCCGAGAAACCGCTCCAGAACGCGGCCTTGTCGATGCCGGTGCCCGGCAGCGCTTCGTTTTCAATGAACTGGCTCAGCGCTGGCGCGACTTGCAGTCCTGCTTGGTCGATCATCGTTAATCCTCCCGGGGAAAAAATCGCGCGCGGCTTGGGCTGGTTATGCCGCGACGCTTTGTGTGCCGGCGCGGGCGATCTGCGCGTCCTGTTCGGACTTTACGCCAGACACGCCGATCGCGCCCGCGATCCGGCCGCCGACCGTGACCGGCACACCGCCTTCGAGCAACCCCGTCAGCGGCACGCTGAGAAACGCGGTGCGGCCACCGTTGATCATATCCTCATACGCTTTCGTCTCGCGCCGGCCGAGCGCCGCCGCGCGCGCCTTGTCCTGCGCGATATAGGTGGTGGCCGGCGATGCGTCGTTCAGCCGCGCGAACGCGAGCAGGTGGCCGCCGTCGTCGACGACGGCGATCGACACGGCCCAGCCGTGGCGCTCCGCTTCCGCGCGGGCGGCGGCGAGCATGCGGTCGGCATCGGCGAGTTCGAGTTCGGGTTTCGTCTGCATGGCATTCCTCCGGAATCAGGTCAGTTGACGCGTGGGTTGTCGATGAGCTCGATCCAGTGGCGCACAGGCGTGCGGCCCGCGCCGTTCAGGTGAGTCTGGCAGCCGACGTTGGCCGTGACAATCAGGTCCGGCCGCGCGGCTTCGAGCGCGTCGAGCCGGTTGTCGCGCAGTTTCGTCGCGAGCGCGGGCTGCGTCAGCGAATACGTGCCGGCCGAACCGCAGCACAGATGGCCGTCGGCGACATTCGTCAGATCGAAGCCGAGCCGCGTCAGGATGCGTTCGACCGCGCCGCCGAGGCGCTGCGCGTGCTGCAGCGTGCACGGGCAATGCACCGCGATGCGGCGCGGCATCGAACCGGCCAGCGCATCGAGCGGCTCGGCCGCGATCACCTCGGCGAGATCGCGCGCGAGCGCGCTGACGCGCTGCGCTTTCTCCGCATAGACGGGGTCGGAGCGCAGCAGGTCGCCGTATTCCTTGACGAACGCGCCGCAGCCGCTCGCCGTCAGCACGATCGCTTCCGCACCCGCTTCGATCGCGGGCCACCATGCGTCGATGTTGCGGCGTGCGCGGGCGAGGCCCGCATCCTGCGCGTTCAGGTGATATTCGGTCGCGCCGCAGCAGCCAGCCTCGCGCGCCGGGCTCACGCTGATGCCGAGCCGGTCGAGCACGCGCGCGGCGGCCGCATTGGTGTTCGGCGACAGCGACGGCTGCACGCAGCCTTCGAGCATCAGCACGCGCCGTGCATGGCGTACGGCCGGACGGGGCGCGGCTGCGGGGATGGCGGCCGGGATCTTGTCCTGCAGCGTGCCGGGCAGCAGCGGGCGCAGCGCGCGGCCGGCCTTCAGCAACGCGGCGAACGTCGCCGGGCGCGGCACGACGTGACGCAGCCCCGCGCGCAGCAGGCGCTCGCGCGCGGGCCGCTGCGCGCGTTTTTCGGCTTCCGCGCGGCCGATGTCGAGCAGCGTGTGATAGCGCACGCCGGACGGGCAGGTCGTCTCGCAGTTGCGGCACGTCAGGCAGCGGTCGAGATGCTGCTGCGTGCGTTCGCCGCATGGTTCGCCTTCGAGCAACTGCTTGATCAGGTAGATGCGCCCGCGCGGCCCGTCGAGCTCGTTGCCGAGCACCTGGTAGGTCGGGCAGGTCGCGTTGCAGAAGCCGCAGTGCACGCATGCGCGCAGGATCGCTTCCGCTTCGTCGGCCCGGGCGAGGGCCTTGCTTGCTTCGCTGAGATTGGTTTGCATCGGCGGTCGGGATCGGGTTCGCGTCAGAAATCGGCGTACAGGCGGCCGGGATTGAAAATCGCATGCGGGTCGAGCTGCGCCTTGAGCTGCCGGTGCACGCGCAGCAGCGCGGCCGGCAGCGGCTGGACCGGCTCGGGCGAGGCGCCGGGCGTGAAGCAGGTCGCATGGCCGCCCGCGTGCGCGGCGAAGCGCTGCACGTCGGCCGGCGGGGCATCGCTCTTCAGCCAGCGCTGTGCGCCGCCCCAGTCGGCGAGCAACACGCCGGGCAACGCGTCGAGCGGCGCCGCGGCCGGCACCGACACGCGCCACAGCGGACGCGGATCGTCGAAGAACGGCAGCGCGAGGTCGCGCAGCCGTGCCCAGAACGCGTCGTCGCGGTCGTCCATGCGCTCGCCGCCGATCGCATCGCGCGCGGCCTTCACCGAGCCGTCGCCGCCTTCGATCCGCACGCGCAGCACTCCGTCCGCGTGGCATGCGCCTGCAAGCGGCAGCCCCGCACGCCGCCAGGCAGCGACGCGCCGCACGGCTTCGTCCACGGCAAGCGGCAACGCGAGATCGCACCTCGCGCGCGGCTTCGGCAGCACCTTCAGCGACACCTCGGTCACGACGGCGAGACAGCCGAAGCTGCCCGCGAGCAACCGCGACACGTCGTAGCCCGCGACGTTCTTCATTACCTCGCCGCCGAAGCGCAGGTGCTTCGCGTGGCCGGTGATCACGCGACAGCCGAGCACGAAGTCGCGCACCGCGCCGGCCCACGGGCGGCGCGGCCCCGACAGCGCGGCCGCGAACATCCCGCCGACCGTTGCCGCGCCGCCGAACGACGGCGGTTCGCACGGCAGCATCTGGCCGGCCGCGTCGAGCATTGCTTCGAGTTCGGCGAGCGGCGTGCCCGCGCGCGCGGTGATGACGAGTTCGGTCGGGTCGTACGAGACGACGCCGCGATGCGTGCGCACGTCGAGCGTGCGGCCTTCGACGGGGCGGCCGAGAAAAGCCTTCGTGCCGGCGCCGCGGATGTGCAGCGGCTGGCGATCGTGGATCGCCGCGTCGACCTGCGCGACGAGCGCTGCGCTGTCGTCGATCGATTCGATGTCGCGTCGCATCAGAAGCGCTCCAGTTCGGGAAACGGCAGCTTGCCGTGATGGACGTGCATCGCGCCGAATTCGGCGCAGCGGTGCAGCGTCGGGATGTTCTTGCCGGGATTGAGCAGGCCTTGCGGATCGAATGCGGCCTTCACCGCGTGGAAGAACGTGATTTCGTCGGCGTTGAACTGCACGCACATCTGGTTGATCTTCTCGCGGCCGACGCCGTGCTCGCCGGTGATGCTGCCGCCCGCCGCGACGCACAGCTCGAGGATCTTTCCGCCGAGCGCTTCCGCGCGGTCGAGCTCGCCGGGCCGGTTCGCGTCGAACAGGATCAGCGGGTGCATGTTGCCGTCGCCCGCGTGGAATACGTTCGCGACCGGTAGCCCATATTCGGCGGACAGCGCGGCGATGCCCTCGAGCACGCGCGGCAGCTCGCGGCGCGGGATCGTGCCGTCCATGCAGTAGTAGTCGGGCGACATGCGGCCGACCGCCGGAAACGCGTTCTTGCGGCCGGCCCAGAAACGCTGGCGCTCGGCTTCGTCGCGCGCGACGCGGATCTCGGTTGCGCCCGCGTCGCGCAGCAGCGTGGCGACGCGTTCGGCGTCTTCTTCGACGTCGGTCGGCGAGCCGTCGAGCTCGCACAGCAGGATCGCCTGCGCGTCGACCGGGTAGCCCGCATGAATGAAATCCTCGGCCGCGCGGATCGCGAGGTTGTCCATCATCTCGAGGCCGCCGGGAATCACGCCCGCGCCGATGATCCGCGCGACCGCGGCGCCGGCTTCCGCGACGTCGTCGAAGCTCGCCATCAGCACCTTCACGCTCGGCGGCTTCGGCAGCAGCTTCACGGTGACTTCCGTGACGATGCCGAGCATCCCTTCCGAGCCGGTGAACAGCGCGAGCAGGTCGAAGCCGGGCGCGTCGAGCGCGTCGGCGCCGAGCGTGAGCGTATCGCCGTCGATCGTCAGGATCTCGACCTTCAGGATGTTGTGCACGGTGAGCCCGTATTTCAGGCAGTGCACGCCGCCCGCGTTCTCGGCGACGTTGCCGCCGATCGAGCAGGCGATCTGCGACGACGGATCGGGCGCGTAGTAGAGGCCGTAGGGTGCGGCCGCCTGTGAGATGGCGAGGTTGCGCACGCCGGGCTGCACGCGTGCGATGCCGGCATCGGGGTCGATGCCGAGAATCCGGTTGAACTTCGCCATCACGAGCAGGATGCCTTTTTCGAGCGGCATTGCGCCGCCTGACAGCCCCGTGCCCGCGCCGCGCGCGACGACCGGCACGCCGAGTGCGGCCGCAACGCGCAGCACTGCGCGCACCTGCTCGACCGTGTCGGGCAGCACGACCGCGAGCGGCACGGTGCGGTACGCGGCGAGGCCGTCGCATTCGAACGGCTTGAGTGCCTCGCGTTCGTGCAGCACGTCGAGGCCGGGCGCCGCCGCGTGAAGTGCGGCGACGAGTGTGTCGCGGCCGACGGTCGCCAGCGGGCCGTCGATCCGTTCGTCGTAGGTGAAACTCATCGGGGTGTCTCCGTCTCTTTCATGCGGCAGCGCGATGGGCGGTGCGCCGGATGGACGGGATTCTTGGCGTGCCGCGGGCGTGTGTCCAGACGTGGCTGGTGTGGTCATACCAGTTTTTGAAAGGCGATTGGAAAGCCGCTGCGACCTATGCCTTTAAACCCAATGGGGAAAAGGGTTTGTGAGAAAATCGCCAATATCCTTCGGAAGTGGTCATACCAGTATGGAAATGCAGGATCGCGCAGGCCCGGCGCGGAACGTGGCCGACGTCGTTGCCGAGCGCATCGAGACGCTGATCGTCGACGGCGTGCTGAAGGCCGGGCAGGCGCTACCGTCCGAACGGCGGCTGACCGAGAAGCTCGGCGTGTCGCGCACGGCCGTGCGTGAAGGGATGAAGCTGCTGCGTGCGCGCGGGATCATCGACACCACGCACGGCAAAGGCTCGTTCGTTGCGAGCCTGACCCCGCAACGCGAAGTCTCGCCGATGATGCATCTGCTCGGCTCGCAGCCGCGCACGCTGTACGACCTGTTCGAGGTGCGCGGGATGCTCGAGACGGAGGCGGCACGGCTCGCGGCGCTGCGCGGTACGCCGGCCGATTTCATCCTGATCAGGCGTCGCTATGAGGAGATGACGGCGGCCGATGCGCAGGATCTCGACCCGGCCGCGCGCGCGAAGCTCGATCATGCGTTTCATCTCGCAATTTGCGAGGCGTCGCATAACCCGGTGCTTGTGAATACGCTGCAGTCGTTGACGGATCTGCTGCTGAGTTCCGTGTTTGCGTCGGTGAACAATCTCTATCACCGGGAGCCGTTGAAGAAGCAGATTGATCGGCAGCATGCGCGGCTTTATAACGCGGTGACGGGGCGGCTGCCCGATCAGGCGCGCAAGGCAGCGAGCGAACATATTCGCCAGTGCGTCGAGTATTTGCGCGAGATCGAACAGGAGGAGCAGCGGCTCGTGCGGTCGACGTTGCGGCTCGAGGGGTGGACGTGAACGGCCGCGGGCACGCTTGCGCGATGACATGGATCACGTCGGCGGGCGGAACGTTGCGTCGAATGGCGAGAAACTGACGTTCGCAGGCGAGGCGATTATCGAAGTCAACTTCGATAATCCAGAGTGGCAAAATGGCTTCGAGCACGATCCTGAAGCGGCTGCCGCCGCGCGTATCGCGCTGTTCAATGAAGCCGCCGAAGCTGGCGCGCTACTGGCCGCAGCGCAAGTCGCGTTTCCGTCCATCGGTCATATTGCAAAGAACGGCGACGGATTTCGCTGCGTGCCGGTTTTGTTGGACTACTGATCGTCTATCGACTGTCGATGATCGCCATGAGACCGCCGCGCGTTCACGAGGCTTGCAGCGTTTTTCGTAGACGATCACGCGTCGTCGCCGTTACAGCGGCAACAAAAAAAGCCCGCCGAAGCGGGCAACCTCACGATGCGGAGGGGGAGATGCGAGTGTGCGTGTGCAGCGCGTTCAGCCTTTCGTCGCCCCGAACGTAAGCCCTGCGACGAAATGCTTCTGCATCGCGAAGAACATCGCGACCGACGGCAGCGCGGCAAGAATCGACCCGGCCGATACGAGATTCCACGACGTCGTCCACTGCCCCTTCAACGCGGCAACGCCTGCCGTGATCGGCGCGGCTTCATCGCCTTGCGTGAGACACAGCGCCCAGAAGTAGTCATTCCACACGAACGTAAAAACGAGAATCGCCAGCGCGGCCAGCGCAGGCCGGATCAACGGCAGCACGATCCGCCAGAACACCGTCCATTCCCCCGCCCCCTCAATTCGCGCCGCCTCGATCAACTCGAATGGCAGCTGCTTGATGAAGTTGCGCAGGAACAGCGTGCAGAACCCCGTCTGAAACGCGACATGAAACAGGATCAGCGCCTCGACCGTATTGAACACCCCGAGCCGCAGCGACAAGTCCCGCACCGGAATCATCAACACTTGCACCGGCACGAAGTTACCTGCGACGAACGTCCCGAACAGCGCGGTACTCCCGCGAAACTTGTAGGTCGCGAGCGCAAAGCCCGCCATCGCCGCGAGCGCGATCGAGCCGATGACGGACGGCACCGTGATCTGCACACTGTTCCAGAAGTAATGCAGCATCGGTGACGTCGTCAGCGCGTCGCGATAGTTCTCGATCATCGAGAAGTGCCGCGGCCAGCCCCAGTAATGGCCTTCGACCAGTTCCTCGGTCGAGCGCACCGAGGTGACGAACACGGCGATCATCGGCAGCAGCCAGATCAGCAGCGCGACGGGCAGCGACAGCTTGTACAGCCTGCGCGAGACGGGCTTCCATTGGGCAATGGGAGTCGGAAACATGATGGCCTCCGGTCAGGTTATTGCTCGTTGCGCAGCAGGCGGCGCAACTGGAACACGATGTAGACGAGCATGATCGCGAACAGCACGACCGCGATCGACGCGGAATAGCCGAGCCGGTAGTACTTGATCGCCTGGTCGTACATGTAATACGCGAGCACGGTCGAACTCTCGAACGGGCCGCCGCTCGTCATCACCGAGATCAGGTCGAAGCTGCGCAGCGCGCCGATCACCGTGACGACGATCGCCATGAAGGTGGTCGGCCGCAGTTGCGGCAGCACCACGTGCCACAGCAGCGCGAATCCGCGCGCGCCTTCCATCCGTGCGGCTTCGATCTGTTCGGGGTTGAGCGACGTGAGGCCGGTGAGGTACAGGATCATGCAGTACGCGGTTTGCGGCCATAGCGCGGCAAACACGATGCCGAACGTCGCATAGCGCGCGTCGCCGAGCACCGGGATGCCGTGCCCGGCGATCAGCGCGAGCAGCCCGAACGTCGGATCGTAGAACCACGAGAAGATCAGGCCGACGACCACGCCGGACAGCACGAACGGCGCGAAGAACAGCGACTTCACGAGCCGGATGCCACCGACCGCCTGGTTCAGGTACAACGCGAGCGCGAGGCCGAGCGGTGGCGCGAGCATGAACAGCACGAGCCAGATCACGTTGTTGCGCAGCGCCGTGTAGAACGTCGGCGCATGCAGCAGTTCGACGTAGTTCGCGAGACCGACGAAGGTGCGCTCGGTCATCCCGTCCCAGTTGTACAGGCTCAGCCACAGCGTCGACAGGATCGGCCAGATCACATAGACGGCAACCATGGCGCAGGCCGGCGCGAGAAAGAGCCACGCGGCGCGCCGTTGCCGCCGTACCGCGGGCGACGGGCGGCGCGCGGGCGCCACGGCGGCGGATGGCCCGCGCGGCGGCGGCGCAGTGGCAGCGGGCGGGGTGGACGTGATCGGACTGGACACGGCAAGCCTCCTGAACGGGCTCGGCGGCGCGGGCCGCCGGTTGGGTCACGCGGTCACTTCTTGTAGATGCGCTTGCGGGTCTGTTCGAGTTGCGCGAGCACCGTATCGAGCTGCGCGGGATTCGCGAGGAACTGCTGCATGCCCTTCATCCCTTCGTCGGCCATTTCCTTCGTCATGTCGCGGTCGTAGAACTGCGCGACGCCGCCCTTCGTGTCGGCGAGGATCCGGAAGCCGATACGCGAGATCGGATCGGCCGGCTCGGGCGACTTGCTGTTGGCCGACAGCGAGCCGAGGCCTTCCGCGAGCTTCGCACCCATCTCGGGTGTCTCGACGAACGCGAGGAACGTGTGTGCGTCGGCCTTGTTCTTCGCCTTCGTCGGGATGTGCAGCGATTCGACCGGGCCGTCCTCGGCGGTCGGCACCTTCGGGTCGATGATCGGGAAGCGGTAGTAGCCCATCTCCTGCTTCACGTTCGGCGGGAAGCCTGCCGCGATGAAGGTGCCCATCAGCATCATCGCGGCCTTGCCCTGGAACAGGAACGGCTGCGCGCCGTCGAGATCGTAGGACAGCGCATTGTCGATGAAGTAGCCCGCATCGATCAGCGATTTCCACGTCGTGTAGACCTTCTTCACGCGCGGGTCGGTGTACGGCACGTCGCCGGCCATCAGTTGCTGGTGGAACGCGTTGCCGTTCACGCGCAGGTCGAGATAGTCGAACCAGCCGGCGAGGGTCCACGCGTCGCGGCCGCCGATCGCGATCGGCGTGATGCCGGCCGCCTTCAGCTTCTTGCACGCATCGAGAAACTGGTCCCACGTCTTCGGCTCGTCGGCGATGCCGACCTTGCGGAACAGGTCCTTGCGGTAGAACAGCCCCCACGAGTAGTAGACGGTCGGCGCCGCGTACTGCTTGCCGTTGTACGACGATGCATCGCGCGTCGACGCGTACATCGCGCCCCAGCCGTTTTTCGTCCAGTCGCCGCTCAGGTCCTCGAACAGCCCGCGCTTCGCGTAGTACGCCATCCGCTCGCCCGCGTGCCAGTTCACGACGTCGGGCGCGACGGTCGTGAGCCATGCGGGGAGCTGCACCTTGTACGCCTCTTCGTCGACGAAGGTCGCCTTCACGTCGATGTCGGGATGCGCCTTGCGGAACGCGTCGAGCGTCGACTGCCAGACCGCGCGCTGGCTGGCGCCCTTGAACGCGATGTTGATCGTCAGCGTGCCGGCATCGGCGGGCGCCGTCATGCCGAGCGATGCGAGTGCGACAGCGGCGGCCGTGGCGAGCCGGGCGGCGACGCGAAGGGGGCGATGTGTCATGTATGTCTCCAGTCCTGGGTGTCGTTGTGCGTGACCGGCGCGTCGTGGCGCCGGTGGCGGTTGCTACGAACGGCTGCGGTACACGGCAACGTCTTGCGGTTCCACCCGCGCAGTGCCGAGCACGAACGCGGACGGCGGCACTGCGTCGATCGTGTGCGGCGTGTCGCCATAGTTGAACACGTAGGTCAGGCCGCCGCGCCGGCTCACGCGCACGCCGTCGCCGAGCGGCGTCGGCGCGAGACCGGCTTCGGCCGCGATATCGGCGAACAGCCGGATGGTGGTCGCGTCGTCGAACAGCGCGGCCCAGTAGTGCAGCGCGCCGTGCGACACGCAGGCCGGGTGACCGTCGGCGAAGCGCGCCTGCACGACGCTGCGCGTGTCGTCGTGCAGTTCGACGAAGTCGCGCCAGTGGCGCGCATCGCCCGCGAGCGGCGAACCGTCGCGCAGCGTGCCATCGATTCGCTCGGTCACGTTCGGCCGCAGCGATTCGACGCGCCACACGCGCACCGGCAGGATCGACGCCAGCGGGCCGGGCGGCAGCGTCGGCGGAATCTGCAGGTCGACGGTCTTCGAGCCGGTGCGCGGCCCGAACACGGCATGCGCACCCGAGGCCGCGAGTCGTGCGGCGAAATCGTCCGGCACGACGGGCAGCGGCGGG
This sequence comes from Burkholderia puraquae, assembly GCF_002099195.1. Taxonomy (GTDB): domain Bacteria; phylum Pseudomonadota; class Gammaproteobacteria; order Burkholderiales; family Burkholderiaceae; genus Burkholderia; species Burkholderia puraquae. The sequence goes on along the minus strand of NZ_NBYX01000002.1, from coordinate 242,072 downwards.
ACGACAACGAGGCGGTAGCCGTCCAGCGGCGCGTGCGCCGAAACGATGTCGACGTCGAGGCCGAGCGAGCGCAGTGCCGAGTAGTACTCGAACGCGAAGCGCGGGTAATGGAAATCGGCGCCCTGCGGCTGTACTTCGAACAGCCACTTTGCCTCGTAGTCGAACACGAGCGCGACGGGTGCACGCACCGTACCGTTCGCGTCGGCATCCGCGCCGGCGTCGAGCACGGCGGCGATTTCCTGGGCGACACGCTGTGCTTCGCGCCCGCCTTCGTCGAGCTGGTTGTCGGGCGTGTTCAGGCCCGCATGCATCTGCTCCTGTGCGAACGGCGCCTGCCGCCAGCGGAAGTACGACACGCAGCCGGCGCCGTGCGCGAATGCTTCCCAGCTCCACAGGCGCACCATGCCCGGCAGCGGCGCGGGGTTCCATTGCGCCCAGTTCACGGGGCCCGGCTGCTGCTCCATCACCCAGAACGGCAGTTTCGACATGCCGCGATAGAGGTCGTGGTTGAACGACGCGAAATCGGGATGACCGGTGCGCAGCCAGCGCGCCTTCACGTCGGGCGCGAACCATTGCTCCTCGAGCGCGCCGAGCGGATAGCTGTCCCAGGTCGCGATGTCGAGGTCGCGTGCCACCTCGTAATGGTCGAACTCGGTGAACAGCTGCATGAAGTTGTGCGCGACGGGGCGGCCCGGCGAATGCGCGCGGATCACGTCGACCTGCATCCGGTGATAACGCGCGACTTCGTCCGACGCGAAGCGCCGGTAGTCGAGGCGATGCGACGGGTGGGCCTCGGTCACGGTGCCGACGGGCGCGTCGACCTCGTCGAAATGGCGATACTCCATGCTCCAGAACACGGTGCCCCACGCGCGGTTGAGCGCGTCGATCGTGCCGTAGCGCGCCTTCAGCCATGCACGGAAGCGCACGAGCGCGGCCGGCGAGTAGCTGACGACGGTCTGGTGGCAACCGAGCTCGTTGTCGGTCTGCCAGTAGCGCACGGCCGGGTGGCGGCCGTAGCGCTCGGCGACCGCCGTGCAGATCTGGCGCGACGCTTCGAGATAGGTCGGCGACGAGAAGTCGTAGTGGCGGCGCGAGCCGAACGCGCGCGGCCGGCCGTCCGCGCCGATCGCAAGGATGTCGGGATGAAGGTCGACCAGCCATTTCGGCGGCGTCGCGGTGGGCGTGCACATCACGATCTCGAGGCCGGCCGTGCCGAGCACGTCGACCGCGCGATCGAGCCAGCCCCAGTCGTATTCGCCCGGCGACGGCTCGATACGGCTCCACGCGAATTCGGCGATCCGCACCTGCTCGATGCCGAGCGCTTTCATCCGGCGGGCATCGTCGGCCCACATCGTTTCCGGCCAGTGTTCCGGGTAGTAGCAGACTCCGAGGCGCATGCCCGATCCTTATGCGTAGTGGTGAACGTGGACGTCGGCGCACGCGGGCACCGCGCGGCCGTCTTCAGTGAAGAGATGGCAGGCCGCGGCCGGCGCATGCACGAGCACGCGTTCGCCGCTGCGCACCTGCGCGTCGCCGGGCACCTTCGCGATGAGCGAGCTGCCGCCGGGCTGGTCGAGGTGCACGTAGGTCTGTTCGCCGAGGCGCTCGACGAGCGCGACATCGCGCGCGAGCGCCGTGGCGTCGTGCGCGGCGCCGAGCGTCAGGTGTTCAGGGCGAATGCCGAGCGTCACGGCGGCGCCGGCGCCGAGTGCCGAACCGTCGCGCGGCAGCACGAAGGTCTCGCCGGACGGCGCGAGCGAGACGGTCGTGCGATGCGCATCGCAGGCGGTCACGACGGCCGGCAGGAAGTTCATCCGCGGCGAACCGATGAAGCCCGCGACGAAGCGGCTGGCCGGGTGGTGGTAGAGGTCGAGCGGCGCGCCGACCTGCGCGATGCTGCCGTGCTGCGCGGTGTCGGCGCCGGCATGCAGCAGCACGATCTTGTCGGCGAGCGTCATCGCTTCGGTCTGGTCGTGCGTCACGTAGACGACGCTCGCGCGTTCGAACTGCCGGTGCAGCCGCGCGATCTCGATGCGGGTCTGGCCGCGCAGCGCGGCGTCGAGATTCGACAGCGGCTCGTCGAACAGGAACACGCCGGGCTCGCGCACGATCGCGCGGCCGATCGCGACGCGCTGCCGCTGCCCGCCCGACAGCGCCTTCGGCTTGCGATCGAGCAGCGTGTCGAGCTGCAGGATGCGCGCGGCATCGCGCACCTTCCGGTCGATCTCGGCTTTCGGCATGCGCGCGAGCTTCAACCCGAACGCCATGTTCTCGTAGACCGTCATGTGCGGAAACAGCGCGTAGCTCTGGAACACCATCGCGACGCCGCGCTCGGCGGCCGGCACGTCGTCGACGCGGCGGCCGTCGATCGACAGCTCGCCCGCGCTGAGATCCTCGAGCCCGGCGATCATGCGCAGCAACGTCGACTTGCCGCATCCGGACGGCCCGAGGAACACGCAGAACTCGTGCGCGCCGATCTCCAGATCGACGTCGCGAATGACCGGCGCGTGATCGCCATAGGCTTTCTGCACGCGTCGCATCGAGATGCTCGCCATTGTCTCCGCTCCATGTTCTAATGCGCTTTCATCAGTGATTAAGCGCTTAATCATCGCGATCAAAAAAAGAGGCGATGCGATCGCGGCCGAGTCGCGCCCGTTGGTCGGGCGGCAGGGTGTGCGGCGATAGTGCGCCGCTTCGGTAAGCGAAGCAAATATTGGATAAGCGTCTCATATAGTGAGCAAGCGATGGCAACCCTGGATGAAGTGGCCCACCGTGCCGGCGTGACGGCAGCGACCGTGTCGAACGTGCTGCGCGGCCGCGGCCGGGTGGGCGAGGCGACCCGTGCGCGGGTGCTGGAGGCCGTGGAGGCGCTCGGGTATCGGCCGCATCTCGCCGCGCGGGCGCTGGCGGAAGGGCGCGCGCCGACGGTCGCGCTGATGGTGTCGAGCATCGCGAACCCGTTTTATCCGGAGTTCGCGCTGGCAGTCGAGCGCGCAGTGCGGCGCAACGGGCAGTTCCTGATCGTCTGCAATACGAACGAAGATCCGTTGCAGGGGCGTGCGTATCTCGACCAGATCGCCGGCACGATCTCCGAAGGGATTCTCGTGACCAACGCGAACCTGCATTTGCCTGATCTGCTCGACGTGGCGGCGCGCGGCGTGCCGGTCGTGCTGTGCCTGTGGGAGCGGCCCGAGGCGCCACCCGACGGATTGCCGTGCGTGGCGATCGATTTCCGCGAGGCAGGGCGGATTGCGACGCGGCATCTGATCGAGCTCGGCCATCGCGAGATCGGCGCGATCGTCGGCGGGTCGGCAAACGGCGTGCAGGCGGCGCGCTATGACGGCTTCGTCGACGTGATGCACGAAGCCGGGCTCGATGCGTCGATCGTCACGGCCGAACCGGATTCGATCGAAGGCGGCGTGCGTGCGGCGGGGCGGTTGCTGGATGCACATCCGCAACTGACTGCGTTGGTCGCGACCAACGACCTGCCGGCGATCGGCGCGATGCATGCGGCAGCCGATCGCGGCAGGCGCGTGCCGGATGACCTGTCGATCGTCGGGATCACCGATATTCACCTGGCCAGCGACACGCGGCCCACGCTGACGACCGTCGCGATCCCGACCGCCGAGGCCGCCGGGCTCGCGGTCGAGTTGCTGAACGCGTTGCGCGAGGCGGGCGGACAGATCGACGATGCGTCGCGCGTGCGGATGGCGTCGGTGCCGCGGCTGGTGGTGCGGGGGACGACCGCGCCGGCAGGCAACCGCGCGACGCACGGTGCCGCGCGATCGCGGCACACCTGATGCCGAGGGCAGGCCGCATGCCGGCCATGTGCCCATGGGGGCTTCATTGGTAGAATCCGCATCCGTAGACGGCCCGCCGCAGGCCGCGCACGATACCCCTGCGGCTATGCCGCGCCGATGTGGCGGTGGTTCGCGATGGACCATGCGCGTTTGCGCGAGGGTGCGATAGCGGGTCGAGCGCTGTGACCGATCTCGACCACCATCGTCAAATGATGACCGCGCCCGACGGCCGACCTTGTCCGTCACGGCGTCCGACCCAACACGTGAATGAAGAAAATCGTCAAGACAGGTGCGGCAACGACTACCGGCACTGCGCGCGCCCGCCGGCCGACGCAGGCGGAACGCAGCCAGGCGACGCGTGAACGCGTGATCACCGCCGCGATCTCGCTGCTTTACAAGGAAGGCTATTCGGGCGCGACGACGCTCGCGATCCGGCGCGAAGCCGGCGTCAGCATGGGCGCGCTGCAGCATCAGTTTCCGACCAAGGCGGAGCTGATGGCCGCGGTTCAGGAGCGCCTCACCGGCGATCGCTTCGCGCAGTTCAAGCGCGCGGCACATGGTGCGACAACACCGCTGGAGCGGATCGACCGGATGCTCGACGTCGCCGGCGCGCTCATCGGCACGCCGTTGTTCGCCGCCAGCATGGAGATCCAGCTGGCGCGGCGAGCGGACAAGGAGCTCGACGACGCGGTCGTGCGCATCCTCGAGCCGTTCGACGACGGCTTTCGCGCATTGACGGACGATGTCGTCGCGGGTTTCGACCACGCGACCGCACAGACGATCAGGCAATTGCAGTTGCTGGGCGGATCGATGATCCGCGGGCTGACCATCGACGTCGTGACAGGCGGCGAGCCTGCGGTCGCGCGCGCCGCATTCGCGCTCTGGCGCGACATCGCGCTTCGGCAAATCGAGGCCCTCACGCAACGTCCCGCGGCGGCGGAATCGAAGGGCGCCAAGCGCCGCGCGCCGCGCTGAGACTCCCTGGCGATTCCGGCCGCTGTCCGGCCGGCGCCGCATGCCGTGACAATACCTGGATCACCGAGCGATCCGGGTGCGCGACGCATTGCACCGACCCCGAACCACATTTCGAGACATCGCTCGGTTCGCTTCGTTGACAAGCAATATGTCCTACTTGTATGTTGCAACGCATGCGAGTTCGAGGCCGCGCCGTTTGCTGACGGCAACGCGTCGAGCCGATGGATGCGCTATCCGACCCGACCCCGGACCCCTTGTCGACATGATCCGAGCAATCCGCCTGTACCGAACCGCTGGCTGCGCCGTCGCGATCCTGATGCTGTCCGCATGCGCGAACACGAAATCGAATGCCGTCGATGCCGATGCATCCCATCGCCGGGATACCGGCGCCACTGGATCGTGCTGAACGAACCGAACAGTCTCGCGCTGCGCGGTTACGGAATGGGCGTGCATGCACCGGGCCTGCGTTCGCCGGAAGGCGTATTCGCGGCGATGCACCACCAGAACCTGGCCCAGGGCCTCGCGTTCCAGGCGCTGCGCGCCAACCTGCGCGATGCACGGATCGGCACGACGATCAACCTTCAACCGATCCGTCCGGCCGGCCCGCGCGACGAAGACCGCAAGGCGGCCGGCCTCGTCGACATGCTGTGGAATCGAGCGTTCCTTGATCCGCTGTACGGACACGGTTACCCCGAGCCGCTCGACCATTCGCTCGCCAGCCTTGTCCAGCCCGGCGACATGGACGTCATCGCCGCGAAGCCGGATTTCCTCGGGATGAACTACTACTCACGCATCTACGTGCGAGCCAATCCGTCGGTGCCGTTCGGCGTCGAGCAAGCCGAGCCGCCGGCCGATCTGCCACGCACCGCGTATTTCCAGGTCGAGCCGGACGGGATGACCGAGATGCTGCTGCGCCTGCATCGCGACTACGGCGCACCGGAGATCTACATCACCGAAACCGGGTTCGCGCCGACCGTGCTGTCGCTGGCGAGCGTGCCGATTCCGTCCTACATGCAGGGCCAGGCGTTTCTCGGGCCGGCACGGGCACCCACGCCGCGCCGATACGTGTTCGCCGCGCGCGACCGGATGGACAGCGAATACGACCGCGTGCGGATGGTGCGCGATCAGCGCTTCCGCTATCTGTACAACTACATGCCGGAGAGGCCGTACTACCAGCCGATCCGGTTCCGCGAAAGCATGCCGATGATGCGCGACATCCTGCGGCTGAAGGATGAAGGCAAACTGCCGCCGGTCACCGCAGCGTGGTTCGGCCCGAAACCGGTCGAGGAACTGTATGACGCCGATCGTGATCCGTGGGAACTGCACAACCTCGCGAACGACCCGCGCTATCGCGCGAAGCTCGACGAACTTCGCGCCGCATTCCACACCTGGACCGACCGTTACGGCGACATGGGCGGCATCCCGGAGCCCGAGATGATCTCGCGGATGTGGCTCGGTGGCGCCGCGCCGCCGGCCACGGCGATGCCGGAAATCCGGCCGGCACCGGGCGGCGTGACGATCGCATGCGCGACCCGCGGCGCGTCGATCGGCTACTGGATCGAGCGGCGCGACGATCCGGCGCCCCGACTCACGCACACCGTACTGAGCTGGGACTTCGAACGGCTCGCCGGCGAAATGCTGCCGCCGAAGCTCGGGGCGCGCTTCGCCCACCTCGGCGATCAGCGGCCCGCGCCGCAAGCCTGGTCCGTGTACGACGCGGGGCGCGTGATTCCGTTGAGCCCCGGCGACACGCTGCACGTCAACGCGATGCGGATCGGCTATACGGCCGCGAAGCTCGCCTACCCGTTCCCGCAGACGGAAGCGCGCCGCTAGCGCGCTTGCCGAACGCGTGACGGCCGGCCCGCACGGATCGCCGCGATGCGATCCCGTGAGCCGGCCGACGCTGTCGCATCGACCAGGACTCAAGCACTGGCGATGCTTGAAAAATAAGCATAACGAATATATGGATGGAGACACATGAAGCGAATCATCGTGGTTTCGGCGTTGGCATGCGTGGCCGCCAATGCCGTCGCGCAATCGAGCGTGACATTGTTCGGCTATGTCGGCGGCGGCGTGCGCTGGACCGACGGCGTGAAGGGGGGGAGCCAGGTCGGCTTCGACAACAACGCGATATCGGGCAACCTCTTCGGACTGAAGGGCGTCGAGGATCTCGGCGGAGGCGTGCAGGCGATCTTCATGCTGCAGAGCGGGTTCCTGACGGGAACGGGCGCGCTGTCGAAATCGCAGGGGCTGCTGTTCTCGCAGATGTCCTATGTCGGCTTGAGCGGCACGTTCGGCCGTGTCACGTTGGGGCGACAGCTGAATGCGGCCGAGGACATCGGCATCGCGCTCGACCCGAACGGCGGGCAAGGACAGTCGCTCGCGACGATTCCCGGCGTGGTGTGGGGCGGCAACTTCTTTACGAACGATTCGCGCTTCAACAACACGATCAAGTACGCCGGCACGTTCGGCGGCATGACCGTGCGCGGCAGCTACTCGCCCGGCGGAACGGCCGGCAACCAGCGCGCTGGCTCGAATGTCGCGGTTGGCACGAGCTACCGGTACCAGACGCTGCTGCTCGGGGCCGCGTATCAGACGACGTGGAATGCCGACGCATCGCAATGGGCGCGCACGATCATGGGCGGCGCGACCTGGCAGGTCGGCCCGGCCCGCCTGTACCTGAGCTACAGCGATCTCGCCGTCAGCGCCACGAAGGCCGGCGCGCCGGAACGGCGCGACCGGGTTCCGGCGGCCGGGATCGTCTACCAGATCACGCCGTTCCTGCAATTCTCCGGTGCGACCTATTGGGACTTCGGACAGAACCTGAAGAATGCCGCCGGCGCGGATGGCCGCAAGCTCACGTCGTACGCGATGTTGCAGTACTTCCTGTCGAAGCGGACGAGCCTGTATGCGGAGTTCGATCGCAACGGCTTCTCGGGTGCCTACAAGAAGGATCCGACCAACGTCGCGGGGCTGTCGTTGCGGCCGGACGGGCGCACGGTGACCGGCGTGTCGGTTGGCATGATCACCCAGTTCTGATGCGTGCGGCTTCAGCGGCCGGTACTTGATTCGTTTTCCATCCTATTGCGGAACTCAACCATGATCTATTCGAACCCCCGGGTTGTCCTGATGCTCGCCGCGCTGTTGCTGGCGCCGGCCGCGCCGGTGCTGGCGCAGCCGGCGGCGTCGCGCGCAGACGTGCCGGCCGTCGAGTCGGGAAGCGATGCCGGTGTCACCGGCGCCGCCGCAGCCAATCGCGATACGGCGCGGGCCAGACGGAAATCGAACCGGCTGCTCGTCAAGCGTGTGGCCGCGGTACTCGCGCGCACGCGCGGGCTCGATTCGACCCGCATCCTGATTCGCGCGGGCGACGGCACGGTGACGCTGTCGGGCACCGTACCGGACAACGTGCAGATTCCGCTGGCCGTCAATGCCGCGCAACAGGTTGCCGGTGTGACGGCGGTCCGCAACCAGCTGCGTGTCGGAACACGTATCGAATAGCGTCGAGTGGCGCACGGGCCGGCGTTCGCGGGCATATGCACCGCGCGCCGGCGTCAGCCGCCTTCGACGAGCCGCATCACGATGCTTCTCGCCGTCTCGAGATGCGCGATCGTCATCGAGCGTGCCGCACGCGCATTGCGCTCGCGGCATGCCTTCAGGATTTCTTCATGTTCGACCTGGAACGACGGCGTGTCGGCGAGCAGCGTGGTCTGCAGGCGCTCGTAACGTTCGACCTGGCTGCGCAGCTCCGCGATCGACTTCAACTGCCGCGCATTGCCGCAGCATGAATACAGCAACGCGTGGAATTCGCGGTTCAGCTCGCCCTGCCTGCGCGGCACGGTCGCATCGCCGAGCAGGCGATGCACGAGTTCGGCGCGCGCCAGCGTTTCGTCGTCGAGCCGCTTCACGCTCCGGTAGATCGCGTCGCCTTCGAGCAGCACGCGCAGGTCGTAGATTTCCTGCACGTCGGTCACACTCAGCATCCGCACGACCGCGCCGCGATTCCTGAAGATATTCAGCAAGCCTTCGCGTTCCAGCCGCTGGATCGCCTCGCGCATCGGAATCCGGCTGATGCCGAACCGCTCGGCCAGGTCGCGCTCGACGAGCCGTTCGCCGGCCGAAAGCTCGCCGTTGATGATCATGTCGCGCAGCGATGCGGCGACGGCGTCCGCCGTGGAGTCGAGTTTGGCTTCCATGCCTGCGTGTTTCGTCAATTTGGGATAATGGTATACCAAACGGCAATCCGGTGCCACAATGACGGCCACGGGCGGGTGCTGCAAAACGGCATCCGGCACGGTCGAGGCAACCGACATCAATGGAGAGCGAGATGGCATCAGGCGAACACACGTATCGCGTCGCAGTGGAGTGGACGGGCAATCGCGGCACCGGCACGTCGGGATATCGCGAGTACGGGCGCGATCATGTGATCCGTGCCGGATCGAAGCCGGATATTCCCGGTTCGTCGGACGCTGCGTTCCGCGGCGATGCCGCGCGCTGGAATCCCGAGGACCTTCTGGTCGCGTCGGCATCGGCGTGCCACAAGCTCTGGTATCTGCACCTGTGCGCCGAGGCGGGCATTCGCGTGCTCGGCTATGTCGACAGCGCGGAAGGCACGATGGTCGACAGCGCCGAGGAAGGCCGCTTCACCGAAATCGTGCTGCGCCCGCACGTGACCATTCTGGCGGGCGACGATCGTGAGAAGGCGACGCATCTGCATCACGATGCGCATGCGAAGTGCTATATCGCGAACTCGGTCAATTTTCCGATCCGCTGCGAGCCGGTGATCGAGTTTGCGGCTGCGTGATGCCGATGCCCGCCAAACGAAATCGACGATGAAGCTTTTCTACTCCCCCAGCAATGTCAGCATGGCGCAGCACTTCGTGCTTGAAGAAATCGGCTAGCCGTTCGAGCTCGAGTACATCGACCGCGTGCACGACCGGCACAAGTCACCGGACAATCTTGCGCTGAATCCGAACTTATTCCGGTGCTGGTCGATGGCGACCTCGTGCTGTACGAAACAGCCGCGATCTGCCTGCATCTCGCCGATACGCATCCTGAGCAGCGCCTCGCGCCCGACCTCTGCACGCCGGAACGGGCGCAGTGGTTATCTACCGCAGTGACTCGCGCGCCCGGCGATCCAGCTCACAATGGAATTCGATTCGCCGTTGTTCTGGAGTGTGTAACAGGTGGATACACGAAAGATCCGCGTGAAATCGATCTGGTCTGGCCGACGGATTCTTTGAGAAACCGATTGGGGATGTCCGAGTCCGCGTCAATCGGACGAGACTGAAATTCGAAATTTGTGGTTCTCCGTCAACGGCGTGGCAATATTTGACAGTCATTTTTCGATGTTTCAGTAAGCTCGCGTTCAATAATCAAACGAACGGACGCGGGCCGCGTCGACCAGAATGAATAAGAATACGCACCGCCTGGTGTTTTCCAGGCTTCGGGGTATGGTGGTGGCCGTCGCGGAGACAGCGACAGCTGAAGGGAAACCCGCAACAGGCGAAGCACGCGCGCAGCGGCGGTCGTCGACGTCCGGCGCTCGCGCCGTGATGGCGGGCGTCGCCGCACTCGGTATGCTACCCACCCTGTCCGATGCACAGATCATCCCGACGCCCGGCACCAGCACGCAGGTGATCCAGACGCCGAATGGCTTGCCCCAAGTCAACGTGGCCAAGCCTTCGGGGGCCGGCGTATCGGTCAACACCTACAACCAGTTCGATGTCCAAAAGGCTGGCGCGATCCTGAACAACTCGGCCACGATGGTTCAGACGCAGCAGGCGGGCTGGATCAACGGCAACCCGAACTACGGAGCCGGGCAGGCCGCACGGATCATCGTCAACCAGGTCAACAGCCCGAACCCCTCTCAAATTCGCGGCGCCGTGGAGATCGCAGGCGCTCGCGCGGAGCTGGTCATCGCTAACCCGTCCGGGATTTTCGTGGACGGCGGAACGTTCCTGAATACCAGTCGCGCGACCTTGACGACCGGCGTGCCGTACTACGGCGCCGACGGTTCGCTCGCTGGATACAACGTCAACCGCGGGCTCGTGACCGTCTCAGGTGCCGGCTTGAATGCAACCGGTACCGATCAGGTGGACCTTATTGCCCGCGCGGTACAGGTGAACGCGGCGGTCTACGCGAAGAACCTGAACGTAATCGCCGGTACGAATCAGGTTAATCACAACACGCTTGCCGCGACGCCGATCGCCGGTGACGGTCCTGCCCCCGCTGTCGCAATTGACGTGGCTCAGTTAGGCGGCATGTATGCCAATAGGATGTTTTTGGTTGGTAACTCCGCAGGCGTTGGTGTCGCGAACGCTGGGACGATCGCGGCGCAGGCTGGCGATTTGATGCTGCAATCGGACGGCCGGCTCGTGCTCACGGGCAAGACCACGGCAAGCGGCAATATGGCGCTGTCGGCCGCGGGCGGCATCCAAAATATCGGCACCACGTATGCGCAGCAATCGCTGTCGGCCAACGCCGCGGCCGATTTGACGAACAGTGGGACGCTCGCGGCGCAGCAGAACACGACGGTGAATGCCAGCACCATCAATTCGACCGGTACGCTCGGCGCGGGCGTGAACAACGACGGTTCCGTCACGCACAGCGGCGACCTGAACCTGACGGCGTCGGGCCAGCTGACGGCGATCGGCCAGAATGTCGCAGGTGGCAATGCGTCGCTGACAGGCGCCAACGTGAATTTCGCCGGCAGCCAGACGGCGGCGAACGGCAATCTGTCGCTGAATGCGACGGCCGGCGACGTGAACCTGTCGAACGCGACGACGAGCGCGCAAGGTGCCATTCAGGCGAACGCATCGGGCACCGTGATCAACGATCACGGTAACCTGTCGAGCGGCGGCGGCACGACGCTGACCGGCGGGGCCCTCTCGAACCAGAGTGGCAAGGTTTCGTCGCAGGGGCCGCTATCAGTCAACGTGGTTGGCCAGATCGCCAACCAGTCCGGCGAACTGGTATCCGAGAGCACGGCGGACGTGCGTGGCGGCGCGATCGCGAACAACCAGGGCACCCTTCAAAGCGCGGCCGGCATGACGGTGGCCGGTGCGTCACTCGATAACACCGCGGGTCGGATCACGTCGCTCAACGGCGACGGCCTGTCGGTGACAACGAGTGACCAGTTGACCAATGCCGCAGGGACGACTGCGAACGGTGCACAAGGCGGTGTGATCGGAGGCAACGGCGATGTTTCGGTCCGCGGCGCAAACGTTGTCAACCATGGCGCGATCACATCCAACACGAATCTTCACGTTTCGGGCCAGTCGGTCGATAACGGTAGCGGAACCCTGCAGGCCGCGCAGAACGTTGCGGTCGACGCCGGCACGCATCTGACGAACAACGGCGGATCAATCGTCGGCCAGACGGCCACTGTCAGCGCCACGACGCTCGACAACAGCGCCGGCACCGTGCAGGCGGGCCAGGTGTCGTTGAATGCGACGGATCTCGTGAATCACGGCGGCACGATCACGCAGACCGGGGCCGGGGCGATGAGCGTGAACGTGTCGGGCACGCTCGACAACTCGAACAGCGGCACGCTGCAAACCAACAGTACCGACCTGACGCTCGCCCCTGCCGTACTCGTCAACGACGGCGGCACGATCACCCATGCCGGCAACGGCGCACTGACGCTTGGCGGTGGTACGGGTTTGGTGTCGAACGTGGGTGGTTCCATTGCGAGCAACGGGCGCGTCGTCGCGCAAACCGGCACACTAAACAACACGGCGGGCTCGATCAACGCGCAGAACGGACTGACGGCAACTGTCGGCGGCACGCTGAACAACGCGCGCGGCAAGCTGTTGTCGAACACGGATCTGAGTGTCACCAGCGGTACGCTAGCGAACGACGGCGGTCAGATCGGTGCTGGCGCGAACGCGGCGATCCACACCGGCTCGATGACGAACCAGGGCGGCTCTATCGTCGCGCCGAACCTGTCGGTCACCGCCGATTCGACGCTCGACAACAGTGGCGGCAAGCTCGAGGCCAATCAGCTTGCGCTGACGGCTGCAAACCTCGTGAACCACGGCGGTACGATCACCCAGTACGGCTCGTCGGCAATGGGCATGAACGTCAGCGGCATGCTCGACAACTCGGCCGCCGGTGTGATCCAGACCAACAGTACGGATCTGACGCTCACGCCGGCCGAGCTGAACAACGCGGGCGGCACCATTACACACGCCGGTGCGGGTACGCTGACGATCGCACCGGGCAATGGAGCCAGCGCGTTGAACAATGCGTCGGGCACCATCGTGACGAAGGGGCAAGCCATCGTCAACGCGGCTACCTGGAACAACGCCGGCGGTATTCTCGCGGCGCAGCGCGGCATCAACGCGACCATTGCCGGCGACGTTAACAACGCGCAGGGTCTGCTGCGATCGGACGCGTCGCTGTCCTTGACGAACGGCGGTGCGCTTTCGAACCATGGCGGGCATGTCCAGGCCGGGCAGTCGACTGCGGGCGACAACAGCACGCTCGCCATTCAATCGGCCTCGATCGACAACGCGGACGGCGCCATCGTTGACCTCGGCGCGGGCAAGATGACGGTGCAAGGCGGCAGCCAGATCACGAACAGCCACGCTGGCGGCGTCGTATCCGGAATGGGTGCGATCACCGGCAACGGCGACGTGACGATCGGTGCAGCGTCGATCAGCAACACGCAGGGCGGCCAGCTCAGCGGTGCATCGCTGCATGTTCAAAGCAACACGTTGGACAACAGCGGCGGCACCATCGGCAACGTCACCAAGTCGAACGGCGACGTGAACGTCACGACCACCGGCGCGATCACGAACACGAACGGCCAGATCAGCTCGACTCACGACCTGTCGGTCGCGGCGGCCACGCTGCAGGGCGGAGGCACATATAGCGCGACGCATGACGCCGACGTGAGCCTGCAGGGCGATTACACGGCAGCGGCCGACACACAGTTCAACGTCGGTCACGATCTCGCCTTCACGTTGCCCGGCACCTTCACGAACAACGCGAACCTGCAGTCAGTCAACAACCTGAGCGTCAACGCGGGCAACATCGTCAACGTGGGCGCCCTGACTGCCGGCGGCCTGCTGCACACGCAATCGGCCAACCTGACGAATACGGGCGCACTCGTGGGCGCCAGCGCTTCGCTCAACGCGACGAATACGATCTCGAACCTCGGGGCGACGGCGCTGATCGGTGCATCGGACAGCAACGGTACGCTGGAAATTCTCGCGCACGACATCGAAAACCGCGACGACACGACCGCGGCAGATTCGATGGCGACGACGGCCATCTTCGGCATGGGCAAGGTCGTGCTGGCTGGTGGCAAGGACGCAAGCGGCAACTACACGAACGCGGCGCTCGTCAACAACGTGTCGGCCCTGATCCAGTCGGGCGGCGACATGGAACTGCACGCGGACAAGGTGACGAGCACGCGCCGCGCGATGAAGACGTCTACCAGCCAGATCGATCCTGTATCGCTCGCGCAGTTCGGCATTCCGATCAGCGGTCGCACGGGCCAGATCGGCGTGAAGGATCCGGACAGCATCGGCGGCGTCTACACCGAGCCGCCTCATGGCGGTCAATGGAACAGCACGTATCAGTTCACGACCTACTACGCGGACAGCGCGACGGCGACGACCGTGACGGACATCAGCCCGGCCGCGCAAATCGTGTCGGGCGGCAAGATCGATGCGTCGTCGGTCGGCACGCTGCAAAACTACTGGAGCAACATCGCGGCGGTCGGCGACATCAAGATGCCGGCCTACTACGACGCCGACGGCTGGGCGGCGTCCGGCCAGAAGCTGCCGGGCGTGTCGGTTTCCTACTCGGGCCAATATCACTACAACAACTACGACAACTCGGAACACGACTGGCAGTTGCCGTTCGGCAACGCGCCGTTCGTGACGGGACGCCCGGGCGGCTATACCCAGGCGGCACCGGCATCGATCAAGGATTACAAGCTGCCGAAATACGACTCGACGTTGAGTTCGAACGGCACGATTTCCGGCACGGGCGTCAGCGTCAACAACACGGCGGGCAACGCATCGATTCCGTCGCTCGGCCTGCTGCCGGGGCAGTCGGTGCCGGGTTTCACCCCCACCAACCTGAGCGGCAACGCGAGCGGCGCGAAATCGGGTGCGTCGGCCGTGCACGGTGGCCCGTCGGCGCCGGTCGATCCGATCATCGCCAGTGCAACGGCGCTGAACATCCTGAACAACCTCACCATTCCGCAAGGCGGCTTGTTCAAGCCGACGACTGCGCCGAATGCGAGCTACGTGATCGAAACGAATCCGGCGTTCACGAACCAGAAGAATTTCATTTCGAGCGACTACTTCTTCGGTCAGCTCGGCGTCGACCTCACGCATATCCCGAAGCGGCTCGGCGACGGTTTCTACGAGCAGCAGCTCGTGCGCAACGAAGTCACCGCGCTGACGGGCAAGGCCGTGATCGGGCCGTACGCAGACCTGCAGACCATGTATCAATCGCTGATGGCGGCCGGCGCGGATCTGTCGAAGTCGCTCGATCTACCGATCGGCGCGAGCCTGTCGGCCGATCAGGTGTCGAAGCTGACCAGCAACGTGGTCATGATGGAAACACGGGTGGTCGACGGTCAGTCGGTGCTCGTGCCGGTCGTCTATCTCGCGAAGGCCAGCCAGCAGAATATCGACGGCCCGTTGATCAGTGCGACGAACATCGATTTCCAGAATGCACAGTCGTTCACGAATAGCGGAACGATCAAGGCGGAAAACACGCTGGCGATTCAGGGCAAGCAGATCGACAACGCATTCGGCGCGCTGCAAAGCGGTGGGCAGATGTCATTGAAGACCGAGAACGACATCGACCTGACGTCGGCCAACGTGAAGGCCGGCAGCCTGCAACTCGACGCCGGGAAGGACCTGATTCTCGATACGGCGACGAAGACGAACACGCGCGTGAGCCGCGACGGTGCGACGAGCGTGGTGACGACGCTCGGGCCGACCGCCAAGCTGGATGTCGCGGGTGATGCGTTGATCGTCACCGGCGGCAACTTCCAACAGAACGCGGGCAACCTGTCGGTTGGCGGCAACCTCGGGATGAACGTTGGCGGCAACTGGGATCTCGGTGCGGTCCAGACGGGCGAGCACAAGATCGTGCAGCGGGCCAATGGCGTGTCGAATACCGACATCAACAAGGTTAGCGGCAGCTCGGTGACGGTTGGTGGGCAATCGTTGATTGCCGTCGGCGGAGACCTGACCGCCAAGGGCGCGCAGATCGACCTCGGCCAGGGTGGCACGATCGCTGCCAAGGGCGCTGTGACGTTCGGCGCGGCAAGCACGACATCGACGGTGAACAGCAACAGTTCGGGCAGCGACAGTCACGGCAGCTACGCGGAGACGCTGCACACGTCCGATCAGGCGCTGACCGGGACGACGCTCAAGGGCGGCGATACGGTCAATATTGTGTCGGGCAAGGATATAACGCTCTCCGGTAGCACGATCAGCCTCGATAAGGGCAACGCGAACCTGCTTGCGGCCGGCGATGTGAACGTCGGCGCGGCAACCGAGACACATGAACTCAACTCGCACGAAACGCACAGCCACAGCAATGTCGTAAGCGGCGTGAAGGTTGCGAGCGGGATCGACCAGACGATGACGCTCAATCGCGGCAGTCTGGTATCGGCGGACGGCGTGAACATTGTCAGCGGAAAGGACGTCAATGTTGGAGGCAGCACCATCGTCGGAACGAACGACGTGACGCTTACGGCCGCACGCAACGTGACGGTGACGACGTCGCAGGATACCTTGCAGTCGTCGAGCTACTACGACAAGAAGGAATCCGGGTTGATGTCGGGCGGCGGACTGTCGGTGTCGGTGGGCAGCAGTTCGCTGAAGACGACCAGTCAGACGAACGAGGTGTCGAACAACGCCAGCACGATCGGCTCGCTGAAGGGTAACCTCAGCATCACGGCTGGCAATGATTTGCACGTGACGGGCAGCGACCTCATCGCCGCGAAGAATCTCAGCGGGACAGGCGCGAACGTGACGATCGACGCGGCGCAGGACAAGAACCACCGCGGCGAAACGCAGGAAGTGTCGAAAAGCGGCCTGACGTTGGCACTGAAGGCACCGGTGATCGACGCGGTGTCGAATGCCGTTGGTCAATCGCGCGCGTCCGGCAATAGCCAGGATGGTCGCGCGGCAGCGCTCCACGGAATGGCGGCGGCCAGCGCGGCGTGGGATGCGAACATGGCCGCGGGCGATGTGGTCCGGGCGCTGGGGGCGGGCGAAACGCCTCAGTTCAAGGTCGAAGTCAGCGTTGGCAGCAGTCATAGCAAGAGCGCGTTCTCCGAAGACAGCGTGACGAATCGCGGCTCCAGCGTCACTGCGGGCGGAACGGCGGCGTTTGCGGCAACGGGGAACGGACAGCCGGGTAGCGGGAATGTGACGATCGCCGGCTCGAACGTGAACGCGAATGATGTGATTTTGGCGGCGAAGAATCAGGTCAATATCGTCAATACGACGGACACCGACTCGACGCGCAGCACGAATGAGTCGAAGAGCGCGAGCGTGGGTGTGTCGGTCGGCACGGGCGGGTTCGGTGTTTCCGCGGCGATGTCGCAGGCCAACGGCGACGGCAACAGCGATCTGGCCACGCAAAACAATAACCATGTACACGCAGCAAACAATGTGACGATCATCTCGGGCGGCGATACGAACATCATCGGCTCGAACGTGAAGGGCAATCAGGTGAACGCCGACGTGGGCGGGAATCTGAACATCGTCAGCGTGCAGGACACGCTGACGAGCGCGGCACATCAGTCGAGTTCGGGTGGCGGCTTCAGCGTCAGTCAGGGCGGCGCCAGTGCGAGCTTCAGCCAGAGCAAGGGCAACGCGTCGGGCAGCTATGCGGGCGTCAATGAACAGGCCGGGATTCACGCGGGCGATGGCGGTTTCAATATCAACGTCACCGGCAATACCGACCTGAAGGGCGGATTCATCGCAAGTCAAGCGGACGCGTCGAAGAATTCGCTGACGACGGGTTCGCTGTCCTTCTCGGACATCCAGAACCAGTCGCGCTACGATGCGAGCTCGAGCGGCTTCAGTGCCGGCGCGACGACCGGCGACGGCGGGATGAACTACAGCACGCACGGCAGCACGTCGGGCAAGAATGCGGGGGGCGCCGCGCCCATGCTTGGTCAGAACGACAGCGGCAGTGATAGCGCGACGACGAAGAGCGGTGTCAGTGCAGGGACGGTGACGATCACGGATTCGGCAAACCAGAAGCAGGACGTGGCCAGCTTGAACCGCGATACGACGAACACGAACGGCACGGTCGCCAAACTTCCGGACATGCAGAACCTGCTGGCCAACCAGTCGGACATGATGGCCGCGGCCAGCGCGGCTGGCGAAGCCGTGTCGCGCCGGATTGGGGACTATGCTGACGAGATGAAACGGCAAGCCCAGAAGAATGGCGACCAGGCAGGCGTTGACGCCTGGAAGGAGGGCGGAGCGAACCGCGCACTGATGCAAGGTGCCGGCGCGGCGCTGGTGACGGGATTGGCGGGCGGCAATGCGGTCGGCGGCGCAGCCGGTGCGGCGATTGCGTCGATCGCGTCAGGCAAGCTGAACGAGCTGAGTAGCGCGGTCGCAGGCAGCGATCCGACCGGTAACGCCAATATGAATCAGGCGCTGGGCAATATCGTGGCGAATGCGCTTGCGACGGGGGCTGGGGCGGCTGTGGGTGGAGAGTCTGGCGCGTTCTCTGGGTATAACGTTGATCGGTTCAATCGGCAGTTGCATCCGGAAGAAAAGCAGGTCATCAAGGATTTAGCGAATGGCGACCCGACCAAACAACATAAATTGGAGGCCGCCGGATGTGCACTGGTTCGGTGTTCAGCCGAATATGCCGTAGGTACGTCGGAATACAACCAGTATGTGGCATTAGAGCAAGAGGGACGTGGTTATGTTGCTGAGCAAGCGCAATTGAAGAACTACGCGACTACTTTCCTCTCGGCTGGGTCGTATGGCGGCATGGTAAAGCAGGTGGCCTCGGGCAACTTGTTTCAATACAGTAGTCAAGATGCCCAAGCTGATTTCGCGACCCTTCAATCGGGGCTGTCTGCAAGGCGAACCGGATCATTTGATTACTTATCTGTGCAAGGCTCAGCATTAGGTTTGGGCGGGTCTCTTACAATAAACCTCCACAACGGGAACACATATCTTTCGGTTGGTGGTGCAGTGCCGGTAGTGCCTGGTATATCTCTTGCCACCGGGATGGTTGCATCAAACGCAGGGTTGCCTACAAGTCAGAGAGGGAGCAATACTGATAACTTCCTCAGCGGCGCATCGATTGGGGCTGGTGCATGTATGTTCGGCGTTTGCGCCGGAGTCAATCATGCAATTGGCGGCGATACTGCCTTTGAAATCGGTATTGGTGCTGGAGGTGTAACAAAAGTCCCTGGTGTGGGTGGTGCTTTAGGGGTTGGGTACGGGGGGCAAATAGGCAAGGTTCAATAATGGAAGGTGGCCGTTGATGAAGTTACTCAAAGCTTTGATTATCGGTTTTTTGGTGCTGGGGGCGATGTATGTTTTTTTTGCTAAAGTTCTGGTTAATAGCCCTACGGATACCGCTGAAAAATACCGAAAAATGAAATCTGATATGGATTGGATTGTCGGGCGGGGTGGAATGACTGTCTTTTCCAAAGATAATGAACGAGGCAGCGCTGTGCTTATTATTAGGAGTATTGATGCTCGTTCAGTGGATGAGCGGCTGTTGAACGCTTACAGAGATGCGTTTATTTCACGAGGATGGAATGTTGTTGGCTCAAATGAAAAAGAAATATCGTTTTGTAAGGATGGAGGGCGCGCCGCGCTGAGTCTTGTCCCAGAATGGTTTCCTGAGAGGCAGATTGATATCTATGGCCTGTCAATGGAATATAATTCCGGAACAGTAATGAATTGCAGGCGATGAAGTCCTGGTGGTGACTATCTCATCACTCGGCAGCGCCAGATTGGTAGACGAAATTGCCGAGATTGGTTTGTGCTTCTCCGTTGATCAAGGGAAAACTGGGATTGGGTGGTAGCCATGGGGCCGTCAATTACATCTGTTCCGAAAACGCGGAGACAGAAAATCATCTGGTGGTGCTTTTTCGCTGCGGTTATGGGCTTCATCGTTTACGTGATATTGAGGAATATCTTCTTTAGCTAAGACTTTTCTTGGAAAGCAGGATAGTTGGATGGTGACAGTTAGCGGAGATCAAAATCCAGAAAAGCGGGTCAAGATGACGCACAAGCAGAATACTGCTGCTTGGGTCAGTATGGCTGCTACCTATGCATTTTTTGCCGGACTTTTTTAGGTGATCAGTGTGCTGACCGCGTTAATAAGCAGTCGCATCCTTGACGAATACGCATGATCTGGTTGTAGTTCACGATTCCATATCTAGAAGAACATGAAAATTATTCGCCGAGGGAATTCGGCCGCCGCAGCGCTGCTGTTTATCGCGACCAGTGTGTCGGCACAAGAGGCTCTCCGCCCGATCAGTTCGGGTAACGACCAGCAAATCAGACAACAGGAAGAGGCGCGCGAGCGCGAGCGGACCGTTTCCGCGCCCGGGGTGCGTTCGAGCGTGACGGCGAGCGCAGGGTATCCGGCGCTGCCGTCCGAAACGCCGTGCTTTCGCATTGATCGTTTTTCGCTCGACGTGCCTGACTCGCTGCCCGCTTCCCTGAAGTCGCAAGGCGCGTCGGCCTTGCCGATGGACCGCTTCGCATTCGCGCGCGAATGGCTCGATCACTACGTCGGCCAGTGCGTCGGCAAACAAGGCATCGATATGCTCGTCAAGGGCCTGTCGCAAGCGATCCTGGCACGCGGGTACGTCACGACGCGCGTGCTGCTGCCCGAGCAGGATCTGTCGACCGGCACCCTCAAGTTTTCGCTGATCCCCGGAGTGATTCGCCACGTGCGTTTCGCCGACGACAAGCTGCGCGGCACCTGGAAAACCGCTTTCCCGACCCGCGATGGCGAACTGCTGAACCTGCGCGACCTCGAGCAGGGCCTCGAGCAGATGAAGCGCGTATCGAGCCAGGACGTGTCGATGCAGATCGTCCCCGCCGATGTGCCGGGCGAGAGCGATGTCGTGCTCGACGTGAAGCGCGGCAAGCCCTGGACCGTGGTCGCGTCGATCGACAACTCGGGCACGCGCGCGACCGGCCGCCTGCAGGGCAACCTGTCGCTCTGCATAGACAACCCGCTCGGCCTGAACGACATCTTCAACGTCGGCGTGAGCCAGGATCTGGAATTCGGCGACAAGCGTCTTGGCTCGCACGGCTGGAATGGCTTTTACTCGATCCCGTGGGGATATTGGACCGCGACGCTCTCGGCATACACCAATACGTACTACCAGCAGATTGCCGGCGTGAACCAGACGTTCATCGCGAGCGGCAATTCGAAGACGGTCGACTTCAAGCTGAACCGCGTGCTGTCGCGCAGCCAGAACGACGTGTTCGGTTCGCAGTTCCGGCTGTCGCGCCGCTTCGGCCAGAGCTTCATCGAAGATACCGAAATTCCGCAGCAGCGCCGCAACAACACGTTCGTTGAATTTGGCCTGACCGATCGCCACTACTTCGGCAATGCGCAGTTCGACGGCACGCTCGCGTACCGACAGGGCATTGGCGCATTCGGCGCGCAGGAGGACATGCTGGCGGCCGACGGCGGCCCGACCTACCGCTACAAGATGGCGGTGCTCGATGCGAACCTGTCGGTGCCGTTCGCGATCGCGCAGCAGCCGTTCCGCTACGTGACGACCTTCCACGGCCAGTACACGGGCAACACGCTCTACTACATCGACGACCTGGCGATCGGCAGCCGCTATACGGTGCGCGGCTTTGACGGAGAGACGATGCTGGCGGCTTCTCGCGGTTTCTACTGGCGCAACGAATTGCAGGCGCCGATCGGGCAGACGGGTATGGCGGTCTACGCGGGCCTCGACTACGGCCGCGTGTGGGGCCCGCAGCCGGTCGCGCTGGTCGGCACGCAACTGGCAGGTGCCGTGATCGGCGTAAAGGGCAGCGTCGCGACTCGATTGGGCGCCTACGGTTACGACCTGTTTGCCGGCACACCGGTCTACAAGCCATCCGGATTCCCAACGGCACGCGTGACGGTGGGT
This sequence comes from Burkholderia puraquae, assembly GCF_002099195.1. GTDB lineage: Bacteria > Pseudomonadota > Gammaproteobacteria > Burkholderiales > Burkholderiaceae > Burkholderia > Burkholderia puraquae. The sequence goes on along the minus strand of NZ_NBYX01000002.1, from coordinate 220,163 downwards.
TTTCAGGTCACCGCACAGTTCTGATGAAGCGAGCGCAATACGGCACCCGGCCCGCCGTCGTCGAAGAGGGCGGCGGCGAAGCTCGAGAGCTGACGACTTCGACCGTATAGAGCGGGGTACTGTTGTCGGAGAGCCCCGGACGGCGACCTTGCTCTCCACGTCCGGCGGCGGAACCCTACCCTACCGCCGCTACCTCACGGCACGACCCCATAAACCTCCCGCGCCGCCGCACGAATCGCATCGGCCATCATCGCGACGGCCGGCGAATGCAGCCGGTCGGTGCGCGTGATGATCCCGAAATCGTCCATCCGGCAATCCATCTCCAGCGGCAGCATCGTGACGATCCCGTGCCGGGCGTAGTAGCGCGCGACGTCCTCGGCCAGCACCGCGATCATGTCGCTCTGCTCCAGCAGTTGCGTGATGAACAGCAGCGCCGCCGTCTCGACGAGGTTCGCCGGCGGTGCGAGGCTCGCGCGCTGGAACACGAGCTCAAAGCGGTGCCGCAGCACGCTGCCGGCCGGCGGCACGACCCACGCGGCGCGCTGCACGTCCGCGAGCGACAGCGGTGCCTGCGCGAGCAGCGGATGGCCGGGCCGCACGACGGCGGCGACCGACTCGCCGGTCAGCGGCTCGTAGCGCAGGCGCAGCTTGTCGTGTTCGGCCGAGAGCCGGCCGAGCACGATGTCGATCTTTTCTTGTGCGAGATGTTCGAGCAGCACGTTGCTGGTGTCGATCTCGACCGATACATGCAGGCCTGCATGCGTGCCCTTCACGGCGGCGACGGCCGGCGGCACGAGCCGCAGGCCCGGCGACGTGATCGCCCCCACCGCCACGTGGCCGAGATGGCCGGCCTTCAGCGCGGCCAGTTCTTCGTGCGCCTGGTCGAGGCTGCCGAGCGCCGCGCGTGCGTGGCGGATCAGCGCGTCGCCGTACAGTGTCGGCCGCATCCCGCGCGGCAGGCGCTCGAACAGCACCGCGCCGATCGATTCCTCGAGTTCGCGCAGCAGCTTCGACGCGGCCGGCTGCGTCATGTTCAGCGCGGCCGCCGCGCGATGAATGCTGCCTTCGTCGGCAAGCGCGACGACCAGCAGAAGCTGGCGCGTCTTGAGGCGGCCACGGTTTCCCCACGGGCTGGCTTCGGGCATCGTACGGGTTTATATCGATATCGGAATCGATATCGTAATCGCCAAAAACGTCATTAGCCAGTTATCAAAATTCTGCCTAGACTGCGCCGGTATCCCGTCACCACAGGACTGACGATGTCGGCAACGAAACCCAGGCTGCGCTCCACCCAATGGTTCGGCACGAACGACAAGAACGGCTTCATGTACCGGAGCTGGATGAAGAACCAGGGCATCCCCGATCACGAGTTCGACGGCCGGCCGATCATCGGCATCTGCAATACGTGGTCCGAACTGACGCCGTGCAACGCGCACTTCCGCAAGCTCGCCGAACACGTGAAGCGCGGGATCTTCGAGGCCGGCGGCTTCCCGGTCGAGTTCCCGGTGTTCTCGAACGGCGAATCGAACCTGCGGCCGTCGGCGATGCTCACGCGCAACCTCGCGTCGATGGATGTCGAGGAGGCGATCCGCGGCAACCCGATCGATGCGGTCGTGCTGCTCGCCGGCTGCGACAAGACCACGCCCGCGCTGCTGATGGGCGCGGCGAGCTGCGACGTGCCGGCGATCGTCGTGTCGGGCGGCCCGATGCTGAACGGCAAGCTGGAAGGCAAGAACATCGGCTCGGGCACGGCCGTGTGGCAACTGCACGAAGCGCTGAAGGCCGGTGAAATCGACCTGCATCACTTCCTGTCGGCCGAAGCAGGGATGTCGCGCTCGGCCGGCACCTGCAACACGATGGGCACCGCGTCGACGATGGCGTGCATGGCCGAGGCGCTCGGCGTCGCGCTGCCGCACAACGCGGCGATTCCGGCCGTCGATTCGCGCCGCTACGTGCTCGCGCACATGTCCGGCATCCGCATCGTCGAGATGGCGCTCGAAGGGCTCGTGCTGTCGAAGATCCTCACGCGCGCGGCGTTCGAGAACGCGATCCGCGCGAATGCGGCGATCGGCGGCTCGACCAACGCGGTGATTCACCTGAAGGCGATCGCGGGCCGCATCGGCGTGCCGCTCGAGCTGGAAGACTGGATGCGCATCGGCCGCGACACGCCGACGATCGTCGACCTGATGCCGTCGGGGCGCTTCCTGATGGAAGAGTTCTATTACGCGGGCGGGCTGCCGGCGGTGCTGCGCCGGCTCGGCGAAGGCGGGCTGCTGCCGAACCCGGACGCACTGACGGTAAACGGCAAGTCGCTGTGGGACAACGTGCGCGAAGCGCCGAACTACGACGACGAAGTGATCCGCCCGCTCGACCGGCCGCTGATCGCGGACGGCGGCATCCGCATCCTGCGCGGCAATCTCGCGCCGCGCGGCGCGGTGCTGAAACCGTCGGCGGCGAGCCCGGAACTGCTCAAGCATCGCGGCCGCGCGGTCGTGTTCGAGAACCTCGACCACTACAAGGCGACGATCAACGACGAAGCGCTCGACGTCGACGCCAGTTCGGTGCTCGTGCTGAAGAACTGCGGGCCGCGCGGTTATCCGGGCATGGCCGAGGTCGGCAACATGGGGCTGCCGCCGAAGCTGCTGCGCCAGGGCGTGAAGGACATGGTGCGGATTTCCGATGCGCGGATGAGCGGTACCGCGTACGGGACGGTCGTGCTGCACGTCGCGCCGGAGGCTGCCGCCGGCGGCCCGCTCGCGGCCGTGCGCAATGGCGACTGGATCGAGCTCGACTGCGAGGCCGGCACGCTGCATCTGGACATTACGGATGAAGAGCTGCAGCGCCGCCTGTCGGACGTCGATCCGACCGCGGCGCCGGGCGTGGCCGGCCAGCTCGGCAAGGGCGGCTACGCACGGCTGTACATCGATCACGTGCTGCAGGCCGACGAGGGGTGCGACCTCGACTTCCTGGTCGGCATGCGCGGCGCGGAGGTGCCGAGCCATTCGCATTGAGCGGCTGCGTGGCAGCCGGTTGCGGGCTTTCCGGGCCTGCGCTTCGTGAAACCGTAAACGCATGACCGCCGGCCGCCGCAGGGGCCGGCGCAGGACGCGAACCATGACATCGAGCAGCACGCCGCGTTATCGCGGCATTTTCCCCGTCGTCCCGACGACGTTTGCCGAAACCGGCGAACTCGATCTCGCGAGCCAGAAGCGCGCGGTCGATTTCATGATCGACGCGGGCTCGGACGGGTTGTGCATCCTCGCGAATTTCTCCGAGCAGTTCGCCATCACCGACGACGAGCGCGACGTGCTCACGCGCACGATCCTCGACCATGTCGCGGGCCGCGTGCCGGTGATCGTCACGACTTCGCACTACAGCACGCAGGTGTGCGCGGCACGCAGCCTGCGCGCGCAGCAGCTCGGCGCGGCGATGGTGATGGCGATGCCGCCGTATCACGGCGCGACGTTCCGCGTGCCCGAAGCGCAGATCTTCGAGTTCTATGCCCGCGTGTCCGACGCGATCGCGATCCCGATCATGGTCCAGGACGCGCCCGCGAGCGGCACCGCGCTGTCTGCCCCGTTCCTCGCGCGGATGGCGCGGGAGATCGAACAGGTCGCGTACTTCAAGATCGAGACACCGGGCGCCGCGAACAAGCTGCGCGAGCTGATCCGGCTCGGCGGCGACGCGATCGAAGGGCCGTGGGACGGCGAGGAGGCGATCACGCTGCTTGCCGATCTCCATGCAGGCGCGACCGGCGCGATGACGGGCGGCGGGTTTCCGGACGGCATCCGGCCGATCCTCGAAGCGTTCCGCGAAGGGCGCCACGACGATGCGTTTGCGCGCTACCAGGCGTGGCTGCCGCTGATCAACCACGAGAACCGCCAGTCCGGGATCCTCACCGCGAAGGCGCTGATGCGCGCAGGCGGCGTGATCGCGTGCGAGCAGCCGCGGCATCCGATGCCGGAGCTGCATCCGGACACGCGCGCCGAATTGCTCGCGATCGCACGCCGGCTCGATCCGCTCGTGCTGCGCTGGGCGCGCTGAACGATCACCGAACGATTCGCGAAGGAGGCATGCACGATGAGTGATCAGGTTTCGCTGGGTGTCGTCGGGATCGGCAAGATCGCGCGCGACCAGCATCTGCCGGCGATCGACGCCGAACCGGGCTTCAGGTTGACCGCATGCGCGAGCCGCCACGCGGAAGTCGCCGGTGTGCGCAACTATCGCGATCTGCGCGCGCTGCTGGCCGCCGAGCGCGAGCTCGACGCCGTGTCGCTGTGCGCGCCACCGCAGGTGCGCTACGCGCAGGCGCGCGCCGCGCTCGAGGCCGGCAAGCACGTGATGCTCGAGAAGCCGCCGGGCGCGACGCTCGGCGAAGTGGCCGTGCTGGAGGCGCTCGCGCGCGAGCGCGGCCTCACGCTGTTCGCGACCTGGCATTCGCGCTGCGCGAGTGCGGTGGAGCCCGCCCGCGCATGGCTCGCGACGCGCGCGATCCGTGCGGTGCAGGTGCGCTGGAAGGAAGACGTGCGGCGCTGGCATCCGGGGCAGCAGTGGATCTGGGAGCCGGGCGGCCTCGGCGTGTTCGATCCGGGCATCAACGCGCTGTCGATCGTCACGCGGATCCTGCCGCGCGAGCTCGTGCTGCGCGAGGCGACGCTCATCGTGCCGAGCGACGTGCAGACGCCGATCGCCGCCGAACTCGACTGCATGGATACCGACGGCGTGCCGGTACGCGCGGAATTCGACTGGCGGCACGGCCCGGTCGAGCAATGGGAGATCGCGGTGGACACGGCCGACGGCGTGCTCGCGATCAGCCGCGGCGGCGCGCAGTTGTCGATTGGCGGCGAGCCGGTCGAGATCGGGCCGGAGCGCGAGTATCCGGCGCTGTATGCGCACTTCCATGCGCTGATCGCGCGTGGCGAAAGCGACGTCGACGTGCGGCCGCTGCGGCTCGTCGCCGACGCGTTCCTGTTCGGCCGGCGCGTGCAGACCGACGCGTTCGGCCGCTGAACGATGTGCACGCGCTGCGGCGCGATCGCACACGACGAATCATTACGGCATAAGCCGATATCAAGGAGACACCGAATGAACCGCACGACTCACACGATTCGCCGCCATACGTTGCGCGCGCTCCTGGCCGCGCTTTGCATCGCGCCGCTCGGCATGCAGGGCGCCGCGCGCGCCGACGCGCCGCTGAAGATCGGCTTCCTGGTGAAGATGCCCGAGCAGGCATGGTTCATCAACGAGCAGAACGCCGCGGCTGCGCTCGGCCAGAAGGAGAATTTCTCGGTCGTGAAGATCGGCACGCCCGATGGCGAGAAGGTGCTGGCCGCGATCGACAACCTCGGTTCGCAAGGTGCGCAGGGCTTCGTGATCTGCGCACCGGACGTGCGTCTCGGCCCGGCGATCGCCGCACGCGCGAAGCGCTACAACATGAAGTTCGTGACCGTCGACGACCAGCTCGTCGATTCGACCGGCAAGCCGCTGTCGAACGTGCCGCACCTCGGGATGTCGGCGACCAAGATCGGCAACCAGGTCGGCCAGGCCATTTCCGACGAGATGAAGCGGCGCGGCTGGAAGCCCGAGGAAGTCGGCGCGCTGCGGATCACGAACTACGAGCTGCCGACCGCGAAGCTGCGCACCGACGGTGCGACGCAGGCGCTGATCGCGAACGGCTTCCGCAAGGAGAACATCTTCGACGCGCCGCAGAAGACGACCGACGACGAAGGCGGCTTCAGCGCGGCAGCGCCCGTGCTCGCGCGCCATCCGAACGTGAAGAAATGGGTGGTCTACGCGCTGAACGAGGAATCCGTGCTCGGCGCGGTGCGTGCGACCGAGCAACTGCATATCCCGGCGGCCGACGTGATCGGCGTGGGCATCAACGGTGCGGGCGAGGCGTTCGCCGAATTCCAGAAGAAGGAGCCGACCGGCTTCTTCGGGACGATCGCGGTCAGCTCGACGAACCACGGCAAGGACAGCACGCAGAATCTCGTCGAGTGGATTCGCGACGGCAAGACGCCGCCGGCCGACACGCAGACGAGCGGCAAGCTGATGACGCGCGCGAACTGGCAGGCCGTGCGCGCCGAGCTCGGCATCTGAGCGCACGAGGCGAGAACGCGATGACGACGCAGACGATGACGGCCGTACCCGGCAACGACGGCGACACCGGTAGCGATGCCGGCGGATCGCCGCCGGGCGGCCCGCTGCTCGCGCTCGACGGCATCACGGTGACGTTCCCGGGCGTGCGTGCGCTCGACGCCGTGTCGCTGTCGGTGCGCGCGGGCGAAGTGCACGGGCTGATGGGCGAGAACGGCGCGGGGAAGTCGACGCTGCTGAAGGTGCTGTCCGGCGTGAACCAGCCGCAGGCCGGCACGCTGACGCTGAACGGCACGGTGCAGCGCTTCGCGTCGACGCGCGCGGCGCTCGAGGCCGGCATCGCGATCATCTACCAGGAACTGCATCTGGTGCCCGAGCTGACGGTTGCCGAAAACCTGATGCTCGGGCAACTGCCGAGCCGGCTCGGCGTGGTCGACGAACGCACGCTCGCCGCGCGCGCGCTCGATGCGCTGGAGCGGCTCGGCGAGCATATCGACCCGGGCATTCCGGTGAAGTATCTGTCGATCGGCCAGCGCCAGATGATCGAGATCGGCAAGGCGCTGATGCGCGACGCGCGCGTGATCGCGTTCGACGAGCCGACGAGTTCGCTGTCCGCGCGCGAGACCACGCAGTTGTTCCGGATCATCCGCGCGCTGCGCGCGGAAGGCCGCGCGATCATCTATGTCACGCACCGGATGGAAGAAGTGTATGAACTGTGCGATCGCGTGACCGTATTCCGCGACGGCCGCCGCATCGACACGTTCGAATCCGTTCCCGATCTCGACCGCGACCGGTTGATCGGCTGCATGGTCGGCCGCTCGATCGAGGACGTGTACGGCTACCGGCCGCGCACGGCCGGCGACGTGCTGATCGAGGCGAAAGGGCTGGCGGGCCCCGGGTTATCCGAGCCCGTGTCGTTCACCGCGCGGCGCGGCGAGATCGTCGGCTTCTTCGGGCTCGTCGGTGCGGGCCGCTCGGAACTGATGAAGCTGCTGTACGGTGCCGCGCGCCCGAGCGCGGGGCACGTCGAGCTGAACGGGCGGCGCGTCGCGTTCGGGAGCCCGCGCGACGCGGTGCGCGCCGGCCTCGCACTGTGCCCGGAAGACCGCAAGCAGGAGGGCATCGTCGCGATCGCGTCGGTGGCCGACAACCTGAACATCAGCGCGCGCCGGCATTTCAGCCCGGCGCGGATGCTGCTCGACGCGCGGCGCGAACGCGAGCTCGCGCAACGCTACATCGAGCGGCTCGCGATCAAGACCCGCGACGGCGACACGCCGATCGGCGCGCTGTCCGGCGGCAACCAGCAGAAGGTCGTGCTCGCGCGCTGGCTGGCCGAACGCATCGACGTGTTCCTGATGGACGAGCCGACGCGCGGCATCGACGTCGGCGCGCGCGCGGAAATCTACAACCTGTTCTACGAACTCGCGGAAGCGGGCCGCACGGTGATCCTCGTGTCGAGCGACCTGGCCGAGGTGATCGGCGTGTCGGACCGGATCATCGTGATGAAGGAAGGACGGATCGCGGGCGAGGTCGCGAAGGCGCAGGCGACGCCCGACGCGCTGATCAAGCTCGCGCTGCCGCGCTAGCGCCCCGCAACGATCAACCGGATGCAAACGAAATGAGCCAGGCAATGCAACCCCAACGCACTTCCCCGTCCCCCGATGCCGCCGCCGTGCCCGTGCGGGCGCGTGGCGGCATGTGGCAGCTGATCAACCGCTCCGGCATCGTGATGGTGTTTCTCGTGCTGTTCGCGACGCTGTCGCTGACCGTGCCGGACTTCCTCACGCCGCGCAACATCCAGGGCCTGCTGCTGTCGGTCACGCTGATCGGCTCGATCGCGGTGACGATGATGTTCGTGCTCGCGCTCGGCGAGGTCGACCTGTCGGTCGCGTCGATCGTCGCGTTTTCGGGCGTCGTCGCGTCGACGCTGATCACCGCGACGCACAGCGTCGTGCTCGGTATCGCGGGCGGCGTGCTCGCGGGCGGCGCGGTCGGGCTCGTCAATGGCGTGCTGATCGCGCGCTGGCGGATCAACTCGCTGATCGTCACGCTCGCGATGATGGAAGTCGTGCGCGGGCTCGCCTTCATCACGTCGAACGGCGACGCGGTGATGATCTCGGAAGAGCGCTTCTTCGATCTCGGCGGCGGGTCGTTCCTCGGCATCTCGTATCCGATCTGGAGCAACATCGTCGGCTTCGTCGTGTTCGGCTTCCTGCTGCGCAAGACGGTGTTCGGCAAGAACGTGCTCGCGGTGGGCGGCAACGGCGAGGCCGCGCTGCTCGCGGGGCTGCCGGTGATGCGCATCAAGATCACCGTGTTCGTGCTGCAGGGGCTCGTGACGGGCTTCGCCGGCGTGATGCTCGCGTCGCGGATGAGCCTCGGCGATCCGAAGACGTCGGTCGGGCTTGAACTCGGCGTGATCTCCGCGTGCGTGCTCGGCGGCGTGTCGCTGACGGGCGGCGTCGCGACGATCTCGGGCGTGCTGGTCGGCGTGCTGATCATGGGCTCCGTGCAGGATGCGATGAGCCTCCTGAACGTGCCGACCTTTTACCAATATCTGATACGCGGCGGAATTCTGTTGCTCGCGGTGCTGTTCGACCAGTATCGTCGCAACCAGCGGCGCGCGATGAAGATCTGACGCAAGCGCGGCTGCCTGCGAATGCGACAAATATCGGGAGACGGAATGCAACAGATTGATCCGGCCGCGTCGGCGACGCTGCTGGCGGACACCCGCAACACGCTCGGCGAAGGCGCGACGTGGTGCGACAAGACGCACGCGCTGTACTGGGTGGATATCGAAGGCGCGCAACTGTGGCGCTGCCGCGCGGACGGTTCGGACCTCGCGCACTGGCCGATGCCCGAACGGCTGGCGTGTTTCGCACTGACGCACGATCCGGACGTGCTGCTCGTCGGGCTCGCGACGCATCTCGCGTTCTTCGACCTGCGCAGCGGCGCGTTCACGCGGATCGTCGACGTCGAGCCCGATCTACCGACGCGGCTGAACGACGGGCGTTGCGATCCGTCCGGCGCGTTCGTGTTCGGGATGAAGGACGAGGGTAGCGAGCCGCCGCAAGCGGTTGGCGGGTTTTACCGGCTCAATGCCGACCTCACGCTGGAGCGGCTCGCGTTGCCGGCGGCGGCGATCGCGAACAGCATCGCGTTCTCGCCGGACGGCTCGAAGATGTACTTCTGCGACTCGCTCGTGCGAGAAATCCTCGTGTGCGACTACAGCCGCGCCGGTGTGGCCGGCGTGCGGCCGTTCGCGCGGCTGACCGATGCGGACGGCGACCCGGACGGCTCGACGATGGACCGCGACGGCGGCCTGTGGAACGCGCAGTGGGGCGGCCGGCGGGTGGTGCGCTACGCGGCGGACGGTGTCGAGACGGAACGCATCGCGGTGCCGACCACGCAGCCGAGCTGCGCGGCGCTCGATGGCCGCGGCCGTCTGTACGTGACGAGCGCGCGCGTTGGCTTGAGCGACGACGCGCTGGCGAGCGATGCCGATGCAGGCGGCGTGTTCGTCGCGCAGACGCGGTATGCGGGATTGCCGACTGCGCGGTTTGCGGGGCACGTACTGGATGAATGGCGGGTGTGAACGGCAGGCATGCCGCGCGAAAAACGTGATCGCGGAATGGGTAACGCCGACGTGACGCAAGGTCATCCGTTCGTACGGGAGCTGTAGACGTGGCTACCTCCGTGGGCGAAGCAGCAGCACAACCCGAAATGGTACAGAACAACGAAAGCCCCCGGCTTGTGAAGGTTCGGGGGCTTTTCTTTTGCTCATAATCACCACAATTAAAATAAAGGTAGTCGGGCGCGAATCCAATCCCATTTGGTAGGCGGAATCGCAAGCAACTGCATCACATCACTGCTCGAGTTATCGTAATATACGATTCCGCCGACACCATCTACCAGTTCTCGCTCAGTTGACGAATTTACGTAATATGAAAAATAGCGTTGAGCGCGCAATTCTCCAGTCCCGTCAAAAAGCTGAAGTCTCACTTCATGTCCATTTCGAATATTCGTGCCACACAACTTTGCGTAATATTCCGCACCTCCAAATTCTTTCTTTCCCCCATTCAGTTCTTTTTCAAAAAAATCACACCGACCATAATTTGGTCTGGTCATGTGAATGGAAAAGCCAACCAGCAAAAACACAAGAATGGCTAGCCCAGTGATTCGGGGGGGGCTAATCTGCATATTTCACCAAGTTTTATTTCAACAGGCTTCTTCAGCTTCAGGTAGACGGGTTTCGAATATATCATAAAGTCTCCGCCCCTATGATGCTTGGCGCGCCATCGACGGTAGTCCGAGTTGTAGACCGGATAGAACACGTCAGGCTCTTTGAACTTCCCGAAAAGGCTTTTTCTCGTGTCCACAGGCTTGTTGATGCTTTTTACCCAGATATCCACATCAGTATCACGCTTTGGCGAACTAGACGCCGATCCGCTTATCACAGGTCCCGGCGCGATGATCACGCCACGCTTATTCCAATGCCCCAAATATTGAATCCCATTAAATGAGTAGTTATCTTTGACGTAAACGTACACATGCGTAATTTTCCCGATGGCGTTTAGACAATAAAAATTGCTCGTTTTCTCGTATCTAAAATATTTTTCACCAATGATCTCAAGATTGCCTATGGCTGCGTATATATTAAAATTCGCCAAGGCTCCCGTGAGGTCGGTTGGCGCGAGATTTTCGAGCGTGTCCCAATTGCTGATCGAAGCAAGCTGAAATTGCCAATCGATATGAAAATGACGAATATCGGACAAAAATTTAGTCGTATTGATATTGAGATTTGCTCTTCGGTCTTCTGAGAACATTTTGTTGATTTTTGCAAGAATTTTTGTTCTTGCTTCGACTATGGCCGCGTCTCGATAAATATCCTCGGCAAGAAGCTTTTCATATTTCCTGCGAACACTTCCAAATTTCAACGTCCAGCCAAGAGTTACGCTATCGCCGTCTACCGGTTGAATTGACTTGGCATTGTCATTATAAATATGCTCGGAACTCGCAAACCAAATGCGGGCGAGTTTGGCTGAGACTCTCCAACCCAAGTTATCCATCGCAATAGTTACATCTTGCAAATCAAAGGGTGGGGGATTCTCGCAAACTTCGGCCTCGTCTTGCTTTGGTGGGTCTTCGGTCTTTGGCTGTTGCTTCGGCTGCGGTGCTTCTGCTTGCTTCCGGGTTTTGGGCGGCTCCGCTACCGGCTTTGGTGGTAGTGGAGGGGATGGCGGCGGTTTTTCGCCTGGAGCTAGTTTATCGATTGATACAGTTTTTTGAGTCTCAAGCGGGATGCATCCTTGTGCGCCCTCGTACTTCTTCAACTCTGGCCCTAGCAACCCTTTTTGCGGTCTATAGTAAGGAATCTTTTTTACATCAGCCATAATTATGTTTCACTAATGGATTAATTATCTGTTTTGGAATATTTGGTAATTAACAAAACCCTCGTCTCATGTTATCTCTTGTTGGTTTCAGTATCGCAGTCACTCCACCCAGTGAGGATTGGAGTGAATTCGTTCTTTTACCCCATCGCGAAGTGACGAACCATTATCAAGATGAGAATCGATTGTTTTTGGTAATTTAATTAGTGTGCCGATCGATAATTTCGTACTTATACGAGGCACGCGAGAACATGGAGGCACGCTGAGAGTGATGTCGCGACTATGCGTTCGCCCGCCGACCTGCTGGTAAGATGGCCCGCAATTCCATCCAGCACGCGCCATGAGTTCCACCCCGACCAAGCCCGTCCGTTCGAAACCCGCCGCGAAGAACGCCGCCCGCGCCGCGGGCGACAAGCCGAAGGCGCGCGTGCAGCAGCGCCTGACCTACGTGATCGGCGGCCTCGACCGGTTGCTGCGCCGCCACATGACCGACGCGCTCGCACCGCTCGGCATCACGCTCGCGCAATACACGGCGCTGTCGGTGCTCGAGGCGCGCGGCGCATCGTCGAACGCGCAACTGGCCGAGCGCTCATGGATCACGCCGCAATCGGCGAACGAGGTGATGAGCGTGATGGCCGCCCGGGGCTTCGTCACGCGCGAAGCCGACCCTTCCCACGGCCGCATCATCCTGCTGACGCTGACCGGCGCCGGCGCGGCGATGCTGCGCGAATGCGAAGCCGTGCTGCGCCCGCTCGAGGCCCGCATGCTCGGCGACATCTCGGCCGACGACGCCGCGCACGTACAGCGCGCGCTCGAACTGTTCTCGCGCAACCTGCGCGGCTGACCGCTTCCCCGATTTTCACGACGCGGGCCCGCCCGGCCCGCGTTCGCTTCGTCCGCGCCATCGACGGCCGCCCGGCTGCTCCCTGATTTCCCCGCCGCTTTCTCCGCGTTCCGATCCGGGTTTACACCGGCGCTCGTGCCGCTTGCAATATCAGGTAGCCTGATATTAAATGAGGTCGTCCGCAGCAGGACGGCTGCGCACCGAATCGCACTGGAAACGAACGACAGGAACAGACATGAGCAAGTACGACAACCGCTGGCAGACCGTTGAAGTGAAAGTGGAGGCCGGCATCGCGTGGGTGACGTTGAATCGCCCCGAGAAGCGCAACGCAATGAGCCCGACGCTGAACCGGGAGATGCTGGAAGTCCTCGACGCGGTCGAGTTCGACGACGAGGCGAAGGTGCTGGTGCTGACCGGCGCGGGCGCCGCGTGGACGGCCGGCATGGATCTGAAGGAATATTTCCGCGAGATCGACGGCGGCTCCGACGCGCTGCAGGAAAAGGTGCGGCGCGACGCGTCCGAATGGCAGTGGCGCCGCCTGCGGATGTACAACAAGCCGACGATCGCGATGGTGAACGGCTGGTGCTTCGGCGGCGGGTTCTCGCCGCTGGTTGCATGCGACCTCGCGATCGCGGCGGACGACGCGGTGTTCGGGCTGTCGGAGATCAACTGGGGCATCCCGCCGGGCAACCTCGTCAGCAAGGCGATGGCCGACACGGTCGGGCACCGCCGCGCGCTGCACTACATCATGACCGGCGACACGTTCACTGGCGCGGAAGCGGCCGAGATGGGCCTCGTGAACAGCAGCGTGCCGCTCGCCGGCCTGCGCGACGCGACGATCGCGCTCGCCGCGCGTCTGATGGACAAGAACCCGGTCGTGCTGCGCGCGGCGAAACATGGCTTCAAGCGTTCGCGCGAGCTCACGTGGGAACAGTGCGAGGATTACCTGTATGCGAAGCTCGACCAGGCGCAGCTGCGTGACCCGGAGCGCGGCCGCGAGCAGGGGCTGAAGCAGTTCCTCGACGACAAGACGATCAAGCCGGGCCTGCAGGCATACAAGCGCTGATACAAGCGCGGACGCAGCCGCCGGCATCACCGCCGGCGTAATCGCAAGAGACAGGCAAGGCAGGAGACGACATGACCGACAGACGGATGCTGATCGGCGGCGAGTGGTGCAACGCCCGCGACGGCCGCACCTTCGACCGCTTCAACCCCGCGACGGGCGCGCTCGCGTCGCGCGCGCCGGCGGCCGGCATTGCCGACGCCGACGCGGCGATCGACGCCGCGCATCGCGCATTCCCCGCATGGGCGGCGCTCGCGCCGACCGAGCGGCGGCGCCGGCTGCTGAAGGCGGCCGACCTGATGGACGCGCGCATTGACGAGATCGTGCAGACCGGCGTGGCCGAAACCGGCGCGACGCCCGGCTGGCTCGGCTTCAACGTGACGCTCGCGGCAAACATGCTGCGCGAGGCCGCGTCGATGGCGACGCAGATCGCCGGCGACGTGATTCCGTCCGACGTACCGGGCAATCTCGCGCTCGCGATGCGCGTGCCGTGCGGCGTGGTGCTCGGCATCGCGCCGTGGAACGCGCCGGTGATCCTCGGCACACGGGCGCTGGCGATGCCGCTCGCGTGCGGCAATACGGTCGTGCTGAAGGCGTCCGAGGCGTGCCCGGGCGTGCACGCGCTGATCGGCGCGGTGCTGGACGAAGCGGGGCTCGGCGCCGGCGTGGTCAACGTGATCACGCATGCGGCAGCCGATGCACCCGAACTCGTCGAACGGATGATCGCTCATCCGCACGTGAAGCGGATCAACTTCACCGGGTCAACGCACGTCGGCCGCATCATCGCGCGCCACGCGGCCGCGCACCTGAAACCCGTGCTGCTCGAACTCGGCGGGAAGGCGCCGGTGCTGGTGCTCGACGATGCGGATCTCGATGCGGCCGTCGACGCGATCGCGTTCGGCGCGTTCTTCAACCAGGGGCAGATCTGCATGTCGACGGAGCGCGTGATCGCCGCGCGGCCGATCACCGATGCGCTCGTCGAGCGGCTCGTCGCGAAGGCGCGCACGCTGGTTGCCGGCGATCCGCTGGACGGCCATCCGCTCGGCACGATGGTCGATGCGTCGGCTGCCGCGCGCGCGGCGTCGCTGGTCGAGGATGCGCGTGCGCTTGGCGCGCAACTGCCGCTCGGCTGCCGTGTGGAAGGCGCCACGATGCAGCCTGCGATCGTCGACGGCGTGACGCGCGACATGCGCCTGTATCGCGAGGAATCGTTCGCGCCGGTGGTTACGATCCTGCGCGCGGACAGCGACGACGAAGCGGTCGCGCTCGCGAACGACAGCGAGTTCGGCTTGTCGGCGAGTGTGTTCAGCCGCGACATCGCGCGCGCGATGGCGGTCGCGCGACGGATCGAATCGGGGATCTGCCACATCAACGGCCCGACCGTGCACGACGAAGCGCAGATGCCGTTCGGCGGCACGAAGGCGAGCGGCTACGGCCGCTTCGGCAGCCGCGCGTCGATCGCCGAATTCACCGAGCTGCGCTGGATCACCGTGCAGACCGCGCCGCGCCACTATCCCATATGAGCGAGCCGACGATGAATGATGCGACGCTCGCCAGCGGGCCGGTGAACGACACGAGCGGCGTGCGCTATCGCGCAGCGGCCGTCGCCGTCGGCGCGGCCGAGATTCGTCGCGCGGAAAACGGCGCGTGGTACCTGCGTTCGCGCGAACCGCTCGGCGACTACCCGGCGCGCCTGACCGACTGCCTCGTGCGCGGCGCGCAAGCGCATCCCGATCGCGTGCTGGCCGCGAAGCGTGGCGACGACGGCCGCTGGATCGAGATCACCTATGCGCAGATGCTCGACCGTGCGCGTGCGCTCGGCCAGGGCCTCGTCGATCTCGGGCTGTCGGCCGAGCGTCCGCTCGCGGTGCTGTCCGGCAACGATCTCGAGCATCTGCAGCTGATGTTCGCGGCGATGCTGGCCGGCGTGCCGTACTCGCCGATCTCGCCCGCGTATTCGCTGGTGTCCACCGACTACGGCAAGCTGCGTCATACGCTCGGCGTGCTGCGGCCGGGCGCGGTGTTCGTCGCCGAGCGCGCGCCGTTCGCGCGTGCGCTCGACGCGACGTTGCCGGCCGATGCGGCGCTGATCGTCGCGCGCGATGCCGATGTCGACGCAGAGGGTCGCGCCGCGCCGCTGTCGCGCCTGCTCGCCACCGTTGCGCGCACGATCGACGCGATCCACGCGGCGGTCGGCCCCGACCATCTCGCGAAGATCCTGTTCACGTCCGGTTCGACGAAGCTGCCGAAGGCCGTGCCGACCACGCACCGGATGCTGTGCAGCAATCAGCAGATGCTGCGCCAGACGATGCCGGAACTCACGCGCGAGCCGCCGGTGCTGGTCGACTGGCTGCCGTGGAATCACACGTTCGGCGGAAGCCACAACCTCGGCATCGCGCTGTACAACGGCGGCACGCTGTATATCGACGACGGCCGCCCGATGCCCGGCCGCTTCGACGAAACCGTGCGCAACCTGCGCGAGATCGCGCCGACGATCTACTTCAACGTGCCGAAGGGCTGGGAAGAGCTGACCGTCGCGCTCGAACGCGATGCCGAGTTGCGCGCGACGTTCTTCTCGCGCGTGAAGCTGTATTTCTTCGGCGGCGCGGGGCTGTCGCAGGCCGCGTGGGACCGGCTCGACCGCGTGACCGAAGCGCATTGCGGCGAGCGCATCCGGATCATGGCCGGGCTCGGGATGACGGAGGCGTCGCCGTCGTGCCTGTTCACGACCGGGCCGCTGATGCGCGCCGGCTATATCGGGCTGCCCGCGCCCGGCTGCGACGCGAAGCTCGTGCCGTGCGGAGGCAAGCACGAACTGCGCTTCAAGGGGCCGAACGTGATGCGTGGCTACTGGCATGCGGACGTCGATCCGCGCGACGTATTCGACGAAGAAGGCTATTACCGAAGCGGCGACGCGGGCGTCTTTGCCGATCCGCAGCGGCCGGAACTCGGGCTGCTGTTCGACGGGCGGCTGACCGAGGATTTCAAGCTGAGCAGCGGCACGTTCGTCAGCGTCGGGCCGTTGCGCGCGAACGCGGTGTCGAGCGGCGCGCCGTATGTGCAGGACGTGGTCGTCACCGGAATCAATCGCGACGACATCGGCTTGCTGGTGTTCCCGCGCGTCGATGCCTGCCGTGCGCTGGCGGGGCTCCCGGCCGATGCGTCCGTGACCGACGTGCTGCGCGCGCCGGCGGTGCGCGCGGCGTTCGCGGCGTGGCTCGCCGCGCTGAACCGGAACGCGAGCGGCGGGTCGACGTTCGTCGCGCGGATCCGCCTGGTCGACACGCCGCCGTCGCTCGATCTCGGTGAAGTGACCGACAAGGGCTCGCTGAACCAGGCGGCCGTGCAGAAGCATCGCGCGGCGACGATCGACGCGCTGTACGACCCGGCGCGACGCGATCCTGACGTGATTTACGCGTAAGCAGTACGCGCGAGCAGTAAGCAGCAACAAGCAGGCACAACGACCGGCCGGCCACGACACCGGCAGGCACGCTTGCGGCCAGTGAATCAGGCTGCCTGATAAAAACAGCCGTTCGGACGAGACGTCGCGCGCCGACCCGCCACTGGCCGGCGGCGGCGCGCGGCGGCCGTTGCATGGCCGATCGATTACAAGACATGGGACTGGAGACACGATGAACACCTACGTTGCGGAAAAATCCACGGTCGCGACCACGCTCGCGCTGTGTTTCGCGATCGCACTCCTCGAAGGGCTCGACCTGCAGTCGGTCGGCGTCGCCGCGCCGCGGATGGCACGCGAATTCGGGCTGTCCGTATCGCAGATGGGCATCGCGTTCAGCGCGGGCACCTTCGGGCTGTTGCCGGGCGCGATGCTCGGCGGGCGGCTCGCCGACCGGATCGGCCGCAAGCGCGTGCTGATCGCATCGGTCGTACTGTTCGGGCTGCTGTCGATCGCGACCGCGCAGGTATCGACGTTCGCGATGCTCGTCGTCGTGCGCGTGCTGACCGGCATCGGTCTCGGCGGCGCGATGCCGAACCTGATCGCGCTGTCGTCCGAAGCGGTCGAGCCGCGCTCGCGCAGCAGCGCGGTCGCGACGATGTACTGCGGAATCCCGTTCGGCGGCGTGATCGCGTCCGTGATCGGCGTGCTGCTCGCCGGCGACACCGAGTGGCGGCACATCTTCTACGTCGGCGGCGTGGGGCCGTTGCTGCTCGTGCCGTTGCTGGTGTGGTTCCTGCCGGAATCGCGCGCGTATCTCGACGTCGCCGGCACGCAGGCCGCGCGCACGAGCGTCGCACGGACGCTGTTCGGCGACGGCCGTACGACGTCGACGGTCGCGCTGTGGATCAGCTACTTCTGCACGCTGATCGTCCTGTACTTCCTGCTGAACTGGCTGCCGTCGCTGATGGCCTCGCGCGGGCTCGACCGCGCGCACGTCGGCCTCGTGCAGATCGCGTTCAACGTCGGCGCGGGGCTCGGCGCGCTCGGCATCGGCGCGGCGCTCGACCGGATGCGCGCGTCGCGTGTGGTGGGCGGCATGTATATCGGGATCGTGCTGTCGCTCGCCGCGCTCGCGGCCGCGCCCGGTTTCGCGTCGCTCGCGGCGGCTGCGTTCGCGGCGGGGATGTTCGTCGTCGGCGGGCAGTCGGTGCTGTACGCGCTCGCGGCGATCTACTACCCGACCGCGATGCGTGGCACCGGCGTCGGCGCGGCGGTGGCGGTCGGCCGGCTCGGTTCCGTCGTCGGGCCGCTCGCGGCCGCGACGCTGCTGGCCGCGGGCCGCAGCGCACCCGTCGTGATCGGCGCGAGCATTCCCGTCACGCTCGTGGCGGCCTTTGCTGCATTCGTGCTGATTCGCCGCCCGCAAGCAGGCGACTGATGGTTCGTTTTTTCAATGCGCGCCGTCAGAGCGCGCTTACTCAAGGTCTGGAGACGCAACGATGAAGACGAAGACAAGGAACGGCCTGCTGGCCGCCGGCGCGTGCTGCGCGCTCGCCGCGCCCGGTGCGCATGCGCAGTCGAGCGTGACGCTATACGGGATCATCGATACGGGCGTCGAATACGTGTCGCACGCGAACGCGGCCGGCGATCACGTCGTGCGCATGCCGGGCGTGACGGGCGAGCTGCCGTCGCGCTGGGGGCTGCGTGGCACCGAGGATCTCGGCGGCGGCTACCAGGCGGTATTCACGCTCGAGAGCGGCTTCAACGTGCGCGGCGGCGATCTCGGGCAGGGCGGCCGGTTGTTCGGGCGCCAGGCGTTCGTCGGGCTGAAGAGCGGCTTCGGCACGCTTGCGTTCGGCCGCCAGTACACGATGACCTATCTCGCGCTGCAGGGCGCGGACATCATCGGCCCCGACATCTACGGGCTCGGCTCGTTCGACGCGTACGTGCCGAATGGCCGCGCCGACAACGCGGTGACCTACGTCGGCGCGTATCGCGGCGTGACCTTCGGCGCCGCGTATTCGTTCGGCCGCGACGGCGCGGGCACCGGCAACTCGCCGGGGCAGGGCACGTGCGCGGGGCAGGTGCCGGGCGACGCGGTGCAGTGCCGCAACTGGTCGGTGATGCTCAAGTACGACAGCGCGTACTTCGGTGCGGCGGCGTCGTACGAGGAACAGCGCGGCGGCACCGGCGCGGCCGCCAACTTCTTCGACGGCGTGGCGCCCGTTCCCTTCACCAGCAGCGGCGGCAAGGATGCGCGCACGCACGTGAGCGCGTATGCGCAGGCGGCCGGCGCGAAGATCGGCGCGGGCTGGATCGGGCGGCGCGTGTCGACCGGATCGCCGGCCGCGCCCGGCGCGCATTCCGACCTGTTCTTCGTCGGCGCGTCGTATGCGGTGAAGCCCGATTTCGTCGTCGACGGCGAAGGCTACCGGATCGTCAACAGCGCGCACGACACGCGCGCGACGATGGCGACGCTGCGCGCGACCTATCTGCTGACCAAGCGCACGGCCGTCTATGCGCAATCGTCGTATCTGTGGAACAGCGCGCATGCGCGCTACTCGGTCAGCGGCGGCGGGCCCGGCACGACGCCCGGCGAAGGGATGGGGCAGCTCGGCGCGATGGTCGGCGTGCGGCACATGTTCTGATTCACCGGCGTGACGAACCCAACGGGAGTTATCTTGAACAGGAAATCTGCATTCCTCTGTATCGCGCCGCTGTCCGCCGCCGCCCTGCTCGCCGGTTGCGGCGGCGACGATTCGATCAGCGCGCCGCCTACGCACATGAGCGCCGCGATGCCTGCCGCGATGGCGCAGACCTGCGACGCGCTCGCCGCGAAGCTCGCATATGCGAACACGTCGTTCACGTCGGTGACGACCGCGGCCGCCGGCGCGCTCACGGTGGCCGGCAAACCGATCGCCGAGCACTGCGTGATCGACGGGAAGATGAACGAGCGCGTGAGCACGGTTGACGGCAAGACCTATGCGATCGGCTTCGAGATGCGCTTGCCGAAGGCGTGGAACGGTCGCTTTTTCTACCAGGCGAACGGGGGCCTCGACGGCAACGTCGTGACCGCGACCGGCGAGATCGGCGGCGGCGGGCCGCTGACCAACGCGCTGAACCAGGGTTTCGCGGTGATCAGCTCGGACTCCGGGCACAGCGCGGCGCAGAACCCGCTGTTCGGCATCGATCCGCAGGCGCGCATCGACTACGGCTACGGCGCCGTCGACGCGCTGACGCCGATGGCGAAGCAGGTGATCCGGCTCGCGTACGGCAAGGCGCCCGATCGCAGCTATTTCGGCGGCTGCTCGAACGGCGGCCGTCACGCGATGGTCACGGCGGTGCGCAACCCGGCCGACTACGACGGCATCATCGCGGGCGATCCAGGCTTTCATCTGCCGAAGGCGGCGATCGGCGAGATGTACGGCGCGCAACAGTTCGCGAAGATCGCGTCGGCGACCGGAACGAACGGCTTGCCGGATATCCGCAGCGGTTTCAACGATGCGGAACGGCAGTTCGTCGGCGCGAAGATCCTCGAGAAATGCGATGCGCTCGACGGTGCGGCCGACGGGATGGTGCAGGACGTCGCCGCGTGCCAGGCGCACTTCAGCGTCGAATCGGACATCCCGACCTGCGCGAACGGCACACGTACGGGCGCGTGCCTGACGACCGCGCAAAAGACCGCGCTCGGGAACGTGTTCACGGGCGCACGCAACAGCGCGGGCACGGCGCTCTACGCGGGCTTTCCGTACGATCCGGGCATCGCCGGCGGCGGCTGGGCTGCGTGGAAGCAGTCGAATTCGATCACGCTCGACCCGGCCGCGATGGCGTTCACATTCATGACGCCGCCGAAAGCCGCCGCGACGCTCGCGAACCTGCCCGGTTTCGCGCTCGGTTTCGACATGGACAACGACGCGCCGGCGATTTTCGCGACTAATGGTGTGTACACGCAATCCGCGTGGTCGTTCATGACGCTGCCCGACGAGACCAACCTGTCCGCGCTGAAGTCGCGCGGTGCGAAGCTGCTCGTCTATCACGGCACGGGCGACCCGGTGTTCTCGTTCGACGACACACGCGACTGGTACGCACGGGTTGCGCAGGCGAACGGCGGAGATGCGTCGGATTTCGCGCGCTTCTACCCGGTGCCGGGAATGAACCACTGCTCGGGCGGGCCGGCGGCCGACCAGTTCGACCTGCTGACGCCGCTCGTCGCGTGGGTCGAGCAGGGGCAGGCACCCGGCGCGGTGGTGGCCGCCGCGCGCGATGCGACGAACGCGGTGCCGAATGCGGATGTGCCCGCGTCGTGGGGCGCGGGACGCACGCGGCCGCTGTGCGCGTATCCGCAGGTGGCGCGCTACAACGGCTCGGGCGACGTGAATTCGGCGGCGAGCTTCAGCTGCCGTTGACGTAGCCGTCGATGGGAGGCGGCCGGTGTGC
The DNA here is from genome assembly GCF_002099195.1 of Burkholderia puraquae. Classification (GTDB taxonomy): domain Bacteria; phylum Pseudomonadota; class Gammaproteobacteria; order Burkholderiales; family Burkholderiaceae; genus Burkholderia; species Burkholderia puraquae. The sequence continues at coordinate 198,933 of NZ_NBYX01000002.1, read as the reverse complement.
GCCATGGCATGCCGGTCGCCTCACGTGTGCAATCGCTCACTCACTCGCCCGGTTCGACCGGCACTTCGAGCCCGACCTTCACGCGGCTCATGCTCACCAGCGTCTTGAACCGCTTCACGTTGTTGTTCGCGAAGAACAGCTCGCGCGTGAGCGCGTTGTACTGGTCCATGTTGCGTACGGCCAGGATCAGCACGAAATCCCATTCCCCCGTCACGTAGTAACACTGCTGGATCTGCGGGCAGCGCTCGAAGGTCCGCTTCATCGCGTCGAGCTGGTCGATCTGCTCGCTTTCGACCTCGACGTTGACGACGATCGTCAGCGGATGATCGACCTTGTCCGGCGCGACGACGGCCGTGTAGCGCTCGATCACGCCGTCGTCCGCAAGGCGTTTCAGGCGCCGGTTCACGGCCGCGGTCGACAGGTTGACGCGCACGCCGAGTTCGCTCTGCGGGGTCTGCGCGTCGCGCTGGATTTCCATCAGCAGCTTGCGATCGAACGCATCGAGTGGGGTGGTCATGATGGCGCGTGAAGCCTCGAAAGAATGAGAAATTTTTGCGTGGCGACCGCCGAATTGGCGATTTTATTGACCAGCGTGCGCAATATTATTTTTCGAACCGGCGGCGCGTGCAACCCGTGCGCGCCCGACCCGAACCGACTTACGGAGTGCTGCCCGCCATGCTGATCGCCAACCCCCGCGCATCGCGCGCCGCCTATCCCCACGCGCTGCGCCGCGTGATGAACATCGCATCGGCCGACGAAAGCGGCGCGTGGCTGTCGCACTGGCCGCTCGTCGGCAACGCGCGCACGCCGCTGCGCGCGCTGCCCGATCTCGCCGCGCGGCTCGGCGTCGCGAGCGTCAGCGTGAAGGACGAGTCGTGCCGTTCGCCGCTCGGCAGCTTCAAGGCGCTCGGCGCGCCGATCGCGCTGGTGCGGCTCGTGAAGCGCCTGCGGCGCACGCAGGATCTCGATCCGCAAGGGCTCGTCACCGGCCGCTACGCGGCGGAACTGGCCGACCTGACGGTGATCAGCGCGACCGACGGCAATCACGGCCGCGCGCTCGCCGCCGCCGCGCGCACGATCGGCTGCGGGTGCGTGATCGTGCTGCACGCGAACGTCGACGCCGAGCGCGAACGCGCGATCTCGGCGTACGGCGCGCGAATCGTGCGCATCGCGGGGAACTACGACGAGTCGGTGGTGTGCGCGGCGCAGCTCGCGCAGGCGAACGGCTGGTACGTCGTGTCGGATACGTCGTACGACGGCTACGAAGCGATTCCGCGCGACGTGATGCAGGGCTATGGCGTGATCGCCGCCGAAGCGGCCGCGCAGGCGGCGCAGGACGACGGGCGGCCGTTCACGCATGTGTTCCTGCAGGGCGGCGTGGGCGGCCTCTCCGCGGGCGTCGCGAGCTATCTCTGGGAGCGCGACGGCGTGCAGCGGCCGCGTTTCGTCGTCGTCGAGCCACGCCAGGCCGACTGCCTGTACCAGAGTGCGCTGGCAGGGCGTGCGACCAGGGCGACCGGCAGCGTCGATTCGGTGATGGCCGGGCTCGCGTGCGGCGAGGCGTCGCCGCTTGCGTGGGATTTCCTCGAGATGTGCATCGACCACTTCATGCTGATCGACGACGAAGACGCGGTGCAGGCGATGCGCGGCCTCGCGGCCGGCAGCGAACGCGACGTGCCGCTCGTGGCCGGCGAATCGGGCGCGGCCGGCGTCGCGGGGCTGGCGGTGCTGATGCGCGACCCTGCGCTCGCGCGGCAGGTGGGGCTCGACGCGCATTCGCGCGTGCTGGCGATCAATACGGAGGGCGCGACGGCGCCGTCCGTGTACCGACGCTGCGTCGGCGAGACGGCCGACGCCGTGCTCGCGCGGCAGCGCAACTGGCTAAACCGCACGGCGGTGGCCGCCTGAACGACATGACGACCGACGAGGCGAACGCAATGGACCCGACCGACGCAACCGAAGAAAGCACGCTGCAGGGACAACTGAAGACCTGGCGCCGCCATCTGCACCAGCATCCGGAGACGGGATTCGAGGAGGTGAACACGTCGGATTACGTCGCGCGCATCCTGACGACGCTCGGCCTCGACGTGCATCGCGGGATCGGCGGCACGGGGCTCGTCGCGAACCTGACGGCCGGTACCGGCAAGCGCGCGATCGGCATCCGCGCGGACATGGACGCACTGAACATCGCCGAGCATGCGCCGGGCCGCGAGCATGCATCGCGCACGCCCGGCAAGATGCATGCGTGCGGGCACGATGGCCACATGTCGATGGTGCTCGGTGCCGCGCAGCTGCTGGCCGAGCGCAAGGATTTCGACGGGACCGTGCGCTTCATTTTCCAGCCGGCCGAGGAGCATGGCCGCGGCGCGAAGGCGATGATGGCCGACGGGCTGTTCGAGCGCTTCCCGGTCGATGCGATCTTCGGCGCGCACAACATGCCGGGGATGCGCGCGGGCACGTTCTCGACGCGCGCCGGCGGCATCATGGCGAGCGAGGATAACTTCGTGATCCGGATCGACGGGCGCGGCACGCATGCGGCGCGCCCGCACATGGGCATCGATCCGATCGTGATCGGCGCGCAGGTCGTGCTCGCGCTGCAGACGATCGTGTCGCGCAATCTCGATCCGGGCCAGCAGGCGGTGATCTCGTGCACGGAGTTCATTACCGACGGGCTGCGCAACGTGCTGCCGTCGACCGTGACGATCAAGGGCGACACGCGCAGCTATTCGCGCGACGTGCAGGCGCTGCTGGCAACGCGGATGCGCGAGATCAGCGAAGGGATCTGCCGCACGCACGGCGCGACCTGCACGTTCGACTACACGCACGAGTTCGCACCGACGGTGAATTCGCCGGAATGGGTCGGCACGGCCGTGCAAGCTGCTGCGCAGGTCGCGGGTGCGGATGCGGTGAACGCCGACGTGCAGCCGATGATGATCTCGGAGGATTTCGGTGCGTTCCTGCAGGCCGTGCCCGGCAATTTCGTGTTTATCGGCAACGGCGACGCGGCCGGTCGCGGCGGCGTGCCGCTGCACAACGCGGGCTACGACTTCAACGACGAGATCCTGCCGGTGGGGGCGCGGTATTTCGCGGAAGTGGCGCGGCTGGCGTTGAAGGCGGCGTAGCGCGTCGTTGCACGATTCGCCTGCGACGGGAAACGGCTCGCCGTGCGGCGGCCTGTTTCACCGTCAAGCGACACGAGCGGCGGCGCAGGCAGTGCGACGCGGCCGCACTCGAGCGATGTGCATCCCGCCGCGAACGTCACGGCATCAGACCAGTTCGCCGAGGCACGCGTCGAATTGCGCGACGAGCCGGTCGACATCGTCGGCCGTCGTTTGCGGACACACGAGCATCATGTTGTGGAACGGCGTGATCAACACGCCGCGGTTCAGCAGGTACAGGTGCACGATGTGTTCGAGCTCGCTGTCGAGCTGGGCGCCGGCGAGCGTGCCGTTGCGCGGCGGCACGGGCGCGAATTGAAACTCGGTGCGTGCGCCGATGCGCGTCACGCACCACGGCAGCCCGTGCTTCGAGATCGCCTGTTCGAGCCCCGCCGCCAGCCGCGCGGCGAGTTCGAACATGTGCGCATAGGCCGCATCGGTCGCGACTTCGGCGAGCGTCGCGCGCGTCGCTCGCATCGCGAGCATGTTCGCGGTGAGCGTCGTGCCGATCCCCGAATGGCCGGGCGGCGCGTTCAGCTTCGCCTGCTTCGCGCGTTCGGCGAATTCCGCGCTGAAACCGTACACCGCGCACGGCACGCCGCCCGCGATCGGCTTGCCGACCACCAGCATGTCCGGTTCAAGATCGTGCGCGACCGCGTAGCCGCCCGGGCCGCTGCTGATCGTGTGCGTTTCGTCGATCACGAGCAGCGTGCCGTAGCGGCGCGTCAGCTCGCGTGCCGCCTCCCAGAAGCCCGGATCGGGCAGCACCATCCCGATGTTCGTCATCGCGGGCTCGGCGAGCACGCAGGCGACATCGCCGCCTTTCAGCGCCGCTTCGAGCGCAGCGAGGTCGTTGAATTCGACGACGCGCGTGTTCGCGAGCAGGTCGTACGACTGCCCGAGCAGGCTGTCGCGCTGCACGGGGCGGCCATCGACGAGATCGACGAACACGTCGTCGACCGTACCGTGGTAGCAGCCGTTGAACACCACGATCGTGCTGCGGCCGGTGGCCGCGCGCGCCCAGCGCAGCACGAAGCGGTTCGCGTCGCTCGCGCTCAGCGCGAACTGCCAGACCGGCAGCCTGAAGCGGCGCGCGAGTTCGCGTGACACCCACGCGGCGTCCTCGCTCGGCAGCATCGTCGTGTAGCCGCGCGTGGCCTGCTCGACAAGCGCGCGTGCGACCGGTTCGGGCGCGTGGCCGAACATCGCGCCGGTGTCGCCGAGGCAGAAGTCCACATAGCGATGGCCGTCGACGTCGGTGAACGTCGCGCCGCGCGCCTCCTTCACATACAGCGAGAACGGCGTCGACCAGTCCTGCATCCAGTGCAACGGCACGCCGAACAGCAGATGCTCGGACGCTTCCGCGGATAGTGCACGGGAGATCGGCATGGCTTCGGTGAACGCGCGGCGCTCGCGATCGAACAGCACGCGGGCGCGGATGAGGTCGACTCCGTGGCGGGAAGGCAAAGGTAGCTCCTGGGCTGTGAACGTACGGAAACGATAGCGCGGGCGCCGGGGGGATGAACAGGGGCGGAATGACGGAGGCGGGCTGGCGTGGGCGCGACAGCGTTGGGCAGGGCCAAGGCGCAGAAATTTTTTTAAAAGTTTTTGCGCATAAACCGGCGCGGATCGGCCCGGCCAGTTTATCGCATGGAAAGTTGGTGGGTGCTCACATCGTTGGCGTCGAGGCGGGTGCGGACGAAGCGGGCACAAGGACGCATCTGGCTGCGTCTCACGATGCCCGTTCGCCGCCGTACCGCGTTACGCCAGCGTCTTGACCATGTGGTGCTCGTCGTAGAAGCGGCCATCGAAGAACATCGAGCGCGGTTCCGTGCCGAACCGGACGAACCCCTGCGACGCATACAGCCGCTCCGCGGTTGTGTTGACCTCGTTCACGCACAGCATCAGCTGCTTGCATTGCCATGCCTGCGCCGCATGCGCGGTCGCGCTTTCGAGCAGCGTCTGCGCGATGCCCTGCCCGCGATACGCGGGATCGACGAACACGCCCCAGATCGTTGCCTTGTGCGCGATCTTCACGCGCGCATCGCGGCGCACGCCGGTGATGCCGACGAGCGTGTCGCCGTCGAACGCGCCGAACACCGCACGCTCGCGGGTCGGCGTGATGCGCGTCGCGAATTCGTCGACCGGCACCTGCGATTCTTCGTCGAGCGTCGGCAGGAAAGAGGTGGGCGCGGTGTCGACCGCACGCAGGCGAAGGGTCTGGAAACGGGCGGCGTCGGCCGCATCGAGCAGGCGGGTCGTGATCGTCATCGGGGGCGTTCCGGTTGAGAGGCGTGCATGCCGGCGCGGGCCGTTGCGGCCGCAGGATGCATCGTCTGTATCGTAATAGGAATCCGGATGCCGCGTGGCGGCGTTCGACACCGCCGCGTTCGTGCTTTCAGATCGCGTCGCGCGGCCGCTGCGCAACGCTGTCGACGCAGCATGCGAGCACCTCGGCATCGGTGTCGCCGAGGCTCAGGTACATGTGCCGACCGCGCTGCCGAAATACAGGCCGTCGCCAGCGCCGAGCCGGTACGGATGGCCATTCTCGAAGCGCAGCTCCAGCTCGCCGTTCGGCACGAACACGAACTCCTCGCCGCTGTGCCGGATGTAGCCGGCGAAATCCGACAGCTTGCGCGCATGAATCCTTCCGCGCACGGGCACCGTCCGCTTGCCGGTCAGGTCGTTCGCGAGCATCCCGTAAGCATAGATCGGCGTGTCGCAGACCATCTGCTGGCCGGCCGGCGTGAACGACGGCGTCATCGCGCCGGCGCGTGCGGCGAGACGGTGGCATTCCGCATGCCGTACGCGTCGGTCACGTCGTGGATCTGTCCCGTGTTCGCGACGCTCGGCGTCGATCCGTCGACGCGCGGGTCGCTGTATGCGGGCGCTGCGTTGATGGCGTTGATGGCGATCATCTACCGGCGCTCGCGGCACCTGCAGGCGGCCGCGCGGTCGACGCGTGTCGGGCTCGGCGCAAAGCGTGTGCGATGCTCATGCACCGGCTCGCGGCCGGTGGTGCGGCGGAGCGGTCGTGTGGCGGAGCGCGCTCGAGATGGCCGACGGTGCGAAGGCGTTGTGGCAGTGTCGGCGGCGCGTCATGCGCGCCGCGCCGGTACGAAGATTGAGGGTGAAGCGAAGCAGGCGCGCTGTCGCGCCGGATCAACGCCCGACGTCACACGCGCGAAGGTGTGCCCGATCGGGTCAGGCGCGCCGGATCGGAATCAATACCGCGCCAGCTGATTGCCGTTGATCTGCACGCGATCGCCTGGCCGCAGGTTACCCGGCGACTGCACGTCGAACGAGCGCATCGTGCCGTCGCTGACCTGCACGTCGATCCGGTAGCTGCTCGGGCCTTGCGCGGCGCCCATCTGCTGGCCGATCTGGTTGCCGGCCACCGCACCGCCGAGCGCGCCGATCACGGTCGCCGCATCGCGGCCGTGACCGCGGCCGAACTGGTTGCCCACCAGGCCGCCGACCAGCGCGCCGACGACGGTGCCGGCGACACCCGACGGGCCGACCGAACCGTTGACCGGCTGGATATTCGAGACCGTGCCGTACTGCGTGCCGTATCCATTGCCGTATTGCTGCTGATTGCCATACTGGTCATACGGCTGCGACCCGTATTGCTGCTGATTGCCGTACTGATCGTACGGCTGCGGCGCCTGGTTCGGATACGGCTGTTGCTGCTGCACGTAGCCGGGTTGCGAATACGCAGGCTGCGCGTAGCCGGGCGTGGCGTATTGCTGTTGCTGCGGATATCCCGGCTGCGCGCCGTAGTAACCCGGCGCGACGCAGGCGGTCAGCGGAAGCGCCGCGACGGCGACGAGCGAGGCGAACAGAACGGTCTTCGTGGAAGGCATGCGCATCATGATGTTTCCTGCATCGGCATCGGGTTCGCCGACGAAATCCGGGACGGGTGGCGAACTCGGCGTGAGTATAAGGAATGGCCGAAGGCGCGTCCGGTGCGGCCGGGTAACAACGTGTAAAGTCTGTTGCCGCGTAAATCGCCGCCCGGGCGGCGCGCTGAAGCGACGCCTGGCGAGGGCGCGAGGCAGCCTCCGGACGCCCGCTTTCCGGTGATGCCGACGCTGCGCGGCCATCGGTTTTTCCGCGGTCTTCACCGCGATCCCGCCCCATCGCCGCGCCAGGCCCGGCGCGCACGCACGCCGCGCATCGCGAAATCGAATGCGTGGCATCGCGACATTTAATTGGCCTCGGGCTGCGGCGTCCGATATCGTGGCCGGATTCCCTGCCAACGGTCGCGCCGTGCCGGCTGCGGTGCCTTCCCCTGTCCGCGCCGGCGACGTGCCGCGACCGCCCCACATTCCGAGCCATGACCGATCGTATCTTCATCAACGCCGTCGACGCCGGCGGCCAGCCCATCAACCTCGTCGTCCGTGACGGCCGCTTTACCGCGATCGGCGCCGATTGCGCCGCCGCGCCCGGCGCGGAAACGATCGACCTCGACGGCCGCGTCGTGCTGCCCGGCTTCGTCGACGGCCACATCCATCTCGACAAGAGCTTCGTCGGCGATCGCTGGGTGCCGCACGAACCGGTCGGCACGCTGCGCGAGCGGCTCGCGGTCGAGAAGCGCCAGCTCGCCGCCGCGCCGCCGATCGTCGAACGCGCGAATGCGCTGATCGCGCAGGCCGCCGCATTCGGCACGGTCGCGATGCGCAGCCATGTCGACGTCGATGCGACGACGGGCCTGTCGAACCTGCACGCCGTGATGGCCGCGCGCGAGCAATGGCGCGGCATCGTCGATATCGAATTGGTCGCGTTTCCGCAGGCCGGCGTCGTCACGAGCCCCGGCACCGCGGAGATCCTCGATGCAGCCGTGCGCGAAGGCGCGGACGTGGTTGGCGGGATCGACCCGACGACGCTCGACGGCGATGCGGACGGCCAGCTCGACATCGTGTTCGGCATCGCCGAGAAGCGCGGCGCGAAGATCGACATCCACCTGCACGAACCGGGTGAAACGGGCATCGCGCAGTTGCTGCGGATCGCGGCGCGCACGCGCGCGGCGGGGCTCGGCGGCCGCGTGAACGTGAGCCATGCGTACGCGCTCGGCCAGGTGAGCGATGACGACGTGCGGCGCACCGCGGCGGCGCTGGCCGAAGCCGGCGTGTCGATCCTGACGAATGCGCCGGGCGACTGCGCGTTTCCGCCGGTACAGCCGCTGCGCGACGCGGGCGTGCACGTGTTCGCGGGCAACGACAACATTCGCGACGCATGGTGGCCATACGGCAACGGCGACATGCTGCAGCGCGCGATGATGGTCGGCTATCGGTCGGGTTTCTACACTGACGAGGCACTCGGCATCGCGCTGGACATGGCGACGCACGCCGGCGCGCGCGTGATCGGCAAGGACAACTATGGAATCGCGGTCGGCTGCGATGCGACGTTCGTCGCGGTGCGTGCGCCGAATGCGGCGGCGGCCGTCGCCGGCGTGCCGGCCGAGCGCTGGGTGTTCCGCCGCGGCGAAAGCGACACGGGCGCGCCGTTCGCTCCCGCGCTGCGCTTCACGCGCTGACCGACCTGACCGGCGGCACGGCACGCGCCGTGCTCCCTTCGCACTGACTGCCCTGACCGCCCCCACCGGAACCGACATGACGAACCTGCTGATCCGCAACGTCCGCCCGAGTGCCGACGCCGCGCTCGACATCCTGATCGAAGGCGATCGCATCGCGCGCGTCGGCCCGTCGCTCGACGCGCCTGCCGGCTGCGCGATCGAGGACGGTGCCGGCGCGCTCGCGCTGCCCGGTCTCGTCGAAGGCCACACGCACCTCGACAAGACGCACTGGGGAATGCCGTGGTATCGCAACCAGGTTGGGCCGCGCCTCGTCGACCGGATCGAGAACGAGCGCCACTATCGTGCGACGAGCGGCCATGACGCCGGCGCCGCGTCGCTCGCGCTGGCGCGCGCGTTCCTCGCGGCCGGCACGACGCGCATCCGCACGCACGTCGACATCGATACCGAAGCCGGGCTGCGGCATCTGCACGGCGTGCTCGCGACGCGCGAGACGCTGCGCGGGCAGGTCGAGATCCAGATCGTCGCGTTTCCGCAATCGGGCGTGCTCAAGCGGCCGGGCACCGACGCACTGCTGTCCGACGCGCTCGCCGCCGGTGCCGATCTGCTCGGCGGGCTCGACCCGTGCGCGATCGAAGGCGATCCGGTCGAGGCGGTGGACGTGCTGTTCGCGCTCGCCGAGCGCCACGGCCGCGGGCTCGATCTCCACCTGCACGAGCGCGGATCGATGGGTGCGTATTCGCTCGACCTGATCCTGCAGCGCACGGCCGCGCATGGCATGCAGGGCAAGGTCACGATCAGCCACGGATTCTGTCTCGGCGAGATCGCCGAACGCGAGCGCGATGCGCTGCTCGCGCGGATGGCCGAACTCGGCGTCGGGCTCGTCACGACCGCGCCGGCGGCGGTGCCCGTGCCGCCGGTGGCCGCGTGCCGCGCGGCGGGCGTGACGGTCATCGGCGGCAACGACGGCGTGCGCGATACGTGGACGCCGTACGGGTCGCCCGACATGCTCGAGCGCGCGATGCTGATCGGCATGCGCAACGATTTCCGCCGCGACGATGCACTCGAAGTCGCGCTCGACTGCGTGACGCACAGCGCGGCGCGCGGTTGCGGCTTCGGCGAATACGGGCTGCAACCGGGCAGCCGTGCGGACGTCGTGCTGGTCGATGCGCTGACGTTCGCCGAGGCCGTCGTCGCGCGGCCGGTGCGGCGGCTTGTCGTGTCGTCGGGGAAGATCGTTGCGCGCAACGGTGCGCTGGCCTGAGTGAAGCGTGAGCGCAGCGTCGCCCCGGTATGATCGGGTTTTCAGCCGGATCTTCCGGGAGACGACGATGCGACGCACGACAGCGGCACGGGCCGCACGATGGATGGCAGCGGCCCTGTTCGCCGTGACGGCCGCGCACGCGGCAGCGGCAGGGCCGATCGACGCGCAGCAGGAAGCCAACCGGCGGACGGTGCTCGCGTTCTACGAAAAAGGCCTGAACGAGAAAGATGCGGACGCCGCGCTCGCGTACGTTGGCGATCGCTACGTGCAGCACAACCCGAATGCGGCCGATGGCCGCGATGGCTTCCGCAAGTTCGTCGCGTTCCTGCGCGACAAGTATCCGCAGTCGCACAGCGAGATCAAGCGCTCGTTCGTCGACGGCGACTACGTGATCCTGCACGTGCATGCGGTGCGCGAACCCGGCACGCGCGGCAGCGCGATCATGGACATCTTCCGGCTCGAGAACGGCAAGATCGTCGAGCACTGGGACGTCAATCAACCCGTGCCCGAGCAGGCGGCGAACGGGAACACGATGTTCTGACGGGTGCCGTGCGCGGCGTGTCGATGCGCCCGCGATCTCGTTGCATCGGCCATGCCGGCAGCGCCTCGGCGTTCTTCATGTTGCCGCCGCATTCGGCCTGCTTGCTACTCCTCGAGCTCCAGCATCGTCGCGAGCGCCTTCGTCAGCTCGCTGACCATCGGGTCGGCCGTCGGCCGGTGCAGGATCGCGATGTCCATGTGCTCGATCGGCGCGAAACCCTGCTTCGCGGTCAGCACGACGTGCTCGTCCGTCACCACGCGCGCCGGGAGCACGCTGATGCCGAGCCCGTCCGCGACCGCGGCCTGGATGCCGCTCAGGCTCGACGTCGTGAAGCTGATCCGCCAGCGGCGGCCGCGCTCCTCGATCGCCTTGATCATGTCGTCGCGATACAGCCCGCGCGGCGGGAAGACGACGATCGGCACCGGGTCGAGATCGATCGACGGATGCTTCGCGCTGTCGATCCAGCGCAGCTTCTCGGGCCAGCGCACGACGGCTTCGCGGCTGTCGCGGCGCTGCTTGATCAGCACGAGGTCGAGCTCGCCGCGGTCGTACGCGGCGCTGATGTCGCGGCTCAGCCCGCACATCACTTCGAGCTTCACCTGCGGATGCGCGCGCTTGAATGCCGCGAGCGCATGCGTCGTGCGGCCCGCCGCGAAATCGTCGGGCACGCCGAGCCGGATCGTCAGCGCGACCGTGGCGCCCGACAGCGCTTCCAGCATCTCGTCGTTCAGCGCGATCATGCGCCGCGCATAGCTGAGCACCGTCACGCCCGCGTCGGTCGGCCGCACGTCGCGCGTGCCGCGGTCGAGCAGGCGGTGCCCGGCGATTTCCTCGAGCCGGCGCACCTTCTGGCTGACCGTCGACTGCGTCGAATGCAGGCGCGCCGAGGCCGTCGTGAAGCTGCCGCAGTCGGCGACCATCACGAGCGCGCGCAGCAGGTCGAGGTCGAACAGGGGTCTATTCATTTCTGCACTTTTTCGGATTAGAACATTTCATTTCCAAATGCGTGCGACGATTTTTAACATGGCCGGACGCTGCGGGCAATCGCGGTTTCGCCGGACCCGGCGCGGCATTGCGCGGCGCCACGGGGGTGCCTGACGCATCGCATCGGCCGCGCATCGGCGCGCGCGGCGAGCAAGGAGGAGACGGGATGTTTTTCAAACGGATCGCGATCATCGGCTCGTTTGCGTTGACCACGCTCACGTCGGCCATGGCTGCCGCCGACGGCGGCGCGCTCGAAGGCCGGCTGCGCAGCGCGGCCGATCGCGGCGATGCGGGCGGAAGCGCGCACGCTGCTCGAGCGCGGCGCGCAGGTTGATTCACGTCCTTGGGGAATGCCATCGTTGTATAGGGTGCATCGGCCACACCACTGGAAAAGCATTGGGCGAGATCGTGCCGGGATCACCTGGATAGCCATAGTGATCCCATAGATATCCGGAAAAACACATCCCGTGGCGGGCGCGCGTCTCGCATGGAAAACACCTAAAAATGGCCTGAAAACCCCGCCAGATGGTCATTTTGCAAGTACCACCCCACGCATCCTTCCCGATTCGAGCCCCGGCCCGACCTCCATCCACCCCGCCCCCGTTTCCCCCGCTTGCGCTCAAAAATTAAGCGGTCTAGACTGCATCGCAGTTTCATCGAAGTCCCAGTCTTTTCGCGTACCGCGCCGGGCATGCCGGCGCACCGCCCCCACCGGACGCCGGCGTTCGCCCGCCGCGTCGAGACCTTCAAGGACCCGCCATGAACCGCACTGCAAAGCTCCTCGTTACCGCGCTGGCGTTCGCGCCGCTCGTGTCGTTCGCGCAGGACACGTCGACGATCCGCTGGGGCATCGACCCCACGTATCCGCCATTCGAAGCGAAGCAGCCCGACGGCTCGCTCGCCGGTTTCGACATCGACCTGCGCAATGCGATCTGCGAGCAGCTGCATGCGAAGTGCGTGTGGGTCGAGCAGGGCTTCGACGGGATGATTCCGGCGCTGCGCGCTCGCAAGTTCGACGTGATCATGTCCGCGATGACGGCCACCGACGAGCGCCTCAAGCAGATCGACTTCTCGAACAAGCTGTATGCGTCGCCGGGCGCGCTCGTCGCGCCGGTCGGCTCGACGCTGCTGCCAACCGCCGCGTCGCTCGCGGGCAAGCGCATCGGGATCGACCAGGGCACGACGCAGGAGGCCTACGCGAAGGCCGAATGGGCGACCAAGGGCGTGACGATCGTCTCGTACCAGAACCAGGACCAGGTGTACCAGGATCTCGTCAACGGCCGCCTCGACGCGACGTTCCAGGACAAGACGCAGGCCGGCTACTCGTTCCTGAAGACGCCGCGCGGCAAGGGCTACGCGTTCGCGGGCCCCGACGTGACCGACGTGCGGATCACCGGCTACGGCGTCGCGATGGGCGTGCGCAAGGGCGACGACGCGATGAAGAAGCGGCTGAACGACGCGATCGTTGCGATCCGCGCAAACGGCACGTACCAGAAGATCGCCGCGAAGTATTTCGACTTCGACATCTACGGCGCGAAACAGCAGCTGACGTCCGCACCGTGATTCCGTGATCCATTCAATCGACAGGCACACCATGACGAGTATCCAGGATCGCGTCGCGCAAGCCGTGACGCCCGAGCTGATCGCCGCGTTCCGCGAGGAAGGCGCGGTCTGCATCAAGGGCATCTTCTCGCCCGACGAAGTCGCCGCGCTGCGCGCCGGCATCGACGCGAATCTCGCGCAGCCGAGCGCGCGCGCGAAAGTCGCGAGCCGGCCCGACGATCCGGGCTGGTTCTTCGAGGATTTCTGCAACTGGCAGCACAACGACGCGTATCGCGACTTCATCGTGCGCTCGCCGGCGCCGTCGGTGGCCGCCGCGCTGATGGGCACCGACAGCGTGCGGCTGCATCACGACCACCTGCTCGTGAAGGAGCCCGGCACGCGGCAGCGCACGCCGTGGCACCAGGACCAGCCGTACTACAACATCGAGGGCGACGACAACGTCAGCATGTGGATTCCGGTCGATCCGGTGCCGCTGGAATCGACGCTGGAATTCGTCGCGGGCTCGCATCGCGGGCCGTGGCTGATGCCGCGCACGTTCATGGACAAGGAAGCGAAGTGGTTTCCGGAAGGCAGCCTGGCGGACCTGCCCGACATCGAAGCGGATCGCGCGGCCTTCCCGATCCGCCACTGGGCGCTCGAGCCTGGCGACATGGTGTGCTTCCGGATGCTCACGCTCCACGCGTCGGGCGGGACGCAGAACCGGCGGCGCGCGTTCTCGATCCGCTTCGTCGGCGACGATGTCCGCCACGCGCCGCGCCGCTGGAAGACGTCGCCCGATTTCCCCGAGCTCGCGGCGCAGCTGCCCGACGGCGCGCCGCTCGATCACCCGCTGTTTCCGGTCGTGTGGTCGCGTGGCGCGGGGCAGGCCGGCGCGATCTGACGTTGCCGGGCGTGCATGACGGACGCGGCGGCCGTTTCCTGACGAATCGGCCGCCGCGCTCGTGTGCGTGGATGAAGGATCAGGTCGGGTGGCGTCCGGCGCCCGGCTTGAAGCGCGAGCCGAGCCGGTAGCGGTTGCCCGGATGCAGGAAGTGCACGAACGTGACGGGCAGCCCGTTCGTCCAGGTGCGGCGCGTGAGCGTGAGGCACGGCTCGTCGGCACGCATGTCGAGCAGCCGCGCCTGTTCGCCGGTCGGCAGCGACGCATCGACCACGTGCTCGATCTCCAGTTCGTCGTGCGACACGTTGTTGTACAGGTATTCGGATGGCGGTTCGACCTGGAAATCCTGGTCGATGAAGCCGGGCGCGGCGGCCGGATTCACGTAGCGATCCTCGAGCTGGATCGGGCGCCCGTTTTCCTCGTGCACGCACACCACGTGAAAGACCGGCGTATTGACCGGCAGGCCGAACGCGGCCGCGACGTCGAACGACGCGGGTTCGCTCGACTGGTTCAGCACGCGGCAGCGGTATTCGTGCCCGCGCGCCCGGATTTCGTCGCGGATGTGCGCGATCATCAGCAGGTTCGACTGCGGCTTCACCTCGGCGACGAAGGTGCCGACGCCCGCGACGCGCTTCAGCACGCCTTCCTCGGTCAGCTCGCGCAGCGCGCGGTTGACCGTCATGCGCGCGACGCCGAATTGCGCGGCGAGATCGAGTTCGGACGGGATGCGATCGCCGGGGCGCCAGTCGCCCGATTCGACGTTCTGGCGAACGAGCGTCTTGATCTGCTGGAACGGTGCGGTGGCCTTCGTGACCATCGGGGATCCTTGCGCGAAGAAGTGACGATGCTAGTCGTCGTGACTGACGACGACAAGGATCTCCGCCTGCGCGGCGCCGAGGCTGCGCGTGCGGTGCGGGATGAGTGCGTTGAAATAGACTGAATCGCCGGCCTTGAGTTGCACCGTCTCGTTCGGAAATTCGATTTCGACGCGACCCTTGTGAACGAACAGGAATTCCTCGCCTTCGTGTTCGCGGAACGTCGACGCGACGAACTCGTGCGGCGGATGCACGACGAACGGCAGCATCTTCTTCGGTGCGACGCTGGCCGCGATGCTTTCGAAGCGGTGTGCCTGGCGGTCGGCCGCTGCGCCCATCGCCGTGCGCTCGCCGGCGCGCGTGACCGTGATCAGCTCGCGGTTGTGGCTTTCCGAGAACAACTGCTCGACGTCGATATTCAGTGCCTTCGACAGCTTCAGCGCAACCGCGATCGACGGCACGCTCAGGCCGCGCTCGACTTTCGACAGGTAGCTCTTGGTGAGGCCCGTCTCGTCGGCCAGCACGTCGAGCGTCCAGCCCTTCTGTTTTCTGAGCAGCTTCAGGCGAATCGTCATGGGGCGCCGGGTGTCCTTCGAAAAACCGATTGTAACGCATGACACAAAGTGTCCTGTGGTGTATTGTGTGTCATGTTTCGCGGGGAAACGGCTGCGGACGGCCCGGCCGACCCGATCCATTCAGGAGGTGAACATGGCGGAAACGCTGAATCTGACGAAGGCGGCGCTGGTCGCGCTGGCGGAGCGGCGTCTTGACAGCGAGGTGGGCGACAGCGGCTGGTCCGCGCGGCAGAAGCTCGCGCTCACGTGCCGGATCCTGTTCGACGCCGGTCACGATTCCGGCCTGGCCGGGCAGATCACCTGCCGCGCGGGCGACGCCGGCACCTACTACACGCAGCGGCTCGGGCTCGGTTTCGACGAGATCTCGGCCGCGAACCTGCTGCGCGTCAACGAGGATCTCGACGTTGTCGACGGCGCAGGCATCCCGAATCCGGCCAACCGGTTCCACACGTGGATCTACCGCGAGCGCCCGGACGTGAACTGCATCATCCATACGCATCCGGCGCATGTCGCGGCGCTGTCGATGCTCGAGCAGCCGCTCGTCGTGTCGCACATGGATACCTGCCCGCTGTACGACGATTGTGCGTTCCTGAAGGACTGGCCCGGCGTGCCGGTCGGCAACGAGGAGGGCGAGATCATCTCGAAGGCGCTCGGCAGCAAGCGCGCGATCCTGCTGTCGCACCATGGCCAGCTCGTGGTGGGCAAGACGATCGAGGAAGCGTGCATTCTCGCGCTGCTGATCGAGCGGGCCGCGAAGCTGCAACTGCTCGCGATGTCGGCCGGCGAGATCAAGCCGGTGCCGCCGGCGCTGGCGCGCGAGGCGCACGACTGGATTTCGAAGCCGAAGCGCGATGCCGTGACGTTCGACTACTACGCACGCAGGGCCTTGCGTACGCACCAGGACTGCGTCGCATGAGCGGGCGATTCGTCGCTTCCCTATCCGACCATTACTGAGGAATACCTATCGTGTCCATCCTGCTGAAAGGCATCATTGCCTACCCGGTGACGCCGTTCTCCGCCGACGGTGGTGTCGACCTGAGCGCGCTCGATGCGCTGATTGAACGCCTGATTGCCGACGGCGTCCACGCGATCGCGCCGCTGGGCAGTACCGGCGAGAGCGCGTACCTGTCCGATGCCGAATGGGAGGCGGTCGCCACCGCGTCGATTCGCGCGGTGCGGCGGCGCGTGCCGACCGTCGTCGGCATTTCCGATCTCACCACGGCGGGCGCGGTGCGCCGCGCGCGCTTCGCCGAGCAGGCCGGCGCCGATGCGGTGATGGTGCTGCCGGTGTCGTACTGGAAGCTCGGCAACGACGAGATCGTCGCGCACTATCGCGCGATCGGCGACGCCGTCGGCATCCCGATCATGCTGTACAACAACCCCGCGACGAGCGGTGTCGACATGTCGCCCGACCTGATCGCGACGATCTGCCGGACCGTCGACAACGTGACGATGGTGAAGGAGAGCACGGGCGACATCGGGCGGATGCACCGGCTCGCGCAGCTGAGCGATGGCGCGATCCCGTTCTACAACGGCAGCAATCCGATGGCGCTCGCCGCGCTTGCGGCGGGCGCGGCCGGATGGTGCACGGCCGCGCCGAACCTGAATGCGGCGTTGCCGCTGGCGCTGTTCGACGCGATGCACGCGGGTGATCTGGCGCGCGCCAGGTCGGTCTTTCATGCGCAGCTGCCGCTGCTGCAGTTCATCGTCAACGGCGGGTTGCCGGTGACCGTGAAGGCCGGGTTGCGCCTGCGCGGCTTCGACGCCGGCGAGCCGAGGAAGCCGCTGATGCCGCTCGGCGACGCGCGCACGCGCGAACTCGAACGCCTGCTCGCGGCACTGCCCGACGGTGTGACGACATGAGCGATGCGGCACGGCCGGCGATCTCGGCCGCGGTCGGCGCGGTGCGGGTCGGTACGAGCCGACCGCTGGCCGGCACGCCGCACGCGAGCGCGATCGACAAGCAGCTGGCCGGTGCGCGCTTGTGGCTGGGGGCACGCTCGATGCGCCGTGCGACGTCCCGATACTACCGCCCGGCTGGCGCAAGATGCTGGAAAAGCGCCGGACGGAGCGGCAGGTCGAAGACTGGACGAAGCGGCTCGAAGGGCGTTGACGGGCCGCGCGGCTTAGCGGCTCGGCAGTTCCCGCACGTCGGCCGTCGGCTCGGCGGCGAACGCATCGCTCAGCGCATAGCCGATCAGCTGTCGCGCGGCCGCCTCGGGCGTCGCGAGCGCGCCGCTCGACTTCAACTGGTCGAATTTCTCGCGCATCGGGAAGTTGTCTTCGCGGGTCGAGCGGATGGTCGCCTGCATGCCCGTATCGACGACGCCCGGCGCGACGCTGCAGATGCGCAGCGCGCGGTTCGCGTCGAGCGCGACCGCGCGCGCATGGTGATCGAGTGCGGCCTTGGTCGCGCAGTAGACGCTCCAGCCCGCGTACGCGTTGCGTGCCGCGCCGCTCGACACGTGCAGGATCCGGCATTCGGTCGTGGCCGATGCCGCCTGCGCGAGCGCGGCCGACAGCATCAGCGGCGCCGCGACGTTCACGCCGACCGCGCGCGCGACGATCGCCGGATCCTGCGCGGCGAACGGGCCGATCGGATCGACGATGCCCGCGTTGTTGAACAGCAGCACGATCGACGCGCCGTCGACGAAGCGGCGCAGCGTATCGCCGGCCAGCCAGGCCGCGACGGCCGACGTATCCGACAGGTCGAGTTCGATTTCGGCGAAACGGTCGCCGGCTTGCGACGCAAGCGACGGATGACGGCTGCGCGACACGCCGAGCACGGCGATGCCTTCGAGCAGCAGTTGTTCGGCGAGCGACGCGCCGAGGCCGCGCGTGTGTCCGGTGACGATGGCGCGCACGTGCGGTGCGGAGGAGGATGCGGTCATGGCGGTGAACGGTTCGAAGGGGTGAACGGATGAGCGGCGTCGACGAGCGGTGCGCATGCATGGCGGCATGGCGTGCGGGACGGGCGATGCGTGATGTGGCGTGCGAAGGCTGTCGCGCGGCGCCGCGGACGTCAGGGTGACGCATATCGTAGCGCCCGCATGCGCGTCGCGCAAACGCCGTCACGTGCAAGGGGGCGGAATCGGCGGCGCGGCGCGACCGCCTTTGCCGCGCAGCACCGGCTCGCCGATACGTTGGACGAAAGCCGGCTGCGGCAAGG
Source organism: Burkholderia puraquae (assembly GCF_002099195.1). Taxonomy (GTDB): domain Bacteria; phylum Pseudomonadota; class Gammaproteobacteria; order Burkholderiales; family Burkholderiaceae; genus Burkholderia; species Burkholderia puraquae. The sequence goes on along the minus strand of NZ_NBYX01000002.1, from coordinate 180,451 downwards.
GCGCGCGGCGGCGGGCCGCGCGGCGCGAGCTATCATATGGCTCGCCCGTGCGCGATGCCGGACGGGCCGCGACTGTTTCCCTTCACTGCTGCACGCTGCGACGCCACTCATGAACACCACGCCGGATACGCCCACGCCACGCGCCCTTCGCGAACTCACGCCTCTCGAGGCCCGCATTCTCGGTGTGCTCGTCGAGAAACAGCACACGGTGCCGGACACCTATCCGCTGTCGCTGAATGCGCTGACCGCAGGCTGCAACCAGAAAACCGCGCGCTCGCCGGTGATGAATGTCAGCGAGGACGAGGTCACGGCCGCACTCGACGGGCTGAAGCACCTCAGCCTCGTGATGGAAGGCAGCAGCAGCCGCGTGCCGCGTTTCGAACACAACGTGAACCGCGTGCTCGGCATTCCGAGCCAGGCGATCGCATTGTTGACGATCCTGCTGCTGCGCGGCCCGCAGACGGCCGCCGAACTGCGCCTGAACAGCGCACGCCTGCACGGCTTCGCGGATATCTCGTCGGTCGAGGCGTTCCTCGACGAACTCGCGGCGCGCGCGCAGGCGCTCGTCGTCCGGCTGCCGCGTGCGCCCGGCGCGCGCGAGAACCGCTGGATGCACCTGATGTGCGGTGAAGTGAACCTGGCTGACTTCGCGAGCGCGGATGCCGGCGGCGCCGATTCCGTGCCGCCTTCCGAATTCGAAGCGCTGAAGGCTGAACAGAAGCGCCTCGCGGATGAAGTGGCGCGGCTGAATGCGCTGGTTCAGCGGATGGCCAGCGAACTGGGCATCGATGTCGATGCGCAAGGCGACGCGTCCTGACACAAGCGCCCGCGGTGCGTGCGCATCGCCCGGCTCCGTCGCTATGCGGCCGGGCCGGGGCACGATGCGGATACCGCCCGCACCGCCGCGTTATTTCAGCTTGACGCCTGGTACGAGATAGCGCGAACCGCCCGGTTTCAGGATCGGTGCGAGTGCCGAAAATGGCGCATCGAGTTGCGGCCCGAGACAAGCGCCCATCGCGTGCCCGATGCCGGAGACGGCGAACGACAGCTTGCCGGGTGCATCGAGTTCGAACGCCAGATACTCGGGGAGCACGTCGGCGCACGACAGCGAATTGCCTTCGCCATCCGTCACTCGTGTGCCCTGTGTGGCCGCAGCGCGCAACCGCGTAATGAAGCCCACCAGCGCGGGGCTCGTTGCCGGGTCGCCGTCCGTTCCTGTCGTAGTGGCGTCGATCACGCGATTCCAGTCGAGGTACGCGCCTCGCAGCAGGTCGAACGTGACCGGATCGTAGTGATTGTCCGGGTACGCGCCGCCGCAGAAGAGGCTGCCTGATTCCACGATACCCAACGCCGCGTGCGACAGCCACGTGACCGTCACGTGCTCGTCGTCGTCGTAGCTGCCGAGCGTCCCGGCTGCCGGCCCGTCGTCGGTATAGCGCGTCGATGCGCATTCGAGCGCCGCAAGACTCATCTGCCAGTGCCGTTGTTCCAGCAGATGGTTGACCCGTGTCATCACGGCCGGATCGGGATGGCGACTCAGTCGCGGATAAGCGAGCACAGTGCGCGGGTCGCTCCACATCCGGTACGCGACCGTACCATCGCCGATCTCGGGGCCCACTGGCCGTTCGTGCCCGGCAAGTTTCAGCGTGGCATAAGGCGCGTGCTGCATGTCGATGTCCGCGCTGCGCGCGATGCCGCTGCCGACGCCCCCCCCGGACACGGTGGTGATCGCTTCGACGGCGCCGGGCGCGACCGCGTCGGGATCGTATTCGGCGACGCGCCGCAACGCGAAATCGCGCGTCTTGCCGGAGCGCGCATCGGTCCAGCGGCCGCGATAGCCGGCCTTGTCCCGCGTACCCTGCCAGGTGGCCGCAGCATGATCGAAATCGGCGTGCTCGCGGAACCCCGATGCATTGTGCGCATCGTCCGGCAACTGCGTTCGCACGAGCGGTTCGACCAGTTCCGCGGGCGTGCCGTGCAGCGGAATATCAATGCCGTGCTGCGCATAGAAGTAGCGGCCGGAGATCGAACCGTCCGCGGCCGGGCGATCGTCGAGTTCCATCACGACGGCGCCGGCGCCTTGCAGCGTGCCTTCGTAGACCGTGCGTGGCGCGGCATTCGCGAAGCCCGCATGCAGCGCGGCCAGCACCCACGTGATCCGGAGCAGCGGGCGCATCACCAGCGGCACCCGGTTTGTTCGGAGGCGTCTATGTCCAGTGCTCTGCTGAACGCGGTCTTCTTGCCGGTGCGTGCGCTGGTATAGGTCATCGAATAGATCATCGCGCCTTGCGACATCATCTCGTACCGTCCATTGATCCTGCCGTCGACCATTTCGACCCAGGTCGTCGTGAACTGGTGCGGGCGGCCCTCGACGAGCACTTCCTCATCGACGTGTTCGACCGCCAGCGGCAGGGCCGCTTTCGCTTTCGCATAGCGGACCATGCCACCCGACCAATCGACGGCGTCGTCGTAGTAGGTGCGCATTTCGAAGCGCACGGGTTTGTCGCCAGCCGATTTGAAGCAGTACACGTCGGTGGACACTTTGGCGAGTGCCGGTAGCGACAGGCAGAGCAGCACAGTGGCGAAGACTTTTTTCATGGTCGCGTGTGAGAAAGGAAGCGTCATCAACCGATGCTGATCCGCGTAGCGCCCGCATCGACTAACTTGAACAGCAGATCCTCGACGGCCGTCTCGGGTGCGGAACCGAGATCCGCATTGACGCGCCATCCCTGTTCCGTGCGAACCGGTTCCGACAGGTAGTGAACGATCCCATGCAGGCCGTCCTCGGCCGGCGTGTTCTCGTCGTCAGCATCGAACCACGCGAAGAACCACGCCTTGAACGCATCGGCCGCCGCGGCTTCGTCGAGACCGTCGGCCTCGATCGCGGCCCAGTCCCACACGAACGGGCGAATCGACACGGCCGCCGTTTCGAGGTCGAATGCCAACGGCTCGAACTCCAGTTGCGTGGCGGAGTCGACCATCGTCGGCTGGCCGCCCGATTCGCCTTCGGTCGCGATGATGTCGGCCCGGCACGGCAACGCGAGCGGCCCTTCGGTGGCGAGCGTACCGTCGGCGCGCCGGTAGGCCGGTTCGACGATCACGGCCGGTTGCGCAGCTGCTTTCGCGAGCAGGTCGGCATACGGTTGGCGGATGGCGCGGAGCAGTTCGGAGACGGTCATCGTGGCGTGTCGGTTGGGCAGGGAACGATCGGTCAAAGGCAGGCGGTGCGCGGTGCGGCCGGCATCGCACGACGCGGCCTTCGGTACCGGACAGCCGTGATCGTACGGCACTTCGGCAAAACACGGACAGTCGGCCGAATGGCCGGAGCGCCCCGCATCTCGCCGCGCCGGTTTTAGACGTTTACCTTCAAACAATGGAAAACGCCCATCGAGTGCGTGCGCGTTGTGCTTCAATTCATCCGGTTTGTACTCCTACTAAAACTGAAGATTCGGAACAGCCCTGATTACTCATTCTCAGGAGACAGTCGATGGCTCGGAAACGGTTTTGAAGCGGCACGCACGATGGTCTGCAACGCCGCCGAACTTCCTTCGATGAAAGCAGGTTATCCCAGGGGCCCCAACCATGTCCTCCAGACGTTTCATGATGGCCGCGGCCGCCGTGTCTGCCGCGCTGGCCATCGCCGCACCGCCGGCCAGCGCCGCCGCGCCGACCGTGTCCGACCCGTTCTACACGTACACCGGCGCCACGCCGCTGGCGTCGATTCCGCCAGGCACGGTGCTCAAGATGCGCAACGTCACCTATCACGTGGCCGGCATCCCCACAGCACTGACCGCGCAGCAGTTGCTGTATCGCACCAATAACGCGCTGAACCAGCCGGTCGTCAACGTGACGTCCGTGATCCGGAGCCAGGTCGGCAACGGCCAGGCCATCTCGTACCAGTCGGCCTATGATTCGCTGAACTCGTACGACGAGCCGTCGCAGGTGATCGCCGGCGATCGCGATGTCACGAAGGTCATCAACGTCGGCACGTTGCTGTACAGCGCGGAATCGATTCCGCTGTCGACGCTGCTGCTGCTGGGCTACAACGTCATCGTGCCCGATACGGAAGGCCAGACGGCCGACTTCGCTGCCGGCCCCGAATACGGGATGACGACGCTCGATTCGATCCGCGCGGCGCTCAATACGCCGTCGACCGGCCTGAATCCGTCGAGCAAGGTGGCGATGATCGGCTATTCCGGCGGCGCGATCGCAACGAATTGGGCCGCGCAACTCGCACCGAGCTATGCGCCCGAGATCAACAAGCAGCTCGTCGGCGCGGCGGAGGGCGGCGTGCTGGTCGATCCCGCGCACAACCTGCGTTACGTCGACGGCAGCATCGTCTGGGGCGGCGTGGCCGCGGCCGCGCTGGCCGGGCTGTCGCGCGGCTACGGCTTCGACCTGACGCCGTATCTCAGCGATACCGGCGTCGCCGTATTCAAGGACATCCAGAGCCAGTCGCTCGCGTACATCCTGCCGAGGTACACGGGGCTGCACTGGGGCACGCTGTTCAAGCCGCAATACGCGAGCGACATCAACAGCATTCCCGCGTACGTGACCTATGCGAACAAGGTGAATGCCGGGCTGGCCGCATCGCCGACGATCCCCATGTTCATCGGCCAGGGCACGGCGGGCGCGCTCGATGGCACGTTCAGCACCCAGGTGGGGGACGGCGTGATGCTCGCGTACGACGTGCGCGCGCTGGCGCAGAAGTTCTGCGCCAGCGGCACGCCGGTGACGTACAACGAATATCCGCTCGAACATGCGGGCGCGATCGTGCCGTGGGTGGCCGGCATGCTGCCGTGGCTCTACGACCGCTTCAACGGGAAAGCCGCGCCGAGCAATTGCTGGCTGACGTCGCTGCTGCCGAGCAATTCGCTGGCGCCCGAGACGCTGCACTAGCCGCAACGCCGCGTGTGATGGAGCACGTGGCAGGGCGACCCTTCGCGGGTCGCCTTTTTTCTTTTCGCCTTTTGATCGCCGTCGCGCTGCGGCTATGCAGCCGTGCCCGTCCCCCTGCCGCAACCCGCCGCCGTCCCGCCCGGGTGCCATAATCGAGCCTGCCCAACATTCCAGACGTCCCCCGGAGAATCACCATGCAGAACCTCGACAATCCTTCCCACGATCGCGAGGTAGGCAGCGCCGACGCGACGCAGGACACCACGCGCATCGACGACGTCCGCATCGGCGCCGTGCGCCCGCTGATTTCGCCGGCGCTGCTGCTGGACGAACTGCCGGTGCCGGCCGCCACGCAGACGCTCGTCGAGGATACGCGCCGTGCGATCGGCGACATCCTGCACGGCCGCGACGACCGGCTGCTGCTCGTCGTCGGCCCGTGCTCGATCCACGATCACGACCAGGCGCTCGATTACGCGCGCCGTCTGAAGATTGCCGCCGATGCGCTGAAGGACGACCTGCTGATCACGATGCGCGTCTATTTCGAGAAGCCGCGCACGACGGTCGGCTGGAAGGGCTACATCAACGATCCGCGCCTCGACGGCAGCTTCCGCATCAACGAAGGGCTGCGCGCCGCGCGGCAACTGCTGCTTGACATCAACGCGCTGGGCCTGCCGGCGTCGACCGAATTCCTCGATCTGCTGAGCCCGCAGTACATCGCCGACCTGATCGCGTGGGGCGCGATCGGCGCGCGCACGACCGAGAGCCAGAGCCATCGCCAGCTCGCGTCGGGCCTGAGCTGCCCGATCGGCTTCAAGAACGGCACCGACGGCGGCGTGCAGGTCGCGTCCGACGCGATCGTCGCCGCGGCCGCGAGCCACGCGTTCATGGGGATGACGAAAATGGGGATGGCCGCGATCTTCGAGACGCGCGGCAACGACGACGCGCACGTGATCCTGCGCGGCGGCAAGACCGGGCCGAACTACGACGCCGAGCACGTGGAAGCGTGCTGCGCGGTGCTGCGCAAGGCCGGCTTGCGCGAGCAGGTGATGGTCGATTGCTCGCACGCGAACTCGAACAAGTCGCACGACCGGCAGATCGACGTCGCGCAGGATCTCGCGCGGCAACTGTCGCAGGGCGAGCACCGGATCGTCGGCGTGATGGTCGAGAGCCATCTCGAGGCCGGGCGCCAGGACCTGAAGCCGGGTGTGCCGCTGAAGTACGGCGTGTCGATCACCGATGCGTGCCTGAGCTGGACGCAAACCGAGCCCGTGCTCGACGTGCTGGCCGACGCGGTGCGGCACCGGCGAACGTACTCGCGGAATGCGTGACGCCGCGTTGTTCGATGCGCCGCGAAGATCGGGGGCGCGTCCGTGAGGTTGTCCTGACCAACGGGCCGCGGCGCCATTTTTCCGCGCCGCGCACCCCCATCTATCTGCACGATCATTGATCGTGATCCGGCTCACCCCGCCTGCCACGTTGCACGCTGAACGCACGATCGGGCGAATGCCGCTACCATGAAGCCGTGTTGCACGCTGCGGCCGGCCATGCCAGTCCGCCACGCACACACGCAGTGGCGGCGCGGCCGGCCGCCACGCGACCGCCGAAGCGCCGGATGCTCACCGGTGAGCCGTTGCACCCGCGTCGCTTCGCTCCCGGAATCAACAACAACCGAACCGGAGTGCAACGCACATGAAGTTCTACAAAACCCTCATCGCAGCAACCGTTCTCGCATCAAGCGTCAGCGCGCATGCACAGATTGCCGGCGCGCAGCCGCTGAGCGTGACCGTCGAGCAATCGCAGGCACTCCTCGAAGGCTGGAGCGTGAAGAAGAGTGTGCTCGGCAAGACCGTGTACAACGACGCGAACCAGAAAGTCGGCACCGTGCGCGACCTGATCGTCGCGCCGGACGGCTCGGTGTCGGCGGCGATCGTGTCGGCCGGCGGCTTCCTCGGCGTGGCTGCGCATGACGTCGCGGTGCCGATCGCGTCGCTCGACGTACGCAACGGCAACATCTACCTGCCGGGCGCGACGAAGGACGCGCTGAAGGCGACGCCTGCGTTCCAGTACGCGAAGGTACCGTCGCCGCCGAAGCCGAAGAAGGTCGACGACAAGCACTGAGCGAGCATTGTTCTACCCGGGCCGGCGCCCAATGCGCACGGGCTGGTGAGGCCGACCGCGCGCCTGCGAGGCGCGCGCGTTGGGCCGGGCCGTCAGGTATCGAGCATCTGCTCGCCCAACCACACCCCGCTGAACCCGAACGTCACGGGCCCGCTCAGGAACACACTGCCGGTGCCATCCCAATGCACCGTCACGTCGCCGCCGTCGCATGCGACGCGTACCGACGCATCCAGCAGCCCGCGCCGGATACCGTTGACGACCGCGCCGCACGAACACGATCCCGAACCGAGCGGCACGCCGCCGCCGCGCTCCCAGATGCGCAGGCGAATGTGCGTGCGATCGATGACCTGAACGAAATGCACGTTGGTTTTCTGCGGAAACAGCGGATGCGTTTCGATGGCCGGGCCGAGCGCCGCGACATCGATCGCGCCGAGATCGTCGACGAAGAACGTGCAATGCGGATTGCCCATGTTGCAGGCGGCCGGCGCACCGGGCAGCGGCAGCGCGAGGGTATCGAGTGCCTCGGCGGCCGGCACGTCCCGCCAGCCGGTGAGCGGCCTGCCCATCTCGACGGTGATCAGGCCGTTCGCCTCCCTCGAGCACACGAGATACCCGCGGCGGGTTCGTAGCATGAGCGACGCCATGCCGGTTTCCCGCATCAGTTGCCACGCGACGCCGCGTGTCGCGCTGCCGCAGGTGTCGAGCGGTGAGCCGTCGGCGTTCCAGAACGCGACGCGGGCCGCCGCATCGTCGCAGTCCGACACGACCGCGAGCTGGTTGAAGCCGATGCCGCAACGCCGGTGGCCCATGCGCCGCACCAGGTCACGGTCGATGCGGTGCGCCTGGTCCTGATTCTGGCCGCGCAGGTCGACGATGACGAAGTCATCGCCGTTCGCGTTCATCTTCTGAAATCCGATCGGCATGGCGGTTCCGGAATGGAGGCAGGCGAACACTGTACGTGGCTCGCCGGTCGCGATCAATCGCGGCCCGACGCTGCCCACGCGCCGGGCATCTACGTAATTTTACGTAGATCCGCGTACGTAATTATCCGCTTGTAAGCCACCCCCGTCGCACGGAATACTACGGCCCATCGCCGCGGCCTCTGCGAGGTCGCGGCACGACGCATCGACGTCACGCGGGTGCAGCCGTCGCGCTGCATCCACTCAAAAACACATTGGAGACCAGGAGACGCCATGAATCGGGCTTCCAGTACCCTGCTCTGGATTGCGGTCGCGCTGCTCGGCGCGTTCTCGTTCGGAACGATCGCACTCGCGCACGGCGAGCGTGTCAGTGCCCTCTGGATCGTGATCGCCGCAGTCTGCGTATATCTGATCGCATATCGCTTCTACAGCCGTTTCATCGCCAGCAAGGTCATGCAGCTCGACGGGCTGCGGATGACGCCGGCCGTCAAATACAACGACGGCCTCGACTACGTGCCGACCAACAAGTACGTGCTGTTCGGCCATCACTTCGCCGCGATCGCCGGTGCCGGCCCGCTCGTCGGGCCCGTGCTCGCCGCGCAGATGGGCTATACGCCCGGCATGCTGTGGATCCTGGCCGGCGTCGTGTTCGCCGGCGCGGTGCAGGACTTCATCGTGCTGTTCATCTCGACGCGCCGCGACGGCCGCTCGCTCGGCGATCTCGTCAAGATGGAGCTCGGCACGGTGCCCGGCGTGATCGCGCTGTTCGGCGCGTTCCTGATCATGGTGATCATCCTCGCGGTGCTCGCGCTGATCGTCGTGAAGGCGCTGACCAATTCGCCGTGGGGCACGTTCACCGTCGCCGCGACGATCCCGATCGCGCTGTTCATGGGCGTCTACACGCGCTACATCCGTCCGGGCCGCATCGGCGAAGTGTCGGTCATCGGCTTCGTGCTGCTGATGGCATCGATCGCGTTCGGCCAGCACGTGCACGATTCGCCGACGCTCGCCGCGTGGTTCACGTTCACGGGCACGCAGCTCACGTGGATCCTGATCGGCTACGGCTTCGTCGCATCGGTGCTGCCGGTGTGGCTGCTGCTCGCGCCGCGCGACTACCTGTCGACGTTCCTGAAGATCGGCACGATCCTCGGCCTCGCGATCGGCATCCTGGTCGTCGCACCGGAACTGAAGATGCCCGCGCTGACGAAGTTCGTCGACGGCACGGGCCCGGTGTGGTCGGGCAACCTGTTCCCGTTCCTGTTCATCACGATCGCATGCGGCGCCGTATCGGGCTTCCACGCGCTGATCTCGTCGGGCACGACGCCGAAGCTGATCGACAACGAAACCAACGCGCGCTTCATCGGTTATGGCGCGATGCTGATGGAATCGTTCGTCGCGATCATGGCGCTCGTCGCCGCATGCGTGATCGAGCCGGGCATCTACTTCGCGATGAACGCACCGGCCGCCGTGCTCGGCTCGACGCCGGAAGCGGTGGCCAACACGGTTACGCAATGGGGCTTCGTGCTGACGCCCGACATGCTGACGCAGACCGCCAAGGCCGTCGGCGAGACGACGATCATCGCGCGCGCGGGCGGCGCACCGACGCTGGCCGTCGGCATGGCGCACATCCTGCACCAGGTGATCGGCGGCGAAGCGATGATGGCGTTCTGGTATCACTTCGCGATCCTGTTCGAGGCGCTGTTCATCCTGACGGCCGTCGACGCCGGCACGCGCGCGGGCCGCTTCATGCTGCAAGACCTGCTCGGCACGTTCCACCCGGCGCTCAAGCGCACCGAGTCGCTGCCCGCGAACCTGGTCGCCACCGCGCTGTGCGTGGCCGCGTGGGGCTACTTCCTGTACCAGGGCGTGGTCGATCCGCTCGGCGGCATCAACACGCTGTGGCCGCTGTTCGGCATCTCGAACCAGATGCTCGCCGCGATCGCGCTGGTGCTCGGCACCGTCGTGCTGTTCAAGATGAAGCGCGAGCGCTATGCGTGGGTGACGATCGTGCCGACCGCATGGCTCTTGATCTGCACGCTGACCGCCGGCTGGCAGAAGATTTTCGACGCGAACCCGAAGGTCAGCTTCCTCGCGCACGCCGCGAAGCTGCAGGCCGCGGTGGACGAAGGCAAGGTGCTCGCGCCGGCGAAGTCGATCGCGCAGATGCAGCGGATCATCTTCAACGACTACATCGATGCGGCGCTGGCCGGCCTGTTCATCTTCGTCGTCGTGGCGATCGCGGTGTACGGCGTGATTGCCGTGCTGCGCGCGCGGCGCGAATCGAAGCCGACCGTGCGCGAGACGCCGTACGAAGCAATGCCGGCCGCGCAGGCGCTCGGCAGCGGACGTTAAGGGGAGGCCGCGATGTTCAGCGATCTTGGCAGCGACCTGCGCAGTGCGGGCCGTTACCTCGGGCAGGCGTTGCGGCTGATGGTCGGCCTGCCCGACTACGACACCTACGTCGCGCACATGCGCGAGACCCATCCGGACCGCGAGCCGATGACGTACGAGGAATTCTTCCGCGAGCGTCAGAATGCGCGGTACGGGTCGGGGGCAGGGAAGTGCTGTTGAACCGCACCGCCACGACGGCGCGGTGATCGACAGGAAAGCGCCGCGAAGGATTTCGCGGCGCTTTTTCTTTGGCGGGCCGGCGGCGCGCAGGCAGCGGGAATCGCCGCGCCGTTTGCCGGCGCGCAGCACGGCGACAGCCGGCGGCCGGTATCATAAGGGTTCATTTTTCCCGATGGACCCGCAGGAGAACACGTCGTGCATGTCGGTGAGCGTTTCAACAGCATTTCCCATCTCGTCGGCGCGGTGCTGTCGGTGGTCGGTCTCGTGGCGCTCGTGACGATGGGCGCGCTCGAAGGCGATCCGTACAAGGTGGTGAGCTTCAGCGTGTACGGCGCGATGCTGATCCTGCTCTACGCGATCTCGACGCTGTACCACAGCGTGCGCAGCCCGCGCCTGAAAGCGATCCTGCAGAAGTGCGACCACTCGGCGATCTACCTGCTGATCGCCGGCAGCTACACGCCGTTCACGCTGGTCACGCTGCGCGGCCCGTGGGGCTGGTCGCTGTTCGGCGTGAGCTGGGGGCTGGCCGTGTTCGGCATCGTGCAGGAACTGACGCTCGGGCGGCGCACGCGCATGCTGTCGATGATCCTGTACGTGGCGATGGGCTGGCTCGCGCTCGTCGCGGTGCGTCCGCTGATCCATGCGCTGCCGCCGGTCGGAACCGCGTGGCTCGTGGCCGGCGGGTTGATCTACAGCGCGGGGATCTACTTCTTCATCAACGACGAGCGTATCCGTCACGGGCACGGCATCTGGCATCTGTTCGTGCTCGCAGGGAGCCTGTGCCAGTTCGTCAGCGTCGCGATGTATGTGGCGTGAGCGGCGGGCGGCGTTGATTCGGTGACGGCGCGCCGCGGGCGCGTCTGCCGGCGCAGGCGTTACCGGCGCGTGGCGGTTCGCAGGTGCGCGGCCGGTTCGCGGGTTGCCGGTGTCGGCCGCGCCGCGATCCACCATGTCGCCGCAGCGAGCGCCGACAATCCGGCGGCGATGCCGAGCGCCACCCGCATCGCCGCCGGAAACGGCTGCAGCGTCGCGATGCACGCACCGAAGATCGCCACACCGAGCGCCGATCCGCTCTGCCGCGCCGCGTTCAGCGCGGCCGCCGCCACGCCGGCACGGCGCCGGTCGACCGTCCCGAGCGCCGGTGACGTCGCCGCTGGCGAGATGAATCCCGATGCAAAGCCGATTGCGAGCATCGGTGCGACGGCAAGCCACGCGGGCGTCGTCGCGCCGATGCCCGTCATGCCGAGCGCGCCGGCCGCATAGAGCGCGAACGCGGCGCACATCGTGCCGCGCGCGCCGAAGTGCGCCACCAGCCGTCCTGAACACAGTCCGCCGAGCGCAACCATCGCGGTCATCGGCAGGAACGCAAGCCCCGTGTCGAGCGGGCTCGCGCCGCGGATCTGCCGATAGAACAGGCTGAGCACGAACAGCAAGCCGTAGAACACGAACGCCGACGCCATCGACACGAACGTCGATCCGGCGAACAACCGGTTGCGGAAGAACGCGAGCGGCAGCATCGGCTCGCGGCGCCGCGCTTCGATCGCGATGAACGCAATCCACGCGACGACGCTCGTCACCGCGCCGCCGACGATCGGCGCCGAGCGCCAGCCGAGCGACGGGCCTTCGATCAGCGTGCCGATCAGCGCTGCAATCGCGACGATGGCCGCGGCCTGGCCGCCCCAGTCGAAATGCCGCGATGCATCGCCGGCGGCGCGCGCGACCGTGCGGCCGAGCCAGATGCCGGCAAGCCCGAGCGGCAGGTTCACGAAGAAGAGGCTGCGCCACCCGAACAGGTGGATCAGCAGGCCGCCGATCAGCGGGCCCGACGCCATCGCGATGCCGCCGCAGCCCATCCACAGGCTGATCGCCGAGGTGCGCGCCGCCGGTTCGGGGAATGCGCGGTTGAGCAGCGCGAGCGAGCAGGGCACCAGCATCGCGCTGCCGACGCCTTGTAACGCGCGGGCGATCGCGAGCGCCGGGAGGGTCGGCGCGACGCCGCACAGCGCCGACGCGGCGACGAATACCGCGAGCCCCGCGAGATAGACGGTGCGATCGCCGAGCCGGTCGCCGAGCGTGCCGCCCGTCATCAGCAGGCTCGCGAACGCGAGCGTGTACGCGTTCACGATCCACTGCAGGCCGGCTACGCGGCTGCCGAACGTATGGGCGATGTCGGTGAGCGCGACGTTGACGATGGACGCGTCGAGCAGCACGAGCGTGTAGCTCACGCAGGTCGCGGCGAGCACGCGGCGGGCCGCGGCGCGGTTCGGCACGGTGGCCGTCATGCGCGGTCGCGCGCCGGCGTGGCGGCTTGCAGCGCAAGAAAGCCGGCCCATCCCCAGTACACGCGATGATGTGCGACCAGCCCGTCGCGCAGATCCATCACCTCGACGAGATCGACCTGGTTGCCGTCCGGCGTGGCGCGCGGATATTCCCACGTGAGCTGGCGGCCGTTCGAGAAGAACAGCCCGGTGCGGTACCAGCGTCCGAGCCGGTTGCCCGGATTGCGCAGGCCGGCCGCGAAGAATGCGCCGATCGCGGCCTTGCCGTGCAGTACGCCGGAGCCGTGACCGGGCAGCGTGACGACGATCAGCGGCGTTTCGAGCACCGCGTCGTCGGCATACAGCGCCATCAGCGCATCGACGTCGCGCGCGACCACGGCTGCGTGCCAGCCTTCGTAAATGTGCCGGGCATCGGTATCGGCGTGTGTCATGGCGGGTTCCGGAAGCATCGATAACGGAACCCACTGTAGGGGCGCACCGCCGCCGGACGTTTCACGTCGACCCGAAACGTGGATGTTGCCGCGGCGCAGGTGGCCGCGTGCCGGTCGTTATCCGGCCAGCGCGTCGAGATTCAGCACGTACGACTTCCCGATCCACACCGCGCAATCGCGATGGTCGCGCAGTTCGTCGTTCGTATTCGGATGCAGGAAGATATCGAGTGCGCCGTGGTTCAGCACGAGCCACGGCACGATCTCGTCGAAGCGCGCGGCGTCGAACGCGATCTGGTACGACCAGGCCGGGTGCGGGCCGACGAGGCGTTCGTGAAAGCGGCCGAGTTCGATGACCGCGCCGAACCGTTCGTCGACGACCTGGCGAAATGCCCAGGCCGCGTCGCGGCTGGCCGCATCGAAATAGACGTGCGCGTGCCAACTGTGGATGGCAGTGGTGTCGAGGGCAGCCATGGAAGGACTCGATAGAAATGGGAATGCATGAGGTGCCGTGCGAAACGGCCGATGCATGATTATCGCGCGTCCTTGCGGTGCATGTCGTGTCGCTATCCGGCAATCCGGACGCGATGACTTGTCCTGAATCACAAGAATCGTTCGGTTCGATCAAGCCAGGGGTTTGCGGTATCCGCACGCGCGATATCACGCCGGACGCCTTGTCGGCAGGTACGCCGGCCGAGATCGCACCGGCAACACGTCATTTCGGAAATTGAAAAAGCGCTGCGTGTGCGGCGTCGGATCGTCTGAACAAATGCGATCAGGGCGTTGAATGAAATAAAGAAATTCCGGTTTGGCGGGATTCGCGCATGACGCGGTTTGCGCGCCGGATTTCGAAGCCGAAAATATCAATTGCGGAATCGGCTATTCAAGCGGAAAGCGGTGCGTCATACGATGGTTTCAACGCATCGTCGAACACGATCGATGCGGGGACAACCACCTGGAGGCCACTATGCGATCCCTCGTTCCCGTTGCGGTACTTTCCTGCGCACTCGTGGCGCTGCCCGCCGTCAGTTTCGCTCAGTCTGCCGTGCCCGATGGCGCATCGAGTGCCTCGCTGTCGAGCTGGTCTGCGGCGCGCGCCGAAACCGACGCACAACTGATGCAGATGACGCGCGCCGGCTATCGCGCGACGTCGGCCGGCAACCAGAACTATCCGCTCGCGATGCAGCGAGCGCTCGAACGTGTCCGCAATCCGGTGCCGGACCGGTCGCACGAAGAGCGGGCCGAGATGGAAGCGCGCGCCGCGCGCGACGTGCAGGGCGGCCATCCGGTCAAGGCGTTCTTCGTGAAGACCGCGTACTACCTGAAGGGCGAGAACACGTTCTGATGCAGGAGACGAGCATGCCTTGCCCGATCCGATTTGCCGGCGTCGTGCGCGCGTCGGCGCCGCGCCGGCTGCCGGACGCGCGAGCGATGCAGCGGCGGGACGATGGACGCGGCGCTCGGCGCCGTGCGAATCGCCTGCGCCATGCGGGCCGTGACGCCGTTGCGTGCCGCATCGCATGGCCGGCCGTCGCGGCGAGCGATGCGCCCGCAAGCGGGAGCCGATCATGAAGGGCACCCGGAAGAACCGTCGCCATGTGCCGTTGACCCGCGAATGGCTGCTGCCGCTGCCGCCCACGCATGCACGCGACATCTCGCTGAAATGCCACATGGCGCTCGTTGCGCTGCGCGGCGGGCACGGCAGCGAAACGTTGCTGATGCGGCTGCGCACGAGCGTGTATCTGGTCTTCCTCGCGCTCGACGATGCGGTGTCTCCCGACGCGAGCATCGACCTGTGCGTCGACGCGGAGCGCGTGCTTGACGCGAGCGTGGCGCGAGCCGCGCAAAGCGGTGCATGGACGCTGCCCGACGACGAATGCGCGGTGCTCGAACGCGTGCTCGCCGCGAACGACGCGTGCGTCGCGATGCTCACGCGGCATCGGCTCGCCGAGCTATGGGAGCACGTCTGCACGTTCGCGTTGGCCGAACAGCCGGCGCTGGTCGCGCAGGCGGCGGCGAAGATGCGGGAGCCGGCTGTTCTGCATTGAGTGACCGGCCGTGGGGCGTGTTTCGTACACGTCGCATTTCATCGTGCCCATGCTCGTCGTCTCATGACATGACAGGCACCCGGAAGTATCCGGGCGACGACGATCCATCCTTGCGTTTGCGACGATCGTGCGTGTCGACGCGAACGCATTCGTTTCGGTCAGGAGGAGCGATGGCGCTATACAGGAGCGGCGGCTATTTCACGTGTGGAAGCGGCTGCGCATTCAGCGAGAACCTGCCGCCGGGCAGTGAGGTGACGGTGGCGGGCATCTATCGATGCATCGTATGCGGCGACGAGATCGCCATCGCGAAGTGGCAGACGCTGCCGTCGGAGGAAGCGCATCGGCACGATGTCGATCCGCCGTCGGATCCGCTGCTCGATCGCGGTCCGACCGCATGGCAGTTGATTGCGGCGGCGGAGTCCAGGCACTAGGCAGTCGCCATGCACGCTTGCCTGCGTGCGCCGGCGTGCTCCGGGCCGCCCCGCGTTCGACGAAACGCGTGCGGCAAAACAAAAGCGCCACGGAGCGAACTCCGTGGCGCTTCTTCGATGCCAGCCGGTGCGGAGGCGCAAGCCCCCGCGTGGCGAAACGCAGTTAGGCCGCCGCTGCCGGCTTCGCCGCCTTCTGCAGCTTGCCCTTGCCGGCGCGCTGGATTTCCTCGAGCTTGATCTCGACGTGACGCGAGAACACGTACTCGGCCGGGCGTTGCTTGTCGATCGGAATGTCCGGTGCGAACGGGCCGTCGGTCTTGATGCCCTTGCGGCTCACGGCGAACGCCTTCAGCGGATGCGCCATCGTGTCCATCACGGCGGTCGCTTCGAAGCCGCAGTGGACCATGCAGTCCGCGCACTTCTCGTAGTTGCCGACGCCGTAGTTGTCCCAGTTCGTGTCCTCCATCAGCTCCTTGAAGGTCTTCACGTAACCTTCGCCGACCAGGTAGCACGGCTTCTGCCAGCCGAACACCGTACGCGCCGGGTTGCCCCACGGCGTGCACTTGTACGTCTGGTTGCCGGCCAGGAAGTCGAGGAACAGCGACGACTGGCTGAACGACCAGCGCTTGCCGCCTTCGCCGCGCTTCAGGATCTCGCGGAACAGGTTCTTCGTCTTGTCGCGGTTCAGGAAGTGCTGCTGATCCGGCGCGCGCTCGTACGCATAGCCCGGCGACACGGTGATGCCGTCGACGCCGATCGGCTTCAGCGTATCGAAGAACTTCGCGACGCGCTCGGGGATCGCATCGTTGAACAGCGTGCAGTTGATGTTCACGCGGAAGCCGCGGCGCTTCGCTTCCTTGATCGCCGCGACCGCCTTGTCGTACACGCCTTCCTGCGACACCGAGTGGTCGTGCATCTGCGCGTCGCCGTCGAGGTGGACCGACCAGACGAAGTACGGGCTCGGCTGGTAGTCGTCCATCTTCTTTTCCATCAGCAGCGCGTTCGTGCAGAGGTAGACGAACTTCTTGCGCTTCATGATGCCGCGGACGATTTCCGGCATTTCCTTGTGCAGCAGCGGCTCGCCGCCTGCGATCGACACGATCGGCGCGCCGCACTCGTCGACCGCTTCCAGGCATTCCTGGACGGACAGGCGCTGGTTCAGGATGGGATCCGGGTAATCGATCTTGCCGCAGCCGTTGCAAGCGAGGTTGCAGCGGAACAGCGGCTCGAGCATCAGCGCGAGCGGATAGCGTTTGTTGCCGGACAGGTGTTGGCGCGTGATGTACGCGCCGACGCGGACTTGCTGGAGCAGCGGAATAGACAAGAGATGTCCTCCTTAAACTTCGCGGGCGACAGCTTGCGTGAGCTTCGCCGGCAGCTTGAATTCGACTTTTTCCTCACGGCCCGCCATCGTCGTGACGTCGACGGGGCCCAGCGCGCGCAACGCGCCGATTACATCTTCGACCATCTCTTCGGGCGCCGACGCGCCGGCCGTCAGGCCGACCGTCTGCACACCCGCGAACCATTCGGCCTTGACTTCCGAACCGTCGGCGACGAGGTAGCTCGGCACACCGCTTTCGGTGCCGATCTCGCGCAGGCGGTTCGAGTTCGAGCTGTTCGTCGCACCGACCACGAGCAGCACGTCAACCTGTTCGCTCAGCTCGCGCACGGCAGCCTGGCGATTCTGCGTTGCATAGCAGATGTCGCGCGTGTCCGGGCCGACGAGGTCGGTGAACCGGCGCTGCAGCGCTTCGATGATGCCGCGCGTATCGTCGACCGACAGCGTGGTCTGCGTGATGTACGCGACCGGCGTGTCGACGGGCAGCGTCAGCGTATCGACTTCTGCTTCGCTCTGCACGAGGATCACCTCGGCCGGAATCTGGCCGATCGTACCCTCGACTTCCGGGTGGCCCGCATGGCCGATCAGGATCAGCCGGCGGCCCGCCGCAACGTACTGGCGGCCCTGCACGTGCACTTTCGTGACGAGCGGGCAGGTGGCGTCGAGCACGTCGAGCCCGCGCGTTTCCGCGTCGCGCTCGACCGTCTGGGCGACACCGTGCGCGCTGAAGATCGCGACAGCGCCGTGGGGCACCTCGTCGAGTTCCTCAACGAATCGCGCCCCTTTATTACGCAGATTTTCGACGACATGCCGGTTATGCACGATCTCGTGACGCACATAGACCGGCGCACCGTGCTGTTGCAGCGCGCGATCGACGATCTCGATCGCACGGACAACCCCCGCACAAAAGCCGCGGGGCTGGGCAAGGATGACTCGCATAAGTGAGCGAACTCCGACGACAGACGCCGGGGTTCGAGGAGCTGGCACTCGCTCGCTCGCCCCGGCTTGATGTTATGAAGGCAGGAACGAACCGGCCGGCCAGGCCCCGGAACCCCGAATTAATCGCGCATTTTAACTCTATCGCGCAGTCCTTGCTCTGGTGCCGTATCTGCCGTGTTGCATTTGCGGGAGAGCCGCGTCGGCGCTGGCGCGCGCGGAACCCAGTAAACTATGCGGTTTCGCGGGCAGCCGCTCCGGCTGCCCGGCGTCGCGCTCATTTCAAGGCCATTCGATGACCGTCGATTCTTACGCGTATTGCCCGTCCGCCCATGCGGTTTCGGGCGTTTTGTTCCTGACCCTTATTGATTCTGCCGTTACCGGCGCCCCGCAGGAGGCGCGCCGATGATGCTGGTCCTCGCATTCCTGGTGTCCGGCCTGTCGCTGATGATCTGGATCGTGCTGCTCGTCGCGCGCGGCGGCTTCTGGCGCGCGGTGCCTGCGCGGCCGCTGCCGCCCGAGGCGCGCGGCGCCGCGGCCGAGGCCGGCTGGCCGGCCGTCGTCGCGGTCGTGCCGGCGCGCAACGAGGCCGACGTGATCGCCCGGGCGGCGACTTCGCTGCTCGAGCAGGATTACCCGGGCAATTTTCATCTGATCATTGTCGACGACCACAGCGACGACGGCACCGCCGACGCGGCCCGCGCGGCCGCGCTCGCGATCAACCGCGCCGACCGGCTGACGGTGCTGGCCGCGAAGCCGCTGCCGGCCGGCTGGTCGGGCAAGGTGTGGGCGCAGTCGCAGGGGATCGCCGCGGTGCAGACGCTCGGCCTGCCGGCCGACTACCTGCTGCTGACGGATGCCGACATCGGCCATCCACCCGACGCCGTCGCGCAGCTCGTCACGCGCGCACAGGCCGAGAACCGCGATCTCGTGTCGCTGATGGTGCGGCTGCGCTGCGATTCGTTCTGGGAAAAGGCGCTGATCCCTGCGTTCGTGTTCTTCTTCGCGAAGCTGTACCCGTTCTCGTGGATCAACAACCCGCGCAACCGGACGGCCGGCGCCGCGGGCGGCTGCATGCTGGTGAAGCGCACGGCGCTCGAGGAGGCGGGCGGCATCGAGTCGATCCGCGGCGCGCTGATCGACGACTGCAGCCTCGCCGCTCAGATCAAGCATCGCGGCGAAGGCCGCCATCCGATCCGGCTCGACCTGGCCGACCGCAGCGTGTCGCTGCGCCCGTACGACAGCTGGCGCGACATCTGGAACATGATCGCGCGCACCGCGTTCACGCAGCTGCACTATTCGCCGCTGCTGCTGGCCGGCACGCTGCTCGGGATGACGATCATCTATCTCGTGCCGCCCGCCGCGGCGCTCGCGTACGGCGCGCGCGCATGGCCGGCGTGGCTCGCGTGGGCGTCGATGTGCGCCGCGTATGCGCCGATGTTGCGCTACTACCGGCGCTCGCCGCTGTGGGCGCCGGCGCTGCCGCTCGTCGCGCTGTTCTACGTCGGCGCGACGTTCGCGTCCGCGTGGCGCTACTGGCGCGGCAAGGGCGGCCAGTGGAAGGCGCGCGTGCAGGCGCCGGTGGATCGCTGAGTATTGCCCGGGAGGCGTGCCTTCCGGTAGCCGGAAAGCAAACAGCCCGATCGGTGCGAACCGGTCGGGCTGTTTCGTTTGCGGCGGGGCGGCGCTGCCTGCCGGCGCTTACCGCTGGGTCAGCATCATGTACATCTGGACCACGACGTCCGGCGAGAACGTGAACGGCACCCAGCCGTAGCCCGTGTGGCGGGCGACCAGCAGGCGGTCGCCGTTCGTCTGCTTCTGCACGGCCATCATCGGGTTCTTCGTCGTCACGAAGCGCCAGCCGGCCGGGATGCCGGGCGGCGGTTCCGGCTGCATCGACGCGCGCGCATGCGCGAGTTCCTCGATCAGCTGGCCCAGTTGCTCCGGATGCAGCGTGATCGATTCGCCGTTGATGGTCAGCGTGAGTTCGTTCTGCGTCGGGCGCGACACGTGCAGCGTCGATTTGTCGGACGGGGCCGGGGCATGGGCGGCTTCGCCTTCAACCGGCGTTTCGGCTTGCACCGTCGCGACGGCGGCCGTTTCGGCGCCGGTCGTTGCCTCCACCGCTTCGGCTTCGGCCGGCGCGGGCGCGATCACGACCGGTTCTGCCGCCGGCGCGTCGGCCGGCGCAGGTTCGACGACTTCCGCGGCAACTGTCGTGGCGGCGACGACGCTCGTCGCGGCTTCCTTGACGACGGCCTCGACCAGCGCCTCGGCGTCGGCAATGGCCTTCGCGTGGTGCTGCGCAGCCGCCTCGGCTTGTGCGATCGCTTCGGTGTGGCGCTGCGTGACGGCCTCGGCCTGCGCGGCGGCCTCGGCGTGGCGTTGCGCGGCCGCCTCGGCCTGTGCGATCGCTTCGGTATGGCGTTGCGTGACGGCTTTGGCCTCGGCGGTCGCGTCGGCATGACGTTGCGCGGCGGCCTGCGCTTCCGCGATCGCCTGCGTGTGCTGCTGCGCGAGCGCTTCGGCTTCTGCGATCGCGGCCGTGTGGCGCTGCGCGGCGGCCTCGGCTTCGGCGATTGCGGTTGCGTGACGCTGCGTAGCCGCTTCGGCTTCGGCGGTCGCTTCCGCATGACGCTTCGCGGCGGCCTCGGCTTCGACGGCCGCGGCCGCATGGCGCTGCGCAGCCGCATCGGCTTCGGTTGCGGCCGCGTGATGACGCTGCGCGGCGGCCTCGGCTTCGGCGATCGCTGCCGCGTGGCGCTGCGAGGCGGCTTCGGCATCCGCGTGACGCTGCGCGAGCGCTTCGGTCAGCGCGGTGGCTTCCGCATGGCGCTGCACGGCGGCTTCGGCTTGCGCGGTGGCATCGGTATGACGCTGGGCGGCGGCTTCGGCGGCGGCGGTCGCGCTGGCGTGGCGCTGCTGCGCGGCCTCGGCCTCGGCGGTGGCGGCCGTGTGGCGTTGCGCGGCGGCCTGCGCTTCGGTTTCCGCGGCGGCGTGACGCTCTGCCGCGGCCTGGGCTTCCATTGCCGCGGCGCGTGCGAAGGCTTCCGCGCTGCGGGCCGCCTGCTGCGCGGCGTGGTGATCGTGGAGGAGCTGATCGACGCCCATGGTGAGCGAAGCGATCTGATCGTTCAGGTTCATGCGTGTCTTCTCTGCGTAAGACCCGCGATTTTAACCGCTGCGCCGGTGCCGGGCCGCGCGGGACGTGTAACAAAGTGCGCAAAGCGGCGTGAGGCACGCCGCTTTGTGTTACTTCAGGTAGCCTGCGGAGCCGAACCAGTCGAGCGCATCGCGCAGCCCTTCGCGGTACGGACGCGCGCGGTAGCCGAGCTCGCGCTCGGCCTTCGCGGACGTGAAATACATCTTGTTCTTCGACATCCGCAGCCCGTCCACGGTGACGAACGGCTCCTTCTTCGTGAACTTCGCGACCGCCTCCGCGCCGACTGCGAGCGGGTAGAGCGGCCAGCGCGGCAGCGCGATCGTCGGCGCCTTGCGGCCCGTCATCTGCGCGATGTCGGCGAGCATCTGCTGCAGCGGCAGGTTCTCGCCGCCGAGGATGTAGCGCTCGCCGATCCGGCCGCGCTCGAGCGCGAGGAAGTGGCCGTGCGCGACGTCGTCGACGTGCACGAGGTTCAGCCCCGTGTCGACGAACGCCGGAATCTTGCCGAGCGCGGCCTCGACGATGATGCGGCCGGTCGGCGTCGGCTTCACGTCGCGCGGGCCGATCGGCGTCGACGGGTTGACGATCACGGCCGGCAGCCCTTCGTCGGCGATCATCCGCTCGACCGCGCGTTCCGCGAGCACCTTGCTGCGCTTGTAGACGCCGATGGCCTGCTCGGCCGTGAGCGGGCGGTTCTCGTCGGACGGATCGCCGGCGCTCGTCACCTTCAGCGTCGCGACGCTGCTCGTGTAGACGATCCGCTCGACGCCTTCCGCGCGCGCCGCGCGCATCGTCGCGACCGCCCCCTCGAGGTTCGCACGCTCGATCTCGTCGGGATCGGGCGCCCACAGCCGGTAGTCGGCCGCCACGTGCAGCAGGTAGCGCACGCCGCGCAGCGCGGCGCGCATCGACGCCTCGTCGCGCATGTCGCCGGTGACGATCTCGGCGTCGAGATCCGCCACGTTCGTGCGCGGGCTGGTCGGGCGCACGAGCACGCGCACCGCATAGCCTTTCTGCTGCGCAATGCGCGCGACGGCCGAGCCGACGAAACCGGACGCGCCGGTGACGAGAACGAGATCGCGGGAGGTATCAGTCATGCGTTTCCTTCAGGGCCGCGCGCGAGCGGCGCGGCGGTTGAGCATCGGCGAGATTGTACGTGGTCGGCGCGCGCGGCGACGCAAGGCCGAGACGGGCGCGAACGGGCCCTGGCCCGTGTGCGAAGCGTCCGACGCGACTACAATGCCGGGCTTGAATGCAACGGGAGGGCGACGCGATGAGCCGCAATGAACTGGACGAACGAATCGAGACCTACTACGTGCGGGTGCGCGGCGTCGTGCAGGGCGTCGGCTTCCGTCATGCGACGGTGCGTGAGGCGCACGCGCTGAAGCTGCGCGGCTGGGTCGCGAATCTCGAGGACGGCAGCGTCGAGGCGATGATCCAGGGGCCCGGCGCGCAGATCGACCGGATGCTCGCGTGGCTGCGTCACGGGCCGCCGGCCGCGCGCGTGACCGAGGTGACGTTCGAGGAACGCCGGACCGAAAGGCGCTTCGAGCGCTTCCAGCAGCAGTAAGCGGCACGGGACGATCATGACGGGGTATCCGGAGGCCGGGCGCGGCCTCATGCTGTCGGTGATGGCGTCGACGTTGTTCGCGCTGATGTCCGCCTACGCGAAACTGCTCGCGCCGCTCACGGGGCTCGACATCTTCGCGTGGCGTGTCTTGTGGACCGCACCGGGCGCGCTTGCGCTGATCGCGCTGCGCGGCCGCTGGCCCGCGCTCGTCGATCTCCTTCGGCGCAGCGTGCGCAACGGGCGTCTGCTGATTGCGCTGCCCGTGAGCGCCGCGCTGCTCGGCGTGCAGTTGTGGCTGTTCCTGTGGGCGCCGCTGCATGGCCGCATGCTCGAAGTGTCGCTCGGCTATTTCCTGCTGCCGCTGACGATGGTGCTCGTCGGCCGCTTCTACTATCACGAACGGCTCGACCCGCTGCAATGGGCGGCGGTCGCATGCGCCGCGCTCGGCGTCGCGCACGAAGTATGGGCGACGCGCGCGTTCGCGTGGCCGACGCTCGTCGTCGCGCTCGGCTACCCGCCGTATTTCGTGCTGCGCCGGCGGATCAATGCCGATTCGCTCGCCGCGTTCGCGGTCGAGATCGTGCTGCTGTGCCCGATCGCGTTCGCGATGGTCGCGACGAGCACGACGCAGGTGGCCGGCCATCCGGTGCTGTGGGCCGCGCTGCTGCCGGGCCTCGGCGTGCTCAGCACGCTTGCGCTCGCGAGCTACCTGAAGGCGAGCCGGATGTTGCCGATGGCGCTGTTCGGGATTCTCGGCTACGTCGAGCCCGTGCTGCTCGTCGCGGTGTCGCTGCTGCTGCTTGGCGAAACGCTGAGCGTCGCGAAGCTCGCGACGTACGGGCCGATCTGGGTCGCCGTTGCATTGACCGCGTGGCACAGCGCGATG
This sequence comes from Burkholderia puraquae, assembly GCF_002099195.1. Classification (GTDB taxonomy): domain Bacteria; phylum Pseudomonadota; class Gammaproteobacteria; order Burkholderiales; family Burkholderiaceae; genus Burkholderia; species Burkholderia puraquae. Next base: position 156,866 of record NZ_NBYX01000002.1, on the reverse strand, counting down.
CTGATGCGGCGCCTGCCCACGCGCGGATAAACGTCGATCGCGATGCAGCGGCTGCATGCCGCGTGCCGTGTCGTGCATCGCAGAACGACCACGTCGCAGCGGTCGAACGCGTCGATGCTGACCGCAAACTGGCGTCGCGCTGACGCGAGTCTGGCGACGCTGCCCGCTTTGCGCGACAAGGCTCGCGCGTGTAATCGAACAGAAGATTCGGTTGCACTTTGTTACTTAGGGTCTCCCCGGATCGGCCATTAGACTGGCCTTACCGACTTCCCTACGTATGCGGCCTTTCAATGAACGGTCATCTCCGTGCCTGGCCGGCCGGGTTGGCGCGATGCGGGCATACGCGCATCGCCGCTGATCGCGCTCGCCTTCTTCTCCCCGATCCATCTTCCGGTGCGTGCCGCACCGCCGTCGTGCAGGTGTGCTCATGTCGTTGAGCACGCCGCCTTCCGCCACGTTTCCATCGTCGCGCAGCGGCCGCCTGGTCGAAGTCGATTTCTTCCGCGGCATCGTGCTGTTGATGATCGTCGTCGATCACATCGGCGCGAGCGTGCTGTCGCGCGTTACGCTGCACGCGTTCGCGCTGTGCGATGCGGCCGAGGTCTTCGTCTTTCTCGGCGGCTTCGCGACCGCGAGCGCCTATGGCGCGATTGCCGAGCGGCACGGCGCGCGCGCCGCGCAAAAGCGCTTCGTGCGCCGCGCGATGCAGATTTACCGCGCGTTTCTCGCGACCTCGACGCTGATGCTCGTCGTGTCGGCCGTGCTCGACCACTTCGGGATCGATGCGCCGAACCTCGCGCTCGACGACGTCAGCGTGATGCTCGCGTCGCCGCTCACGGGCGCAGCCGAGCTGCTGACCTTCCAGCGCCAGCCGTATCTCGCGTCGGTGCTGCCGATGTACGTGCTGTTCGCGCTCGCGTCGCCGGTGCTCGTGCCGTCCGCGCGGCGGCACCCGTGGCTGCTCGTCGCGCTGAGCATCGCGTCATGGCTGACGGCCGGCTGGCTCGGCCCCGAGCTGCTGGATACCGACGGATTCCGCTGGAGTTTCAATCCGTTCGCGTGGCAACTGATGTTCGTCGCTGGCTTGCTTGCGCGCTGCCAGCCGTTCTACCGGCGCATCGCGCTCGGGCGCTGGGGGGCCGCCGCGACCGGGCTCGCGTGCGCGGTCGTGCTCGGCTGCGCGAGCTACAAGCTGTTCTCGGGGCTGCCGCTGCCGGAAGGCGTGTTCAAGCGTGATCTCGCGCTGCCGCGTGTCGTGAGCTTCGCGGCCGTTGCGTGGCTGATGGCCGACTGCGTGCGCTTCGGCTGGATCGCACGGATCGCGCAGGGTGTGCGGCCCGTCGTGGCCGTGGGCCAGCGTGGGCTGATCTGCTTCGTCGCGGGCGCGGCGATTTCGCTCGTCATCGATTCGCTGCTGCACCCGGTCGTGCGCAGCGCGGATCTGCGGCATGTCGGCGTAGGCCTTGCGGCAGACGCGTGCGCGCTCGGGCTGATGATGGCCGTGGCCGGTTCGGGAACGTGGATCGCGCGGTGGCGCGGCGCGGCCGCGTGAGCGGCGCGGGACGCAGTGCGTGCGGCACGGAGCGTGCTGCGCGGCGTCAGTGAGGTGAGCCGATACGGGAGCGGGGAGCGGCGGTGGCGTCGTCGGATTCGGCGTCGTCGCGTTCGTCGGGCGCCGGATCGTCGCGTTCCGCGAGTACCGCGTCGGCTTCGGCCGCGGCGCGCGCGGCCCGTATCGCGGTGCAGCGCTGAGCGTGCCGGATGTCCGACAGTATCCTCAACAGCCGCGTTGCCTTGCTTTTCATCGTCTTCTCCCGCCAGTGCGCATCGCGCGAAGCGGATGCGTTTCCTGCATCCAGTGTAGGACGCGTTCGCGTGCCTGGCGGGAGAATGTGGCGTGCAGGCCGCACGCCGAGGGATATTACTTACTGCGCGGTGGCGGCGCCCTGCGCCTGCAGCGCTTCCTCGCGACGCTCTTCCGCACAACGTTGGTGCTGGCGCGACAGGCGGTTCATCAGCGGCAGCAGCAGCAGCGCGAGCAGCATGCCGATCGCGGCGAGCCAGCCGAGCTTCTCGAACAGCGACAGGTAGAGCGGCAGCGATTCGGTGGCCGGCAGTTCGTGCGACGGCATCTGCGCGAAGTTCGCGACGACGCTGCCCAGATACTGCGACACGCCCGTTGCGACGAAGTACGCACCCATCATGAAGCCGCTCATGCGCGCCGGCACGTAGCGGGCGATCATCGCGAGGCCGAGGCCGCTCACCAGCAGTTCGCCGAGCGAGTAGAGGCCGTAGCCCCACACCATGAACCACGACGACACGCGGCCGTCGACCGCGTAGCGGCCGCTGATCGTGAACACCAGGTAGCCCGCGGCCACGGCACCGAAGCCGAGCGCGTACTTCGCGGCGACCGGCAGGTCGCGGCCACCCTTCGCGACGGCGTTGTAGACCCACACGAGCACCGGGCTCAGCAGCATGATCCAGATCGGGTTCAGCGCCTGGAACTGCGCGGCGCTCCACGTGAACAGCGTCGTGCCGAACAGCATGAAGCGGGGATCGACGTTGCGCAGCGCGAACAGCGTCAGCGACGTCGACATCTGCACGTAGAAGATGAAGAACAGGATCACCTGGCCGATCAGCACGAGTGCTGCGATCAGGCCTGCGCGCTCCGAGCGCTCCGACTTCGCGATCATGTACGCGAAGATCGCGAGGATCGCGAACGCTGCCGTCCACACGCTGGCGACTGCGAGCTGCTTGTGCTGCAGCACGTACAGCGTGATCAGCGCGAGCCCGACACCGCCCAGCGCGACTGCGCCGAGGCGCTTCCAGCGGATCGGCTGGTCGTCGGGCAGCGAGCCGACGTGCGCAAGCGTGCGATGCATCAGCATGAAATTGAGGATTGCGAGCAACATGCCGCCGCAGCAGACTGCGAACGCGGTGTGCCAGCCCCAGTGATCCTTGATCCACGGCGTCGCGAGCATCGACACCGTCGAGCCGATGTTGACCGCCATGTAGTAGATCGTGAACGCGCTGTCGATGCGCGCGTCGTCGCCTTCATAGATGCGGCGCACGAGGTTCGCCGCGTTGGCCTTGAACAGGCCGTTGCCGACGACGATCACGCCGAGCGACGCGTACATGTACGTCAGGTGATCGTTCGGTACCGACAGCATCAGGTAGCCGGCGCACAGCACGGACGCGCCGATGATCATCGTGCGACGGGCGCCGAGCACCTTGTCGCCGATCCAGCCGCCGATCGACGGCGCCGCATAGACGAGTGCGGTGAATGCACCCCAGGTCAGGTTCGCATGGCTGTCGGTGAAACCGAGCCGGTCGACCATGAAGAGGACCAGGAGCGCGGCCATGCCGTAGTAGCCGAAGCGCTCCCACATTTCGATGAGGAAGACTGTCGTGAACGATCGGGTTTGTGAAACAGGTGGTTGCATCATCAATCTCGTTTGAAACGGACGGCACGGATCGCGCGTCGTCTTGGGGTCGAACTGGCGCCGGTGCACAATGGGGCCGGATAGGCTTTGCGCTGGCGATGAAACAGTCGGGCGGTTAGCCCGGGCCGAGGCCTGGCACCGCCTGGTGTGGCGGCGAGGGGCCCCAACCGGCGCGCGCGTGGTAACGGTTGCCGGTCCGGTGCGTCAGGTATCCGCCACTTAGGGAAACTCCCAATGTGGCAGTAGCTTTCAGGAACATTCGTCTCATCATCTACTTGTAAGATTTCGTGCCGGCTCTCCGAAGATTCCCGGAGAGCCGCTTGCAGCTTGCCTGTGAAGCCGGCGAGTCTGGCAAGATAGCGCGTCATTTCGCTCGCTTCGTGTCCCGTTTAGTGCACCGGGCTCAACACCGAAGACGTATGCGAACCCGAAGACTAAGCTATATCGTTCTAACTTAGTTATTTTCCATCAAACATTTTTTGACGATCACTTTTCGGCCTGCTATGGTTCCCCCCACTGAAAACTCGCGGTCCGCAGACGCTGCCGCTCTGGGCAGCAAGATTCGCGCGTTGCGCCAACGACTCAAGCGCACGCTCGACGACACCGCAACTGCCGCGGGGATTTCGAAGCCGTTTCTGTCTCAAGTCGAACGCGGGCTCGCGTCGCCGTCGCTGACATCGTTGGCCGGTATCGCGCACGCGCTCGGTGTGACGGTGCAGTACTTTGTGGATACGCCGAGCGAGGAACGCTCGGTCTGCCGTGGCGAGCAGCTGCGCTTCTTCGGGTTTGCCGATTCGGCGAACCTGTTCGCGAGGCTGACGAACGTATCCGAAGGACGCCAGCTGGAGGCGATCCTCGTGAGGATGCCGCCGGGGCAGAAGCGGTCTGAGGTGACGACACATGCAGGAGAGGAGTTCCTGTATGTGATTGAAGGGGAAGTGTCGCTGACGCTGGAAGGCAAGACGTTCGTCCTGCAGGCCGGCGACAGCTCGCACTATCAGTCGACGGTCCCGCACAGCTGGGTCAACACCGCGAAGATCGAGTCGGTGGTGGTCTGGGTCGGTACACCGAGGCTGTTCTAACGCACAGGTATTCCTTCGTTTCGAAGACGGAATACCTGTCGAAAGAAACGTAAGGAATACTAAAATGCAATACGAGAATCACGGGCCTCCTCAATCGCTGCGCCCGTCAGCGTCTCAAGCGTAATCCGCGGCATTCGCCGCGCGACGCTCACCGAACAACCCTTCTCAAGACTGCCACGATGAAATCCTTGCATGCCATGTCGGCCGTGCTGGCCGCGCTCGCCCTGACGCCCGTCGCCCACGCCGTTACCGTTCCGTCGAACGTCGCGCTCGCTCCTCAACAGGACCTGACGCGCCAGGTGCCCGCCGAAGTCGAGTCGCTCGATCCCGCGCACATCGAGTCGTGGACCGGCAACACGATCGGCCTCGACCTGTTCGAAGGGCTGGCCCGCATCGACGCGGCCGGCCAGGTCGTGCCGGGCGTCGCGCTGTCGTGGGAACGCAAGACGCCGACGACGTGGATCTTCAAGCTTCGCCATGACGCGAAGTGGAGCAACGGCCAGCCGGTGACGGCCGCCGATTTCGTCTATTCGTGGCAGCGCCTCGTCGATCCGAAGACGGGCTCGAAATACACGATCCTCGTCGAGTTCGTGAAGAACTCGAAGGACATCATCGCGGGCAAGGCCGCGCCGTCGGCGCTCGGCGTGCGCGCCGTCGATCCGTACACGCTCGAGGTGACGACCGATGTGCCCGTCGCGTTCTTCCCCGAGCTGACCGCGATGGCGCCGCTCGTGCCGGTGAACAAGGACGTCGTCGCGAAGTTCGGCGACGCGTGGACGCGCCCGGGCAACCTCGTCAGCAACGGCGCGTACCAGCTCGTCGACTGGCAGCCGAACAACCGCATCGTCGTGACGAAGGACGCGAAGTACTGGAACGCGCCGAAGGTCGTGATCAACAAGGTCACGTACCTGCCGATCGAAAGCGACGAAACCGCGATGCGCATGTACCAGGCCGGCCAGATCGACTACAGCTACTCGATTCCGTCGGGCATCTTCCAGCAGGTCAGCAAGCAGTTCGGCGGCGAACTGCGCCCGGGCCTGCAGCTCGCGACCTACTACTACTACCTGAACAACAGCGACGCGGCGCTGAAGGACAAGCGCGTGCGCCAGGCGCTGTCGATGGTGATCGATCGCGACGTGCTGACGTCGAAGCTCACGCAGGCCGGCGAGAAGCCGATGTACGGCCTGATGCCGAACGGCACGAAGGGCGTGCAGCCGTTCACGCCGGAATGGGCGTCGTGGCCGATGGCCAAGCGCGTCGAGACCGCGAAGAACCTGCTGAAGCAGGCCGGCTACTCGGACGCGAAGCCGCTGTCGTTCACGCTGACGTACAACACCAACGACCTGCACAAGAAGGTCGCGCTATTCACCGCGTCGGAATGGCGCACGAAGCTCGGCATCAACACGAAGCTCGAGAACGTCGAGTTCAAGGTGCTGATGAAGGAGCGGCATGACGGCAAGGTGCAGATCGCGCGCGACGGCTGGTTCGCCGACTACAACGACGCGATGACCTTCTTCGACCTGATCCGCTGCGGCAGCTCGCAGAACACCGTCGGCTACTGCAACAAGCAGGTGGACACGTTCGTCGAAGACGGCAACCAGAAGCTCGACGACAAGGCGCGTGTTGCGCTGCTGACGCAGGCGCACGACGCGGCGATGAACGACACGCCGATGGTGCCGCTGTTCCAGTACTCGGCCGACCGTCTCGTGAAGTCCTATGTGGGCGGCTACTCGCTGAAGAACGTGATCGACATGCGTGCTTCGCAGGACATGTACCTGATCAAGCACTGAGCGGAGCGATCATGCTGGCCTATGCATTGAGGCGCACGTTGTGGGCGGTGCCGACGATCCTCGCGGTCATCACCGTCTGCTACCTGCTGCTGCATTTCACGCCCGGCGGCCCGTTCGATACGGAGAAGCAGCTGTCCGCGGCGACGCTCGCGAACCTGAACGCGAAGTACCACCTCGACGAGCCGCTGTGGAAGCAGTACCTGCTGTACCTGAACGCGCTGCTGCACGGCGATCTCGGCCCGTCGTTCCGCTACGTCGACTGGTCGGTGAACGATCTCGTGAAGAAGGCGCTGCCCGTGAGCCTCGGCGTGGGCGGCGTGTCGATCCCGATCTCGATCGTGTTCGGCGTGCTGCTCGGCACCGTCGCGGCCGTGCGCCGCGACAGCTTCATCGACCGCTTCGTGATGCTGATCGGCAACTTCGGCAACGTCATCCCGCCGTTCGTGCTCGGCCCCGTGCTCGTGTGGATCTTCGCGATCCTGCTGAAGACGTCGGCCGGCAACGGCTGGCTGCCGGCGGGCGGCTGGGGTGACGGCGGCTGGCAATACCGGCTGCTGCCGATCGTGCTGCTGACCTTCATCAACGTGTCGCTGCTCGCACGCGTGATGCGCGGCTCGATGATCGAGACGCTGTCGAGCAACTACATCCGCACCGCGCGCGCGAAAGGCCTGCCGGGCTCGACGATCGTGCTGCGCCACGCGCTGAAGCCCGCGCTGATGCCGGTCGTGTCGCTGTTCGGCACGGTCTGCATCACGTCGATCACGGCGGCCGTCGTCACCGAATCGGTGTTCGCGCTGCCGGGGATCGGGCAGCTCGTCGTGAACGGCGCCATCAACCGCGACTACACGCTGGTGCTCGGCCTCGTCGTGATGACGACCGTTTTCGCGGTGCTGTTCAACCTGCTGGTCGACCTCGCGTACGCGTGGCTCGATCCGCGCATTCGTTATTGAGCGAGGCACAGCGATGACTCCGACTACTCCCGTCGTCGGCCTGCCCGTGCAGACCGACTCGCCGCCGCGCTCGCGCTCGCCGCTCGCGCTTGCGATGGCGCGCTTCCTGCACAACCGTGCGGCCGTGTTCAGCCTCGTGCTGCTCGCGCTGATCACGCTCGCGTGTTTCGCCGGCCCGTGGCTGCTCGCGGCCGATCCCGCCGCGAGCGACTGGGGCGCCATCAGCCTGCCGCCGACCTGGGCGAACCAGCACTGGTTCGGCACCGACGAGCTCGGCCGCGACCTGCTGGTGCGTACGCTGATCGGCGGCCGCGTGTCGATCGAGGTCGGCCTGCTCGGCACGCTCGTGTCGGGCCTGTTCGGCGTCGCCTGGGGCGCGACCGCGGGCTTCGCGGGCGGCCGTGTCGACTCCGTGATGATGCGCATCGTCGACATGATGTACGCGATCCCGTACCTGCTGATCGCGATCCTGATGATGACCCTGTTCGGCCGCTCGTTCATGCTGGTCGTGCTGACCATCAGCGCGTTCTCGTGGATCGACATGGCGCGTGTCGTGCGCGGCCAGACGCTGTCGCTGCGCAGCCGCGAGTTCGTCGATGCGGCACGTGCGATCGGCGTGTCGCCGGCATCGATCGTGCTGCGCCACGTGGTGCCGAACCTGCTCGGCGTGGTCGTCGTGTACGCGACGGTCTCGGTGCCGGGCATCGTGCTGACCGAATCGGTGCTGTCGTTCCTCGGCCTCGGCGTGCAGGAGCCGATGACGAGCTGGGGCGTGCTGATCCAGGACGGCGCGCAGAAACTGGAATCGACGCCGTGGCTGCTGCTGGCCCCGGCCGTCATGCTGTGCGTGACGCTTTACTGCGTGAACTTCGTCGGCGATGGCCTGCGTGACGCGCTCGACCCGAAGGATCGCTAACGATGGCCGCACTACTTGAAGTAGACAACCTCGGCGTGCGCTTCACGCGCAAGGACGCGCCGCCGGTCGACGCCGTGAGCGGCGTGTCGTTCTCGCTCGAAGCCGGCAAGACGCTCGGCATCGTCGGTGAATCGGGCTCGGGCAAGAGCCAGACCGTGATGGCGCTGCTCGGCCTGCTGGCCGGCAACGGCGCGACGAGCGGTGCCGCGCGCTATCGCGGCGACAACCTGCTCGAGATGGATTCGCGTGCGCTGAACAAGGTGCGCGGCGACCGGATCGCGATGATCTTCCAGGATCCGATGACGTCGCTCAATCCGTTCCTGACGATCGAGCGGCAGATGACCGAGACGCTGCAGCTGCATCGCAAGCTGTCGCGCAGGGAAGCCACGAAGCGCGCCGTCGAGGCGCTCGAATCGGTGCGTATCCCGGACGCGGCGCGCCGTATCCGCATGTATCCGCACGAGTTCTCGGGCGGCATGCGCCAGCGCGTGATGATCGCGATGGCGCTGCTGTCCGAGCCGGAAATCCTGATCGCCGACGAGCCGACCACCGCGCTCGACGTGACCGTGCAGGCACAGATCATCGACCTGCTGCGCGAGCTGAACCGCGAGCGCGGCACGGCGATCGTGCTGATCACGCACGACATGGGCGTGGTCGCGGGCCTCGCGGACGACGTGATGGTCATGTATGCGGGCCGCACCGTCGAATACGCGCCGGCCGAATCGATCTTCGCGGCGCCGTCGCATCCGTACACGATCGGCCTGCTCAACGCGCTGCCGCGCCTGACCGATGCGGACGATGCGCCGCTCGTCGCGATTCCCGGCAATCCGCCGATGCCCGGCACCGCGCCGGCCGGCTGCGCGTTCGCGAAGCGCTGCACGTATGCGGAAGAACGCTGCGGCGCGGCGCGCCCCGCGCTCGAAACCTATGGCGCCGCGGGCGCGGTGCGCGCGTGCCACCGGCCCGTGGCCGATCTGACGGGAGGTCTGCGATGAGCGTCAATGAACGCCGCCATGCCGGCGCGACGGACGACACGCTGCTGTCCGTCGATGGTCTGAAAGTGCATTTCCGCGTGCCGCTCGGCGGTTATCCGTGGTCGCCGAAGGGGACGCTGCGCGCCGTCGACGGCGTGTCGTTCGACGTGAAGCGCGGCGAGACGGTCGGGCTCGTCGGCGAATCGGGCTGCGGGAAGTCGACGCTCGCCCGTGCGCTGATCGGCCTCGTGCCGATGACGGCCGGCACGGTGAAATGGCGCGGCGAAGCCGTGGCGCCCGATCACCTGCGCGGCTCCACGATGCGGCGCGAAGTGCAGATGATCTTCCAGGATCCGCTCGCGTCGCTCGATCCGCGCATGACGATCGAACAGGTCGTCGCCGAGCCGCTCGTCACGCACCAGGCCGGCCTCGGCCGCACCGAAGTGCGCCACCGCGTCGTCACGATGCTCGAACGCGTCGGCCTGAACGCGCATCACCTGCTGCGTTATCCGCACGAATTTTCCGGCGGGCAGTGCCAGCGCGTCGGCATCGCACGCGCACTGATCGGCGAGCCGAAGCTCGTGATCTGCGACGAACCCGTATCGGCGCTCGACGTGTCGATCCAGGCGCAGATCGTGAACCTGCTGCGCGACCTTCAACGCGACCTGTCGTTGTCCTATCTGTTCGTTGCGCACGATCTGGCGGTGGTGAAGGCGATCAGCCAGCGTGTGCTCGTGATGTATCTCGGCCGCGTGATGGAGTTCGGCACGCGGCATGACGTGTACGGCGTGCCGCAGCACCCGTACACGAAGGCGCTGCTCGATGCGGCGCCGACGCCGGAGCCGGCACGCGAGCGTGCTCGCCGCCCGATGCTGCTGGCGGGCGAGATGCCCTCGCCGCTCAACCCGCCATCCGGCTGCGCGTTCCGCACGCGCTGCCCGGTCGCGATCGATGCGTGCGCGCAGGACGTGCCGCTGCCGGAAGTTCGGCAGGGGTCGGCAGCGCGTGTCGCGTGCATCCGCGCGGGTGTGGCGTGAGATGAAGTGACGCAGCAAACATAACCAAGGCAGGTCAACAGGGGTAGGTGCGGCGCGAACGATCTTCGCGCCGCGGGTACAGGCGCGTCCTTAGCCGGGCGCGCCGGGGGGCCGGGAGCGGATCGCAACCGGCGTGGACGATATCAACACAAGACGAGAATGACGATGAAAAAACAGAAGACGATCGGGACGGCATCGAAAATGCTGCTCGCATGGGGGCTGCCGGCACTCGCCGGTGTCTCGCTGACGGGCGTCGCGCACGCCGACGACGCGGCCCCCGCACCGCTGACGGTCGCACAGGCCGCGCCGGGCACGACCGTTGCGCAGGCAACGACCCCGAACGCCATTATCAACGCCGAAGCGAACCAGGCCGTCACGCCGCCGGACGAGCCGTCGGCCCAGTCGCAGTCGAAGGGCTTCATTGCCGACAGCCATCTGAACTTCCTGTTCCGCAACTATGCGGACGTGCTCGATGCGAAGGGCGGCCCGCATCGTCACGCGTGGGTCCAGGGCGCGATGGCGAACTTCGAGTCGGGCTATACGACGGGCCTGATCGGTATCGGCTTCGACGCGTCGCTGTATGCGGCGCTGAAGCTCGACGGCGGCCAGGGCGCCGGCAGCATGGTGCACATCGCGAAAGGCGGCGGTGGCGGCAACCAGCTCGCATGGGCCTATCCCGGCATCTACGACGTGAAGGCGCGCATCTCGAACACGGTGGTCAAGTACGGTCTGCAGGCCGTCGACAACCCGTTCATGGAGCAGCACGACAACCGTGCGCTGCCGCCGACGTTCCTCGGTGCGACCCTCGTCAGCAATGAATTCAAGAACGTGATGCTCGAGGCCGGCAGCTTCACGAAGACCGACGCGCGCGGCCACACGACGCTCACCAACCTGACGACGCAGTACGGCGGCACGCGCATCAACCGCCTGTCGTATGTCGGCGGCACGTGGGACTACTCGCCGAACGGCGAAATCGCGCTGTACGCGAACCAGGCCGACGATGTGTGGCACCAGTACTACGCGTCGGTGAAGCACAGCATCGGCAGCCCGCAGACGATCAAGTGGACGGGCTTCGGCAATGTCTACTCGACGCACGACACGGGCGATGCGCTGCAAGGCAAGATCAACAACAACGCATACAGCCTGTCGCTGGCCGCGCAGCACGGCCCGCACGAGCTGCTGCTCGGCTTCCAGCAGGTGCTCGGCGACCAGTTCTTCGACTACCTGAACGAAACGAACGGCATCTTCCTGACCAACTCGATGGACGTCGACTACAACGCGCCGCACGAAAAGTCGCTGCAGCTGCGTTACACGTTCTACGGCAAGGAAGCGGGCCTGCCGGGCTTCAAGGCGATGGTCTGGGGCGTGACGGGCTGGGGTGCGGACGGCAGCGCGGGTGCGGCGAACGACCCGAGCAAGTCGAGCATCTACTGGAGCAACGGCGCGCCGGTGCAGGGCCGTCACCACGAGTTCGGCTTCATCCCGTCGTACACGTTCCAGAGCGGCAAGCTGAAGGACACGAAGGTCACGTTCATCGCGATGTGGCACGCCGGTTCGGCGCACTACTCGGACGCGACGAACACCGAGTACCGTCTGGTCGTGAACCTGCCGCTGCACGCGTTCTGATCGAAGGGGGCGCACGCGCCCCCGCCTCGCACGGCCGGCCTGCGATCGAAACGATCAGGCCGGCTTGTGCAGCCCCGCGACCGGATCGTTCGCAGCGGGCATGTCTTCCACGAGCGACGTGAGCTGGCGGCCCGTATCGCGCCATGCGTCGAGGCCGCCGCGCAGCGCGAGCGCATCGGTGAAGCCTGCGTCCAGCAGGCGCTTCGCCATCAGGGCCGCCGTCACTTCGTTCGGGCACGAGCAGAACACGACGAACTTCTGCGTGAACGGATAGCGCGCGACGATGTCGCCGATCTGGCGTTCGTCGGCGAATTGCGCACCGGGAATCGTGAACGGGTCGAGCTTGCGGTGCTCGGGCGAGCGCACGTCGAGGACCACCGGCGCGGACGTATTGCGCAGCATCGAGTCGAGCTCGTCGACGCCGATCCGCGCGCTCGCGAGCTGGCGGATCAGCGCGCGGCGGCGCATCCAGCGGATCGCCGCGTACACCGCCAGCAGCGCGACGATGACCAGCAGCGCCACGCGGCCGAGCTGGCCCGCGCCGGCGAACAGCCAGTCGATCTGGCGATAGAACATCAGCCCGACCGTCAGCCCGACGATCGTCCACAGCGCGGCGCCGAGTGCGTCGTAGCCGACGAACGTGCGATAGCGTGTGCCGAACGCGCCGGCCATCGGCACCGACACGAGCGACAGCCCCGGAATGAAGCGCGCGACGGCGAGCACGCGCACGCCGTAGCGGCCGAAGAAGTGTTCGGTCTTTTTCACGCAGCTGTCACGCGACAGCGACAGCCGGCAGATCGTCTTCAGCGTCGTGCCGCCGAAGCGCCGGCCGGCGAGGTACCACACGGTATCGCCGATCAGGGCGCCGAGCACCGACAGCGCGACCACCGTGACCAGTTGCGAGCCGATCATCGCCGGATGCATCGCGGACATCGCGCCGAACAGCACGAGCGTCGGCATCGCGGGCACCGGCAGCCCGATGGCCGCCGCGAGCACGTTGGCGAAGACGAGAAGCGGCCCGTATTGGGCGACGAGGTCACGGAGGAGCATGACGGCTGGCCGAAAAGGAAACGCGTGCGGGAAGCACGCAGATGGGCCGATTATCGGCCTTTTTCAAGTCAGCGGAGGGAATAACGCAATGCGCCTGACGGCGGCAGGGGGCGCGGTGAGCCGGCGCGCTGCGTGCGGCTCACCGTGCGAAATCAGGAGGAGGTGCGGGCGAGCGACGCTGCGCCGTGGTTTTCGCCGGGCAACTCGGCGCCGTGCGAGCGGATCGCCGCGATCAGTTCGGCCGGCGTGATCTCGTAGCGGACTTCGCGGTGAATGCCGGGCTTGCGTTCATCGATCTCGATCAGCAGCACGCTCTTGCCGTCGCCGGTTGCTTCGAGCCGGAGCGAGCGCAGTTCGCGGCCGTCGGCCGGGTCGTGTTCGGTGAGCAGGGTCATTGCCCCGGATGAGCCGGTAGTGCGCATCGAACCTATCCTCGTATCGTGGATGCCGTAGTGGCGAAGATGTCTTGGTTGAATACAGCTTGACGCAGTTTAACGCGAACGGGCCGCAATTCGGAGCAATTTCGTTGGGGGGAATAGAGGGTTGAACCATTGATCCTTCTGATGTTTCAGCCACGCGGGGCGGGCGTTTCCGCCGGATCGGGCGCGGCCGCGGCCGGCGCCTGACCGCCGATGGCGGCCGCGCCGGCGCGGGCGGCGACACGCGGTGCAACGCGTGCCGCCGCGGCGGCCGTCAGAAGCGGTCGGCGAGCCCCATCGCCGGGTCGCTGACCGAGTGGCGGCCGGTTTCGACGCGGCCGGCGACGCGGCGCGAGAAACTCGCGTCGCTGTCCGCGGTGACGATGAAGTCATACCAGTGGCCGGTCGAGTCGAGCTTCCAGTGCAGCTCGGCCTGGTCGCCGGCGCGTACCGCGACCGTCCACGTGGTACCGGGGCCATGGTCGTGGCCGCGACCCTGGCCGTTGCCGTCTTCGTTGCCATGGCCGTGGCCGCGATCGTCGAGTGCGCCGCGGCCGGACAGCGGCCCGTAGACCTGGTTCGACTTCACGGTGAAGCGCACCGTGCCGCCGCCGTGGTTGCGCAACCGCAGGTGGAGGCTGCCGCTCGCGCCCGCGTAGCCGACGCGAACTTCCGGATGGGGCGCGCGTGCGCCGGCCAGACGGCTCAGGTCGCCGGTGAAGCGGCGGTGATAGCCGTTCGGGCCCAGCACCCACAGGTCATATTTACCGCTATTGTCGGCGCGCGCAGCCCAGTCGCCGTGCAGCGTCTTGCCCGGTTCGACGACGTAGCGCTGCGGCAGGCGGTCGAGGTGCAGCTTGTCGTAGACGTGAAACACGGCGGCGGCGCGGCCCGTATTCGCGAACTTCAGCGTGACCGTGCCGTTGCCGGCATCGGTACGCGCGCTCGCATGCAGCTCGTAAGGCAGCGCGCGCGACGGGCGCACCCCGGTGGCCTGCGCGGGCAGCGCCGGCGCGGCCGGCGGCACGATCTTCGGCGCGGCCTGCTGCGCGGCGCTCAGCGCGTCGACCTGGCTTTTCGTCGTATGGCCCGCGAGCGTCGGCAGCGGTTCGTTGTTCGGCGAGCGGAAGTTGAACGCGCTCGTCAGGTCGCCGCACACCGCGCGGCGATACGCGCTGATCTGCGGCTCCGCGACGCCGAAGCGCTTTTCGAGGAAGAGCAGCGTCGACGTATGGTCGAACACCTGCGAGTTGACCCAGCCGCCGCGGCTCCACGGCGACACGACCCACATCGGCACGCGCGGGCCCGGGCCGTACGGGCGGCCGTCGATCGCCGGCTGGCTCGACGTGGCCGGCGTGAAGTCGTGGTACTCGGCGGCGACGTCGGCATCCCGCAGCGTATGGCCGCCCGCGAGCGTGCCGTCGGCGTTGCGCGACGGCACGGCCGGCGACGGCATGTGATCGAAGAAGCCGTCGTTCTCGTCGTAGTTGACCAGCAGCACGGTCTTGCTCCAGACCTCCGGGTTCGCCGTCAGCGCATCGAGCACGGCCTGCACGTACCAGCCGCCCTGCGCGGGACTCGACGGCCCCGGGTGTTCGCTGTACACGGACGGCGGGATGATCCACGACACCTCGGGCAGCGTGCCGTTGCGGATGTCGTCGCGGAACGATTCGAGGAAGCCGTACGGCATCGTGTTGCCGAACCCTTTCGCGAGCGGGCTCAGCGGATCGTCGATCGCCGGATCGTAGAACGCGCCGGCCGCCGTCACGGGCTGCGTGATGTCCGTCGACGCGACGTACGCGGGCCGGCGCGCGGGCGGCATCTGCTCGATCGCCGCGCGCCAGTGGCGAAAGCTCATCATCTCGTTGCAGCCGAAGTTGTCGATCAGGCTCTGGTAGACCTTCCAGTTCACGCCGGCCTGCTGCAGCCGGTCGGCGTAGGTGGTCCAGGTCCAGCCCTGGCTCGACGGGCCGATGTCGTTGCCGCCGTTGAACTGGTTGTTCAGCGCGGCGATCTTCACGCGGCTGCCGTCGGCCGGGCTGATGCCGTTCGGGCCGTTGGTGCCGCTCCAGTAGAACAGGCGGTTCGCGATCGTGCCCGTGTGCATCCCGCAGTGGTAGTGGTCGCACAGCGTGAACGCATCGGCGAGCGCGCGCTGGAACGGCACTTCCGCCGCGTCGTAGTAGCCCATCGACAGCGGCGTCTTCGCGTCGGGCCAGCGGTTCATCCGGCCGTGGTCCCACGCGGCCTGCGCATCGGCCCACGTGTGCGGCGTGCCGCCCGCGCGCTGCGCGTTGCCCTGGCTCGCGTCGAGGTGATACGGCGTGACGGTGGTGGCGGGCGTCGGCTTCGTGTACGTCTGGTAGAACACGTTGCGGCCGTTCGGCGACGGCACCGCAAAGCGGTCGCCATAGCCGCGCACGCCCTTGAACGTGCCGAAATAGCTGTCGAATGCGCGGTTCTCCATCATCAGCAGCACGACGTGCTTCACGTCCTTGATGGTCCCCGTTTCGTGAAACGCGGGAATCGCGAGCGCACGGCGGATGCTCGGCGGAAACGCGGACAGCGCGGCGGCGGCGAGGCCGGAAGTGGCGGTCTGCTGAAGGAATTTGCGGCGTGACGTCATGGCGTTCGGGTCCTGTGATGATGGGAGCGTTCGTGACTTCGTCTGGCGGCGCCCGTGCGTCGCCCCCCTGGGACGATTCGCGCCGCGTGTGCGTTCGAGTGCATCGGCCGCGCGTGGCGGCGGTGCGCGCATCGCGCGCGATGCGTGGTGTCGCGCGGATGCCTTGGCCGTTGCCGCGATCCGGTGCGCCGCGCGCTCGTGATGCGCGGGCCGGGACGTCGGCACACGCCGGCCCGGCGCATGCCGGGTTGGGCGGCGCCCAGTCTAGGGAGGCGACGTGACGTCGACGTGATGAAGACATGACATCGCATGTCGCGCGCGTGACGTTGCGTGCGCAACGACTGACCGGGAGGCGATGCGTGACGAAAGCGAGTCGGGAATTACCGATTGCCGTTTGCGTGGGCGGTCAGATTTTCCCTGCTCGCGGCGGGGGAGGCGTGATCGCGTGTCGTTGCGAGTGCAACGGCATCGCATGACGCCGTTGTTTCAAATGCGTGAAATCGGATAAGCTCGATCCGTTGCTGCGCACGTGCGCAGCCCGCGCGACTGGCGCGATTTTTCGGAACCGGCCCACCCATGACCGACATCAAGATCCGGCACAGCGAGACACACGACGTCGACGCGGTCCGGCAGATCGCCGCGCACCCCGCGGTGTACGCGAATACGTTGCAGCATCCGTTTCCGTCGCTCGAGAAATGGCAGACGCGGCTCGAACGCGCGCGCGAGCACGGCGTGAGCCTCGTCGCCGAGATCGACGGCGTGGTGGTCGGCCATCTCGGCCTGCATCCCGAACCGAATCCGCGCCGGCGCCATGCGGCAGGGCTCGGCATGATGGTCGACGCGGCGCATCACGGGCGCGGCGTCGGCAGCCGGTTGCTCGCGTCCGCGATCGATCTCGCGGAAAACTGGCTGAACATCACGCGTCTCGAGCTGACCGTGTTCACCGACAACCGCGCGGCGATCGCACTCTACGAGAAGCACGGCTTCCGGATCGAGGGCGAATCGCCGGGCTATGCATTGCGCGACGGCGTGCACGCATCCGTGTATCACATGGCGCGGCTCAAGGCGCGGCAGTGAAGGCTCGGCCGACGCATATCCGGCAGCACGCGCGGCCGCGACGCCGCGCGTCATATTCATTCGAGAATTCGTTCGTTTTCTGCCGGCTGTGCCCGTCGTATCGTTGAACGATTTGCCGGTCGCCTCGGCCGGCGTGCGCTTTTCCGTAACGATCCATGCGCGGCGTTGCACGTTGGCTGGCTTCATCGTCATCGCTTCATGGCTGTCGCTTCACAGCCATTGCGTGTCGTAGCCATCGCTTCGCGTACCGCACTTTCCCGCAACCGTCTCTTTCAACGGGCCCGCTTCGATGAAAACCGCTCTCCGGAATCTGACTGCCGCCTGCCTGCTCGCCGCCGCGGGTGCGGCGTTTGCCGCTGCCACGCCCACGGGCGCCCCGGTGGCGAGCACATCACCTGACGGCGCGCACCTGCCGCCCGGCATCGCATGGCAGCACGGCGACGTCGATGCTGCTTTCGCGCTGGCGAAGCGCACCGGCAAGCCGCTGCTGCTCTACTGGGGCGCGGTGTGGTGCCCGTCGTGCAACCAGGTGAAGTCGACGATCTTCAGCCAGCAGGCATTCAAGACCCGCTCGTCGTTCTTCGTGCCCGTGTATCTCGACGGTGATACCGAAAGCGCGCAGAAGCTCGGCGAGCGTTTCAAGGTGCACGGCTATCCGACGATGATCCTGTTCCGTCCCGACGGCACCGAAGTCACGCGGCTGCCGGGCGAAGCCGATCTCGATCGCTACATGCAGGCGCTGTCGCTCGGGATGACGGCCGCGCATCCGGTGCGGCAGACGCTTGCGACCGCGCTGAAGAATGGCGCGTCGCTGACGCCGGACGAATGGCGCCTGCTGGCCGACTATTCGTGGGATACCGACGGCGCGTTGCCGGTGCCGGCCGATCGCGTCGCCGAGACGCTGCAGTCGCTCGCGCAGCGCGCGCGGGCGGCCGGTGCGAAAGCCGAATCGGCGCGCTTCGCGCTGAAGTCGGCCGTGGTCGCCGCGTCCGACGATCCGGCGCAGGCCGGCGCGCTCGACAAGGCGGCGCTTGCCGATTCGCTGCGCACGGTGCTGCAGGATCCCGCATTGTCGCGCGCCGATTCGGACGTGCTGGTCGCGGCGCCCGCGCGCGTGGTCGCGTATCTCGGCGGTGGCGACGCGCAGCGCGCGAAATTGCGCGGCGCGTATGACACGGCGCTCGCGCGCCTGTCGACCGATATCACGCTGTCGTCGATCGACCGGCTGATGGCGCTGCACGGCCGCGTGCTGCTCGCGCGCGGCGATGCGCACAAGGGCGTACCGCTTGCCGCGCCGGCGCTGGCCGACACGGCGCGCAAACAGATCGCCGCATCGGTGCAGGGCGCCGCGAACGCATACGAGCGGCAGGCGCTCGTCAGCGAAGGCGCGGACACGCTGACCGACGCGGGGCTGTACGACGAGTCGGATGCGTTGCTGAAGGCCGAGTTGCCGCGTTCGTCCACACCGTACTACTTCATGTCCGGGCTGGCCGCGAATGCGAAGGCGCGCGGCGACAAGGCCGCGGCGCTCGACTGGTACCGCAAGGCATACGACGCGGCGAGCGGGCCGGCGACGAAGCTGCGCTGGGGCGCGACCTATCTTGCGAATGCGGTCGAGCTGGCGCCGGACGATTCGGCGCGCATCGAAGGGATTGCCGCGAGCGTGCTCGCGCAGGCGGACAAGACGCGCGACGCGTTCTACGGTGCGAACCTGCGCGCGTTGACCAAGGTCGTCACGCAGTTGAACCGCTGGCGCGGCAGCGGCGCGCACGATGCATCGGTGCGCTCGCTCGTGAAGCAATTCGACGGCGTGTGCGGAAAACTGCCGGCGGGCGATCCGCAGGCCGCGGCGTGCGCGAAGCTGATCCAGCCCGTGAAGGCGTGACGACCCGCGGATGCGGCGTCGGGCGGGCCGGATGACGGATTACCTGCCCGACTCCGACGACGCGCCGCGATCGTTGCCGTAGCCTGCGTCGCGCTGACGGGCGATCTTCGCTTCGGCGGATACGATGCTGGCCGGATAAAACCAGTCACTCGACTGGAAGCCGGCCTGCTTGAGCGCCTTCACTTCGGCGTGGACCTGCGCGCGCGTCAGCGGCGGGTTCGACTGCGCTTGCGCGGCGAGCGGGGTCGAGACGGCCAAGGCAATGGCGACGGCTTGGATCAGGCGTTTCATGATCGGGACCTCCGGGATTCATGTGAATCGCGGCGCTTCGTTCGTCGAAGCGCCGGGCGACGTCGAAACCAGTGTAGGCCGAGGCGGGCGTGCGAAAAATGCGATCGCACCCAACGCAGTGTTTTGTTGCGGGCAACAATGGGCGGGCGGTGGCGGTGGCGGTGGCGGTGGCGGTGGCGGATGCCGGATGGCGGCGCGCACGCTACGCGAGTGCGCGGCGGCGTGGATTCGACCGGATCCCTCGAGCCGGGAAATGAAATCGGACCGGATGCGAGTGCCGGAATCCGTTCCGGTGCGCATGCGGTCCGATCGTGACTGGTTTGGCGCGATTTGCAGCGGCGAGGCTGCCGGCCTGGAGGCGGCATATGGAATGCCGCCTCATGCAGACAATTACACGAGCCCCGTCGTGTAGTACACGGCGATCACGAAGAACACCGCGAGCGTCTTGATGATCGTGACCGCGAAGATGTCGCGATACGACTGGCGGTGCGTGAGGCCCGTGACCGCGAGCAGCGTGATCACCGCGCCGTTGTGCGGCAGCGTGTCCATGCCGCCGCTCGCCATTGCGACGACCCGGTGCAGCACGTCCATCGGGATGTTCGCGGCCTGCGCGCCCTTGATGAACAGGTCCGACATCGCGGCGAGCGCGATGCTCATGCCGCCCGACGCCGAGCCCGTGATACCGGCGAGCGAGCTGACCGACACGGCCGCGTTGACGAGCGGGTTCGGAATGCTCTTCAGCGCATCGCCCACGACCAGGAAGCCCGGCAGTGCGGCGATCACGCCACCGAAGCCGTATTCCGACGCGGTGTTCATCGCGGCGAGCAGCGCGCCGCCCACCGCCGCCTTCGAGCCGGCCGCGAAGTGTTCGCTGACACGCTTGAACGCGGTGGCGACGACGAGCAGGATGCCGAGCAGCAGCGCGGCCTCCACCGACCAGATCGCGACGACCGTCTTGATCGACGTCGTTACCGGCGTATGCACGCCCGGCAGCACGTCGGGCGCGACCGTGTACGACGCGGCGCCGTACCACGTCGGGATCAGCTTGGTGAGCGCGAAGTTCGACACACCGACGAGGATCAGCGGCAGGATCGCGAGGAACGGGCTCGGCAGCGATTCGGCCGCGACGCGCTCCGGCTCGTTGACGAGCGACGTGCCGTAGCCTTCGCCCTTCGCCATCGCCGAACGGCGGCGCCATTCGAGATACGAGAGGCCGACGACGATGATGAACAGCGAGCCGATCGTGCCGAGCGCCGGGGCGGCCCAAGCGGTCGTCTTGAAGAACGTGGTCGGGATGATGTTCTGGATCTGCGGTGTGCCGGGCAGCGAATCCATCGTGAACGAGAACGCGCCGAGCGCGATCGCGCCGGGCATCAGCCGCTTCGGAATGTTGCTCTGGCGGTACAGCTCGGCCGCGAACGGATAGACCGCGAACACCACGACGAACAGCGACACGCCGCCATAGGTGAGCAGCGCACACACCGCGACGATCACCGCATTCGCGCGCGAGCGGCCGATGTAGCGGATTGCCGCATGGACGATCGACTCGGAGAAGCCCGACAGTTCGATCACCTTGCCGAACACGGCGCCGAGCATGAACACCGGGAAATACAGTTTGACGAAGCCGACCATCTTCTCCATGAAGATGCCGGAGAAGACCGGTGCGACGGCCGCTGGCTCGGTCATCAGGACCGCGCCGAGCGCGGCGATCGGCGCGAACAGGATCACGCTGTAGCCGCGGTACGCGGCGAACATCAGAAACGCCAGCGCGGCGAGGACGATCACGAATGACAAGGGAGTCTCCTAATGGCTTTGGTTGTTGTTCGATCGCGCGACGCGCCGCGAACCGGCTCAGGTTCGTGCAGGTTTCGTGCCATCGGCCGGATTGCGCCGCCGGACGTGGGTCCGCCGGAGACCGGCGGGCCCGCGCCGGTCGTTGTCTGACGATTCTACCTAAAACGTCTCCATCGGGAGACGAAATGGCTGTCCGGCCAGCCAGTGGAATCGGGCAGGGCTTTCCCGGACAACGCATTGCGGCGTGTCTCCAGAGTGAGATAATCCGTCTCGTTCCGGAGACAGCCGGTCGAAAATACACGGAGACGAAGACACGATGATGAACGACTGGGCCCGCCTGCCGGTCAACTACGGCGACGTACTGCGGCGCGCCGCCGAGTCGCTGTTCCGGACCTTCGAGGATTCGAGTGCGGGCACGGTGGTCGTCGATCGCGATGCGCGCGTCGTGTGGATGAACGAGCGGTACGCGGCACGCTTCGGTTTCGCCGATCCGCAGCAGGCCGTCGGCCTCGACTGCGAGACCGTGATCCCGAACAGCCTGATGCGCGAGGTCGTGTCGACCGGGCAGCCGATCCTGCTCGACATCATGGAGACGGGCCGCGAGCCGCTCGTCGTCACGCGCCTGCCGCTGAAGAACGAGGCCGGCGAGACGGTCGGCGCGATCGGCTTCGCACTGTTCGACCAGTTGAAGACGCTCACGCCGATCTTTTCCCGCTACGCACAGCTTCAGCAGCAACTGATCGCGACGCAGCGTTCGCTCGCGCAGGCGCGCCGCGCAAAATACACGTTCGCGAGCTTCGTCGGCACGAGCGCTGCGAGTCTCGAAACCAAGCGCCAGGCGCGCCGCGCCGCGCAGGTCGATTCGCCGGTGCTGCTGCTCGGCGAGACGGGTACCGGCAAGGAACTGCTCGCGCACGCGATCCATGCGGCGTCGGCGCGTGCGCACCAGCCGCTCGTGACCGTCAACGTCGCCGCGATTCCCGACACGCTGCTCGAAACCGAATTCTTCGGCGCGGCGCCCGGTGCGTATACGGGCGCCGACCGCAAGGGGCGCATCGGCAAGTTCGAGCTGGCCGATCGCGGCACGCTGTTTCTCGACGAGATCGGCGACATGCCGCTGCCGCTGCAGGGCAAGCTGCTGCGCGTGCTGCAGGACAAGGAATTCGAGCCGGTCGGCTCGAACCGGATCGTGCGCGCGGATGTCCGGATCATCGCTGCCACGAGCGCCGACCTGCCGGCGCTGGTCGCGGCCGGGCGTTTTCGCGCAGATCTCTATTACCGGCTGAACGTGCTGACGATCCACGCGCCGCCGCTGCGCGAGCGTGCGTCGGACATCGCGGCGCTCGTCTACGCAACGCTCGAGGAACTGGCCGCGCAGCACGGGCGCGCCGCCCATTGCGAGCTGACCGACGATGCGCTGCGGATGCTGTGTGCGTACCCGTGGCCGGGCAACGTGCGCGAGTTGCGCAATACGCTCGAACGCGCGCTGATGCTGTCGGACCGGTCGGTGATCGATGCGCGTGCGCTCGCGCCGTTTCTTGGGCCGGTGCGCGTATCGACGGACGGCGCTGCACCGGCGCAGCCGGTGGGCATGTCGCGGGTCGAGCGGCGTGCGGGCGAGGTGCCTGCTGCGCCGGCCGCTTCGTATGCCGATGCATTGGCGGCGTGGGAGCGCCAGTTCCTGATCGATGCGCTGGCGGCCTGCGACGGGAAGGTGGTGGAAGCGGCTGCGCGCATCGGGATTGGCCGCGCGACGCTCTACAAGAAGCTGGCGGCGCTGGGCATCGACCGGTAGGCCGATCGGCAAAGCCGACGCGCCTGGACGTGAGGCATCGAACAGGAGGAGATCACGATGAAACGGATCGGCATCGCGGGGTGGCTGACCCTGTCGCTGGCGGCCTCTGCGTTCGCGCAGTCCGGCGACGCCGACGCGCCCGAGGCGCGGCGCAACTGGTACAACGATCCGTTCATCGCGCTGTCGCGGGATGTGGCCGAATGCCCGTTGCCGCTCGGCCCGTGGATGACCCGGGCCGAGATGACGGACGACGCGCATTACCGTGCCGAACGCGGCACCACCTGCTGGCTCGCGCACCGCTGCACGAAGCCGAACTCTTATATGTATGACGCACCGATTGCCGATGCCGTGAAGGCGCACTTCGCCGGCTCCGATCGGCTGCATGGCACGAGCCTGTGGATCACCGTGCAGCGGCGTTTCATTTACGTCGAAGGATGTGCCGATACGGCGTTCGATCGGCAGGCGTTGCAACGCGAACTCGAGGCGCTTCCGGACGTCGAGCAGGTTTTCGTTCGCATCACCGACGATCCGCGCAAGAGCTTGCCGTACAAGGCGCGCGGGCAACCCGGCCGAACGCCGAACTGACGGCGAAAGGGCCGCGCATGGCATACTCGCGACATTCAAAAAAAGGTTGACGGGAACAACAATGAAACACATGCTTGCGTCGGTCTGTCGGTGGCCTCGGGCGGCCGTCGTGTTGGCTCTGGTTGCGGGGCTCGGCGGGTGCGGCGGCAGCGCGCCGCTGTTCACTTCGGACGGGCGCCCAACCACACAGGTGCAATGCACCGGCCGCGACTGGAGCAATTGCACGGACAATGCCCGGGCGATCTGCAATGGGGATTTCGACGTGCTTCAGCAATCGAGTGATGACGCCACGCGAAATCTTCTCTTCGCGTGCAAGAAGAAGAGCGGTTACTGATCCCGAGATTGCCGGCTGAGGAGACCACGATCGGGCGAAGCGCTTTTCTGTTGGCTGAGAGTCATCTATTTTTCACGAATAATACTCACGGAGTCCCATCGATATGGCGACCTACAGGCAACTGACCGCGCAGCTCGAACGGCTTCAGCAAAAGATCGACAAGGAACGCGAAAAGGCGATTGCCGATGCGATTGCCGATATCCGCGCAAAAATCGACGAATACGACATTACGCCGGAAGAACTCGGGTTTCGTCCGGTAGGCGCGGCCGCTGCCAGCGCGAAGCCGAAGCGGACGTCGCCGCCGAAATACCTGAATCCGAAGACGGGCGAAACCTGGAGTGGCCGCGGGCGGTCGCCGACATGGCTCGGCAAGAACCGCGCGCGTTTCCTGATCAAGGACTGACTCCCGAAAAACCTCACCTTTCGCGTGTTGACTGACGGTGCGAACGGCCATGCGGCCGTCGCACCGTTTTGTTTTTGTACATTCCCGGCGCGATTCCCGACAGCGTATTGAACCGCGACGCCGCGCAATTGACGGATCCCGTTTTGCGAATTCGCCGCGATTCAACGGCATATCGCAGCGAATTCCGGTAAACAGCGCTTCAATTGCGCGGTACACGCGCGTTGGCCTGCGCCATTCTCGCGGTGCACGCGTGCAGCGAATTCCGATCACCTTTCGCGTGTTTGCGCGTGGCGCCGTGCAATTCCCGAAGATCCTCACCATAGCTCCTGTAAATCCTCACCTTTGAGAAAGCGGACGCAGCATCGTGCGCCTGCACTGTGTGCGCCGAGCGAGTGTGCTCGATCGGCGCGCGGCGATGGCTTCCGTGTTTGTGTTACAGGCACCATGGTGCGAGCGTTGACGTGTGTCGAATAGTCGACCGTTCGGCATATAGGCAGCCGCATGCGCTTCGCCTATGCTTGGGGTTCGCGTCGATCGGCGTATGGCGCTGTCCGTGCCGCATGCCGATCGGGTCGTCTTTCGTTATCGCAGGGAGCCGATGTGACCGTTCGCCATCTCGATGCGTTGTTCCAGCCCAAGTCCGTTGCGGTCGTCGGCGCGTCGTCGCGCGCGGGCAGTATCGGCGCGATGGTATGGGCGCGCGTGCTCGACGGTGCGTTCCAGGGGCCCGTGTGGCCCGTCAATCCGAAATATCGTGACCTGCACGGGCATGCGGTCGTCTCCGATGTCGACCGGTTGCCTGCGCCGCCGTCGGTCGCCGTGATCTGCACGCCGCCCGCAACCTGGGCCGGCATCGTGCGCAAGCTCGGCGAGCTCGGCACGCGCGTCGCGGTGATCGTCGGCGAGGCGCGCACGGACGCCGATCGCGCCGCGCTCGATCGCACGCTGAAAGCGGCAAAGCCGTTCGTGCTCCGTATCGTCGGGCCCGGCAGCCTCGGCGTACTGTCGCCTGCACGGCATGCGCATTTCGGCGCGCCGGCCTATACGGCGCGATCGGGCGGCGTCGCATGGGTGTCGCAATCGAATGCGCTGACGAACGCCGTGCTCGGCTGGGCCGATGCGCGGGGCCTCGGCTTTTCGCATGTCGTTGCGCTCGGCGCTGAGTCCGACGTCGATGCGGGCGACGTGCTCGACTATCTCGCGAGCGATCCCGGCACGCGCGCGATCCTGCTCGAACTCGATACCGTGCGCGCCGCGCGCAAGTTCATGTCGGCGGCGCGCGCGGCTGCACGCAACAAGCCGGTGCTCGCATTGCGCACCGGCCGCGCCGATCCCGGCGACGCACTCTATACGGCAGCGTTCCAGCGCGCGGGGATGGTGCGTGTCGATGCGCTCGACGATCTGCTCGACGAGATCGAGACGCTCGGCGTCGGCCGCGTCGCGGCGCGTGGCGCGGCCACGCTCGTGACGAGCGATGCGGGCGTCGCGAAACTCGCGGTCGATGCGGTGGCCGAGGTGCGCGACGTGCTGGCCGACTGGTCGCCCGCGGTCACGTCGGCCGTGGCGGCTGCGCTGCCGCATCTCGCGGCGCCGGGCAATCCGCTGACGCTGGGCGACGATGCGCGCCCCGAGCATTTTGCCGCGGCAGTCAAGGCACTCGCGCCGTTCCCGCAAACGGGCACGCTGTTCGTCGTCCATTCGACTTCCCACAGCGCGCCGGCCGATGCAGTTGCGCACACGCTGATCGAGGCGCGGCAGTACGCGCATCGCGGCATCCTCGCGTGTTTCTTCGGCGCGGTCGACGCGGCGACGCGCGATGCACTGCACGCGAACGGCATTCCCGTGCACACCACGCCGCAGCGGCTCGCACGTGCGTATGCGCGTCTCGTCGACTACAACCTCGGCCGGCAACTGCTGATGCAAACGCCCGAGGGCACGCCTCAGCAACCGGCCGAGTGCGTTGCATCCGCGCAGGCCGATGCGCGCCGAATGGTCGAAGCCGGCCAGCATGAGCTGACCGGCGAAGCCGCGCTGCACTGGCTGTCCCATTTCGGCCTGAAGGGCGAGCAGGCCGTCGAGCCGGCCGGAACGAAAGTCGTCGATGTCACCGTCGACATGTACGACGATCCGAACTTCGGCCCGGTGTTTCGCTATGCCGTGCCGCCTGCGGACGGCGTATCGGCGCCGTTCGTCGTCTATGGCCTGCCGCCGCTGAACACCGTGCTCGCGCGGGCGGTGATGGAACGCTCGCCGTATGCGCGCAGCACGCCCATCGAGCCGACGCTCGACGCGTTGACGGCGCTGTCGCAGGTCGTCTGCGACGTGCGCGAAGTCGTTGCGATATCGGTCACGCTGCGCGTGCTGTCCGACCGTGCGCAGGTGATTGCGCCGCGCATCACGCTGGCTGCGGGGCGCAGCCGGCTTGCGATCATGCCGTATCCGCGCCACCTCGAGCAGACGCTCGAGTGGCGCGGCGAGACGGTGACGATTCGCCCGATCCGTCCGGAAGACGAGGCCGCGCACAACGAACTGCTCGGCGCGATGACACCGGACGATCTGAGGATGCGTTTCTTCGGCGCGGTGCGCAGCTTCGATCATTCGCAGGTGGCGCGCATGACGCAGATCGATTACGACCGTGAGATGGCATTCATCGTGACGTTCACCGACGTGTCGGGGCGTGACCATACGCTCGCGGTGGTGCGCGCGGTGGCGGATCCCGACAACGAGACGGCGGAGTTCGCGATCGCCGTGCGACCCGATCAGAAGGGCAAGGGGCTGGGCCGGCTGATGATGGCCCGGATCATCGACTACGCGCGCTCGCGCGGAACCGCATGGATGATCGGCGAGGCGCTGCGCGAGAACTCGGCGATGATCTCGCTTGCGAAGTCGTGCGGTTTTGCTGTGTCGACGACGGAGGAGCCCGGCGTCGTGGGCTTCAGGATGAAGCTGCAGCCGTAGCGTGTGTCGGCGGCCCGCCGCGCGGAGACGTTGGATGCAGTCGATGTCTCCGGCCCTTCGGCACGTTGTGGACGGTTACATACAGAAATGCAGAGCGTTCGAGCCTGTCTTGCGAGCGAAGCAACCGCGAACGTGACGGCGCCTGTTCGCAACGGAAATATCGACGCACAAAGGGCGTTGCGGGACGCATGCGGCTTGCTGCGATACCTGTCCCGCGTCGCCGTTTTCGGCAGGGTGTCCGCACGCATTTACCGCCGTATTCCACCCGCGAAAATTCGAACTTGCCCAAAAGGTGAGATTTTTCGGGAGCCGCTGGTGAGCTTCTCCGGGAAGGTAGCGGTGAGCCGATACGGGAGCACTCGGTGAGCCTTCCCGGGAGTCGCCGGTGAGTGTCTGCGGGAGGCATCGGTGAGCCTTTCCGGGGCGCATCGGTGAGGGTCTGCGGGAAGTGTCGGTGAGGACATCCGGGAGGCTTCGGTAAGGGTCTCCTGGCGTCTTGGTGAGCTTTTTCGGGAGGTGTAGGTGAGCGCTTGCAGGACGCCAAGGTGAGACTTTTCGGGAGCGTCAGGGCGCACGGCTCCCGAAAGCGCAGCGCCGGCCGGGGCCGGCGTCACGCAGGGAGCGGGCACGCATGAACCGTGCCCGCGGCTACCTTCAGGCAGCGAGTTTCGACGCCGCGTCGTTCACCTGGTCGCGCGAAATCGCCAGTTCCTCGAGGTGCGGATCGGCATAGACGGCGCCGGTTTCGCGCTCGAGGCGGGCGATCGTCAGTGCGCAGCGCGCGGTGTCCTTCGGCATTGCGATGAAGCGCTTGACCGATTCGCCGGACGTGAACGCTTCGAACAGCGCGCCGCGCACGTCGTCCGGAAGCGTCTTGGTCCACTGGTACGGCTTGCCGTTGAACGTGATCGACGGCGGCAGCGTGCGTTCCTTCTTGGTCGCCGTGATGAGCCCGTAGGTGCGGGCCGCGTCGCCGATCTGCTCGGGCGAGAAGAGCTCGTCGGGCGTGATGTCGAACTGCTCGATGTAGTTCTCGATCGCCTGCATTGCGGTGGCACGATCGTCGCGCTTCTTCTGCGCGCGCGCGACGATATCGCGCAGTTCGTCCGCCTCTTCGGGCGTGATCGTGAAGCTTGCCTGCTTCTGCTGAAGTTCGGAGAAACGCTGGAATTCTTGATCGTTCAGAAGTTTGGCCATGACATCCATCGGACACGACGGCCGCGACAACCGGCCGCCGTAGTTTTTGAGAGGGCCGCTATTTTAGCGTAGCGCCGTGGACGCACGATATGGCACCGTGCGTCGCGCCGCGCGCAGGTATTGCGCGCGACCGGGATCGGCCAATGGCGCCGTACCCGGTGCGCGCCACCGAGCCCTGCGCGTCAGCAGGCCTCGTCGCGGCACATCGACAGGTGGGCGGTCGTGTCGCGCAATCTTTCGACGACCGTGTCGACGGACGGCGCCATGTGCGCATCGATCCGGCGCAGGTATGGGCAGGTCAGCACCGCGATCGCATGGCCGGACGGCCCGAGGATCGGCGCGGTCAGGTCGGTCACGCCGTACGCCTGGCGGCTGTCCTGGCGCAGGTAGCCGGCTTGCCGGATGGACTGGCACGCGTGCGCGAGTTCCTGCTCGTTCAGCGGCGCCTCGCCCTTGACCTTGCGGTGCTCGGCGAGCATGTGCGCGCGCTGCTCGGCGCCCTGGAACGCCAGCATCAAGCGCCCCGATGCCGTATCGGCGAGCCCGATGCGCGAGCCGAGCCTGACCGACACGCCCCACGGGCCGGGCCCGTCGACCTGCGCGATCACGAGCAGGTTGCCGCGATCGTAGACGGACAGGTGGCACGACTGCTCGGAGGCGTCGGCGAAACGCTGCATCGGCGGCAAGGCCTCGGCGATCAGCCGGCTCATCGGCGGATGCCGGTGCGCGAGCGAGAACAGCTTGAGGCTGAGCGTGTAGCGGTCGCCGCCGGTCGAGCGCATCACGTAGCGGCGCGCGACGAGGCGTTCGAGCATCCGGTAGATCTCGCTCGCGTTGCGGCCGAGTTCCTTCGTGATTTCGGTGCGGGTGAGGCCTTCTTTCTGCTCCGACAGGAGCTCGAGAATGTCGAGACCCTTGTCGAGCGCGGGTGCGCGATAGCGGTCGATCGCACCCATCGATTCCCGTGCGTCGCAGCCGGGAAGCAGGTCGTTGGTTGTTTGCATTGTCGGTGTGAAGTTGGGGGACTTGCTTTCGATCGATTGGCGACGCACGCTGGCCGATTCTGCAACACGCACGTATCGAGCCCGCGTGTGGCGACGAACGCCATCCGTTTGAGCTTAACAACAAACATTTAGTGTGCAATGCAGCGTCTTTTTACCGATCGTTACCGTATAAGAACGGATCAGTTCACTTTCAGGATGACAGGGAAGCCCCGAATACCCGGTATTCATGACAGGTGGCACCCGTTCAAGGTTTTCGAAAGGAACAAGGGGGCGGTGCCGCCCGTGATGCTGCGCTGCAGCGTCCGCGGGCGCACCAATAGTCGGTATCCGTCGCGCGTCATTTCACGGTGCGCGGCCGGTGGTACAAAGGCTGGCGGGCCAGCGACGGTGCGGCCGCGCGTGAAGCCGGCCGGTACGGGCCGGACCATGTCGCGGGTGCCGGGCTGTCGTCGCCGATGCGCAGGCCGGCGGCCGCCCGTTCGATGCGCGCCGTACCTCCGTGCGGCGCCACGATCGCTGCGCCCGCGCGACCCTCGCGCGTCGAACGGCATGCCGGATGCGGCGCCGGCGCGCGCAATCGACGATCGACAATCAGTCTGGCGCGCGGCCGCGCAAGGCCGCGTCGGCCGGTATCCTGTCCCATTCCACAACAGAGGTTGAGCACGATGAAACTGCTTCGCTATGGCCCGTCCGGCCAGGAAAAGCCCGGTATTCTCGACGCGGAAGGCCGGATTCGCGACTTGTCCGCGCATGTGCCGGATCTGTCCGGCGACGTGCTGTCCGACGCGGGTCTCGCGCGGCTGCGCGCGATCGATCCGGCCACGCTGCCGCTCGTGTCAGGCGAGCCGCGCATCGGCGCGTGCGTCGGGCATGTCGGCAAGTTCATCGGCATCGGCCTGAACTACGCCGATCATGCGGCCGAAGCCGGCATGCCGGTGCCGAAGGAGCCGGTCGTGTTCGGCAAGTGGACGAGTTCGATCTGCGGCCCGAACGACGGTATCGACATCCCGAAGGGTTCGGTCAAGACGGACTGGGAAGTCGAGCTGGGGGTCGTGATCGGCGCGACCTGCAAGGACGTCGACGAAGCGCGCGCACTGGATTACGTCGCGGGCTATTGCGTCGTCAACGACGTGTCCGAGCGCGAATGGCAGATCGAGCGCGGCGGCCAGTGGGACAAGGGCAAGGGTTTCGACACGTTCGGCCCGATCGGTCCGTGGCTCGTCACGCGCGACGAGGTGCCCGATCCGCAGCGCCTCGACCTGTGGCTCGAAATCGACGGCCACCGCTATCAGAACGGCAACACGCGCACGATGGTGTTCACCGTCGCGCAACTGATCGCCTACCTGTCGAGCTGCATGACGCTGCAGCCGGGCGACGTGATCACGACCGGCACGCCGCCGGGCGTCGGCATGGGCGTCAAGCCGTCGCCGGTGTTCCTGAAGGCCGGCCAGACGGCGCGCCTCGGTGTCGAAGGACTCGGCGAGCAACTGCAGCGCACGCGCGACGCGCGATAGCCGCGCACCCGGCGATCCCGTCGAACGACCGCTGCCGGCGGTCGTCGGGCGCCGGATACCGGTGGTTCAAAGGCAAGGGCCCGATTTCGCATTGCGCGGAATCGGGCCCTTGGCATAGGTACGCGAACGCGATTACACGATGTTGTCGAGTTCGCAATGCGCTTCCAGCCGATACCCGTCGGGATCGACGACGAACGCCGCGTAGTAGCCGGGGCCATAGTGTTCGCGCTTGCCGGGCCCGCCGTTGTCCTGGCCGCCGTGCTCGAGCGCGGCGCGGTAGAACGCGTCGACCTCGACCGGCGAAGCGGCCTTGAACGACAGATGCATTCCCGAGTCGGGATCGGCGACGACCGGGCGCGCCGCGCGCTGCAACCATAGCTGCGGCTCGGTCGCGCCGTACCCGATGGATCCGTCGTCGCTATACAGCCGTTTGTAGCCGAGCGCGCCGAGCGTGCTGTCGTAGAACGCGCGGCTGCGGTCGATGTGCGCAACGCCGAACGAAAGGTGATCGATCATGTGGGGCTCCTTGGACTGAAGAGGGGCGTCAGTGCGGCAAACCTGCTTATAACCACCATGCCAGCCGCTTGTAGCGGAGTGCGCCGAGTGTGCGGTCGTAGAACGCGCGGCTGCGGTCCTTGTGGATAACGACGTACGAAAGACGATCGATCATCTGTGGCTCCTTGAACTGAGGCGGGTGTCAGTGCAGCAAACCTTTTTATAACTACTATGCTGGTTATGTTAGAAAGCGCCCGGATGCTTGTCAACCGGCATGATGGTTAGATACGATGGCGTCGTGAGCAAAACGCAACCTTCCGTCATGCTGGACTGCCTGATTCCGGCGCCGCCCGAAACGCTGGGCATCGATTTCATGAACACGCTGTACTGGCGCGGCAGCGACCTGCCGACGGAAACCTTCGGGACGATGGACGACCTGCTGGCATGGTGCCGCGAGCACGCAGGCGTGCCGGCCGGCCTCGCGCAAGCGTGCCGTGTGCACGGTGAAGAAGAGGGGGAACCGGCAATGCTGGCGCGCGCGCTCGCGTTGCGCGAGGCGCTGTATCGGCTCTTTCACGCGCAGGCGGAGCGATGCGAGCCGCAGGCCGACGATCTCGCGCTGCTCAGCGGTTTTCTGGCGGAAGCGTCACCGCGCGTCGCGCTGGCGCGTATCGACGGCGGCTATGCGTGGCGGATCGACGCGTCAGGCGCCACGCTCGCGGGGCTGCTGAGCCCTGTATTGTGGTCGGCGATCGACCTGCTCGGCGGTGCGCGGCTCGCGAAGGTCAAGCGTTGCGCGAACGACGCGTGCCGGTGGCTGTTCATCGACGACAGCAAGAACGGCAGCCGCCGCTGGTGTTCGATGTCGTCGTGCGGCAATCGCGCGAAGGCGTACCGCCACTATCACAAGGCCGACTGACGTATCTCTTCAGGCACGAGCACGCAGGCGCGTCGAATCCGGGCCCGCCTACTTCACCGACAACTTCCGCCACAGCGTCGTCTTGCTGATGCCGAGCATCGCGCATGCGCGGTCGCGGTCGCCGCCGCACGCGTCGAGTACCGCGCGGATCTCGTCGGCTTCCGCGCGCCGGCGGCGCGCATGTAGTGTCTGCGCATCGTCGCTATCGGCCGCGTCGGGCGGCGCCGCGAACAGCTCGGGCGCGATCGCCTGCAGTGCGTCGGGGGCGAGCGTACCGCATGCGGCGGCCGGATCGTTTTCATCGGCTTCCTCGGCCAGCTCCACCGCGATCCGCTCGATCACGTTCTGCAGCTCGCGCACGTTGCCGGGCCACCGGTAGCGCGCGAGTGCGGCTTGCGTCGCGCCGAGCACGCGCGCGGCATCGGCGGCGTCGCGCAGGCGTTCGGCGAGGCGCGGTTCGCGTCGTGCGGCCTGCACGAGCAGCGTGGCCGCGAGCGCGGGGATGTCGGCTGCACGCTCGCGCAGCGGCGGCAGGCCGACGTTCAGGATGTTGAGCCGGTAATAGAGATCCGCGCGGAACGTGCCGGCCTCGACGGCCGCGAGCAGCGGACGGTGCGTCGCGGCGATCACGCGCACGTCGATGCGGATCGGCTCGGTCGAGCCGAGGCGGATCACCTCGCGCTCCTGCAGCACGCGCAGCAGCCGGCTCTGTAGCGACGGCGGCATCTCGCCGATCTCGTCGAGAAACAGCGTGCCGCGGTGCGCGGCTTCGAACAGGCCGGTCTTGCCGCCGCGCCGCGCGCCGGTGAACGCGCCTTCCTCATAGCCGAACAGCTCGCTTTCGAGCAGCGCTTCCGGAAACGCGCCGCAGTTGACCGCGACGAACGGGTAGTTGCGCCGCGCGGACAGCGCGTGCAGGCTCTGCGCGATCATTTCCTTGCCGGTGCCGCTTTCGCCGAGCACGAGCACGGTCGCGTCGGATTTCGCATAGCGGCGTACGAGATCGCGCACGCGGGCCATCGGGGCGGATGCGCCGACCACGTCGTCGAGCGCATAACGCGCTGCGAACTGCTGCGTGGTGGGCTGCGACCGCAGGGCGCGGTCGAGCCGCTCGACCGCGCGCGATTCCTGGAACGTCAGCACGCTGCCCGACGTGACGCCGCGATCGACGAGCGGCCCGCGATGCACGACGTAGCGCACGCCGCGCACGGTCGCGAGCGCGTCGCCGTCCTCGCCGCGCAGCGTGCGCAGCTCGGGCCGCAGGTCGACGAGCGCGCGGCCGACGGCCGCGGCGGGTTCGACCCCGAGCGCCGACGCGAGCCGCTCGTTGATCGCCTCCACGCGACCACGCGCATCGAGCGCGACCACGCCGTCGCGCAGGTGCTGGAGCAGGTTGTCGAGCCGCTGGCGGCGGAATGCCTCGGCATGCGTCGCATACGCGACTTCGAGCGCCGTATCGACGGCCTTGCGTACCGATGCGTGCGAATACAGGAACACCGCGCCCATGCCGGCGCTGGCTGCGAGATCGGTGACGAGGCCGGGGCCGACGATCGTCTCGATGCCGCGGTCGCGCAGGTCGTGTACGCAGGCTTCCGCTTCCTGCGCGGACTGATATGACGCAAACTGCACGTCGAGGCCGTACGCGGCGACGAAGCGGCGCACTTCAGGCGGCGTTTCCCCGGCGCTGACGAGCGCGATCCGCGATGCGTCGCGCCGCGCGCGCGCGAGCGCCTGCATCACGTCGAAACCGGTCGGCGACACGACCACCACGGGCACCTGCGCACGCGTTTTCAGGAAGCCGCCGTTCGAGCCGGCCGCGACGATCACGTCAGGCCGCGCCGTGCCGGCCTCGGCGATCGCGCTGAGCGCATCCTCATAGGCGCGCGTCACGATGCGCACGTCGGCGCGTTCGTCGAATTCGCCGGCGATCTCGCGAAAGAGATCGCGCAGACGGCTAATACCCATCGCCCAGATGCGCGGGCGCGCCGCGCGATCGTCCGGGCCGACGGGCTTGGTCGAGGAGAGATCCATGACGGTCGATTATGCGCGCGCGATTTCATTTTTGAAACATGAAATTGCCGAATTGAAATCGCCGGGTGCTGCCTCGCCCGTGCCGGTTGTTTAAGAATCAGTGGGTTAGCGACATTCCGCGAGCTGGCCCGGTCCTTGCTGTTAATGGTCGTTCCTTCAGGAGGCCGTTCATGAGCAATACGCATCTTCAGAGCGCCGGCGCGAAATTCCGCGCGGCAGTCGCGGCGGAGCAGCCGCTGCAGGTGGTCGGCGCGATCACCGCATACGCAGCCAAGATGGCGCAGGCCGTCGGCTTCAAGGCCGTGTACCTGTCGGGTGGCGGCGTCGCCGCGAACTCGCTCGGGATCCCCGACCTCGGCATCAGCACGATGGAAGACGTGCTGATCGACGCGAACCGGATCACCAATGCGACCGACCTGCCGCTGCTGGTCGACATCGATACCGGCTGGGGCGGCGCGTTCAACATCGCGCGCACGGTCCGTTCGTTCATCAAGGCCGGCGTTGCGGCCGTGCACCTGGAAGACCAGGTCGGCCAGAAGCGCTGCGGCCATCGTCCGGGCAAGGAAGTCGTGCCGATCGAGGAAATGGTCGATCGCGTCAAGGCCGCGGTCGATGCGCGTACCGACGACCAGTTCGTGATCATGGCGCGCACCGACGCCGCTGCCGCCGAAGGGATCGACTCGGCGATCGAGCGCGCGGTGGCCTATGTCGAAGCCGGCGCGGACATGATCTTCCCGGAAGCGATGAAGTCGCTCGACGACTACCGCCGCTTCAAGGCAGCCGTGAAGGTGCCGATTCTCGCGAACCTGACCGAGTTCGGCTCGACGCCGCTGTTCACGCTCGACGAGCTGCGCGAGGCGAACGTCGACATCGCGCTGTACTGCTGCGGCGCATATCGCGCGATGAACAAGGCGGCGCTGAACTTCTACGAGACGCTGCGCCGCGACGGCACGCAGAAGGCGGCCGTGCCGACGATGCAGACGCGCGCCGAGCTGTACGACTACCTCGGTTATCACGAATACGAGCGCAAGCTCGACGAGCTGTTCGCGCAGGGCAAGAAGTAACGCGCCCGCGCGCCGGGATTCGATTCCGGAACGCTTTGCATGGGGCCGGACTAAGCGCTAAAGCGCCAAGTCCGGCCGACACAGATACACATTGGAGAGCAGAAACATGAGCGAGACGAAAGACGCAGCAGCACCGGCCGCCGCAGGCGCATTCAAGCCGAAGAAGTCGGTGGCGCTGTCGGGCGTGACGGCCGGCAACACGGCGCTGTGCACGGTCGGCAAGACCGGCAACGACCTGCACTATCGCGGCTACGACATTCTCGACGTCGCCGAGTCGTGCGAATTCGAGGAAATCGCGCACCTGCTCGTGCACGGCACGCTGCCGAACCTGACCGAACTGGCCGCGTACAAGACCAAGCTGCGCGCGCTGCGCGGCCTGCCGAGCGCACTGAAGGCGGCGCTCGAGCAGATCCCGGCGTCCGCGCACCCGATGGACGTGATGCGCACCGGCGTGTCGGTGCTCGGCACCGTGCTGCCGGAGAAGGACGACCACAACCTGCCGGGCGCGCGCGACATCGCCGACCGCCTGATGGCATCGCTCGGCTCGATGCTGCTGTACTGGTATCACTTCTCGCACAACGGCAAGCGCATCGAGACGGAAACCGACGACGATTCGATCGGCGGCCACTTCCTGCACCTGCTGCACGGCAAGACGCCGTCGAAGTCGTGGGTCGAGGCGATGCACACGTCGCTGATCCTGTACGCGGAGCACGAATTCAACGCGTCGACCTTCACCGGCCGCGTGATCGCGGGCACGGGCTCGGACATCTACTCGGCGATCACCGGCGCGATCGGCGCGCTGCGCGGCCCGAAGCATGGCGGCGCGAACGAAGTCGCGTATGAAATCCAGAGCCGCTACAGCTCGCCGGACGACGCCGAAGCCGACATCCGCCGCCGCGTCGAGAACAAGGAAGTCGTGATCGGCTTCGGCCACCCGGTCTACACGATCTCCGATCCGCGCAACAAGGTGATCAAGGGCGTCGCGCACAAGCTGTCGAAGGAAGCGGGCGACCTGAAGCTGTACAACATCGCCGAGCGCCTCGAATCGGTGATGTGGGAAGCGAAGAAGATGTTCCCGAACCTCGACTGGTTCAGCGCGGTGTCGTATCACATGATGGGCGTGCCGACCGCGATGTTCACGCCGCTGTTCGTGATCTCGCGCACGTCGGGCTGGAGCGCGCACATCATCGAGCAGCGCATCGACAACAAGATCATCCGCCCGAGCGCGAACTACACCGGTCCGGAAGACCTGCAGTTCGTGCCGATCGAGAAGCGCTGATCGTCCGCCGCGCGCGGCGGCCACCCGTGATCCGGGCCGCCGCCGCGCGCGCAAC
The DNA here is from genome assembly GCF_002099195.1 of Burkholderia puraquae. Classification (GTDB taxonomy): domain Bacteria; phylum Pseudomonadota; class Gammaproteobacteria; order Burkholderiales; family Burkholderiaceae; genus Burkholderia; species Burkholderia puraquae. Next base: position 120,273 of record NZ_NBYX01000002.1, on the reverse strand, counting down.
GTCTTACCCCGAATTCCGCCCCACATCATGAATACCGCCAACCGCAAACCCCTGCCCGGCACGTCGCTGGACTATTTCGACGCGCGCGCCGCGGTCGAAGCGATCGCGCCCGGCGCCTACGACACGCTGCCGTACACGTCGCGCGTGCTCGCCGAAAACCTCGTGCGCCGCTGCGCCCCGGCGATCCTGGCCGATTCGCTGAAGCAGATCATCGAGCGCAAGCGCGACCGCGACTTCCCGTGGTTCCCGGCGCGCGTGGTGTGCCACGACATCCTCGGGCAGACCGCGCTCGTCGATCTCGCCGGCCTGCGCGACGCGATCGCCGACGGCGGCGGCGACCCGGCCAAGGTGAACCCGGTCGTGCCCGTGCAGCTGATCGTCGATCACTCGCTCGCCGTCGAGTGCGGCGGCTTCGATCCGGACGCGTTCGCGAAGAACCGCGCGATCGAGGATCGCCGCAACGAGGATCGTTTCCACTTCATCGAGTGGACGAAGAAGGCGTTCGAGAACGTCGACGTGATCCCGCCGGGCAACGGCATCATGCACCAGATCAACCTCGAGAAGATGTCGCCGGTGATCCAGGCGCAGGACGGCGTCGCATATCCGGACACCTGCGTCGGCACCGACAGCCACACGCCGCACGTCGACGCGCTCGGCGTGATCGCGATCGGCGTCGGCGGCCTCGAAGCCGAGAACGTGATGCTCGGCCGCGCGTCGTGGATGCGCCTGCCCGACATCGTCGGCGTCGAGCTGACCGGCAAGCGCCAGCCCGGCATCACCGCGACCGATGTCGTGCTCGCACTGACCGAATTCCTGCGCAAGGAAAAGGTGGTCGGCGCGTATCTGGAATTCCGGGGCGAAGGCGCGGCGAGCCTCACGCTCGGCGATCGCGCGACGATCTCGAACATGGCGCCCGAATACGGCGCGACGGCCGCGATGTTCTTCATCGACGGCCAGACGACCGACTACCTGCGCCTCACGGGCCGCAGCGACGAGCAGGTGAAGCTCGTCGAGACCTACGCGAAGGCGGCGGGCCTGTGGGCCGATACGCTCGCCAACGCGCAGTACGAGCGCACGCTGACGTTCGACCTGTCGAGCGTCGTGCGCAACATGGCCGGCCCGTCGAACCCGCACAAGCGGCTGCCGACGTCCGATCTCGCCGCACGCGGGATCGCCGGCCAGTGGGAAGAGAAGGCGGGCGAGATGCCCGACGGCGCGGTGATCATCGCCGCGATCACGAGCTGCACGAACACCAGCAACCCGCGCAACGTGATTGCCGCGGCGCTGCTCGCGCGCAACGCGAACGCGAAGGGCCTCACGCGCAAGCCGTGGGTGAAGAGCTCGCTCGCGCCGGGCTCGAAGGCGGTCGAGCTGTACCTGGAAGAAGCGAAGCTGCTGCCCGAACTCGAGAAGCTCGGCTTCGGCATCGTCGCGTTCGCGTGCACGACCTGCAACGGGATGTCGGGCGCGCTCGACCCGAAGATCCAGCAGGAGATCGTCGATCGCGACCTGTACGCGACGGCCGTGCTGTCCGGCAACCGCAACTTCGACGGCCGCATCCACCCGTATGCAAAGCAGGCGTTCCTCGCATCGCCGCCGCTCGTCGTCGCGTATGCGATCGCCGGCACGATCCGCTTCGACATCGAGAAGGACGTGCTCGGCCACGACCAGGACGGCAAGCCCGTCACGCTGAAGGACATCTGGCCGACCGACGAGGAGATCGATGCGATCGTCGCGTCGAGCGTGAAGCCCGAGCAGTTCCGCAAGGTCTACGAACCGATGTTCGCGCGTACGGCCGATACGGGCGAGCGTGCGGCGCCGCTGTACGACTGGCGCGCGCAGAGCACGTATATCCGTCGCCCGCCGTACTGGGAAGGCGCGCTGGCCGGCGAGCGCACGCTGCAGGGGATGCGCCCGCTCGCGGTGCTCGGCGACAACATCACGACCGACCACCTGTCGCCGTCGAATGCGATCCTGCTGGACAGCGCGGCCGGCGAATACCTCGCGAAGATGGGCCTGCCGGAAGAAGACTTCAACTCGTACGCGACGCACCGGGGAGACCACCTGACCGCGCAGCGCGCGACCTTCGCGAACCCGACGCTGATCAACGAGATGGCGGTCGTCGACGGCGCGGTGAAGAAGGGCTCGCTCGCGCGCGTCGAGCCGGAAGGCAAGGTCATGCGGATGTGGGAAGCGATCGAGACGTACATGAATCGCAAGCAGCCGCTGATCGTCGTGGCCGGCGCCGACTACGGCCAGGGCTCGTCGCGCGACTGGGCCGCGAAGGGCGTGCGGCTCGCGGGCGTCGAGGCGATCGCCGCCGAAGGGTTCGAGCGGATCCACCGCACGAACCTGATCGGGATGGGCGTGCTGCCGCTCGAGTTCAAGCCGGGCACGAACCGGACGACGCTCGGCATCGACGGCACCGAGACCTTCGACGTGATCGGCGAGCGCACGCCGCGCGCCGACCTGACGCTCGTGATTCACCGCAAGAGCGGCGAGCGCGTCGAGGTGCCGATGACGTGCCGGCTCGATACGGCCGAGGAAGTGTCGATCTACGAGGCGGGCGGCGTGCTGCAGCGCTTCGCGCAGGACTTCCTCGAATCGTCGCAGGCGGCCTGACCGGGTCACACAGGGATAACGCAAACATGGCTCACATTCCTCAAATCAGGATTCCGGCGACCTATATCCGCGGCGGCACCAGCAAGGGCGTGTTCTTCCGGCTGCAGGACCTGCCGGACGCCGCGCAGGCGCCGGGCGCCGCGCGCGACGCGCTGCTGCTGCGCGTGATCGGCAGCCCCGATCCATACGGCAAGCAGATCGACGGGATGGGCGGCGCGACGTCGTCCACCAGCAAGACGGTGATCGTGTCGAAGAGCACGCGGCCCGGCCACGACGTCGACTACCTGTTCGGGCAGGTCTCGATCGACAAGGCGTTCGTCGACTGGACCGGCAACTGCGGCAACCTGTCGGCGGCCGTCGGCCCGTTCGCGATCAGCGGCGGGCTTGTCGATCCGGCGCGCGTGCCGCGCGACGGCATCGCGACCGTGCGGATCTGGCAGGCGAACATCGGCAAGACGATCGTCGCGCATGTGCCGGTGACGAACGGCGCGGTGCAGGAGACGGGCGACTTCGAGCTGGACGGCGTCACGTTCCCGGCTGCCGAAGTGCAGCTCGAATTCATGGATCCGGCCGCCGAGGAAGAAGGCGCGGGCGGGTCGATGTTCCCGACCGGCAACCTCGTCGACGATCTGACGGTGCCGGGCGTCGGCACGCTGAAGGCGACGATGATCAACGCGGGGATCCCGACGATCTTCGTCGAAGCGGAAGCGATCGGCTATACGGGCACCGAGCTGCAGGACGCGATCAACGGCGATGCGAAGGCGCTCGAGAAGTTCGAGACGATTCGTGCGCACGGCGCGCTGCGCATGGGCCTGATCGACACGCTCGATGAAATCGCGACGCGGCAGCACACACCGAAGATCGCATTCGTCGCGAAGCCGGCCGATTACGTCGCATCGAGCGGCAAGCGCGTGAATGCGGGCGACGTCGACCTGCTGGTGCGCGCGATGTCGATGGGCAAGCTGCATCACGCGATGATGGGCACGGCGGCAGTCGCGATCGGCACGGCCGCGGCTATCCCCGGCACGCTCGTCAACCTGGCGGCGGGCGGCGGCGAACGCAACGCGGTGCGCTTCGGGCATCCGTCGGGCACGCTGCGCGTCGGTGCGGAAGCGCAGCGCGAGAACGGCGAGTGGACCGTCACCAAGGCGATCATGAGCCGCAGCGCACGTGTGCTGATGGAAGGCTGGGTGCGCGTGCCGGGCGACGCGTTCTGAGCGTTGCCGGTTGGTGCGGTGCAGATGCGGGCGGCTTCGGCCGCCCGCGTCGTTTTCGTCATCCGTGCAGGAACCGGCGCAGCGCGTCGTGGCTGAGGCGGCGTGCCGCTTCGGCCACGCGCGCGCCGGGCACGATGTCGAAACCGTGCACGCCACCCGGGAGCACGTGCAGTTCGGTGGGCACGCCCGCGCGAAGCAGGCGCTGCGCGTAGTCGAGATTTTCGTCGAGGAACAGGTCGAGCGAGCCGACCGACAGGAACGCGGGCGGCAGGCCGTCGAGCCGCGTGGCGCGTGCGGCGGCGGCGTACGGCGACACGCCGTCGAGGCCCGGTGCGTGACCGAGCAGCGCGTGCCAGCCGAACCGGTTGTTGGCCGCATGCCAGACGAACTCGCCGGCATGCGGATGCGGCGTGCGCGTGCAGGTGCGATCGTCGAGCATCGGATAGATCAGGTGCTGGAACGCGAGCGGGTATTCGCCGCGGTCGCGTGCCAGCAGCGCCAGCGCGGCGGCGAGCCCGCCGCCCGCGCTTTCGCCTGCCACGCCGATCCGCGCCGCGTCGATGCCGAGTGCATCGGCCTGGCGGAAGACCCACGCGAGCGCCGCGTAGCAGTCCTCGATCGCGCCGGGAAACACGGTTTCCGGCGCGAGGCGGTAGTCGATCGAGATCAGTGCGCAGCCGAGCTGCGTCACGAGTGACCGGTGCACTGCCTCGAGATCCTTCGCCGCGCCGCGCACGTAGCCGCCGCCGTGCATGTGGACGATCGCCGGGAGCGGGCGTGCGCCGGCCTCGGGCCGGTAGACGAGAACCGGGACGTCCGGCGCGCCGGCGGGGCCTGGCACCGCGCGGCACTCGAGCGTGCTGCCGGCGAGGTCCGGCGGTGGCAGCGGCAGCACGCGTTCGCGCGACTGCGCGAGATTGTCGGCGCTGAGCGTGACGGTCGGCCAGGCCGCGAGCAGCGGGCGGATTTCAGGATCGACGAGATGCAGGGTATCCAACGCATGGCTCCATCGTGACGGTGGGCTGCGCGATCACAGCACGCTGCGCGCGACGACCCAACGGTGTACCTCGGTCGGGCCCTCGAAGATGCGCATCAGCCGCGCTTCGCTGGCCATCTGCTGCAACGGCATTTCCTTCGTCATGCCCATCGCGCCGAGCGTCTGCATCGCATGATCGATGACGCTCCATGCCATTTCGGTCGCGAACACCTTGACCATCGAAATCTGCGTGCGCGCGTCCTGCCCGGCATCCACGCGCGCGGCCGCTTCGTAGGTCATGAGGCGGCACGCGTGGATCTGCGTGAGCGCGTCGGCGACCCACCACTGGACAGCCTGGCGTTCCGCGAGCGGCACGCCGAAGGTCGTGCGCTGTTTCGCATGGTCGCACAGCAGCGCGACCGCGCGCTCGGCGCGGCCGATGCACCAGGCGGCCATCTCCAGCCGCCGGTTCGCGAGCCGCGCCTGCATCGGCGCGAACCCGGCGCCTTCCCGGCCCAGCAGTTGCGCGGCGGGAATGCGGCAGTTCTCCAGCACGATTTCATACGTGGACAGCCCGCCGATCATCGGGATCCGGCGTTCGATGATGAAGCCCGGCGTGTCGCGGTCGACGATGAATGCCGACATGCCGCCGCGCTTGCCCTTGCTCCGGTCGGTGAGCGCCATCACGATCGTCCAGTCGGCTTCGGGCGCGTGGCTGATCCAGATCTTCCGGCCGTTCAGCACCCAGCTGTCGCCGTCACGCACGGCCGTCGTGGACAACGCGCCCGGATCCGAGCCGGCGCCCGGCTCGGAGATCGCCATCGCGGCTCGCGTGACGCCGCGTGCGTACAGGTCGAGATAGCGTGCGCGCTGCGCATCGTCGGCCACTTCGCACAGCATCCGCAGGTTCGGCGAGTCGGGCGGCAGGATGTACGGGGTCACGGTCGTGCCGATCGCTTCGTTCACGCCGACCATTGCGACGGCCGGCAGGTCGGCGCCGCCTGCGTCGAGCGGCGCGTCGAGCCCCCACAGGCCGAGCTGCCGGGAGCGCTCGTCGAGGTGTGCGCGCTCGTCGGCGAGCAGCCCGAAGCGCTGGCCGCCGGCCTCGCGCGCCATCACGGCCGCTTCGAGCGGAATCAGTTCGTCCTTCACGAAGCGTGCGACGAGGTCCCGGATCATCTTGTGGTCGAGTTCGAGTTCGAAATTCATGAGCGTCGATGAGAGTGAGAAAGGGGAGGTCGAAGCCGTCAGCCGGCGTTCGTACTTGACGCCGCGCGGGCGCGCAGCGTGCCGAGCAATGCGATTGCGCCGGCCGCGAGCAGCGCGGCGTTGAAATAAAGTCCGCCGCGCATCGACCCGGTGGCCGTGTTGAGCACGCCCATCAGGAACGGGCTCGCGAACCCGCCGATCGCGCCGGACATCGTGATCGCCGCGATCGCGACTGCCATCGAACGCTTCGGCAGCGCGAGCCCCGGCAGCACCCAGAACGCCGGTAGCGCCGCGGCATGCGTGGCGACCGCGACGCACAGGGCGATCATCATGTGTGCCGTGCCGGCGGCGTTCGCCAGCCCGGCGAGCGCCGCCGCGCACGCGATCATCGCGAACGCACCATGCCCGCGCCATTCGCGCCGCCGTTCGGTGCGCCAGCCCATCCCGAGCATGCCGACGATGCCGCACAGGTAGGGCAGCGCGGACAGCAGCCCGATCTGCATCGCGCCATGCAGGCCGCCGCGATGCAGGATCACGGGCATCCAGAACACCAGCGCATAGCCGGCGGCCGCGATCGCGAAATTGGCCGCGCACAGCAGCCAGAAATCGCGGTGCGCGAGCAGCGGCCGCGCCGCGTTCGCCTCCGGCGTGCCGGCTTCGGCCTGCGTGTGCGCGGCGCGCAGCGCGTGCTTGTCGGCGTCCGACAGCCAGCGTGCGTCGTCCGGCCGATCGTCGAGAAACCGCAGCGCGACGAGGCCGAGCACGCTGCTCGGCAGCCCTTCCACGAGGAACAGCCATTGCCAGCCGCTCAGGCCGGCGGCGCCGTCGAAGTACGAGAGGATGGCGCCCGACACGGGGCCGGCGATCATCCCCGCGAGGTACAGGGCCGTCATGAAGAGCGCGAACGCCTTCGCGCGTTGCTTCGGCGGATACCACGCGCCGAGATAGAACAGGATGCCGGGGAAGAAGCCGGCCTCGAACACGCCCAGCAGGAAGCGGCACGCGTAGAACTGCGCGGGCGTCGTGACGAACATCGTCGCGGCCGAGCCGAGCCCCCACAGCATCATGATTCGAGCAATCGTCCTGCGCGCGCCGATCCGTGCAAGCAGCGCGTTGCTCGGAATCTCGAACGCCATGTAGCCGATGAAGAAGATGCCCGCGCCGAGCCCGTAGACGGCGTCGGAGAAGTGCAGTTCGGCCGCCATCTGCGCGTGCGCGAAGCCGATGTTGATCCGGTCGATGAACGACAGCGTGTAGCAGAGGATCAGGAACGGCAGCAGCCGGCGCGAGATCCGGCGGTAGAGCGCCGGCGTCGCGCCAGCGTCGACGGCGGCCGGGTGGGTCGAAAGGGTCGGGGTCATGGGCACTCCGTCAGAAGCGGTGAACGATGCCGAGCGCGAACACCTGCTCGGTGCCGCCCGGTTGCGGCTGCAGGCCGACGACGACGGTGTTGCGGGCGTCGCCGCCGTTCTTCATGTAGAGGTAGCGTGCGTAGAGCGATGTCCGCTTCGACAGCGGGTGGTCGTACCCGATGCCGAGCGCGGTCGCGTCGTTCGCCGAGCCTTTCACGTCGCGGCGCACGACCGACACGAGCACGCGATCGAGCGCGCCGACGCCGATCGACGCGCCGGCACTCGCGGTCGAGAACGCGGGCAGGTTCGGCGCCGTGCTGACGCCGTACAGAAACGCGGCGTACAGCTTGACGTGCGCGAACGCGTAGTTGGCCGCGAACACGTAGTGGCGGGTCGTCGACGGGGAGACGACGGGCGACAGGTTGCCGGCCGACGTGTCGCCCTGGAAGCCGGCGCCGACGTAGAGCCCGCCGATCCGGTACTGGAGCCCGGCGCCATAGTTGCGTCCGGCCTGCGTGGACAGCGCGTTCGGCGTCGGGAAGCCGTACGTCGCCATCACGCGCAGGCCGTTCCAGTCGGGGCTCAGGTACGACACCGCCTGGTTGAAGCGCGGAATCGGCGGCGTCGTGTTGCTGGTGATCGTGTCCGTCGACGTCGCGAGCAGCGCGAGCGGCGACAGCCGTTCGTTGAGCCCGAACGGATCGCCGTCATAGGCGACGTAGAACGAGGGCGTGTATTGCCGGCCGAGCCGCAGGTCGCCGTAGCGCGTGTTCTGCAGCGACACATAGGCCTGCCGGTAGAACAGCGTGCCGCCCTGGAACGATCCGTCGGCCGGCGAGAAGCCGCTCTCCAGCACGAACTTCGTCGACGTGCCGCCGCCGAGCGCCTCGACGCCCGTCAGCCCGAACCGGCTCGTCGACGATCCGCCGCCGCTCTGCCGCACGCTCGACAGGCTGCCGATACGATCGAATTCGACGTAGCTGTCGACGATCCCGTACAGCGTGACCGACGACGCGTGCGCCGATGTGGCGCATAGCACGCTCGCGCCGACCAGGAATGCTTTCCGTTGCATGAAGGTGTCTCCGTCCATGTTTTTTTTCGCACGCCCGCGTTCTGGGAGCGGTTGCGCGCGCTTTGTCGCCGTGCTGCGTCGGGCTCAGCGCCCCTTGAACACCGGCTTGCGTTTCTCGAGGAACGCGCGGGCACCCTCGATCCGGTCTTCGCTCGCATAGACGTCGGGGCCGACGTCCAGCCGCAGCGCGGCAGCCACCGGCAGCCCCTGGCTGCGTGTCGCGGTTTCCTTGATGCGGCGGATCGTGAGCGGCGCGTTCACGGCGATCGTCTGCGCCAGTTCGCGCACGGTGTCGTCGAGTGCGGCGCCGGGGACGACGCGGTTCAGCAACCCGGCGCGCTGCGCTTCGGCCGCGTCGAAGCGGCGGCCCGTGAACAGCAGCTCCATCGCGATCGCACGCGGCAGCATGCGCGGCAGCAGCACGCTCGCGAAGTTCGCGCCCATGCCGACGCGCGCTTCGGGCAGTGCGAAGTACGCGTGATCGGCGGCGATCCGCAGGTCGCAGGCGAGCGCGATTTCACAGCCGGCGCCGATGGCGTAGCCGTTGACGGCCGCGATGGTCGGCTTGCGCAGCTCGAGGATCAGCTCGTGCACGTTGCGTGCGAGCCCGCGCATCGGCTGCATCCCGCGCATCTCGGGATCGCCGAGATCGATGCCCGCGCTGTACGCGCGCTCGCCCGCGCCGCGGATCACGATGACGCGGATCGACGGGTTGTCGTCGAGCGTGACGAGTTCGTCGCACAGCCGCCGGATCGCTTCGGCGGACAGTGCATTGGCGACGTGCGGACGATGGATCGTCAGCCACGCGATGCCGGCGTCGTCGTTGCGCAGGATCGACGGGGCGTCGTTGCCCGTCAGGGAAGAGAACGAGCCGGATGAGGTCATGACGCGCTCCCGGTGGCGTCCGCACGCGTGTCGTGGAGTACCCCCGCTTGCCGTAGCGCGTCCCGGCGCGCCGCGTCGATGCCGAGCGCGTCGAGCACGGCGTCGGTGTCGGCGGCGAACGGCTGCGGCGGCCGGCGGATCGATCCGGGCGTGCGGGAGAGTTTGGCGGGGACGCCCGCGCCGGTGTACGTGTCGGTCTGGACGAACATCGCGTTGCGCGCGGCTTGCGGGTGGCCGAACGCATCGGCGACGGTGTTTACCGGGCCCGTCGCGACGCCGGCGTTCAGCAGCCGCTCGACGATGTCGTCGGCATGCAGTTCGGCGGTCAGCTGGCCGAGCAGCGTATCGAGCGCATCGCGATGCGCGACGCGCTTCGCGTTGGTCGCGAACCGCGGATCGCGCGCCAGCTCGGGCACGCCGAGCGTTTCGACGAGCCGCGCGAACGTGCGGTTGTTGCCGGCGCCGGTCGAGATCGGCTTGTCCTTGCACGGATAGACGCCGTACGGCGCGATCGCGCCATACACGTTGCCGGTCGCGACCGGAACGTCACCGGTCGCCATCCAGGTCGTGCTGATCGGATGCAGCATCGACAGCGCGGTGCTGAACAGGTCGATGTCGACGTGCTGCCCGAGGCCGGAGCGCGTCCGTTCGACCAGCGCGAGCAGGACGCTCGACACGGCGCTCAGGCCCGCCGCGTAATCGACGACCGGGAACGGCACCTTCAGCGGCATGCCGCCCGGCTCGCCGTTGATCGACAGGAAGCCGGCGAGGCCCTGTGCGACGGCGTCGTAGCCCGGAAACCGCGCAAGCGGGCCGTCGGTGCCGTATCCGGAGATCGAGCAGTGGACGAGGCGCGGGAAGCGCTCGCGCAGGCAGTCGTCGTAGCCGATGCCCCAGCGTTCGAGCGTGCCCTGCTTGAAGTTGTCGATCAGCACGTCGGCCGTGTCGAGCAGACGGAACAGCACGTCGCGCCCGTCCGGATGCGACAGGTCGAGCGCGAGATTGCGCTTGTTGCGGTTGAGCCCCCAGTAGTAGCTGGAGATGCCGCTCGGCATCGCGGGCCCCCAGTCGCGCGTTTCGTCGCCCTGCGGCGGTTCGATCTTGATGACGTCCGCGCCGTGGTCGGCGAGCGTCTGCGCGCAGAACGGCCCTGCGTAGACGCGGCTCAGGTCGACCACGCGCACGCCTGCGAGTGCGCCTTCGTGACTGCTTGTCATGACGATGTTTCCTTCGATGTGGGATCCGGCCGGCATGCCGGCATGCGATGCGTCGCGAGATCAGCCGCGCGCGGCAAACAGCGCGTTCACCGCCGCGCGATGTTCGGGAGTGGCGTGCGCGAACGCCTGGTACGACGCCGACAGGTCGAGCAGCGTGTCGAGGCTCGCGTGGCGGCTTTCGCGCAGCAGCCGTTTGGTCAGGCGCAACGCGGTGCCCGAATGCCGGGCGATACGGCCGGCCAGTTCATGCGCGTGTGCCAGGAGGTCGCCATCGGGAACGACGCGCGACACGAGCCCGCAGCGCAGCGCGGCCTGTGCGTCCAGCGCGTCGCCCGTGAACGACATTTCCGCGGCGACGGCGGCGCCGACGATCTGCGGCAGGAACCACGCGCCGCCGTCGCCGGGCACGAGGCCGAGGGCGATGAAGCTCTCGGCGAAGCGGGCGCGCTCGGCGGCAATGCGGATGTCGCACATGCACGCGAGATCGGTGCCGGCGCCGATGGCCGGGCCGTTGATCGCCGCGATGGCCGGCACTTCGAGATGCTGGAATGCGTGCGCCAGCCGCTGGATGCCATGGCGGTAGCTCGTCCGGATCGCCGCGAGGTCGTGCGGGCCCGATTCCATGAACGCGCGCATCGCCTTTACGTTGCCGCCCGACGAGAACGTCGTGCCGGCACCGGTCAGGACCAGCACGCGGATCGATTCGTCGCGATTCGCGTGGTCGCAGCATTCGGTCAGTGCGTCGATCGCATCGGTGTCCGAAATGGCATTGCGTGTTTCCGGGCGGTTCATCGTGACGGTCAGGATCGGTCCCTGCCGTTCACGGATCAGAAAGGCTGTCATGGTGTCTCCGAGTGTTCTGTCCCGCGGGACTTCACGCCGCGGGCCGAAGCCTAGTATCGTCACGACGGTTGGCGGCGGGAAATTCCGTTCCACATATGTGGAAGGCTCGCCCGGTGGCGTGAGGAGACGGCGGGATGAGCGGAAACGTGGTCAAGAGCGCGGCGCGCGTGTTCGAGGTGCTGGAGCTGTTCAGCGCGTTGCAGCGGCCGCTGAGCGTGCGGGAGATCACCACGCGCTGCGGCTATCCGGGCTCGAGCGCGGCGGCGCTGCTGACCAGCATGAAGGCGCTCGGCTATCTCGCCTACGACGACGCCACCCATACGTATGCGCCCACTGCACGCCTCGTCAATCTCGGCGAAGCGCTCGTCGATTCGACGGCAGGCAGCCGGCGGCACTGGCATGCCGTCGCCAAGCGGCTGGCGGTCCGCACGCGCGAGGCAGTCGTGATCGCGGTGCAGAGCGACCTGTACGTGCAGTACATCGATGCGGTCGAGGGCGCGCATACGATTCCGATCCAGTTCTATGCGCCGATCGGCACGCGTCGCGAGATCTGCATGTCGAGCCTCGGCTGGGCGCTGCTGAGCCTCCAGCCGGATAGCGCGATCCGTCGGCTCGTGTCGCGCAGCATTCGCCGGCTCGGCAAGTCGGGCCGGACGATCGACGAGGATGTCGTGCTCGACAAGGTCGAACAGACGCGCCGGTCGGGCTATTCCTATTCGGCGCACACGGTCACGCAGGGCGCCGCGATGATCTCGATGGTGATCGCGGACGGCTGGAACGGCCTGCCGCTGGCCATGGGCGTGGCCGGGCCGGTCGAGCGGATCGACGCGCAGCGCGACGCGATCGTGCGGGCGATGCGGGAGGCGCTGGCCGGGCAGGGGCCGGATGCCGCGGCAGGCTAGCCGGCCGCGGCATGGCGCATGCAGGCATTCGCATAGAATCGGAACGTTTCGTTGCGCCTGTCCAGGCTGCATTTCAGCGAGGTCGCCATGCCATTGAACACGCCGCTTTCCGGCATCCACATCGTCGAATTCGAAGGGCTCGGCCCCGGCCCGCTCGCGGGCTGGATGCTCGCCGGGATGGGCGCGCGGATCACGCTGATCGCGCGCCCGTCCGGCCGCACGAGCGCGCCGGATGCGTTGCAGGCCCGCGACGGCGACCTGCTGCGCGAAGGCAAGACGATCGTCGAGCTCGACCTGAAGTCGCCGGCCGGCCGCGACGCCGCGCTCGACCTGATCGCGCAGGCCGATGCGCTGATCGAGGGGCTGCGGCCCGGCGTGATGGAGCGGCTCGGCCTCGGGCCCGACGATTGCGCGCGCCGCAATCCGACGCTCGTGTACGGGCGGATGACCGGCTGGGGCCAGCACGGCCCGCTCGCGGCCGCGGCCGGACACGACCTGAACTACGTCGCGTTGACGGGGCTGCTGTCGCTGTCCGCGCCGCGCGATGGCCGGCCGGGGTTGCCGCCGACCGTCGTCGGCGATGCGGGCGGCGCGCTCGGCCTCGCGTTCGGGATCGTCTGCGCGCTGTTCGACGTGCGCGGCGGCGGGCCGGGGCGCGTGGTCGACGGCGCGATCGTCGACATCGTGTCGATGCTCGGCTCGCTCGCGCTGTGGGCGCGCGCGAACGGGCAGCTCGACGGCGCGCAGCCGAGCCTCTTCCACGATGCGCCGTTCTACGACGTGTATCGCTGCGCGGATGGCGAATGCGTGACGATCGGCGCGCTCGAGCCGCCGTTCTATGCGCTGCTGGTCGAACGGCTCGGGCTGACCGGCGTCGATCCGGCATCGCAGTACGACCGGGAGCGCTGGCCCGCGCTGAGGGCGCGTTTCGCCGATGTGTTCGCACAGCGGCCGTCCGCGCACTGGCGCGCGTTGCTCGAAGGTACCGACGCGTGTTTCGCGCCGGTGCTGAGCGTGGCCGATGCGGTCTCGCATCCGCACAACGCGGCGCGCGGGATCTATCGAACTGACGAGAACGGGAACGTGCGGGCGAGGGTGGCGCCGCGGTTTTTGCCGCTGGCGGGGGATGACGCGGCCTAGCGGCGCGACTCAGGCGCCGCTAGGCCGCGATATTGTGTTCCGGCCGCTCAGGCCGTTCTCACGCCGTTTCCTCCGGCGCATCCGGCATCTTGCCGTCGCCGACGCGGTTGATCGTGCCCTGCGCGATCGCAACGAGCCGCTCGTGATCGCCGTCGATGACGAACACATGACACTGGCAGGTGGCCTGGTGCCGGCCCGCATAGACGAGCTTCGCGCGGGCGACGAGCGTGCCGTTCACGGCCGGCCGCAGGTAGTTGATCTTGTATTCGGCGGTGATCACGCGCGGGCCGAGCACGAGCGCGCCGGCGAACGTCAGCGCGTTGTCCGCGAGGTAGCTGATGACGCCGCCATGCACGAAACCGTGCTGCTGCCGCAGTTCTTCGCGCACGGGCAGGCACAGCGACACTTCGTTGTCGCCGATATGCATCAGCTCCGTGCCCAGCAGCATGCTGAACGGTTGCGCACGCAATGCGCCGCGCGCGTGGTCCGTGATGTCGGTCATCGACTTTCCTCGAAATGAGTGCCCGCTTGCGCTGAACTCTAGGAAGGGGGCTGCGGATAAGCAAGGAAATTCGTCCGCGTTTCCTGCAAATTCCGGTGCGATGCGACGCGATTATTGCGTCGAATGCCGTAGATTTCCCCGTTTGCGGGCAATTCGGCTGGAATGCGCGGGCAACGCGAACTTTGCCGCCGTCTGTTCCTAAAGTCCGACGAAGAAATGCCGCTAATGCCGGGGCATTGCCTCATCGTCCGCTTTCCAGGAATTCCCCCCATGTTCGGAAAAATCAAGCTCGCGTCGGGTCTGCTCGGCGTGTTGACCGTGTTCTGCCTCTTCCTGTTTGCGATCGAGGCGCTCGGCTTCTGGGCGCTCAAGTCGACGCGCAGCGGCGTCGACGATCTGTCGAACATCGCGATCACGCAGGTCGACGCGGCCAGCCAGGCGACCCAGCAACTGCTCGACGCGCGCATTAACCTGTCGCGCGCCGGCACGCGGATGGTGCGCGGCGGCCCGAAGCCGGAAGACATCATCCGCCATGCCGGCGCGTCGCTTGCGGAGGCGGACAAGGCGTTCGCCGCGCTGACGGCCGCGCAGCCGGTCGACGATACCAACCGCGCACGCGTCGCGGCGCTCGCCGAGCGCTATCGCGCGCTGCGCGGCGCGCTGGGCGAACTCGTGCAGTTCCTCGACGCCGACAACATCCAGGCATTCCTCGACCAGCCGACGCAAAGCATCCAGGACGCCTATCTCGCCGAGCTGCGCCGCTTCACCGACTATGGCGGCGCATCGAGCCGCACGGCGCTCGACACGATCGACGGCGGCATGCTCTGGTTCAAGTCGGTCGGCATCGTGCTGCTGGTGGCGATGCTCGCGGCAAGCGCGGCGATCTACGCGGCCGCGCGGCGCGCGGTCGTCGCGCCGCTGGAAGAAGCCGGCCGCCATTTCGAGCGGATCGCGCAGGGCCGGCTCGATGAAGTCGTGCGGGCGGGCGGCGTGTTCGAGATCGACCGGATGCTGCGCGGCCTCGCCACGATGCAGACGAGCATCGCGGGCACCGTGCGCACGGTGCGCCACGCGTCCGACGCGATCCACCTCGGGGCGGGCGAGATCGCGGGCGGCAACGCCGACCTGTCGGCGCGCACCGGCACCCAGGCCGCGTCGCTGGAGGAAACGGCCGCAAGCATGGAGGAACTGACGGCAACCGTCCGGCAGAACACCGACAGCGCACGCGCGGCGAGCGCGCTGGCCGACGCGGCGCTCGAAGCGACGAGCCACGGCGGCGGCGTGGTCGACAGCGTGATCGACCGGATGCGCGGCATCGCGCAGAGCTCGGGGCGGATCGCGGAGATCATCTCGGTGATCGACGGCATCGCGTTCCAGACCAACATCCTTGCGCTGAACGCGGCCGTGGAAGCAGCACGCGCAGGCGAACAGGGGCGCGGCTTCGCGGTCGTCGCGGGCGAAGTGCGCTCGCTCGCGCAGCGCAGCGCGCAATCGGCGAAGGAGATCAAGGCGCTGATCGAGGATTCGGTCGCGCAGATCAACGGCGGCGCGGCGCTCGTCGAGCGTGCCGGCGACGCGATGCGCACGGTGTCGGCGTCGATCACGCGCGTCGTGCAGACGATGTCCGAGATCACGGCGGCGTCGGTCGAACAGAGCGTCGGGATCGAGCAGGTGAACCAGGCCGTCACGCAGATGGATCAGCTCACGCAGCAGAATGCGGCGCTGGTGGAGGAGGTCGCGGCGGCGGCCGCGTCGCTGAACGACCAGACCGCGCACCTGATGCAGGCAGTGTCGGTGTTCGAACTGGGCGATGGCCGCGCCGCACGCGGCGAACGCGCGGCGCCGTCGTTCGCCGGGACGGGTTACGAACCGGCCGGCAGCGCCGCGTAGGCGGTCGCGAGGTGGTAGGGCGTCGTCGACGGCATGTCGGCGCGCGACACCTGCCCGTCCGCCGTCTTGCACTCGAACCAGCCGCGCGGATGCAGGAAGCGCGCGGCGAAGCGTTCGCTCTGCCGCGCGAGCGGCGCGGAGGCCGGCGTGCCGCCATGCGTCGCGAGCGCGCGCAGGTATTCGGTCTGCGCCCAGATCCGCTGCGTGCCGTCGATACACGCGCCTTGCGCGTCGAGCGAAGCGCATACGCCGCCTGTCCGCGGATCGACGCCGTATCGCTCCGCGAACGCGAACGCGCGCGCCAGCGCGCCGGGGAGCCCGGTTTGCGCGAGCCGCGCGCCGGCCGCATCGACCAGATAGAACCACTCGAACTGATGGCCGGGCTCGAAACGGTTGTCTGCCGCGCCGAGCGGCAGCTCGGCCACGCAGCCGGTCGCCGCGTCGACGAACGTGCGCTCGACGGCTTGCGCGGTGCGCGCGAGCGCGTCGTCGAACGCCGCGTCGCCGAATGCATCGGCCGCCGCAAGCCAGGCTTCGGTCAGGTGCATCAGCGGATTCTGCAGCGCCCCGCTGCCGGATGACGAGAAGTCGGCGTGGCGCGCCGCGTCGAGCAGCGCGTCGCCGGGGCGCGGCGCGAAACGGTCCTGAATCAGCGCCGCGGTCTCTTCGGCCGCCTTGCGCGCGGCGGCGTCGCCCGACGCCGCATACCACGCGGCACACGCGAACACGATGAATGCGTGCGTGTAGAGATCCTTGGTCGTGTCGAGCGGCGTGCCCTGCGCGTCGACGCTGTAGTTCCAGCCACCGTGGCGCGGGTCGCGAAAGCGCCGGCCCAGCGCATCGAACAGCGTGGCCGCATGCGCGGTGTCGCCGGCCTGTGCGAACACGAACAGTTGCCGCGCGCAGGCCATTGCGCGATAACGGGTCACGGGCAGCGGCGCGTGGGTGGCCGGATCGACGGCTTCGAACGGCAGCTGTAATGTCTGGTCGAACCCTGAACCTCGCCAGATCGGCAAGACGACGTGCGCGAAATGGTGGCGCAGCTGGGCGGCCTGGGCGGAAGCGGAGTCGGAAACGGACATGACGGGGTTGAGCGCTGGGTTCGAAACGTGTCGGCGCGGCCCGGAGGATCGGCGCGGCCGGGGCCAAGGATAAAACATTCCGCACGGCCGGCACCAAAAAAGGAGATAAATCGCATGCTGAGCAACCTGGAACTCGTGATGCGGCTCGTTCTCGCGGCGGCGCTCGGCAGCGTCATCGGCTTCGAGCGCGAGCGCCTGTCGTGGGCGGCCGGCCTGCGCACGCACATGCTCGTCTGTGTCGGTTCGACGCTGATCATGATCGTGTCGGCGTTCGGGTTCGCCGACGTGCTCGGCAGCAGCGAGCACATCGTGCTCGATCCGTCGCGGATCGCCGCGCAGGTTGTATCGGGCATCGGCTTCCTCGGTGCGGGCTCGATCCTGCTGCGTGGCGAGATCGTGCGCGGGCTGACGACGGCCGCGAGCCTGTGGTCGGTCGCCGCGATCGGCCTTGCGGTGGGCGGCGGGCTCTACGTCGCGTCGATTTCGGCGACGATCATCATCCTGATCATCCTGGCCGGCATCAAGCCGCTGGAGCGGCGCTACTTCACGGTGCGCCAGCGGCGCCAGCTCGCGCTGACGGTCGTGAGCGGCGCGCTGACGTTCGATTCGCTGCACGCGGCGCTCGGCCCCGACAGCGCGCGCGTGAAGCAGTTCATCGTGCAGCGCGCCGACGACACGGGCGAGCACGACGAAGTGCGCATCGCGCTCGCGCGGGTGTCGGAAATCGAATACCGGGCGATCTGCGACAAGTTGCGCGCGCTGAAGGGCGTCACGCGTTTCGAAGAGGGCAACGGGCTGTCGGGCGACGAATAGGCTGAATCGGCAACGGGGCATGCGACAATGGCCGACCACCGATTCCGTTCGACATCCGGTTCCGCGCCCGCGGGGCCCGCCATCTGATTTCCATGACCGAATCCGTTTCCACGCCTCGCTCCCGTTCCCGTTCCAATCGTTCGTCGGCCCGTTCGCGCCCGCGCTCGGCTGCTGCCGCGGGCAGTACCGCCGCGAGGGCGACGGCGCGATCCGGCAGTGCGCCGGCCGAGGCGTCGCGGGACGAACGGACGCTCGACCTGTTCGGCGATCCGGTGCTCGAGCCGGGTGAGCGCGTGCCGGTTGCAGTGCGCGAGGAAGCGGTTGCGGAAACCGAAGCGGCGGCCGGTGTCGCGGACGATGTGGCCTCCGGGCGGCAGGCCGCGCTGGACGGGTTTAGCGTGCCGGAAGATGTGGCCGCGGCTGGAAATGTGGAAGCAGAAGAAGGTGCGGTGACGCCGGAAGTCGTGGCGGTGGCGCATGGCGTTTCGTCGCCTGAAGGTGCGGATGTCGCAAACGCCGACGTCGTGCCGGCTTCTGGCGGTGTGGCAATCACGGCAGTCGATGTTCCTCTGGCCGATGGCGTCGCACTGAAGGCCGCCGATGTGCCTGCGGTCGACGGCGTCGCGATGGTGGCGACCACGCTGCAAGCGGCCGATGGTCCTGCGGCGATGGCGACCGAATCGCAAGCGGTTGGTGTTGAGGTCGAGAAGGCTGTTGTTGTCGCCGCCGCCGCCAAATCCCGTGAAGGGCGATCTTCCGGTGACACCGCGAAGGAGCGTCGGTCGTCGTCGGGCGGCAAACGCCGGGCGGCTGCCGGTGCAAGCGATGCGGCAGCGGCGCAAGCCGCAGCGGTCGGGACGAGCGGCGACACGGCGCCGGAAGCGGCCGCGTCGAGCCCGGCGCCGGACGCGGTGTCGACGGTCGAGCCGCAGACGTCGGCGCAGTTGGCCAAGCCGGCAATCACCGCGAACACCCGTGACGCCGCGCCGCAGGCCGACGCCACCGTATCCCCCATCACACAGCCGGTGGCTTCCGCTGCCTCCTTTGTCACGAAGCCGTCGGCGGAGCGCGCGCCACCGGCCGCGCCGGCCTTCGATCCGGATACGCACCTGCGCCCGCTGACCGACCGGCTTGCCGCACTGCAGGCCGACGTTGACGGCCTGACGCGCACGGCCGATCGCGAGATGCGCCGCGTCAACCGCCTGCTGCTGGCGTTGGCCGTCGTCGTGCTGGCCGGGCTCGTCGCGCTGGTGCTGCAGACGCGCCAGATCGCGCACCTGAAGCAGGACGTGGCCACGAAGCAGCAGCGGATCGATCGCCTCGCGGCCGATCTGTCGACGCAGCAGGCAACGCTGATGACGCTCGAGGAGCATCACGAAGCGCTTCTGTCGCAAGTCGACCGGCTTCAGCGCAACGCGAATCGCGAGGCGGCCGTCGCGAAGCGTGCTCGCCGCACGCGTTAATTGCTTCGACCCTATCCTGGAAGCCCGACGGAGCAAGGATCGCCGTTCTGCATCGGCGATCGCCCGTCGTGCGCATGCGGCAAACTGATGCGGTGTGCTGGCAGAGTTCAGGGAAAACCCTTAGAATGGAGTCAATCTAAGGGAAAACCCTAGCCACATCTGTCAGGAGTCTCACATGAGCTTCATCCTCGCCCTGCTGCAAAAGATCGACGACCTTTTCGTGTCTCCGCACCTGCCGCTCGACGCTGAATATTCGTACGCCGCGCGTCGTGCCGAAGCCGAGCGCGTGCGCCGTGCACACCTCGTGCCGATCGTCCTGTACCGTCGCTGATTCGCTGATTCGCTGATTCGCTGATTCGCTGATTCGCTGATTCGCTGATTCGCTGATTCGCTGTCGGCGCGGCGCCCGCCGCACCTGCCTGCCCGCTTTCCGCCGCCGCATCGCGCGCCTGCGCGACCGTCCCGCTACACTGGAAGTCCGATTCCGTTCACGGTGACCGGGCCATGCTGCAGATGCGGCCGATGACGGCCAGCGAATTCCACGCGTACCGCACGCGAGCCATCGACGGCTACGCGCGCGATCTCGTTTCATCCGGGCAAAATGCTGTCGAAGACGCGGCCAGCCGGGCGCGCGCCTGTTTCGACACGCTGCTGCCGGACGGCCTGCGTACCGCCGGCCAGACCCTCGTCGTGCTCATCGACGGCGCCAGCGGCGACGTGGTGGGCGACCTCTGGTATGCGATCGTGCCCGAAGGGCCGAACCGCACGCTGTTCATCTACGACCTCGACATCGCCCCGTCCCGGCGCCGCCAGGGCTGGGCCACGCGCGCGCTCGAGGCGCTCGATGCCGAGGCACGCCGGTATGGTGTCACCGAGATCGGGCTGTCGGTGTTCAATCACAACGCGGCGGCCCGCGCGCTGTATCGCGCGTGCGGCTTCGTACCGATCACGACGACCTTGATCAAGCCGGTCATTTCGGACTGAATCCACCGGCCGGCGCCGCGTCGTCATGCGCTGACGACTCGACTCGCCGCGACTGGCCAACGCCGGCCGACCTCACGATCCTTCCTGTCCGCCAAGCGCCAAGCGCCAAGCGCCAAGCGCCAAGCGCCGAACGCCGAACGCCGAACGCCGTCCGGCAATCGTCACCTGCACGCGTCACCGCGCGCGGCCCTTCCATCTCCGCAACAGCAGCGCGTTGGTCACGACGCTGACGCTGGAAAACGCCATCGCCGCGCCCGCGATCACCGGGTTCAGCCAGCCGAGCGCCGCGAGCGGCACGCCGACCAGGTTGTAGACGAACGCCCAGAACAGGTTCTGCTGGATCTTCCGGTACGTGCGTCGGGAGATGTCGATCGCGTCGGCGACGAGCGCCGGGTCGCCGCGCATCAGCGTGATGCCGGCCGTGTGCATCGCGACGTCCGTGCCGGTCGCCATCGCGATGCCGACATCGGCTGCGGCGAGCGCGGGCGCATCGTTGATCCCGTCGCCGACCATCGCGACGACTCCGCCGTGCGTGCGCTTCAGCTCGGCGACGACGCGCGCCTTGTCGTCGGGCAGCACCTGCGCATGCACCTCGCCGATGCCGAGCGAGGCTGCGACGGCTGCCGCGCTGCCGCGGTTGTCGCCCGTCACGAGCACGCTCGCGATGCCGCGCGCCGACAGTGCCGCGATCGCGTCGCGGGCGCCCGGCTTCACGGTGTCGCCGAAGGCGATCAGCGCGAGCAACGCGCGCGGCGCATCGGCGCGCATCAGCCACGAGATCGTGTTGCCCGCGCGTTCGAGCTCCGTCGCGCGGGTGTCGAGCGCGGGCGGCACCGCGATGCCGAGCTCGTCGCGCCAGCGCGTGCTGCCGAGCGCGAGCAACTGCCCGCCGACGCGGGCTTCCACGCCGCGTCCGGCCACCGCGCGTGCATCGGCCGCGACGGCCGGCAGCACCGCACTGCCGCGCGCGGCAACGTCGGCGTCGTATGCGGCGACCACGGCGCGTGCAAGCGGATGGTCGCTCTGGCGCTGCACCGCTGCCGCGAGCGCGAGCGCTTCGTCATGCGGCACGCCGACGGCTTCGAACGCCGTCACGGACGGCTTGCCTTCGGTCAGCGTGCCGGTCTTGTCGAACGCGATCACGGTCGCGCGCTGCGCGAGTTCGAGCGCCTGCGCATCCTTGATCAGCACGCCGTGCCGGGCCGCGACGCCCGTGCCGGCCATGATCGCGGCGGGCGTCGCGAGGCCGAGCGCGCACGGGCATGCGATGACGAGCACCGCGACCGCATTGAGGATCGCGGTTTCCGTGCCGGCGCCGGCGATCAGCCAGCCGACCAGCGTCAGCAACGCGATGCCGAGGATCGCCGGCACGAACACCTCGCTCACGCGATCGACGAGCCGCTGGATCGGCGCCTTCTCGGCCTGCGCGGATTCGACGAGGCGGATGATGCGCGCGAGCGTCGTCTCCGCGCCGATCGCGGTGGTTTCGACGACGAGCGCGCCTTCGCCGTTGATCGAGCCGGCCGTGACGGGGTCGCCGTCGTCCTTCGGCACCGGCAGGCTTTCGCCGGTGATCAGCGATTCGTCGATGTGCGAGCGGCCCGACACGATCCGGCCGTCGACGGGCACGCGCTCGCCGGGACGGATGCCGACGCGCGTGCCGACGCGCACCTGCGCCAGCGGCACCTCGCGCTCGACGCCGTGCTCGACGACGCGCGCCCGGTCGGGACGCAGCGCGTTCAGCGCGCGGATCGCGTCGGTGGTCTGGCGCTTCGCGCGCGATTCGAGCCACTTGCCGAAGCGCACCAGCGTGACGATGACGGCCGACGCCTCGAAATACAGGTGGCCGGGATGCGCGGGGTTGCGCAGCAGCATCCACAGGCTCAGCCCGTACGCGGCCGACGTGCCGAGCGCGACGAGCAGGTCCATGTTGCCGGTGCGCGCCTTCACCGCATGCCAGGCCGCGCGATAGAAGCGCGCGCCGTAGCCGAACTGGACGATCGATGCGAGCATGAGCTGGAGCCAGCCGGGCAGCATCAGGTCGATGCCGAACGGCGCGACGAGCATCGGCGCGACGAGCGGGGCGCTCAGCACCGCAGACCAGATCACGAGATCGCGTTCGCGAATCGCTTCGAGGCGCTTGCGGGTGTCGGGATCCTGTTCGGCGCTGGCAGGTTGCGCGTCAATGCCGGCCGTGAGACCGGCCGATGACGCGGCGGCGAGCGACGCGCGGTAGCCGGCGGTGGTGACGGCCGCGATCAGCGTGGCGGCGTCGAGGGCGCCGGCGCCGTGCACCGACCCGCGCTCGGTCGCGAGGTTGACGGAAGCGCGCGTGACGCCCGGCACGGCGGCCAGCGCTTTTTCGACGCGGCCGGCGCAGGACGCGCAGGTCATCCCGCCGATGTCGAGTTCGAGTTCGGCGGGCGTGGTGGCGGCTGCCGGCAGGATCGCCGCGCCGGCAACCGGTGTCGCGCCATAGCCGGCTTGTTTCACGGCTTCGGCGAGCCGGGCGACGGTAACGTCAGGCGCGGCATCGACGGCGGCGCGCTCGGTCGCGAGATTGACCGACGCGCGCGTGACGCCCGGCACCTTCGCCAGCGCCTTCTCGACGCGCGACACGCACGACGCGCAGGTCATCCCGTCGATGTCGAGTTCGATGGTGCTGTCGGCCGGAAGCGGGCGGCTGGTAGTGGAAGCGGCTGCGGCCATCGGCGTGGGCGACGCTTCGACAGGATGGGCATGCGCTGCCGTGGCGGCTTCGAGCACCGGTGCGCGCACGGCAGCGCGGTAGCCGGCTGCGCCGACCGCATCGACGAGTTGTGCGGCGTCGACCGTTTCCTGTGCAGTCACCGCCGCCGCGTGCGCGTCGAGGTCGACCGTCGCTTCGACGACGCCCGGCACAGCGGCCAGCGCCTGTTGCACGCGGCCCGTGCAGCCGCCGCAGTGCATGCCGTCGACGCTCAGCTCGATCGTGTGCAGCGCTGCGGAGGTAAGTGGTTCAGTCATGTCGGATTCCCTGAATGCGCGGCTCATGCCGCGAATGATTCCAGTATCAACATTCCCATGATGGTAAGGTCAAGCGGTACATGACGATGCGACGCAAGGCAGGCGGATCGGCACAAGGCCATCACTGTTCACAGGGTGCCACGGCTGGAAAAAGCGAACGCCCGGCTTCCGGGCGGAAAGCCGGGCGTCATGTGTTTGCACACCGCCGCGTGGTCACGCGCAGAGCTTGGCGCTCGCGAGACGGCTCCGGCTGACGCCTTGTTCGGCGGCCTGGATCACCCGCGCGCGGTGAGCCTGCGGCGGGATGCGGACCCTGAATTCGCCGCTGTAGCGACATCATCTGTCAATCCGGATGGCGGCTCGATCCGCGTTGCGACGAAGCCGAAGCAGGTTGAAGCCGCCACGATGCCGCCCCAATTTTCCTGACGATCCGACGAAATATTTCGGACCCGCCCGGCCCGCGGATACGCCCCACCAGCTATTCGGCATATTGGGGGATGCCCGTAGGCGCTATGATACCGGCCTGACATCAGCGCCCACCGTGACGAAACGTAGCGAAACGGTTATCCGGGCAGGCTGGGGTGCCTTGCTTTCGGCATTCGCAAGTCGAACAAGGCGTTGACTGAAAAGAACGATATTCGGCCAGTAATCGATGATTGAAAACCAGCAGGAATCAGTTTCTCTGCGGCGCGCGTGCGCGTCGCTGGCCATGGTGGCGTTGCTAGCGGGGTGCGCGTCGCAACCGGACGCGATCCAGCGGAAAACCGGCTGGATGCGCGCGGAAGTTGCCGACTCCTATGTCTATGCGTATCCGCTCGTGCTGATGGACGTCGCGAAGGAAGCGGCGACGGGCGGCGACGGCGCGCAACCGGGGCAGGCGCCGCTCAACACGCTGCGCCACGCGCAGGCGCTGCCGCCCGTCGGCGCGGTCAATCCGCCGCTGCCGGGCGTCGACACGCTCGACTCGACCGGCTGGCTCGACGTCGCCGCCGAACCCGTGATCGTCACGCTGCCCGACACGCGCGGCCGCTACTGGGACGCGCGTGCGCTCGACATGTGGACGAACGTGCTGTGGTCGTCGTCGAGCGTGGGCGCAAGCGGTGCCCGTGGCGGCGCGCGATCGCAAACGATTGCCTTCGCCGCGAAGGACTGGCAGGGCACGCTGCCGAAGGGCGCGGTCCGGATCGACGTCCCGTCGGCCAACGCGTGGCTCGAAGTCCGGCTGCAGACGAGCGGCGGGCGCGACCTGACGAACGTGAAGAAATTGCAGCGCGCGATTCGCGTGGTGCCGCTGTCCGTCTACACGGGCGCCGCGCGCGGCGCGTCGGTCGCGGTCCATGCGGGCAGCGCGCCGTCCGAAGCGGTGGGCGGCGGTACGCCGGCCGAGCAGGTGGCGTCGCTCGACCCCAAGGCGTTCTTCGCGCGCTTCGCACAGGCGCTGCAGGACAACCCGGCGCCAGCCGACGATGCGCACGCGCAGTCGTTGCTCGCCGACATCGGCGTGTCGGCCGGCTACCCGGTGCTGTGGACGGGCGACCGCCTCGCAGCTGCGACGGCCGGCGTCGCCGAGGCGCGCGCGCGACTCTCGACCCCGCCGTCGAACCTGCTGAACGCGAACGGCTGGAGCTGGATCGGCGATACGGCCGGCAAGTACGGGCAGGACTACACGCTGCGTGCGTACGCGGCCTACACGCAGTTCGGCACCGCGACGCGCGACGACGAAACGCTCGCGGTCGTCCGCGTCGACAGCGACGGCCATCCGCTGAACGGTGCGAACCGCTACGTGCTGCATTTCGCGCCGGGCGCGCTGCCGCCGGTGCGCGCATTCTGGACGCTCACGCCGTACACGACGAGCGGCGCGCTGCCCGACGTCGGGTCGGCGCGCCGCTCGCTCGGCGATCGCGACCGGCTGCGCCGCAACCACGACGGCTCGATCGACATCGTCGTGTCGGCGTCGCCGGGCGGCACGCATGCGGCCAACTGGCTGCCCGCGCCGCGCGCCGATTTTGCGCTCGCGTTGCGCCTGTACGCACCGAAGCCGAAGGCGAGCGACGGATCGTGGATGCCGCCCGTCATCGTCCGGAAATGAACGGATGACCGGCGGCGTTGTCCGACCGGCGGGCGCGACGGCGCCCGAACCCTGTACCGTCACCTCCTGAGCCTATACTTTCGGGATAGCGTGCGCGGCCGCCCGGTTGTCCGGTGCGGCCTGGCATCCCATCCCGAGGCATTCAAGCATGGCAAGCGCAGACAAAGAAACCGTATCCTCGACCCTCCATGCCCTCGGTGGCGTTGCACGCTCGCGCCGGACCCGCCGCATCGGCATCGGCCTGCTGATCTTCGTCGTTTTATTCGGACTGCTCGGGTTCTTCGCGGCGCCGCCGCTGATCCGCCATATCGCCGAACAGCAGTTGACCAAGCAGCTCGACCGGCCTGCCACGATCCAGCGCATCGCGCTGAACCCGTACACGCTGAACCTCGAAGCCGACGGCGTCCATCTCGGCGACAAAGGCGGGCAGGGCGACTTCATCGACATCGCGAAGCTCATCGTGCGGCCGTCGTGGTCATCGCTGTTCCGCGGTGCGCCGATCGTCAATGAGATCCGTCTCGACTCGCCGCGCTTTCATATCGTCCGCTACGACACGCAGCGCTTCAACTTCACCGACCTGATCGAGAAGTTCTCGACGCCGTCGCCCAAACCCGAAAGCAAGCCGACGCAGTTCTCGGTGTCGAACATCCAGGTCAACAACGGCCGGATCGATTTCGACGACCGCCTGCTGAACGAAAAGCACGTCGTCGACAACTGGACGCTCGGCATTCCGTATATCGCGACGCTGGCCTCGAAGACCGACATCTTCGTCGAGCCGAAGCTGCGCGCGCGCTTCGACGGCAGCCCGATCTCGATCGACGGCAAGACCAAGCCGTTCGCGCAGTCGCGCGAATCGGAGATCGCGCTGAAGTTCGACCGCCTCGACGTGCCGAAGCTGATCTCGTACGTGCCGGCGAAGCTGCCGGTGGCCGTGACGAGCGGCCTCTTGAGCAGCGACCTCACGGTCAATTTCGTGATGAGCGGCGAGACGCCCGCGCTGCGCGTATCGGGCACCGTCGACCTGAACGATGCGAAGGTGACGGACCACGCGTCCGCGCCACTGTTCGCCGCGCGCGGCGTGCACGTCGCGGCCGCCAGCCTCGAGCCGCTGCGCAACGCGATGCACTTCGACGAGATCCGGATCGACCAGCCGGTGGTCGACCTGTCGCGCGACAAGCAGGGCGTGCTGAACGTCGAGAAGCTCGCCGCACAGCCGGCAGCTGCACCGAAAGCTGCCGAAGGCAAGCCCGCGGCGTCGGGCGCCGCGGCCGCTTCCGCCGCGGCCGAAGCCGCCGCCAGCGGCACAAAGGCCGAAGCCGACGCGAAGGCGGCGCCGCCGCTCGACCTGACGATCCGTCATTTCGCGATCGACGGCGGCACGGTCAACGTCGACGACCGCGTGCCGGCGACGCCGACCGCGCTGTCGCTCACGAAGCTCGCCGCGACGCTCGACGGCTTCTCGATGCAGGGCAAGACGCCCGCGAAATACACGCTGTCGACGTCGCTGTCGCGCGGCGGCGACGTGACGGCCGAAGGCACATTCAATCTCGCGGAGAAGCAGGCCGAGAGCAAGCTGACGGTCGCCGCGCTCGCGCTGCCGGTGCTGCAGCCGTACCTCGGCGAGGCCACGCGTGCGCGCGTGCTCGACGGCACGCTCGGCGCGACCGTCAACGCGAAGGCCGACTGGGGCAAGACGCCGCTCGCTGCGCAGGTTGCCGACAGCACGATCAGCCTGAAGTCGCTGAAGATCGCGACGCCCGACGCGAAGGCGCCCGCGATCGTGTTGCCCGACGCGAGTGCGAAGATCGCGAAGGTCGACGTCGCCACGCGCACCGCGGAGATCGCGAGCGTCGACGCCAGCGGGCTCGCGCTCGACGTGCAGCGGCTGAAGGACGGCAGGATCGACCTCGCGGCGCTGGCCGAACCCGCGCAGGCGTCGGTGCCGAAGCGCACGGTCGCGCGCAAGGCCGAGGCCGCGGCACCGTCGTGGCATTACCGGATCGACGCGCTGAACGTGAAGGGTTCGTCCGCGAACTTCACCGACCTGTCGACGCCGCGCCCGGTGAAGCTGGCGATCAAGCCGCTGGACCTGTCGGTGCAGAAGATCAGCGACGACATGACCAAGCCGCTGCCCGTGCAGTTGAAGGCGACGCTGAACCGCAAGGGCTCGCTGAACGTGACGGGCGACGTGACCGCACAGCCGCTGAAGCTCGGCCTGAAGATCAACGGCGACCGCCTCGACGCGGCCGCGTTCGAGCCGTACTTCGGCAGCGCGCTGAACGCGACGATCGCAAGCGCGCTGCTCAACGCACAGGGCAACCTGACGTTCGCGCAGGTGAAGGACGCGCCGCGCGCGACCTATCGCGGCGACGTTGCGCTCGTCGACGTGCGGATGCTCGACAAGGCGACTTCCGACCCGTTCGCGGGCTGGCGCTCGCTCGCGCTGACGAACCTGAAGGCGAACTACGACGAGAAGGGCACCGACGTCGACGCCGCGCGCGTGACGTTCTCGAACTTCTACGGCCGCGTGCTGCTCGATGCGCAAGGACGCCTGAACCTGAAGGACGTGGTCGCGAAGGAAACAGGCCCCGCGCAGTCGCTCACACGTGACGCGAGCAAGGGCGAGCCGGTGCCGCTGTCGCCGCGGGCCGCATCGGCGCCGGCGGTCGCGCAGCAGGCATCCGCGCCGGCCGCTGCGTCGGCGACGGTGGTCGTGAAGGCCGCGACGCCGCCGCAGAACCCGGTGCGGATGCATTTCGGCGAGTTGCTGCTGCAGAACGGCCGTGTCACGTATACGGACAACTTCATCAAGCCGAACTACACGGCGAACCTCATCGCGATCAAGGGCACGGTCGGCGCGTTCGGCACGGATTCGACGACGTCCGCGCCGGTCGACGTCGCCGCGAACCTCGCGGGCAACGGGCCGATCTCGATCAAGGGGTCGGTGAACCCGCTGATCGAGAAGCCGGCGCTCGACCTCACCGCGACCGCGCACGACATCGAGCTGACCAACCTGACGCCGTACTCGGCGAAGTACGCGGGCTACCCGATCACGAAGGGCAAGCTCAACGTCGACCTGCATTACGAGCTCGCGAACGACCAGCTGAAGGCGAACAACCACATCTTCATCGACCAGCTCACGTTCGGCGACCACGTGGAGAACGACACGGCGACCAAGCTGCCGGTGAAGCTCGCGATTTCGCTGCTGAAGAACACGCGCGGGCAGATCGACGTGAACCTGCCGGTGTCGGGCTCGCTGTCGAATCCGGAGTTCAGTGTCGGCGGGCTGATCTGGCGCGCGGTGCTGAACCTGATCGCGAAGGCCGTCACGTCGCCGTTCTCGCTGCTCGCGCATGCGTTCGGCAGCGGCGGCGAGGATCTCGGCTATGTGGAATTCGCGCCGGGCTCGTACCAGCTCGACGACGCGCAGCAGAAGAAGCTCGACACGGTGGTGAAGATGCTGACCGAGAAGCCGTCGATCCGCCTCGACCTGATCGGCCGCGTCGATCCGGCGAAGGACACGTCGGGGCTTGGCGACGCATACGTCGATCGGCTCGTGCGCCAGCAGAAGCTGAAGGACGTGGTCGGGCAGGGCGAGAGCATCGACCCGATGTCGGTGAAGGTCGAGCCGGCCGAGTACAGCAAGTACCTGACGCGCGCGTACAAGGCCGCCGACTTCAAGAAGCCGCGCAACCTGGTCGGCCTGCAGAAGACGCTGCCCGACGCCGACATGAAGAAGGCGCTCGCCGACCATGCGCCGGCCGACGACAACGCGCTGCGTGCGCTCGCGCAACAGCGCGCGCAGGCCGTGCGCCAGTACCTCGATGGGAAGATCGATTCGAGCCGCGTGTTCGTCGTCGCGCCGAAGCTCGATGCGAAGGGCATCGAGGACAAGGGCGCGACCACCCGCGTCGACTTCGGCCTGCAGTAAGCAGGCCATCCGCCGCCGCTGTGTCCGTTCATCCGTTCGGGCGCGGCGGCGTGCTGCGTTCAGCGCGCGGCGATCGCCGGTTCTTCGCGCTTGCCCAGTTCCTTCTTCGCGGCCAGCGGCAGACGCGCGTCGTCCCACTGCGCCAGCCATTCGACTTCCTTCGCGGTGAACACCTGTCCGTAGTTGCGCAACGCGTACTGCAACGCGTCGACGACGTGGTGGCGAATGATTTCGGGGGTGCGTGCATCGTCCAGCACGAACCGGAGGGCTTCCAGGGTCGACATACTCGTGCTCCGGGTCAGGGAAAACCCTTTATCACACGCCAATAGTCATGCGCCAAGCGCGAAAAAAATTCGCGCGGCGGACGACCGCGTGCACCGTGCACCGACCCGGTGCGGACATCGTGCGCGCACGTCGTCACGTGCGCCAGGCCACCTTGCATTGCGACCGCGTCGTGTCGCTTGCGATTGGTTACGTTTGATAGAAAACAGAAAGCCCCGCTTCATGCGAACGCCCCACGATCCGGCGATATTTTGCGCGCCTGATGGCAAGTCACGCAGTTCAACATCAATCGATGAGGTGGGGTGATCATGTCTTTCCTTGGTAGGCAGCGGAAATGGGTGGGGATGGCGGCGGGTGCGCTGGCGCTCGCCGGCGCGGGTGCGCACGCGGCGCAACAGGACGGCAACAGTCAGGGCGAGGACCGCGGCCACGCGAGCCGCGTCGTGAAGCACGTGCTGCTGATCAGCGTCGACGGCCTGCACGAGCAGGATCTCGCGCGCTGCATCGGTGCGAACACGTGCCCGAACATCGCGGTGCTCGCGCAGCACGGCGTGACGTACACGAACGCGTACACGCCGGGCCTGTCGGATTCGTTCCCGGGCCTGGCCGCGCTCGTGACGGGCGGCTCGCCGAAGACGGCCGGCCTGTTCTACGACGTGTCGTACGACCGCAACCTGTACGCGCCGGGCGACACGAGCTGCTCGGGCAAGCAGGGCTGGAACGTCGTGTTCGACGAGACGACCGGCATCGATGCCCAGAACGGCGGCGCGCTGGTCCACCTGAACGGCGGCGGCGCGTTCAACCCGCAGGCGATCCCGAATGCGAAGGTCAACGGCAAGTGCGTGCCGGTCTATCCGCACAACTACGTGAAGACCAACACGGTGTTCGAGGCCGTGAAGGCGGGCATCCCGAACGCAACCACCGCGTGGGCCGACAAGCACGCATGGGGCTACGACTGGCTGAACGGGCCGTCGGGCACCGGCGTCGACGATCTCGCGCGCACCGAGATCAACTCGATCGACCCGGCGACGCAAACGGACTACACGGACGTCTATTCGCATACCGCGCAATTCGACAACCTGCACGTGCAGGCGCTGATCAACCAGATCAACGGCCGTGACTCGACCGGCACGAAGAGCGCGCCGGTGCCGACGCTGTTCGGCGCGAATTTCCAGACGCTGAGCGTCGCGCAGAAGGCGCTGGTGACGAAGGGCGGCGGCTACCTGGATGCGAACTTCACGCCGAACGGGCAGGTCGCGAACGCGATCACGTACGTCGACAACTCGATCGGCCATGTCGTCGCGGCGCTGAAGCAGGCGAACCTGTATGCATCGACGGCCGTGATCGTCACGTCGAAGCATGGCCAGTCGCCGACCGATCACACGAAGCTCGTGAAGAATGGCGACACGCTGACCAAGCTGCTCGAAGCGAACAACTATTTCGACCCGAACGGCAACTTCGGCCAGAACAACACGAAGACGGGCAACCTGAACGACGGCTCCGGCCTGGTCGGCACGGGCTTCGTGCAGACCGACGACGTCGGCCTGATCTGGCTGCGTGACCGCAACCAGCGCACGGCCGTGGTAGAGACGCTGAAGGCGAACCTGAGCTGCAACGCGCCGGGGATCTGCGCGGACGGTGCGCAGGCCTACATCCTGTACGGCGCGGCGCTCGCCGAGCGCTTCGGCGATCCGGCCAACGGCCGCACGCCGGACATCGTCGTCCAGCCGAATCCGGGCGTGATCTACACGTCGAGCATGAAGAAGGACGAGGAGCACGGCGGCAACGCGCCGGACGACAGCCACCTCGGCCTGCTCGTGTCGTATCCGGGCCTGCATCGCGCCCGCACGGTGACCGACACGGTCGGCACGAAGCAGGTCGCGCCGACGATCCTCGGCCTGCTCGGCGTGAACCCGCGCCTGCTGCATGCCGTGGTGGCCGAGAATACCGGCGTGCTGCCGGGGCTCGGTATCGGTCGCTGACCGATGCCTGCCGGACGCTGCCGCCAGGCGGCGCCCGGTACGGGGCGCGCGGCGGCGCGCGTCCCGCCGCATGACGAATGCGGGCCGGCTTACGCCGGTGCGCATTCGTCCAGCATCCATTCCCTGAAGTGCCGCAGCGCTTCGCTCGTCTCGAGTCGCTCTGGCGCATAGCACAGGTAGTGTCCCTGTGCGTCGACCTCGACGGGCGCGTCGAACGGTTCGACGAGCGTGCCGGCCGCGAGATTGTCCGCGATCAGGAAACGTGGCACGAGCGCGAGCCCGAGTCCCGCCTGCGCGGCCTGGATCAGCACCGAATACTGTTCGAAGCGCGGCCCGGCGAGTGCGTTCATCTGCGTGGCGCGATGGCGTTCCGCCCAGGCGGACCATGCGATTTCCGCCTGCTCGTGCACGAGGCGCGGTGCGGTCACGGCGTCGGCGGGCGTGCGCAACGCGTGCCGCTCGCCGAATTCGCGCGCACAGACCGGCACGAAGGTCCGACCGTCCAGGTAATCGCTTCGCACCCCTTCCCAAGCGCCGTCGCCGTAGCGGATCGCCGCGTCGAGCCCGAACGGAAAGCTGTCGCCGTGCGCGAGATGGCGGCGAAAGCTCAGCGTGACGCTCGGCGCGACGGCCAGAAAGCGCGAGAGCCGCGGCACGAGCCACTTGGTCGTAAACGTCGGCACGCTGGCGATCGTCAGCAGGTCGCCGTTCTCGCGCGCGCTCAGCAGTTCGATCGACGCGTTGCCGATCTCGCGCAGCGGGCCGGCGACACGCGCGTGGTACACCTGCCCGGCGCGCGTGAGCACGAGGCTGCGCCCCTCCCGCGCGAACAGCTTCACGCCGAACAGCGCCTCGAGATTCGCGATCTGCCGGCTGACCGCGCTGGGCGTCAGGCCCAGTTCGCGAGCCGCATAGGAAAAATTCAGGTACTTCGCAGAACAGGTGAATGCGTGCAGTTCCGCGATGTTCGGATACAGGTGCTTCATCGCGACTATTCCTTCGGCGCACAGATCGATGCGGGCTTTGTACGTTTTTTTCATGACGATGCCATGTCGGAACCGCACACTGCGATCGTCCAGAAAACGCGTGACAGCCCCGCCCGGCGGGCGTTGCGTGGCATCTTTGTCTCTTGTCCGCGAGTGTTTCCATGCCTGCGTCTACCGCCCCGGCACTGGCCGATGGTGTTCCGATTCCGCGTAACAGGCCCGCGCGTCCGCGTGCCGGACGCTTTCTGCTGAATGCGCTCGTCGCGGTGTTCGGGCTCTACCTGCTGTTGCCGATTGCGCTGCTGCTGATCGGGTCGGTGGGTCAGTCGTGGACGAACACGCTGCTGCCGACCGGCTTCACCGGGCACTGGTTCGCCGATCTGGCCGGGAATCGCAGCTTTACCCGCGCATTCGGCGTGAGCCTCACGGTGGCGCTGGCGTGCTGCGCGCTCAACGCGCTGATCGGCCTGCCGCTTGCCTATTCGCTGCATCACCGTGCGCAGGCCGGGCGCGGCATGGCGACGCGCGTCGTGATGCTGATGCCGGTCGGCGTGCCTGCGCTGACGCTCGGCTTCGGCTACATCGCGATCTTCAGCGGCGACACGCTGCCATGGCTCGGCACGTTGCCGCTGCTGATTGCGGCGCACGCGGTGCTGACGCTGCCGTACCTGCTGCAGACGCTGCTCAGCGATCTGCGCCACCTCGGCCTCGCGCGCCTCGAGGCCTGCGCGGCGACGCTCGGTGCGACGCCGCTGCGCCAGTTCTTCACGATCGTGCTGCCGAACCTGCGGCACAGCCTGTTTTCGGGGCTCGTGATGGTGGCCGCGCTGTCGATCGGCGAATTCCAGATCTCGAACCTGATTGCGGGCTTTCGCTACCGCAACTATCCGATCGTGCTGCTGCAGGCGTTCTACGGCGCGTCGGGGATGGCGTGCGCGGCCACCGTCGTGCTGCTCGTCCTCGCCGTGCTCGCGACGCTCGTGTCGGTCGGCACCGTGCAACGTCTGAAGTGAGTCCGTCATGAGTCTCGAATTCGAACACGTCAGTTTCCAGTATCCCGGCGCGCGACACGGTGTCGACGACGTCACGCTGTCCGCCGCGCAAGGCGAGCTGCTCGCGGTGATGGGGCGCAGCGGGTCCGGCAAGTCCACGCTGCTGCGGCTCGCGGCCGGCCTGCTCGATGGCGGCAGCGGCCGCATCGCGATCGGCGGCGCCGACGTGGCGGGCGTGCCGGTGTGGCGGCGCGAAGTGGGCATGGTGTTCCAGCACTACGCGCTGTTTCCGAACCTGTCGGTGGCCGACAACGTCGCGTACGGGCTGCGGATGCGCGGCGTCGCGGCCGACGCGCGGCGGCGGCGCGCGCGAGAAATGCTCGAGCGCGTCGGCCTGGCGGCGCATGCGGAGCGCGGCATCGCGATGCTGTCCGGCGGGCAGCAGCAGCGCGTCGCGCTGGCGCGTGCGCTCGTGATCGAGCCGAAGCTGCTGCTGCTCGACGAGCCGCTGGCGGCGCTCGACGCGGGCATCCGCCATCAGTTGCGCGACGAGATTCGCGCGTTGCAGCGCGCATGCGGCGCGACGACGCTGCTCGTCACGCACGACCAGGACGAGGCGCTGAGCATGGCTGACCGCGTCGCGATCGTCGACGGCGGGCGGGTGCTGCAGGTGGGCACGCCGCGCGACCTGTACGAGCGGCCGGCGTCCGCGCAGGTCGCGCGCTTCGTCGGGCATTCGACGTTGCTGCGCGGCCGCGTGGTCGCGCCCGACACGGTCGACGTGCGTTTCGCGACGCTGCGCGTCGAGACCGGCGCGCACCGGCCGGGCGCCGAGATCGAGGTGCTGGTGCGGCCCGAGCACGTGGAAGCCGATCCGCCGGAGCACGGCGTGAACCGCATCGACGGCTGCCCGGGCGAAGTGCGCTACTTCGGCGCGACGCAACGCTACGACTTCATTCCCGCCGGCTCGGCCGACCCGCTGCTGTGCGAAGGCCGCGTGCCGGCCACCCGGCGTATCGCGATCGAACCGCGCCATCTGCTCGTGCTGCCGGCCGCGCCGGACGCGCAATGACCCCTTTCATTCAACGGAGATCCCCGATGCTTGCAGGCCACCCTCTTGTGAAAACCATGCGCGCCGGCGTGCTGGCGCTCTGCGCGTTCGCGGCGCTGGCTGCCGCGCCGGCGCACGCCGCGCCGCTGTATCCGGGCGAGGACGCGCTGTATGCAAAGGCCGCCGACGAAGGGCTCGTCGTGTCGTTCGACACGGGCCCTGAATGGGCCAACTGGAAGGCGCTGTTCGCCGAGTTCCGCAAGCGCTATCCGAAGGTCGAGATCACCTACAACGACATCGGCTCGGCCGCGACCGTGGTCGCGCTCGACAAGTCGCGCCGCCGTCCGCAGGCCGATACCGCGTATTACTTCGCCGCGTCGGCGCTCGATGCGGAGAGCAAGGATGTCGTCGCGCCGTTCAAGCCGGTCAACTTCGACAAGCTGCCGAACGTGTTTCGCTCGGCGGACGGCCGCTGGTTCGCGGTGCACTCGCTGAACATCGCATTCCTCGTCAACCGCAAGCTCGTGAAGAACGTGCCGCAGCGCTGGTCCGACCTGCTGAAGCCGGAATATCGCAACGCGGTCGTCTATCTCGACCCGCGTTCGACCGGGCAGGGGCAGGTCGCCGTGTTCGCGGCCGCGTATGCGAACGGCGGGAGCGTCGAGAACCCGAAGCCCGGCGCGGAATTCTTCGGCAAGCTGAAGAGCGCGGGCAACGTGCTGCGCGTCGAGGGCACGACGCCTTATGCGAAGTTCGTGAAGGGCGAGATTCCGGTCCTGATCGGCTACGAGAACGACGGCCTGAAGGCGAAGTACGTCGACGGCATGGGGGACGCAGCCGACGTCGTGATTCCGCAGGACGGCAGCGTGTCGGCACCGTATGCGATGAGCCTCGTGAAGAACGGCCCGAACCCGTCCGCCGCGCAGCTGTGGCTCAACCTGGTGATGAGCGACGTCGGGCAGGCGCTGTTCGCGCAGGGCTTCGTGCGGCCGGCCGTGCCCGGCACGCCGGTTGCGCCGGATGTCGCGGCGAAGCTGCCGAAGGCGCCGCAGGTGCGCCCGCTCGACGTGGCAAAGGCGGCCGCACGCAAGGCCGAGGTCGACCAGCTCTGGTCGCAGGCGACGCTCGGCAACTGAGAGGCGCGCGATGCAGACTTCCCTGGCGGAACGCGGCGCGCTGCGCCGCTTCGGCGCGGCCCCGGCGGCGGTATTGCTGGCGGTGTGCTTCGCGCTACCGCTCGCCGCGCTCGTCGGCTCGGCTTTCACGGACGGCGGCCGTGCGTTCGGCGCGGTGCTGCGCGATCCGCTCGTCGCCGATGCGATCGTACGTTCACTGGCGCTGGCGGCGGGCGCCGGCACGCTGTCGGTGGGTGTCGGCGTGCCGGTCGCCTTCGCGCTGGCCGGGCAGTCGCCCGCCCGCCGCCACTGGACGCTCGCGCTGCTTGGCGTGCCGCTTGCGTTTTCCGGGCTGGTGATCGCGTACGGCTTCATCCTCGCGTTCGGCCGCGCGGGCTTCGTCACCACGCTGGCGGCGTCGCTGGGCGCGGACCCGAACGTGCTCGGCGGCGCGATCTACACGATGCCGGGGCTGGCGGTCGCGTATGCGTATTACCTGATCCCGCGAGTCGCGCTGATGATCTACCCGGCGCTCGCGAATCTCGACCGGCGGCCGCTCGAGGCGGCACTGACGCTCGGCGCGCGGCCGTGGCGTGCGTGGCTCGACGTCGCGTGGCGCGAACTGTGGCCGTCGGTCGCGTCCGCGTGGTGCCTCGTCACGGCGATCGCGCTCGGCACCTACGGCACGGCGCTCGCGCTGGCCGGCACACAGATCAACATCCTGCCGCTGCTGATGTATCTGAAGCTGTCGGACGGACAAACCGATTTCTCGCAGGCGGCCGTGCTGTCGATCGTGCTGACGGCGATCTGCACCTGCGTTCTTGCATTGGGGGAAGGCCTTGTACGGCAACGACGTCATGGATGAGTGGTCGGATGCGACGTGCGACGCGCTGGCGCAACTCGCGCAGCGGCAGCGCGGCACGCGGCGGCATCGCATGCCGGTGGGCGTGATCGGCCCGCGTGAGGCGACCGACGAGCAGATGCGGGTCGCGCAGCGGGTGGCGCATGCGCTCGCGGCGACGGGTGTCGCCATCGTCGGCGGCGGCAAGCAGGGCGTGATGGAGGCGGCCGCGCGCGGCGCGCATGCGGCCGGCGGGTGCGCAATCGGGCTGCTGCCGGAAGACGACGCGGCCCTCGCGAATCCCTATCTGAGCGTCGCGCTGCCGACCGGGCTCGGCATCACGCGCAACGCACTGGTCGCGCGTGCGTCGCTGTGCCTGATCGCGATCGGCGGCGGGCTCGGCACGCTGTCCGAGATCGCGCTCGGGTTGCAGTGGGGCAAGCCGGTGTTCGCGATTTGCGACGCGCCGCGCGTGGCGGGCGCCGAATGCTTCGACGAAGTGGATCCGCTCGTTGCGCGGGTCGCGCGGTGGCTGGCCGATTCGGCGTAGGGCGAAGGCCGGCTGGGTTCGCGCGCGAGCGGCGGGCCGGGCTTGAAATGGGGCGCGCGCTCCGCCATATTGGCTGCGCATGAACGTTCAACGACGCCTCGAGAGGATTCCCAATGCGCCTTCTGCTTGCCCTGCTGTTGCCGTGGTTCCAGTTCTTCACGATCGGCCGCCCGATCGCGGGGATCATCTGCCTGATCCTGCAAATCACGATCATCGGCTGGCTGCCGGCCGCGATCTGGTCGGTGTATGCGCTGAGCCAGTACAAGACCGATCGCAAGATCGAGGCGGCGCTGGGCGAGCGGCGGTAGGCGGGGGAGGGCCGCGGCGGCGCCTGCCGGGCGGACGCGGCGAAATCGGACGGGTCTGCAAATCGGCAAATCGGCCGACGAAATGAAAACGGCCGCCTCGATCATGTTCGATCGAAGCGGCCGGCCGGCTTACTTCACCGCAAACAGCGTCAGGTTCATGAAGATCTTGAACGCATAGCCGAGCGTGACGGCGCCGATCACGCCGCCCGCCCACAGGACGACGAACCACATCCAGCCGCGCATCCGCGGCCGTGGCGCCGTAGCGGGGCGCTCGGCGGAATCAGTGGTGGTAGTAATGCTGGTCTTCATGGCGCACCTTGCCTCGGAATACCCAATAACCCATCGTCGTGTAGGCGATGATGATCGGGAGGATAACCGCTGCGCCGACCAGCGTGAAGGTCTGGCTGGAACGCGGCGCCGCTGCTTCCCAGATCGTCATCGTCTGGGGAATCGCGTACGGGAACAGCGTGACGAGCAGGCCGACATAGCCGAGCAGCACGAGCGCCAGCGCGAGCACGAACGGCGTCATGTCATGCCGGTCGCGCACCGCGCGCCGCATCCACACTGCGCACCCGGCGACCAGGAACGGTACCGGCAGCAGGCGCCAGAACAGCCCCGAATCGAACCAGCGCTGCGCGATGGCCGGATCCTGCAGCGGCGTCCACAGGCTGACGACCGCGATGAAGCCGAGCAGTACGACCGTCAGCGGCCACACCACGCGATGGAGGCGCCGCTGCAGGTCACCTTCCGTCTTCGCGACGAGCCAGCAGCAGCCGAGCAGCGCATAGGTCACGATCAGGCCGAGGCCGGTCAGCAGGCTGAACGGCGTGAGCCAGTCGAACGCGTCGCCCGCGAACACGCCGTTCTTCACGTTGATGCCCTGCAGGAACGCGCCGAGCGCGATCCCCTGGAACAGCGTCGCGCCGGCCGAGCCGCCGATGAACGCGAGATCCCACAGCTGCTTCGTGCGCCGCGCCTTCGCGCGGATCTCGAACGACACGCCGCGGAAGATCAGGCAGACCAGCATGAAGATCAGCGGCAGGTACAGCGCCGACAGCACGGTCGAATAGACGATCGGGAACACCGCGAACAGCCCGGCGCCGCCGAGCACGAGCCAGGTCTCGTTGCCGTCCCACACGGGCGCGACCGTATTCATCATCAGGTCGCGTTCCTTCTCGTCCGGGAAGAACGGGAAGACGATGCCGATGCCGAGGTCGAAGCCGTCGAGCACGACGTACATGAAGAGCCCCAATGCGATGATCGCGGCCCAGATTACGGTGACGTCCATAGGTTTTCTCGTGTGCGGAAAGGGTGGGGCTCAGACGGTCTCGAGCGGCTCGTCGACGGCCGACATCGGGCGGCGCGCGGTGTGATCGTGGCGCGTGTCGGGCATGTCGTCATGCTTCGCGTCGGGTAGCGCGGGGCCGGCTTTCATCAGCTTCAGCATGTAGTACACGCCGGTGCCGAACACGAGGAAGTACACGATCACGAACGTCATCATCGACAGGCTGACCTGCTGCACCGACAGCGGCGACACGGCGTGCGCGGTACGCATCACGCCGTAGACCACCCAAGGCTGGCGGCCCGCTTCGGTCGTCACCCAGCCCGCGAGCAGCGACACGAAACCGGTCGGGCCCATCACGAGCGCGAAGCGCTGGAACCACTTCGATTCATACAGGCGGCCACGGCGGCGCAGGAACCACGCGAGCGCGGCCAGGCCGATCATCGCGAAGCCGAGGCCGACCATGATCCGGAAGCTCCAGAACACGACCGTCGAGTTCGGGCGGTCTTCCGGCGGGAAGTCCTTCAGCCCGCGGATCTCGCCGTCCCAGCTGTGCGTGAGGATCAGGCTGCCGAGGTGCGGCACCTGCACCGCGTAGCGGGTCGTTTCCGCCTTCATGTCCGGAATGCCGAACAGGTTGAGCGCGGTGCCGCCCTTTTCGGTTTCCCACAGCCCTTCGATCGCGGCGATCTTCGCGGGCTGGTGCTTCAGCGTGTTGATGCCGTGCTGGTCGCCGATCACGGCCTGCAGCGGTGCGAGCACGAGCAGCAGCCACAGCGCCATCGAGAACATCTTCTTCACGCCCTTGTCGCGGCGGCCCTTCAGCAGGTGCCACGCGCCGGTCGCGGCCACCACCAGCGCGGCGACGATGAACGCGGCGATCGCCATGTGGAACAGGCGGTACGGGAACGACGGGTTGAAGATGATCGCGAACCAGTCGGTCGGCACGACGCGGCCGTCGACGATCTCGAAGCCCTGCGGCGTCTGCATCCAGCTGTTCGACGCGAGGATCCAGAACGTCGAGATCAGCGTGCCGATCGCGACCATCAACGTCGCGCCGAAGTGCGCGCGCGGGCTCACGCGGTTCCAGCCGAACAGCATGATGCCGAGGAAGCCGGCTTCGAGGAAGAACGCGGTCATGACCTCGTACATCAGCAGCGGCCCGGTGACGGCGCCGGCGAAGCTCGAGAAGCCCGACCAGTTCGTGCCGAACTGGTAGCTCATCACGACGCCGGAGACGACGCCCATCCCGAACGCGACCGCGAAGATCTTCGACCAGAACAGGCAGAGGGTTTTGTAGTACTGCTTGCCGGTCTTCAGCCAGCGATATTCGAGCACGGCGATGAAGCTGGCGAGGCCGATGCTCAGCGCCGGAAAGACGATGTGAAAGGAGACGGTGAACGCGAATTGCAGGCGGGCCAGATCGAGGGCCGAAAGAGCGGTGTCCATACCAGTTGACCGAGGCTGACGATACCCGCCGGCGGGTTGCCGGCGGACCCCGGCGGAGGGGCGTCGGGGTTGGCTGGAGTATGTGCCGCGATGTTGCACCGCGAAATGCGCCAACTCGTCGCAGATGTCCAGCCCGTCGTGCGCGATTCCGGGGTAAATCGTTGATTCGTATCAAGAAGGCTGCTTGCGGCGCGCGCGGCCGTGGCGTGGCGGTCTGACGCACGTGCGTCAATATGGCGCGTCGCGTCATCGGAACGGTTTGGTGCGGACGCAAACCCTGCGTGACATCGCGCGACGCGGCGCCCGCGCGCGGCCGAACCGTTGCGGTGCGTTATCGCGTAATGCGCGCGGTCGTGCCGGCGGGCCGCGGCCGATGGGGGCTGTCACATAGGTAACGCCGCGCAACATTGGCATGTGCGCCCGTAATGGATGACGGATCACGCGCGGCGTAGCGTTCGGTATGTCGGGTTCGCATCGACGAACCGCCAGCCGGAGAACGTGACGTGAATGGATTGAAGCTCGCACTGGGCGCGGTGGCCGCAGTGGCGATCGCGACGGGCGGCGTGGCGCATGCCGCCCGGGTCGGCGTCTATGTCGGCCCCGGTTACCCGTATTACTACCCCGTCGTCCCTGCGCCCTATTACTATCCGCCGCCCGTGGTCGCGGTGCCCGTCGATCCGGCGCCGCCGACCGAGTACGTCGAAAAGGGACAGCCGCAGGACAACGGCGACGCGAACCTCTGGTACTACTGCGACGCGTCGAAGCATTACTACCCGTATGTGAAGACCTGCAAGTCGGGCTGGCGATCGGTGCCGGCGCGGCCGCAGTGACGGAGGCGCGACGATGAAATCCGTATTTCGACCCCTGCGCGTGCCGGCCGCGCTGGCGCTGGCCGGCCTGCTCGGCGCGTGCGCGTACATGCCGACCGGGCCGAGCGTGATGGCGCTGCCCGGCACCGGCAAGTCGTTCGACCAGTTCCGCGCCGACGATGCGAACTGCCGTCAATACGCGTTCCAGCAATCG
Organism: Burkholderia puraquae; assembly: GCF_002099195.1. Classification (GTDB taxonomy): domain Bacteria; phylum Pseudomonadota; class Gammaproteobacteria; order Burkholderiales; family Burkholderiaceae; genus Burkholderia; species Burkholderia puraquae. The sequence goes on along the minus strand of NZ_NBYX01000002.1, from coordinate 79,217 downwards.
GGCGGCGTGAGCGCGGGCCAAGCGTCGACCGCGAGCGCGGTCGGCAGCGCGGCCGTCGGCACCGCGCTCGGGGCGGCGGCCGGCGCGGCGTTCAACGGCGGCACGGGCGCGGCCGTCGGCGCAGGCGCGGGGCTGCTCGCGGGCAGCGTGGTGGGCGCCGGCGCGGCGCAAGGCTCGGCCTACGACATCCAGCGCCGCTACGACTACGGCTACCTGCAATGCATGTACGCGACCGGCAACCGCGTGCCGGTGCCGGGCGGGATGAGCGGCGGCGGTGGCGGATATGGCGGCGCGCCGCGCGCGGCGCCGCCGATGCCGCCGGCGGGCGTTCAACCGCCGCCGCGATACTGACGGCAGTACGGTCGTTCCCGTGCAGCATGGCGCGCAAATGAAGAATCGTGCGCGCATCGACCGTCGGTACACACGCGCTGCATGAATTGCGTACACTCTGAGTCTCGTTTCGGCAGGGCCGGACGCATCGGTTCCGGTCCGCGTTTACCCAGGACTCAACGATGATCGATTTACGCAGCGATACCGTGACACGTCCGAGCCAGGCGATGCTGGCCGCGATGACTGCCGCCGAAGTCGGCGACGACGTATGGGGTGACGACTCGACCGTGCTGCGCCTGCAGGCGGTGATGGCCGAGCGGGCCGGCAAGGAAGCCGGCCTGTTCTTCCCGAGCGGCACGCAGAGCAACCTCGCCGCGCTGATGGCCCATTGCGAACGCGGCGACGAATACATCGTCGGCCAGCTCGCGCACACCTACAAGTACGAAGGCGGCGGTGCGGCCGTGCTGGGCAGCATCCAGCCGCAGCCGATCGAGAACGCGCCGGACGGCACGCTGCCGCTCGCGAAGATCGCCGCGGCGATCAAGCCGATCGACAATCACTTTGCCCGCACGCGCCTGCTCGCCCTCGAAAACACGATCGGCGGCCAGGTCTTGCCGGAAGGCTATGTGCAGGAAGCCACCGCGTTCGCGCGCAGCCGCGGGTTGTCGCTGCATCTCGACGGCGCGCGCGTATGCAACGCAGCCGTCGCGTCGGGCCGTTCGATCGCCGAGCTGGGCGCGCCGTTCGACAGCGTGTCGATCTGCTTCTCGAAAGGGCTTGGTGCACCGGTCGGCTCGGTGCTGGTCGGCAACCGCGCGCTGATCGAGCGCGCGCAGCGTTGGCGCAAGGTGCTCGGCGGCGCGATGCGGCAGTCGGGCATTCTCGCGGCGGCCTGCCTGTACGCGCTCGACCACAATGTCGAGCGGCTCGCGGACGATCACGCGAATGCCGCGCATCTTGCCGAAGGCCTTGCGCGCATCGACGCCGTGAAGGTGCTGTCGCACGCGACGAACATGGTGTTCGCACAATTCCCCGAAGCCGATTGCGCGCCGCTGGAGGCGTGGCTCAAGGCGCGCGGGATCCTCACGCAGATGCTGTACGCGTCGCGCTTCGTCACGCACTGCGACGTGTCGCGCGCGGACATCGATACGTTTATCGACGCGGTCGGTGCGTATTTCGCGCAGCGCCGCGCGTAAGGTGGAATGCGCCGGCCGGCGGGGGGCGCCGGCGCGACTTGGCGCGAAGCAGGAAGCGGAGAGGTGACGGGGCGACGTGGCAACCCGTCTGTCGATATCGGGCGAGCCGGCGGATTACGCTTGCCGGGGTGCGTCGGCAGGCGGCGTGCCGTCGCGGAACAGCGCTTTCAGCTGCGTGCGCAGTTCGGCGCTGTCGGTGTGCTGGTGCACCAGGACCGCATGTTGCACGGCGGCTTCCAGCAGTTCGTTGTCGGAGTCGGCGGAAATCGCGACCGAGCAATTCGTCGCGCTGGGAAACTCGCGGCAATCGATGTAGCGGCGAGACATGATGTTCTCCTGACGGGAAAGGGAGCGGCCGGATTGACGTGGTCGGCCGGGCAACGCGTTCGCGAGGCCGATGGAAAAAGTATAGGCGGCGCGGCGGGGATGCTCGTCGTCATGTATGTCGCGCCGCACTGCGCACTGCGTCGGCGGTGTCGCTCACGCCCGCGTCACGGCAGCGGCGCGAGCAGCCGGCGTGCGGCTTCGACCACCCGCTCGGACAACGACGCCATCGTCGGCGACTGCACCGTCCACGCGTGCCAGTACAGCGTGACGTCGGTCGGGTGCGCGGGCGCGAGATCGACGAGCCCCTGCGCGTCGAGGGGCGCGCTGCCGATCAGCGGCTCCGGCACCATCGCATAGCCGAGCCCGTGCCGCACCGCCGCGAAGTGCGAATGGGTGCCCGGCACGTAGTGGCACGGGTAGGCGCCTTCGGGCAACCCGAACTTCTCCTTCAGGAACGACGACTGCAGCGTATCGCGCCGCGAATACGCGACGACGGGCGCCTTGCGCGCGCTCGTGCGGTTCAGCCCGCGCGGAAACCAGCGCACCGCGAACGCGGCGGCCGCGAGCAGCCGGTAGCGCATCGTGCCGAGCGGCGTCGCGAGGCAGCCGCGCATCGGCTTCGGCTCGGTCGTCACGCAGCCGACCGCCATCCCGCTTTCGAGCAGCGCGAACGTGTGGTCCTGATCCTCGACGATCAGCTCGAACAGGATGCGTTCGCCCGCGAGCACGGACGTCAGCGCCGGGAGAAACCACGTGCCGAGGCTGTCGGAATTGAGCGCGATCGTGACGGAGATCGGCGATTCGCGCTCGATCGCGAGCGTGCTTTGCAGGTCGGCCTGCAGCAGCGCGACGCGGCGCAGGTGCTGCAGCACGCGCTGCCCGGCCACCGTCGGGCGGCACGGCCGCGTGCGCAGCACGAGCGGCGTGCCGAGGCTCGCCTCCAGCGCGCGGACCCGCTGCGTGACGGCGGACGCGGTCACGTGCAGCCGTACGGCGGCCTGCTCGAAGCTGCCCGTGTCGGCGACGGCCAGCAGCGCGGCGGCTTGCTTCGGATCGATCGTCATCGACATGTCGGTGGCATTCCTGTGAACGTAAGACGAGAACAGCCGGTAGTGTAAGTCAGCGCGCACGCGCGGCCGGGTGCGGCGCAACGTCCTGCTGCACCGCACTCGTCGCCGGAATCGGCCACGGCACGCCGGATGCCGCACACCGCATGCCGGTGGCGCGTGCATTTTGACCTACGCTATATGAACGCGCGGAACCCGGCATGTGCCATGCCGGCACTTCGCGCGCGGACGATCGCGCGTCGCGCAAGCCGCGGCGCGGGCGTCGTGACGATTCCCATTTAGACGGAGACGAACATGTCGATTCGACTAGGCGAGGACGCGCCCGATTTCACCGCGGAGACCACGGAGGGAACGATCCGCTTCCATGAATGGATTGGCGACCACTGGGCGATCCTGTTTTCCCATCCGAAGGATTTCACGCCGGTGTGCACGACCGAACTCGGCTACATGGCCGGGCTCAAGCCGGAATTCGACAAGCGCAACACGAAGATCATCGGCCTGTCGATCGATCCGGTCAGCGATCACCGGAAGTGGGTGGCGGATATCGCTGAAACGCAGGGTCACGCGGTCAACTATCCGCTGATCGGCGATGACGAACTGAAGGTCGCGAAGCTGTACGACATGATTCATCCGAATGCGAGCGGCGGCCCGCGCACGGCGGTCGACAACGCGACCGTGCGCTCGGTGTTCGTCATCGGGCCGGACAAGAAGGTCAAGGCGATGCTCGTCTATCCGATGAGCGCAGGGCGCAACTTCGACGAGGTGCTGCGCCTGCTCGATGCGCTGCAGCTCAACGCGAAGCATACGGTGGCGACGCCGGTCAACTGGAAGCCCGGCGACGATGTCATCATTCCGACGTCGGTGTCGGACGATGCGGCGAAGCAGAAGTATCCGGACGGCTTCCGGACGCTGAAGCCATACCTGCGCTACGTGACGCAGCCGCGCTGACACGACGTGCCGGGCGGATGCCGGCCATGCAGGACCCCGACGGGGCGGCTCGCGCGACAGCGGCGGCGCGGGCCGGACAATACGCATCAAGCACGTATCAACCAGCGACGGAGCGACTTCGCGATGATCTTCCGGCAACTCTTCGACCCGCAATCGTCGACATACACGTACCTGCTTGCCGATAGCGCATCGCGCGAAGCGCTGCTGATCGATCCCGTGTTCGAGCAGGTGCGCCGCGACGCGGCGCTGCTCGACGAACTCGGGCTGCGGCTCGTCGCGACCGTCGATACGCACGTGCATGCCGATCACGTGACGGGCGCGTGGCTGCTGAAGCAGCGCACGGGCAGCACGATCGCGATCTCGGCCGCGAGCGGCGCGCAGGGCGCCGACCGCTACCTGAACGACGGCGACCGCTGCGCGTTCGGCGCGCGCTACCTGACCGTGCGCGCAACGCCCGGCCACACGAGCGGCTGCATCAGCCTCGTGCTCGACGACGAATCGATGGCGTTCACCGGCGATTGCCTGCTGATCCGCGGCACGGGCCGCACCGACTTCCAGCAGGGCGACCCGCGCGCGCTGTATCGCGCGGTGCACGGCCGGCTGTTCACGCTGCCGGCCGCGTGCCTGCTGTATCCGGCGCACGACTATCGCGGGCTCACGGTGACGAGTGTCGGCGAGGAGCGGCGCTTCAATCCGCGCCTCGGCGGCGATCTGAGCGAAGACGATTTCGCCGGCTACATGCGCAACCTCGGGCTCGCGCATCCGCGCCAGATCGACGTCGCGGTGCCGGCGAACCTGCAGTGCGGCGTCGCCGCGAACGCGCCCGATGTGCAGGCCGTGCCCGACTGGGCGCCGCTCGTCTATACGTTCGCCGGGTTCTGGGAAATCGATCCGCAATGGCTCGAGGATCATCTGGCGGCGGTGCAGGTCGTCGACGTGCGCGAGCCGGACGAATTCACCGGGCCGCTCGGCCACCTGCCCGGCGCGACGCCGATTCCGCTCGGCGAACTGGCCGCGCGCGCCGGCGAGATCGCACGCGACCGGCCGGTCGTGACCGTGTGCCGGGCCGGCGGGCGATCCGCGCAGGCAACCGTCATTCTGCTGAAGGCCGGCTTCGACACGGTGGCGAATCTCGGCGGCGGGATGCTGCGCTGGCGCGCCGAAGGGCGCGTCGTGATGGACGGCCGGTCGTAACGGCCCGAGTCGCACCGAAAAAATATCCGGGCCGCTGTCGAAACGGCCCGGTGCCGTTCGTCGTCAAGGTATCCGATCACGTGGCGCCGCATGACGCGGTGCCGAAACCCCTGAGAGACCGCACGATGATGCCGACGCTATACGCCCATCCCTTTTCGTCCTACTGCCAGAAGGTGCTGACCGCGCTGTACGAGAACGGCACGCCATTCGAGTATCGCGTGCTCGCGCACGACGATCCGAAGCCGATGCAGGAGCTGACCGCGCTGTGGCCGCTGAAGCGCTTTCCGGTGCTCGTCGATGCGGGCCGCACCGTGGTCGAGGCGTCGATCATCATCGAGTATCTCGGCCTGAACCATCCGGGCCCCGTGCGGCTGCTGCCCGACGATCCGCACGCGGCGCTCGAGGTGCGGACGATGGATCGCTTCTTCGACAACTACGTGTCGACGCCGCAGCAGAAGGTCGTGCACGACGCGTTGCGGCCGGAAGCCGAGCGCGATGCGCGTGGCGTCGCCGATGCGCGCGCGATGCTCGACACGTCGTATGCGTGGCTGGACAAGAAGATGGCCGATCGCGAATGGGCGGCCGGCGACCGCTTCAGCCTCGCCGACTGCGGCGCGGCGCCGTTCCTGTTCTACGCGGACTGGACCCACCGGATCGATCCGTCGTTCGCGAACGTGATGGCGTACCGCAAGCGTCTGCTGGCGCGTCCGTCGTTCGCGCGCGCGGTCGACGAGGCACGGCCGTATCGCTCGTTCTTTCCGCTGGGCGCACCGGATCGCGACTGATCGGCGCGGGCGTCGCGCGGCGCGACGCTGCCGCGCAGGGCCGGCAGCGCGTGCCCGGGCGACGACGGAACGAAAGCAGCGGCAGCATCGTGGCGTCTCCCCGTCACATCGTGTGGGTGGCCGACTGCGCGAGCGTCAGCAGTTCGTCGAACTGCGTGATCAGCTCGAAGCACAGCAGGAAGGCGAGCGTATAGGCCGGCGCGGGGAAGCGCCGGATCATCGCCAGTATCTGCGGCGCGAAGCGCGAGCGGATCGCGTCGCGCGTCAGCAGCCACGCGAGCGCGATGCCGATCGCGGCACCCGCGATCAGGTCGGTCGGGTAGTGAAAGCCGAGATACGCGCGCGGCAGGCAGATGAACACGACCGAATAAAGCAGCGCGAACACGCCGACGCGGCGCGCGATGATGAAGATGCCGGTGGCGATCGCCATCCACAGCATCGCGTGATCGCTCGGGAACGAACTCCATGCCTGCAGCGTGGCCGCGCGCAGTCCGGCCGACGGGAAATGCAGGTGCAGGTCGGGGTTGTAGATCGGCCGCACGCGGAACGGCAGCACCTGGGCGAGCAGCCGGCCGAACGCGAGTGCGATGAGCCCGCTCGCGATCGTCGCGACGACCTGCTCGCGTTGCCGCTCGCGGTTCGGACTCGGCTGGAACCACAGCCAGCACAGCACGGGAATGAGCACGAAGCCCTTGAACGTGTACAGGCCCGCGATCACGCGGATCGCGTGATTCATCAGCGGACCGAACGTCATGTGGGTGAGGAAGATCTGGATCGTGGTGTCGAAATTGTTCATGTCGTGCGACCCCGGCGGGCCCGCAGTGCATGACGTGCGGCCGGCAGGATCTGGAAGCGCGCTCGTACCGGAGCGCAACGGGGGGCAAGTATGTCACCCGTTATTTCAAAGAAAATGCGAAAAAATACCGGGAATCCCCTGATAAAACGGGGCTGTGCGATGGGGCCGGATGGGCGAGTGCCGCGTGGGGGGGGCGCATCGAATCGTCCGACGTTTGCGCATCGATGCGCATGGCCGCCGGAAAAATAATTCGCTGAACTGGACAATCGGGCGGGCCGGTATGGACCTTGCACGGGATGAGCGCTTTTCGCGCCAGATGCGCGCGAATTCGCCAGGCCGCGCAGCGTCGTGCGTGCGCCGATCGAAAATAAAAGAAAAGGCGGGCAAGCCCTGTGGGCCTGCCCGCCATGGGTGCGTGATGCGGAAATTCAGTGGCGCCAGATCCGCACGGCGAGCGCGGCCAGCGATGTCACGACGGCCAGCGCGGTGACCGCATTCCAGCCCAGTTGCGCGAGCAACAAACTGCCGATCGCGGCGCCGGCCGCCATCCCGATGAACATGCCGACGAACAGCACCGCGTTGAGGCGGCTGCGCGACGCAGGGTCGATCCGGTAGACGATTGCCTGGTGCGCGATCAGCGTGGCCTGCACGCCGAGATCGAAGCCGATCGTCGCGACCGCGAGCAGCACGAGCTGGGCATGCGGCGACATCAGCGGCGCGGCGGCCATCGACGCGAACGACACCGTCGCAATGCCGATGCCGATACGCGTGACGCGCTCGGGGCCGTGATGGTCGGCCATGCGCCCGGCGATCGGCGCGGCCAGTGCGCCGGCGGCGCCCGCGAGGCCGAACGCGCCGGCGGCCGCGCTGCCGAGGTGGAACGGCGCGCCGTGCAGCATCACCGCGAGCGTCGACCAGAACGCACTGAATCCGACGGCGAGCAACCCCTGCGCGAGCGCGGCGCGGCGCAGCGCCGGATGCTGGCGCCACAGCGCGCCGAGCGATCCGATCAGGGCGCGATACGGCAGGCGCGTGGTCGGCTCGAAGTGCGGCAGCCCGCGCGCGGCCACGACGCCGATCGCGGCGACGCTGGCGGCCGCGAGTGCGAACATCGCGCGCCAGCCGGCCGTCTCGGCGACGAACCCGGCCACGACCCGCGACAGCAGGATGCCGAGCAGCAGCCCCGTCATCACCGTGCCGACGATGCGGCCGCGATGCGCGTCGTGCGCGAGCGTCGCGGCGGCCGGCACGACGTCCTGCGCCATCGTCGCGGCGAGGCCGATCGCGAAGCTCGCCGCAAGCAGCAGCCCGAGCGACGGCGCGACGGCGGCGAGCAGCAGCGCGACCACCAGCATCGCGGCCTTGGTCACGATCACGCGGCGCCGGTCGAAGCGGTCGCCGAGGGGGGCGAGCAGCAGGATGCCGAGCGCATAGCCGAGCTGCGTGAGCGTCGGCACGAAGCCGATCGCGCGTGCCGACGCGCCGAGATCGGGCCCGAGCGCGCCGAGCATCGGCTGCGCGTAGTAGAGCGGGGCGACGCCGAGGCCGGCGGCCGCCGCGAGCAGCAGCACGAGCCGGCGATCGGGCATCGAATGGGCGGCCGGGCGGGCCGGGGCGTGGGCCGCGCGCGGCGCGGCATCGAGGCGGGACGGAGTGGACATCGCGTTCATCCTGGGTTGAACAAGGGAATGGACGCGAGTGTGGCGGCACGCGGCCGGCCACGGTAGTGCCGCCCTGCGCAGATTTGTTATACGCTCCACGAATGACTGAAAAATCTCCCTTATCCCCCACTGATGGCGGGTCTCCGCGCGTTCAGGCGGTGCCGGTGGACGGTGCCGGCTATCGTTTCGAGCTGATGGAAACCTTCGTACGCATAGTCGAGGCCGGCAGCCTGTCGGCCGCTGCCGCGCAACTGCACACGACGCAGCCGACGATCAGCCGGCGGCTGCAGGCGCTCGAACGTTCGCTCGGCATGCGGCTGCTGCAGCGGACGACGCACACGATGCGCCTGACGGTCGACGGCGAGCGCTGCTTCAAGCGTGCGAAGGAGTTGCTGGCGAACTGGGCGGCGTTCGAGGCCGATCTGCGCGGTGCACAGGAGGAGCCCGACGGGCTGCTGCGGGTTGCGGTGCCGCACGCATTCGGCCAGGAGCGTTTCGTCGAGCCGCTTGCGCGGTTCCTGCGCGACTATCCGCGCGTGTCGGTCGAGTGGCTGCTGCAGGACGAGGTGCGGGATTTCGTCGGCAGCGGCATCGATTGCGCGATCCAGGTGGGCGAGCCGACCGATCCGGCCGTCGTCGCGATCCGGCTCTCGAAGGTGCCGCGCTTCGTGGTCGCCGCGCCTTCCGTGCTGAACGGCGCCGACGTGCCGGCCGACCCCGGCGCGCTGGCTGCGTTGCCGTGGCTCGCGCTGCGCACGTACTACCGTACCGAGCTGGCGCTCACGCATTCGGTCACGGGCGAGACGCGGCGCATTGCGATCCGCCCGCGCATCACGACCGCGAACCTGTACGCGCTGCGCAGTGCGGCGCTGCTGGGGGTGGGCGCGTGCGTCGGCTCGTCATGGATGCTGGCCGACGACCTCGCGCGCGGCGAGCTCGTTCACCTCGCGCCCGAGTGGCAGGCCGCGCCGCTGCCTGTCTATCTGACCTACCCGCATGCGCAGTTCTATCCGTCGCGGCTCGTGCGGTTCGCCGCGATGATGCGCGAGGCCGTGCCGGGGCTCGTCGAAGGGCGCGACGCCTGACGCGGGATGCGGGATGCGCGCCGCGCGCGCCGGGCGGCCACGGGGCGCCGTCAGCCGCGCCGGATCCCTTCGGGCAACGCGCTGATGCGGCGCACCTCGGGCGAGTCGAGCCACGCGCGCGACGTCGCGCAGTCGGCGAACATGTCGGTCGCATCCTCGCCCCAGAACAGGTCGCCGTCGAGTTCGAAGGTCGGCACGCCGAATACGCCGTGCGCGATCGCGTCATCGGTGTTCGCACGCAGCGCGTCCTTCACCGGCTGGGCTTCGACGGCGGTCACGCCTTCCGGAAAGCCGACGGCTTCGCACAGCGCGGCGAAGCCTTGCGGCGTCGACACGTCCTGGCCGTCGCGCCAGATATGCCGGAAGATCCGCCGGATCGCGTCGGGTGAATTGCCCATCGCGATCGCGAGGCGCAACGGCTTGATCGGATTGAACGGGTGCGCGGGCGGCATCCGGAACGGAATGGCGAGCTTGTCCGCGCGATATTGCGCGTGGCGATAGGTGAAGACGCGTTTCGCCGCGATCTCGGCCGGCGCTTTCTGGCCCCAGTGTGCGAGCAGCGCGCCGAGCACGATGGGCCGCGGCTCGAACGCGGCGGCGGCCGGCAACCGGTCGAATTGTTCCTGCTGCAGGTAGGCGAACGGCGAAACGAAGTCGAAATACCAGGTGGCGGTGCGCGCGGCGTTCATGGTGGCTGCCCTCAAGCGTGTCCGGTTGGCGGTGGCACGCGCGGCACGCCCGCAGGCGGCGCGCGATGCATGCATCGGCGGCCAGTGTCGCACGCAGCCGCCTTTTGCGCTGTTGCGCAGCCGGGCGCGCGCAGCCGGTTATGACGCTGCGTCGCCGTGGCCCGCTGCCGACGCGAGCCGCCCGAGGCTGTCGCGCACGGCCGCTGCGTCGTAGCGTGCGCCCGCACCGCCGAGCGCCACGGTCGCCTTCTGCGCGAGCGGCAGCAGCATCGCGAGCGCCGCCGCCATGGCCGGCGCGGCAGCGAGCCGCGATTTCGGGCCGGAGACGGTCAGCGCGCCGACACACTCGCCGGCCGCACCGAACACGGGCGCGGACGCCGACGCCGTCTCGGGGTCGCGCTCGCCGTACGACGCGGCCCAGAGTTGTTCGCGCACGTCGTGCCATTGCGCATCCTGCGTATCGGTGAACGCCAGCAGCACCTTCCCGGACGCACCCTGGCGAACCGGAAACTCCTCGCCGACACGAATCGACACGCGCACCGCGCGGGCGGGCTCGACCCGATAGAGCACCGAGCGCATGTCGCCCTGGCGCACGTAGAACGACGCCGTTTCGCCGAGTTCGCGGCTCAGCGTCTCGAGCAGCGGCTCGATCACCGGGCCGACCCGGAACGAACGCTGGTACAGCGCGGCGAGCCGCTGCGGCTCGTGCCCGATCGCGTACTGGCCGTCGTCGAGCTTGCGCATGAAGCCGCCATGTTCGAGCGCCGCGAGCAGGCGCAGGATCGTGCTCTTGTACAGCCCGGTGCGGCGCGACAGCTCCGCGAGCGACAGCCGGTCGTCGGTCTGCCCGAAGGCACGGAGGATCGCGAACGCGCGATCGAGAACGGCGACGCCGCTGGACGCTTCTTCGGCCGGCGAATCGGGCCCGCCGCCCGCGTGATCGGTGTGAGTCGTAGGCACTGCCTGCTTCCTTCGGATGACGATCGGTCGACTATATCGTTCTGCCTGGCAGAACTCAAGTTCCAGAAAATCGCAATTTCACGGGTATACCCCGCTTACAGCTCATTCGATGCATGCTTAGAGTTCTGTCAAACAGAACAATGTTCTTTCAGATAGAACGATGGAGTGTCAAATGAGCGTTTCCGAATATCCGAAGGTGCTGGTCAGCGAGGTCGGGCCGCGCGACGGCCTGCAGAGCATCCAGGCCGTGATGCCGACGGCCGGCAAGCTGCGCTGGATCACGGCGCTGGCCGCGGCCGGCCTGCGCGAGATCGAGGTCGGGTCGTTCGTGCCGGCCAGGCTGTTGCCGCAGATGGCCGACGTGCGCGAAGTCGTCGCGCACGCGTTGGCGATTCCCGGGCTGCACGTCGCTGCGCTCGCGCCGAACCTGCGCGGCGCCGAGGGCGCATTCGAAGCCGGCGTGCACAAGCTGACGCTGCCGGTATCGGTGACGGACGCGCATTCGCTGGCGAACATCCGCAAGACGTCCGCGCAGATGATCGACGAGGTGCGCGCGATCGTCGCGCTGCGCGATGCGCGGTTTCCGGCGGTGCAGATCGAGGCGGGCGTATCGGTCGCGTTCGGCTGCACGATCGCGGGCGCCGTCAGCGACGACGAGACGATCGCGATGGCGGTGGCGATGGCCGAATGCGGTGTCGACGAGATCGGATTGTCCGATACGAGCGGCTATGCGAACCCGGCGCAGGTGCGCCGGCTGTTCCTGCGCCTGCAGCGCGAAGTCGGCGACAAGGCCGGCGGCGCGCATTTCCACAACACGCGCGGGCAGGGGCTCGCGAACGTCGTCGCGGCGCTCGACGCGGGCGTGACGACGATCGACGCGAGCCAGGGCGGCCTCGGCGGTTGTCCGTATGCGCCGGGCGCGACCGGCAACATCGTCACCGAGGATCTCGTGTTCCTGCTCGAAGCGATGGGATTCGACACGGGTGTCGACGTCGACGCGCTGCTCGCCGCACGCGCGATCCTGCACGCGGCGCTGCCGGCCGAGGCGCTGTACGGCCATGTGCCGGACGCCGGGTTGCCGAAGGGCTTCCGCTACGCGGACGGCCGTTCCCCAACCGCGGTGCAACCGGAAGGATGCCTGACGGGAGTCGCGCAATGAACGACCATCGACCGGCTTCGGCGCTGCCGTACGCAGGCGTGCGCGTGATCGAGATGACGCACATGGTGATGGGCCCGACCTGCGGGATGCTGCTCGCGGATCTCGGCGCGGAGGTCATCAAGATCGAACCGATCGCGGGCGACAGCACGCGCGCGCTGCGCGGTTCGGGCGCGGGTTTCTTCGGGATGTTCAACCGCAACAAGAAGAGCCTCGCGGTCGACGTGAAGGATCCGCGCGGGCTGGAGATCGTGCTGCGGCTCGTCGCGACGGCGGACGTCTTCAGCGAGAACTTCAAGAGCGGCACGATGGACCGCATCGGCCTCGGTTATCCGGCGCTGCACTCGCTGAATCCTCGCCTCGTGTACGTGTCGCACAAGGGCTTCCTGCCGGGGCCGTACGAGCATCGCACCGCGCTCGACGAGGTGGTGCAGATGATGGGCGGCCTCGCGTACATGACGGGCCCGGAAGGGCGGCCGCTGCGCGCCGGCGCGAGCGTGAACGACATCATGGGCGGCATGTTCGGCGCGATCGGCGCGATGGCCGCGCTCGCGCAGCGCGAGCGCACCGGCCGCGGCCAGCAGGTGCAGAGCTCGCTGTTCGAGAACAACGTGTTCCTCGTCGCGCAGCACATGATGCAGTTCGCGGTAACGGGGCAGGCCGCGTCGCCGATGCCGAGCCGGATTTCCGCGTGGGCCGTCTACGACGTGTTTGCCGTCAGGGATGGCGAACAGATCTTTCTCGCGGTCGTGTCGGATACGCAGTGGGCGCTGTTCTGCGATGCGTTCGGCCTGGCCGCGCTGAAGGACGATCCGCGCCTCGCGACCAACAACCTGCGCGTGCAGGCGCGCGACTGGCTGCTGCCCGAGTTGCGGGCGCGGCTCGCGCCGCATTCGGCCGCGGAGATCGGCGCGATCTTCGAGTCGAACGGCCTGCCGTACGCGCCGATCACGAAACCGCATGACCTGTTCGACGACCCGCACCTGCTTGCCACGGGCGGCCTCGAGGCCGTGACGCTGCCGGCCGACGCGAGCAGCGCCGGGCGGCCGGTCGACACGCGCACCGCGCTGCTGCCGCTGACGCTCGCAGGCGAACGCCTGCGGTTGCGCTCGGCGCCGCCCGCACTCGGCCAGGACACGCGCGCGCTGCTCGGCGAGCTCGGCTACACGCCGGACGACGCACGTGCGCTGATCGAAGCCGGTGTCGTCGCGGGGCGGCATGGCACGGACGACGCGGCACCGGGCGGCGCGCCGTCGCCGAACGAACTGGCGAGCGCGTAGCGCGGCCGCGATTCATCGAACGAACAAAGGCGTCCCGGCCGCGCAACGCGCGGGCGCGGACCGCCCCATCCACGGAGACAACCATGACATCCGCTTCCCCGGCACTGGCCGCCGATCGCGAGACCGACGCGTCGATCGAGCAACGGGCCGTGCGCAAGGCCGCGTGGCGCTTCATTCCGCTGCTCGCGCTCGCGTATTTCTTCAACTACCTGGATCGCACGAGCGTCGGCTTCGCGGCGCTCACGATGAATCGCGATCTCGGGCTGACCGCGACGCAGTTCGGCTGGGGCGCGGGGATCATGTTCGCCGGCTACTGCGTGTTCGAGGTGCCGAGCAATCTCGCGCTGTATCGCTTCGGCGCGCGCCGCTGGCTCGCCCGCATCATGATCACGTGGGGGCTGATGGCGGCCGCGACCGCGCTCGCGACCGGGCCGACGAGCTTCTATGCGATCCGGCTGCTGCTCGGCATCGGGGAGGCCGGATTCTTTCCCGGCGTGATCTTCTTCCTCGCCGTGTGGTTTCCGGCGAGCTACCGCACGCGCGTGCTGGCGTGGTTCACCGTGTCGACGCCGCTGTCGTCGTTGATCGGCGGCCCGCTGTCGACGTGGCTGCTGCAACTCGACGGCGCGCTCGGGCTGGCCGGCTGGAAATGGATGTTCATCGTCGAAGGGCTGCCTGCGTGCGCGCTCGGTTTCCTCGTGCTGAAGCTGCTGTCCGATTCGCCGGCGAATGCCGCGTGGCTGTCGGACGACGAGCGTGCCGCGCTGCAGCGTGCGTTCGAGCGCGACGGCGCGGCCGCCGGCCGCAAGAAGCGCTTCGGCGTCGCGCTGCGCGACGTGCGCGTGTACGTGCTCGCGCTGATCTCGTTCGGCTTCACGATGGGCTCGTACGGGATCGGCATCTGGCTGCCGCAGATGCTGAAGGCGCACGGCATGTCGACGATGCAGACGGGCTGGCTGTCCGCGGTGCCGTACTTCTTCGCGACCGTCGCGCTGCTGTGGTGGGCGAAGCGTGTCGACCGGCGCGGCGGCCCGGTCGCGAACCTGGCGATCGGGCTGTTCATCGGCGCGGTGGCGCTCGGCGTGTCGACGCACTTCCTGACGCTCGGGCCGGCACTCGTCGGCATCACGCTCGCGCTGATCGGCACGATTGCCGGCCGCACGATCTTCTACACGTTGCCCTCGCGCTTCCTGTCCGGCCACGCCGCGGCCGGCGGGCTCGCGCTGATCAACTCGATCGGCGCGCTCGGCGGCTTCGCGGGCCCTTATCTCGTCGGCTACCTGAAGGACAGCTTCGGCACCTTTACCGCCGGCATGCTCGGCCTCGCGATCGTGCTCGCGATCACGACGCTGCTGACGCTGTCGCTGTATGCGTTCGACCGGAGCGAATGACATGGATACGACCATTTCGATCAAGCGGCGCCGGCTGCTCGGCGCGGCCGCCGCATCGCTTGCGCTGCCCGCGTTCACCGAGACGCGGGCAGCCACCCAGGAGGGAGTTTCCCGCATGACGACGCAAAGCAACTATCTCGCGGTGCGCCCCGACTGGCTCGCGTCGGCGCTCGAACCCGCGCTCGAGCCCGACCTGCCGATCGTCGACGCGCATCATCATTTCTATGAGCGGCCGGGCTGGATCTACATGCTCGACGACTACCTGCAGGACGCGCGCTCGGGCCACAACGTCCAGGCGTCCGTCTACATGCAGGCGCAGACGCGCTATCGCGATTCCGGCCCGGCCGAACTGAAGCCGGTGGGCGAGACGGCCTATGTCGCGGGCGTGACAGAGTCGTTGCAGAACGGCCCCGTGGCCGTCGCGAAAGGCATCGTCGGCCACGCGGACCTGCGTCTCGGCGAACGCGTGCGCGAGGTGCTCGAAGCGCATCTCGAAGCCGGGCGCGGGCGCTTCCGCGGAATTCGTCACCTGACGACATGGGATGCCGATCCGACGCTCGCCAATCCGCTGTCGGCGGTGCCGCGCGGGCTGCTGCTCGATCCGGCGTACCGGGCAGGCGTCGCGCAGCTCGCACCGCTCGGGCTTTCGTATGACGCGTGGCTGTTCTTTCCCCAGCTGCCCGAATTGTTCGCGCTCGCGAAGGCGAATCCCGACACGCGCGTCATCGTCAATCACTGCGGCGGCGTCGTGCGGATCGCCAGCTATGCCGACAAGCGGCCGGAGGTGTTCGAGCGCTGGTCGGCGTCGATGCGTACGCTCGCGCAACTGCCGAACGTGTACGTGAAGGTCGGCGGGCTCGGGATGCGCATCAACGGTTTCGATTTCGAGAAGGGCGCGCGGCCGCCGTCTTCCGCGCAGCTCGCCGACGCGTGGAAGCCGTGGATGATGACCTGCATCGATGCGTTCGGCCCCGAGCGCTGCATGTTCGAGGGCAATTTCCCGGTCGACAAGGGCTCGTATTCGTTCGTGAACGGCTGGAATGCGTTCAAGCGGCTGACCGCGCACGCGAGCCCGGACGAGCGCGACGCGCTGTTCCGCGGCACGGTCACGCGCGCTTACCGGCTCGGCTGACGCATGCCGCGCCGGGCGGGCGCTGGCTCACCCGGCCTCCACCAGCGCCGCGAGCCGCGCCAGCGCCATTTGCCAGCCGGTCTCGTTGTCGGCGGCCGGCACGCCGGGCGGCACCCCGTCGTGCACGGCGTCCACCCGCGTGCCGCCCGCTTCGTCGGACAGCGTGATCGTGATCGTCATCGCGCCGCGCAGCATCGGATCGTCGGTCTCGAACACGTCGATCTCGACGATCTGCTCGTCCGGCACGAGCGTGACGAAGCGGCCGTGATAGGTATCGGTGCGCGCGGTGGTCTTGCCGGCGCCGGCCGACGGCGCGTCGTAGCTCAGCGACACGCGCAGCGCGCCGCCTTCGCGCGCGTCGTACGCATGCACGCGGCACGTCATGCCGTCGGGCACCTTCCATTGCTCCACCGCGTGCGGATCGAGCAGTGCGCGGTAGACGCGGCCGCGCGGGGCGTTCAGGTGCCGGCTGACCCGGGTCGAGTGCGTGTGCGTGTGCAACATGTTGCCTCCCGCGGAGCGCGCGCGACGGTGCACGCCGGCGGCCGGCGTGTCGTCATGCTTCCTTCAGGAATCCTAGGCGCGTGTGAGGCGGCATGCAATGCGTGCGCACACGGCCGTGCTTAGCGCAGCGCGGCTGCGAAGGCGTCGAGCTGCGTGATGCAGGTGTTCCAGCCCTCGAAGAAGCCGAGCGCTTCGTGGCGCTCGCGCGTCGCGGCGTCCGGATGCATCACGCGCGCCTCGTAGCGGCTGCCGGCGTCGTCGTCGGCCATCGTGATGATCGCGGTGAAGCCCATCCACGGCACCTGCGGCCGCCAGCCGCCCGCGAGCATCGACGTGAACGCAATGCGCGCTTCCGGCACGATTTCGAGGAAGCAGCCGGGATTGTCGCTCGTGCCGCCGTCGGGGCCGCGCATGAACGTGTGGAAGGCGCCGCCCGGCCGCAGGTCGAACGCACGCACTTCGGTGGTCCACGGTTTCGGGCACCACCATTCCTTCAGCAGTTCAGGGTCGGTCCACGCACGCCACAGCGCGTGGCGCGGGGCACGCAGCGTGCGGGTGATGACGAGATCGTGGGCTTCAGCGGGTTCGACGGGGCTGGCTGACATCGTGCTCCTCCTGGTGATGGCGTTCGACGCATTCGACGAGACGATCGGATCGTGCTTCCCACAGCGCGCGCTGCTCGGCGAGCCATGCCTCGGCCTCGGTGAGCCGGCTGCCGACCAGCGTGCAGGTGCGCGAGCGGCCGGCTTTCCGGGTCTGCACGAGGCCGCTGCGCTCGAGCACCGCGACGTGCTTCATGAACGACGGCAGCGCCATGTCGAACGGCGCGGCCAGCGCGGAGACGGTCCGTTCGCCGTGACCGAGCGCGCTGACGATCGCGCAGCGCGTTGGATCGGCGAGGGCGTGGAAGACGTCGCTGATGCCGGGTTGAGAGTTAGCCATGCGGCTAAGTATAGGAGAGGCGAACGGCGATGCAACGGAAGTTTTCGTCGCGTAGGATGATGGGGCGGTAACGCGCGCCGATCGGCTGCGGCGTTGCCGCGCGCCTGCCACCGTTGTGCGAGATGCGACGACCGGGCGGCGCTCTTTCCGATCCGGCCGCACGCCGAACCCGCGCGTGCGGCCCACCTCACTACCGGGGATGGCATGACCGAATCCGTTACCGTCCGTCGCGTCGACGCGGGCGAAGCGAAGACCTGCGTCGATGCGCTGGCCGACGTGCTGATCGATTGCGTCGAGGGCGGCGCGTCCGTCAGCTTCATGTTGCCGATCGAGCGGCCGACCGCCGTCGCGTTCTGGAACGACGTCGCCGACGGCGTCGCGAAGGGCGAGCGCATCCTGCTCGTTGCCGAGGACGCGGCCGGCCGGATCGTCGGCACCGTGCAGGTCGTGACCGCACAGCCCGAGAACCAGCCGCATCGCGCGGATATCGCGAAGATGCTCGTGTCGCGGCGCGCGCGCCGGCAGGGCATCGCCGCGCGGCTGATGGCGGCGGCCGATGCAGCCGCGCGCGACGCCGGCAAGAGCGTGCTCGTGCTCGACACCGTGACGGGCGGCGACGCCGAGCGCCTGTACGAGCGGGCCGGCTGGCAGCGTGTCGGCGTCGTGCCGAACTATGCGCTGATGCCCGACGGCACGCGCTGCGCGACGACGTATTTCCACAAGCAGCTGGCGTAACGGCATCCGTCATGCATCCCGTCGCTCCGTTGCTCTTGTTCCTCACGCTCGCGGCGGGTGTCGTGGCGCTGATCGTGCCGGCGTTGCTCGCGATCGCATGGCGGCGCCGCACGCAGGTTCCGTTGCGCGTGTTCTTCTACGGCATGCTGATCTTTTTCGTGTTCCAGCCGGTGCTGCGCCTGTCGTGGCAGATACCGCTGTTCCACTGGCTCGGGACCGATCCGCGCTGGCGTGTGCCGATGCTCGTGTTCGCGGCGCTGACGGCCGGGCTCTTCGAGGAATGCGGGCGCTGGGTCGCGTTCCGGTATCTGCTGCCGAAGCGGCACGACCCGCAAACGGCCGTGATGCTCGGGCTCGGGCATGGCGGGCTGGAGGCGATGCTGCTGGTCGGCGCCGGGTTTGTCGTGCTCGGCACCGGCTACCTGCTCGCGCATGCGGGCGTCGTCGTGTCGGCCGGCACGCAGTCGCTGATCGGGTCGCAGTTCGCCGGCATGACGCTCGCGTCGCCGTTGCTCGCGCTGTTCGAGCGCGCGAGCGCCATGGCCGCGCATGTGGGGCTGTCGCTGATCGTGCTGCAGGCGTTCGTACGCGGGACGAAACGCTGGCTCGCGTGTGCGATCGCGCTCCATTTCATGTTCGACCTCGCTGCCGTCCTGCTGACGCGATACTGGCATGTCGATACCGTGCTGGTCGAGGTGCTCCTGTTCGTGTGCAGTGTCGCGCTTCTGTGGCTGGGAATACGCTGGAGCCGCCGAGGGGCGGGCGCCGGCGACGTGAGCACGGAGCGCGCCGCGTGATGTGTGCGGCCCGTTTCAGCCGGGCGCGGCGCGGTTCGGTCAGCGGTTGGCCGGCCATTCTCCGGCTCGATAACGGCTGGCGCGGCTCAAGACGCTACCGGCGGTGACGAATGCAGCCGCCATCGGGTTGAAAATCCGATTGGAATTGTCTGTGCTGCAGCGGAAGGATGGATCGTGACGGCTGGTTCTGGCCGGAAGGAAGAACGGGGCCGGCATCGTCGCCGGACGATATATTCACGCAGGACAACACCAGCAGAACACCCCGGAACCACCGCCTCGATGAAACGCTCCCATGTTGCTTTCGCCCTCACGGGCCTGCTCGTCGCATTGCCGATTGCCGCGTATGCGCTCGTCAAGCCGCTGCGCGTCGTCGCGCCCGCGCTGATCCCCGGCGTGTCGTGCCCGAGCGACGACATCTGCACGGACGATGCCGCGAAGCTCGGCGATGCGCGGCAACTCTATCGTGATGGCTATGCGCGCGCGGCGGCAGCCGTCGGTGCATTCCAGGCAGCGCCGCGCGTCGTGTTCTGTTCGACGCGGGCGTGCGCCGATGCATTCGGCCTCGGCCAGCGCGCGGCGCTGACGCTCGGGAATTTCGGCGTGGTCGTCGCACCGCGCGGCTGGCAGACCTACTTTCTCGCGCACGAGCTGATCCATCACCGCCAGGCGGAAGTGCTCGGCAACCTGGCCGTCGCGACCAAGCCGCGCTGGCTGATCGAAGGAATGGCGTATTCGCTCAGCGACGATCCGCGCCGTCCGCTGGCGGAGCCGTTCGAATCGTGGCGCACGCGCTTCGATGCGTGGCATGCGGCGCTCGGCGGGCAGCAGCTGTGGGAGGCCGCGCGGGCGGTCAAATAGGTCGAATAGCGGGGCAAGTCGCTGAAGCGCCGCCGCGCCCGCCGCACACCAACACGCCGCGCAAGCCGACACGCCATTACGCGATTACGCCCGGATCGTCGCGCCCGTCGACGAGCGTGTCCCGCCCTGCTGCGAGGATCTCGTCGGCCAGCGCGGGATCGGTGCCCGCGATCGCGCGCGACAGTACGAGCGCGCCGACCATCTGGCTGAAGGCTGCGATCGCGTCACGACGCGTCTGCGCCGGCGTCGCGCCTGCCGTGGCCACCATCCGTTCCAGCCGATCGAGATACGTGGCGAGCCCGTGCGCATAGCACGCTCGCGCCGCATCGGTCAGTCGCGGCGCGTCGCCCGCGAAACCCGACAGCGGGCATCCGGCCTCGACGTTGTCGCGATGCGCGGCCGACAGGTACAACGCCACCTGCGCGTCGAGACTCTCGGCGTTCGGCGAATCCGCGCGGTCCTGCATGGCCTTGTCCATCACCTCGGCAACCAGCGCGTCTTTCGACTTGAAGTGGTTGTAGAAGCCGCCCTGCGTGAAGCCGGCTTCCTTCATCAGCTCCGTGAGCCCCACCGCGTCGACGCCGCGCACGCGGAACAGCCGCTCGGCGGCCGCGACGATCGCGCTCCGGTTCTCGGCAGCCTGCTGTCTTGACACACCCATAGATCCCTCCCTGATTTTGCCGATCGCACCGATTGGAAATCACAATGGTGATCGCCATTGACATGCCCGGGCTGCGCGAACACAATGCACCGCAAAGACAATGGTGATCGACATTGACATCGAGTGTAGCCGACTTGGCGGAGGGTGCAAAGCCACTGCCGGAGCACCGGATGGCAATCGGTCGGAGTCTTTGGCGCCGGCGGGGCGCGGGCAGCGGGCGGCTCGCCGTCTGCCGGCGGCGGTGCAACGGTTCGGTACGCAATGGCAGCCTGGTTTTCCACCGGATCTCACGCGCGCGGCGAGCCGGCGTGCATGCGATTCATCATGCGATAGGAACAATCATGAAGATCGAAGGTGCAGTGGTGTTCGTCACGGGCGCGAATCGCGGGCTCGGGCTCGAGTTTGCGAAGCAGGCGCTCGCAAGAGGGGCGCGCAAGGTCTATGCGGCGGCGCGTGATCCGGCCACCGTGACGCTGCCGGGCGTCGTGCCGGTGAAGCTCGACGTGACCGATCCGTCGGCCGTCGCCGCGGCGGCCGACGCGGCGCGCGACGTCACGCTGCTGATCAACAACGCGGGCATTGCGCGGCTCGGCAGCCTGACGGACGACGGTGCGGCCGATGCGTTGCGCGATCACTTCGAAACCAACGTGTTCGGGATGCTGGCGATGTCGCGCGCGTTCGCGGGCATCCTCGCCAGCCATGGCGGCGGCGCGATCCTGAACATCCTGTCGGTCGCGAGCTGGGTGAACCGGCCGATCCTGTCGGGCTACGGCGTATCGAAATCGGCCGCGTGGGCGCTGACCAACGGGCTGCGCCATTCGCTGCGCGAGCAGCGCACGCAGGTCGTCGGGCTGCATGCCGGCTTCATCGATACCGACCTGACGGCCGGCCTCGACGTGCCGAAAGCGACGCCGGCCGACGTCGTGCGCCAGGCGTACGACGCGATCGAGGCGGGTGCGGAAGAGGTGTCCACCGACGAACTCACGCGGCACGTGAAGGCCACGCTGTCGGCGGGCGTCTATCTGGAAGAACCGGCGCAGCGCTGACGCAGCCGGAATCTCGAACCCGCCACCCGCGCCGTACGCACGGCGCGGGTGGCGGGCAGCATCGTCAGACGGTGGTGTCGATGATGCCCGGGATCTTCACGTCCGGGTTCACGTCCGCGTCGTAGTCGACACCGGCGATCTCGAAGCCGAACAGGCGCAGGAAGTCGGTCTTGTAGCCGGTGAAGTCGGTCAGCTCGTACAGGTTCTCGTTCGTCACGTGGTTCCACTGCGCGACGACCTTCGCCTGCACCTGCGGATCGAGCTCCTTGTAGTCCGCACGCAGGCGGCCTTCTTCGTCGACGTGCGGCGTCGCGCCGTACAGGCTGTCCTTGAACAGGCCGTACACCTGCTCGATGCAGCCTTCGTGCGTGCCGGTTTCCTTCATCGTCTTGAACAGCAGCGACAGGTACAGCGGCATCATCGGAATGGCCGAGCTGGCCTGCGTGACGACGGCCTTCAGCACCGACACGCGCGCGTCGCCGCCGTGCGCGGCCAGCTTGTCGCGGATCGACAGCACTTTCTTGTCGAGATCCTTCTTCGCTTCGCCGATCGAGCCGTTCCAGTAGATGTCGTGCGTGATCTGCTCGCCGAGGTACGTGAACGCGGTCGTCTTCGCGCCGTCGGCCAGCACGCCGGCTTCATCGAGCGCGTCGATCCACATCTGCCAGTCCTCGCCGCCCATCACGGCGACGGTGCCGTCGATCTCTTCCTGCGTCGCCGGTTCGAGCGTGACGTCGCGGATCACTTCCTTGTCGGTGTCGAGGCCGCGGAACGTGACCGTCTTGCCGATCGGCTTGAGCGTCGAGCTGATGGTTTCGCCCGTCTTCGGATGCGTGCGGCGCGGTGCCGCGAGGCTGTAGACGACGAGATCGACCTTGCCGAGATCCTGCTTGATGGTGTCGATCGTGACCTGCTTCACCTTGTCGGAGAATGCGTCGCCGTTGATGCTGCGCGCATAGTGCCCCTTTTCGGCGGCGAATTTCTCGAACGCGGCGCTGTTGTACCAGCCGGCCGTGCCGGGCTTCGTTTCGCTGCCGGCGCGTTCGAAGAACACGCCGAGCGTGTCCGCGCCCGAGCCGAAGGCGGCCGAGATCCGGGCGGCGAGGCCGTAACCGGTCGACGCGCCGATCACGAGCACCTTTTTCGGGCCGTTGGCGATCGGGCCGTGCGAAGTCACGTAGTCGATCTGTTCCTTGACGTTGGCTTCGCAGCCGACCGGATGAGTCGTCACGCAGATGAAGCCACGCACGCGCGGTTTGATGATCATGGAAACCTCTAGTCAGAAAGGCGGAAACGGCCTGAAATCGGAAAAATCCCGCGCATTGTAAAGGATGCGGCCGATCGCGGGCGGGCGCGGCCGGAACCGGGCGGATCGCCCGGTTATTTCTCTCTTGACAGAAATAACTGAAATGCCTAAATTTCACGTCATGGAACTCACACCGATTGCCGAACGATTCATTCTCCACTGGGGCGAAATGGGCTCGCGGTGGGGCGTCAACCGCACCGTCTCGCAGATCCACGCGCTGCTCTATCTGGCCGGCCGGCCGGTCGCGGCCGACGAGATCGCCGAGACGCTCAACGTTGCGCGCTCCAATGTCAGCACGAGCCTGAAGGAGCTGCAGGCGTGGCGGCTCGCGAAGGTCGTGCATGTGCTGGGCGACCGCCGCGACCACTTCGAGACGTCGACCGACATCTGGGAACTGTTCAAGCTGATCGTCGAAGGGCGGCGGCAGCGCGAGATCGAGCCGACGCTCACGGTGCTGCGCGATTGCCTGACGAATCCCGAGATCGCGAACGAGAGCCGCGAGACCGAGCAGCGCATCCGCGACACGCTGCAGTTCGTCGAGACGCTCACGACCTGGTCGGACGAGATGCTGCGGCTCAAGCCCGATACGCTGATGAAGGCGCTCGGCATCGGCGCGAAGATCAGCCAGACGGTCAGGCGCAAGCCGTCGAAGTAAGCGGTACGCGCAATGCGGGCAGCCAGCCCGCTTTTTTCGGGGTTGTTATTTCTGTCTGTACAGAAATAACTGTAAATAGAGGATGAGAATGAACACCGTCTTGCCGTCGACCTGCCCGCATGGCTGCACCGGGGTGCGCAGCATGACCGTCCTCGTGTGCGGCGCGAACGGCTTCATCGGGCGGGCACTGTGCGCGCAGCTCGAAGCCGGCGGCCATCGCGTGCTGCGCGGCGTGCGTCACGCGGCCGGCCCGTGCGACGTTGCGATCGACTTCGCGAACGACGTCGATCCCGACGCGTGGCTCGCGCGGCTGGAGGGCGTCGACGTGGTGATCAATGCGGTCGGGATCCTCGCCGATCGACGCGGCGCGACGCTCGACGCCGTGCATCGCGCCGCGCCGTGCGCGCTCTTCACCGCGTGCTGCCGCGCCGGCGTGCGGCGGGTGATCCAGATCTCGGCGCTCGGCGTCGAGCGTGGCGATACACGCTACTTCGCGAGCAAGTACGCAGCCGATCGCTTCCTGCAGACGCTGCCGATCGACTTCCGGATCGTGCGTCCCGCGCTCGTCTATGGCACGGCCGGCGCGTCCGCGCGGTTGTTCCGGATGCTCGCGAGCCTGCCCGTGCAGGTGCTGCCGGCGGGTGGCCATCAACGGCTGCGCCCCGTGCACGTCGACGATCTCGCCGAAGTCGTCGTGCGGCTCGTCGTGGAACCGGGCGATGCGCCGGCGGCCGGCAGCCGGGTGATCGACGTGGTCGGCAACGACGAAGTCGAATATCGCGAGATGCTGGCCCGATACCGCGCCGCGCTGGGGTTTCCGCCGGCCGCCCGCATTGCATTGCCGGGCCCGCTGGCCGGCGCGGCGGCCGCGTTGCTCGGCACGCTGCCTGGCGCGATCTTCACGCGCGACACGTGGACGATGCTGCGCGGCGGGAACACCGGCGATCCGGCCGCCGTCACGGCCCTGCTCGGCCGGCCGCCGCGCGGGATCGACGGCTTTATCGGCGCGGAAGCCGCTGCGCTGCGCCGCGACGCGCTCGCGATGTGGCGCCGTCCGCTGCTGCGGGGCGCGCTTGCGATCGTATGGATCTGGACGGCCATCGCCAGCGCATTCATCCATCCGCTGCACGCGAGCCTCGCCCTGCTCGCGCCTGCGCACCTGGCCGGGCTGCCTGCGCTGCTCGCGCTCTATGCGGCCAGCGCGCTGGACTTCGCGTTCGGCATCGCCACCGTCGCCGCGCCGTCGCGCCGCCTGTGGGTCGCGCAAGCCGCGCTGATCGTCGCATATTCGGTCGTCATTGCGGTCACGATGCCGGGCCTGCTCGCCGAACCGTTCGGCCCCGTGCTCAAGAACGTGCCGATTCTCGCGATCCTGTTGATCCTTTTTTCAGAAGAAGAACAAGCATGAATACTTATCTCGTCATCAAGGCGCTTCACATCCTGTCCTCGGTGCTGCTGGTCGGCACGGGGTTCGGCACCGCGTTCTACCTGTTCTTCGCGAACCGCACGCGCTCGGTGCCCGCGATCGCGGCCGTGTCGCGGCTCGTGGTGCGCGCGGACTGGTGGTTCACGACGCCGGCCGTGATCTTCCAGCCGGCTTCGGGGCTCTGGCTTGCGCACACGGCCGGCTGGCCGTGGCATACGCCGTGGCTCGTCGCGTCGATCGTGCTGTATGCGATCGCCGGCGTGTGCTGGCTACCGGTCGTCTGGCTGCAGGTCGAACTGGCCGCGATGGCGAAGCTCGCTCATGTGAACGGCGATGCCGCGCTGCCGGAACGCTACTGGCGCTATGCGAAGCGTTGGGAGCTGCTCGGCTATCCGGCGTTTTTCGCGATGCTGACCGTCTATTTCCTGATGGTGGTCAAGCCGATGTAAGTGCGCCGCCGCCGCACGGGAGCGGTGGTACGACGTACCGGAAAGCTGCCGATCGATTCATGATGCCTGCAATAACAAGAAGGAGTGCGAATCATGGACTCAACTGAACTGGTGCTGTACTTCGACGGGCGATGTCCGTTATGCGTTGCCGAGATAAAGCGTCTCGCGGCCCGCGACGCCCGACAGCAGTTGGCTTTCGTCGATATCACCGAGCCGGGCTTCGATCCCGTGCCGCTCGGCGTCGGCCTGCCCGCGCTGAACCGCGAGCTGCACGCGCGTCTGCCGGACGGACGCATGCTGACCGGCGTGGACAGCATCCTGGCCGCCCATGCGCTGACCGGACGCCGCTGGCTCGTCCGGCTGCTTCGCGTGCCGGCCATGCGCAGTGCGCTGGCGCCGCTGTATCGCTGCTTCGCGCGCAACCGGCATGCCGTCTCGCGCTGGCTCGGCTATCGCGCTGAAGCGCCGTGCGACGGCGCGGCATGCGGCAGCGGCCGTGCCGCCGAACCCGCGGCCGATCGGCCGGCGGGCGACGCTGCGCGCCGCATCGTGGTGACCTGGATGTTCGGCGCGGCAATCGCACACCTGCTCGTCGGCATCGCCGTTCCGTGGCTAGCCGGCGCGCCGTGGCTCGACGCGTATCACCGCGTCATCGAGCTGCATTTCTGGGCGGGCACGGCGCCCGAACCGGCGCGTGCACAGCAGGTCTGGTGGATGTCGCTGATCGGCGCGACGGTGCAATGCGCATCGGTCTGGATGCTGGCGCTCGTCCACCTCGGCAACCGGCTGCGCCGGCGCGAGGTGTGGGGATGGCTGCTGGCCGGCCTGTTGATCTGGGCGCCACAGGACATGCTGCTTTCATTGCAGGCCCATGTATCGGGCCACGTGGCGATCGACGCGGCGGCACTGGTTGCGATGGTGCCCCCGCTCGTCTGGCTCTGGAGGAGGGACACCCTATGAACACCTTGCCTGCTTTCGACTGGGCGCTCAACCTGCTGATCGTGCAGGGCGCGATGGGCGCATTCGATACGCTCTATCACCACGAACTCACGCAGGATCTCCCGCACAGCCCGCGCGCGCGGCTCGAGCTGGCGATTCATGCGGTGCGTTCCGTGCTTTACGGTCTCGTGTTCGCGTCGATCGCGAACGTCGCCTTTCACGGCGCCTGGGTCGCGGCCATCGCGGCGGTGGTGGTCGTCGAGGTGGTGCTGACGTTGTGGGATTTCGTCGTCGAGGACCAGAGCCGCAAGCTGCCGGCGACCGAGCGCGTGCTGCACACGCTGCTGGCCGTCAACGGCGGCGCGCTGTTCGGGATGATCGCGATGCAGCTGGCTGCGTGGGCGCACGAGCCGACCGCGCTGCAGGCGCTCGATCTCGGCTGGCGCGGCTGGGTGCTGAGCCTCTTTGCCGTCGGCGTGTCGGTATCGGGAATCCGCGACGGGATCGCGGCCTGCCGGATCGCGCGACACGCGCCGGCCGCCAATCCGTTCGCGGGGCAGCCGCCGGGGAACGTGCTCGTGACCGGCGGAACCGGCTTCATCGGCGAAACGCTCGTGAACCAGCTGCTCGATGCAGGGCATACGGTCACGTTGCTGGCGCGCGATCCGCTGCGCGCGGCCTACCAGTTTCACGGCCGCGTGCGCAGCGTGACGTCCGTCGAACAACTGCGGCCGCACGAGCGTTTCGACACGGTCATCAATCTCGCGGGGGCGCCGGTGCTGGGCGCGCGCTGGAGCAAACGCCGGCAGGCGGTGCTGCTCGCGAGCCGCGTCGGTGTCACGGCATCGCTGATGCGCTGGGTCGAGACCGCCGAGGTCAAGCCGCGCACGTGGATTCAGGCATCGGCGATCGGGTACTACGGCGTGCGCCCGGCCGACGAGCGGCTCGACGAGAGCAGCAGCGCCGGCACGGGCTTCATGTCCGGGCTGTGCCGGCAGTGGGAGCAGTCCGCGCAGGCGCTCGAGCGCCACGGCGTTCGCGCGGTGGTGCTGCGGCTGGGCGTCGTGTTCGGCCCCGGCGGCGCGCTGCGCCCGATGCTGCTGCCGCATTACGTCGGGATGGGCGGGCGATTCGGCGACGGCACGCAGGTGATGAGCTGGATCCACCGGGACGACGTGCTGCGGATCATCGCGCGCGCGATGACGCACCCGGGCATGCACGGCGTCTACAACGCGGTTGCGCCCGCGCCATTGACCCAGCGCGAGTTCGTGCAGGTCGTGTCGAAGGTGCTGCACCGCCCGGCCTGGCTGCACGTGCCGGCCGCGCCGCTGCGCATCGCGATGGGCGAGATGGCCGAACTGCTGCTGGACGGGCAGCGGGTCATGCCGGCGCGGCTGCATCAGGACGGGTTCATGTTCCGGTTCCCGACGGCCGAGCACGCGCTGCGCGACCTGACGAATCGACCGCACGCGGATTTTCCGCGTACGGCCTGTCGTTTGCCCCGAGGTCGTGTATAAATTCGGCGTGAACGCGTTCGGGACGTGTCGTGCGTCCCGGGTGCTCCGCATCCGACCTCACAAGGAGACTGCATGCTGCACATCCTCGGCAAGATCCCGTCCATCAACGTTCGCAAGGTGCTGTGGCTCTGCACCGAGCTGAACCTGCCGTTCGATCAGGAAGACTGGGGCGCGGGCTTCCGTACGACCAACGATCCGGCCTATCTCGCGCTGAATCCGAACGGTCTCGTGCCCGTCATCAAGGACGACGATTTCGTGCTCTGGGAATCGAACACGATCATCCGCTACCTCGCGAACCGCTATGGCGGCGACGCGCTGTATCCGGCCGAGCCGCAGGCGCGCGCACGGGTCGATCAATGGATCGACTGGCAGGGCGCCGACCTGAACCGCTCGTGGGTCGGCGCGTTCCTCGGCCTCGTGCGGAAATCGCCCGATCACCAGGATCCGGCCGGCATCGCGCAGTCGATCGCGGGCTGGACGAAGCACATGCAGGTGTTGAACGCGCAGCTCGAAGCGACCGGCGCGTACGTGGCCGGCAACGGCTTCACGCTCGCGGACATTCCGATCGGCCTGTCGGTGAACCGCTGGTTCGGCACGCCGTTCGAGCATCCGGATTTCCCGGCGGTGTCGCGCTATATCGAACGTCTCGCGACGCGCGAGGGCTTCCAGAAATACGCGGGCAGCGCGAACCCGTGATGCATCGCAGGTCGTGCGCGGTGCGGCGGCGTGGCAAGCGCCGCCGCGTCACGAGCGGCATGCACGGGCCCGCAGGCCCGCAGGCCCATTTTCACGCGCCGGGCGCCGGCACCGCGTCGAGCACGCGCGCGAGAAACGCCTCGTGGTTCCACGCGGATTCCGGCCGCGACAGCCCGAGCCGCACGACCACCAGTTGACGGCTCGGTACCACGCTCACGAACTGGCCTTCGTGGCCGACCGCATGAAACGCGTCGGCCGGCATCGCGGCCGCATGCGGATCGCGATCGTTGAACGGCTCCGGCACCTTGACCCACAGCTGCGCGCCGTACTCCTGGCGCTCCGACTGCGGCGTCGCGCGCGTCAGGTAGCGCACCCAGCCTTCCGGCAGCCGCCGCTGCCCGTCCCACACGCCGTCCTGCAGCAGAAGCTGCCCGAAGCGCGCCCAGTCGCGTGCGCTCGCATACATGTACGACGGGCTGACGAGCGTGCCGGACGCATCGGGCTCGAACACCGCGCTGCGCATCCCGAGCGGCGCGAACAGCGCGCGGCGCGGAAACGCGAGGTAGTCGTCCTCGCTGCCGCCCAGCGCTTCACGCATCACGCGCGCGACGATCGCGCTCGTACCGCTCGAGTAAGACCACCGCGTGCCGGGTGGTGCAGCGAGCGGCTTCGCCGACGCAAACCGTGCGGTATCGGGCTGCGCATACAGCATCAACGCGACGTCGGACAGCGGCTCGTCGTAGTCCTCGTTGAATTGCAGGCCGCTCGTCATCCGCAGCAGTTCGTCGAGCGTGATGGCCGCGCGCGGATCGCCGCTGCCGCGCCATTCGGGCAGCAGTGCCGACGCATCGGGCGACAGCTTGTGTTGTGCGACGAGCGTGCCGACCAGCGCGGCCGTCACGGTCTTCGTCATCGACCAGCCGGGCAGTGGCGTGTCGGCCGTGAAGCCGGGCGCATAGCGTTCGGCGATCACCTGGCCGCGCCACATCACGACAACTGCGCGCGTGCGCCGCGGCCGTGCCGGATCGGGCTCGTCGAACGCGCGGTCGAGCGCGGCCTGCAGCTTCTGCGCGTCGATGCCGGCCGGCGGCGTGGCCGGTGCCGGCTGCGCGGACGGCGGATCGGGGAGGGGCGGCAGCGCGGCCGGTAAAGCAGCCGGCAGGGCGGCCGCGGACGCGCCGGGCGCCGGCCCGACCGCGAGCGTGCAGCCGAGCCCGGGCCGGAAGTCGGCTTCGCGTTCGGCGAAGCCGGCGAAGGTCGCCACGGCGCGATGATGGTCGGGATCGATCGACGGACGCACCAGTTTCAGCAGCGGATGCACGCCCGCCATGATGTCGACGTCGATCACGGATGCGGCGGGGCGGCCCGATACGTACACGCCTGAACATAGCGCTTTCGCCGCATAGCCGGTCGCGATCGGCGCGAGCCGGGACAGCATGTAGCCCGTGTAGCCGACCACGGCGACGACTCCGAGCGCGACGCCGCGCAGGATCAGCTTCTTGAAGGGGATCGTCATGCGCGAGCGTCCTCGGTTGTCTGCAGGCACAACATGAACCGGCAGTGTCGCAGGTTCGGGCAGGCGGTGGCAATCGCGGGGGCGCGGGACGCCGGGCGGCGCCGATCGGGTGCAGGTTGCCCGGCGTATGCGAATCGTGTGTGTCGATCGCTCAGGTCGAACGGGCCGCGTGCGGCCCGTCCAGGTGGCGCGTCACTGCGCGTTGTTGTTGTTGTCGGACCGCAGGGTCCAGACCATCGCGGTGTTCGTGTTGTCGTCGACGGCCGCGAATTCCAGCTGGCCTTTGCTGCCGCGCCCGAACGCCAGGCCGAATGCCGCACCCGGCACGGTGTCGACCTGCATTTGCGCGACGAAGCGCCCGTCCACCGTGAATTCGACGATCTCGCTCGGCTGCAGCGAATCGGCGTTGACTGCATCGCCGTTCGCGGTCACGAGATGGCCGTTCGGTGCGAGCGCCAGCGCGAGCGGGCCGTGCAGGTGCGCCGCATCGAAGTAGATCATGCGTCCGACGCCGCCGTTGCGATTCGTCGACGCGGCGTTCTGGATCGCGAACACCGCGTTGTCGCCGGTGGAGGCGACATACAGCACGTCGGTGTTCGGGTCGTACGCGAGGCCGGTCGGGCCGACGACGAGGGCATTGGGATCGGTTCGATTCACGTAGCCCGACGCGATGATGCGCGAGCCCGGCAGCATCGTGACGCCGTTGTCGCCGATCGCGAGTTCGATGCGTGAGACCGTTCCGTTCAGCACGTTCGACACGAACGCGGTCACGCGCTGGCCGCGATCGATCACGGTCATGTCCCACGGCCCGTCGAGCAGCGCCGCGCTGGACAGTTGAGTGACGAGATTGCCTTGCGGACCGATGACGAGCAGCGAACCCGGCGGCACGACGGTCTTGCCGTCCGGCGCCGGGACGTTGCCGACCAGCACGAAGCCGCTGCGCAGCACCACGAGCGCGGTCGTCAGGCCGAGATTGCTGCCCTGGAAGAACGTCGCCGGCGTCTTGCCGGGCGACAGCTTCACGATCGTCGTACCGGTGCCTTGCGTGTTCGACGCCGCGTTGAAGTTGGACACGACGACGTCGCCCGGCTTCAGCGTGCTCCAGGGCGGCACGCCGCGTGGCACGAACGCGATGCCGTAGGGATTGACGTCGCCATTGGCAGGTACGGTCGATGCGGTGAACGACGGAATCGGCAAGATGATGTCGTTGCCGCCGGCCCACGCGAACGCCGACGACAACGCGACCAGCCCGGCGCCGCAAGCCGCGCGGCATAGCGTGCGCGCGAGCGTGTGCCGGACGCGCGCGAGGGCAGGCGGATCGACCGCGGACACGGGCGCGGCGGGGGAACGACAGGAGGGGAGAGGGTCCATGGCATGACTCCGGTTGATGATCACGATCAGTCATCCCGGCTGCCGGCCTGCGCAGCCGACGGGTGTCCGGCGCAGGTTCGCGATCGTGCTGTTGCCGCGTGAACCCACGCTCGAAATAAACGAACGGCGACGGCCTGATATTCCAATCTGTTACGCCCGTTGCATGCGAGCCGGCGTACCTTGTTCGCCGCAACGGCGACGCGGCCTGACAAGTTGAAATCCGACGCGCCGTCGGCCGATAATCGTCCGGCATCGCTCTCCCACTCTCCCAGTCCAATCGTTATCGGAAAACGCCATGCCCTACGACAACACCAACCCCTTTGCCAAAATCCTGCGCGGTGAACTGCCGTGCGTGAAGGTCGCGGAAGACGACGCAACCCTCGCGATCATGGATCTGATGCCGCAGGCCGACGGCCACGTGCTCGTGATCCCGAAGGAGCCGGCCGCGCAGATCTTCGAGTTGTCCGGCGACGCAGCCGCGGCGGGCATCCGCATGACGCAGCGTGTCGCGGCGGCGGTGCGCGCGGCGCTCGAACCGGACGGCGTGTTCATCGGCCAGTTCAACGGCGCGGCAGCCGGCCAGACGGTTCCGCATGTGCACTTCCACGTGATCCCGCGCTGGGAAGGCGCCGAACTGCGGATGCACGCGCGCGAGATTGCCGATGCGGCGACGCTCGAAGCGCTCGCGCAGCGCATTCGCGCGCGCTTCGTGTAACGCATCGATTGCCCCCGATGTCGCGCGGCAGGATGGCGGCGCACTATCCGGCCGCCGCGCCATTGCCTGTTTCGGCGGTCACGTGAGGTAACACCTGTAACCGCCGGCGAAACTCGGCCCGGCCAACCCGGCGCTAGACTCCGCGCATTGCTTCACCGAGCGACAGGAAGGGCGGATCGCCTCTTCGTGCCGGCCGCCACACGTCGCGGCGGTGCGGCTTTCGCGAGGTGCCATTCGTCTTTTGCGCCGGGAATCGAGCCATGTCCAGACTTCTCATCACGCTTGCCCTGATCGGCGGCCTGTCCGGCTGCTACGTCGCGCCGCCGTACGGCTACGCGCCTGCGCCGGCCTACTACGGCTATGCGCCGGCGTATTACGCGCCGCCGGTCAGCGTCGGGATCGGCGGCAACTTCCGCATCCGCTGATCCGGCACCGGGCGCGGGCGCGCACCGCATCGGCCCGGGCCGCCGCCTTCCGCCGGACGGTTCGCGCGGATTCGCGCGCCGCGTGACGACGGCGCACGGCGCTTCGTGTGCGCGCTTCCTATACTTCACAGGAAAGCGCATCCCCGCGAGGCTGTCATGAGCGTCACCTGCAAGGTCGCCGTCTTGTCGGGCGTGTCCACGCTCGTCTATCTCGGGCTCGCCATACTTGGCAGCGGCGGGTTCGCTGCCTTTTTCTCGCATCCGCCACTGACCGTCGTCGTGATCGCGACGCTCGCGATGGCCGTCGCCGCGATGTTCACCGAAGGCAACCTGAGCAGCGGCGAGCGCGAGAACCGCGACAACCGCTGGGTGCTCGCGGCGTTCGGGGTGAGCGGGTTGCTGCTCGCGTACCTGCCCGCGCTGACCGACCGGCTCGATGTCTGGACCTTCGGCGGCGATGCGGTGCGCTGGACCGGCGTCGTGCTGTACATCGCGGGCGGCGTGCTGCGCATCTGGCCCGTATTCGTGCTCGGCAAGCGCTTCAGCGGGCTCGTCGCGATCCAGCCGGGCCATACCCTTGTGACCGACGGCATCTACCGTCGCATCCGCAATCCGAGCTATCTCGGCCTGCTCGTCAATTCGGTCGGCTGGGCGCTGGCGTTCCGCTCGGGCGTCGGCGTGCTGCTGGTCGTGCTGACGATGGTGCCGCTCGTCGCGCGCATCCGCTCCGAGGAGGCGCTGCTGCGTGCGCAATTCGGTGCCGAATACGACGCGTATTGCGCGCGGACGTGGCGGCTGCTGCCCGGCGTGTACTGACCCCCTTCATTTCTTCGCGACTGTCGTTTCGGGGCTCGCTCACGAGACGTGCCCGATGTGTTGCCACGTGTGTCGCAAACGTGCGACGCCGCCCATGGCCGGCTTGTTTTTCCGCAGGGCCGGACCCTCGACGGAGCCAATGCCGGCGCGGGTTTGCGGGCATTCCGGCGCGGGCGTTCGAGGTCACTGATTCGTAAACAACTTGTTACCAGAATGTCCACGGCAAGGATGTGGGACCGGTGCTATTCTTCGCCGCAAGCTCATTGAAATGAATTGGTCCACGGTTCGGCACAATGCCTGACCCGACGTCGATCGATTCAGATCGTCGTACCGAGCGGACCTTCAATAACCAGATTGCGAACAAGGAAGAATACGGGAATGTGGAAGAAAATCGCCCCCGCTCTCGTCGTCGCCGCGCTGACCGGCGCGACCTCGCTGCCGGCATTGGCCGGTGACCTGAACAATGCGCTTGGCGGCGCGCTCGGCGGGGTAGCCGGCGCAGCGGTCGGCGGCGCAGTCGGCGGCAGCACGGGCTCCGTGATCGGCGGCGCCATCGGCGGCGGCGCGGGTGGCGCGGTGACGTCGAACCGTCGCGAGCGCACCGGCGCGATCATCGGCGGCGCACTCGGCGGCGGTGCAGGCACCGCGGCAGGCAACGCGATGGGCGGCCGCACGGGCGGCCTGCTGGGTGCGGCTGTCGGCGGCGGCGCCGGCGCGGCGCTCGGCGGCAACATGTCGCGCAATTCGTACGACCGCGATCACGGCGATCGCGGCTATCGCCACCGCAAGCATCGTCACCACCGCGACTGGGACTGATCGCCGCTGGCGCGGCACGGTGCGCGACCCGCGCACCGGCGCGCCGACGGCGTCGGCACCCGACGCGAGATTCGGCCCGGCGGCCTGCCGGGCCGCCATCGCCGGCCAGACCGGCGAACCCTTTCCGGCTTCTTCAGCCGCGGCCAGACGCCCGATCGTCGGGCCGGCAAGTTTCCCTCCTCGCTGCATTTCCCCGTTTCCCGATTACACCGCCTCTCGCGACTGCATGCGCCCGAGCAGCGCCGACACCATTCGCGTTCCGTTCGATCCCCGTTGGCCCGTTCCGGCCTGACGGCGGCTCATGATCGGCGCGGAGCGGCTTGCTGCCATGCGCGCATCGCCGCTCGCCAATCTGCGTAACCAGATGTATCGCGACCCACGTGTATGACAGGGATTGCTGCGGTTACTTGCATTCATCTCCCGCGTCCCGGCGGACGTGCGTGTTGCTCCAGCCGTCAGGATTTCCCTGATAGCCAGGCCATCGCGCCACGCTTCCACACCGTGCGTCGCGGGTGCCGGCCGGTAGTGGGAAATCGAATGGAATCCATCGCAACATTTAATTGGTCGATTGCGAACGACTTCGCTATCGTCGGCGATGCTCGCGTACGGCATCGAACCGTGCTGCTGGCCGCGCCTCGCCGCATGATCGCGAGCGCCACGGCCCGGCCGCCGGCCCCACAAGCATGGGCCGCCGCGTTCGATGAACCGGACGGACCCGTCGCGAAGCCTGGCCGACCGAACGAAGGCGTATGCGCCTTCAAGCCACCCCGGCAACGATGTCCCGCCGCCGCACGCGTGCCCCACGCGCATGCGTGCCGCCCGATGCCGTTGGCGTCCGGGGCCGGACCAACCCATTGCCTGGATGCACTATGTCTAAGACAACGTATTACGCGCCGCATGGCGGCCACCCGCCGCAGACCGATCTGCTGACCGATCGCGCGATGTTCACCGAGGCGTACGCGGTGATCCCGAAGGGTGTGATGCGCGACATCGTCACGAGCTGGCTGCCGTTCTGGACGAACACGCGCCTGTGGGTGATCGCCCGCCCGCTGTCGGGTTTCGCCGAAACCTTCTCGCAGTACATCGTCGAAGTGAACCCGGGCGGCGGCAGCGACAAGCCCGAGCAGGACAAGAACGCCGAAGCCGTGCTGTTCGTCGTCGAAGGTGAGGCCGAACTGACGCTGCAAGGCACGAAGCACGTGCTGAAGCCGGGCGGCTACGCGTTCATTCCGCCGGGCGCGGACTGGACGCTGCACAACGTCAGCGATGCCGCGGTGCGTTTCCACTGGGTGCGCAAGCACTATCAGGCCGTTGACGGCATTCCGCTGCCGGACGCCTTCGTGACCAACGAGCAGGACGTCGAGCCGATCCCGATGCCGGGCACCAACGGTGCATGGGTGACGACGCGCTTCGTCGACATGAGCGACATGCGCCACGACATGCACGTGAACATCGTGACGTTCGAACCGGGCGGCGTGATTCCGTTTGCTGAAACGCACGTGATGGAGCACGGGTTGTATGTGCTCGAAGGCAAGGCCGTGTATCGACTGAACCAGGACTGGGTCGAGGTCGAAGCGGGCGATTTCATGTGGCTGCGCGCGTTCTGCCCGCAGGCATGTTATTCGGGTGGCCCTGGCCGCTTCCGTTATCTGCTGTACAAGGATGTGAACCGTCACATGAACCTGTTGCTGAATCCGGCGCGTTAAGCGTCGAGCAAGCAGTGGGATGTGGAAGCTCGCCGGGAATACCGGCGGGCTTTTTCTTTAGGTTCTTCGTGGATTTCCGTGGATATCGATTGACGGCTCGGAGCGGACGCTCGCCTGAAACCGAAGCGGCCATTGACACTCTTGCTTGAGTCGGCTTGTCGCTTGCACCAACAGCGCCTCACCACGCGATGTGTCCTTCGACGCAATCGCTGCCGACTTTGGCCAGCGCATTCAGCAGCCCTGCGCGCAGCATGATCAGCGCGCGGCTCTTTTCGTCGATTTCCGTGAGCTTTGCTTGCAGGCACGCGACCTTTTTCGCAACACCGAATGCCGGACTGTCCCATACATGAATGACGTCGCCAATTTCCGTGAGCGTGAAGCCCAATGCCTTCGCATGGATAATCAGCTGTATCCGCTGTAACGAGCGTTCGGAGTAGTGCTTGTACGTATTTGTCGCGTGAGGTTGTGTTGCTTTGTCCAGCAGCCCCATTCGCTCGTAGTAGCGCACGGTATCGTGCGAAACGCCCGCCCGCTTGCATAGTTCGCCGATGCGCATGCTGCCTCCATTCAATGTTGTGGACCGTCATTAAGGCTTGACCGTTGCCTATAGTCAACGGTTTACAGTCCAAAATCACCTTCCACTCCATCCGCGGGCTATGAGAAATCGTTTCGATTTTCACGGAAAAACAGCACTTGTCACGGGTGCATCGTCGGGTATCGGGCGCGCGTTTGCCTATGCATTGGCCAAACGTGGTGCGAGACTTCTGCTGGTCGCACGCTCTCGCGACAAGCTGCGCGATCTGGCCGCGGAACTGCGACGCGACTATGCGTGCGACGCCGATTTCCTGACGGCCGACCTGAGCACAACTGATGCCGTACACACAATCGATTGCCACCTGAAGGTGACCGGCAAAGTCGTCGATGTACTCGTCAATAATGCGGGCTTTGCGGCTTACGGGCGCTTCGAAACGATTCCGTGGACGCGCCAACGCGACGAAGTGCTGGTGAACTGCATGGCCGCAATCGAGCTGACTCATCTTCTGCTGCCGGGGATGCAGGCGCGTTCCGCTGGCGTGGTCATCAACGTCGCGTCGACAGCCGCGTTCCAGCCCGATCCTTATATGGCCGTCTACGGCGCAACCAAGGCCTTTCTGTTGTCATTTTCAGAAGCCGTTTGGGCTGAGAACCGGCATCGCGGCATCCGGGTCGTCGCCTTATGTCCCGGGGCGACGCAAACCGCCTTTTTCGATGTCGTTGGCGCGCAGGAGGCGGCCGTCGGCACGCCGATGCCTGTCGCGAGTGTGGTGCAGGATGCCTTGTGGGCGCTGGATCGTAATCGGAGCCATCGGATTGTTGGAACCCGGAACCGGCTGCTTGCCAATTTGCAGAGACTGTTGAGCCGCGAGATGTCGGCACGCCTGGTTGAGAAAATCCTTCGGCCGAGAGACGTTCAGGACCTGGTGACGGGAGAGACCAACGCGTAGGGTGCGGCCACTATCTCCCCCACGTTGCGCTCCAGCCGTTCCGGTTTGAATGTGAGCGGCTTCCGGCGGCCGTATTGGGCGGCGGAGCGTGATGTCAGAGAACGAAATGGCCCGACGCGGATGGTCGCCAGGTGCGGTTGGTAGGCCTGCCGGCGGGGTTGGCCATCGATTGTCAACGATCCGAGTGCCCCTGTCGAACGGTTGAATCCGCAACCGAGAGCCGTCGGTCCTCTCCGCCTTCCCCGGAAATGCGCGATGAACCTGTTTTCATTGGCGATGCGTATTGCTACAGGCCAAGTGTAGCCGCCGCGAGCGTCGCAACCTGCAGTCGCGTATCGGGCAGCAGCCCGTCCTCGATCAACCACACCGCCGACAAGCCCGACCACGCGAGAATCCACTGCAGCAGCCGGCGCCGCTCGAGTTGCGCGGCGTCTGCCACGAGCGTGACGCGCTGCGCGAAGCGCACGGGATCGACCGCAATATCATGCGAAGGATTGCAGAACAGGTTTGCGTAGTCGAACGCACGCTCGCCACGCAGCCCTTTCGGATCGATCGCACGCCAGCCGCGATCGCCGAAATGGAGAATGTTGCCGTGATGGATGTCGCCGTGCAGGACGACTTCGTCGATGGGCGGCCCGGCCAGCAGCTGGCGTGCGACCGTTGCCGAGCGGTGCAGCACCTCGCTGCCAGAAGCATCCGACAGCAGCGCATGGAACCAGCCGTGCAGCGGCACGACCGAAGGCGGCTCCGGCGCACGATGCGCGTGCAGCCGCGCGACGACATCACACGCGATGCGCATCGCGTCGTCGTCGTGGCCCGTCGCCGAAAAACCGGCCAGCGTCGGCGCCGGCTGCGCTCGTTCGAGCAGGACCGCATCGCCATCGTGCTGCCAGACCTGCGCGGTGCCATGCCCGTTCCACCAGGTCATCAACGCATTGCCGCGCCGCTCTTCATCGCAGGTAGCGACTTTCAGCATCGCGGGCCGGCCCTGCCAGACGACGGGCAGCAGGCCGCCGCTCGCGGTCAGGATCGGGCCGCCGTCGGGAACGAGGGCCCACTGGTCGAGGTATCGATCGAACATCACACGATGGTACAAGCGAACCGGAGCGCGTGCAGCGCAGTTCCTCCGACGATGCGTCACGCGGTCGCAGGTGTGACGTGAACGGCTCAGTCGCGATTTCCTAAATAAAATTTAGCCAGCCAAACTTTGGCTAAAGAATGTTCCGGTTTTGCGCCATCCCTTCGACAATGCGCGCCTTTCGTGATCGGTCGGTGCCTCCCGCGCACCGACGGTCGCAGCATCGAAGAAGGAGCCCGACATGACCGACCACACCGCATCCCCGCCACCACCACCCGCGCCGCCGCCGCGCCGGCGCCGCGTGTGGCGCACGCTCGCGGGCGCGCTGCTCGGCCTGACGCTCGCATGTGCGGGCATCGGCGCATGGACGATCCAGCGTATCTGGACGCAGCTGCCATCCGTCGAGCACCTCGCCGTCTATCGTCCCGCGCTGCCGCTACGGATTTTCTCGCGCGACGGCGACCTGCTCGCCGAATACGGCGTCGAGCGGCGCGAGTTCGTGCCGCTCGAACGTATCCCGCCGCTGATGCGGCAGGCGCTGCTCGCGGCCGAGGACGCGAAGTTCTACCAGCACGGTGCGGTCGATTTCGGCGGCCTCACGCGCGCGACGTTCGCGAACGTCGTGACGGGGCAGCCCGGGCAGGGCGGCAGCACGATCACGATGCAGGTCGCGCGCAACTTCTACCTGACGCGCGACAAGGTGCTGAGCCGCAAGCTCGCCGAGATCCTGATGGCGGCCAAGCTCGAACGCGAATACAGCAAGGACAAGCTGCTCGAGCTGTACATGAACGAGATCTACCTGGGCGAGCGCGCGTATGGTTTCGCGGCGGCGGCGAACGTCTATTTCGGCAAGCCGCTCGACGCGCTGAGCGCGGGCGAGGCGGCCGTGCTCGCGGGGCTGCCGAAGGCGCCGTCCGCGTTCAACCCGGTCGTCAATCCGGCACGCGCGACCGCGCGACGCAACTACGTGCTCGGCCGCATGCATGCGCTCGGCCAGCTCGACGACGCGACGTACCGCGCGGCCGTCGACGCGCCGATCGCGCTGGCGACCACGCCGCCGCCCGGGATCATCGCGGCGCCGTACGTCGCCGAGCGCGCGCGCCGGATGATGGTCGAACGTTTTCACGACGACGCCTATACGCTCGGCCTCGACGTGACGACGACGATCTCGATGCGCGACCAGCGCGCGGCCGAAGCGTCGCTCGAACGCACGCTGAATCGCCAGCCGCGCGCGAAGCGCGATGCGCGCAACGGGCTCGAAGGCGCACTCGTGTCGCTCGACGCGGCAACGGGCGACATGCTCGCGCTCGTCGGCGGCGCGGATTTCAACCGCAACGTGTTCGACCATGCGCTGCAGGCATATCGCCAGCCGGGCTCGAGCTTCAAGCCGTTCGTCTATTCGGCGGCGCTTGAAAAGGGCTACTTCCCGGGCGTGCTCGTCGACGATACGCAGCGCACGCTCACGCATGCGGAAACCGGCGCGCGGCCGTGGCGCCCGCGCAATTTCGCCAACAACTACGAGGGCTTCATCCCGGTGCGGCGCGGGCTCATGCGCTCGAAGAATCTCGTCGCGGTCAGCCTGATGCAGGCCACCGACGCGCGCTACGTGCAGCAGCACGCGGTGCACTTCGGCTTCGACGCGCAGCGCAATCCGGCGTCGCTGCCGCTCGCGCTCGGCGCGGGCGCCGTGACGCCGCTCGAACTGGCAAGCGCATACAGCGTGTTCGCGAACGGCGGCACGCGGATGGAGCCGCGCCTGATCCTGTCGGTGAAGCAGCGTCACGGCGGCGCGATGTACGAAGCCACCGCACCCGCGGGAGAGCGCGTCGTGTCGGCGCGCAACGCGTTCGTGATGGACAGCATGCTGCGCGACGTCGTGAAGTCCGGCACCGCGCGCGGTGCGCTCGCGCTGCGCCGCGACGACGCGGCCGGCAAGACGGGCACGTCGAACGGATCGAAGGACGTGTGGTTCGCCGGCTACTCGTCGGGCATCGTCGCGGTCGCGTGGCTCGGCTACGACACGCCGCGCCCGATGGGGCGCGCGACCGGTGCGACGCTGGCGCTGCCGGTCTGGCTCGACTACATGAAGACGGCCGTCGATGGGCGTACGCCGGTCGAGGCAACGCCGCCGCAGGATGTCGCGCTCGTCGACGGCGACTTCGTGTATGCCGAATATACGCGCGGCACGTGCACGGCCGACGTGCCGTCGTACATCCGCAGCCGCTTCGCGTGCGGCGGGGCGCCGGCAGTGACTGGTGCGTCCGACGCGCCGGGCAACAACGGCAAGCCTGCCGAGCCGATGCCTGCCGCTGTCGATGCGGCCGAGCGCGAACGCGTGCTCGACCTGTTCCGCACGGATGACTGACGCGCGCCATGCATACGCTCTATCTGATTGCAATCGTCGCGGAAGCGATGTCGGGGGCGCTGATGGGCATGCGCCGCGGGATGGACCGCTTCGGGCTCGCGCTCGTCGGCGCGGTGACGGCGCTCGGCGGCGGCACCGTGCGCGATGTGCTGCTCGGCCACTATCCGCTCGGCTGGATCGCGCACCCGGAATACCTGGTGATCACGCTGGTCGCGGCGACCGTCGCGTCGTGGGTCGCACGGCATGTGGCGCGGATGAAGACGCTGTTCGTCACAGTCGATGCGATCGGCCTCGCGGCGTTTACGATCATCGGCTGCGACATCGGCGCGTCGACGGGCACCGCACCGATCATCGTCGTGCTGGCCGGCGCGATTACGGGTGTCTGCGGCGGGATGCTGCGCGACCTGTTGTGCAACGAGATGCCGCTGATCCTGCGCGAGGAACTGTACGCGAGCGTCGCGTTCGTCACGGGCGGGCTCTATGTCGGGATGCAGTATCTCGGCGTCGATGGCGAAGTTGCGACGGTGGTCGCGCTTGCCGCAGGGTTCGCGATGCGGATGTTCGCGGTGCGGCTGGGCTGGAAGATGCGCACGTTCGGCGTCGCGGACGTCGAGCATTGAGCGGGGATGCTCGCCACCCGCGCTACGCGGGCACCATCACCGGAGGCGTACCGTCGCCGGTTTCCACCATCTTCACCGCGAATCCGTAGCACTGCGCGATATGGGCCGGCGTCATCACGTCGCGCGGCGTGCCGTGCGCGACGATCGTACCGTCGGCGAGCATCGCGATCGTATCCGCGTGCCGCGCGGCGAGGTTCGGATCGTGGACGATCGCCAGCACGCCGAGCCGCCATTCGCGCGCGACTGCGCGCACGGTGTCGAGCAGGCGATGCTGGTGCGCGAGGTCGAGCGCGGCGGTCGGCTCGTCGAGCAGCAGGTAGCGCGGGCCGCCTTCCGTCGCGTCGTCGTCCGGCCACAGCTGCGCGAGCACGCGGGCGAACTGCACGCGCGCGAGTTCGCCGCCCGACAGCGTCGTGACGTCGCGGCCGACGAGCGTATCGGCACCCGCGCGGGCCGGTACGCGGTGCGGCGCACCGTGGCCCGGCTCGTAGCGCAGCGCGTCCTTGATGTTGGTGGCCTGCTGTTCTTCCAGATCCTCGTCGGTGATCACCGAGACGGACGCAGCCGTGCGGCTCGCGGCCGTGGCGGTGCGGTTGGCCGTGACGGTAACGGGGTCGAGCAGCGCCGCATCGCCGCGCGTGGACGCGGCGGCGAGGATGGCGGTAGGCGGGGTGGCGCCTTGCGGCGTCGAATCGGCGTGAGCCGGGGCGGCGGACAGGCCGAACGCGCCGAACAGTGCGGCACAGATCGGCCGCCGCGCCAGCGTATAGCAATGCACAGGTGGTCTCCCATTGACGAAAACAAGCCCGAAGGCTGGCTGGGTGACGCGTTCACCTGGCTGGCCCGCCCGCGCACGGAAGGCGGCGAGCGGCGAATTGAAAGGCAACTGATAACTTTACCAGTCTAAATGAGAATGATTATCAATACAAGAACGGAAAATGGCTCGTATGGGTGAGCGCTCACCTGCGCGGCTCGGGCGAGCCGCGGCGGCAAATTCGGGAAAACGCAGGCCCGGTCAGGCGAGGGCTTCGATGCGGATCAGCAGGTTGCGTGCATGCGTGATGAACGCGTCGTGCGTCGCGCGATCGCTGTGGGCTTCGAGGCCGGACTGTTCGGCGAACGCGATCTGTTCGGTGTAGAGGTCGACGAGCGCACGGCGTGCGTCAGGGGGAAGCGCGCGGATCATCGACACGATCAGCAGTTCCTGCGCGCGAAGCGTGCCGGACAGCGTCTGGACGTTCATGCTGGCCTCCTCGGACGATGCGGCGGCGAGCCGCTCTTTCCATACTAGGCGGTCGGCGTACGCCGCGCAGGCGCGATGTTGGCGAGACGGTGGCGAAACGCGATTCGACGGGGCAAACGAGGGTGCCGTTGCGTGGCGTGAAACGCGCCGCGCGCGGTCAGGCACCGTGAATCGAAGCGTGCAGGGCGGAGACCGGAATCAGCCGGCCGCCTTCGCGGCCTGCGCATCGCGCACGACCTGTGCAACGCGTTCGACGAACGCCGCGTCGATGCTCGACAGCGCTTCGCGCTTGCCGTCGGGCATCTCGACCATCAGGCGATACGTGACGTCCTGCGTGGCCCACGTGAGATAGCCGACGACGGCGAGCATCACGCCGACGACGAGCGCGGCGCTCGATCCGGCGATGCCGCCTGCGACGGCGGCGGCCGCGCCGATCAGCGAGATCAGCGACGGTACGAGGCGGTTCTTCGGAATCTTGACGACATCGACCTGGCGGATGTCACGCAGTGCGAATACCTGCCCGGCGGCCGACAGGCCGTTGCGCGTGATCGTCACGCCGCGTTCGTTGAATGCGTTTTCCATCGTGTGTTGCGTGGACGAAAACGCGCAGCGTAGCAGGTTTCGTTGCGGCATCAAACGAGACCGACTGCCGCACGATGCGAGCGGCGCGGCTGAAATGCGGGAAGCGGGTAGCGCGGGAAGGCGTTCAGAACTGCAGCCGGCCGTCGCCGTAAAGCCGGCCCGGCACGTGCGAGGCGACGACCTCGGCGATCTCTTCGTCGGTCGACTCGGCTGGCACGATCTGGCGCCGCGCGGGCGCGTCGAGATGCATCGTCCATTCGACGAGACGATATGGCCGGCCCCACGGGCGCTGCATTTCGACCGATACGCGGCAGCTCTGAACCGGCATCGAGTGTTGGCACGTCAGAATCGCGTGCAGATGGCTGAAAACGGTATCTTCGATCATCATGGCCTCCGATCCTGTCTTGTGGGCAATCGATGGCGGCGCCGTCGGCGTGTCAAAAAAAAAGCCGCCGATGTTCAGGCGGCCAACAGGGGGGGTGAGAGCATCCTCTCAGCCCAGAATTAAGCGAAACTTAAAAGCCCATAAAAAAGCGCCCCGCGTGGAGCGGGGCGCTTCTTGCCGTCGTGATCCGCGAGTTAAGCGGATGCTTTAGAACTTGTGACGGATACCGATACGTGCGGCGATCTGGTTCTTCGAACCCGTGCCTGACGTGTTGAAGTAGCTCGTGCTCGAGCCGATCTGCGCTTGCACGCCCTTGCCCGATGCCTGCTGGTACACGACCAGGCCGTACACGTCCGTACGCTTGCTGAGTGCGTAGTCGGCGATACCGTTGACCTGGTTCCAGTGCCACGAGTTGCCGTTCTGCGTCGCGTTCGTGTACGTGTAGCCGAGGCCACCCGACAGCGCCGGCGTGAACGCGTACTTCGCGCCTGCTTCATATGCGTTGTAGAACGTGCCGCCCGCGCCCGAAACGGTCGAGAACTGCGTACGCGTCCACAGCAGCCATGCCGTTGCCGGGCCCCAGACGTAGCGGCCACCGACGCCGTACGTGCGCAGGTCGCGGACGTTGCCGGTGCTGATGTTCGCGATCGTCGTCGAGAAGGCCGGCGACGACTGGCTCGGGAAGCGGATGTCCGTGTAGGCTGCGCCGACCGACAGCGGGCCGTTCGCGTAGTTCAGGCCGAAGCTGTATGCGCGCGACGAGCCTGCCGTCGTCGTCGTGCCCGACGTCGTCGCGGCTGCGCCGGCGAAGTCCGTCGAGTTCGAGAAGCCGTACAACGCGCCGAACGTGAAGCCCGAGTAGTTCGCGCTCTGGAACTTCACGGCGTTGTTGATGCGGCTCGACGTGAGCTGGTCGATGTCGTTCACGTGGTACGCGTAGTTGCCACCGACCGTGTTGCCGCCCGTCGAGTAGTTCGAGCCGAGGATGTCGGTCGAGAACGAGTACTGGCGGCCGAACGTGACCGTGCCGTATTGCTGCTGGCTCAGGCCGACGTAAGCCTGGCGACCGAAGATCGCGCCGCCCTGGCCGATCGTGCCGTTACCGCTGTTGAAGCCGTTTTCGAGCACGAAGATCGCCTTCAGGCCGCCACCGAGGTCTTCGGTGCCGCGCAGGCCCCAACGGCTGCCCTGGGCAACGCCGTCGTCATACTTGAACAGCTTGCCCGAGCCGCCGTTGGCGGTCTTGCTGTGGTTCACGTAGCT
Organism: Burkholderia puraquae; assembly: GCF_002099195.1. Classification (GTDB taxonomy): domain Bacteria; phylum Pseudomonadota; class Gammaproteobacteria; order Burkholderiales; family Burkholderiaceae; genus Burkholderia; species Burkholderia puraquae. Next base: position 34,304 of record NZ_NBYX01000002.1, on the reverse strand, counting down.
GATACCGGCATCGATGACGCCGTACAGCGTCACGCTGCTTTGTGCATGTGCCGTGCCGGCCGTTGCTGCCAGGACGGCGATGGTCAACAGTTTCTTGTTCAAAGGATTCTCCGAGCGAATAAATGGCGTGTCCAGTTGCGGTTTCGGCGCTCTCTATGGGCGCTTTCACGTACCGGCGGCAACTTTATCGAGGGGCCACGTAATGAATATGACAGCGACTGTCATATGAAGAATGTGTGGCGTCGATGCGACACTGAATTCTGCCCGGTTGTATAGCCGGGGGTTATACCGATTCAGACTGAGATTCGATCGGAATCGGGAATATGCACATGAAATAAGCTTGGTTGGTGGCGTTCCGGCCCCATGCCACGATCCGTGTTCCAACAAACGACACGGGACAAGAGGACACCATGCGACGTTCATTCCTGACCGGCCTCGGCGCGCTCGCCGCAGCGCTGGCATTCGCGGCGCCCGGCGCGCACGCCGATCCGCAAACGCTGAAGATCGGCACGATGAGCGGCCCCGATGCGCAGATCTGGACCGAGGTGACGAAGGTCGCCGCGCGCGAAGGCCTCGCGATCAAGGTCATCGAATTCAACGACTACGTGCAGCCGAACGCGGCGCTCGATTCCGGCGATCTCGACGCGAACGGCTTCCAGCACCAGCCGTTCCTCGACAGCCAGATCAAGCAGCGCGGCTACAGGATCGTCAACGTCGGGCTCACGTACACGGCGCCGATGGGCTTCTATTCGAAGAAACTCAAGTCGCTGAAGGACTTGCCGGCGGGCGCGAAGGTCGGGATCCAGAACGATCCGTCGAACGGCAACCGCGCGCTGCTGCTGCTGCAGAAATACGGCGTGATCAAGCTGAAGGCGGGCGCCGGCACCAACGGCGTGAACGCGACGCCGCTCGACGTCGCCGAGAACCCGAAGAAGATCAAGATCGTCGAACTCGACGCCGCACAGCTGCCGCGCGCGCTGCCCGATCTCGATGCCGCGTCGATCAATACCGACTACGCGGTGAAGGCCGGGCTCACGCCGGTGAAGGATGCGATCGCGATCGAGGACCTGCGCGGGCCGTACGCGAACCTGATCGCGGTGCGTGCGCAGGACAAGGACAAGCCGTGGGTGAAGAAGCTCGTCGCGGCCTATGAATCGGACGACGTGCGCAAGTTCATCGACCAGAAGTTCGGCGGCGCGATCGTGCCGGCGTTCTGAACGGTCGAGCGTGCCACCGCCCGGCCCGATGGATCGCCGGGCACTCCGGAAAGCAAATCGCCCGCGCAAGCGGGCGATTTCGTTGGTGCGCGCGGGTGAGCGCGATGCGCGCCGTGACCGGGCGCGCGGGCCGGACGCTCAGGCCGACAGCAGCGAACCCGTGCGGATCGCGGTCGCGCCGGCAATCCGCGCGACTTCCATGCCGGCCGTCGCGAAGCGCACGATCTGGCGCGCGTACAGCACGCCCGACACGCTGCTCTTCAGCGTGACGACGCGATCGGTCAGCGGATCGACGATGTCGGCCACGGCCTCGCCGGCCTCGATCATCGCGCCGACCGGCGTGCGGAACACGATTACGCCCGACACGGGCGCCACGAGCGGATCGGTGCCCGCGAGCGGCGTGGCCGGATGCGCGAGCGGCGGCAGCGGCGCCGGCGTGCCGTCGACGACACCGCGCTCGGTCAGGTATTCGACGATCGCCTGCGCATCCTTTTCGGCGAACTCGTACGACACGTCGCGCTCGCTGCGCAGCTCGATCGTGACGGAAATCGCGCCGTTCGGGATCGGGAAGCGGTCGCCGAAACGGTTGCGCAGATCCGACCAGCAGAAGCTGTGGATTTCGTCGAACGGGTTGCCGACCGAATTCAGCGCGAGCAGCGACGCCTGTGCGTCGAGATAGCGCGACAGCGGCTCGACGTCGGGCCACAGATCGGGATTCGTGTAGAGGTGCATCACCGCATCGCTGTCGCAGTGCAGGTCGAGCACGATATCGGCGTCGAACGACAGCTTCTGCAGCGCGAGGCGCTGCGAGTCGAGCTCGGTGCGCGGCGTCTGCTCGTCGAGCGCTTCGCGCATCGCGGCGCGCACGGCGACGAGGTTGCGCTGCGCGTCGTTCGTGAGGCGGTGTTCGACGCGCGGCAGCACGAGCGCGGCGAGATCGTAGAAATTGCGGTTGAAGTTCTGCATCGAGCCGAGCTCGAAGCGGCCGAGGTGATCGCCGAACACGTGTTGCGACAGGCCGATCGGGTTCGGCACGGGCACGATGACGACTTCGCCGCGCAGCTTGCCGGCCGCCTCGAGCGTGGCGATCTTGCGGCGCAGCAACGTGGCGACCAGCATGCCGGGCAGCTCGTCCGCGTGCAGCGACGACTGGATGTAGACCTTCTTGCCGCCGCGCGGGCCGTAGTGAAAGCTCGTGATCTGGCGTTCGGTACCGACGGCGGGGGAAATCAGCGGATGGGTCTGCGTTTGCATGGTGGGGGAGTGCGGCGCAGCCGCGAATGATCCGGTGTGCGTGGAAGATCGATTGTACGTTGCCTTTCTCACCGCCACCAAACCGGCGCCAGAACGCACGGATTTTCGTTGAGAATCATCAGGTTGGCGCGAAAAAAATAACGCGGCCGGCGCCCCGCATGCAAAAAAAACGGGCTCCATGCGGAGCCCGTCGGTGCCGAAGCGAAGCGTGCGCTTGCTTGGCGGATTACTTGCCGTAGACGTCGAAATCGAAGTACTTCTTCGCGATCTTGTCGTACGTGCCGTCCTTGCGCATGCCGGCGATCGCGCCGTCGATCTTCGACTTCAGGTCGGTGTCTTCCTTGCGCAGGCCGATGCCGGCGCCGTTGCCGAGCGTCTTCGGATCGTCGATATCCTTGCCGGCGAAATCGAAGCTCGCGCCGCGCGGCGTCTTCAGGAAGCCAATCTCGGCTTGCACCGCGTCCTGCAGCGCGCCGTCCAGACGGCCGGAGATCAGGTCGGCGTAGACCTGGTCCTGGTTCTGGTAAGGCACGACTTTCACGCCCTTCGAGGCCCAGTACGTCTTCGCGTAGGTTTCCTGGATCGTGCCCTGCTCGACGCCGACCGACTTGCCCTTCAGCGATTCGGCCGTCGGCATCAGGCCCGAGCCCTTCTTCGTGACGAGGCGCGTCGGCGTGTTGAACAGCTTCGCGGAGAAGGCGATCTGTTCCTGACGCGCCGGCGTCATCGACATCGACGACAGCACGCCGTCGAACTTGCGGGCCTTCAGCGCCGGAATCATCCCGTCGAAGTCGTTTTCGATCCACACGCACTTCGCGTTCATGCGGCGGCAGATTTCATTGCCGAGATCGACGTCGAACCCGACCACCTTGCCGTCAGCGCCTTTCGATTCGAAAGGCGGGTAGCTTGCGTCGACGCCGAACCGCACGGTCGTCCAGTCCTTCGCGTACGCGCTGCCGGCCGATACGGCGAGCAGGGCCACGGTCACAGCCGCAAGAATCTTTTTCACTCGGTGACTCCTCGTTTTGTTCGATGGGTGCGCGGTTGTGCCGCGCCGTAAGCCTTCGGCCCGCCGCGGCTTCGCGTCAGGCTGTCCGTTTCGCTCACCCGATGCGGGCGCGCGACGTGCGCAAGATTATCAAGACAAAATACCGGCAGGGCGCCTAGGACAAGCCCCGATACCGGGCCCGGCGGCGGCGCGTCGGGTGCGCTACCGTTTCAGACACATGAACGATTCAGCCGAGCGTTTCGTTGACCGCGCGCTGCAGGCACGTGACGAATTGCGTGACGGCGGGCGTGGGCAGCAGGTCGCGCCGCGCGATGATCGACAGGTCGAAGCGCGGCATGCTTTCGTCGAGTTCGGCCGTGCGGATGCCGAGCGGCGCGACCATGGCGGCGAGCGGGCGCGTGAAGCAGCCGATCACGTCCGATCGCGCGACGAGGCCGAGCGTCACCGCGAACGACATCGGCGATCGCAGCAGGCGCTTCGGCAGCGGCAGCCCGTGCGCCTCGAACATCCCGACCATCACGCTGTGCGGGAACTGCTCGGCGCCGACGGTGACGATCCACTCGGCATCGAGCAATTCCTCTAACCGGCGCGCGTGCGCAAGCGGGTGGCCTTCGCGCATCACGACGGTGAATTCGGTCGACAGCAGCGGCAATTGTGTGAAATCGCGATCGAGCGCGGGTACATGGTGCATCGCAGCGATGTCGAGCGTGCCGTTGCGCAACTGCGCGAGCGCGTCGGGCACCGTCACTTCCTCGAGATGCAGGCTCACGTTCGGCATCGACTGGCGGAATGCCGTCACCGCGCGCGGCAGCGCCGTCAGCGCGATCGACGGCATCGTGCCGACCGCGACGCGCCCCGACATCTCGCCTTTCACCTGCTCGACGGCCTCGACCGTGCGGCGGATGTCGCCGAGCAGTTGCTCGGCACGCGGCAGCAGCGCATGGCCGCACGCGGTCAGCTCGACGCCGCGTACGCTGCGCGCGAGCAGTTCCGCGTTGAGCGCCGTTTCGAGCTCGCGGATCGTATGCGTGATCGCGGGCTGCGTGACGCCGAGTTCGCGCGCGGCGGCGCGCAGGCTCTTGTGATGGGCGGCGGAGACGAACGCCTGGAGCTGCGCGAGGTTCAAGGGGTTGCGGATGCGGGTCATCGATCGGGTCCGGTTGGCGCGATACTGTGGCAGGCGACGTGGTGTAGTGGAATTCGGTAGTAATCCAGACGGTTGCGTGCGCATGGTTTTGCGACGAGGTTTTGCGACGACAAGGCAACATATCGCAGGCCGGGGTGCGGTGGGTGGCGGCGCGGCGGCCATCATGCGCCGGACCGCGCGCGAAACGCCTGACGATACCGCTGCGGCGACGTGCCGACGATGCGCGTGAACCGCTCGCGGAACGCGGTGACCGAACCGAACCCGGCCTCCGTCGCGACATGCTCGATCGACAGCGCCGTGACCTCCAGCAACTGCTGCGCATGCCTGACGCGCGCGGTCTGCAGCCATTGCCGCGGCGACGTGCCCGTCTGCTCCTGGAAGCGCCGCGTCAGCGTGCGCACGCTCGTCGACGCCTTGCGGGCCATCGCGTCGAGCGTGAGCGGCTTGCGCAGGTTGGCCTGCAGCCAGTCCATCAGGCCTTGCAGGCCGTCGGTGCCGCTCGGCCATTCCGGTGCGATGAACTGCGCCTGCCCGCCTTCGCGAACCCGCGGCGCCACCGCGCAGCGCGCGGCGTCGACGGCGACCGCCGCGCCGTAGTCGGCCTGGATCATGTGCAGGCACAGATCGAGGCCGGCCGCGGCGCCGGCCGACGTGAGTATCTGCCCGTTGTCGACGAACAGCACGTTCGGGTCGACCGTCACGCGCGGATAGCGGCGCGCGAGTTCGGCGGCCGCGAGCCAGTGCGTCGTCGCGCGCAGTCCGTCGAGCAGCCCGGCTTCCGCGAGCACGAACGCGCCGCTGCAGATCGACGCGATCCGGCAACCGCGCGCGGCTGCCGCGCGCAGTGCCGCGATTACGTGGCGCGACGTGGGCGCGAGCGGCACGGACGTGCCGGGGACGACGATCGTATCGGCATCGGCGAGCGCGTCGAGGCGAAACGGGGGGCGCAGGTCGAACAGGTCGCCGGCGACACGCGCGTGCTCGCTGCACACGCGGACGCGGTACGGCTGCACGACGTCGGGCGAACGCACGCGCGCGAACGTGTCGCACGCCATGCCCAGATCGAACGGGACGACATCGGGCAGGGCGAGCACGGCGACCTTGTGCATGGCGTTGGGGGCGTGGCCAGAATCCGTTTAAAGATGTCATTTTAGCCAATGGCCCGGAACGGCACCACACGCGACAATCGTCACGAACCCACCTGGAGGCTGCCGATGCAACAAGACGATCGCAATGCGTTGCGGAACCTGCAATACCTGTCGTTGCTGGAGGCGGCCACGCTCGTCGTGCTGGTGTGCGTTGCCGTGCCGCTCAAGCACCTGGCCGGTTATCCGGCTGCGGTATCGATCATGGGCCCGGTGCACGGCATCGCGTTCGCGATGTACGTGTGGGCGGTCGTCGGCACCGCGTCGAGCGGGCTGTGGAGCAAGGCGGAAGTTGCACGGCTCGTGCTGGCGGCCGTCGTGCCGTTCGTGGGGCTGACGAGTGCCGGATGGATCGCGCGCAGGAGGCACGCACGATGATCTACCTGTGGCTCAAGGCCGTCCATGTCGTTGCCGTCGTCACGTTCGTCGGGGGGCTGCTGATGTTGTCCGTCGGCGTGCGTATCGCCAACCTCGCCGTGCATCGTGCGGTGCGACGCTGGGACCGCACGGTGACGGCTCCCGCGCTCGCGCTCGTCTGGATCGCGGGGATCGCGCTTGCGCTGGACGGTCACTGGTTCGGCGCGGCGTGGCTGTCGGTGAAGCTCGTGGTGGTTGTCGCACTGTCGGCACTGCACGGGATCCTGGCCGGCACGCTGCGGCGCATGGAACGCGACGATCTCGTCGTCGCGCCGGCGCCCTGGCTCGGGCAGGCAGCGGGCGCGGTCGTGGCCGCGACGGCGATCGTCGTCGGGCTGGTCGTGATGAAGCCGTTCTGACGCGCAGGCCGGCGCGAGCCGGCCATCGCAGAGGCGGGGGCAGGCGCTACGCCAGCGCCATCTCGACTGCCACCAGCGTGCGGCGCCGAATCCAGCCGCTCGCCATCCGGATCGCGAGCCAGTACGGCATGAACAGCCGCCGCGTACGGGCGGTCGGGCAATGCACGAAGGTTTCGGTGCGCAGCATGTGCGCACCCGACGCGAGCCCGACGACCTCGAAGCGGAGCACCAGCTTCGCATCGCGCGGGTCGTCATGCTGCACGAACGCCGCCGCGTCGGCGATCGTCAGCACGCCGAGGTCCGGCCGCCAGAAGCGGCCGACGAGGCCGAGTGACAGCGACCTGTCGTCGCGATGCAGCGGCGTGAACGCATGGAGGCCGAAGCGTTCGCGTTCGCCTCGCGGGGTGCCGTGGCGCAACGAAGCGGCCAGGGCTGCCGGGAATTCGCGGACGTTGAGCAGCGCATCGACGACCGGATCCGTGCGCATGTCGAGCGCGGTGACCGCGTCGATGATGCGTGCCGGAGCGGCATCGATCGGCCTGGATTCATGCACTTCATGGAAGCCGAACGACGGGATGAACGGCGGCTTGCGCGCCGAGGTCCGGGTGTTCGATTCGGAGACGATGCCGAGCGCGTTCATGGCGGCTCCTGAAGGCAAAATGCGATCGTAGCACCGGGCGTGGATTCGTGTCGCGACGCGTGCCCGGTGCGTGCCGCGCTGTGCCGCATCGACAAAAAAGGCCTGGAAACTTGCGTTCCCAGGCCTGGAGACCATCAACGATGATGGTGGAGGAGACGATGTCGTCCCGATGCGCGCCGCCCTTCGGCAGGCGACGTCGCGCACGATTCGCGGTCAGATCGCCCAGCCGCCGAGATAGAACGTGACGAGCACGGCAGCGATGAGCACGGTGCCGACGTTGAGCTTGCGGAATTCGCCGCTGGCGATGCGGCCGATCACGAGCGTCGAGAAGCCGAGCATGATGCCCGTCACGATGTTCGCGGTCAGCACGATGAACACCGCGCACACGAGGCCCGACATCGCGTCGACCATGTCGTCCATGTGCAGCTTGCTCACGCTGCCGAGCATCAGCAGGCCGACGTACATCAGTGCGGGTGCCGTGGCGTACGACGGCACGAGGCCCGCGAGCGGCGAGAAGAACATCACGACGAGGAACAGCAGGCCGACCACGGCTGCCGCGAGGCCCGTCTTCGCGCCGGCGGCCACGCCGACGCTCGACTCGATGTAGGCTGCTGCCGGCGCGCCGCCGAGGAAGCCGGAGAAGATCGAGCTGATCGAATCGGCGGTGAGCGCACGGCCGCCGTTGATGATGCGGCCGTTCTCGTCGAGCTGGCCGGCCTGGCCCGCGACCGCGCGGATCGTGCCGGTCGCGTCGAACACGGCGGTCATCACCAGCGCCAGCACGCTCGGCAGCACGGCCATCGACAGCGCACCCTTGATGTCCATCGCGCCGATCAGCGACGCATGGCCCGGTGCGCTCAGCGACGGCAGCGCGAAGATGCCGTGGTACTTCACGCTCGGATCGAAGATCAGGCCGAACACCGAGATCGCGATCACGACGAGCAGGATGCCGCCCGGCACGCGACGCTTTTCGAGGCCGAAGATCGCAGCGAGGCCGACAACCGACATGATGACCGGGAGCGCGGTGATCTGGCCGAGCGATACCGGCAGGCCGGCGCCCGGGTTCTTGATCACGAGGCCGACGTCGTTCGATGCGATCAGCAGCAGGAACAGGCCGATGCCGATCCCGGTGCCGTGCGCGACGCCCGCGGGCAGGTTGCGCAGGATCCACGAACGCACACCGGTGACCGAAATGCCGGTGAACACGAGGCCCATCAGGAACACGGCGCCGAGCGCGACCGTCGGATGCAGCCCCTTGCCGAGCACGAGGCCGAACGCGGTGAACGCGGTCAGCGAGATCGCGCAGCCGATCGCGATCGGCAGCTTCGCCCACAGGCCCATCAGCAGCGAACCGAACGCGGTCGTGAGGCAGACCGCGACGAACACGGCACTCGTGTCGAAGCCGGCCTTGCCGAACATGCCGGGTACGACGAACACGGAATAGACCATCGCGAGAAAGGTCGTGACGCCGGCAATGATCTCGCGGCGCTGCGTGCTGCCGCGCGACGAAATGCCGAAGTACCGGTCGATGACTCCCTTGGTGCCAAAGTCAGTTTCTTCCGCGCCGACGCCGACCGTCGGCTGCACCGGGGTATCACTCATGAGCTTGCTCCTTTATCAGCATGCTGAAACGGCCCGTAGCGAACCGTCGTCAGGGTGTCTCGTATCTAGTTGGGATTGTCGGCAACGTCGTGGGGACGAATGACGCGTGATCCGTGTCGCTATGTGCGAATCGAAACGATCGCGAGGGTGTCGCGTCGTGCGACGCGTTGTGTTGTCGACCCCGTCACGTGTGCTTTGCCGTAGCGAAGGTTAGGCGAACCGCCCATCACGTCCCATTGGGGGAAGAGCATGCAGCGCATGTCTCAGCGCTTATATCGGCGTGCAACGGGGCTCCGTCGCGACGACACGCGTGTATACGCCTAGTTCGAATCCGTTAAGGCGATTATTTGAATGCGGGGTCGACGGGCAGGAGGCAAGCGGGGGATGCATTGAAAATTACAGATGTCTTTCATTGGGGCTGCATACGCGGATGGCGACGGCGGCGCGCGACGCGATGCGCGGTCGCGGGCAAGCGGCACCCGGATGATAATCGGGTTGTCGAAGGATGACACTGCAATGGTGTGCTGTGCTTCGGGCACTGTCGTGCGTTACTTCAGGAACACGTAGCGCGCGAAATACGGGAAGCGGCCGATCGCATGCTCGGCCGAACACGCTGCGTCCGGCGGCGTGCCGCCCACGGTATCGAGCCGCTGGACGAAGCGCACGCCGGCGAGCGTGCCGGTCGCGGCCGTTGTGGTCGTTATGGTCGATGTGGCCGGCGTCGCGGCGAGCAGGAGTTGCGGGATGCTGCCGGCGCGCGCGCTCGGCGCTTCCGCGAGTTTCTTGCCGGTTATGCGGCTGCCGTTGAGCGCTTCCCACGACGGCCCCGCGCCGTGCCGGACGACGAGCGTGCCGCTCGCGTCGAACAGCATCGCCTCCGGCCGCTGGAACGCCCACGCGAGCCGATGTTCATGGTCGTATTCGCATGCGTAGATCTGCACGCCGGTCGCGCTGGTCGACAGCACCGTCGACGCAGGCTCGGGCGGCGCGAGTGACGCCGCATCGCCGGCGTGGGCAGGCGCTGTGAACGCTGCGAAGGCGAGGCCGGCCGCAACGGCCAGCAGCATGTCGCGTGTCGGGGAGCGGCTTGGCATGGCGGGGCGTCCTTTCAGGTCGGTGACGATCGTACGAGGTCGATCGCGTAAACGCTAGACGCCGATTGCACAGGCTGCAATACGGAAATGACAATCGCGGTGATAGTCGCCGCGATTGTCACGGGTGGCGCGGCCGCATACGGTCGCGCCACGCCGCTCAACCCGCGCCCGCCGGCGTCGGTGCATGCGCGGCAATCAGGCGCTCGGCCTTCAGCACGTCCCACAGTTCGGCCGGGATCGGCATCGCGGCGAGACGCAGGTTGTCGTCGATGCGGTCGGGCCGGCTCGCGCCGGGGATCGCGGCCGCGACGGCCGGGTGCGCGAGCGAGAATTGCAGCGCCACCGCGCGGACATCGACGCCGAATCGCTCGCAGATCTGGCGGATGCGCGCGACGCGGTCGAGCATGGCCTGCGTGGCCGGCTGATACTCGAAGTGCGTGCCGCCCGCCAGCACGCCCGAGTTGTAAGGGCCGCCGACGATGATCCCGAGCCCGCGCGCGGCGCTTTCCGGCATCAGCCGTTCGAGTGCGCCTGCATGATCGAGCAGCGTGTAGCGCCCGGCGAGCAGGAAGCCATCGGGGTCCGCGCGTTCGAGCGCGAGTTCGCACGGCTCGACGCGGTTCACGCCGAGGCCCCAGCCCTGGATGACCTTCTCGTCGCGCAGCCGCGTGAGTGCCCTGGCTGCGCCCGACATGGCGACGTCGAACACGTCGCGCCACGCGTCGCCGTGAAAGTCGACGGCCGGGTCGTGAATCCACACGGTGTCGAGCCGGTCGGTGCGCAGCCGCTCGAGGCTCGCGTCGATCGAGCGCAGCGTGCCGTCCTCGGTGTAGTCGTAGACGATCCTGTTCGGCAGCCCGTGGCGGAACAGGCCGCCCTTTTCGCCGAGATCGCGCTGCGATGCGTCTTCGTGTTCGTCGAGGACGAGCCGGCCGACCTTGGTGCCGAGCGCGTATTCGTCGCGCGGGCGCCCCGCGAGCGCTTCGCCGAGACGCAGCTCGGCGAGCCCGGCGCCATACAGCGGCGCGGCGTCGAAATAGCGGATGCCGCTTTCCCAGGCCGCATCGACCGTGGCCAGCGCTTCTTCGTGCGGGATGTCCCGGTACATGTTGCCCAGCGGTGCGGTGCCGAAGCCCAGACGGGAAGGGAGCGTGATTCTCATGTGCAGTCTCGCGGTGAGCCGGCTCAGGCTGCGGCCTGGGCCAGCGTCGGGTAGTCGGTCAGGCCGCGCTCGCCGCCGCCGAACAGCGTGTTGCGGTCGTGCGGCGCGAGTGCCGCGCCGGTGCGCAGGCGCTCGGGCAGGTCGGGGTTCGCGACGAACGGGCGGCCGAAAGCGACGAGGTCGGCCCAGCCGGCGGCGATCGCGTCGCGGGCACGCGCGGCGGTGTACGCGCCGGCATAGATCAGCACGCCCGGGAACGCGGCGCGCAGTTGCTGCTTGAATTCGACCGGCATCAGCGGTGCGTCGTCCCAGTCGGCCTCCGCGATGTGCAGGTAGCCGACGCCGAGTTCGCCGAGCAGCTTCGCGGCGGCGAGGTAGGTCGTTTCCGGATCGGCGTCGACGCAGCCGTTCAACGTGGTCAGCGGCGCGAGGCGGATGCCGACGCGCGACGCGTCGCCCGTGCCTTCGATCAGCGCCTGCGTGACTTCGCGCAGAAAGCGCAGCCGGTTTTCCAGCGAGCCGCCGTATGCGTCGGTGCGCGTGTTCGCATTCGAGTCGATGAACTGGTTCACGAGGTAGCCGTTCGCACCGTGCAGCTCGACGCCGTCGAAGCCGGCTTCGATCGCGTTGCGCGCGGCGGCCCGGTATTGATCGACGATCTCGCGGATCTCGTCGATCGACAGCGCGCGCGGCTCGGACGCCTGCACGAAGCCCGGCGTGCTGCCGTCCTCACCGGCGATGAATACGTTCACGCCCTTTGCTTGAAGCGGCGACGACGACACCGGCTGCCGGCCGCCGAGCAGGCTCGTGTGGCTCAGCCGGCCGACGTGCCACAGCTGCGCGAAGATCCGGCCGTGCGCGGCATGCACGGCGTCCGTCACCTTGCGCCAGCCCGCCACTTGCGACGGCGTGTGAATGCCGGGCGTCCATGCGTAGCCCTTGCCGAGCGGCGCGATATACGTGCCTTCGCTGACGATCAGGCCGGCGCTCGCGCGCTGCGCGTAATACGCGGCCATCAGTTCGTTGGCTTCGTCGCCGGGCTGGCTCGCGCGCGAGCGCGTCATCGGCGGCATCACGATGCGGTTCGGCAGCGTCAGCGCGCCGAGTTGCAGCGGTTGGAAAAGCGGGTCCTGGGTCATGGTGATGATGTCCTGTCGGTGCCGCGGCTTTCCGGCCGCGGCGAATCGGAATGGCAAAGGGCGGGCGGCGCGCGTTCAGTCCCACTTCGGCGCGAGACCGGCCGGGTCGACTTCGCGGCCGTTGCGTTCGAGCGCGGCGATCTGCGCCATGTCTTCGTCGGTCAGGCGCAGCGTCTGCGCGAGCAGGTTGCTCGCGAGGTTCTCGCGCTTCGTCGACGACGGGATCACCGAGTAGCCGAGCTGCAACGCCCACGCGAGCGCGACTTGTGCCGGCGTCGCGTCGTGACGCTGCGCGATTGCGCCGATCACCGGATCGCCGAGCACCTTGCCGTATGCGAGCGTCATGTACGACGTGACGTGGATGCCTTCGGCGTTCAGGAACTCGACGAGCGTGCGGTTCTGCAGGTACGGGCTCAGTTCGATCTGGTTCGTCGCGATCGCGTCCTTGCCGACGGCCGCGATCGCTTGCTTCGTCAGTGCGATGTTGAAGTTCGAGATGCCGATCTGCCGCGTGAGGCCCTTCGCTTTCGCATCGGCGAGCGCGGTCATGAACGTGTCGAGCGCGACGCCGTTGTCGGGTGCCGGCCAGTGGATCAGCGTCAGGTCGACGTGGTCGGTGCGCAGCTTGCGCAGGCTCTCTTCGAGGCTCGGCACGAGATTGTCCGGCGCGTAGTTGTCGACCCAGATCTTGGTCGTGAGGAACAAGTCTTCGCGGCGCACGCCCGACGCGGCGATCGCTTCGCCGACTTCGGCTTCGTTGCCGTAGATCTGCGCGGTGTCGATCGCGCGGTAGCCGACTTCAAGACCGTTGCGGACCGAGTCGATCACGACCTGGCCTTGCAGGCGGAACGTACCGAGGCCGAATGCGGGAATGGTGCTCATCGTGGGCTCCTGAAAGGGGGGGCGGTTGCGGTATGGAAGTCATTCTGGCGCTTGAGACTGATGAGATAAACGCCGTTAGAGGTCAAAAATATTTGATTTGAAATCAAATATTGGCCGCGAATCCGGGCGGCTGCGGAGGGGGCGGTTTCAGGCGGTGCCCGTCCGCGCTTTCGTACCGGGCGCGGCGTCGGCATTCGCGTTCGCATGGAACACCGGCAGCACGTCCGCCGCGATCTCGGCCATCGTCTCGTCGAGCGGACGCCGGTTGCGGCGGAAATGCAGGCCGATGTGCTGCACGCCCGCGTCGCGCATTGCCGCGAGTTCCTCCGTCAGCGCGATACGTCCGGCGCGCGCGCCGAAGCGGTGCCGCTGCAGCGGTTCGTGCGGATCTTCCGCGAGGTCGAGGTGGATGAAGCTCACGTACGGCTTGTCGCCGGCCACCGCGCGCCAGTTCGCGACACGATGCAGGTGATCGTCCGGCGAGCCTGGATACGCGAGGCAGCCGTCCATGTGTTCGCCGATCCATGCGGGCGTCTGCTGCGCGAGGCCCGCGACGAGCAGCGGCACTGGCGAACGGGCGGCGGGCAGCACGTCGAGGCCGGGCGGCAGGTGCCCGCGTGCGCCGTCGCGCAGCAGCGCGATCTGGTCGCGGAAGTTCGCGCCGCGCGATGCGAAGTCGCGGCCGAACAGCGGATATTCGACCGGCCGGTCGCCGCTTGCGACGCCGAGCAGCAGGCGGCCGCCGCTCAGTTCCTGGATCGTCGCGGCCGATTTCAGCGTCAGCAGCGGCTCGCGCAGCGGCAGCACGACGGCCGCCGTGCCGAGCAGGATGTCGTTCGTGATGCCGGCGAGGTAGCCGAGATACGAGAAGGTCTCGAACACTTGTGCGGCGTCGCCGAACGACGGGTCGTACAGCGGCACGTCGCGCACCCAGAGCGCGCGGAAGCCGAGCGTGTCGGCGAGTTGCGCGAGCTTCGCGTGGAACTCGAGGCTTGGCACGCCGGGGCGGCGGCCGTCGTGCTGGCGCTTCGCGTCGCCGGCCGGCGACCAGTCGTTGTCGAGCGGCAGTTCGATGCCGATGCTGAAGCCGCCGGTAGTCAGCTTGTCGAGTGAGGTGGGCATGATCGGGTTCCGTTCAGACTGCGCGCAGGCTGCCTTCGAGCCGGTAGAAATCGAGCGACGCCGCGGTGAAGAACGTGCGCGACGTGCCGGCGGCGAAATCGTCGAGATGCACGACGGTTGCGCGATCGGCTTCCTGCCACGAGATCGCGTAGGTTTCGCCGGCGATGGGCTGCCACGTGTATTCGACTTCGCCCTGCGCACCCGCGTAGGGGCCTTCGGTGATCTCGTAGCGCATGTGGAGGCCGTCTTCGTCGTACGCGTTGAGCGCGGTGAGGCCGTCGTAACGGACTTCGAAAGTCTTGCCGGCGAACGGCGGGCGCGGGGGCGATGCGTTCATGTGAGCAAACTCCTGCAAATAAAGTGACGTTCAATGTGCGAGTTCGACGGGTTCGGCCGTGCGTTCGGGCAGGCCCGCGCCGCGGTCGAGCCGGCCGCTCAGCGCGGTGAGCGCGAATGCGCCGAGCGTGACGGCTGCCGCGATCCAAGGCGTATGGCCGAGGCCGGCGTGCGCGACGATCAGGCCGCCGAGTGCCGAGCCGCCCGCGACGCCGAGGTTGAACGCGGCGATGTTGAAACCGGATGCGACGTCGGTGGCGTCGGGCGCGAAGTGGCGCGCCTGCTTGACGACGTACACCTGCAGGCCCGGCACGTTGCCGAACGCCACCGCACCCCATGCGAGCATCGTCAGCACGGCGAGCCATTTGACGTGGATCGTGAAGGTCAGCGCGAGCAGCACGATCGCGAGCAGCAGGAAGATCCGCTTGAGCGCCTTCACGGGGCCGACGGCGTCTGCGAGCTTGCCGCCCCACACGTTGCCGAACGCGACCGACACGCCGTAGCCGACGAGCACGAGGCTGACCTGCGACGGCGTGAAGCCGGCGATCTGCTCGAGCAGCGGCGCCATGTACGTGAACGCGATCAGCGAGCCGCCGTAGCCGACCGCCGTCATCGCATAGACCAGCAGCAGGCGCGGCTGCGCGAGCACGCGGAACTGGCGGGCAAGCGGCGCGGGCGGCGTTTGCGGCAGGCCGCGCGGCACGAACGCGACCGCGCCGACGAACGCGACGAGGCCGAACAGCGCGACGACCAGGAACGTCGCGCGCCAGCCGAAGTGCTGGCCGATGAAGGTGCCGAGCGGAATGCCGGCGACGAACGCGACGGTCATCCCGCTGAACATCGTCGCGATCGCGCTGGCGGCCTTCTCCTTCGGCACGAGCGTGGTCGCGATGATCGAGCCGACCGAGAAGAACACACCGTGCGCGAGGCCGGTGAGGATGCGCGCGACGATCAGCGACTCGTAGCCGGGCGCCTGCCACGCGACGAGGTTGCCGACCGTGAACAGCGCCATCAGCGCCGCGAGCAGCGTCTTGCGCGGCACGCGGCCGGTGAGCGCGGTGAGGAGCGGTGCGCCGATCGCGACGCTCAGTGCGTAAAGGCTGACGAGCAGGCCGGCCGACGGCAGGCTGACGCCGAGGTCGGCGCCGATCGTCGGGATCAGCCCGACGATCACGAATTCGGTGGTGCCGATGGCAAAGGCGCTGATGGTCAGCGCAAGCAGGGCGAGTGGCATGGTGAGATCCTGGTTCCAGTAAGGATGGATCGCAGTGTGCCGACTTTACTTTTGCGGAAAAACTGGTCTATAAACCAAATTGTTTTGATTTCAGATCAACAATGAAAATCACGCTCGACGAACTCCAGGCCTTTGCGGCCGTGGTCGACACCGGATCGATCACCGCCGCCGCGCAGCAGCTCGACCTCACCGTGTCGGCCGCGAGCCGCACGCTCGCGCGGCTCGAGGAGAAGCTGAAGACCACGCTGCTGCGCCGGACCACGCGCCGGCTGGAGTTGACGGAAGAAGGGCGCGCGTTCCTGCAGAACGCGCGCGCGATCATCGAATCGGTCGAGAATGCCGAGGAGCAGATGCTCGCGCGGCGCGAGACGCCGTCGGGGCGGCTGCGCGTCGACGCCGCGACGCCGTTCATGCTGCACGTGATCGTGCCGCTCGTGCGCGGCTACCGCGAACGCTTCCCGAAGGTCGAGCTGGAGCTGAACAGCAACGAGGGCATCATCGATCTGCTGGAGCGACGCACCGACGTCGCGATCCGGATCGGCCGGCTGAAGGATTCGACGCTGCACAGCCGGCGCATCGGCAACAGCCGGGTGCGCATGCTCGCGAGCCCGGCATACATCGAAGCGCACGGCCAGCCGCGCAAGGTGGAGGATCTCGACAAGCACACGCTGCTCGGCTTCACGCAGCCCGAATCGCTGAACGTCTGGCCGATCCTCGGCACGGACGGCGAAGCGTACCGCATCGAGCCGGACGTGTATTCGTCGAGCGGCGAAACGTTGCGGCAGCTTGCGCTGGAGGGCACGGGCGTCGTCTGCCTGTCCGATTTCGTGACCGCGCAGGATCGCGATGCGGGGCGGCTGGTGCAGGTGCTCGCGCGCCACACGCTCGATGTCCAGCAGCCGATTCACGCGGTGTACTACCGCAATACCGCGATCTCGTCGCGGATCGCGTCGTTCGTCGACTACCTGATCGAGGCGCTGGGCGGCGGCGGCAACGATGCGCCGGGGCGGCGCAAGGCTGCGCCGTGGATGGCGCCGCGATAGCGGCGTCAGGCTGGCAGGGACGACGGGGCGGGCCGCGCCCCGTGCGATTGGACGTGCGATCCGGCGTGCCGTATTCAGGCACGCCGTCGTGCAGCGGTTACGCCTCTTCCGACCACGACATCCCGTCGCGCGCGAGCAGCGCCGACGAAGCCGCGGGACCGAACGTGCCGGCCGTGTACAGGCGCGGCCGGTCGCCGAGCTGCTTCCAGCCGTCGAGGATCGGCTCGACCCACGACCACGCGGCTTCGAGCTCGTCGCGGCGCATGAAGTGCGTGAGGCGGCCGCGGATCACGTCGATCAGCAAACGCTCGTACGCTTCCGCGCGCCGCTCCGGAATCGCCTGCTGCAGGTCGAGGTTCAGGCTCACGGGCACCATGTTCATCCCGCTGCCCGGTTCCTTCGCAAGCATCCGCAGCTGGATCGACTCTTCCGGCTGGAGCTGGATCACGAGGCGGTTGCTGTAGTGGCGCGGGCCGGTCGGGATGATCGAGAACGGCATGTCCGCGAACTCGATCACGATTTCCGACTGGCGGCGCTGCAGCCGCTTGCCGGTGCGCAGGAAGAACGGCACGTTCGCCCAGCGCCAGTTGTTGATGTGCGCGCGCAGCGCAACGAAGGTTTCCGCGCGGCTGTCCGCCGGCACGTTGTCTTCTTCGAGATAGCCCTTGACCGGCTGGCCGTCGACCGCGCCGGCCGTGTATTGCCCGCGCACCGTGTCGCGCGCGACGTCGGCCACTGCCATCGGCCGCAGCGAGCGCAGCACCTTCAGCTTCTCGTCGCGCACCGCGTCCGGGTCGAGCGACACGGGCGGCTCCATCGCGACGATGCACAGCAGCTGCAGCAGGTGGTTCTGCACCATGTCGCGCAGCGCGCCGGTATGGTCGTAGAAGCCCGCGCGGCTGCCGACGCCCACCGTCTCCGCCACCGTGATCTGCACGCTGCGGATGCTCGGCGCCTGCCACAGCGGCCCGAAGATCGGGTTGCCGAAGCGCAGCACCATCAGGTTCTGCACGGTTTCCTTGCCGAGATAGTGGTCGATCCGATAGATCTGCGATTCCTCGAAGTGCTTGCCGACCGCATCGTTGATCGCCTTCGCGGACGCGAGATCGTGGCCGAGCGGCTTTTCGAGGACGACGCGCGAGTGCCTGTCGACGAGATGCGCGGCCGACAGGTTGTCGCAGATCGTCGTGAACAGCTCCGGCGACGTCGACAGGTAGAACACGCGGATCGCATCGCCGCGCGCCGCTTCCGCGAGCCGCAGGTAGTCGTCCGGCGCGTTCACGTCGATCAGCACGTACTTGAACAGGTCGAGGAAACGGCTCCAGGCAGCGGGATCGAACGCCTTTTCGTCGATGAACGGGCGCGACTGCTCGTCCATGAACTTGCGATAGCCGTCGATGCCCCAGTCGCGGCGGCCGACCGCGATGATGCGCGTCTCGGGCGGGAGGTTGCAGTGCAGGTGCGCCATGTACAGCGCGGGCAACAGCTTGCGGGCGGCCAGGTCGCCGCCGCCACCGAAAATGATCATGTCGACGGGCCGGTCGGCCGCGCTCTGGGTAGGCTGATTCGTCATGGGAGGTTCGCGGTTTGAAACGGTGAACGTGAAACGAACATCGAGGCACCGGGCGCCGATACGTGAACGCACCAGTACGTGAAAACGCTAATAGTGCACGGTTTTGATGGATTGCGTGTGGGTTCCCCCGGATGTAACAGGGCTTGCATTCAGCAGGATCGCCCCATTATGATTGAGCGCTCACTCATTAAAGGAATCGAACGTGGCCCGACCGCGCAGTCCCGACAAGCACGAAGCCATCCTCGCCGCGGCCGCACGCGCGCTCGCCGAGGACGGCGCGACCGCGACGACCGCGCGCATCGCGCGGCTCGCCGGGGTGGCGGAAGGCACGGTGTTTACTTACTTCGAGACCAAGGACGCATTGCTGAACGCGCTGTACGTGAGCCTGAAGGCGGAGATGCGCGACGCGATGATGGCGGGTTTCCCGGAAGGCGCGACGGCCGAGCAGGCGCTGCGGCACGCGTGGAACGGCTATGTGTCATGGGGCGTCGCGAATCCGGACGGGCGGCGCGCGCTGCAGCAGCTGGGTGTGAGCGGGCGCGTCGACGACACGCACCGTGCGGCGGGGGCCGAAGGTTTCGGCACGATCCGCGCGTTGCTGGAGGCGCAGATCGCGGCATCGGGCGGGCTGAAGCCGGACGAGGCGCACGCGTTCTGCGCGGCGCTGTTCACGTCGATCGCCGAAACGGCCATGGAGTCGGTCGCGCGCGATCCGGCGCGGGCCGACGCGTACCGGGAGGCCGGGTTTCGCGCGTTGTGGGCCGTGTTGCACGCGGTGTAAGGCAAGGTTGCCGTCGTGGCGGCGCGGGCGGATTCACGTTCACGCGCTGCGGCGAGGATGGGTAGCGGGTTTCGGGCAGGGCGATGGAGGTCATGAGCGATCGGTACATCGTCGTTATTAATGAGTGAGTAATCATTCATTTTGTGATTTCACCACGATCAAGGAGTGGAAAAATGGCGAAAGTCTGGCTGGTAACAGGGGCCGCGCGCGGCCTGGGGCGAGCGATTTCGGAAGCCGTGCTGGCGGCGGGCGACCGGCTGGTGGCCGGCGCACGCGATCCCGCGCGGCTTGCGGATCTGGTGAAACGGTACGGCGATCGGTTGCTGCCAGTCGCGCTCGACGTGACCGATGAAGCGGCAGCCGCGGAGGCGGCGACAGCCGCCCGCGACGCGTTCGGCCGCATCGACGTGCTGGTGAACAACGCGGGCTACGGCCATACGGCGCCGTTCGAGCAGATGGCCGCCGACGATTTCCGCGACCAGATCGAGACGAACCTGTTCGGCGTGATCAACCTGACGCGTGCGGTGCTGCCGACGATGCGCGCGCAGCGTGCAGGGCACATCTTCCAGGTGTCGTCGGTCGGCGGGCGCACGTCGACGCCGGGCCTGTCCGCGTATCAGGCCGCGAAGTGGGCGGTCGGCGGGTTCAGCGACGTGCTCGCGAAGGAAGTCGCACCGTTCGGCGTGCGTGTGTGCACGCTGGAGCCCGGTGGGATGCGAACCGAGTGGGCCGCGCAGGCCAAGCGCGAAGTCGACGGGCTGCTGCCCGACTATCGGCCGTCGGTCGGGAAAATGCTCGACATGCTCGGCGCATACGGCGGCCATGAGGTCGGCGATCCGGCGCGGATCGCGGCATTGATCGTCGAGCTGTCGCGCCGCGACGATGTGCCGATGCGCTTGCTGCTCGGCGGCGACGCGCTGATCGTCTGCGAGCAGGCGGAAGCGCAGCGCGCGGAAGAGGCGGCGCGGTGGCGCGACACGACGTTGTCGACGATGTTCCCGGACGCGAAGCTGCCCGACGGGCTGCAGACGTTGAAGCAGGTCGGGTAGGCGAGAGAGCCGCCGCATCGACGGCGCGTGCCGGCGCCGTGCCCGCGTTGCGCCGGTGCGCGCGATGGCTGATCGACGGCCGAGTGTGCGTACGCCCGGCTCGCCCAGCCATCGCCGCTGCCGTCGCGCCCTCAACGCCCGAGCGCGTAGAACTCCGCGTTCGGCCGCATGTTCGTCACGTTCGCGATGCGATTCGACATGCCGAAGAACGCCGAGATCGCCGCGATGTCCCACGCGTCTTCCTCGGTGAAGCCATGCAACTTCAGCGTGTCGAAATCCGCTTCGCCCACCTCGTGCGCGGTTTGCGACACCTTCATCGCGAAGTCGAGCATCGCCTTCTGCCGCGCGGTGATGTCGGCCTTGCGGTAGTTGGTCGCGACCTGGTCGGCGATCAGCGGGTCTTTCGCGCGAATGCGCAGGATCGCACCGTGCGCGATCACGCAGTACTGACACTGGTTCGCGGCGCTGGTGGCCACGACGATCATTTCCCGTTCGGCCTTGGTGAGATTGCCGGGCTTGTCCATCAGCGCGTCGTGGTAAGCCATGAACGCGCGAAACTCGTCCGGGCGATGCGCGAGCGTAAGGAACACGTTCGGGATGAAGCCCGACTTTTCCTGGACGGCGGCGATGCGTTCGCGGATGTCGTCGGGCAGGTCGGCGAGCGCGGGCACGGGAAAGCGGCTGATGGGGGCGGTGCTTGCGGCGGTCATGAGGTCTCCTGGATAAAGTGGCGCGGGCGCTTTCGATGCGCGAGCCGCCGTCCGAATAAGGCAACGCCGGTGGTCGTCGGCGGCGTCACGCGTTGACGTCGACGACGATGCGGCCGCGAACCTTGCCGTCGATCAATGCCTCGGCAAGCGGGACGACGTCGCCCAGGCCGACCTGGTGGCTGATCGCGCCCAGCTTCTCGACGTCGAGGTCGGATGCGAGCCGGCGCCATGCCTCCAGGCGATCGGCGCGCGGGCACATGACGCTGTCGATCCCGACGAGCGTGACACCGCGCAGGATGAACGGCATGACGGTCGCGGGGAAGTCCATGCCGGCGGCCAGGCCGCAGGCCGTCACGACGCCGCGGTAGCGCGTGGTCGCGCACACGTTGGCGAGCACGTGGCTGCCCGCCACGTCGACCGCGCCGGCCCAGCGCTCCTTGCCCAGCGGCCTGCCGGGCTCGCTGAATTGCGACCGCTCCAGGATCTCCGCCGCGCCGAGCTGACGCAGGTAGTCGGCATCGGCGGGACGGCCGGTCACCGCGACCACGCGGTATCCCAGCCTGGTGAGGATAGCGGTAGCGACGCTGCCCACCCCGCCTGCCGCGCCGGTCACCACGATCTCGCCGTCATCCGGGCGCACGCCGTGTCGCTCCAGTGCCATCACGCACAGCATCGCGGTGTAGCCCGCCGTGCCGATGGCCATCGCCTGTTGCGGCGAAAAGGCGGACGGCAGCGGCACCAGCCAGTCGCCGTCGACGCGGGCTTTCTGCGCGAGGCCGCCCCAGTGTGTTTCGCCGACGCCCCAGCCGTTGAGCACGACCTGATCGCCGGGGCGATAGTCCGGGTGCGTGCTCTCCTCGACTTCACCGACCAGATCGATGCCGGGCACCATCGGAAACTTGCGGACCACCGGGCTCTTGCCGGTGATCGCCAGCCCGTCCTTGTAGTTCAGCGTCGAATAGCCCACGCGGATCGTCACGTTGCCTGCGGGCAATTGCGCGTCGTCCAGCGTGTGCAGCCGCGCGTGCTGGCCGGTTTCGTCCTTGTCGATCACGATGCCTCGAAACATGTGTCCTCCTTTCTAGACCGATCGTCTAGTTAATGGCAAAAAAATCAGCGATGCGGCAGTCCATTGAAGAAAAACTGCGCGAACAGGGTCAGCGGCCCGTCGCTGCGCTCCAGCTTCGCGCGCAGCACGGCGCCTTCCCAGCCGATCCAGAAGAATGCGGCCAGCTCGGCGGGATCGGCCGAACCGGCCAGTTCGCCGGCTTGCTGCGCGGCGGCCAGGCAAGCGGCGAGGCGGCGTTGCCAGTCCTCGAACGTGGCGTGCAGGCGGGCGCGGAAACTTTCGGGCAGCGCACCCATTTCCTGCCCGAGATTGCCGATCAGGCAGCCGCGGCTGTATGCGTAGCGGGCCATGCCGTCCCGGGCATCGTCGACGAATGCGCGGACGCGCTGCAGCGGCGAGCGCGCCGGGTCGCTGAAATGACGGTCCAGCTTGCGCGCGAAGAAGTCGGCATAGCGGTCGATCAGTTCGAGGCCGAACGCTTCCTTGCTGTCGAAGTAGTGATAGAACGAGCCCTTGGGCACGCCCGCGCGCCCCAGGATCTCGTCGAGCCCGGTGGCCGAGAAGCCCTTCTCGGTGAGCACTTCCAGCCCGGTGCGCAACAGCATGTCCCGCGTGGCGACGAGGTCTTCATGCTGCTTCGGTGGCCTGCCGCGACGGCGAGGCGGATCAGTTCGAACGTCCATGTGCGAATAATAGACCGTTCGTCTCAAAAATCAACGGGTCGTGTATCTGGCGCGTTCGATGAGGTTGAACCCGCAAGCATCACCCGTATTAACCCTGATTAAAAAACCTTATCGCGGTGAAAAATTCCGCATCTTATTGAACCGATATCGGCTCGATATAGTGGCTCGCTTTCCCGCACGCAGCGTCACGCGTGCACACACAAACAAGCTGGAGCCCCTTAGATGACCGACGCCCGATTCACCGAAATCGAGGATCTGATGCCCGCCGCCGGCGGGCTGCGCGAGATCCGTCACCATATCCATCACCACCCCGAACTCGCGTACGAAGAGCACGACACGGCCGCGCTCGTCGCCGAGAAGCTCGAACAGTGGGGCTGGCAGGTGACGCGCGGGGTCGGGAAGACGGGCGTGGTCGGCACGCTGCGCGTGGGCGACGGCACGCGCAGCATCGGCATCCGCGCCGACATGGATGCGCTGCCGATCATCGAGGCGACGGGGCTGCCCTATGCGAGCGGCACGCACGGCAAGATGCACGCGTGCGGCCACGACGGCCACACGACGATGCTGCTCGGCGCCGCGCAGCATCTCGCGAAGACCCGCCACTTCTCCGGCACCGTGCACCTGTATTTCCAGCCGGCGGAAGAGCACGGTGTCGACAGCGGCGCGAAGAAGATGATCGACGACGGCCTGTTCGAGCGCTTCCCGTGCGATGCCGTGTTCGGCATGCACAACCATCCGGGCGCGGCACCGGGCGTGTTCCTGACGCGGCGCGGCCCGTTCATGTCGGCCGGCGACAAGGCGATCATCACGATCGAAGGCGTCGGCGGCCACGCGGCACGGCCGCACCTGACGGTCGACCCGGTGGTCGTCGCGGCGAGCATCGTGATGGCGCTGCAGACGATCGTCGCGCGCAACGTCGACCCTGCGCAGCCGGCGGTCGTCACGGTCGGCTCGATGCATGCGGGCACCGCGAACAACGTGATCCCGAACGGCGCGCGCCTCGAACTCAGCGTGCGTTCGTTCAGCCCCGACGTGCGCGCGCTGCTCAAGCGCCGCATCACCGAGCTGGCCGAAACACAGGCCGCGAGCTACGGCGCGACGGCAAACGTCGAGTACATCGAAGGGTATCCGGTCGTCGTCAATACGGATGCCGAAACGGATTTCGCCGCGCAGGTGGCGCGCGAGCTCGTCGGCGACGCGCACGTGGTCGAGCAGACCGACCTGCTGATGGGCAGCGAGGATTTCGCGTTCATGCTGCAGCAGCGGCCGGGCTCGTTCGTGCGGCTCGGCAATGGCGAAGGCGAGGACGGCTGCATGGTGCACAACCCGAAGTACGACTTCAACGATCGCAACCTGCCGATCGGCGCGGCGTTCTGGACGCGCCTCGTCGAGCGTTACCTCGGGCAGTGATCGCGGCGGCGGCGCGCTTCCGGCGCTTCCGGCGCATTGACAGGAGAGGATAGCGATGCAGAAAGACCATCTCGCGCTGCACCCCGCGTCGACGGGCGTCGCCGAAGCCGGCGCGCCCGGCGCGCCTGCCGTCACGCGGCGCGGCGCGATCGCGGCGGCCGTGATCGGCAACTGGCTGGAATTCTTCGACTTCACCGTGTACGGCTTCTTTGCGGTGCTGATCGGCAAGCTGTTCTTCCCGTCGAGCGACCCGACCACGTCGCTGCTGCTGTCGGTCGCGACGTTCGCCGCCGGCTTCTTCACGCGGCCGCTCGGCAGCGTCGTGCTCGGCGTCTACGCGGACCGCAAGGGGCGCAAGGCCGCGCTGAACCTGACGATCATGCTGATGGCGCTCGGCACGGGCCTGATCGCGATCGCGCCGACCTATGCGCAGGCCGGCGTGGCCGCACCGCTGCTCGTCGTGTTCGCGCGGCTGATGCAGGGCTTTTCGCAGGGCGGTGAATTCGGCGCGGCGACGTCGACGCTGCTCGAACAGGGCGGCACGTCGCGCCGTGCGTTCCGCGCGAGCTGGCAGCTCGCGACGCAGGGCGGCGCCGCGCTGATGGGCTCGGGCTTCGCGGCGCTGCTGTCGAACACGATGACGAAGGACGCGCTCGAAAGCTGGGGCTGGCGGCTGCCGTTCCTCGTCGGCGTGCTGATCGCGCCGGTCGGCATGTATCTGCGCCGCCGCCTCGCCGACGATGCGCCCGGCGACAACCATCACGGCATCGAACGCGGCGTGCTGCACGAGCTGTTCTCGAAGCACACGCGCACGGTGCTGCTGCTGATGCTCACGGTGATGGGCGGCACGGTGTCGACCTACATCCTGACGTTCTACATGCCGACCTACGCGATCCACACGCTTGGCCTGCCGATGAAGCTGTCGATGTTCGTCGGCGTCGCATCGGGCTGCGTGATGCTGGTCACCTGCCCGCTGTTCGGCTGGCTGTCGGACAGGCTCGGCAGCCGGCGCCTGCCGATCTTCGTCGGCCGCGGCGTGCTGGTCGCGTTGCTGTTCCCGGCGTTCTGGCTGATGAACCATCATCCGACGCTGTCGGTGATCCTGCCGCTGACCGCGCTGATGCTGCTGTTCTATTCGCTCGGCTCGGCATCCGAAATGGCGCTGATGTGCGAGTCGCTGCCGCGCCACGTGCGCGCGACCGGCATCTCGATCGCGTATGCGCTCGCGGTGACGATCTTCGGCGGCACCGCGCAGCTGATCGCGACCTGGCTCGTGAAGACGACGGGCAGCAAGCTCGCGCCGGCCGGCTACGTGGCCGCGTGCGTGGTGCTGTCGCTGATCGCGGTTGCCGCGCTGCGCGAGACGGCGCGGGATTCGATCGACTGAAGGAAAGCACGGTGCAGCACCGCGGGCGGCAGGCGGCAAGATGCGCTTACCGCCCGCGCACCACTCTCAGGTACGACGCGAGCATCGTCGCGAGTTCCTGCGCGGCCGGCGTCAGCGGCACGGCCGCGCGCTGCAGCAGGCAGATGTCCTGCGATTCGGCCTGTTCGCGCACGGGCACCTTCGCGAGCGTGCCGGCAAACGGCCCGTGCCGCGTCACGGCTTCGGTTTCGAGCGACAGGCAATCGGTCTGCGTGACGAGCTGCAGCGTCTCGAACATCCCTTCGACGGTTGCGAGGATCTTCGGCGGCGGCAGGCCGTGCACGTCGAAGTACGCGAGCAACCGGTTGACGACGGGGTCGGCGCTCAGGTTCGGCGAGCGTGTGGACACCCACGCGTAGCCGGCCAGCTCGGCGAGCGATTGCGCGTGCATCGCCGGATGGCCGTTGCGGCACACCACCACCGGCGCGGAAGCACGCAGCGGCGTGACCGCGAGATCGGTCGTGTCGGTCTGCTTCGAGACCAGCGCGATCGCGAAATCGACCGCGTTTTCCCGCAGCCAGCCGATCATCATCCGCGACGTGCCGGTACGCAGGTGCACGTCGACCTTGTCGAAGCGCGCGCGGAACGCGCTCAGCACCGGCGCGAATGCGTCGATCAGCGGTTCGGCCACGAGGCCGAGCGTGACGGTGCCTTCGTACGCGCCGCTCAGTTGCCGGATTTCCCGCTCGACCTGCTCGCATTCGCCGAGGATCGAACCGGAGCGCGCGAGCAGCCGCTGGCCGACGGCCGTCGGCACGATCCCGCGATTGGTGCGCGTGAACAGCGTCGCGCCGAGCGTTGCCTCGAGGCTTTGCAACTGCTGCGTGACGCCGCTCTGCGCGAGATCGAGCGCGCGTGCAGCGGCGCGCAGGCTGCCGTGCTCGACGACGGCCTGGAAGATGCGGAGCTGGGAGAGCGTGAACGCCATGGGCGAGCGCGGGGCCGGTGATCGGGAAAAGTGATCATGATAAGGCAGCGGGCGATTCCGGCGGCGGCGCGTGCGCACTACGATCGCAGGCAGTCCGGCTCGTGCCGTTTGCCCATCGTCCTGCCCTGTGTCGACCATGAAACGTACCTTCCTTCCGCTCGTTTCCTTATGCCTTGCGTTCGCGGCAAGCGCCGCGCATGCGCTCGATGCGCGCCCCGTGCGCCTCGGCATCGATCCGACCTATCCGCCGATGGATTCGAAGGCGCCCGACGGCAGCCTGAAGGGCTTCGACGTCGATCTCGGCAACGAGATCTGCCGCCGTGCGCAGTTGCGCTGCCAGTGGGTCGAGCTTGAATTCTCCGGGATGATTCCCGCGCTGCAGGCGCGCAAGATCGACGCGATCCTGTCGTCGATGGCGATCACCGAGAAGCGCGAGAAGCAGATCCTGTTCTCGTCGAAACTGTTCCGCTTCAAGTCGCGGCTCGTCGCGCGGCCCGCGAGCGGCGTCGACAGTACGACCGCGTCGCTGGCCGGCAAGCGCGTCGGCGTGCAGTCGGGCACGCAGTTCGAATCGTGGGCGCTCGCGCACTGGGCGCCGGCCGGCGTCGGCGTGGTGCCGTACAAGAGCCAGGACGACGTGTTCGCCGATCTCGTCAACGGCCGCCTCGATGCAGCGCTGCTCGGCACCGTGGAAGCCGACTACGGCTTCCTGCGCACGCCGAAGGGCAAGGGCTTCGCGTTCGTCGGCGCGCCGCTCGACATGGGCGATCGCGGCGTCGGCATCGGCATGCGGCAGTCGGATACGGCGCTCAAGGCGTCGATCGACGGCGCAATCGCATCGATGCTGAAGGACGGCACGTACGACCGGATCGCAAAGCAGTATTTCGACTTCAACCCGTACGGCGAATAAGCGCCACAGCGCCCCGCCGTTTCACCCGCTTCCCCGTTTTCACCCGTTCGAGACCATCGATGCAGATTCGCACCACGCCGCTCCTGTCGCCGTCGATCGGCACGCAGCGCACGCTGACGAGCTTTCATTTCGGGCCGGCCGGCACCGGCCGCAAGATCTACCTGCAGGCCGCGCTGCACGCGGACGAGACGCCCGCGATGCTCGCGGCGTTCGTGCTGAAGCAGCGGCTCGCGCAGCTCGATGCCGACGGCCGGCTCGCCGCCGAGATCGTGCTCGTGCCGGTCGCGAACCCGGTCGGCCTCAATCATCATCTGCTCGGGCAATTCATCGGCCGTTTCGATCTCGCGAGCGGCCGCAACTTCAATCGCGGCTTCCTGCCGCTCGCGGAAATCGCCGCGCGTGCGCGCGACCGGCTCGGCGACGACGGCGGCCGCAATCGCGAGATCGTGCGCGAATGCGTCGGCGCGGCGCTCGATGAGATCGCGCCGCGCACCGAGTTCGATGCGCTGCAGCTGGCGCTGCTGAAGCTGTCGCTCGACGCCGAGATCGTGATCGACCTGCATTGCTCGCTCGAAGCAGTGATGCACGTGTACACGAGCGATACCGCATGGCCGGAAGTCGAGCCGCTCGCGCGTTATCTCGGCGCGGAGGTGTCGCTGCTCGCCGAGGATTCGGGCGGGCACGCGTTCGACGATGCGCATCACCTGCTGTGGACGCAATTGCGGCAGCACTTGCCGGCAGGCACGCCGATGGCGGCCGGCACCGTGGCCGTGACGGTCGAGTGCCGGGGCCAGCGCGACGTGACGTACGAATATGCGGAACGCGATGCCGATGCGCTCGTCGACTATCTCGTATGGCGCGGCGCGGTGCACGGCGAGCCTACGCCGCTGCCGCCGCTCGCTGCGCCGGCCACGCCGCTCGCGGGCAGCGAGCAGTTCTACGCGCCGGTGAGCGGGATACTCGTGCACCGCGCGGCGATCGGCGCGACGATCCGCGCGGGCGATCCGCTGTTCGACATCGTCGATCCGCTGACGGACGCGATCACGACGATCTCGAGCGGCACCGACGGCGTGTTCTACATGCGCCGCGCAATCCGCTTCGTGACCGCCGGCGCGCCGCTCGGCCGCGTGACGGGCACGGTACCGGTGCGCAAGGGCATGCTGCTGGGCGCGTGAGCGGCGGGACGGGTGCGTGTCCGAGTGGCGCCACGCAATTTCGTTCTCGTCAAATTGACCGGGCGTTGCCGCGCCCCTAAATTGGGTGATGCGGAGCGCGCTCCGTGTTCCGTGAGAAGGACGTTGCAAGTAGAGTCAGAGAGTTGAGCGGGCGGCCCATGCCGCCCGTCTTTTTATCCGGACTATCCGCGAATGACCGTCGTGCCGATCCCGCGAGCGAAGTAACCGCTCACCCGCGCCGTGCCACCAGCTCCGACACCGTCTGCGCGGCCTGCTGCAGCGGCCCGAGAAACTCCTTCACCATCTGCTTCGCGGTATGCCGCTGCGCGTTGCCGCTGATGTTCATCGCCGCGATGATTTGCCCGCGCCGGTTGCGGATCGGCGCGGACAACGACATCAGGCCCACTTCGAGTTCCTGGTCGACCACGGCCCAGCCCTGCTGGCGCGCTTGCGCGATTGCCGCCTTCAGCTCGCCGAGGTCGGTGATCGTGCGCGGCGTATGCGCGCGGATGCCGCTTTGTGCGAGCGTTTCGTCGAGCGCGGCATCGTCGAGCGCGGACAGCAGCACGCGGCCCATCGACGTGCAGTATGCAGGCAGCCGGCTGCCGATCGACAGGTTGATCGTCATGATCTTGCGGGTCGGCACGCGCAGCACGTAGACGATCTCGGTGCGGTCGAGCACGGCCGCCGAGCAGCTTTCGTGGATCTGCTCGGACAGCTGCTCCATCACCGGATCGGCGAGATTCCAGAACGGCATCGACGTGAGGTACGCGAAGCCGAGCTCGAGGATCTTCGGCGTGAGCCGGAACAGCCGGCCGTCGGCTTCGACATAGCCGAGCGTCTGCAGCGTGAGCAGGATCCGGCGCGCGCCCGCGCGCGTGAGCCCGGTGGCCGAGGCGACCTCGGTGAGCGTCTGCTCCGGACGGGCCGCGTCGAACGCGCGGATCACCGCGAGGCCGCGTGCGAACGACTGGACATAGGAGTCGCCGGGTTTCGTCTGAGTGTCTTCGGTTGTCATGAGCGCCTGGAATATCGTGCAGCCGAGAAGATAGCGCATGGGGCCTGACACGCCAACCGCACGGCGGACCGGGCGCTTGACAGGTCGTCCCCGCACTCCCTATGATGCGTTGAACGTTCGATACACGATCTTATGTTCGTATATAGAACATTTAAGCGCATCCCGGCGGGCAATGCAAGGGGCGCGCCCTGTTCATTCCCCAGCCTGTCCTGGGACCGGAGACACTGATGACCGAAGCTTTTCTGTGTGATGCGATCCGTACGCCGATCGGGCGTTACGGCGGTGCACTGTCCGGCGTGCGCGCCGACGACCTGGGCGCGGTGCCGCTCAAGGCGCTCGTCGAGCGTAACCGCGATGTCGACTGGACGGCGATCGACGACGTGATCTACGGCTGCGCGAACCAGGCCGGCGAGGACAACCGCAACGTCGCGCGCATGTCGGCGCTGCTCGCGGGCCTGCCGCAGGGCGTGCCGGGTTCGACGATCAACCGCCTGTGCGGTTCCGGGATGGATGCGGTGGGCGTGGCCGCCCGTGCGATCAAGTCCGGCGAGGCCGCGCTGATGGTCGCGGGTGGCGTCGAGAGCATGACGCGTGCGCCGTTCGTGATGGGCAAGGCCGCCAGCGCGTTCGCGCGCCAGGCCGACATCTACGATACGACGATCGGCTGGCGCTTCATCAATCCGCTGATGAAACAGCTGCACGGCGTCGATTCGATGCCGGAGACGGCCGAAAACGTCGCGGTCGACTACAACATCAGCCGCGCCGACCAGGACCTGTTTGCGCTGCGCAGCCAGCAGAAGGCCGCGCGTGCGCAGCAGGACGGCACGCTCGCCGAGGAAATCGTCGCAGTCACGATTCCGCAGAAGAAAGGCGATCCGGTGGTCGTGTCGCGCGACGAACATCCGCGCGAGACGTCGCTCGAAACGCTCGCGAAGCTGAAGGGCGTCGTGCGCCCGGACGGCTCGGTGACGGCCGGCAACGCGTCGGGCGTCAACGACGGTGCCGCCGCGCTGCTGCTCGCGAACGAAGAAACCGCGAAGCGCTTCGGCCTGACGCCGCGCGCACGCGTGCTCGGGATCGCAACGGCCGGCGTTGCACCGCGCGTGATGGGCATCGGGCCCGCGCCGGCCACGCAGAAGCTGCTCGCGCGGCTCGGCATGACCATCGACCAGTTCGACGTGATCGAGCTGAACGAGGCGTTCGCATCGCAAGGTCTCGCGGTGCTGCGCATGCTTGGCGTTGCCGACGACGATCCGCGCGTGAACCCGAACGGCGGCGCGATCGCACTGGGCCATCCGCTCGGCGCATCGGGTGCGCGTCTCGTGACGACTGCGATGTACCAACTGCATCGCACGAACGGCCGCTTTGCGCTGTGTACGATGTGCATCGGCGTCGGTCAGGGCATCGCGATCGCGATTGAGCGCGTCTGACCTGCGTCTCGCGGCGAAGCGGCAGGGCATTGGCCGCTTCGCCGCCATCCCGCTTTGCGGTTTGCTGAACGATGCGCGGCACGAGGATTCTCGTGCCGCGCATCGTCGTTAACCGGCCTGCAACAACTGCTTGAGGCGCGCATCGAGCGCGTCGATCTCGGTGTCCGCGAACACTTCGATCCCGTGCTCGCGCAGCAACGCGGCCGTGACGCCGGCGCCCGCGTGTCGCCGGTTCTCGAAGCGCCCGTCATAAATGAACGTGCTGCCGCACGACGGACTGCCGTCGGCCAGGATCGCGAAGCGGCAATCGTGCGCGCGTGCGAGGGCCAGCGCGGTTTGCGCGCCGGATACGAACGGTGCCGTCACGTCCGTTCCGTTCACGTCGACGATGCGCGCGGCGCCCGACAGCACCTGCTGTCCCGATTCGCCGCCGGCGATTTCAGCAGGCGGGCGCGGCACGCTGAAGCCGCCGGCCAGTTCGGGGCAGACGGGCACGAGGCGCCCTTCGCGCTGCCACCGTTCGAGCGCCTCGTGCGCGGCAGTCTTGGCCGAGCCGTTGTAGCGGACCGGATGACCGACCACGCACATGCTGACGAGGATCTTCGGCATGGCTTGCGGCTGCGCTTCGTTCTGCAATCTCGCTCTCCGTGATTCCGCGATGACCGATGGCGGTCGTGGCAAAGCGGGAAATTCTACGCGTTGCCCGCTTGCCGGTGCGTCAGGCCGCCGGTGCTTCCAGATGAATGTCTTCCGGCTCGAGCGCGTAAAGCGCCGGGTCGGGCGAGGCGCTGACCGTGAAGCCGAGCCGCAGGTAGAAGTCGATCGTGCGCTGCGACGGCGTCGCGGACACATACAGGCGTGCAGCACCCATCGCGCGCGCCTGCTCACGGGCCGCGCGGTAGAGCTGCTCGCCGAGCCCGCAGCCACGCCAGTCACGGCTCACGTGCAGGAACTTCAACTGCAGCATGTCGCGGTGCGGGCCGAGCGGCTGGCTGTCGACGACGACCGCCGCGACGAGCCGCGCGCCGTCGAACATGCCGAGGCACCAGCCGCCGCGATCGTGACAGTCGAGCAGGATCGGCGTGTAGTGGTCGGCTTCGCCGTCGGGCCAGCCCGCGACGTCGTAGAACTCGGGCACGAGATGCAGCGTGCCGTCGCGCAGCACATACAGGTGCTCGATGATTTCGCGCCGGTCGATGGTCCACACGAGCGGCACCTCGTCGCGTGCGAGCGGGCGGGCGGAAAGCGCATCGCGTTCGGCGGCGGTGCGGCGCATCATGCGGCCTCCCGATGCGCGGCGATTGCATACATCAGCGGCAGGCGCGGCATGCCGTCGGGCGGCACCATCCGGTGGCCGTCCAGTTCGCGCATGCCGTCGAAGCCCTTCCAGCCGTTCGCATAAGGGTATTCGGTCAGGCGACCGGTCGCGAGCCCGGCCGACGCGAGCGCGTTCACGACTTCGCCGATGCTCCACATGAACTCGTCGCTCCGCAGCCCGGCGATGTCGCCGAGCAGTTCGCGTTCTTCCGGAAAGGGCGTCGAGCCGCCTTCTCGGAAAAATGCAGCCTGATCGCCTTTATGGCTGTTATGTGCGACTGTCGTTGTATTCCAGGACAGCCGATTCAGTTCGTGCAATGCCTTTTTCATCGAATTCGAATGCCGGTTGAATGGAGCAGGATAGACGGAATCGTTTCGCCGCGTGCAACGGCTGACGGCATTGGCGTGCCGTGCGGTGTGGTCGGGCAGCGCGGCGTGACATGCGGATGAACGTGCGCGGCGATTATTGACGGATTATTTGATCGAAATCATGGCGGCCGCCAAATTGAATATTTTATGCGAGGAAAGGGTAAGGTTTTTCCCCAATATGCCGACAGTAAGATGAAGACCGTCGTAAAGCGATAAACCGTTTTTCGGCTACTGAACGTGAATTCAGCGCGGCGCGGACGACAGATCCGCCTTTCGGAGCCTTGCATGCGCAATAACCAGCCCGTTACCCAACAGGAATTCGATTTTCCCGACGACGTCACGCTGATGTCGACGACCGATGCAGACAGCATCATCACCTACGCCAACACGACGTTCGCACAGGTGAGCGGCTTCACGAACGAGGAACTCGTCGGCCAGCCGCACAACGTGGTGCGCCACCCGGACATGCCGCGCGAAGCGTTTGCCGACATGTGGGCGACGCTCAGGCGAGGCGAGCCGTGGACGGCCCTCGTGAAGAACCGCCGCAAGAACGGCGATCACTACTGGGTGCGTGCGAACGCGATTCCGGTGATGCGCAACGGCGAGCCGCACGGCTACATGTCGGTGCGCACGAAGGCGCCGCACGACGAGAGCGAGGCCGCCGATGCGCTGTATCGCGCGTTTCGCGAAGGCAAGGCCGGCCAGCGCCGGTTCCACAAGGGGTTGGTGATCCGCACGGGGCTGCTGCGCATCGCGTCGCTGTCGCAGACGATGTCGGTGCGCGCGCGGGTGCATTCGGCGCTGTGCGTGCTCGCGCCGGCGCTCGTCGGCGCGGGCTGGGCATGCGGGCTGGCCGGCGGCGGGCTCGCGGCATTTGCCGGCGTGACGGTCGGCCTGGCGGCGGCGGCCGGCCTGTGGCTCGATGCGCAGATCGTGCGTCCGCTGAAGCGGCTGCACGACCAGGCGCTGAACGTCGCGACCGGCGAAAGCCGCAGCGGCGTGCGGATGAACCGCGTCGACGAGATCGGCATGACGCTGCGCACGATCAACCAGCTCGGCCTGATGTTCCGCTGGCTCGTCGACGACGTCAGCGAGCAGGTGCACAACGTGCAGCGCGCGAGCAACGAGATCGCGCAGGGCAACAACGACCTGAGCGCGCGCACCGAACAGGCGGCGTCGAGCGTGCAGGAGACGGCCGCGTCGATGGCCGAGAAGCAACACGGAGACCGCCCTGCAGGCGAACCGGCTCGCGATGTCGGCGAGCGAGGCGGCGGGGCGCGGCGGGCAGGCAGTGGGCGAGGTGGTTGCGACGATGAGCGACATCACCGCCAGCTCGCGCAAGATCGCCGACATCATCGGCGTGATCGACGGCATCGCGTTCCAGACCAATATCCTTGCATTGAATGCGGCGGTGGAGGCGGCGCGTGCCGGCGACCAGTTGTCGGTGTCGGCGAGCGAGGCGGCCGGGCGCGGCGGGCAGGCGGTGAGCGAGGTGGTCGCGACGATGAACGACATCACCGCCAGCTCGCGCAAGATCGCCGACATCATCGGCGTGATCGACGGCATCGCGTTCCAGACCAACATCCTTGCATTGAACGCGGCGGTGGAGGCGGCGCGGGCCGGCGACCAGGGGCGCGGTTTCGCGGTGGTTGCC
>NZ_NBYX01000001.1 GCF_002099195.1 Burkholderia puraquae | reverse complement strand
TACCGGCCGACGCTCACGCGTCACGATCGCGCGGCGATCCTGCGTCGCGCGGCCGACATCGTGCGCTCGCGCACCGCCGAGATTGCAGCGCTGATCACGGCCGAGGCCGGCCTGTGCCTCAAGGATTCGACGTACGAGGCGGGCCGCGTGGCCGACGTGCTGACGTTCGGCGCGGGCGAGGTGCTGAAGGACGACGGGCAGATCTTCTCGTGCGACCTGACACCGCACGGCAAGAAACGCCGCGTGTATACGCAGCGCGATCCGCTGCTCGGCGTGATTTCCGCGATCACGCCGTTCAACCATCCGATGAACCAGGTCGCGCACAAGATCGTGCCGTCGGTCGCAACCAACAACCGGATCGTCGTGAAGCCGTCGGAGAAGGTGCCGCTGTCGTGCTATCTCTTTGCGGACATCCTGTACGAAGCCGGCTTGCCGCCGCAGATGCTGCAGGTGATTACCGGCGACCCGGCGGAGATTGCCGACGAGCTGATCACGAACCCGGCGATCGACCTGATCACGTTCACGGGCGGCGTATCGATCGGCAAGTCGATCGCGTCGCGAATGGGCTACCGGCGCGCGGTGCTCGAACTCGGCGGCAACGATCCGATCATCGTGATGGAAGATGCCGATCTCGACGAAGCGAGCACGCTCGCGGTGTCGGGGTCGTACAAGAACTCGGGGCAGCGCTGCACGGCGATCAAGCGGATGCTCGTGCACGAGTCGGTGGCCGATCGCTTCACGGAACTCGTCGTCGAGAAGACGCGTGCGTGGTCTTACGGCAATCCGTCCGATCCGTCGGTCGACATGGGCACGGTGATCGACGAGGCGGCCGCGAAGTTCTGCGAGCAGCAGGTGAACGATGCGATTGCGCGCGGCGCGCGGCTGCTCGTCGGCAACGTGCGCAACGGCGCGCTGTATTCGCCGACGGTGATCGATCGCGTGACGCCCGACATGCCGCTCGTGAAGTACGAGACGTTCGGCCCCGTGTCGCCGATCATGCGCTTCCGCGACATCGACGAAGCGATCCGGATGTCGAACAGCACCGACTATGCGCTGTCGTCGTCGGTCTGCACGAACCGCTTCGACACCATTACGCGCTTCATCACCGAGCTGGAAGTCGGCAGCGTGAACGTGCGCGAAGTGCCGGGCTACCGGCTGGAGCTGACACCGTTCGGCGGCGTGAAGGATTCGGGGCTTGGGTACAAGGAAGGCGTGCAGGAAGCGATGAAGAGTTTCACGAACGTGAAGACGTACTCGCTACCGTGGTGAACGAGGCGGGGAAGGGCGTGCCACGCCCTCCCGCCACCCACGGCGTTACTGATAGAAGTTGAGCGTGACCATCGCCGAACGGCCCGGTGCCCACGTTGCATAGATCGGATACGCGCTCGAGTAATACTTCTTGTCGAACAGGTTCTGCACGTTGAGCTGGACGTCCATCGTCTTGTTCACGCGCCACGTTGCGGCGGCGTCGAAGCGCGCGTAGCCGGGCGTCCATTTCTTGGCCGTCGCGGATACCGACGCATAGGTCTGGCTCATCACCGTCGCACCGGCGCCGAGCGTGAGCTTCGGCATCACGTCGTAGCTCGTCCACAGCGTGAAGTTGTGCTTCGGCACCATCACCATCGGCAGGCCCGATGCGCCCGGGCTGCCGGGGCCCGCGTCGGTCGTGATCGCGTTCAGGTACGAGTAGCCGCCGAACACATGCCACTTCGGCGTCAGGTTGCCCGCGAAGCCGAGTTCGACGCCGCGCACGCGCTGCTTGCCCGCGTTGATCGTATGACCGAGGCCGTCGCTGACGCGTGCGTTGGTCTTCTCGGTCTGGAACAGCGCCGACGTCAGCGACAATTGGTCCTGCAGCACGTCCCACTTCGCGCCGATCTCGATGTTGCGCGAGCGCTCCGGCGCGAGATCCTGGTTCGTCGCGGTGATCTGGTCGGTGCCGCCGCCGAGGCCGCCGTTCGAACCCGGCGGGTTCGACGACGTGCCGTACGACGCATACAGGCTCACGTTGCTCACCGGCTTGAACACGAGGCCGAACTGGTAGCTGAACAGGTTCGACGTGTTCGACAGGTCGGCCACCCCGGCCTGCTTGCCGGTCGTGTCGTAGCGGTCGAAGCGCAGTCCCGTGTTGAACCGCCAGCGCTCGGACAGCTTCACGGTATCGAAGATGTACGCCGACGCGGTGGTCGTGCGCGTATTCGTCGTCGCGCCCGGGAAGGCCTTGTCGCCGTTCAGCACGATGTTGCCGGTCCACGGCATGTTCGGGTTCCAGCCGCCCGCGAGCGGCGTGCAGTTCCCCGGCACCGAGCACGGGCCGCCCGAGCGGATGTTGTTGCCCTTCGCGTCGGTCACGAGATAACCCTCGTAACGGTTCTGCTCGAGGCTGAATTCGACGCCGGCCGTCAGCGTGTGCTGCATGCCGAACAGGCTCGCGCGGCCGGTTGCTTCAGTCTGGTTCGCGATGCCGTTCGTCGCATACTTGCCGCTCTTCGCCTGCAGGCTCAGCATGGTCGGGTTCGACGCGAGGATCTGCGGGTTCGTCGCGACGTAATCGAGCATCGAGCGGCCGAACATCGTCGTGTTCTTCAGCTTCCAGTCGTCGTTGATCCGGTGCTCGACGCGCACTTCGGCGGTGTCGGTCTGCCCGTAGCGGTAGTCGCGCGTGTTCAGCCCGAAGAACTGCCCGCGATCGGTCGGCACCGGCGTGCCGCCCGACGCGCGGAACGGCACGCTGAAGTCCGGCATGTCGTACGAGTTCATGTGGTAGTAGCTGACCGTGACCGTGGTCGGCGTGTTCAGCCCGAACACGATCGACGGTGCGACGCCCCAGCGCTTGTTGTACACGTCGTTGCGGCCGGCCTGGTTCGCGTCGTGACCCATCACGTTCAGGCGCACGGCCGTCGTGTCGTTGATCTTCTGGTTCGCGTCGACCGTCGCGCGCTTATAGCCGTCGGTGCCGAAGCCGATGCTGCTGTTGATGAAGTTGTCGTTCTTCGGCGTCTTCGTGACGACGTCGATGCTGCCGCCCACCGAGCCGCGGCCCGCATAGACCGAATCGGGGCCCTTGATCACGCTGATCTGCTCGACCGCGAACGTTTCGCGGTTCTGCAGCCCCGAGTCGCGCATCCCGTCGACGAAGATCGAGTTGCGCGATTCGAAGCCGCGGATCACCGGGCGATCGGCCGACGGGTTCGCGGCCGCATCGCCGCCGAGGAACGTGATGCCCGGCACCGAGCGCAGCGCGTCCGCGAACGACGTGACGTTCTTTTCCTTGATCAGTTGCTCGGGGATCACCGTGACCGAACGCGGCGTGTCGAGCAGCGGCGCGGTGAACTTGTACGACGGCGAGCGCTTCACCTGCATGTCCGACGGCGCGGTCGACTGGACCGTGATCGCCGGCAGCGTCGCCTGCACGTCGGCGGACGGAGCCGGCTGGTCGGCGGCGGGGGCGGGGGCAGGGGCGGTTTCGGCGGAAGCGAGCAGCGGGGTCAGGAAAACGGAGCAGGT
Source organism: Burkholderia puraquae (assembly GCF_002099195.1). GTDB lineage: Bacteria > Pseudomonadota > Gammaproteobacteria > Burkholderiales > Burkholderiaceae > Burkholderia > Burkholderia puraquae. The sequence continues at coordinate 979,305 of NZ_NBYX01000001.1, read as the reverse complement.
CAGCGCCGACACGAGGGCGCGAGGCCTCGTCTTGAACTGGGCGGGCATATCGAGAGGCAGCAGAAGGTTCGGTGAGCGGGCGCGTCTTCTCGATGCCGGCCAGGCAGCGCGGAGCATCGGAAAACGTCAATGTAAATGCGTATGATTCGCGTTTGCGGCCACGATTTTACGGATTGGTACTAATTCTGTAAACGATTGAATGGTTTTTGTACTAATTCAGTCAGGTTTTCGTGGGGGCGCGATTGCCTTTGCGCGGCGTGCAACACCGCTTTCCATCGCCCGGCCGGCGCGCAGCGGCGGTGACTCGATACACTTCGGTACCGGTTGGACGGGCCCCGGCAAGCAGGCCCCGAGCAAGGAGACAACACACGATGGACACCCAACGCGCAGCAGTCGTCACATACCGCGGCGATGCGATCGAGAACACGCACGTCGCCCACGTGGCGGTGGTCGATGCACGCGGCAGGCTGCTGGCCCGGTTCGGCAATCCGTTCCGGATGACGCTTGCGCGATCGGCGGCCAAGCCGGCCCAGGCGCTGTCGGTGATCGAGACGGGCGCGCCCGAACGCTTCGGCTTCGACGACGCGGACATCGCGCTGATGTGCGCGTCGCACAGCAGCGAGGACCGTCATATCGAACGCACGCGCGCGATGCTTGCAAAGGTCGCCGCGCACGAATCGGACTTGCGTTGCGGCGGCCATCCGCCGTTGTCCGACGCGGTGTACCGGTCGTGGATCAAGCGCGACTACACGCCGACCGGCGTGTGCAGCAATTGTTCGGGCAAGCACGTCGGGATGCTGGCTGGCGCACAGGCGATTGGCGCCGCGATCGCGGATTACCACCTGCCCGAGCATCCGATGCAGGTGCGCGTGAAGCACGTGGTGGCCGATGCGTGCGGGCTGCGCGATGACGAGGTCGACTGGGGCATCGACGGGTGCAACCTGCCGACGCCGGCGTTTTCGCTGGATCGGCTGGCGCGTCTCTACGCGTCGCTGGCCGACGGCGCGGATACCGTGGCGGCGGGCGGGGGCGCAATCACCGCTCGCGTGCGTGCGCTGGCGCGCATTCATCGTGCGATGACCACGTATCCGGAGCTGGTTGCCGGCGACGGGCGCTATTGCACGGTGCTGATGAACGCGTTCGACGGGCAGGTGGTCGGCAAGCTCGGCGCCGACGCGTGCTACGGGATCGGCGTGCGCGCGTCGGCGCGTACGCGGGAGCTTGGTGCCGACGGCGCGCTCGGGATCTCGGTGAAGATCGAGGACGGCAATCTCGACGTGCTCTACATGGTCGTCAGCGAACTCCTCGAGCGGCTGCAGATCGGCACGGCCGCGCAGCGCGCGCAACTGGCCGGCTTCCATCGGCCGCGGATGCTCAACACGCAGGGCGTCGAGATCGGGCACGCCACGTTCCCGTTCGAATTGCAGCCGGCCTGAACGGTGCGGATGCGCCGCCGGCCCGCGACGCGGGCCGTGCGCAGCGGCGTGCGTAGGCTTGCCGGCCGGCGCGAGCGTGAAGGCGGGCGCGGGCGCTACGCGCTCGCGCCGCGAATCTTCGCCAGCTCCAGCGCCGACAGCTCGCCGATGCGCGCGAGGTGTTCCGCGAGAAAGTCTTTCAGTACGCGCAGCTTCGCCGAACTGCGCCGGTTCGCCAGGTACGCGATGTAGATGTATTCGCCGGTCAGCCGGTTCTGCAGCCGGTAGCGCGGCAGCACGGCTTCGAGCCGGCCGCTCGCGAGCAGGTCGCGCACCAGCCAGATCTCGAATTCCGCGATGCCGAGCCCCGCGCAGGTCGCTTCGAGCAGCAGCTCCGAATGGTCGGTGACGAGGTTGCCGGCCGGCAGCAGGCTGTGATGCGCGTCGCCGTTGACGAGATTCCAGTGCGGATCGCCTTCGGGGTGCACGTAGCGCAGGCAGTTGTGTTGCCTGAGGTCGTCCGGCGTGGCCGGGCGCCCGCAGCGGTCGAGATAGCCGGGCGTCGCGCACAGGATGCTGTCGTTGCGCGACAGGCGGTGGACGACGAGGTTGTCCAGGTAGTTCTCGCCTTCGTGAATGTCGAGATCGAAGCCGCCGGCCACGAGGTCGTTGTGGTTGTCGGTGAGCCGCACGTCGAGCTGGATCGTCGGGTAGCGCGCGAGAAACGGCGCGACCAGCGGCGCGAGATGACGGCGGCCGAATGCCACCGGCGCGGTGAGCTTCAGCGGGCCGCTCGGCTGCGCATTCAGCTCGGCGACGACGCGCAGCGTGTCGTCGAGATCGGCGATCAGCGTGACGGCGCGCTCCAGGTAGATATGACCGGCTTCGGTGAGCGTGACGCTGTGTGTCGAGCGGTGCAGCAGCGCGACGCCGAGTGCCTCCTCGATCGCCGTGACCTTGCGTGCGACGGTGGATGTCGACACGTGCATCTCCTTCGCGACCGCCGAAAAACTCCCCGTTTCGACCACTCTCACGAACGCACGCATCGCGCCCAGGTGATCGATGCCGGTTTCTCTCGCGCCTTTTTTCATTCGAATCTCGCTGTTGCGTCCCACGCAAAACTGCTTTCGATAATACAGAAGCGAGCTTGTTTTTGCAAAGGCATAGAATGCGAACCCGTCGCGTCGGGAACCGGCGGACGACGAGCGGCAGGAGACATCCAGGAGGGCACGATGACAGAAAACGGCTTCCGCGTCGAAGCGGATCTTTTAGGTAAGCGAAGTATTCCGAACGAGGCCTACTACGGCGTCCATACGCTGCGCGCGAAAGAGAATTTCGACATTTCGGGTCGCACCATTGCTTCGTTGCCGTACTTCGTGATGGCGCTCGCCGCCGTGAAGGAAGCCGCCGCCGATGCGAACTGCGAGCTCGGGCTGCTGCCGCGGCCGTACCGCGATGCGATCGCCGCCGCGTGTGTCGAGATCCGCGAAGGGCGCCTGCACGACCAGTTCGTCGTCGACATCATCCAGGGCGGGGCCGGCACCTCGACCAACATGAACGCGAACGAGGTGATCTGCAACCGCGCGCTCGAAATCATGGGGCACGCGCGCGGGCAGTATGAATACCTGCATCCGAACGAGCACGTCAATCTCGCGCAGAGCACCAACGACGTCTATCCGACCGCGATCCGGGTCGCGACCTGCTTCGCGGTCGAGCACCTGCTCGAAGCGATGGCGCGCCTGCGCGATGCGTTCGCGGAGCGGGCCGACGCGTTCGCCGGTTTGCTGAAGCTCGGCCGCACGCAGTTGCAGGACGCGGTGCCGATGACGCTCGGCCAGGAATTCTCGACCTACGCAGTGATGCTGACGGAAGACATTGCTCGCCTGCAGGAAGCCGGCTGGCTGATTCGCGAGATCAACCTCGGTGCGACTGCGATCGGCACGGGGATCACCGCGCATCCGCAGTACGCGGAGAAGGCGCTGGCGGCGCTGCGGCGCATCACCGGGCTCGACCTGAGCACCGCACCGAACCTGATCGAAGCGACGCAGGATTGCGGTGCATTCGTGCAGGTGTCGGGCGTGCTCAAGCGGATCGCCGTCAAGCTGTCGAAGATCTGCAACGACCTGCGGTTGCTGTCGAGCGGCCCGCGCGCGGGGTTCGGCGAGATCAACCTGCCGCCCGTGCAGGCCGGCTCGTCGATCATGCCCGGCAAGGTGAATCCGGTGATCCCGGAAGTCGTCAACCAGGTCGCGTTCGAGGTGTTCGGCAACGACCTGACCGTGACCTTCGCGGCCGAGGCCGGGCAGCTTCAGCTCAACGCGTTCGAGCCGGTGATCGCCAGCGCGCTGTTCCGCAGCTTCAGCCATCTGACGGCCGCCTGCACGACGCTCGCGCAGCGTTGCGTGAGCGGGATCACCGCGAATCCCGAACGGCTGCGCGAAACGATGGAACGCTCGGTCGCGCTCGCGACCGCGCTGAACCCGTACATCGGCTACAAGCGCGCGACCGCCGTGGCGGCCGAAGCGCACGCAACCGGCAAGTCGATCCGCGAGGTCGTGCTGGAGCGCGAGTGGATGACCGCCGCGCAGGTCGACGAGGCGCTGCAGCCCGAAGCGCTGATCCGTCCGCGCGTGCTTTGACGCCGGCTGCGGGGCGCCGGCGCATGCCGCCGGCGCCCCGCGCGAGCTCGTTCCAGAAGCGCCCCCGCGCGGGGTGCGACACATCAAGAAACAACGGAGACTCACCATGACACATAGCAGCGAGCGCGCGGCCGGTCCGGCCGGCGGCGCGGATTCCCTTCATGCCGATCCCGATGCGATGTTCGCGTCGCACGAAACCGGCTATGCGAAGCAGTTGAAGCCGCGGCACGTGCAGATGATCGCGATGGGCGGCGCGATCGGCACCGGCCTCTTTCTCGGGGCCGGTGGGCGCCTGCAGCACGCGGGGCCCGCGCTTGCGCTCGTGTATCTCGTCTGCGGCGTGTTCGCGTTCCTGATCATGCGCGCGCTCGGCGAACTCGTGATGCACCGTCCGACCAGCGGCAGCTTCGTGTCGTACGCGCGGGAGTTCATGGGCGAGCGCGCATCGTTCGTCGCGGGCTGGATGTACTACCTGAACTGGGCAACGACCGGCATCGTCGACATCACCGCGGTCGCGATCTACATGAAGTACTGGGCCGTGTTCACGGACGTGCCGCAGTGGGTGTTCGCGCTCGGCGCGCTCGGGATCGTGTCGGTGATGAACATGATCGGCGTGAAGGTGTTCGGCGAGATGGAGTTCTGGTTCTCGCTCGTCAAGGTGGGCGCGCTCGCGGTGTTCCTCGCGGTCGGCGCCGTGTTTCTCGCGAGCGGCCATCCGGTCGCCGGCCAGATGCCGGGGCTCCACCTGGTCGCGGATAACGGCGGGATCTTTCCGCACGGCATCCTGCCGGCCGTGCTGATCGTGCAGGGTGTCGTGTTCGCGTACGCGAGCATCGAGCTCGTCGGCGTCGCGGCGGGCGAGACCGCCGATGCGCGCAAGGTCCTGCCGAAAGCCATCAATAGCGTGATGTGGCGCATTGCGCTGTTCTACGTCGGCTCGGTCGTTCTGTTGACGATGCTGCTGCCGTGGACGGCGTACAGCGCGCACGAAAGCCCGTTCGTGACGTTTTTCAGCAAGCTCGGCGTGCCGTACGTCGGCACCGTGATGAACGTCGTGGTGCTGACCGCCGCGCTGTCGAGCCTGAACTCCGGCCTCTATTCGACCGGGCGCGTGCTGCGTTCGCTCGCGATGGGCGGATCAGCGCCGCGCTTCGTGTCGCGGATGAACGCGCGCGGCGTGCCGTACGGCGGGATCCTGATCACGGTCGCGATCAACGCGATCGGCGTGCCGCTGAACTACATCGTGCCGGCCCAGGCGTTCGAGATCGTGCTGAACATGGCGTCGCTCGGGATCATCACGACGTGGGGCTTCATCGTCATGTGCCAGATCCTGTTCCGCCGCGCGGTCGATCGCGGCGAGCTGAAGGCCGTGTCGTTCCGGATGCCCGGCGCGCCGTTCACGTCGTGGCTCACGCTGGCCTTCCTCGTCGGCGTGCTGGTGCTGATGGCATTCGACTATCCGGGCGGCACGTGGACCATCGCGACGATTCCGGTCGTCGTGCTCGCACTGGTGGTCGGCTGGAAGCTGGCGAAGCGCGGTGCCGCGCGAGAGCAGGCGACGGATGCGCGTGCGTCCGCGGCCACGCGCGCCGTTGCCGACTCGGCGCGGGGCGCCTGAAGACGGTACGCGCCGCGCGTGCCGGCCCGTTCGCGGCCGGCGCTCCGGCGCCTCGTTACAGTCAGTTCAACCCGGCGCGTTCGCCGACCCATCGGCTGAAATCACCGGCCATCTCCGCGGTCAGCTCGTGGCCGGCCGCATACAGCCGCGTATCGTGCGCGACGCCGAGCGCCGTGAGCTTCGCGTCGGCGGTGTCGGCCCACGCGACGGGCAGCTTGTCGTCGAAACGGCCGTGCACGATCAGCGCATGGAGCGGGCGAAGGGCGTCGCGCGGCGCGATCAGCGGATCGATTTCAGGCAGGATGCGCCCGCACAGCACGGCGAAGGCGGCGACATCGCCCGGCGACGTGAGGCCGACGCTCGCGCTCATGATGCCGCCCTGGCTGAAGCCGGCGATCACCGTCGGCAATGCGGCGCCCGCGTCGTCCCGGGCACGGAATGCGCGCAGCAGCGTGACCAGCTGGATGCGGCTTGCGTCCGCGCGGGCCGCGTCGATTTCGGGGCCGTTCGGGCCGAAGCGCACCGGAAACCATGCGTGCTGGCCGGGCCCGAACGTGAGCGGGCCGCGCAGGAACGCGATCTCGATGCGCGGATCGATGACGTCGGCCAGGTTCAGCAGGTTGGTTTCGTTGCCGCCGACGCCATGCAGCAGCAACAGGCGGGCAACGGCGCGGCCGGTGGCCGGGCGCAGGCGGTACGGGAGGCCCGACTCGGGGTCGGTGGTCAGCGGCAGGACGTCGGTCATTGCGTGGGTCCGGAAAGAGGAGCGATGCGACAGTCTAGAGCGTGCGGACGGGAAGGTGAATTGCTGCTCGGCGATTGATTGTTTCCTCCCGGGAATGAATTCGGCGCCGCGAGCCCGCACGCGTGCGCCGGCGGTGCCGTCGCCGCGCCGGAGCGTGCCGCCTTCTACCGGGCCACGACCATGCACCCGCCCGCGAAGGGTGCCGACAGGATCCCGAACCCCGCCGTCGTATGACGCACCATCGCGACGAACGTCTGAAACTGACTGACGCTAACGCTCGGCCGCAATGCGTGAATGTCTCCCGGGAGTCGTTGCTCAGTCTGGTTGTCGCTGCAAAAAAACCGGTGTCGTATCGGCGCCCCGGAAAGTGCGCATCGTTGCCGCGGCTTCGCACCTTCGCAGCTGCCGCGCGGCTGTCGTGTCCCAGTCTGCACGGACCCTCGCCATCGACTTGATCGACGATCGCGACCGACGCAGCACGGGGACATCCGTTTATTGACGGCTATCGAAAAATTGCATCCTGACTGACCCGCATCGCTGCGTCGAAATCGCGTCGCCGTTTCGGCACGCCCCGCGCACGGTAGAGAACGCAAAGCCAGCATCTCGCGTGCGACAGCGGCACTTCGCAGTGTGCCGCTAGGGAAAACCATAGTGCCCGTGACACCGCCCGCGCAAGATCGAGTAAGCACGCAGTCAGCTTCGCTGTTCAGAATCGCCGCACTCATTCAAGAGCAAACCAGGAGACAGGCGATGCATGATGGGTTGGTTAAAAAAATCGAAGCGCATCCGAAGTATGCGCAGCTCAAGCGACGGCGCAATACGCTCGGTGTCTGCCTGACCGTGCTGATGCTGATCGTGTACTACGGCTACATCGCCCTGATCGCATTCGACAAGTCGTTCCTCGCGAAGCCCGTGAGCACCGGCGTGACGAGTGTCGGCGTACCGGTCGGCATGGCGGTGATCGTGTTCACCGTCGTCATCACCGGCATCTACGTGCGCCGCGCGAACAACGAATACGATCAACTGACGCAGGACATCCTGCAGGACGTCGCCCAATGAAGAAGACACTTTCTACGATGCTGGTTGCGCTGCTGGCCGCGGGCGCTTGCAGCGTGGCCATTGCGGGCGGCGGCGATGTCGGGCAGACCGCCAAGCAGGCGACCAACACGACGGCCATCGTCCTGTTCGCGCTGTTCGTGGCAGGGACGTTGTGGATCACCAAGTGGGCGGCGTCCCGCACGCGTTCCGCGGCGGATTTCTATACGGCCGGCGGCGGCATTACCGGGTTCCAGAACGGCCTGGCGATCTCGGGCGACTACATGTCGGCGGCATCCTTCCTCGGTATTTCCGCTGCGGTGATGACGTCGGGTTACGACGGCCTGATCTACTCGATCGGCTTCCTGGTCGGCTGGCCGGTGATCACGTTCCTGATGGCCGAGCGGCTGCGCAACCTCGGCAAGTTCACCTTCGCCGACGTCGCGGGCTATCGCTTCGAGCAGGGGCCGATCCGCAGTTTCGCCGCGGTCGGCACGCTGGTGGTGGTGGCGTTCTACCTGATCGCACAGATGGTCGGCGCGGGGCAGCTCATCAAGCTGCTGTTCGGTCTCGACTACTGGGTGGCCGTCGTCATCGTCGGCGCGCTGATGATGGTCTACGTGCTGTTCGGCGGCATGACCGCTACCACCTGGGTGCAGATCATCAAGGCGTGCATGTTGCTCGCGGGCGTGACGTTCATGGCGATCATGGTGCTCGCGCAGTACGGCTTCAGCCCGGAGGCGCTGTTCGCCCGGGCCGTGGAGGTCAAGACCGCGATTGCCGCGAATGCAGGCAAAGCGCCGGACGACGCGACCCGGATCGGGCTGTCGGTCATGTCGCCGGGCGGGTTCATCAAGGATCCGATCTCGGCTATCTCGTTCGGCATGGCGCTGATGTTCGGCACGGCCGGCCTGCCGCACATCCTGATGCGCTTCTTCACGGTGCCGGATGCGAAGGAAGCGCGTAAATCGGTGTTCTGGGCGACCACCTGGATCGGCTACTTCTACGTGCTGATCTTCATCATCGGCTTCGGTGCGATCACGCTGGTGCTGACCAATCCGGAACTGGCCGACGTGGCCAAGGGCGTGATCAAGGGCGGCGCGGGCACGGCCAACATGGCCGCGGTGCTGGTGGCCAAGACGGTGGGCGGCGACGTGTTCTACGGCTTCATCTCGGCCGTGGCCTTCGCGACGATTCTGGCGGTGGTCGCCGGGCTCACGCTGTCCGGCGCGTCCGCGGTGTCGCACGACCTCTACGCCACCGTCTTCAAGAACGGCAACGCGAACAGTGCCGACGAGCTGAAGGTGTCGCGCATCACGACGCTGGTGCTCGGCGTGATCGCCGTCCTGCTGGGCATCGCGTTCGAGAAGCAGAACGTCGCGTTCATGGTGTCGCTGGCGTTTGCGGTGGCGGCATCGGCCAATTTCCCGGTGCTGTTCCTGTCGATGATGTGGAAGGGGTGCACCACGCGCGGCGCCGTGATCGGCGGGTTCCTGGGGCTGGTCTCGTCGGTGGGGCTGACCATCGTGTCGCCGTCGGTGTGGGAAGCGACGCTCGGTTATCCGAAGGGTTCGGCGTGGTTCCCGTACACGTCGCCCGCGTTGTTCTCGATGACGATCGGCTTCGCGAGCGTGTGGCTGTTCTCGGTACTCGACACAAGCCTGCGCGCGAAGGCGGAGAAGGGCGCGTTCGCCGCGCAGCAGGTACGTTCTGAAACGGGGCTGGGGGCGACCCGCGCGAGCAGCCACTGACCGGTAGCCGGTCACGCGCCCGCCTCGGGGCGACGATGCGATGCGCTGCAGCGTCGCTCGCCGGCTCCGGGGCGGGCGGTATCGTTTCATCCGTCCGTCGAATCACTCGCCGGCAATAAGAAATCGCGAATTCGAGCGGATTCGCCGATAATTCGCAAACGTTTTACGTAAATCCGATTGCGGTTAATTCGCGGATCAAATAATTAAAAAGACAAATATCCGTATCCCGGATTTTCCGGTCGCGCATGGTTGCCCTTCAACGCCTTGGGGCAGCGGGTTAACGGCAGATCCCGGCAATACTTTAGGGTTCTTTCGTCACAATTATTCATTGCATTTTTATCAATGAACGATTGATTTCCGGTCATCGGAGCGTCATACACCATCCCCGATAATTCGGCGCTCACATTCTTTCAATAGACCAAAGGGCGATCGAAGCCGGATCGCTGCGGGGAGCTGTACTCATGACCATCCGTCATCGCATTACGCTGCTAGTCGTCCTGACGTTCTTCGCGCTGTCCGCGATCGGCATCTATGCCGTGTACCAGACACGCAAGAGCGCGTCCGAGGTGCGCCAGGTCACCCAGGGCATCGTGCCGAGCGCGCTCGCGTCCGCGGATCTCGTCGCCGACGTGAAGAACATCCAGATCGCGACGATGACGCTCGTCTACGCGCCCGACGCGAACACCGCCGCTCAGGCGCGCGACGAGCTGAAGACGAAGCAGGCCGCGCTGCGCGCCGCACTCGACGTGCAGGCGAAGTCGGCGGTCGGCCAGGCGCAGGTCGGGCTCGTCTCGCAGGCGAAGGACAGCGCCGCGAACTATTTCGCGGCGATCGACGACACCGTGAAGATGAAGGCCGACGGCAAGCCCGAGATGGCGCAGGCGTACCTGTTCGCGAACGTCGCGCAGTATCGCGACGAACTCGAAAGCATCGTCGACACGCTGCGCGTCGAGAAGAACCGCCAGAAGGACGACGCGATCAACGCGCTGAACGGGATGCTCTCGACGACGGCGACCGCGATCGCGGGCGTCGCCGGCACGGTGATCGTGCTGCTGACCGCGCTCGGCCTGCTGCTGTATCGCCAGATCACGCGCCCGCTGATCGGGATGCAGACGGCGATGAGCGAGATCGCGACGAGCCAGGATTTCACGCGCCGCGTGCCGGTGGGCCGGATGGACGAAATCGGCCATTCGATCGTCGCGTTCAACGGGATGATCGAGAAGATCCAGGAGAACGCCGCGCAGCTCAAGCAGAAGACGGCCGACATCCAGGCGATGCTGCAGAACATGCAGCAGGGGATCCTGACCGTCGTCGAAGGCGGCGTCGTGCATGCGGAGTATTCGGCGTACCTCGAAACCATCTTCGAGACGAACGACATCGCGGGCCGCGACCTGATGGCGCTCGTGTTCGACGACTCGAACATCGGTTCCGACGCACGCTCGCAGGTCGATGCGGCCGTGCACGCGTGCCTCGGCGAAGACAGCATGAACTTCGAATTCAACGCGCACCTGCTCGTGAACGAAGTCGCGAAGCGGATGCCCGACGGCCGCGACAAGTGGCTCGACCTGAGCTGGTCGGCAATCACCGACGAGACCGACACGGTCGTGCGCCTGATGCTGTGCGTGCGCGACGTGACCGAGATTCGCGAGCTGACCGCGCAGGCCGGCGAACAGCAGCGCCGCCTCGAAATGATCGGCGAGATTTTGTCGATCAGCCAGGACAAGTTCCACGACTTCGTGCACAGCGCGAAAGGCTTCCTCAGCGAGAACGAGCGGATGATCCGCCAGCACGAGCGCGCCGATCACTCGATCGTCGCGGCACTGTTCCGCAACATGCATACGATCAAGGGCAACGCGCGCACGTACAGCCTCCAGCACCTGACGAACATCGTCCACGAAGCGGAGCAGGCGTACGACTCGCTGCGCCGCGCGGACGGCGGCCCCGAGTGGAACCGCGACGCGCTGATGGACGACCTGGCCCGCGTGCGCGAGGCGGTCGAGCACTACGCGACGATCAACGCGGTCACGCTCGGCCGCAGCGGTGAAGCGGTGCAGGGCGGTGCGGACTTCCTGATGGTCGAACGCGCGCACATCAGCGAGAGCCTGCGCGTGCTCGACGGCGCCGATCCGGCGAACGCGGCCGACTGGCACGCGGCACGCGATGCCGTGCGCCGCATGCTGAGCCAGCTCGGCACGCAAGGCATCGGCGATGCGCTCGGCGGCGTGATCGAGTCGCTGCCGTCGCTCGCGGCCGAACTCGGCAAGCCGACGCCCGTCGTGCATATCGACAGCCACGGCCACCGCGTGCGCAGCGAAATCGCCGCGACGCTGAAGAACGTGTTCATGCATCTGCTGCGCAATTCGATGGACCACGGGATCGAATCGTCCGACGAGCGGCGTGCGGCCGGCAAGGCGGCGTCCGGCACGATCGACATCGCGGTCGGCGTAGGCGGCGGCGAGCTGTGGTTCGTGCTGAGCGACGACGGCCGCGGCCTCGCGCTCGACCGGATTCGCGGCCTCGCGCGCGAGCGCGGCTGGATCGATGCCGGCCATGACGCGGCGCTGTCCGACGATGCGGTGGCCGAGCTGATCTTCCGGCCGGGCTTCTCGACCGCGAGTGCCGTGACCGAAGTGTCGGGGCGCGGCGTCGGCATGGACGCGGTGCGCAACTTCCTGAAGCGCGACGGCGGCGATATCGCGCTGCGCTTCACTGACGATCGCGTCGGCGCGCCGTATCGCGCGTTCGAGACGATCGTGTCGTTGCCGGCCCGCTTCGCGGCGGACGGTGCCGCCCAGGGCGTCGTGCACGAGCGTGCGCGCAGCGCGCATATCGGCGCGGCGGAGTGACGACGTGATCGTGCAGGCGTGGATGATCCAGATGGCCGCCGCACTGGCGGGCGGCGCCGTCGTCGCCATCGTGGCGGCGGTCGTGTTTCGCGTGACGCGCAAGCGGCTCGTCGCGGCGCTTGCGCGCGACACGGCGCAATTGCGCGGCGCGCTCGACGCAGCCGATGCGCGCGTCGCCGACGCGGCGTCGGCGCATGCGGAGGCGGCCGACGCATGGGCGCAGCGCGCGGCGCAGCTCGAGGATGCGCTGGCGCGCGAGACGTCCGCGACCGGCGCGCGGCGCGACGCAATGCAGGCGCTGGCGGCCGAGCGCGCGGCGCTGGCGCAGCATGCGATGAAGATCGCCGAAGAAGCCGCGCGCCTGCGCGGGCTCGCCGGCACCTTCGAACGCTGGCACGAGCAGATGATCTCGCTGACCACGCAGAACCAGGACATGCGCGCGAAGAACCAGGAGCTGTCGGCGATCGTCGCGCACGTGTCGATCGTGTCGCTGAACGCGTCGATCGAGGCCGCGCGCGCCGGCACGGCCGGGCGCGGTTTCTCGATCGTCGCGAGCGAGGTGCGCGGGCTGGCCGCGCGCTCGCAGCAACTGTCGAACAGCTATCGCGACAGCCTGAACCGCAACGATCTCGTGACGGCCGCGACGTTCCAGGATATCCAGGCCGGCGGCAAGATGATCACGGCGGCGCTCGCGACCGTCGAGACGCTGGCCGGGCAGCTGCATGCGCGGATCGAAGGAGGCGCGGCGTGATCAGCGTGCAGGCGAAAGCCGGTTTCGAGCGGATCTTCTTCGATGCGGCGCGCACGCGGCTCGCGTCCGGCGGCGCGTGCGACATCCGGCCGGCCGCCGGCCCCGCACACGACGGGCTCGATCATGCGCACGCGCAGTCGCGCGCGAAGCCGAAGGTGCCCGAGCATGTCGCGGTGCTGACGATCTCGGCGCTGCATTTTCGGCTGCTGCTCGCGCTGCGCTTCAGCGACGACGATGCGACGCGCCGTCATTTCGCCGGTGCGACGGCGGGCACGAGCAGCCAGCGGCCGCTGCCCGAAGCGTTCATGGAAGTCGCGAACCTGTGCTGCGGCGCGATCAACCAGGCGCTGACCGTGCCGTTTCCCGACCTGGGGATGTCGACGCCTTGTCTGCTGAGCGGATCGAGCATCGACTACCTGCCCGCGCTGGCGCCCGATCACGTGGCCGCCTACGACCTGACGCTCGACGGCGACGTGCGGGTCGGTGCGACGTTGTGCGTGTGCGCGAATGCGCCGGTCGATTTCCATGTGCCGGAAACGGCCGTGATGGAAACCGGCGGCGAGCTCGAACTGTTCTGACCGACCACGAGGATTCCTTGAGATGACCCTGGATAAACCCGTCAGCAAGGTGCTCGTGCTCGACGACAGCCGCGCGCATGCCGACGCGATCAAGCGTTTCTGCGACGAGCACAACCTGGTTGGCCTGACCGTGCGGCGCAACCGGCTGCTGAAGGTGCTGCGCTCGAACATCGACCTCGGCGCGATCCTGCTGGCCGAGGATTACGGCGGCTCGCCGGCCGAAAGCGCGATCATCGCGACGCAGATCGATGCGCTGCGCCCCGAGCTGCCGATCATCCTGCGCCGCCAATCGCTCGCATCGCGCGACGGGCTGCCCGAGGCGCTCGCGCGCGTTGCATGCGCGGCCTACGTCGCGGACGACATGACGCCGCTCAAGCGGGCGATCGACGAATACCTGTTCGGCCGCGACTATCCGAACGCACTCGTGCGCGGCATCTCGGAGATCACCGAGGCGCGCATCGACAGCCTGTTCCCGGGCATGACGATCGAGCACGAAACGCCGTGCATCGTGCGCGACCAGATCATCTTCGGCGAAGTGTTCAGCCTGATCGCGCTCGAAAGCGCGTGGTGCCGCGGCTACATGCTGCTGCAGACGAGCGAGCAGCCGCTGCTCGACATGCTCGGCGGCACGCGCGACGCCGGCCGCGCGCCGGATTTCCGCGACGTGAACAGTGTGCTCGGCGAGCTGACCAACCTCGTGTGGGGTGCGTTCAAGAACCGCTATCTCGGCGACGCCGAGGCACTGGCGCGCCATCCGGTGCAGGTGCCGCTCGTCGTCAATCACAAGCAGAAGTTCATTTCGTTCGGCGGCGACTGCCCGCAGCTCTGCTTCAAGTACCGGATGACCGACCCGGCATCGGGGCGCTCGGTCTGTCTCGACCAGCGCTTCGTGTTCAGCCTGAGCTGGTCGCCGGAGGATTTTCGCGAATCGGTGCAGGACGTGGGGCCGATGGTCGAATCGGGTGAACTCGAACTGTTTTGACTATTGAAGTCAGCAACAAGGGAAGGAAGGGGAATACGACATGGCAAAGATTCTGGTGGTCGACGATTCGGGCACGGTGCGCGACGAGGTCGCGGGCTTCCTGCGCAATCACGGGCTCGACGTTGCGACGGCCGTCGACGGCAAGGACGGGCTCGCGAAGCTCCAGGCGACGCCCGGCGTGCGCCTCGTGATCAGCGACGTGAACATGCCGAACATGGACGGCCTGACGATGGTCGAGAAGATCCGGGGCGAACTGGCGAACTCGACGGTCAACGTCGTGATGCTGACGACCGAAAGCAGCCCGGCGATGAAGGAGCGCGGCAAGGCCGCCGGCGTGAAGGGCTGGATCGTGAAGCCGTTCAAGGGCGACGCGGTGCTCGACGCGCTGAAGAAACTCGCGGGTTGAGCGCGGCCGGCGGGCCGGGCGTCACGCGGGCGACGCGCCGGCAGCCGCGAATTCGTCGACGACGGCCTCGATCACGGCCTGGAGCCGCGCGGTCTTGTAGAGGTCCGCATGCGCGACGAGCCAGACGTCGAAGTAATTGCAGCGTTGCGGCATGAGCCGCACGAGCTGCGGTTCGGCGTCGGCGCGAAAGCAGGGCAGTTCCGCGACGCCGAGCCCCGCGAGCGCGGCTTCGACCAGCATCATCGTCGACGAGGTCTGGAACATCACGTGGCCGCGCGACGTCGACTCGCCGCACAGCGCGTCCCACATCGTCGGAACCACCGGCTGCTGGTACATCACGAGGTCGTGCCCGTCGAACGCGCTGCCCGGCGCCGGCTCGCCGCGTTCGGCCAGGTAGCCGCGCGACGCGTAGATACCGGTTTCCAGATGCCCGAGCCGCCTGACGATCAGGTCCGGCGATTCCGGCCGCAGCGTGCGAATCGCGAGGTCCGCCTCGCGGCGCGTGAGATTGGCGATTTCCGCGGACGTCACGCAGACCACGTCGATACCGGGATGCCGGTGTCGCAGACGGGCGATGGCGGGGATCACGAAGCGCTTGCCGAGCGTGTCGGTCGTGGCGATGCGAACGGAGCCGCACAACTGGTCGTCGAGCCCCATGACGCGCCGCTCGATCGTCAGCGACGCGTGTTCCATCGTCTCGGCGGGCTCGAGCAGCGCTTCGCCCGCGGTCGTCAGCACGTACAGCGTCGGCGTGCGCAGGAACAGGCGCGCGGCCAGCTCGTCCTCCAGCGCGGCGATGCGGCGGCCCACCGTCGCCTGGTCGACGTTCAGCCGAGCCGCGGCGGCGCGCAGCGTGCCGGTGCGCGCCAGGGCCAGGAAGTAGCGGGCGTTGTCCCAGTTCATGGTGGGGGCCGGTACGGAAAGTGATGATGCAATTCTGCATCGGGGAAATGCGAAATTACCACTTTTCTGCATGTCGCGCAGTTTCTAGACTCCCGGGATCGACCAGGAGTTCTCATGAGCGAGTGCCAGTCCGCCTCCGTTTCAGCTTCCGTTTCCGTTTCAGCCGCCATGCCCGTGACGGCGGCCGTCCGCTCGACCGCGCGGGGGCGCCACCTGACGCTCGCGCTCGTCGCGATCGGGATGTTCATGGCGGTGCTCGATACGACGATCGTCAACGTCGCGCTGCCGGCGATGCGCGCGAGCCTCGGCGCGTCGGTCGCGGGGCTCGCATGGATCGTCGATGCCTATACGTTCAGCTTCGCCGTGCTGATCCTCGCGGGCGGCACGGCGTCCGACCGGTTCGGCGCGCGGCGCGTCTATCTGGCGGGGCTGGCGCTGTTCATCGGCGCGTCGGCGGCCTGCGGCCTCGCGCCGTCGGTGACGATGCTCGTGGCCGCACGATTCGCGCAGGGCGTGGGCGCGGCGCTCTTTCTGCCCGCGTCGCTCGCGATCGTGCGCAGCACCTTCGACGTGCCGGCCGAGCGGGCGCGCGCGATTGCCGTGTGGGCCGGCATCGCGTCGGTTGCGGCGTCCATCGGGCCGGTGCTCGGCGGAGTCCTGGTGGAGGACTTCGGCTGGCGCAGCGCGTTCCTCGTCAACGTGCCGACCGGCGCGGCCGCGTTCGCGGGGGCGGCGCTGCTCGTGCGTGCGCCGGCGTTGCGTCAGGCGCGCCGGTTCGACTGGGCCGGCCAGCTCACCGGCGCGGCGGCGCTCGGCGCGCTGTGCTTTGCCGCGATCGAGTTGCCGACGCGTGGCTTCGCGGCGCCGGAAGTCCGGGCCGCGTTGCTGGCTGCCGCGCTCGCGGCGCTCGTGCTGATCGTCGTCGAACGGCGCGTCGCCGAGCCGATGGTGCCGCTCGCGTGGTTTCGCAATCGCGTGTTCGTCGCGATGAACCTGATGGGCAGCCTCGTCTATGTCGGCTACTTCGGCCTGTTGTTCGTGCTGAGCCTCTATCTGCACGGCAGCGTCGGCCTGAATGCGCGGCAGACCGGCCTGACGCTGCTGCCGCTCGCGCTGAGCCTGTCGCTCGGCAACGTGCTGTCCGGCAAGCTGCTCGGGCGGACCGATCCGGCCTGGCTGATGTCGGGCGGCCTGGGGCTGGCGACGCTCGCCGCACCGGCGCTGGCCGCCGCGCTCGCGCTGCACGCGCCGTGGCTCGTGACGTGGGCGGCGATGGCGGCGTTCGGTATGGGCACCGCGCTGTCCGTGGCGCCGATGATCGCGACGGTGCTCGACCAGGTGCCGGCGGACGCGGCCGGCGTGGCGTCGGGGTTTCTCAATGCGGCGCGGCAGGCCGGGAGCCTGCTCGGGGTCGCCATCGCCGGTGCGGCGACGATGTTGCTGCCGCAGCGGGCGTCGGCGCTCTGGGCCGTTGCCGCGGTCAGCGCGGCCGTTTATGCGAGCGCTGCGTGGGCGGCGTTGAAGGCGCGTGCCGATGCGGCAGACGCGCGTTCGCGCGTTTGACATTCCGCGGCGGGCCGGACGCACCGGATCGGCTTCGTCGACCTGACGCACGGCAGCCGCCCGATGTGTGTCGGCACGCCGCGCAATTTACAGTCGGCCGGGATGCCCGTAATCTGCACGACGCCGAGCGTATCGCGCCCGGCAACCACCACAACCAGCAACGGGGCATCTTCCGATGGGCATCGACCGGGCCTCCGGCCGCGACCGCACCGACGCGCGGCACCTCGCCATGCAGATCCCGAAAGGCATCGTTTTCATCGCGCTGGGTACGTGCCTGCTGATCGGTGCGGGCTTCAACGTGCAGTGGACGCGCGAATTCCTGCGCACGTCGATCGTCGTGCCGGGCCGCGTCGTCAAGCTGAACGCCGGCCGGCATCATCCGGAGGTCGCGTTCACCACGCGGGCGGGCGAGCATGTCGAATATCCGCAGGGCGGAGCGGTCAGCGTCGAGGACGGCGCGGCGGTCGAGGTGCGCTATGCGGCCGATGC
This sequence comes from Burkholderia puraquae, assembly GCF_002099195.1. Classification (GTDB taxonomy): domain Bacteria; phylum Pseudomonadota; class Gammaproteobacteria; order Burkholderiales; family Burkholderiaceae; genus Burkholderia; species Burkholderia puraquae. Next base: position 961,584 of record NZ_NBYX01000001.1, on the reverse strand, counting down.
GCCGTCGATGACCGCGCGGCTGAACACGTTTGGCGCGATCTGGGGCGACGCGCTGTTCCTGGCCGGGATGGGCAGCGCGTTTTTCCTGGGCGGTGCGGCGCAGTTGCGCTCGGGCCTGCGCGCGCGGCGCGAACGGCGCACGCGCGATTGAGCGCCGCCGCACCGCGGCTGGACGTCGCGGGCAATGTGGAGGACCATTTCACCGTCATCCTGCCGAACCCCGTCGAGCGGAACATCATGGAACCCGATCAAGAGACTGCCGAGCCGATCCTGCTGCGCGACGCGCGCGACGGCGTCGTCACGCTGCGGCTGAATCGTCCGCAGCAGTTCAACGCGTTATCCGAGGCGATGCTCGCGAGCCTGCACGACGCGTTTGCGTCGCTCGCCGCGGATCCGCACGTGCGCTGCGTCGTGCTGGCCGCCGAAGGCAAGGCGTTCTGCGCGGGCCACGACCTGCGGCAGATGCGCAGCAAGCCCGAGCTCGATTATTACCGCACGCTGTTCGCGCAGTGCAGCCGCGTGATGCTCGCGATGCGCGCGTTGCCGGTGCCGGTGATCGCGCGCGTGCACGGCATTGCGACGGCGGCCGGTTGCCAGCTCGTCGCCGCGAGCGATCTGGCGATCGCGGCCGATACCGCACGTTTCGCGGTATCGGGCATCAACGTCGGGCTGTTCTGTTCGACGCCGGCCGTTGCGTTGAGCCGAAACGTCACGGCGAAGCGCGCGTTCGACATGCTCGTGACCGGGCGCTTCGTCGATGCGGCGACGGCCGCCGCTTGGGGGCTCGTCAACGAGGCCGTGCCCGAGGATGCGCTCGATGCGGCCGTCGCACGCAAGGTCGCCGAGATCGTCGCGAAGAGCCCGGCCGCGGTGCGGTTCGGCAAGCAGATGTTCTATCGTCAGCGCGAGTTGCCGCTCGACGAAGCCTATGCGTATGCGGGCGACGTGATGGCGCGCAACATGATGGAAGAGGATGCGGGCGAAGGGATCGACGCGTTCCTCGAGAAGCGCAAGCCGACGTGGCGTTCGTAGTGCGTGGTGGAAGGGGGGAGCGGCTCGGAAGGGCCGTCACCCACGCCTTTCCCGCACACCGCAAAGCAAACGGGCCGCCCGAGGCGGCCCGCAACCGAAGCAGCACGTCAGGCGACGCATCAGTATGCCGCCGTATTGACGCTGCTTAGCGCCCGTCGCTCCCGGTGCGCAACGCCGGCTGTTCGCTCGACACACCAGGCGGCACGATCACCACCGGCACGCGGCGCGCGAGTGCGCACATCAGCTCATAACCGATCGTGCCGCTGGCTTGCGCCACGTCATCCACCTTCACCTGGTCGCCCCACAGCTCGACACTCGACCCGATGCCCGCGTTCGGGCACGGCGTCAGGTCGACGGTCAGCATGTCCATCGACACGCGGCCGACGACGCGCGTCATCACGCCGTCCACCGCGATCGGCGTGCCGGTCGGTGCGTGGCGCGGATAGCCGTCCGCATAGCCGCACGCGACGACGCCGATCCGCATCGGCCGGTCGGCCGTGAAGCGGCGGCCATAGCCGACGGTTTCGTCCGGCGACAGCGTCTGCACGCCGATGATCCTGCTCGTCAGCGTCATCGCAGCCATCAGCGGCGTGTCGGCGATATCCCGCGACGCACCCGTCGGCGACGCGCCATACAGGATCGTGCCGGGCCGCACCCAGTCGTGGTGTGCGTGCGGATGCCACAGCACGGCTGCCGAATTCGACGTCGAGCGCTCACCCGGAATCCCCGCCGTGGCCGCATCGAACTGCTCGAGCTGCCAGTCGGCTTCGCCTTCGTCGGCGTTCGCGAAATGCATCATCAGCGTGATCTTGCCGATCGACGGCGCGCTGGCCGCGCGCTCCCACGCGGCACGGAAAGCGGCAGGGCGGTAGCCGAGCCGGTTCATCCCGGAGTTCATCTTGAGCTGGATGTCGATCGGCTGCTGCGGCTTTGCCGCGACCAGCAGGTCGAGCTGCTCGTCGCAGTGCACGGCCACCGTCAGCCGGTGACGATCGGCCAGCTCGACATCGGCCGGCTCGAAGATCCCTTCGAGCAGCAGCACGGGCTTGTCCCAGCCGAGCTCGCGCACGCGTACGGCTTCGTCGAAATCGAGCAGCGCGATGCCGTCGGCGGCCGCGAGGCCCGGGTAGATCCGCTCGATGCCGTGGCCGTACGCGTTCGCCTTGACCACGGCCCATACGCGCGATTGCGCGGCGGTGCGGCGGATGAAGTCGAGGTTGTGGCGGACGGCGTCAGGGCGGATATGGGCGACGATGGGGCGGGGCATGACGATGTCTCGGGTCGGATGTCGTTCGGCGCGCGCGGCGGCGCGGGTTCGGCAGCCTGGCGCGACAACGCGCCAAGCCAGTGTTGAACGCTATCTTATTGGTGTTCGACCAGTTTTAATTAACGTATTTGTCGACGATTTGGTGGAAATTTTGGTGTCGAACCAGGCTGGCTACGGCTATCGGCGGGCCGTGCAGCCGAGTCTCCTGTCTAGAAAACCGGTGCCCGCACGGCGCGACGCAATGCTAAGCTCTCGGCGATCTTGTCATTGATCAATGTAATCATAAAGGAGGAGACTTTTGATGACGACGTCCCAGCTGTGCCTGTTCATCGTGGCGCTGTTGCCGTTCCCGATGACGTTTCTCGCGAAGGCCCGCAAGGGCTACGACAACCGCGCGCCGCGCGATTATCTGGCAAAGCTCGAAGGCTGGCGCGCGCGGGCGCAGGCCGCGCACCAGAACGCGTGGGAGGCGCTCGCGCTGTTTACGGCCGCGCTGGTGGTGGCGTGGCACAACGGCGCGAACGTGCATCGCGTCGACCAGCTTGCGATGGCGTTCGTCGCGATCCGCGTCGCTTATACGCTGATGTACCTGTTGAACTGGGCGTCGCTGCGTTCGCTCGTGTGGTTTGGCGGGATGGCGTGCGTGGTCGCGCTGTTCTTCGCTGCGCCGTAAGCGGCGTGTGCGGGCGAGGCCGTCGCGTTACTTGCCGGTCGCGCCGCCCGTGCCGCGCAGGAGACTGTCGTTGGATGCGGGCGCAACGATCGGGCCTGCAACCGGCGTTGATTCCGCTTCCGCTTCGCGGCGCAGCAGCGCGACCAGCGGATCGAGCAGCCGGTGCCGCGTCGACGGATTGCGGCGCAGCACGAAGCGCCACGACGCGGCGCGTTCGAGGCCCGGCTTCAACGGCACCAGGCGCCCGCTGCGCAGCTCGGGCTCGATCAGCGGCATGCGGCCGAGCGCGATGCCCGCGCCGCCGACCGCCGCACCGATCACCTGGCTGAAGCTGCTGTAACGGACGATCTTCGTCTCGAAGTCGTCCGGCAAGCCGAATGCCGAGGCCCAATTGCGCCAGTCGATCTCGGGGCTGTTCTCGTGCATTTCCTGCAATAGCCGCGAGCGGCACACATTCCCCGAAGCGTACGGAAACAGTTCGGGGCTGCAGACCGGGAACACCGTCTCTCGCATCAGCACATCGTCGTCGGGCTGCGACCGGTGCGCGGGCACGTGCACGATCGCCAGATCGACGCCGCTGCGCGCGAAATCCGGTTCGTCGTCGAGCACGACGGCATGCAGCGGCGTTTCGGGATGAAGCGACGAGAATTCCGCGAGGCGGCGCGCAAGCCACATTGCCGAAAACGGTGCGTTGGCGGATACCGTCAGCCGTTTTGCGGTGCCGCGAATCTCGGCGCAGGCGTCGGTCAGGCGCGACAGCGCATCGCTGACAGCCGGCAGCAGGCGCGCGCCGTCCGGCGTGAGGCTGATGCCGCCGAGCCCCGTGCTGCGTTCGAGCAGGCGCGCGCCGAGCGATTCCTCGAGCGCGCGGATCTGGTGACTGACCGCGCTCGTCGATACGTTCAGCTCGACTGCCGCGCGCGCGAACCCGCCGAGGCGGACGGCCGCCTCGAAAGCCCGCAATGCGCCAAGGGGAGGGAGGTGCGACATGCGGGGTATTGTAGTTGACTCAACACCCGTTGAAAAATCATCTTTTGCCGCGCGCGGGCCGCGCGGGTAGCCTCGATCCGGTCAAGAAAACAACGTAATCGGACACTACCGGAGGGCCTCATTCATGTATTTCGACCGACGACTATGGGCAATGATGGCGGGACTGCGCTGGCGGGTCGCCGCGGCCGTCGCGCTCGGCCTGCTCGCGATGGGTGTCGGCATCCTGCGCTTCGTGTTTCTCGGCCGCGTGCTGGCGCTGGTCTTTTCCGGCGCGCCGGCGCGCAGCATCGGCGAAGCCGTCGTTGCGACGGCGGCCTGCGTGCTCCTGCGCGCATGGCTCGACCATCGCCGCACGGTGCTCGCGCAGCACACGGCCGGGCGCGTGCAGGCCACGCTGCGCGCGCGGCTGTTCGACCGGATCGCCGCGCTCGGCCCCGCCTGGTTCAGCGGCGAACGCACGGGCGGCGTGATGCTCGCCATCGTCGACGGCGTCGAGCAATTGCAGACCTTTTTCGGCACCTACCTGCCGCAGCTCGTGATCGCCGCCTGCGCGCCGGTGATGATCTTCGCGGTACTCGCGTGGTGGGACGTGCCGACGGCCGCGATCCTGCTGGTCGCGGCGCTCGTCACGCTCGCGCTGCCGCAACTCGTGCATCGCGCCGACAAGCGCGCGGCGCTCGCGCGCTCGGCCGCGTTCAAGGCGTTCGGCGAGGAATTTCTCGACGCGGTGCAAGGCCTGCCGACGCTGAAGGCGTTCGGGCAAAGCACGGCGTTCGGCGCGAAGCTGGCCGCGAAGGCGCGCGCGCTGTCCGACAGCACGTTCTGGGTGCTCGCGCTCGGCCTGCTGACGCGGCTCTTTACCGATCTCGGCACCGGCCTCGGCGCGGCCGCCGCGATCGCGGTCGGCGCGTGGCGCGTGCGGCACGGCGACATGAGCCTCGAGGCGCTGCTGATCGTGCTGATGGCCGGCAGCGAGATCTTCCGGCCGCTGCGCGACCTGCGTTCCGTGTTGCACCAGGGGATGATCGGCCAGTCGGCGGCGAATGCGATCCACGCGCTGCTCGACGCCGATAGCCACGCGCCGGCCAACGATGCGCCGCGCGTGCCGGGCCTGCGGCCGGAGATCGCATTCGACGCCGTCAGCTTCGCGTATCCGGGGCGCCGCGCGGACGCGCATGCGGCGCTGAGCTTCTCGGTTCGCGAAGGCGAGACGGTGGCGATCGTCGGGCCGAGCGGCGCGGGCAAGTCGACCATCGTGCGCCTGCTGCTGCGCCAGCACGATGCGCAGGGCGGCGCGATCCGCATCGGCGGCCACGACGTGCGCACGCTCGATGCGGGCCAGGTGCGCGAGATGATCGCGGTCGTCGCGCAGGATGCGACGCTGTTCGACGGCAGCGTGGCCGACAACCTGAAGCTCGGCCGCCCCGACGCGAGCGATGCGGACATGATCGCCGCCGCGCGTGCCGCCAACGCACACGACTTCATCTCGGCGCTGCCCGACGGCTACGCGACGCGCATCGGCGAACGCGGCCTCATGCTGTCGGGCGGCCAGCGCCAGCGCCTCGCGATTGCCCGCGCGCTGCTGCGCGATGCGCCGATCCTGCTGCTCGACGAGGCGCTGTCGTCGGTCGACGCGGAGAACGAAGCGCTGATCCAGCAGGCGCTCGACCGGCTCACGCGCGGGCGGACCACGCTCGTGCTCGCGCACCGGCTGTCCAGCGTGATCGGTGCCGACCGCATCCTGGTGCTCGACCAGGGGCAGGTGGTCGACGAGGGCACGCACGCGGCGCTGATTGCACGTGACGGCCCGTATCGCCGGCTGATGGGGCCGCAACTGGAGGCGGTCGCCGAATCGGTCGGCGCAGCGCCGGCGGCCGGTGCGACCGCGCGCGCGTCGTCGGGCCCGCAGGTGCGGCCGCTGAACGACGATGCCGCGACGATCGGCTGGCCGGAAACCCTGCAGACGCTGCTGCGGTTCGTGCGTCCGTGGACGGGCAAGGTCGTGCTGACGGTGCTGTTCGGGATCGGTCGCGTGCTTGCGTTCATCGGTGTCGGCGTGATCGGCGCACTGGTGGTCGGTGCGGTGCCGGGCGGCCATGTGAGCCCGGCACTCGTCACTGCACTGCTCGTGATCGCGCCGGTGGCGGCCGTGCTGCACTGGCTCGAATCGTGGCTTGCGCACGACATGGCGTACCGGCTGCTCGCGGAAATGCGCATCGCGCTGTTCGCGACGCTCGAACGCCTCGCACCGGCCGGCCTGCTGCGCCGCCGTTCCGGCGATCTCGTGTCGCTCGCGACGCAGGACGTCGAGACCGTCGAATATTTCTATGCGCACACGCTGGCACCCGCATTCGTCGCGGTGCTCGTGCCGGCCGCCGTGCTGGTGCTGCTCGCATCGGTCGCGTGGCCGCTCGCGCTCGTGCTGCTGCCGTTCCTGTTGTGGGCCGGGCTTGCGCCGGTGCTGGCGCGGCGCGAGGTCGACCGGCTCGGCACCGGCGCGCGCGAAGCGCTCGGCCAGCTCGGCGCGCACCTGACCGAAACGATCCAGGGGCTCGCGGAGCTGACCGCGTTCCAGGCCGTCGCGCGCCGGCGCGCAGCGTTCGTGGCCGAAGTCGATGCGTACCGCAAGCAGCGCGCGGCGCTGCTCGACGACCTGTCGGCGCAGAGCGCCGCACTGGAAATCGCGAGCGGGCTCGGCGGGCTGACCGTCGCGGCGCTGGGCGCGCTGCTGTGCGCGCACGGCTGGTTTCCGCGCGAGTCGTTGCCGCTGCTGGTGCTGGTTGCGGTGGCCGCTTTCATGCCGGTGGCCGAAATCGGCCAGGTCGCGCGCCAGCTCGCCGACACGATCGCATCGACGCGCCGTGTGCGCGCGCTGGAGAAGGAGCCCGTTGCCGTGACGGACGGCACGCACGCGATGCCCGCCAATCCGGCGGTGCGTTTCGAAGCCACGTCCTTCACGTATCCGGGCCGCAGCGTGCCCGCGATCGACCGCGTGAGCTTCGAGGTGCCGCCGGGCAGCACGGTCGCGCTGGTCGGTGTGTCGGGGGCCGGCAAGTCGACGGTCGCGAGCCTGCTGCTGCGCTTCTGGGATCCGCAGCAGGGCCGCGTGACGCTTGGCGGCGTCGATCTGCGCGACCTGCGCCTCGACGACCTGCGGCAGCACATCGCGCTGGTTGCGCAGGATACCTACCTGTTCAACGACACGCTCGAAGCGAACATCCGGCTCGCCGCGAACGGCGCGTCCGACGCGGACGTGCAGCGCGCGATCGACCATGCGGCGCTCGGCGAATTCGTCGCGCGGCTGCCGGACGGGCTCGCGACGCGCGTCGGCGAGCGCGGCGTGCAACTGTCGGGCGGCCAGCGCCAGCGCGTCGCGATTGCGCGCGCGTTCCTGAAGGATGCGCCCGTACTGATCCTCGACGAAGCGACGTCCCATCTGGACACGATCAGCGAGCAGCAGATCCGCGCGGCGCTGGAAGACCTGATGACGCAACGCACGTCGATCATCATCGCGCACCGGCTGTCGACCGTGCGCAATGCCGACCTGATCCTCGTGATGGAGCACGGCAGCGTGATCGAGGCCGGATGTCATGCGGATCTGATGGCGCGGCAGGGCGCGTATGCGCGGCTCGTGTCGCATCAAGCGAGCGGGGTGGCGGCCTAGCCGACGCGGCATCGGCGCGCGGCCGGCCGGCGGCTCCGCGCGCATTCCGCAACATTCGTTGCGCCGCGCCGGCGGTTGTCGGCATCGCGGAGGCAGCCGCCCCGGCGCGGCGCACGTCGAATTGCCGACGATCCACGCGAACGAGCGCGCGGACGGCGGCGATTGTCCGCGCCGTCGCGCCGTCATCCTCCACTTGCGCGCGATGCCCGGGACGGCAAACCTGCCCGTCCGGGCCCTTCACCGTCAACCGCTTCCCAGGCGCCGCCATCGGCCGGCCCGGGCGGTCCGCCCCGGGCCGCACGCCCTTTCCTCCGATTGACCCGTCCCGCGCTCCCGGGTTTGTCTCGATGCATTTATCCGTTGCGCCTTTTTTTGTTGTCGTAGTATCGCCATTGACAACACTTGTTGCACTAAGGTCTAATTCAACATCGCATGTTGCGGTGCGGCTTGCTGTCGTCGTTCCCGCCGGCCGGCTGGCCGGTCACATCGCTCAATCATGCGGAGAGAAACCATGAGTCGCCGTTCCTTCCTGACAGCCGTCGCGGTCGTTGCCGCGCTCGGCGCAAGCATCGCGCACGCGGATACCAGGACGCTCGTCGTCGGGACCGACACGTCGTTCATGCCGTTCGAGTTCAAGCAGGGCGACAAGTACGTCGGCTTCGATCTCGACCTGTGGGCAGAGATCGCGAAGGACCAGGGCTGGAAATACACGATCCAGCCGATGGATTTCGCGGGCCTGATCCCGGCGCTGCAGACGCAGAACATCGATGTCGCGCTGTCGGGCATGACGATCAAGGAGGCGCGCAAGAAGGCGATCGACTTCTCCGCGCCGTACTACGACAGCGGCCTCGCGGCGATGGTGCAGACCGGCAATACGACGATCGGGTCGATCGACGACCTGAACGGCAAGGTGATCGCCGCGAAAACAGGTACTGCGACGATCGACTGGATCAAGGCGCACCTGAAGCCAAAGGAAATCCGCCAGTTCCCGAACATCGACCAGGCCTACCTCGCGCTCGAAGCTGGCCGCGTCGACGCGGCGATGCACGACACGCCGAACGTGCTGTTCTTCGTGAACAACGAGGGCAAGGGCAAGGTGAAGGTCGCGGGCCAGCCGGTCAGCGGCGACAAGTACGGGATCGGCTTCCCGAAGGGCAGCCAGCTCGTGCCGAAGGTCAACGCGTCGCTCGTGAAGATCCGGGCCGATGGCCGTTACGCGCAGATCTACAAGAAGTGGTTCGGTGCCGAGCCGCCGAAGATGTGAGCGCGACGCCGCAACAGCGCGCGGCCGGGCGGCCGTGCCGGTCTTGAATCGAACGGGGAGCGACAAGTGAATTTCGATTGGTCGGCGATCTGGGCGGCGTTGCCGGACCTGATGGACGGGGTCCGGTTGACGGTGTTCATCGCATTGTTCGGGCTGGTGGGCGGCTTCATCGTCGGGATGATCGCGGGCATGTTTCGCGCATACGGGCCGAAGGCGATGAACGTGCTTGCACAGGTTTATATTGAATTGATCCGCGGCACGCCGATCGTCGTGCAGGTAATGTTTCTGTACTTCGCGTTGCCGCTGCTCGCGCATATCCGCATCGACGGCCTGACGGCCGCGATCATCGCGATCACGGTGAATTCCGGCGCGTATCTCGCGGAAGTGGTGCGCGGCGCGCTGTTGTCGATCCCGAAGGGGCTGACGGAAGCGGGGCTCGCGATGGGGTTGTCGATGCCGCGCGTGCTGCTGAAGGTGGTCGGTCCGCTGGCGTTCCGGCGGCTGATTCCGCCGCTCGGCAACCAGTGCATCGTGAGCCTGAAGGATACGTCGCTGTTCATCGTGATCGGTGTCGGCGAACTGACGCGCAAGGGACAGGAAATCATCGCGGGCAATTTCCAGGCGGTCGAGATCTGGACCGCCGTGGCTGTCATCTACCTGTTGCTGACCGGCGCGATGACGCTGACGCTGCGGCTCGTCGAAAAGCGCATGAGGATCCTGTGAGCATGATCGAATTCCAGAACGTGTCGAAGAGCTTCGGCCACGTGCCGGTGCTGAAGCACATCGACCTGAAGATCGACGCAGGCGAGGTGGTCGTCGTGATCGGCCCGTCCGGCTCGGGCAAGTCGACGATGCTGCGCTGTATCAACGCGCTCGAGAAAATCACCGGCGGCGAGCTGCTCGTCGACGGCCAGAGCGTGCGCGGCAACGCGACGACGATCCGCAACATCCGGCTCGAAGCCGGCATGGTGTTCCAGCAGTTCAACCTGTTTCCGCAAATGACCGCGCTCGAGAACGTGATGTTCGGGCCGACCCAGGTGCGCGGCGCATCGCGTGCCGACGCACGCGACCAGGCGATGGCGCTGCTCGACAAGGTTGGCCTCGAATCGCGCGCGAATCACTACCCGTCGGAGCTGTCGGGCGGCCAGCAGCAACGCGTCGCGATTGCACGCGCGCTCGCGATCCGGCCGCGGCTGATGCTGTTCGACGAGCCGACCTCGGCGCTCGATCCGGAATTGCGCCACGAAGTGCTGAAAGTGATGCAGGATCTCGCGACCGAAGGGATGACGATGATCGTCGTCACGCACGAGATCGGCTTTGCGAAACGGGTCGGCACGCGCCTGCTGTTCATGGATCAGGGCGGGATCGCCGAGGACGGCCATCCGGTCGACCTGATCGACCGGCCGCCGACCCCGCGCCTGAAGGAATTCCTGAAACACGTGTCCTGAACGAAACCGATACTTCCGACATGCCGCTTTCCCTTTCCCCCGTCATCGCCGGCACGCCGTTCGACATCGGCATGCGCCTCGGCGAGCTCGCCCGCCCCGTGTTCGACGCATATATGCAGCAGAGCAGCGCGTGGCAGGCCGTGCGCCGCTGGCGCGGCGATCCGTTCGTCGCTGCACTGCGGCAGGCCGCGCTGGCCGCGTATCCCGATCTCGTCGCGGAACTGGACGGGATCGCGGCGGGCGTCGGCTGGCCGGCCGAGGACATCTTTCTGTGGAACTGCCGCGGCGAGCTGATCCACCACGCGCCGGACGGTTGCACGACGCTCGCCGCGCGCGACGCGGCCGGCATGCGCTGGATCGCGCACAACGAGGACGGCGATCCGTTCCTGCGCGAGCGCTGCCTGCTCGTCGACGTGCGGCCGGCGGGCAAGCCGGGCTTCATCAGCTTCTACTACCCCGGTTCGCTGCCCGGCCATACCTTTGCCGCAAACCGCGCGGGCGTCGCGCAGGCGATCAACAACCTGCGGATCCGCGCACCTGCGCCGGGCGTGCCGCGCATGATCCTTGCGCGCGCCGTGCTCGATGCGACGTCGCTCGACGCGGCGGCTGACGTGCTGCGCGGTCATGCGCGCGCGAGCGGCTTTCATCACACGCTCGGCGCGACCGGCGATGCGCGGCTCTGGAGCATCGAGGCCAGCGTCGCGCGCTGTTCGGTGATCGACGTCGCGCGGCTCGCAGGGCATGCGAACCATCTCGTGCATCCCGGCTGCGATGCGCAAGCGCAGATCGTCACGCAATCGTCGGCCGACCGCCAGCGCCGCGTCGATTCGCTGACGCCCGGCATCGATGCGATCGACGAAGCCGCGCTGTTGCGCGTGCTCGGCGATCGCGCGCCGCAAGGGCTGCCGATCTATCGCGACGATCCGGCCGACCCCGACGACGAGAACACGCTGGCCACGGCGGTGTTCGCGATCGGCGCGGCGTCGATCGATTTCATCATTCACCAGCAAGGCACGCCGCGTTTCGCGACACGCATCGTGCCGTCCGGACGTGTGCACGACGCATCCTGATCCATGAGGCAACGCATGACGACCGTTTTCCATCGCGCTCCGCGCGCCACCTTGCCCGTCGCCGTCGCAGGCGACGGCATCGAGATCATCGACTCGACCGGCAAACGCTATATCGACGCTTGCGGCGGCGCGGCCGTTTCGTGTCTCGGCCACAGCAACCAGCGCGTGATCGACGCGATCAAGCGGCAGGCGCAGCAGCTGGCGTACGCGCATACGTCGTTCTTCACGACCGACGTGGCCGAGGAACTGGCCGACCGGCTCGTCGACACCGCACCGGCCGGCCTCGAACACGTGTATTTCGTGTCGGGCGGCTCCGAGGCGGTCGAGGCCGCGCTGAAGCTCGCGCGCCAGTATTTCGTCGAGAAGGGAGAGCCGCAGCGCCGCCATTTCATCGCGCGGCGGCAGAGCTATCACGGCAACACGCTCGGCGCGCTCGCGATCGGCGGCAATGCGTGGCGGCGCGAGCCGTTCCTGCCGCTGCTGATCGACGCGCATCACGTGAGCCCGTGCTTCGCATACCGCGACCAGCAGGCGGGTGAAACCGACGAAGCGTATGCGCAGCGCCTGGCGGACGAGCTCGAGCAGAAGATCGTCGAACTCGGGGCGGACACCGTCGCGGCGTTCGTCGCGGAGACGGTGGTGGGCGCAACGGCCGGCGCGGTGCCGCCGGTGCGCACGTACCTGAAGAAGATTCGCGCCGTGTGCGACAAGTACGGCGTGCTGCTGATCCTCGACGAGATCATGTCGGGGATGGGACGCACGGGCTACCTGTACGCATGCGATGAAGACGGCGTCGCGCCCGACCTGCTGACGATCGCGAAAGGGCTCGGCGCGGGCTACCAGCCGATCGGCGCGACGCTCGTCAGCGACCGCATCTACCGGACGATCGTCGACGGCTCGGGTTTCTTCCAGCACGGCCACACGTACCTCGGCCATGCAACCGCATGCGCGGCCGCGCTCGAAGTGCAGCGCGTGATCGCCGAAGAGCAGCTGCTCGACAACGTGAAGGCGCGCGGCGAGCAACTGCGCGCGTCGTTGCGCGAGCACTATGGCGCGCATCCGCATATCGGCGACGTGCGCGGACGCGGGCTGTTCGTCGGCGTCGAACTCGTGCGTGATCGCGACAGCAAGGCGACGTTCGATCCGGCGCTGAAGCTGCACGCGGCGGTCAAGCGCGAAGCGATGCAGCGCGGCTTGATGGTGTATCCGATGGGCGGGACGATCGACGGCGTTCACGGCGATCACGTCCTGGTCGCGCCGCCGTTCATTTGCACTGCGCAGCAGATCGATACGATCGTCGAGCGGCTGTCGGGCGCGATCGGCGCGGCGCTCGCGTCGGCCGGCGCGTGACCGCATTCGTCGAACCTTGTCCGGACTTCGCCATGACCAACAGACTGCCTCCATTCGATCCTGCATCGGCCACCGATGCACAGAAGGCCGTGCTGGCCGACATTCTCAGTGGCCCGCGCGGCAACCTGAACGGGCCATTTCTCGGCTGGATCGCGAGCCCCGAACTGGCTCAGCACGCGCAGAAGCTCGGTGCATTTTGCCGCTATCGCACGGGCCTGCCGCTGCGCCTGTCGGAACTCGCGATTCTCGTGACGGCCGCGCGCTGGCGCTCGCAGGCCGAGTGGCACATCCACCATCCGATCGCACTCGATGCGGGCGTGCCGGCCGCGACGGCCGACGCGATCCGGCGCGGTGTCGCACCCGCATTCGAGTCGGACGACGATGCGTTGATCCATGCGTTCGCGAGCGAACTGTACGACACGCGGCGCGTGAGCGACGCGACGTTCGCACGGGCGGAAGCGCGCTTCGGCCACGAAACCGTCGTGAATCTCGTTGCATTGCTCGGCTACTACGCGCTCGTCGCGATGACGCTGAACACGTTCGGCATGCGCGCGGACGGGCAGACCGAATTGCCGTTTCCGGAGTGATCGCCATGCGGTGATCGTGCAGGAGCAGGGGCGGCGATACGTCTGACGAACGTGTTGCCGGCCTGTTCCGGCACAATGCAACCAAATGTATTCATGCGGGATCGACGGCCGATCGCCGCGTATGATGGCTTGTTCACGTCGACATGATCGGTGAGCAAGCATGACGAGTACCCGCAAGACCTTGATGATCGCCGGTGGGCTCCTGGTAGCCGCGGCCGGCACTGCCTACGTGATGCTCCTGCGCGCGGACCACCGCGCGATCGAAGATGCCGGCATCGGCGATTCGGCCGCGCCCGTTGCCGCGGCGCCCGCAGGCAACGATCACGCGGTGCAGGGCACCATCGCGCCGCCGGCCCCGGCAGCCCCGGCAGCCCAGGCCGATACGGCATCGAAGCAGGCAGCCGTTCCGCCGCACCCGCCGGCACCGGCCGCACCTGTACCCGCCCCCGCGCGTGTCAGCGCCGCACCCGCATCTGTCCCCGCCGTTCCCGTCGTCAGCGAGAAAGCGCAGCCGAGCGCACCGCCGCCGAAGGTCAATGTCGTGACCGTCGATGCGCAGGATTCGACCCCGCCGGCCGCACCGCCTGCTGCGAAACCAGTCCAGCCGGTCGCACCCGCGCAGGTGACGCAACGCGCATCACGCAAGCGCGACGGCCTCGAACGCCACGCGGCCGCGGCGCCTGCGGCGACGAAATCCGAAACGCCGGAGACGGCGGCACTCGTCAGGGAATCGGCGAAGCTCGACCCGTCGTTGCCGCCGCCGTCGATGTCGTCGATCTCGTCGATGTCGGCGAGCAGCGGTTCGACCCGGCAGGGCGGTTCGTCGTCGGGTGCAAATCCGGTTGCTGCTGCGATGACCGAGCAATTGGTCAGGTCGTCGAGCAATTTCAAGTCACCACCGTCGGCGGCGCCCGCGAACGGCAGCCCGGGCACGACCAAGTCACCTTCGCTTCCGGAATAAAAAGGGCCCCGCACGCCGACCAAAGCATGCGGGGCCAAGAGAGACAAATGGTGGTGCCGGCCGGCTGACGCGCGTTACGCGGCGACCGCTTCTTCGGCCTGCGGCTGCGCGGCGGCTACCGGTGCAACGTCCTGCCGGATCAGGTGGTCGAACGCGCCGAGCGATGCCTTCGCGCCTTCACCCACGGCGATCACGATCTGCTTGAACGGCACCGTCGTCACGTCACCGGCTGCGAACACGCCCGGTATCGACGTCGCGCCGCGCGCATCGACGACGATCTCGCCGTGCTTCGACAGTTCGACCGTGCCTTTCAGCCATTCGGTGTTCGGCACGAGGCCGATCTGCACGAACACGCCTTCGAGATCGATGCGCTGTGTGTCGCCCGAGCGCAGATCCTTGTAGACGAGCCCGTTCAGCTTGCTGCCGTCGCCGGTCAGCTCGGTCGTTTGCGCCTGCGTGACGATCGTGACGTTCGGCAGGCTGCGCAGCTTGCGCTGCAGCACTTCGTCCGCGCGCAGTTGCGCGCCGTATTCGACCAGCGTGACTTCCTTCACGATGCCGGCGAGGTCGATCGCGGCCTCGACGCCCGAGTTGCCGCCGCCGACCACTGCGACGCGCTTGCCCTTGAACAGCGGGCCGTCGCAGTGCGGGCAGTACGCGACACCGCGGTTGCGGTATTCGCGCTCGCCCGGCACGTTGATTTCGCGCCAGCGCGCGCCGGTTGCCAGGACGATCGTCTTCGCCTTCAGCACCGCGCCGTTCGCGAGGCGGATCTGGTGCACGTCGCCCGGAATCAGCGCGTCGGCGCGCTGCACGTCCATGATGTCGACGTCGTACTGCTTCACGTGCTGTTCGAGCGCGGTCGCGAATTTCGGCCCTTCGGTTTCCTGCACGGACACGAAGTTCTCGATCGCCATCGTGTCGAGCACCTGGCCGCCGAAACGCTCGGCGACGACGCCCGTCGCAATGCCCTTGCGCGCCGAGTAGATGGCGGCGGCCGCGCCTGCCGGGCCGCCGCCGACGATCAGCGTATCGAACACCGGCTTGTTCTCAAGCGACTTCGCGGCGCGTGCGCTCGCACCCGTATCGATTTTCGCGAGGATTTCCTTCACGCTGCTGCGGCCCTGGCCGAACGAAGCGCCGTTCAGGAACATCGTCGGCACGGCCATGATCTGGCGCGACTCGACTTCATCCTGGAACAGTGCGCCGTCGATCGCGACGTGACGGATGCGCGGGTTGATCAGCGACATCACGTTCAGCGCCTGCACGACTTCCGGGCAGTTCTGGCACGACAGCGAGAAATACGTCTCGAATGCGTAGTCGCCGTCGAGCGCGCGGATCTGGTCGATCACGTCGTCGTCGAGCTTGATCGGGTGGCCGCCCGTCTGCAGCAATGCGAGCACGAGCGACGTGAATTCATGGCCCATCGGGATGCCGGCGAAGCGGATGCCGGCCGGCTTGCCGGGCTCGCCGATCGAGAACGACGGCTTGCGCTCGGCGTCGTTGCGGCGTTCGGCCACGGTCACGCGATCCGTCAGCGACGCAATCTCGTTCAGCAGCGCCAGCAGTTCCTGCGATTTCGCGCTGTCGTCGAGCGAGGCGACGAGTTCGATCGGGCGCGTGATCTTTTCGAGGTACGCTTTCAGTTGGTTCTTGAGATTGGCGTCGAGCATGGCGTTTCGGATTCCGTATTAATGATTCTGGTCGGGCACGTCGTGCCGGAGGAGGGCGCGGGCCGCGCGCAGCGGCGGCCCGTATTCGTGCGTCTCGCGCGCCTCGGGCGAGGCGCGCGGAGCGATCGTCAGATCTTGCCGATCAGGTCGAGCGACGGGGTCAGCGTTTCCGCACCCGGCGTCCACTTGGCCGGGCACACTTCACCCGGGTGCGCCGCGATGTATTGCGCCGCCTGCACCTTGCGCAGCAGTTCGCCTGCGTCGCGGCCGATGCCGTTGTCGTGGATTTCGCACAGCTTGATCTCGCCTTCCGGATTGATCACGAACGTGCCGCGCAGGGCCATCCCTTCTTCCTCGATCAGCACGTCGAAGTTGCGCGACAGCGTGAGCGTCGGGTCGCCGATCATCGGGTACTTGATCTTGCCGATCGTGTCCGACGTGTCGTGCCATGCCTTGTGCGTGAAGTGCGTGTCGGTCGACACGCCGTAGATTTCGACACCCAGCTTCTGGAATTCCGCGTAACGGTCGGCGAGGTCGCCCAGCTCGGTCGGGCAGACGAACGTGAAGTCGGCCGGGTAGAACACGACGACGGACCACTTGCCCTTGAAGTTCTCTTCCGAGACGGGCACGAATTCGCCGTTGTGGTAAGCGGTTGCCTTGAACGGCTTGATTTGGGTGTTGATGATCGGCATCTGGAGAGTTCCTTTGCTTCAGTGGTGAGTGGAGTGTTGCCAGTATCCGGGTTCACCCTGACTTTGTGAAATTGCTTGTTTCAATCCGGGGCATCGGGAATTTCTATCTGCTTCCGGCCCTTGATTGGATGGGGTGCGGAGTGGCGCTTTTGACGCGTTGAGTGGGGGCGGTGGAATGTGGGCGAGAGCGGGGGCGGCGGGTGGTGTCGACGCGCACAGCCATGCCTCGCAGGCGCAGGATGCGTCGTTTCGTGCGTTCGTATTGGGTGCGGCGGGGTGAGCGGACGCCGCCGCGATCATCGGCTCAGATCTGATAAGGCACGCGAATGCCAGGCTCGGTGGCGGGAAAATCCTTCGTGTTGCGTGACACGAGCAGCAGCCCGTTCACTTGGGCCGATGCCCAGACGATCGCATTGGGCAAGCGGATGCGGCGCGCCTTGCGGATCGTCACGGCGCGATTCGCGACCGTGCCATCGAGCGCGATGACATCGAACGACGAGAGCCATGCGCGGATCGGAGCTTCGTCCGATACGGAAGTGCCGACCAGGACCTCCATCCACGAGATCACGCTGATCGCACGATAGTCGTAACGGCCCAGTTCCGCGCGAGCGGATTCCACGCCGCCCAGATAGTCGATCAGGATATTGGTGTCGAAGAGTGCTTTTACCATTCCGAGCGCAGTTCTTCCTGATAGGCGAGCCCGTCAACCTTGCGATCCTTCCAGAGACCGAAGACGTCGTCGGCGTGCCGGTGCTTGTGCAGAGCAATGTATGCATCGATCGCATCGCGGATGATCGCGGCGCGGGGACGGTGTTGAGTCTCGACGATGACGGCCAACTCGTCGAGTTGGCCGTCCGACAGATCGACCAGGATTCGGCCCATGACAGCCTCCGATATATGATATGCATATCATATATACCCGAGCAGCGGTCTGCAAGACAGTAGCAAGTGAATCGGTACGGCGCTCCGCTCAAATCCCCGCCATCTTCCTCAGCCACTCCGCCAGCCTCCGCGCCCCGTCCGGCATGTCCGCATCTTCGCGCGTGCACAGGTAGTAATCGCGCCCGTCGTCGAGCGCATGATCGAACAGCTTCACGAGCTCGCCATTCGCCAGCTCGCGCTCGACCAGCGGCGCGCGCAGCAAGGCCGCGCCGAGATCCGCGCGCGCGGCGCTCAGCGTGAGCTGGCCGTCCTCGAACATCGGCCCCACCGCATGCGACACATGCCGCACGCCGGCGCCCTGCAGCCAGTTGACCCACGTGCTGCGATCCTCGTCGTGCACGAGCGGCGCGCGCGCGAGATCGGCCGGCGTGCGAAACGGCCCGTGGCGCTTCAGGAACGACGGGCTGCACATCGGCACCATCGCGCCCGGCAGCAGCCGCTCGCAGCGGTAGCCGGGCCAGTCGCCGGTGCCGAAGCGGATCGACAGGTCCGACGCGTCGCTGCGGTAGTTGCGGTGATGCGCGTACAGCACCGTCACGTCGACGTCCGTGTTGGCGGCCAGGAATGCGTGCAGCCGCGGAATGAACCAGCCGATGCCGAGCAGCGGAATCAGGCTGACGGTGATCTGCCGCAGCGACGAGCGGTCGCGCACGAAGCGCGTCGCGCTGCGCAGCACCGAGAACGCGGCGCTGATCGAGCGGTAGTAGTCGCGGCCTTCGTCGGTGAGCGCCAGCAGCCGGCCCTCGCGCACCGTCAGTGGCGTCTGGATGAACGCTTCGAGCAGCTGCAGCTGATGGCTGACCGCCGACGGCGTGATGTCGAGCTCGCCCGCCGCCGCGGTGACCGACCCGAGGCGCGCGAAGGCTTCGAACGCACGCACCGCGCGCAGCGGCGGATCGTGCGGTAATTGTTCGATATTTTTCATGTGTCGAATTTTATAGAAAAGTCAGGGTAAGCGACAACATGAAAATGTCCTTCATTTACAGGGTGATAGGTTAATGTGCAGAGAACGGCATAAGCATCCAACAATTGGGTATTTGGGGTTTGGATGCTGAATATTTAATATTTTTCATGTTTTGATCCGATTCACCGATCCCCCGCACATGAAAATCGCTTTCCTTCCCGCCAGCCTTGCCTTCTCGGCGGCCGCCCTGGTCGCCGCCGTTCCCGCGTTCTCGCAATCCGCGCCGCAGACGATCCTGATCGGTCTCGCCGCGCCGCTCACGGGCCCGTCCGCCCGGATCGGCAAGGACCTGCAGAACGGCGCGCAACTCGCGATCGACGACGCGAACGCGCAGCATCCGACCATCGGCGGCAAGCCGGTCGTCTACAAGCTCGTCGCGGCCGACGACCAGTCCGATCCGCGCACGGCTGTCGCGGTCGCGCAGCAACTCGTCGACCAGCACGTGATCGGCGTGGTCGGCCACTGGAACACGGGCTGCAGCGTGCCGGCGTCGCGCGTCTACCGCGATGCGGGCATTCCGCAGATCGCGCCGGCGTCCACCGGCCATCAATACACGCAGCAGGGCTATGCAACGGCCTTCCGGATCATGGGTCACGACGATGCGGGCGGCAATATCACCGGCGCGTATGCGGTGAAGGCTTTGAAGGCGAAGCGCATCGCGGTGATCGACGATCGCACGTCGTTCGGCGCGGGGCTCGCCGACCAGTTCATCAAGGGCGTGCAGGCGAACGGCGGCGCGATCGTCGATCGCCAGTACGTGAACGACAAGACGACCGACTTCAGCGGCGTGCTGACCGCGATCAAGGGCAAGCGCGCGGATCTCGTGTTCTTCGGCGGTCTCGATGCGCAGGCCGCGCCGATCGCGCGCCGGATGCGCCAGCTCGGCGTGAACGCGCCGCTGCTCGGTGCGGGCGGCTTCGTGAGCCAGACTTTCCTGTCGCTCGCGGGCAAGGACGGCGACGGCGTGACGGCGCTCGAACCGGGCCGGCCGCTCGACCGGATGCCGGGCGGCAAGGCATTCGACACGCAATACCAGGCACGCTTTCGCGCCCCGATCGAACTGCATGCGCCGTTCGCGTACGACGCGGCTGCCACGCTGATCGCGGCCGCGCAGAAGGCCGGCACGACGCAGCCGGCGAAGCTGGTCGCGGCGGTGCGTGCGATCGACCGGGCCGGCGTGACGGGGCGGATTGCGTTCGACGGCGAAGGCAACCTGAAGGATCCGGCCTTCACGATCTACCAGGTGCGCGGCGGCAAGTGGGCCGTCGTCGACGTGCTCGGCGGTTCGCGCACCGCAACCCAGCCAACGAAACAGCGATAAAAATCGAGACGATCCCCATGACCGAAGCGACCCAGACATCCGCCGCCGCACCCGAGGACACGCGCCTCGGGATCCTCGCGCGGCGCCGCATCGAAGCGGAAATCATCAAGCCGATCTACGAGATCATGAAGCGCGAGTTCGGCGCCGAGCGCGCGCAGGCCGTGATCGCGGAAGCCGTACGCGGCGCGGCCGTCGACGCCGGCCGCACGTTCGCGGCGCAGGAGCCGGCCGGCACGAGCGTGAAGTCGTTCATCGCGCTGCAGGTGCTGTGGGAGAAGGACGATGCGCTCGACGTCGAGGTGCGGCGCGCGGACGACTCGCACTACGACTACGACGTACATCGCTGCAGCTACGCGGAGATGTATCACGCGATGGGACTCGGCGAGATCGGGCACCTGCTGAGCTGCGCGCGCGACAGCTTTTTCATCCAGGGCTATGCGCCGGACATCGCGCTCACGCGCACAAGCACGATCATGCAGGGCGGCAAGCGCTGCGATTTCCGCTACGCACTGCAAGCCGCGCCGGAGAACGGCGATGCGTGACCACAACGCGAATGCCAACGCGGACAGCGTGAGCGCGCCGCGCGTCGACAGTGACCGTCTGTGGGCGTCGCTCGACCGGATGGCGCAGATCGGCGCGACGCCGAAGGGCGGCGTCTGCCGCCTCGCGCTGACCGATCTCGATCGCGAGTCGCGCGACCTGTTCGTGCAATGGGCACAAGACGCCGGCTGCACGGTGCGCGTGGACCAGATGGGCAACTTGTTCGCGCGCCGCGCGGGCCGCAACCCCGACGCCGCGCCGGTCATGACGGGCTCGCACGCCGATTCGCAACCGACGGGCGGCCGCTACGACGGCATCTACGGCGTGCTCGGCGGGCTCGAGGTCGTGCGCGCGCTGAACGATGCGGGCATCGAGACCGAGCGCCCGATCGATGTCGTGATCTGGACCAACGAGGAAGGCTCGCGGTTCGCGCCGGCGATGGTGTCGGCCGGCGTGTTCTCGGGCGTCTATACGCTCGAATACGGGCTGTCGCGCACCGACGGCGCGGGCAGGACGATCGGCGAGGAACTGGCGCGGATCGGTTATGCGGGCGCAGAGCCCGTCGGCGGCTATCCGGTGCACGCGGCATACGAGTTGCATATCGAGCAAGGCGCGATTCTTGAGCGGGCCGGCAAGACGATCGGCGTCGTGACGGCCGGGCAGGGACAGCGCTGGTACGAGGTGACGCTCACCGGTGTCGATGCGCACGCGGGCACGACGCCGATGGAATTCCGCCGCGATGCGCTGGTCGGCGCCGCGCGGATGATCTCGTTCGTCGAAGTGCTCGGCCGCCGTTATGCGCCGTACGGGCGTGCGACGGTCGGAATGATCGAGGCGCGGCCGAACTCGCGCAACACGGTGCCGGGCGGCTGCTTCTTCACGGTCGAGTTTCGGCACCCCGACGATGCGGTGCTCGACGCGCTGGACGCGGCGCTGCGTGCGGAGCTCGCGCGCGTGGCCGACGAAACGGGCCTCGGCGCGCAGATCGAGCAGATCTTCACGTATGCGCCGATCCCGTTCGCGCCGCGCTGTATCGACACGGTGCGTGACGCGGCCCGGGCGCTCGGGCTGTCGCACATGGATATCGTGTCCGGTGCAGGTCATGACGCGTGCTATGTCGCGCGTGTCGCGCCGACGGGGATGATCTTCGTGCCGTGCGTCGACGGGCTGAGCCACAACGAGGCCGAAGCGATTACGCCCGAATGGGCGGCGGCGGGCGCCGACGTGCTGTTGCGTGCGGTGCTGCAGAGCGCGCAGGAAGCCTGAGCCCGAGTGTGACGGCGGCGGTCCGGCGGGAGGGCGTGCGCCGGGCCGCGCCGGTTTCCTTCTGACGCCGCCAGCGTGCGATCGGTGTCAGGCCGTCGGCGAATGTCGATCGATGTATCGCCGCATCACATGGAACGCTGTATCGGTGCGCCCCGGCATCGTCACCGTCGCACCATCGGCAGTGAAGCCGAGTTTTTCATAGAACCGGTACGCGGTTTCGCGTGCGGTGCACCACACGAGCGCGGCACCGCGTGCTTCCGCGTGCCGCACGCAGACCTCCACCAGCACGCGCCCGAAGCCCAGGCCGCGAACGGCAGGGTGGACGGCCATCCCGCGCAGCCGCCACGCCGGTTGCGCATGATCGTCTTCACGCAACGCCTCGCAGAGCGACGCAACGGCGACGATGCCCGACGGGTCGCGTACGCCGACATGCAAAGTCGTCGGCGCATGGTCGCCGGCCAGTTCGCACGCGTTCAGATCGCCATTCAGCAGGACCGCCGCCCGGAGCGGGTGCGTCTGCGCGGCCTCGATCGATGCGATGGTGAACAGCGTATCGCCTGACGTCATCAACGTTCCTTGTATGGCCTAGCCGCGCGCTACTGAGCGGCCTTGCGCCGCGCCCTGTACGCGAGATACGCGACGATCTGGTCGAGTTCGCGGTCGCTCAGCTGATCGGGCGGGAACGCCGGCATGCTGCGGCCCGGCCAGTCGCGTACCGACGCCGGGTTGCGGATATAGCGGCGCAGTGCGGCAGGCTGGAAGTAGTCGACAGGATTCATCGGGGTGTTCAGGTCGGGGCCGGCATGGCTGCTGCCCGCGCCGTCGAGGCGGTGGCATGCGAGGCATTGCGTGACGAACAGGTGCTGGCCTGCGCGGGCCGGAGCGTCCGCGGGCAGCGAGGCATCGACGGCAAGCGACGGCCAGCGCGCGAGCGGCGACGATTCGATCGTGACGCGCACGATCTGGTATGGCCACTGCTCGCCGCGCACCGACGACGCATCCGGCCCGAGCCAGACCAGATAGAACGGCCCGGCGCTGACCTGCTTGCCGGGCAGCTTCGGCCATGGATGCGCCGGATCCTCGATCGCGAGCCACGGGATGGCGCCGGCCGGCGTGCGGCGGCGCACGAGATCCAGCGGCAGTTGCGCGGCGAAGCCGTCGGCTGCGCGGGTTTCGAGCACGCCGTCGGCCGGCAGCGGTGTGTCGCCGAGCAGCGCGGCGAACGGCACCGCGCGGAACGTCATCGGCCGGCCGTATGCGATGTCGCGCGGCACGTGGATGTCGGCGGCATCGGGGCGCGCGAGCAGCGTTTGCCGGGTGAGGGCGCGGGCCGTGCCGTCGGTCTCGAGTTCAAGCGCGGACTGGGCCGACGCGCGTTGTCCGATCAGGCAAACCGTCAGCAGCAAAAGCGAAAACCACCGGCGCGTCAGCATTCGTTCTCCGGGAAGGGGCGTTTCGGCGGCGACAGGCGGAGCTCGCCGCGGCCGATGGAAAGAATCGGGCGACAGTCTATCCGGTACGCGCGGCGCTGGCGACTGCGGCGCAGGGAAGGGGGCGGCCATGGTCGGCCGGCTTGGCCGCTGCGTGCCTGGCGATCGGGGGCAAGACGGAGGTGGTGTTGCGCGGCGCGACCCGGGCACGGCGGGGCGGACGGGCCGGGGCGAGCGCACGGGCCCCCGCGCTCACGGCATGCTCGTTACCGGGCCGCCGTCAATGACTCGAACAGGTCGCTTCGCTTTTCGGCAACGGCGCTTCATGCTCCGGTTCGAAATCGGCTTCGCGCGCGCCCGACGGCGTCAGCGACACGAAATGCATCGCGGTGCCGCGCGCCGGGAAGCCGGCGATGCCCGTCGTGCCCCACGGAATCGACGCACGCTGCACGCCGCTTACCGCGATGTTCGCCGGCCCGAGCGCCAGCGTCAGCAGCCGCCCGTCGCGGATCGGCACATACGCATGCGTGCCGGACACGCCGATGCCGGATTCGCGCACCGATGCCGGGAGGCAGTCGAGCGTCGCCGTGCGGCGGCCATCCGGCGCGATCAGCATCGCGACGCCGCGATCGTCCGCCGTCGTCGTGACGACGATGAAGCGGTCGATCTCCGGTACGTAAGCCGACGCATACACGTAGTACCGGATCGCATCGTTCAGCGTCCCCAGCTTGTCCAGCTTCGCGGTGACCGGGTCGAACATCGCGTATTCGAGCGTCGCGTCCGTGCTGCCTTCGATGAATTTCTGCCACACGAGCAGCGCGGCATGCGGCGAGCCCGCGACGACGGGCCACCACTCGCGGCGGTGCGGTGCAACCGCGATCTGGTTCAGCACGCGCCCGGCGGCGTCGTAGGTTTTCACGTAGACGCCGTTGCCGGTGCCGAGGTTGTCGACGCCGCCGCCGTCGATCCAGTCGGCGGAGTAGAACACGACGAAGCGGTCGGCCGCCGTGGCGACATGCCCCGAGTGGCCGCCCGATTCGACGTCGTTCGGGTAGGGCTTGATCGGCTTCAGGTCGCGGCGGTAGACGCCGTAGCGCTGGCTGACTTCCTGCGGCGCGTTCCAGCCGTCCTCGAACGTGACGAAGATGTCGCCGCGCGCGTTCTGTGCGATCGACACCGGCTCCTGCGCCTCGGGACGGCTGATGAACGGATGGACGTGCAGCAGGTGCGGCTTGCCGGGCAGCCATTCGCCGACGTATACGTCGTGCGGCCAGTTGCCGTTGCGCAGCGCGCCGCGCGGCACGATGCCCGAGCTGCTGAAGAACACCCAGCGCTTGCCGTCGCCGCCGTCGGCCACGCCGATGCCGTGCATGAAGCTGCGTGGATCGGTGGCAGGGTGGGGTGACGGGGCGTCCTGCACGGTCACCGTGTGCACGGCCGGCGTGGCGGAGCAGGCCGGCGGCGGCGCCGCGACGATGCCGCATGCGCCGCACAGCGCGGTCGCGACGCACTGCGCGACCGCCTGCGCCGGGCGCGCTCGTCGCATCATTCGACGGTCACCGATTTCGCGAGGTTGCGCGGCTTGTCGACATCGGCGCCGCGCGCGCAGCCGACGTGATACGCGAGCAGCTGCAGCGGGATCACGTTGACGATCGGCGACAGCAGGTCGCCCGATTCGCGTACGCGGATCAGGTGCGTGTCGCGGTCGGCGTCGATCCCGAGCTGATCGCCGGCCAGCACGTAGAGCCGCCCGCCGCGCGCGCGTACCTCGGCCATGTTGGATTTCAGCTTCTGGAACAGGCGGTCGTCCGGCGCGATCGTGACGACCGGCATCGCGCTCGTGACGAGCGCGAGCGGGCCGTGCTTCAGTTCGCCGGCCGCATAGCCTTCCGCGTGGATGTACGACACCTCCTTGAGCTTCAGTGCGCCTTCCATCGCGATCGGGAAATGAATGCCGCGCCCGAGGAACAGCGCGTTCTCGGTGCGCGCGAATTTCGCGGCCCAGCCCATGATCTGCGTTTCGAGCGCGAGCGCGTGGCCGATGCGCTCGGGCAGCGCACGCAACTGCTTCAGGTGCAGCGCGACCTGCGCCGCGTCGAGCCGGCCGCGCAGCTGCGCGAGCGTCAGCGTCAGCACGAACAGCGCGACGAGCTGCGTCGTGAATGCCTTGGTCGACGCGACGCCGAGCTCGATACCGGCCCGCGTCAGGAACCGCAGCGGCGCGTTGCGCGCGATCGTGCTGGTCGCCACGTTGCAGATCGCCATCGACAGTTCCTGGCCCATGTCACGCGCCCGCTCGATTGCACCGATCGTGTCGGCCGTTTCGCCCGATTGCGAAATGCCGACGACGAGCGTGCGCGGATCGGCCACCGTATCGCGGTAGCGGAATTCGCTGGCGATCTCGACCTGGGCGGGCACGCCCGCGATGGCCTCCAGCCAGTACTTCGCGGTCAGCCCGGCGTAGTAGCTGGTGCCGCAACCGAGCAGCAGCACGCTCCTCACTCTCGCCAGCCGCGCGCGCGTGGCGTCGGTCGCGTCGAACAGCGCCGGCGAGATCGTGTCGATGCCGTCGAGCGTGCTGTCGATCGCCTTCGGCTGCTCGAAGATCTCCTTCTGCATGAAGTGCTGGTACGGGCCGAGCGCGGCGTCGCCTTCGCGTGCCTTCACCTGGCACAGCGGGCGCTGGGCAGCGTGCCCGCCCGAGTCGACCACGGCAATGCGGTCCGGCGTGATCAGCGCGACGTCGCCGTCTTCCAGGTAGACGAAGCGGTCGGTCAGGTCGCCGAGCGCCGCGCAGTCCGACGCGAGGTAGTTCTGCTCGGCGCCGATGCCGATCACGAGCGGCGAGCCGGCGCGCGCGGCGACGAGGCGCTGCGGCTCTCTCGCGCTCAGCACCGCGATCGCGTACGCGCCGTGCAGCCGCTTGACGGCGCGCACGACCGCGTCGAACAGGTCGTCGCGATACAGGCTGTGGATCAGGTGCGCGATCACCTCGGTGTCGGTCTGGCCGCGAAACGTATAGCCGCGCTCCCGCAGCTCCGCGCGCAGCGCGTCGTGGTTCTCGATGATCCCGTTGTGCACGACCGCGATCGTGTCGCCGGACATGATCGGATGCGCGTTCGTTTCCGACGGCGCGCCGTGGGTCGCCCAGCGCGTATGCGCGATGCAGGTCTGCGCTTCGAGGCCCAGCGTCAGCACGCGGGCCTGCAGGTCGGTCACGCGCCGCAGCGTGCGTTCGCTGCGCAGCCGGCCGTCGTCCTGTACGGCGATGCCGCACGAATCGTAGCCGCGATATTCGAGCCGGCTCAGTGCATTGACCAGTTGCGGCACCTGATTGTTCAGGCCGCTTGCTCCGACGATTCCGCACATGATTCACCTCGTCCACAAAAGGTTGCCGCCCTGCCGGCAATGCTCGGCAGCACGGTGTCAGGAGCGGCGCCGCGCGGCACCGATGCAGTCCCGTGCACGGTGGCGCGGCTCCGCTGGCCTACTCGCGGGGTGGCGGCCCCGCGTGGGCTACCCATTCGATGCCGGAAATCGAGCCGTTCGCGTCGTGCGACGCGACGAGAATGCGCGTCGTGCGCCGCGCGCCGCGCCGGCGGGCGCTGGCCAGCACGGTCGGCGGCACCGAGCGCACCTTCGCGCTGGCCGAGCGCCGCAGCATCTTCGACACGCGCAGCCGGTAGGCCAGCGGATGCACGACGCGCCCGGCGATCAGCCACGTGACGATGGTGCCCGCGATGAGCGCGATGCTGGTCGCGTAGAACACCATCTGTTCGATCGGCATCTCGGCCGGGTTGAACGGCAGCAGGTAGCGGTACGTGTAGATGCAGATCGATGCCCACACGGCGCCCACCAGCGCGGGCCGCACGAGGCGGAACCAGACGACCAGCGCGAGCCCCACGACGCGGCCGCGTTCGGCGATCATTTCGCGCGGTGCGCGCAGGGAAAGGTCAATAATCGGCGCGTTCTTCATGTTGAATGCCTCGGTCGGGGCTGACCCATATGGCCCGCTTGCCGCGGCCCCGCAGCGCGATGGCGGGCAGGGCGATGACGGTGGTGATCATGCTGATCACCCAGAAGGCGACGGGATACCAGATGGTGTCCAGGAAATACATCAGGAGTTTTTCGTCGTAGCGACGATCGATCATGCTGCCGATGATCAGTTGCAGGATGCAGGTGGCGACCAGCAGCATGCCGTGCCAGTGCGGCACGACCGATACGTGCCAGCTTTGCGGCAGCGGGTACACGACATTGACGAGCGCGAGCAGCAGGATGAACGACATCGAGTAGGCCCACGCGATGCCGATCAGGTACTCGGCGAACAACGGCCACATCATCATCTGCGTCGGCCGCGCGAGCGTGCCCGCGTACTTCATCAGCACCTGGATGCCGCCCTTTGCCCAGCGCAGCCGCTGCCGGTAGAGGCCCTTCAGCGTCTCGGGCATCAGGATCCAGCTCAGCGCGTGCGGCTCGTACACGACGCGCCAGTCGCGGCACTGCAGCTTCCAGCTGATGTCGATGTCCTCGGTCAGCATGTCCGAGCTCCAGTAGCCGACGTCGGCGAGCGCGGTCTTGCGGAACATCGTGACGACGCCGGACACCGTGAAGATGCGGCCGTACACCTGCTGCGTGCGCTTGATCAGGCCGACGATCGACGAGAATTCGCCGACCTGCATGCGGCCGAGCAGCGACGTGCGGTTGCGGATGCGCGGGTTGCCGGTCACGGCGCCGACGCCCGGGTCGGTCAGGAAGTGCTCGAGCATCCAGCCGATCGCGTCGTGCGCGAGCAACGAATCGCCGTCGATGCACAGCAGGTATTCCGCGTTCGACACGGCCGCCGCGGTCGTGAGCCCGACCGCCTTGCCTTCGTTGCGCGCGTGATGGATCACGAGCAGCCGCGGGATCTCGACGGCCAGCTCGTTGAGGATCTCGCCGGTGCGATCCTGGCTGCCGTCGTTGACCGCGATGATGTCGTAGTTCGGATACTGCATCCTGTTCAGGTGGCCGATCACGCTGCGCGCGTTCGACGCTTCGTTGAAGCAGGGCACGATGATCGAGATCTTCGGGATGCCGCTCGACGCGATCGTCCGCGCGGACAGCTCGCGGCCTTCCTCGAGCAGGAAGTAGTGCACGACGCCGCCGATCATCCACAGGTACGACATGAAGAACGGGTAGTAGAAGACGAAATCCTGCACGCGCTGGATGATGCTGTGGGTGGTCATGGCGTCTTCGCCCCCTGCGGTTTCTGCATCTGCATCAGTGCGTTGATCGAGGTCGGGTCGAGGCGCGACTTCAGCGACATCACGTCGCGCATCGCATCGAGTTCCGGCAGGCCGTTCAGGAAGTTGTCCGGGTAGTAGCCGAAATTCACCGCGCCCTCGCTGCGCAGCCGCCGCATCTGCGCGAGCAGCGTGCTGGCGGGTACGTCCTTGCGTGCGTGCCAGTCGTACGACTGCAGTTCGAACACGGTGCGCCGCAGCCCGAGCTTCTTCGCACTGACGGCCCGCACGAGCTGGTCCATCCAGCCTTCGGGATCCTTCGCCTGCTCCATGTACGGCATCGCCATCAGCGCGACGTAGTCGTAGGTGGCGAGGAAATCGTCGTAGTTCTGCGCGTACCACGCTTCCGATTCGGGCTTGAGCACCGGCATCGCGAAAATGTTGCGCGCGGTCAGCACGTCGCCCACGTTCTGGTGGGCCAGCACGACCTGTTCGAGCTGGCGGGTCAGGTCGATCAGGTAGCGCGTCTTCTGCCGGGTCCAGCGTTTCATCAGGTCGGGGTTCTCGCGGATCTTGCCGACGTCGGCCGGCAGCCCCCACTGCGAATAGGTGCGCAGCGCATGCTGGCTCGCATCCTCGTAGTCGTCGAGCACCGCGTCGTCGCTGAACAGGATGCCGCTGAACGATGCGTGCTTGCTGAGATCCTCGTAGATCTGCTGGATCATCAGCCGCGCAGCCGGATCGAACGGGCTCAGCCGGAACGTGCGCGTGCCGTTCTCCCGGGCCGGCGCGCCGCCATAGGCACTCACGGCCTCGAGCCCGCGCTGCTTGTCGGCCGGCGGCCGGAACGCGAGCACCGGCATCCATGCGTACACCTGCACGTTGGAGCGCGTGTTGAGCTGCCACGCGGCGCGCGAGAACAGGTCGGCGCGCATCGGCAGGTGCCGGTTGGGGAAATACACGGCTTCGGCCACACCCGTGCCTTTCGGGTCCGCAAACGCCTGCAGGTAGACCGATTTGGGCTGCATCCGGTAGATGCGCTCGATCAGTTTGCCGAGATTCGCTTCCTGCCGCGCGGGATCCGGATCGTAGACCTGGTCGAGATCGACCTGCACGGTGCGCTCGGGCACGTCGACGTCGCCGCGGTTCGACGCCGGCTCGCGCATCGAGCGCTCGAACCCGCCGATGTCGACGTCGTACATCATCAGGATCCGCCGCAGCCGGTCCAGCGGCACGTCCGGCGTATTCGGGCCGGCATCGAGGCTGAACTGGATGTCCATGCCGAGCGACGTCGATATCGTGCGCACGGGCTGGTTTTCCGCGCCGTATGGCCACACCATCGAGCGTGCGACGATGCCGGTACGTTCGCGGATCTGCCGCACGCATGTCTGCAGGTCGTTGTGCACGCGCGCTTCGAATTCGGCGTCGGTTTCATAGCGCTTCTCGTCTTGAAGATAGAGGTGCGACGTGGTCGCCGGCAATTCGTTGCCTTGCGGATTCGCGACTGCGCCGTGATGGAGGTTGTGCGTGTGGCAGCCGAGCTCGACGAGCTGCGACTGGCCGACCTTTTTCACCTCGTCCCACGACATGAAGTAGTCGCGCGGCACCTGGACCTTGTCGCTGATGCGGATCGGCGTATCCGGCGGTGTATCGATCCACGCGGTCACGATGCCCATCACGGCCGGATACTTGAACCGCTCGAGCAGCGGCAGCACCTTCGTGTAGTGGCTGCGAAAACCGTCGTCGAACGTGAGGAGCACCGCGCGCGGCGGCAGCGGCTTGCCGCCGTGCCGCGACTCCTCGATCTGCTTGACCGTGATGGTGTGGTAGTTGTTGGTCTGCAGCCACGAGAAGATCGCGGTCAGCGTGCCGGTATCGACCGCGAACGGGTCGATCATCGCCGACTTCGAGGAAAACGACGCCATCAGGTTGTCACGTACGTCGTGCATGCAGATCACGCGAAACGTCTTGCCGTCGGCCGGGTCGGAAGGTGGCAGCAGGTCGATCATCCTGGCATTGGTCACGCCAGGAAACAGCGAACAGGCGGCAAACGTACCGAGGCATCCGCACATGAAGGTCCGTCTGGATTGCATTACTCGATCTCCTTGCTAGAACGGCAGGTTGACCGACAGGAAGCCGGTTTCGGAGCGCTCGCGCTCGCCGTCGTATGCGTGGCTGCTGACCTCGACGCCATAGCTCAGCGTGATGTCGTGCTTGAACGTCCACGCATGCTCGAGGCGCGCGCTCCACAGCGGGCTGGTGCCGAAGCCGCGCTCGTTGTACACGCCGCCGGACACCGAGATGCGCTGCTGCAGCCCCATGTCGCCCTTCTTCCACAGCGTCAGCTGGTGCATGACGGTTGCCGCGGCCGCGTAGTCGCGGCCCGGGCTGAAGTAGGGCGCGTTCTGGCGCGTGTTGCTGTCGGTGCCGAGATCCAGCGATACGTTGACGAGCTGGTTGGCGGTCGTGTACACACGCTGCGTGGCGGTTGCCGCGATCTCCTGGTGCAGGTTCGAATCGCTGTAGCGGCTCACGCCGTAGCTCAGCTTGACCTCGCGACGGTCGTTCTGGCGATACACGACCGAGACGTTCGCGGAGCGGCCCCAGATGTGCGCGGCATACGCTTTCCACGGCAGCGAGTTGTCGTTGGTGTCGAGCGCACCGCTGACCGTCCAGTAGTCGTTCAGCGCGTATGCGATCGATCCGCGGCCGCCGGTTCGGCCGTCCCCGCCGAGCGAGCGCGTGACTTCGCCCTGCACGGTGAGCGGCCCGTGCCGGTAGTCGCCGCCGATGCCCGTGCGCGTGCGGCTGACGTTGCCGCCGTCGGTTTGCGCATGGCCGAAGAATGTGTGCGAGAAGACGCGCCAGTTGTCGCCGAACGGTTGCGAATAGATGTAGCTGTCCGACGTGAAGCTGTTGTCGGCCAGTGCGCTGTTGCCGTGCTCGAAGCTCAGGTCGGTCGTGAACACGGGGCTGCGATACGCCTTGTAGTCGCGCTTGAAGGTGCGCACGGCACCGCTGTCCGGGAATGTGTTGTCGAGGGTCTGGTCGACGGTCTTCGCGCTCGCGTAGTCGTCTGCCGTGAGCGACGCACGGCCGAGGCCCGCGAGCATCTCGACGCTGTCCGGGTGGTCGGTCAGCGACGCGCGATACATCGCGATCGCCTGGCGGGGATGCGCCTGGCCGGACACGGCGTCGGCGTGCGCGGCACGGATCTCCGCGTTGAACGGCACCTGCTTCTCGAGCTCTTCGAGCGCGGCGATCCCTTGATCGACGTGCCCCGTGAAGATCAGGTATTGCGCGCGCAGCCGGTAGTAGCGCAGATAGTCACTTTCCTCGGGGCCGACGTTTTGCACCTCTTTGACCGGCGGCAGCGAGTTGCCCATGTCGTCGAGCACCTGCTTCGCGTCCGCCGCGCGTGCCTGGTCGACGTACGACCAGAACAGCCCTTCACGCAGTTCGATCGGGCGCGTGCGCGTACCGTACTGGAAGCCGCGGGTCGCGCGGTCCGTCGGCGATGCGGTCGCCTGCTTCAGCGCGCGCTGGTAGACGGCGTTGGCCTTGCCCGGTTCGCTCAGATACAGGTAGGCGTCGCCGACGGCCGACAGGGCATCGATCGAGATCTCCGCGTTGGACGGAATGGTCTCGAACGTCGCGACGGCCGTCTCCATGTCGCCGCGCGCCGCATAGGCGACCGTGCGGTCGCCCGCGAGCGCCGTCCTGACCGGCGTGTACTCGGGCGTGGCCGGCATCCGCTTGTCGAGATCGTCCGCCGCGTGCAGTGCGCTGTCGATCCCGTCGAAGCGGTCGGTGCTCGTCATCGAGCGCGACTTGTCGCGTCCGCCGCGCACCTGCTGGCGAATCGACAGTTCTTCGAGTTGCGCGATGTCGACGGCGGAGAACGCATCGGGCCGCGCCTTTGCTTCGTCGAGCGCCTTGATCGCGCCGCCGCTCGCCGCGAGGCCGAACACGTCGTTGCGCACGGTCTCGACGTCGGCGGTACGGAGGTTCGGCGCCT
Organism: Burkholderia puraquae; assembly: GCF_002099195.1. Taxonomy (GTDB): domain Bacteria; phylum Pseudomonadota; class Gammaproteobacteria; order Burkholderiales; family Burkholderiaceae; genus Burkholderia; species Burkholderia puraquae. The sequence continues at coordinate 929,210 of NZ_NBYX01000001.1, read as the reverse complement.
GGGCATTCGGCGTTTCGACGTCGGGGCCTTGCGATCGTTGTGTCGGTTCACCGGGCAGCTGGGCGCCGGGCGTCGGCGAGTTCGACGCCGGGGGCGACATCGGTGCCGAGCCAGGCATCTGGGGAGCGGGTGCAGGCGAGTTCGGCATCGGGGTGCCGGATGACTGCGCAGTTTGTGTCGGCGCAGTCGACGGCGCGGTGGGTGCGGCTTGTGCGACCTCGGGCGGGGTGTCCGGCGTCGGCACGACCGGCGCAGGCGAAGGGGACGCCGCCGTGTCGGACATCGTCGAGGCCGGAAGTGCAGGCGCATCGGGCGGTTGGGCGTTCGTGGCCTGCGCAAGCAGCATCGGCGCATCCGGCGTCTGCGCGACCGGTGCCGGCGTATCAGGCGATCGCGCGCCCGGCACCGGGTTGCCCGATTGCGGCGCCTCCGGTTCCACCACGACCATGGTCGGCATGGTCGGCGGCTGCGGGTTCGACGCCTGCGCGATCTGCATCGACGCATCCGAAGCCTGCGCGATCGGCGTCGGCGCATGAGGGGGCGGGGCGCCCATCGCCTGGGCAATCTGGATCGATACGACCGTTGGCTGCATGTCGCGCGGCGGCGCATCCGGCGCGCCGTTGGTCCCGGCGATTTCGTTGATGCGGCCGGCTTCCGTATCGCCGTCGGCGGAGAAGCAGGGGCCGGACGCGACGAGCAGCAACACCAGCGGTGCATGCAGGAGGATCCGCCGGTTGGACGGAGCGACGGTGGTGCATTGTTGTTTCCGATTGTTGTCCACGGTGTGTCCTCACTAGGTAACGATCACATCGGTTGCATGCCCGACGATGCAGCGCCGCTGCGCGTCGCGCGGCCGGGAGGCGAGGCCCGGTCATGCCGGGCCGGCCTACAGGCGATTGCGGATCGCTTGCCCGAGCAGCGCGCGCGATTCGCTGTTTTTCGGGTCGATCGCGAGCGCGCGGCTCGCGTTTTGCTCCACGCAGTTCCATTCATCGATGACCGCGCACGAGCGCGCCTTTGCCAGCGCACGCGCGCTTTCCAGTTCCGCGTGCGTGATGCTTGCCGTCTGCATGTGTGCGGTGTCGGTGCCATACGGCCGGGGCTTGGGTACGGCGTCCATGCGCTTGCCCGTGCCTGCCAGTGTTTCGGTACGCGGCGCACGATGCGCGGCGCCGTGGCGCGTGGCGGCGCGACCGTAGGCCGTCGCCGCATGCGTACCGGCCGCGAGTGTCACGGGCGGCGCATGCGGCGACGCCCGGTGTTTCGCGGCGGTGCGGGGCGCGGGCCGCGGCGCGGCGTCCGGTTCGAGCGCGAGCGCGAGCGTGACGGGCGGCACGGTCGATACCTCGGGGGCGGCCGAAGCCGACGCTACCTGCGTCGGCGGCGCGGGCGGCGTGGCCTGCGCGCGTGTCGGCGCCGGCCCGGGAGCACCGGATGCCCCGGATGTCCCGGACGCGCCGGTTGCGCGGGAGGCCATGGTCACGATCGTCTTGCGGTACTTCCCGACCGCGGCTCCGATCGCGCCGGAGATGTCGTGTGTCACGCTTGGATGGCCGACTGCCGTATCCCGCTCGGTATAGGCGAAAAGGCCGAAGATCGTGGCAAATGCGACGAAGCTGAGTGCTGCGTTCCTGCCCGGTCCCCAGGACGGTTTCGGCTGGGGGGCGGCCGGGTGTTCCGGTCGTTCTACGGGAGTCATGCGATGCTCCTCGATTCGATACGGTGCGGTGAATGACGTGATCGGGGCGGGCTCAGGCGGTGCTTACCATCGCAACTGGGTGGTGAGTACGCCCGTTTCCACGATCGCGAACTGTGTGGCCCCCTGGTACGTTCCTTCGACCCGGTAGCTTGCATCGGGCACGCTGAACAGGCACCGTGATCCGGAGGCGTTGAATTCGACGAGCACGCGGCCATGTCGCCGCAGTCGCACCTGCACGTTGGCGAGCGGCTGTCCGGTCTGGGCCGACGCAAACGACACGCCCAGGTTGTACGGCCGGCCGTCGGGGGGCAGCGGGGCCGTGCCGTCGATCCGCGCGTCGCCGCAGATATACGAGATCACGTAGCGTCCGTCTCCCGGCCCGGACGCGGGCGTCTGGGCCGTCGCATTCATGCAGAGCGCGGAGATGACGGCGCTCAGGAAAGGGCGAGCATGCTGTCGAAACGAGGAAGACATTGCAACCTCCCGTCCGGAATCAATGGCAAGCATTTATTCCGAGTCAGATTTGCCAGCGTTCTTTTTGCGACACGCTATTGATACACGATGGATTCTGAATCAACAATCGCGTGTGGCCCGAATGGGACGGTGCTCAAATATATTATTTAAATAGGATAACGACGGATTCGTACGACTCTCTTAACGCTGAAGAAAGTCGATATTGCCAAATATGAACATTGCGATTCGGTAACGATGATCCCGCACGCATTGATCCACGTCGGGGGTATCGAAATTCGTGCCGAAAAATAACGACTGATAAAAGGAATTTTTGCGGCTGTGTTCCAGGCGAATCGATATCGATCCAGATACAGATTGCACAATATGGAAAGAGGCAGCGACGTTTTGGTATTTTAGATTGTTACAGGTAAATCGAAACTTTTAATTTGTTCTGTAACAGGTTATGTCTGTCCTGATAATCAGACAGAAAATACCGATGCACTGTGCCGGGCGGAAATAATTCATTCCGGAACTGCAAACGTTTGCGATTCCTCTGATAACGATTACCGGTCTGGGGCGGTAATTTTTCAGGTGATAGCGGGATCGCCGCTTGCTGCAGAAGCTTGCTGCTGGAGAGAGGGTCGCATTCGCCGGGAAACGATGCGGCGCGGATGCATGCGCACACCGGATGGCTGCAAACCGTCCTCGCGTTCGCGTCGTCGGTGGACACGACGCGAACGCGAAGGTCAGCGGCTGCCGCCCGCGCTGCGCCGCGCGATGCGCATTGCCGGCGCGGCCGCTGGTTCGGCCGCGCCGGCTGCAGCACCTGCGACCGCCGCGTGCGGCCGGTTCATGATGTATGTCCACAGTTGCTCGGCCGCGAGCCCGCGCTTGCGCGCCGACCGGTACAGGCGGATTTCGAGCTCGGTGATCCAGTCGCCGGAACCCGCGCATACGAGCGTGCCTTCCGCGAGTTCCTTCTCGACGCAGCTCTCCGGCAGCCAGCCGATCCCGTGCCCGGCCACGACCATGCCCTTCAATGCCTCGGACATGTGCGTCTCGAAGCACCGGTGCAGCACATACGGCTCGGTGGCATTCAGCAGCAGCATCTCGACGATGTTGCCGAGAAACGCGCCCGACGAATACGCGAGCAGCGGCAACGGTGCATCGGGGGTGCCCGGCAGCTGGAACACGGGCTTGCCGCGCGCGTCGGGCGTCGACACGGGCAGGATCCGCTCGACGCCGAGGCTGACGAACGGGAAGTGGTTCGGGTCGAGCACGATCGGCAGCTGCGGATGGTGATAGCCGAGCAGCAGGTCGCATTCACCTTCGACGAGCTGCTGCACGCCTTCCGGCACGTTCACCGCGTTGACGCGGGCGGTCACGTGGCCGACCTCGCCGTTGAGCTGCTTGAGCCATTCGGGAAACAGCGTGAAGACGAGCGTATGGGCGACCGCGAAACGCACGACCTGGTCGCTGGCCGCGAACTGGTCGTAGCCGTTCACGAGATTGCGCGCCGCATACATGCTGCGCAGGATGTCCGCGGCGAGCCCGCGGAACATCTGGCCGGCCGGCGTCAGCGTGATCGGGTTGATGCTGCGGTCGACCAGCTTCGCGTCCATCCAGGTTTCGAGTGCGGCAATTCGTCTGCTGAATGCCGACTGCGTGAGGTGCCGGTGACGTGCGGCCCGGGAAAAGCTCTTGGTATCCGCAAGGCTCAGGAAATCTTCCAGCCACTTTGCTTCCATTTCGATCTTCGCTTTTTATAGTCGGGTGCCTGAAAGGCGGCGTCGCTTCGCTGCACCAATTTTCTAGCGTACCGCGCCTTGCGCCGACCGGCCCGATGTTTTTTTTCGATAGGTGTCAGTCGAAATATGCATGGGCGTTGTCGGCGGGATTACGGCTGCATAGCGTTGAGGTGCCGGACCCGGCTAACCGGACAGTTCACCGCGTCGAACTGCCGGTGCCGCCGCAGACGGTACTTCCCCCAGGGCCGGTTGCGCCGTGTACGTGCCGGCCCGCCTTTCCGTCCCGTCGTTCCGGTGGCCCGGTGCCCGGGCAGGCCGTTTTTTTTGTGCAGTGCAGATTGCGCATTCATGACACGCGGGGGAACTATGTTCGTAAGACGCGGCGCAGCATGGGCCGTGCGCGTTTGCGGCGCACCGCAGTCGCTCGTCGCGTCCGGGGTTGCACCGTTGTGGTGCGCAATGCCGCGCGGGCGTGCCTGGCGCGACGTAAAAACGGGGGGATATCGAGGGGGATCGTGCAAGGCACGTTCCTTGCAAAGCATTCAGTACGCCGGTCCGGCATGCGCAATGCCGGGGAAAACGATCGATGGAGAAAAGATCGATGAAGCCATTCGATGAAATGCTGCAATCCGGCGACATGGTAAGGGCGCCCTACGCGCGCCTGAAGCAGTGGCTCGACACCCAGAATCCCGCGAGCCTCGCCCAGAAAGCCCACGATGCGGAAGGCGTGTTCCGCAAGACGGGTATCACGTTCGCCGTCTACGGCGACGCGGAGGCCGCCGAGCGGCTGATTCCGTTCGACATCGTCCCGCGCATCATCTCGGGCGCGGAATGGAGCCGGCTGTCGCTCGGCATCGAGCAGCGCGTGATGGCGCTCAACGCGTTCCTCGACGACATCTACCATCGCCAGGAAATCGTGCGCGCGGGCATCGTGCCGAAGCACCTGATCGCGCACAACGAAGCGTTCATCCCTGAGATGATCGACTTCCGGCCGCCCGGAAACGTTTACACGCACATCATCGGCGTCGACATCGTGCGCACCGCCGAGAACGAGTTCTACGTACTGGAGGACAACGCGCGCACGCCGTCCGGCGTGTCGTACATGCTGGAAAACCGCGAAACGATGATGCAGCTCTTCCCGGAGCTGTTCCAGCAGGTGAAGGTGCGCCCGGTCGAGACCTATCCGCAGATGCTGCGCCAGTCGCTCGCGGCGGTGTGCCCGCCGGGCGGCAACGCCGATAACCCGACCATCGCCGTGCTCACGCCCGGCATCCACAATTCCGCGTACTACGAGCATTCGTTCCTCGCCGACCAGATGGGCGTGCACCTCGTCGAGGGCAGCGACCTGCAGGTGATCGACGGCCGCGTCGCAATGCGCACGACCGAGGGTTTCCGCTCGATCGACGTGCTGTACCGCCGCGTCGACGACGCGTTCCTCGATCCGCTCACGTTCCGGCCCGATTCGGTGCTGGGTGTCGCGGGGATCATGGACGTCTATCGCGCGGGCAATATCACGATCGCGAACGCGCCCGGCACGGGCATCGCCGACGACAAGGCGATCTACTCGTACATGCCGGAGATCGTCGAGTTCTACACGGGCCGCAAGGCGCTGCTGGAGAACGTGCCGACCTGGCGTTGCGGCGAGGCCGACAGCCTGAAGTACGTGCTCGACCATCTCGACGAACTGGTCGTGAAGGAAGTGCACGGCTCGGGCGGCTACGGGATGCTGGTCGGGCCGTGCGCGTCGAAGGCCGAGCTCGAGGCATTTGCCGCGAAGCTGCGTGCGCGGCCCGCGAACTACATCGCGCAACCCACGCTGGCGTTGTCCACGACGCCGATCCTGACCGAAGCCGGCCTCGCGCCGCGCCACGTCGACCTGCGGCCGTTCGTGCTGGTGTCGGACCGGATCCGCATCACGCCGGGCGGGCTCACGCGCGTCGCGCTGCAGGAAGGATCGCTTGTCGTCAACTCGAGCCAGGGCGGCGGCACCAAGGACACCTGGGTGCTGGCCGACTGAGCCGGGCACGACCGCGCGCGCCGCAGCCGGCGCGCGAACCGAACGAAGACGGAGTGGACACGAGATGCTTCTGGGACGAACTGCGAGCGGTCTTTACTGGATGTACCGCTATATCGAGCGCGCGGAGAACATCGCGCGCATCGTCGATGCCGGGCTGCGGATGGCGCTCACGCGCACGTCCGACGCGCCGGCCGAATGGTCGTCGGTGCTCGTCAGCTCGGGCACGGACGACGGCTACCGGCAGAAATACGACGCGTATGCGGCCGATACCGTGACCGACTACCTGCTGCGCGACCGCGACAACCCGTCGAGCGTGCTGTCGTGCATCGAAGCCGCGCGCTCGAACGCGCGGATGGTGCGCACGGCGCTCACGCGCGAGGCGTGGGAGAGCGTGAACGGCGCGTGGCTCGCGCTGCGCCGTGCGCTTGCACAGCCGGTGCCGGAGAGCGAACTGCCGGCCGTGCTCGACGAGGTGAAGCGCGAAACCGCGCTGATCCTCGGCAGCTTCTACAGCACGATGCTGCGCAACGAGATCTTCGATTTCGCGCAGATCGGCGCGTTCATCGAGCGCGCGGACAACACCGCGCGGATCATCGACGTCAAATACCACCTGCTGCTGCCGTCGGTGTCGCACGTCGGCACGATCCTCGACAACTACCAGTGGGAGACCATCCTGCGCTGCGTCGCCGCGCACCGGTCGTATCGCTGGGTGTACGACGTGCAGTACAAGCCGATGAACATCGCCGACTACCTGATCCTGAACGGCCGCATGCCGCGTTCGCTGCGCTATTGCTACGGGCGCGTCGTGTCGAGCCTGAACCTGCTCGCGAAGGATTACGGCATGACACACCCGTGTCACGACACGGCCGCGAAGATCCTGCAAATGCTGTCCGATACCTCGGTCGAGCGGATCTTCAAGAGCGGCCTGCACGAGTTCCTGACCGACTTCATCGGCCGCAACAACAGCCTCGGGCTCGAAATCGCCCAGGCCTACAACTTCGACTGAGACTTGCCATGCGACTCGCCATCCGACACATCTCGCGTTATCAGTTCGACGATCAAGCCACCCATGCACTGCAACGGCTGCGGCTGCGTCCGCAGTCGGGCCCCGGGCAGACGGTGCGCGCGTGGCAGGTCACGATCGACGGCGTCGAGCCGACGCTGTCTTATGCCGACGGGCTCGGCAACCGGATCGACCTCGTGCGGCACGAGCGCGGCGCGAAGGCCGAGATCGTCGTCATCGCGGCCGGCGTCGTCGAGACGCAGGACCGCTCGGGCATCATCGGCAATCCTGAAGGCTATGCGCCGCCGTGGATCTTCGAGCGCGAGACCGCGCTCACGAAGGCGGGCGACACCGTGCGTGCGCTCACCGAAGCGCTGCCGATCGAGCCGCGCAGCCTCGACGCGCTGCACTGGCTGATGACGGAAGTGCACGACCGCATCGCATATGCGCCGAACCTGGCCGCCGACGCGCCCGTCGATGCGGAAACCGCGCTGCAAAGCGGCGAGGGCACGAGCCGCGACCATGCGCATGCGTTCATCGCGGCCGCGCGCGTGCTGAAGATTCCCGCGCGCTATATCTCGGGCTACGTGCTGGCAGACAGCGCGATGCAGCGCATCGCCGACGCGAAGCAGAACGCGGGCGACGACGAGGAAGAAGAAGCGCTCGCGCTGCAGAGCGGCGAGGGCATGCAGCAGGCACTCGGCGCGTCGCATGCCGCGCAGTCGCAGGGGCTGCCGCAGCCGGCGCTCGGCGCGCAGCCGCAAGCGGCCGGGCTGATGCAGCAGCCGGCCGGCCATGCGTGGGCCGAGGCCTATGTCGAAGGGCTCGGCTGGGTCGGCTTCGATCCGTTCATGAATCGCTGCCCGGACGAGCGCTACGTGCGCATCGCGGTCGGCCTCGATTATCGCGACGCGCAGCCGGTGACGGGGCTCGGCGCGATGGCCGTCGGCGTCGAGATCAGCGTCGTGCAGACGCCGGAACTCGTCTGACCTCACGCGCGCTTTCGCCGAATCCGCCAGGCCGGGCCGCCGGGTCGCGTTGAGCGCGACCCGGCGCGCGGCCGGCCCAACCCGAACCGAGCTCCCATGTCCATTCACGTCGCGCTGCATCACACCACCCGCTATCGCTACGACCGGCTCGTCAACCTCGGCCCGCAGGTCGTGCGGCTGCGGCCCGCGCCGCACTGCCGGACGCCGATCCTTGCGTACTCGATGACGGTCGAGCCCGCGCAGCACTTCGTCAACTGGCAGCAGGACCCGTTCTCGAACTATCTCGCGCGGCTCGTGTTTCCGGAGCGCACCGAGCACTTCGAGATCACGATCGATCTCGTCGCCGAGATGTCGGTGTACAACCCGTTCGACTTCTTTCTCGAAGCCAGTGCGGAGCAATACCCGTTCAGCTACGACGACGCGCTGAAGACCGAGCTCGCGCCGTATCTCGTGTGCGATCCGCAGGCGAGCGCGGCGCCGCTGTTCCGCGCGTATGTCGACGGCGTCGATCGCACGCCGGCCGGCACCATGAACTTCCTCGTCGCACTGAACCAGCAACTGCAGCGCGATATCGGCTATCTCGTGCGGATGGAGCCGGGTGTGCAGACGCCCGAGCAGACGCTCGAACTCGCCTCGGGTTCGTGCCGCGACAGCGCATGGCTGCTCGTGCAGCTGTGCCGTCATCTCGGCATCGCCGCGCGTTTCGTGTCGGGCTACCTGATCCAGCTCACGCCCGACGTGAAGTCGCTCGACGGCCCGAGCGGCACGTCGGTCGACTTCACCGACCTGCACGCGTGGTGCGAGGTGTACCTGCCGGGCGCCGGCTGGATCGGCTTCGACCCCACCTCGGGCCTGCTCGCCGGCGAAGGCCACATTCCGCTGGCCTGCACGCCGCAGCCGACGAGCGCCGCACCGGTCGAGGGGCTGATCGACGAGTGCGAGGTGTCGTTCGAGCACGAGATGACCGTGACGCGCGTGTACGAATCGCCGCGCGTGACGAAGCCGTATACGGAATCGCAATGGGACGCCGTGCTGGCGCTCGGCACGCAGGTCGACGGCGCGCTGGCCGCGGGCGACGTGCGGCTCACGCAGGGCGGCGAGCCGACCTTCGTGTCGATCGACGACCGCGACGGCGCCGAGTGGAACACCGACGCGCTCGGCCCGACCAAGCGCGGCTTCGCGACCGAACTCGTGCAGCGGCTGCGCGCCGAATACGGCGACGGCGGCTTCCTGCATTTCGGGCAGGGCAAGTGGTATCCGGGCGAGCAACTGCCGCGCTGGGCGCTGTCGATCTTCTGGCGTGCCGACGGCCAGCCCGTGTGGCACGATCCGTCGCTGTTCGCCGACGAGCGCGAGCCGTCCGCCTACACGACCGACGACGCGAAGCGCTTCATCGACGCGCTCGCCGCGCGGTTGAACCTGACCGGCGAATTCATCCGGCCCGGCTACGAGGATGTCTGGTACTACCTGTGGCGCGAGCGTCGGCTGCCGGTCAACGTCGACCCGTTCGACTCACGCCTCGACGACGAACTCGAACGCGCGCGGCTGCGCAAGGTGTTCGAGCAGCAGCTCGACAGCGTGGTCGGCTACGTACTGCCGGTCAAGCGCGCGGATGACGCGCCGGGCCGCGATCGGCCGGGCCTCGACGGGCCGCGCTGGCAGACGGGCCCGTGGTTTTTCCGCGACGAGCGGATGTACCTCATGCCCGGCGATTCGCCGATGGGTTATCGGCTGCCGCTCGATTCGCTGCCGTGGGCCAGCCGCGCCGACTATCCGTACCTGGTCGAACGCGATCCGTTCGCGCCGCGCGCCGCGCTGCCGGACGCTGCCGCAATCCGCGCGCGCTACGCGGGCCCGGACGATGCGCCGCGCTATCTGTCCGGCGTGCATCGCGAGGCGTCCGCACAGACCGTGATGCAGTGGCGCGACGACGGCATGGCCGGGAACGGGCGGCCGGCCGCGCGCGACCCGAGTCGCCACCCCGAGCGCTTCGAATCGGCCGCGTGGATCACGCGCACCGCGCTGTGCGTCGAAGTGCGCAACGGCATCCTGTACCTGTTCATGCCGCCGCTGGCCGCGCTCGAGGATTATCTCGACCTGCTCGGCGCGATCGAGCTGACCGCCCACGCGCTGGGCGTGAAGCTCGTGCTGGAAGGCTATCCGCCGCCGCGCGACGCGCGCCTGAAGCTGCTGCAGGTGACGCCCGATCCCGGCGTGATCGAGGTGAACATCCATCCGGCCGCGAACTTCGACGAGCTCGTCGACCACACCGAATTCCTGTACGACACCGCGTGGCAATCGCGGCTGTGCAGCGAGAAGTTCATGGTCGACGGTCGCCACGTCGGCACGGGCGGCGGCAATCACTTCGTGCTCGGCGGCGCGACGCCGGCCGACAGCCCGTTCCTGCGCCGCCCGGACCTGCTCGCGAGCCTGATCGCGTACTGGCACAACCATCCGTCGCTGTCCTACCTGTTCTCCGGGCTCTTCATCGGGCCGACGAGCCAGGCGCCGCGCGTCGACGAGGCGCGTAACGACCAGCTCTACGAACTCGACATCGCGTTCGCCGAGATCCAGCGCAACAAGCTGCTGTTCGGGCAGGACATGCCGCCGTGGCTCGTCGACCGCGTGCTGCGCAACCTGCTGATCGACGTGACCGGCAACACGCACCGCAGCGAGTTCTGCATCGACAAGCTGTATTCGCCCGACTCGTCGACCGGCCGGCTCGGCCTGCTCGAACTGCGCGCGTTCGAGATGCCGCCACATGCACGAATGAGCATCGTGCAGCAATTGCTGCTGCGCGCGCTGGTCGCGCGTTTCTGGGCCGCACCGTACACGACGCCGCTCACGCGCTGGGGCACCGCGCTGCATGACCGCTTCATGCTGCCGGCGTTTCTTCAGATGGATTTCGACGACGTGCTGGCCGAACTGCGCGATGCCGGCTTCGCGTTCGATCCGGCGTGGTTCGCGCCGCACTTCGAATTCCGCTTCCCGCTGTTCGGCCAGATCGCGGTGAACGGGATGCAACTGTCGCTGCGCGGTGCGCTGGAGCCGTGGCACGTGATGGGCGAGGAGGGTGCACCCGGCGGCAACGTGCGCTACGTCGATTCGTCGGTCGAACGGCTCGAAGTGCGCGTGACGGGGCTGAACGACAACCGGCACGTGGTGACCGTCAACGGCCGCGCGCTGCCGCTGCAGCCGACCGGCACCGTCGGCGAATACGTCGCGGGCGTGCGCTACAAGGCGTGGTCGCCGCCGTCCGCGTTGCATCCGACCGTCGGCGTGCACGCGCCGCTCACGTTCGACATCGTCGATACGTGGCTGCAGCGCTCGCTCGGCGGCTGCCGCTACCACGTCGCGCATCCGGGCGGGCGCAACTACGCGACGTTCCCGGTCAATGCGTACGAAGCGGAGAGCCGCCGGCTCGCGCGCTTCGTCGAGATGGGGCATACGCCGGGCCGGATGGATGTCGCGGCTGCCGCGCCGAGCCGCGAATTCCCGTTCACGCTCGACCTGCGGCGGCCGTGACCGGACGATGACGAGGCGGACGACGATGCGCGGTTCGCGATCTCCGGGCAAACAGGCCGGTCGCGGCCCCGCCGGAATGCTAGGATGCGGGCAGATTGCGGCCGCACGCCGCGCACCGCCACTCGTGTGGCGGTGCGCGTGCGCGGCCGCGCCCTGACGACGGAACGACACCGTGCCGCCCATTGACACCGATCATCTCGCCGCCTCCGACGCGATGCCCACGCTTTTCGATACCGGCGCGCAGCCGGACGCCGCCGAACTGGCCGCCGCGCTCGCGGCGCCGGCGTCTGCCGGCCGCTACGACGAACTGCGCGGCAGCGCGGCCGGCCTGAACGCACCTGCGCTCGCGCCCGCGTGGCGCAGCTTCTTCACGTCGATCGGCAGCGACGGCGTGGCCGACCTCGATCGCCGCGCCGATGCGCTGCACCGGCGCATGCGCGAGAACGGCCTGTTCTACCAGCTGCACGAGCAGCGTGCCGGCGACGGCGCAGCCGGCCCGTGGTCGCTCGACCTGCTGCCGCTGATCGTCACGCCCGAGGACTGGGTCACGATCGAGCGCGGCGTGCTGCAGCGCGTGCGGCTGCTCAACGCGACGCTGGCCGACCTGTACGGGCCGCAGACGATCCTCGAGCGCGGGCTGCTGCCGCCCGCGCTCGTCACCGGGCATCCCGGCTACCTGCGTGCGATGCGCGGCGCGCGCGTGCCGGGCGATACCTGGCTGCACGTCGTCGCATTCGATCTCGCGCGCGGCCCGGACGGGCAGTGGCGGATCGTCGCGCAGCACACGCAGGGCGCGGCCGGGCTCGGCTACCTGCTCGAAAACCGGCTGATCGTGTCGCGGCTCTTTCCGCGCGGGTTTCGCGGGCTGCGCGTGCAGCGGCTCGCGTCCGCGTACCGCGCGCTGCTGCAGAGCATGCAGGCGCTCAGCCCGGCCCGCAAGAATTCGCGGATCGTGCTGCTGACGCCGGGGCCGCACAGCGCGACGTATTTCGAGCACGCGTATCTCGCGCGCTACCTCGGCCTCACGCTTGTCGAAGGCGGCGACCTGACCGCGCGCGACAACCGCGTATTCCTGAAGACGCTGCGCGGGCTCGAACCCGTGCACGGCATCCTGCGGCGCGTCGACGACGCGTGGCTCGATCCGCTCGAATTGCGGCCCGATTCGATGCTCGGCGTGCCGGGGCTGCTGCAAGCCGTGCGCGCGGGCAACGTGCTGCTTGCGAACGCGCCGGGCTCGGGCTTCCTCGAATCGCCGGCGATGCTCGGCTTCATGCCGCGTCTCGCGGAAGGGCTGCTCGGCGAAACGCTGACACTGCCGGCCGTGCATTCGTGGTGGTGCGGCGAGGCAGCCGCGTGCGACGATGCGCTGCCGCAGCTCGCGCGCGGCATTATCAAGGCATCCTATCCGCCCGACGTGCAGGCCGACAGCTCGTTCGAACCGGTGATCGGCGCGCGTCTCACGCAGGCGCAGCTGGCCGAGTGGCGCGCGCGGATCCTCGCGCGGCCGGAGCACTATACGGTGCAGGCCGACCTGCCGCTGTCGCAGGCGCCGACCTGGCCGCGCCACGACGCGCCCGACAGCAACGGCAGCGCGCGTATCGTGCCGAAGCCGGTGCTGATGCGCGTCTTCGCGCTCGCCGACGGCGCGCAGCGCTGGCGGCTCCTGCCGGGCGGGCTGTCGCGGGTCGGTACGCGCGACACGTTGTTCAACGCGCCGATGCCGCGCGGTGGCAGCACCGTGGATACGTGGGTGATGACCGAAGGCATCGTCGATTCGACGACGCTGCTGCAGACGCACCTCGGCCCCGACGACCTCGTCGAGCGCCCGCGCGCGATCGCGAGCCGCGCGGCCGAGAACCTGTTCTGGCTCGGCCGTTACACCGAGCGCGCGACCAACCTGATGCGCCTCGCGCGCGCCGCGCTCGAACGGCTGCGCGGCGAGGACGACGTCGACAGCCCCGCGCACCTGGAGCTGATCGACACGCTGTGCCGCGACACGGGCCTGATCGCGGCCGATGCGCCGAACGCCGTCGATGCGCCGCGTGTATTCCAGCACACGCTCGCGATGTCGCTGACGCGCGGCGCCGATCGCACGTCGGGCATCGCGTCGTGCCTGTTCGGGATGCGTGGCGCGGCCGCCGCGATCCGCGAACGGCTGTCGAGCGATCAGTGGCGGTTGATCGACGACGCAACCCAACTGTTCGCGGACAGCGCGGGCCAGCCGGAAGCCGAGGAGCAGATCGGCAACGAGGCGCTGCAGCTGCTGGAGCGCCTCGGCCTGCTGCTCGGCGCGATCACCGGCGCGCAGACCGACAACATGACGCGCGACGACGGCTGGCGGTTGCTGTCGATCGGCCGGCAGATCGACCGGCTGGATTTCCTGTGCAGCGTACTGAAGTTCGCGTTCGACGAAGGCGCCGTGCACCGGCAGGACGGCTTCGAGCTCGTGCTGGAGCTGTTCGACAGCACGATCACGTTCCGTTCGCGGTTCCAGCGCGGCTTCGATGTCGCGCCGCTGCTGTCGCTCGTCGTGCTCGATACCGACAACCCGCGCTCGCTCGGCTGGGTCGTGCAGGCGCTGCGCGGCCGGATGTCGAAGGTCGAGCGCAGCGAAGGCTACGCGCTGTCCGAGCTGGCCGAGACGATTCCCGACGTCCCCGCATGGTCGCTGCACGAGCTGTGCGAGACCGCCGACGGCGGCCGGCACGAGAAGCTGCTCGGTGCGCTCGACACGACGGTGAAGGCGGTCTGGGAACTGTCGAACCGGATCGGCGAGCGCTATTTCAGCCACGTGCGCGAGGCGGGCAGGACGTTATGGTGACGACGAAAGGCGCGGCGAAGGCGCCACCCGGTTCCGGGAATGCACGGAACGCATCGGCACCGGCATCAGCGCCGGCCTCGCCGACCGCACCGGCCGCACCGGCCGACGTTGCGCCGGGCCGGTTGCTGCGTGTCACGCACGACACCGAATACCGTTACGCGGCGCGCGTCGAATCGGCGCAGCACCAGGCACGCCTGCAACCGCTCGTCACGCCGCGCCAGCAGGTGCTGTCGTTCGCGCTCGACATCGATCCCGTGCCGGAATCGATCGGTACCGAGATCGATGCATTCGGCAACGCACGTGCATCGTTCGCGTTGAACCAGCCGCACGACGCGCTGCTCGTGCGCAGCCGCAGCACGGTACGCGTGACGCCGCCCGTGTGGTCGCGCGGCGCGCGCGGCGAGCCGCCGCCCGCCATCGCGCATCCCGATGCCAAGCAGGCGACCGAATGGGAAGCCGTGCGCGACCGCTTGCGGTTTCGCGCGGGGCAGCCTTACGACGCCGCGAGCGAATTCGTGTTCACGTCGCCGCATGTCGCCTGCGATCCCGAGCTCGCCGCGTATGCGGCCGCGAGCTTCACGCCGCAAAGGCCGCTCGTGCAGGCCGCGTGGGAGCTGATGCGGCGCGTGCATGCCGATTTTGCGTATACGCCGAACAGCACCGACATCACGACGTCGGCGCTCGATGCGCTGCGGTTGCGCAAGGGCGTGTGCCAGGATTTCGCGCACGTGATGATCGGCGCGCTGCGCTCGCTCGGGCTGGCCGCGCGCTACGTGAGCGGCTACCTGCTCACGCAGCCGCCGCCCGGGCAGCCGCGGCTGATCGGCGCTGACGCGTCGCATGCGTGGGTCGAGGTGTACGACCCGGCGTGGCCCGAGGACAACGGCTGGCTGCAGCTCGATCCGACCAACGATCGCGCGCCGGGCGACGACTACGTGATGCTGTCGATCGGCCGCGACTATGCGGACGTGACGCCGCTGCGCGGCGTGATCCGCGGCGGCGGCGCGGATCAGGAGCTGAAGGTCGGCGTGACGGTGGAGCCGCTCGACGCGGCGTAACGCATCCCGCGTGCCGGCGCGAATCGCGGTTTAAGTCTTCGTTAATACTGCCTGCCTAGCATGGTCATGCCGGCGCATGGATCGGACTCGATCCGGGGCACCGGCGGCACGCGCGGGTGCGTCGACGTCACGGCGCCGCACCGACGCGCATCGCCATTCCCTTGCAACGGCGGCGGATCATGATCAAGCACTTCGACTACACGCTCGGCAGCGACACGATTGCGCTCTGCGCGAGCTTCGGCGCGGGGCCGGCGTGGCGCCGCGTGCTCGTGAGCCGCGCGGATTCGATGGAGACGCTGGTGGTGCTCGATGCGCGCGGCCTGTCGGGCTTGCTGAAGGTGGCAACCGAAGCGCCGGAAGGATTGCTCGACGACGCGATCCGCAAGGTCGGCGACGAACAGCTCGTCGAGCGGGCGATCAGCGGCAAGGCGATCGTCGAAGCGGCGCTTTGATCGGGCGGCGCGTGAGCGTGCGGCAGGCACGGCCGCACGCACCGCGTTGCATCGCGTTGACTAAGCCGCGAACCGGTCCGTTGCCGCGATCAGCGCTTCCAGGATCCCCGGCTCGTTGTACGCATGCCCGGCACCGGGCACGATCTCGAACGTCGCGTCCGGCCATGCCTTCGACAAGTCCCATGCGGTTCGTGCGGGCGTCGCGACGTCATAGCGGCCCTGCACGATCACGCCCGGAATGCCGGCGAGGCGATGCGCGTCGCGCAGCAGTTGGCCTTCCTCGACGAAACCCTTGTTCACGAAGTAGTGGTTCTCGATCCGCGCGAACGCGAGGGCATAGTGACCATCCGCGAAGTGCGCGGCGAGTTTGGGGTCGGGCAGCAGCGTGATCGTGCGGCCTTCCCAGATGCTCCATGCGCGTGCGGCTTCGAGCTTCGCGGCTTCGTCGTTGCCGGTCAGCCGGCGATGGTAGGCGGCCATCAGGTCGCCGCGCTCGGCTTCCGGAATCGGCGCAAGGAAGTCTTCCCACAGGTCGGGGAACAGCCACGATGCGCCTTCCTGGTAGTACCACAGCAATTCCGCGCGACGCATCGTGAAGATGCCGCGCACGACCAGTGCGCTCACGCGCTCGGGGTGTGTTTCCGCGTACGCGATCGACAGCGCGCTGCCCCACGAGCCGCCGAACACGAGCCACTTTTCCGCGCCGACCATCTCGCGCAGGCGTTCGATATCGGCGACCAGATGCCACGTCGTGTTGTTCTCGAGGCTTGCATGCGGCGTCGAGCGCCCGCAGCCACGCTGGTCGAACAGCAGGATGTCGTAGCGCTCCGGATCGAACAGGCGGCGATGGTCGGGGCTGCAGCCCGCGCCGGGCCCGCCGTGCAGGAACACGGCGGGCTTGCCGGCCGGGTTGCCGCAGCGCTCCCAGTAGATGCGGTGGCCGTCGCCGGTGTCGAGATGGCCGTGGGCGTAGGGTTCGATCGGTGGGTACACAGGCAGGCTCCGGGTAAGGGGCGACAGGAGGCGGACGAGGCACGGGCCGGCGTGCGGGCAGGGGACCACGGATATTGCGCCGCCGCAAAATTCGTTGTGTTGGCATCGGACCGGCCGCCGCCGGACAAGGCTAGTCATTATGCCCATTCGCCGCCCCGGGCGTCGGGTCGTCGCGGCGTGCGCAGCCGCCGGTGCGGGCCCGGGGATTTTTGAAGCAATTTCATTCCGATATTTTTCATACAAAATCCCGGCGACATATCGGCGTGCCGGAACGGCGGCGCCGGTCTGCTGCCCATCCACCGTGCCAACGGAAACCAGCCGATGAACCATCGCGTCACGCAGTTGACCGGGTTGCGCGCCGTCGCGGTCGCGATGGTTGTGATCGGGCACGCCGAGCACGTGCTGCCCGGCGGCTATACGGGCTGGTACGCGCCGTTGCGGCTGATCGCCGACGGCCGGCTCGGCGTGCTGATCTTCTTCGTCCTCAGCGGCTTCCTGATCACCAACGTGTTGCGCGCCGAATTCGCGCGCACGGGCGGCATCGCGCTGACGTCGTTCTACGTGCGCCGCGCGCTGCGGATCTGGCCGGCCTGCTACGTGTATCTCGCGGCGGTCGCGATCGCGGCCTTCGCCGGCTGGTTCGACGTCGACCGCCGGCAGTGGCTGTATGCGGCGCTCCACCTGTGGAATTACTCGGCGTGGTTCGGGCTGACCGGCGACAACGCGCTGCATCCGGACGGCGCATGGTATCTCGGTCATTTCTGGTCGCTCGCGCTCGAGGAACAGTTCTACTGGTTCTGGCCGCTGCTGTTCGTGTCTGGGATGCGCCGTGGCGGCACGCGCTGGCTGGGCGCGTTGATCCTGATCGTGCCGCTCGTGCGCGCCGTCACGTATTTCGTTGCGCCCGCGCTGCGCGGGCAACTCGGGATGATGCTTCACACGGGCGTCGATTCGATCCTGATCGGATGCTATGCGTCGCTCAACCGCGAACGGCTCGAAGCGTGGATTCGGTCGTGGCGCGGAGAGGCACGCATCGTGACGGCGATCATCGTTGTCGTGCTGATCGGCATGCCGCTCGCCGAACATCGGCTCGGTGGCTTCTGGAATGCGACGTACGGCGTGACGCTCGAAGCCGCGCTGATCGCGATCGTGATCGTCGTGCTGAATTTCCGTAACGAGTTCTGGTGTGCGCGATGGTTGCGTACGCGGCCGGTCGTGTTCGTCGGCACGATCTCGTTCAGTCTCTATCTGTGGCAGCAGCCTTTTGCGAACCCGCGCCTGCCTGTGCCGCATGGGTTTCCGCTCGGTATCGTTTGGGCATTGATGGCCGCGACCGCGAGCTACTTCCTCGTCGAAAAACCGTTCCTGCGGCTGAAGGATCGGTATACGGCGCGTGAGGCGCAACGAGTACGGGACGACGCGCTGCGGATGCCGGCGCCGACCGATGCGATCGGGCCGAAGGTGGTGGAGTAGGCGGGCGGGGCGGTGATTCGCGTGGTCTTACTTGAAGCGCTTCTTCGAGGCGGGTGAATACCAGAAGTCGCGGAACATATCGATTCCATACGACTTGCCGTCGTATTTGACGATCGTGCGCACGGTACGTTTTCCCTTGGTTGAGTCTTCGTTGTCAGCGACGTGTGCTGTAATCGACAGATCCGCGAAGCCGTTGTGCGATGTCTTTTCGACGGCAATCGTCATATGTGCAGATTCACTTTCCAGATCACTGGTATCGGGGCCGCATGCGGTGCCGGTGGTGGCTACCCAGCCATGGAGATTTGTACCGAACACCGGCCGGAGGCGGGCGCCGTCGCGAATCCATAGCGTCAGGTCGTTCTCGGTGTATGCGTCCACGCAGCTCGGCCCGCGTGCTCTGCTGGTAAACACGACGCCGAACGCGCGCACGTCGGGCGACAAGCGGTAGGGCGCCGTGTCGATGCGGTAGCTGTTTTCGCCGATCTCCGTTAAGGCATCTTCCTGAACCACCGACCGCTCGGCCGCCACGACCTTGCCGCCCTCGACGAGCGCGATCACCTGCAGCTTTTTGCTTTCGTCGGGATTCTTGCTCTTCGGCAGTGAATCGAACGCGACGGCCGCGATCGTCGTTTCGGGCGCATTCGGCATGACCTTGCACGCCGACGCGACGACAAGCCGGTTCGTGTCGCGCGCGGCGAGGCGGGCGTTCGTAATGCCGGCCCAGCGGGCGACCGAAACGACGGTCGCGTCGTCGCAAGCCTGATTGTCGGCGGCCTGCACGATGGGGGCGGCGGCGAGCGCCAGCAGTGGAGTGAAGCGAAGGATTCTCATGGTCACGATGGAGAAGACGGTCACTCGGAGGTTGGCTTGTGGGCGAACACGGATAAATGTGCCGCGTCTCCCGAAAACCAGAGATGAACCAAAAAAAAGGCCCGACATGAAAAACCCCAAGGGTCGGATCTATGTCCAACTCTTGGGGTTCAGTTCATTGCGGGCCTTTCGTCGACGAAGGTACAGGCGCTGCTTACCGTGTCAGCGCCGTAAACCCCTCCAGCAACCGATCGACATCAGCCGCCTGGATCGCGCCCATCGTCGAGATGCGGAACAGTTCCTTCGACAACCCGCCTTGCCCCGCGTAGATCACGAAGCCACGCGCCTTCAGCCCATCATGCAGCGTCTCGTACGTCACACCTTGCGGCAATCGATACGCACGCAGTACAACCGACGATTCACCTTCCGGCAGCACCAGCGGCATCCCGCGCGCCGCCAGCCCGGCCTGCGCCTGATCAGCCAGCGCCTTGTAATGCGCATGCCGCGCACGCCAGCCGCCCGCCTCGTCAAACTCACGCAGCGCCTCGACCAGCGCGTAATACGCATGTACGGAAGGCGTAAACGGCGTATTCCGCTGATCCTGCAGCTTCGCGAGACGACCGAGATCGAGGTAGTAAGTACGGCTCGCCGCCTTCGCGAGCGCGCTGCGGCGCACGATCACGAACGCTGCGCCCGGCACGCCGTGCAGGCACTTGTTCGCGGTGGCAGCCACGGCATCGATATCACCGCCGGCAAAATCGATCGCTTCCGCCCCGAAGCTGCTGACGCCATCAACGAGCATTTTCACGCCGCGGGAACGGCAGACCTCGGCAATCGCGCCGAGATCATTCAGCCGGCCCGTCGTCGTTTCATGATGAATCACGGCGACATGCGAGTACCCACCCGCATCGAGCCGTGCACCGATCTGCGCGAGATCAGGCGCCTGCATCCACTCATGCTTGAGCACATCATGCGCGATCCCGTACTGCGTCGCGATCTGCGTAATCCGCTCGCCATACACGCCGTTCTCGATCACGAGCAGCTTGCCGTCCTTCGGCACGAGCGCCGCGATCATGCTCTCGACAGCGGCCGTGCCCGACCCCGTCATCAGCACAGCCGCCCACTCGGCCGGATCAAGCTCGTACGCGGCGACGAGGCGCGCACGCGCCTCATCCTGCAGATCGAAGAATTCGCTTTCGCGATGGCACAGGTCCGGTTGCAGCAGGCTGCGGCGCACGCGTTCGGTGAGCGTGACCGGGCCGGGGTTCAGCAGCAGCATCAATGGGCTCCTTCAACGTGGGCTTCGGTCTGCGCGGCGCCGATGTGCCGCATCAGACGGGTCTTGACCTCGACCGGCGTGACGGTCGGGCGGGGCAGGCCGTCGGGCACGCCGGTGCGGATCGCCAGGCGCACGAACTGTGTACCTTCGGCCGGCGCGGCAAGCGTCGCATCGAGCACGTCGAGCGTGTCGCCTTCGACCGCCGACGCATACCCGCACGCGGCAGCAACACCCGCGAACGAAACATGCTGCGACACCGTGGCCTGGCCGCCCGTCGATTCGTGCGCGCCGTTGTCGAGCAGCACGTGCGTGAGGTTCGCCGGGCCGTACGTGCCGAGCGTCGCGAACACGCCCATGCGCATCAGCGCGGCGCCGTCGCCGTCGACTGCAACGACGCGCAGGTCGGGGCGCGCGAGCGCGAGGCCGAGCGCGAGCGGCGTCACGCAGCCCATCGAGCCGACCATGTACAGCTGGTTCGGACGATCGTCGATCGCGTAAAGCTCGCGGCCGCAGAAGCCGGTCGAGGCGAGCACGACGGTCGAATCGACCGGCGTGTGCGCGATCACGCGCTGCAGCGCGTCCTGGCGGGTCGGCCATGCTTCGGCCGACGCGGCGCGCGACGACGCTTGCGCGGCGACATGCGCGCGCGGTTTCGCTGCCGGGTTCGCCTTCAGCTCATACGGTGCGACGCTGCCTTTCTGCATCACGAGCGCGTACGGGCGGCCCGTCGCGTCCATGTGCGCGATCGCGCGGTCGAGTGCCGGGCCGACCTGTTCGGGGTCGGTCGGGAACGTCTCCCACGGAATCTCCATCGTGTCGAGCATCGCGGGCGTGATCGGGCCCATCAGCGCGTGCTGCGGCTCGTCTGCCACGCCCGGCTGGCCGCGCCACGTGACGATCAGCAGTTGCGGCAGGCGGAACGTCCAGGTCAGCGACGTGAGCGGGCTCACCGCGTTGCCGAGCCCCGAGTTCTGCATCATCGCAATGCCGCGCTTGCCGCCGAGCGTCGCGCCCGCGATCAGCGCGACCGCGTCGCCTTCGTTCGCGGCCGACACGTAGTTCAGCGTCGGGTCCTGCAGCACGTAATTGATGAACGGCGTCAGGTACGAGCAGGGCACGCCCGCGTACCAGTCGAAACCGCGCTCGCGCGCGGCCTCGACGAACTGGGCCGCTTCGATCATTGCACGCCCCCGTTGCCGGCACCCGGTTCGGACAGCGGCGTCTGGCCGTGCGCGAAGTCGCCCGCGCGGCGGAAATCCTCGAGATCGTTGACGCCGCGCCAGTGGCCGTGCACGTACTGCACTTCGATCTTCTCGCCGGCGGCGATCAGTTCGTTGAGCAGCGACGGGATGTCGAGCGTGTCGAAGTCGGGGCGTGCCTGCAGCGTCGCGAGCATCGCCTTCAGGCGATCGACACCGGCGCCGCGCACGTTCAGAAGGCCGATCCAGCGGCCGTGCGGCGTGCCTGCGGCGACGTCGCTCGATACGCGTTGCAGGTACGTCTTCTGGCCGAACAGGCCGCGATCGTCTTCAGCCGAGCAGAGCGCGAAATCGCGCACGCTCTGGTTGGTTTCCGTGAGCGACGAATCGACCACCACGCTGAACTCGGCCTCGCTCTCCGCGAGGTCGCGCACGATGTAGCTGCGGAACAGCAGGTCGCCGTACGAGATCACGGTATCGCCGGTCAGGCGTTCGGCCGCGCATGCGAGCGATGCGAGTTCGCCGGTCTGCGCATGGCGTTCGTTGACGACGAGCTTGATGCCCGACGTGTCGATCGCATCGGCGCGATAGCCGCCGACCACGGTGATGTCGTTCACGCCGTGCGTCTTGAAGCCGTCGACGAGCCAGCGCAGCAGCGGCTTGCCGGCGACCGGCAGCATGACCTTCGGCTTGTCCTCGGTCACGGCTTCGAGGCCCTTGCCGCGGCTAGCGGCGAGCACGATCGCGGCGTTCGACGCGCGCGACGACGACGACAGGTAGATGCGTTCGGCCGCCGAGTATTCGTCGGCGTCCTGCAGGCGGAAGATCTCGTTGACCGATGCGACGCGGTCCTCGACGTTGATCAGCGTTTCGCTCTCGTGGATCTCGCGCGCGGTCGCCTGCATCGCGGATGCCGATGCGCGGATCAGGTGGTTCGCCCAGATCACGGTGCTGATGCCGGCCTGGCGGAACACGTCGGTCGGCGTGCTGTAGTACTTGGTCGGCACGATCACGAGCGGCGCCTTGCCGCTCCATTCACGCGCGAACTGCAGGATCTCGTCCGGGCGCGACAGCTTGCTGTGGATCAGGATCGCGTCGGCGCCGGCTTCCGCATACGCGTTCGCGCGGCGCAGCGCCTCGTCCATCCCCCAGCCCGCGATCAGCGCCTCGACGCGCGCGACGATCGAGAAGTCGGGATCGGTCTGCGAATCCTTGCCGGCCTTGATCTTGCCGCAGAACTCGTCGATTTCCGCGAGCGGCTGGCGCTCGCCGCCGATGAAGCTGTTGGTCTTCGGGAACTGCTTGTCCTCGATACAGACGCCGGCGATGCCGCGCTGCTCGAGCTTCTTCACGAGGCGGCGCACGTTGTTGAAGTTGCCGTAGCCGGTGTCGCCGTCGAGCAGGATCGGCAGGTCGCTCGCGTCGGCCATGAATTCGAGCACGTCGACGACCTGCGTCCAGCTCGCTTCGTTGTTGTCACGCACGCCGAACTGCGCGGAGATCGCGAGGCCCGATGCCCAGATGCCCTTGAAGCCGGCTTCGCGGACGATCCGTGCGGACAGGCCGTTGTGCGCTTCCATCAGGAATTCGAGGTCGCTGCTGACGAGCATGCGGCGCAGGCGCGCGCTGCGCGATTCGGTGAAGTTGGGTTCGCGTGCGTTCATCGTGCGGCTCCTGCGGTGGTGCGTTGAATCAGGGGGAGGATTTCTTGCGTGGCGCGGGCGACGTCGTTCGGGAAGTCGATCTCGATCCACGGCGAGCCGGTGACGTCGGCGACGTCGAACGAATGGCCGCCTTCGAGCAGCAGGTCGCGCACGGCTTCCTCGTGCGGCATGTTCGCGCGGCCGCTGTCGACGTAGCCCGCGACAATCGTCGCGAGGCGGCGTGCGGTGCCTTCGGTGAAGCGGAAGAAGCCGACCGATTCGCCGATCGTGTCGTAGTCGAGATCGACCGCGAGCTGCTTGCGCAGCTCGACCGGCACGCCGTTCTTCAGGCACAGCTTGACGGGTTCGTCGCCGGCTTCAAAGTCGCGGTCGATCAGCAGGCGATCGACCGTCTTGTCGGAATCGGCCACCAGCGCGTGCAGGATGTTCTCGTCGTACAGCACGTCGGCGTCCATCAGCAGCACGTCGCCGCCGCGCGTCATCGCATCAGCGACGGTATGCACGGTCAGCACGCTGCCGAGGTCGTAGCGGTCGTTGATCACGATCTCGGCCTGGCGGCCGAGACGCTTCAATTCCTGCTCGACCTTCCCGGACTGGAAGCCCAGCCCGAGCACGATCTCGTCGACGCCCGCGGCATCGAGTACGCGCAGATGGCGCTCGAGCAGCGACACGTCGTCGAAGCGCAGCAGGCACTTCGGGAACTGCGCCTCGGGCGGTTGTTGCAGGCGCAAGCCGAGGCCTGCCGCAAGAATGATGGCTCGCATGGGTTCTCCAACCAAAAAGCCGGCGGATCTGAACGATCAGTCGGCGAGCGGCTGCGGCGCACGGCGCCGCTGCCAGTTTCTTTCACTGAAATGCAGATAGAGCAGGCCGGGCAGGCCGAGCGCGAGTTCGCGCGCGCGTTTCGCAAGCGATAGCGCGAGCGCCGCGTCGGGCGGCAGTCCGACCAGCGGCGCGAGCAGCAGGTAGCCGCCTTCCTGCGCGCCGAGCGAGCCCGGGATCGCGAAGGCCGCGCCGCGAATGGCCTGGCCGACGCTCTCGAGCAGCAGCGCGTCGAGCCAGCTCACCGGATGCCCGAGGAAGTGCAGCGCGAGCCACACTTCCGCGGTGCCGACGATCCAGCCGACGAGACTCAATGCGAACGTCTTCGCGACCTTCGCACGATCGCGGTACAGCGCACCGACCGCATCGTCGATCGCATCGGCGCGGGTGGCCAGCGACGACCAGTCGCGCGGGCCGAGCAGCTTCGACGCGAGGCGCAGGCCACGGCCGAACAGCCCGCGCCGCTGCGCCACGTAGAACAGCGCGGCGAGGGCGCCGAGCACGCCGGTGGCGATCAGCGCGGGCGTGCGCAGGTGCGCGACCGATTCGTGCGTGGCATACAGGCTGAACGCGGCGATGCCGATCAGTGCGAATGCCATCTGCGAGAGCGCCTGCATCGTCGTGCTGACCGTGACGGCTGCCGCCGCATCGGCCATCCGCGTGCCGCGCTGCGCGAGGTGGCGCACCATCAGCACGGGGCCGCCGATCTGCCCGGCGGGCAGCAGGCTGTTTACCGATTCGCCGACCCAGCGCGCGCGCAGCGCGTTGCCGAGCTCGGCGCCCGGCTGGCCGTGGCGGAACATCACGGAAATCGCCACCGCGTCGATCACGAGCGGCACGACGTGGAACGCCGCGACGAGCGCGAGCCCCCAGCCGGCCGCGAGGAACGTGGACGCGACCGCGCCGACGCCCTGCCATGCCAGGAGTGCAACGAAGAGTGCGGTCCCGAGGGACAGCAGGATGAGGCCGGCGCGTGTCATGACCCGGTCGTGCGTCGCGTCGCCAGTTGCTTGAACACCTGGCGGAAACCGAAATACGCGATCGCGTCCTTCATGTTCGAGATGAAGCGCTTCCACGGCCGCATGCCGGGGTTCGTCACGTATTCGAAGGTGAGCGACACGCGCATCTCGTTCTGGCCGAGCGGGGTGATGCGGTGGCGCAGCTTGTCGCCGTCGAACAGCACGATGCCGCCGTCGGCGATCTGCACGGAGCCCGGTTCGTCGGCCACGTCCGGATTGCGCGTGTGCAGCTCGTAGTCGAGCCGGCACGACGATTCGTCGATCACGCCGATCAGCAGCGTGTAACGACGGCCGTCGTAGTACGACGTGTCGTAGTGCCAGCCGATGTGGTCGCCGGGCTTCGTGTAGTAATACAGCGCGTACGCGTGCGGATCGTCGTCCGGCGACAGCATCAGCTTGTCGCCCGTGACCTTCTCGAGGAAGGAGATGAGTGCCTTCGAGCGATACAGTTCGGCAATGTACGGCGCCTGCTCGTCGATCGTATGGCGGCTCACGCTGCCGCCCTGCTTGTGGCCGGGCAGGTAATTGCGGTTCAGGCCGGCCTGCATCGCGCGGGCGGCGTCCGCGAGTTTCGCGTGCGCGTCGGCCGGCAGGAATGCGTCGAGATACAGGAACGAGCCCTGGCGCGTGTAGTCGCTGCGCAGGCGGTCGAGGTCGAGATGGCCGACACGGTCGGCCACGGTGCGATCGGGATCGGCCGCAGCCGCGCGCACGGGCGCGGGTCGTGCCGGGCTCAGCACGGAGTCGTCGCGCGTGCTAGGAGTCATTTGGAAGCCTGGATTTCAGTAGGGTTCTGCGGAACATTGCCGCGCCGGACGATGCGCCACCAGTCGATCACGACCCAGGCGGCGAATAGCGGGGCGCCGATCGACGCCGCGAGCAGGAACGGTTCGACGCCGTCGAACAGCGTCACGAGCGGCAGCAGGTACAGCACGTCTTCGGTCTCGAAGCCGCCGGCAAATGCCTGCTTGGTGCCGGCCTTGCCGGCGAACGATTCGATCCGCATGCGCAGGAAGAAGATCAGCGCAACGGCCGCGCCGGCCACCGCGCCGAGCAGCACCGGCGGCGCGGCCATCTGGCCGCCCTGGGCGACGATGCCGACCCCCATGCTGACGAATAGCGCGACCGTGACGAGCGCGTCCGCCGCGAGATCGTAAAAATGACCGATCTTGCTCGACTTGCCGCTGATGCGTGCGAGCTCGCCATCGGTGTGGTCGACGAAGTTCGACAGCACGATCAGGAACGCGCCTGCATTGCTCCAGCCGAAGCCGCCGTGCGCGAGGCACCAGGCGCCGGCGAGGCCGATCAGCAGACGAACGGTGGTGAGGTGATTCGGGGTGACGGGCGTGTCGACGAGCGGTCGGACAAGCGAGCGCGCGAGCCGCGCATCCCAGGTGCGTGGCAGCGGCGGTTCGGAACGTGTGGCGGTTTTTCTTTGGTCCATCGGCGAAATATATACGGAATTGTAATTTGTTGCTTTTTATTCGATCAATGTCCTGACATGAGGGAGTGTTACCGCGTCTTGCGGCGATCGGCCGGCCAAAAAGCGCGTGTGCGAAAGGGCGGCCGAACGGGGCTGCGGGATCCGTATTCCAGTGTGGTTCGTGCCACGCGACTGTCAAGGGCGGACGGGCCTCACAGGCCGGTGCGGCGGTGCTTTTCGCGCGTCCCGGCGCAGGTTGCGCGGCGCGTGCGAGCTTGACGTGCGTCAGGCCGGGAGAAGCCTCATCGGGTGACAATTGGCCGCGCCGGACGGGTGTCGGTCATTGTCGACTGGATCGCGATAAATTCCAGTGGAAATCCGTCGATTGATGCGCGCGGATTGGCGATCGTCGGCCGGTCTTTCGGTTCGATGCTTTCGCGCACCTTTCGTGTGCATCCGATTCGAGCGGAGCGCCTGTCACGGAACGGTCGTTCGATACCCGGCAAATCCGGCAAGGATCTTTTGCATTTGGCGGACATTTCGCGGGGATCGCCTCTGCGATACTCCGACCGTGCCTGTGGTGCCGGCCGCCCCTCGCGGCCCCAAGGGCTTCATGTCGCTCAGGAGACACCCCCCGCGACGTCAACGACAGACCAAAGCGTCAGAAACCAGCCATGTCTTCCTCACGCATCCTCGCTCCCGCCCTGCGTTCGCTCGTCCGCACCGCCGACGAAGCCGCCGCGCTGATCCGTCCCGGCATGACCGTCGCCATGAGCGGCTTTACCGGGTCGGGCTATCCGAAGGCCGTGCCGGCCGCGCTTGCCGCCCACATCGACGCGGCGCACACGCGCGGCGAGGACTTCCGGATCAATGTCCTGACGGGCGCATCGACCGCGCCGGAACTCGACGGCGCGCTTGCCCGCACCAACGGCATCTCGATGCGCCTGCCGTACCAGTCCGACCCGACGTTGCGCGACAAGATCAACGGCGGCGAAGTCGACTACCAGGACGTCCACCTGAGCCACGTCGCGCAGTACGCCTGGTTCGGGCTGTACGGCGATCTCGATGTCGCGATCGTCGAAGTCGCAGGCATCCGCGAGGACGGGCTGCTGATTCCGTCCGCGTCGATCGGCAACAACAAGACCTGGCTCGAACGCGCGAAGCACGTGATCCTCGAGGTCAACGCGCGCCAGCCGCTCGGCCTCGACGGGATGCACGACGTCTACTACGGGACCGCGCTGCCGCCGCACCGCAAGCCGATTCCGCTGACGAAAAGCGATGACCGGATCGGCGAGCCGTACCTGCGCTGCCCGGCCGACAAGATCGTCGCGATCGTCGAGACGGATGCGCCGGATCGCAGCAATGCGTTCTCCGCGCCGGACGAGACGTCGAAGCAGATCGCGCACCAACTGATCGACTTCCTGCGCCATGAAGTGAAGCGCGGCCGCCTGCCGGAAAACCTGCTGCCGCTGCAGTCGGGCGTCGGCAACATCACGAACGCGGTGCTCGCGGAACTCAGCTCGGCCGGCTTCTCGCACCTGACCGCATACACCGAAGTGATCCAGGACGGCATGCTCGACCTGCTCCAGGACGGCACGCTGGACTTCGCGTCGGCCACCGCGCTGTCGCTGAGCCCGGCCGCCGTGCAGCGCTTCGCCGACGAAATCGCGACGTTCCGCGAGAAGATCGTGCTGCGTCCGCAGGAGATCAGCAACCATCCGGAACTCGTGCGCCGCCTCGGCTGCATCGCAATGAACGGGATGATCGAGGCCGACATCTACGGCAACGTGAACTCGACGCACGTGATGGGCACGAAGATCCAGAACGGCATCGGCGGCTCGGGCGACTTCGCGCGCAACGGCTACCTGTCGTGCTTCATGTCGGCGAGCACCGCGAAGGGCGGCGCGATCTCGCGGATCGTGCCGATGGCGAGCCACGTCGACCATACCGAGCACGATGTCGCGGTGGTCGTCACCGAGCAGGGCCTCGCGGACCTGCGCGGGCTGTCGCCGAAGCAGCGTGCACGCAAGGTCATCGCGACCTGCGCGCATCCCGACTACCGGCCGATGCTCGAGGATTACTTCGAGCGTGCGTCGCGCGAAAGCTTCGGCAAGCACACGCCGCACCTGCTCGCCGAGGCGCTGTCGTGGCACGAGCGCTACGTGCGCACGGGCACGATGAAAGCCTGACTGAAGGCCTGACGCGAGGTGAGGCGGGCGTGCAGCGTGCGGGCGCCCGTCAATCCATCGCCGCGTGCGCGATATCCACGCTCGCTGCTTTCTGCGGCGGGCGGATCAGCAGCAACAGCGGGATCATCAGCAGCGTCGCGACGAACATCAGCTTGAAGTCGTTCAGGTACGCGATCATCGACGCCTGCTGGTTGATCGTGCGGTCGAGCAGCGCGATGTCGAGGCGGCTGCCGGCCATCGCCTGAACGGCCGGGTTGAACGGCGTGATGTGGGTCGCGAGGTCGGCATGCGCGACCTGCGTGTTGCGCGTCATCAGCGTCTGCACGATCGAGATGCCGATACTGCTGCCGATGTTGCGCATCAGGCTGTAGGTGGCCGTGCCGTCCGCGCGCAGGTCCGGCGGCAGCGTCGAGAACGACAGCGCGCTCAGCGGCACGAACACGAGCCCCAGCCCGAAGCCCTGCACCACGCCCGGCCACACGATGTCCGCTTCGGACAGCACGACCGTGTACTGCATCATCTGCCATAGCGCGAGCGCGGAAATCGACAGCCCCGCAAGCAGCAGCATCCGCGCATCCACGTATTTCAGCAGCCTTCCGACGAACAGCATCGCGATCATCGTGCCGGCGCCGCTTGGCGCGGTGACGAGGCCCGTCGTCGCGACCGGGTAGCCCATCAGGTTCTGCAGCATCGGCGGCAGCAGCGCGCGCGTTGCGTACAACACCGCGCCGACCACGAAGATGAACAATGTGCCCGTGGCGAAGTTCGGGTCGCGCAGCAGTTCCGACTTGAAGAACGACGCCTTGCCGACGGTCGCCGTATGCACGAGGAAGAACGCGAAGCTGAGCGCCGCGACGATTGCCTCGATGCGGATCTCGTACGAGCCGAACCAGTCGAGCTGTTCGCCGCGGTCGAGCATCGCCTGGAACGCGCCGATCGCGAGCGCGAGCGTCGCGAAGCCGAACGCGTCGAACTTCACGTGCGGGCGCGGCGCGCGCGCGGGCAGGAAGGTCATCACGCCGGCGAGCGCAAACGCGCCGATCGGCACGTTGATGAAGAACACCCAGCGCCAGTTGTAGCTGTCGGTGAGCCAGCCGCCGAGCGTCGGTCCGAGGATCGGGCCGACCATCACGCCCATCCCCCAGATCGCCATCGCCTGGCCTTGTTTCTCGCGCGGATTGATGTCGAGCAGGATCGATTGCGACAGCGGCACCAGCGCGGCGCCGAACACGCCCTGCAGCAGGCGGGCGCCGACGATCTGCACGAGCGTCTCGGACAGCCCGCACAGCGCCGACGCGACCGTGAAGCCCGCGATCGACACGATCAGCAGCCGCTTTACGCTGAGCCGGTCGGACAGCCAGCCGGTGAGCGGCGTCGCAATTGCCGCCGCGACGATATAGGAGGTCAGCACCCACGTGATCTCGTCCTGCGACGCGGACAGCGTGCCCTGCATGTGCGGTAGCGCGACGTTCGCGATCGTGCTGTCGAGGGTCTGGATCAGCGTGGCGAGCATGATCGACAGGGTCAGCATCGGCCGGTTCAGGGCGGGCGAGGCGGGGGCGTCGGCGGCGGGGTTCAAGCGGGTGTCTCCGTGGGCGGTCGCCGTGGACGGCGATCCTGCATGGCGGTAATGATAAGCACGCTTATTATATATCTGCTTATCGCCGGACCGCGAGCCGCGGGCGGTTCCAGGCTTGACCCTATAATCCGCGGATGGACAAGACTTACGAGAACCGGATCGGTTATCTGATCGCCGACGTTGCCCGCCTGAACGGTCGCCTGTTCGACCGGCGCGCGAAACGCATCGGGCTGACGCGTGCGCAAAGCCGCGTGCTCGCGTACCTGACGTGGAAGGGCGAGATGAATCAGGCGCGGCTCGCCGAGTGGCTCGAGATCACGCCGATCTCGCTCACGCGGTTGCTCGACCGGATGGAAAGCTATGGCTGGATCGAGCGCATCGCGAACGACGACGATCGCCGCGCCTTCGTGATCCGGCTGACCGACAAGTCGCGCGAGATCTTTCCGCAGATGCTCGAAGTGGGGGACACCGTCGCCGACGACGGGCTGCGCGGCTTCACGCCCGACGAGCGCGATACGCTGGTGCGGCTGCTCGGGCGCATGCGCCACAACCTGATCGACTGCGGCGGGGAGTGACGCGCGCCGCCATCCGGGCAGGCCGGATGACCGGGTTGAAAACAACGGGAGCACCGGGACGCCGCGCGCGAGCAGGCCGCGTTGGCTTACCTCATTCCGACATGCGCATCGTCATCGCCGTTGCGCCGGTGTCGAGGCCCGGCGCGGCTTTCGTGCGGCTTGCGCAGCGCGATGCACCGGTCACGCTCGACGAAGCGCGGGCGTGTGCGCTGACGTCGGCTCGATTGAGCCGACGCTACCTGTTACGGTTTTTGGGCGAAACCGTGTGCTCAACGGGCCAGCGCTGCGAGCGCGAACGCGGACAGATAGAGCCCCACACCATACGACAGATGCGCGACGATGCTGCGCCAGCGCGCAACGCGCGGGTGCGGCGTGCGCGACGCCGCGATGCCGAAGCCGAACGCGGGTTGCATCACGAAGAATGGCGCGGCCACGCTGGCGAGGCCGGCGATGATTGCAGGGAGCAGCGTCGGCGTGCCGACCCATTCCGTGCCCGCGACCACGACCGGCAGCGCCGCGAACGCGATGCCGATCGCGTAATGCGCGATCCAGCCGAGCGTGCGTTCGCCCGGCACGGGTGGCGCGGCGGCGATCGACGCGTGCCGGAACCGGCCGTGCATCATGTGACCGATCCAGCGGCCGACCACCGCATAGTCGAGCGACGGAATGCCGAATGCGCGCCGCCGGAACAGCGCCCACAGATCCATCACGAGCGTGGCGCCCGTACCGATCAGCAACAGGTTGAGCAGGACGTCGGGCAGGCTCATCGCGCACCTCGGCAGCGGAGGGCGGCGGCTGCGCGGTGCAGCGGAATACGGCGCGGCTTCAGCGGTTTCATGGCAGTCAGTGCTTGTCTTTATGAAGTCGAGCCACTATCTTGCTGCTTCAAGTTCACTTGAGGTCAAGCATGGGCCGACTGGACATTGCGGACGTGGCACGGCGCTCGGGATTGCCCGCGTCGACGCTGCGCTACTACGAGGAAAAAGGGCTGATCGTCCCGACCGGCCGCCACGGGCTGCGGCGGCAATACGACGAGTCGGTGCTGGAGCGCCTGGCGCTGATCGCGCTTGGCCGCGAGGCCGGTTTTTCGCTGGACGACATCCTCGCGATGGTCGGCGCGGACGGCCTGCCTGCGATCGATCGCGCGAAGCTCGACGGCAAGGCCGACGAACTCGACCGCACGATCCGGCGTCTCGGCGCCGTGCGCGATGCGTTGCGGCATGCGGCCGTGTGCCCGGCATCGAATCACCTGGAATGCCCGTCGTTCCAGAAGCTGCTGCGGATCGCCGTCCATCGCCATCCGGCACGCCGCACGAAGGCGGACGGCGCGTAGGCGCTTGGGCGGCGGGCGTGCATCCGCCGGGTAGCAGTGGCGGCCCGGCCGCTGGGTGGCACGCCGTGCCATTCCGTACCGGAGATCGCGAACAGGAACAACGGGGTTGCCGCGTGTGGTTTTTTCTTGTGCTTTACGTACTTCCGGCCGCGTATGCGGCATCGAAGGTCGGGCCGCACTACGGCTTTCTCGCCGGGTGCGCGACGATGGCGGCCGTGCTGGCGACGCAGACCGCGCTGCTGACGTGGGGAACCGCATGGGTGAAACGGCGGCGTGGGTTCGTTGAACGGCCCGAGACGATCGCACCGCCCGCACCGGCTGATAGTCTGGATGACGAACCGGTTGACGAGCCTGACACCGCGCCCGACGTGCCGCTTCAATATGGCGAGCACGCACGATTCAAGCAGCTGGTTCTGATTGCCGACGCGGCGCGGCCCGGCGTCACGCGCTGTTTCTACGACAAGGCGAAGCGGACGATCGAAGCGTACGTGGATGTCGAGACGGGGCGTGACGGTTCGGGGGCGGCGATGGTGTCGACGGCCGAACTTGCCCCTGTAGATAGCCTGTCAGCCGCGCCACCAGACGACACGCTGACCGTGTCCGTGTCGAACGACGGCGCATGGGCGGGGTTCCGCGTCGGCGGCGACAGCTTCCGGTTCCGCCACGGCGCCATCACGCGACTGCAGCTCACGCAGGTCATGCCGGTTCGCTGGAAGGGCGGCTACATGGTGACGTTCTGGTTCGACGTGCCGAACTGCAGGAGCGCTGCCGATTACGAGTCGTATTCGACGTGGTTCGATCTCGGGGTGGACCATTCCGGCCGCCGTTCCCGCGCGCTCACCCATGCATGTCGCGAGATCGCGTCGGTGCTCGACGTCGCGTTCGACGTCGACGAAGCCCCCGACGACTGAATCACCCCGCGTAATACACGCGGCATTCCTGCTCGCGCCCGCGCACGATGCGCTTGCCGACGAGCGAGCCGTACGTTTCGGTGAAGACGGTGCGCTGGTGCTCGCACTGCACGGCATCGTAGAAATAGAGCGACACCCAGTCGGTCGGGCGGGAGGCCTCCGGCGTGCGCATTGCGGCATGCAGGCACAGCGCCGTGAAATGCCAGCCGCCCTTGGTCATGTGCATCACGGGCAGCGGCACGTAGCCGTCCGCGTTCAGGCGCCGGTGCGCGATTGTGCGTTGCGCCACGCCAGGCGTCGGCAACACGCCGGCGGCGGCCTTGTTGCGGTACAGGCGATCGATGTAGAGCAGCAGTTCGACGGGCGGTTCCGTGCCGGGTCTGGCGTCCCGCACGTGGCCCTGCCAGCGCCGGCGGCGGCTCAGCACGTCGCTGAGCGCGGTGCGGATGCCGGCCGCGCGCCGCGGGCCGACGCCCGAGATCGTTTCGAGCTGGCCGTTGCGGGCCGCGCGTTCGAGTTCCTCGAGGGTATCGATGTGCAGCAGGTCGTGAATGCGCAGCGCGAGCGCGTGGCCGATGCCGGGCACCGCTTCGAACGCGGAGGTGCGCTCGGCGTCGCCGCACAGCCGGTCGAGCTGGCGCCAGCGCCCCGTCACCAGCAGCTCGGCGATCGCCTGCGCGACGCCCGTGCCGATTTCGGGCAGCGTGCCGAGCGCATCGACACCGCCGGACTCGAACAGCGCGCGGATGTCGAGGTCGAGTGCATCGACCGTCTCGGCCGACGCGCGGTAAGCGGCGACCCGGTACGGATTCGCACCCTGATCAGCCAGCCGCTGCGCCGCCTCGCGCAGGCAGGCCGCGATATGCCGGTTTTCCTCGTACGTTTGGCTGGCGCTCGTCTGCATGGCGAGGGACCCGGGGAAGCACAAACGGAATGGACACGACGAGCGATGCGCCGGTCGGCTTTTCACCATTGTCGCGACGCGCGATGAAGAAAACTTGATGCACGTCAATGGCAAACGTAGCACAGGTGCGAAGCGCACGGTCGTGCCGGCTGGCGGCACGACCGTGCGTCGCGTGACGCGATCACGCGTCGAGGAACGACTGCGCGTTCTCGGCCTCGGCGGCCGTGCGCAACGCGGCGAGCGCCCGTTTCTCGATCTGCCGCACCCGTTCGCGCGACATGCCCGCATCCTGCGCGATCACGTCGTAGGTATCGGGCTCGGCGCCACCGAGGCCGAACCGCCGGCGCAGCACGTCGGCTTCGGCCGGTGTGACCGACCGGAGCAGCGACCTCACGCACTCGCGCATGCGCGTGTCGGCCAGTTGCTCGAACGGGCTGGCCGACGCCTGGTCCTCGATCAGCTCGACGAGGCCGGTGTCCGCGTCGGGCAGCGGCGCGTCGAGCGACACGGGCTCGGCAGGCAGCGCGAGCACCGCACGCAGCTTGTCCTCGTCGAGGCCGGTTTCGGCCGAGAGTTCGGCCGGCGTCGCCCGGCGGCCCGTGCGCTGGCGAAAACGCAGCG
Organism: Burkholderia puraquae; assembly: GCF_002099195.1. Taxonomy (GTDB): domain Bacteria; phylum Pseudomonadota; class Gammaproteobacteria; order Burkholderiales; family Burkholderiaceae; genus Burkholderia; species Burkholderia puraquae. The sequence continues at coordinate 894,651 of NZ_NBYX01000001.1, read as the reverse complement.
CATGCCGCTGCACACGCTGGTACTGGTCGCCGACGTGCACGGGCACGCGGATCGTGCGTGCGCGATCCGCGACCGCGCGCGCGATCGCCTGGCGGATCCACCAGGTCGCATAGGTCGAGAACTTGAACCCGCGCCGGTATTCGAATTTCTCGATCGCGCGCATCAGGCCGAGACTGCCGTCCTGTACCAGATCGGGCAGGTCGACGCCGCGGTTCATGTACTTGCGCGCAATCGACAGCACGAGCCGCAGGTTCGCCTCGAGCATCGCGCGCGTGGCGTCGCGCACCTTCTGCTGGCCGTCGCTGAGCGCTGCCGCGAGTGCGCGCCGCGCGACCGTGTCGAAGCAGGCGGCTTCGCCCGCTGCGTTGCCATGCGGCGCGGACGCGAGCGTGCGCACGACGCGGCTTGCGTCGTCGACGGCCGGCGCGACCCACGCGATCGAGCCGAGCAGGGCCGCTACGTGGTTGCGCGCGTCACGGTATTTGGCCGAACGGAAGCCATGCGCGTGCAACGCATCACGCAAGGCCGCGACGGCCGCCTGCAGCGCGTCGTCGCTGGCGGGTGCGGGCGTGTCGGGGGCATCGTCATCGGACGATCCGGCGGCGCCGGTCGTTGCCGTTGCGTGATGACGCGCAAGCAGCGCGTCGACTGCCGCCGGACAGCCGGCGAGCGCGTGCAGGATCTGGTGGCGGCCCGTCTCGATCTCGCGGGCCAGCACGATCTCGCCTTCGCGCGTGAGCAGCGGCACCGCCTGCATGCGCCGCATGTAGAGCGCGAGCGGGTCGGTCGACGCGCTCGTGCCGCGTGCGAGGTCGCCGAGCATCGCGCGGCCTTCGTCGAGCGCATCGCGATCGACGTCGACAGGCGCTGAACCGGCGAACGGCGCAGGCGCGGCCGGCTCGTCGAGCACGGCGATGCCGATGTCGGCGAGCGCGGCGCGCACGACGTCGAGCGCGTCGGGGCTGTCGCTTTCGGGCGGCAGCGCGTCGACGAGGTCGGCGTGGGTCAGATAACCCTGTTCGCCGGCGAGCGCCAGCAACTGGATGATCGGATCGAGCGGCGTTTCCGCCCGGTGAGTGGGGCGTGGCGTAGTCATGTCGATGGCGGCGTGAGCCGCGCTCCTGTCTGGGCGGGCCGAAGTCCGCCGGTTTCGGGCCACCGGTTGCTCGCGAACCCCCGTCCGCGCCGGCCAGCCTGACATCGTTCAAGTTGAGGGCATTTGCGCAAACTTCAACGCGAGCGCGGCAGACGGGCCAGCACGCGGCGTGCCCGCGCGACTGCCGGGCGCAGGAAACAAAAAGTAACCGATCATACCCCGCGGAAATCTGCAGGGGACGTAAGCTAGAGTCAGGCGCGCGCCTGGCGGCGACGCGCGGATTCTGGCGGAGCAAGAAATGACCCCGATTCCTGCCGCGAGGTATGCGGTATTCGCATTGACGACGCTGATCCTCGGCGGCTGTTATTACACGAGCCCGTATGGCTATGCGCCGTACTACGCACCGGCGCCGGCCACGCTGACGCAGCGCGAGATACCCGTCACGCCGGCTGCACCGGGCACCGCTGCGCCGGGCCCGGCTGCGGCGGCGGTCGCGCCGCCCGTGGTCGACCCGGCTCCCGTCTACGTCGCGCCCGCCTATCCGCTGCCGTATCCCTATCCGTATTCGTACTACGCCCCCGCGTATTACCCGGGCTGGTACGGCTGGGGTGCGCCGGCGATCTCGGTCGGCTTCTGGGGCGGCTGGGGCGGCGGCTGGCGCGGACGCGGCGGGTACTGGCATCGTCCGTGGGGCGGCGGCCACTGGGGTGGCGGCTGGGGCGGCCATCGGCATTGACCGGCGCGCGGCGGCACCGTGCGGGAGAGCATCATGAGCATGAGGAATACGATCGTTCGCGGCCTGTGCGTCGCCCTGTTCGGCCTGGTGGCCGCGCCGGGCATTGCGCAGGCGCAGAGCGCTGGCTACACGAACTCGCCGGCCGAGCTGTTCGCCGGACCGGCGCCGGACTATCCGGTCGTCGCGCAGATTCCGCCGGGCACCGCGCTGGACGTGTTCGGCTGCCTGAGCGACTACACGTGGTGCGACGTCGCGTTGCCGGGTGTGCGCGGCTGGATCGACGCGCAGCTGATCGACTATCCGTACCAGGGCGGTTACGCGCCGCTACTCGAATATGGCGCGATCATCGGCGTGCCGATCACCGGGTTCGCGATCGGCGCGTACTGGGATCGCTACTACCGTCACCGGCCGTGGTTCCATGACCGCGATCGGTGGGAGCATCGCGCGGAACCGCGGCTCGGCCCGGGCGGGAGGCCGCCGGGGCAGGGGCGCCCGCAACCGGGTGGGGCGGTGCAGGTCGCACCGGGCGGTCCGCCGCCCGTGCATGACACGCGGCCGTCGGCTGCGCGCGGCGGCTGGAACGGCGCGATCCGCACGCCGCCTGCCGCGCCCGCGCCTGCCCCTGCGCCGATGCCGGGTGCAGCCGGCAATGCGCGTCCGGCAGGGCCGCCACCGGCCGCCGTCGTGCGTCCGCCGCCCGCACCGGGTGGCGAGGTCCGCACGATGCCGGCGCCGGTGCACCCGGGCGGCGGCGGTGGGGGGTACGGCGGCGCGCGGCCGCAAGGCGGCGGGAACGGCGGCGGGGGCCACGGTGGTGGCGGTGGCGGAGGCGGTGGCGGCCCGGAAGAATTCCGTCATTGACGATGTCGGCGCTTTCGGTTGGCGCCGGACGAAAAAAAGCCGCTCCGGAGAGCGGCTTCTGGATCGGGCGAGCGGGCGGTCGTACGGCCCCGCAGCCTGACCGGTTGCACGTTGCCGGCAGCCGGTCGTGCTACCTCTGTCAGTCGTCGAGCAGCGACAGGTCGCGCACTGCACCCTTGTCGGCGGACATGACCAGCTTCGCGTAGGCCTTCAGCGCGGCGGACACCTTGCGCGGACGCGGTTGCGCCGGCTTCCAGCCCTTCGCGTTCTGCTCTTCGCGGCGGCGCGCCAGTTCCTCGTCCGATACCAGCACGTCGATCGTGCGGTTCGGGATGTCGATGCGGATCTTGTCGCCGTCGCGCACGAGGCCGATCGCACCGCCCGCTGCCGCTTCCGGCGAGCAGTGGCCGATCGACAGGCCCGACGTGCCGCCCGAGAAGCGGCCGTCCGTCAGCAGCGCGCATGCCTTGCCGAGCCCCTTCGACTTGATGTAGCTGGTCGGGTAGAGCATTTCCTGCATGCCGGGGCCGCCCTTCGGGCCTTCGTAGCGCACGATCACCACGTCGCCGGCCTTGACCTTGTCGTTCAGGATGTTTTCGACTGCCTCATCCTGCGATTCGGTTACGTGTGCCGTGCCTTCGAACACCAGGATGCTTTCGTCGACGCCGGCCGTCTTCACCACGCAGCCGTCGAGTGCGATGTTGCCCGTCAGCACCGCGAGGCCGCCTTCCTTCGAGAACGCATGCTCGTACGAGCGGATGCAGCCTTCGGCGCGATCGAGGTCGAGGCTCGGCCAGCGCGTGTCCTGGCTGAACGCGACCTGCGTCGGGATGCCGGCCGGGCCGGCCAGGTAGAACGTGCGGACCGCTTCGTCCTGCGTGCGGACGATGTCCCACCGGTCGAGCGCATCCTTCAGCGTCGGTGCGTGCACGGTCGGCACGTCGGTGTGCAGCTTGCCGGCGCGCTCGAGCTCGCCGAGGATCGCCATGATGCCGCCGGCGCGGTGCACGTCCTCGATGTGGTACTTGTTCGTGTTCGGCGCGACCTTGCACAGCTGCGGCACGACGCGCGACAGGCGGTCGATGTCCTTCATCGTGAAGTCGATGCCGGCTTCCTGCGCGATCGCCAGCAGGTGCAGGATCGTGTTGGTCGAGCCGCCCATCGCGATGTCGAGCGTCATGGCGTTCTCGAACGCCTTGAAGCCCACCGAGCGCGGCAGCACGCGTTCGTCGTCCTGCTCGTAGTGCTGGCGGGTGAGTTCGACGATGCGGCGGCCGGCGCGCTTGAACAGTTGCTCGCGATCGGCGTGCGTGGCCACCACCGTGCCGTTGCCGGGCAGCGACAGGCCGAGCGCTTCAGTCAGGCAGTTCATCGAGTTCGCGGTGAACATGCCCGAGCACGAACCGCAGGTCGGGCAGGCCGAGCGTTCGACTTCGGCGACTTCGGCGTCGGAATACGACGGGTCGACCGCGATCACCATCGCGTCGACGAGGTCGAGCTTCTTCAGTTCGATGGCCTTGGTGACCGGGTTCGCGAGGCGCGTCTTGCCGGCTTCCATCGGGCCGCCCGACACGAAGATCACCGGAATGTTGAGGCGCATCGCGGCCATCAGCATCCCCGGCGTGATCTTGTCGCAGTTCGAGATGCAGACCATCGCGTCCGCGCAGTGCGCGTTCACCATGTACTCGACCGAGTCGGCGATGATGTCGCGGCTCGGCAGCGAATAGAGCATGCCGTCGTGGCCCATCGCGATGCCGTCGTCGACCGCGATCGTGTTGAATTCCTTCGCGACGCCGCCGGCGGCTTCGATCTCGCGCGCGACGAGCTGGCCGAGATCCTTCAGGTGCACGTGCCCCGGCACGAACTGGGTGAACGAGTTGACGACCGCGATGATCGGCTTCGAGAAATCGTCGTCTTTCATGCCGGTGGCGCGCCAGAGCGAGCGCGCACCTGCCATGTTGCGACCGGCGGTGGAGGTTTTGGAGCGGTAAGTGGGCATTGTCGTTGCTGAAGAAATATCGCGGGAAAAGGGTGGAGGCACGGGGAATAAAGGCCTCTCTCGCGCCCGTGCGAACAACCTCTTGAGCTGCGCCCTGGGCAAACCGCACGATTATCCCACAGCCGCCGCGGGCGTGGCGCCCGCGGGGCCGGCAAGCGGCGCGGGCGGCGCGCCCGGCGAAAGGCACGCGCACTGTTGCGGGACGCCCACGTGACCCGCCACGGAGGCGGCCGGGCCGCGCATCGATCGGCGCTGAACGCACGATCCGGCCCCGCGCGCCGGCGATCAGTCGAGCAGTGTCAGGATCTCGTCGTACAGCGCTTTCGGAATCCGCACGCCGTTTGCAACGCTGCGCGCGCGGGCGTCGAAGCGCCGTTGCGACGGCAGCCGTGCCCCCTGCGCGACGATCGATTCGAACATCCGCTCGCCGCGCGCGAGCCCCGTGTCGAGATCGTCGCCGAGGAACACCTTCGGGTCGAATGCGATCACGAGCTCGCCATGGCACGGCGTCGCGCCGACGCCTTCGTCGAAGTCCATCGATTCGCGGCTCGTCATGTCGCCGATCAGCGCACCGCCGAGCAGTTCGACCATCGCCGCGAGCGCCGAACCCTTGTGGCCGCCGAACGTGCGCATCGCGCCCTGCAGCGCGGCCTTCGGATCGGTGGTCGGCCGTCCGTCGGCGTCGATCGCCCATTCCGGCGGGATCGCCTTGCCTTGCTTCGCATGCAGCTCGATGTCGCCGCGCGCGATCGCGCTCGTCGCGAAATCGAACACGAACGGCACGCCGCCCGGGCGCGGCCACGCGAACGCGATCGGGTTCGTGCCGAACACCGGCTCCTTGCCGCCTTCCGGCGCGACCCAGCTATGGCTCGGGTTCATCGCGATGCCGACCAGCCCCTCGGCCGCAATCGCCTCGACTTCCGGCCACAGCGCGGAGAAGTGGTAGCAGTGGTTGATCGTCATCGCGGCGATGCCGTGCTGCTTCGCCATCTCGACGAGCACGGGCAGGCCCGTTTCGAAGCTCAGCAGCGAGAAGCCGCGATGTGCGTCGACCGCGACGATCGACGACGACAGCCGGCGCAACGTCGGCACGGCCTGCGGATCGACCTTGCCCTTCTTCAGCGAACGCACGCACACGAGCAGCCGGTACACGCCATGCGAATGGCATTCGTCGCGCTGGCCCTGCGTGATCACGTTGGCGATGGCCCGCGCATGCGCGTCGGACATTCCGTTGCGTGTCAGCACGCGCAGCGCGAGCGCGTGGACTTCATCGAGCGACAGGACGACTTCGGCGAGCGGCTCAGACATGGTTCGCCTCCCGCGGCGCGGGCACGCCGTCGATGCGTTGCGGCACGTTCAGCGGATTGCCGTTGCGGAGCGCTTCCGGCAACAGCGCATCCGGCAGGTCCTGATACGACACGGGTCGCAGGAAGCGTTCGATCGCGCGCGCACCGACGGATGTCGTGCGCGTGTCGGACGTGGCCGGGAACGGGCCGCCGTGCACCATCGCATGGCCGACCTCGACGCCCGTGCCGAAGCCGTCGACGAGAATGCGGCCGGCCTTGCGCTCGAGCAGCGGGCGCAGTGCGGCGAACAGCGGCGCGTCGCCGTCGGCGAGGTGCGCGGCGATCGTCAGCTGGCCTTCGAGCGACTTCAGCACGCGATGCAGCGCGCCGGCGTCCGGGCAACGGACGATCAGCGAAGCGGGGCCGAAGACTTCGTCGCGCAGCTCGCCATGCGCGATGAAAGCGTCGGCCGAGGTCGCGAGCAGCGCCGCGCGGGCCTGCAGGCGGTTGCCTTCGGCGCCTTGCGCGAGCAGCGCGACAGCCGCGTGATCGCGCAGTGCCGCGACACCGTGTTCGTAGCTGGCGTGGATGTGCGGTGTCAGCATCGTTTGAGCAGGGGCTGCGCGCACGGCATCGGTAGCCGCAGCTTCGAATGCACGCAGTGCAGGGCCGTCGACGGCGAGCACGAGGCCCGGGTTCGTGCAGAACTGGCCGGCGCCGAGCGTGAGCGATGCGACGAATTGCGGTGCGATGGTGTCGTGGCGCGCATCGAGCGCGGCGGGAAACAACAGCACGGGATTGATCGAGCTCATTTCCGCGTAGACGGGAATCGGCTCGGGGCGGGCGGCTGCGATGTGCATCAGCGCGACGCCCCCGCGGCGCGAGCCGGTGAAGCCGACGGCCTTGATGCGTGGATCGGCGACGAGCGCCTGGCCGATCTCGCGCGACGCGTCGAACAGCAGCGAGAACACGCCGGCCGGCATCCCGCATTCGCGCGCGGCCTGCTGGATCGCGCGGCCGACGAGTTCCGACGTACCCGGGTGCGCCGAATGCGCCTTGACGATCACCGGGCAGCCGGCCGCGAGCGCCGATGCCGTATCGCCGCCGGCGACCGAGAACGCGAGCGGGAAGTTCGACGCGCCGAACACGGCGACGGGCCCGACCGCGACGTTGCGCAGCCGCAGGTCGACGCGCGGCTGCGGCTTGCGCTCGGGGCGTGCCGGATCGATTCGCGCGTCGAGAAAGCCGCCGTCGCGCACGAGCGACGCGAACAGCGCGAGCTGGCCGACCGTGCGGCCGCGCTCGCCTTCGATGCGGGCGCGCGGCAGGCCGGTTTCGATGACGCAGCGCTCGATCAGGTCGTCGCCGAGCGCCATGATGTGGCGGCCGATTGCGTCGAGAAACGCGGCGCGGGCTTCGAGCGACGTTTCGCGATACCGGTCGAACGCGTCGTCGGCGAGCGCGCAGGCCGTCTCCAGGTCCTGCAGGCTGGCGCCGCCGAACGCGGGTTCGAGCGGTTCGCCGGTTGCGGCGGCGATCGCGTGGAGGGTGCCGTTCTGTCCGGCGACGGCGGACTGGCCGATCAGGAGCTGGCCTGTGAGTTGCATGGTTTTCCTCGGAAAAAAACAGGGGCCGGGCGTGGGGCGCCCGGCCGAATGGATCATGGGTGAGCGCGGGGGCGCGTCAGTCCTCGTCGTCGTCGAGTTGCAGCTTGTCGGCGCGCACGCCGGTATTCGCCCCCCAGTAGTAGATGACGAGCGCGACGGCCGCGACGACGAACGTGTCGTACGGATGCGCAAGCTGGCCCGTGCCGCCGAAGCCGCCGAGATACGACAGCCCGATCATCGCGGCATAGAACGCGATCAGCCACGCGGACGAGCGCACCTGCTCCGCGAGGCTCAGGTGCGCAGTCGGCACCCAGCGGCGGCACGCGAGATAGATCGCGAACATCACAATCTGCAGGCCGAGCAGCCAGGACACCGTGCTCCAGCCCGACCAGTAGACGATCAGCGCGGCGATCACGAACGACGCGGGGCCGGTGATGCCGAACGCGCTTGCACGGAACGGCCGCGGCAGGTCGGGCGCGGTGCGGCGCAGCGCGGCGACCGATACCGGCGCGACCGCATAGCTCAGCACCAGCGCGGCCGACACGATGTTGATCAGCGCTTCCCACGACGGGAACGGCAGCGTCCAGAAGATCGCGAGGCCGAACGTGAGCCACAGGCCTGCGCGCGGGATGCCCGACGCTTCGTCGACGCGCGTGAATATCTTGAAGAACGTGCCCGTCTTCGCCCAGCCGTAGACCACGCGCGGCGTCGCGTTCATATAGATGTTGCCGCAGCCGCTCGGCGAGACCATCGCGTCGGCGACGACCATCACCGCGAGCCAGCCGACGCCGAGTGCCAGCGCGATGTCGCGGTACGGCAGCGAGAACGCCTTGCTCACGTCATGCCAGCCGGCGGCGAGCATGCCGGTGGGGATGCTGCCGATGAATGCGAGCTGCAGCAGTACGTAGATCAGCGTCGACAGCAGGATCGACAGGATCAGCGCGATCGGGATCGTGCGCTGCGGATTGCGCACCTCGCTCGCGACCGACACGATCGGCGTGAGCCCGAGGTACGCGAAGATGATGCCGCCCGCGGACACGGCCATTTCGATGCCCGGCATGCCGAACGGCGCGAAGCCGTGCACGGTCAGGTTCGCGGGCTTGAAGAACGTGAACAGCACCGCGATCACCGACAGCGGCACGATGAACTTGAAGATGCTGATGATGTTGTTTGCCTTCGCGAACGTCTTCACGCTCGAATAGTTCAGGTAAAAGAAGCAGCACAGCAGCGCGGCCTGCACGAGCCAGCCGAGCGTGGTCGGGTCGCTCGATCCTTCGACGGTGAGGCCCGGAAACCACGCGGCCGCATACTGGCGCGCGGCGACGACTTCGATCGCGATCAGGCTCGAAAAGGCGATCAGCGTGATGAAGCCCATCAGGTAGCCGAGCAGCGGGCCGTGCGAGAACACCGGGTAGCGGACCACGCCGCCCGCGCGCGGCAGCGCGGCGCCGAGTTCGCAGTAGACGATGCCGAGCAGCAGTACCGCAAAGCCGCCGAGCAGCCACGAGAAGATGCCGGCCGGGCCCGCGATCGTCGACACGTGACTCGCGGCGAACAGCCACCCCGAACCGAAAATGGCGCCGAGACCGATGAACGTGAGATCGGTCAGGGACAGCTGTTTCTTGAACTTGCCGTGACCCGCGTCGGGGTGCGCGGAACGGGAAAGCGGGACAGACGGGTGAGCGTTGCCTTGGCCTGGCATGGGCTTGTCTCCTAGGGGAATATCGGCACAGGCTTGAGGTGCGCCGCGCTGCGACGGAGCAGCGGCGCATGCCTGCCGGCCGGCGTCGCCCGGTTCGAACGACCGGGGCGGGCTGCGGGGCGTTCACGCGCGGCGCGGGCTGGCGCCGGTGTGAGCGGGCCCGCAGGCCATGCCGGACCGGAGACGGCGGCGCGCTGGGGGAAAGCCCGCGCGCCGCCGCAGGGGGAGTCGATCAGAGACCGACGTCGGGCAGCGCCGGGCGCGTTTCGAGCGCCTTCGCGACGATGGCCTTCACTTCCGCGAGCGTGTCGCCTTGCAGCGCGAGGCGCGGCGGGCGCGTGATCGCGCTGCCGCGGCCGACCAGCTCTTCGCACAGCTTGATGCACTGCACGAGGTCGGGGCGTGCGTCGAGGTGCAGCAGCGGCATGAACCAGCGGTACAGCGCGAGTGCTTCGTCGAAGCGCTTCTGCTTCGCGAGGCGGAACAGCGTCTCGCCTTCCTTCGGGAACGCGTTCGACATGCCCGACACCCAGCCTTCGGCGCCGACGGCAATGCTCTCGACCACGACGTCGTCGAGGCCCGCGAACAGCACGAAGCGATCGCCGACCGCGTTGCGCAGGTCGATGAAGCGGCGCGTATCGCCTGACGAATCCTTGAAGCAGACGATGTTCTCGCAATCCTGCAGCGCGATCAGCACGTCGGGCGTCACGTCGTTCTTGTAGATCGGCGGGTTGTTGTAGACCATCACCGGCAGGTCGGTGCTCGTCGCGACTGCGCGGAAGTGCGCGGCGGTTTCGTGCGGCTTCGCCGAGTAGACCAGCGCGGGCATCACCATCACGCCGTCGACGCCGACGCGCTGTGCTTCACGCACCGTGTTGCGCGCGAATTCGGTCGTGAATTCGGCGATGCCGGCGATCACCGGGATCTTGCCGCCGGCCGCGTCGCGTGCGGCCTCGATCACCTGGAGTTTCTCGCTCGTCGACAGCGACGTGTTTTCGCCGACCGTGCCGCAGACCACGAGGCCCGACACGCCGTCGTTCACCAGGTTCTTCACCACGCGGTGCGTGGCGTCGATGTCGAGGGAAAAGTCCGGCTTGAACTGGGTGCTGACGGCCGGGAAAACCCCGGTCCACTGAATGGCGTTTCGGCTCACTTCAATCTCCTACGTGTTTGTATCGGTCGGCCGACAGGCGTCGGTGTGGCAACCAGTATCGCCGCGCAAACGCCGATCACGCTTGAGTCGTATCGCGGAGCAAAATGACGAAATCGGCACAGCGGCCGGGCGGCGCGGGAGGGGCGCTTCGCACTATGCCGATTTCGTCGTCGTCCTCATCGAAAAGCCACAAGCGGACGGACGCGCGACGGAGGAAGCTATGCTCCTTTCCCCACTTCGGACGGCTCATGATGAAGCGCATCCAGATCATCGATTCGCACACGGGCGGCGAACCCACTCGGCTCGTCGTGTCCGGCTTCCCCGCGCTCGGCAGCGGCACGATGGCCGAGCGCCGCGACGTGCTCGCGCGCGCGCACGACCGTTACCGCACCGCATGCATCCTCGAGCCGCGCGGCAGCGACGTGCTGGTCGGCGCGCTGCTGTGCGAGCCCGTATCGCCCGATGCGGCGGCCGGCGTGATCTTCTTCAACAATAGCGGCTATCTCGGGATGTGCGGGCACGGCACGATCGGCGTCGTGCGCACGCTGCACCATATGGGGCGCATCGCGCCCGGCACGCACCGGATCGAAACGCCCGTCGGCACCGTCGAGGCCACGCTGCACGACGACCTGTCGGTGAGCGTGCGCAACGTGCCCGCGTATCGTCATGCGAAGGGCGTCGCGCTCGACGTGCCGGGTTACGGCCCCGTGAAGGGCGACATCGCGTGGGGCGGCAACTGGTTCTTCCTGATCAGCGACCACGGGCAGCGCGTCGCCGGCGACAACGTCGCGGCGCTCACGGCCTATGCGTCGGCCGTGCGCGAAGGGCTCGAGCGCGCGGGTATCAGCGGCGCGAACGGCGGCGAGATCGATCACATCGAGCTGTTCGCCGACGATCCCGAGCACGACAGCCGCAGCTTCGTGCTGTGCCCGGGCCTCGCATACGACCGTTCACCGTGCGGCACCGGCACGAGTGCGAAGCTCGCGTGTCTCGCGGCCGACGGCAAGCTCGCGCCGGGCGCGGTGTGGCGGCAGGCGAGCGTGATCGGCAGCGTGTTCCATGCGAGCTACGAGCAGGCCGACGGCGGCATCGTGCCGACGATTCGCGGCAGTGCTCACCTGAGCGCGGAAGCGACGCTGCTGATCGAGGAAGACGATCCGTTCGGCTGGGGTATTGCGCCGTGAGCGACACGAAGGCGGATGTCGTCGTGATCGGCGCCGGCATCGTCGGCGCGGCGTGCGCACACGAACTCGCGCAGCGCGGGCTGCGCGTGCTCGTCGTCGACGACGCGAGCGGCGGTGCAACCGGCGCGGGCATGGGGCACCTGGTCGCGATGGACGACAACGCGGCCGAACTCGCGCTCAGCCATTACTCCATCGAACTGTGGCGCGCGTTGAGCGGCGAGATGCCCGAAGGCTGTGCGTACCGCAACTGCGGCACGCTGTGGCTCGCGGCCGATGCACACGAGATGGATCTCGCACGCGCGAAGCAGGCGACGCTGGCCGCGCACGGCGTGGCGGGCGAACTGATCGATGCGGCGACGCTCGCGCAACTGGAGCCGATGCTGCGCGCCGGCCTTGGCGGTGCGTTGAAGATTCCCGGCGATGCGATCCTCTATGCGCCTGTCACCGCGAACTGGCTGCTGCAGCGCGCGCCGCGCATCACGATGCGGCGCGACCGGGCCGTCGCGGTCGATGGCCCGAGCGTGACGCTCGCGAGCGGCGACACGCTGCGTGCGGAGCGGGTGGTCGTCGCGAACGGCGTGGCGGCGCGCACGCTGTTGCCGGAGCTGCCGCTGCGCCCGAAAAAGGGCCATCTGCTGATTACCGACCGCTATCCGGGCCAGGTGTCGCACCAGCTCGTCGAGCTGGGCTATGCGGCGAGCGCGCATGCGAGCGACGGCACGTCGGTCGCGTTCAACGTGCAGCCGCGGCCGACCGGCCAGTTGCTGATCGGTTCGTCGCGCCAGTTCGACACCGAGGACGCGCAAGTCGAGCCGCCCGTGCTCGCGCGCATGCTGCGCCGCGCGGTGGGCTATCTGCCCGGCCTGGCCGACCTGAACGGAATCCGCGCATGGACGGGGTTCCGTTCCGCGAGCCCCGACGGGCTGCCGCTGCTCGGCGAGCATCCGGCGCGGCCGGGCGTGTGGCTCGCGGTCGGGCATGAAGGGCTCGGCGTGACGACCGCGCCGGGCAGCGCGCGGCTCGTTGCTGCGCTGATGGCCGGCGATCGGCCGCCCATCGATATCGAACCGTATTTGCCGGGACGCTTCCTGACCGCGTCCCCCGTAGCCGGAGCGCTGACATGAAACGACCCCCACGCTTACTTCGTTCGCTGCCCCCCGAGGGGGCTGTCAGCCCCCTTGGGGCGGCCCGGCGGAGGCTGACATGATCATTCATCTGGACGGCCGCGCGCTGACAGTGGCCGACGGCGCGACCGTCGCAGCCGCCGTCGCGGCGAGCGGCGACGATACGACGCGCGTGTCGTGCACGGGCGCGGCGCGTGCTCCGTTTTGCGGAATGGGCATCTGCCAGGAGTGCAGGATGACGATCGACGGCCGCCGCCGGCTGGCTTGCCAGACGCTGTGCCGCGACGGGATGCAGGTGGAGCGCACACGATGAAACAGGAACGACTGAGCGTCGACGTCGCGATCGTCGGCGCGGGCCCGGCCGGGCTGTCGGCCGCGCGCGCCGCCGCGCGAAGCGGTGCAACAGTCGCGATCGTCGACGACAACCCGCGCGTGGGCGGGCAGATCTGGCGGCAAGGCGCAGCGGCCACGCCCGCGCCGGCCGCCGCCGAGCGGCTCGCCGTATTGCGGCAGCCGAACGTCAAGCATCTCGCGGCGACGCGCATCGTCGCCGAAATGCAGCCGGGCACGCTGCTGCTTGAAGACGACGAACGCGGGCTGCTGCTCGATTTCCAGACGCTGATTCTCTGCTGCGGGGCACGCGAGCTGCTGCTGCCGTTTCCGGGCTGGACGCTGCCGGGCGTCACCGGCGCGGGCGGCTTGCAGGCGCTGATCAAGTACGGCCTCGACGTGCGCGGGCAGCGCACGGTGATCGCGGGCAGCGGGCCGCTGCTGCTGGCGAGCGCGGCAACGGCTCGTCAGGCCGGCGCGCGCGTGTCGCACGTGCTCGAACAGGCCGCGTGGGGCAGCGTAGCCGGTTTCGCGGCGGAGCTGTGGCGCTGGCCGTCGAAGCTCGCGCAGGCCGCGAAGCTCGTCACGGCCGCTTATCGGGCCGACGCGCATGTCGTTGAAGCGTTCGGCGACAAGCGGCTCGAACGCGCGCGGATCCGCCAGGGCGATCGCGAGTTCGAGGTCGACTGTGACCGGCTCGCGTGCGGCTTCGGTCTCGTGCCGAATACGGTGCTGCCGAGCCATCTCGGCTGCCGGATCGACAACGGTGCGGTGGCCGTCGATGCACACCAGCGTACGAGCCGCGACGGGTTTTTTGCGGCCGGCGAGTGCACGGGCGTCGGCGGCAGCGAGCTGGCGATGGTCGAAGGCGAAATCGCCGGTTTGGCGGCGACCGGGCAGACGGCGCAGTTGTCCGCAGTCGTCGCGCGACGAGCGCACTGGCAGGCATTTGCGGATGCCGTGCACGAGCGTTTCGCGATCCGCGAGCCGATCCGCCGGCTCGCGCGGCCCGACACGCTGCTCTGCCGGTGCGAGGACGTGCGTTTCGATGCAGTCGCGCGGGCGCCGGGCTGGACGGCCGCGAAACTGCAGTCACGCTGCGGGATGGGCGCGTGCCAGGGCCGCGTGTGCGGCACGGCTGCGCAGGCACTGTTCGGCTGGACGCCGCCCGTGCCGCGCACGCCGCTCGTGCCCGCGCGGGTCGGCACGCTGATGCTGGACGGCTCGGCATCCTCCGACGGCGCGTGATGCATCGCGTCGTCGAGGCAACGCGGCCCGGTTGACGCCGGGCCGCGTCACATTCAGTCCGCCTTCACTTTCTCCCATCCGCCGACCTGCGGCGCTGCGCAGGCGCGCAGGCACTCGATCGTCGCGGCCACGGCCGCACGATTCGCGCTGTCGGGGTGCCAGTACATCGACACCGCGCCCTGACCCTCGAGCTGCATCGGCAGGATCCGGATCGCGTTCAATTGCGCGAAGCGCTGGGCAGCGCGATATGACGCGACACCGAGCAGGTCGGTGTTGTTCAGCAGCGTGAGGTTGAGGATCGACGAATTCGATTCGACGCAGTGCGGCGGCCGCACGCGGCCGGCGGCCGTCAGCGCGGCCTCCAGCGCGTTGTGCACGGGCGTGCCCGACGGCCACACGATCCACGAATAGGCGAGCACGTCGTCCCAGCCGACCGACGCCGCGCCGGCGAGCGCGTGGCCGGGCCGCGCGACGAACACGACCGGATCGACATACAGCGCTTCGGCGTGCAGCAGCGGATCGACGGATGTCGACCCCGAGCGGCCCACGACGATATCCAGTTCGCTGTGGGCGAGCTGCGGCATCAGCTGGTTCATCGTGCTTTCGGTGAGCCGAACCTGTGCGCGCGGCATCCGTTTCAGCAGTTGCGACACGGCAAGCGGCACCGTGTCGGCCGCTGCAACGCCCGACGTGCCGATCGTCACGAGGCCGCTGCCGCCTTCCCGCAGCGCGGCCATGTCGTCACGCGCGACGTCGAGCTGCGCTTCGACGCGGCGTGCATGGTCGATCAGCGCTTCGCCATAGGGCGTCGGCCGCAGGCCGCGCGCATGCCGCTCGAACAGCGGCAGCCCGACATCCTCTTCCAGTTCCTTCAGCCATTTCGACAGCGCGGGCTGCGTGGTCGCGAGCGCGACCGCCGACTGGCTCAGGTTGCCGGTGCCGGCAAGGCTCAACAGTACCTGCAGATGCCGCAGTCGCAGCCGGTGGGTCCAGTCCATCGCATGCCTCGTCGTGAGAAGGTATATCCAGAATTGTATGGATTAGATGATTTGACCATTTTACCGGGTATGTCTGGGTCGAATATAAATCAGCCAACGGACTGCGGTGCAGTCCCGCCCCGACATAGCGCCGACGCCGATCGGCCGACTCCAAGGAGACATCATGACGACCCAGCCGGACACGTCGCGCGCCGCCTACTACGCACGGATCGCCGAGCAGCGCCTGGCGCCGCTGTGGGAATCGCTGCACAACCTCGTGCCGAAATCCCCGCAGCCGGCCGCGCAGGCCGCGATCTGGAAGTACGCGCAGGTGCGCGACCTCGTGATGCAGGCCGGCAGCGTGATCAGCGCGGAAGAGGCCGTGCGCCGCGTGCTGGTGCTGGAGAACCCGGGGCTGCCGGCCAAGTCGAGCATGACGCCGACCCTGTACGCGGGCCTGCAACTGATCCTGCCGGGCGAGATCGCGCCGAGCCACCGGCATACGCAATCGGCGCTGCGCTTCATCGTCGAAGGGCGCGGCGCGTGGACGGCCGTGAACGGCGAGCGCACGACGATGCATCCGGGCGACTTCATCATCACGCCGTCGTGGGCGTGGCACGACCACGGCAACCCGTCGGAGGAAGAAGGGGGCGAGCCGGTCGTGTGGCTCGACGGGCTCGACATTCCGCTGCTCGCGAACCTCGACGCCGGCTTCGCGGAGAACTACCCGGAAGCCGTTCAGCCCGTGAATCGCCCGGAAGGCGACAGCTTCGCGCGCTTCGGTCACAACATGGTGCCGGTGCGGCATCGCGCGAGCGATCCGTCGTCGCCGGTGTTCAGCTATCCGTATGCACGCACCCGCGAGGCGCTCGACACGCTGTACCGGAATGGCGAGCTCGACGCGTGGGACGGCGTGAAGCTGCGCTACGTGAACCCCGCGACAGGCGGCTGGCCGATGCCGACGATCGCCACCTTCATGCAGTTCCTGCCCGCCGGCTTCGACGGCCGAACGTACCGCAGCACCGACGCGACGATCTACTGCGTCGTCGAAGGCAGCGGCACCGCGCACATCGGCGGCAACGCATTCGAATTCGAGCCGCATGACATCTTCGTCGCGCCGTCGTGGGCGCCCGTGCGGCTGTCGGCATCGTCCGACAGCGTGCTGTTCAGCTATTCAGATCGGCCCGTGCTGTCCGCGCTGAACCTGCTGCGCGAAGCGCGCGACTGACGCCGGCCGGTTTCAAGGATTCCGTTTCACGTGCGCCGCCGCTGCGGCGCGTACCCCTTCATTCGTCTCTACGCTGGAGCCATTCATGACTTTCGTTTTCCCGCCCGAAGCGCCCGTGGCGCTCGCCGTCGCCGGCAGCGATGCCCGGTTCGCGGTACGCCGCGTCTATTGCGTCGGCCGCAACTACGCGGCCCATGCGCGCGAAATGGGCTTCGATCCCGATCGCGAGCCGCCGTTCTTCTTCTGCAAGCCGGCCGATTCGATCGTGCCGGTCGCATACGGCGAAACGCTCGATCTCGCGTATCCGTCGCAGACGCAGAACTATCACTACGAAGCCGAACTCGTCGCGGTGATCGGCAAGGGCGGTTCGGACATCCCGCTCGAGCGCGCGCTCGAACACGTGTGGGGCTATGCGGTCGGCCTCGACATGACGCGCCGCGACCTGCAGATGAAGATGCGCGAAATGGGCCGGCCGTGGGAAATCGGCAAGGCGTTCGACCGCTCGGCACCGATCGGGCCCGTGCATCCGGCAAGCGACGTCGGTCATTTCGAGCAGGGCGGCCTGTGGCTGACCGTCAACGGCGCGACGAAGCAGACGAGCGACGTGTCGCACCTGATCTGGTCGGTCGCGGAAACGGTGGCCGACCTGTCGAAGTTCTTCCGCCTCGAACCGGGCGACGTGATCTTCACGGGTACGCCCGAAGGCGTCGGCGCGGTGGTTGCGGGCGACGTGATGACGGTCGGCGTCGAACGGCTCGGCGAACTGGCCGTGCGCGTGGTCTGACGCATCTTCCTCGAAAGGCGACATCGTGCAACTGCATAGCTTCTTCAACAGTTCGACGTCCTACCGGGTGCGCATCGCGCTCGCGCTGAAAGGGCTGCCGTACGACACGCTGCCGGTGAACATCCGCACCGGCGAGCATCGCGAGGCGGCCTACGTCGCGAACGTGAACTCGTCGGCAGCGGTGCCGGCGCTGGTCGACGGGGATTTCCGGCTCGGGCAGTCGCTCGCGATCCTCGATTACCTCGACCAGATCCAGCCGACGCCTCGACTGATCCCGCTCGAACCGCAGCACCGCGCCCGCGTGCTGGAACTCGCGGCGCTGATCGCATGCGACATCCATCCGGTCAACAACCTGCGCGTGCTGCGCTATCTCGACAACGAACTGAAGGTCACGCCGCAGCAGAAGACCGCGTGGTACCGGCACTGGATCGCGGAAGGGATGGCCGGCGTCGAGCGGCTGCTCGCGCGTGCGGACGAGGGCCCGTGGTGCTTCGGCGACGCGCCGACGCTCGCCGACGTGTGCCTCGTGCCGCAGGTCGCGAACGCGTTGCGGATGGATTGCGACCTGAGCGCGTATCCGCGCAGCCTCGCGGTTTTTGAGCACGCGCGGAGCGCGCCGGCGTTCGAGGGCGCACAGCCGCAACGGCAACCGGATTACGTCGCGTAACACGAAGCAGGAGACAACCATGGGCGAGACAAAAGACAAAGGCCGGCGCGTGCTGGTGATCGGCGGCGGCATCGGCGGGCTCGCAACGGCGCTGGCGCTCGCGCGCCACGGCATTCGCGTGAAGCTGCTCGAACAGGCGGATCAGATCGGCGAGATCGGTGCGGGAATCCAGCTGGCGGCGAATGCGTTCAATGCGCTCGATGCGCTGGGTGTCGGCGAGGCTGCACGCAGCCGCGCCGTGTTCACCGACTGGCTGCAACTGATGGATGCGGTCGATGCGCGCGAGGTTGCGCGCGTCGATACGGGCGCCGCGTACCGCGAGCGCTTCGGCAATCCGTATGCGGTGATTCATCGCGCGGACATTCACCTGTCGATCTATGAGGCAGTCAAGGACCATCCGCTGATCGAATTCCGGACGAGCACGCAGGTGTGCGGCTTTGAGCAGGACGGCAACGGCGTGACCGTGACCGACCAGCACGGCGAACGTTATCGCGCCGATGCCGTGATCGGCTGCGACGGCGTGAAATCCGCGATCCGTCAGGCGCTGATCGGCGACGCGCATCGCGTGACGGGCCACGTCGTGTATCGCGCGGTGGTCGACGTCGACAACATGCCGCGGGATCTGCAGATCAATGCGCCGGTCGTATGGGCCGGCCCGCATTGCCATCTCGTCCACTATCCGCTGCGCGGCGGGCGGCAGTACAACCTCGTCGTCACGTTCCACAGCCGCGAGCAGGAGACGTGGGGCGTGCGCGAGGGCAGCAAGGAAGAAGTGCTGTCGTACTTCGACGGCATCCATCCGCTGCCGAAGCAGATGCTCGACCGGCCGACGTCGTGGAAGCGCTGGGCGACCGCCGATCGCGATCCGGTCGAGCGCTGGAGCGCGGGCCGCGCGACGGTGCTCGGCGACGCGGCGCATCCGATGACGCAATACATCGCGCAGGGCGCGTGCCAGGCACTCGAGGACGCGGTGACGCTCGGCGCGGCCGTTGCCCGGACCGACGGCGATTTCGAGGCCGCGTTCGCGCTGTACGAGCGCGTGCGGATTCCGCGCACCGCGCGCGTGCTGTATTCGGCGCGCGAGATGGGGCGGATCTATCACGCGAAGGGCGTCGAGCGGCAGGTGCGCAACGGGCTGTGGGTCGGGCGCACGCACGCGCAGTTCTACGACGCGCTCGACTGGCTGCACGGCTGGCGCGCGGAGGATTGCCTGAAGTCCGTCGCGTAACGCGGCGCGGTTGGCCCGATTCCGGCGGCGCGCATTTCAACGACACGACGCGCGACCGCCTTCCTGGAGGAGACACCATCATGGCCGATACGCTGTCCATCGACGTCAGCGAATGGATCGACCGGCATCGCGTTGCGCCGTTTCAGGCCGCGATCGTCGTCCTGTGCTTTCTGATCGTCGCGATCGACGGTTTCGATACCGCATCGATCGGTTTCATCGCCCCCGTCATCCGCGCGGAATGGGGCCTGTCGCCCGCGCAGCTCGCGCCGGTGTTCGGCGCGGGGCTCGCCGGGCTGATGGCCGGCGCGCTCGTGTTCGGGCCGTTCGGCGACCGGTTCGGCCGCAAGCGCCTGCTGCTCGCCTGCGTGGCGTGCTTCGGCATCGCGAGCGCCGCGTCGGCGAGCGCGGGCGGCCTGACCGAGCTGATTGCATGGCGCTTCGTGACCGGGCTCGGGCTCGGCGGCGCGATGCCCAATGCGATCACGCTGACGTCCGAATACTGCCCGGCCCGGCGCCGTTCGCTGCTCGTGACGACGATGTTCTGCGGTTTCACGATCGGCTCTGCGCTCGGCGGGCTCGCGGCCGCGTCGCTGATCGAGCACCACGGCTGGCGTGCGGTGCTCGTCGTCGGCGGCGTCGCACCGCTGCTGCTCCTGCCGGTGCTCGCGTGGCGGCTGCCGGAATCGGTGCGCTATCTCGTCAACACCGGGGCGGCGCGCGAGCGGATCGCGGCGATGCTGGGTCGCATCGCGCCGGATCCGCATCTTGTGAACGCGTCGTTCATCGCACCTGCCGGCAAGCCGGCCGGATCGCCGCTCGGCCGCCTGTTCGGCGCCGACCTGCTACGCGGCACGCTGCTGCTGTGGCTCACGTTCTTCATGAGCCTGCTCGTCATCTACCTGTTGTCGAGCTGGCTGCCGACGCTGCTGCGCACGACCGGCGCGACGCTGCAGGCAGCCGCGCGCGTGACCGCGATGTTCCAGGTCGGCGGCACGCTCGGCGCGATCGTCCTCGGCTGGCTGATGGACCGTTTCGATCCGCATCGCGTGCTGGCTTGCAGCTATGCGGCGGCCGGCGCGTTCGTCGCCGCGATCGGCGTGTTTGCCGCGTCGCCGTGGGGCGCCGCGCTCGCCGTGTTCGCGGCCGGCTTCTGCGTGTCGGGCTCGCAGGTCGGCGCGAATGCGCTATCTGCTGCGTTCTATCCGACCGAGTGCCGCACCACGGGCGTGAGCTGGGCGAACGGGATCGGCCGTGGCGGCTCGGTCGTCGGATCGATGGCGGGCGGCGCCATGCTGGCGATGGGCGTACCGTTGTCGACTGCGTTTGCCGTTGTCGCGATGCCGTGCGTGTTCGCGGCGATCGCGGTGCTGGCGCTCGGCGTGGTTCGTGCCGATGCGGCGCGCCTGCCTGCCGCGAAGGCGATTGCGGGCGAGCAGGCCTGAGCGAAGGAGGGCACGAGGCCGCCTGCCGGCAAGCGGCGCAGAGTGTCATTATATGAATTGATATAATATTGATTCGTTAATTGTCTCCCTGCTCCGATGAACGACGATCTTTCCGCCGGGTTGCCGGAACCCGACCAGATGCGCGCGGCCGCCGAATCGGCCTGCGCGCTGCTCAAGGTGCTGTCGAATCCCGACCGGTTGCTGCTGCTCTGCGAACTGTCCCAGGGGGAGCGCTGCGTAAGCGATCTCGAGACAGCGCTGGATATCCGCCAGCCGACGCTGTCGCAGCAACTCGGCGTATTGCGGGACAACGCGCTGGTTCGCACGCGCCGCGACGGCAAGAACATCCACTATTCGCTCGACAGCCCGGCCGCGATCGCGGTGATGGGCGTGCTGTACGAACAGTTCTGCGGCCCGGCCGCGAAGGGGCGGCGCGATGCAGCTTGATGCGCTTCATTTCACGCCGTGGCTGTCGCTGGCCGGCGGCGTGCTGATCGGGCTCGCGGCCGCGTGGCTCGTCGCGTTCAACGGCCGGATTGCCGGCATCAGCGGGATCGTCGGCGGTCTGCTCACCGCACGTGCCGGCGAGCGCGACTGGCGCGCCGCGTTCGTCGCCGGGCTGGTTGCCGCACCGCTCGTGATGCGCATCGCCGGGAACGGCCTGACGCCGCAGGTCGATGCAGGCTGGTTCGAATTGGCGGCGGCCGGGCTGCTGGTCGGAGTCGGCACGCGATACGCGGGCGGCTGCACGAGCGGCCACGGCGTGTGCGGGATGTCGCGCGGTGCGCTGCGCTCGGTGGTCGCGACGGCGGTCTTCATGGTCGCGGGCTTCGTGACCGTATTCGTGCGGCGGCACGTGCTGGGAGGCTGACATGCAGGCAGGATTCGCGTTTTTGGCCGGGCTGCTGTTCGGCGTCGGCCTCATCGTGTCGGGCATGGCCAATCCGCAGAAGGTGCTCGGCTTTCTCGACGTGGCGGGCCGCTGGGATCCGTCGCTCGCGTTCGTGATGGCCGGCGCGACGGGCGTGGCCGTGTTTGCGTTTGCATGGGCGAAGCGCCGGACGCGGTCGTGGCTCGGCTTGCCGATGCAGTTGCCGGCCGTGCGGGCGATCACCGTGCGCCTGGTTGCCGGAAGTGCCGTGTTCGGCATCGGCTGGGGGATCGCCGGGTTCTGCCCGGGGCCCGCGATCGTGTCGATCGGCTTCGGGTCGGCGAAGGGGATCGTGTTCGTCGTCGCGATGCTCGCAGGGATGGCGGTATTCGAGTGGATCGAGCGTCGCAGGCGCGTGCGGTGACGCCGTGACCGCTGCGCGCCAGGCAGGCTGCGGCGGCTGGACGGGGCAAGGTTGGTTGATCCGAACGGGCACGGCGCGAACCTGATCGCGCCGGATCTCCGCCGGATCAGGCGGTGGCGGCCGGACGCTCCTCCGTGACGTATCAAATCGCGATTTCAGGAATGCTCGCGCATACGATGACCGCCGCGTGTCCATCCGGACAGCCGGCGCAGGATCGTGCGCCACACCATGAGCAAGCCTCTCCGGCTTGCTGGCGCCACGACCGTCGTGGCGACCGCGCCCGTGCCGCGGGCCGACAGGGCCACGTGGCCGGCCGTCTCGAGCGTCAGGCATTCGCCTTCGTCGAGCAAGCGGCGAATGTGCTGCGGCGCGTCGGGCAGCCAGTCGAGCCCGCCGTGGCGCAGCGTGACCGCGAGCGCGCCGTCCAGCACGATCACCTGGCTGCCTTTGTCGAACCACGCAAAGTGGCTTTGCCCGGCGTCGAGCCGGATGTGATGCGTTTGCATGGCGATTCCCTTTCCCGGTTGCGCGGCCTCGCGACGGCGAGGCGACAGCGTGCGATCAGGTTAGGGAAACGGGCACCGGCACGACAGATTCAGGGGGCGGGAATCTGTTGCGGTGCAGACGACGATTTTGCGCCGCTGTATCGGTGGGTTTCCCCGGAATCTGTATCTGGCGTGCCATCGGCCGCGCGGGCACGATCGCCTGCATGACGTCTTTCACCGATTCATCCCGCCCGCCTTTGCCGATGGACGGCGAGCCGCTTTACGAACGGCTCGCCGAGCATTACCGCCGCATCATCGCGGCCGGCACGCTGTCGCCTGGCGACCGGATGCCGTCGGTGCGCGCATTCATGGCACAGCACGGCGTGAGCCTGTCGACCGCGATCCAGGCGTTCCGGCGGCTCGAGGATACGGGCTGGTGCGACGCGAAGCCGCGCTCCGGCTACTTCGTGCGGCGCCGCGCGGCGGTCGCGCTCGAAACACTGCCGGAAAGCGACGGGCCGCCGCTGAGCGTCGAGCCGCCGTTCGCGGGCCTGCACGAGCGCGTGTCGCGCGTGATCGACCGTGCAAACGCGGCGCCCGATGCGCTGAATCTCGGCGGTGCTTCCGCGCTGGCCACGCTGTATCCGGCCGAGCGCCTGCAGGCGCTCGCGATCCGGCTGTTGCGGCGCAAGCCCACGTTGCTGACCGATGCAGGGCCCGTCGGCGGTTCGCCCGAATTCCGGCAGACGATGGCCAAGCGCGCGCTGTCGTATGGCGTGACGGTGACGCCGGACGACGTGATGTCGACGAGCGGCGGCGTCGATGCCGTGAATCTCGCATTGCGCGCGGTGGCGCGCCCCGGCGACACGATCGCGATCGAATCGCCGGCGTTCTTCGGCTTGATCCAGTTGCTCGAAAGCCTCGGCTTGCGCGCGCTCGAAATCCCGGCCAGCCCGACAACCGGCCTGTCGATCGAGGCGCTCGAAGTGGCGCTGACCGCGTATCCGGACATTCGGGCCGTGGTGGTCGTGCCGAACCTGCAAAACCCGCTCGGCTGCGTGATGCCCGACGGGCGCAAGGCCGCGCTCGTCTCGTTGTGTTCGCGCCACGGCGTGGCCGTGATCGAGGACGAGCCTTATCGCGAACTCGTCGAGGCGCCGCAGGCGGTCAAGCCGGTGAAGGCATGGGATCGCGATGGCACGGTGATCTACTGCCCGTCGTTCAACAAGGTGCTGGCCCCCGGAATGCGGCTCGGCTGGATAAGCGCGGGGCGCTGGCACGCGCGCGTGAAGATGCTGAAGTTCGCGCACAGCCGGCACAACGCCGCGTTGCTGCAGGCCGTTGCGGCCGAATTCGTCGGTTCGGGCGCGTTCGATCGCCACCTGCACAGGTTTCGCGAACAGTTGCGCGTGCAGCGCGACGTGACGATCGACGCGATTGCACGGCATTTCCCGGCCGGAACCCGGATGAACCAGCCGCCTGGCGGGATGCTGCTGTGGATCGCGTTGCCGGACGGCGTGCGCTCCGAGGCGCTGTTCGACGCCGCGCTGGCGCACGGGGTCAGGATCGCGCCCGGTTCGATCTTCTCGAATTCCGACCGCTTCGACGGCTACATCCGGCTCGCTTGCACGCGCGTGTTCGATGCGGCGCACGAAGCGGCATTCGAAACGCTCGGCCGCCTCGTACGGGAAGCCACCGCGGCCACGTAAGCACGGTGGCGGCCGGCCGGGCTTGCGAATACGCGAGCCCCGCGGCATGCCGGGCCACCGACGCGGCCAGCCGCCGCCATTTCATCGGCTGGCCGAGTGCGTGGCGAGGTGCTGGCGGATCAGCGACAGGTAACGATCACCGACCGAGAAATCGCGCGCGGCGCGCGGCCGTTCGGCCTGGCGCAGCGTGGCCGGTGCGCTCATGCCCAGATACCGGCATACGGCGGACGGGAAGGGCTTGCGCGTATGCCCGAGCTGGCGCGCCGCGCGCTCGACGCGGGCATCGCCGACCTGGGCGCGGAGCCACGCCAGGACTTGGCGATCGGCTTCGTTGACGATACGGACCAGATGTTCCATCGCGCACCTCACTGTTCATAAATACAGTACTGTAAATATAAACAGTGTTTGCGGTTGCCGCAAGCGGGTGCGCGTGCGGCTGGCCGTTCGGCCAGGGTCAGCGAGCCGGCGCGGCGGTTCGCGCGATTCGGCCAGCAGGGGCCGCGGGCGCCGCGCCCTTCGTATAGCGCGCGTCGGTCAGCGTGCCGAGGAAAGCGACGATGTCGTCGATCTCCGCGTCGCTCAGCGCGGGCGGTGTGCCGGGCCGGCGGTTCATCGGCGTCGAGTTGACGTTGATGTTGCCGCGGTAGGCGGCCGGCACGTCGTCGAATGTTCTGGCCCCGTGATACCAGAAGCCCGGGTCGGTCGAGCGCGTGTTGTAGAACGCGACCGCCTCCCGCAGCGTCGTGAACACGCCGTTGTGCATGAAGGTCTGCTTGACCGCGACGTTGCGCAGCCCCGGCGTGCGCAGGTAGCCGCACCATTGCGTCGGCTCGGGCCAGCGCAGCCGCTGCGCCGTGTCGCACAGCCCGTTGTCGAAATGACGCGGATCGCGGTTCGCCGGCAGCGCGCGGTTGCGCGGCACGGCGATCGCGTCGTAGCCGAAATCGGTGAAGAGCGAACGCTCCGGGCGGCTCGATGTCTCCGACAGCGTATGGCAGCTCATGCAGTTGCCCTTGTCCGGATTCCGGAACAGCGCGAGGCCGCGCATCTCGGCCGGTGCGAGCGGCTTGCGCGTGCGCAGAAACGTGTCGAAGCGCGACGTGAACGGCGCCATCTCGTCGCTCTGCAGGTAGGCCTCGACGGCCAGGCCCAGCGCGCGCACCAGTTGCTCGGGATCGCGCCGCACCGGCGCGCCGAAGCGCGCGGCGAGATCGGGCGCGAGTTCGGTCGCATCGACCTTGCGCAGCAGCGCGGCCGGCGACCGGTTGTTCATCTCGTTCGGATCGAACAGCGGCCCGCGGATCTGCTCGGCGAGCGTATCCGCGCGGCCGTCGCTGAACAGGCCGCCGAACGGCGACGGCGCGGGGGCGTCGTCGTCCTGGTAGAAGTGGCGGCGCGGCACGTAGCGCACATAGAGCAGCGACGGTGCGTTGCGCTGGCTGAAACGCCCGGGCCGGCTGCCTTCCGGCACACCGGGCCCTGCGAGCGAGGCGGCCGACAGCGTCGGCGCGAACGCGCGGCCCGGGTCGTGGCAGCCGGCGCACGACATGCCGCGCGGCTCGGACAGCCGCGGGTCGAAGAAGATCCGGCGGCCGAGCGCAACGAGTGTCGGGTCGGGCGCGAAGCGTGCGGTCGCCGCATCGATCTTGCCGGTCACCTGCGGCGTGCCGTTGCCGATCGTGTCGACGACTCGCGATGGCGGCGCGCCGGGAAGCAGGACCGTTTCGGCCGGCGCCGCGTGGCCCGCGAGCGCCAGGCCGGCGAGCGCGGCCGCGGCCAGCGTGCGCAGCGTTTGCCGGCCGCGTGCATGGCGGCCGTCACATCGAACGCCTCCACTCACGGTGCAATGAACCCCGTCTTGTCGCAAGCGAGCGTCGTGCCCGACTGGTTGCACGACGCGAGCAGCTTGCCGGCCGCCGAATACGCGTGGAACACCCAGCCGGTCGCCGGGGCGGCGCGGCGTTCCATGATCAGGAAGCCGAAGCTGTTGTTGTGCGACAGCCGCTCGATCACGGCGCCCGGTGCGGGTGTCAGGCCGGCCGGGAACGGGTCGGGCAGCGCGACGTCGAGGTTGTCGCCGCCGTTGCCGGACACGATCGTCGCCGGGTGCCCGGACGAGAAGTTGATCGCCTGGAAGTCGTGCACGTGCCCGTGCAGTGCGACGTGCACGCCGGGCGGGTAGTAGGCCTGCGCGTTGAGGCTCGACATCACCGACTGCAGCGCGAGGTTGCCCGGCGCGGGCGTGCTGCCGGCGATCGGCGCGAACGCGAGGATCGGATGGTGGTTCGTGAAGATCGTGGTCGTCATGCCGGCCTTCGACGCGAGCGCGGCGACCGTCTGGAACTGCTTCTGGTAGATGCCGAATTGCGCGTCGGTCGTCTTGAGCGGCGTGCGGCCGACCTTCGCGGTGTCGAACACGATCACCTGCGAGCCGCTGCCGAGCGACACCGCATAGGGTTCCGAATAGTTGGCGTTGTTGTCGTTGGACGGATCGTCGCACGAGCGCGCGGCCGAATACGGGCGCGGATCGAGGAAGCGGAACCAGCCCTGGCCCGCGCGCGCGCATTCCTCGTGGTTGCCGCGCACGACGACCCACGGCGCCTTCGCGAGCAGCGGCGCGGCCGGGCGGAACAGGTCGGCCTGCCACGTGTCCCAGCCATAGCCCCACGGGCTGTCCTTGCAGCCGGCGATGTCCGGCGGGCAGGCGTTCTCGCGATAGTGGTAGTCGCCGATGTGCATCACCAGGTCGGGCGACAGCTTCGCAACGCTGGCCGCGATCGTGTCGAGCGGCCAGACCGTCGCGTCGTTGCACGCCTGCCAGGCGTTGTCGGCCTTCTTCATGCGGCAGCCCGTGTCGGCGATGATCGCGATGCGTTGCGGCTGCGCCTTCGGCAGCGGCAGTGTACGGCCCGCGACGCTCGCCGCCTGTGCGCCGGCCGGCAGCGTCATCTCGCAGACGGATACCGGGAAGCTCGACGGCTTCGAATCGGACGGGTCGCTGGCGGTCGGCCGCTGGGCGATGGTCGCGGCGCCCGCGCGCACGGCCATGCGCGACAGCTTGCCGTCGACGCTCAGTTGCGGGCACAGCGGGTCGCTGGCCGACGCAGGCGTGTAGTTCGTGATGACGCGCGCGATCGCCTGGTTCGCATCGCCGATCTCGACCCATGCGGCCTGGACGTTGACCGACGCACTCGCCGGATCGGCCGGTGAATCGATGTGGTTCGAGCACGCGGACAGCGCGGCGAGGGCAACAAGGGGCGCGCAGCGCATGAGCAGGGCGCGCGTGAGGAGTCGTCGCATGGGAGGCACCGTAGGAAAGTCGTCAACGATACGCAGCGCGAATGTAAGAAATGTGAAAAAAACGGGGCGCGACGGGCGCTCGCACGCGGGCCGGGTGCCGACATTGCGGCGGCAGGTCGCGGCCGGGGGCCTTGACCTCAAGCTGGCTTGAAGCAGCAAAGTGCGATGCACGATCAATGAACCAGAAGGGGAATCGACGATGGAAACCAGCCGGCCCAATGATGAACAGTCCGCGCTATGGAACGGCCCGTCGGGGCGGGCCTGGGTCGATACGCAGGCGCCGATCGACCGGATGTTCGAACCGATGGAGCGGTTGCTTGCGGATGCTGCGGCCGTGCCGTCCGCGCGCAGCGTGCTCGATGTCGGCTGCGGCACGGGTGCGGTCACGCTCGCGATTGCGCGGCGGCTCGGTACGGACGCGCGATGCACGGGCATCGATATCTCGGCCCGGATGATCGACGCCGCGCGGGCGCGCGCCGAGCGCAGCGGCGTTCACGCCCGCTTCGTGTGCGCGGATGGGCAGACGCACGCGTTCGAGCCCGCGAGCGTCGACCTGATCGTGTCGCGCCTCGGCGTCATGTTCTTCGACGATCCGGTTCGTGCTTTTGCGAATCTGCGGCATGCGGCGCGGCCGACAATCCGTTCATGACGATCGCCGAGCGGGCCGCCGCGCCGTTGCTGCCGGACCTGCCCGCACGACGGCCCGGCGCGCCGGGGCAGTTCGCGTTCGGCGACCGGCAGCGGATCGCGTCGGTGCTGTCGGACAGCGGCTGGGCGGATATCGCGATCGAGCCGGTCGATCTGGCGTGCGCGCTGCCCGAGCCCGCGCTGGACGACTACATCGCGCGGCTGGGCCCGGTCGGGCTTGCATTGCTGGAGGCGGACGAGGCGACGCGACGGCGCGTGGTCGACACGATGCGTGCCGCGTTCGCGCCTTACGTCGACGGCGCGGAGGTGCGCTTCGACGCGGCATGCTGGCTCGTGACGGCGCGCGCACCGTCCGCGTAACGCGTTGCGGTAAGGAAGCGGATCAGGAAAGGAGCGAACCGGCGCGTGCGACGTACACGCGTCAGCGGCGCCGCGCGCGCAGCATCAGCCAGGCGCAACCGCCGGCGACCATTGCGAGACCGAGCAGGACGGCCTCGACGCCGAGCGCAAACCCGGGCGGCATATCCCCGGTGTCCGGCATCGGCGACAGGTTGATGCCGATCGCGATGACGCCGCCGGCGAGCAGCGCCGCGCAGACGATCCAGTAGGCCTTGCCGCGCGGCGCCGCGGCCCGGATCCGCCACAGCGCGATGCCGGCTCCACCGAGGTAGAGCACGGCAAGCGTGCCGAGCGCGATGACGTCGGAGGCGCGACTTTGCAGGAGCCCGGTCATCGTGGGGCTCCGTCGCGCGTGGCGGATCGCCACGGCGCGGTAAAGGCGGCGGCATGCGGGTTCATTCGGCCTCCGTCGCATGCCCAGGCGCACGGCTGAGCAGATGCGTGCGCTCGTCGGCCGCGAGCGATACGTAGCGTTCGTACTGGCGCAACACGTCGGCAATCACTTCGTCGCCGCGCAGGTATTCGACGTCGTAGCCGAGCCGCCCGTCCTCGAAGAACGTGACGATCCCGTACACGTGTGCCCGTGCCGCTTCCGGCTCGGCCGCCTCGCGCACGAGGAACGCGGCCGCGGATTTCACGGTCACGCGCACGCCGTACACGAAATCGCGGTGTTCGGCGGTCGGCACGGTGAGCCGCACGGCATCGTCGCTGTCTTGCTGCACGTTCGCATCGACACCGCTTGCGCGCAGCTCGTCGGCGACCTTGCGCAGTGCGGGCTCGACCGTGCCGGCGACGAACTGGCGCGCCTCGGCTTCGGTCGTCTGCCGCAGGATGTGCGTCAGGCGGTGGCGCCAGTGCTGGCCGGTCCAGAAGCTCGTTGCGGGCGCGACGTCCTGCGAGTAGTGCGCGCGGTCGGCCGCGAGCCCGCGCCACAGTCCGTAGCAGAGCGCGATCATGATGATCGCGACCGGCAGCGCGGCGATCAGCGTCATCGCCTGCAATGCGCCGAGGCCGCCTGCGACGAGCAGCACCGCGGCCGTCACGCCGAGCAGCGCGGCCCAGAACAGCCGTTGCCAGACGGGCGAGTGCGCGTTGCCGCGCGTCGCGATCTGGTCGATCACGAACGCGCCCGAATCGGCGGACGTGACGAAGAACACCGCGATCAGCACGATCGCGACGATCGACAGCAGTTGAGGCAGCGGCAGGAAATCGAAGAAGCGGAACAGCAGTGCATCGACATGGGTGGCCGTCTGCGCAAGCGCGCCGGCCGCGCCATGCGTATCGAGCCAGATCGCACTGTTGCCGAACACGGTCATCCACACGAGATTGAACGCGGTCGGCACGAGCAGCACGCCGATCACGAACTGGCGGATCGTGCGGCCGCGCGAGATGCGCGCGATGAACATGCCGACGAACGGCGACCACGATACCCACCATGCCCAGTAGAGGATCGTCCAGCCGCCGAACCAGCCTTCCTCGCGCGGCGGCGCATACGCGTACGTGCGGAACGACAGGTCGACGAGATTCGACAGGTATTGGCCGATGTTGTCGCCGAGCGCGCGCAGCAGGAACGACGTCGGGCCCGCGACGACCACGAAGGCGAGCAACAGGAACGCCAGCAGCAGGTTCAGCTCGGACAGCCGCCGCACGCCCTTGTCGAGGCCGCTCGCGGCCGATGCGCCGGCCAGGATCACGACGATCGCGACGAGCCCGAGGCGGAACGCGTTGCCGCTCGTGTCCCAGCCGGCGACGGTATGCAGGCCCGCGCTCAGCTGCATCACGCCGTAGCCGAGCGTCGTCGCGATGCCGGCGACGGTGCCGACCAGCGCGAACGCATCGACCGTGTGGCCGATCCAGCCGTTGATGCGCTCGCGCAGCACCGGATACAGCCCCGAGCGCAGCGTCAGAGGCAGGTTGTAGCGGAAGCCGAAGTACGCGAGCACGAGCCCCATCAGCCCGTAGATCGCCCACGCATGGAAGCCCCAGTGGAAGAAGGTCATCAGCATCGCCTCGCGTGCGGCGGCGGGCGTGCCGGGGTCGACGGTCGGCGGTTTCAGGAAGTGCTGCATCGGCTCACCGACGCCGAAATACATGAGGCCGATGCCCATGCCGGCCGCGAACAGCATCGCTGTCCACGACACGAAGCTGAATTCGGGTTCGGCATCGTCGGGGCCGAGCCGGATGTTGCCGAAGTCGCTCGCGGCGATCAGCACGAGAAACACGAGGAAGCCGGTGACGGCGAGCACGTAGAACCAGTCGAAGCGCGCGATGACCCATTGCTGGCCGGCGGAGAACAGCGTGCCGGCTTCATTCGGGTGCAGCGCGCACACGACGAGCAGCGCGCCGATGACCGCGAGCGCGGGCAGGACGACCTGCGGTTTGAACGTCGTGCGGAGCAAGGGGCGGGAATCTGGCATGGCGGGCATCCAGTTGTGGGCGCAACGAGGCGCGACGCCGCCCGGCGCGCATCGCGCGTCGGACCCTGATACGGCGTGCGTCGAGTGTACCGCGGTGTCGGGACTGCAAGAAGGGGGCATGCAGAAGGGAAAAGACTGACGAATTGTAAGGTATTGGGGGGATCGAGAAAACCCGCGTGGTTCGTGAGATGGGCGGACGGGGTGCTGAACACGCCGCGGCGAGCGTGTACCGGGCGCCCGGACGGCACGCGTGGAATGAGCGAAATGCGTGTCGCCCGGGGCAGGGGCAGCGCGCCGAAGGCGCTGCCGCGATGGATCAGAAGGTGACGGCGATGCCGGCCATGCCGACGAACTGGCCGTGCGTCGTCGACGGCGTGAGCTGCTGCGAATCGCCGACGATCGGCGCCGCGTCGATCACATGGCCGGCACCTTGCGCACCGAGCGTCTGCCCGCTCGAATGCGTGTACGCCTGCAGCGCATAGAGCGTCGTGCGCTTCGACAGGCTGTACGACTCCTTCAGCGAATACTGCTGGTAGCGGGCCGCGCTGTCGATGCCGTTCGCCTTCGACGCGAGGGTGTACGCGAACGCGCCGGCCACCGAGAACGTCGGCGTAAACCGGTACGCGGCGAGTGCGCCGTAGGTGTTGAACACGGCCGTGTCCGTGAACGCGGAGCCGCTGCCGGGCAGGTACTTCACGTTCGAATAGTTGACGCCCATCGTCAGGTTGCCGAGCGTGTAGTTGCCGGCCGCCGCGACCTGCTCGACGGCCTTTGCGGTCAGGTAGCCCTGGTTCAGCACGGACACCGCGAAGCTGCCCGATGCGGCGGTCGCCGGATTCAGGAAGCCGGCCGACGAGCCCGAGCTGTTGATGCGCAGGTAGCCGGCCGCGATGCCGATCGGCCCGTTCGCATAACGCAGCGCGGCGCTGAACGTGTTGCCCTTGCCGGTCGCGCCGGCGATGCCGCCGAATGCGTACATCGTGCTTGCGGTCAGCCCGGCGAAGGTCGGCGACGTATAGGTGACCGAGTTGTTCACGCGGATCGTCGTGTCGAGGCCGTCGATGTCGCCTGGATGCGCGCCCGTCGCGCCGGTCAGCCAGCTGCTCGACGCGTACGGGCCGACGAACAGGAAGTAGGGCGTGTACTGGCGGCCGGCCGTCATCGTGCCGTAGCGATCGTTGCGCAGGCCGACGAACGCCTGGCGGTTGAAGATCGTGCCGGCCGCGGCCTGCGCGCCGGTGTTCAGGTTGAAGCCGGACTGCAGGTCGAAGATCGCATGCGTACCGCCGCCGAGATCCTCGTCGCCGCGCAGCCCGAACTTCGACGCATACAGGTTGCCGTCGCGCAGGTAGAGGTTCGAGTGGCCCTGCTGGTTGTTCACGTACGCGAGCGAATCGTCGACGACGCCGTACAGCGTCACGCTGCTCTGCGCGTGGGCGGCGGTCGTGCCGAGCGACGCGGCCGATAAAATCAGGAATGCATAGCGTTTGACGGGTGCTTTCATCGTGGATCTCCAGATCTCGTCATCTTCTCAAGGTGGACGGGAGGCTCGATCGCCTCCTCTGTGGCGCGAGGCGGGCCGCATGAACGGCCCGCCTCGCCCGGCTTACGCGGTTCAGCTGTCGAATGCGACGACGATGCGGCGCCACGCACCGTCCTGCGCATCCTGCTCGACCCGCGCGCCGCGGACGGCGACCGGGCCCTGCAGCGACGCGGGCAGCAGGATCTCGACGCGATCGGCCGGGCGCGCCGGGCGGCCGGCCCAGCGCACCGATACGCCGAGCGCGCCCGACGCCTCGCGGCCGGTTTCGATGCGCCACAGCCCGTATTCGCCGTCGCGCCATGCTTCCGTCTCGCCGTCGTCCTCGACGCATTCGCCGTACGCGACGCCGTCCTCGATGCGCGGCGCAACGAGGAAACCGCGCGTGTCGGCACGCGCGCCGAAATGCTGTTCCGCGACGTTCAGCGGCAGCACGCGGCCTTCACGCAACAACATGACCGGCGTGTCGAACGGCGCGGGCAGCGTCACGCTCGCGCCGCCATCGAACGACCGCGCGCTCGCGCAGCACATCCAGCGCGCACCCGACGGCAGGTAGACGGTGCGCTCCATCAGGCCTGGATCGACGACCGGCGCGACGAGCAGCGCGTCGCCGAGCATCATGTCGTCACATTCGTCGTAGCAGCGCGCATCGCCGGGGAAATCGGCGAAGGTCGGCCGCAGCACGGGCTCGTAGCGCGTCGTCGACAGCCACAGCAGGTGATAGAGGTAGGGCAGCAGCCGGTAGCGCTGCTTGATCAGCGACGCAACCTGCGCGGTGATTTCCGGATACATCCATGGTTCGTTGACGGTGCCGTCGTCGTTCCACGAGTGGATGCTGAAGCGCGGCATGAAGATGCCGAACTGCACCCAGCGCAGCAGTAGTTCGGGCGACGGCGCGGGCCCGGAGAAGCCGCCGATGTCGTGACCGATGTTCGACACGCCCGACAGCGCGAGCCCGAGGCCCATCTTCAGGTTGTAGCGCAAGGTTTCCCACGACGTGTAGTTGTCGCCGGACCAGGTCTGCACATAGCGCTGCATGCCGGCGCCGCCGGAGCGCGACACGAGGAACGGCCGCTGCGCCGGCGCATGCGCGCGCTGCGCTTCGCGCGACGCGCGCATCATCAGCATCGTCTGCAGCACCTTCGCCTCGCGCGCGGGAAACGGCTGGCCGAAGCCGTGCGCGATCGCGTCGGGCGACCAGATCTCGTACTCGTTGTTGTCGTTCCACGTCGACTCGATCCCGTATTCGAGCAGCGCCGACGTGACCTGCTCGCGCCACCAGTGGTATGCGTCAGGCTGCGTGAAGTCGAGATACGCGCCGACCTCGTCCCAGAACTGCACCCATGCCGGCTCGCCGGACGCGGAGCGGATCAGCAGCCCGCGCGTTGCCGCGTCTTCGAACGCAGGATGGTCGCGCAGCAGGCACGGCTTGATGTTCGCGCACAGGCGGATGCCGTGGTCGCGGTAATGCTTCACGAAGCCCTTCGCGTCGGGAAACTTGTCGCGGTTCCAGTTGAACACGTAGCGCTTCGCGCCGATCGACGTATAGCCCGACGACAGGTGGAACGAATCGCACAGGATGTCGTGCGCGCCGCACTGTTCGACGAACTGGTTCATCTGCTGCTGCGCGTCCGGCGCATCGGTGTAGCGCATCGTCGAGCCCGAATAGCCGAGCCCCCATTTCGGCGTGCGCGCGGGGCGCCCCGTGAGCCACGTGAAGCGCCGCGCGGCCGCGAGCGGCGTGTCGGGCGATGCGATGAAGTAGTAGTCGAGATCGCCGTGTTCGGCGACGAAATAGCGGTACGGGCCGTGATAGTTGTCGAGTTCGCGGCCCATGTCGAAGGAGCAGTCCGACAGCGTGTCGTAGAACAGCCCGAAGCCCTGGCATGCATCGGGCGACCACGTGACGTAGAACGGGATGTGCTTGTACAGCGGGTCGGTGTGCTTCGCGCTGTAGCCCATCGCGTCGATGTTGCGCATCTCGAAGCGTGCACCGGTGCGGTCGAGGTCGCCCGCGCGTTCGCCGAGGCCGAACACCTTGTCGCCGCGCTCGCGTGCGACGTAGTGATAGGCGCGATCGTCCCACCAGCCGAAGTTGTATGCCTGCGTCGCGCGGTCGGCGAGCACGACGCGCCACGCGCCGTCCGCGCCGCGCATCGACCACGTGCAATGGCCGCCTTGCCGGCGCACGGCGAGTCGAACCTGCGCGGTCTCGATGCGCACGTCGCTGTCGTCTTCGACGAAGTCGTAGGCCGGCAGCGCGAAGCCGCTCAGGTCGAGGCGGTCGCGCCCGTCGAGCGGCACGTCGTCGAGGCCCGGCGCGATCGTCCACGTACGCGGGTTGCGCGCCGTCGCGTCGGGCAGCACGCGCACCCGCACGATGTCGTCCTCGAGCACGAAGATCTCGAGCGTCGCGCCGGTGTCGGACGCAAGCAGCACACGGTTCGCGTGCTGGCCGGCGACGCGGAACACGGGCGGATGAAGAAGCGAAGTCATGAATGCGATTCCTGGTAAAGGCGAAGGTCAGGCGTGCCGTGCGAGCAGGCGTTCCTGCTTCGACTGCCCGCGGATCAGTACCGCGAGCAGCGTGACGCCGATGAGGTCGAACAGGCCGAGGCACGCGAACAGCGGCGCATAGCCGATCTTGTCGGCGAGCGCGCCGACCAGCAGCGAGAAACCGAGCCCGCCGATCCACGCGGCCATCCCGGCGAAGCCGCTCGCGGTGCCGACTTCCTCGGAATCGAACACGTCGGCCGACAGCGTGTTGACGAGTGCGGAGATCATCTGGTGCGCGAAGCCGCCGACGCAGAACAGCGCGATGGCCGTGTACGGCGACGACACGAGCCCGATCAGCGCGGGCCCGAGCATCAGCACGGCGCCGAGCGCGACGCCGGCAACGCGCGACCATATGAGCGGGAGCTTGAACCGCTTGGCCAGATACGGCGACAGGTAACCGCCCGCGATGCCGCCGAGGTCGGCCGCGAGAAACGGCATCCACGCGAAGATCGCGATCTGCTTGAGTTCCATGTGGCGCTCGGTTGCGAGATACAGCGGGATCCAGAAGCTGAAGGTCTGCCACGCGGGTTCGGCGAAGAAGCGCGGCAGCGCGATCGCCCAGAAGCGCCGCGCGGTGACGACGTCGCGAATGCGGCGCGTCGACACGGGCGGCATCGTCGCCTGGCCGTCGCGGATCAGCGCGCGCTCCTGCGGCGTGATGCGCGGATGGTCGGCGGGCGACCGGTACTGCGTGTACCAGAGCGCGGCCCACACGAAACCGAGCGCGCCGGTGGCCATGAACGCGGCCTGCCAGCCGAACTGCATCGACAGGAACACGACGAGCGGCGGCGCGATCGCGGCGCCGAGCGACGTGCCCGCGTTGAAATAGCCGACCGCGACGGATTTCTCGCGATCGGGAAACCATTCGGCCACCGCCTTCATCCCAGACGGAATCGCGGCGGCTTCGAACAGGCCCAGGAAGCCGCGCAGGATGCCGAGCGACAGCCAGCCCGACGCAAAGCCGTGCGCGACGCCGACCACCGACCACAGCATCGCGAACAGTGCGAACCCGAGCCGCAGCCCGATCAGGTCGACGACGAAGCCGCACACCGGCTGCATGATCGTGTAGCCGATCTGGAACGCGCCGACGATGTACGAGTACTGCTGCGTCGAGATCGAAAAGACCTGCTTCAGCTCGGGGGCGAGCACCGCGAGGGAGTTCCGTGCGAGGTAGTTGAGGATCGTGCCGAGACATACGAGCACGATGATCCACCAGCGCAACGCCTTGACTGTCTTCACTGCTGTCTCCTGTCGGGCAGGGCCGGCGCGCGGCGCCGGCCCGATCCATGACGACCGTCCGTTCGGGGCGGCCTGTTTCGCTTTATTTGTACGATGTCCGATCTTGATGCGCGCCGATTTTCCCGCTTCACATCGGAATGACGGTGTTCGAGCGAGCATGTCATCGTCATTGAAGACCAATGTTATCTGACGACTGATCATTTTCGAACATCCTATGTTCGAATTCGAATCCGGTCAACGTGAAATTGCATTCGAACGAACTTGCTCGGGGTTTTCCCGATGGATGGGGGCCCGCGATGCACGTGGCGACGGCCGGCGATCACATGCCAGAGGCCCGTGCGGCGGGGGTGTGCGAGCGATCGGGCGATCGCAGCGCGCGAGATGAGGCGTGACAACCCTGATGAAAATTTATTTCTTTTCGGGATTGGAGTTGTGTAAATTCATTTTCATCATCCTTGCAACCACCCTTCGCATGACGTCTCTCGTTCCGCACGACGCCAGTCACGACGAATCCGCGATCGCCGAGCGGATCGCGTCGGCAATGCCGTTGATGACGCCGATCCACCGGCGCATGGGCGAGTTCGTGCTCGCGAATCCGTTCCGCGCGGCGACGATGCGCATCGACGAACTCGCGCAGGCCGTGAATGCGTCGATCGCGACCGCGAACCGCTTCGCGAAGGCACTCGGTTTCGACGGCTATCCGGCGATGCGCGCTGCGCTCGTGCGCGGCTTCGAGGCGACGCTCGGCCCGGTCGAGCGGCTGCGTTCCGCGCAGGAGCAGGAGCCCGGCGTACGCGGTGCTGCCTGGATCGACGCGGTCTTCGACCAGGCCGTCGCGAACATCGAGAACACGCGCGCACAACTGGACGCGGCCGATGTCGAAGCCGCGGTCGAGGCGATCGTCGGCGCGCGGCGCGTGCTGATCCTCGGTGCGGGATCGAGCGCGTTTCTCGCCGGGCTGATGGAGCACGGGCTTTCCGTCTGCCACGACAGCGTGCAGTCGCTCGCGCTGCTCGGCGGCCCGTCGCACGCGGCGCGGCGCCTCTATACGGCGGACTCGCGCGATCTCGTGATCGCGCTCGCGTTTCCGCGCTACGTGAAAGACACGATCGAACTCGCCCGTCGCGCGGCGGCGCGCGGTGCACGCGTGCTGGGTATCTCCGACGGCCCGCAATCGCCGCTTGCGCCGATCGCCTCGCTGAACCTGTACGTCAAGGCCGAGCGGCGCTTCGCGGCCACGTCGGAAGCGGCCGTGCTCGCGATGATCGAGGCGCTGATCGACGCGGTCGCGCTGCGCACGCACCGGTCTGCGAAATCCGCCGCCGAGATGACTGAATTCCTGCTGCCGTGGCTCGTGCAGCCGCAAGCGACGCTGCCGGCCGCCAACCCTTCTTCTCACCGTCCGAAAAAAACATGACTTCACCCGCGATCGTTGCGATTCACGGCGGCGCAGGCACGATCCTGCGCGATGCGATGGATTCCGACACCGAACGTCAGTACCGTGCCGAACTGACTGCGATCCTGACGGCCGCGCAGCAGGTGCTGGCCGACGGCGGCAGCGCGCTCGACGCCGTCACCGTCGCGGTGCGGATGCTCGAGGACTGTCCGTTGTTCAACGCCGGGCGCGGCGCCGTCTATACGGCCGAAGGCAAGCACGAGCTCGACGCGGCGGTCATGGATGGCGCGACGCTCGGCGCCGGCGCGATCTGCTGCGCGACGCGCGTGCGCAATCCGGTGCTTGCCGCGCGGCGCGTGATGGAGGCGAGCGAGCACGTGCTGTTCGCGGGTGAGGGCGCCGATGCGTTCGCGGCCGCGCAGGGGCTCGAACTCGCGGAACCGGGCTACTTCGACACCGAGGCGCGCCGCGCGCAGTGGGTCAGGGCGCGCGCAGCGGCGGGCACAATGCTCGACCACGACGCGGCGTCGCTCGCATTCGGCAAATCGCAGCCGCAGCCGCAGCCGGCCGAACCGCTCGATCCGGACCGCAAGCACGGCACGGTCGGCGCGGTCGCGTGCGACCGGCACGGCCATATCGCGGCGGCAACGTCGACGGGCGGCATCACGAACAAGCAGCCGGGGCGTGTCGGCGATTCGCCGATCATCGGCGCGGGCTGCTATGCGGACGATGCGACTTGCGCGGTGTCGTCGACCGGCACCGGCGAGATGTTCATCCGGCTCGCGACCGCGCATGATGTCGCCGCGCAGATCGCGTATCGCGGCGCGTCGCTCGCCGACGCCGCGCACGACGTCGTGATGAACAAGCTGCCGCGCCTCGCGGGCCGCGGCGGAATCATCGCGGTTGATGCGCAGGGCAACGTCGCGATGCCGTTCAACACCGAAGGGATGTACCGCGGTTACGCACGCGTCGGTGAAGCGCCGGTCGTCGGCATCTATCGCGACGACGACACGGCCTGACCCCGGACTGCACGAGGAGGAGATCCACGATGACTTCGAGCCGTAACCCGTCGGGCCTGGTGTTGCCCCAGCAGCGCGTGGTGGCCGTCGACGACCTGTCGGTCACGTTCCGCCGTGAAGGCGCGACGTTCGACGCAGTGCGCAACGTGTCGTTTCACGTCGATCGCGGCGAGACGCTCGCGATCGTCGGCGAATCGGGCTCGGGCAAGTCGGTCACGTCGCTCGCGCTGATGCGGCTCGTCGAGCACGGCGGCGGCGCGATCACGAATGGCCGGATCGCGTTCCGCCGGCGCGGCGGCGCGCTCGTCGATCTTGCGCAGGCAAGCGGCGCGACGATGCGCGGCATTCGCGGCGCGGATATCGCGATGATCTTCCAGGAGCCGATGACGTCGCTGAACCCGGTGTTCACGGTCGGCGACCAGATCAGCGAGGCGATCGCGCTGCATCAGTCGAAAAGCATGTCGGAAGCGCGTACGGAGACGCTGCGGCTGCTCGACCTCGTGCGCATTCCGGAGGCGCGCCGCGTGTTCGCGCGCTATCCGCACCAGTTGTCGGGCGGGATGCGGCAGCGCGTGATGATCGCGATGGCGCTGTCGTGCCGGCCCTCGCTGCTGATCGCCGACGAGCCGACGACCGCGCTCGACGTGACGATCCAGGCGCAGATCCTGCAACTGGTGCGCGGGCTGCAGGACGAAATGAACATGGGCGTGATCTTCATCACGCACGACATGGGCGTGGTGGCCGAAGTGGCCGACCGCGTGCTCGTGATGTATCGCGGCGAGAAGGTCGAGGAGGGCGAATCGGATCGCATCTTCGCGGCACCCGAGCATCGCTACACGCGCGCGCTGCTCGCGGCCGTGCCGAAACTCGGGTCGATGCAGGGCACCGATGCGCCCGAGAAATTCCCGCTGCTGAAGGTGGATGGTGCGAGCGCGGCGGTAGCGGCGCCCGCTCCGGCGGCGAACGACGCTGCGCAGCCGCCCGTCGATCAGTCTGCGTCGCCGATCCTGCGCGTGCGCGATCTCGTGACGCGCTTCCCGGTGAAGAGCGGCGTGTTCGGCCGTGTATCGCAGTATGTGCATGCGGTCGAGCGCGTGAGCTTCGAACTGCGCGCGGGCGAGACGCTTGCGCTGGTCGGCGAATCGGGCTGCGGCAAGTCGACCACCGGCCGCTCGCTGCTGCGTCTCGTCGAATCGCAAAGCGGCTCGATCGAGTTCGACGGCCGCGACATCAGCGCGCTGAAAGGCCCGGACCTGCAGGCGCTGCGCCGGAACATCCAGTTTATCTTCCAGGATCCGTTCGCGTCGCTGAACCCGCGCCTGACGGTGGGCTTCTCGATCATGGAGCCGCTGCTCGTGCACGGTGTCGCGAGCGGCCGCGAAGCGCAGGCGCGCGTCGACTGGCTGCTCGACAAGGTCGGCCTGCCGCCCGAGGCCGCGCGCCGGTATCCGCATGAATTCTCGGGCGGCCAGCGTCAGCGGATCGCGATCGCACGCGCGCTCGCGCTGAACCCGAAGGTCGTGATCGCCGACGAATCGGTGTCGGCGCTCGACGTGTCGGTGCAGGCGCAGATCGTCAACCTGATGCTCGACCTGCAGCGCGAGCTCGGCGTCGCGTACCTGTTCATCTCGCACGACATGGCTGTTGTCGAGCGCATCAGCCATCGCGTCGCGGTGATGTATCTCGGCCAGATCGTCGAGATCGGCCCGCGCCGCGCGGTGTTCGAGGCGCCGCAGCATCCGTACACGAAGAAGCTGATGAGCGCGGTGCCGGTGGCCGACCCCGCGCGCCGGCATGCGCCGCGCCAGCTCGCGGCGGACGAGATTCCCAGCCCGATCCGCACGATCGGCGACGAGCCGCTCGTCGCGCCGCTCGTCGCGGTCGGCCCCGATCATTACGTCGCAACGCACCGCGTCGGCGGCGCGTACTGAAGGAATGCATCGCCACGGCGATGCGCGAGCTTGCAGGAAGTCGAAACCGAAACGCCCGTGAGGCGTCACCGATTCACCGATAGGAGCCCAGCAAAATGACCAAGCAGCATCCGTTTCCGATGTTTCGTCCGCGCGCGTGTTTCGTCGCGCTTGCCGGCGCGTTCGCGCTGTCGGCCGCGGTGCCCGCGTTCGCGCAGCAGACCGCGGTGATGGCGGTGGATTCGACGTTCACGACGATGGATCCGTACGACGCGAACGACACGGTGTCGCAGGCCGTCGTCAAGTCGTTCTACCAGGGGCTGTTCGGCTTCGACAAGGACATGAAGCTCGTCAACGTGCTGGCGACCAGCTACGACGCGAGCCCCGATGCGAAGACCTACACGATCAAGCTGCGCCAGGGCGTGAAGTTCCACGACGGCACCGATTTCAACGCGGCGGCCGTGAAGGCGAACTTCGACCGCGTGACCGATCCCGCGAACCACCTGAAGCGCTACAACATGTTCCGCGTGATCGAGAAGACCGAAGTGGTCGATCCGTACACGGTGAAGATCACGCTGCGCGAGCCGTTCTCGGCACTGATCAACACGCTCGCGCACCCGTCGGCCGTGATGATCTCGCCGGCCGCGTTGAAGAAGTGGGGCCGCGACATCGCGCTGCATCCGGTCGGCACGGGCCCGTTCGAGTTCGTCGAGTGGAAGCAGACCGACGACCTGAAGGTGAAGAAGTTCGCCGGCTACTGGAAGAAGGGCTACCCGAAGATCGACGCGATCGACTGGAAGCCGGTGGTCGACAACAACACGCGTGCGGCGCTGATCAAGACGGGTG
Organism: Burkholderia puraquae; assembly: GCF_002099195.1. Classification (GTDB taxonomy): domain Bacteria; phylum Pseudomonadota; class Gammaproteobacteria; order Burkholderiales; family Burkholderiaceae; genus Burkholderia; species Burkholderia puraquae. Next base: position 853,240 of record NZ_NBYX01000001.1, on the reverse strand, counting down.
AAGCCGATTTCGCGTTTCGCATCCCGTTCGAGCAGGCGGCCGACCTGAAGAGCAACCCGAAGGTCGATATCGTCGAGCGGCCGTCGATCGTGCAGCGCTACGTGTCGCTGAACATGCAGCAGAAGCCGTTCGACAACCCGAAGGTGCGCCAGGCGCTGAACTACGCGGTGAACAAGGAAGCGCTCGCGAAGGTTGCATTCGCCGGCTTTGCGACGCCGTCCACCGGCGTGGTGCCGCAAGGGGTCGATTTTGCGACGAAGCTGGGCCCGTGGCCGTACGACCCGGCGAAGGCGCGCGCGCTGCTGAAGGAGGCCGGCTATCCGAATGGCTTCGAGACGACGCTGTGGTCCGCGTATAACAACTCGACGTCGCAGAAGGCGATCCAGTTCGTGCAGCAGCAGCTCGCGCAGGTTGGCGTGAAGGTGCAGGTGCAGGCGCTGGAAGCCGGCGAGCGCGTCGCGAAGGTCGAGAGCGCGCCGGATCCGGCGAAGGCACCGGTGCGGATGTACTACATCGGCTGGTCGTCGTCGACCGGCGAGGCGAACTGGGCGATCACGCCGCTGCTGGCCGGTGCGTCGGCGCCGCCGAAGCTCGTGAACACTGCGTACTACAAGAGCGACGCGGTGGACGGCGATCTCGCGAAGGCGCTGGAAACGGTCGACCGTGCGAAGAAGACGGACCTCTACGCCGATGCGCAGAAGCAGATCTGGACCGATGCGCCGTGGATCTTCCTCGTGCAGGAGAAGATCGTGTATGCGCGCAGCAAGCGGCTGCAGGGCGCGTACGTGATGCCGGACGGTTCGTTCAACTTCGACGAGATCTCGCTGAAATGACAGTGGCTTGTCCGTCACGCGGCGCCTGCTGCGCAAGCAGCGGGCGCATTGACCCGATCGGTGCCCCATGCTGAATTTTCTCGTCAAACGCCTGTTTGGCCTGCTGCCCACGCTCGCGATCGTCGCGGTGCTGGTGTTCCTGTTCGTGCACCTGCTGCCGGGCGACCCGGCGCGGCTCGCGGCCGGCCCCGAAGCCGACGACGCGACGGTCGCGCTCGTGCGCGCCGATCTCGGCCTCGACCGGCCGCTGCCCGCGCAGTTCGTGAATTTCTTCACGAAGATCGCGCACGGTGACTTCGGCATGTCGACACGCAGCAAGCGGCCGGTCTCGACCGAGATCGGCGAGCGCTTCATGCCGACGCTGATGCTGACGCTCGTCAGCATGGTGTGGGCGACGGCCTTCGGGATGGCGATCGGGATCGCGTCGGCGGTGTGGCGCAACCGCTGGCCGGACCGCCTCGGCATGACGCTCGCGGTGTCGGGCATCTCGTTTCCCGCGTTCGCGCTCGGCATGCTGCTGATGGAAGTTTTCTCGGTGAAGCTCGGCTGGCTGCCGGTCGTGCCGGACGGCTCGTGGAAGAGCTACGTGCTGCCGTCGCTGACACTCGGCGCCGCGGTCGCGGCCGTGATGGCACGTTTCACGCGCGCGTCGTTCGTCGAGGTGCTGAACGAGGATTTCGTGCGCACCGCGCGCGCGAAAGGCGTGCACGAGCCGATGGTGGTGCTCAAGCACTGCCTGCGCAACGCGATGATCCCGGTCGTCACGATGATGGGGCTGCAGTTCGGCTTCCTGCTCGGCGGCTCGATCGTCGTCGAGGTCGTGTTCAACTGGCCGGGGCTCGGGCGCTTGCTCGTCGACGCGGTGACGATGCGCGACTACCCCGTGATCCAGGCGATCGTGCTGCTGTTTTCGCTCGAGTTCATCCTGATCAACCTGACCGTCGACGTGCTGTACGCGGTCATCAACCCAACCATCCGGTTCAAGTGAGGCGCGCATGAACGCGACAGTCCAGACCGCGGCGCCGGCCGCACCCGCCGCGATCCGCACGCCGTGGCGCGAATTCTGGCGCAAGTTCCGCAAGCAGACCGTCGCGCTCGTCGCGGGCGGCTTCGTGCTGGCGCTCGTCGTGCTGGCGTTCGTCGGCCCGCACATCGTGCCGTTCGATCCGGAGAATTATTTCGACTACGACGCGCTGAACGCGGGGCCGTCGGCCGTGCACTGGTTCGGCGTCGATTCGCTCGGCCGCGACATCTTCAGCCGGATCGTCACCGGCACGCGCATCTCGCTCGCGGCCGGCTTCTTCTCGGTCGCGCTCGGCGCGGTGATCGGCACGTTCTTCGGGCTGCTCGCCGGCTACTACGAAGGCTGGTGGGACCGCATCACGATGCGCGTGGCCGACGTGCTGTTCGCGTTCCCGGGCATCCTGCTCGCAATCGGCGTGGTCGCGATCCTCGGCAACGGGATGGTCAACGTAATCTGCGCGGTCGCGATCTTCAGCATTCCGGCGTTCGCGCGGCTCGTGCGCGGCAACACGCTGATGCTCAAGCACATGACCTATGTCGAGGCCGCGCGCAGCATCGGCGCGTCGGACTGGACGATCATCATGCGGCATATCCTGCCGGGCACCGTGTCGTCGGTCGTCGTCTACTTCACGATGCGGATCGGCACGTCGATCATCACGGCCGCGAGCCTGTCGTTCCTCGGGCTCGGGGCGCAGCCGCCGACGCCGGAGTGGGGTGCGATGCTCAACGAGGCGCGCGCGGACATGGTGACGGCGCCGCACATCGCGATCTTCCCGAGCCTCGCGATCTTCCTGACCGTGCTCGCGTTCAACCTGCTCGGCGACGGGCTGCGCGACGCGCTCGATCCGAAGCTGGAGCGCCGCTGATGCACTTGGCACCGATGTGGGCGGCCACGCTGCCGGCCGGGCCGCGCGGCACGATCGCCGACGTGCCGGGCGTGACGGTCGGCCATTGCACGCTCGATACGGGCAACGTGCAGACCGGCGTGACCGTCGTGAAGCCGCATCCGGGCGACGTGTACCGCAGCAAGGTGCCGGCGGGGGCTGCCGTGATCAACGGATTCGGCAAGAGCGTCGGGCTCGTGCAGGTCGACGAGCTCGGTACGCTCGATACGCCGATCGCGCTGACCAATACGTTCGGCGTCGGCGCGGTCGCGCAGGCGCAGATCCGCGCGGCGATCGCGGCGAATCCGCCAATCGGCCGCGACTGGTCGACCGTCAACCCGCTCGTGTTCGAATGCAACGACGGCTATCTGAACGATATCCAGGCGTTCGCGGTCACGGCCGCGCATTACGACGACGCGTGCCGCGCGGCGTCGCGTGACGTCGTACGCGGCGCGGTGGGGGCCGGGCGCGGGATGTCGTGCTTCGACCTGAAAGGCGGGATCGGTTCGGCCTCGCGCGTCGCCGTCGCGGCCGGCCGGCCCTATACGGTCGGCGCGCTCGTGCTCGCGAATTTCGGCCGGCTGCCGATGCTGACGCTCGGCGGTGTGCCGCTCGGGCGCATCGTCGCGCAACGGCGTGCGGCCGAGGCCGCGCACGCGGCGCCACCCGAGCAGGGCTCGATCATCCTGTTGCTGGCCACCGATTCGCCGCTCGACGCGCGACAACTGTCGCGGCTCGCGCGCCGCGCGGGTGCGGGGCTGGCCCGCACGGGCTCGGTCTACGGGCACGGCAGCGGCGACATCGCGCTCGCATTCTCCACTGCATACACGATCGCGCACGACGCGTCGACCATCGCGCTGCCGGCCCTCGTGGCCGACGCGGCACTCGATCCGCTGTTCATGGCCGCGGCCGAAAGCGTCGAGCACGCGATCGCCGATGCATTGCTGCAGGCCGTGACGGTGGCCGGGCGCGACGGCCACGTGCGGCAATCGCTGCGCGATGCGGTGCCCGATCTCGATCGCCTGTTCAACGAAGGCCACGAAGGACGTTTTAGCCAGCCATGAAGATCCTGATTTCGACCGACATAGAAGGCGTCGCCGGCGTGTTCGCCGCCGAGCAGACGCGCGCCGGCAATCCGGAATACGAGCGCGCACGCCGCTGGATGACCGCCGAGGCGAACGCGGCGATCGAAGGCGCGCTCATGGGCGGCGCGCAGGCCGTGTGGGTCAACGATTCGCACGGCGGTTACCGCAACCTGCTGCCCGACGGGCTCGATGCGCGTGCGCGCGTCGTGCTCGGCAAGCCGCGCACGCTCGGGATGATGGCGGGCCTCGAACAGCAGCCCGATCTCGTGTTCATGATCGGCTATCACGCGAAATCGCAGGCGCGCGGCGTGCTCGCGCACACGATCAACAGCTTCGCGTTCACGCAGGTGTGGCTGAACGGCGTCGAGCTCGGCGAAGCCGGGCTGTACGGCGCGCTGGCGCGCGAATACGGCGCGCACGTCGCGCTGGCCACGGGCGACGACGTGTTCGCGGAGGAAACGCAGCCGCTGTTTCCGGACGCGCATTTCGAGACGGTCAAGACAGCCAGCGGCGCATCGAGCGGCGATACGCTCACGCCCGCCGCGTCCTGTGCGCGGATCGCAACCGCTGCGCGCGAAACGGTCGTGCGGGCACTGTCGGCAGGCGTGCGCGCCGGCGCCCATCGGCCCGTGCCGGCCGCTTGCACGCTGCGCGTGCAGACGGCGGCGCTGGCCGACCTGTTCTGCGTGCTGCCGTCGCTCGAGCGCGTCGATGCGGTGACGCTGCGCTTCGACGGGCCTTCGGTCGAGCATGCGGTGCGCACGCTGAACAGTTTGTCGGCGATGTCGTTCATGCTGCGGTGATGCGCGCCACCGCCATGCTGCTTGCGCGCCGCGGGTCGTCAGTGGTTGCCGGCGCGGCTCGCCGTCGCGGCGAGCAGGAACGCTTCCATCGCCGCGACCAGCGCGAGCGGCGTCTCGTTCATCGGATAGTGGCCCGCATTGCGCAGCACGTTCACGGTGGCGAGCGGATAGCGCCGCAGGTAGGTGCGGGCCATCAGCGCCGCGTCGAACGCCGGATCGTGCTCGCCGATCAGCACTTTCACCGGATGGATGCCGGCGATCTCGTCGCTGAAATCCGTATCGGCCCACGCGCGGAAGTACGCGCCGAACGCCGGCGGCGACGAACGGGCTGCCGAATACGCGGCTTTCCACTCGACCCAGGCGGCGGGCAGCCGGCCGCCGGTGCTGCGATCGATGATGGTCCGGCGATCGGCGACGTGGTCGGCGGCGCGCTCGAATAGCGCGCGTTTGTCCGCGTCGAACGGCAGGCCGCCGCAAGGCACGGGCGTGATCGGCACCAGCGAACGCACGCGCTCGGGCGCCATGACGGCGAGCTTCTCGGCCGCCATCGCGCCCATCGAGTGACCGACAACGCTGAAGGTCGCGAAATCGAGGGCGTCGGCCAGCGCGAGCGCGTCGGCGGCGATCTCGTCGATTGTGTAGTCGCCCGCTGCGTCGCGCATGCGGCCGTAACCTCGGTAGTCCATGAATACATAGCTGAAGTGCTCACGCGACAGCCATGCTTCGACGGGTGCGAACGCGTGGGCGTCGCCGAACCAGCCGGGCAGTACAAGAACAGGATGGGGGCCGTCCCCCACGCGATGAAACGTATTCGGCATGTCCGCTCCGATGCAGTGGTAATCCGGCCGATCAGGCCGACGGGTCTTGCGGCCGTCAGGTCGCGCAAGGGTGGAGCGGATCGTAGATCGCGCGAAGGAGACCCGCCTTCGATATCGGGTCATTGATGATGGAATTCGGGCCGTGAGAAATACGCTGCTAGATCCCTACGAAAACATTCCCCGGAGCGTGGTCGTGACCGCCAACGACTATGCGGCGGGCACGACGTTTCCGGAGCACGCGCACGGGCGCGGGCAATTCGCGTTCGCGTCGCGCGGCACGATCAGCGTGTCGACGCCGCACGGGCGCTGGCTGGTGCCGCCGCAGCGCGCGTGCTGGGTGCCGGCCGGCGTGCGGCACGAAATGACGATGACCGGGCCGGTCATGATGCTCAACACGTTCGTGTCCGGCGACGCCGCGCAGGAAGCGGGCTTGCCCGAGCAGTGCGGCGTCTATGGCGTATCGGCGTTGCTTCGGCAATTGATCGACGATGCGGTCGACCTGCCGGCCCTGTATGACGTCGACGGGCGTGCGGGCAAGCTGATGGCGTTGCTGGTCGCGGAGATCGCGACGATGCCGCGCCTGTCGCTGCATGCGCCGCTGCCGGCCGATGCAAGGCTGGCGAAGGTGTGCCGCCACCTGTTCGCGTCGCCGTCGATCGCGGCCGATCTCGACCAGGTGGCCGCCGATGCAGGCGTGAGCCGCCGCACGTTCACGCGGCAGTTTCGCGCGCAGACGGGCGTGAGTTTTGCCGCATGGCGCCAGCAGGTGTGCATGCTCGCGGCGATTGCACGCCTGAGCGACGGGGAGCCGGTAACGCGCGTCGCGTTCGATCTCGGCTACGCGAGCGCCAGCGCGTTCACGTCGGCGTTTCGCCGCATTCTGGGCGACACGCCGAGCCGCTATCTGGAGATTCGGCGCTAACCGGATCGAATCGGCGCGCGCCACGCCCGTGCAGCGGTTGCCGCCAAAAAATACGCGCCTGCCAACTTCGGTCAGACGCGTTTAAAGGCACTCGGTCAGAAAAATGCGCGCACGGCCGGCCGGGCCGTGTCGTGCATGACATGCGTAATTGTTGCTGATTCGGATTTAATCCCGCTTGCGCGTTGAGGATAACGAAGAATACGCCGCATAACGCGCAAACGATATCCTGCCGGACCGACGAGTTATGTGCTGTCGCAGCATCCGTTTCAATCGCGCGTTTGATTCAGGGGGCGGAAGCGTGCGGCAACGGGCATCGATAACCGTGGCCCGGCGCGATGCGCCGCAGCATCGAATGCTGCGACAGAGCATGAAAAACGCCGCGTGACGCGATGCCTGTTGGTATCGCGCCACGCGGCGGTGCGGTAGCGGGCGAAGCCGGCGTGCGCCGGCACGCGCGTCACACGTCGAAGAACACCGTTTCGTCCGGCCCCTGCATGCGGATGTCGAAGCGGTAGACGACCGGACGGCCCGGCTGCGCGTCGCGTTTCGCGACGAGCGTCGCGCGGCGCTCGGCCGGCACCGCGTTCAGCACGGGGTCGGCCGCGTTCGCGGCGGCTTCGTCGTCGAAGTACACGCGCGTGAACGCATGGGTGAGGATCCCGCGCATCATCACGGTCACGTTGATGTGCGGCGCTTCGTCGGCGGCGATGCGGCCCGGCTTCACCGTCTCGACGACGAAACGCTGCTGCGCATCGGTGCCGGTGCCGACCCGCGCGAAGCCCGTGAAGCCGGATTTCGCGATGTCGTCGCGCGACGCGGGGTAGCGGCCTGCGCCGTCCACCTGCGTGAATTCGAGCACCGCGTCGCCGACGACGTTGCCGTCGCCGTCGAACACCTGGCCGACCAGCAGCACGTGCTCGCCTTCGGCGTGTGCCGCGGCGATCGTCGGCGTGAACAGGCTCTTCAGGTCGTAGTCGTATTGCTGCGGGCACAGTCCGTACGCGAAGTACGGGCCGACCGTCTGCGAAGGGGTTTGCTTCAGCGTCGTCATGGTTCAGCGCTCCATCGGGGTAGCGTCGCGGCCGCGCAGCACGATGTCGAATTCGTAGCCGAGCGCATAGCCTTCTTCGGTGATGTCCATCGAGAAGCGCGAGATCAGGCGATCGCGCGCGGCCTCGGGCGTACCCTGGAAGATCGGGTCGTACGCGAGCAGCGGGTCGCCGGGGAAGTACATCTGCGTGACGAGACGCGAGCCGAAGTAGTCGCCGAACAGCGAGAAATGGATGTGATTCGGGCGCCACGCGTTCGGATGGTTGCCCCACGGATAAGCGCCGGGCTTGATCGTCAGGAAGCGGTAGCGGCCTTCGTTGTCGGTCAGGCAGCGGCCCGCGCCGAGGAAGTTCGGATCGAGCGGCGCATCGTGCTGGTCGACCTTGTGCACGTAGCGGCCGGCCGCGTTCGCCTGCCACACCTCGACGAGCGTGTTGCGCAGGGGCTTGCCGCCTTCGTCGAGCACGCGGCCCGTGACGACCATGCGCTCACCGAGCGGCTCGCCGTTCTTCACGGCGTTCTTCGTCAGGTCATGGTCGAGTGCGCCGAGATCTTCGGCGCCGTAGACGGGCGCGTACTGGTCGCGCAGCTTCTCTTTCAGCGGGATCAGCGGGCGGGTCGGGCCGCGCTTCACCGACGAACGGTACTCGGGGTGGACATAGGCCGGATGCGACGGCCAGTCGCGCGGCGTGAGGATCGTGGGGGAATCCATCGGGCGTCTCCTGATAGGTATTTCGCGAAGTGGATGGCACGACTTTAGCCAATCCGGAAAGTTATGCAAAATGACCTTTTTTCGCGAATCGCATAACCGTTCGTTATGTTCGTCGCGCCAATGAAAATTCCGCCGGACAGGATGCCTGTCCGGCGGAAAAAGCGATCGGGCTTCGCGTCGTCGGTGACGACCCCGTGCACGGCCCTCCAGCCAGCCCGTCGCTGCTTTTTTGTGTTTTCGTTCTTGTTGTTATCCGGTCTCCCCGAGCGCGCCCGTTATGACTGGCGGCCGGGATCGAACACGATCCCGTCGAATTCGAGTGACAGCGTGCCGCTGCGCAGCAATGCGGCCGGTGTCGCGGCCCGGTCGGCACCGAGCACGTCGCTCACATAGCTCGAGCAGAACCCGCGCCGCGTCCGCAGGTTGAAGCGGTTGCCGAGCAGCGCGTCGATCCGTTGTTCCGCGGTTGCATGCACCTGGCGCTGCGCATCGGCGGTCGGTGCCGCGACGCGGCGTGCCAGCGCGATGCGTCCGCCGTCGGTACGGGCGACGAAGCGCGACAGCGGCGTGAGCTTCGTCCACGCAAACGCGGATTCGGCGATTACCGGTTCGTCGCCGGACGTATCGACGACGATGCCGAAGCGATTGGCCCACGCGCCCGTCGTGCCTGCCGCCTCGCGCGGTGCGTTCGCCGCCACGCGGATGAACACGAGATCCCCGACGTGCGCGCTGGCGGCCAGCGTGCGGACCGTGGCGAGCGGCATCGTGCGATCCGTGTCGCGGGCATCGCGCGGGGCGGTGAGGTGCGATTCGTAGGTGGCGGTTTCGGTTCGGGTGGTCATTTCGGTTCCGTCGTTCGGTGACAGCACGGAGCGGATTATGCAGACAAGTACCTAAAAGTGTTCATGTCCCTGGTCAGGTAGCCTAATATCTGACCTGGAGCATCATTTTTCGATACCAAAATGACCGAAACCGCCCAACTCATCGAAATGCTGAAGCGCCAGTTGAAGGCGCAGGGCATGACCTACCGCGACGTCGCGCGTGCGCTCGACGTCTCCGAGACCAGCGTGAAGCGGCTGTTCGCCAGCGGCCGCTTCACGCTGGAGCGTGTCGTGGAGATCGCCCAACTGCTCGGCTATACGCTGGCCGAGCTCGTGCAGGAGGCTTCCGCGTCGGCGCCGAGGCTGCGCGTGCTGACCGAGCAGCAGGAGGCACTGCTCGTGTCGGACGACAAGCTGCTGCTCGTTGCGGTCTGCGCGATCAACTACTGGACCGTGCAGGACATCGTGTCGGCCTATCAGGTGACGAAGGCCGAGTGCGTGAAATACCTGCTGATGCTCGACCGGATGAACGTCGTCGCGCTGTTGCCGGGCGACCGGATTCGCGTGCGCGTCGCGCGCGACTTCGACTGGCTGCCCGGCGGCCCGATCCGCCGTTACTTCCATGCGCATGCGCTCGGCGATTTCCTCGACAGCCGCTTCGACGGGGAAGGCGAGACGATGACGTTCTCGCAGGGGATGCTGACGGAGGCCGCGTCCGCGGAGCTCGAACTGGAGTTGCGCCGGCTGCGCAGCAAGGCGGCCGCGCTGCATGCGGAATCGTCGTCCGCACCGCTCGCGCAGAAGCGCGGGACCAGCTTGCTGATCGCGAAGCGGATGTGGGAGCCGGCCGGTTTCCAGGCGCTGCGGCGCCATGCGTGACGTATCGTCGAATACTTGGGACTATCCGGAAAGTTATGCAAAATGGCATTTCATCGTCAATCACATAACCACTCGTTATGAATAACCGTATCGCCGACGGCCGTGTCAAGTTCCGGCACCTGCAGTGCTTTCTCGCGGTCGCGCAGCTGGGCGGCGTGCAGAAGGCGGCAGAAAGCCTGTCGATCACGCAGCCGGCCGTCTCGAAGACGATCGCCGAACTGGAGGCGATCCTCGGCGTGAAGCTGTTCGAGCGCGGGCGGCAGGGCGCGCAGCCGACTCGCGAGGCGCAGCTGTTCATGCCGCATGCGAACGCGTGCGTGCTGGCGCTGCGACAGGGCGTCGGGCTGCTCGCGCGCGAGGGCGGCGCCGCCGCCGCGACGCTGGAAATCGGCATGCTGCCGACTGTCGCGGCATCGCTCGCGCCCGCGTTGATGAAGGCGCTCGCCGCGCGCTGGCCGCGCATCGTCGTGCGGATCGCGACGGCCGCGAACGCCGATCTGCTCGAGCGCCTGAAGTCCGGCGCGATCGAGTGCGCGATCGGGCGGCTGTCGGAGCCGGAGCGGATGATCGGGCTCGCGTTCGAGCAGTTGTACAACGAGCCGCTCGTCGCCGTCGTGCGTGCCGGGCATCCGCTGCTGTCGAGCGCGGCGCCGGCGGCCGAGCTCGCGCGTTATCCGGTCGTGCTGCCGCCGTTCGGCACGCTGATCCGCCAGTCGGCCGAGCAACTGCTCGGCGCCTGCGGCGCGCCGCCGCTGGATTCGTTCATCGAGGTGCTGTCGATATCGGTCGCGCGCGCGTTGGCGCTCGAGAACGACGCGGTCTGGTTCGTGCCGCTCTATGCGGCCGAATACGATCTGTCGGCCGGGGCGCTGGCACGCCTGCCGCTGCCGTCGGCCGGCACCGACGAGCCGGTCGGGCTCGTGCTGCGCACCGATGCGCAGCCGTCGCCGGTCGCGCGGACGCTGATCGACGCCGTGCGCGACATCGCGCGGTCGCGGTTCGGCCAGACGCGCACGCACGGGACGTCACGCGCGGTGCGCAAGCCGACTCGTCGCGACGGTTGAACCAGCGGGGCACGCGGCGGGCGCGGCCCGATCCGGTTTCCCGCTTTCGGCTGCCAGGTTGGCCATCCGGTCAGTAGCGCGCCTCGTGGTGCTTGGCATATCGTACCGATTTTGGTGCGATAGGTGTCAAGACGATGACGAGACAGCAGATCCAGGTCACGCTCGGCGTGCGGTTCTTCCAGACGGCCCGTGGCAACGAGCCGGTGCGCGAATGGCTGAAGGCGCTCGGGCAAGCGGAGCGAAGGGTGATCGGCGAAGAGATCAAGACCGTTCAACTCGGCATGCCGCTGGTCCGGAAGATGGCGCAGGATCTGTGGGAGATCCGCGTGATGCTGCCGGGGCGGAGCGCTCGCGTGCTGTTTACGGTCGTCGGCGACGCGATGGTCCTGCTGCACGGCTTCTTCAAGCAGTCGCGGGCCACGCCGTCGGACGATCTCGATGTCACCGTCGCGCGCCTGAAAGCGCTGATGCGCACCATCTGAATTTCCCGGTTGCACCGGAATGTACCGTCTTCGACGGTCAGGCAGCCGGCAACGCCATGCACTGGAGTACCCCATGACGACCACGAACAATCCGCATATCGGCAGCGATTTCGATACCTTCCTCGACGAGGATGGCAGTCTCGAAGCGGCCACCGCCACCGCGATCAAGCGCGTGATCGCCTGGCAGATCGGGCAGGAAATGAAGGCACAGCACATCACGAAAACCGCGATGGCCGCGCGGATGAAAACCAGCCGCGCCGCGCTCAACCGTCTGCTCGACGAAACCGACACGAGCCTCACGCTGGCCACGCTCGCGAGCGCGGCCGCCGCGCTCGGCAAACGGCTCAGCTTCGAACTGGTGCCCGCCTGACGGGCGTGAGGAATCGGTGTACGGCGCGCGTCCACGCCCATGCGCATGATGCGCACGGCGGGATGGCCGGCAATCCCGCCAGCGGTTCGGTCATCATGCGCCGGTGCGTCGCCGCAAGCGGGCGAGTGCCGGCCGGCGCGCACATGCGGGATTACCGGCGCGGCCCGGCCACTTGCAGATAGAGCAGCGCACCGCCCGCGAGCAGCAGCGGGCACAGGATGTACCAGCCGGTCGTCAGGAACAGCCCGGCGACCGCGACCAGCGAAATCCATGCGCAACGGTGCGCGATGCTGCCGCGCGGCAGCAGTTTCAGCGCGGCGGCCGCGCCGAGCCCATACACCATCACGAAGCACCCGGACGTGACGAGCACGAGCGGCTTCGGCCCGACGTCCGACAGCGTGGTCGCGGCCAGTGCGATGGCTGCGAGCATGGCAATCACGCCGAGGCTGCGGCGCGGGACGCCGCCGACCTGGCTGCCTTGCGCGAGCCACGCGGGTAACGCGCCGTCGCGCCCGAGCGCCGCGCCGAGCTTGGCCGCGCCCGCGAAATACGCGTTCATCGTGCCGAGCGTGAGCAGCAGCGCGGCCGCGGCGGCCAGCACCTGCGCATGACCGCCGATGCCGCCCGCGATCAGTTCGGCGAGCGGCGCGCCCGATGCGCCCGCGGACGGCCCGAGCACCGTCACGCTCGCGGCGGCGACCGACAGATACAGGAACCCGACCACCACGACCGCGATCCCGGCCGAGCGCGGCATGTCGTGCGCGGGCCGCCGGAATTCAGCCGCGAGATGCGTGATCGCTTCCCAGCCGGCGAAGCTCCATACGAGCAGCGCGGCAGCCTGGCCGACCGCAAGCCAGCCGTGCGGCGCGAACGGATGCAGGTTCGCGGTGTGCGCATGCGGCGCGGAGGCGAGCACCGCGGCGAGCAGCAGCGTGACGAGCAGCGCCGACAATACGAGCTGCATGCGGCCCGACACGGTAACGCCGAATGCATTCGCGGCCGACACGGTCGCGATCAGCGCGGCAGCCGTGACGACGACGGTCGTGTGCCCGCCGCCCGTGACGGCCGCGACGTATGCGCCGCCGAACATGGCGGCGGCCGGCGCGCCGGCCGGTACCGCAAAGTAGAAGCACCAGCCGACGATCGCCGCGGCTTTCGGCCCGAATGCGCGCCGCGCGTAGGTCGAGACCCCGCCGGCATCGGGATAGCGCGCGCCGAGTGCGGCAAAGGTGGCCGCGAGCGGCCCGGACAGCACGACCAGTGCTGCCCATGCGAGCAGCGAAGCCGGGCCTGCGACCTCGGCAGCCAGTGCGGGCAGCGCGATCACGCCGGTGCCGAGCACCGCGCCGATATAGAGCGCGGCGCCCTGGAAAATCGTCAGCGAGCCCGCGTGATGAGCGGCGGGCGAGTCGGCATGCGAGGGCATGGACAGCAGTCTCCGGAAGTCTTGTTGTGTTCGATCGCGCGAGTCCGCGCGGAAATCGTTCGATGCTACCCGAACGATGACGGCAGCGCGGCCCGGCGATCAGTAGTCCGTGCAGTGCCGCGTGTCAGCCGATGTCAGTAGTGGCGCGCGAGCCGCAGGCGGGCATCTTCGCGTGCGGCGGGCGACAGTTCGGGCGCGTAGTGGAACGCCCCCGAAACCAGCGATGCGACGGGCACGCCATCACGGAACAGCACGCGATTGCCGGCCAGCGCCGGCACCTTGTCGCCGGGCAGCAGCGTGCCGGCCAGATTCAACGGATCGGCGCCCGTCACGCACACGTACTGTCCGTCGCCGGGTTGCCGCCGCAGTTCGCGCAGGATGGGGATCGCTTCGGGCAGCGCGAACTGTTCGCCCGCGAGCCCGGCGACGAAGCGTCCGCCGCGAATCTCGCCGCGCGCTTCGAGGCGCTGCAGCACGCGCACGAGCTCGCGCCAGCTCGGCAGCCAGTCGGCTTCGCGTTCGAGCAGCCGCCAGAACACGACGCCATAGCGGCGCAGCAGCGTCCACGCGATGTGTTCGAGCGCGTCGGGGTCGGTCGCGGCCTGACCGCGTTTCGGCGCCGGTGCATCGTCCGGCGGCGCGTGGCGTTGCACGAGCGCCCAGCGGCCCGCGTCGTCCATCCCGCCGATCAGCGCGCCGCCGCGCCGCGTGCGCGGCGAATAGGTCGCGCTGCGCTTGACGGCCGGCTTCAGCAGCGCACGCAGGCCCGCGTAGCTGTCCGCATTCACGAGCCCAGCCGATACGAGCTCGCCGAGCGCCTGTTCGAGTTCGACGGGCAGCATGTGCAGGTCGTCGAGCAGCGCGTCGAAGAACATTGCGCCGTGCGAGGCGAGCGCGGCGCGCACCTGTGCGGCCCGCGCGGACAGCGCCGGTTGCGCGTCGGGGTCGCGCAGCGCCTGCCAGGCGCCGAGGTGGCGGCGCGGCAGCAGCACGATCGGCGTCGTCTTCACGGGTGTGCCGGCCGCGCGCGCCGGTGCGCCGATGCGCGTCCATACGAGCTTGCCCGAGCGGCACAGCTCGTCGAGCCCGCCCGCCATGTAGTCGGTGAGCCGCGCGGGCAGCAGCGCGTCTTCCCATGCGCTTGCCGCGGCCTCGTAGCCTTCGAGCTGTTCGACCACGGCCGCGAGTGCATCGCGCCCCGTGCCGCGCGTGTCGGGCGTCAGGTGCTGCCAATGGAACAGGAAGCGCATGAAATCGGCGCGCTCGACCGGCTCGATCTCGCGGCGCAGCCGCTTCACCGTATAGCGATGAATGCGCGCCAGCAGATGGCGTTCGCACCATTCGTCCGCTGTGGCGCCCGGCGTGAACCGGCCGCGCATCACATAGCCTTCGCGCTCCAGCGCCGCGAGTGCTGTCGCGATCGACGCAGGCGGCAGGCCGAGCGGTGTCGCGATCGCATCGACGGCAAGCGGGCCGAAGCCGGTGAGCCGCGCGCGGATCACGTCGACGAGTGCGGCATCCGCTTCCCACGGCTGCGCGCAGGCAGCCGGCACCTTGAGCGCCGGCGCGATGCGCGCGTCGGGATGCAGGGTGCGCAGGCACACGAGCCGTTCGACCGGCACCCACAGCGAGGCGCCGGTGGGCGTGACGAGTTTCGTCGCGCGGCGGCGTTCGGCGAGTTCCGCGAGCCGGTCGGGCCAGCCTTCGTGTACCTGTGCTTCACGATCGGCGATGCACGCGAGCGTGAGCAGCGCGTCGTGCATTTCGTCGGCGTCGCGCACGAGCGGCCATGCTTCGTCGCGCACCGCATCGATCGCGTCGGCGTCGAGCGCGCCGAGATCGTCGGTCGATTCGGGATCGCTCCAGCGGCGCGACTGTACGGCCTGCGTACGGCGCTCCTCGAGCGGTGCATCGTCGAGGAACGCGTACGGTTTCGCATTGAGGATCTCGGCCGCGAGCGGCGACGGCGCGGGCAGGTCGCGCGCCACGAGCTCGATCGCGCCGCTTTCGAT
This sequence comes from Burkholderia puraquae, assembly GCF_002099195.1. GTDB lineage: Bacteria > Pseudomonadota > Gammaproteobacteria > Burkholderiales > Burkholderiaceae > Burkholderia > Burkholderia puraquae. Next base: position 838,056 of record NZ_NBYX01000001.1, on the reverse strand, counting down.
TCGGCGCAGCAGCGCAAGCCAGCCGTCGGTGTCCATTGCGTCGTGCAGGCAGTCGTCGAGCGTCTGGTCGACGAGCGGATGATGCGGGATCTCGCGTTCGCCGACGATGTTCTCGAGGCATGCGACCTGGTCGGGGAACACCGTCGCGAGCAGATCCTCGCTCTTCATCCGCTGCAGTTGCGGTGCGGTGCGCTTGCCGCCCGTGAAGCGGGGCAGAGCGAGCGCTGTCGTCGCGTTCCAGCGCCAGCGCACGCCGAACATCGGCGCGTCGAGCAGTGCCTGGACCAGCACGTGCTCGGCACTGGCCGAACGCAGGTAGCGCCACACTTCGTCGAGTGCGAAGCTGTGCGCGAGCGACAGCGACAGGATGATCGCATCGTCGGTCGCGGCCGCCTGCAGCTCGAAGTTGAAACTGCGACAGAAGCGCTTGCGCAGCGCGAGCCCCCATGCGCGGTTGATGCGGCTGCCGAACGGCGAATGGATCACGAGCTGTGTGCCGCCCGATTCGTCGAAGAATCGCTCCATCACGAGCGTGTCCTGCGTCGGCAGCGTGCCGAGCGCGGCGCGCGTGCGCGCGAGGTAGTCGGCGATCTGGTGCGCGGCGTCGGGCGACAGGTGCAGATCGTCGACGAGCCAGCGCAATGCTGGCGCGAGGCGGCCGTTGGCCGGGATGGCAAGGGCGACGTCGTTTCGCATACTGATCGCGGCTTCGGCTTCGGCTTCGGCTTCGGCTTCGGCTTCGGCTTCGGCTTCAGGCTCGACGCGCGGCGTGGATTTTGCACCGCCCCTGGTCTTGGTTTGGGCCGCAGCCTTGACTGCAGCGGCGGTCTTCCGGCTGGTATCGCCGTCAGCGCGTTCACCGCCTTCGGCAAGCGCCTGCCGGTCACCGTCGGCGAACAGCCCGTCGAGCCGCGCACGCAGCCGGCCGACCGCCGCCGACAGCTCGTCGCTGCGCCCCGGCGCCTCACCGAGCCAGAACGGAATGTTCGGCGACTGGCCCTGCGCGTCCTCGACACGCACGCGGCCCGTTTCCACGCGAATGATCCGGTACGACTGGTTGCCCAGCTGGAACACGTCGCCGGCCAGGCTCTCGATTGCGAAATCCTCGTTGACGGTGCCGACCTGGATGCCCTGCGGTTCGAGCAGCACCGCGTAGTCGGCCATGTCGGGGATCGTGCCGCCCGAGGTGGTTGCGGTCATCATCGCGTTGCGGCGCCCGCGCACGGTGCCGCCGACCACGTCGCGATGCAGGTACGCGCCGCGCACGCCGCGGCGGCTCGTGAAGCCTTCGGCGAGCATCGTCATCACTTCGTCGAAGCGCTCGCGCGTGAGCCGCGCGTACGGCGCCGCGCGCGTGAAGCTTGCATACAGCGCGTCTTCCTGCCATTCCGTGCACGCCACTTCGGCGACGATCTGCTGCGCGAGCACGTCGAGCGGCGCTTCGGGAATGCGCAACGTATCGAGTTCGCCGCGCTGCACGCAATCGAGCAGCGCGGCGCATTCGACGAGTTCGTCACGCGACAGCGGAAACAGCCGGCCCTTCGGCACGCCGCCGACATGGTGCCCGGAGCGGCCGACGCGCTGCAGGAACGGTGCGATCCCGCGCGGCGAGCCGACTTGGCAGACGAGATCGACGTCGCCGATATCGATGCCGAGCTCGAGCGATGCGGTGGCGACGAGCAGCTTCAGTTCGCCACGCTTCAGGCGCTGCTCGGCATCGAAGCGGTGCTCCTTCGCGAGACTGCCGTGATGTGCGGCGATCGCTTCCTTGCCGAGCCGGTCGGCGAGATGGCGCGCCATGCGCTCGGCGGTGCGCCGCGTGTTGACGAACACGAGTGTCGTGCGATGCGCGGCCGCGAGCCCGGCGATGCGGTCGTACACCTGTTCCCACACGTCGGTTGCCATCACGGGTTCGAGCGGCACGTTCGGCAGTTCGAGCGCGAGGTCGCGCTCGCGCGTGTGGCCCGTGTCGACGATGGTGCAGTCGCGCGGCGCGTCGGCCGGGCCGCCGACCAGGAAGCGTGCGACAGCGTCGATCGGCTTTTGCGTGGCCGACAGTCCGATACGCGGGAGCGCGCGGCCGGCCAGCGCGTCGAGGCGTTCGAGCGACAACGCGAGGTGGCTGCCGCGCTTCGACGACGCGAGTGCATGAATTTCGTCGACGATGACCGAGCGCACGTTCGACAGCATCTGCCGCCCCGACGTGGACGACAGCAGCACGTACAGCGATTCGGGTGTCGTGACGAGGATGTGCGGCGCGCGCTTGCGCAGCGCGGCGCGCTCGGCCTGCGTCGTGTCGCCGGTGCGCACGGCGGTGCGGATCGCCGGCACCGGCAGGCCGAGCTGCGCGAGCGATTCGGCGATGCCGGCAAGCGGCGCATCGAGGTTCACGTGGATGTCGTTCGACAGCGCCTTCAGCGGCGACACGTAGACGACGAGCGTCGCGTCGGGCAGCGTGCCGTCGTGCGCGAGCGCATCGCGCACCAGATCGTCGAGCGCGCACAGGAACGCGGTGAGCGTCTTGCCGGAGCCGGTGGGCGCGGCGACCAGCGTCGAGCGCCCGGCTTTGATGTGCGGCCACGCGAGTGCCTGCGCGCCGGTGGGCGCGGCGAACGTGCGCCGGAACCACGCGGCGACGGCCGGGTGGAATACATCGAGCGCACTGGCGGCAGGGCGGGTAGCGGTGACGTCCATCGGAGCGTTGAAATGGGGTGCAAGCGCACGGAAGGCGTGCGCACGAATCGAATCGTCAGTGTGCCAGACGTCGCGCGTGCATGCCGGGCACGCGTGTCGGCGAATCGGATCCGGATGGGCGCCTGCGCAGCACTTTCAACGAACGGAAAGTTGCATGCGCGCCGGCATGCCGATAGCACGCCGAATTGCGTCAAATTGCAACTAAACGCGATGCAGCCAGCCGAGCCAGTGCTCGAGCAGCGGCGCACGCGACCACAGCGACTGCGCGAGCCACAGCGTGCCGCCCCATGCGGCGGCCACGACGATCAGGTCGCAATGCCCGCTGTTCCACAGGTTGAGCGAATGACGCCGCCAGATCCACGGCACGCCGAGCGGGTTCGGCCAGTCGGCGAGCAGGTGCATCACGCCGCCGCATGCGAAGCCGAACAGCGGTGCGGCCCACAGCGGATGCGGATGATGGATGAGCCCGTGCCACCCGAGCGCAAGCAGGGCGATCCAGCCGATGCCCCAGTGCGTGACGGTGCGATGGGTGATCCACAGGCGGCGCTTGCGGCTCCACCATGCGACTTCGAGCCAGTCGGGCGCGGTGCCGCCCGCGACGCCCGCCGCGAACGCGGCGAGCATGCCGGTGTGCCACGGGCCCGTGGCGCCGGTTTGTGCGACGAGGACGGCGGCGGCGACGCCGGCTGCGAAGCCGGATGCATGATGCGCATTGTGTGATGCCATAGGAAGCGAGACGAAGAAACGTGAAGCGGCGCGTGAACGAAAAAATGATGCGGCGCGAAAGCGGGGCGCTATCTTCGCAGATCGGCTCGTGCAGCGGGAGGGACGGTTGCAGGTTTTTTTGCGCGTGTCGTGTGGCCCGCTGCGTAGTTCGCAACTTTCGGTTTTGTGCGTTGCGTAATGACGTGCACGGCGGACGTGCACTGCGGACGTGCACCGCGAGCAATTTCGACCGATTCGCATGCCTGTTTTGAAACCGCAGCATGACCGCGCGCACACGACGGATGTGCTTTCGCTACACGCCACGTGTTCGACCCTTTTTGTCCCCCTATACTACGAATCCGGATATGGCCGTCGGCGCGCCGGCCGCCATGAGCGGAACAGGTGCTTTTCCTGCCTGAAGGAGATCCACATGGGGGACATGCAATGACTACGCTGAATCGCTTCAAATCATCCGCTGTCGTGCTCGCGACGGTGGCCGGCATCGGTTTCCTGCCGAACGCGCCCGCCTATGCGAAGGGGCCGCAACCGGCCGTCCTGACGAGCTCGGCCGTTGCGGTGGCCGACAAGTACAGCGCGGATGCCGCGGAGCGGATCTTCAAGGAAGGCGGCAACGCGATCGACGCGGCCGTCGCGATCGCATTCACGCTCGCCGTCACGTATCCGGAAGCCGGCAACATCGGCGGTGGCGGCTTCATGACGATCTACAAGGACGGCAAGCCGTACTTCATCGACTATCGCGAGCGTGCGCCGCTCGCCGCGACGAAGGACATGTATCTCGACAAGGACGGCAATGTCGTCAAGGGCATGAGCCTGTACGGCCCGCGCGCGGTCGGCGTGCCGGGCACGGTCGCGGGCATGTGGGAAGCGCAGAAGCGCTTCGGCAAGCTGAAGTGGAAGCAGGTGCTCGCGCCGGCGATCCACTATGCGCGCGACGGCTTCGTCGTCGACGAACAGCTCGCGCAGCGCGGTGTCGACGCATCGAAGGAGTTCGGCGGCAAGACCAACTTCGACAAGTATTTCTCCGGGCTGAAGGCCGGCGTGAACTTCAAGCAGCCTGACCTCGCCGACGTGCTCACGCGCATCGCGAACGATGGCGCGGAAGGTTTCTACAAGGGCAAGACGGCCGAGCTGATCGCCGCATCGATGAAGACCGGTGACGGCAACGGGCTCATCACCACCGAAGATCTCGCGCAGTACCGCGCGGTGTGGCGCCAGCCGGTGCAGGCGAAGTGGAACGGCTATGACGTGATCACCGCGCCGCCCCCGAGCTCGGGCGGCATCGGCCTCGTGCAACTGCTGAAGATGAAGGCCGACCTCAAGCAGGACTTCGAGGGCGTGAAGCTCAACTCGCCGCAGTACATTCACCTCGTCGCGGAAATCGAAAAGCGTGTGTTCGCCGATCGTGCGCAGTATCTCGGCGATCCGGATTTCTACAAGGTGCCGATCGCACAGCTGACCGACAACGCGTACATCGCGAAGCGCGCGGCCGAGGTCAACCCGAAGGAGCCGTCGGATACCAAGAGCGTGCAGCCGGGCCTCGGCACGACGATGCCGGAGAAGGCTGAAACGACGCATTTCTCGGTGGTCGACAAGTGGGGCAACGCGGTGTCGAACACCTACACGGTCAACGGCTATTTCGGCTCGGGCGTGATCGCCGACGGCACGGGCATCGTGCTGAACGACGAGATGGACGACTTCTCCGCGAAGCCGGGTGTCGCGAACATGTTCGGCGTGGTCGGCAGCGACGCGAACGCGATCGAACCGAAGAAGCGCCCGCTGTCGTCGATGTCGCCGACGATCATGACGAAGGACGGCAAGGTGTCGCTCGTGATCGGCACGCCGGGCGGCTCGCGCATCTTCACGTCGATTTTCCAGGTGATCAACAACATCTACGACTTCAAGATGCCGTTGAAGGAAGCGGTCGGCGCGATGCGTTTCCATCACCAGCTGCTGCCACCGAACACGATCTTCTGGGAGCCGTACCACCCGATCGAAGGCGAACTCGCGAAGCAGATCGAGGCGCGCGGCTATACGCTGAAGGGGCAGGATTTCAGCGGCGATATCCAGGTGATCAAGATCGACGGCAAGACGCCGGAAGCGATGGCCGACCCGCGCGGGCGTGGCGTGACGCGGGTCATCCACTGACGTGAAGGAGGCCTGCGCGGTTGCGAAGGCGGCCGCGCACGCGGCGTTCCGCGGCGGGTGTCGGGTGCCCGCTGCGGAGCGCATTCAGCCGGTGGTCCGGATGAATCCGGCGATGCGTGCCGCGATGGCGTCGGGCGCATCCTCGAAGCAGTAATGTCCGACGCCTGCCAGCCGCTCGACGGGCGCGGACGGAAACAGTGCCGTGAAGAGCGGCAGGACGTGTTCGGCGCCGAGCGTTCGGTCGGCGTCTCCCCAGATCGCGAGCGCGGGTTTTTCGCGTATCGCGCGCAGCGCCGCCGCATCGGGCGCCTCGAACCGATGCGTGCCGGCGGCAAACCCGCGGGCCCATCCGATCGCGCCGAGGCAATCCGCCGGATGCATGAACGGCGCACCGTATGCGGCGATCCACGTGTCGTTGATGATCGCGTGATTTTCGAACCCGTTCAGCTTCAGCGTGCTCAGGATGTTGAAGCCGAGCTGCCCGAGCACCGTCTCCAGCGTATCGTCTGCCGCCGCGCGCGTGATCCACTGGAACCACGGCGCATCGCGGCCGTTCGCGTTCAGGCGCTCGATCAGGTCGGGCTGGCCGAACGGCGTGGGCCCGTTCGCGGACACGATGCGCCGGATCCGATCCGGATGCCGCGCGGCAAGCCCCATGCCGACCGGGCCGCCGAAGTCGTGCATCACGAGCGTGATGCGATCGAGGCCGCGCGCGAGCACGAAGCGCTCCAGGTTGTCGACATGATCCTGCAGCCAGTAGCTGCGGTCCTGCGGCGTCGCGCTTTTGCCGAATCCCATGTGATCGGGAGCGACGACACGGTGCGCCGGACTCAGCGCACTCACCAGATGGCGGAACAGATAACCCCACGTGGGTTCGCCGTGCAGGCACAGGACAGTTTCGCCGTCGCGCGGACCTTCGTCGACGTAGTGCATCCGGAAGCCGGATGTATCGTCGAAATGCGGGGCGAAGGGAAAGGTGCCGTCGAACGTGGCATCGGGCCGGATCATCGCATGCTCCTTCGGGTAGTCGGACAGGTTGGTTTCAAATTGAAACCAAACAGAAGCGTAGAGCATGAGGTTTCAAGTTGCAACCATCAGCGTGATCCGGTCGACCGCCGGTGGGTGGAGGTGTCGATGCGTGGTGAAGCGGTGAAAGAGAACGTGACGAGGTTTATCGTTCAAATCATGTGAATTTCACGCCAATCAAGACCGAAACCTCCGTGCCGTTCATCGACCGTGAACAGTCGGGCTCGCGCGATTGATCTTTTGGCATTCAGGTTTTATATTGCAACCATTCATTTCAACACGCCGCATGCATCGATGAACCGACGAACCACGCACGAAGATTCCCTTTGCGGCGTTGCCCGCCCGCTGGACGCGATCGGCGACTGGTGGTCGCTGCTGATCGTGCGCGATGCGTTCGACGGGCTGCGCCGCTTCGGCGAATTCCAGAAGAACCTCGGGCTGGCCAAGAACATCCTGGCCGCCCGTCTGCGCAACCTGGTCGCGCACGGGATCATGGACATCGTGCCGGCCGCCGACGGTGGCGCGCATCACGAATACGTGCTGACCGAAAAGGGGCGCGGGCTGTTTCCGCTGCTGGTCGCGCTGCGGCAGTGGGGCGAGGATTTCTTCTTCGAACCGGACGAGGCGCACGTGCTGCTCGTCGACCGGAAAACCGGGCTTCCGGTCAGGAAACTGGAGCTGCGTTCGCAGGACGGGCGCGTGCTCGGGCCGGAAGACACGGTCGTGCTGCCGCCGCCCGACTGACGCGCGCCGGGCGGGGCGGCGTCGCTGCTTCAGCAGCGTGTGTGCCTGGACGATCTGCCCGGCGAGCGGGTTGATCGCGATGCGCCGCTCCATCGCCTGCGAGCGGATCTGCTGGTACGCCTCTTCCTCGTTGATTGCGTTGTGCTGTATCAGCTGCGTCTTCGTTTCCTGCGGTGCGCGCACGGACATCGCGCGCTGTTCGAGCTGCGCGATGCGGCGCCGGTATTCGTCGTGCCGGCGCATCGACACGACGAACACGGTTGCGCGTCCAGCCTTTCGTGGCATGCGCGATGCGCGTCGTCCCACGTTCAGCCGCGATCGCTCGCCGCGTTGCTTTCGAGGAAGCTGTCCACCGCGATCAGCGACTGTTCGTCGAGCGTACCGAGCACGCTTTTCAGCTTCAACTGCAGCTTCAACGCATCGAGATAGCTGTCGAACAGCTTCTGCCGGATGCCCGAAATGTCGCGCCGCAGGTTCAGCGTTTCGTACGTCGTGCTGTAGCCGACCTGGTGCGCCTTCATCGACGAATCGTACGCGAGCCGCGCGGCCTGCAGCGACTGCTGCAGCGCGCGGATGCGCTTGCCGACCGATTCGAGCGCGGACAGCGCCTCACGGTGATCGGTGCCCAGTTGCTCCTCGACCTCGCGCAGCCGGTTGCGGTATTGCTCGGTCACGTGTTCGGCCTCGACCTGCCGGTAGTACACGCTGCCGCCGGAGAAGATCGGGATCGTCACCTGCACGCCGAATGCGCTTTGATGGAAGTCCGAGCGATCGGTGAGCCCGCGCAGGTTGGGGTTGAGCCCGCGCGAATACGACGCGAACAGGTCGACGGTCGGCAGATGCTCGGCGCTGACGCGCTTCGCGGCGAGCCGCGCGACCTGGACGTCGCGATAGGCCTGCCGGTACGCAGGGTTGTCCTGCGGCGCGTATTCGCCCGACGGAATGCGCGGCGATGACCCGCGCATCGCGAGCCGCGGCCAGCGCGAGAAATCGATCGTCGAGCCGAGCAGCGTCTCGTAGCGTGCACGGCGCGCGTCGACGTCGGTCTGTGCAAGTGCCTCGTCGGATTCGGCGAGGCTGCGGCGCGCTTCGATCTCGGCGGTATCGCCGATCGTTTTCATCCCGAGCTGCGCCATGCGTCGCGTATCGCTTTCGAGCCGCGTGAGCGCGCTCACTTCGTCGTCGGCCGACTGCAGTTTCTCGCGCGCGCTCAGCAGGTCGAAGCACGCGTTCGCGACGCGCAGGATCAGGTCCTGCCTCGCCACCTCGAGCTTCTGCTTCGCCGCTTCCTCGTACTCGGTCGCGCGCCGCATGTCGTACAGGTAGGGCACGTTGAACAGCGCCTGCGTGACCTGCGCGGAACCGTATGCGGCATTGCTCGACCCGCTGACGTCGATGCCGAACAGGTTCGCGTGCGTGCCGTAGCGCCCCCATTCGAGTTGCGCGGCGGCCTGCGGCAGCATCTGCGCGCGTGCCTCGGGGAATTTCTGGCGGGCCGCATCGTATTCGCTGCGCGCCTGCAGGTAGCGCGGATCGTGCACGGCGGCGTACTGGTAGGCGCTGTCGAGGCAGAACGCATGCGCGTTCGCCGCCATGCCTGCCATCGTTACAGCGAACAATGTCATGGTTGCAAGTCGGGGATTCCACCTAGTTGGAAAACTTGATAGGGAATTACCCGCATTCTGCGTCGCCGATCCGCCATTCGCGCGCCTCGTTTCAAACATGGCCGTCTCCGTCTCCTGCCCGTGCCGCAACGCATTGCGGCGGGATTTAAACGTCTTGAAATTGAAATTCAAACAGCATGAATGCCTTCCATCCGTCGCGCATCGGAAAACGCGCCTGTAAGAGTGTGTCCTCCATTGAATTCCGATGCGCTCGCATGATAGCCTGATTTCGGCTCGTAATCGCGGTGATTATTAGATTAACAAGTCGCTAGGGATTAAAAGCCGTTTGTCTTTCAATGAAGGTTCTTTGCATCATCTTTATTTTTTACGAGGAGAGAATGATGAAGGTCATGACGACGGAACAGGTCAGGAATGTGCATGGCGGCGGTGCGATCAGCTCGCTGGGTAGCCTCGCCGTTGACGCCGCGCCGGTGGTGACCGCACTCGGCCAGTTCCTGCCGAGCCTCGGCAATTACCTGCAGAACCCGAAGACGTTCAATAACACCGGCAAGTAACCGCCGTGCGCGGGGAGGCGCCCCCCGCGCGAAATGCTGCGAAACAGAAGGAAAAGAATCGATCGCCGCAGTGGAAATAAAACGAATCCGAAATGCATTCTTTTCGGTTCGGGCGATTATCAGGAGGCAGGAGTGCCGGATTATCAACGTAATAAAGTGAACGGCCGTTGAGATTGCAATTGGCTGACGGTAATGGGCATTCCGACAATATAAAGGCCACAATAAATGCGAGACATCACGGAAGAACAGGCCCGCCAGATTCGCGGCGGCGCGTCGCTTTACTCCAATTCGGCCGCCTATACGGTCGATCTCGTCAACCAGTCGATCGGGACCACCCTCCAGGGCCTGATGACCCAGTACCAGGCCCGCGCTGTCGAGCAGTTCCGGATGTCGCTCGGCTCGTCGCGCTGAGCGGCCCGCCCAGCAGCCGGTAACACCGATCTTCCGTCGCAGCCGGCAGCGTGCCGGCTGCGCCCATGCGTATCGCGCACGACCCGCCACGGGCCCGCTACCGGCTGGCCCGGGCGGCGCGTCGTCGCGCCCCGGGTGCCCGACATGCTATTCAATACGCGTAAAGTCCGTCCGGTCCTGCAGGACGAGGTGACGGAGTGCGGCCTGGCCTGCCTCGCGATGATCGCGTCGTGGCACGGGCGCGAAACGACGTTGCGCACGCTGCGCAACCGCTATCCCGTCCGGATCGATTCCGGGCTGTCGTTCTTCGACCTGATGGAGATCTCGAACGATCTCGGCCTGCGCGCACGCGGGCTGCAGTTCGACGCGGGGGAGCTCGATGCATTGAAGACGCCGTGCATCCTGCACTGGGGGATGAACCACTATGTCGTGCTGACGAAGGTCGGCTACGGCAGCGTGCACATCGTCGATCCGGCGCTCGGCGAAACGAAGCTGCCGCTCGCGCAGGCACTCACGCACATCACCGGCTATGCGCTCGAACTGAATCCGGACATCGGCTTCACGCGGGCGGGGCAGGCCGACCGGATCCGGTTGCGCGACTACCTCGAAGGGCTGACCGGTATCCGCAAGAGCCTCGCGATCGGCATCGCGGGCGGCGTCGCCGCGCAGCTCCTGCTGCTGCTCGGCCCGTCGTACGTGCAGCTGACGATCGACGAGGCGCTGAAGAAGACCGACGTCGACATCCTGTACCTGCTGACGATCCTGTTCGCGATCGTGTTCCTGTTCGACACGCTCTACGCGAACCTCGTCGGCAACATCAAGAGCTACCTGCGCAACATCGTGTCGCAGCAGTTGTCCGCGAACATGGTCGGGCATCTCGCGCGGCTGCCGATCGGCTATTTCCTGTTCCACAACACGGGCGATTCGATCTCGCGCGTGTCGTCGGTGTCGGAGGTCGGGCGCTTTCTCGTCGACGGGCTGGTCGGCGGGCTGCTGAATATCGTCACCTGCACGCTGACGCTCGTGCTGATGCTGTACTACAGCCCGGTGCTGGCCGGCATCAGCCTGGCCGGAATGGTGCTGTTCGCGCTGAGCCGGCTCGCGATCCAGCCGCAACTCCAGGACGCGATGTCGCAGATCCTCACGCGCGGCGCCGAAGCCGATGCGCTGCTGATCGAGAACATCCGCTCCGCGCACTCGATCAAGCTGCTGTCGGCCGAGACTGCGCGCAGCAGCCTGTGGGTGAACGCGTTCACGCAGAAGCTGCAGGCGATGCGCCAGCAGGAGCGGCTGCAGCTGCTGTTCGACGCGGTATCGAAGGGGATCGTGCACGTCGAGCAGCTCGTGATCGTCACGTACGGCGCGTGGCTCGTGATGCACGGCCAGAGCACGATCGGCGTGATCTACGCGTTCATCCAGTACAAGAACCTGTTCGCCGACAAGTTCATCGATTCGATCCAGCTCTATGTACGCCGCAAGGTATTGCAGGTGCATATGGACCGCGTCGCGGACGTGCTGCAGACCGAGACCGAGGAGCCCGCGCCCGACGCGGTCGTGCGGCCGGTCGACGGATTCGACGGCGCGCTGTCGATCCGCGCGCTGTCGTACACGCCGAAGGGCGGCAACCGCCCGATCCTGCGCCACATCGCGCTCGACGTGCCGGCGGGCGGCAAGATCGCGATCGTCGGCCGCACCGGCAGCGGCAAGACCACGCTGCTGAACCTGATCTGCGGGCTCGTGCGGCCCGAGCCCGGCACGCTGTTCGTCGGCGGCGTCGATCTCGCGGAAGTGAACCTGCGGCAGTACCGCAAGCATCTCGCGGCCGTCACGCAGTCCGACCAGCTGTTTCGCGGGACGATCCGAGACAACATCACGAACTTCGCACCGGCGCCGCGGCTCGGCGCGATGTTCGACGCGGCGAAGCTCGCGTGCATTCACGACGAGATCGAGCGGCTCGATCATCGCTACGACACGCCGCTCGGCGATACGCAGAAGTTCCTGTCGGCCGGGCAGATGCAGCGGCTCCTGATTGCGCGGGCGCTGTACTGCGAGCCGCGCCTGCTGATCCTCGACGAATTTTCGTCGAACCTCGACCAGACGACGACGCACGAGATCTGCCGCAACGTGCTGACGCTGCCGTGCACGATCGTGCTCGTCACGCACGACGCGTCGATCCTGTCGATGGTCGACCGGATCTACGAGATGCAGGACGGCGTATTGATCGATGCGACCGGCGCATGGCGGCCGGCCGAGGAGACACGGTGATGCTCGGACGACTCTTTCTGCTCAATCCGTTCTCGTATGCGTTCCTGGTGCGGCGTGCGGTGCGCGCCGTCGCGCTGCGCACGTCGCCGGCACGCGGGCTGCGGCTGATGCGCTGGTGCTCGGGCGCATGCCTGCGCTGCTTTCCGTGCATTCGCGAGTCGATCGAGCGCGCGGTCGCATACATGCTGAGCGCGCACCTGAACGACGATCCGCGACGCGTGCGGGACGTGTCGGCGGCGATCGTGCGGGAACTGTTCGAGGCCGAGTTCGCGGGGCTCAAGCTGCGTACGCACAGCCTCGAATCGATGAAGTCGATGATCGACGGGATGGCGTGCGAAGGCGACGAGCAGTTGCAGGCGGCACTCGCGCGCGGCGGCCCGCTGATGCTCGCGGGGCTGCACTTCGGCAACCTGATGTTGTTCGTCACGAAGCTGCGCTTCATGATTCCGGACGACCGCAAGCTGATGGTGATCCTGCACCGGGATGCGCCCGGCGCGTTCTTCGACGATGCGCTGCGGCTCGTCGCCGAATACGGCGCCGGCGAAGTCGAGTTCATCGACATCGAGGAGCGCGTGCACCTGCGCCGGCTGGTCACGAGCCTGCGGCGCGAGGCGCCGGTGTTCCTGCTGTTCTCCGACCTGCACGGCAAGTTCGGCAAGACCAACCGCTGCCGGCTCGGCGGGCGCTGGGTGCGGATGGCCGGCGGCGGCGTGAAGCTCGCGGTCGAGCAGGGGATTCCGCTGCTCGTCGCCTATGCGACGGGCGTGCCGTTTCGCGACCGCTGCGCGGTGCATTTCACCGAGCTCGCAGCTCGCCCGCTCGCGCCGATGCTCGGCGCGGACGACGACGCGTCGCCCGTGCGCGCGACGCACCAGCGCATCGTCGACCGTCTCGAGCAGGCGCTCGTGCGCCAGCCCGAGCAGTGGCATTTCTGGGAACACTTCACGCCTTACCTGATGCCGACGCCGCTGCTCGATGCGGCCGCGCGGCGTCGCTCCTGACGAGCCCGCCCCATGCCGACCTGGAACTCCGCCCTCCGAGAACAGAAGCCGTCGCGCAAGCTCGCGCGCGGCACGACCTTCGGCACCGTGATCCACGGCGTCGTCGACGTGCCGGTGTCGATGCGCTTCTTCTGCTACCTGTCGCTCGCGATGTTCGCGATGTTCGTGATTGCGCTCGTCGAACTGAGCTACGCGAACACCGAGAGCGTGTCGGGGATGCTGACGCCGCGCTCGGGGCTGATCGGCGTCGGTGCGCCGCCGGGCTGGGCGGTACGCGACATCTACGTCGGCAAGGACCAGCACGTGAAGGCCGGCCAGCGGCTGCTCGCGGTGACGCGCGACACGAGCTTCGTCAGCCAGGCGAACAACGTGCAGGGGATGCGCGCGGCGCTCGACCGGCAGCGCGTCGAGGTGACGCAGCAGATCGACGCGGCGCGGCTCGAATACAAATCGTCGGTGCAGCAGATCAACCAGCAGATCGCCGCGCAGGGGGAAAGCCGCGGGCTGATCGACCGGCAGATCCAGGACCAGAAGCGCATCGTCGACGAGTACGGCGAACGGCGCGCGCGCGTGAAGCAGTTGCTCGATGAACAGGTTGTGACGCTCGAACAGTACAACCAGGTCAACACGCAGTACCTGCAGGCCGGGCAGGCGTACCAGGACCTGCTGCTGCGCCGCGCCGAACTCGCGAAGAACGCGATGAAGCTGCGCGGCGACCTCGACACGATGCAGAGCAAGTACGACGGCGCGAATGCGGAACTGAAGATCAAGCAGGAGGAGCTGAACGCGAAGGAATACAACATCGACGAGAACGTGAACCAGGTGCTGTACGCACCGGCCGACGGGCAGATCGTGCGGCTCGACGTCGTGCAGGGCGGCGTGATCGACCCGCCGGGCACGCGTGTCGTCGAGATCCTGCCCGCGAAAGCCGACGGGCTGATCGCCGAGGTCTACATTCCGTCGTCGAAGGCCGGCTTCGTGAAGAAGGGGCAGGAAGTGAAGGTTGCGTACGCAAGCTATCCGGTCGAGAAGTTCGGCACCTATCGCGGCAAGGTGCTGTCGATCTCGCCCGTTGCGTTTTCCGCGAAGGAGCTGAACCTGCCGGGTGATGCCGCCGCGCCGCAGACCTACTTCAAGACCTGGGTCGAGCTCGCCGACCGCACGCCGTCGTTCGACGGTCGGCCGCTGTCGCTGCGGGCCGGGATGATGCTGAAGGCCGACATCGTGCTCGAGCGGCGCAGCCTGCTCGAATGGCTGTTCGAGCCGCTGTACCGCATCCGTCAACGCCTGTTCGGCGTGCCGGCCTGAGCCGATGGTGAGCCGGGACAAGGGCCGCCGCCGCGCGTGGCCGGGCGCCGCGCGCCCGCTTTCGCGCTGGCTCGGCGCGACGCTGTTTGCGTGCGCGGCGGCCGCGCATGGCGCGCCGCAGCCGGACGGCGACGCCGAGCCACGCTGGCAGGCCGGCGCCGACGGGATCGGCTTCTGGCCGGGCGGCGATGCGGACGGGTTCGATGCGAGCGCATGGGCGACCGATGCGAGGCCGGCGCGCCGCGGACGCGGCGATTCGGTCGACGTGCCGCAACCCGACGCCGTCCCGTTGACGGCGCGCAAGATCACGCTCGGCCAGCGAACCCGCGAGGCGGGGCGTGCATGCGCGGCAGCGCACGACGATGGCGCGGACGGTATCGGCTTCGACGACAACGGCGCAGCCCGCGGCTGCGATCCGGCCGCGGCCCGCGATGCAGCGACGGATGACGCACCGGCCGGCGGCGTCGTCCACGCCGACCGGATGCCGTACGAACTGCATCCCGTCGATCCATCGCGGCTGCCCGATCTGCCGGCCGCGCAGGCGCCGCCTTTGCTCGAGCAACTGATGGGCGACGACCGTAACATGGTCGGCCTCGGCTGGCACTTCGTCGGGACGACCGGCCGCTCGACGCCCGTGACGACGCGCACCGACGCGCTCGGCCTGAACAGTTTCCAGAACGCGGGTTCGAGCCTGTCGCTCAGCAATACGAACACGCTGGCGTTCACGTTCACGCATTTTGTCTCGGAGCACTGGGCGGCCGAACTTGGCGCCGGCATTCCGCCGGTGCTGACGCTGCGCGGGCATGGCAGCATCGCGCTACCGCTCGACCGGATTTTTTCCGGCGTCCAGGGCCGCTTTCCGCTGATCGATCTCGCGAACACGCAAAGCAACCCGCTCGCGACCACGCGTGCGTGGCTCGGATCCGTCGTGTTCAAGTATTACCTCGGCGAGCGGGACGACCGTTTCCGCCCGTTCGCGGGCATCGGCATCAGCTATACGCGTTTCACGAACACGAACCTGAATCCCGTGTTCCAGCGCAAGCTCGCGTCGCTCGGCGGGCTGCTCGCGGCGGGCGCGGACATCGGCAGCCTGCAGTCGCTGCTGCTCGACCCGTCGCTGTTCCAGCGCATCTGGGATGCCGGCGGCGACCTGCTGCTGTCGGGGAAGACCAACGTGTCGGCCAAGGTGAAGAGCGTGTGGGAGCCGGTGTTCACCATTGGCGCGAGCTACCAGATCACGCGCCAGTTCTGGGTCACCGGGATGGTGACCTACATCCCGTTACGTACGAAGATTACGCTGGATATCGACCAGCCTGACCGGCAGCTCGCGTCGAACACGTTCGATATTTCCGCGAACCCCGTGCTGGCCAGCGTGCTGCTCGCGTTCCGCTTCTGACCGGCGCGCCGGCCCCTTTTTCATGAATTTGACCCGCGACACTGGGATAATGTCGGCGTTTGGCTGCGTCAATGATGGAAGGAGGCCCCATGGGCGACAACGATACCCGTACCGAGACCGACAACCGCACCGATACGGAATCGATAGAGGCGCGCCAGCGCCGCTTCGAGGAAGATCTGGTCGACGCCTACGACGAAGAGCTCGAGATGGAGCTCGACGATCGCCGCTTCGACAGCGACGAGGACCTGCTGTTCTCGCCGGAGCGCCGCGAGGCGCGCAAGGAGTATTTCCGCGAGCTGTTCCGGCTGCAGGGCGAGCTCGTGAAGCTGCAGGACTGGGTCGTGAGCACGGGGCACCGGCTCGTCGTCATTTTCGAGGGGCGCGACGCGGCCGGCAAGGGCGGCGCGATCAAGCGCATCACGCAGCGGCTGAACCCGCGCGTCTGCCGCGTGGCGGCGCTGCCGGCGCCGAACAACCGCGAACGGACGCAATGGTATTTCCAGCGCTATGTGGCGCATCTGCCGGCCGGCGGCGAGATCGTGCTGTTCGACCGCAGCTGGTACAACCGCGCGGGCGTCGAGCGCGTGATGAACTTCTGTACCGACGACGAGTACGAGGAGTTTTTCCGTTCGGTGCCCGAGTTCGAGAAGATGCTGGTGCGCAGCGGGATCCAGATCGTCAAGTACTGGTTCTCGATCACGGATCACGAGCAGGAAGTGCGATTCCAGAGCCGGATTGAGGATCCGCTCAAGCAGTGGAAGCTGAGCCCGATGGATCTCGAGAGCCGCCGCCGCTGGGAAGCCTACACGGCCGCGAAGGAAGAGATGCTGCAGCGCACGCACATTCCGGAAGCGCCGTGGTGGGTCGTGCAGGCCGTCGACAAGAAGCGTGCGCGGCTGAACTGCATTCACCATCTGCTGCAGCAGGTGCCGTATCACGAGGTGCCGCACGCGCCGATCGACCTGCCGCCGCGCGTGCATCACGAGGATTACATCCGCCGGCCGGTGCCGGACAACATGATCGTGCCGGATACTTACTGAGCGGCCAGGGCGGATTCGATCCAGTGAACGGGCGCGCCGTGCAATGCGGCGCGCGGTTTTTCTGTCGGGCGTATCTGATTTCCCGGCGGAACTTGCCGGCAGTCGGGATGACGGGGCGGGCGGTTGCCGGTCGTCACAGATCGGGAAAGCCCGATCGCCCTTGCGTCAGGTCGAACAACTCGGTTCGCGCATTCGCGCCGGCGGTCTCGGGCAGCTTGATCACGAGCTTGACCGTCATCCCGTACGCGCTGTCCACCAGTTCATAACCGGCCTGTTCGATCCAGCGGCGCACGCGCGCTTCCTCGGGATAGCCGATCTCGATCGCGAGCCGCGCGTAGCGGAGGCGCTCGACGCGCTCGGCATCGAGCAGCGCCGACGCGATTGCATCGGTGTACGCGCGCACCAACCCGCCCGCGCCGAGCTTTACGCCACCGTAATAACGCACGACCGCGCCGAGCACGCCATCGAGATCGTGATGGCGCAACACTTCGAGAATCGGCCGGCCCGCGGTGCCCGAAGGCTCGCCATCGTCCGACATCCCCGATTGGCCGCCCGCGAGCAGTGCCCAGCATACGTGGGTGGCGGCCGGATGCTCGTCGCGCAGGCGTTGCAGCACCTGCATCGCGGCGTCGCGGTCGTCCACGGGAATCGCGTACGCGATGAAGCGGCTCTTGCGGATCTCGAGCTCGGTCGTACGGGGAGCGGATAGGGTGTAAGTCACGTCGATCGTCAGGGGCAGGCGCGATCGATGCGATCGCGCGCCCGTATTCCGGGTGTTGTCTGTATCGGCCGCTGCGGACGCGCGGCGTGCCCCGAAGCATACCGCGTGCGAGGCGGGAGGGCGGCGAAACGTGCCGCGAGCGGACGCCCGTCCGGCCGCCGGCGGACCTGATTCATCAATGCCTCGCGCAACCTCACCGCACGCCGACCGACGACCGCAGCGCCGCGCCCAGCGTGCGCAGCGCCTGTCGGGCCCGCGCATCGGTCAGGTTCGAGTAGAGCACCACCTCGCGCGTCGGCAATGGCGGCAGCCCGTATCGCGGCCCCACGTCGACCGTCCCGACGGGCGCCACACGATGCCCGAGCGCGGCGACAGCCAGCCCCGCGGACACCGCCGCGCCGATCGTCGCCACGCCGCCGCCGACGAACACTTCCGTCCAGGCGACACCGGCTTCGTCCAGCGCACCGATCGCCATGCGGCGTACGCTGCACGGCTCGGCTTGCGTCGCGAGCCGCAGCGGTTGCGGCGGATGGTACTCGAAATCGGCCGCGGCCATCCAGCCGAACGACTCCGACAGCAGGGTTTCACCGTCGAGGCGCCGGCTGTCGTGCTGCAGTGCGACGGCGGCATCGAGCTGGCCGCGGTCGAACGCATCGAGCACGTCGCGCGACGCGGCGACCCGGATCTCCAGCACGAGCCCCGGTTCCGCTTCGCTCATGCGCCGAAGCAGCATCGGAAGATCGGCGCCGACGACATGATGGCTCACGCCGATCACCAGCCGCCGCTGGCCGCCGCCGAACGCGGTGACCGCACCCTGGTGAGCGGCCACGAGCTCGCGCGCGGGTTCCAGGAACGCGGTGCCGTCGGCCGACAGGCGAACCTGCCGCGGCGTGCGTTCCAGCAGGCGGCGGCCGAGGCCGTCTTCAAGCCGCTTGATCTTCAGGCTCACCGCCGACTGCGTCGTGTCCATCGCCTCGGCGGCCCGCGTGAAGCTCTTGAGGTCGGCGGTCAGTACGAACGCCTGCACGGCTTCGATGTCGAGCGTTTTCATCGCGCACTCACCCATTTAAAAAACGAATCATTGAAATATTCTGCCATCGTCTTTTCAAATGATTCAAGGCCTTCTACGCTGCTATCAAGCCGTTCGGAATCTCCCTTTTCGATCCCAGGAGTCGATCATGCTGACCGCGTACTACGTGCACCGCCTGCCGGCGGACTACGATCTCGACATCATCCGCAATCGCGTGCGCGAGCGCGGCAGGTTCTGGGACGACACGCCGGATCTCGTGTTCAAGGGGTTCCTGCTGCGCGAGGCGGGCCGTTACGGTGCGACGGAAAACGGCTATGCATCGCTTTATCTGTGGCGCAATGAACAGGCATTCGCCGGGTTCGTCACGGACGGCCGCTACCGGGTCGTGACGGACAGCTTCGGCCGCGCGCCGATCGACGTGCAGGTCGCGCTCGATGCGCGCAAGGGCAGTGCATCGACGGGGCGCTTCGTGCGGCTGGAAGCCATCGATATTCCGGCGGATGCCGATCTCGACGCGACGCTGGCACGGGAGATTGCGCGCAATCGCGAAGCGGCGGCGCGGCAGGGTGCGGTGGCGGCCGCCGTCAGCCTCGATCCGTTGCGCTGGCGGCTGACGCGAGTGCTCGTATCGGAACACGAACCGGACGACGGCGGCGCCGGCACGGTGTACCAGGTCCTGCATCTGGCCAGGCCGTTGCTCGATACGCTCGAAGGGAGCGGGGCGTGATGGCCGGCGTCGCGTCTCGATCGCGGGCCGGGCCGGTGGGTGGGGCGCGTGGCACGGCATCGACGCGATTGCCGGCCGGCCTGGTGATCACCGCGCATCTGGCCGGGGTGGCGGCGGGAATCGTCGCGATTGCCGCGCTCGCGACATTGCTGGCGCTGCTGTTCCGGTAAGGAGCAGCAGCGGATGGTCGAACGCGGGAGTGCCGGGCACGACGTGCGCGGCGCTCCCGCCGGTTTTTACCGCTCAGTGACCCTGCAACCGGATGTCCCGCGACGACGCACCGACATACACCGTCCCGCCCGGCACCACCCGCCAGCCGTTACGCGACGTATCCCACACGCTCTGCATCCGCGGCGACACGGTGACATGTACACGCCGCGCCTCGCCCGGATTCAGCCGGATCTTCTCCCAGCCGACCAGCCGCTTCGGCGGTTCGTCCTTGTACGGCACGCCGAGATAGACCTGCGGCGTTTCCGCGCCGGCGACGCGCCCGTCGTTACGCACCGTGAACGCGACACTCAGCGACCCGTCCCATTGCTTTGCCACCGACAGCCCCGAATACGCGAAGTGCGTGTACGACAGCCCGTAGCCGAACTCGAACATCGGCTTGATGTTGTGCGCGTCATACCAGCGATAGCCCATGCTCAGCTTTTCCGCATAGACGGGATCGTTGTCGAACGCACCGTTTTGCCCCCAGCTCGGCGAATCCTGGTCGCGCGCGGGGAACGTGACGGGCAGCTTGCCCGACGGATTGACCGCACCGAACAGCACGTTCGCGATCGCCTTGCCGCCGGCTTCGCCCGGATACCAGGCCTCGACGATGGCCGACACGTTGTCCTTCCACGGCATCAGCACCGGGTTGCCGCTCTGGACGACGACGATCGTGTGCGGATTCGCGCGCGCGACGGCTTCGACGAGCGCATCCTGGTTCGACGGGTTCGCGAGGCTCAGGCTTTGCAGGTCACCGAAATCCTCGCCGGCCGGCTGCGCGACCACGACGATCGCGACGTCCGAACGGCCCGCGAGCGCCGCGGCCTGGTCGATCTCCTGCTGCGTGTACGCGCGGAACGGCGACTGCTGGTCGCCGTTGCCCGCATACGTGACCTGTGCGGCCGGCGCGAGCGCGCGGATCGCCGCGACGATCGGCACGTCGACCTTCAGCCACGGATTGCGCCACCAGCTGCATCCCGTCGATGACCCGAACGTCAGCCCGCCGCAACCCGCGAACGATCCCGATACGGGGTCGCGCGTGTTGCCCGAGCCGCCGCCGGACAGCACGGCCGCATCCGCATGGCCGCCGATCACGGCGATACGCGACAGTGCCGACGCGACGAGCGGCAACTGGTTGCCGTCGTTCTTCAGCAAAACGATCGACTGCTCGGAAGCCGCTTGCGCGAACCGGTTCCCGGCCGCGAAATCGATCGTGCCGCCGCCCTTGGCCGGGTCATCCATCACGCCCACGCGGATCATCACGGCGAGCTTGCGGCGCACCATGTCATCGAGGCGCGCGGTCGACACCGAGCCGTTCGCAATGGCCTGCTTGACGGCTGCCGGCGTCAGGTACACGCTCGGCCCGACGTCTTCTTCCTCGTCGAGCCCGGCATTGATCGCGGCGGCGGTACTGTGCGTGGCGCCCCAGTCGGACTGCACCTGGCCCTGGAAGCCCCACTCGTTCTTCAGCACGTCGTTCAGCAGGTGAGGGTTCTCGCACGCATAGGTGCCGTTCAGGCGGTTGTAGCTGCACATCACGCTACCTGGCCGCCCGCGCTTTGCAGCGATCTCGAACGGCAGCAGATACAGCTCGCGCAGCGTGCGTTCGTCGATCTGCGTATTGCCGCCCATCCGGCCATGCTCCTGCTCGTTGCCCGCGTAGTGCTTGATCGTGGCGATGACTTTCTGCCGCTGCGTGGCGAGCGTGCGTTCGGCGAGCAGGTCGCCGGCGAGCAGCGGATCCTCACCGAGATACTCGAACAGGCGGCCGCCGCGCGGCTCGCGCGCGAGATTGGTGCCGCCGGCGAGGCCCATGCCGAATCCTTGCGCGCGCAACTGGATCGCGACCTGCTTGCCGTAGTCGTACGACAGCCGCCGATCCCAGCTCGCGGCGACCGCGATCGTCGCAGGGAACGTCGTGCTGGCCTGCGACGTGCTGCCGGAGCCGGTCGCCGAATCGACCATGTTCAGGTCGGGAATGCCGAGCCTCGGCACGCCCTGGATGTAGCCGGCGCCGCCGCCCGGCACCTTCGACATTTCGTATTGCGAATGAATGAATTGAAGTTTCTCGTCGAGCGTCATCTTGCGCACGAGCAGGTCGGCCCGCCGAACTGCGGCGGCCGACGCGAATGCATCGGTGGCGTCGCCCTGCGCGTTGAAATCGGCGTCGCCCGCATAGGCGGTAGTGCAGAGGGTCGCTGCCAGCACGACGGCCGGCCAGAGTGTGTCCCGCATGTTGCTCTCCATGATCGTATTGCCGGTTGTTCGGATGATGTCTGGAGCTGCGCACGTCCGGTGGATTCGCACCGGACGGATTCGGCTGGCGATGCAGGGTGGTTGCGCGTCGGCATGCCAGGCCAGGCGGGGAATCGTTACGGCCGGTTGGGCTCGACCGGTCAATGCGAGCGGCGACGCGCAGGCCGCCCGGCACTGTCTAATCGGGTGTAGCGATTCTCTGCTGCGACCAATGGTATGAATGTAGTTTGACTACAGCATCGGTGTTTGTACCGATACGTGTGATCTTTATTTCGTAGTCGTGCAGGGTGGGGTGGGAAGACGGTCATCGTTCCCGACGAGGCGTGTGTGGTCGGGTAAGAAGTACCTGTGTGCTAGTACTAGTGCTATTGCGCGAGCGATACGCCGCGACTAGTGGTCCGGTTCGTTGCGTGCACATCTAATGGCGTCGACTTGACATGTCATCGAATACGACGCGGTTGACCGGATGTTCGAAACGTACTTTTCATATGGCGATGGCGGTATTGCTCAACACTTTGGTCATTTCACGCCCAACGGCTTCGTCGGCACCAGTTCGACGCCCGGGGGTGACCGGTATCCGCAAACTGACGGCGAACTACGCGTCGCCCACGACGCTGACCAACCTGGTCGGCGGCATCGACGGTTAGTCAATGAAGATCGTTGCGACCGACGGCAATTGCATGATCGCGAACAACGCGAACATCCAGACGACCGGCAGCAATGTCGTCATGGCGAGCGGGCAGGTCCTGACCTTTGCGTTCGACGCGACACTGAACAAGTGGTGTAGCGGTTAGCAAGCCGCGGTCGCGATCGCTTTTCAGGGAGTGGCCCCATTTCCGTATGAAGTTTGGCTTTCGGTGGGGTTGCTCACATACGCGCCGGGCTGGACGGTGTCCAATCGTGTATCGCCGCGGGAGCGGCCGCGCCGGAGCACGACCGGCGCGGCCGCATCCGTGCGGACGGCCCGTGTCGTATCGGGTGACGTTCGCGGCGGCGATACGGACGGTATGCCGGTGCGTAACCGCGATTTCGTCGGGCGCGCCGGCCGAACGGATGCAGACGAGCGCGTCGAAGCACCGTTCGGCCGCACGAAACGATGTGCGGTGAGAAAAGGATGCGCGGCAATGCAGCGCGAGCCGTGCCGGCAGCGAAATGTGGTATCCGCCAGGTTGGGGCGGGTGGGTTCCGCTCAGTTTGGAAAGACGCGATGTCAACGACTACACAGAAGAAATCGAGGCTCGGCATGCCGCGGCTGCGCGTTGCGATGGCGGCGACCGTGTGTGTGCTGAATGCCTGCGCATTTGCGCCGGGCATGACATATCAGGCGCCGGCCGAACGCGATGCGAATGCGCGCGTGAGCGTCGCAGCAACAGGATCGGGGGGGCTCGACGGGGTGCAGAACGTATCGAGTGAAGACCTGATCGAGATCACGCCCGCGTTCGTCGAACAACAGCATGCCGCCCGCTCTGCCGGTGTCGACGCAGAAATCCGGCACCTGTTCGGTACGCCGAAGGCATACGTGATCGGCCCGGGCGACGTGCTGAACATCGTCGTCTGGGACCACCCGGAGCTGAACCTGCCCACGGCCCAGGCGGCGAATGGCGACAATATCGGCACCAACTCGGTTGTGGCTGGCTACACGGTGGACGCGGGCGGCAACGTTCAGTTCGCGCACGCAGGCCTCGTACACGTGGCCGGGCTCACCGAGGCGGAGGCGCGTGCCGTACTGACCCGGCGGTTGGGCGAGTACGTGCGCAAACCGCAGATTGCGCTGCGTATCCAGGCGTATCGCAGCAAGCGCGTTTATCTCGACGGCGAAGTGCGCACGCCGGGGCTGCAGATCGTGAATGACATGCCGATGACGTTGCCCGAGGCGATCGATCGCGCGGGCGGCTTCACGGCCGGAGCCGATCGGTCACAGGTCACGGTGACGCGCGGTGGCAAGACGGTGAACGTGAGTCTGCCGGCCATGATCGCCGCGGGTATCAATCCGTCCAACATCCTGTTGCGCGACGGCGATCTCGTGCGAGTGCGTCCGACGAGCGAAGCGAAGGTCTTCGTACTCGGGGAAGTGTCACGCCCGGCGACGCTGACGTTGACCGACGGACGGATCAGCCTCGGTGAAGCGCTTGGCGAGACCGGCGGCGTCAGTCAGTACACGTCGGACGCGCGGCAGATCTACGTGGTGCGCCGTGGGCCGGGGAACCGGCCGCAGGTCTATCACCTGGACGGTCGCGCGCCGGCCTCCTATGCGTTGGCCGATCAGTTCCCGCTCGAGCGCCGCGACGTCGTCTTCGTCGATGCGTCGTCGCTGGTGCGCTGGAGCCGCGTCGTGAATCTGCTGATTCCGTCCGCGGCGCAGGGCGCGCTCACGGCCCGGGCCGTGACGCCGTGAACTCGATCTCGGCGGCCGCAGCCGCAATCGGTCATGTCACTGCCTGACACGCGTGACGGCTTCGTATTGAAAATGTAATGTGACGTACGGAATCCGTCAGGATGAGATGGTCTAATCGCCTTAGACATTCGAGTGCGGCCGTCTGCGCCGCGCATCGAGGTTGTCCGGTGAAAAGCAGGGCGATATTGCGGAATGCAAATCAAGGGCATTCTCGAAACCTGCCTCTACATTGAAGCGCCTGCGGATCGGGGTGGTCCGCGGCGAGTGCGCGTGCGTTGCTGGCGCGTTTCCCTTCATGCATCCGGGCAACGATCGAACGCTTGCCCCATGGCCCGCGGCAAGCACGCGTTGAAACCCGGCCTGTCAGACACTTAAAACAAGGACCAAACCATGACACCCATCCAGTTCGATGGATGCGTCGGCTGGCTTCACGAGGGCACTCGACCACACGGCGTCGTCATTTGCGAGCCGCTCGGCCATGAGGCGCTCTGGCTGCACAAGCTTGTTCGCTCAATTGCGGAATACCTTGCCGACCGTGGTTTTCCGGTTCTACGCTTTCACTATCCGGCGAGTGGCGATTCGCTTGGCGACGAACAGGATCCCGAACGTTTCGAGAACATGCTCGCAAGCGTGCGGCATGCCGTCCGGACCTTGCGCGACAACGCCGTGCTGGATAGCCTGACGCTCATCGGTGTACGCGCCGGTGCGCCATTGGCGCTTCTCGCTTCGGACGGCCTGTCCGGAATCACGCGTTTCATCGCACTTGCCCCCGTTGTGCGTGGTCGCGGCTACGTGCGCGAGCTCTCGCTCGTCGCGCAACGCTGGCTCGATAACCTGCCGCCGACCGTGCGGGAGGCGGTTCGTGACGAACGGCCGTTCAAGGTGCTCGGCCATGCGTATCCCGACGATCTCCTCGGCGCACTCCGGGGTATCGACCTGTGCCAGGCCGCTGGCCAGTTGCGCGAGTTGCCCGCGCGCGCGCTGCTCGTCGATACGCCGTACGGCGATGGTTCGGCGTTGTCGGACACGCTGCGCTCGCGTGGCGTCGCGGTCAGTATCCACACATGTTCCGACTGGGCGGCCGTCATGTGCGAACCGCACCGTTCCCGGCTGCCGAATGCGTTGCTCGACACGATCGGGAACTGGATCGACGACGATCCTGACGCGGACGTACGAACTTCCACGCGCCAGCACGTTTCCGATGTCGTCCTGACCGGGAACGGCAGTGTCGAGCGCGTGATTCGCATGGGGACGCAGCAACTGATCGGGGTGCTGTGCGAGCCAGCCGACGACGCCATGCGTCTGGCGGCCCCCACGCTGCTTATCGCCAATACCGCCGCCAACCCGCGTACGGCCGACGGGCGGCTTGCTGTGCGCCTGGCGCGGTCGCTCGCCGCGCGCGGCATCCGCAGTCTGCGCTTCGATTCGAGTGGGATCGGCGACAGCAGTCAGCGTGCGCGTGACGATCAATCGGATATTCCGTATTCGGACCAGATGATCGACGACATGATCTGCGCCGCGCGCTGGCTGAAAGAGGCTGGTCACCACCGGATCGTCACGTTCGGAATCTGCTCCGGTGCGTACGCGTCGCTTCATGCCGCCGCGCGGGGCGCACTTGCCGGCGCGATCACGATCAATCTCCCGGTGTTTGTCTGGCCGCGCGGACAGACACTGGCGGATGTCGTCAACAACCAGACCAATTCGATGCGCGGTTATGTCGCTTCATTGCGCAGCGTCGGCAAGTGGCGCCGGGTGCTGCTCGAGGGTCGTGATCCGCGTCCGGTGCTGCGTGCGTTGATTCGTTTCGTCGCCGACTTCGCGACGGTCCCGATCAAGAGCTGCATGGAGCGCATGGGGTGTGCGCCGGACAAGGATACGCCGCGAGGGATGCTGCACGACATGTCTGCACGCGGCATCCAGGCGCATCTCCTCTACGGCACGTTCGATCCGGGCGTCGATGTCGTGGTCCGGCATTTCGGTCCGATGTCCGGTGCGTTCGCGCGTTTGTCGAACGTATCGGTCGATACGCAGGACGCGCTCGACCATTCGTTGCACAGCGATGCCGCTGCGCAGTACGTGGTCGACCGCTGCGCCGCGCTGCTTTCCGGCTGGCATGCGCCGGCGGAGCCGGTCTCGAGGGCAAGGCCGAAAGCGGAAGCCGAACGGGCGACGCCGTAGCGTTCGGGTACACGCCGCCGCATTTGAACGCGGCTGGACGACGCCCAGGTTGCGGGCGGGGCGGAACACGCCCCGTGTGCCGGTGACCGGTTGAAACCGTCCGAAAGTGACCGTGCGAACAGATCCCCGGTTTCCGGCACTGTATCTTGGCGGTGTCTATTTCTCGCGTCGCCCGTTTTCGACGGTGCCGGCGTCATGAGGCTGCTCAGGAATGTGGATGCAAAGAAACCGCCGTGGATGCCGGACAACATGCAAACGCCACGCGCCGCAGGCGACGTGCCATTCGGGGCGGTCGTGATGCGTGTACTGGTCGTCAACGATTTCGTTCGCAAGGGCGGGGCCGAGGAAGTGTACCGGCTGTCAGTCGACGTGCTTCGCGCGCGCAATGACGTCGAGGTCGAAACGTTCGACGAGCGCACGCTGATCGATGTCGAGAACTGTCATCGCGCGCGCGCGTGGTCACCTGCTGCCGCACGTGCGCTCGACACGCTGCTCAAGCGGTTTCGCCCGCAACGGATCCTCGTACACAATTACCACAACCTGCTGTCGAGCGCGATCCTGCCCGTGCTCGGGCGCTACAAACGGCGCTCGGAGTGCCGTTTATACATGACCGCGCACGACTACCACCTGGTGTTCTACAACCCGAGTCTGATGGTCTACCCGGGAGGGCGCGCGCAACCGCTATCGCTCGACCAATTAAGTCGCGGCAGGCGTATCGTTCTCACCGCCAGCCCGCGCGGCTTTCTTCACGATGTCGCGAAGAAGCTGCATTGGCATGCGGTCAATGCGCTTTTCGACCCGCTCGGCCTGTTCGACGAGATTCTCTGCCCGAGTCCGTTCATGCGCGACCTGATCGCACGATTCGGTCGGACACCGGCGACACTGCTGCCGAATCCGATCGATACGACGCTGGTTCCCCGTACACCGAAGCCTGCGAGGAGCGGCCGTCTCGATCTCGCGTTCGTCGGTCGCCTGGAGGCGGACAAGGGTCTTGCCCAGTTTCTCGCGCTCATGGGTGAATCGCCCGGCGACGCGATTGCGTCGTTGACGGTCTATGGTGACGGACCGGAGCGCGGCAGCCTCGAGCAACATCACGCAGCACTTGTGGAGTCGGGGCGGCTGCGCTTTGCCGGGCGTCTCGATCATGTAACCCTGTTTGCCACGCTGCCGACGCATGATGCGATCGTACTGCCTTCCATCTGGGTGGAAAACGCGCCTCTCGTGATCGTCGAAGCGGCAATGCTGGGCCTGCCGGCGCTCGTGCACGACATTGGAAGCCTGTCGACCTTCGGAGACGATCTCGGCAACAAGATTCGCTACCGGAACACGGCCGACGACCTGGCACGCGCGCTCGTCGAACTGCGGGTGCACCTCGACAACGAGCAGCGTCGCTACGACTGGTCACGCTACTCGGTCGACCGCTATGCAGCGTCGCTGTATGCCGCGCTCGGTATCGGCGGGGATGTATCGCGCACGTGGGCACATTGACAGTCGATGCACTGTTTCCTCTCTGCCCAGCTAGCACGATGACCGCCGTTCGAAAAAATTTTGCGTTGTTGTTTGCGCTGCAAATCTCGACGTACGTCGTGCCGCTCGTCACGTTGCCGCTCCTGACCCGCGTACTCGGCCCCCAAGAGTACGGCCGGCTATCGTTCGTGCTTGCGGTGACGACGTATTTCATCAATCTCGCGAACTATAGTTTCGACCTGACGGCAACGCCACGTGTCGCCCTCGCAAACGACAGGATGGAGCGGTCGCGCATTTTCTGGACGACGGTTTGCGCCCAATGGACGATTACCGTCGCCGGCTTCGGGTTGCTCGTCGCGCTGACCATGCTCATTCCGCATTTTGCCGCGGAGCGCAGAGCGCTGCTGATCGGTTTCGGGATGGCGATCGGTGCCGCGCTGACGCCGGGCTGGTATTTTCAGGGTATTCAGAAACTGAGCGTCTATAGCGTGACGGTGGTGGTGTACCGGGTACTCAGTGTCGCCGCCATCTTCCTGTGGGTGCGCACGGAGGACGACCTCCTGCATGCAGTCGCGATCAATACGGCCGTGCCGTTGCTGTGCGGGATCACGCTGCTGGCATACCTGTTTTTCCATCGCGAGGTCGAGCGCGTTCAGGTGCGACTTTCCGACATCGTCGAAGCGTTGAAAGGCGGCTTTCAGGTGTTCCTCGCCTCGACGTCGATCTCGTTTTACGCGTCGACCAATACCGTCCTGCTGAGCATGGTTTCCGGTAACGTCGCCGCGGGCTATTTTGCGGCCGGTGACAAACTCATCCGTGCCGCGGTCGGTTTGTTGCAACCGCTCAGGGCGGCAACCTATCCGCACGTGACCTACCTGATGCATCACGCGCGTGACGAAGCTTTCGCATTCCTGCGCAAGCTGATCGTCATGCAAGGTGCGCTGGTGCTGGCGATGTCGGCGACGATCTATGCATGCGCGCCACTGGCGGTCCATATCCTTTACGGCAGCTCGTTTGCGCCGACGATCGGCGTGCTGCATTGCCTCGCGCTGGTGCCGTTCATGGCATGCATGACCGACCTGTTCGGCGTTCAAACGATGTTGCCGCTCGGGATGAAACGGGCGTTCAGCGTTATCCTGATCTCGTCGGGTGTGTTGAACGTGACGTTGCTTCCTCCGCTCGCGATGCTGTTTGCCGAACGTGGCGCGGCTATCGCGGTGCTGATCGCCGAAACGGCCGTCGCCGTCGCGCTTGCATACGTCCTTCACCGTGAACGCGTCGGCGTGCTCGATCTGTCGGCGCGTTCCGGTTGACGTGAAGGCCGGTTCTCCGGGGCCGGAAACCTGCCGCGTCACTGCCGCCGAATGTGTGGGTTGTCGAACGTTTCTCCCGGCTGCGCGCTCCTATACTGGCGAGACAGCAGGGTAGGCCGGGAACCGTATCACGCGCGATACGTGTGCGTCGCTCCGCTCTAAAACATGTATCGAGCATCATGAACGGAAACCGATCGATCAACCGACTGTGGGCAGCGACATTCATGATCGCGATCGCGAGCGAGGTATTCTCCGGCGCGATCCGCTATTACACGTCGATCGTGGGCGTGTCGATGCTCGGCTATTTGCCGAAGGCCCTGATGGTGGGCTGCATCGCGTTCGGTCTCGCGGTGCGCCCGCGTGTCAGCACCCTGCTCGTTGCGAGCTTCATGGCCGCGCAGCTGTGCGTTTCGCTCGCGAACGGCGTCAGTCTCGTGGCCGCATGCTTCTGGATGTGGACGGTCGCGCCGGTGCTGTTCGTGCTGTTGATGCCGCCTGACGCGCTGGCGATGCTCGAGTCGAACGCGCTGAGGTTTGCGCTCGTCGCGTTGGCGATGGCCTGCTGTGCCGGGGTCATGCTCAACGGGTTCGTCCATCTGCCATGGGTCGGAGGCAGTATCGACGTCGACGGCGTCAATGTGCAACTGGCAAGCTCCAATTACGTCGGTACCGTACCGCGCCTGCCCGGGTTCGGTCGAAGCAGTGCGTCGACCGGCCTCGTGATCGGCCTGCTGACTACGTGGCTCGTCCCGCGCCAGCGCAACGCGATGGTCATCGTGGCATTGCTCGCGATGTCGGCATTCGCGATCTGGGCGACCACCAACAAGACGACACTCATCGCGCTTTCGCTCGTGATGCTGTGTTTCGCCACCCTGAAAACGCGTGGCCTCCGGCGCGTCTGTATCGCCCTGACGATATTGATGATCGCGTTGCCGCTCACCGGATGGGTTGTCGCCGAGACGATCAACGTGGGGGCCACCGATACAGGATCGCTCGCGTCGATGCAGGACCGGCTGCTGAACACCTGGCCGAAGCTGCTCGACGGGATGGCGAGTGCGAACCTGCTCTGGTTTGGCGTAGGGGCCGGTGGATTCGGGTCCGCGACGGCGTACTACACGTCCGACTTCGGCTTCAATACCGGCTATTCCGACAACGCCGCGCTCTATGTCGTCGCGAATCTCGGTGTAGCGGGAGCCTTGCTCGTCATGCTCCTGTTCGCGCAGCGCGTGCTAGGCAGCCGCACGGATGATCCGCGCGCATGGTTGATGCTGCTCTTCATACTGCTGAGCGGGGTGACGACGGATATCTTCGAAGCGCTCGGCTGTCTGCTCTTCGCGGGCGTCTCGATCCGCATGCTGACAATTCATGCGGGTCACGAACGTCAGGCCAGTCGCGATGGCTTGGGGCATGCGTCGACCTGGGTGGGAAGCCGATGAGCATGATCATCGAACGCATACGCATCATGGGCCGGGCGAAATGCGTGGCAGCCGCACTGCTTGCGGCCGCGGCCGTGCTGACGGCGTCGAATTCCGCCAGCTCGGACGAACTCGCGCTCGTTCTTCCGAATCTGGCGCAGACGTCGACGCTGCCTTTCGTCGCGCTACCACGCTTTTTCGACACGCGTGCGAACTCGGGTGTCGCGATTCACGAGATCGACGATCCGGCGTTGCTCGACGCAGTGCGAGATGTCGGCTTCTCGTTCGTCCGAACCGATCTGTTCTGGGATTCGGTGGAAACGCCGCAAGGCTGGAACTTCTCCCGCTATGACGCGCTCGTCGCGAACCTGCGCGCGCGAGGACTCGGCGCACTATTCATTCTCGGTTATCAGCATCCGCTGCATGCGCCGAAGCAACCCCCGACGTCGCCTGCACAGATCGATGCATTCGCCGAGTATGCGACGCAGGCCGCGCGACACTATCGCGATCTGCCGGTACGCTTCGAAGTGTGGAACGAGCAGGACCACAAGGACTACTGGCTCGCACCTCCGTCCCCCGTCAAATACCGGAATCTGCTCGAGGCGAGCGTCCGGGCGGTCAAAGCTGCGAATCCGCAGGCAATCGTTGCGACGGGCGGCGTTCAGCAGATCGACCGGGCTTTCATTCGAGCGGTGGGCGATATCGGCAGCGCGTCCCAGCCCGCGCCCGACGCGGTCAGCGTGCATCCGTATCGGCAGACCGCACCGGAGACCGCGCTGCGCGACTATGTGACGCTCGCGCAAGACCTCGCGACGTATCGCGGTGTTCCCGCGATCTGGGCAACCGAGTGGTCGTATCCCACCTATGGGTACAAGTACGTGGCGCACACCCGCGACGGCCACGATCCCGTGGCGCGCGAACGCCAGGCGCGCTACACGGTACGGCGCCTTCTCGTCGACTGGATTGCGCAGATCGGGCTCACCGCCTATTACGACATGCGCAACGACGGCCGCGATCCGAAGAACATGGAGCACAACTTCGGCTTGCTGGACGCGGACAACACGCCATTGCCGGCGTACATCGCGGTTCGGCATCTTTTCTCGTTTACCGCCAAAGCCCGCGGCGCGCGACTCTTCATGGATCCTGTTCGCCGTGTCGCCGTCCTGCAATTGCGTACCGAAAACGTCGTGAAATACGTGGTCTGGTGCTATGAAACTGACAACACGGTCGATGTCGACCTGTCGCAGTTGCCGGTCACAGGTACGTCCGCATCCGATCTCTATGGCGCATCGGTCGATATCGCACATCGTCGACTGACGATCAGTGAGGAGCAAGGTCCGGTGTTCATCGTCTCAGCGACTGGCCGATAGCCGGCGATCAGGATCGGGAACGGTCGCATCATTCAGAAAAAAATCATGAAACTCACCGCACGAAACATCGTGGATTCACAGCGGATGCCGGATGAATCCGGCATGGCCCAGCTTTGGCACGCGATCAGACGGCATCGTCGCGTGTTCCTTGCAACGATCGGCGCGACGTTCGCGGCGGGGGTGCTGTACGCCCTGCTGGCCACGCCGCAGTATCGAGCCGAAGCGCTTTTGCGCGTACAGACGAAGCCCGGCTCGTCGATCAGTTCGTTGTCGGATGTCTCCGGAACCATCACGGCTTCGCCATCCGCGTCCGACGAAAGCGAGATGCTGATTTCGCGCGCGGTCATCGACAACGCGATCGGCACGACCGGTGCCGATCTTGATATCCGCAACGCGAGCCGGTTTCCGCTGATCGGTGGGCTGGTTGCGTCGCGCTTCGACGCGGACGACACGCTTGCGTCGGCACCGCTGGGACTGACCGGTTATGCGTGGGGCGGTGAGCGGATCGATATCGGTGAATTCTTGCTGCCGAAAAATGCGCTCGGCGAGCGATTCAGGATCGTCGCGGAAGAGGCGAACAACTGGACGCTCTACGACGACGACAACACCGTGCTTGCGCGCGGCAAGGTGGGTGAAGCGGTGCCGTTCAGGATTCCCGGCGAAGCGACGGCCGGCCGATTGCGCATCGACGTGTTGCGCGCTCGGCCCGGCATTGCGTTCACCGTGCGCAAGCAGCCGGAGCCGCTCGTCTACGAAAACGTATCGAAGCATCTGAAGACGGTCGTGCCGAATCGCGATTCGACGCTGGAATCGCCGTCGATGATTCGCCTGAGCTATCAGGCGGACAGTGCGCGCGACGCGAAAAAGATGGTCGACGCGATCGTCCAACAGTATCTGCAGCGCGATCTCGCATTTCGGACGGACCGCGCGCGACGCAATCTCGACGCGTTGCGCCAGCGGTTGCCGGCACTCAAGCACGATTTGCAACGGGCCGAGGATGATCTGAATCGATACCGGACACAGAACGGTGCGATCGACGTCGATCAACAAGGCGCCGCGTTGATCAGCCGGCTCAATACGCTTGCGGAACACCAGACCGAGTTGGAGATTTCGCTGGACGACGTCCGGCAGCGCTTCCTGCCAAAGAGCTTGCAGTACCAGACCGTGCAGGCTCAGCTCGAGCAGGTGAAGCGCGAGATTCGCGACACGAGCGCGATGGCAGCCAGATTGCCGACGACACAGCGCGAGTTCGTGCGACTGTCGCGTCAGGTGACAATTGCCACCCAGTTGTACACGGGGGTACTGACCAACGCGCAGCAGCTCGAGATCGCCATCTCCAGCGCAGCGCCGGGCGTGACTGCCGTCGACACGGCGGTCGCACCGTTCCGGCCGGTCTGGCCCAAGCGCGGCATCATCGTTCTGGGCGCGTTGTTCGCCGGCGTATTCCTTGCGCTGACAGGCGTGCATCTGCTGTCGCTGCATCGCCGTGAACTGTATTCGCCCGCTGCACTGACCAGGTTGACCGGTCGGCCGTGTCTCGCAATCGTCACGTCGTCGCTTGCATCGGCGGCCGTACCGGGCGGGCCTCGCTCGACAGCGTTGCCGGTGGCGGCGACGCACCCGGATGATGCGGGCATCGATTCGGTGCGCGCATTGCGTGCCAGCCTGAAGGTCGCCCTCGCGGAGCGCCGACCTGGCGGTGGGGGCAAGGTCCTGCTGTTCACGGGGCCGACGGCCGGCGTCGGCTGCAGCTTCGTGTCGTCGAATCTTGCCTATCTGCTGGCGGGAACGAACGCCAGCGTGCTGCTGATCAATGCGGACTTGCGTGCTTCGTCGGTCGCGGGCGGCCCGGGACTCGCCCAGGTGCTCGATGGCTCGGTGTTGCCCGATGTCGTCACGCTGCGTGTGGCGGGAAGCCGCCTGTCGATCATGCCGGCGGGCTCGCCGGACAAAACGTCGCCCGGCGAGTTGCTCGAAGGCGCAGAATTCGCCAGGCTTCTCGCATCGGTGCGCGAGAGTTACGACTTCATCGTCATCGACGGGCCGCCGCTATTGACGAGCAACGATGCGCTCGGCATCGCCGGCGCGGGCTGCGACGCGCATGTGCTCGTGTCACGCGGTGGCTTGACGCGTGCCTCGGATGTCGAGGAGGCGCTGTCGCGTTTGACGAGCATTGGCGCGGATATTACCGGGCACGTGTTCAATACCTACACGGGAACGAACAAGGTGATCGTCGAGCGTGTAACGACACGCGGCTTCCCGGTTCGGACGGCGGCACGCCAGCGGGCGTAGTTCACGGGGATCGCGCACGTGGCGCCGGTGGAAACAGGGGAGACCGCGTGAGCACCTTGCCGGCGGCGCTGCGTTCGCCGCGGTGAACTGCGACATTCATGAAGCGGTCGGAAGCGGGCGGCGGCTGACGGGGCCGGGCATGTAGCGCATGGGCCACGCCCAGCGAGTTTTGCCCGGTCGCCTCGGTGATCGCCTGCTCGAGCGAGCCCGACGTCACATAGCGATCGCTTCAAAGCGAATCGAATATTCGCGTCATCATCTCCGCGCTTTTGCGCCAGCTGTATTGCGCCGCGTGCGAATAACCCCTACGTTTCAGGTCCGCTCTGAGTTCGGCTGAATCCAGCAAATTTCGCAGTTTTTCCGCAATATCGTCACGCGAATAGGGATCGCAGTACAGCGATGCATCGGCGCAGACCTCGGGCAATGCCGCCGATCGTCCCACGAGGGTCGGGCAACCCTGGCGCATGGCTTCGAGCGGCGGAATGCCGAAGCCTTCATAGATCGACGGATAGAGGAAGCAGACGGCATGTTGGTACAGTGCCTTCAATTGTTCGTCGCTGATGTATCCGGCGTACTTGATGTTCTGCTCGGTCGCGGCAATATCGTCTTGCGCTCCGAAAACGGCGGCATTGCGCATGCCGACGATGACCAGATCCACTGACGGGTCGTTGACTTGTCGAAATGCCGCGATCAGCCGGCGAAAGTTCTTGGTCGGATTCATGCTACTGACCGCCAGCACGAATCTGCCCGGCGTGAGCGAGAGTGTTTTCAGTATGCTCGCGTCCGATTCCAGGGCGTCGAGATGGTCAGCACCGAGCGGCACGACGCTGATTTTTTCCGTTGAAACACCACAGTGGTGAGCGAGGCGATCGCGCGAGAAGCGAGAATTGGTCAACACGCATAGGGACGTGCGCGCGAGAATCCAGAACATGACCCGATACCACGCCCGGAACAATCGGGAAAAGTGAGCAGGAGTGTCGAACACCGCGGCATCGTGCATGTAGATGATCTGATTGCCGAGGAAAACGGAAGCGGAATTGCTCAGATTGACGATGCGGTTACGAGACGAAAAAAGCGGCAATGCCAGTTGTTCCCAAATCACGCCTTTGGAAAAGCCGACCTTGAGCGTCGTCGTCCCGTCCACCGTTGCATCGGCGTGCGGAGGCACGAGAACCGTGATCGAGCCCTGCGGTTGCACCTTGACCAGGGCGGCGATGAGCTCCCGGGCGACGCGTTGCACGCCGGTCGTCTTTTGGGTGGAGAATCGGCCGTTATATACGAGTTGCTTGGTTTTTTGGGGAGTGTTCATGTCAAATCCGGTGAAATCGATGCGCGTCCAGGGCGCTTGCCGCGCGCTCTGAACGGCAGCGCTTGTCTGTCGTTATGCGCTATCGGCGCGTTCCATAACGGCCATGCATGCGATGTCCCGACGGCTTCGCGCTCGAGGCCACGGCCCCCCGATCCGGTTTCGGCAGCGTGTCAGGCCTCGACGTGATCGGGCGCCGCAGGTTCGAACCGTCGCGCATGGACGGTACGCAAATGGGCGCTCAGTCCATAGAGGGATTGCCATTGCCGGAAAATCGCGTTCATGGAAAATCGATGGAGTGCGAACTTTCTCGCCGATTCCCCCATTTGCTCTCGCAGCTGGCGGTCGTCGCAGAGCATTGCCACATACCGCGCCATCTCGTCGGCGTTTGACGCGACATAGCCGGTCACACCATGAATGACGACGTCGCGGTTGCCGACGACGTCGGTCACCACCGCGGGCAGCCCCGCGACCTGGGCTTCGATTAGCGCGACGGGCATGCCTTCCCAGCGGGATGTCTGGACGTAGATATCCAGTTGGGACGTCAGTTCGAGTGCACGCGTGCGTGTCACCCATCCGCTACAGGCAATGGCCTGGTTTCCCTGCTGATCCGGGATGTCGTCAGGGGTGCCGCCGATCCACATAAACGTCAGGTCGGAATCGCGTAGATCGGTCGCCAGTTGCAGGAAGGCTTGATGATTTTTCTGAAACGACGCGCGCCCGCTCATCCCCACCGCGATCTTTCGATCGCCCCGCGGTTGACGAGAAGGAACCTCGGCCACATTGACGCCGTTTTCCACGAGCACCGCCGTTTTTGCCCGAATCCTGCCTTTGATTTCCCTGAGCTCACTGTCCGAGCAGGCGACGATGGTGCCGCCCAGGAGGGCCGCCATTCGTTCGAAGCCGAGGTAGGCAAGCTGTTTCGCGCGGGAGACGTCACGACGCAAGAACGAGAGTCCATGCGGAGAATAGAGCACCCTCGCACGAGGTGTCGCTATCCTCGCGGCAGCACGCCCCAGCACACCGGCCTTCGAAGAGTGAAGGTGGATGACCGTCGGGTCGCATTCGCGAAGCATATCGGCCAGTTCCTTCACGCTGATCAGATCTTGCCTGATGCTGATTTCGCGAGCCATCGCGATGTGGACGAGCTTGATGTCGGGCCGGAACAGCGTCGGGAAATCGACCGGCGTTTCGGAGCGGATCGAATGCAGCACGGTCACGTCGACGCCGGCTGCTGCGGCGTGGTTGGCGAGATGGACCAGCATGGAAAGCACGCCGCCGCCAAACGCTTCGACAATGTGAACGATTCTTTGTCTGGTCATCTTCGAGGCTGTTGGTTCGACCGGGTGTGGCGCGGCCGACCGCAAGAAACGGGTATCCGGCGAATCGCGAAGTTGGTGGCGTCCGATCGGTTCGTCATGAGGAATCGTAGAACTATGTATTCCTGAATGATTTTGCATTGAGTAAGTTGCGTCCTCATTTGCGAAACCGCCAGCGCTCGCACGGTCGCACCTGATTCCGTGCGTCACAAGCATTGTGCTATGCCCGCGCGGCGGGCTAGGTGCGATGGCTTACATTGAGTGGTCGACGTGTCGTCGGCCGGATGCCGCGCATATCCGGGCGGTTCGGCTCACGTTTGTCGAGCAGTGTCCGTCATGTTGACGGGTGCATGTGTCGTGGGTGACGCAGGCTGCACGGATTGCGGCGGCAGTGCTTCGACCGCCCGACCATACTGATCGTCGAACCGGACGATATCGTCCTCGCCGAGATACTCGCCCGATTGCACCTCGATGATTTCGAGCGGAATCCGGCCGGGATTCTCGAGGCGATGCACTTCGCCGACCGCGATATACGTCGACTCGTTCTCGCAGAGCAGGAACGTCTCTTCGCCGCGCGTCACCTTCGCGGTGCCGCGCACGACGATCCAGTGCTCGGCGCGGTGATAGTGCATCTGCAGCGACAGCCGCTTGCCGGGCTCGACGACGATCCGCTTCACCTGGAAGCGCTTGCCGAGATCGATCGAATCGTAGTGTCCCCACGGTCGCTGCACCTTGCGATGCTCGCTCGCCTGCGGGTGCCGGTCGGTCTTCAGGCGCGCGACGACGTTCTTCACGCGCTGCACGTCGTGCTTGTTCGCGACCAGCACGGCATCGGGCGTCTCGATTACCACGACGTCCTTCATCCCGACGCATGCAATCAGGCGGCCCTCCGAGCGCACGAGGCTGTCCTGCGTGTCCTCGAACACGATCGGGCCGCGCGCGACGTTGCCGTGATCGTCCTTCGGCATGATTTCCCAGATCGCATCCCAGGTGCCGACGTCCGACCAGCCGGCCGCGAGCGGCACCACGATGCCTTCGATGCCGAGCTCGCTGTGTTCCGCGAGCCGTTCCATCACCGCATAGTCGATCGAGTCGGACGGGCACGTGTCGAAGGCTGCCGCATCGATCCGGAAGAACGGATCCTCGGCGACGCCTGCGCGCCATGCGGTCTCGCAGGCCGCATGGATTTCCGGTGCAAGCGTGGCGATCGCCTTCAGCCAGACCGATGCGCGCGTGACGTAAATCCCGCTGTTCCACCAGTAGTCGCCCGATTGCAGGTAGCGCTCGGCGAGCACCGCGTCGGGCTTTTCGACGAAGCGTCCGATCGTGTAGCCGCCGTGGCCGCCGTGGCGGCCCGTGCGCGGCTCGCCGACCTGGATGTAGCCGTAGCCCGTCTCCGCGCGGCGCGGCAGCACGCCGAGCGTGACGATCGCGCCTTCCTGCGCGTAGCGTGCCGCACGCGCGATCGCGTCCTGGAATGCGCCGACGTCGGCGATCACATGATCGGCCGGCATCACCGCGAGCACGGGATCGTCCGAGAGCTGGCTCGCGTCGAGTGCAGCAAGCGTCAGCGCGGGCGCGGTGTTGCGTGCGGCGGGTTCGAGCAGGATGCGGGCGGGCGCCGCGCGGCCGAGCACCTGTGCGGCGCTCATGATGCGATGCTGTTCGCCGCAGACCAGCAGCAGCGTGTCGCCGAGCGATGCATTCGCGATGCCGTTCAGGCGGCGCGCCGTCGCCGACAACGGCGATTCGTTCGAGATCAGCTCGATCAGCTGCTTGGGATACTGCTCGCGCGACAGCGGCCACAGCCGCGTGCCGGAGCCGCCTGCGAGAATCACCGGCAGGATGCGCGGCAGGCCGGGCTCGGGAACCGGGCGAAGGGTGCGGGTCATCGACTGGCTCCGGTGTCGGCAGGCTGCCGGTTGTGTGTGCGGCTGTCGGCATGCGTGTCGTCGTTGCGCGGCCGGTGTGCCGAAACGGCCCGGGACAGCAGGGTGCGCAGCGCGCCTGCAGCGCGATCGGTCGACCGCACCAGGCCGACGAATGGCGCACCCTGTTCGAGATACGGGCCGTAGGCCTTGCGGAATCCGAAACGCTTGTAGAACGCCTGGCGTGCCGCCGGGACGTGCGTGCGCACCGCGGCGTCAGGCCACGCAGCCCGCGCGGCGGTGAGGGCGCGCTCGATCAGCCGCTCGAGCGTATCGTCGTCGCGGCGGCTCTCGCTCGTCAGCACCTTGTCGATCACGACGTCCGGGTCGATGTCGTCGCCGGGCAGGATGCGTGCGTAGGCCGCGACTTCCATCGTGTCGCCGTCGCGCACGATCGCATAGACATGCAGCGCACCCGCGTCCTTGCCGTCGATGTCGAGATGCGTGTGCGCGTCCTCGACCACCAGCACGGCGTTGCGCGCGCGCAGGATTGCATAGAGATCGACGGCTCCCAGATGTTCGAATTCACAACAATGCCATTCCATGATGCTGTCCTCGCGTGATGCCTTCGGCACGCCGTGCCGCACGGACGCGATCGTTCCGGGCAACGCGGCGATCCTCATCATCCGGGTGCGCCGTGCGCCAGTCTGTTCGAAAGCATACTCACGCTCCGGATTCGCACGGCAGGCGGGCCACACGCTGCCGAGGCGCGCCGCGCGAGCGCTGCAAAGTGCGGTAGCACACACCGCGGCGGCCGGTGCTTTTTCATAATTGACCCATCCTGGCGGCCCGCCTCGATGCGCGGCCAGTCAACATCGAATGTCAATAAAGAACCGGGGGCAGGACTTGAAGATAGCGAGCGTTCGCGACGGGCCGATCGTGCATGGCGGTACCGGGCACACACGCAAGCATGCGGTCGGCTGCATCGCGCAGGCCGACCGTGTGCAGCCGCGTCGATTTCATCCACGATCGTGCGTGCCGGCATGGCGCACACGTCCTTCGTCCGCATGCCGCCGTTGCCGCTTGCGATCAGGCGATGTGGCCTGGCCGATGACGACAACGGACAGCCCGCATCCGCGCCGGCGGAACGCCGGGCACAGTCACGACGTGCCTGTGCGTCACGTGCCGGACCGCCATGCTGCATTGCGGGGGGCGAGTGTCGGCACGACCGGTTTCACGCGTCGCCGCGACGATTCGCCCGAGAACGACCGGTGCGCGTGGCCCGCGCTTTGCCGTGCCCGGGCTTCGCGAAACGCGATGTGCGATGCGGGGCGGTTGATTACGGCATGTAACGTACGAGTGGAGGATGAGGGGGCCGTGCGCCGTCGCGATACGATGCGGCTGTCCGGCGGCGCGCGCGATTATGCGGCGACCGGAATGCGGTGCCGGCCTTTCCCGGGGATTTCGGTGGAAATCACAGGCAATCGACTGCCTTCATCTTGCAGAAAAGTAGTATTTGCCACTGATTGACTGCAATGCTCATAGATAATCAAATCTCAGTGATCAAAGGTGCGTGGCGCGGGGCGGCCGGTCGCGTAACCGGCTGATTCAGGTTTATCTTTTGGTAACAAGAGCATCTCGAAACGGGGTGTAAATTCAGGAACGGATGAAATGCGGCGGTCATTCCGGGAGCGGGTTGGCGGCCATCCGGTTCAGCATCGGGCGCAACGGTCGTATATGACGTGACGCACATGCCG
Organism: Burkholderia puraquae; assembly: GCF_002099195.1. GTDB lineage: Bacteria > Pseudomonadota > Gammaproteobacteria > Burkholderiales > Burkholderiaceae > Burkholderia > Burkholderia puraquae. The sequence continues at coordinate 797,497 of NZ_NBYX01000001.1, read as the reverse complement.
ACGGCATTCTCGTCTGCCGACGCGCCCCGCCTGGATGGCGGGGCGTGTCAAAGCGGGAACGTCGTGGCTCCGCAGCCGCGCGTTCCCTTCGAGTTAGATGACAACGAGGCCGGATGACATCCGGCTCGACCTCCGGGGGTTCTCGCCGTGTGCAGTTTCGATCTTCGCCAAAGCTGCGGAAACGCAGCGCGGAAAGGCGGCCATGCGCCACCGGCCGCAGCGCACGCGAACGGTTCGCGGAGTGGAGAAAGTGATGGTTCGCATATGAATATGCCAATAACGCGCGATAAGAGCGCCGGCGCGGGGAGTGGTAACGGGCAGCGTCCGCTGATTTACTGGACGCAGTCGCCGTCCGTCATGTTGCGAAAGGAACTGGCGCGACGTGACTGGAAAGTGTCGATCGTCGCGCAGGCGAGTGAGTTGCGCGACACGTCCGGCGAAATCACCTGCGGCATCCTCGACCTGAGCGGCGGCCATGCCGATGCGATCGGCAGCATCGCGTCGACCTGCGCGTCGATGCGCGACGTCGTCTGGGTCGCACTCGTCGACGTCGGCCAGACGGCTTCGCCGAACGTGCGCGCGCTGTTGCGCGACTATTGCTTCGATTACGTCACGCTGCCCGCATCGCACCAGCGGATCGCCGATACGGTCGGCCATGCGTACGGCATGGAATGCCTGTTCGCGCGCGACCGCGAACGGCTCGAATCGGAAGAGAAAGGCATCGTCGGCACCTGCAGTGCGATGCTGCGGTTGTTCGATACGGTGCGGCGCTTCGCGCGCACGGACGCACCGGTGTTCGTGTTCGGCGAAACGGGGACAGGCAAGGAGTTGACGGCCGTCGCGATCCATCGTCATTCGGAGCGCCGCAACGGCCCGTTCGTCGCGGTCAACTGCGGTGCCATTCCGCCGCATCTGCTGCAATCCGAACTGTTCGGCTATGAGCGTGGCGCGTTTACCGGCGCGAACGCGCGCAAGATCGGCTATGTCGAAGCGGCGAACGGCGGCACGCTGCTGCTCGACGAGATCGGCGACCTGCCGCACGAGAGCCAGGCGAGCCTGCTGCGTTTTCTGCAGGAACGCGCGATCCATCGCCTTGGCGGCAGCGATCCGGTGCCGGTCGATGTCCGGATCGTGTCGGCCACGCACGTCGACCTGCGGGGCGCGATGGAGGAAGGGCGCTTTCGGCCGGACCTGTTCCACCGTCTGTGCGTGATGCGCATCGACCAGCCGCCGCTGCGCGCGCGTGGCAAGGACATCGAACTGCTCGCGCATCACATGCTCGAACGCTTCCGCGGCGACGCGCGCCATCGCGTGCGCGGCTTCTCGACGGACGCGATCACGGCACTCTACAAGCACGACTGGCCCGGCAATGTCCGCGAACTGATCAACCGCGTGCGCCGCGCAGTCGTGATGACGGAGGGGCGCCTGATTACCGCGCAGGATCTGGAACTCGAATACTGTCTCGATGCCGCGTCTCCGTCGGTGGCCGACATCCGCAAGTCGATCGAGCGCGAGGCAATCGAAACCGCACTGCTGCGCACGCGGGGGCGCGTCGCCGCGTCGGCGCGCGAACTCGGCGTATCGCGTGCGACGCTGTATCGCTGGATGGAGGCATACGGGATCGAGCGGCCGCGCGGCACGGGCTCGTCCGACTGAGATTCGACAGGGGCGCTCTCGGCTGTCGGCAGCCGCGAGCGTCGCGTCAACCGGCCTGCGTGGCGCGCACCGTGCGCGCGGCGTTGACTGCCCGGATTTCCACGGCTGGCGGCCCATCGGCCGCAGCCCCATTCTTCCCGGCCGTTTCGAGCGGAACGAGCGCGACGCGCGCCGGCGTGCCGGGCGCGAGATGGAACCAGTCGTCGCGCGGCACGTAGCCCGGCGCATCGATCTGCACGTGACGCGCGACATGCCGTGTGTCGATGTCGACGTGCCACGTGTCGCCGGTGCGCGACACACACGCCTCCAGCCCGAGTTCGCGGCGCGCCAGCACGGCCGGATGCGTGCGGGACGGGAAATGGAATGCCTGCGACAGCAGCGCGCCGTCGTCGGCGCGCAGTGTCGCGACGACGGTGTCGTGCTCGCAGGGCCCGAAACGGTACGCGTAGGTCCAGTCGAAGAAGCGTCCGAGCAGCTCGGCCGAGCCGATCCGCACCGTGTCGTGCGCCGCGATCCGTACCGGGCAGCCGGCGCGCGCGACCGGCGTGCGGCCGTCGCGCAGCGCAACCAGCTCGAGCGCGGCCGACAGCGGCGCAGGGCGCTCGTTGACGACATGCACGTCGAGCCCGTTCAAGCCTTCGTCGACCAGCAGCACCTGCACCGGCTGCAGGACCTGCCGCAACGCATGCCACGCCGATTTCGGCCGGTGCAAGGCGTCGATCATGCCCCAGCCGGCGCCCGGCATCACGTCCTGGAACTGCCAGACGAGCGCGCCGGCGCAGCGCGAGCCGGTGCGCCGCCATTCGGAAAACGTTTCGCGCATCAGGTCCGCGATCACCGCGCGCGACAGCTCGAAATAGCGCGCGGGATCCTCGCGCCGCAGCCGGTCTGGCGCGACGTCGTACAGCGTCTGCAGATAGTGGTCGCGAATGTCCTCGAAATCCCAGGACGTGCCCGGATCGCGCGGCACGGCTGCCTTCCAGCGTGGCTCATGCACGCCGGGCCAGCCGAGCTCGGCGAGCGTCGCGTCGCACGGCACGTTCGAGAACGCGAGGCATTCGCTCGCGAAGCGCACGTCCGCGCGGCGGGCGTCGTCGAGCGGGCGCAGGTACGCGCCGACACCGTAGTAGTGCGACACGCGTTCGCGCGGCGCGAACGGCAGCACGCCGCCGTCGGGCGAATCGGGCACGTACGGGACGTCGGGCCGGCGTGCGGCCGCATGGCCGGCCAGCCGGTCGGCGGTCAGCTCGAGGAAGCGCTGCTTCGGCCCGAGCCCGGACATTGCGGCCTGTTGCGCGATCTCGCTGCCGCCGCACAGGACGGCAAGCGATGGCGATGCGCCGTGACGCGAGAGGAACTGCCGGGCTTCGCGATCGACGTTGTCCGCAAACGCGGGATCGTCGAGCGCGTAGTCGAAGTTCGCGAACATGAAATCCTGCCAGACCAGCAGCCCGAGCCGGTCGCACCAGGCGTGAAACGCGTCGGCCTCGTAGGTCATCGTGCCGCCGACGCGGATCATGTTGAAGCCGGCGTCGCGCGCGTGCCCGAGCAGGCGGGCGTAGGTGGCATCGTCCGCGTGCAGCGCGAGCGGCGCGGCGCTGCTCCAGCACGCGCCGCGTGCGAATACGGGCACGCCGTTGATGCGCAGCCCGAAGCCCTTGCCGTCCGCACCGGCGTCGACTTCGATCGTGCGGAAACCCGTCGCGCCGAGCGGTCGCCGCTCGTCGCCGATATGCAGCGCGATGTCGTACAGCACCGGCTCGCCGTGCGTATGCGGCCACCAGCGGCACACGCTGGGCACCGCGACGCTCGCGCGCAGGCGGTCGGCGCCGGCACGTTCGAGCGTGGCGTGGTGCTGGCCGCACGACAGCCGTGCCGCGAGCGCGTCGGGCAGCGGCGCGGCGAACGTCAGTTCCGCGTCGAGCCAGCCGGTGTCGCCTTCGATGCGCGCGCGCAGGTCGCAATCGACGAGAACCGGCCCGGCGGCCGGATCGAGCACGTCGACGGGCCGCCACGGGCCGGTCGGCACATGCGGCGGAAACCAGCCCGGCATGTGCCCGAACAGCGACGCGCGGATCGCGCGTAGTGCCGCCGGCTCCGCGAGCCGCGTGCGCCAGCGCGCCCGGCGCGGTGCGCGCGTGTCGCGCAGGTACGGGGCGAGCGCGCGAAAACAGAGGGTCAGCCGGTGCGTACCGTCGAGCGATACGGGTACGTCATGCGTGACGAACATGCTGTCGGAGCGGAGGATCGGCGTGTCGTCGAGCCACGCTTGCGCGAGCGTCGCGAGGCCGTGAAAGCGCAGCACGCGCGGCCCGTGTCCGCGCAGTTCGATCCGGTACCAGTGGTCGCGCTCGTCGAGCGACTCGGCTTCGTCGAGCCGGCCGGCGAGCGCGAGCGCCTGCGCAACGGTACCGGGCACGGTCGCCGGGATCCAGCCGCCGCCGGCGGCCGGGAGGTCGCGCGGTTCCCGCACAGCACCCGCGACCGTCGCCAGCATCGACCACGCGGGCAGGGCACGCGTGCGCGTCACCGCATGACCGGCACGGGTGCCGCAGTGTCGCTGCGCACGGGCGTCAAGTGCCGCAGCGGCAAGGCGATCTGTCGCGCGCAGGCGACCACATCCGCATACGCGGCCTCGATTGCTTCGAGCGTCGAGTCGCCGCGCTCCTCCTTGCCGCGTGCACAGGCGCGCGCGAGCCGGAATTCCAGCACCATCGCTTCGGACGCGATGCGATCGCACGCGGCGCGGATCTCGGCGAACGGCCCGACGCAGCCGCTGGCCTGCAGCCAGCGCGCGTAGTGGCCGAACAGTTCGAAATTCGCGCCGAGCTGCCGCACCGAGTTGAACGAGTACGCATGGAAGTGCTCGAGCGGCGAATCGGCGAGCGTTCGTGCGTCGGTCTGCAACTGCCGCCGGAACGCGGCGATCGGGTCGACGACCGGCAGGCGCCGCAGGTGGCGCTGCAGCGCGGCGAGCGACGCTTCGCACAGCGCGCGCTCGTCGAGCGGCGCAAACCGCCGCTTCGCGCATTCGACGTACGGCGGCAGCGTCATCGGCGAGCTGGCGCCCACGAGCCCGTTGTAGTCGAAATCCTCGGCCACGTAATAGCCGCTGTTGTGGAAGTAGCCGATCTGTTGTTTCGCGCGGTCGATCGCATCGATGCCGATCGTCGTCTTCGTGTGCTGCGCGCGGTAGCTGCTGCCGCGCGTATCGGGCAGGAACCACGCATCGACCTCGACGATCATCAGGTGGCCGCGCGCGACCTGCGTCTCGATGTGCTGGTCGAGCGGTTCGTAGATCGAGTGTTCCTGCACGACGATGCCGTACAGCCGCTCCAGTTCGTCGTGCGGAAACTTGAAGAACGTGAACTGGTCGCCCTCGAAATCCAGCGCGATCGTGAACGGCAGCGCCGCATACGGATTGAAGCCCCACCACCGGAGCACCTCGAGCCACATGTCGACGTAGCAGTTGGTCTGTTTCCAGACCATCTCCTGGCTGTGCAGCGGATGCGGCCGGTAGTGGCGCGCGCGGTGGCGCACATCCTCGAACGACGCGTCTTCGCCGCCGCGGGATACGAATTTCATGGCGTGCCCCACAGCACGTCGCGGACTTCGCGCGGCCAGGCGTCGATGTCGAAGCCGTGGTGGCGGAACAGCGCGAGCGTGAGCCGTTCGAGGCCGAAGCCGACGCAGCCCGTGTGCGCGACGTCGCCCGTCGCGGTGCGGATGTCCCACAGCAGCCCGAAATGGTCCATGTGGTAGTTGAAGCTCAGGCACGCGGTCTGGCGATCGTCGTGCTCGATCGGGATCAGCAGCTCGAACTTCAGGTTCTGCTCGCGCTGGCTGTTCGCGACGATCTTGCCGCCGCGCCCGAAGAACGGATCGTTCGCGAGATCGATCGCATTGGGCAGGCGCAGCGCCTCGATCATCCGCGTGCCGCGTTCGATCCAGGTCTCGCGGAACGACACGATCTGCTCGGGCGTGCCGATCCGCACGTACTCGCGCATCCGGAACAACTGCATGCGGGTCGGATCGAGCGACGGCTCGTGGCGGAAGCAGTACGAGAAGACGTCGACGATCCGGCCGTCGGCCGGCAGCGCGCCCGCGCGTGCGACGACAGGGTAGACGGGGTAGCACGCGGCCGGCGTCATCACGACGTAGGTCGGCTTCTGGCTTTCCGTCCAGTCGTCGCCGCGATCGAGGCACTGCAGTACGCGCTGGTGCTGGCGCTCGTCGCCGCAGAACGCATGCACGCTGCCGGCGAGCTGCGGGAAGCTCTTCATGTATTCGCTGCGCTCGAACTCGGTGCGGCTCATCGCCGGCGGGAAGCGCAGCACTTCCGCCTGCTGGTCGGCGCCGATGCGCGTGACGAACGCGTCGAGCGCTCCCACGACGCGCTCGAACCGTTCGCTGCGGCCGAACAGGCCCTGGATGCCGGTCGAGATCAGCAGGCCCGCGTCGATCAGCTCGTCGCGCAGCGGGTTGACGCCCGCGCGGTCGAGCGGTGCGCCGGCGGGAGCGGAGGCGGCGGAGGGCACGGCAAGGCGATCGTTCACGTATGTTTCTCCAGCGTCGCAGGACGCAGCGCGAGCAGCAGGTTCGAGGTGTTGGTGGCAATGCGGTCGTTGCTGATCATCAGCGGCGCCGCGTGCAGGTCGCGAATGTGGCGGCCGATGCTGAACGGCGTGCCTTGCTTGTAGCCGGCCATCCCGCAGATCATCATCGCCTGGTGCGCGACTTCCAGCGCGGTCGTCGACACGTAGGTCTTCAGCGTGTTGATCTCGGCGGCCCAGGCCATGCCGGCCGACCACGAGCGCGCCGTCGCATTCGCATGGAGGCGCAGCACGTTGTCGACGCGGGCCTGCATTGCCTGCATCAGCGCGAGCGATTCGGCGATGCGCCGCGATGCGGGCGACGGCGCGCCGTCGGTCTGGCGGGCCTGCGCGCGGAAGAACTGGTGCGCGCGGTGGAACGCGTCGCCGGCCACGCCGATCCATACCGCGGCCCACAGGATGTGCGACACCGGCACCATCGTGTCCTCGGCGATCTTCGCGAACGGCGCCGGCAGGCACTGGACGGCGGCGCCCTGCGCGTCGAGCTCGAAACCGTTGCTGCAGGTGCCGCGCATCCCGAGCGTGTCCCATTCGCCGCGGCGCGTAAGCGTATAGCCGTCGCGCAGCAGCGTGACGAGCACCTGCTCGGAAGCCGGCGCGTCCGCATCGCGTCGTGCGGTCGCGAGGATGCCGTCCGCATAGTCGCCGTACGAGATCGTCGGCGCGGATTTGCGCAGCCGGAACTCGCCGCCGTCGGTTTCGAGTGCGCACTGGCTCGCGCGCAGGTTGCCGCCGACACCGTCTTCCGACGTGGCCGATGCGAGCAGCCATTGGTGACGCACGAGCTGCTGCAGGAACAGCTTGTGCCAGCCCTGGTCGGCCGCGTGGTTGACGATGCAGGCCACCTGGATCTGGTGCATCGCGAACACCATCGCCGACGACGCGCAGGCCTGGCCGAGAATCGAGCAAGCCGACGCAATGTCTTCCAGCGACGCGCCAGCGCCGCCCAGATGGGTCGGCACCATCGCGCCGAGCAGGCGGCGCGCGCGCATCGCTTCGATCGCCTCGACGGGGCAGCGCGCGTCGCGGTCGACTGCGTCCGCGTGCTGCGCGGCGATCTGTGCGACGGCATGCGCGGCCTCGTCGAGCCGACGCGAATCGCTGTCGGCCGCGAGTTCGGGAAGCAGCGCGCTCATGCGGAATGCTCGGTGCGTTGCAGCGTGGCGATCGTGTTCGCGAGCGCGTCGACGCTGCGGAACAGGTTGCGGTTCAGCATCTCGTCGGGAATCTCGATGTTGAATTGCTTCTCGATCGCGAGCATCAACTGGATCGTGTCGAGCGAGGAGAGGCCCGCGTCGTAGAGGTCGTCCCCGTCGCCGATCGAATCGATCGTGGCTTCGAGATGGGCGACGTGCTTCAGGATAGTTCTGATTTCGTTTTTCACGTGCTGCTCCGGCGTGCGTGGTGTCGTCCGCTCGGGCAGACGCGCGATACGCGCTGACGTCCCCCCGGCAGTCCGGCATCAGTAGACCATTGGCAGACGTGGCGTTCTGTTCGCCACCCTACAAACAACTAACTCCGCGAACCGAAGCGCCGCGCCGGGCGGGCAGGCCGGTCAGGCGCGCGCCGCGGCCGGCACACCCGAGTCGGCCGACAGGATGCGCTTCATCTCGTCGCGTACGATCGCGCGGCAGCCGCACGACATTTTTTCGAGGCCGTCGAGGTCGGCGAGCTCGATCGAGCTGCGGTATTGCCGGATCAGGCCCAGCTTCTGGATTTCGCCGGCGGCATCGGTGACCGTTTCGCGCCGTACGCCGAGCATCTGCGCCAGCATGCTGTGCGTCACCTGGATCTCGATGCTGCGGGTTCGGTCGTACGCGAGCAGGAACCATCTGCATAACTGATGTTTGAGTACATGATGACGGCTGCAGAACGTGATCTGCGAGACCTGCGCCATCAGCAGCCGCACGCAGACGAACACGAGGTGGCGGATCACCGGCGATGCATCGAACGCGGCGGCGAACACGCGCCGGTCGAGCCGGTAGACGAAACCGTCGCGGCAGGCGACGGCCCGGCAGGGCATCCGGCCGCTGCCGCCGATCACGTCGTCGCACACCACGCTCTCGCTGCCGATCTCCGCGACTTCCAGCGTCATGCCGCCGGACGACACGTACTGCAGCGAAATCGCGGTCGTGACGGGCAGGTAGACCGCGGCGAGCATTGCGCCGGGTTCGCAGAGCACTTGCCCCGATTTCAGGTGAACGAGTTGAAGGTGGGGGACCAGCGTCGCGAGCTCGTCGCGGTCGATGGCGGCGAGAAACCGGTTCGCATCGAAGCTGTGGGAAAGCTCGATCATGCCGTTCGCATACGCGACGGCGTCAGGGGCCTGGTGAGTCACGGCGCATCCTCGTAGGGTGGCGGTCGCGCGCCGTCGCGGCGAACTCCCGAAAATAGGGAATTCGAACGCTCGTGCGGACTTGTGTTCGTCAAAAATAGAGTGACGATACTGGCGAAAAGGCTAGCACGTCACTGAATTCATTCAATTGCATACTGCGTCATTTCACAAAGTTTGACGTTTTTTTGATGAATGCAAACGTTATCCGGATTTAATGATTCATTTTCACGGAATTAATCATCCGGAAACGGAATGAGGCGCCGCACATTCATTCGGTGTCGGCCGGGAATCAATCGCGCAGCACCGCGCATCGTACGGCGAAAGTGCCTGGCAGGCATTGAACATTATTTGACAAACGAATGAAGATCGATGAAATGTAGATATAAATCAATTGCTTGCTTTCGAAATGTGCGGTGGGTAACAGAGCCTGAAATTGGTGTGTCGATTCAAATTTGAGACAGTTTCAAACGACCGTGTGATGCGTGGCGCCGCGGTGGAGTGCGATCTGGCACATCATGGAAACAATTGAAAATCAGCTGTAAGTATATGAGCGGCAAGCCTCGCGGCACCGGCGCGGCTGCCTCGGTTCGATACCGGGGAAATGATCAGTCAAATGGGGTGCAGTGTCCATCTCCAGGAAGAGTGTCCGGAAATGAGACGCTTTTTTTGTTTTTGAGCGGGTTATTCGGGGCGATCTAAATCGGATGTGATTCATATATTAATGATAGGCATGTATTGGCACGTAAATCGCTTATTCGGGCTGGCGTGTCGAAATGGGACGGGCCGATTCGATCCGGCGGCGGCAAGCCGAGGGTCAGTCGGAATCAGGGTTGTGGCCGCAACCCCTGTCAACGTCCAGGCGCGCATCGCGATAACGAGTTCCGTGCACGCGGCTGCAGGCGGCGCGGACGATAAAAGGGATACAGACATGCTTCATCTTCACTCGAGCTACTCGGCGAATGCCATCCTCGATGCCCTCCCCGAGGACAGCATCCGCGCCATCGCACCGCATCTCGAACTGGTCAGGATCAAGGCCGGGATGCTCGACCGGGTCGGCGAGCCGATGCGTCACGTGCATTTCCCGACGACGTCGATGATGTCGGTGCAGCACCTGATGGAAGACGGTGCGATGGTCGAGGTGGCGCAGGTCGGCCGCGAGGGGGTGGTCGGGCTGGCGACGCTGGTCGGTGGCGCCGCGGCGTCGCACCGGGTCGAGGTCCGCATCGGCGGGATGGCCTATCGCGTGCCGAGCTGCGTGATGCGCGCCGAATTCGAGCGATCGCCGGCGACCTACCGGCTGCTGCTCAACTACTGCCAGGCGACGATGGCGCAGATCTCGCGCAGCGCGCTGTGCAACCGCCATCACTCGGTCAGCGAGCAGCTCAGCCGCTGGCTGCTGCTCGCGCACGATCGCATCGACGGCGACGAACTGGCCGTCACGCAGCAGACGATCGCGAACATGCTCGGCGTGCGACGCGAAGGCGTGACGGAAGCGGCGGGCAACCTTCAGGAAGCCGGGTTGATCCGGCAACGCCGCGGCCGCATCACGGTGCTCGACCGCGACGGCCTCGAACATCACGCATGTGAATGCTACGACCTGATTCGCGCCGACTATCGCAGGTTGCTGGGCACGCGCGAGACGGCGAGGCCCGCACCGGTTCGGCTTCGCATGCCGGATGGGCGTTGCAGGTTCCCGGCACATGGTGCGTGACGATGCAGTCGAGGTCCGGTGGAACGAACGCGATGCGGCGCGCCGCGATCGCAGCGACCGACGTCGTGCTCGTGCTGGCAGGCGCACTCGCGGCGCAGGCGTCGTCGGGCCTTGCCTGGCACGGACTGTCCGACGCGCAGCGCGGCGCGATCGCGCTGCTGTGCGTGTTGACCGTGGCATTGCTGCCGCGCTACCTGCGCACCGTGCGCGGCAGCGTGGCGCCACAAGGCGGCACGCATGCGCTGACGCAGACGATGGTGGCGCTCGTCTGCGCGAGCGTGCTGACGGTGGCCGCCGCGATGTGGATCATGAACCGCGGCGGCACGATCACGACACGCTGGATCGTGCGCACGGTGCTGGCCGGCGACGCCGCGCTGCTGCTCGGGCGTACCGCGCTGCTGGCGCTCGCGTTGACGCGTGACGATCCGCGTGCGCGGCAGCGCCGCGTCGCGGTGGTCGGTGCAACGGCGTACGGGCGTGTCGCGGTCGAGCGGATGCAGCTCGCGCCGCAGGGCCCTTTCGTGGCGGCGTGCGTATTCGACGACGACGCACCGGCCGCCTCCGGCGGCATCGGCGGCGTGCCGGTGATCGACGACTGGAACGCATTACGCGACCTGATTCGCGGCGGCGAGATCGACGAGGTATGGGTCACGCTGCCGATGTCGCACGAGTGGCGGATCCAGCGCATCGTCCGCGAGTTGCGCGACGAGTTCGTGGAACTGCGGCTGTTGCCCGATGTGCGACAGATGGCGGTGGTCGATCGCTCGGCGACCGACGTGCTCGGCATGCCGGCGATCAATCTCGCGACCACGCCGCGCTCAGCGCCGGAGCTGTGGGCGAAGTTCGCATTCGACCGGTTGTTCGCATTCGGCGTGCTGATTCCGTTGCTGCCGCTGCTGTCGCTGCTGGCGATCGCGGTCAAGCTGTCGTCGCCGGGGCCCGTATTGTTCAGGCAGCGCCGCAAGGGTGTCGACGGCCGGGAGTTCGACATCCTGAAGTTCCGGACGATGCGCGTGCATCGCGCACAACCGGGTGTCATTCGGCAGGCGTCGCGCAACGATTCGCGTATCACGCGCGTCGGTGCGTTCCTGCGGCGCACGTCGCTCGACGAGCTGCCGCAGTTCTTCAACGTGCTGTTCGGGCAGATGTCGGTCGTCGGCCCGCGCCCGCATGCGATCGAACACGACGACTTTTACCGGCAACTGATCGACTGCTACATGTACCGCTACCGCGTGCGGCCCGGCATCACCGGATGGGCGCAGGTGAACGGCTATCGCGGCGAGACGCGCAAGGTCGAGGCGATGGCAGCACGCGTGAAGTTCGATCTGTTCTACATGCAGAACTGGAGCTTCTGGTTCGACATGAAGATCATCCTGTTGACGGTCGTGCGGGGATTCATCGGGCGCAATGCTTTCTGAGGATCACGAATCATTGGGTGAGGCAAGCCACGCCGGTCATCGCACCGGCGGGTGACGCCGACCGAAGGACGGGTTCGACAGTGCGGTGAATTGCTGCGCTGCGGCTATGCTGCCGGGCGTTGCAGCGCGATCGGTGCGGGGCATTTTCGTATCCGTCCCCAGTTTCCGTGAGCGCTTCACGCGTATCGCATCGCTCGCTGATTCCAGTCAACACACGCGTGTTCAATGGGTTTATCCTGCGTCGAATGCGTCCGGTGCTTCGTGATTCCGGGCGCACATCCGGACACGGTGGCGGCGGTGACGCCTGCCCGCCGCGCACCGGCGCGATACTGCGCGCCGCAATGCTGCGCGCGGAACCCGGAACAGGAGAGACGGCCATGTCGCTCGACGAACAACAACGGCAGACGCTGAAACAGCGGCTGAGCGAGAGCGAGCAGACGTTGCGTGCGGACATCCGCACGAGCGAAGACCAGCGCGCGTCGGAATCCTACGCAGACCTCGCCGGCGCGTCGCCGGACGAGGGCGACGAGGCGAATGCGGATCTGTTCGTCGACGTCGATCATGCGTTGATCGGCATGAAGCTGAACGAGCTGCGCGCGATCGGCCGCGCCCAGCAGCGGATGCGCGACGGCAGCTACGGCGAATGCATCGACTGCGACGGCTCGGTCGGCTATGAGCGCCTGCTCGCGCGCCCGACCGCCGAACGCTGCACGCATTGCCAGTCGATCTACGAGCGGCATTACGCCACGACGCCGCGCGCCTCCCTCTGATTCTGGCATCGCGACCGTAACGGCGCTGCACATACGGGGCGGCCGGCGTACGATGATGAACGGGCGCCCGGCGGCGTCAGCATGCGCCGCCGGGCGGGCAGACGCCGTCGCGCACGCGCGGCGCCATCCACGTGGAAGGGAGCCACGCCGATCATGCCGATCCACAATGCCGGGTGCGCGGCCGTGTTCGCCGAGATTGCCGACATGCTCGAGATCCAGGGCGCGAATCCGTTCCGGGTGCGTGCCTATCGCAACGCCGCACGGACGATTGCCGACTACGGGCGCGATATTCCGACGATGATCGCGAACGGCGACGATCTCGGGAAGATTCCGTCGATCGGGCCCGATCTCGCATCGAAGCTGCGCGAAATCGCCGCGACCGGCACCTGCGAACTGCAGCAAACGCTGCGCCATGCGCTGCCGGGTGCGATCGTCGAACTGCTCGACGTGCCGGGGCTCGGTGCGAAACGCGTGAAGGCGCTGCATGATGCACTGCACGTCGATTCGCTCGAACAGCTTCGCGCGGAAGCGAAGAGCGGGCACGTGCGCGAGCTGCCGGGCTTCGGCGCGAAAACCGAAGCGCATCTGCTCGAGGCGATCGACGACCGGCTGAAACGCGAACCCCAACGCTTCCTGCTGCCGGATGCGGCGCACTCGCTGCTGCCGCTGCTCGAGCGCCTGCGCGCGATCGAGGGTATCGGCAAGGTCGTGCCGGCCGGCAGTTTTCGCCGCCGCCGCGAGACGGTCGGCGATCTCGACATCCTCGTGACCGCTCGCGATCCGGTAGCCGTCGCCGAAGCGTTCGTCGGCTACGGCGAGGTGGCGCGCGTGCTTGCGCACGGCAAGACGAAGTCGAGCGTCGTGCTCGCCAGCGGGTTGCAGGTCGACCTGCGCGTCGTCGATGCCGACGCGTTCGGCGCGGCGCTCGTCTACTTCACCGGATCGAAGGCGCACAACATCGCATTGCGCCGGATCGCGCAGGCCGGCGGGCTGAAGATCAACGAGTACGGCGTGTTTCGCGGCGACGAACGGATTGCCGGCGCGACCGAGGCGTCGGTCTACGCAGCGATCGGGCTGCACGACGTGCCGCCCGAATTGCGCGAGGATCGCGGCGAGATCGACGCAGCGCGCGCGGGCACGCTGCCGGCGCTGGTCGAGCGCAAGCACGTCCACGGCGACCTGCACGCGCATACCGACGCATCGGCCGGCCGCGACAACCTGCGCGCGATGGCCGATGCGGCACGCGCACGCGGGCTCGCGTACCTTGCCATCACCGACCGGGCACCGCGTGCCGGCGGCGGCCGCAATTCCTTCGACTGGCTTGCCCGGCAGCTCGACGAGATCGATCGCCTCAATGCGTCGTTCGACGATTTCGTGCTGCTCAAGGGCGTGGAGGCCGGCATTCGCGAGGACGGCAGCCTCGATGTGCCCGATGCGATGCTCGACCGGCTCGATCTCGTGGTCGGTGCGGTACGCGACGGCTTCGAGCTGTCGCGCGACGCGCAGACCGCGCGCATGCTGCGTGCGATGGACCATCCGCATTTCACGATTCTCGCCCACCCGACGGGCCGCGTGCTCGGCGAGCGCGACGCATGCGAACTCGACGTGCCGCGTGTGATCGCACACGCGGCGGCGCGCGGCTGCTTCGTCGAACTCGATGCGCAGCCGCGGCGGCTCGACCTGCCGGACATCTGGTGCCGCGAGGCTGCGAAGGCCGGCGTGCCGGTGGCGATCGGCTCGGATGCGTGCAGCACGGACGAACTCGACAATCTTGCGTATGGCGTCGATCAGGCGCGACGCGGCTGGCTCACGCGGCCCGACGTGCTGAACACGCGCACGCTTGGGCAATTGAGGCCGCTACTGGCGCGCACGACGGGCCCGGACGGCGCGTCGAAGCGCCGCGGCGCGAAGGGCGCGTGAACCCGGCCGGCGGCGCGTGCCGCGAGCCGCCGGCGGCGCTTGCGTGCGGTCACGTCATGCCAGCACGCCGGCCGCCGGCACATAGGGCAGGCCGAGCGCCAGCGCGACTGCTTCGTACGTGATGTGCCCGTCGCACACGTTCAGGCCCGCGCGCAGATGCGGATCGTCGCTCATCGCCTGCTTCCAGCCCTTGTCCGCGAGTGCGAGCGCATGCCCGAGCGTCGCGTTGTTCAGCGCGAAGGTCGACGTGCGCGCGACTGCACCAGGCATGTTCGCAACGCAGTAGTGCACGATGCCGTCGACGACGAAGGTCGGGTCCGCGTGCGTCGTCGCATGCGAGGTTTCGAAGCATCCGCCCTGGTCGATCGCGACGTCGACGACGACCGCTCCCGTGCGCATCGTCGCGATCATGTCGCGCGTGACGAGCCGCGGCGCCGACGCGCCCGGCACGAGCACGGCGCCGATCACGACGTCGGCATCTCGCACGGCTTCGTCGATCGTGTGCGCGTTCGAGCAGACGGTCGCGATCCGGTTGGCGAAGACGAGGTCAAGCTGGCGCAGCCGGTTCACGTTGGTGTCGAGCACGGTGACGCGTGCGCCGAGGCCGACCGCCATCTGCAGCGCACCGGTGCCCACCACGCCCGCGCCGAGCACGACGACATGCGCGGCCGGCACGCCGGGCACACCGGCCATCAGCAGGCCACGCCCGCCGCGCGGGCTTTCGAGGTGAGTCGCCGCAACCTGGATCGACATGCGCCCGGCCACCTCGCTCATCGGCGCGAGCAGCGGCAAGCCGCCGCCCGGGCCCGTCACGGTTTCGTACGCGATGCAGACGGCGCCGGACTTCACGAGCGCGGCCGCCTGTTCGGGATCGGGCGCGAGATGCAGGTACGTGTAGAGAATCTGCCCGCGCCGCAACATCGCGCATTCCGCCGATTGCGGCTCCTTGACCTTGATGATCATGTCTGCACGTGCGAAGACTTCGTCGGCGCCGTCGCAGAGCGATGCGCCTGCGGCCGTGTAGTCGTTGTCGAGCAGGCCGATCGCCGTGCCCGCGCCGCGCTGCACCAGTACGCGATGGCCGTGCCGCGTCAGTTCGTGCGCGCCGGCCGGCGTGAGGCCCACGCGATATTCGTGGTTCTTGATCTCTTTCGGCACACCGATCAGCATGAGTCGCCTCCATGGCCTTCGTTATCGTTGTCGTGCAGGTGCGCGATGCGGCGAACGATGCACGTGCGGCCGATCTCGCGCAGGCGCGTATCGACTGCAGTACTGGAATAACAGGGTAGTAGTGCGCGGAGGGAAGTCAAGCGGCCGGCCCGCGCGCGCCTGCACGCGCACTGCATCGCAACACGCGTTGCGGCGGGTTGCGACCGGACGTCGCAATGCATGGGTTGCCGGGTTTCGGTATCGTCACGTGTGTCGCGTGCCGGGGCCGCGAGCCGGATCTTTGCCGGTAACACGTCGACATGACGAGACAACAAGACAACGAGACGAGGGCATTTACCGAGATGACCGGAGCGTATTTCAGCGTGCCGATGCTTTGCGCAATCGCGCTCATTCACGTCTACTGGGCGTTGGGCGGGCGGCGGGGCAAACGTGCGGCCACCCCGGAGCAGGACGGCGAGCCGCTGCTGCGGCCGACCGCCATCGGCACGCTTGCCGTCGCCGCGGCGTTGCTGGGCGGCGCATGCGTGGTTGCCGTGCGTGCCGGCTGGCTGGGGCCGAACGCGTATCGCGGCGCGACCTCGTTCGCGGTCGTTGCGCTCGCACTGATCTTCGCGGTGCGGGCCGTCGGCGATTTCCGTTACGTCGGCTTCTTCAAGCGGATTCGCGGGTCGCGTTTCGCACGAATGGACACGCTGTATTACTCGCCGCTTTGCGCGGCGCTGGCGCTGTCCATTGCGTCGATGTTCTGGTCGTGATGAACGCGCGTCTCAGCGCGCAGGCCGGTCCATCTCCGTCAGGAATTCCGCCGGCACGGTGCCGGTCAGCCACACGCCGTTTTCGGCGACGAAGAACGTGTGGCCTTGCCGATGCATGCGCTGCGCATCGACCTCGAGAATCACGGGCACGCCGTAGCGTGTGCCGACGGCCAGCGCCGTCCGGATGTCCGGCGACAGATGCACGTGATGACGGGCGCCGGGTTTCAGCCCTTGCGCCCGAATCGAATCCAGGAAGCGCGTCGCGGTGCCGTGATACAGGCGCTCGGGCGGCTGCACGGGTGGATAACGGCGCTGCACGACGGGCGTCGAATGCCCTTGTACCGCACGGATGCGGCGGCCGTCGTCGGAGAGGGCGAAGCGCTGCTTGTCGTTGGTCGCGCAGACGATTTCGAGCGTCGCGCGATCGAGTGGATGCCCGTAGCGGGTAGCACCGGTGATCAGTTCGTCGATGTCGGCCCAGCCTTCCGGGTCGAGTTGCAGCCCGATCGTCTGCGGCGCGTGGCGCAGCAGGTAGCTGAGGAATCGGCTGATGCGGGTCGCGTCGGGCGCCGGCAGTTCATTCTTCTGTTTGCTCATGAGTCGCGCAGGCTACCAGATCGCCGTGCAAATCAGCGCACTCGGGTGCTCCGCGTGGCTGGAAAGAGACAGCCTTCGGCGCAGCCCGCCACACATCAATCCTCTCCCTGACGTCGGCGTCAGCCGGTAATCACGCGATCCTTGTTCGTTCCGGCTCCTGGGTTTTTCAATTGTTGCGATTTTCGATGGATTGAATTGCATTGATACCCCTTTCGATGGAACCGGTTCCATATATAATTCGCCGCACTCGTCGCCGGACCCGAAAGAGGGTCGTGCACGTCGCGCTTGCTGTCGGCAAACCGGGCGTCTAAGTTGAATGAGGGTCGTGAGCGATGAGGGGCAAATGCCGGCAGATGCCGGCATTTGTCAGATGATAAGGCTCGCAAAGAGGCCGATCCGTGCAGTGCAGCCTGAACCGGCGCGATGCGCTGCTGGATGAAGGCGCTGCCGCGCATTGCACGGGCGGCGCCTGCATCGTGGTTGTTCGCAACAGACGAAAGAACAGGACGGCCAGCCGCGTGCGGCATGGCTGCCATGCCGGACATGCCGCATGCGGAGTGCGCGCGTCCGGGCCCCGATCCCCAACGATCAACATCCGACCATGTCCACGCCACCTGACAAACCCAACTCGCGCCGCCGTTTCCTGCGCACGTCGGTCGCGCTCGTGCCGATCGCGTCGGTCGCTGGCTGCGACCTGCGCTCGTCGTCGCCTTCCGCGACGACAGGCAACGCGCCCGGCGCATCGGCCAACGCCGAACGCGCCCCGTACAAGCCGACCTTTTTCGATGCGAAGGAGTGGGCATTCGTCCAGGCCGCGGTCGACCGGCTGATCCCGGCCGACGCCGAAGGCCCCGGTGCGCTCGAATCGGGCGCGCCCGAATTCATCGACCGCCAGATGGAGACGCCGTATGCGCACGGCGCCACTTGGTACATGCAGGGGCCGTTCCTGCAGGGCGTGCCCGAGCTCGGCTACCAGCTGAAGCTGGTGCCGCGCGACATCTACCGGCTCGGCATCGCGGCGGTCAACCGCTATTGCGAGAAGACCCACGGCAAGGCATTCGCGGATCTCGACGCGCCGACGCGCGATACCGTGCTCGGCGCGCTGGAGAAGGGCAGCGCACAGATCGACGACGTGCCGCCCGGCGTGTTCTTCGGTCAACTGCTGCAGAACACGCGCGAAGGCTACTTCTGCGATCCGGTGCATGGCGGCAATCACGACATGGCCGCGTGGAAGATGATCGGCTTTCCGGGCGCGCGCGCGGACTTCATGGATTTCGTCAACCAGAACGGCAAGCCTTATCCGTACGGCCCCGTCTCGATCAACGGGGAGCGCAGCTGATGGCCGCAGAGAAAAAACCGCATGTCGATGCGGTGATCGTCGGCTTCGGCTGGACTGGCGCGATTCTCGCGAAGGAACTGACCGAAGCGGGCCTGAACGTCGTCGCGCTCGAGCGCGGCGAGTATCGCGACACCTATCCGGACGGCGCGTATCCGAACACGATCGACGAGCTGACCTACAACGTCCGCAAGAAGCTGTTCCTCGACCTGTCGAAGACGACCGTGTCGATCCGCCACGGCCTGCAGGACACCGCACTGCCGTACCGGCAGCTCGCCGCGTTCCTGCCGGGTGAGGGCGTGGGCGGCGCGGGGCTGCACTGGTCGGGCGTGCATTTCCGGATCACGCCGGAAGAGCTGCGCCTGCGCAGCCACTATGAAGAGCGCTACGGCAAGAAGTTCATCCCGGAAGGGATGACGATCCAGGACACGGGCGTGACCTACGACGAGCTCGAGCCGCATTTCGACTTCGCCGAGAAAGTGTTCGGCACGTCGGGGCAGGCGTACAAGGTCGGCGGCAAGGTGGTCGGCGACGGCAACGTGTTCGAAGCGAACCGCAGCGACAACTTCCCGCTGCCCGCGCAGCTCAACACCTATTCGGCGCAGCGCTTCTTCGATGCGGCCAGGTCGCTCGGCCTGCATCCGTACCGGCTGCCGTCGGCGAACACGTCGGGCCCGTACACGAACCCGTACGGCGTGCAGATGGGCCCGTGCAACTTCTGCGGCTACTGCAGCGGCTACGCGTGCTACATGTACTCGAAGGCGTCGCCGAACCTGAACATCCTGCCCGCGCTGAAGCAGGCGCCGAACTTCGAGCTGCGCTCGAAGTGCCACGTGCTGCGCGTGGACCTCGACGACACGAAGAAGCGCGCGACGGGCGTGACCTACGTCGACCCGGCCGGGCGTGAAGTGCACCAGCCGGCCGATCTCGTGATCGTGGCCGCGTTCCAGTACCACAACGTGCACCTGCTGCTGCTGTCGGGCATCGGCAAGCCGTACGACCCGATCTCGGGCGAAGGTGTCGTGGGCCGCAATTTCGCGTACCAGAACCTGTCGACGATCAAGGCGTTCTTCGACAAGGACACCTACACGAACCCGTTCATCGGTGCGGGCGGCAACGGCGTCGCGGTGGACGATTTCAATGCGGACAACTTCGACCACGGCCCGCTCGGCTTCGTCGGCGGCTCGCCGCTATGGGTGAACCAGGCCGGCGTGAAGCCGATCAGCGGCATCGCGACGCCGCCCGGTACGCCGCAGTGGGGCTCGGCGTGGAAGAAGGCGGTCAAGGACAACTACGCGCACACGATCTCGATGGACGCGCACGGCACCAACATGTCGTACCGCGACGTGTATCTCGACCTCGATCCGACCTATCGCGATTCGTACGGCCAGCCGCTGTTGCGGATGACCTTCGACTGGAAGGACAACGACATCAAGATGGCGCAGTACGTGACCGGGCAGATGAAGAAGATCGCGGAAGCGATGGGGCCGAAGGCGATCGGCGTGTCGACGCGCGAATTCGGCAAGCACTTCGATTCGCGCGCGTACCAGACGACCCACCTCGTCGGCGGCGCGATCATGGGCACCGACCCGAAGACGAGCGTGCTGAACCGCTACCTGCAGTGCTGGGACGTGCACAACGTGTTCGTGATGGGCGCATCGGCGCTGCCGCAGGGCATCGGCTACAACCCGACCGGGATCATCGCGGCGCTGGCCTACTGGTCGGCACGCGCGATCCGCGAGCAATACCTGAAAAATCCCGCCCCGCTGGTGACCGTATGAAGAGGACGATGAACCACAACGTCGCGCGCCGCATGTCGCGCGCGCTGGCGGCCGGTGCGGCCTGGGCCGCGTTCGGCTTCGCGGGCTCGGCGGCCTTCGCGCAGCCGGCAGCGCCCGCGGCGGCGTCCGGCCCGGCGGCCGCACCCGCGGCCCGATCCGCCGACGCGGCCCTGATCAAGCGAGGCGAATACCTCGCGCGGGCAGGCGACTGCATCGCGTGCCACACCGCGAGCGGCGGCAAGCCGTTCGCGGGCGGGCTGAAATTCGACACGCCGATCGGCGGCATCTACTCGACGAACATCACGCCGGACCCGAAAACGGGCCTGGGCGGCTGGACGGTCGAGGACTTCACGCGCGCGGTGCGCGAAGGTGTGCGCAAGAACGGCGACACGATGTATCCGGCCATGCCGTTCCCGTCCTACGCGCGCCTGACCGACGACGACATGAAGGCGCTGTACGCGTACTTCATGCACGGCGTCGCGCCGGTCGAGCACGAGAACCGCGCGGTCGACATCGTGTGGCCGCTGTCGATGCGCTGGCCGCTCGGGATCTGGCGCAAGATGTTCGCGCCGACACCGAAGCCGTTCGACGCAGCGCCGTACACCGATCCGGTGGTCGCGCGCGGCGCGTATCTCGTGCAGGGTCTCGGCCACTGCGGCGCATGCCATACGCCGCGCGCGCCGACGATGCAGGAGCGCGGGCTGACCGACGCGGACGGCCCGGATTTCCTGGCCGGCGGCGCGGCGATCGACGGCTGGGTGCCGACGAGCCTGCGCGGCGAGCCGCGCACCGGCCTCGGCACGTGGACGGAAACCGAGATCGTGCAGTTCCTGAAGACGGGCCGTACGCTGCGCACGGCCGCGTTCGGCGGGATGACGGACGTGGTCGGCCACAGCATGCAGCACATGACCGACGACGACCTGAACGCGATCGCACGCTACCTGAAGACGCTGCCGCCGCGCGTGCAGGGCGAGCAGCCGCACGTGTACGACGCGGCCGCTGCGAAGGCGCTGCAGACCGGCGATGCGAGCAAGCCTGGCGCGGCCGTCTATCGCGACAACTGCATGGCTTGCCACCGCAGCGACGGCCACGGCTATACGCGCGTGTTCCCGGCGCTCGCCGGCAACCCGGTCGTGCAGGGCGACGATCCGACCTCGCTGATCCACGTCGTGCTGGAAGGCAGCGCGCTGCAGGGCACGCGCACCGCGCCGTCGACATTCACGATGCCGCCGTTCGGCTGGCGCCTGTCGGACCAGGAAGTCGCGGACGTGTCCAACTTCGTGCGCACGAGCTGGGGCAACACGGGGGCGCCGATTACGGCCGCGCAGGTCGCGAAGGTGCGCAAGAGCGTGCCGTCGACCCGGCCCGAGCCGCCGCCCGGCGCGCGGTTCCCGCAAGCGTCGCGCTGACGGGGCAGCGGGGCGCCAGCCCCGCCTGTCCGATGACCTTCAAGGCGCCGCCGCATTCGGGCGGCGCCTTTCGTTTCGCCGGGGTTGCACCCCGCCAAGGCGCGCCGCCGCGTGAAATTTTCGCGGTGTCGCGCCATTTTTCCGCCTCATCCCTTATCCTTTCGTTCTTGAACCTTACTAAATAGTTACAAGAACTCGGGAGGGGGGATGCCTCATGACGTCAGCCTGATTGCGTTGCTCGCGGCCGGTTTCGGTCTCGCGATGATCTTCGGTTACTTCGCGTCGCTGCTGAAAATGCCGCCGCTCGTCGGCTATCTGCTCGCCGGCATCGTGATCGGCCCCGGCACACCCGGCTTTGTCGGCGACCTGTCGCTCGCGCAGCAACTCGCCGAAGTCGGCGTGATGCTGCTGATGTTCGGCGTCGGCCTGCATTTCTCGCTCGGCGATCTGCTCGCGGTGCGCAAGATCGCGCTGCCGGGCGCAATCGTCCAGATTACGGTGGCCACGCTGCTCGGCGGCGGGCTCGCGCTCACCTGGGGCTGGAGTGTCGGTGCGGCGCTCGTGTTCGGGCTCGCGCTGTCGGTCGCGAGCACGGTCGTGCTGCTGCGCGCGCTCGAAGGGCGCGGGCTCGTCGAGACGGTCAACGGGCGCATCGCGGTCGGCTGGCTCGTCGTCGAGGATCTCGTGATGGTGCTCGTGCTGGTGCTGCTGCCGCCCGTCGCGGGGCTGCTTGGCGGCACGCCGCCCGGCGACGTGCACGCGGCCGGCGGCAGCGTGTGGGGCACGCTCGGCGTCACGATGCTGAAGGTCGCGGCGTTCATTGCATTGATGCTGGTGGTCGGCAAGCGCGTGTTTCCGCGCATTCTGTGGCTCGTCGCGCGCACGGGCTCGCGCGAGCTGTTCACGCTGTGCATGATTGCGGCCGCGGTCGGCATCGCGTTCGGCGCGGCGAAGCTGTTCGACGTGTCGTTCGCGCTTGGCGCGTTCTTCGCCGGCATGATGATGCGCGAGTCGGAATTCAGCCGGCGCGCGGCCGACGAGACGCTGCCGCTGCGCGACGCGTTCTCGGTGCTGTTCTTCATTTCGGTCGGGATGCTGTTCGACCCGAAGATCCTGCTTGCGGAGCCGCTGCACGTGATCGAGGTCGCGGCGATCGTGGTGATCGGCAAGACGCTCGCGGCGGTCGCGCTCGTGATCGCGTTCCGCTATCCGCTGAACACCGCGCTGACGGTCGGCGCGGGCCTCGCGCAGATCGGCGAGTTCTCGTTCATCCTCGCGGGGCTTGGCCGCGCGCTCGGGCTGCTGTCGGCCGAGGGGCAGAGCCTGATTCTGGCGGTTGCGCTGATCTCGATCGCGATGAACACGCTGCTGTTCGCGATGATCGATCCGGCACTCGCGTGGATCCGCAAGCATTCGGCGTTCGCGCGCAAGCTCGAGGCGCGCGACGATCCGCTCGCCGCACTGCCGATGTCGACGCCGCAGACGCACCTGACCGGGCAGGTCGTGATCGTCGGCTACGGCAAGGTCGGCACGCGGATCGCGCACGCGCTGGACGAGCGCGGCATCGCGTATGTCGTCGTCGAGCAGAATCGCGAGCTCGTCGAGAAGCTGCGCGCGGAAGGCGTTGCCGCCGTGTCGGGCGACGCGATCGAGCCGATCGTGCTCGTGCAGGCGCATATCGCGCGCGCCGGGATGCTGGTCGTCACGCTGCCCGACGTGTTCGACGTGCGGCAGATCGTCGAGATCTCGCGCACGCTCAACCCCGCGCTCGAGGTCGTGCTGTGCACGAACAGCGGCGACGAGGCCGCGCTGCTGTCGAACGAGGGCATCGGCACCGTGTTCATGGGCGAGACCGAACTCGCGCGCGGGATGACCGAGCACGTGCTCGGCAGGATGACGAAGCCGGTCGCGGCGGCTTCGCATTGACGGCGCGCGGCATCGCGCCGCGCACCGGGCGGGGCGCGACGGCCCGGGCGGCGGCCGGCCCTGCGGATATCTTCACGATCGGTAGAACGTCTCCAGCGTCAGTTCCTGCGCCATCACGCGGTTGCCGGCCAGCAGGCCGCCATCGACGGGCAGCGCGACGCCCGTGATGATCCGCGCGGCCGGCGAGCACAGGAACAGCGCGGCCTGCGCGACGTCGTCGGGCGTCGCGAAATCGTCGAGCGGATACCACTTCCTCAATTGCTCGAACACCTGCGGGTTGCGCTGCACGCGCGCTTCCCACGCGGGCGTCTTCACGGTGCCCGGTAGCACGATGTTCGCGCGCACGCCATCGCGGCCGTATTCGATCGCGAGCGATTTCGTGTAGCTGATCAGCCCCGCCTTTGCCGCGCTGTACGCCGGATGCCCGAGCGCATGCACGCCGTTGACCGAACCGATGATCGCGATCGCGCCGCGCCCCCGCGCGCGCATGCCGGGCAGCACGGCTTCGACGCTGACGTAGGTGGCCGTCAGGTTCGCGTCGAGATCCGCGCGCCAGGTGGCGGGCGTCGTGTCGCGCAGCGTGGTCGACGCCGCCGTGCCCGCATTCGCGACGAGCACGTCGGCTTGCGGATGCGATTCGAGCGTTGAACGCAGTCGTTCGGCGTCGGTCAGGTCGTCGACGACCGGTGTCACGCGTGCGTCGCCGAGCGTATCGAGGAAGCGGCCGAGCGCCGCGCGGTCGCGATCGAGCGCGAGCACGCGGTCGCCGGCCGCGAGGAAGGTGCGGCACAGCGCCTGGCCGATGCCGCCGGCGGCGCCCGTCACGAGGATGGTGCGTGTCATGTCGGCTCCTTGGGCGGGCTCACAGGCCGAGCGCGGCACGCGCCTGCTTTTCGTTGTCGCGCGTGATCAGCGTGCCTGACGTCAGCACGAGCGGCGGCGGCGCCTGGTTCCTGGTGATCCAGTCGACCATGTTGATGCTCGTCTGGTAGCCGTGCTGGCGCGGATTCAGCAGGATCGAGCCGTAGAAGCCCGTCGGCTTCGGCTTCGCGAATTCGTTGAGCGCGACCTGGCTGCCGTTG
This sequence comes from Burkholderia puraquae, assembly GCF_002099195.1. GTDB lineage: Bacteria > Pseudomonadota > Gammaproteobacteria > Burkholderiales > Burkholderiaceae > Burkholderia > Burkholderia puraquae. The sequence continues at coordinate 773,018 of NZ_NBYX01000001.1, read as the reverse complement.
ATGCCGACCGCAACCATCGCGTCGGCGCCAATGCCGCGCCCCTCGGCGGCACGTACCGCGCCGACCGTCGTGTCGTCGTTCGAGCCGAACGCGACCCAGCGCTTGAAATTCGCATGCTTGGTGAGCGCGATGTTCGCCGCGTTGAACGCGCCTTCGGTGTCGGCCGTCATTTCGGGCGCGTCGATCACGTTCGCGGCCGGAAAGCCGGCGGCCTTGAGCGCATCCACCGCGCCGGTCGTGCGCTCGCGCGCGGTCGGCAACTGATCGTACGCGATCCGGATGATGCCGACCTCGGCAGGATTCCAGCCGCGCCGCTTCGTCTCGTCCGCGATCGCCTGGCCGACCTGCTGGCCGATCTTGTACGCGGAGATGCCCATGTGCGGCACGCCCTGGAGCGGCGCGCCGTGTCCGTCGACGAGCTGGTCGTCGACCGACATCAGCTTGATCCCCGCGCGCTTCGCCTTGGCGGCGATGCCGGGGCCGAGCTTCACGTCGGGTGCGCAGATGATCACGCCCTGCGCCTTTTGCGCGGCGAGGCTGTCGAGCGCGGTCGACACCTTTTCGCCGCTCGGCGTCGCGATCTTGATCAGCGTGAAGTGCTTTTCCTTCGCCGCCTGGTCGGCGAAGCGCCATTCGTCCTGGAACCATGGATCGTCCGGCTGTTTGACGAGGAAGCCGATTTTCACGTCGGCGGGGCCGGCGGCATGGGCGGGCACTCCGCCGACCAGCGTGGCACTCGCGATGGCCAGTGCGAGCGTCTTCCAGTGGAATCGCATGCGTCTCTCTCCTTTGTTGTAGTCGCGCACGCGGGCAGGGCTGCCCGATGCGCAAAAAAATTGTAGGAGGCGGCAGCGGGAACGCTCAAATGATGCGCGGCGTTCCTAGAAAGTGGGACGGTGCCCGATGGCGGGGAATCGTGTGGGGGCGAGAGGCAGCCGGTGTGCCACGCGCGCCGGAGGCCGGCGTGGCGCGTGGACTGGCACCGCTCATCCTGCCGCTGCGGCCGGCCGTACCGGCGCTTTCGACGGCGCCGCAGTCTTCAGCGGCGCGGTGGTTTTGGGCGCGGCAGCCGTCGTTTCCTGCGCAGCTGCTTTCGGCGCAGCCACTGTCTTCTGCGCAGCGGTGGCCTTCGCCGGCGGCGTCTTTTCCGGCTCGACCGGCGCATCGGGCGGCACGCCGAGCAATTGCAGCGAGCCGCTCGTGACCGACGCGAACACCGGGCCGGCCACCGTGCCGCCGTAGTAGCCCTTGCCGCGCGGTTCGTCGATCATCACCGCGACGATCAGGCGCGGGTTGCTCATCGGTGCCATCCCCGCGAACAGCGCGCGGTACTTGCCCTTCGCATAGGTCGCGCCGACCTGCTTGCGCGCGGTGCCGGTCTTGCCGCCGATCCGGTAACCGTCGACGCGCGCGCGGCGCCCCGTGCCGCCTTCGCCGACCGCCATCTCGAGCATCGAGCGGATCGACGCGGCCGTTTGCGGCGATGTCACGCGGTGGCCGCGATGCGCGTCGATCGTCTGCTGGTCGGTGCCGTTCTTCAGCAGCGACACCGGGTGCAGCGTGCCGTCGCCCGCATAGGCCGTGTAGGTCTGTGCGATCTGCAGCAGCGACATCGACAGGCCGTAGCCGTACGCCATCGTCGCCTGCTCGATCGGCCGCCAGCGCTTGTAGCCGCGCAGCCGGCCCGACGCGACGCCCGGGAACGTGAGTTCCGGCGCGCGGCCGATCCCGTATTCCTGATATTTGTTCCAGATCGTTTCGGCGGGCAGGTTCAGTGCGAGCTTCGCGAGCGCGACGTTGCTCGACTTCTGCAGCGCCTGCGATACCGTCAGCGAGCCGTGATTGGACGTATCGTGGATCACGGCCGGGCCAATCTTGTAGGTGCCCGGCGACGTGTTGATGATCGTGTTCGGCGTGACCTTGCGCTCGTCGATCGACAGCGCGACGACGAGCGGCTTGATCGTCGAGCCCGGTTCGAAGGTGTCGATCACCGCGCGGTTGCGCAACTGCTGGCCGGTGAGGCGCGCGCGGTCGTTCGGGTCGAAGGTCGGGTAGTTCGCCAGCGCGAGGATCTCGCCATTCTGCGCGTCGAGCACCACGACGCTGCCGGCCACCGCGTTGTTCTCGACCACGGCCGCCTTGAGCTGGCTGAACGCGAGCTGCTGGATGCGGCGGTCGATCGTCAGTTCGATCGTCGCGCCGTGCTGCGCCGGAACGAGCGGGCGCGTGTCCGACACGATGCGGCCGAGCCGGTCGCGGATCACCTCGCGCTGCCCGGACGTGCCGACCAGGCGCGCATTTGCCGCGAGCTCGACGCCTTCCTGGCCCTTGTCCTCGACGTTCGTGAAGCCGACCACGTGCGCGGCCGATTCGCCTTCCGGGTAGAAGCGCTTCGAATCCGCGATTTGCGTGATGCCGTCGATCGCGAGCTTGTCGAGCTTGCCCGCGGTGTCCGCGTCGACCTGCCGCTTGAGCAGCACGAACGTCTTGTCGGTGCCGAGGCGCCGCTTGACCTCGACGAGCGGCAAGTCGAGCAGCTTCGAGATTTGCGGGTAGTCGGTGTCGGAGACCTGTCTCGGGTTCGCCCAGATTTCATAGGTCGACAGGCTGACGGCGAGCATCGCCCCATTGCGGTCGACGATGCGCCCGCGCATCGCGTCGAGCTCGATCGTGCGCTGGTAGCGTTTCTGGCCCTGGCCGACGTAGAACGCCTTGTTCGCGACCTGTACCCAGAAGGCGCGGCCGATCAGCGCGGCGAATGCGAGGAACACGAGGATCACGATCAGCTTCGAGCGCCACATCGGCAGGCGCGATGCGAGCATCGGGTTCTTGGTCGCGGCCGCGTACGGATCGGCGGGGTGGGTCTTCTTTTTCACGCTCATGCAATGGCCGGGTCGGGCCGCCGAAGGGCGGCTAGTCAGTCTGAATAATGCGATTGTAATAAATGAGTAAACGCCGTGTGGGGAAAGTATGTTCCGGCCCCGAGAAAAAACGCGTACTGGCCTTCCGGCATAAGGCGGAAAAGGGGAGGGAAAGGCAGGACGGCTGTGGAAATTCACCGACGCGCCAGGCGATGAAAGATGGGCGTTCCGCTGCGTGTCGATTCGGGGAGGCGCGATCTCCGTTACGGCCGATGCCGACCGTCCCCGGTGCGCGATCAATTGCCCGGTTCACGGTTATTTATTTAAACCGGGGAATGAAAAACGCCCCGAAATGGGGCGCCGTTAATGCTGAATATCGAAATGAATATCGCTGAAACCGGAATAAACCCGAAAACCGCAGACGAATTACATCGATTATTTCTATCGGGCGACGGAAATGAATTCCCGATATTCCGGCTGGCTCGTGCAGCGATCGACGGCCTGCAGCCGCCACGCGCCGGGGTGATTGCCGGCGAGTACGGCGGGGCCCTGTTCGCGCTGCGTCGCATCGAACGACAGTCCCTTCAACTGGCACACGGCATTCCCGCCGTCGGCCGCGCAGAGCGCCATTGCGCCCTCGACGTCGCGGACCTTGCCCCAGGTCGGAAGATCGATGCCCTGATGTGCCTCGCGCGACCACAGCCCCTCGTCGGTATCGACCCACAGCACCGCGAAGGAATTCCGGGTTGCCGATTCGCTGCCATTAATACGAATGGTGAGGCGCATTGTGATCGTCTCCAAAAAAATGACACATTCGACCGTTTTGACTTGAACAGTCTAGATAGACTGGTGTGAAACGCAAGTGATAATCCGCAATAAATTCATATAGGGTTCATTGCGATTTCAGATGGAACGACGTCTGACGATTCATGGTTATTCCGCCGGCGCGCGCCAACACGCGCGCGCCGGCGATCGCGGTGCCGATGGGAGCCGGGTCGATCTTCAAGACATGGGATGACATGGCCGCGAGGCGCGTCGATCTGTCGCGTGCGGCCAGCCGCGGAAAACCGGCCGGCCACGGCGGCATCGCACCTTCGGAAGGTGGCCCGATCGACTGCGGCGGCGTTTTGACAGCGCGGCCGGTACGACAGACTCCGACAATCGCATACAAATCGGCACACTTTCACGAAACTTTCGGGACAGACTTGCCTGCGGTCGGGCCCCACACTGGGATCTTCCCGATCCAGTGCCGCGGACGCCCGTCCTCGGCGGCTGCCGCCGCCTCGTGCCAGAGACGCGATCGACGCGATCGCGGGCCGCACGCCCGATCGGGACTGCCGGGGCGCGCGTCAGGCCCCGGCCCGGCCGGTGAGCCGTGCGCAGCCCGCAACCGCGGGCGCCGCGCTGCCCGGCCGACTCTTCGAAGGAGACTATCGTGCTGATCTGGAAAACCGCGTTGTCGCTTAACTGGCGGACGAGCCTCGTGTCGCCGGCCAGCGCACCGGTCGCGGCGGCGAACGTCGGGCGGCTGGTGCTGACCGGCGCAACCGGCTTCATCGGCAGTACCGTACTGACGGCGCTCGTCAATGCGGGGCTGCTCGACCGCATCGTCTGCGTCGTGCGCGCGCAGGATCGCGGCCACGCCGTCGCGCGGCTGCGCGAGGCGGCGCTGCGCGCGGGGCTGGCGCCGTACTGGGCGTCGCGCCTGACCGATGCGAACGTAATCGTCGGTGCGCTCGGCGACGTGTGGCAGGGCGCCGACGCGCCGCGCCTTGCCGCCGCGACGCATGTGATTCATTGCGCGGGCCATGCGTCGCCGGCTGACGGCGCGCACCTGCGGGCCGACATCGCCGATGCGGTGCGCTTTGCCGAACGTTTCGCACGGGCGCCGCGCCTGCAGCGCTTCGTGTATGTCGGCACGGCCTACGCGCATGCGGGCCGCGGCGGGATCGTGCAGGAAGCGGCGGCGGGCGAAGCGGCGAACGACGTCGCGCGCGACGAAGAAGGCCTGCCGGGCGCGGTGCTCGCGGCGGACTATCTGCACGCGAAGGCGGAGACCGAGCAGCGCCTGCGCGCGCTCGGGCTGCCGCTCGTCGTGGTGCGGCCGTCGCACGTGGTCGGCCACACGGTGCTCGGGACGCGGCCCGCGCCGAATTCGTTCTGGATGTTCCGGCTGGCGCATGCCGCGCGCCGCTTTACCGCGCGGCCGATGACGCGTATCGACATCGTATCGGTGGACGACGTGGCGCGTGCCACGATGCTGCTGGCCGTCAAGCCGACACTCGCGCACGACGTGTATCACGTGTCGGCCGGCGACGAGGCGCCGCAGGTCGCGCAGATCGTGCGTGCAATGGACGAGGCGGCGGGGATGACGGGCGCGCCGCGCTACGTGGCGTGTGCGCCGGCCGAGTTGCCGCTCGTGGTGCGCGATGTGCTCGGGCGAACCGATCCGGCACTCGAGCGCGTGATCGGCCGGGCGCTGCAGCGCTGCGGGGAGTTCGCAACGGTCGATCGCGTGTTCGACAACCGCCGCGTGCGCGATGAAATCGATTTCGAGCCGTTGCCGTTCATCGATTACGTCGAGGAATGCATGCGCACGTCGCGCGGCGTTGCCGTGACCGAGCTGATACGCGGCGCGGTGCACTGATCGCCCGCGCAGCACCGGCGCCCGTTCCCGCGGTTGACGGGAACGGGCGCCGTCATCACGTGTTGCCGCCGAGCTCGATGAGCCGGTCGAGCGCGCGATAGATGTCTTCGAGGCCGTCCTGGCCGAACCGCGACTCGAGCTGCCGATACTGCTCGTCGATCCGCGGACCGATTTCCGTGACCAGTTTCCTGCTTTGCGGCGTCAGGCTGACCAGCAGCCGGCGCTGATCTTCCTGCGCGCGCGTGCGCGTGATCAGGCCGTCGCGCTCCATCCGTTCCAGCACGCCCGTGAGGCTCGGGCTCAGGATGCAGCAACGCCGCGCGATCTGTCCCGCTTCGAGCGCATGCGCCGGTTCGCCGTCGAGCACGCGGATGATCCGCCATTGCTGTTCGGTCAGCGCGAATTCCTTGAGAATAGGGCGAAACAGGCCCATCAGCGTTTCGCGGGCCTCGAGCAGCAGCATGGCCAGGTTGCGATGGTCGAGCGTACGGTTCATCGGGGTGAGCAGTGGACGGGGACGCATCAATCTTAACAGCCGCGGGTAGTGAATTTCGCGTATCAGGGTAATCGAGGTTGCCAGCTCCTGATTGTTTACTTAAGATATTAACTATTGACGATGCGCCGCGACGCGCGGCAGGGGAATGACGCATGGAGCTGTCTTGCACGACCGCCGCGGCGCCGCCGTTGCCGGTCGCCATCGGTACCGTCTACGGTGCGCTGCTCAACGAGCGTGCGGCGCTCGACGCGCTCGGCGATGCCGTGAACACACCGCCTTACGGCCGCCCGCCGCAGGCGCCGATCCTGTATATCAAGCCCGCCAACACGCATGCGGCCGACGGCGCGGCCGTCGTCGTGCCGGCCGGCGTCGACGCGCTGGAGATCGGCGCGTCGGTGGCTGTCGTGTTCGGCCGGCGCGCGACGCGCGTGCCGGCCGAGCAGGCGCTCGACTACCTTCACGGCTTCACGCTGGCGAGTGACGTGTCGGTGCCGCATCCCGATTACTACCGTCCCGCCGTGCGGTTCAAGTGCCGTGACGGTTTCTGCCCGCTGGGCCCGGCCATCGTGCCGGCCACCGCGCTTGGCGATGTCGACGCGATCGGCTTGACCGTGCGGATCGACGGCGAGGTGGCCGTGTCCGCGTCGACGGCCACGCTGATTCGCTCCGTGCGCGCGTTGATCGCCGACGTGACGGCCTTCATGTCGTTCGACGCGGGTGACGTACTGCTGCTCGGCGTCGCGGGCGGCGCACCGCGCGCCCGCGCGGGCAGCACGATCGAGATCGCCGCCGCCGGCATCGGCACGTTGCGGCACACGCTGATTGCGGAGGAAACACGATGAAGACGGCGCGCGTGATCTACAACGGCGCACTGCATGCGGCCGAACCGGCCGGCGACGGCACGATCCGTCTCGATACGGGGCGCGTCGTTGCCGAGGACGTGGTTGCGTGGCTGCCGCCCGTCGCGCCGCGCACGACGTTCGCGCTCGGCCTCAACTACGCCGACCACGCGAAGGAACTCGCGTTCAAGGCGCCGAGCGAGCCGCTGATCTTCCTGAAGGGGCCGAACACGTTCATCGGCCACCGGTCGCGCACCGTGCGCCCGGCGGATGCCACCCACATGCATTACGAGTGCGAGCTGGCCGTCGTGATCGGCCGGCCCGCGCGCAACGTGAGCCGTGCGCAGGCAATCGACTACGTGGCCGGCTATACGGTCGCGAACGACTATGCGATCCGCGACTATCTCGAGAACTACTACCGTCCGAACCTGCGCGTGAAGAACCGCGACACCTGCACGCCGCTCGGGCCGTGGTTCGTCAGCCGCGACGAGATCGGCGACGCGGGCGACCTGACGCTGCGCACGACGGTGAACGGCCAGGAGACGCAACGCGGCAGCACGCGCGACATGATCTTCGATGTGCCGGCGCTGATCGAGCACATCAGCGGCTTCATGACGCTCTCGCCGGGCGACCTGATCCTGACCGGCACGCCCGAGGGGCTGGCCGACACGAAGCCAGGCGACGAGGTCGTGACCGAGATCGAAGGGATTGGCCGGCTCGTGAACACGATCGTCGGCGAAGCAGACTACTATCGCGCCGGCTGAGCCCGTCGCCCAAGGAGAGAGCATGACCATCAAGCACTGGATCGACGGCCGCGAAGTCGAGAGCCGCGAGACGTTCACGACGCTGAATCCCGCGACGGGCGAGGTCATTACCGACGTCGCATCGGGCGGCGAGGCCGAGGTCGACGCGGCGGTGCGTGCCGCGAAGGAAGCCTTCCCGAAATGGGCGAACACGCCCGCCAAGGAGCGCGCGAAGCTGATGCGCAAGCTCGGCGAGCTGATCGAGAAGAACGTGCCGATGCTCGCGGCGCTGGAGACGCAGGACACCGGCCTGCCGATCGCGCAGACGAGCAAGCAGCTGATTCCGCGCGCATCCGAGAACTTCAACTTCTTCGCGGAAGTGTGCGTGCAGATGAATGGCCGCACCTATCCGGTCGACGACCAGATGCTGAACTACACGCTGTACCAGCCGGTTGGCGTGTGCGCGCTGGTGTCGCCGTGGAACGTGCCGTTCATGACCGCGACGTGGAAGACGGCCCCGTGCCTCGCGCTCGGCAACACGGCTGTGCTGAAGATGTCGGAGCTGTCGCCGTTGACGGCCGACCAGCTCGGCCGCCTTGCGCTCGAAGCCGGTATTCCGCCGGGCGTGCTCAATGTCGTGCAGGGCTATGGCGCGACGGCCGGCGACGCGCTGGTGCGCCATCCGGACGTGCGTGCGGTGTCGTTCACCGGCGGTACGGTGACCGGCAAGCGGATCATGGAGCGCGCGGGCCTGAAGAAGTATTCGATGGAGCTTGGCGGCAAGTCGCCGGTGCTGATCTTCGACGATGCCGATTTCGACCGCGCGCTCGACGCGTCGCTGTTCACGATCTTCTCGATCAATGGCGAACGCTGCACGGCGGGCTCGCGGATCTTCGTGCAGCGCACGATCTACGACCGCTTCGTGCAGGAATTCGCGCGGCGCGCGAACAACCTGGTGGTCGGCGATCCGTCCGATCCGGCCACGAATCTCGGCGCGATGATCACGCGCCAGCACTGGGAGAAGGTGACCGGCTATATCCGCATCGGCGAGCAGGAAGGCGCGCGCGTGGTCGCGGGCGGCGCGGACAAGCCGGCGGGCCTGCCCGACCATCTGCGCAACGGCAACTTCGTGCGGCCGACCGTGCTGGCCGACGTCGACAACCGGATGCGCGTCGCGCAGGAAGAGATCTTCGGGCCGGTCGCGTGCCTGATCCCGTTCGAGGACGAGGAGGAAGGGCTGCGGCTGGCGAACGACACGTCGTACGGCCTGGCTTCGTACATCTGGACGCAGGACGTCGGCAAGGTGCATCGCCTCGCGCGCGGCATCGAGGCCGGGATGGTGTTCGTGAACAGCCAGAACGTGCGCGACCTGCGCCAGCCGTTCGGCGGCGTGAAGGAATCGGGCACCGGGCGCGAGGGCGGCGAGTACAGTTTCGAAGTGTTCGCGGAGATCAAGAACGTGTGCATCTCGATGGGTTCGCACCACATTCCGCGCTGGGGCGTGTAACGGGCGCGGGTTGTCTGGCCGCACGAATGATTCCTTAGCCGGCACGCCGGCCAAGCATGGCGCTGGAGTAACCGCTAAAGCGCTAACTCCGGCCGACCGCGAAGCATGGGGCTGGAGTAAGCGCTAAAGCGCTAACTCCGGCCGACCGCCAAGCATGGGGCTGGAGTAAGCGCTAAAGCGCTAACTCCGGCCGACAGGAGACTTGAACGATGGGCAAACTGTCCCTCGCCGCAAAAATCACGCACGTGCCGTCGATGTACCTGTCGGAATTGCCCGGCAGGCATCACGGCTGCCGCGAGGCGGCGATTCGCGGCCATCAACTGATCGGCGAGCGCTGCCGCGCACTCGGCGTCGACACGATCGTCGTGTCGGACGTGCACTGGCTCGTGAACGCCGGCTATCACGTGAACTGCAATGCGCAGTTCTCGGGCACGTACACGAGCAACGAACTGCCGCATTTCATCCGCGACATGCAGTACGCGTATCCGGGCAACCCGGCGCTTGGCCGGCTGATCGCCGAGACGGCGACGGCGCGCGGGGTCGCGACGCGCGCGCACGAGATCGACAGCCTCGAACTCGAATACGGCACGCTCGTGCCGATGCGCTATATGAACGCCGACCAGCACTTCAAGGTCGTGTCGATCGCCGGCTGGTGCATGTGGCATCAGCTCGACGAAAGCCGCCGCTTCGGCGAGGCGCTGCTCGAAGCGATCGAGAAGAGCGATTCGAACGTCGCGTTCCTCGCGAGCGGTTCGCTGTCGCACCGCTTCAACGACAACGGCAGCCCCGAGGAATCGATCCACCAGATCAGCCGAGAATTCTTCCGGCAGGTCGACCTGCGGGTGGTCGAGCTGTGGAAGCAGGGCGATTTCAAGACCTTCTGCGCGATGCTGCCCGAGTACAACACGCATTGCCACGGCGAAGGCGGGATGCACGACACGGCGATGCTGCTCGGCCTGCTCGGCTGGGATCGCTACGATAAACCCGTCGAAATCGTCACCGACTATTTTGCGAGTTCGGGTACCGGGCAGATCAACGCGATCTTTCCGTTGTCCTGAATACTGCGCCACGCATTCGACAGGAGACTAGCCATGCCACATATCGTCGTCGAATACACCGCGAATATCCGCGACGACGCGCGCATTCCCGCGCTGCTGCGCACGATCAACGCCACGCTGATCGCGCAGGGCGGCGTGTTCCCGACGGGCGGCATCCGCTCGCGCGCGATCGAGCTGCAGGACTACTGCGTGGCCGACGGCACCGAGGACGATGCGTTCGTCCACGTGACGCTCAAGATCGGCTCGGGCCGCACCGACGAGCAGAAGAAGGCCGCGTGCGACGCACTGTTCGACGCAATCAAGGCGCATTTCGCGGCGCTGTACGCGAAACGCTACCTCGCGCTGTCGATGGAGCTGACCGAGTTCAGCGAAAGCGGCTCGTACAAGCACAACAACATCCACGCTCGCTACAAGCGGGCCGGCTGAACCCCATTCCCGATCCGACCATGCTCGAACCCGCCATCATCGACCAGCTCGCGCAGCGTCTGCACGACGCCGAGCGCGAGCGCAAGCAGATCCGCCAGATCTCGCTCGACCATCCCGACATCACGATCGACGACGCATATGCGATCCAGCGCGCGTGGGTGGCCCTCAAGCTCGCGGAAGGCCGCGCGCTGAAGGGCCACAAGATCGGCCTCACGTCGAAGGCGATGCAGAACACGTCGCAGATCGACGAGCCCGACTACGGTGCGCTGCTCGACGACATGTTCTTCTCCGACGGCGGCACGATTCCGACCGGACGCTTCATCGTGCCGCGCGTCGAGGTCGAGCTCGCGTTCGTGCTCGGCAAGCGGCTGGCCGGCCCGAACTGCACGATCTTCGACGTGTACGACGCGGTCGACTACGTGGTGCCGGCGCTCGAGATCATCGACGCGCGCAGCCAGTCGATCGACCCCGACACGAAGCGGCCGCGCAAGGTCTTCGACACGATCGCCGACAATGCCGCGAACGCGGGCGTCGTGATCGGCGGGCGGCCCGTGAAGCCGCAGGACGTCGACCTGCGCTGGGTCGCGGCGATCATGTCGCGCAATGGCGTAGTCGAGGAAACGGGCGTCGCGGCCGGCGTGCTGAACCACCCGGCGAACGGTGTCGCGTGGCTCGCGAACCGGCTGTCGCGCTTCGACGTCGCGCTGGAGCCGGGGCAGATCGTGCTCGGCGGCTCGTTCACGCGGCCGTGCGCGGCGCGGCCGGGCGACACGTTCAGTGTCGACTACGGCCCGCTCGGGACGATCCAGTGCTACTTCGAATGAGGTGAGCGAACGATGCAGATCCCTTCGAATGTCTTCAAGGCCGCGCTTGCACGCGGCGACGCGCAGGTCGGGCTGTGGCTCGGGCTCGCGAATCCGTACAGCGCCGAAGTGGTCGCGGGCGCCGGTTTCGACTGGCTGTTGATCGACGGCGAGCATGCGCCGAACACAGTGCCGACGATCCTCGCGCAACTGCAGGCGATCGCGCCGTATCCGTCGCATCCGGTCGTGCGCGTGCCGTGGAACGATCCGGTGATCGTCAAGCAGGTGCTCGACCTTGGCGTGCAGACGTTGCTCGTGCCGATGGTGCAGAGCGCAGACGAGGCGCGCGCGGCGGTGGCGGCGACGCGTTATCCGCCGCACGGGATTCGCGGTGTCGGCAGTGCGCTGGCGCGTGCGTCGCGGTGGAATCGCATCGGTGATTACCTGCATCGCGCGAACGGCGAGATGGCCGTGCTCGTGCAGGTCGAGACGCGGGCGGGGCTCGAGGCGATCGATGCGATTGCGCGGGTCGAAGGTGTCGACGGCGTGTTCATCGGGCCGGCGGATCTCGCGGCCGATCTCGGGCATCTCGGCAATCCGGGGCATCCGGACGTACAGGCCGCGATCGACGGCGCGATCCGGACGATCAAGGCGGCCGGCAAGGCGCCGGGCATTCTGAGCGCGGATGAGACGGCCGCGCGGCGCTATCTGGAAGCGGGTGCGCTGTTCGTCGCGGTGGGTGTGGATACGACGCTGCTGGCGAGAAGTGCGGAACGGTTGGCGGCGCAGTTCAAGGGGAAGGGCGGCGAGGCCGTGAAGAAGGGGGACGGGACGTATTGACGAATCGGGAGCGGCGGGCGGTTTCCGGCCGCCCTCCGCGGTGACGGCTTCATACCTGCCGATGCGCGACACCGATGCCCCGCCCATCCTCCATATACCGCCCCGGCGTCGTCCCCAGCGCGCGTCGGAACATGTCGATGAACGCGCTCACGTTGTCGTACCCGAGATCGAGCGCGATCGTCGTCACCGGCACGCCGTCGGCGATTTTCTCCAGCGCTCGTAGCAACCTGGCCTGCTGACGCCACTGCGCGAACGTCAGCCCCGTCTCGGCAACGAAGCGACGGCTCATCGTCCGCGCGCTGATGCCGGCCCATTCGGCCCATTCCTCCAGCCGCCGGTTGTCCGCGAGATCCGCGGCAAGCGCATCGGTGATCTTCATCAGCCGCGGATCCTGCGGCCGCACCAGTCCCAGCGCTTCGGCCTCCGACGACGCGATTTCATCGAGGATCACGTCGGCGATCCGCGTCTGCGCGGCATCCAGTTCCGAATCGCCCCAGCTTGCCGCGCGTTGCACGGCCTCGCGCAGCAGCGGCGTCGTGCGGAGCGCGCGCGGCGTAGCCGGCAGTGCCGCGCAGCGTGCTTCGGCGACGAACGCCGACCAACCGGAAATCGGCCCGAACGAGCGCAGCGCATGCCGGCAATGCGGCGGAATCCAGATCGCATGGATCGCCGGCACGACCCAGTCCTGATCGTCGAGACCGATCGTCACCAGCCCGCTCAGCGCGCCGACGAGCTGGCCACGCGCATGCGAATGCGCCGCGGTTACGCGCGGGTCACGTTGCGACAGCACGGCGGCGACCACGAACGGGCCGTCGTCGGACGTGATGAATCGGGCGGGCAGGAGTGGATCGGACATGGCCGGATATCGGTATCGAATGGCTGTTATACCGGAGATCGGCCGAATTTGCACGCCTACACTGCGTCCATCGATGACAACCGGAGTACGACACGATGCGAGCCGAACAGATGCTTCCCGACCATGCCGACCGGATCGAAACCGGCGGAACGACGATCCGCAAGGGCACCGTCGGCGCGTTCCTGGTCAACGCGCGGGTACTGACCGACCCGAACGCCGCGCCGGCCGACCGGGCACGCGCGGAAGCCGACACGATCGATGCATTGCCCGCGTTGCGCGCGCTTGGCCTGTTCGACGTGCTGGACGTACGCGATCCCGCGCTGCGCGCGTGGCTCGACGCACGCTGATACGCAACGGAACCGTCGATCGAGATCCCCGATTCAAGGAGTCACCATGAAAGCAGCAGTCGTGACGGGCGCCGGCGAGCGTCCCGTCCATATGGAATTCGACGCGCCGCGTGCGATGCCGGGTCACCGTCTGATCGACGTGGCGGCGTCTGCGTTGAGCCGGATCGCGCAGGCGCGTGCGTCCGGCAAGCACTACTCGTCGGACGCACGCTATCCGTTCGTCGTCGGCGTCGACGGCGTGGGCCGTCTCGACGACGGGCAGCGCGTCTATTTCTTCGGCGCCCCCGCACCGTTCGGCGCGATGGCCGAGCGCGCGATCGCGCCCGATACGCGGTGCGTGCCGCTGCCCGACGCGCTCGACGACGTCACGGCCGCGGCGATCGCGATTCCCGGGATGTCGTCGTGGGCCGCGCTGACGGAGCGCGCGCGGCTCGTTGCGGGCGAGACGGTGCTCGTGAACGGCGCGACGGGTACGTCGGGGCGGCTGGCGGTGCGAATTGCGAAGCATCTCGGCGCCGCGAAGGTGATCGCGACCGGCCGCAACGCGGCCGCGCTTCAAGCATTGCTGAACGCGGGCGCGGACGCTGTCGTGTCGCTGCAGCAGGACGACGCGCATCTGGCGCGTGCACTCGAGCCGCATTTCCGCGCGGGCGTGGACGTCGTGCTCGATTATCTGTGGGGAAGCAGCGCACAGGCGCTGCTGGTTGCCGCGGCGAAAGCGACGCCCGATGGCCGCCGGCTGCGCTTTGTGCAGATCGGCTCGATCGGCGGCGCGGACGTGCTGTTGCCGGGCGCGGTGCTGCGGGCAACGGCAATCGAATTGATGGGCAGCGGCCTCGGCAGTGTGTCGCTGCCGCGCCTGCTGGCCGCGGTGCGCGGCGTATTCGAGGCAGCCGGGCCGGCGAGCCTGACGATCGATACGCGCACGGTGCCGCTGTCGGAGGTCGGTGAGCACTGGAGCGATACGGATAGCCGGGTTCGACCGGTGTTTGTGATTCGCGCAGACTGAACGGCGACCGGCATGCAGCGGCCGCTCTCCCACGGGAAGGATCAGAAGACGGTTGACGGAGCGTATTGACTGATAGCGAGGCTCGCTAGCCTTAGTCCTATACAGCCTCGCGCACCAAGAGGGGCGCGCCGCACGAATGAGATCTGGAATGAGAGCACTCGGTTTGGGCGTGGCAGCTGTGACTGTGTTGGGCTGCGCCGGTTCTTACTATCAGGATGCGCACGTCCGCGCACGAGCGACGCAGTTTGATACCGAACTCTCCAGGAACGATGGGGGGCGCTACACGGCGCAATACTCCTATCTGCCTGGGGACCGCATTCTTTTGCGACTCTATCGGACATCTGACAGGCGATTGCTTGCCGAGCGTACTTACACGTACCCGAATGCCGTCCGTTTGGTATGGACTAAGGAATCCTTGATATTTGATTCTGCCGTTGATAGCGATGGCGAGATCAGGCTGCCGCCTACACTGTTCGATCGATTCAAGGCTATGTTGCCGTAGTAGACCGCACTTCGTGCCTATCCGATGCCGTATTGCGCGCTCGAATGGCGCAGGATGATGCGCGACGGCGCACGAGGACCGGTGCCGCATCGAATGGAGGCGGGCGGCCACATGTACCGCCGCCCGCGCCACTCGGTCAGATTCAGAACCGCTGCTGAATCCCCGCCGTGACTCCGACCTGCGTGGTGCCGTACCCATTGACATCGCGCGATACGCCGACCTTCTGCCCATGCTGCCCGATCGCAAATGCGCCTGCCGCATACAGCACCGTTCGCTTCGACAGCGCGTACTGCGCGCGCATCGACACGAGCGTCGGATCGGCATCGGTGCCGCCCTTGATGTTCTGGTGATACACGGCGGCGATCAGCGAGAACGTCGGCGTGAACTGATACGACCCGCCGAGCCAGTACATGTCGCTCAACTGGTTCGCGGCGCTCGTGCGATACGTGCGCTTGTAGTTGCGGTAGCCGGCCATCGTCTTCAGGTTGCCGAAGTCGTAGCTCAGGCCCGCATGAATCCCCTGGATGTAGTTGACCGGATCGGCCGGCGTCACGCTGTCGGACGCGCCGTTTTGCCGGTCGAACGCGACCACCGCGGCGAACGGGCCGCCCTCGTAGCCGATCGCCGCGTCGTACTTCGAGCTGGTCTTCACGCTGCCCGGCACGTTGCCGAAGCCGTACATCGCGCCGAACTTGAAGCCGCTGAATTCACCGTCGTAGCGCACCGCGTTCGACGAACGCGTGAACATGCCGTCCTTGCGGCCGCCGGTGGCCATCGACGACGATGCCCATGAATAGTTTTGCGAGTAACCCATCGGGTCGAACGGCATCATGTAGTCGTACGTGACGGTGAAGTTGCGGCCAAGCGTCAGCTCGCCCCATTTGCCTTTCAGGCCCACCGTCGCACGGCGCGCGAAGATCGAGTCCGGGCCGTCGTCGGACGCGCCGTTCGCGAGATCGATGCCGCTTTCGAGCCGGAACACGGCCTTCAACCCGCCGCCGAGATCCTCGACGCCGCGCAAGCCCCAGCGCGACGTGTTCTTGTTGCCCGACTTCAGCTTGAACGAATTGCCGCCTTCCGGTGCCGCATGGTTCGCGAATTCGATGCCGGCGTCCATGATCCCGTATATCGTGACCGACGACTGCGCGTGCGCGACCGGCGCGGCGAGACAGGCGGCTGCAGCCGAACCGGTGAGGACGACTGCTCGAATAGAAAGTTCTGCGCGTGACTTCATTTTTGACGGTGTCTCCTTGGTTGTTTTAGGCGGGTTGAAACTGAAAACGGGTACGCGGCGCGCCATCGTCGGACGCCATGAAGCGCCCGCCGATGCGAGTTGCAAACGGATGCGCGCTTGACTGCCTGCGCAGCGGCGAGCGTGCCGCCGCGACCGGGTCAGCCCGCTTTCGCGAACGCCCAGCAGTCGTTGGCCGGGAATTCGATCCAGTGCTTGCCCGCTGCGCGCGGCACGTGACCGAACGCGCGCAGGCGCATCTCGCCGCAATGGAACAGATATTCCCAGCGGTCGCCGAGATACATCGACGTGACGAGGTCGGCCTGCAGCCGGTTCGCGCCCGGGCCGTCGGCGACCTGCACGCGCTCGAGGCGGATCACGGCCTGCGCGTCCTGGCCCGGCGCGAACGTGTCGCGGGCGAGCGCCTGCAGTTCCCAGCCGTCGCCGGCCAGCGTCACGCGCTCGCCGTCGATGGCCGCGACGCGCGCATCGATCCGGTTGTTGCTGCCCATGAACTCGGCCGTATACAGCGAGCGCGGCGCGCCGTACAGCTCGGCCGGCGTGCCCTCCTGCTCGATGCGGCCGTTGCGCAGCAGCAGGATGCGGTCGGACATCGCCATTGCCTCGGTCTGGTCGTGCGTCACGCACAGGGCCGACAGCCCGAGCGACACGATCAGCTCGCGCAGCCACGCGCGCGCTTCCTCGCGCAGCTTCGCGTCGAGGTTCGACAGCGGCTCGTCGAGCAGGATCACCGGCGGGTTGTAGACGAGCGCGCGTGCAATCGCGACGCGCTGCTGCTGGCCGCCCGACAACTGATGCGGAAAGCGCTCCGCGAGATGGCCGAGGCCGAGCTGGTCGAGTGCGCTCTGCACGCGGCGCTTCTGTTCGGCCGGTGCGACGCGGCGCAGCTTCAGCCCGTAGCCGACGTTGTCGGCGACGGTGCGGTGCGGCCACAGCGCGTACGACTGGAACACGAGGCCGAGCGAACGCTGCTCGACGGGCAGGTCGACGCGGTTCGCGCCGTCGAAGAACACGCGGCCGTCGAGCTGGATGCGGCCGTCGGACGGCTGTTCGAGGCCGGCCACCGCGCGCAGCAGCGTGGTCTTGCCGCTGCCCGATGCGCCGAGCAGGCACACGACTTCGCCGGCCTTCAGTTCGAACGACACGCCCTTGAGGATCGGATTGGCGCCGTAGCTGAGATGCAGGTCGTCGACGATGAGCTTATCCATGAAGTTTCACTCCGAAACGCAGGGCCACGCCGAGACCGGCACCGACCATCGCGATGTTGATGACAGAAAGCGCGGCGACCTGGTCGACGGCGCCGGTCGCCCACAGCGACACGAGCAGCGCGCCGATCACCTCGGTGCCGGGCGACAGCAGGTAGACGGCCGTCGAGTATTCGCGCTCGAAGATCATGAAGATCAGGAGCCACGCGGCGAGCAGGCCGAAACGCACGAGCGGCAGCGTCACGTCGAGCGACACGCGGCTGCGCGTTGCACCGACGCTGCGGCCGGCTTCCTCGAGCTCGGGGCCGACCTGCAGCAGCGCGCTCTGGATGAGCCGCATCCCGTACGCGAGCCACACGACCGTGTACGCGATCCAGATGCTCCACATCGAGTTCTTCAGCTCGCGCAGGCCGGGGACGAACAGGAAGATCCACAGGAACGCGAGGCCGGCGAGCAGGCCCGGCACCGCGCGCGGCAGCAGCACGAGGTAGTCGAGCAGTTTCGTCGCCCAGTCGTTGCGGCGGTGGCCGGCAAACGCGACGAGCGAATAGAAGCCGATTGCGAGCGCGCCGCCGATCACGCCGATGCCGAGCGTGTTGACGATCGCACGCACGAGGTTGTCCTGCTCGAACAGCTCGATGAAGTTCGACAGCGTCAGCACCTCGGCGAGCGCGACGCCTTCGCCCCAGTTGGTCACGAACGCGCGCAGCACGATGCCCGAGATCGGCACGATCACGGTCAACATCAGCCACAGCGCGACGATCGCGAGCGCGACCCAGCGCCATACGCCGAGCGGCAGCACCGTCGCGCGGCCGGCCTTGCCCTTCACGGTGACGAAGCGGTTCGCGGTCTTCAGGAGCCGGCGCTGCAGCAGCACGAGCGGGAACGTGATCGCGACGATGCACACCGCGACCGCGGCCATCAGGTGATACGACGGCACGCCGAGCTTGTTGGTCAGCTTGTACAGGTAGGTCGCGAGCACGAGGTGGCCTTCCGGGTCGCCGAGCACGAGCGGCAGCCCGAACACTTCGAAGCCGAGAAAGAACACGAGCACGCCGGCGAACAGCAGCGCGGGCATCGTCATCGGCAGGCTCACGTCGAGCGCAACGCGGAACGGGCGGGCGCCCGTCACGCGCGCGGCTTCCTCGACGTCCGAGCCGAGGTTGCGCAGCGCGGCCGACGAATACAGGTACACGTGCGGCACGTGCGTGAGGCCGACGATCATCGTGATCGCGAAGACCGAGTACACGTTCCAGGGTACGTTCTGCACCCCGAACAGTTCCTTGAACCACACCGAGTAGAAGCCGACCGGGCCGGCTGCGACCACGTAGCCGAACGCGAGCACCATCGGCGACACGAACACCGGCGTGAGCAGCAGCGGCTCGAGCCAGCGGCGGCCGGGCAGGTCGGTGCGCACCATCAGGAACGCGAGGATGCCGCCGAGCGGGATCGAGATGAACAGCATCCCGCCGGCGATGATGAACGAGTTCTTCACGGCCGACCAGAAGTCGGGGTCGGTGAAGACGAAGCGGAAGCCTTCGATGCCGAGCGTCTTGTTCGCATCGAAGAACGGCGCGGACAGCAGGCTCTGGAACAGGATGAAGCCGAGCGGCAGCGCGACCGCGACGGTCAGTACCGCGACGACGATCCAGCGCAGCATGCCGGCGAGCGGCTGCAGGCCGTTGGCCGGCAGCGCGGGAATCGCGTCGCGCGGGCCGGTGGCGGGCGGAACGGCCGGTGCCGTTGCCCGTGTGCTGGTTGAAAGCATGAGTTCGCCCCTGCGGCCATCCGGATGGCCGCCTCAAGGAAGTCGGTAAGGGGAAGGAGCCGCCCGCGCGGTACGGGGCGGGCGGCTCGAGGTCAGCGGGTCAGCCGATCAGCTCTTGATCGCCTGCTGCCATTGCTTCAGGAACGCGAGCCGCTTCGACTGGTCGAGATAGACGAGCAGGCCGGTGCCGATCTGGATCGGCTTCAGCGAATCGCCGAGTTCCTTCGTGAGGCTCGCGGCCGATGTTTCGCCGGTCACGTCGGTGCGGATCGCGTACAGGTTCGCCTGGTTCGCGATCAGCGTCTGGCCGCGCTTGGAGAGCAGGTAGTCGACCCACAGCTTCGCGGCATTCGGATTCTTCGCTTTCTTCGAGATCGTGGCCAGGCGGCTCACGATCTGCGTGTAGTCCTTCGGAAACACGTAGCCGATCGACTTGTCCTTCTTTGCTTTCGCATACGCGTACGAGCCGATGATGTTGTAGCCGATCAGGTTCTCGCCCGACGAGATGCGCTCCATCATCGCACCGGTGCTCGACTGCAGCTTCGGACCGGTCGTGCCGATCGCCTTCACGAGTTCCCACGTGACCTTCTCGTTCAGGTGCGCGTCCTGCGTCAGCGCGTTGAAGCCGACGCCCGATTTCTCGACGTCGTACGTCGTGAGCTTGCCCTTGAACTTCGCCGGTTGCGACGTGAGCAGCTTGATCAGGTCGGCGCGCGTCTTCGGCACTTCGTTCTCGGGGATCAGGCGCTTGTTGTAGACGATCGCGAGCGGCTCGAACGTCGTGCCGTACGCCTGCTTCTGGTACTGCGCCCATTGCGGCACGTTCGGGCTTTCGGGCGAATCGTACGATGCCATCAGGCCGTCGTTGACGAGCTTGACCTGCAGGTCCATCGCCGAACTCCACAGCACGTCGGCGCTGGTGCTGCTCGCCGCGTTCTCGCTGATGTAGCGGTTGTACAGCTCGGTGCTGTTCATGTCGTTGTACTCGACCTTGACGCCGTACAGGCTTTCGAAGTCCTTGATCAGCGGGCGCACGAGGCCCGTGTCGGTCGTCGAGTAGACGATCAGCTTGCCTTCCTTCTTCGCGGCGTCGATCACGCCCTGGTAGCTCCCCGGATACCCGGCCGGAACCTGCGCGGCTGCGCTGCCGGCGGCAGTGCCCAGAACGACCGCCAGCGCGGCGGCGAGGTGTTTCGGTGCAAACGGCATGTCTTCCTCCAGTTACGTCTAGTGTTGTTCGAGTGCAGCGGATGTTAATTGCGGCGCACTTTCAGCCTGCTTTCATTTCGGTTCACAATCGTGTCCTTTGTGTCATGGATTTCCCGAGGTCGAAGCGGCGGCGGCCACGCGTTTCGCGGCGCGCGGCACGTTCTGACAAGGGAGGGAAACGGGTTGCCGGCGGCGCGGCAACGATGGCAACGGCGGCTACGCGGGTTGCGCGAGCCGCTTGCCGAGCAGTCGGCCGCCGTGCCGCGCGTGCGCGGCTGTCAGCGCGGCATACCCGACGACGACGCCTGCTGCGCACCGGGCGCTTCGACAGAATCCGCGGATCGGCTGCAATTCGACGCCGTCCGCATGGGCTTGCGCGACATACGTTGCGTCGTCCATCCCGGGCGGCAGCCACAGTACGAAATGAAAGCCCGCGTGTTCGCCGGACACCGTGTACCGTCCGCGGGCGTGTTTCGCCAGCTGGTCGAGCACGATGTCGCGCCGCTGGCGGTAGGCGTGACGCGCGGCGCGCAGGTGCTTCGCAAAATCACCGTGCGCGATGAAGCGGGCCAGCGCCAGTTGGGGTGCCGCGCCGACCGAGCGCGCGGTCGCATGCCACACGGCCGACAGCGCCGGCCGCAGTTCAGCCGGCACGACCATGAAGCCGATGCGCAGCCCCGAGAACAGCGTCTTGTTGAACGAGCCGCAGTAGATCACGCGATCGCACGCGTCGAGCGATTTCAGCGCGGGCAGCGGGGCGGTCTGGTAGCTGAATTCGCCGTCGTAGTCGTCTTCGATGATCCACGCGCGGTTGCGCTGCGCCCAGTCGAGCAGTTCGAGCCGGCGCGACACCGACATCGTGACGCCGAGCGGCGCCTGATGGGCGGGTGTCACATAGGCTGCGCGCGCTTCGGGATAGCGGTCCAGCGACGCCGTGTCGATGCCTTCCCGATCGACCGGCACGTCGATCACGGTTGCACCCGCGATCGTGAAAATCTGCCAGGCCGACGCATAGCCGGGATCCTCCATCAGCACCGTCGAACCGGGCGCGAGCAGCGTGCGCGCGACGAGGTCGATCGAATGGCGGATGCCGGTCGTGATGAAGATGTCGCCGGCGTCGCACGGGATGCCGCGGTATTCCCGCAGGTACGCGGCAATTTCGTCGCGCAGGCCCTCGACGCCTTGCGCCGGCGTGGCCCCGAGGTCGTTCGCCGTCGCGGCAAGCAGGCTGGCCCCGAGCGCCTTCTTCCATTGCTGCATCGGCAGCAGGCCGGGATCGGCAAGCCGCGCGACGAACGGGACGCCCGGACGCACGCCTTGTTCCGGCACGGCGGCATCGGTCGTGCGCGCTGCTGCGGGGCGTGCGTCGGAAGGAGGAAGGCCGTTGTCGCGCGACTGCGCGGCCGCGCGCAGATAGCTGTCGGGCACCACCGCGCATACCCGCGACCCCGACCCTTGCGTGCGGGCGATGTAGCCCTCGGAGCACAGCCGGTCGTATGCCGCTTCGACGGTGCCCCGGGCGACACCCCAGCGTGCGGCGAGGGTGCGGCTGGACGGCAGGGGGCTGTCGCCGGGCAGCAGGCGCTTCAGGATCGCGTCGCGCAACGCGTCGGCGATGCACTCCTGCTTCGACTGCGGACTGCCCGTGGACAGCCCGGCAGGGCACGGCAGATCAAGCGGAATCGCGGCTTTGCCTCGCGGCATAGTGGTCCAGTCGATGGAGGATTTAATGGCCCTTCAGCTTATATCACTTTGACCTTAGATTGCAGTCGACCACATCAATCCGACCAGAGACGGGCACACTGCATGAAAACGCGTTCATTACCCCAGCGGGGCTGGCTGTTCCTGTTGTTGCTCGTCGTGTGCCTGCCGCGAGTCACGATCGATGCGTACCTGCCGTCGCTGCCGGCGATGGCGGACTCGCTGCGCGGCACCGACGCCCAGTTGCAGCTCACGCTGACCCTCTACATGGTCGGCTATGCGCTGTCGATGCTGGTGTCGGGGCCGTTGTCCGACCGTTACGGCCGCCGTCCCGTCCTGCTCGGCGGCCTGTGTCTCTACGTGGTCGCGAGCGTCGCCTGCGCGTGGTCGACCGGCATCACGTCGCTCGTCGCCGCACGCATCTTCCAGGCATTGGGCGGCTGCAGCGGAACGGTGATCGGCCGGGTGATCGTGCGCGAACGCTTCCCGACCGCGATGCAGGCCACGATGCTGGGGCGGATTTCGGCCGGCATGGCGCTGTCGCCGGTGATTGCGCCGCTCGCCGGCAGTGCGGTTGCCGAGTGGCTCGGATGGCGCGGCGTGTTCGGCGTGCTGGCGGCGGGCGGGCTGGTCGCGACGGCGATGGTGTTGCGCTACCTGCCCGAGACTCGCGAAAGCGACGCACGGCCAGCGCCGGGCAAGGGGCTCCTGCGAACGTACGCGGGCCTGCTCGGCGAACGCCGTTTCATGCGCTACTCGCTCGCCATCAGTTTTGCGTACTGCACGTACTACCCGTTCATCGCGGAATCGTCGACGCTGTTCCAGCGGCAACGGGGCGTATCCGGCCCGGTGTATGCGGCGATCTTCGGCCTGACCGTGCTCGGCTACCTGATCGGCTCGAACGTGTTCGCGCGGACCGGCACCCGCTGGAAGGCCGATTCGGTCATCGCGGCGGCAGCGGGTGTCAACCTGGCCAGCGCCGCCGTGTTGTGGATCGGCGGTGCGATCGCGCCGGCGGCGGTGGCGGCGC
This sequence comes from Burkholderia puraquae, assembly GCF_002099195.1. GTDB lineage: Bacteria > Pseudomonadota > Gammaproteobacteria > Burkholderiales > Burkholderiaceae > Burkholderia > Burkholderia puraquae. The sequence goes on along the minus strand of NZ_NBYX01000001.1, from coordinate 749,919 downwards.
TCGTCATTCCGATGTTCTTCGTGATGGTTGCCGTCGGGATCGCGATTCCGGCCTGCCAGTTTGCGGTGATGCAGCCGTATACGACGATCGCCGGGACGGCGTCCGGGCTGTTCTTCTTTATCCAGATGGCGATCACGGCCGCGTGCGGCGGCGTGCTGGCGTGGCTGTCGGACGGCACCGCACGCCCGATGATCGTCGTCACGGTCGGCGCGAGCGTCGCGTTCCTGGCGGTGGCGGTCGGCTTGCGCGAGCGGCGGCGCGCAGGCGACGGTTCACGCTTCGCGACGCGGAACGGTCCCGCCGCCGAGCGCTGAGCGACGGTCGGCCGGGCCGGCCGGCGGCGCAACCCGTGTTTCCGCGAGGCGTCGCCATGGAAAGGATCATGTAATGTAGCGGCCTGTCGCTGACCTTCCCGGAATCCCCATGCGTGTGCTGCTCGTCGAAGACAATCCGAACCTTGCCCAGTCGCTGAACGACGCGTTGAGCGCGGCGCGCTTCGCGGTCGATCACATGGCGGACGGAGAGGCGGCCGACCACGTGCTGCGCACGCAGGATTACGCGCTGGTGATCCTCGATCTCGGGCTGCCGAAGCTCGACGGGCTGGAAGTGCTGCGGCGGCTGCGCGCGCGGCGCAATCCGGTGCCGGTGCTGATCCTGACCGCGCACGGCTCGGTCGAGGATCGCGTGAAAGGGCTCGATCTCGGCGCCGACGACTATCTCGCGAAGCCGTTCGAACTGACCGAACTGGAGGCGCGCGCCCGCGCGCTGATCCGCCGCAGCCTCGGCCACGAGCATTCGCGGGTCGAATGCGGGCCGCTTTCGTACGACAGTATCGACCGCAGCTTCCATCTCGCCGGCGAGCCGCTGTCGCTTACGCCGCGCGAGCGCTCGGTGCTCGAGGTGCTGATCCTGCGCAACGGCCGCGCGATCAACAAGGAAACGCTGTCGGAGAAGATCTTCGGGCTGGACGAGTCGGTGAACGCCGATGCGATCGAGATCTACGTGTACCGGCTGCGCAAGAAGCTCGAGAACACGGGTATCGCGATCGTCACGTTGCGCGGGCTCGGTTATCTGCTGGAAGCGAAGGCGGAGACCGCTGAATGAGCCACCCCTGCGCTCACGGTTGTTCGCTGCCCCGCGAGGGGGCGCATGCCCTCCGAGAGACGGCACGGCGGGAGGCAGGGTGACCCGCCCGAACCTGCGCACCCAGGTCGCGCTGTGGCTGCTGCTGCCGCTGCTCGGCCTGCTCGCGCTCGACTCGTGGCTCACGTACCAGCGCGCGATGAGCGCCGCGCACGTTGCGTTCGACCGCACGCTGTCGTCGTCGCTGAAGTCGATCCGCGAAGGCGTGCGGCTCAACGACGGCGAGATCGAGGTCGACCTGCCGTATCTCGCGCTCGAAATGCTCGAATCGAGCGATGGCGGCAAGATCTACTACCTGATCCGCGAGGACAACGGCCACACGATCACCGGCTACCCGGACCTGCCGCTGCCGCTCGGGCGCGACGCGGGCGACGGTGCGCTGTTCGTCACGCGCTACTACGACGTCGTCTATCGCGGCGAGCAGTTGCGGATGGCCGCGCTGCGCATCCCGGTGCACGACGTGCCGACCGCGCAGTCGCGCATCGTGTGGGTGATGGTCGGCGAGACGATCGAGGCGCGCCAGGCGCTCGCGCGCGAGATTCTGGTGGGGTCGCTGCTGCAGGAAGGGCTGCTCGTCGTGCTTGCGCTCGGCATCGTGTGGCTCGGCGTCGGGCGCGGGCTGCGGCCGCTGAACCGGCTGTCGGCGACGGTCGCCGCGCGCAGCGAGGACGACACGACGCCGCTCGATACCGGCACGGTGCCGAGCGAACTCGCGCCGCTCGTCGAGTCGATCAACCAGTACATCGGCCGTACGCAGCGAATGCAGGTCGCGCGGCGCCGCTTCTTCGCCGACGCGGCGCATCAACTGAAGACGCCGCTCGCGGCCGTGCAGGCGGGCGTCGAGCTCGCGCTGCGGCCCGACGAGCAGCTGCGCGCGAACGGGCACCTGCGGCGTGCGAACGGCGCGGTGCGGCAGGCCGCGAAGATCGTCCAGCAACTGCTGTCGCTGTCGCGGCTCGATTCGGACAGCGGCCATGCGGTCGCACGCAAGCCGGTCGCGCTGCACCGGCTTGCGCGCAGCGCGACGCTCGACTGGTCGCCGGTGGCACGTGCGCGCGACATCGATCTCGGTTTCGAGCACGAGGCCGACATCGACGTGCACGGGCAGTCCGACCTGCTCGGCGAGATGATCGGCAACCTGATCGACAACGCGATCCGCTATGCGGGCGACAGCGCGGTGATTACGGTGCGCGTGTCGCGCGATGGCGAACATGCGCGGCTCGACGTCATCGACAACGGGCCGGGCATTCCGGCGGACGAACGCGATGCGGTGTTCGAGCGCTTTCATCGCGGCAGCAAGACGCAGACGGTCGAAGGGACGGGGCTCGGGCTGTCGATCGTGCGCGAGATCGCGCGCGTGCATCAAGGCAGCGTGACGCTTGCCGATGCGGCCGGCGGCGGGCTGATCGTGACGATCCGGTTGCCGGCGGCGAACGAGGCGGGGCCGCGCGCTGCGTGATGGCGAATGGCGATGCGGGAAGCGGCTTGCCGTATGCGGCGGCTTCCCGGCTGCGCAGACTATGTGATTGGGTGAGCGGCTCCGTGCGCCCGGCTCAATCGCCGAACCCGATCTCCGCTTCCAGCGACTGGCCGACTTCGAGCCACGTGCCCGCGCCTTCGACGACGATCGCGTTGATGCCGAACGTCAGTTCGCCGTTGAAGTTCGGGTTCGCGCGATAGGTCTGCATCGTGTCGGTCGGCTCGTGCGGCCACGCGGGATCGGGTGCGCCGGTGACCTGGTCGATCGTCGGCATCGGGCAGCGCGTGCACGGCTTCACGAGGCGCAGCCGCACGGGCGTCGCGCCTTCGGTATCGAGATGTTCGACGAAATCCTCTTCGTACGCATCGAGATCCGACACCACGATGTTCGGGCGAAAGCGGTTCATCGGGATCGCCGGCGCGCCTTTCGCGGTGAGCCGCGCGTTCAGGTCGTCGAGCGACGACTGGCCGATCACGAGCAGCGGGTAGCCGTCCGCGAACTGCGTGTGCGTATCGATCTCGCCGGTCCATTTGCGATTGCAGCCGCGGCGCGCGTCGGGCCCGAAGCGCGCGAGCTTCGTGGGCTTGCCGAGGAATTCGGTGAGCCACGCGGCCGTCTCGGCGCCCGTGTCGATCGCGTCGACGGTGTCGCGCCACACGGTCGCGGCCATTTTCGGCGTGGCGGGCGATACGTCGCCGTCGAGCGGCGTGCGGATCTCGCGCATGCCCGGCGCGTTCAGCACGAGCGCATCGCTGTCGAGCGCGGTGCGGATCAGCGCGAGGCGCGGGTGTGTGCGCTGCGTGATCATCAGCCCGTCGGGGTCGGTGATCAGCCAGTGGCGGTCGTATGCGAGGCCCGTTTCGAGCAGTTGCGCGCGCGACAGCGCGATACCGGCGCAGGATTTGATCGGGTAGACGAAGAGTTCGGCGATGGCTGGCATGACGCTGGCTGAAGGCGGATGGCGAGATTGCGATTGTGCCAGATCGTGCCGCAGCCGTTTGGACGGCTACGCACCGTCGCGCGGCCGGTCATGCGAGCGGGAAGCTCGGGTCGAACGTCGTGCGCACGTCGAGCGGCTGGCGCAGCAGCCCCGCCTTCAGGTAGAAGTCGGCCGTGCGCTGTTGTTCGGCGATGACCGTCGCGTCGATCGGCAGCCAGCGCGTGTTGCGGCGCTCGAACTGCAGCTTCGCGGCCGCCGGCGGAATGCCGATGATGCGTGCAAGTGCAGCGGAATACGCGTCGACATGCCGGTACGACCACGTCTGTGCGCGCACGACACGCCGCAGGAAATCGTGCAGCACGTCGCGTTTCGACGCGATCGCCGCGTCGGTCGCCGCGATGTAGCTGAGGCCCGACCACAGCCCGCGGCCGTTGACGAGCACGCGCGCGCGGCCGCTCGTTTCGGCGAGTGCGGTATAGGGTTCCCAGGTCGCCCAGGCATCGATCGAGCCGGTGGCGAGCGCCAGCATCGTATCGGCCGGCGGCAGGAAGCGGAACGACACGGCGTCGGGCGGCAGGCCGGCCGCGTCGAGCGCCTTCAGCGTGACGAAATGGCCGATCGAGCCGCGCGTGGTGCCGATGCGCGCGCCCTTCAGGTCAGCGGCGCCTTTCAACGCCGCATCGGGCCGCACGAGTACCGCCGTGCCGTACGGGTCGGAACGGTTCGCGCCGATCACCTTGATGCGGGCACCCGACGCGAGCGCGAAGATCACCGGCGCGTCGCCGATCGGCCCGCAGTCGACGGCAGCCGCGTTCAATGCTTCTGCAAGCGGCGCGGCGGCCGGGAACTCGGTCCACGCGATGTCGTATGCAAGGCCGTTCAGTTCGCCGGCCGCTTCGAGCAGCGCGCGCAGCCCGCCTTTCTGGTCGCCTGCGCGCAGCAGCGGCCGCGCGCCCGATTGCGCGCGCAGTGCAGCGGGGGCCGCGGCGATCGTGGCGAGGGCGCTTGCTTGCGCGAGGAAATGGCGTCGGGTCGGATTCATCGTGAAAGTCGGTAGGAAGAGCGGTTCAGGGATTTATTCAATGCGGGAGCCCGGCCTGCACGTCGCGTACGGGTTCGGCGTCGACGCGCATTAGCAGCGCAGTCAGCGGATCGCCGTTCGCCGAGGGTGCCGCTGGTCGTGCGGTGGCGTCCGAACGGCACAGCAGGTCGGCATCCGACCAGCCGGCGCTGCCCGGCAACGCGCGCGCTCGCAACCAGCCTCGGCGATCGGCGAGCAGCTGCGTGCCGCCGAGCGCGTCGGGTGCCACGCCGGCGATCGTCGCGAATGCGAGCCACGCATCGGGCGTCGACGCGACGCAATCGGCTCGCGCCGTGGCGGCCGCCTGCGCCACGGGCGCGCCGCGTGCCGTGACGAGCAGGGTTTGCCAGCGCGCGTCTTCCGGCGGGGGCGTCGCGCCCGGCGCGAGCGCGACGACGCGCACGCGCTGGCCTTCGCGCCAGCGATCGAGCGGCTGGGGCGCGGCGGCGCCGCAGCGCACGTCGAGCGCCGGCAGCGGGACGGGCACGGGCCACGCGCCTTCTGCCTGCGCGCCGCTGCCCGCGGCGAGTGCCTTCAGGTAGTCGAGCACGGCCCAGGTGTCCTGGGGGCCGAGCGTCGCGGCGAAGCCGGGCATCGTCGACGCGCCGTGTTCGTCGCGCGTGCCGTGTCGCACGCGCCAGAACAGCTCGCCGTCGAGACGCCGGGCGAGCAGCGCGCCGGCGAAGGTCGGCGGCCAGTGCGAGAGCGTGGCCGCGAGCGGCCCTTCGCCGCGTCCGTCCACGCCGTGGCACGCCGCGCAGTGTTGTGCATACAGGTGCGCGCCGCGCATCACGTTCGCTACCGAAAACGGCGCGGGATCGCGCTGGAAACTCGTCGGCACGGCGGGCGAGAGCCACAGCGAAGACGGCGGCCACGGCGCGAACCACGCCACGGCCAGCGCGGCGAGCGCCGACGCGACACGCCACTTGCGCGAAGCGAGCGCGACGCCCGCGAGCACGATGGCCAGCGCCGTCGCCGCGGCGGCGAATGCGAGTTGCCGCGTGAGCCCCGCGTCGATGCGCAGCGTTTCGAGCGCGATGCGATGGGGCCACGGCCATGCAGGCTGACCGTCGGCATCACCCGTCAGCCCGAGCGTATGCAGCACGCGCACCAGCACGATTTGCGCGCGATACAGCCCTTGCAGAAACATGAGCGCCCAGTCGGCGAACGTCGGCGCGTTCATCGGCTGGATTCCCGCCGGGCGGCGGCCCCTCGTCGAACGGCACCGCGCATCTACCAGCTCGCATCGAGCCCGAGATGCCGCAGCGCGTCGTGACGCAGTTCGGCGAGGCGCGGGTCGCCGCGATGGCGCGGGTAGGGCAGGTCGACATGCAATTCGGCGACGATCCGCGCGGGGCGCGGCCCGAACACGATCACGCGTTGCGCGAGGAACAGCGCTTCCTCGACATCGTGCGTGACGAGCAGCGCGGAGAAACCGTCGCGTTGCCACAGTGCGGTGAGTTCGGCCTGCATCGTGAGCCGCGTCAGCGAATCGAGCTTGCCGAGCGGCTCGTCGAGAATCAGCAGGCGCGGATCGTTGACGAGCGCGCGGGCCAGTGCGACCCGCTGCGCCATCCCGCCGGAGAGTTGATGCGGGAACACGTTCGAGAATTCCTGCAGCCCGACGCGCGCGAGTGCATCGTCGACGCGATGCTGCGACAGGCGCGCCACGCCGCGCGCCTCGAGGCCGAGCGCGACGTTCGCGCGCACGCGCCGCCACGGGTACAGCGTCGGGTCCTGGAACACGACGATGCGCGACGGATCGGGTTGTGCGATCGGCACGCCGTCCTGCGCGATCGTCCCTTGCCGCGCGGCGTCGAGGCCTGCGACGAGGCGCAGCAGCGTCGACTTCCCGCAGCCGCTCGGGCCAAGCAGTGCGACGAATTCGCCGGCCGCGACCGACAGCGTGACGTCGTCGAGCACCGGCAGCGCACCGCCGGGGCCGTCGAACGCATGGCTCACGCGGCGGATGTCGATGCGCGCGCCGCGTGGTGCCGTGGCGGCAGGCGTGGCGGCAACGTGCGATTCGAGTACGGCGGCGCTCACCATTTGACGGTTCCTTTCTGCCAGGCGAGCGCGCGGTCGCGCACCGCGAACAGCAGCGCGATCAGCCCGGAAAACAGCAGCGCCATCACGATCAGCGCCGCATACATGTTGACGTAGGATGCCCAGCCCTGCGCCCAGCTCAGGTACCAGCCGAGCCCCGACTTGACGCCCATCATCTCGGCGACGACCAGCACCGTGAACGACGCGCTCAGCCCCATGAAGATGCCGACGAACACGTGCGGCAGCGCGGCCGGAATCGCGACGCGCAGCACGAGGAAGCGCGCGTTCGCACCGAGCGTGCGCGCGACGTCGTAATACTGCTTGTTGACGCTTGCGACACCCGACCACGTAAGCACCGCGACCGGGAAGCCGGTCGCGAGCGCGATCAGGAACGCGGCGGCCGAATAGCTCGACGGGAAGAAGTAGAACGTGAGCGGCAATAGTGCGGTGGCCGGCACGGGGCCGAGCACGCGCAGCACCGGATGCACCCAGTAGCCGATCCGGCGCGACCAGCCGATCGAGACGCCGACCGCGAAACCGACCGCGACGCCATACGCAAAGCCGAGCGCGAGCAGCTTCAGCGTGTTGCCGGCGCTGCCGAGAAGGCGCGGCCAGTCGTCGACGTAGACCTCGATCAGCGCCTGCGGCGGCGCGAAGAACGGCGTCGGCAGCCAGCCGGTTTTCGCGGTGAGGATTTCCCACGCGGCGAGCACGAGCGGCAGCGCGACGAGCCACGGGCCGGCCGGGCGCACACGCGCGAGCCGCGTGCGCGTCGCGGGGGCGAAATGGCCGAGCGTTGCGGCGACGAGCAGCAGCGCGGCGATCGTCCACGCGGCCGTGCCGAACGTGTCCGTGTACGCCCAGTCGGTGAAGCCGACGACGCGGTTCGGCCACAGTTGCGTGAGTGCGCCGAGCGCGGCCCACGCGAGCGCGGCGGCGATGCCGGTCGGCCAGGTGCGCGCGCGGCGGGCTTCGGCGGCCAGCGTGGCGTCGCACGCCGTGCAGGCGACGCGCGCCGCGGATACGGCGGCACTGCTGCTTGAAGGGGCAGACGCGGTGCGTGCGGGAGAAGCGTGTTCGATCGTCGACATGGCGTTACCCCAGCACGTTCGCATAGACCTGCTGCGCGAAGCGCTGCGGGTCGGTGCTCTTCTTCAGCACGCTGATGCGGCGGAAATCGTCCGCGTAGAACGCGATTTCCTGCTGCAGGTCGACGTTGGTCGGGTGGTGCGTGTAGGTGAGCGTCGCGTAGAGCTTGCGCAGATCCTCGGGGCTGATCTTCGGCGAATACTTCGCGAACACCTTCGCGGCTTCGTTCGGGTTGTCGTGGGTGAACTCGGTGGCCTGCACGATCGAGCGCGCGAGTGCGGCGGCCGACGGCCGGTCGTTGCGCACGAGGTCGCCGCGCGCGCCGATCACGCAGCACACCTTGCGCGCGTATTCGCCGGACAGGTTCGTCGCCAGTTCGGTATACGCGCCGTTGCTGCGCTTCTCGAGCAGATAGAGGTTCGGGTCGCCGTCGGCGATCGCGTGGATCTCGCCCTTGTCGACCGCGACGCCGAGCAGGTCGGCCGGATACTGCCGCCACGTGATGTCGCGCTCGGGATCGATCCCGTTCTTCGCGAGCAGGATCGAGAAGAAATGCTTGCCGGGCGCGGCCAGATCGCTGACGCCGACCGTCTTGCCCTTCAGCGCCTGCAGCGTCGTCACGCCGGCCGCCTTCGCGCCGACCAGCCGCACGCAGCCGCCGTGCGAGCTGCCGATGATCTTCACGTCGAAACCGGCTTCGAGCGGCTTCAGCCAGCGGTGGATCATCCCGACCGCCGCATCGGCCTTGCCGGTCGCGATCGATTCGAGCAGCTGGTCGGTCGACCCGCTGTAGTTGATCAGCTCGACCTTCAGGCCGTTCTTCTCGAAGAAACCGCGCTCCTGCGCAACGACGATCGGCGTCAGGCAGAACGCGTTCTGGTTCCACGCGAACGTGAGCTTCTTCAGCGGCGGTGCGGACCAGGCCTTGCGGCCGAGCGTGATCGCGGGCGCGGCGAGTGCGGCGGCGCCGGCCGCGCGCAGCAGCTTGCGGCGTTTGTCGTCGTGCGCGTCGGCGCGCGACGGCGCAGGTACGGTGGTTCGGGTCATGTGGTCTGGTCTCCGGTCGTGCGGAAGGGCGCTCAGTCGAGCAGGTCGGGTTCGTCGGCGACGACGCGCGCGAACAGGCTGTCGAACGCATGCAGCGCGCCTTCGGGGCCGCCGATCTGGCCGTGCGTGTGGCGGGCGGTTTCATGATCGATCGGCTGCGGCGTGCCGGCCGCTTCGGCCAGCAATTGCGTGTGCGCGGCGTTGTCGAGCGCGATGTACCACCATGCGGCGGCCTCGACCGTCGGGCCGGCCGTCAGGATCCCGTGGTTCTTCAGGATCGCGCCCTTGTGCGTGGTGCCGTCCGGCTTCGCGAGCGCCTCTGCGATCCGTGCGCCTTCGCTCGTGTCGACGACCATTCCCGTGAAGTCGTCGAACAGCGCGTGGTCTTCGTAGAACACGCATGCGTCCTGCGTGAGCGGATCGAGCGGGCGGCCGAGCGTCGACCACGCCTTGCCGTACGTCGAGTGCGTATGCGCGGCGGCGACGATGTGCGGGTGCGCTTCGTGGATCGCCGCATGGATCGCGAACGCGGCCTTGTTCAGCGGCCGCGTGCCGATCGCGGTTTCGCCGCGTGCGTTGACGAGCAGCAGGTCGGACACCTTGATCTGCGAGAAATGCACGCCGAGCGGGTTCACCCAGAAGTGGTCGGGCAGTTCGGGGTCGCGTGCGGTGATGTGACCGGCGAGCCCCTGTGCGAAGCCGAAGCGCGCGAACAGGCGGAACGCGGCCGCGAGCCGTTCCTGACGGTGACGGCGCTCGGCGGCGACATCGACGCGTGGCGCGGGCGGGTCGAACCAGAAGTGCTGGCGCGGCGACGCGGCGAGCGTAAGGCCCGACGCAGTGCGTTCGGGCGTGGACAGAACGGCGGACATCGTATGGGTCTCCCTGGTTGCGTCAGGCCGCGCGGCGCGCCGCGTCGCGTGCAGCGACGGCGCTGCGCACGCGCGGAATCAGTTCGCGGCCGTAGTCGATCGCATCTTCCAGCGGATCGAAGCCGCGGATCAGGAACGTCGAGACGCCGAGGTCGTAGTAGTCGAGCAGCGCATCGGCAACCTGTTCGGGCGTGCCGACCAGTGCCGTCGAATTCGAACGCGCGCCGGTGAGCTTCGCGATCTCGGTCCACAGCCGCTTGTCGACGCGCGAGCCGCGTTCGGCCGCGGCCAGCAGGCGGCGCGCGCCTTCGCTCTGCTGCGGGCCGCCGGCGCCGAGGCCGGCCGCTTCGCGCAGCCGGCGCGTTTCGTCGAGGATGCGATGCGCGCGCGCCCACGCTTCGTCCTCGGTCGCGGCGAGGATCGGGCGGAACGACACGGAGAAGCGCACCTGGCGGCCGTGCTTCGCGGCTTCGGCGCGCACGCGCGTCGTCAGGTCGCGCACCTGGTCGAGCGATTCGCCCCACAGCGCGTAGACGTCCGCGTGCTTGCCGGCCACGGCGAGCGCGGCTTCCGATGCGCCGCCGAAGTAGATCGGCACATGCGGCTGCTGGAACGGCTTCACTTCCGAAAAGCCCTGTCTGAACCGGTAGTGCGTGCCGTCGTGATCGAACGGCTGCGCTTCGGTCCAGATCCGCCGCAGGATGCCGAGGTATTCGTCGGTGCGCGCATAGCGCGCATCGTGGTCGAGGAAATCGCCGTCGCGCTGCTGTTCGCTGTCCGAGCCGCCGGAGATGAAGTGCACGGCGAGCCGGCCGCGGCTGAACTGGTCGAGCGTCGCGATCTGCCGCGCGGCGAGCGTCGGCGCGGTGAAGCCGGGACGATGCGCGAGCATGAAATGGATGCGTTCGGTCGCGGCCGCCGCGAACGCGATCGTCAGCGTCGCCGACGGGCCGGTCGAGTGGTGCGGCACGAGGATCCGGTCGAAGCCGGCCGTCTCGTGGGCGCGTGCAAAGTCGCGCACGTAGTCGGGATCGACGACAGGGCCGGACGGCGGGTGGATTTCCGACTGCTTCTGGCTCTGGATCATGCCGATGAATTCGACGCTCATCTGGGTCTCCGGTGCGGGGATGTCCCGGCGGGCGGCCGGGCAGGAATGGAGCGCAGGTTAACGCCGCGATCATGCGGAATGGAAATAATCAATCCCGATTTGAATATCAGATTTGCATGGTTTGGGCGGGCGTGCGCTGCGCATACGCTGTGGGCTCACGAACGATCGGGCGCGCGGGCGCCGGCGAATGCAGTGCCGCGCGTTCCAGATCGCCGACTTCATGCGAAACCGCGCCGCGTGGTTATCGATTGCCGCTTGTCGTGACCGTTGCGGCTGTTGCCGCGGTTGCCGCCTTTCCGTATTACCCAGGGAATCCGTTTCGATGTCCGCCAGCCTTGCCGCTTCCTCGCCGTCGCCGCAGCCGCGTTCGCTGCGCCTCCTGCCCACCGATGATGCCGACGACGCACGCGTCGCCGCGCTGCTCGACCGCCTCGCACCGGAGCTGGCCGCCGATGCGGCCCGTAACGACGTCGACGGCCGCTTTCCGCACGAGAATTTCGCGCGGCTGCATCGTGCCGGGCTGATCGCGCAGGTCGTGCCGCGCGAGCACGGCGGCGCCGGTGCGACGCTCGCGCAGGCGAGCCGGATCGTGGCTGCCGTCGCGCGGGCCGATCCGGCGACCGCGCTGGTGCTGACGATGACTTATCTGCAGCATCGCGCGCTCGCTCGCGCCGACAACCGCTGGCCTTCACAAGTACGGCGCGCCGTGTTCGACAGCGCGGTTGCACAAGGCGCGCTGATCAACGCGCTGCGCGTCGAGCCCGCGCTCGGTTCGCCGTCGCGCGGCGGCCTGCCGGAAACCATTGCACGGCGCGACGGCGACGGCTGGCGGTTGTCCGGTCACAAGCTGTACAGCACCGGGATTCCGGCGCTGCGCTGGCTGGCCGTGTGGGCGCGCACCGATGAGCCGGCGCCGCGGGTCGGCGTGTTTCTCGTGCCGCGCGACCGCGATGCGGATGGCAACCGCATCCGCGTGATCGAAAGCTGGAATCACCTCGGCCTGCGTGCGTCGGGCAGCCACGAGGTCGTGTTCGACGACGTGCGGCTGCCGGCCGATCATGCGGTCGACGTACGCGCGCCGCAGGCATGGGCCGTGTCGGCGGCAACCCATGCGGATGCCGACGCACAGGCCGACCAGCAGGCGTGGATGGTCGCGCTGCTCGGCAGCCTGTACGACGCGGTGGCGCGTGCGTCGCGCGACTGGCTGGTCGAGTTCGCGACGACGCGTGCGCCGAGCGGGTTGGGCGCGCCGCTCGCGACGCTGCCGCGCGTGCAGGAAGCGGTCGGCGAAATCGAGGGCTGGCTGCATGCGAACCGCGTGCTGCTCGACGATCACGTCGCGCGCACCGACGCGGGCAATGCGCCGCCGGTCACGACCAGCGGCCTCGTCAAGCGGACCGTGACCGAGCATGCGATCCGAGCGGTCGAGCAGGCGCTGAAGCTGTCGGGCAATCACGGGCTGAGCCGCGCCAATCCGCTCGAACGCCACTATCGCGACGTGCTGTGCAGCCGCGTGCATACGCCGCAGGACGATGCAATTGCGGTGGCGGCGGGGCGTGCGCTGCTCGAAGCGGCGAGCCGGGAAAACACCAGGGCCGAGACGGGCGGGGCGTCGGTCAACGAGACCGAACGCGGCCGCAGCGATGCGTGATTGGCGCAGGGCTGGCGCGCGGGTCGATCGGGCGGCGCGATGTCACGGTCGCCCGGTACGGTCACGCAGCCTTGCCGTGTGCCTGCTCGGGCAACGCAAACGCCGTGCGCGCATGCGCGGCAACGGCTGCCAACGGTGCGTCGAAGCGGGCCGCATCGCGCCGGCGCAGCAGCCACAGATCGATCTGCGGCTTGAAGTCGGTGAGCGGCACGATGTCGAGCGCATCGCGCAGCGGGCTGCCTTCGACGAGCGGCAGCGGCATCAGCCCGACGCCGAAGCCGTTCGCGACGCTCTGCAACTGCAGGTCGCGGCCGTAAGTGTCGAGTGTGACCGGCATCGGCAGGCCCTGCGCGTCGAGCGCGCGCCGCAAGCCTGCACGAAAGCCGCAGCCGTCGGGATTGAGCACCCAGCCATGTGCGTGGCAATCGGCGAGCCGGTAGCTGCGGCGCGGCCAGTCGCCCTTGCGGCCGACCGCGACGAGCCGCGTGGCCAGCAGGCGCTCGCCCTCGACCTGTGCCGGCAGCACCATCTCGCGCGCGAGGAACACGAGCGCCGCATCGAGTTCGCGGCGGCCGACGCGCTCGACGAGCATGCCGCCCCACGCGGTCGTGACCTGCGTCGCGAGTGCGGGCCATTGCGCGGCGAGTTCGCCGATCAGCGCGGGCAGCATCAGTTCGCCGAGGCCCTGCGTGAGCCCGATCCGGAATTCGCCGGCGGGCGGCTGCTCGCCGGCCGTCAGCTCGCGCAGCGCATCGACTTCGCGCAGGATCGCGCGACACTGCTCGAAGACCCGCCGGCCGATGTCGGTAGGGCGCGGCGGCTTGGTGTTGCGATCGAGCAGGATCACGCCGAGCGCTTCCTCGAGATTCTGGACGCGCCGCGTGATCGCGGGCTGCGTCATCCCGAGCTCGGCCGCGGCCTGGCTCAGGGTCTGGCAGCGGACGACCGCTGCAAAAGCGTCGATATCGCTAATTTTCATGTTTGTTCTGCATGGTATTTCGGGTGCATCATGACGATCCATCATATTCGGCATCATATTCGAGGAGCCAGCCGATGAGTACGCTTTCGTTGCATCAGACGCCGCTGCGGCCGTTCGTCGACGGCCTGGGCGCGCTGCTCGCGTCCGGCGCGAACGAGGCGCGCATCCTCGACGAGGGCGGTGCGCTGCTCGCCGCGCTCGTCGAACACGACGACTGGTTGCCCGACGCATTCGCGCAGCCCGACCCCGCGCGCTATCGGCAGTACCTGCTGCATCTCGACCCGGACGAGCGGTTCTCGGTTGTCAGCTTCGTGTGGGGGCCCGGCCAGACGACGCCGATCCACAACCACACGGTGTGGGGGCTGATCGGGATGCTGCGCGGCGGCGAATTCTCGCAGCCGTACCGGTTCGACGCAGCAGGCCGGCCTGTGCCGTCCGGCGAAGCCGCGCGGCTGCAGCCAGGCGAAATCGAGGCCGTGTCGCCGCGCATCGGCGACGTCCATCGCGTGACCAACGCGTTCGCCGATCAGGTATCGATCAGCATCCACGTGTACGGCGCGAACATCGGCAAGGTCGAGCGCGCGGTGTACCTGGACGACGGTACCGTCAAGCCCTTCGTATCGGGCTATTCGAACGCCTGATGCAACGCCTGCCGGCGCAGCGGGTTGCAAGCGACCGGCGGTGGCCGGCCGGTTGCCGGCACGCACCGGCGAGCCGAAGATTCATCCGTTCCGCTTTCTTCATCGACTTCAACGCATTCAAGACAGAGACACCGTGACGCAATCCGCCGATTCCACCTTCCGCTTTCCCGTCGCGTCGTACCAGGACGTGCGCGCGCGCCTGCTTGCCCGCGACGAGATCGCGCTGATCGACGTACGCGAGGAAGATCCGTACGCGCAGGGCCATCCGCTGTGGGCCGCCAACTTTCCGCTGTCGAAACTCGAACTCGACGCGTGGACGCGGATTCCGCGCCGCGACACGCCGATCGTCGTGTTCGGCGAAGCAGGTGGCGAGGATCTCGCGCCGCGCGCGGCCGCCAAGCTCGCGCAACTCGGCTACACCGACGTGCGGCTGCTCGACGGCGGCCTCGCGGGCTGGGTCGCCGCGGGCGGCGAACTGTTCATCGACGTGAACGTGCCGAGCAAGTCGTTCGGCGAATGGGTCGAGGCCGAGCGGCACACGCCGTCGCTGTCTGCGCAGGAGGTGCAGGCGTTGATCGACGCGAAGGCCGACGTCGTGATCGTCGATGCGCGCCGTTTCGACGAATACCAGACGATGAACATCCCGACCTCGACGAGCGTGCCGGGTGCGGAACTCGTGCTGCGCGTGCGCGCGCTTGCGCCGAACCCGGCGACGCAGGTGATCGTCAACTGCGCGGGCCGCACGCGCAGCATCATCGGCACGCAATCGCTCGTCAACGCGGGGCTGCCGAATCCGGTCGCCGCGCTGCGCAACGGCACGATCGGCTGGACGCTGGCCGGGCAGACGCTCGAACGCGGCGCCGCGCGACGCTTTCCGGACGACATCGACGCGACGCAGCGCGCCGACGCACGCCAGGCGGCGCGCGCGGTGGCCGAACGCGCGGGTGTGCCGCGCATCGCGCTCTCGGAGGTTGCCAAGCTCGACGAGCCGGGCCGCACGCTGTACCGCTTCGACGTGCGCACGCCGGAGGAATATGAAGCCGGCCATCTGCCGGGCTTCCTGAGCACGCCGGGCGGCCAGCTCGTGCAGGAAACAGACCATCACGCGGCCGTGCGCGGTGCGCGGATCGTGCTCGCCGACGACGACGGCGTGCGCGCCGACATGACTGCGTCGTGGCTCGCGCAGATGGGCTGGGACGTGCGCGTCGTCGAACCGGCCGGCGCGGCGGCGTTTGGCGAGCGCGGCCAGCCGCCGCGCGACGTGCCGGCGACGCCGACCGTGACGGACGTATCGCCCGCGACGCTCGCGGGCTGGCTGAAGGAGGCCGCGCCCGGCGAACTCGCGATCGTCGACGTGACGGCCAGCGTGAACTACGTGAAGCGCCATATCCCGGGCGCGTGGTTCGCCGTGCGTGCACAGTTGCGCGACGCGCTTGCGGCGATTCCGCCCGCGCAGCGCTATGTCTTCACGTGCGGGTCGAGCCTGCTGGCGCGGTTCGCGGCGGACGATGCGCGCGCGCTGCTGCCGGCTTCGGCCGACATCTCGGTGCTGACCGGCGGCACCGCCGCGTGGATCGAGGCCGGGCTGCCGCTCGAAAGCGGCGAGACCCGTCTCGCGTCACCGCGCGTGGATCGCTACCGGCGCCCGTACGAAGGCACCGACAACGCGGCGGCTGCGATGCAGGCGTATCTCGACTGGGAGTACGGGCTGGTCGATCAGTTGAAGCGGGACGGGACGCATCACTTCAACGTGATCTGACCGATGCGGCGCAGCCGGGCGCGGCGGCACACAACACAGTTCGCCGCGCCCGGCTACCGTACGTCGGGCACGTTCGGCGCGATCAGCGCTTGAACGTATCGACGGCCGTGCGGCCGACGGCCGGATCGTCGGTGAAGAAGCCGTCGATGCCCGCGCGCAGGTACGCCTGGATTTCGCGCACCGAGCCGGCGGTGTTGCGCGTGGCCGGCGTGCCGCCGTCCTTCAGCGACGCGGGCAGGAAGTTGTTCTCCGGGCGGAACGTGTACGGATGCACGACGAGGCCGGCCTCGTGCGCGTAGCGCACGTACGGCGTCGGCTGCTGCAGCGTGCCGTCCGCGGCGACGGCGATGATCGACGTCTTGTACGGGCCGACGCCGTTCGCATAGGTCGCGATCTCGCGCATGCCGTCGCGCGTCGACAGGTCGCCGTAGGTGCGCTTGTCGTTCGCCTTCACGAAGTCGTACGGGCGCTGGCCGGCTTCGTCCATCAGCTGCACGAGCTTCCAGTTCGGCTGGCTCGACTTGATCCGGTTGCGGATCGTCTTCAGGTTCGCGACCTCGAACGACTGGATGTAGACGGTCGCCGTGCGCGCCGTGTACGAATCCTTCAGCAATGCATCGACGAGACGGTCCTCGAGCGGCAGGCCGATCGACTGGAAGTAGGTCGGGTGCTTGGTTTCCGGATACAGGTGGATCGTGCGGCCGGTCTGCGCGGACATCTGCTTCGCCAACGCAACGATCTCGTCGAACGTCGGGATCTCGAACTGGTCGTTGTACGCAGTGTTCGCGGGGCGGACCTGCGGAATGCGCTCGCGGGCGCGCAGCGTCTTCAGCTCGGCGAGCGTGAAATCCTCGGTGAACCAGCCTGTCAGTTCCGCGCCGTCGATCGTCCTGGTTGCCTTGCGGCTCGCGAACTGCGGCAGCGTCGACACGTTCGTCGTGCCCGAGATCTCGTTCTCGTGACGCGCGACGAGCACGCCGTCGCGGGTCGACACGAGGTCCGGCTCGATCACGTCCGCGCCGTCCTCGATCGCCTTGCGGTACGACGCGAGGGTGTGTTCGGGGCGCAGCGCGCTCGCGCCGCGATGGCCGACCACCTGGATCTTCGCGGAAATCGGCTGGGTGGGATCGGACGCGACGTCGTCGTCGCCGCCGCACGCGGCGAGCAGGAACGCGGCGGCACAGGCGAACGGGACGTAGCGCAGGGAGGTCGGGCGCTTGAAGTGCATGTCGGTGAACCTTCGAAACGAGAGTCGGAAAGGGGCGGTCGCTCCGGCGATGCGGCTGTCGTGCCGTGTCGCACGGAGTCGAACGGGACGCGATCGTCGCACCGAATAATTACATATGTATTACTTCAGCCTTTCCATTGTGTTTTTTGGGGCGCGATATCTGCGGCAGGGCGGTTGTCAGCGGCCGGGTGCAGGACGCATTCCGACCGTCTCGGGCAGGCCGCGCGCCGGATGCACTAAACTTGCGGGAATTTTGCATCGCCGCGCCGGGGCCGACGCCCGCCTGGCGCGACGATGCGGCGACTCGCGGGCCGGCGCGGGTGCCCGGCGCCCGTGTGCGTCCGGCGCCCGCGCCGGCCGATTTTTCCCGACCCATGACGACTCGAACCGATTCCGCCTACCTGCTCGGCGACCTGCTGAAGAACGTTTCCCGCTCCTTCTACCTGACGCTGCGCGTGCTGCCCGACGGCATGCGCGACCCGGTCGGCCTCGCGTACCTGCTCGCGCGCGCGGCCGACACGATCGCCGACACGGCGCTCGTCGCACCCGATCGCCGCGCGGCGTTGCTGACCGACCTGCGCGACGAGATCGAGCGGCTCGGCGACGGCGCCGCGCTGTCGCGAGCGCTCGAAGACGTGACGCGGATGCAGACCGATTCGCACGAACATACGCTGCTCGGCTCGATGGAGCCGATGCTCGCGCTGCTGCGCGCGCAGCCGGACGCCGACCGCGCATCGATCCGCAAGGTCGTCGCGACGCTGACGGCGGGGATGGTGTTCGACCTGCGCACGTTCCCCGACGAGCAGTCGGGGCGGATCGCGTCGCTGCCGACGCGCGGCGAACTCGACCGCTACACGTATCTCGTCGCCGGCTGCGTGGGCGAGTTCTGGACCGACATGACGGGCATGCACACGCCGGCCGCGCGCGGCTGGAACCTGCCGGACATGTGCGAGAAGGGCATTCGCTTCGGCAAGGCGCTGCAGATGACCAACATCCTGCGTGACTGCGGGAAGGATCTGCGCATCGGCCGCTGCTACCTGCCGGACGACGTGCTGGGCGCGCACGGGCTCGGTGTCGCCGACCTGATGGCGGCCGATGCGTCGGCGCGCGCGCGCGGCGTACTCGTCGACCTGCTGCGCGTGACGCTCGACCAGTATCGCGACGCGTGCCTGTACACGCTCGCGATTCCGCGCCGCTTCGTGCGGCTGCGGCTCGCGTGCCTGTGGCCGATCATGATCGGCCTCGAGACGCTCGAGCTGCTGGCCGGCCATGACGCGTGGCTCGATCCGTCGACGCCGGCCAAGGTGCCGAGAAAGCGCGTCTACCGGATCATGGCGTCGTCGCTCGCGCTGGTCGGCTCGAACGCGGCGATTCGCGCACGCATGACCGCGCTCGCCGATGCCGTGAGCGCGCATCTCGTGCAGCCGGCCACACGCTGAATTGCACTGAACGATGCCGGCGGGACATACGCCGGCGTCGCCCCTCGGCCCGCGTTCGCCGGGCCGCTCCCGCTCATCTCCCGAGCCTCGACTAAAAACGTTTTCATTATTTCGTGTCGCGAAACGTGGGTGTCATGAACGTCAGCGATCCTGCGCGGCGGCGTGAATCGTGGCGTCAGCCGCGGTCGCGCATTCGTAAGATGTGTGTTGCGAAAGGCATCTGACGACATCCGACGGTCGCGTTGCACCCGTAAAAATGTAAAGCTAGGGTTTTCACCGGGAAATGCCGGAAATGCCCGCAGCGTAAGCGTTTTCAGGTGTTATGTAACCGCTTGGTGAACCCGTGCGTTGCGTCGATCATACGATGACCGACCGCACGTGTTGGGAAATAATCGGTAATCCGTCAGAATCGCGTCGGCATGTACTCGCACATGTGTCAGTCATAAAACCACACCAGAAAAGAAATCATTCTTTGAGGACGGAGAATCAATGAAAAAGCGCGTCGCTTTCGCCATGACGGCAGTGGGCCTTGCAGCCGCTACCGCCGCCCACGCCCAGAGCAGCGTGACCCTGTACGGTATCGTCGACAACGGTATCGCTTATCAGAACAACTCGTCGGCAGTCGGTGCGACCACGGGTGGTCACTCGAAGGTGCAAATGTCCACCGGCGTGTGGGCAGGCAGCCGCTTCGGCCTGAAGGGCAGCGAAGATCTCGGCGGCGGCACGAAGGCGATTTTCCAGTTGGAAGCCGGCGTCAACACGGCTAACGGCTCGTCGCAGTGGACCAACGGCATCTTCACGCGTCAGGCATGGGTCGGTATGACCAACGCGACGTACGGTACGCTGACGGCCGGCCGTCAGTACACCGCGTACTACACGCTGCTGTCGCCGTACAGCCCGACGACCTGGCTGACCGGTTACTACGGCGCGCACCCGGGCGATATCGACTCGCTGGATACCAGCTACCGCGCGAACAACTCGCTCGTCTACATGTCGCCGAAGTTCTACGGCTTCACGGTCGGCGGTTCGTACTCGTTCGGCGGCGTCGCAGGCGCGACGAACCGCGGCTCGACGTGGAGCGCGGCGATCCAGTACCTGAACGGCCCGGCAGGCATCGCAGTCGGCTACCAGAAGGTCAACAACGCGACGCTCGGCGGCGGCGTGTGGGGCGCGAACTCGACGGTCCAGAACGGCCTGACGGCATCGGGCGACGGCAACCAGCCGGCAGTTTCGTCGATCAACAACGGCTATGCGACGGCGCAATCGCAGCAGCGTATCGCCGTGACGGCGGGCTACCAGTTCACGCCGGCATGGGACATTTCGGCATCGTACTCGAACGTCCAGTACACGCCGGGCGTCGGTTCGTCGTTCCGCAACACGGCCATCTTCAACACGGCAGGCGCCGTGCTGCACTGGAAGGCAGCCGCTCAGTGGGACTTCGCAGCGGGCTACTCGTACACGGCGGCAACGCAGTCGAACGGCATCTCCAGCTCGGCCAAGTACCACCAGGTCACGCTGTCGCAGTACTACAGCCTGTCGAAGCGCACGGGCCTGTACGCAGTTGAGGCTTACCAGCACGCCAGCGGCAACACGCTCGGCAAGAGCGGCATCATCGCTGCAACGACGTCGATCGGCGACGGCGTGGGCGCAGGTTCGAAGCAGAACCAGATCGGCGTCGGCGTCGGCCTGATCCACCGCTTCTAAATGCCACGCGGCGCGCGAGCGCCGCTTACGGCATGCGGTTGAAGAACCGGCCTTCGGGCCGGTTTTTTGTTTGCGGTACGTGTTGCGCGTATGCCGGTTCCGTCACCGGCCGGCATCGACCGGATGCGGACGGCGACGAAAGCCGCGCGTGACAGGCGCACCGTTCATGCGGTGCCCGGCGTGCAGACGGCCGCATCCGGCCCGTGCCAATGTCGTCCAGCCGTCACTCCACCGCGTCATCCGTCCAGCTTCCCGCCAGCGCCTGAAACAGCGCCGCCGTGTCGGCGAGCCGGTCGGCCTGCGCGCGCGTACGGTCGAGCGCCGTCTGCAACGCCTGCCGCTGTGCGTCGAGCAGGTCGAAGGTGCTGATCCCGCCCGCCGCGTAACGGTCGCCGGCAATCCTGTTGCTGGCCGCCGCTTCCTGCGCGGCGGTGTCTCTCGCCTGCAGTGCAGCTGCGTCGTGCTCGACCGCGCGCATGGCATCGGCCACCTGCTGCAGCGCCTCGAGCACGGTTTCCCGGTAACTCGCGAACGCCGCGTCGTACGCCGCTTCGGCCGCACGTTTCTTCGCGCGCAGCTCACCGCCGTGAAAGAGCGGTTGCGTCAGGCCGAGGCCGACATTCCACACATTGAGCCCGCTCACGAGATCCGCGATGCGCGTGCGCTCCGAGCCGATCCCCGCCGAAATCGAAAAGCGCGGATACAGGTTCGCGGTGGCCACGCCGACGTTCGCGCTCGCCTGGTGCAGCACGGCTTCGGCCGCGCGGATGTCGGGCCGTTCGCGCGCCAGCGTCGACGGCAACGCGACGGGCAGCGTGCGCGGCAGCGCGAGTGCGTCGAGCGCGAGGTCGGGCAAGTCTTCGTCCGACGGCGGCGCGCCCAGCAGGATCGCGAGTCGGTGGCCGGCCTGCGCGTGGCGCGCGGCGAGCGGCGGCAGCGATGCCTGCGTTTGCGCGAGCAGCGCGCGCTGCGCATGCACGTCGGCGCGCGACACGCCCCCCGCCGCGAAGCGCGCTTCGACGATGCGCAACTGCCGCGCTTGCGCGTCGACGAGCTGCCGCGTGAGCGCGACCTGCTGCGCCAGCGACGCGCGCAGAATCGCGGTCGCGACGACGTTGCCCGCGAGCGTCAGGCGCGCGGCGTCGAGCGTATAGGCCTGATAGTCGACCTGGGCACGCAGCGCTTCGAGCGCGCGCCGGTTGCCGCCGAACACGTCGAGTGCGTACGACACGCTCACCGACGCGTCATACAGCGTGAACGGCCCGGGGTTCGGCACGTTTGCGGGCAGCCCGAACGCGGCGATGTCGACCTTCTCGCGCGTGGCGGACAGCTTCGCGTCGATGCTCGGCAGCATCGTCGCGCCGGCTTCGGCCGCATGGTTCTGCCGCGCTTCGTCGAGCCGCGCGCGGGCTTCGGCAAGCGTCGGGCTGTTGTGCCACGCGGTATCGACGAGCCGGTTCAGCGGTTCGGAGCCGAACTGCGTCCACCAGCGTTGCGGGGTGTGCGCGGCCGATGCGAACGTCTGCGCGTCGCCGGTTGGGCCTGCGGCGGCGGCCGTCGTCGCGGGCGGCTCGCCGCGCGTGTAGTGCTGCGTGGCAGGTGCATCGGGCGCGTGGAAATCCGGCCCGACCGCACATCCCGCGACGAGCAGCGCGGCGGCGGCCAGTGTGCAGCCGCGGGCGGCGTGGGCGGGGCGACGCGAAGCCGGTTTCATCGTGCGGCCCCTAGTCGAGCGTGCGCCGGTAGAAGCGCAGCGCGACGCCCATCACGACGACGGTGAACAGCGCGACCGGCCACACGGACGGCCACAGGTCGCTCCAGCCATTGCCTTTCAGCAGGATGCCGCGCACGAGGCGGTTGAAGTAGGTGAGCGGCAGCAGGTTGCCGATGAACTGCGCCCACTTCGGCATCCCGGCGAACGGGAACATGAAGCCCGACAGCAGGATGTTCGGCAGGAAATAGAACACCGCGAGCTGCATCGCCTGCAACTGGTTCTGCGCGAGCGACGACAGCGTGATGCCGACCGTCAGGTTCGCGGCGATGAACAGCAGCGCGGACAGATAGATCGAGAACACGCCGCCGACGAACGGCACGTCGAACACGAACCGCGCCGCGGCGACGATGATCGACACCTGGATCAGCCCGATCAGCACGTACGGGACGATCTTGCCCGTCATCACCTCGAGCGGCCGCACGGGCGTCGCGAGCAGGTTTTCCATCGTGCCGCGCTCGCGTTCGCGCGTGATCGCGAGGCCGGTCATCATCACCATCGTCATCGTCAGGATCACGCCCATCAGGCCCGGCACGACGTTGTACTGCGTGATGCCCTCGGGGTTGTACAGGCGATGCAGCACGACGTCGAACGCGGCCGGACGGCCGTTCAGGTGGGCAAGCGGGCCGGTCAGGTCCTTGTCCGCGACGGGCTGCACGAGGCCCGGCAGCGCGCCGATCGCCGACGCGGTCGCGACGGGATCGGTCGCGTCGGCCTCGACGAGCAGCGACGGGCGCTCGCCGCGCAGCAGCCGCCGCGAAAAATCGGCCGGCACATTCAGCACGAACTGCACGTCGCCGCGTGCGAGCGCATGCCGGCCGGCCGCTTCGTCGGGCAGCGTCTCGACGATGTCGAAGTACGCGGAATTGCGCATCGCGGCGACGAAGCTGCGCGCGAACGGGCTCGCATCGGCGACGATCACCGCCGTGGGCAGGTGCTTCGGATCGGTGTTGATCGCGAAGCCGAACAGCGTGAGCTGGATGATCGGCACGCCGACGATCATCGCGAACGTCACGCGGTCGCGCCGCAGCTGCAGGAACTCCTTCAGCACGATGCTCCACCAGCGCGCGACCGAGAACGAATCGCGCAGGCGCGCCCACGCGTTCATGATTGCGCTCCACCGGGCGGCGCGGAGGCGCGGCCCATCATGTAGATGAAGACATCTTCGAGCCCGGTGTCGATCGGCGCGACCTGCAGCGCGGCAGGCCCGCCGGCCTGCGTCGCGACCTGCGCGAGCGTCGCGTCGAGCCGCGCGCGATCGCGGCCGCTCACATGCAGCGCCGAGCCGAATACGACCGTCTGGTCGACGCCAGGCATCGTGCGCAACCGAGCAGACAGTTCGCTCAGGTGCGCGCCGGTGATCGCGCGGGTCGTGAGCCCCTGCGACGCGACGATCTGCGCCGACGTGCCCTGCGCGAGCAGCTCGCCGGACGCGATGTACGCCAGCTTGTGACAGCGCTCGGCCTCGTCCATGTAGTGCGTGCTGACGAGCACCGAGATCCCCTGTGCGGCCAGCCGGTGCAGTTCTTCCCAGAAGTCGCGGCGCGCGGCCGGGTCGACGCCGGCCGTGGGTTCGTCGAGCAGCAGCAGCGCCGGTTCGTGCAGCATGCAGGCGGCCAGCGCGAGGCGCTGCTTCCAGCCGCCGGACAGCGCGCCCGTGAGCTGGTCCGCGCGGCTTGCGAGGCCGAGCCCGTCGAGTGCGCGCGCGACGGCCGCCTTGCGGTCGGGCATCCCGTACACGCGCGCGACGAAGTCGAGGTTTTCGCGGATCGACAGGTCTTCCCAGTACGAGAAGCGCTGCGTCATGTAGCCGACGCGCCGCTTGATCTGCGCGCTGTCGCGCACGATGTCGTAGCCGAGGCAGGTGCCGCTGCCCGAGTCGGGCGTGAGCAGCCCGCACATCATCCGGATCGACGTGGTCTTGCCGCTGCCGTTCGGCCCGAGAAAGCCGAAGATCTCGCCGCGCGCGACGCGCAGCGATACGTCCTTCACGACATGCTTGTCGCCGAAACGCTTGTTCAGGCGATCGACGTCGATCGCGTACGGTGCGGGCGACGCGTTCATGGCACCCTCACGGCGACGGGCTGGCCCGGATGCAGCTTCGGCGCGTCGGCGATGGCGGGGCGCGCCTCGATCATGAACACGAGCTTGGTTCGGCTCTCGTTGCTGTAGATCACGGGCGGCGTGTATTCGGCCTCGCTCGACACGTAGGTGATGCGCGCGGGCACCTCGGCCGCACAGCCGTCGCAGTGGATCGCGACCGTGCGCCCCGGTGCGAGCGATGCGATGGCGGCCTCCGGCACGAAGAAACGCACCTTCAGGTTTTGCGGCGGCAGCATCTGCACGACCGGATTGCCGGCCTGCACCCATTCGCCGACGCGATACAGCGTGTCGTACACACGCCCGGCAGCGGGGGCGGCGACGCGCTTCTGGTCGAGCTTCCATTGCGCCTCCGCGACTGCCGCCTGCGCGGCGTCGACCTGTGCGGCCTGTGCGGCGACCTGCTGCGCGCGGCCCGGCAGGCGCGCGACGTCGACCTGTTTCTGCAGTTCGCGCATTTGCGCGGCGGTGGTTTGCGCGGACGTGCGCGAATCGTCGAGCTGCTGCTTCGACAGGCCGCCGGACGCGTACTGGCGTTCGTCGCGCGCGAGTTGCGCGGCGGCCCGCGCGGCCTGCGCGGTGGCCTGCGCGAGCTGTGCCTGCGTGACCGCGATTTCCGGCGGGCGCTTGCCGGTCTGCAGGTCGGCAAGCTGCGCGCGGGCGGCCGCGAGCTGATGCTGCGCCTGCAACAGCGCGGCCGTTTCGCTGGCGGCCTCGAGCGAGAACGCCGGCGCGCCGGCGGCGAGCGTCTGGCCGCGCGCGACCGGCAACTGCGTGAGCGTGCCCGATTGCGACGACGACAGGTACACGAATTCGCCTTCGATGTAGCCCTGGTAGGTCGTGCCGTTGCTCGTCGACCGCCCGCAACCGGCGAGCAGCGCGATGGCGGCGAGCAGCGCGACCGGCAGCGCGCGGGCCGGGTTCATGACGGCCTCCGTGGCGAGCGGGCCCGCGCGCGAGGCGCGGTGGCCGGCGGTTGCAGGCCCGAACCGAGCAGCGCGCGGACATGGCGGTGCAGCACGTCGCGGTCGATCGGCGGCAGGCCGCGGGCGCTTTGCCACAGTTTCGCGGTCGCGAGCGGCAGCATCACCAGCGCGATGATCGAATGGAACAGGAACGCCGGTTCGAGCGCGGGGTTCAGCGTGCCGGCCTGCTGCGCGCCGCGGATGCGTTCGGCGAATCGTCCGACATGGTCGAGCGGAATGCGCCGGACCATCCGCTCGCGCAGCAGCCCGCCTTCGTGGACGATCTCGCGCAGCCAGATCGACGGCAGCCACGGCATGCGGTGCGTGACGTCGAAGAAGCGGTCGACGAGTTCGGCGACGAGCGCGAACGGATCGTTGTCGATCTGCGGCTCGGTCGGCCGCCACACGAACGCGATGACCTGCGCGAGCCGTTCCTCGACGATCGCGTCGAGCAACTGCTCGCGATTCGTGAAGTAGTAGTGGACCATCGCCGACGTGACTCCGGCGGCGGCGGCGATCTGCGCGACCGTCGTCGCGGCGATGCCGCGCTCGGCGAACAACTGGATCGCGACGTCGAGCATGTGGTCGCGCAGGTCGAAATCGTCGACCGACGGGCGGCGCCCGCGCGGCCTGGCGACGGTGGATTTCGCGTTCATGAAATCGACGCTAATTGATGAGTTAGTTAATTTCAAGGAAGGGTTTCCGCCCGAGTTGATCGCGATCAGGCGAGCGTCGAACGGGGACGCGGGCGGGCGCGGATACGGCGCGGCGTGACGCAGCAAGCCGGCGGCGGCGTGTAGGGAGCAGCTAACGGGGAAACAGCGGGGAAACAGCGGGGCCACTGCATGGAACCGGCGGGAAAACCGGTCGCGAAGCGGGGGGCGCGTGCCTGAACAATGGCACGCGCCCCGGAAAGCGGTTACTGATCGATCGGCGACGTCAGCGGCACGTGTTCGCCGGTCAGCCCGAACACGACGAGCTGCGCGGGCTCGGTCGCGCTCGCGTTGCGCGACACCTGATGGCGCGAGCCGGGCGCCTCGTACCAGCCTTCGCCGGCGCGGTAGCGGTGCAGCGGGCCGCCGTTCACCTGCGACAGCACTTCGCCTTTCGACACGACCGCGAACACCGAGCCGAGATGCCGATGCGCGTCGGACGCCTGGCCGGGCGCATAGTCGACGGTCGCGACGACCGCGAGCTTGCCGGGCGCTTCGGGCACGGCCTGCTGGATGACCGTGTGCACGTTGCTGCCGGCGTCGTGCGCCCGGGCGGCGGCCGGCAGCAGCGCGGCGCCGGCCGCGAGCCACGCGCACAGGGCGGCGCGACGGAGCGTAGCGTCAGTCATCGTCGTCTCCTTACTCGGGCATCTTGCGGAACGCGATCGCGAAGCGGTTCCACGAGTTGATCGTCGCGATCAGCATCGACAGGTCGAACAGCTCCTCGTCGGTGAAATGCGGCTTCACGGCTTCCCAGACAGCGTCGGGCACGTGGTTGCTGGCGACCAGCGTCAGCGCCTCCGTCCATTCCAGCGCCGCGCGTTCGCGCTCGGTGAAGAACGGTGTCTCGCGCCACGTGACGACGGTGGCCAGGCGGCGGTCGGTTTCGCCACCCTTGCGCGCGTCGGTCGTGTGCATGTCGACGCAGAACGCGCAGCCGTTGATTTGCGACGCGCGCAGGCGGACGAGCTCGGCGAGCGGCTTCTCGATCGTGCTCTTCGCAAGGAATTCCTCGGCGTTGCGCATCACCTTGATCGCATTCGGGCTGGCGGCGTAGAAGTTCAGGCGCGGTTGCATGGCAGGTCCTTTTTCGGTTGGAGCGCACGGTGGCGCGACAGGACCTACTTTAGGACGCATGCTGGCCTGCTTGAATGGCCAATTTCATGGAAATTCAGGTAACCAGTGCCGGGCTGCCGATGGGGCCCGGACCCAGCAGGCCGGCCAGCGTCGCAAGCGCCGTGTCGATGCGCAGCGCGTCGATCCCGCCATAGCCGAACAGCAGCCCCGCCCGCACCGGCACGCCGACGTGGAACGCCGAGATGCCGTACAGGCCGAGGTCCTGCGCGCGGGCCGCGCGCACCAGCGCCGCTTCGTCGAGCCCCGGTTTCAGGTAAGCGGCGAGGTGGATGCCGGCGGTCGGCACGATCGCGTCGAACCACGGCGCGAGCTCGCCGCGCAGATGCGCGATCAGCATCTTGCGGCGCGCATCGTAGTGCTTCTGCACGCGCTTCAGGTGCCGCGCGAAATCGCCTTCGAGCATGAAGCGGGCGAGCGCCGCCTGCGTGAGCGTGCAGGTATGCCAGTCGACGATCTGCTTCGCCTTGGCCAGCGCGCCGCGCAGCGCACGCGGCGGAATCGCGTAGCCGATCCGCAGTTCGGGAAAGATCGTCTTCGAGAACGTGCCGACATACGCGACGAGGCCGGTGCGGTCGAGGCTCTTCAGCGATTCCACCGGCCGGCCTTCGAAGCGGAACTCGCCGTCGTAGTCGTCCTCGATGATCACCGCGCGGCGGCGCTGCGCCCATTCGAGCAGCGCGATGCGCCGGTCCAGCGTCATCGGCATCCCGAGCGGGAACTGATGCGACGGTGTTACGTAGACGAGGCGCGCGTCGTCGGGCAGCCGTTCCGTGACGAGGCCGTGCGCGTCGACCGGCACGCCGATCACCGTCGCGCCGAGCGACGCGAACGCGGCACGCGCGGGCGGATAGCCGGGGTCCTCGACCGCGACCACATCGCCCGGCCGCACGACGACGCGGGCAATCAGGTCGAGCGCCTGTTGCGCGCCCTGGGTGACGAGCACATCGTCCCAGCCGCACGCGACCGCGCGGCTGAACCCGACGTAGCGCGCGATCGCGCCGCGCAACTGCGGATCGCCGGCCGGGTCGTGGTACCGGGCGGGGCCGCGCATCTGCTGGCGCAGCGCGTGATGCAGGCAGCGCCGCCACGCGTCGAACGGGAACAGCGCCTTGTCGGTCACGCCGCCGCGGAAGTCGAAGCCGGGCGAATCCTGCGGCGTGGGCATCGCGAGCGCATCGGGCAGGTCGTTCCACAGCGCGCGCGCATCGACCGCGTCGATGCGCGGCGTGTCCTCGACGAGCGACGGCGCCGACACGGCGGCGGCGTGCGGCACGCGCGCGAGGCCGTCGGCGACGAACGTGCCGTCGCCCGCGCGCGTAGTCAGGTAGCCCTCGGCGACGAGACGCTCGAACGCGTCGAGCGTCGTCTTGCGCGATACGCCGAGCTGTTTCGCGAGGTCGCGCGTCGACGGCAGCCGCGCACCGCCGGCGAGCCGCCCGTCGACGATCGCGGTGCGCAGTTGCCGGAAGATCTGCCCCGTCAGGTCGTGATGGCCTTCGATTCGGATGGCGATGTCCATCGCAGTGGTTACCTCGATTGGCATGATTTCGTGTTGATCAGCATACCGGAAGCCGGAAGCCGGAAGCCGGCGGCGGCGGCATAGCGCTGCGTGGCGGCTTGGCGGAACGCTTGGCCGATCGCCTGCGCGCAGGGAATCGGGGCGGCGGGCCGAACCGGCCGGCCGGGAGGGAGACCCGGTGACTGGCACCATCGGCCCGCATCGCCGGATTGGACCTCGGCCCGCCGCTGTCTTACGATCCACGGGAGTCACGACAATCCCACCCCGGAGCGAGCCCATGCTGTCCGAAGACGAACTAGCGCTGCTCGACGCGATCCGCGCAACCGGCAGCCTGTCGCGCGCGGCCGCGCGGCTCGGCAAGGCGCCGTCGACGGTGTCGCACGCGGCGCGCCAGCTCGAAACCCGTTTCGACGCGCTGCTGTTCGACCGGCGCGGCTACCGGCTGCAGCTCACGCCGGCCGGACAGTTGCTGACCGACGAAGCGGCACGGCTGGCGCTGGACGTCGCGCGGCTGACGCAGCGCGTACGGCAGGTCGCGAGCGGCTGGGAGGACCGGCTGTGGATCGTCAGCGACGAGGTGCTGGAGTTCGACACGCTGCTGCCGGTGGTCCGCGCGTTCGATGCGCTCGACTCGGGCGTGTCGTTGCGTTTCACGCACGAAGTGCTCGGCGGGACCTGGGAAGCGCTGCGCGACGGCCGCGCGGACCTGGTGGTCGGCGCGACCAACGAGCCACCGGCGATTCCCGGCCTCAAGTGGTTCGAGCTGGGGGCGATGGAGTGGGTGTTCGCGGTGTCGCCGCGCCATCCGCTGGCCGCCGCGGGCAGCGCGCTGACGCGGGACGCGATCGGCGCGCACCGGGCGGTCGTCGTCGCCGATTCGTCGCGGCGCGCGGCCGGCCGCGCGTATGGCCTGCTCGGCGGACAGGCCGTGCTCGCGGTGCCGTCGATGCGCGCGAAGATCCTCGCGCAGCGCGACGGGCTCGGCGTCGGCTGGGTGCCGCGCCGGCGCGTGGCGTCGCTGCTCGCGCGCGGCGAACTCGTGGAAAAACAGACGGCCGATCCGCGCGAGCCGAACCTGCTGTATGTCGCGTGGCACGGCGACCGGGACGGCCGTGCGCTGCAGTGGTGGCTTGAGCAACTGCGCGAACCGCGGCTCGCGCAGCGCCTGCTCGACGGCATCGACGTGGCCGGCTGATCGCCGACCGAAACGCGAGGCTTTAGCCGACCGGCCGGCGGCGACGGATACGCGCGGCGCGGCCCGCGAGCGTCGGCCGCCGCCGCCGCGCCGCGGCCGACGCTCGAGCCCGCTCCAACATGTTCGACAATTTCGAACATGTTCGTCGCGCACGTCGTACGGCAGGGCCGTGCGCCGCGCGCATCCTGTGTTCACGGTCAACTCACCGGTTCACAGGAGAACATCATGCAACGCTTCGAAGGAAAGACGGTCCTCGTCACGGGCGGCAACAGCGGCATCGGCCTGGCGGCCGCCAACGCATTCGCGGCAGAAGGTGCGCGCGTCATCATCACCGGGCGCGATGCGCAGACGCTCGAGGCCGCGCGGCAAACGCTCGGCGAGGGCGCGCTCGCGATCCGCAACGAGGCCGGCAGCGTCGCATCGGCCCGCGCGCTGGCCGATGCGATCGCGTCGGCGGGGGCGCGGCTCGACGCCGTGTTCATCAACGCGGGCGTCGCGAAACTCGCGCCGTTCGCCGACAGCGACGAGGCCATGTGGGATCTCGTGTTCAACACCAACGTGAAGGGCGCGTATTTCCAGATCCAGTCGCTGGTGCCGCTGCTGAACCGCGGCGCGTCGATCGTGATCAACGGCTCGATCAATGCGCATATCGGGATGCCCGGCTCGTCGGTGTATGCGGCGAGCAAGGCGGCCGTCAATTCGTTCGCGAAGACGCTGTCGACGGAACTGCTGCCGCACGGCGTGCGCGTGAACGTCGTGAGCCCGGGGCCCGTGCAGACGCCGCTCTACGGCAAGCTCGGGCTCGATGCGGCGACGCTCGACGAGACGGCCGAGAAGATCAAGGGCCTCGTCCCGGTCGGCCGGTTCGGCACGCCGGCGGAAATCGCGTCGACGGTGCTGCACCTCAGCGCGCCGGAATCCGCGTTCATCGTCGGCGCTGAGATCATCGCATCGGGCGGAATGGGGCTGCTCTGACCGGCGAGGCCGGCGGGGACGGCAAGCGGCCGGCGCAGTGCCGGCCGAACGCGCCCCGCCACCCGCCGGCCGCAGGCGAACGAAGCCCGTGCGCCGCTCCTACTGCGCCGCACAGGCGCCGCGCCTGTCGCCGCCGGCTTCGAGTTGCGTCACCGTGAGCCCGGAAAACGTCGCGCGGCCCTGCTCGGCGAACACGGCGACGCGGTCCGCGTCGAGCGGCGGAAAAATCAGGTCGGTGATCGCCACGCGGCCGCCGTTCGCGAACACTTCGACCGAGCCGCGATCGACGACGATCTCGAGCCGCAACCGCCCGTGCTCGAGCGGCAGGTTCACGATGTGTTCGCGGCTGAACGTGTCGGCGAAATTCGCTTCGCCGGACCGGGCGCGATCGAGCGTCAGCGTGCGCTTCGCCGTGTCGTACACGATCCGGGTGCCGATCGAGCCATCCGCCGAGCGCCGGACGACCAGGCCCGCACGTGCCGCGTGCTGCGGCGCGATCGTGACCGTGATGCGCTGGACGGTGCCGCGCGTCGCGGCCGACAGCGCGCGTGTCGTGGAGTCGACCGTGAGGTCGCCTTCATGCACGGCGGGCCTGCCGTCCGCCCATGCATCGAATGCGGCGGCCGGCGCGACGACGAGCGTCGGCTCGCCGTCGATCGTTTTCAGCGACAGTTCGCGCGGCAGGGTCGTCGCGCCACGCCACGGTGTGGTCGGCACTTTCGCCGCGTAATCCCAGTTGCTCATCCACGCGATCGCGACCGGCCGTGAGCCGGGCGCGCCCGAGAAGGTGCCCGCTGCGTAGAAGTCCGCGCCATGGTCGACCCAGTGGAATTGCGCGGGATCGGAGCCGGCCGGTGCAATGCGATCCGGCGTAAACGTCCTGCCGTCGAAGTTGCCGACGAAGTACATGGCGCCGGAGCCGCCCGCGATCGACCACGGGTTGACGTTGACGATCATGACCCACCTGATTTGCCTGGGGTCGCCGTCGAGCGGCAGCGGCACGAGGTCGGGCATTTCCCACAGCGCGCCGTCGTGCGGCACGCCGGGCCGCGTGAAGTCGCTCAGGAAACGCCAGTGGATCAGGTCGTCCGAGCGATAGAGCTTCACGACGTGCGCGTCGGCGACGACCGTCGTCATCAGCCAGTAGCCGCCCGGCGCATACCACGACACTTTCGGATCGCGAAATTGCTTCGATTCCGGGTCGAGCGTCAGCACCGGATTGTGCGCATACGGTTGCCAGGTCGCGCCCTGATCGAGGCTGTACGCGAGCGACTGCGCCTGGACGCCCGGCGCATGACCGGAGCCTGCCTTGTACACGCTCGTATAAAGCGCGACGAGCGGCGTGTGGCCCGGCGTGCCCAGGCCGGACGTGTTGAGCGTATCGGCGACGATCGAGCCGGAGAAGATCTCCTCCGTCGCGTTCGCGCGCATCGCGACCGGCTGCTCGTGCCAATGGACGAGATCGGTGCTCGTCGCGTGGCCCCACGACATGTTGCCCCAGTCGTTGCCGACTGGATTGTATTGATAGAACAGGTGATAGCGGCCGTTGTCGTAGACGAGCCCGTTCGGGTCGTTCATCCAGTTGCGCTGCGGCGTGTAGTGGAGCGCGGGCCGCCATTGCGGCGTGCCGTTGTCGGCCGGTGTGTTGCAAGGCGCGGCGGCGACCTGGGTGCAGGCCGCGCAGGCCATGCAGGCGAGCAGCATCCGGGCGATCCGGACGGAAAAGCGAAAAGACGTCGATATCATGCGGGGTCCCGTGCTCCGCCGTGCAAAGCGGGAAAGGAGGGCGCATGCCGCTTTCAACGGCGGTGCGCGCCATGGATGGAAGGAAAAAAGAGGAGGCGCCCACGCGACACGCGCGACAGGCGCCTCACTAACCCCGTGCCTTTGCCAGCGATTTTTATTGTTGGTTATCCTGATTTCACTGGCTGTTGCCGTCGTTGTGACCGGCGCCCGTCGCCGGCAGGTTCGACGGGATGTCGCCGTAGCCGCCGAGCCCGCCGCGCCCGTAGGCGCGATCGACCGCCGTCGACGTGCCGTTGATGTTGACCTTCACCGTCGGCGCGAGCGTGCCGCCGCGGCGCGGGCCGATCGCATCGATGAACGACTCGACGAGCCCGCCCGGCATCACGTAATGCGAATACGACTGGAATTCGCGCGGGTTCTGGTTCGGATCCTGCGAATACGGTGCGCCGGCCGGTGCGGAGAAGTCGGTCGGGTTGCCGAGCACGAGGCCGCTGCCGCCGTTCAGCGGCAGGAAGTCGCTGCGGATGCCGTTGCCGACGAAGCCGTACACGCCGTCCGGCCCGTCGACGCCGGCCGCCATCGTCGTGCGGTGGCTGATCGTGAACAGGTAGTACTTGCCGTCCTTCAGGTAGATCTGCGGGCGCTCGGTCTGGTCGTCGACGCAGTTCGCCGACAGGATCGGCGGCAGGAACTTCCACTCGGTCAGTTGCGGATTCGTCGCGATCGCCAGGCCGACATTGGCCTTTTGATACACTGCGCCCGAATTCATCACCGCGTTGAGATCTTCCTTGTACGGATCGTTCGGCGCGTAACCGAGATCGGCTTCGGTGCAGGTGCGCGCGCCGCGCTGGCCGCCCGTGTTGCCCTCGAACACCATATAGGTCTTGCCCGGGTGCGCGGGATCGGTGAACACGAACGGATCGCGGAACGAGAAGTAGGTGTTCTGCTGGCCGGTCTGGTAGTAGTTGCCGTCCGGTTGCAGCAGCGCCTTGTGATCGTCGAAGCCGCTGAACCACACGTGCTTGTCGTCGGCGTGGATGTGGCCGTCGGCGCGTGTGATGATCGCCTGCGGCGGCGTGATGTCGGCGCCGCCGGGTGCCGAGCGGTTGAACGACGTCGCGGTGTAGTAGAGGCTGACGTTGTCGCCCTGCGTGAGGCGCGCCGAGCCCGACCATTCCGCGTTGTTGGTCATCGGCGCGGTGCCGAACACCTTGGCGCTGGCGCCGTCGGGGAACAGGTGGCCGCCCCAGGTCCAGCCGCCGTTCGCGGGGCGCTGCGACGCAGGGATGCCCGCGCGACGGTAGAAGAAGCCGATGCGCGCATGGACGTGACGGTCGTCGAACGTGTAGCCCGCATGCGGATCGGCGGTGAGCGAGAAGATCACCTCCCAGCCCTTGTAGCTGAGCTGGTTCGCGCGCAGGTCGGCCAGCGGCCACGTGTCCCACACCCACACGTTCGAGTTGATCAGCGGGAAATCCTGCGGGATGTCCGGCATCGTCAGCGCTTGCGGCAGCGAGTTCTTGTCGGCGCCGGCGGTGTGCGACTGCGCGACGATCTGGCGGATGTCCGCGCGGGTCCAGCGCATCGTGAAGTTGCCCTCGGGGTCGTATGCCTGCTGCGTATGCGGCGTGGGCGCGGGGGCGCCGGCGGTCTGCGCATGCGAAGCGGACGCGAAGGCGGCCACTGCGGCGCCGGCGAACAGCAAACGTTTGGCCGCAGTCGTGCGGCAAAAAGGAAAGTATGTCATCTCAGTGTTGTTTCCATTGACGTGAAAAGGAACTGCTGAAGGTGGCATCGATGTCCAAACCGGTTTGGATGCTATTTCAAACCGGTTTGGACGTCAAAAGATAATTATTTGACGGTAATCACTACCGAGCGGAAACAATTGCCGGAAATTGGCATGCCGCGCGGCACTTGGAGTGCGAGGAACGACGGTGAAGGTGAATCTGAAGGCGCTATCGGATGCGCTCGGGCTGTCGCGGACGACGGTCAGCCGCGCGCTGAACGGTTACGACGACGTCAGCGAGGCGACGCGCGAGCGCGTGGCGCGGGCTGCCCGCGAAATGGGCTATGTGGCGGATCCGACCGCGCGCCGCCTGGCGACCGGGCGCGCGGACGTGATCGGGATCGTCTATCCGTTCGGCGCCGGCGATCTCGGCGATCCGCGTTTCGCCGAGGTCGTCGCGGGCCTCACCGAGCGGCTCGCGGAACGCAATCTCGATTTCATCATCGCGTCGGCGCGACCGAACGCGGAACTGGACACCTATCGGCGCATCGTCGACGGCAAACTCGTCGACGGCCTGATCGTTGCGCGGACGCTGGTTGACGATCCGCGCATCGCGTACCTGCAGGCAAGCGCGTTTCCGTACGTGGCCTATGGCCGGACGCAGGCAGCCGAGCCGTATGCGTGGTTCGATTTCGACAACGAGGCCGGCGCGCGGGATGCGGTGCGCCGGCTGACGGGTTTCGGGCACCGGCGCATTGCGATGATCAGCGCGCCGCTTGCACTGAATTTTGCCGCGCAGCGCCGGGCGGGCTATCTGTCGGCGCTGCGCGAAGCCGGTATCGAACCGGATCCGGCGCTGCTGGTCGAGTGCCCGTTTACGCACGACGGCGGGCTGCAGGCGGTGCGGGCGCTGCTCGCGCGCACCGAGCGGCCGACGGCGCTGCTGGTCGACAACAATATCGCGGGCGGCGGCGCGTTCCGGGCGCTGGTGGACAGCGGGCTGCGCCTGGGCGAGGACATGTCGCTGATCGTCTACGACGGTGTGCCGCCGGACATCGCGCAGCCGCATCGCGTGACGGCGGTCGTGCAACCGACCGGTCACGCGTCGGGGCGTGCGCTGGCGGAACTGATGCTCCGGCTGCTGGGCGATGGCGTGCGCGAGCATCGGCTCGCGGCGCCGGCAATCGAGGCGGGTGACACGGATGGTCCGTTGCGCGGCCAGCCGACGCGGTGAAGGCAGGGCGCGAGCGCCTGCGGACGCTGGCGGATCGCGCTCCTCCAAAAAGGCCATGACGACGGCAGGGGCGATTGCCTGTTTACTAGACGACCGGTCTAATCCAGGGCTATCATCCGTCGTCACGAATGCAGTGACGTCCGCGGCACAGGCAACAACCACGCGAAAATGCCGTTTCGCGCGGCGATGCAGGTGGTGTAGCGAGACGTCGTCGTTTTATTTCGAATTGTTCTAGACGACTGGTCTAATAGGCGCATGTCGAATTCGGATACGCGGGTCGCACGTTGACGCGTCACGGCTGACTAACCGACAGGCGTGCCGCGCCGACCGGCCGGATTGTCCGGTTGCGCGGCCCCGTTCCCATCCATTTTTCGAAGGAGTGTCCGATCATGAAGATTCTGGTTGTCCTGACCTCGCACGACACGCTCGGCGACACCGGCAAGAAGACCGGCTTCTGGCTCGAGGAACTGGCCGCGCCGTACTACACGTTCAAGGATGCGGGCGTCGAACTGACGCTTGTGTCGCCGAAGGGCGGCCAGCCGCCGCTCGACCCGAAAAGCAACGACCCGGCCGCCCAGACCGACGCGACGCGCCGCTTCGACGCCGATGCGGCAGCCAAGGCCG
Source organism: Burkholderia puraquae (assembly GCF_002099195.1). Classification (GTDB taxonomy): domain Bacteria; phylum Pseudomonadota; class Gammaproteobacteria; order Burkholderiales; family Burkholderiaceae; genus Burkholderia; species Burkholderia puraquae. Next base: position 714,007 of record NZ_NBYX01000001.1, on the reverse strand, counting down.
CCCTTGCTTCGACGCTGAAGCTGGCCGACGTGTCGGTGGACGATTACGACGCCGTGTTCTACCCGGGCGGCCATGGCCCGCTGTGGGATCTCGCCGAGGATCTGCATTCGATCGGCCTGATCGAGCGCGCGCTGGCGGCCGGCAAGCCGGTCGCGGCTGTCTGCCACGCGCCGGGCGTGCTGCGACACGTGAAGAACCCGCAGACCGGCGAATCGGTCGTGCGCGGCAAGCGCGTGACGGGCTTCACCAACAGCGAGGAAGCGGCCGTCGAACTGACGGAAGTCGTGCCGTTCCTCGTCGAGGACATGCTGAAGACCAACGGTGCGCAATTCGAGCGCAGCGCCGACTGGGCGCCGCATGTCGTCACCGACGGGCTGCTGATCACGGGGCAGAACCCCGCATCGTCGGAGCCTGCCGCCGAGGCGCTGCTCGCGCAGCTCGGCCGCCGTTGAGCCGATGGCGCCGGCCGGGCCGGCGCCATACCGTATCCGTCGCCGGGTGCAGGCCGCCCGGCGACGGCCCGAATCGTTCCGTCGTGCGCACTGCACGACGCGTTTCCAGTCGTTTTGCAGAACCAAGCAAAGGAGCCGTGGATGTCTGCCCTGTTCGAACCGTTCAAACTCAAGGATGTCACGCTGCGCAACCGCATCGCGGTGCCGCCGATGTGCCAGTACGTCGCCGAGGACGGCGTCGTCAACGACTGGCATCACGTGCATCTGGCCGGCATCGCGCGCGGCGGTGCGGGCCTCGTGATCGCCGAGGCGACGGCCGTGTCGCCGGAAGGGCGCATCACGCCGGGCTGCGCGGGGTTGTGGACCGATGCGCAGGCCGAAGCGTTCGCGCCGTCGGTCGCGGCGATCAAGGCGGCCGGCGCGGTGCCCGGCATCCAGATCGCGCACGCGGGCCGCAAGGCGAGCGCGAACCGCCCGTGGGAAGGCGACGATCATATCGCCGATGGCGATCCGCGCGGCTGGCAGACCATCGCGCCGTCCGCGGTGCCGTTCGGCGCGCATCTGCCGAAGACGCCGCGCGCGATGACGCGCGACGACATCGCCCGCGTGCAGGCCGACTTCGTTGCGTCGGCGAAGCGCGCGCGCGACCTGGGCTTCGAATGGCTCGAACTGCACTTCGCGCACGGCTATCTCGGCCAGAGCTTCTTCTCGGTACATGCGAACCAGCGCGACGACGAATACGGCGGTTCGGCCGAGAACCGCGGCCGCTTCCTCGTCGAAACGCTGGCGGCCGTCCGCAAGGTGTGGCCGGAGCATCTGCCGCTGACCGCGCGTTTCGGCGTGATCGAATACGACGGCCGCGACGAAGAGACGCTCGCCGAGTCGATCGCGCTCACGCAGCGGCTGAAGCAGGAAGGGCTCGACATGCTGAGCGTGTCGGTCGGGTTCTCGACGCCCGACGCGCAGATTCCGTGGGGGCCGGCGTTCCTCGCGCCGGTCGCCGAGCGCGTGCGCCGCGAGGCCGGGCTGCCGGTGTCGTCCGCGTGGGGGATCGACACGCCGCAACTGGCGAACCGCGTGGTGGCGGAAGAACAGCTCGATCTCGTGATGGTCGGCCGCGCGCATCTGGCCGACCCGCACTGGCCGTACTACGCGGCCAAGCAGCTCGGCGTCGAGCGTCCGTCGTGGACGCTGCCCGCGCCGTATGCGCACTGGCTCGAGCGCTACCGGAGCGCCGACAAGGTGGCCTGAGCGGGCATGGCGCAGGGGCGGCGCGCGCATGACATGCGCCGCCGATGCGGCGCCGATGGATAGAATGGCGGTTCGTGCAGGCCGGTGGCCTGCGCGCCCCGCCATTTTTTCATTTCGACAGAGGTGCCATGGGCGCACATGTCCCGTCGTCTCACGATCCCGCCGCGCGGCCGCGCGCGCAGCAGGTTGCCCGCGTCGTGCTGTATGCGGCGCTGCTGGTGATCGCGCTGTGGGTGATCCGCGATTTCATTCCTGCCATCGCCTGGGCCTGCGTGATCGCCATCGCGATGTGGCCGATGCTGAAGCGCTTCGAATCGCACCGGCTGTTCCGCAATCGCCCGACGCTCATCGCGCTCGTCATCACGGCGGCGATCTCGTTGCTGGTCGTGCTGCCGGTGGCCGTCGCGGCGACCCAGGCGATCGGGCAGGCGCATGACCTGCGCGAGTGGCTGCGCACGATCCAGGACAGCGGCATCCCGGTGCCGGACGTGATCGGCCGGCTGCCTTACGGCGCGACGCAGGTCACCGAATGGTGGCAGGCCAACCTCGGCCATCCGCTGCATGCGGCCAGCGCGATGCACGGCGTCAACAGCGAGAAATTCCTCGCGTTCGGCCGGCAGTTCGGCACGAAGCTCGCGCATGCGCTGCTCGAATTCGGCTTCATGCTCGTCACGCTATTCGTGATCCTGCGCGCCGGCCACAAGCTGTCGGGAGCGTTGCTGCAGGGCGCGCGGCGCGCGTTCGGGCGCAACGGCGCGGAACTGATCGAGCGGATGGTCGCGGCCGTGTTCGGCACGGTGACGGGGCTCGTCGTCGTCGGGCTCGGCGAGGGCGCGCTGCTCGGCGTCGCGTATGCGCTGGCCGGCGTCCCGCATGCGGCGCTGCTCGGCCTCGTCACGGCGATCGCCGCGATGCTGCCGTTCTGCGCGCCGATCGTGTTCTGCGGCGCGGCGCTCTGGCTGTTCGTGCAGGGGGCGACCATGTGGGCCGTCGCGGTGGCCGTGCTTGGCTTCGTCGTCGTGTTCGTCGCCGAGCACTTCGTGCGGCCGGTGCTGATCGGCAGCTCCGCGCGGCTGCCGTTCCTGCTCGTGCTGTTCGGCATCCTCGGCGGCGCCGAGACGTTCGGCCTGATCGGGCTGTTCGTCGGCCCCGCGCTGATGACGGTGCTGACGATGCTGTGGGCCGAATGGATTGCATGACGATGCGTGCCGAGGCGCCGGCGTGAAGCGGCGGCGCGGAGGCGCGTGCAAGCGCGCATCGGTCGCAGCAACGCGCGACGATCAGGCTTGCGCCGGGGGCTGCAATGCAGGGATTGGGATAAAGATCTCTACATTTCTTTTCGATCCGGACCCAAAGGTCGAGTAGCATGGGGCTTTCGATCACGCCGGCATGGCGCAGCAGATTTTCCCAAGCATGCGATTGATTACGATGTCCCGTCCCGCAGCGACGCTGTCCCTGGCCGCCAGCTGCCTGATGTTGCACGGTTGCGCGTGGTTCGACTCGTGGCTGCCGTTCTCGTATTCGCGCACGCCGCTCGCGAGGGCCGCGTCGCGGCACGGCGCGACGCGCGCCGATGTCGTCCGCGCCGGCGGCAATCCGCGCAGCGTATGGATGGTCCGCAACGGCAGCGGCGTCTGCTACAACTACTTCATCGAGCACGGCAACGATCACCGCGAGTATTTCGTCGTGTTCGACAGGGCCGGCGTCGTCACGCAATACGGCTTCGATTCCTGCATGAACGCCGACCGCAAGGGCACGCTCCAGCCGGGCAAGGCCGCGTCGCGCTAGCGCGGCGGCCGTGCCCGCCCGCCGTCACGCGATCGTGTCGACCACGCCGCCGTCCACCCGCAATGCGGCGCCCGTCGTCGCTGAAGCGAGCGGCGAGCACACGTAGACGACCAGGTTCGCGACTTCCTCGGGTGTCGCGGGCCGCTGGATGATCGAGCTCGAGCGATGGTTGCGCACGAAATCCACGGCCACGTCTTCGACGCTGCGGCCGGTTTCGTCGGCCGTTTCCTTCAGCAGCGCCCGCACGCCGTCCGACATCGTCGGCCCCGGCAGCACCGAGTTGACGGTCACGCGGGTGCCGGCCGCGAGCTTCGCGAGGCCGCGCGCGATCGACAGTTGGGCTGTCTTCGTGAACCCGTAATGAATCATGTCGACCGGGATGTTCAGGCCCGACTCCGACGAAATGAACACGACGCGCCCGGCGTTGCGTTCGATCATCCCCTTCAGGTAATGCCGCGCGAGGCGCACGCCGGACATCACGTTCATCTGGAAATAATGTTCCCATTCGGTGTCGTCGATGTCGAAGAACGCCTTCAGGCCGTAGATGCCCGCGTTGTTGACGAGGATGTCGGCCGCGGGCGTGTGCTGCGTGATGCGCGCGACGCCGGCGGCATCGGACAGGTCGGCCGCGATGCCGTCGAAGTCCGCATCGGGGACGGTGGCGCGCAGGTGTGCGAGCGCGGACTGCACCGACGCATCGCTGCGGCCGTTGACGACGACGCGCGCGCCGGCGCGCGCGAGCCCTTCGGCAATCGCGAGCCCGATGCCGGCGGTGGAAGCGGTGACGACCGCGGTCTTGCCTTTCAGATCGATATGCATGAGCGTGACGGGAGAGAAGTGAACAGGAACCGCTGCGGGTGCCGCGGCGGGCGGAATTCAAAGCTTAGGCGAAATGGCGCGATCCGGTGTCGACGCCGCGGTCCGGCGATCCGGCGATCCGGCGGTCCGGCGATCCGGTTGCGCGGCGCCGCACAGTCTTGTACGGTGAGCGTTCGCCGTCCGAACCGGGAGCCCGCTGCGTGAGCCGTACCGCCAATCGATCCGTCGACCCGTCGCCGTTCTGGCGGGATGCCGCGCTGCCGTTCATCGAGGCGCGCACCGTCGACGACGGCCGCGCGATCTGCTATGCGAAGCACACGCACGACACGTTTTCGGTGGGCGCGATCGTCGGCGGCACGAGCACCTACCTGAACGGCGCGACGAACGAGCACGTCGGGCGCGGCGTGCTGGTGATCATCGATCCGGAACAGGTGCATGCGTGCAACCCGTATGGCCCCGACGCATGGGCGTACCGGATGGTCTATGTCGACGTGCCGTGGCTCGCGCGGCTGCAGCATTCGCTGGGCCGCGATCCGAACAGCGATTTTCACGGTTTTTCGCCGAAGTTGACCGAGCGGCGCGACCTGTTCGCGCAATTTGGCGGCTTCTACCGCACGCTCGTCGCGCCCGGCATCGATCCGCTCGGCAAGGAGAGCGCGGCGGTCGAGTTCTTCACGGCGCTGCACGGCGCGCTCGATCGCGAGCTGCCCGGCCCGCGCGCCGCGGATGACAACGCCAAACTCGCGCGCGCGGCCGACTACATCGGCGCGCATTGCCGCGAGAGCGTCACGCTCGAGGCAATCTGTGCGGCGGCCGATCTGTCGCCGTCGTACCTGATCCGTGCGTTCAATGCACGCTACGGCATGACGCCGCATGCGTTCCTGATCGATCGCCGCGTGCAGTACGGCCGCACGGAGCTGCGCCGCGGCCGGCCGATCGCCGACGTCGCGCTCGACGCGGGTTTTGCCGATCAGGCACATTTCCAGCGCGCGTTCCGCCGGATCGCGGCCGCGACGCCCGGCCAGTACCGCAGCGCGACGGGCTGAACGGCGAGCACCATACGGCGAGTGCTATACGGCGAGCGCTATACGTCGAGCAGGAAGAGTGCGCTGCCCGCGAGCAGCAGCGCCATCAGCCGGTTGAACACGCGCATGCGCCGCGCGTTCGCGAGCCGGTGCCGCAGCGACGCGCCCGCATACGCCCAGCATGCGATCGACGCGAAACAGATCACGAGATACAGCGCCGCGAACTGCCAGACCTGCGCGCGGTCGCCGTCGGCCGCATACGCGCCCATCGCGGCCACGCACGCGAGCCACGCCTTCGGATTCAGCCACTGCATCGCCGCGCCGGCCGCCGCCGACGGCCCGGCCACGTCCGGGTCGGCCGACAGCCGGCCGTCATCGAGCGCGAGCCGCAGCGCCATATACAGCAGGAATGCGATCCCCGACCACTGCGTGGCGGTCGTCAGCACGGGCCAGCGCGCGAGCGCCGCGTGCAGCCCGAGGCCGATCAGCAGGAACAGCGCGACGAAGCCGAGCGTCGCGCCGGCCGCATAGCGCAGGCTCGCGCCGAGGCCGTGCCGTGCGCCGGCACTGAGCGCGACGATATTGACGGGGCCGGGGGTGATCGACGAGGCGAGCGCGAACGCGGCCATCGAAACCAGCATGCTCATTGGATGTCTCCATGCGAAAGGTCGAAAGTCGCATCGAGACTACGGGAGCCGCACCGGCGCGTATTGAAGAAAACTGCCCTCGGCGCGCGGCCGCCGTCAGTGCAAGGCGCGCGGCGCGTGCGCCGGCCGGGTTTCGTGCCTGTCGGCCGGGCGCAGCGGGCCGCCGGCGCAGGGTTGCGTCGATACCGAGAAACCGAACGTGTTGATGCCGCCCGAGCAGGCGACGAACACGCTGCCGCCGTGCATCTCGGCGACGGCCTTGACGATCGACAGCCCGAGCCCGTGGTTCTCCTTGCTGTTCGCGCGGGCTTCCTCGAGCCGGTAGAAGCGTTCGAACACGTGCGAGCGCCGGGCGGGGTCGATCGGCTCGCCGGGGTTCGCGACGGACATTTCGACCAGCGTGTCGCGGCGCACGATCGTCACGCTGACCGTCGCGCCGGGCGCCGAATGCTGGATCGCGTTGATCAGCAGGTTCGTCATCGCGCGGCGGAACAGCGACGGATCGACGGCCGCGCGCGCATCGCCGTGGAGCTCGGCGCGCAACTGCGCCTCGTCGAGCGGAATTTCGAGGAAGTCGAGCATGCGCCGCACTTCGTCCGCGAGCGATACATCCTTCAGGTCGGTCGCGCGTTCGCCGCGGTCGCTGCGCGACAGGAACAGCATGTCGTTGATGATCACGCGCAGCCGCTCGAATTCCTCGAGGTTCGACTGCAGCGTCTGCTGCATCCGGTCGACCGTGCGGTCGCGGCTGGTCAGCGCGACCTGGGTCTGGCCGATCAGGATGCTGATCGGCGTGCGCAGTTCGTGCGCGACGTCCGCATTGAACGCCTCGAGCCGCGCGTAGGTCTGCTGGATACGGTCGAGCGCGCCGTTGAACGATGTGGCGAGGTCGCGCAGCTCGGGCGGCAGCGCGTCGGTCTGCAGCCGCTGGCGGCGGTTCGCGAGGCTGATGGCCGAGGCGTCCTGCGACAGCCGGTCGAGCGGCGCGAGCCCGAAGCGGGCCACCGCGCGGCTCAGCAGCAGCGTGATGATGGTCGCGATCGTGATCAGCCCCGCGAGCGTCCAGCCGAAGCGGCGCAGCATCCGCTGCGTGCGCTCGCACGAGCTGGCGACGATCAGCTGCAGGGTCGGCCGCTCGCCGTTGCCGGCCACCGTGACGGTCTTCGTCATCACGTCGTAGGTGCTGTGGTTCAGCGCGTAGCGCTGGAAGGCGCCGAACGGCGCGCCGACGGGCACGCCGTCGACGGGCTTGCCGAAGCGGAAGTCCGGATTCGCGCTGTCGACCTGGTAGCGCGTCGAGCCGTCGGGCGGTTCGAGGTCCGCGAGTTTTTCCTGCATGAGGCGCCCGCGCTCGGACGTGACCGCATGCGACACGATCATCTCGGCGACCTTGGTGCGCGTATCGAGCGTCGCGCGCAGCTCGGCGAACAGCTGGCGTTCCATCATCACGAACAGCCCGCAGCCCACCAGCGTGAACACGAGCAGCGACACGATGCCGAACATCGCCGACAGCCGCAGGACGATCGAGCGTTTCATGCGGGCCTCTCGGTGTCGCCGTCCTCGCGCGCCTCGAGCACGTAGCCCATGCCGCGGATCGTATGCAGCAGCTTGTCCGTGAACGGGCCGTCGAGTTTCGCGCGCAGGCGCTTGATCGCCGTTTCGACGACGTTCGCGTTGCTGTCGAAGTTCACGTCCCACACGAGTTCGGCGATGGTCGTCTTCGACAGCACCTCGCCGCTGCGCCGCGCGAGCACGCCGAGCAGCTGGAATTCCTGCGCGGTCAGGTCGAGCCGGGTGCCGTCGCGGGTCGCGCGGCGGCCGATCAGGTCGACCCGCAGGTCGCCGATCGAGATCAGCGTCGATTCCTGCACGCGCGCGCGTCGCGTCAGCGCGCGCAGCCGTTCGATCAGTTCGAGGAACGAGAACGGCTTGGTCAGGTAATCGTCGGCACCGCCGCGCAACCCCCGCACGCGATCGTCGACGCGGTCGCGCGCGGTCAGCATGATGACGGGCGTCTGCTTCTGCGCACGCAACGCGCGCAGCACGCCGAAGCCGTCCAGCTTCGGCAGCATCACGTCGAGCACGACCACGTCGTAGTCGAATTCGACGGCCTTCCACGCGCCGTCCTCGCCGTCGAGCGCGGTGTCGACGACCCAGCCTTCCTCGGTCAGGCCGCTCTTCAGGTATTCAACGACTTTCGGTTCGTCTTCGACGATCAGGACTTTCATATTCGAATCCGTTGTCCGGGTAATCCGGTTAAGGGCGCGGCTGCGCCGGCGCTGCCGTGGCGACCTCGGCCGGTGCCGGGCGGCCCGCAGCAGGGCCGTCCCAGCCGCCGCCCAGCGCCTTCGCGAGAAACACGACGAGTGCAGCGCGCTGGCCCTGGATCTGCACGGCCTGCCGCTCGCTCGTCAGCAACTGCTGCTGGGCTGTCAGCACGTCGATGAACGGCGTCAGGCCGCCCGCGTAGCGATCCTGCGCGAGCGACACGAGCTTGCGCGCGTCGTCGACGGCCGCGGAGGCCTGCTGCGCGGCCTCGGCGAGCACCGACAATCCCGTGACCGCATTCTGCACCTCCTGGAACGCGGTGAGGACGGTCTGCCGGTAGCTGGCCTGCGCGGCGACATAGCCGGCCTGCGCGAAATCGACGCCGGCCTTCAGCTTGCCGCCTTCGAACAGCGGCTGGCTGAGCGACCCGCCGATCGACCACAGCAGCGCCGGCACGGTGAACAGGCCCGCGAAGCGCGTCGCGTCCCAGCCGATATCGGGCGACAGCATGATGCGCGGGAAATACGCGGCGCGCGCGACGCCGATCTGCGCATTGGCGGCGGCCATCGCGCGCTCGGCCGACGCGACGTCGGGGCGCCGCTGCAGCACGTCGCTCGGCAGGCCGGTCGGCAGCGCCGGCGCGTTGATGGGCACGACGCGCGGCGCGATCGAGAAGGCGGGGGCCGGCGTGCCGACCAGCGTCGCGATCGCGGTTTCGACCTGCACGCGCTGCTGGAGCAGCAACTGCGCCTGCGTGCGCGTCGCGTCGAGCTGCGCGCGCTGCTGCAGCAGGTCGAGGCCCGACACCGCGCCGAGGTCATGGCGCGCGCTCACGTAGTCGAGCGCCTTCTGCTGCAGGTCGATCGAGCGCTTGACGACATCGATCTCGGAATCGAATTCGCGCAGCGCGAAATAGCTCGACGCGAGATCGGCGGTCAGCACCAGGCGCGCGTTCGCGAAATCGTCCCCGGCCTGCTCGGTGGTCGCCTGCGCGGATTCGACGCTGCGCCGCACGCGGCCGAACAGGTCGAGCTCGTAGCTCACGGCCGCACCGACCTGGATGTCGTTCTGCACGGTCGACATGCTTTGCGTCGCGTAGTTGGTCTGCGGCCGGTCGGCGGAGATCTTGAAGCGCTGGCCGCTCGCGCTCAGGCCGACGGCCGGATACTGCGCCGAGGCGACCGACGCGAGCGTCGCCTTCGCCTGGTCGTAGCGCGCGGCGACGGCCTTCAGGTTCTGGTTGTTGCGCAGCGCGTCGGCTTCCAGCGCATCGAGCTGCGGATCGCCGAACGCGGTCCACCATGCCGGGTCGAGCGGCGCGCGGGCCGGCGCGGCCGGATGCCAGTACGCATCGGCCGGATCGAGCCGCCACGCGGCCGGCGTGTCGACCTCGGGCCGCTTGTAATCGGGGCCGACGGCGCAGCCGGCGAGCGCGGCGGCGAGCGCAACGGCGGCGGCGGCCGACGTCGCAGCGGCGGCGGGCCGCCGGCGGATGCGCATCGCGATCACGACTTCGCCTCCGCGGCGCCGGATGCCGGCTTCGCGACCGGCGCCGAGACGATCACCGGGTCGCCGTTTGCGAGCGCGTCGCTCGGGTTCGTGACGAGGCGGTCGTTCGGCGTGAGCGGGCCGTCGACTTCGAGCGTCTGCCCGATCGTGCGCACGACCGTCACCTGTTTCAGGCGCACCCGGCCATTGGCGTCGACGGTTGCGACCGTCGGGCCTTCGGCGCGGAACAGCAACGTATTGGCCGGCACCTGCAGGCGGCCGACCGGCGTCATCGGCAGCGTTGCCTGCACGTAGGCGCCGGGCAGCAGCCGCCCGTCCGGGTTCGGCAGCGTGATCTCGATCTGCAGCGAGCGCGTCGCGACGTCGATTGCCTCGGACGTGCGCGTGATCGTCCCGTCGAACGTCCGGCCCGGCAGCTCGGCCTGCGCGACGCTCACGTGCTGGCCGACCTTCACCTGCTGCGCGTACGCCTGCGGCACCTGCACGTAGAGGCGCAGCCGGTCGGCCTGCACGACCGTGAACAGCGCGCGGCCCGCGTTGCCGGAACTGACGAGATCGCCGACGTCGACGTTGCGCTGCGTGACGATCCCGTCGATCGGCGCGACGATCCGCTGGAAGCCTTTCAGCTCGGTGAGGCGGCGCATGTTCGCATCGGCCGCGGCGAGGTTCGCGGTGCCCTGGCTGAACGCGCCTTGCCGGTCGTCGAGTTCCTGCTGCGACACGGCATCGCGCTGGCGCAACTGCTGCGCGCGGTCGAACGACGTCTTCGCGAGCGCGAGTGCGGCTTGCGCCTGCTGGCGCTGCGCGGTGGCCTGCGCGAGTTCCTGGTTCAGCTCGGGCGTATCGAGTTCGGCGAGCGTCTGCCCCTGCTTCACGTGCGCGCCGATGTCGGCCTGCCAGCGCAGCACGTAGCCGCTTGCGCGCGCGTAGATCGGTGCTTCGACGAAGCCGCGCAGCGTGCCGGGCAGCGTCAGCTTGCCGCCGGTGGCCGCGTCGACCGGATGCGCGACGGTCACGTACTGGCGCGTGTTCTGCTCGGCAACCGTGTCGAGCCGGTTGCGGTTCAGCACGTTGACGAAGACCGTGCGCGCGGCGCCGGCGGCCAGCAGCACGCCGATCACGACCAGGACGATTTTCCCGCGTCGCGACACCGACGTGCGCGTCGGCAGATGCATGCCGTGTTCGTCCACCTGGATGCCGACGGAGCTGTGATGTTTCTCTTCCATGAATTCAACCAAATCAACCGGGTAGTGGGACGAAAGTCAGTGTCCGGCCTGGCGCGCGCGCCGGCGGGCCAGCCGAGCATGCACGCCGCCGAACACGAGCGGCACGAACAGCAGGGTCGACACGGTCGCGAACAGCAGCCCGCCGATCACAGCGCGGCCGAGCGGCGCGTTCTGCTCGGCACCTTCGCCGAGGCCGAGCGCCATCGGCACCATCCCGATGATCATCGCGAGCGCCGTCATCAGCACCGGCCGGATCCGCGTCGCGCCGGCCTCCAGCGCGGCCGTGAGCGGCGGCGCGCCGGCCGCGAGACGCTGGCGGGCGAACGACACGACCAGGATGCTGTTCGCGGTCGCGACGCCCACCGTCATGATCGCGCCCGTCAGCGCGGGCACGCTCAGGTGCGTGCCCGTGATGAACAGCATCCAGACGATGCCGGCGAGGGCGGCCGGCATCGCGCTGATGATGATCAGCGGGTCGAGCCACGACTGGAAATTGACGACGATCAGCAGGTAGACGAGCACGATCGCCATCGCGACGCCCGCGCCGAGGCCGATATACGACGTGCGCATCGTCTCGATCTGGCCGCGCATCGTCAGCTCGGTGCCGCGCGGCAGCGTCGCGCGCGCACCGGACACGATGCGGTCGATCTCGCCCGCGACCGCGCCGAGGTCGCGGCCTTCGACGCTCACGTACACGTCGATCGCCGGGCGGATGTTGTAGTGCGTGATCACGGCCGGGTTCGCGGTGCTGCGCACCTGCACGAGGTTGCCGAGCAGTTGCAGCGGCATGCCGGTGCGGCCGCTCGCCGAGATCGGCGTGCCGAGCAGATCGTCGACCGACGAGATGCTGTATTGCGGGGTCTGGATCTGCAGCGGGTACTGGACACCGGTGCGCGGGTTGATCCAGAACGACGGCGTCGTCTGCGAACTGCCGGACAGCGAGATCAGCATGTTCTGCGCGACGTTCTGCGCGGAGAGGTTGAGCTGCTGCATGCGCGTACGGTCCATGTCGGCCAGCAGGGTCGGCTCGTCGTTGCGTTGCAGCACGTGCACGTCGACGGCGCCGGGGATTTGCCTGAACTTTTTCATCAGGCTGCTCGCGATAGTCATGTTACTCGCGAGATCGTTGCCGAGCACCTGCACGTCGATCGCGGCCGGTTGGCCGAAGTTGAGGATCTGCGTGATGATGTCCGACGGCTGGAAGAAGAACTCGACGCCCGGGAAGCGTTCGGGCAGCAGCTTGCGCAGCGCCTGCACGTAATGCTGGGTCGCGCGGTGGCCGGGCTTCAGCGCGATCAGCAGCTCGCCGTCGAGCGTGCCGATCGTGCCGGCATTGCTGTACGACAGGTTGATGCCGCTCACCGGCAGGCCGAGGTTGTCGACGATCGCGCCGAGTTCGCCGGGCGGCACGGTTTCGCGGATCACGCGCTCGACCTGATCGGCGAGGCGCGCGGTTTCCTCGATCCGGTAGCCGGTCGGCGCGCGCATGTGCAGCCGGATGTTGCCCGAATCGGCATTCGGGAAGAAGTCGCGGCCCAGCACGAACACGAGGCCCGTCGACAGCACGCAGAAGCCGAGGAAGCACGTCGCGTAGAAGCGCCGGCGCACCAGCAGGATGCTGAGCAGCACGATGTACCACGCGCGCAGCCGCTCGAACGCCTCGTTGAACGCATGATGGATGCGCGCGAAGCGCGACTTCGCATGGTCGGGGCCGGTGCTCGCCTGCTGCGGGCGGAACAGCAGCATCGCGAGCGTCGGCACCAGCGTGCGCGACAGCACGTACGACGCGAGCATCGCGAACACGACGGCTTCCGCGAGCGGCACGAACAGGAAGCGCGCGACACCCGTCAGGAAGAACATCGGCACGAACACGATGCAGATGCACAGCGTCGACACGAACGCGGGCACCGCAATTTCGCCGGCGCCTTCGAGGATCGCGTCGTGCAGGTTCGTACCGAGATGAAGATGCCGCTCGATGTTCTCGATCGTGACGGTTGCGTCGTCGACCAGGATCCCGACCGCGAGCGCGAGCCCGCCGAGCGTCATGATGTTGATGGTCTCGCCGAGCGCGGACAGCGCGATCAGCGACGTGAAGATCGACAGCGGGATCGAGATCGCGATGATCAGCGTGCTGCGCCAGTTGCCGAGGAACAGCAGGATCATCATCGCGGTCAGCACGGCGGCGATCAGCGCCTCGTGGATCACGCCCTGGACGGCCGCGTCGACGAACACCGACTGGTCGAACAGCGGCGTGATCGTGAGCCCTTCGGGCAGTGTCGGGATCACTTTCGGCAGCAGCGCCTTCAGGTCCGACACGACCTTGAGCGTCGATGCATCGCCACTTTTCAGGATCGAGATGAGCACGCCGCGCTGGCCGTTCTGCCGCACGACGTTGGTCTGCGGCGCGAAGCCGTCGCGTACCGATGCCACTTCGCGCAGGTAGGTCGTCGCGCCGTTGACGGTCTGGACCGGCAGGTTGCTGATGTCGGCGATGGTGTCGGCCGACGCGTTCGTGTCGATCCGGTATTCGGTCTGGCCCATCTTCGCGGTGCCGGTCGGCAGCACGAGGTTCTGCGCGTTGACCGCATTGACGATGTCGGCGGGCGTGAGCCCCTTCGCGAGCAGCGCCTGCGGATCGAGGTCGATCGCGACCACCCGCGTGCGGCCGCCGTACGGGAACGGGATCTGCACGCCCGGCACCGTGATCAGTTGCGGGCGCAGGAAGTTGAGCGCGATGTCGGCGAGCGACTGTTCGCTGAGCGTCTTGCTCGACAGCCCGAGCTGGATCACCGGAATGCTCGACGCCGAATAGGTGATCACGAGCGGCGGCGTCGCGCCCTGCGGCATCTGCCGCACGATCGCCTGCGCGGACGAGACCGTCTGCGCGATCGCCGTCTGCACGTTCGCGCCCGGTTGCAGGAACACCTTCACGACCGCGATGCCGGGCAGCGACGTCGATTCGACGTGCTGGATGTTGTTGACGGTCGTCGTCAGGATCCGCTCATGCACGGACGTGATGCGGTTCGTCATCTCCGTCGCGGAGAAGCCGCCGTAATTCCAGATGACGCTGATCACGGGGATGTTGATCGCGGGCAGCACGTCGACCGGCGTGCGCATCAGCGCAAGCGGGGTGGCCAGCACGATCATGATGGCCATGACGATGAACGTGTAGGGGCGCTTGAGCGCGAGATTGACGATCCACATGGAGGCAGCGGGACAGGCGGTGATCAGGCGTCGGTAAAGGGAACCCGAATGATAGGCGTCGGCGTGGAACGGGTTACTGTCGCGAAACTGGCGGAATCGTCAGGTCGGGCGCGGCCGCCGGATGCCGATTCAGCAGAGGAAACGCCGTGCGGCGCGACGGCCGGAAAACGGCCGCGATACCGGACGGGCAGGGTGCGTCGGCAGCGATTCCGTTCATGGGCTTGCGCTCAGATCTGCTCCATCCCGACGCGCGCGAGGGCACCGAGATCGACGACGTCGATCTGGTTGTACGCGAGCCGCAGCGCGCCGAGCTTCTCGAGCTGCTGCAGCGCCTGGTTGATCCGCTGCCGCGATACGCCGACGAGCATGCCCAGTTCCTCCTGCGAGATCGACAGCGACGGGCCGGTGTCCGGGTACAGGTCGGGATTGAAAAGCTGCGCGAGCGCCTGCGCGACGCGTGCGTCGACGTCGAGCAGCCGGCTGTTCTGGATCGACGCGATGAATTCGCCCATCCGGTTGTTCAACTGGTGGATCACGAAGCGCGTGAACGGCAGGCTCGTGTCGAGCAGCGCGTGGAACGTGTCGACCGGCACGAACAGCACGGTCGAGCGCTGGATCGCGACGACTTCGTACTTGCGCAGCTCGCGCTTGATCACGCTGCCTTCGCCGAACCAGCCGCCCGACGGCACGCCGGAGAATGTGCAGCCGCGCCCCGACGCATTGAAGATCGCGAGCTTCAGCAGCCCGCGATGCACGCCGATCCAGTATTCGGACGGCGCGAGCCGATGCGCGATCACATCGCCGGCTTCGCACTGCTCGACGCGAGACTGCGCGAGCACGAGCGCCTGATGCTCGGGCGCGAGCGTGCGGAACCAGGCGCACTGGCCGAACAGCGTGGCCAGCGCCGGCAGCGGGCCCGGTTCGGAAAGGGCGTCGGCCGGGTCGGCGGGCGCGTCGAGCGGGGCAGCGAGAGGGTCGTGCATGGGTGCGGGTTTGCGAGGATAGGGATAACGCGCGGCGCGTGAAAGGCACTCTGTCGTTTCGATGACAGACGGCTCACAATAGCGCCCGTTAGGCTGTCGACAATTGAACCACATCAAAACGATCCGGGGTGGATGCGCCCCGGTCGACAGGACACGGGAGACAGGATCATGACGCAGATGTTCGAGGCCGGACTCGGCCGCCGCGATGCCAATTACGTGCCGCTCACTCCGATCGACTTCCTGGTCAGGACGGCCGAAGTCTACGGCGAGCGCCTTGCGATCGTGCACGGCGACGTGCGGCGCACCTGGGGCGAGACCTACACGCGCGCGAAGCAGCTGGCGAGTGCGCTCGCGCGGCTCGGCGTCGAGCGTGGCGATACGGTCGCGGCGATGCTGCCGAACATCCCGGCGATGGTCGAGGCGCACTTCGGCGTGCCGATGGCCGGCGCCGTGCTCAACACGATCAACACGCGGCTCGACGTGGCGACGGTGTTGTTCATGCTGCGTCATGGCGAGGCGAAAGTGCTGATCGTCGACACCGAGTATGCGGAGTTCGCGCATCGCGCGGCGCTCGAGGTGCCGGGCCTGAAGATCGTCAGCGTGGCCGACGCG
The DNA here is from genome assembly GCF_002099195.1 of Burkholderia puraquae. GTDB lineage: Bacteria > Pseudomonadota > Gammaproteobacteria > Burkholderiales > Burkholderiaceae > Burkholderia > Burkholderia puraquae. Next base: position 698,223 of record NZ_NBYX01000001.1, on the reverse strand, counting down.
ATGCCGGCCGACCCTGCGCGCTTCGCGGGCGCGACCGACTACGAGGCGCTCGTTGCAAGCGGCGACGCCGACTACGCGTGGACGCCGCCCGCCGACGAATGGGACCCGATCGCGCTGAACTACACGTCCGGCACGACCGGCGACCCGAAGGGCGTCGTCTACCACCATCGCGGCGCCTATCTCGCGGCGATCAGCAACCTCCTCGAATGGGACATGCCGAAGCATGCCGTCTACCTGTGGACGCTGCCGATGTTCCACTGCAACGGCTGGTGTTTCCCGTGGGCCGTCGCGGCGCGCGCGGGCGTGAACGTCTGCCTGCGCAAGTTCGATGCGAAGACGGTGTTCGACCTGATCCGCCGCGAACGCATCACGCACTACTGCGGCGCGCCGATCGTACAGAGCGCGATTGCGAATGCACCGGCCGAATTCCGCGAAGGCATCGACCACACGGTGCACGCGATGGTCGCAGGCGCGGCGCCCGCGCCGGCCGTGATCGCGAAGATGAAGGAGATCGGCTTCGACCTGCTGCACGTGTACGGGCTGACCGAGGTCTACGGCCCGGCGACCGTGTGCGCGAAGCAGTCGCACTGGGAGGCACTGCCCGACGAGGAGCGCGCGCGGCTCAATGCGCGCCAGGGCGTGCGCTACCACCTGGAAGCGGGCGCGACGGTGCTCGATCCCGACACGATGGCGCCGGTGCCCGCCGACGGCGAGACGCTCGGCGAAATCATGTTCCGCGGCAACATCTGCATGAAGGGCTACCTGAAGAACCCGAAGGCGACCGACGAGGCATTCCACGGCGGCTGGTTCCATACCGGGGATCTCGCCGTGCTGATGCCGGACGGCTATATCCGGATCAAGGATCGCAAGAAGGACATCATCATCTCGGGCGGCGAGAACATCTCGAGCATCGAGGTCGAGGATGCGCTGTACCGGCATCCGGCGGTGGCGGTCGCCGCCGTCGTCGCGATGCCCGACCCGAAATGGGGAGAGGTGCCGTGCGCGTTCGTCGAGCTGCGCGAAGGCGCGAGCGCGACCGAGGCGGAGATCGTCGCGCATTGCAAGCAGCTGCTCGCGGGCTTCAAGGTGCCGAAGGCCGTGCGGTTCGGCGAACTGCCGAAAACATCGACCGGCAAGATCCAGAAGTTCCAGCTGCGCAATGCGGTTGGATCGGACAAGGCGATCGACCTGGCGGGCGACGACAAGAAGTAGGCGATGCGCCGGCCGTAGCCGGCCATCCGTTATCCGTCACGCATCACGTTCGAGCCGGAACACGCTGACTGCGTCCGCGAGGTGCGCGGCCTGGTCGCGCAGCGCGACCGCCGCGCGTTCGGCATCCGAAATCAGCAAGGCGTTCTGCTGCGTCGCGTCGCCGATCTGCGTGACGGCCAGGTTCACCTGCTCGATGCCGGTCGATTGTTCGCGCGACGCGGCGCTGATCTCGCCGATCAGCGTGCGGACCTGGTCGACCCGCGCGACGATGTCGCGCATCGTGCCGCGCGCGGCTTCCGCGATCCGGTAACCCTGTTCGACGGTCGTCGACGATTCGGTGCTCAGCGTGTCGATTTCCTTGACCGCGGCCGCGCTGCGCTGCGCGAGCGCGCGCACCTCGGCCGCGACCACCGCGAAGCCCTTGCCGTGTTCGCCCGCGCGCGCGGCCTCGACGGCCGCGTTCAGCGCCAGGATGTTGGTCTGGAACGCGATGCCTTCGATCGCGCCCGTGATCTCGGCGATCCGGCGCGTTGCACGGCCGATGTCGTCCATCGTCGCGACCACGCGCTGCACCGCGGCGTCGCCGTTCGTCGCGGCGGCCGACGCGTCGGTGACCAGCGCATTGGCCTGCGCCGCGTGCTCGGCACTCTGCTGCACGGCGGCGGTGATCTGTTCCATGCTGGCGGCCGTCTGTTCGACGCTGCTCGCCTGCGTCGCGATCCGCGCGGCGATGTTGCCGCTGCCGGCCGCGATGTCGACCGTGCCGCGCGCGATGTCGGCGGCGCTGTTGCGCACCTGCGCGACGATCCGCGCGAGGCCGTCGCCGATCCCGTCGACTGCCTGCACGAGCCGGCCGATCTCGTCGTTGCCTGCATTGCCGCGCGTGGCCGCGCCATCGCGGATGCGCACGCTGAGATCGCCCGCCGCATAGCGCTCGGAGGCCCGTGCCGCCGCATCGAGCGGCCGGCTCACGACGCGGCGTACCACGATGACGAACAGCGTCGCGAACGCCGCGACGAGCACGGCGCCGATCATCAGGAAGCGGTTCCGGGTGGCGCGCATGGTGGCGAGCAGTTCGTCGTCGAGCGCGATGCCGCCGACGAGCCATTGCCATTGCGGAATCGTCGTGAACGACACGAATTTCGCGGTCGGCCCGCCGTCGTGCGCGGCCGGGTCGGTCGACGTGTACGCGAGCCGGCCCTGGCCGGCCGCGAGCATCGTTGCGTACGGCGCGCGCGTGTCGTCGGCCGGCTGGCCGGCTGCATCCGGATGCACGACGAAGGTGCCGCGCGACGGGCCCTGCGATGCATCGAGCACGAAGTAGTAGCCGTTGTCGCCGATCTTCAGCGAACGGATGCCGTCTTCGACGAGCTTGAGTTCGGCGCCGATGTCGAGGCCGACGAACAGCGCGCCGATCACGCGGCCGGTTGCATCGGTCACCGGCTTGTACTGCGTGATGTACGGCCGGCCGAACAGCTTCGCGAGGCCCGTGTAGCTGCGTCCGGCGACGAGCGGCGCGTACGCGGGGCCCGCGCGGTCGAGCTTCGTACCGACGGCGCGCGCGCCGTCCTGCTTCTTCAGCGACGTCGTGATACGCACGAAGTCGTCGCCGTCACGCGCGAAGATCGTCGCGATCGCGCCGCTTTTCTTCAGGAACTGGTCGGGAATCGAATAGTCGAGGTCGAGCGGCTGGCCGCCCGCGTAGAGGGTCGGCGCGGCGACGCCGCCGATGTCGACGGTGCGTGCCGGGTCGAGCGAGAAATCAGGCGGCAGGAAGCTCGCGAACAGCGACATCGAGCGGTTCGCTTCGGCCGACAGCGCCTTGTCGAACAGGTCGACCATCGCGCGGATCGACTGCTCCTTGTCGACGATCCGCATGTGCGCTTCTTCGGCGAGCTGCTGGCCGGCGAAATGGGCGAGCGTCCAGGCGAAGACGGTAAACAGCAGGGCGACGAGCGCGCACGCCAGCGCGGCAAGACGCGCGCCGACGCTCACCCGGCCCAATTGGGTCAATCTCATGCAACATCCTGAGTGGGGAGGGAGAGGGGGCGGAACGCACGCGTCACCGCTAGTCGACCGTTTAATACGGCAACTTCGGCGAATTCTTTAGCGGTGTGTCGTCGATGGCGGCGCCAGCGGGTGCGGCCGCCGCACAGGTGCGAGGCGAGAAAGCGGGTTTCAGTGCGTCACGAGCCACGCGACGGCCAGATAACGGCCGACCTTCGCGATCGTCACGATGACGAGAAAGGTGGGCAGCGGCTCCCGCAGCACGCCGGCGATCATCGTCAGCGGATCGCCGATCACGGGCGCCCAGCTCAGCAGCAGCGACCAGCGGCCGTAGCGCGCATACCAGCGCTCGGCGCGCGCGAGCGCGGCCGGCTTGACGGGAAACCAGCGGCGCTTGCGGAAGTGCTCGATACCGCGCCCGAGCGCCCAGTTGATCACCGAGCCGGCGACGTTGCCGATGCTCGCGACGAGCACCAGCGCCCACACGGGTTCGCGCCCGGCGAGCAGCAGGCCGGCGAGCACGGCTTCGGACTGGAGCGGGAGCAGGGTCGCGGCGACCATCGACACGGCGAACAGGCCGCCGTAGGTGAGCAATTCGGACATCGCGCGATTGTACCGGGCACGCGCCGGCGGCCCTGGGTCGTAAGGTCACGCGGTCATGCGGTGTCGGCAGTACCGAACAGTGCGGGCCGATCGGCGCGAACAGGTGCCGCAGGCGGGTCGTGAGGGGCTTCATCCAGTCGCCCGGCTGGCCGGGCACGTCCGGCGAACCAGCCGCTACCCTAAAGCATTCGGCAATCGGCGGCGGCCCGGATGAAGCCTGGGCTTCGGCCGTTCAGTTCCAGCCGACCATGATGGCGCCCATCCCGACGAGCAAGCCGCCCGTCACGCGATTCATCGCGCGCATTCTTGCGGGCCGTTGCAGCGCTCGGCTCAGCCGGTGCGAGAACAGCGCCATCGACGCGACACCGCCCGCGAACAGCACCGCGAACGTCGCCGCGAGCAGCAGGAACTGCTGGTTCAGGCTCCAGTCGGCGCTCGGGATGATGAATTGCGGAAAGAACGACGGAAAGAACAGCAGCGTTTTCGGGTTCAGGCCGGAGGTCGCGACGCCGCGCCAGAACAGCGCGCGGTGCGAGTCGGTTTCCGGCCGTGCTTCTGCGGCCGGCCCGGCCGCCGCGGCAGGCGCGCCGGCGGGCGCACGGCTGAGCCATTGCTTGCAGCCGAGCCAGACGAGGTATGCCGCACCGGCCCAGCGCAGCACGGTCAGCGCGCGCTCGTCGAGATGCACGAGGGAATTCAGGCACAGCGCGGTCAGTGCGAGTTGCAGCAGCACGGCGAGCGTGCCGCCCCAGACGCACGGCAGCGCGCGGCGCCAGCCGGCGCGCAGCGCCTGGTTCATCGTGAGGAGGTTGACGGGGCCGGGGGCATAGACGAGAACGGCGGAAGCGGCGAGAAACGAGAGGTAAAGCCTGAACGACATGACGGGTAGGGAGGAACAGGAACACGGGCGCCGAAGCCGCGCGGCCGGATAGGCGCGCGGGCGGCGGGGAATCGCATGCCTGCTGGCCGGCACCGCAACTCGTGATTGCGGCCGTGCGTCCCGGTGCGAGGGGGTTGTCGCGGGGAGCGTGCCGGACAGCAGGCATGGGGAAAATATATCAAGGGGCCGGATTAAAAGGCTTCCTCTTTTCCACACAAACCAGCACAAATCCGGAATGTCGTTCAGATAGAATCTCCATTTTCAGTAGAAGATTCTTCCTGCCATGGCCACACGTGAACGCTCGCCGAAAACGCTCGACAGTCAAGATCGCAAGATCCTCGGTGCACTGCAGAAAAATGCGCGTCTGTCGAACGCCGAACTGGCCGAACAGATCGGCATGTCGACCACTGCGTGCTGGAACCGCACGCGGCAGCTCGAGGTGGACGGCTACATCGACGGTTACGTCGCGCTCGTCAACCAGCGGAAGCTGGGCTATGCGGACATCGTGATCCTCGAAGTCACGCTCGATCGTCACGAGGACGACGCGCTCGCCCGCTTCGGCGAGGAACTCGCCGCACTGCCCGAGGTGCTCGAGGCCTATCTCGTGTCGGGCGAATACGACTACTGGATCAAGGTCGCGGTGGACGGCACGGCCGGCTACGAGCGTTTCCTGCGCGAAAAGCTGTACAAGATTTCGAGCATCCGCCACAGCCGCTCGATGTTCGCGCTGCGCTGCATGAAGGACGTGCCGTCGATTCAGGTGTGACGGGGATGAGGACGGGGACGAGCGTGCGGCCGTCGTTGAAACGACGGCGCATGCGATTGCGCGTTTGCGCGGAGAAAGCCGCAATCGGGCGAGGGGCATGGCGTACTGCGCGGTTCGGCGCCTGCGCCGCCAACGCGGATGAATCTTCCGTCCGCGGCACTCAGGCGTACCTGCGCACCCATTGGAGAACGGCTGCCCGCCAGGGCAACCGACAGACAAAACCGCGCCGATGCCGATCGGCACCGGCATCGGCTTTAAAGCAATTTCAGAGCGACTTCAAGGCGCCCCAGATACAGGGGCGCATTCAACCGGGACAACGCCGGCCTGCTTCTGCGTGACTTGCCTTGCCAGGCGTTGCCCGACGCTGCGGCCTCATGGCGCGCGTCCGGGCAAACGGATCAGGCAGGGCGTCGCGCGGCCAGCCGGCTGGCGGCCGGTCATTCCGTTCAGTGCGGCAGGCGTGCGTGCGCTTCAGCGATGACTTCGCAGTTCTCGAGGTGGAGTGCCCAAGCTTCTGCAATCAGCTCGCCCACACGTGCGAGCCAGCCAGCGGATTCGGTGGAACGGTCGGAGACATTAGACGTTTGCATGACGAAGCCCCATAGAGGTGGCGAGTTAGGGATAACCCTAATCATAGCGAAACACCTCCGCTTTGTGAAATGCGATTTCGTTATATGAGAATTACTGACAATTTATGTTGCTGCTTCGCAACATGAATATCGGATGGCCTGGCGTGGCCCGCAGGCGTGACGAGGCCGTGCCGGCACAGCCTCGCCTGGGACAAGAGAGGGGATTCGAGCGGTGAGGAGGATGGCGGAAGCGGGCGCGGCTTACCGGCCGATCCACCCGAACCGCCACGACAGCCGCCGCGTCGCGGCGAGCAATGCTTGCGCGAGGCCGCTGTCCGGCCCGCGCGGGAAGCCGCGCGACGAGCCGATGATCGCGATCACGAGCCGGATGCTGCCGGTGTGATCGAACACGGGCGCGGCGACCGTCCCGATGCCCGGCACCGGCGCGTCGAACGCGAAATCGAGTTCGTCGGTGCGGATCGTCGCGAGCCGTGCGCGGAAGGCGTCGTCGGCCGGTGCGGCGGCGTTGCCCGCGAGGCGCACGGGCTCGTCCGCGAGCAGGTCGGCCAGCACGTCGTCGGACATGCCGGCCGCAAAGATCCGTCCGATCGCCGTGTTGACGAGCGACATCACCGTGCCGACCTGCAGGCTCACGTGCTGCGGCCGCGCCGATTCCTCGAGGCGGATCACGGTCGGGCCGAGCGGCCCGAGCGTCGCGGCCGCGACGCTCATGTCGGTTGCGCCGGCCAGCGCGACGATCTCGGCTTCCGCGTCGCGCGTCGGCGACACGCGTTGCATCGCGATCAGGCCGAGCGCCTGCCCGAGCGGGCCGCCGCCGAAGCAGCCCGCGTCGTCGCGGCTCAGCAGGCCGATCTTCTGCAGGCTGACGAGATGCGGAAAGGCTTTCGCGGCCGGCATGCCGGCCGCGGCCGCGAGATCGCGCAGCGGCAGCGCACGGCCCGCCGACACCAGCGCGAGCAGCAACTCGCCGGTGCTGTCGAGCGCATTGATCCCGCGCTGCGCCTTCGCATCGTCGGCCAGCGCGGGCGGCACGCGCGGGACGGCCGGGGCCGGGCCGGGCGCGGGTGGCGGTGCATCGTGCGCCGCACCGAGCGATGCGGTGGCCTGCCGTGCCGCGTCGCGCAGTGCCACCGCGATCGGGCCGTCCCAGTCGACGTCGATCGAGCCCGTCGACCCGATTACCGTCAACGCGAGTTGCAGCTTGCCGTCCGCGTCGAATACCGGCACGCACATCGCGCTGACGCCGGGGCTCGGCAGGTCGACGCCGCGCTCGATACCGCGTGCGCGGATCGCGTCGAGTTCCGCCTGCGGTACGCCGGCGTCCGGCACGGGCTGCTCGGCGCCCGCGAGCGTGGCGCCCGCACCGGCCTGGCTGGCCGCCATCGCGTCGAGTTGCGCGGGATCGCCGAACGCGCGGAACACGCGGCCGGTGGCGGTCGTGTCGAGCGACATCACCGAGCCGACGTGCAGGTTCACATGCAGCGGATAGCCGCCGTGCTCGATGCGCACGATCGTCGGCCCGAGCGCCCCCGGCACCGACAGTGCGACGCTCAGGCCGACCGTTTCCGCGAGCCGCGCCGCGTGCGGCAGCGCCGCGCGATAGGCCGGCTGGCGCTCGATCGACATCAGACCGAGCCGCAGCGACAACGGGCCCGGCTCGTAGTTGCCGGTGATCGCGTCGCGCTTCACGAGCGCGAGCCGCATCAGGCTGACGAGATAGGTGTGCGCCTGCGCGGTCGACAGGTCGGCCGCCGCAGCCAGCTCGGACAGGCCGAGCGGCTTGCGCCGGCGCGCGAGCGCGTCGAGCAGCCGGCCGCCGACCTCGACACTCTGGATCCCGCGCTGCGCCTTGGGCGGCGCGTCGTCTGCGCTGGCTTCGTGGTTCTGCACGCGATGATTCTTCCGTTGACGAAACCCCGCATGGTATCCGACGCCATTTATCGCGCCAGCCCGCAGGTTTACCCGTATTAGACAATAGCAAGTGACTTTGTCATTGACAAATATTCGGTGCGGGAAGATGATCCGCTCACTCCCCTCAACACATGGCTCGCAGCCACGGAACGCAACATGGCCAAAGCATTCGCCTCCCAAGCCGATCTGGAAGAGAAGAAAGTCACCTGGACGAAGCTGTCCGAGAACGCGTACGCGTACACCGCCGAAGGCGACCCGAACTCGGGCGTGATCATCGGCGACGACAGCGTGCTGATCGTCGACACGACCGCGACGCCCGCAATGGCGCAGGACCTGATCGCGAAGATCCGCAGCGTGACCGACAAGCCGATCAAGCACGTCGTGCTGTCGCACTACCACGCGGTGCGCGTGCTCGGGGCTTCCGCGTATTTCGACGAAGGCGCGCAGCACGTGATCGCGAGCCGCGGCACGTACGAGATGATCGTCGAGCGCGGCGAGGCCGACATGAAGTCGGAGATCGAACGGTTCCCGCGCCTGTTCGCCGGTGTCGAGACGGTGCCGGGCCTGACCTGGCCGACGCTCGTGTTCGAGCGCGAGATCACGCTGTTCCTCGGCAAGCTCGAAGTGAAGATCATGCACGTCGGCTCGGGCCACACGAAGGGCGACACGATCGTCTGGATCCCGTCGCAGAAGGTGCTGTTCTCGGGCGACCTCGTCGAGTACGACGCCGCGTGCTACTGCGGCGATGCCCAGCTCGAACAGTGGCCGGCCACGCTCGAGGCGCTGCGCGCGCTCGGCGCCGAGAAGCTCGTGCCGGGCCGCGGCCCCGCGCTGCTGAACCCGGCCGACGTGAACAAGGGCCTCGACTACACGAAGGATTTCGTCACGACGCTGCTCGCGCAGGGCCGCAAGGCCGTCGAGCAGAAGCTCGACCTGAAGGCATCGATGGCGCTCACGCGCGAAGCGATGGATCCGAAGTTCGGCCACGTGTTCATCTACGAGCACTGCTTGCCGTTCGACGTATCGCGTGCGTTCGACGAAGCGAGCGGCATCGCGCATCCGCGCATCTGGACGGCGCAGCGCGACAAGGAAATGTGGGCCGCGCTGCAGGACTGAGCGGCTTGCGCAGGCGGGGTGTCCGACAGGGCGCTCCGCCTTTTTTCTGACGCGGCGGCCGGCCGCGGCTTCCTGCCGTCTTGCCGTCTGCCGTATCCGACCTCACAAGAAAGCAGGGCGCACGTACGCCCTGGGAGACGGCCGCGCGCTCGAATCGCGCAGCCTGTTTGGAGAGAGACATGCCCCAATCGCTTCCCGCCGAAGCGACGCTCGCGCACGCGAGCGCTTCGGCCTCCGCTTCCGCTGCAGCGGACGACGCGCTGCTGTTCCGCAAGATCGCATGGCGGATCGTGCCGTTCCTGTTCCTCTGCTACGTCATCTCGTTCCTCGACCGCATCAACATCGGCTTCGCGCAGTTGCAGATGAAGCACGATCTCGGCTTCAGCGACGCGATGTACGGCCTCGGCGCCGCGGTGTTCTACGTCGGCTACGTGTTCTGCGAAGTGCCGAGCAACCTGCTGCTCGCGCGTTTCGGCGCGCGCCGCACGTTCACGCGGATCATGCTGCTGTGGGGTATCGCGTCGACCGGGATGATGTTCGTGTCGCAGCCGTCGCATTTCTACGTGCTGCGCTTCCTGCTCGGCGTGTTCGAAGCGGGCTTCTTTCCTGGCATCGTGCTGTACCTGACCTACTGGTTCCCCGCAAACCGGCGCGCGGCCGCGATCTCGGTGTTCTTCGCGGGCGTCGCGGTGGCCGGCGTGCTCGGCGGCCTGATGTCGGGCTGGATCATGCGCGACATGAGCGGCGTGCTCGGCCTGCACGGCTGGCAGTGGATGTTCGCGATCGAAGGCGCGCCGGCGATCCTGCTCGCGTTCGCCGCGTTCACGTTGCTGGTCGACCGGCCGCAGGATGCTACGTGGCTCACGTCCGATGAAAAGGCGCGGGTCGCCGCGCTGTGCGCCGACGGCCGCGGGCACGGCAGCGCGCACGACGGGCGCAGCCTCGTGGCCGCGCTCGCGAATCCGCGCGTGTACCTGTTCGCGTTCATCTATTTCTCGCTGACCTGCGCGTCGTTGACGCTCAACTTCTGGATGCCGCTGATGATCCGCGACTTCGGCGTGACCGACGTCGTGGCCGTGAGCCTGTACACGGTCGTGCCGAACGCGGTCGGCGCGGTGGGGCTGATCCTGATCGCGCGCCGTTCGGACCGCACCGGCGAACGCCGCAAGCACTTCGCGTGCTGCACGATCGGCGGCGGGCTCGCGCTGGCGGCATTGACGCTGCACCTGCACAGCTTCGCGGCGATGCTTGCGTGCCTGTCGGTCGCGGCGACGCTGATCTTCGCCGCGCTGCCGATCTTCTGGGCCGTGCCGACCCGCTACCTGTCGGGCAACGCGGCCGCGGCCGGGATCGCGCTGATCAGCAGCATCGGGATCACGAGCGGCATCGTCAGCCCGTGGGTGATCGGGATGATCCGCACGCGCACCGGCAGCATGGATCTCGCCGTGTATCTGCTGGCCGCGCTGCTGGTGGCGAGCGGGGTCGCGCTGATGCTCGGCGTGAAAGGCGAAACCGCGCCGCGCGGCTAAGGAGCAACGGCCGGTCGCCGCGCGCGGGCGGCGGCGACCGGCACCACGTGTGCGCCCCGTACCCGAATCCATCGAGGAGACGATCGATGTCAGCCCCTCTTCAAGCGGACGCCGCGCGTGCCGTCGCGTCCGGCGTCGCTTCACCGGACGACGACGCGCTGTACCGGCGCATCGGCGCGCGGATCGTGCCGTTCCTGTTCATCTGCTACATCGTGTCGATCCTCGATCGCAGCAACATCGGTTTCGCGCAGTTGCAGATGCGGCAGGATCTCGGCCTGACCGACGCGATGTACAGCCTCGGTGCGGTGCTGTTCTTCGTCGGTTACGTATTGTTCGAAGTGCCGAGCAACGCGCTGCTGCGCCGCTTCGGCGCACGCCGCACGTTCGCGCGGATCATGTTCCTGTGGGGCGCCGTGTCGGTCGCGATGATCACCGTCGACAGTGCGAAGCATTTCTACGTGCTGCGCTTCCTGCTCGGGTTGTTCGAGGCCGGCTTCTTCCCGGGTGTGGTGTTCTACCTGACGTACTGGTATCCGGCGCGGCGGCGCGCGTCGGTGCTGTCGATCTTCTATGCGGGCGTCGCGGTGGCCGGGATGGTCGGCGGGCTGCTGTCGGGCTGGCTGATGCGCGGGATGTCCGACGTGCTCGGGCTGCACGGCTGGCAATGGATGTTCGCGATCGAGGGCGCGCCCGCGATCCTGCTCGGCGCGATCGCCTGGTTCTGGCTGTGCGATCGCCCCGAGCACGCGCGCTGGCTGTCCGACGCCGATCGCCAGCGGCTCGCGGCCGACCTGGCTGCCGACCGCGCCGGTGCCGATACGCCGGCGCCGCATTCGTTGCGGCAGGTGCTGGCCGAACCGCGCACCTACCTGTTCGCGTTCATCTATTTCTCGCTGACCACCGCGCTGCTGATGCTGCTGTTCTGGATGCCGCTGATGATCCGCGAATTCGGCATCCACGACGTCGTGCAGATCAGCCTGCTGTCGGTTGTGCCGAACGCGATCGGCGCGGCCGGCCTGATCGCGATCGCGCGGCGCTCCGATCGCAAGCGCGAACGGCGCTGGCACTTTGCGGCATGCGCGTTCGGCGGCGCGGTTGCGCTCGCGCTGCTGACGCTGCACCTGTCGAGCATCGTCGCGATGATGGCGCTGCTGTCGATCGCGGCGATGCTGATCTTCGCCGCGCATCCGGTGTTCTGGGCGGTGCCGTCCGCGTATTTCTCCGGCGCGGGCGCGGCGGGCGGGATCGCGCTGATCAGCAGCATCGGCGTGTCGAGCGGCATGATCACGCCGTGGCTCGTCGGGCTGATTCGCACGAGGACCGGCAGCATGGACCCGGCGATGCTGATGATTGCGGCGCTGTTGGCCGCGTGCGCGGTCGCGATGCTGCTGGGTGTGCGGGCGGTGCCGCGCGACGGGGCGGCGTGACGCTGGCGGTGACGGTGCGATTCAGTGAAAGTACAGAAACAGCCCGGGCAGCACGAGCAGGCCGTGCAGCACCAGCGCCCCGTAGATCATGCCGCCGCGCGCCTGCGGGTCGATCGACAGGCAGACGATCGCCGCGATGACCCCGATGGCCGATATGTTTGCCGCCCAGAGAAGCGCGGTGATGAGCACGCGAACGCCGGTGTACGGATCTTCCATCGCATTGGCGGACACGTAGCCGATCAGCAGCGCGAGCAGCTCGATGAGCGCGACGACAAAAAGACCGGTCGCGATTCGCGTCGTTCGTTTGGCAGTGTTCATGGCAAGTCGGGGTGTGTAGGGGCAGGGGCGCTAGCCTACACGATCAGTCCCGAATATGTCGCGTCATGGGGGCGGCGGGAAGCCGGGCGTGGCGCGGCCGTCGCCTGGCCGACATCGCGTCGGCTACGCCCGGTACACCTCGATCCGGTTGCGGCCGCGCTCCTTCGCGAGATAGAGCGCCTTGTCGGCGCGCGACAGCGGCTGGTACGCGCCGAAATCCGACGGCCGCATCGCGTCGATGCCGATGCTGACGGTCAGCGTGACCTGCTGGTCCTCGTGCGTGAGCCGCGCCTGCATCGTGCGTTGCTGCACGCGCTGCGAGAATGCCAGCGCGGTGTCGAGATCCGCCCCCGGCAGCACGATCGCGAATTCTTCGCCGCCGACCCGGCCGACGATGCCGTCCGGCCCGGTTTCCGCGAGCAGCAGCCGCGCGAAATGCCGCAGCGCGCGGTCGCCGACCGGGTGGCCCCAGCGGTCGTTCAGCGCCTTGAAGTGATCGAGGTCGAGCATCAGCACCGCGGCGGCCCGGCCGGTCTCGCGCACGGTGCGCAGCGCGGCTTCGCTTTGCCGCATGAACGCATGGCGGTTCGACAGTTGCGTCAGGTGGTCGGTCGTGGCCATCCGGTGCAGTTCGGCCTCGATGTGCTTGCGGTCGGTCGCGTCGGTGATGAAGCCGTGCCACACGGTGCCGCCGTCGGACGTGCGTTGCGGGCGCGCGTCGCCTTCGCGCCAGCGCAGGCCCTGGCCGGGCAGCAGCACGCGATATTCGAGGCGCCACGGCGTCAGTCGCACCGACGAGTCGTGCAGCGACTGCCGATAGGCGAGCAGGTCGGCCGGATGGATCCGCGTCTCGACCGCCTCCGCGTTGCCCGCGATCTGCGCGGGCGTCAGTTCGTAGATGTCGCCGACACCCGCGCTCGCGTAGGAAAAGAAGCGGCGCCCGTCGACCGTCTGCCGCAGCTGGAACACGAGCCCGGGAACCTGGTCGGTGAGATCCGTGACGAGCGCGGCCGAGTCGCGCAACCGCGTGGCGAGCTCGCGCAGCGCCGTGATGTCCGTGGTCGTCCCGACCATCCGGAGCGCCCGGCCGCTGTCGTCGCGGGCAATCACCTTGCCGCGGCTGCGGATCCATTTGTACGAGCCGTCCTTGCATCGGATGCGGTGCTCGACCGCGTAGCTGTCGGTGCGGCGCTCGAAGTGCGCGAGCATCGCGGCCTTCACGTCGTCGATATCGTCGGGATGCAGCCGTTCGTACGCATCCTCGATCCGGGTGCTGAGCTCGTGCGGTGCGTAGCCGAGCAGCGCCTTCCAGGCCGGCGAGTAATGGATTTCGCCGGTTTCCACGTTGCGATCCCACACGCCGGTGCCGCTTTCGGTGAGCGCGAGCGTGGTCAGCGTGCTGTGTTCCTCGACGATGCAGATGTGTTCGCGCAATGCGGCGGCTTCGATCGCGTGGGCAAGCGCGCTTGCGGCGAGCGTGGCGAGGTCGCGCAGCAGCGCGCATTGGGTGGCGTCGAGCGCCAGGCGCGTAGCGTCGACGACGCACAGCGTGCCGAGTGTCGCCCCATCGGGCGCGGCCAGTTCGCAGGCCGCGACGATCCGCAGCGTGTGAGACGGGCCGTTGTCGCCTTGGCCGTTGGCGTGGGCGCCGTGCGGGGCGAATCGGCCGTCGGCACCCGGATCCGGTTCGACGAGCGGCGGCAGGTTATCGGCGGGAAGCGGATCGGGCAATGCACCGTCTGCCGCCAGCACGCATTGCGCATCGGCTTCGGCGCGCGCAATGAACGCGCCGGCGGCGCCGAAATGCGCACGCGCGACACGGCAGACGGTGTCCAGTTCGGGCAGGGGCGCGAGCGCGGGCCGGCGGTCGGCCGAACTGCGCGCGGAGGCCGGCGCATCGCCGGGTTCGGTGATGAACATTCGGAACCGCATGGTCGAATTTCGCAACGGACGATTGCCCTCGTGATCGGACGAATACCGGTCGAACGAGGCGGCTTGGGGGATTGCAATCGCAGAGCTTACTGTTGCGCGGAATGCGTGGCAAGCGGACTGGAATCGTCTGTCGGCGCGCGCCATTTGCGATGGTCGGGAAAGAATCCGGCGCGTGTTTCCGTAGACGAATCCAGCGCTCGACACGTGCCCGGGAACTTGCCGCCGAACTTCTGACGAATGCGGGCGATTCGCCGCGCATCACCGCGTTCGACGGCACGTCCCGGGGTTCGACGTGCGTGTCGCTTTCGACCTCAGGGATGCCCCGTGGTCAGCGGGCCGTCACGTAACGCGGTGCGGGCGTATCGGCCGACAGGTGCGGTGCCATCGTGCGGCGCGCGGCCTCGTACGCAGCCCATTCGTCTCCCGCGTGCAGCGACGGGATCGTTACGAGTTCGCCGCGATCGAAGCCGACCAGCGCCGCGTCGACCATGTCAGGCGCCGGCATCACGATTTCCTTGGGCAGATGCTCGAGCGGCAGGCCGCCCGTCTGCCAGAAATCGGTGGCGGTCGCGCCGGGCAGCACGGCCTGCACCTGCACGCCCTTGCCGGCGAGCTCGTGATGCAGCGACTGGCTGAACGCGAGCACGAACGCCTTGCTGCCGCCGTACACGCCGTTCAGCGTTTCCGGCGAGATCGCGACGATCGACGAAATGTTGATCACGGCACCGCGGCCGCGGGCGACGAAACCGGGCACCGCCGCATAGGTGAGGCGCGTGAGCGCAGTCACGTTCAGGTCGATCATCCGCGTCATCGCGTCGACGTCGCTGTCGAGCAGCGGCGCGTGCGTGCCGACGCCCGCGTTGTTCACGAGCAGCGTGATGCTCGCATCCTGCTTCAGCTTCGCCTCGACGTCGGCGAGTGCGGCGCGGTCGTTGAGGTCGGCGTCGATGATTTCGACGCTGCGCTGCGTGTCGTTCGTGATGCGGTCGGCGAGGGCGACCAGCCGGTCGCGGCTGCGCGCGACCAGGATCAGGTCGTAGCCGCGGCGCGCGAGGCGGTCGGCGTAGACGGCGCCGATGCCCGACGACGCGCCGGTAATGAGGGCGGTACCGCGATGTGCTTGCGTCATGATGTGCTCCGTTTCGATGGGAATGGCCGGATGGCGTGAAGCCATTCTGGTCTCGAATCGTTGTGACGCAAATGACGTAGATGGGTATGATTCAGGACATCGGGTCGATCCGCATGCCCGGGACAGGAGAACGCACATGCACCGCATCGGCTTTCTGATCAGCGACGGCTTCCAGATCATGGCGCTCGCCGCGCAGTCGGTGTTCGAGTACGCGAACATGGGCATGAGCGAGCCGTTCTACGTGATGGACAACTATTCGGTCGACGGTGGCGACGTGCGCTCGTCGCTCGGGCTGCCGGTCGCGACGCACGCGCTGCGCGGGCGGATCGCCGTCGATACGTGGATCGTCGCGGGCGTCAACGATCCGCTTGCTGCGCCGGCGCCGGCCGGTGTCGTCGCATTCCTGCGCCGTCCCAACGCGCGCACGCGGCGGATCGCCGGTATCTGCACGGGCGCATTCGTGCTGGCCGAGGCCGGGCTGCTCGCGCAGCGCCGCGCGACGACGCACTGGGCGTTCGGCCGCGACATGCAGCGGCACTACCCGGAGATACGCGTCGAGGAAGACCGGATCTACATCGTCGACGGCCCGGTCTGGACGTCGGCCGGGATGACGGCCGGCCTCGACCTCGCGCTCGCGATGGTGGAGAAGGATCTGGGCGCCGATGCCGCACGGTCGGTCGCGCACAAGCTCGTGATGCACCAGCGGCGGGCCGGCGGCCAGTCGCAGCATTCGGAAATGCTGGATCTCGCGCCCAAATCCGACCGGATCCAGAACGCGCTGAACTACGCGCGGCAGAATCTCGGCCGCGCGCTGACCGTCGAGGATCTCGCCGAAGCCGTCCACCTGAGCCCACGCCAGTTCAGCCGCGTGTTCACGCTCGAAACGGGGCAGTC
Organism: Burkholderia puraquae; assembly: GCF_002099195.1. Classification (GTDB taxonomy): domain Bacteria; phylum Pseudomonadota; class Gammaproteobacteria; order Burkholderiales; family Burkholderiaceae; genus Burkholderia; species Burkholderia puraquae. The sequence goes on along the minus strand of NZ_NBYX01000001.1, from coordinate 681,909 downwards.
GCCCGCGAAGGCGATCGAGCGGCTGCGGCTGGAGTCCGCGCGGCTGATGATCGAGCAGAGCCGCCATTCGCTCGACGTGATCGCGAAGGAAAACGGCTTTCGCGACCGCCGGCACATGCGCGAGGCGTTCGTGCGCGGGTTCGGCGTGCCGCCGCAGGCGATGCGGCGCGAGGCGCGTGTGGGCGAACGGGAAGCGGGCTGACGCCCACGGGTGCGAGGCGCCAGCACGGGTCGGAAAAATCGCGCAGAATCTCCGACTCGCTTCGCGAGGAGACACCATGCACACCGAGCCGTTCGACATTGCGATACCCGATCACGCGCTGGATGACCTGCGCCGGCGCTTGCGGGCCCGCCGCCCGCCGACGCTGACACCCGCCGAGCCGTGGCAGCAGGGGGTGGACGGCACGTGGCTGCGTGGCCTGGCCGAGTACTGGGCCGAGCGCTTCGACTGGCGCGCGGCGGAGCGTGCGTTGAACCGGTTGCCGCAATTCGTCGCGGACGCAGGCGGGCAGCGCGTGCATTTCATCCATCGGCGGGGGGCGGGACCGAAACCTTATCCGCTCGTCATGACGCACGGCTGGCCGGGCTCCGTGTTCGAATTCGATGCGTTGATCGATCGCCTCTGCGATCCGGCGGCATTCGGCGGCGATCCTGACGACGCGTTCGATGTCGTCGTACCGTCACTGCCCGGCTTCCTGTTTTCGCCCGCGCCCACGGCGCCGGGCGTGTCGGCATTTCAGGTCGCCGACCGCTGGGCGGCGTTGATGTCCGGCCTCGGATATCGACGCTTCGGCGCGCAAGGCGGCGATCTCGGCGCGGGCGTGTCGATCGCGCTCGGCGCGCGACATGCCGACAGGGTGGACGGCATCCATCTGAACTACCTGCCCGGCGGCTACGAGCCTCCGGCCGACGCGGCCTTGCCGCTGACCGAGGACGAACGGGCGTTCGTGACGCAGCGCGGCGAGTGGGCCGCGCTGGAAGGCGGATACGCGCATGTGCACATGACGAAGCCGCAGACGCTCGCCGTCGCGCTCAACGATTCGCCGGCCGGACTGGCCGCATGGATCGCCGAGAAATTTCGCGCGTGGAGCGATTGCGACGGCGACGTCGCACGGCGGTTTTCGCACGATACGCTGCTGACCGGAATCTCGCTTTACTGGTTCACCGGCTGCATCGGTTCTTCAATGCAGATGTATTGGGAAAACCGGCTGCAGCCAATGCGCTTCGCGGCCGGGCAGCGCGTGGCGGTGCCCGTCGCGTTCGCGCGCTTTCCGAAGGAAATCAGCCACCCGCCGCGCAGCTGGCTCGAGCGCGTGTTCGACGTCGTGCAGTGGACCGCCATGCCGAGCGGCGGCCATTTCGCGGCGATGGAAGAGCCGGATCTGCTGGCCGGCGATATTCGGAGATTTTTCCGGCGCTTTCGGTAACGAGCGGGTTGGCCGGCGACGCGGGCGAAGCGCACCACGCGGATCGTGACCCGACGATGTTGCCCGCGTTACCGCGTTACCGCGTGACGAACGGCGCGGCGTCGTCCGGCGCCGTGCGCGCATGCTTGCGCTGGCGCAGCAGCGCGACGCGGCAGTTCTCGCGCGCGGTTTCGCGGCCGTCGTCGTCGAGCAGCACGAGATCGCCGCGCATCACGTTGAGCGTGATCACATCCTCGCCCGGTGCGCCGAGCGTTTCCGGCGTATGCACCGAGCCGGCCGGTTCGAGCACCGTCGAGCCCGCTTGCGCGACCCAGTCGTACTCGCGGTAGCGCCACGCGCCCTGCAACGTATGGACGAACACCTCGCCGTCGTGACGGTGGCGCGGCAGCGTGCCGCCGGCCGGCATCTTCAGCAGCGCGGTCAGCGTGTCCTCGGCCGCATTGATGTGCAGGTACTTGATCGCCAGCCCCGGCAGGTCGGCGCTCATCGGCAGCCACGGCAGCGCGTCGCCGGGCAGGCACGAGATCGGCGGCAGGTCGGTGGGGAGCGGGGCGGACGGCTGCGTCATGGCGGGAGGCGGAGCGGAAATGGGGAGCACGCATTATCGCAGAGCTGGCTCAAGCAGCCGAGCGGGACGTTTCGCATCGGTTTGAACCCAGGCGCATGCGAAGGGACGATCCTTGCATGCTGGGATATACAGTCAAACTGTACAGTTTGACTGTATATCTGCTATCTTGAATTCATGAACACGCCATCGCCTCCCTCCGACGCGCTCCCCCTGGCCGGTCTCGCCGGCGAACTCCGCATCTCGGTCGGCAAGCTGATGCGGCGGATGCGGGAGCAGATCCACCCGAACGACCTCACGTCGTCTCAGAAATCGGTGCTGTTGCGGCTCGACCGCGACGGTCCCGCGACCGTGTCGGCGCTCGCGCGCGCCGAAAGCGTGCGCCCGCAGTCGATGCGCGTGACGGTCGCCGCGCTCGAGACGCTGGGTGCCGTCAGCGGCGAACCCGATCCCGCCGACGGCCGGCAGACGCTGATCGCGCTCACGCCCGGTTTCCGCAAGGTGTTGCAGGCCAACCGCGCGGCCAAGGACGACTGGCTGTTGCGCGCGCTGCACGCACAACTGTCGGACGCAGAGCGGGCCGAGCTCGCGTCGGCCGTGAAGCTGCTGCAGCGGCTCGCTGAATTCCAGGATCCGGCGCGCCCGTGAAACGCATCTGCCCGCTTGCCGAAAGGACAACCTGAACATGAACCTCCCGCACCTCGTGTCGTATTTCTTCGGCGGCGCGTTTCTCGCGAACGTCGTGCCGCATCTCGTCAGCGGATTGCGCGGCGAGCCGTTCCAGACCCCGTTCGCGAATCCGCCCGGGCGCGGGTTGTCGTCCTCCACCGTGAATGTCGTGTGGGGCGTCGCGAACCTCGTGGCGGCTTATGTGCTGGTGTGCCGGGTCGGCGATTTCGACCTCCGGATCACGGCCGATGCGGCGGCGTTCGGTCTCGGCATCCTCGTGCTCGGCCTGTTCCTCGCGCGGCACTTCGGCGAGCTGCACGGCGGCAACGAGCCCGACCGGGAACGGCCATGAGCGTGCCGGCGGCGGGCGTCTTCCGCTCGCTTCGCAGCTTCAACTATCGCGTGTGGGCGATCGGCTCGCTGGTGTCGAACATCGGCACGTGGATCCAGCGGACCGCGCAGGACTGGCTCGTCCTGACGCAGCTCACGCATCACGACGCGTCGGCCGTCGGCATCGTGATGTCGCTGCAGTTCGGCCCGCAGCTTCTGCTGCTGCCGTGGACGGGTTACGCGGCGGACCGCTTCGACCAGCGCAAGCTGCTGATGGCGACGCAGGCGCTGATGGGCGGGCTCGCGCTCGCGCTGGGGCTGCTGACGGTGACGGGCGTCGCGCAGCTGTGGCACGTGTATCTGTTCGCGTTCCTGTTCGGCTGCGCGTCGGCGTTCGATGCGCCGGTGCGGCAGACTTTCGTCGCGGAGCTGGTCGCCGATCGGGAGCTGGCGAACGCGGTCGCGCTCAATTCGACGTCGTTCAACGCGGCGCGGATGATCGGGCCGGCGGCGGCCGGCTTCATCATTGCGTCGGTCGGCACCGGCTGGGCGTTCCTGCTCAACGGGCTCAGCTTCGTCGCGGTGCTGGCGTCGCTGTCGATGCTGCGTGCCGACGAGCTGCGCGCGCACGCGCGGGCCGACCGCAAGCGCGGGAGCCTGCTCGACGGGTTCCGTTACGTGTGGCAGCGCCCGGACCTGAAGGCGATCCTCGTGATGCTGTTCCTGATCGGCACGTTCGGGCTCAATTTCCAGCTGTTCATCTCGACGATGGCGGCCAGCGTGTTTCATGTCGACGCGCGCGGTTTCGGCGTGCTGTCGTCGATGATGGCCGTCGGCACGATTACCGGTGCGTTGCTCGCGGCGCGCCGTGAACGGCCGCGCTTCCGGCATCTGTGGATCGGCGCGGCGCTGTTCGGGCTCGGCTGCACGCTGGCCGCGCTGGCGCCGGGCTACTGGCTGTTCGGCGCCGCGCTCGTGCTGACCGGGATCGCCGCGATCACCTTCATGAACTCGACCAATAGCCTGGTGCAACTGTCGACCGAGCCGGCGATGCGCGGGCGGGTGATGGCGCTGCGTCTCGCGGTGGCGCTCGGCGGCACGCCGATCGGTGCGCCGGTGGCCGGCTGGGTCGCGAACCATCTCGGCCCGCGCTGGGCGCTCGGCGTCGGCGCGATGTCCGGTTTTGCCGCGGCGCTCGTCGCGATGCATTTCCTGCGGCGGATGCGCGCACAGCCAGGCACGGGCGATGGCGCCTGAGCGGCTGTGAAACCGGCGTAAGGCGCTCGGCCGCTCAGCCACTTAGCCACTCAGCCACTCAGCCACTCAGCCACTCAGCCACTCAGCCACTCAGCCACTCAGCCACTCAGCCGCGACGGTCGCTACGCCGCCGGCCGCGCCGCTGCATGCGCGGCTTCCAGACACGACTGGAAAAGCAGCGCGGCCCGCGACGGCCGCGGCGAGCGCCGCAGCAGGCTCACGAACCGGCACCGGTAATTGAACCGGTGCGGCGCGATCGGCTGCATCAGCCCCTTGTTTTCAAAACTTTCCGCGTAATGGTCGGGCAGGAAGCCGAGATAGCGGCCGGACAGGATCAGCGTCGCGATCGACTCCTGGTCCGACGCGGTCGCGCTGCGCGTGAGCTTCGCGCGATGGCTCAGCTCCATGTTCGGCGAATGGAAGCCGAGGCCGGCGAATGCATGGTTGCGGATCGTCGTCCACGTGAGCTTGCCGTGCGGCGCATCGTAGAGCGGATGCTGGCGGCCGCAGTAGAGCAGCATCCGTTCGTCGAACAGTTCCGAATACACGAGGCTGCCCGAGTTGCGGTGCGCCGGAATGATCCCGACCTGATAGCTGCCGTCGATGATCCCGCGCTCGACCTCGTTGATCGACGCGACATGCAGGTTCAGCGCGACGTCGGGCGCTTCGTCGGCGAACTGGCGGATCGCGTCGCCGAGCCGCGCGTTCGCGTTGGTGGCCGTCTTGTCGAATACCGCGATGTGCAGTTCGCCGCCCATCCGGTCGTGAATGCCGTCGATCCTGCTGCGAAATGCCTCCATCGACGCGAGCAGCCGCAGCGTCTCCTCGTACACCGTCTGGCCCTCGGGCGTCAGCGTGAAGCCCGCGCGGCCGCGCCGGCACAGCACGAGGCCGAGGCGCGTTTCCAGATCCTTCACGTGCCGGCTGATCGTCGAGATGCCGATATTCAGTTCCAGTTCGGCCGCCGCCATCCCGCCGCACTGCACGACGCCCTTGAAGACTCGCAGCAGGCGGAGATCCATGTCGCTGAGCTGCCCGAGCAGCGCACGACTCTTCGGTTTCTTTGCTTGCATAGATGCGCAAGTGAACATTGATATTGCGATATTCAAAAGACTAATTGGCCTCCCGACAATGCGCAATATCAACATAAGGAGGAGGGGCGCAACGCGCCGACCGACATGACCGACATCACCACCGCCCAGCAGGACGAAACCAACCTCCGTACCGACGCCGCATGGCTCGACGCGCACTGGATGCCGTTCACGGCCAACCGCCAGTTCAAGGCCGATCCGCGCATGATCGTGTCGGGCAAGGGTGCGTATTACACGGACGGCGAAGGCCGCAAGATCTTCGACGGCCTGTCGGGCCTCTGGTGCACGGGCCTCGGTCACGGCCGCACGGAAATCGTCGAAGCCGTGAGCCGCCAGGTCGCGCAGCTCGACTACGCGCCGGCGTTCCAGTTCGGCCATCCGAAATCGTTCGAGCTCGCCAACAAGATCAAGGACCTGACGCCGGCCGGCCTCGACTACGTGTTCTTCACGGGCTCGGGCTCGGAAGCGGCCGACACCTCGCTGAAAATGGCCCGCGCGTACTGGCGTGCGAAGGGCAAGGGCACGAAGACGCGCCTGATCGGCCGCGAGAAGGGCTATCACGGCGTGAACTTCGGCGGCATCTCGGTCGGCGGGATCGGCGCGAACCGCAAGCTGTTCGGCCAGGGTCTCGATGCCGATTTCCTGCCGCACACGCAACTCGCGGAAAACAAGTTCTCGCGCGGGATGCCCGAGCACGGTGCCGACCTGGCCGACCGCCTGCTCGACCTGATCGCGCTGCACGACGCATCGAACATCGCGGCCGTGATCGTCGAGCCGTTCTCCGGCTCGGCCGGTGTGGTCATCCCGCCGAAGGGCTATCTGAAGCGCCTGCGCGACATCTGTACCGCACACGACATCCTGCTGATTTTCGACGAAGTCATCACGGGCTTCGGCCGGGCCGGCGCGATGACGGGCGCCGACGCGTTCGGCGTGGTGCCGGACATCATGAACTTCGCGAAGCAGGTGACGAACGGCGTGCAGCCGCTCGGCGGCGTGATCGCGACGAAGGAAATCTACGATACGTTCATGGCCGCAGGCGGCCCCGAGTACATGCTCGAGTTCCCGCACGGCTATACGTACTCGGCGCATCCGGTCGCGTGCGCGGCCGGCGTCGCGGCGCTCGACCTGCTCGTGAAGGAAGACGCGGTGGCCCGCGTGCGCGATCTCGCGCCGCATTTCGAAGCGGCCGTGCACGGGCTGAAGGGCCAGCGCCACATCGCGGACATCCGCAACTACGGGCTGGCAGCCGGCCTGACGATCGCGGCGCTGCCGGGCGAGCCGGCACGGCGCCCGTACGAGATCGCGATGCGCTGCTGGGCGAAGGGTTTCTACGTGCGCTACGGCGGCGACACGATCCAGCTGGCGCCCCCGTTCATCTCGGAGAAGCGCGAGATCGACAACCTGGTCAACGCGCTGTCCGACGCGCTGAACGAAGTGGACTGAGCCGCGTTCTGCCCTGAGCGATAACCGAATTCACGAAAGAGCCTGAACGATGAAACACGACAGCAATGTGACCTCCACCGTTGGCCACCTGATCGACGGCAAGCGCGTCGACGGCGGCAGCCGCGTCCAGCCGGTGTTCGACCCGGCCACCGGCGAATCGCACAAGAGCGTCGCGCTCGCCGACAAGCTGACCGTCGAAGCCGCGATCGCGTCCGCGCAGGCCGCGTTCCCGGCCTGGCGCAACACGCCGCCGCTGAAGCGTGCCCGCGTGATGAGCCGCTTCAAGACGCTGCTCGAGGAGCACGCCGACGAGCTGTGCGCGCTGATCACGGCCGAGCACGGCAAGGTGCTCGCCGATGCGATGGGCGAACTGCAGCGCGGGATCGAGAACGTCGAATACGCGACCTACGTGCCCGAACTGCTGAAGGGCGAGCACAGCAAGAACGTCGGCCCCGCGATCGACTCGTGGAGCGAGTTCCAGGCGTTGGGCGTCGCGGCCGGCATCACGCCGTTCAACTTCCCGGTGATGGTGCCGCTGTGGATGTGGCCGATGGCCGTCGCGTGCGGCAACACGTTCGTGCTGAAGCCGTCGGAGCGCACGCCGTCGTCCACTTTGCGCATGGCCGAGCTCGCGCTCGAAGCCGGCCTGCCGCCGGGCGTGCTGAACGTCGTGAACGGCGACAAGGAGGCGGTCGACACGATCCTGACCGACCCGCGCGTGAAGGCCGTGAGCTTCGTCGGCTCGACGCCGATCGCCGAGTACATCTATTCGACCGGTTGCGCGCACGGCAAGCGCGTGCAGGCGCTCGGCGGCGCGAAGAACTTCGCGGTCGTGATGCCCGACGCCGACATCGGCAACGCGGTGAACGCGCTGATGGGCGCCGCGTACGGCTCGTGCGGCGAGCGCTGCATGGCGATTCCGCTGGTCGTCGCGATCGGCGACGAGACGGGCGACCAGGTCGTCGCGGGCCTGAAGGCCGAGATCGAGAAGATGAAGGTCGGCCCGGGCAATGGCGCGGGCATCGACATGGGCCCGCTCGTCACGAAGCAGCATTTCGAGAAGGTGACGGGCTTCGTCGAAGCGGGTGTGGAAGCGGGGGCGACGCTCGTCGTCGACGGCCGCAGCGTGAAGGTCGACGGCCACGACGGCGGCTATTACCTCGGCCCGTGCCTGTTCGACAACGTGAAGCCCGGCATGCCGATCTACCAGCACGAGATCTTCGGGCCCGTGCTCGGCGTGATCCGGCTGAAGTCGCTCGACGAGGCGATGGCGCTGATCGACGCGCACGAGTACGGCAACGGCACGTGCCTGTTCACGCGCGACGGCGAGGCCGCGCGCTACTTCGGCGACAACATCCAGATCGGCATGGTCGGCATCAACGTGCCGCTGCCGGTGCCGGTTGCGTACCACTCGTTCGGCGGCTGGAAGCGTTCGCTGTTCGGCGACCTGCACGCGTACGGCCCGGACGCCGTGCGGTTCTACACGAAGCGCAAGACGATCACGCAGCGCTGGCCGTCGGCCGGCGTGCGCGAAGGGACGGTGTTCAGCTTCCCGTCGAGCCGCTGAGTCGCCATCCGGCTGCATGCGTTGCACGCCCGCCTGACGGCGGGCGATGCAACGCGGCCGGCGCGATCGCCCGCAGGCCCGCCCGGATCGACGATCCGCGCGGGCTTTTTCACGTCCGCGCTGCGTGCGCGGAAGACGGCGGAATGACGCTTACGGCGCGACCACGTGCCACATGTCCTTGAAGTTGTCGCCGTTGCGGTCGCCCTGTTTCATGTCCTTCGAGAAGAAGTACAGCGGCTTGCCCTTGTACGCCCATTGCGGGCTGCCGTCGTCGCGCTTGACGATCGTGTAGGGGCCGACCGGAACGTCGGTCGCGCTGGCCTTGTAGGGCGGCCAGAAGGATTCGCACTGGCCTGTGCACGCGCTGGTGCCGGCGTTGGCCTTGTCCTTGTCGAAGGTATAGACGGTCATCCCGTTTGCGGCGACGAGCGAACCGTTTTCGACTTTCGTGATCGAGCCTTGAGCCGACGCCGAGGCGGATGCCATGGCGAGCAGGGCGGAACTGACGAGCAGCGCGGCTTTCATGAGGGCCTCCTGTAATCCGGTGGGCGGCCGCGATCGTGCACGGGCGAGCGTGCGCCAGGATCGCGATGAATGGTGCCGGAACGCGGTGCCGTCGCCGCCGGTGCGAGCGACGCAGGGTCGAATGGCGGCGAACGGAGCGCTCCATTCACGATAGGCGGTTTTTGGCGGGGCTGCGAGCACATCGGGGGCGTATCGGCCATGCGTCGGCGTCACGCAACGGCGCGGCGACGCTGCCGTGCGCTGCTCCGGTATTTGACATCCGTCCCCGGAATGCGCGTCGCGCCCGTGCGTCAGCGCCTCGCGCGGTTGGTCAGCGCGACGCCCGCGATCACGAGCGCACCGCCAGCCAGCATCGACGGCGACAACGGCTCGCCGAGCAGCGCGACCGCCAGCAGCACACCGAACACCGGTACCAGGTTGGTGAACACGGCCGCGCGGGCCGGCCCGAGTTCGCGGATTCCCTGCGAATACCAGACGAACGCGGCCACCGTGCCGATCGCGCCGAGGTAGAGCATCGACGCGACGGCCTGCCACGTCAGCGGCGCGCGGCTGCTGGCTGGCGAGCCGAACAGGCGCGCGACGTCGCGCCGATCCGCTCGAGCGATCCCGCACGCCAGCGCAATGCGCCGTACGCGGCGCGTCACACCCACAGCCGATACATCCAGAACGACTCGTCCTCGATAAAGCGTTGCGTGAATTCGCTTGGCGAGAAACCCGTGATGCGCTTGACCTCGCGGCTCAGGTGCGCCTGGTCGGCGAACCCTTCGTCCAGCGCTAGCGTGGCCCAGTTGAACGCGGCACCGGCTTCGAACCGGTCGCGCGCCGCGAAGAACGCGCTTTCCGTCCTGACGAGTGTCTGCCATTCGCGCAGCGATCGGCCGCTGTAGGTCTTGATGCGCCGTTCGACCTGGCGCGGGCTGTGGGTGTGCCGCCATTCGCGGGCCTGCAGCGCGAGGCGCTCGACCCAACTGCGTCCTGCGTTGCGGAGCGTCGACAGCGGTGTCGCGGGCCGAAGCGCCTGCCAGCGCGGCGCGAGATGACGTTCGATGGCCGCCAGCACGTCGGCATCGCGCTCCGCGCCGAGCAGGCCATCGAGCAGCGGGTGCCAGTCGTGGCCGAGGCATGCGTGCGCGTCGAGCACGCGGTCGTGGAGGTCCGGCAGCGCGATGCCGAACAGCGCCCGCGCCGCATCGGCGGTGAAGCAGATCATGCCGATCCTTCCGCCCGTCGGCGCCCAGGCCACGGTGGGGGCCGAATGGCTGCCCGACAGCGTCGCCGCGGCACCGAAGGGGCGCCATCGAGGCCCGTCGGCGGTGGATTCGACGAAGCCCACGTCGAGATCCCGATACCACGACACGCACACGAGCGGCGTGGCTGGAAAATGCGAGAGCCGCTGTGCGTCGCTCAACGCGAACCCGCGCGTGTCGTGCAACACGATCGCGACCACCGCACCCTGCAGCGCAGCCGGCGCGGGGTACAGCCGCCCATGCGGCGACCGCCCGTCGCTCAGCGCGCGGGGGGCGCGTGCCAGCGGATCGGGGCACGACGGCGAGATCGATGACGGGTCGGAGAACATGACGCCGGAGTATAGGGACCGGCCATACGCGTGTCGATGTCGTTTGCGTTCAAGACCGCCGGCACGCCGATGCGGACAATCCGGCCCATGAACACGCGATCCACTTCCCAATGTCCATTCCATGCGGGCGCCCCGGCTTCGGCGCCCGTGCTTCACCCGCCCGGCGTATGGCCGCCGGGGCCGCGTGCCGGCCTGACGGGTTGGGGGCTGCTGCGCACGATGTCGCGCGACCTGCTCGGCACGCTGGCCGGCTGGCAGCGCGAATACGGTGATGTCATGCACTTGCGAATATGGCCCGAGCATGCGGTGGCCGTGACCGATCCCGCGCTCGTGCGCGAACTCCTGGTTACGCATCACGATGCGCTCGGGCGCTGGGAGCGAGCCGTCCGGGTGTTTGCGGAGGTCCACGGCCATAGCGTGCTGATCGCCGAAGGCGACGCGTGGCGCGACAAGCGGCAGGCGTTGCAGCCGAATTTCATGCCGAAACCGGTTCAGGCGTTCGTGCCGTCGATCGCGGCGACGGCCGGACATGCGCTCGCGCAGTGGCCCGTGCGCGATCCGGACTGGCCGATCGAAAGTGCACTGACGTCGCTGGCGATGGACGTGATCATGCGTACGATGTTCTCCGACGCGATCGGCGACGATGCGCGTGCCGCTGAGGAAGCCGTGCGCGCGGTGAGCGCGGCAGCCAACGCCGATTTCTACTGGCCCGCGAGCACGCCGGACTGGATGCCGTGGAAGCGTGGCAAGGCGCGGGCGATGGCCGTGCTGAACGGGCTGGTCGACCGGCAACTGCATGCGCGTCTCGACCTGCCGACGCACGCGTGGCCCGACGATCTGCTGTCGCGCCTGTTGCGGCTGCATCGGGACGACGCGCGGCGCTGGCCGCTGCAGGCCGTGCACGACGAATGCATGACGGCGTTCCTCGCGGGCCATGAGACGACGGCCGGCGCGCTGACCTGGTGGGCCTGGTGCATGGCGTCGCATCCGGCGGCGCAGGCCGCCGCACGCGACGAGGTGGCGCGCGTGCTGGGTGGTCGCGCGCCGTCCACCGACACGCGATCGTCGTTGCGTTACCTGACGCACACGCTCGAGGAAACGCTGCGCCTGTATCCGTCCGCGCCGATCCTGATCAGCCGCCGGGCGTCCCGGCCGATCGTGCTGGGGCCGTGGCAGTTTCCCGCGCGGACGCTGTTCATGCTGCCGCTGCAACTCATGCAGCGCGATGCGCGATGGTTTGCGGAGCCCGACGTGTTTCGTCCCGAGCGTTTTGCGGACGACGCGCCGGCTGCGCCGCGCGGAAGCTACATGCCGTTCGGCACGGGCCCGCGCGTGTGTCTCGGGCAGCATCTGGCGATGACGGAAATGACGGTCGTCGCCGCGATGATCCTGCAGCGCTACGCATTGTCGGCGCCGCCCGGCATGAAGCCGCCGCGGCCGGTGCTGAATGTGACGCTGCGGCCGGAGCGGCCGCTGCATCTCGCGATCGCGCCCGCCGCGGCCGGCGGTACCGAGTGATGCGTGCGGCGGGGACCGGCGAGCGGGGCGCCGGTTCGACGAGGGCACCGAACGCGACGGCATGCTCGCCGGACTCGCGTGTCGTGAATGATTGCCGTTCGCGCGATGCGGTGTCATCGAATCGTCGGAAAGTGAATGCGTGCCGGCTACCGCTTTCGGCGCGCACTGGCGCGGCATCGCGCAGCACCTATGCTTGAAGGGCCCAGGCCGGGCGGAGCCCAAGGAGGATGGTCATGCGCATGCTTCTCAACATACGAATCCCTCACGAGCCGTTCAACACGCTGGTGCGCGACGGCAGCGTCGGCGACGTGATCGGGCGAATACTCGAAGCGGTCAAGCCGGAGGCCGTGTATTTCACGGAGCAGAACGGCGGGCGCGGGGCGGTCGTGATCGTCGACGTGAATGAACCGTCGCAGATCCCGGCGCTCGCGGAGCCGTGGTTCCTGATGCTGAATGCGGACTGCGAGTTTCGCGTGGTGATGTTGCCGGACGATCTCCGGAATGCCGGGCTCGCGCAGCTCGGCGCGAAGTGGCAGTAGCGGGACGCTGCGCATGACCGTGCCCCTGCTCGAGAACCGGGCAGGCGGCATGGCGCGGCGTGCGCGTGCCGGCTATCGCGTAGGCTGCGACGGTTCGGCGTTCGCCGCTTTCGTGTCTTTCGGCCGCAAGAGCAACAGCAGGCCGCTCAGTGCCGCCGCGGCGACGAATACGAAAAAGAACCGTTCGTTCCATTGCAGCAGGCTGTCGGACGCCACGCCGCCGGCATTCCCGGCCGTGGCGCCGGCTTCCAGCAGGAACGTGAAGACCGCCGGCACCGGCGCGGAACCCAGGTAGGCCAGGAACGCGAACTGCAGACGGCCGCGGGTCAGGATCGACCAGGCGTCTTTCCCCATCAGGCAGGCGACCAGCACCACGGGCGGCACGATCACGAGCGATGCGGCGCTGATCGCGCACAGAAACAGCCAGCCAAGTCCCATGATCGGAATGAGCGACATGAATCGGGATTCCTGTTTTCGGGCAATCGTGTTGTCGACGGCGCATCCGCATCGGCATCACCGGATGACCACGGCATGCCGCACTTCACGGAGTGTGCCCGATTCCACGCCGGTTGCCATCCGTCGGCATCGAAGCAGTCATCCGGCCGCGTCTTCCCCCAGCGCCTGGATGAAGCGCGAGAACAGCTCGGGCTGCGACGAAATCCCGAGCTTCGCGTACAGGTGCCGCCGGTGCACCTTCACCGTTTCGGGTGATATCGCGAGCCGCTCGGCAATCGCCTTCGACGAATTGCCGCGCAGCACCATTCTCGCGATCGACATCTCGCGATCGGTCAGCACGCCCGCGCCGAAGCGGGCGAGCGCCTGCTCGACCCGCGCGCCGAGATCGGCATCGGGCGTCGCGCGCGCCGCGTCGCCCACCAGCCGCCAGTGCTGCCGGATCGCCGCGAGCACCCACGGCATCGCGGCCGTCAGCTTGCCGAGCGGCTCGACGTCGAAGCGCGTGCCCGCGCCGAGCGACAGCGACAGCAGCATGTCGGCGTTCGGCCGCACGAGGATCTGGATCTCGTCGTCGCCGACCGCGTCGCGGAAGTAGCTCAGGAAATATTCGCTCTGCCGGAACAGGTCGGGCGCGATTTCCTCGAGCCGGTAACAGCCGTCGGCGAGCCCGTCGTGCGCGGCCTGCAGGAACGGGTCGAGCAGATACACGCCGTTCAGGTAGAGCGGCATGGGCGATGCGGCATCGGTGCCGCCCGTGTCGTATTCGTCGAGCACGAGCGGCACGCCGTCGGGGCCGATCGCGGTCGCGAGCGCATTGTCGAACGGCACCATTTCATTGAGCAGCAGCACCAGGAACCGCCAGAAGCGCGGCTGGCCGAGATGATCGATTGCGCGGCCAAGCGCCTGGTGCATCGCGATTTCGGAAAAGAGACGATCCATACCACCACCGGAAGGGCGTAACACGAAGGGGGAATAGCGGTCCTGAAATTGGCTTCCTAGACTGCCACGCAATCAATCGGGCCCGAGTATGGGCATTCAAAAAAAAGTGGCAAAGGGTTGGTCCAAGCACAGGAGAACGAAATGGCGATGATGTCGGAATCGACGGGCACGCTGCAAGCGGCGCCTGCCACGGAAGACGCGCCGCGCGCGCTGTCGCAGACGCTCAGCGTGCGCGATGCGGTGATGATCACCGTATCGGGCGTGACGCCCGCGAGCTCGATCTTCGTGATCGCGCCGTTCGCGATCCAGCAGGCCGGCAGCGGTGCCGTGCTGTCGTTCCTGCTCGGCGGCGTGCTCGCGCTGGCGTTCGCGCTCTGCTATGCGGAGCTCAGCGCCGCGCACCGCAGCGCGGGCGGCGAGTACGTGATGGCCAAGCGCGTGTTCGGCACGCTGCCGGGCTACCTGACCTTCATCACGGTGCTGTCCGTCAGCGTGTTCATCCCGGCCGTGCTCGCGAGCGGCGCCGCGCCGTACCTGAACAACGCGCTCGGCACGCACTTCGGCAACCAGTCGGTCGCGCTGACGATCGTGCTGCTCAGCTACCTGCTCGGCATGCTGAACATCAAGACGAACGCGTGGATCACGGGCGCGTTCCTGGTCGTCGAGATCGGCGTGCTGATGCTGATCGCGGGCCTCGGCTTCGGTTCGCCGCATCGTGGTGCCGACGCGCTGATCGCGCCGGTCGTCGCGAGCGGCAACGCGCTCGTGCCGGCGACGCTGGCTGCGATCGTCCCGGCGATCGGCACGGCGATCTTCTGCTACAACGGCTTCGGCTCGGCCGCCTATCTCGCGGAAGACCTGCGCGGCGGCAACCGCAACGTCGCGAAGGCGGTGATTTATTCTCTGCTCGTGATCCTCGTCGTCGAATTGATTCCGCTCACTGCGATCGTGCTCGGTGCGCCGTCGCTGACGGAGATGACGAAGAGTGCCGACCCGATCGGCTATGTCGTGCGTTCGCTGAGCAACCCGGCCGTGTCGCGCGTGGTCAGCGGCGGGATCTTCCTGTCGGTGTTCAACGCGATCATCGCGATCGTGATCACGATGGGCCGCCTGCTGTACAGCAGCGGACGGCACGCGCTCTGGTCGCGCACCTGCAACCGCGCATTTTCGACGATCCATCCGCGGCTGGAATCGCCGTGGCTTGCGACGATCGCGCTCGCAGTGCCGTCGGCCGGGCTCGTGTTCGTGTCGAGCCTCGACGAGCTGACCGCGTTCACGGTCGACCTGCTGCTGCTGATCTACCTGGTCGTCGGGCTGGCCGCGCTCGCGAGCCGGTTCGTGCGACGTGACGTCGAGCATCATTACCGGATGCCGTTGTGGCCCGTGACGCCGCTCGTCGCGGTGGCGGGCGCAGCGTACACGCTCTACACGACGCTGGCGACGGCCACGAAACCGACCGACCTGATCATCATCGCCGGGCTGCTGATCGCCGCGCTCGCGATGTATGGGGTCTGGGCGCGCCACAGCGAAGCATTCCGCACGCTCTGAGCGCTGGATTACCTTGCAACACCGAAACACCGAAACACCGAAACACCGAAACACCGAAACACCGAAACACCGAACCATTGAAAGACTGGAGGAATTGCATCATGCGCACGAGGGATCTCGGCATCCGCATCGGACTCGGCACACCGGGCCGCTTCAACGCGATCACGGACGTTCCGGGTGTGCGGGTCGGACATTGCACGCTGAACGTCGAGAACGGCGACGCATCGATCCGCACCGGCGTCACCGTCATCGAGCCGCGCGCGGGTGCCGCGCACGATTCGCCGTGTTTCGCGGGCGTGCACGTGCTGAACGGCAACGGCGATGCGACGGGGCTCGAATGGATCCGCGAGGCCGGCCTGCTGACCACGCCGATTGCCTATACGAACACGCACAGCGTCGGTGCGGTGCGCGATGCGCTCGTCGCGAACGAGCGCGAGGCGGCGGCCGGCCGCGTGTACTGGTGCATGCCGGTCGTGATGGAAACCTACGACGGGCTGCTGAACGACATCTGGGGGCAGCACGTGAACGCCGCGCACGTGCAGCGCGCGCTGGCCGCCGCGCAGTCGGGGCCGGTTGCCGAAGGCGGCGTGGGCGGCGGCACGGGGATGATCTGCCACGAGTTCAAGGGCGGCATCGGCACCGCATCGCGCGTGCTCGCGGCCGATGCGGGCGGCTGGACCGTCGGCGCGCTCGTGCAGGCGAACTACGGCGTGCGCGAGATGCTGCGCGTGGCCGGTTACCCGGTGGGCGAAATGCTGCGGCACGTGCCTTCGCCGTTCCGCGCGCCGGACGCGCAAGGCGAGGCCGGGATGGGCTCGATCGTCGTGACGATCGCGACCGATGCGCCGTTGCTGCCGCATCAATGCACGCGTCTTGCGCAGCGTGCAAGTATCGGGCTCGCGCGCGCCGGTGGCGGTACGGAGGATTCGAGCGGCGACATCTTCCTTGCGTTCGCAACGGGCAACGACGGCCTGCCGGCGGCGAACTACGGCAGCAAGGGCGTGCCGACCACGGGCGTGACGATGGTCAACAACGACCATATTTCCGCGCTGTTCGTCGCGGCGGCGGAAGCGGTGGAGGAAGCGATCGTGAATGCGCTCGTCGCGGGCGGCGACGTCGAGTCGCGCGGGGCGCGGGTCGAAGGGCTGGGGCAGGCGCGCTTGCTGGATGCGTTGCGCGAGGTGGGCTGGCGGCCGGGGCGCGGCGCCTGAAACGGCATGCGCCGCTTCAATCGAAGCGGCGTGGGGGGGAGCGGCGGTGCGGCGATCGGCCGGGCCGCCGCTCGTCCGCGCATGCAAGGCGGGCGGTGCGGGCCTGGCCGTGACGACGCGGCGTCATGCTCAGCTGCCGAAGTAGATGTTGCAGAAGCTGACGGGGCCGACACAGGCGTTCGGGTCTTCCTGCTTCGATTGCGCACGATCGACGCGGCCTGCGGCCTTCACGGCTTCAGCGCGGTTCGCCTGTTGCTGTGCGACGTCTGCCGGTGCCGGCTGTGCGTGAGCAACAGCAGCGGTGAGCGACAGGGCAACGAGGGCGAGGTGCAGCGGCTTCATTTTGGTTTCTCCTGGGTGAGTGCCAGTCTCGCTGGCAGTGAGGAAACTATAGGCTCGCACTGCTTAAAGATTAATCACCGCGGCTGTAGAGCTTATTTCCATCCGGAACAAGGATCCCGTTGTGCGTGCATCGATCGTCAGTGGCGATGCCGGTTGAACGGCGCATCCTTGTCCAGCAGCGCGCTGCGCATGAAGTGCAGGCAGCCGACGATGCGCTGCATGCGGTGCCGCTCGTTGGGCACCGCGTACCACGCCTGCAGCGTATGCTGGGCCGCGCGGATCGCGAGATTCACCGATTTCAGCGTGCGCGCGTGATGGCCGGGCGTCGGATCGTCGAAGAAGCGCGGCAGCTCGCGCAGCACCGCGTCGATCGAATCGGTCCAGCGCAGCGTTTGCGGCGGTTTCGATGCACAGAACGCGTTCAGTTCGTCGCGCAGGTCGATCACCGCGTGACCCACCTCGAGCGTCGACAGCATCCAGCGCAGCGCGTCGCGATGCTGCCGCGTGCGTTTCACGAGCAGCGTGCGCAGTTGCGCCATCAGGTCGTGCGTGCTCGACTGGAAGCGCTGCGCAAGGCGGTCCGGCGCGCCTTCGCACGCCAGCGTGACCTGGCGGCGCAGGTCGTGCGCGATGCGGCCCGTGAGCCACGGCATGTGGGTGGGGAACACGACCGCGAACACGAGCGCGCACGCGAGCATCGCGATGACGATGGCGAGGCCGTTGTTGATCAGCACCTCGGGCGTATATGCAATCGCGTTGTCGGGCCCCGCGAGCAGGCAGAAAAATACCGCGAAACCGATCCCGTAGCCGGACAAGCCCGGCCGCATCGCGAGAAACGCGCCGAGGCCGAGCACCGGCGCGAGCGCGGCGCACAGCAGCGGAAAGCCGTCGATGTTCGGATACACGTAGCACAGGAACAGGTAGCCGACGGCGGTCGCGAACGCCGCGCCGACACTCATCTGCGCGACGAACTTCGGCGCGCGCGGCGACGTCGAGCTGAGCGCGCACGCGATCGCGGTGGCGATCACGGCGAGCGGGCCGCTCGGCCATTCGGAGGCAAGCCAGAACGCGCTCATCGCGCCGACGGCGACGACCGTACGCAGGAACGCGAAGCCGACGAAGAATGCGTTGGTTTTCACCGCGTAATGCGTGACCGAGCGTTCGAACGCGTGATCGTCCTGGTCGAGCGACGCATAGGTGTCGGCATAGCCGAGATATTCGCCGATGAAGCGGTACAGCAGCTCGATCGCGGTATCGAAATCGAGCAGGCCGCCGGCCGCATGCGCCTCGATGTTTCGCCGCGAGGCGCGCGCGGCTTTCGGCAACGCGCTGTGGAAACGGCGCAGTTCGAGCAGTGCGCCGGTGGCCGGCGCAAGGCCGCGCTGCCGCTCGTCGCGCAGCGCGGCGAAGCGTTGCGCGAGCGCATCGACGTGCGGCGCCAGCGCATCGAGCACCGCGTCCGAGCCATTGGCGCGCAGCCGCTTGACGAGCTGGTGCAGCGCGTGCAGCCGCGTGCACGCGTTCATGAACTCGCTGTTCAGCCGTGCGAGGCGGCGGCTGCGCGCGCGAATGTGCGGATCCTCGAACGACGCGAATGCGCGGTTGGCCTCGAAGCCGACGATGTCGTCGACGAAATCGGCGAAACGCCGCTCGAAATCGCCGCGTGCGACGTCGCCCGCGAGCGCGCCGGCCGTGAACGCCGCGAACGTCGCATGGCGGGTGCCCAGCGAACGCATCAGCGCCTTCGCGGAGCTGAGCGGCAGGATCAGCGCGCTGACCGCGCCCGAGCACGCGATGCCGAGCGCGACTTCCGCGGCACGGGTGAGCGCGGACTGGAACAGCGTCTGCGGGGTCATCACGGACGGCAGGCCGATCAGCGCGGCCGTGTAGCCGGCGAGCACGAAGCCGTACCAGCGGAAGTGGCGGTTGCGCACCGCGAGCGCGATGCAGGTGCCGATCCATAGCGTGATGCCGGCCATGTACAGCTCGGGCTGCTGCGCGAACAGCCCGCCGAGCGCGAGCGCGGCGACGAGGCCGGCCGCCGTGCCGAGCACGCGATAGAAACTCTTGGCGAACACCATCCCCGACAGCGGCTGCATCAGCACGAACACGGTCGTCATCGCCGTGCGCGGCTGCGACATCTCCAGGCGCATCGCGATGCCCATCGCGAGGAGCGCCGCGAACACGGTTTTCGCGAGGTGCAGCCAGATCAGCCCGTCGCTCGCGGCCCAGTCGCGCGCCGCGTCGCCGAGCGGATCGAGCCATGTTCTCCATCGTGCCGGTTCGATGGAAGGACGCTCGATCGCAGGTGGTGGCTTCATGAAAAGAGGGGGCCGGTACGGGGCCGGCAGGGTGCGCGGCGCGTCCGAACGGGTCCGTTCGACTGGTGAGGCGCCGATTGTAGGAGTGCGGCGCCTGCGCATTAACGCAGCTGCGGGGAAACGATAGTTGCAGCCGGAGTAACAATCTGTCGCATCCCGTGGAGGAAAATAGCGGCTCCGCTACAGGTCGCTCACAGGAATGGATACCCTACAAAACATGCGGGTGTTTTCGCGCGTCGTCGAGACAGGCAGTTTCACCGCCGCCGCGCAATCGCTGAATTCGACGACGGGCGCGATGTCGCGCGCAGTGTCGGAGCTCGAGGCGCGCCTGCGCACCCGTCTGATGAATCGTTCGACGCGCCGCCTCGCGCTCACGTCGGCCGGCGAAAGCTATCTGCGGCGCTGCCGCCAGATCCTCGCCGACGTCGACCGCGCGGAAGAAGAGGCGAGCTGCGCGCACGAACGGCCGGCCGGCGTGCTGCGCATGCACAGCTTCGCGAGCGTCGGCCATCACTATGTATTGCCCGCGCTGACGCGCTATCACGCGCAGTTCCCGGACGTGTCGATCGAACTGTCGCTGTCGCAGCGCATGCCCGACCTGTTCGACGGCACGAGCGACATGGCCGTCGTGACCGCGTCGTCGCTGCCCGATTCGGAGCTCGTGTCGCACCTGCTCGGCTCGACCTTCAGCATCCTGTGCGCGTCGCCCGACTATGTGAAACGCCACGGCGCGCCGGCCCGTCCGCAGGATCTCGCCGCGCACGCGTGCCTGACGCTGTGCACGCCGGCGTTCCCGACGCACGAATGGGTGCTCGAAGGGCCCGAAGGCGTCGAGCAGATCCACGTCGCGGGGCCGGTGCAGACCAATACGGCCGAATCGCTCGCCCTCGCGATCCGCGACGGCATCGGGATCGGCATGCTGCCGCTGTACTCGGCGATCGACGCATTGCGCGACGGCACGCTCGTCCGCGTGCTGCCCGCGCATATCCTGCAGAAGATGAACGTGTACGCGCTGTATCCGTCGCGCCGCTTCGTCGATGCAAAGGTGCGGACCTGGGTCGAGATGCTGCGTGCCCAGGTGCCGGGGATGATCGCGCGCGACGTCGAGATGCTGAACGCGATCGATCGCGAACCGCAGGCGGCCTGAGCGGCGGACGCGCATCGGCGCACTGCCGCACCGTCGGCGTCTTCTTTTCAAGCAAAGCAGGCGAACGCAACCCGCGCCGCGCCCGCAGTACATCGTTCACGCGGGCGGGGCGCTTCGTCATGCCGTCACAGCGCGGGCTTGGCCGCCGCGCCCGATTCCGTTGCCGGTTCGCCGGCCGGGCCGTATGCGGTGTGTGCGGCCTTCTGCTCCGCGAGACGTTTTTCGTGGAGTCGTTCCTGCGCCGCCATGATGTCATCCGGATAGTTGTTGACTTCGCCGCGCGCCGGGTTGTAGCCGACCGACTCGAGATCGATCAGCTCCTGCAGCACTTGCGCGCGCGTGACGGGCGACTTTGCCGACTGGGCGAAAGACAGGGCCGGTGCAGCGAGCAGGACGGCAGCGGCGGCGGTAACGACGAGCGATTTCACGAGGTTCTCCTGGGTACGGGGTGGGCGGCCGGTTCGACGCGCGATGCGTGACCCTGACCTTTGCTGGCAGTCTACGCAGCACCCGTGCGCGTAAAAACCCCGATTCCAGGCAGGCTGCCTTCCAGAAGGAACAACATTGGTGCAAGCCGCCCGCGGCGAACGAACCCGTGTGCGAACGCAGGTTCGTGGCCGGCGGGCGGGGATGCATCGCGCCGGTCAGAAGCGCGTGCGCATGCCGATCGTGCCGACGACCTGGTTTGCCGTGCTCGATGCGCCGCCCGAGCCGTTGATGAACGCCTGGTAACCGCGGCCCGACGCGTGCTGGAACATCGCTTCCGCGTAGACGTCCGTGCGGCGCGACAGCTTGTAGACGGCCTGCAGGTCGACCTGGTGCCACTTCGGATCGGTGCCGTGCTTGCTGTCCGGGTTCGACACGCTGGCGTCCGTATACACGTAGGCCGCGCCGACGCTGACGGCCGGCGTCACCGCATAGCGCACGTTCACGTCGTAGTTGTTGAACGCGACCTGGCCGTTCGAGCCGAACGAGCCCGTGTTGTCGTACTGCGAGCGCGTATAGACGAAGCCGACGGTAGCCGGGCCGAACCCGTAGCTGATGCCGCCGCCGTACGAACGCATGCGGTCCGAGCTGATCGACCAGCCGCCCTGGTTCAGGCTCTTTGCTTCGGCCGCATCGGTCGCGCCGGCGCTCGCGCTCGTCGAGCCCTTCGTGCCGTTCATCTGCAGGTACGCGCCGGCCAGCTTCAGCGGGCCGTTCGTGTAGCTCGCCGCGACGCTGTATGCGCGGTTCGCGCCGAAGTTGGTCGCGTTCGAGAACGCGTACATCGCGCCGACCTTGAAGCCCGCATAGGTCTCGCTCGTGTACTTGACCGCATTGTTGATGCGCAGCGAGTGGTTCAGGTTGTCGTTGTCGAACGGATGCGCGAAGCTCGCGTCGCCGAAGTCGCCGGCCGTGGCCGACAACGGTGCGACGAAGTCGACCATCGTGTCGTACTGGCGGCCGAGCGTCAGCGTGCCGTAGCCGTTCTGGCTCAGGCCGACATACGCGTGGCGGCCGAACAGCTTGCCGTCCTGCCCGAGCCCGCCGTTGTTCACGTTGAAGCCGTTCTCGAGCACGAACAGCGCCTTCAGGCCGCCGCCGAGATCCTCGGTGCCGCGAAACCCGACGCGGCTGCCGTTGACGGTGCCGCTATTCAGGCGCCACAGCGACGCGCCATTGGCGTTGTTGGTGTACACGATGCCGGCGTCGATCAGGCCGTACAGCGTGACCGAGCTCTGTGCGTGAGCGAGCGGGGCGAACAGTGCGGCGGTGCATGCGCCGGCGATGAGGGTCTTTTTCAAGTCAAGGCTCCTGCGTGTGGGACTGGGAACGAAAGTTCGGCGCAAGTATAGGAATGCATCGCGCGCGCAAGGCCGCCAGGCGCCGCGAGCGCACCTTTCCGGATCCCGCAAGAGTCCTTCACAAAACTGACACGACGCACAACGTGCGCCTGACGCCGGCGTTTTTTGCCCGATCACGCGCGGGTGGCATCCGTTCGGTGCGGGCCGGTTGTCGCGTTGCTGCAACATGCGCAGGACGTGGCACGGCGGTTGATCGGCGCGACCGGCGCGCGGAGAATGGGGCGTTCGCGCCGACACGCACGACCGGCGTCACACGCATTCGAAGGCGGGCGCGCGCGCATCGACGCGTTTCACCCATACTCGTCAACTGGATCGCACGGCTGCCGACGCAAAGCGCGGCCGTTTTCATGGATGCCACGGGGAGACTCCACATGAATCTGTTCAACGTACGCCTGCGCGGCCGCGACGGCCTGTTCACGATCGGCATCGACGGCGGCGCGATCGCGCGGGTCGACGCACAGTCGGCTCCGGTCGTGTCCTCAGGCGCCGGTGATGTCGACGCGGGCGGCCGCCTGGCGATTCCGCCGCTCGTCGAGCCGCATATCCACCTCGATGCGGTGCTGACGGCCGGCGAGCCCGCGTGGAACATGAGCGGCACGCTGTTCGAGGGCATCGAGCGCTGGGCCGAACGCAAGGCGACGATCACGCACGACGACACGAAGACCCGCGCGCATGCGGCGATCGGCATGCTGCGCGATCACGGGATCCAGCACGTGCGCACGCATGTCGACGTCACCGATCCGACGCTTGCCGCGCTGAAGGCGATGCTGGAAGTGAAGGACGAGGCGCGCGGGCTGATCGACCTGCAGATCGTCGCGTTTCCGCAGGAAGGCATCGAATCGTTCGACGGCGGCCGTGCGCTGATGGAGCAGGCGATCGAACTGGGCGCCGATGTCGTCGGCGGGATTCCGCATTTCGAGAACACGCGCGAGCAGGGCGTCAGCTCGATCCGCTTCCTGATGGATCTGGCGGAGCGCACCGGCTGCCTCGTCGACGTGCATTGCGACGAGACCGACGATCCGCATTCGCGTTTCCTCGAAGTGCTCGCGGAAGAGACGCGCGTGCGCGGGATGGGCGCGCGCGTGACGGCGAGCCACACGACCGCGATGGGTTCGTACGACAACGCGTACTGCTCGAAGCTGTTCCGCTTGCTGAAGCGCGCGGGCCTGAACTTCATCTCGTGCCCGACCGAGAGCATCCACCTGCAGGGCCGCTTCGACACGTTTCCGAAGCGGCGCGGCGTCACGCGCGTCGCGGAACTCGATCGCGCGGGCATCAACGTGTGCTTCGGGCAGGATTCGATCAAGGATCCGTGGTACCCGCTCGGCAACGGCAACATCCTGCGCGTGCTCGATGCGGGCCTCCATATCTGCCACATGATGGGCTACCAGGATCTGCAGCGCTGCCTCGACTTCGTGACCGACCACAGCGCGACGGCGATGCATCTCGGCGACGGCTACGGCATCGCGGTCGGGCGTCCGGCGAATCTCGTCGTGCTCGACGCGGACAGCGACTACGAAGCGGTGCGGCGGCAGGCGAAGGCCACGCTGTCGGTGCGCCACGGGAAGGTGATCATGCGGCGCGAACCGGAGCGCGTCACCTATCCGGATTGACGTGGAAGGCGGGCCATTACGGCCTGCCGGCTCTCATGTATTCGCAAAATACATAAGTTGATTTGAAAAATACGTTTGTCTCATGATGGGCTCGGGCCTACGATTCGGTCCTGACGACGGCGTGCAACTTGCGCACCGTCCTTTCGATCCTCGTTCGCCGACCTCATGCGCCTCGATCTCCCGTCCGCTCCCGCATCCTCTTCGCCGCCCGCCAGCCCGTTCGCGCGCCTGGCCGTCGTCACGGTCCTGACCGGCATCGGCGCGGGCCTCGGCGGCATGCTGCTCGCGCTGTTGCTGCATGCGATCCAGCACATCGCGTACGGCTACGGCGTCGCGCACGTGATCGGGTCCGAAAGCTTCCTCACTGGCGTGACCGCGGCCGATCCGCTGCGCCGGCTCGCGGTTCTGGTCGGTTGCGGGATCGTCGCCGGCGGCGGCTGGTGGGCGCTGTACCGGTATGGCCGGCCGCTCGTCAGCATCCGCCGCGCGGTGCGTGCGGCCGATCCGCGGATGCCGTTCGCCAGCACGACGGTTCACGCGCTGCTGCAGATCGTTACCGTTGCGCTCGGCTCGCCGCTCGGCCGCGAAGTCGCGCCGCGCGAGATCGGTTCGCTGCTGGCCGGGCGGTTCGCCCATGCGGCGCGACTCACGCCCGACGACTGCCGGCTGATGGTCGCGTGCGGTGCCGGCGCGGGCCTTGCGGCCGTCTACAACGTGCCGCTGGGCGGCGCGATCTTCGTGCTCGAAGTGCTGCTCGGCACGTTCGAACTGCGCGCGCTGGTCGTGGCGGTCGTGACATCGGCCATCGCGGCCGTCGTCGCGTGGATCGGTCTCGGCAACGAGCACCAGTACACGGTGCCGGCGTTCGTGCTGAGCACGCCGCTCGTCGCCTGGTCGATCGTCTGCGGGCCGCTGTTCGGTTTCGCCGCGTACGGCTTCGTGCGGCTCACGACCCGCGCGCGAGCGGACGCGCCGAAAGACTGGCGGCTGCCCGTGTTCGCGCTGGTCAATTTCGCGGTGATCGGTGTGCTCGCGATGCGCTTTCCTCAACTGCTCGGCAACGGCAAGGGGCCGGCATCGCTGGGTTTCGACGGTTCGCTGACGATCGGTGTTGCCGCTGCGCTGCTCGTGCTGAAGGTGCTGATCGAGGCCGGCAGCCTGCGGGCCGGCGCGGAAGGCGGGCTGCTGACGCCGGGCCTCGCGAACGGCGCGCTGCTCGGTGTCGTGCTCGGTGGGCTGTGGAGCCTCGTGTGGCCGGGTGCATCGATCGGCGGATGTGCGCTGATCGGCGCGACCGCGTTCCTGGCCGCGTCGATGCAGATGCCGATCACGGCCGTCGTGCTGCTGCTCGAATTCACGCGCGCGAATCACGACGCCCTCGTGCCGATGCTGCTTGCGGTGGCGGGCTCGCTGGTCGCGTACCGGTTCGCGCAGCGGGTGGCGGAGCGGCGGGGGAGTGAGGTCGCGACCGCGAGCACGCCGGCGACGGTGGCGCGTTGATTCGCCGGTCCATCGGGATTCGCGACCCACGTGGCGGCACGCATATCGCCTCATCGAGCACCCGCCCGATCGCCGCGACGATGTATCTGTTCTGATCGATCGAAGCGAGATGCGGCGGGTCAGGCCGCCTCCCGCCAGCTTGATTCCAGCCGGTCTTTCAGCCGCGCGGCCGCACGTCGGCGCGCTCGTGCCCGTGCCGCAACGCGAGGCTGGCGAACGCCGCGATGACGAGCGCGGCCGCAAGCAGCGTCAACCCGTTCTTCGCATTGCCGGTCGCCTGTTCGATCGCGCCGACGACGGTCGGCCCGACGAAGCCGCCGAGCAACCCGCACGTATTCACGAGTCCGAGGCCGCCGGCCAGCGCGCTGCCGGCGAGCCGAGACGCGGGAAACGTGAACACGATCGACTGCACGACGAAGAACATCGACGCGGCCACGCACACACACAGGAGTCCCGCTGCAGGTGACGCATGCGCGGCGCCGACCATCCCGATCGCCATCACGAACAGCCCCGCACACAGCATCCGGCGCGAATGCCGCGACTCGCGCGCGAAGCGCGGCAGCGTCGCGGCGCCGCACGCGGCGGCGAGCCAGGGCAGCGCGGTCAACAACCCGACCGCGAACGGCGAGAAGCGCCCCGACGCGCCGATGATGCCCGGCAGGAAGAAAATCACCGTGTAGATGGTCAACTGGTGGCAGAAGTACACGAAGATCGCGAGCCAGATCTGCGGATCGCGCAGCACGGTGCCGAATGCATGGCTGCCGTGCGTGCCGACGCCCGCATCCTGCTCGGCGGCCAGCGTGCGTTCGAGTGCGCGGCCGGTTTCCGGGGAGAGCCACGGCGCGGTGCTCGGACGATCCGGCAGCCGGGTCCACACGACGAACGCCAGCAGGATCGCCGGAATGCCTTCGACGACGAACAGCCATTGCCAGCCGTGGAAGCCGAGCGTGCCGTCGAGCTCGATCAGCGCGCCGGCCAGCGGCCCGCCGACGATGTTCGCGATGCACACCCCAAGCAGGAAATAGCCGGTTGCGCGCGCACGCTCCTCGCGGCCGAACCAGTACGTCAGGTACAGCATCACGCCGGGAAACAGGCCGGCTTCGGCGGCCCCGAGCAGCAGGCGCATCACGTAGAACGACGTCTCGCCGCTGACGAACGCCATCGCGACCGACAGTGCGCCCCACGTGATCATGATCCGCGTGATCCAGAAGCGCGCGCCGACGCGATGCATGATCAGGTTGCTCGGGATCTCGAAGAGCGCGTAGGTCAGGAAGAACAACCCCGCACCGAGTCCGTACGCGGCCGATGAAATGCCGAGATCGACCCCCATCGAATGTTTGGCGAATGCGATGTTGGTGCGGTCGAGAAAGCTGATCACGTAGGCGGCGATCAGCAGCGGCAGGAGTTTGCGGAACAGCAGCCGGTTCAGCGACGCGCTCGCGTCGCCGGCGGCGGGGGACAGGGCCTGGGCGTGATGAGTGGACATGCGGACGACTCCGGTAAGGGCGAACCGGCGCGCACGGCAAGCACGGTGCGCCGCGTTCGGCAGATGCCGCTGCGATACATGCAGCGGATGGGCAGACGACGGAGCCGCGCCGGCGGCGCTCGAACGGAGCGGGGCGATGATGGGCGTCCTGGCGCCGGCCGGCTCGGGCCGGCGCCTTGTCACTGCGCTTGCGGATTCCGGTGTTGGGGTGCTATCCGGCGATCAGAAATTCACCGCGTCGCCGCCCTTGAGCGCGAGCATCGCGCGCGCCTCGGCCGGTGTCGCGATCTCCAGCGACAGGCCTTCGAGCACCTGCCGCATTTTCAGCACCTGCGCGGCGCTCGATTCCGCGAGCTTGCCCGGCGCGATCCACAGCGAATCCTCGAGCCCGACGCGCACGTTCGCGCCTTGCGCAGCGCCGATCGTCGCGAGCGGAATCTGGTTGCGGCCGGCGCCGAGGATCGACCACACGTAATCGCTGCCGAACAGACGATCGGCCGTGCGGCGCATGTGCATCAGGTCTTCCGGGTGCGCGCCGATCCCGCCGAGCAGGCCGAACACGCTTTGCACGAAAAACGGCGGCTTCGCGAGCCCGCGGTCGACAAAATGCGCAAGGTTGTACAGGTGCGAGATGTCGTAGCACTCGAATTCGAAGCGCGTGCCGTTCGCCCCGCAGCGCGTCAGGATCGTCTCGATGTCGGCGAACGTGTTCTTGAACACGAGGTCGCGGCTCTTCTCGAGGTGTTCGCGTTCCCACGGATGCTTCAGTTCCCGAAAGCGCTCGAGCATCGGGTACAGCCCGAAGTTCATCGAGCCCATGTTCAACGATGCGACCTCGGGCTGGAAATGCAGCGCGGGCTGCAGCCGTTCGTCGACCGTCATGTGCGGACTGCCGCCCGACGTGAGGTTGATCACCGCGTCGGTTTGCGCCTTGATGCGCGGCAGGAATTCGGCGAACACGGCCGGATCCTGGGTCGGCTTGCCGTCGGACGGATTGCGCGCGTGGAGGTGCAGGATCGCCGCGCCGGCCTCGGCGGCCGCGACGGCGGCGGTTTCGATTTCGTGCGGCGTCACGGGCAGGTACGGCGACATCGACGGCGTATGGATCGCGCCGGTCGGCGCACAGGTGATGATGACTTTGCGAGCGTTTGCCACGGATGGATTCCTTTCGGTGAACGATGCAGGGTGCGTCAGAGCACTTCGACGTTGCCGCAGACGGAGATCGCCTGCCCCGTGATCCCGTGCCCGCCCGGCGAGCACAGGAACAGTGCTGTCGCGGCGATCTCGGCCGGATCGGTCATGCGCCGCAGGGAGATCTTCTCGAGATAGCGCTGCTCCATTTCGTCGTAACCGATGCCGAGCTGCTGCGCGCGCGCGTCGATCACGCGGCGCATCCGCGGGCCGCGCACGATGCCTGGCTGAATCGCGTTCACGCGAATGCCGAGCGGCCCGAGTTCGATCGCGAGGCTCTTCACGAGGCCGACGACAGCCCATTTGGTGGCCGCATACGGCGTGCGGAACGCGTAACCGAGCCGGCCCGCGACCGACGACAGCGCGATGATCGCGCCGCCGTGTTTCGAGTCGCGCAGCAGCGGCACCGCGCGGCGCGCGAACTGGAATTGCGCGGTCAGGTTGATCGCGACGGTTTGTTCCCACTGCACGGGGTCGATCTCGTCGATGGCGCCGGTCGGGCCGGCGATGCCGGCGTTGTTGACGAGCACGTCGAGGCCGCCGAGCCGGGCCGATACGTCGGCGAACACGCGTTCGACGGCGGCCGGATCGGATACGTCGGCCAGCGTCGCGCTGATCGCGCCGGCCCCGGCGCGCGGCGGCCGGTCGGCGAGCGCTGCAATCGCCGCTTGCGATGCGTCGCATACATGCACGTGCGCGCCGCATTCGGCGAACGCGTCCGCGATTTCAAGACCGATGCCCGATGCGCCGCCCGTCACGAGGACGCGCAGGCCGTCATAGGGTTTCAGCAGATCGGAAGCTGTCATGCCGGGTTGTCTCCATCGTTGATGTCGTTGCGGCCGCTCGTGTGTCGTGCGGCCGTCGCAAGCGGCCGCTACGGCTTCGCGTTCACGGTCCGCGGGGTCTGTTCGGCCCGCAGCGTCTCGGCGAGATCGTGTGCGGCGCCGCCGATGTCGAGCGCGATGCCGGCCCGCACGCCTGCGCCGTCGCGTCGTTCGAGCGCGTCGACGATGGCGCGGTGCGCGTCCATCGAGCGCCGCATGTGCGGGATGTCGAGCGCGACCATGTTCAGGAACGGGCCGACGCGCATCCACAGGTTCTCGACGATCGCGAGCGTGCTTTCTCCTGCGCCGTGCGCGTAGATCGCACTGTGGAATGCGAAATTGCTTTGCAGGTAGGCGCGCGAGCGGCCGGCCTCGACGTGCGCCTGCATCGTCTCGCAGGTCTTGCGCACGACCGCGATCTGCGCGTCGGTCATCCGTCCGCACGCACGCTCGGCGATGCAGCCTTCGAGTGCGATCCGCACGTCGCGCAGCTCGTCGAGCATGTCGAGCGTCATCGGCGGCACGACAAGCGCGCGATTCGGGCCGTCGACCAGCGCGCGCTCGGCGCGCAGCCGCGTGAGTGCGGCGCGCACGGGCATCGTCGACGAGCCGACCGCCTCGGCGACGCTGCGCAGGCTCAACGCCTGGCCGGGCGCGAAGCGGCCGCTCATCAGCGCTTCGCGCAGTTGCTGGTAGACCTTGTCGGCCATCGTTTCCTGTTCGATGGCTTTCAGTGCGGGCGGGACGATACGAGGCGGCAAGGCGGGGATCTCCTGGGTTTGATCTGCGATCTGTGATCACACTAGCGATGTGCGAAGTTTTGTCGATCGGGGCGGCGGAGTCAAGGCGAACGGGATCGGGGAAAACGAGGAGAGGGGCGCGAAGCAGGTGATACATCGGTGAGTCCAGGGCGGCCTTTCTTGGTCGAAACCTCTTCCGGTGGGCCGGTGACAGTCGGCAAGATTTTTCTACCCAAGGGACTTGATCCGATCGTCGACGCGCGGATTGCGAGCGGCGAAGCTGTGGACTATCCGCCGTCGGCGCACGGCATAACGCTACGCTGTTCAACGGGCGGACGTGTTACGACCATTGCTACTTCAACGAACCGGGCGCGCGGTATCGTACCGATCGCGCAAATTCTTGGAGCCTGTCATGAGGGAAGCCTGGATCGCTGCCGCGTTGGCCTGCTTCGTGTTTCAACCGGCGATAGCCGTGGCGAAGGACGCCGTGCAGGCGTCGTCGGAGGCCGGTTCACGGACTTACATCCAGAATTTCAAGGACATGGTGCTGGCCAACTGCCTGGCTACCGCTTACAAGCGCGAGCCCGGCGTGAGCAAGGACATCGGCAGCAGCATCAGCGCGTTGCGCGACTGGACCTACTACGACATGAAGCGTGCGCCGGAAGTCATTCACGCGCTGGTCGCGAAGTATCTGGCTCGAGACTATCGGAATCCGGTTGTCGAACCGGAAGTCAGGGACGTGAAGTTCGACTTCCTGAAGTGCATTGATCTGTATCGCGGCAAGGAGCTGGACGCTGCAGCGAGGCAATTCGTATCGCGCCCGAACCGTACCTACCGGACTGAGTATCCTCCGAAGCCGCAGTAGCGGTCGAACGCCGTTGCGTCATGCAACGGCGCGCCGTGTGCCGTTTCGCCGACGCTATTCAAGCGTCCTGATCGAATTGCTGATGCCGCGCGCGCAGTCGATCACGGCCGGCGCGAGCTTGCGGCGCGCGTCGTCGAACGTCCAGCGGCTCGTCGGCGCGACCACGTGCACGGCCGCGACCGGCTGCCCCTGACTGCCGAGCACCGGCGCGGCTATCGACATGTCGCCGATGAACAGTTCTTCCTGGTTGGTCGCGTAGCCTTCGCGCCGCGCGCTGTCGAGCAGCGCGACGAGATCGTCGAGCGCCGTGACCGTGCGCGGCGTATGCGGCGTGCGCGCCATGCCGTCGAGCCGCGCGCGGGCGTCGCCGGGCGGCAACGCGCTCAGGAACGCGCGGCCGCTGCCGGTGCAGTACATCGGGATGCGGCTGCCGATCGGCATGTGGATCGGCACGAACTTCGTCGACACGAAACGCGCGACGTACACCATGTCGTCCTCGTCCGGCTCGGTGAGGTTGGTGGTTTCGCCGGTCAGGTTGGTGAGCTCGGACAGGAACGGATTCGCGACGTCGATCAACGTGTCGGCCGCGAGATAGTTGAAGCCGATCCGCATCACGTGCGGGGTGAGCTGGTAGCGCCGCGTGACCGGATGCTTGCGGATGTAGCCGAGCTTCTCGAGCGTATAGACCATCCGCTGCGCGGAGCTTTTGGTCATCCCCGCGGCATCCGCCACTTCCGCCAGTGTCATCGTGCGCCGTTTCGCGCTGAACGCGCGCAGCACGTTCAGCCCTTTTTCGAGCGACTGGTTGAACAGCAGATCGTTTGCTTGGTCGGGTGACGTTTCCATGGCGA
The DNA here is from genome assembly GCF_002099195.1 of Burkholderia puraquae. GTDB lineage: Bacteria > Pseudomonadota > Gammaproteobacteria > Burkholderiales > Burkholderiaceae > Burkholderia > Burkholderia puraquae. The sequence goes on along the minus strand of NZ_NBYX01000001.1, from coordinate 650,521 downwards.
GGAGCGGAATCGATTCGATATCGCATCATAGCGTATCGAATATCGATACGCAAAAATCTATTTGCGATATTTTTGATTCGTTTTAAGATCAAGCCATCGTCGCAGTGTCGATCAGCGACCGGCCGGCGCCCCGGATTATTCGAGAAGGAGTCACCATGGTTCCGTTCATCAAGCGGTTCGGCGCACTGGCCGCCGGTTTCGCCACTTGTATCGCACTTTCCGCGGCTTCGGCCGGCGCCGTCGCGGCCGAGCCGACGCTCAAGGTCGGCGCGACGGCCACCGGCGTGCCGTTCACGTTTCTCGACGTCAAGAGCAATTCGATCCAGGGGATGATGGTCGATGCGATTACCGCGGCAGGGAAGTCGGCCGGGTTTCGCGTCGACGTGCAGCAGACCGTGTTCTCGGCGCTGATCCCGTCGCTCACCACGCAGAAGATCGACATCATCTCGGCCGCGATGCTGAAGACGCCGGCGCGCCAGCAGGTCGTCGATTTCTCCGACACCGTCTACTCATTCGGCGAAGGCCTGATCGTGAAGGCCGACGATCCGGGCCGCTATACGTCGATGGACGACTTCAAGGGGCAGGTGGTCGGCGCGCAGGTCGGCACGGCGTTCGTCGACGCGCTCAACAAGAAGGGCATCTTCAAGGAAGTCCGGACCTACGATTCGATCGCCGACATCATGCGCGACGTCGCGCTCGGGCGCATCAAGGCCGGCTTCGCCGACCAGCCGATCGTCGCGTACCAGATCGAGCACGGCGTCAATCGCCAGGTGCGGCTCGTGCCTGAATACCAGAGCGTCGTGAAGGGGCAGGTGTGCTTCATCGTGCGCAAGGGCGACACGGCGACGCTCGAGCAGCTCAACGGCGCGATCCGGAAAATGAAGGGCGACGGCACGCTGCAGCAGATCCTGCAGAAGTGGCACATGAGCTGAGCGCCGGCCCGGGATTCCCGAACGGTATCGCCCGCCTGACGCGGGCACCCACTGCGGCGTGCCGGCAGGCCGTCGCATAGGAGACCTCATGTTTTTTCAGAACGCGATCGATTTCCTGCCGATCCTGCTGAAGGGCGCGGTGGTCACGATCGAGATCACCGCATGCGCGTTCGTGCTGAGCTCGGTGCTCGGGCTGATTCTCGCGTTGCTGAAGGTGTCGCGCAACCGCGTGGTGTCGACGGCCGGCAGCACGGTCGTCAACGTGATCCGCGGGCTGCCGATCATCGTGCAGCTGTTCTACATGTACTTCGTGCTGCCCGATCTCGGCATCCAGCTGTCGGCGTTCCAGGCCGGCGTGCTCGGCCTCGGCATCGCGTATTCGGCGTATCAGGCCGAGAATTTCCGCGCGGGCATCGAGGCGATCGACCGCGGCCAGATCGAAGCCGCGCACGCGATCGGCATGCGCGGCCCGATGATCATGCGGCGCGTGGTGCTGCCGCAGGCGTTTCGCATCGCGCTGCCGCCGTACGGCAACACGCTCGTGATGCTGCTGAAGGATTCGTCGGTCGCGTCGACGATCACGGTCGCGGAGATCACGCGTGCCGGCCAGCTGATCGCGTCGTCGACGTTCCAGAACATGAGCGTCTACACGCTCGTCGCGCTGCTGTATCTCGCGCTCGGCTTGCCGCTGATGTTCGGCGTGAACCGGCTCGGCAAGCGGCTCGCACTGAGGAGAGGCGCATGATCCGGATCGATTCGATACACAAGCGGTTTCAGCAGCACGCGGTGCTGAAGGGCGTGAGCCTCGACGTGCAGGCGGGTGAAGTCGTGTGCCTGATCGGGCCGTCCGGTTCCGGAAAGTCGACCGTGCTGCGCTGTATCAACGGCTTCGAGACCTACGACGAAGGGTCGATCACGATCGACGGCGTGAAAGTCGACGCGCATTCGAAGCGGATCCACGAGCTGCGAATGCGGGTCGGCATGGTGTTCCAGCGCTTCAACCTGTTCGCGCATCGCACGGCGCTCGAGAACGTGATGGAAGGGCCCGTGCACGTGCGGCGCATGCCGGCCGCGCAAGCGCGCGAGCAGGCCCGCGCGCTGCTCGACAAGGTCGGGCTTTCGCACCGGATGAATGCGTACCCGTCCGAGCTGTCGGGCGGGCAGCAGCAGCGCGTCGCGATCGCACGCGCGCTCGCGATGGAGCCGCAAGCGATCCTGTTCGACGAGCCCACGTCGGCGCTCGACCCCGAGCTCGTCGGCGAAGTGCTCGGCGTGATGCGCGGGCTCGCGCGCGACGGGATGACCATGGTGGTCGTCACGCACGAAATGGCATTCGCCCGCGAGGTGGCCGATCGCGTGTGCTTCCTGCACGACGGCACGATCTGCGAAAGCGGATCGGCGCGCGACGTGCTCACGCAGCCCACCCATCCCCGCACGCAGGAATTCCTGCGTCGCCTGCTGGCGTCGGACGGCGCCGCCAACCCGGATCGAACATGAGCGCAAGGCACGCGGCACCCCGACGGCCCGACTCCCGGTGGCCGGATTCGCTGTGGGCAGCGACCGCCGCGCCGGCGCCCGATACACCGGCGCTCGACGCGTCCGTGTCGTGCGACGTGGCGATCGTCGGCGCTGGCTTTACCGGCTTGTCGACCGCACTTCATCTCGCCGAACGCGGCGTGAACGTCCGCGTGATCGATGGCGCGCAGCCGGGCTGGGGCGCATCGGGCCGCAACGGCGGGCAGGTGATTCCGGGGTTGAAGTACGACCCCGACGAACTGGTGCGTCGGTTCGGCGACGAGGTGGGCGAGCAGCTTGCCGGCATCGTCGGCGGTGCGGCCGACACGGTGTTCGACCTGGTCGCGCGGCACGCGATCGACTGCGATGCGCGCCGCCACGGCTGGATCCAGCCGGCGCCGACCGCCGCGATGCTCGACACGGTCGCCCGGCGCGCGCAGCAGTGGGCCGCGCGCGGCGCGCCGGTCGACGTACTCGGCCGCGACGACGTCGCGCGGCGGCTCGGCACGCAAGCGTATGCGGGCGGCTGGATCGATCGCCGCGCGGGCAGCGTGCAGCCGCTCAGCTATACGCGCGGCCTCGTGCGCGCCGCGCAGGCGAGCGGGGCCGTCGTACACGGCTTGACCCGCGCCGTCGGGTTGACGCGTGCCGACGGCCGCTGGCGGATCGCGACCTCGGGCGGCGCGACGCTGTCGGCCGAGCGCGTCGTGATCGCGACCAACGGCTACACGGACGGGCTGTGGCCCGGCTTGCGCCAGTCGGTGATCGCCGCGAACAGCTTCATCGTCGCGACGGAACCGCTCGCGCCGACGCTTGGTCGCGACATTCTCGCCGGCGGCGAAGTCGCATCGGATGCGCGGCGCCTGCTGCTGTACTTCCGCCGTGACGCGGCCGGGCGCCTGCTGATGGGCGGCCGCGGCCCGTTCGCCGACCCGCGCGCGCCGAGCGACTGGCGCCATCTCGAACGCGCGACGACGCTGTTGTATCCGCAACTGAAGGGCGTCCGGTTCGAATACCGCTGGGCGGGGCGCGTCGCGATCACCGCGGATTTCCTGCCGCACGTGCACGAGCCCGCGCCGGGCGTGACGATCGCGCTCGGCTACAACGGCCGCGGCATCGCGATGGCGACGACGCTCGGCAAGCATCTGGCCGCGCATCTGTCGGGCGATGCGCAATTGCCGCTGCCGTTCCGGGTCACGCCGATCCGGCCGATCCCGTTGCATGGGCTGCAGCGCTTCTATATCGCGGCCGGGGTCGCGTGGTATCGGTTGCTCGACAGCCTGTCCTGACGCGAGCGCGAAGGCAGTCGCCATTCGTCGTTCGATCGGGCAGAATCGCGATGCCCAGTTTCCGCCGATGGATGCCGCATGACCGAACCGAAAGATCCGCACGATCCGCCCGGCCGCCGCGCGTACGCGAGCTTCGCGCAACGCTATGCGGACATCGCACCGACGAAGGCGCACAACGCACTCTACGAATGGCCGGCGACGATGGCGCTGCTCGGCGACGTCGACGGGCTGACGGTACTCGACGCCGGCTGCGGGCCCGGCATCTGCAGCGCGCATCTCGCCCGTCAGGGGGCGACCGTGCATGCGTTCGACGTGACGCCGGAGATGGTCGCGCTCGCGCGAACGCGCTGCGCGGGGCTGACGGTCGACGTCACGGAAGGCGACCTGGAGGCGCCGCTCGCGTGGCTGCCAGACGCGTCGGTCGACAAGGTGCTGTGCTCGCTCGCGCTCGACTACGTGCGCGATCTCGCGCCGACGCTGCGCGAATTCCGGCGCGTCGCGCGTGCAGGGGCAACGCTCGTGTTCTCGATGGCCCATCCGATGCGCGACTGGATGGACGAGCGCACACGCGGCGACGGCACGTACTTCGATACGTCGCGCTTCGGTTTCCACTGGTCGGGTTTCGGCGAGCCGAGGCCCTATGTCGAAGCGTGGCGGCGGCCGCTCGCCGATATCCTGAATGCGGTCGCCGAAAGCGGCTGGCGGCTCGACCGCTTCGTCGAGCCGCAACCGCTGCCGGAGATGAAGGCCGTGTCGGAGCGGCTCCATGCGGAGCTGTCGCTGGCCCCGGCCTTCCTTTGCATCCGCGCGCGCTGCTGACGCGACGCGGCGGTCAACCGTTGCTCACTGCCGCACCGGCTCGTCGTTCAGCGTGCCGAGAAACGCTTCGATATCCTTGATGTCCTGCGCCGTCATCGCCGGCTTGTCGCCCGGCTTGCGATCGAACGGCGCGTCGGTCACATCGACGTTCGCGCGATACTGCGGCGGGATGTCGTCGTACTCGTCGACCTTGCCGTCCGCGCCGCGCGAATAGAACTTCTGCGGCGAGATGCTGCGCTCGTTGTAGAACGCCATCACCTGGTCGAGCGTGTGGAACACGCCGTTGTGGAAGAACACTTGGCGCGTCGCCGCGTTGCGCAGCGTCGGCGTGAGGAACATCCCGCAATACTGCGTCTGGTCCTTCAGGTCGTCGCGGAACGGCCCGCACACGCCGAGATCGTAGAACGCCGGGTTGCGGTTCTGCGCCAGGTCCTTGTTGCGCGGCGCACCGAGCGCCTCGTACTGGTAATCGGTCAACATCGGCGGCAGCCCGTCCGTGCCGGGCTTCGACAGGTGGCAGCCCGCGCAATTCGCCTTGTCCGGATCGTTGAACAGGCGCAGCCCGCGCAGCTCGGCCTGCGTGAGGCGCGCACGGCCTTCGAGCCAGCGGTCGTACTTGCTGTTGTACGGGTGGAACGACGGATCCTCCACCTGGTAGCGCGCGATGGCGAACATCGCTTCCGACACCGCGAGCTGCGGGCTGCCGAACACGTTCGCGCCGAACAGTTGCTCGAGCTGTGCGCGGTGCGACGACTGCGCGAGCTTGCGCGCGACGTCGTCGATGCTCGCGTTCGCCATCTCGACCGGATTCAGCAGCGGGCCGAACGCCTGCTGCTGCAACGTATCGGCGCGGCCGTCCCAGAACATCCCGCCCTGCGGCACGAGCTGCGGTGCGGCCGACGTGCCGGCCACCTTCTGCGCCTTCACGACGCCGGCCGCCGACGCGGCCTGTTGCGCGACGCTCGGCGCGGCGTCGTTTTCACCGGCATCGGGGCCGATGCTGAAGTTCGGCTGGCGGTACAGGTACATCAGCGACGGCGGCGGGCGATAGCCCTGCTGCGTCATCGCGAGGCCGCCCGGCTGCACGTCGAGCGCGTTCGGCGGGCCGTACGCATGGTCGGGGCTGTGGCACGACGCGCACGACTGCTTGCCCGACGCCGACAGCGACGGATCGGCGAACAGCGCGCGGCCGAGCTGCGCGACCGCCGACAGCGGCTGCGCGGCGGGCCGCCGCAGCACGACCGGATGCGGGTTCGCGCCCGTCCAGTCGGCGACGACGGTGCCGATCGCCGCCGGCACCTGCGCGGGGAACGCGATCGCGAACGCGCCATAGCCGAGCACCGCAGCGCCGATCACGAACGCCGCGCGGCGCAGGAGGCGGGAGCGTGTGCGCGGCGCGCGGTTCGCGGTGGTGTCGGGAGACGGGAACGCAGGGCGAGCTGTCATGCTGTCGGTCGGAAATCGGGCGCCGCACGAAGCGGCGCGTTAAACGGAAACGGCCGGCGCGTGAGGCGCCGGCCATGCGGTCATGCAGTGCCGGTCAGATCGCCGGTGCCGCGCTCAATGCGGTGCCGAGCGTCGGGTCGAGATACAGCGGGGTCGTGTTCGGCTTCGACGTGAAGTCGAACAGCGCACGCAGGTCGCCTGCGGTCGCATCGAACGAACCGCCGCCGATGCGCTGGCCGCCGAGCCAGTTGTCCTCGATGAAGCGCACGACGGACGACTGGTCGAGCATCGTGTGGTCGACGTAGTTCTGCTTCGCGTACGGCGAGATCACGATCAGCGGAATGCGCACGCCCGGGCCGCAACGGCCGTTCACGGTCGCGCCGTTCACGCCGGTGGTGCCGCCCGTGCCGCACTTGCCGGCGCCGTTGACCTGGTCGACCGGGTCCGACGATGCGTGCGTCGGCGCCGTGTACACGTGGTCGTACCAGCCGTCCGAGTCGTCATAGGTGACGATCACGGCCGTGTTCTGCCAGTCCGGCTGCTGCTGCAGGAAGTTGACGACCTTCGTCACGAACGCCTGCTCGTCGAGCGGATCCGAATAGCCTGCGTGCGCATCCTGCGCGGCCGGCGCCTTCAGGTAGCTGACCGACGGGAAGTTGCCGGCCTTCACGGCCGCGAAGAAGTCGTCGCTGTCGTACTGGTGGTTCGCGGGTTCGGCGGTCTTCCCGTCGGCCTGGAAGCTCGAACCGATCGCCGCGACCGAGCTCGGGCGCGTGTGCTGCGGGTTCGCGGTCGACGCGTAGTACTGGAACCAGTTGTGGTGCGGGATGTAGTCGGCCGTCGCGGCGTTCACGGCGGTGGCGACCGTGCTGCGCGCGCAGCCCGTCGTGCCGTTGCCGTTCGTCGTCGACAGGTTGAAGCCGCCCATGAAGCCGCCCCACGTGATCTTCGCGCTGTTCAGCAGGTCGCCGATGTTCTTGCCGGTCATCATCGCCTGGTCGGTCGTGCTCGAGCACACGTCGAAGCCCGGGTCGACGTCGTTGATCATCGTGAGGCCGCCCTGGCCGTCATTGATGTAGTACGAGCTGGCGGCGAGCGTCGACGGCTGCTTCGACGTCTTGACGATCTGCATCCCGTTGGTCTGGCCCGACACGACGTTCAGCGCGCCCGGCGTCGACGGGCCGTACGTCGTCGTGTACGTGTTGTCGCTCATCGCGAAGCGCTGCGCATAGTTCCACAGTGCCGTCACGGTGTTGCCGTCGAAGTAGCCCATCACCTGGCCCTTCGTGCCGAACGCGCCGGCGCCGCCGGATGTGCCCTTGCCCGTGTATTTCGGGAACAGGTCGGCGAGGCCGTTGTCCTCGGCCTGCTGCTCGGCCGTGTACGCGTGGTTCTGGTCGGCGGTCGCGGCCTGCGTGCGGTCGAGGCGGAACGGGTTCGCCGCGTCGGTGCCGTTGGCCGTGTTCGTGAAGTTCGGGTTCGCGGTGAGCAGCGTGCCCGTCAGGCCGTTGGGCGTCGGCGTGCCGGACTTGGCGGTGAACGCCGGTTCACCCGACGGGTTCGTCGCGTTCGGGTAGGTGCCGAAGTAGTGGTCGAACGAGATGTTTTCACCGTAGATCACGACGACGTGCTTGATCGGCGTGGCGGTCTGCAGCGCATCCTGCGACGACACGGCAGGCGTCGGCGTGGGATCGTCGCTGCCGCCGCAGGCGAACAGCGCCAGCGCTGCGGCTGCGCAGGCGGTGACGAGCAAGGCTTGACGGAACATCGGGAAACTCCAGGTAAGGTCTTCGATGGTGGAGAGCGGCCCCGTCGCCGTGTCGGTTCGGCGCGGAGCTCGTGAGAGAGCACGCGCATTGGAACAGTCCCGTATGAAGATATGGGGACGGAGTGGTTTCGTGTCGATTGCGCTGCGGTATCGATTTCATTACGGCGGAATGCGATGCGAAAGAGAATGGAAAGGGGCAGACCGCATGCCATCTTTGCGTCATATCGCGCGGCGCGTGGGGCCGCTGCCGCGGATGCCATGCGGGGCGGGCGAAAGCGCGCGGCCGAGCGGTTCGGGCAAGGTGCTGCGCAGGGCAGTTTTTTGACAATCGGATGACGGATTCATACGATGAACGCCCTGCGGCGACGATTTCGCGTGGCCGCCCCCAGGGAGTATTCAGCGTGCCGATCCCCGTTCTGTTTGCCGTGCTGTGTGCGGCGTTCCTGCATGCGTCATGGAACGCGCTCGTCCGCAGCAGCGGCGACCGGCTGCGGTCGGCCACGGTGCTGCAGATCGCGATCGGGCTGTTCGCGCTGCTGTTCCTGCCGGCCGCCGCGCCGATCACGCCCGCGAGCTGGCTTTATGTCGTCGCATCGGCCGTGCTCCACGTCGTCTACACGCTGCTGCTGGTGCGCGCGTACGAGCACGGCGACCTGAGCGTCGCGTATCCGGTCGCGCGCGGCACCGCGCCGCTGCTCGTCACGCTCGGCGCGGCGGCGTTCGCGGGCGAGCACCTGAATGTCGGCGCGCAATGCGGGCTCGTGCTGATCTGCGCAGGGATCATGGCGATCGGCCTGGAGCTCGGGCGCGGCGCGAAGCACCGGATGATGCAGGTGCTGCCGACCGCGTTCGCGACTGGCGTGTCGATCGCGGCCTACAGCGTGGTCGACGGGATCGGCGTGCGGGAAAGCGGCAACACGGTCGGCTATACCGCGTGGATGTTCGTGCTGACGGGCGCGATGATGGCCGCGTACTACCGGCTGCGCGCGGGGCCGTTGCGGCTGACGCAGGATGTGGGCGAAACGGTGAAGGCTGCGTGTGGCGGCGTATTCGCGGCCCTCGCGTACGGGATCGTGATCTGGGCGATGGATCGCGCGCCGATGGGGCCGGTGTCGGCGCTGCGCGAAACGAGCGTGGTGTTCGCGGCGCTGATCGCGCGCGTGTATCTCGGCGAGCGGCTGACGCCGCGTCGAGCGGCCGGCTGCATGGTGATCGCGGCGGGGGCGTTGCTGATCAGTGCGTTCGAAGCGGTGCGGTGAACGTGTCCCCCTGTTGTGCCGGGCGCGCCGCGTGCCGCGTCAGCTTTCCACCGGCATCGCACTCGTGCACTTGATCTCGTCGAGGCACACGCTCGAATGCACGCCGCTCACGCCGGGAATTCGCATCAGCGTTTCGAGCAGGAACCGCGACAAGCCTTTCAGGTCGTGCGCGACGACCTTCAACACGTAGTCGATGTCGCCCGTCACCGAAAAGCACTCCTGGATCTGCGCGAGATCCGACACCAGTTTCTGGAATTTCGACAGGTCGCGGATATGCCCGCGCTCCATCGTCACGTGCACGAAAGCGGTGACGCCGAAACCGAGCGTGTCGGGGCACAGCCGGGTTTCGTAGCGGCGGATCGCGCCAATCTCCTCCAGCCGGCGGTGGCGGCGCAGCGTCTGCGCGGGCGACAGGCCGACGGCCTTCGCCAGATCGAGGTTCGACGCGCGGCCGTTCTCCTGCAGGATCGCGAGCAAGTGGCGATCGAGGCGATCCAGAACCGGTTCATGCATTTTTGTTTCCTCATTTGTCTCCTGCATGCAATCTTATCTCATAATGTAGGGTTTGCATGAACGGGTTACGAAACCCGATTTCGCGGCCGCGACGCTAAACTGACGCCGGATTTTCGTGTGCGATCGCAATCATGCGGCGCGACGACGGCCGGCGGCTGGTCTGGCGGGCACGCCGACGCGAATCGGGCGCCGCCACGCGAAGATTGCAGTCCCCCAACCCGGCGGCTCCACGAACGGCCCCGGCACAGCAAAACAGCGCCCGGCACACCGAGGCGCGCCGCACCGCGTCAGGCGGAGGCGGACAGAGTGGAGAAGACATGGTTTCTGGAAACGAGAGCGACGGCCTGAAGCGCGGGCTGAAGAACCGGCACATCCAGCTGATTGCGCTCGGCGGCGCGCTCGGCACGGGGCTGTTCCTCGGCATCGCGCAGACGATCAAGATGGCGGGCCCGTCCGTGCTGCTCGGCTATGCGGTGGCCGGCATCGTCGCGTTCTTCATCATGCGCCAGCTCGGCGAGATGGTCGTCGACGAACCTGTCGCCGGCTCGTTCAGCTACTTCGCCAACAAGTACGTCGGCCACTTCACCGGCTTCCTGTCCGGCTGGAACTACTGGGTGCTGTACATCCTCGTCAGCATGGCCGAGCTGTCGGCCGTCGGGATCTACGTGCAGTACTGGTGGCCCGGCGTGCCGACCTGGGTGTCGGCGCTGGTGTTCTTCGTCGCGATCAACCTGCTGAACCTGGCGAGTGTGAAGTCGTACGGCGAGACGGAATTCTGGTTCTCGATCATCAAGGTCGCCGCGATCGTCGGGATGATCGGCTTCGGCGGCTGGCTGCTCGTGAGCGGTCATGCGGGGCCGGAGGCGAGTGTCCGCAACCTGTGGCAGCACGGCGGCTTCTTCCCGAACGGCGTGTCGGGGCTCGTGATGTCGATGGCGGCGATCATGTTCTCGTTCGGCGGGCTGGAGCTGATCGGCATCACCGCGGCCGAGGCCGACGATCCGAAGCGCAGCATTCCGCGTGCGACCAACCAGGTTATCTATCGCATCCTGATTTTCTACATCGGCGCGCTCGCGGTACTGCTGTCGCTGTACCCGTGGGAAAAGGTCGTCAGCGGCGGCAGCCCGTTCGTGCTGATCTTCCACGCGCTGAGCAGCAACCTGGTCGCCAACGTGCTGAACGTGGTCGTGCTGACGGCCGCGCTGTCGGTCTACAACAGCGGCGTGTACAGCAACAGCCGGATGCTGTTCGGCCTCGCGCGGCAGGGCAACGCGCCGAAGGTGCTGTGCTCGGTGAACAAGCGCGGCATTCCGCTCGCCGCGCTCGGCGCGTCGGCGCTCGCGACCGGCGTGTGCGTGCTCGTCAACTACTTCATGCCGGGCAAGGCGTTCGAGGTGCTGATGGGCCTCGTCGTGTCGGCGCTGATCATCAACTGGGCGATGATCACCCTGATCCACCTGAAGTTCCGCCAGGCGAAGCGCGCGGCCGGGGAGGAGACTTCCTTCCGCAGTCTGGGCTATCCTTTCACGAATTACCTGTGCCTGGCATTCATGGCCGGCATTCTCGTCGTGATGTACCTGACACCGGATCTCCGCCTGTCGGTGTACCTGATCCCGGTATGGCTCGCGGTGCTCGCGGTCGGGTATCGCTTCCGTCAGAAGAATGCAGGCTATGCGGTGCATGACGGCGCATCCGCAAGCTGACGCAGGCCACGACCGATCATTCTTCCAAACGAGACGTACATAGCCATGTTCGAACACATCGACGCGTACCCGGGCGACCCGATCCTGACGCTCAACGAGAACTTCCAGAAAGATCCGCGCGACCAGAAGGTCAACCTGAGCATCGGCATCTACTTCGACGCCGAAGGCCGGATTCCGGTGATGGGCGCCGTGCGCGAAGCCGAAACCGCGCTGCAGCGCGACAGCAGCGCGAAGCCGTACCTGCCGATGGTCGGCCTGGCCGCATATCGCGACGCCGTGCAGGCGCTCGTGTTCGGCGCCGATCACCCGGCCCGCGCGGCCGGCCGCATCGCGACGCTGCAGACGCTCGGCGGCTCCGGCGCACTGAAGGTGGGCGCCGATTTCCTGAAGCGCTACTTTCCGGATGCGCAGGTGTGGCTCAGCGATCCGAGCTGGGAAAACCACCGCTTCATCTTCGAGCGCGCCGGCTTCACGGTGAACACGTATCCGTACTACGACGAAGCGACGGGCGGCCTGAAGTTCGACGCGATGCTCGCGGCGATCGACGCGCTGCCGGCGCGCAGCATCGTGCTGCTGCACGCGTGCTGCCATAACCCGACCGGTGTCGACCTCGACGAAGGCCAGTGGGAGAAGCTGATCGACGTGATCGAGGCGCGCGGGCTGCTGCCGTTCGTCGACATGGCGTACCAGGGCTTCGGCGCGGGCCTCGACGCGGACGCCTTCGCAGTGCGCGAGCTGGCCCGCCGCGGCGTGCCGGCGCTGGTCGCGAACTCGTTCTCGAAGAACTTCTCGCTGTACGGCGAGCGCGTGGGCGGCCTGAGCGTCGTCTGCGAGGATGCCGCCGCGGCCGACCGCGTGCTCGGCCAGCTGGCCGGCGCCGTGCGCTCGAACTACAGCAACCCGCAAACCTACGGCGCGAAGCTCGTGGCGGCCGTGCTCGGCACGCCTGCGCTGCGCAAGCAATGGGAAGAGGAACTGGCGGCGATGTGCCGCCGCATCGCGCGGATGCGCCAGTCGATCCATGACGGCCTGCGCGACCACGTCAGCGGCGAGGCACTGACGCGCTACGTGAAGCAGCGCGGGATGTTCACGTACACGGGCCTGACCGAGTCGCAGGTCGATGCGCTGCGCGAAGTGCACGGCGTGTACATCCTGCGTTCGGGCCGGATGTGCGTCGCGGGCCTGAACGACTCGAACGTCGCGATCGTCGCGGATGCAATCGGCAAGGTGCTGAAGAGCGGCGTCTGATCGCGGCGCGCCCCGGCGCCAACCCGGCTGGCCGAACCGGCTGCTTCCCGCAAGGGGGCAGCCGGTTTTCAATTGTGCGGCACGCAATGTGCGCCACCCGGCTGACGTGGGGGCAGGCGCGGGGGTACGATCAAGGGATCGTACGCCACACGAAAGGGAGCGACATGGGCATCCGGATCATCCAGCTCGGCACGCCGCGCGCGGCTGGCGAGGGCCTGCGGATCGGAACGGTGCGGCGGCCGCCGCGCGGCGTGCCGAAGGCGGAATTCGCGTCGCGCAACTACTATGATGTATGGTTGCCGACGCTGTCGCCGAGCCCGGAACTCGTCGCGCAGGCGCAGGCCGCCGAAACCGATGCAGAATGGAACGCGTTCAAGCGCCATTTCCGCGCGGAGATGGCGCATGGCGATGCGCCGAAGGTGCTGGACCTGCTGGCCGCGCTGTCGGCGACCACCGCGTTCTCGATCGGCTGCTATTGCGACGACGAACGCCATTGCCACCGCAGCGTGCTGCGCGAGCTGCTTGCGGCGCGCGGCGCGGCGATCGAGCCCGACGCGGGCTGAAAGCGGGCTGAAGCGGCGCCGCGCAGCCACGCCGGCGCGCTGCCGCGCCGTCATCGTGCGGCGCAGCGAACCGGTTGACGTGGGTCAAGCGTGCGGGCGCGCGCGCCACTATGCTCTTGTCATGGAGCGATCACGACGATGACAGGCGGACAGATGCAGATTGCCTTCCCGCCGGAACCACCCGAATATTGCGCACGCGACCTGGTCGTGGCGTTTTCGGCACTGGTCGACGGGCGTTGCGTACAGTGCGCGGTCACGGCCGAGGCGCTGGAAGATCATTTCGGCGCGCCGTCGCTGCTCGAACGCGACCTGCTGGCTGCGTTCGACGCGCACCGGTCGGCGATCGAGGCGATGGCGCGACGCATGCTCGAGGAAATCGGCGGCCGGCCGGTGCTGCTGCACAGCGGCCACTTCCGGCTCGAAGACTGATACCGCAGGAGGGTGCATGTCACTGCAGGGCAACATTCACGAACGCGACTGGTCCGTCGAAGTCGAGACGCGCCCGTGCGAATCGGGCGAATTCCGCTGCCGCGTGTCGGTCGAGCATGGCACCGGTGCCGCGCGTTTTCATCACACGTTCGAACACAGCCATGCGTATCCGACCGAGCGCGAGGCGATGATCGAAGGGCTGCGGGCAGGCATGACATGGATCGAGATGAAGACGTCGCAGACCTTCAACGTATGAACGATCCCGCGCCGACGAAGGCGCGGGCAGACTATCGGCCCGGCAGCGATCGAAGAAATCGCGCCGCGCCACGGGTAACACGTGCCGCCGCGTTTTGGTGCGGGCGGCATTTGCAAGGCGGTCGACGAGCGGGCGGCCCCGTCAGGAGACACGACATGGGCGTGGGCATGCAGATCGCCTGCCATGGATTCGCGGGTTCCGCCGCGGTCGAAGCCGAAGCCGGCGCGCAGCTGGTGCGGCTCGAACGGTTTCGCGCGTTGATCGCCGGTTGCCACCTCGCCATCGAATCGCGTGCCGCCGCCGATGGCGCACGCCGGTACGACGTGCGGCTCGACCTCGTGATGCACGACACGGCGCTCTGGCCGCTGCCGCCGTGTGTCGGCGACGACATGGACGACACGCTGCGCCGCGCGTTCACACAGGCCGAACAGGCACTGATCGTGTGCCAGGCGGGCGGTGCAAGGGTGGGGCTGCGCGACGCGGCGGCCGGCGGCGCCGTGCAATGATGCATTGCGCGCGAAGCCGCGCGGGCCGCCGGGCGTCGTCCTGGTCCTGGTCTGGGTCTGTCAGACCCGTGCGAGCGCTTGCGAGTCGATGATGCGCACGCGCTTGCCGCGCGTTTCAACCACCGCTTCGCGATGGAGCCGCGAGAACATCCGGCTCACGGTTTCGAGCTTCATCCCGAGATAGCAGCCGATTTCCTCGCGCGTCATCCGCAGGTTGAATTCCGTCGCCGAATAGCCGCGCGCCTCGAAGCGCGACGACAGGTTCAGCAGGAAATGCGCGACGCGTTGCTCGGCCGACATTGTGCCGAGCAACAGCATCTGGCTCGATTCGCGGACGATCTCGCTGCTCAGCATCTGGTAGAGGAAGTGCTGCATCGGCTTGATCTCGCGGCATGCCGCTTCGAGCGCGCCGAACGGGATGATGCACACGACGCTGTCTTCGAGCGCGATCGCGTCGCAGCAGTGCTGGCCGCCGCCGATGCCGTCCATCCCGAGCGTTTCACCGGCAATCTGGAAGCCCGTCACGTGCTCGCGGCCGTCGCGATGCATCATCACCGTCTTGAACGAACCGGCGCGTACCGCATAGATGCTCTGGAACGGATCGTCGGTGCGGAACAGCGCGTCGCCCTGGCGCACCTGCCGGGTCGTGCAGATGATTGCGTCGAGGCGGCCGTATTCGGCCGCGGTCAGGTGCGGCGGCAGGCACATCGAGCGCATCGCGCAGACCGAGCAGCGCGCGGCGGGATGCTTGGTGGCGTCGGCGCGCGTGACCGCGCGAAGCGGAAGCGTCGGCCGGGGCGTGATGGATACGTCGGCGGCGCAGGCGGTGGCTGTGGACATGAGTCACTCCGGCTCGTCAGGGGCGGTGCGCGCGAGCGTGCACCAGGGATTCGATGACACGGCATGCAGCGTCGAATTCGACGGTCTTGTCGAAGAAGTAGTCGGCTCCGGCCGACGCGCATGCCTCTCTGAATGCCGGCGCCGAGTGATTCGTCAGCACGATCGTGACGATGCGCGGCGCGGCCTTCGACAGCATCCCGATCAGGTCGAGGCCGCTGCCGTCCGCCAGCCGCAGGTCGACGATCACCACGTCCGCCTGGCTGCTGCGGATGTGCGTCCATGCGTCCTGGCCGTCTTCCGCCTCGCCCACGACGGCGACGCCGCGGATCGCGCCGACGAGCAGCGCGATCCGCTGCCGGACGGCGACGGCGTGATCGACGAGAAACACCCGGAGCGCGGCGGGTAACTGGCTGGCATTCATGCCGGCAGTATCGTGTTGCGCCGCCGAAAATGAAATCGGCCGAATTGGAAGTTGATGTAGGCCGCTGCGACGCGTTGTAGGGCGATTCCTACAACGCGTACGGGAAACCGCCGGATCGGCCTCGGTGTGACGTGCCGCGTGCGCGGCAGGCGGGCCGGGCGGCTGGATCAGCCGGCCCGGCGTGCGTCCAGCGCATCGCGCGCGGTGCGGCACGCGGCCAGGTCCCACGCGGCACAGCCGACGCTCTTGAACAGCAGCGGCCCGCTGCGGTCGAATGCGCCGCCCAGCACGTCGGCGAGCGACGCGACGTGTTGCCAGTCGACCTGCGCGACGATCAGGTCGCCGGCTTCGTGGCGCGCGCCGGCCGGATCGTCGACGACCAGCCGGCTGGCGCGCACCGTGCTCGCATCGATCTCGGCCGCGTCCGCGGTGAATGCGCCGACGCCGACCACGAGCCGGCCTTCGCGCGCGGCTTCGCGATAGACGGGCGTGCGGCTCGTCGTGAGCGTCACGACGACATCGATCGCATCGGGAATCGCGTCGCCGTCGAGCGGCACGAGACGCGGCGCGTGCGTGTGGTGTGCGGCACAGAATGCAGCCGCGCTGCCGGTGCTCGTGCCGCGCACGTGGAGGCGTGCTTCGGGAAAGATCGCCGCGAGCGCTTCCGCGTGATTGGCCGCCTGCTTGCCGGTGCCGATCAGCAGGATGTCGCGTGGCGCGGCGCCATGCAGCGCCTGGATGCCGAGCGCTGTGATGGCCGCCGTACGGCGGCCGGTGACCGTCGGGCCGTCGAGCGCGAAGCGCATCTCGCCGGTGGTCGCGTCGTACGCGGTTACCTGTCCGAGGATCGTCGGCAGCCCGCGCGCGCCGTTGCCCGGGCACACGTTCACGAGCTTGTGGGTCGCGAGGTCGCGCGCGCTCGACGGCATCGACAGCATCACGCCGCCGGCCTGCAGCGGGACGACCAGGCGCTCGGGGCTGACGATCTCGCCCGCCGCATAGTCGGCGACGGCTTGCCTGAGCGTGGCAAGCAGCGCCGGGTAGTCGAGCAGCGCGGCCGTGTCGGCCGCATCGAAAACGGGAATCGGGGAAAGAGCGGTCATCGTGTACGTCTCGTGTACGTCGTATGCGTCGGTGAGCGTGGACGACGGGCGCATGCCGCGCCCGCCACGGGGCTGCCGGATACCGTGACACAGGGCAGTGTGGATCAAATTTATACCACTTTCTGGCCCACCCGCCACCCAGAAAATAAAGCGTGTTGCCGGTTTTGGTTCTAATATCTGTCCAGAAGAGGCGCCGGGGCCGCGATGCCGGCGCGCTCCGGTATAGTGCGAACCCATTCCAGATTCACGCCCGCGACCGGGCAGGAGCCATACGATGATGTCCGCGCGTCCCGACACACTCGAAGGCGGTTTCAGGCCGCTGCAGATCTACGAGCAGGTCGCCGAGAAGATCCGTGACGAGATCCGCGCGGGGCGCTATGCCGCGGAGTCGCGGCTGCCGTCCGAGCGCGAGCTTGCGGGGCTGTTCCAGGTCGGCCGGCCGGCCGTGCGTGAAGCGCTCGGCGCGCTGCAGAACGAGGGGCTCGTGTTCACGAAGCGCAATTCGGGCACCTATGTCGTCGCGTCGCCGCTCGACGTGCTCGCGCAGCGCGGCGACATGCACAAGGCGTCCGAAGCCGATTTCAGCCCGACGTCGACGCTCGACGTGCGGTTGATCCTGGAGCCGGCGATTGCGCGACTCGCGGCCGCGCACGGCCGAGCCGATCCCGGCGCCGAACGCTATCTGGCCCAGATGGAAACCATTTCCGACGTCGACGATCCGCATCAGCGCGCGCTGTGGAACGAAAGCGACCGGCTGTTCCACCGGCAGCTCGCGCTGATGACCGGCGACGCGCTGATCGTGAAGATCGCGGACGAAGTCGCGAAGACGATGGACCAGCCGCTGTGGAAGCGACTGAAGGACGACGGTATCTACGACGCGGGCCGGATCCGGCTCTACGTGTCCGAACACCGGCTGATCTACGAGGCGATCGTGTCGGGCGATGCCGACGCGGCGGCGTTCTATGTCGAGCAGCACATCCGTCGCGTGCGGCGCGACATCACGCCGAAATGACGGCGCCAGGCTCGTTCTGGTCTGAAAATTGACCAGAATCGAAGATTTTATTTTGAAATTGCTTGCATGGTGACCACACGTGTCCTACATTGGTTTCACACAAAACCAATCAGGAGACATCATGCGACACCTCGTTACCGCGCTCTCGGTGGCCATTGCCGCCGGCGCGCTGACTTCCGCGCACGCGCAGGAAGTCGTGATGATCGGCCATTCGGCGCCGCTCACCGGCCCGCAGGCCGCGAACGGCAAGGACAATGAAAACGGCGCGCGCCTTGCCGTCGACGAACTCAACAAGGCCGGCATCAAGGTCGCCGGCAAGACCGTCACGTTCAAACTGGTTTCCGACGACGACCAGGCCGACCCGAAAGCCGGCGTGCAGGTCGCGCAGAATCTCGTCGACAAGGGCGTGGTCGCGGTGCTCGGGCCGTACAACTCCGGCGTCGCGATCCCCGCCTCGCGCGTGTACGCGAATGCCGGCGTGCCGATGCTGCCGGTCGCGTCGAACCCGGCGCTGACGAAGCAGGGCTTCAAGAACATCTTCCGGATCGGCGCGAGCGACGAACAGCTCGGCGGCACGATGGCCACCTTCGCTGCGAAGACGCTGAACGCCAAGACCGCCGCCGTGATCGACGATCGCACCGCCTACGGGCAGGGCGTTGCCGAGCAGTTCATGAACGTCGCGAAGGCGAACGGGATCAAGATCGTCGACCAGGAATACACGAATTCGTCGGCCACCGATTTCCTCGGCATTCTCACCAAGATCAAGGCCAGCAACCCCGACGTGATCTTCCTCGGCGGCTACGCGGCACAGGGTGCGCCGATGGCCAAGCAGATGAAGCAGCGCGGTCTGCGCGCGAAGCTGCTCGGCGGCGACGGCATCTGCTCGGCCGACATGGGCAAGGTCGCGGGCGACGCGGCGTCGATCGTCTACTGCGCGCAGGGCGGCGTCGCGCTCGAGAAGACGGCGGCCGGCCGCGAATTCCTGAAGAAGTACCACGACACGTATCACACCGATACGCAGGTCTACGGCGTGAACTACTACGACGGGATGAAGCTGCTCGCCGACGCGATGGTCAAGGCCGGTACGACCACCGACAAGGCGAAGCTGATCGCGCAACTCGCGAAGTCGGACTACAAGGGCGTCGCGGGCACCTATTCGTTCGATGCGAACGGCGACCTGAAGGGCGCACCGACGTCCGTCTACGTGATTCGCAACGGCCTGCCGGAGCCGTACGCGAAGTAAGCGTAAGCGGCTCACCTGCCATCGGACGGCGGCGCGGCCGCCGTTCTTCGTTTCAACCCCTTCGCTCGACCATGAAAATTTCCCGATCCCTTTCCACCGTCGAAGTCCATACCGGCGGCGAAGCGTTCCGCATCGTCACGAGCGGGCTGCCGCGCGCGGCCGGCGACACGATCGTCCAGCGCCGCGCGTGGCTCAAGGAGCACGCCGACGAGATCCGCCGCGCGCTGATGTTCGAACCGCGCGGCCACGCCGACATGTACGGCGGCTACCTGACCGAGCCCGTTTCGCCGGATGCCGATTTCGGCGTGATCTTCGTGCACAACGAAGGCTACAGCGACCATTGCGGACACGGCGTGATTGCGCTGTCGACCGCGGCAGTGGAGCTCGGCTGGGTGCAGCGCACGGTGCCGGAAACGCGGGTCGGCATCGACGCGCCGTGCGGCTTCATCGAGGCGTTCGTCAAGTGGGACGGCGAGCATGCGGGGCCCGTGCGCTTCGTCAACGTGCCGTCGTTCATCTGGCAGCGCGACGTGTCGGTCGAGACACCGTCGTTCGGCACGGTGACGGGCGACATCGCCTATGGCGGCGCGTTCTATTTCTACGTCGACGGTGCGCCGTTCGACCTGCCGGTGCGCGAAGCGGCGGTGGAAAAGCTGATTCGCTTCGGCGCGGAAGTGAAGGCCGCCGCGAACGCGAAGTATCCGGTCGTGCATCCGGAGATTCCGGAAATCAATCACATCTACGGCACGATCATCGCGAACGCGCCGCGCCACCCGGGCTCGACGCAGGCAAACTGCTGCGTGTTCGCGGATCGCGAGGTCGACCGCTCGCCGACGGGCTCCGGCACCGGCGGCCGCGTCGCGCAGCTCTACCAGCGCGGGCTGCTCGCGGCCGGCGACACGCTCGTCAACGAATCGATCGTCGGCACGGTCTTCAAGGGGCGCGTGCTGCGCGAAACGACGGTCGGCGACATCCCGGCCGTGATTCCGGAAGTGGAGGGCAGCGCGCATATCTGCGGGTTCGCGAACTGGATCGTCGACGAACGCGATCCGCTCACTTACGGATTCCTCGTGCGCTGAGTTGCCGCGCCGATCGGCCGCCGTTGCGCGGCTTCCCGGTTGTCGTACCAGGTTTGGCGCGTCGTTCCCGTTGCGGGGCACGCGCCTTTTTTTCGTGCGCGTCGTCGCGAACCTGCGCGGCAGGCGCCGGCGCAACCCGGCCGTGGGCCGGCGGGCCGCGCGAGTTTGGTACGATGCACCCTTTTCAGCCGAGCTCCACCCGCGTGAATCGCCGAAACGTGTCGTCAGTGCGTGACTTCTGTGCCAGATGGGCCGCGCGCGCCCAACCCGTCGCGGCTGCTGCCGTCGCGCGGGTCAAGCCTCTCGCGGCCACCGCGTGGCATCATCTCCGTCATCCGACGCGCCGCGGCGTGCTGCTCGCGGGCGCCGCCGTGCCGGTGCTGTTCGTGGTGTACGTGGTCGTGCTCATCCCGTTCACGCCGGGCATCGGCGACATCCGCAAGGCGCGCGTCGACCAGCCCGCGCAGGTGCTGTCCGCAGACGGCAAGCTGCTGGCCGAATTCAAGCCGTCGAACCGCGAGTGGGTGCCGCTCAAGCAGATCTCGCCGCATATGGTCGATGCGCTGATCGCGACCGAGGATCACCGCTTCTACGAGCACCACGGCCTCGACTGGAAGCGCACGGCGTCGGCCGCGCTCCATACGTTCTCGGGCAGCCGCCAGGGCGGCTCGACGATCACGCAGCAGCTCGCGCGCAACCTGTATCCGGACGAGATCGGCCGCGCGCCGACGCTCACGCGCAAGGTGAAGGAGGCGATCACCGCGCTGAAGATCGAGGCCGTCTACAGCAAGGACCAGATCCTCGAGACCTACCTGAACACGGTGCCGTTCCTGTACAACGCGTACGGCGTCGAGATGGCCGCGCGCACCTATTTCGACAAGTCGGCCGACGAGCTCGACGTGCTCGACAGCGCGACGCTCGTCGGGATGCTCAAGGGCAACAGCTATTACAACCCGGTGCTGAATCCCGAGCGCGCGCTGCAGCGGCGCAATACGGTGCTGGGCCAGATGGTGAAGTACGGCAAGTTGTCGCAGGCGCAGTTCGCGCAGTGGCAGCGCCGGCCGTTGCGGATCGACTTCGAGCGCCAGAAGGAGCCGCCGGGGCCGGCGCCGCATTTCGCGCAGCAGCTGCGCAAATGGCTGATCGCGTGGGCCGACCGCAACGACTACAACATCTACTCGGACGGGCTGATCGTGCGTACGACGATCGACTCGCGGCTGCAGCAGATGGCGACCCAGGCGCTCACGCTGCAGGGCAACCAGTTGCAGGGCATTGCGAACAACGCATGGAGCGGCCGCGACGGCTGCGGCACCGACAGCGAGGTGTTCCGCACCTTCATGCGCGAGTCGCCCGAGTACAAGGCCGCGCAGGACGCCGGCAAGGACGACGCGGCCGCGATGAAGCTGCTCGCGGCCGACCGCGGCTTCATGCGCGCGCTGTGCAAGACGAAGACCGACGTGCAGGCCGGCTTTCTCGCGATCGATCCGCGCAACGGGCAGATCCGTGCCTGGGTCGGCAGCCGCGACTTCACCAACGAACCGTTCGACCATGTCGCGCAGGCGCGGCGCCAGCCGGGCTCGACGTTCAAGCCGTTCGTCTATGGCGCCGCGTTCGCGAACGGGATGAAGCCGGACGACACGTTCATCGACCAGCCGGTCGAGATCCCGTTGAAGGGCGGCGAGATCTGGCGGCCGAACGACGACGTGCCGCCGACCGGCAAGCCGATGACGCTGCGCGACGCGGTCGCGCTGTCGCGCAACCGGATCACCGCGCAGGTGATGGAGAAGGTCGGGCCGGCTGCGGTCGCCAGGCTCGCGCGCGACATGGGCGTGCGCGAAAGCCCGCTCGAACGCGTGCCGTCGCTCGCGCTCGGCACGAGCCCGGTCACGCTGAAGGAGATGGTCGCGTCGTACGCGGCGATCGCGAACGGCGGGCTGTATGTCGAGCCGCAGATGGTGACGCGCATCGAGAACCGCCAGGGCGACGTGCTCGCCGAATACGCGCCGGCGCCGCCCGAGCGCGCGCTCGATGCGGAAACCGACAAGACGCTGCTCAGCGTGATGCGCGATGTCGTGACGCGCGGCACGGGCGGCAGCATCCGCACGCGCTTCGGGATCCGCGGCGACGTGGCCGGCAAGACGGGCACGACGCAGGACAACGCGGACGGCTGGTTCATCCTGATGCAGCCCGGCCTCGTCGCCGGTGCGTGGGTCGGTTTCGACGACGGCCGCGTGACGCTGCGCAGCGATTACTGGGGGCAGGGCGCGCACAGTGCGCTGCCGATCGTCGGCGACTTCTACCAGCGTGCGCAGCGCGCGCGGCTCGTCGACACGAAGGCGAAATTCGATACCGAGCCGTCGCCGGGCTGGTTCGCGTCGTTGCGGGAGCGCGTGACGGACCTGTTCGACACGTGGTTCCCGCCCGAGCCGAAGCAGGTGCCCGCGCCGGTCAGGACGCAGCGGGAGGAGCGGGCTTCGGAAGCTGACGCTGACGCGGCCTCGGCTGCTTCGGCCGCATCGGCGCCCGAAGCGGCATCGGGCGGGATCGTCGAGGAATGGGTGCCGGCGTCCGAGGTGGCCGCATCGGCCGCTGCGCTGTCGGCGGGCGCATCGCAACCGCAGCCCGCGCAGCCGCCAGCGGGGGCGAGCACGGCGAGCGGAGGCAGCGCGGGCTTCGGCACCGCCCCGTCGGCCGCACCGGCCCAGCCGCCGGTGCCGGCCGCGCCCGACGCGACCGGCGCTTCGCAGTAACGAAGCCGTTCAGATTTCGCGCGATGCTGCCGTAATCCTGTTGTCATGACAGCACGCGCGGTCGCTCCGCCACTCCCCGATGAGGCTATCTACCGACTACGTCCCGCTCACGCGCGACGATCTCGCCGCCGGTGTCCCGCTCGGCTTCGATCTCTACGATGCCGACGGCGCCGCGCTGCTGCCGGCCGGCACGACGCTGCGCGATGCCGCGCAGCATGCATTCCTGTTTGATCATTTCCGGCCGGTACGCCGGCGCGACGACGCCGAGGCCGACCCGGCGCCACACGTGCCTGACGCGGTGCCGCACGCGCCGCGGATGGGGTTGTCGGCGGGCGCCTCGATCGGCATCCGCCGCCGGGTCGGCACGACCCGCGGGCTTCAACGCTACCGGCTGATCGGCGTCGCCGCGTCGGGTGCGCTGTTCGTCGAGCCGCAGCCGGCGGCCGCGTTCGACTTCGCGCGTGGCGACGATATCGAGGCCATCGCGATCGGCCGTGCCGCGGTGTCGCGTTTCGGTGCGACGGTCGAGTCGGTGCAGTCGTCGGGCGCGGCACGGTTCCTGGTGCTGTCGCCGCCCGGCTTCGTCGACCGGCTGCGCACGCGCGCGGAGCCGCGCGTGCCGGTGCGGATCGCCGCCTGCTGCGCGGGTGGGGCGGAGGGCGCGGAAGGAATCGGGATGGTGCACGACATCAGCGTGAGCGGGCTGTCGATTGCCGTCGACCGGCCGATCGCCGCAACCGGTGAACCCTTGCGCGTGCTGCTTCCGTACACGACGGGCGACCGGGTCGAGCTGCTGGCGCTCGACGGCACGGTGCGGGCCGTCCATGCCGATCCCACGGCGCCCGCGCTGACGCTTCATCACGCAGCGTTCGGCGAGACCGGCGAGGACGACCTGATCCGCCTCAAGGCGCTGCTGTTCGACCGGCTGATGGCGTCGTCGGATAGCGGCCGGCGGCGCTGATGCGCGGCTGGGGCGCGCCGGATGCCGCGGCGGGCTATTCGGTGCGTGAACGCCGATAATCATCTGATGATTGAGTCGATTCCACTGAGATTGTATGTTTTCCGTCAACAGTGAATTTGCGATTTAAGTATTTACCCTGATAGCGTGGCCTCCTAGACTTCTACTCATGCGCAACGACCCCGAGTCCGAAGCGCCTGACAAAACAATCCTGGAGGTAACGCATCATGAAATCGCTGATCAAGGCAGTTGCACTGGCCGCACTCGTGGCCGCACCGGTTGTCTCGTTCGCACAGAGCCAGCAGCCGCTGACGCGCGCGCAAGTGCGCGCCGAGCTGGTCCAGCTCGAAAAGGCCGGCTACAACCCGAACGACTGGATCAACTACCCGGAAAACATCCAGGCCGCGCAGGCAAAGATCGCCGCCGCGCAGAACACCGGCGCGCAAGCTGATGCAACGGGCTACGGTGCGAGCCCTGCCGCGACGTCGCAGTCGGGTCAGCGTGTGGTCGTGCCGGCCGCAACCGACCGTTCGTCGGTGTTCTTCGGCCACTAAGCCAGGCTGCGCCCGCAAGGGCGCCCGGTTTGCCGTTTCATCCGAAACCCGTGCACGGTATCCGTGTGCGGGTTTTGCGTTTTGGCGGCCTGAATGGCTGGGGCGAGCGAGCTGCACCTGATGCGCATCACCGCATGCTGCCGGCCCGGCGGGCCCGCGTCGCGAGCACGGCCGCCACCCCGCCAAGGATCGCGGCCGATGCGAGCGCGAGCCGCCATGTCGGCTGTTCCGACAGGAACAGTACGGCGCCGCCCGCAGCGATGGGGGGCACGGAGAGCTGGACCGCCGCGGCGCGCATTGCCGTGAGGTGCCGCAGCGCCGCATACCAGACCACATAGCCGAGGCCCGACGTCAGCGCACCGGACAGCGCAGCGAGCACGACCCCGGCCGGCGTGACGTGAAAGCGGGCGGCGAGCGCGACGCTCAGCGCGAGGGCCAGCGGCGCGGCACGCAGGAAATTGCCGGCGGTCGCCGCGACCGGATCGACGGGCCGGCGGCCCCGTATCGAATAGATTCCCCACGCGATGCCGGCGGCCGTCATCAGCGCGGCGCCGCGCGGCGTCGGCGCGGCGAGCCCGGGTGACACGAGATACACCAGTCCGCCGAGCGCCGCGCCGAACCCGGCCCAGCCGGTCGCGGCAAACCGTTCGCCCGCGTGCCACCCCGCCGCAAACATCGTCAGTTGCACCGCGCCGAACAGGATCAGCGCGCCGGTGGCCGCGCTGACGGTCAGGTACGCAAACGAGAAGCACGTGACGTACACGAACAGCATCGCCGCCGCGGGCCAGTCTGCTGGCGGGACGGGCCGTTGCGCACCCGCACGCGCGACGATCGCGAGCATCAGCGCGCCGGATACGAGGCGCAGGCTGCCGAAGCTGGCCGCATCGATCCGTCCGGCCTGCAGCGCGAGCCGGCACAGCAGGGAATTCGACGCGAAGGCGAGCATCGCGATCGACGTCAGCGCAACGACGCGCACGCCCGGCCGGACATGCAGCGCGAATGTGGAGGCAGGTGGGCGCATCGCGGGCCTCACGCGTGGCTGGCGACGATCAGCACGGCCGCGCCGAACAGCGCGGCGCCGAGCGGCGCGGTGAGCGCCTGCCCCCACGACGCATTCTTCTCGAGGGCCATCAACGCGGCGAGCGACAGCATCCAGCCGAGACTGCCGGCGCCGACGACGAACATCAGCATCATCAGCGCCCAGCAGCAGCCGACACAGAAGAGCCCGTGGCTCACGCCCAGCGCAAACGCGTGACGCATCGGCGTGCGGCCACGCCAGCGGCTGATCACGAAACTGAAGGGCGTGCGGCAACGGTCGAGACAGTGCGTCTTCAGCCCGCTGAACTGGAACGCGCCGGCGAGCGCGAATACGGCGGCACCGATCAGCCAGCCGCGCCACGCGAGCGCCGGCACGCGCGCGACGCCGGTCAGCAGCAACGCGTGCAGGCCGTGCGCGACGAGGCCGAAGCCGCTCCACGTAGCGACGTAGCCGATGCCGACGAGCGCGAGCAGGCGCGTCTGGTCGGGGCGGCTCGCGACGACGCGGGCGAACGCATCGAACAGCGACAGCGTCGTCGGCAGCATCATGGCGAGGATCATCAGCGTCCAGCCGGCCGCGTCGAACGCAGCCGGCAGCCACAGCGTGCCGCCCGGCAGCGCGCGGCAAAGCGCGCTGAACGGTGTGGGCAGCGCGATGTCGCCGTGGTCGAGGTACCGTCCGTACGGACTGCGCGTCCACGCCCACAGGGTGAGCCACGCGAACGCGACGAGACTCGCGAGCACGAGCGGAAACAGGCGCCGATGCAGCGACGCAGCCATGACCGTTGGCGTGCGATCGCGCTTCACGCGTCGAACAGGAACGTGCTCTGCAGCGCGTTGTGATTCTTCAGATCGACGTCGATGCCGATCGCCGCATTCTTCGACCGGTAGACGGGCGCCTTGCCGACGAATACCGGCGCGCCGGGCACCGTCGAGAACACGGTGTCGGTCAGTGTCGTCTGCGCGCCGCTCGGGCCGAGGTACGGCTCAAGTTCCGCATGGTAGTCGGTGCCGATCGACAGCGTGCCGCGTGCCCCTTCGACATTGAAGGTGATGGGGGCGCGTTCGATCGACACCACCGTGCCGATCAGTTTCGCGAGTTCGGCGATCGGGCCGCCGGCCTGCCCCGTGTAGACCTTGAGCAGCGCCTGCTCCTGCGCTTCGGACGCCGTGTCGCTGACGTAGATCGCAGCGGTCCAGTTGCCTTGCAGGATGTTGCCCGGCACGCGGCACACCGCGGCGATCGTGTTGCCGCCCACGTCGACGCCGTCGACGGTGCCCTTGTCGACATGCCAGGCGACGATCGTGTCGCAAACGTCGAAATCCGGATCTTCGCCGATCCAGCATGGGCAGAGGACGCGACAGTTGCAGACCTCGAGCAGACGGCCTTCAAGGTGATAGCTCATGATTCCCTCCAGGGAGCGACGGCGATTGCACGTTGGGCTGGGGGGAGGAAGCCGACTGACGAATCGTCACCCCGCTCGGCGATGCGAACGCGAAATGCGCAGGGGAATGCGCGGAAGCGGAGACGGGATGGATGCGATAGCGCGGGCCTGAAGCGGCGTATCGATTTTCAAGTGTAGGTGGGGAGGGCCGATATGCAAGCCGTCGCATGCTGCGACACCGGCTGACAAGCCCGCGCGCGTGCGCTAGGATCGCGATCGGTGTCGCCGCGCGACGGCGGCCGATGCGCGACAGCGCGGCAAGCCCGGCACCGGGTTCCACGACTTCAACCAACAACAAGGAGCATCCATGCGTGTCTTGACCGGTCTGCTATGCGCGCTCACGCTGGCGGCGAACGTCGCCCATGCGCAGGCGAATTGTGCCGACGCGACGGATCAGGCAGCGATGACGGCATGTGCCGACCGCGCGTACAAGAAATCCGACGGGGAACTGAACCGGACCTACCAGGCCGTCACCGCACGCCTGCGCGATGCGCGGCCGCTGGCCGACGAACTCGTGAATGCGCAGCGGGCGTGGATCGCGTACCGCGACGCCGAATGCCGCTTCTCCAGCGCGAACGCCGAGGGCGGCAGCGCGTATCCGATGGTCGTGTCGACCTGCCTCGACGATCTGACGAAAGCGCGCACCGACACGCTGAAGGGCTATCTGTCCTGCGAGGAAGGCGATCTCGCGTGCCCGGTGCCCGCGAAGTAAGCGTGGTGCGCCGCCCGGCCTGACGCATGCCGCGCGGCCGGGCGGCGCAAGCCGTCCGCTGCCGGACGTGGTCCGTTACACGTCGTCCGTTACACGTCGTCCGTTTCGTCGAGCAGCTTGTGCCGCATCGCGTAACGCACCAGCGCCGCTTCGTGCGGCATCTGCATCTTTTCCAGGATCCGCGTCTTGTACGTGCTGACCGTCTTCGCGCTCACGCACAGCGCGTTGGCGATCTCGGTCAGCGTCTGGCCGGCGGCGATCCGCCGGAACACGTCGAATTCGCGGTCGGACAGCCGCTGGTGCGGCAGCGTCTCGGCCGGCTCGTTCAGGCTCTGCGCGAACTGCTCGGCCATCGTGAGGCTCACGTAGACGCCGCCCGACGCCACCTTCGTGACCGCGCCGACCAGCTCGGCGCTCGCGCTTTCCTTCGTCAGATACCCCGACGCGCCGGCGCGGAACGCGCGCACCGCGTATTGCTGCTCCGCGTGCATGGTCAGCACGAGGACGCGCAGCGCGGGCTTCTCGTCCTTGATCTGCTTGATCAGCTCGACGCCGTTGCGGCCCGGCATCGACAGGTCGAGCACGAGCACCTGCGCGGGCGTGGCGCGCACCAGCGCGATCGTCGACGGGCCGTCGCAGGCTTCGCCGGCCACCTCGAATCCGGTGGCGTTCTGGAGGATGTGTCGCAGACCGTCGCGTACGAGCGTATGGTCGTCGGCGATGAGCACCTTGATCATGTGATGAGCGTTTCCTGTTGGACGGTATTGAGCGGGAAGGCGACGGTGATCGAGAAGCCGCGCGCGAGCGCGGTGTCGATCGTCACGGTGCCGCCCAGCATGTGGGCGCGTTCGCGAATGCCGATCAGGCCGAACGATTTGTCTTCGTGGGCCGGGCCGCCGGGCGTCGAGCCGCGGCCGTTGTCCGCGACGCGCAACACGCAGAAGCCTTCCTCGACGTCGAGCCGCAGCGCGACGCGCGTCGCATCCGCGTGGCGCGCGACGTTCGTCAGCGCTTCCTGGACGATCCGGAACAACGTGGTCGCGCCCGCGCTGGTGAACGTGAGGCCGCCGGTTTCGATGTGCCGCTCGACATCGATCCCGTAGCGGTTCGTGAAATCGTTCGCGAGCCATTCGATCGCGGGCACGAGGCCGAGATCGTCGAGCATCACGGGCCGCAGGTCGGCCGCGATGCGCCGCACCGACGCGACGGTCGCGTCGATCAGCCGCCGCATGCCCTGCAGATGCGACTGCAGATCCTCGTCGGGTTGCACGCGGCCGGGCACGCGCAGCTGCTGCTCGATCACCGACAGATCCATCTTCAGCGCGGTGAGCTGCTGGCCGAGGTCGTCGTGCAGTTCGCGTGCAATGCGGGTCTTTTCCGCTTCGCGCACGTTCTGCAGGTTCGCCGACAGTTCGCGCAATTCCTCGCGCGACAGCTTCAGCGCGTTCTCGGCACGCAGCCGCTCGGTGATGTCGCGCAGCATCACCGTATAGAGCTTGCCCGACGCGTCGCGGATCTGCGAGATCGAGGCCTCGATCGGGAACTCCTC
The DNA here is from genome assembly GCF_002099195.1 of Burkholderia puraquae. Lineage (GTDB taxonomy): Bacteria > Pseudomonadota > Gammaproteobacteria > Burkholderiales > Burkholderiaceae > Burkholderia > Burkholderia puraquae. The sequence goes on along the minus strand of NZ_NBYX01000001.1, from coordinate 621,571 downwards.
GCCGTTGGCGCGCAGCCCGAACAGCACCCGCTGGCGGCCCATCTGCCGCTCGGACACGCCCGTCACGCCGAACTGATCCACGTGCTTCGTGTGCGCGGCGCGGAACCGCTCGGGGATGAAGCGCGACAGCGGCGCGCCGATCGCCTCCATCGCGGACACGCCGAACACCTGCTCGGCCATCGGATTGAAGATCACGACCGTCTGCTTTTCGTCGATCGTGATGATCGCTTCCATCGACGAACGGATGATGCCCATCATCCGCGCCTCGTTGAGGATGCCGCGGCTGCTCGCGCCGGAATCGGCGGCGCCGGCGCGGCCGCGCAGCAGCGCATGAACGAGCACCGCGAACGCAATCGACGCGACCAGCCCCGCGGCGAGCACGGTGCCGGCCGCGCGTTGCGCGCCGGTCGCGCTCGGGCGGCCGTCCGCGGAATAGGCGAGCGTCAGCACGGTGCCGCCGAAATTCAGCTCGTCGGTGCGCCGCATCAGATCGGGCGATGCCGAGGCCTCGTCGGTCGTCGTTTCGACGCTGACGATCGCGCGCCGATCGCCGCCGGCGGTGATCCACACGTCGATTCCGCGTTCCGCGTCGAGTGCGCGCTCGATCAGGCGCCGCGGGCTCAACGCCGCGAACAGCACCCCGTCGGCGCCGGGGTCGCGCGTGCCGGACGGCGTGGCGGCTGCGTGCGGTGACGCAGCGACCGGCACGAACAGCGTGAAGGTGCGGGCGTCGCGGGATGTGTCGTCGTCGGCCGGGTGGACGCCGAGCGCGATGTCGCCGGTCTGCAGCGCGCGAGAGAGCGGCGCGGCGTCGGACGCGCCGAAGCGCACAACGGGCGAATTCGATGCCGGTGCGCTGAGCGCCGCGGTCGCGAGCGTGCCGGCCGGTATCGGCTTCGCGCCGGCGAGGGCGGTGCGTGTCGCGGGCGGCAGCGGCGCATAGCCGATCTGGCGGACCGGCGAGCGGCCGCTGTCGAGATCGAGCGTATCCGCATAGCGGCGCCATTGCTCGGGCGTCATGCCCGGGACGAGGCTGAACGCGCCGCGCGCGCCTTCGAGCACGGCAACGCCCGATTGCAGCTCGTGGCGGAGCATCGCGGTCACGTGCGTTGTGCGGCGTTCGAAACGCGTATGGACGGCGGTTTGCCACTGCTCGCGCACGAGCAGCGCGACGCCGAGCGACAGCGCCGCGCCGGCGCACAGCGTAACGACGCCGGCCGCGAGCGGCTGGCGTAACATGATCTGGAGGCGCGTGGGCCCTCGGGCGCCACGCGTCGGGGTTCCACTGGCGGTCATTCGATGGCCATTCTGTTGTCGGGGGGGCCGCTCCGTGGCACCCGGAGCAGCGCAGCAAAGCCAGGCAAAACTCGCACCGGCTGCACGCAACGTCTATTTTCAAGATGAAATTGTGCGCGATTTACACGGTTTTTGTAATGGGGTCACTAGAAATTGCGGCAACCGGCGTGAAGCAGCGGGCGCGCCGGCCGCGATTGACGCGCATCAACGGGCGCGTCGGCACGTGGGGCAGACTGTTCGGCAGGCCAGCCGACACCGGGTCGGGTGGCGATAACGGGCCGCCGTCGCGTAACGCGCGACGCGTGCCCGGTCGGAGGGACGGACCATGTACAAGCGGATTTTCGTCGGGCTCGACGGCAGCCCGAGCGCGCGTCTCGCGCTGAACGAGGCGATCCGGATCGCGGCGGCGTCCGGCGGCGAAGTCACCTGCGCGTATGTCGTCGAGCACCGGCCGCAGCTCGTCGACGTCGATGCGGGCTTCCCGGCCGAGCGCGATGGCGATGCGGCCGCGACCGATGCCGTGACGCCGGTGCTCGACGATGCGAAAGCGGTGCTCGCCCAGGAGCATGTGCGGGGCACCGTGCGCGCGCTCGACGCATACGGCGAGGATGTCGCCACGGTACTGATGCGCACGGCGGCCGAAGCCGACGCCGACCTGATCGTGATGGGCACGAGCGGGCGGCATGGCCTGCGCCGGCTGCTGGTCGGCAGCGTCGCCGAATCGCTGCTGCGTGCGGCCGACCGGCCCGTGCTGCTGGTGCGGCACAGCGAGCCCGGCACGCCGGTGTCGGCTTGATGCAAGCGGCACGGCGCTGACGCCCGGGCGGCCGCGCGCGGCCACAGTCGTGCGCATTCGCCGGGTGACGGCCGATGAAACGGAAGCGCGCGACGCGCCGGCTGGCGCACGGCGTGTGAGCGCGGCTGTCGCTTCGGTCACATCGGCCGGGCGAGGGCGGCCCGCCCGATGCACCCCATCGGCGCAATCGCGCGCCGACGGTTGCGTCCCGACATGCAGTTCTGGCAGCATCGGCCGGTGTCCGCTTGTTCGCCGCGCGCATGGCCGCGGCGATCGACGCAGCAGCATCCGGCGGCCTGCGGCCGCGTTCGCGATGAGCGAAGCGTGGCCGTGCGCCGGGTGTCCGGTTCCTGACCTTACCGACGTCATCCGCCATGCCGATTTCCGCTACCGACCTGATTCGCCAGTTCAACCTGCAGCCGCATCCCGAAGGCGGCTATTTCCGTGAAACCTACCGTGCGGCCGATTCGGTCGTGCGTCCCGCCGACGGCGCGCCGCGCGCCGCGTCGACGGCGATCTACTACCTGTTGTGCGACGGTGCGTATTCGTCGTGGCACCGGATCCGTTCCGACGAGGTCTGGCATTTCTACGCGGGCGACCCGATCGAGGTGTGGGTGCTCGACGAGCGCGACGGGCTGACGATCCACCGGCTCGGCAACCCGCTCACACATCCGGGCACCGTGTTCCAGGCGGTCGTGCGGGCCGGCTGCTGGTTCGGCGCGCGCTGCGCGGCGCCGGAGCACGTCGCGCTCGTCGGCTGCACGGTGGCGCCGGGGTTCGAGTTCGCGGAATTCGAACTGGCCGACGCCGCTGCGCTGGCCGTCGCGTTTCCCGATTACGCGGAACACGTCGCGACGCTCGCGCAGCGCACGGACACGTGACTGTCACGGCGGTGCAACCATTGGCGCGAAGCCCGCGCCGCTGGCGCGTGTTCCGCGCGATCGCGGCCAAACCCGTTTAGAATGCCGTGATGCATCGGGTCGGCTGCGGACATGCCGCGGCGGTCGTTGCCCAGCCGGTCCGACGGCCCCCGTCGCACGGCCGCATGTCTTCCAGGAGCGCCGCCGTGTGGCACTTTCCCATCGCAATTCCATCGTCGCTCGGCCCGTGGGCCGTGTTCGCGAGCGTGTTGATCACGCAGCTCGGCGTGCCGGTGCCTGCCGTGCCGATGCTGATTCTCGGCGGCACGATGGCGGCAATGGGGCAGGCCTCGTGGGTCAGCATGTTCGCGGCGGCGATCGGCGCGACGATGCTGGCCGATTCCCTGTGGTTCTTCATGGGCCGCACGCGCGGCCGACGCTTGCTGAACGGCCTCGTGCGCTTCTCGCTGTCGCTCGACACGACGCTGCGCTTCGCACGTAACGTATTCGAACGATACGGCGCGCCGCTGCTCGTGCTGTCCAAATTCCTGCCGGGCCTCGGCCTCGTGTCGGCGCCGCTGCTCGGCACGACCGCGATCGGCGTCGGCGTATTCCTGTTCTGGGACCTGGCCGGCGCGTCGCTGTGGGCCGCGTTCTGGCTGGTCGGCGGCGCGGCCATTCACGACCAGATCGTCCAGTTCGTGCTGTGGGTGCGTGCGAGCGGCGGCACGATCCTCGATGCGTTCCTCGCGATCTTCATCACGTTCCTGCTGTACCGCTGGGTGCGCCGCGTGCAGTTCCGCCGCTATCTCGCCCAGGTTCGCATCTCGCCGCCGCAGCTCGTCGAGATGATGACGTCGGACGAGCCGCCGCTGATCTTCGACGCGCGGCCGAAGGCGATTCGCGAGCGCGAACCGTACCGGATCGCCGGCGCGGTGCCGGTCGATCTCGATTCGCCGGACCTGCTCGACCCGGAAATGCTGAAGCGGCCGATCGTCGTCTATTGCGTGTGCCCGAACGAGGCCACGGCCAAGCGCCTGATCGCGAAGATGCAGCGCAAGAAGATGATCCACAACATCCGGGCGCTGAAGGGCGGCCTCGATGCGTGGGAAAAGCACGGCTATCCGGTCGAGCCGATGCCGGCCGATCTCGATGCGTCGCGTTATTTCGTGCGTCCGGAGCACGGCGCGGTCGAAGGCGAATATACGGTGCGCGCGACGCTGTCGAAATAAATCCGCGCGCGGCGTACGCGCACATTCGAATTTTCCGGCGGATTCAACCGCCGCGATTTTTATCAAAATCGGCTGGTGTAAAACCGCTGATCCTCCATATAATCCCGCCTGCATATTGCGTGTGCTTGGTTGCGCACATTCGACGCGCGTTCGTTCGCGCCGAAAGCGATTGATCCCGTCGCCGTCCGTCACGCGCACAGCCGCGTCACACGGGCCGCACGGGCGTATTCCGTGAAAGGCCCGATCCGTTTTCCGGATTGTTCCGGAAAATACGGATAATCCGCGGCGATTCCAATCGGATTGACGCAGCATCCGTATCGTTTCTTATTTGGAAAACGACGGCGGAGATTATTTCGTTTTCGGCATGCCGGGATCGGCATGAACGGTCGCGCATTGACATCGACAATGACGGCGGCCCGTTCGCGGCTGCCAGGAGACGGACTTGAAACAACCAGAAGACCAGCTGCACCGCGGGCTGGAAGAGCGGCACATCAACCTGATGGCGCTTGGCGCGACGATCGGCGTCGGCCTGTTCCTCGGCTCGGCCACCGCGATCCGCGTCGCCGGCCCGGCGATCCTGCTGACCTACCTGCTGGGCGGCATCGCGATTTTCCTGATCATGCGCGCACTCGGCGAGATGGCGATCGCCAATCCGGTCGCCGGCGCGTTCAGCCGCTATGCGCGCGACTATCTCGGCCCGCTCGCCGGCTACCTGACCGGCTGGACCTACTGGTTCGTGTGGATCGTCACCTGCATGGCGGAAATCACGGCGGTCGGCGTCTACATGCACATGTGGTTCCCCGGCATACCGAACTGGATCTGGGCGCTCGCGGCGCTCATGGCGATGGGCTCGGTGAACTTCATCGCGGTCAAGCTGTACGGTGAATTCGAGTTCTGGTTCGCGCTGATCAAGATCGTCACGATCGTGCTGATGATCATCGGCGGCGGCCTGATGATCGCGTTCGGCATCGGCAACGGCGGGGTCGCGATCGGTCTCTCGAACCTGTGGGCACACGGCGGCTTCATGCCGAACGGCATCAACGGCGTGATTGCCGCGTTGCCGATCGTGATGTTCGCGTATCTGGGCGTCGAGATGCTCGGCCTCACCGCCGGCGAGGCGCGCAACCCGGAGAAGTCGCTGACGAAGGCCGTGAACTCGGTGTTCTGGCGCGTGCTGATTTTCTACATCGGCGCGCTGTTCGTGATCATGTCGCTGTATCCGTGGGACCAGATCGGCACGCAGGGCAGCCCGTTCGTGATGACGTTCTCGCGGCTCGGCATCCCGGCCGCCGCCGGCATCATCAACTTCGTCGTGCTGACCGCGGCGCTGTCGTCGTGCAACAGCGGCCTGTTCAGCACCGCGCGGATGCTCTACAACCTCGCGCAGCAGGGCCAGGCACCGAGCCAGCTCGGCAAGCTCAACCGCAACGGCGTGCCGGTATACGGCGTGATCCTGTCGGTCGCGCTGCTGCTGATCGGCGTGCTGCTCAACTATCTCGCGCCGCAGCACGTGTTTACGTGGCTCACGTCGGTGTCGACGTTCGGTGCGATCTGGACGTGGTGCGTGATCCTGATTGCACAGATGCGCTTTCGCCGCACGCTGTCGGCCGACAAGATCGCGCGCCTGCCGATCCGCGTGCCGTTCTATCCGCTCGGTTCGTTCGTCGCGCTCGGTTTTCTCGTGCTGGTCGTCGTGCTGATGGCATTCACGCCCGACACGCGCGTCGCACTCGTGATCGGGCCGGTGTGGATCGTGCTGCTCGGCATCGCGTACGCGCTGTTCTACGCGAACCGTCCGGCGGCATCGGTGCCGACGAAGTCGTAAGCGGCACGGGCAGGGGCCTGCGCGACCCTTGATCGCGATCATGCGCATGCGGGCCGGACGATCTATGCTGAACGAATCGATTGTCCGCGCTTCGCGTGGCAACCCACCGATCCCCGCGGCCGCGGCGGCGCTCAGCCCGCCGCGCGCCGCTTCCGCGCGAAGCTCCTGTCGTCGTTCCGCGACGACGCGCACGCACGGAGGCCTTCGCCATGCAGCCTGCCCCGCCCATCCCGACGCTTGCGCGGATCGCGCTGGCCGTCGATCCGACGCCCGAATCGCTGTCAGCCGCGCATTACGCGCGCACGCTGCTGCGTCCCGGCATGCGATTGCGCGTCGTCTGCGCAATCGACAACCCGCGCCTCGTATTGCCCGACATCCCGCGCATCGACGCACTGCTGACGTCCGCGCGCGAGGACCTGATGCGCGAAGCGCAAGCCGTCAACGAGCGGATCGCGGCGTTGTTCGCCGACAGCGGCATCGAGGTCGAGCAGGCCGTCATCGATACGTCGGTGACGGGCGGCTCGGTGGCCGATGCGCTGGTGAACGACACGTTGGCATGGCGCGCCGACGTGCTGATCGTCGGCGCGAATCCGCATCACGGGTTGCTGCGGCTCGTTGAAGGCGCGATGTCGGACACGTTGACGACGCGCGCGCACTGCGCGCTGCTGATCGTGCCGGCCGCCTATGCGCGGCCGTCGGACGGCGGCCTGCAGCGGCTGATGTTCGCGGTCGACGGCAGCGAGCCGTCGCTGCACGCGGTGCGTGTCGGGCTCGGCTTCGCGGCGCCGACGACGTTGCTGTACGCGGCCTACGTGATCGATCGCGCGGTTCGTCTGACGGATATCGTGCCGGTGCGCGCGCTCGAGGATGCCTACCGCGCGGAGGGCGAGGATGCGCTCGCGAAGATCGGCCCGCTGTTCCATGCGACCGGGAACCCGACCAAGCGCGGTGTCGTCGAAACCCGCCCGACCAGCGACGACGTGGCGCACGCGCTGATGCGCGACGCCGTGCACTGGCGTGCCGAACTGCTGGTGGTCGGCACGCATGGCCGGCGCGGCATCGCCGCCTGGCTGATCGGCAGCGTCGCGCGCCGCGTTGCGCATCTTGCGGAGGTGCCGGTGCTGCTCGTGCGCGGTGCCGAATAAATCGCGCGGTGTCGAGATCGAAGCAGGCTTGGGTTGACCTGCATCAGAAACGGCGCGCGTATCGCGTGAGACATTGACGGAACATCGAGCTGCGCGGCCGGTCTGTCGCACATGGTCCGCGCAGCCACGCCGCAACGCGAGCGTCAAAGCCGATGATCGACGGTGCCTTCGCCGCTGTCACATCATTTTCCGGAGCCGCAACGTGCACGGCACGACGCGTCATCCGATCGAGAACTCTCTGGCACGAGGGTAGGCAGCCGGCGGCTGCCTTGGAGGACGGGCGGGGTGCAAGTCACCCCGTCCGCTTTCCGCTTTCGTGTTGTAGCTGGCCCCGTCCGGGTTGCTTTCCCCGCAGGAATCGTTGTCATCGCGGCCGTGTCGAACGGCGCGTCGTGATGCGTGATGGCATGCGCGCCGCTGTCATACGGGCGCGGTGTGCGGCAGGCGCTGCCGACGTTGCACGGCCCCCTTGCCGCGCAACGGCTGCTTGCACGTTCAGGTGGAGCGAAGCATCGACCGCAGGTCGTGCCGTCGGCCTGCGCCGCGTCGCACCCGCGGGCGCTGGGGCGCGACATGCAGCGGCGCGCATGCGCTGCACGTGCGGTTGCGCAGGCGGTTGGCATGCGGCCAGCCGGGGCGTGCCTTGCGGCGTGGCTCCACATCGGCCGGCGCATCGGGTGCGGCCCGCGCGCAAAGCGCAGCAGCGAACCGTTGCAACGCGAGAACCGAGCCCGCGACGCTCTGGTACTTTTCGCGGCCGATCTGCCCGTCGAGCGTGACGAGCAAACCGGCTTCGCGTGCGAGCGCAAGCAAGGTGTCGATATTGTCGGACGGACGGTTGCCGGCCGGCACGGCCTGGGCCGGCAGGGCGCGCGCGTTGCCCGCCGCGCGCCGCTGGCCGTCCCGGCCCGGTAAGTTGCGAAGTGCCATGGTTGGTCTCCTGCGCCAGGCCCCGCATGCCGGCTCGACGGCCGGCTGAGCGATGACCTGTATGAACGGTTCGTCCATGTCACCAGTATCGTGTGGCGCCCGTGCGCTGCCAAGCAGCGTGCGCTGAAGTCGCTGTCAGGGATTGCGCGGCGCGTATCGGAATCCGCTGACACGCACGGCGACCGATCGGCCGCCCCGGCGACGATCCGGCACGTTCGTTCCGACGAATGGGGGGCGCGTGGCAGACGTCGCTTGACGCATGATTTCGGCCGGTCTACGTTTGCGAGTGCATCGGCGTCGGGCAGCGCTCCATCCTTCGCCCGTCAGCCGGTGCCGCGCCCCGGGGTGGCGTGGCAGGGCTTCCAGTCTCGTTCGCGGGCAGTTTGCGCCGCGGATCTAGCGCGGCCGGTTCGGGGACGGATCGGCACGGCGGCACGCAACGTGCCGTTGATCGCGCGCAAACACACGCCGGCGCATCGCACGCCGCGCGGCCGTTCAGTCTTTAAGCTTCCGGTACCTTCTTCTTTTCGTTCCTCGACCGTCAGGAGTCCGTCGATGTCCAAGGACAGTTTGCTCGATTCACTCAAGGAAGCCGCCAAACAGCGCGCGATCGGTTCAGATCAGTTGCGTGCGATGCTCGACGACGAAGTGCGCGCATTGTCGTCCGACGCGCGGGTGCACGACTACATCCATGTGTTCGCGATCCGGCACCTGCGCGAGCGGATGCGTCAGCGGGACGACCTCGACAGCGACACACGCGCCGATGCGGCGCCCGCGGAAGCCGATCCGCGCCCGAGCCATCGCTTGTGACGGGCGTGCGCCGCGGCTGACGCCGCGGACGTCGCACGATCCGTTGCCGGGCCGGGCCAGGGCCGGATCCTGATCGACATGCCTGCCTCCGTCGACAGCGAACCAGCCCGTCCCGACTCCGTTTTTTGCCGCCGTGCCCAGGATTGCCGATGCCGTTGTCGCGTCCTGCGGCAGCGTGCGCGCATGGCGACGGCCGGTGTGGTCATCCTGACAATCCGCTGACAGTCAGCCTTGCGTTTTGTCATACGTTTCACTGAATTGTCACGGCGGCCTCAAGTAAGCGGCGCGATTGCCGTTTACCCGGTGAATTCGTCCACCGGGCGTTCGCGCTCCCTTACCGAGTCGTTGCCATGTTCTCGTCCATCCGCGCCCGCATCCTCGCCGCGTGCGTCGCCATCGTCGCATTCGCGCTCGTTGCCACCACGCTCATCAACTACTTCATCGCGCGCTCGTACAACGACGACGCGATCGACCGTAACCTGACCTCCGTCGCAAGCGGCCACGTGGTCGGGATCGCCGACTGGGTCGCCACCCGGAGCCGGATGATCGCGTCGCTGCAGGATGCCGCGCTGACGCCCGATCCGCTGCCGGTGTTCAAGCAGATGGCTACGGCCGGCGGCTTCACGAACGTCTATGCAGGCTACGCCGACAAGGCGTTCCACTTCTCCGACCCGACCGGCATTCCGCCCGACTACGATCCGACCGGCCGCCCGTGGTACAAGCAGGCCGCGCAGGCCGGCAAGCCGGTCGTCACGCCGCCGTACGTCGACGCCGGCACGGGCAACCTCGTTGTCACGTTCGCGGTGCCGATCCTGCGCGACGGCGCGCTGAAGGGCGTCGTCGCCGCGGATGTCGCGATGGATACCGTGATCGCGAACGTGAAGTCGATCCACCCGACGCCCGCGAGCTTCGGGATGTTGATCGACAGCAATGGCCACATCGTCGCGCACCCGGACCCGAAGCTCACGCTGAAGCCGGTCGCCGACGTGTCGCCCGAACTCGGCGCGACGAACGGCGCGACGATCGCGGCCGCGACCGTGCCGGTCGAGGTGAGCGTCGGCGGCGACGCGAAGCTGGTGCGCGCGCGCCCCGTGCCGGGCACCGACTGGTACGCGCTGGTGCTGCTCGACAAGAGCGAAGCGACGGCCGGGATGCGCTCGCTGCTGACCGCTTCGCTGGTCACGCTGCTCGTGATCGTCGCCGTCGCGTCGCTGATCATCGGCGCGATTACCGCGACCGCATTCCGCCGCCTGTCGCAAGTGCGCCAGGCCATGGCCGCGATCGGCTCGGGCGACGGCGACCTGACGCAGCGCCTGCCGGCCGACGGCCGCGACGAAGTGGCCGACATCGCGCGCTCGTTCAACAGCTTCGTCGACAAGCTGAACGACGTGATGCGCCAGATTCGCGATGCAAGCGAATCGGTGCGCACGGCCGCGAACGAGATCGCGGCGGGCAATCAGGACCTGTCGTCGCGCACCGAATCGGCGGCGGCGAGCCTCGAGGAAACGGCCGCGTCGATGGAAGAGATCACCGCGACGGTCGGCCAGTCGGCGGCGGCCGCCGGCCAGGCCGACGAACGCGCGGCGGCTGCGTCGCGGATCGCGTCGCACGGCGGCGTGGTCGTGTCGGACGTCGTCGCGACGATGGAGAAGATCGAGGAAGCATCGGGCCGGATCGGCGACATCATCGGCGTGATCGACGGGATCGCGTTCCAGACCAACATCCTCGCGCTGAACGCGGCCGTCGAAGCGGCGCGCGCGGGCGAGCAGGGCCGCGGCTTCGCGGTCGTCGCGCAGGAAGTGCGCAGCCTCGCGCAACGCAGCGCGCAGGCCGCACGCGAAGTGAAGGTACTGGTGGAATCGACGGTCGCGAGCGTGTCGGCCGGGTCCGGGCAGGTGCGTCAGGCCGGCGACACGATGCGCGAGATCGTCTCGAACGTGTCGAACGTGACGACCATCATCTCCGAGATCACGCACGCGGCGAACGAGCAGACGCGCGGCATCCAGGAAGTGAATCGCGCGGTCACGCAGCTCGACGAAATGGTGCAGCAGAACGCGGCGCTCGTCGAAGAGTCGACCGCCGCCGCGACCGCGCTGCAATCGCAGGCAAACGCGCTGGCGACGACGGTCGGGCGGTTCAAGGTCGCATGACGCGGCCGGTATGAAATACGGCCGCGCCGCTCAGGAGCGGCCGCTGTCGCGCATCAGCGCGAGCCGGTTGTAGAGCGTCTTCAGGCTGATTCCGAGCGCTTTCGCGGCGCGCGGCTTGTTGCCGTCGAAGTGGTGCAGCGTCGCCGCGATGAAGCGCTGCTGTGCATGGTGCAACGTCGCGCCGAGCGGCAGCGCCATCGTGTTCTCCGACAGGCGCTCGGGCGGCATCGCCGGCTTCGGCAGCGTGATGTCGATGCCTTCGTCCGACAGGATGTACGCGCGCTCGATCGTGTTGTGCAGCTCGCGGACGTTGCCGGGCCACGAGTATGCGCGCAGCGCCGCGATCGCGGCCTCGGTCAGCCGCTTGTGCGCATGGTGCCGCGCATTGAGCGCGTCGACGAACTCCAGCGCGATCGTCTCGATGTCGCTGTCGCGCTGGCGCAGCGGCGGCACGTACAGCGCAAATGCGGCGAGGCGGTAGAACAGGTCCTCGCGCAGCCGGCCGTCGCGCACGGCTTCGGCCGGATTGTGGCGCGTGGCCGACACGATGCGCACGTCGAGCGGAATCGGCTCGGTGCCGCCCACCCGGACGATCACATTCGATTCGATCGCCCGCAGCAGCTTCACCTGCAGCGGCGCAGGCATTTCGGCGATCTCGTCGAGCAGCAGCGTGCCGCCGCGCGCGGCTTCAAAGAAACCTTCCCGCTGCGCGATCGCGCCGGTGAAGCTGCCTTTCTCGTGCCCGAACAATTGCGACTCCGCGATGTCGGGCGGAATCGCGCCGCAGTTCACGGGGACGAACGGGCCGTCCCGCCGGGCACTGAGATCGTGCAGCCGGCGCGCGACGATATCCTTGCCGACCCCGCTTTCGCCGGCAATCATCACGCTGGCGTGGGTCGACGCGATTTTCTCGATGCGGCCGAGCAGCGTGCGCATCGCGGCGGACCGGCCGGACAACCGGCGGCCGTCTGCACGCTGCTTCGACCGGTTTGCGGTTTCTCCCATCGGCGTTAGCGGGCCGTTTTGAAAATCGGCATCACACGTTCCGTTGATTGCAATATTTATCATTGACAGCGAATTGGTCAAGAAGGTGCCGCAAAATAGAAATTTCCAATGTGCGGGGCGGGGGCGGAAGGAACAGGCCATCGATTCCTGACACGAATCGCGGCATTTTTGAGCGATCCAGGGTCGTATCGATGCTTTTTTACAGCATTCCGATGAAAAATCCGGTCGCGGCCAAGATGTGCCGATGCGGCCCGCCGCACCGGCCGGGCGCAGCCCTCCGTCCCGTGGAGCCACCCGGCAGCCGGGTAGCCGGGTAGACGGCACGGCGCACCATCCCGCCATCCGCGGCCTGCATCGGGCATGACGCTTGCGTATGCCACCACGCTCGCCCGGCACGCTCGACGGCACGCCGGATGGTCGACCAGCGGCATGGCGCCGTGCGACCGGAGCCGGCGCGAGGCAAGGATGCAATGAGGACCCTGACCCGTGAGCTGTTACGGCAGGGTGCATGGATCGTGCTGGCCGTCGGGCTGGCGTCCGCGCTGCAGGCGTGGGCGGTTCGCGTGGTCGGCGAGCACGCACCATTTGCGCCGCTGCCTTTTTATGCAGGCGTTGCGGCTGCCGCATGGCTGACGTCGTTCGGCGGCGGCCTGGTCGCGGCCGCCGCGAGCGTGGCCGTGATCGGTGCGCTCTGGTGGCGCGAGGCGCCGCTGGCCACGCTGCTCGCGCAGGCCGGCGCATTCGTCGCGATCAGCTTCGTCGAGTGCGTGCTCGTGATGGCCGTGAAGCCGCTGTTCGCGAACGATCGTCTTCGCGAAATCGATGACGGTGGCGACGCCGTTCGCCCGCCGCATCGCGAGCCGGCACCGGATCCACCTCTGCCCGTACCTGACGACGGCCTGCTGCGCCGCGTGGTCGACGCTTCGCCCGATGCGATCGTCGGGGTCGATGCCGCACGCCGGATCACGAGCTGGAATCCGGCCGCGCAACGGATCTTCGGCATCGACGCGGCGCAGGCCGCCGGTGGCGACATCGTCGCGATGATCGCACCGCGCTGGTTGCGGCGCCATCCGTTACCTGCGTCGTTCGCGAACCTGCGCGCGCCGGTCGGTCCGCTCGACGCGCTGTGCGTGCGACGCGACGGCGGCCATTTTCGAGCGACCTTCGCTGCGTCGCCGATCGTCGATGCGCAGGGCAACTGTACGGGCGTGTCGATGACGCTGCGCGATGCGCACGAACGGCGCCGCGGCGAGCGTCGCAACCTGCGCTCGCTGCGCGGCGCGCGCGACGCACGCGCGCAGGCGGACACGTCGAACCGGCTGAAGGACGAGCTACTGGCCACGGTGTCGCACGAGCTGCGCACGCCGCTGAACGTGATCTACGGCTGGGTCGAGGTGCTGCGCAACGCGGACGGCCAGGGTCTCGCGCAACAGGCGGTCGACGCGATCGATCGCAGCGCGCGGTCGCTGTCGCACATGGTCGCCGACCTGCTCGACGCATCGTCGCTCGCGACGGGCCGGTTGCGCCTCGAGCGCGTGCCGGTCGATCTCGTGCGGGTCGTGCGCGATGCCACGCGGGAACTCGACGCGACGGCCCAGGCGCAAGGGCTCGAATTGTCGACTTCGTATGCAATGCCGACCTGCGTGATTCCGGCAGACCGCGAGCGGGTACGCCAGGTCCTGTCGAACCTGCTGTCGAACGCGATCAAGTTCACGCCGCCGGGCGGCCGCATCGACGTGTCGCTGATCCGTGCCGGCGAGCGCGTGCGGCTGTCGGTCGCCGACACCGGGCAGGGCATTGCACCGGAATACCTGCCGCATCTGTTCGAGACGTTCAGCCGGCCCGAACGCGCATTGGTGTCGTCGAAGCGCGGTCTGGGACTCGGGCTGTCGATCGTGCGCAACATCGCGCAACTGCATGGCGGCGAGGTCGTCGCGACGAGCGCGGGCACCGGACGCGGGACGACCGTCACGGTCACGCTGCCGGCCGGCTGGGATGCCGACGATCCCGCCGGGAACCGGCTGCGCGCGGCGGGCACAACGGACACAGTCACGCTCGACGGCCAGCGCGTGCTCGTCGTCGACGACGACGCGACCTCGCGCGCGAGCCTCGCCGCGGCACTCGAAACGATGGGGGCGCAGGTGTCGACCGCGCAATCGGGACACGACGCGCTCGACGTGCTGGAACGGCGTGCGCCGAACGTCGTGCTGTCGGATCTCGCCATGCCGGACGGCGACGGCTTCTGGCTGCTCGACCGCATTCGTCATTTGCCGGGCGGTAGCGGGCATCTGCCCGTCGTCGCGGTGACCGCGCACGCCGGCAACGCCGACCGGCACCGCGTGATGGCCGCCGGCTTCGACGCGTATCTGTGCAAGCCGGTGGACATGCCGACGCTGGCGAGCGTGATCGCCGATGTCGCGCCGGACGCCGGGCACGATCGGAAAGCACGCGGCCGTTAGCAGCCGGCACGGCCGCGTGCCCGGTCATCCAGGAGGAAAGGAGGTGCGATGGACGCAACCGAAAGCACGCGGCACGACGGCAAGAGCGGCGGGCCGGCTTGCCTGACGCGCATGCGGTCGGTCGTGTCGGCCGCGATCCTGCCGATCCTGTCGTGTGCGTGGATCGCGACACCCCGCGACGCACCGGCCGACGAGGGCGTCGGAGCGGAGCGCGCGAGCCAGGCGTTACCCGCCTCGGCGGCGCAGGTCGCGCCGGGCGTCATCCGCCCAGGCTCGACTGCCGACGAGGCCGGCATGACGCAGCGGCCGACCGGTATCGATGCCGAGTTCGTCGACAAGGCGGGCATGATCGGCAAGGTCGAGCGGCAGGCCAGCCAGCTCGCGCTCGATCGCTCGTCGAACCCTGAAGTCAAGGCGTTCGCGCGCCGGATGGTCGACGATCACGGGCGGATCGCCGGCGAATTGCGGCGGCTTGGCGCGGCCAAGGGCGTACCGGTCCAGTCGCGGATGCTCGTTGATCCGGCCGTGACCGCGTTGCGAACCCAAGACGGCCATGCGTTCGACACGGCCTACGTCGCGGTGGCAGGCCCGCGCGCGCATGAAGCGGCGATCCGGCTCTACGAAGGCGAGGCGCGGAACGGCCGCGATCCGCAGCTTCGCGCGTTCGCGGCCAACGCGTTGCCGATGTTGAACGCGCATCTGGCCGCCGCCCGGCAACTCGCGCGGACGGTGGCGGCCGCGCACTGAGCCGTGATCGCGTTACCGCTTGCCGCCGTCAGGGCCGCCCGGCGACGCCTCGTACGGCGGTGAGTCGAGCGCCGTTTCGCCTTCCTCGATCAGCCAGTATGGCGAACTGCCGTAGTACGCGTGCAGCGCCTCGGCCCAGTCCGGATCGGCCATGGACGGCCAGCGATTCCTGTCGAAGCCGGGGGCTTCGCGCACGCGGTCGGTGGCGACGGGCAGCACGAAGCATTGGCGCTCGACGTCGAGCACGAGCACGTTCCACGGCACCGCGAGCAGCTTGTCGCCGATCCCCGGCAGGCCGCGCGACGACACGACCGCATACGCGATCCGGCCGGTGCGCACGTCGAGCATGATGTCGGCGACCACGCCGATGTTGTCGCCGTCGATCGTCAGGACGCGATCGCCTTCGAGCGTGCGGGCGGCCATTACGTCGGGCCCCGGCCCGCCGCCGGCCGAGCGACGGCTGCCGCCGACGATGCGCATGTCGTCGTGTGACGGTTGTTCCGCTGTCATCGAATACCTCCTGGTCGAAGCGGCACCCGGGCGGGCACGCGACATGAACGGGCGCCGGTCAGCGCCGGCGCGGCAGCGACACGTCCTCGAGCGTATTGGCCAGCTCGTCGCGCTCGGGGCCGCCCGCGCGCGTCGCGATATCGCCCAGCGACACGATGCCGACCAGCCGCCGGTTGCGGTCGAGCACCGGCAGCCGATGCAACTGGACATCGGCCATCCGTTGCTGGACGTCGCCGACACCGTCGTCCTCGACGCACCACTGCACGGGTCGGGACGCGACTGCCTGCACGGGCGTATCGGACGAATGGCCGTGCGACAGTCCGCGCACCGCGAGGTCGCGGTCGGTCACGATCGCGACGAGTTCGGGGCCGTCGCAAACGGGCAGCACGCCGATATCGAAGCGCCGCATCAGTTCGGCCGCGTGGCGAATCGTGTCGGTTGGCGCGACGCACACCACGTCGCGCGACATGATCTCTGTGACGCGATACATGAACGCCTCCTTCGTGAGCGAGACGATTCGGGAGCAGATAGCGTGCCGCGCGCGGGAGGCCCACGCGGGGCCCCGACGGCCGGGCGACGGAGAAATTTGCCAGCCCGCTTGTACATCTTCCACGGCGGCAGCCGCGTACGGGCCGTGCAGGGCGTCAGTGGCCGATGCCTGTCATCGCGACGATCGCGAGCACCACCGCGCTTTCGATCGCCGCCAGCGCGGCGACGCCGGCGGCGCCGCTGACTTCATGCCATCTGCGTTCAAGGCGTTTCATCAGATCAACTCCGGATTGCACCGGCGCGCCACCGCGCCGTAGCGCAGCGCGGGCCGGGTGCCGCCGTCAGCCGTGATCGCGGGGCGGGGATGGGACGTGCGGCGCGCGGCGTTCGTGCTCGCCGGGCGGCTTGGCAGGGTCGATACGAGTCGCGCCGCCAACGGCGGGCGGGTCGCTGGCCGGAAACGTCTCCTCGAGTCCCTCGTCGATGCGTTCCTCCGTCTTGTCTTTGGGCGGCGGGCGCGACGTGGCGAGCCAGAGCAGTCCGGCAGCCGGTGACACGGCGTCGTGGCGGCCGGTAGCGTGAACGGTCATGGTCGAACCTCCTTGGTCATGGATGCGGGCGCACGCGCCGTGCCTGCGCAGGGCAGGCGGCGTGACGCGTGCGCGTCGGCGAAACCCGGCGGGGCGCGGTGCAGCAACGCGCGCCGTCGGCATGGACGAGAGGGCATCGTGATGAATGCATCCAGGAAAAGGATACGTTACGACGCGAACGGATGCGGTGGCGATTTCTCCCGCGTGCGCGAGCGCTTCGGCACGTGGAAGCGCGCATCGCTGGTCGATCGGCCCGAGCGGCGCATGGTCGACGACGAGAACGAGGTACGTGAACTGAACGACACCGTCTGCGACGGCCCCGAGCGCACGATGTGGGGGGCGATGACGGCCTGCGACGACTGAGCGTACGGCAGCGGACAACCGGGGCGGCGCGCGAGCGGGCATGCCGGTTGCGCACGGTGCCGGCGCCATCGAGATGCGCGTGCCGTCGCGCAGGAGAGACATGACTATGCCATTCACGCTGCACCGCCCC
This sequence comes from Burkholderia puraquae, assembly GCF_002099195.1. Taxonomy (GTDB): domain Bacteria; phylum Pseudomonadota; class Gammaproteobacteria; order Burkholderiales; family Burkholderiaceae; genus Burkholderia; species Burkholderia puraquae. The sequence goes on along the minus strand of NZ_NBYX01000001.1, from coordinate 604,234 downwards.
GAGCCGACGACGCCCGATGTCGGCCCGGATCCGACGACACCCGAGCACGACGATCCCGTCGATCCGCCCGTGCCCGACGGGCTGCCGCAGGGCGACCCGCCGTCGCACCCGCCGCCGATGCGGATGCCGGCAGGAAGCGGTGCACACAACCGGCCGCGCGAACACTGAAAAGGAGGACCGTCATGGACATTCACGTGCAATCGCCAGACAAGCGCGCGATCGCTCAGGTGCTGGGCCGCTATTTCGAATCGCGCTCGCTGCGCTATCACATCGAGGAATTGCCGGGCGGCGTGCTGCAGATCGGCTTTCGCGCCAGCGGCCGCCCGGTCGCCGTCACCGTGTCGTTCGACGATGCCGCGTACGACACCTATACGCACTGGGACGCCAGCCAGAAGCAGCTTGCGCTCGGACGGCTCGCCGATGGCTTCTCGCGGATGATGTCGACGCGCAGCCCGGCCGCGCTGGCCGGCGACTATCACGTCGAGCGATTCTGACGCCACCACGCTTTACCGGTCTGTCCCGCGTACGGCAAAGTGCCCGCGCGCAGCGGGCGCTTTGCGTCTCTCGCGCGCGTCGCGTAGGATGTCCGTTAATTCAGCGCACGCTACGTTCGCGCCGCAGGCTGCCAGCCGCTGCAGCCGAAACGGCGCGATGCGCTTTCCTTCAGGTTCGTTTCGTGCAACCGACGGGGACGCCTTGATGACTGCTGCTCGCCCTTTGCTGTCGCCCGGCGCACGCCGGTTCGTTTCCGGTGTGTCGGCCTGCGCGGCGCTCGCCGCGGCCGGCGCCCGCGATGCGTCGGCCCAGACGCCTTCGCCGCTCGGCGAGTGGCAATACTCGGCGGGTGTGCCGCTCGAAAAACTCTACGACCCGAACATCTCCACCTGGAATATCAGCGTGGGTGCCGCGATGACGCTGCAGCCGCGCTATGCAGGCTCCGATCGCTATCGCGTGATGGGCGGCCCGAACCTCGACATCCGCTATCGCGACCTGTTCTTCCTGTCGACGGGCGAGGGGCTCGGCGCGAACGTGCTGCGCGGGCCGAACTGGCGCGTGAGCCTGTCCGTCGGTTACGACCTGGGGCGCCGTTCGGCCGACGATATCCAGCACCTGAACGGCCTCGACAACATCAACGCGGCCCCGGTGATGAAACTGGCGGCCGATTACGTGATCTCGAAGGAATTTCCGCTCGTGCTGCGCGCAGATATCCGGCGCAGCCTCGGCGGCTCGAACGGCTGGGTTGGCGATTTCTCCGCGTACATGCCGCTGCCGGGCAGCAACGAGCATTTCTTCTGGTTCGCGGGGCCGACCGTGTCGTTCGCCGATTCGCGCTACATGAACAGCTGGTTCGGTGTGAACCAGGGCGCCGCCGCGCGCTCGGGGCTGCCGGCTTATTCGTCGGGGGCCGGGATCAAGTCGTTCGGCGCGGGCGTGACGATGGCCTGGTTCCTGAACAAGCACTGGTTCGTCACGATCGACGGCGCGATCGAGCAGCTCGTCGGCCGCGCCGCACGCAGCCCGATCACGCAGCAGTCGACCAACGGCGTGTTCGACATGTCGGTGAATTACCAGTTCTGACCGGGGCCGGGCAGCAAGGCGGAACGACGGGGCGTACGGCATTTCCCGTCACATTTGATATGATTCCGACCTGTACAAATGTACAGTGATCGATCACCGTGACGCCTGCTTCGCCGACGCCCCCGGCGTTTTACTACCTGACCAATTTCGAACGCGCGCTGGCCTGGCTCGGCGAGCGTTACGACGACCTGTTCGACGCGCACGAGCACGCGTTCGTCCGGCAGTTCGCAACGCTGCCGCAGGCGTCGCGCGCGCTGCTCGTCCGAATGCTGATGCGCAACGGATCCGACTTCCGCGCCAGCAAGCTCGTCTATGACGAAATCGGCTGCGCGCTCGACGCGGCCGCGCCGCTCGTCGAACTCGGCTGGATCGATCCGGCGCCCGCGCTGACGCTCGACGAACTGTTCGCCCTGTCGACCAAGGCCGATCTGCTGCGCATCTTTCCGGCGCTCGCCGCACATGCGGGCGAGCGCAAGCCCGAATGGCTCGAACGGCTGCGGCCCGCGCACGGCGTTGCGCAACCGCTCGACGCGTGGTGCGCGCAGGCCGGCGACCGCGTGCTGCGCGTGTCGGTCGGCGCACTGTGCGACCGGCTGCGCCTGATGTTTTTCGGCAATCTGCATCAGGACTGGAGCGAGTTCGTGCTCGCCGATCTCGGCGTGTTCCAGTACGAAAGCGTGCCGATCGCACCGTCGTCGCGCGCGTTCCAGCAGCGCGGCGACGTCGACGCGTATCTCGCGCTGCAGGCGTGCCGCGATGCGCTCGACGCATGGCCCGACGATCTGCCGTTCGACGACCTGATGCGCGCGATCGACGCGGTCGGCTGCACGCAGCCGTGGCTCGCAACGCGTCGCGCGAAGCTGCTGTTCGCGCTCGGGCAGAGCTGCGAACGCCGGGCCGACTGGGCCGCCGCGCTCGACGCGTATGCGCGCAGCGCATGGCCCGGCAGCCGCCATCGGCGCATCCGCGTGCTCGAACGCTGCGGGCGCGACGACGATGCGCTCGCGCTGGCGCTCGATGCGCGCGGCGGCTTCGAGAGCGACGAGGAGCGCCAGCGTGTCGAGCGCATGCTGCCGCGCCTGCAGCGCCGGCTCGGCCAGCGCGTCGAACGCGCGGCCGCGGCGGCGGACGTGCCGCGCGAAACGCTCGTGCTTGCGCGCCCCGATGCGTTCGTCAGTGTCGAATTCGCGGTGCGCGACCATCTCGCGCAACCGGTTTCGCCGGTTCACTACGTCGAAAACACGCTGATCAATTCGCTGTTCGGGCTCTTGTGCTGGGAGCCCGTGTTCGCGGCGGTGCCCGGTGCGTTCTTCCACCCGTTCCAGCGCGGCCCGGCCGACCTGCACGCGCCCGATTTCGCCGCGCGCCGTGCGGACGCGTTCGCCGCGTGCTTCGCGCAACTCGATTCGGGCGCCTATCGCGACACGATCCGCCGGCATTTCGCGACGAAGGCGGGGCTGCAATCGCCGTTCGTGTTCTGGGGCGTGCTGAGCGACGAACTGCTCGACGAGGCGCTCGCGTGCCTGCCGCCCGAGCACTTGCGGCTGTGGTTCACGCGCCTGCTCGCGGATATCCGCAGCAACCGGTCGGGGCTGCCCGATCTCGTCCGCTTCTGGCCCGGCGAGCGCCGCTACGAACTGATCGAGGTGAAAGGCCCCGGCGACCGGCTGCAGGACAACCAGACGCGCTGGCTCGCGTACTGCATCGCGCACGGCATCCCGGTGCGTGTGATCGATGTCGAGTGGGCCGGCGAGGGCGTCGCGCACGCCGAAGCGGCGGGACTATCCGCATGAGCTACATCGTCGCGGTGCGGGCGATGTGCGAGTTCACCGCGCGGCGCGGCGATCTCGACCTGCGCTTCACGCCCGCGCCGACTGCGCTCGAAGGCATCGCCGGCCACGGCGCGGTCACGTCGAACCGCGGCGCACGCTACGAAACCGAGATCGCGCTGACGGGCACGTGGGGCACGCTCACCGTGCGCGGCCGCGCGGACGGCTACGATCCGGTGGCGAACCGCCTCGAGGAGATCAAGACCTATCGCGGCAGCCTCGATGCGATGCCGGCCAACCACCGTGCGCTGCACTGGGCGCAGGCGAAGGTCTACGCGCACCTGATGTGCGACGCGCGCGGCCTCCAGGACATCGACGTCGCGCTCGTCTATTTCGACATCGTGTCCGAGCGCGAGACGGTGCTGACGCAAACGCTGGGAGCGGCGGAGCTCGCGGCGTTCTTTGCCGAGCAGTGCGCGTGCTTCGTCGGCTGGGCCGAGCGCGAGACGGCCCATCGCGCGGCACGCGATGCGGCGCTGCGCGCGCTCGCGTTTCCGCACGGGCAGTTCCGCAGCGGCCAGCGCGAGCTGGCGGTGGCCGTCTATCGTGCGGCACGCGACGAGCGCTGCCTGATGGCGCAGGCGCCGACCGGCATCGGCAAGACGCTCGGCACCGTGTTTCCGCTGCTGAAGGCCTGCGGCGAAGGCGAGCTCGACCACGTGTACTTCCTGACCGCGAAAACGCCCGGCCGCGCGCTCGCGCTCGAAGCGGTTACGACGCTCGGCGCCGGCACGCCCGCGCTGCCGCTGCGCGTGCTGGAACTCGTCGCGCGCGACAAGGCGTGCGAACATCCGGACAGCGCATGCCACGGCGAATCGTGCCCGCTCGCGAAAGGTTTCTACGACCGGCTGCCGGCCGCGCGCGATGCGGCCATCGAGGCCGGGCTGCTCGATCGCGATACCGTGCGCGCGGCCGCGCTTGCGCATGACGTCTGCCCGTACTACCTCTCGCAAGAGCTCGCGCGCTGGTCCGACATGGTGATCGGCGACTACAACTACTACTACGACGGCAGCGCGATGCTGCACACGCTCGCGCAGCAGAACCAGTGGCGCGTGGGCGTGCTCGTCGACGAAGCGCACAACCTGCTCGATCGCGCGCGCAAGATGTACAGCGCGTCGCTCGACCCGTTCGCGTTCGCGGCCGCGCGCGAGGCCGCGCCTGCGGCGCTGCGCAAGGCATTCGACCGGCTCGCCCGCGCCTGGGGCACGGTCAGTCGCGCGCAGGCCGAACGCTATGCCGCGTATCCGGCGATACCGGGCCCGATCGTGTCGGCGGTGCAGAACCTCGTCGCGGCGATCGGCGAACACCTGGCCGACGCGCCGCGCGCGAACGGCGACGCACTGTTGCGGTTTCATTTCGAGGCGATCCAGTTCGGCGTGCTTGCCGAAGCGTTCGACAGCGCGTCGATCTTCGACGCGACGCTGCACGGCGAACCGATGCCGCGCCAGCCGGCGCTCGACGGCGTCGCGTCGGCCGGCCGCCGGCGCCGCGTCCAGTCGACGCTGTGCGTGCGCAACGTGATTCCGGCCGGCTTTCTCGCGCCGCGCTACGAAGCTGCCTGCGCGACCGTGCTGTTCTCGGGCACGCTGAGCCCGTTTCATTTCTATCGCGACACGCTCGGGTTGCCCGGCGACACGGGCTGGCTCGACGTCGACGGGCCGTTCCGCGCCGAGCAACTGACGGTGCGCGTCGCGAGCCACGTATCGACGCGCTGGCGCGACCGCGACCGTTCGCTCGAACCGATCGTCGACCTGATCGCCCGGCAATACGCGGTGCGGCCCGGCAACTACCTCGGCTTCCTGAGCAGCTTCGACTACCTGGGGCGCGTGGTCGCGCTGATGCAGGCGCGGCATCCGGACGTGCCCGTCTGGGCGCAGGCGCCCGGCATGGCCGAAAGCGAGCGCGACGCGTTTCTCGCGCGCTTCGACGCGGGCGGGCGGGGCGTCGGCTTCGCGGTGCTGGGCGGGGCGTTCTCGGAAGGCGTGGACCTGGTCGGCGAGCGGCTGATCGGCGCGTTCATCGCGACGCTCGGGCTGCCGCAGGTCAACGACGTCAACGAGCAGATGCGGCGCGCGATGGAGGCGCGCTTCGGCAACGGCTACGACTACATGTACCTGTACCCGGGCTTGCAGAAGGTCGTGCAGGCGGCCGGGCGCGTGATCCGCACCGAGCACGACGAAGGCGTCGTGCATCTGATCGACGACCGTTATCGCAGGCGCGAGGTGCGCGACCTGCTGCCGCGGTGGTGGCGAATCGGGTGACGGTGACGCTGCGCCGCCCGTTCCGGCACGTGGCTTCCCCGTATCCGTGCATCGCTACAGCACGTTGAGCATCGCGAGCGCCGCTTCCTGCAGGTGCGGCAGTACGCGCCGCACGGCCGCGTCGGTCGTCTCCGCGCCGATCGGCATGTTCGTGCTCAGCGCGGCGACCACTTCGCCGTGACGGTTCTTCAGCGGCACCGCGATCCCGCGCACGCCGACCTGCAATTGCTGCTCGATCGCCGCGAAGCCGGCGTCGCGGGCCTCGTCGACCTGTTCGAGCAGACGCGCCTTGTTGGTGATCGTGTGCGGCGTGAACGGCGGCAGTTCGGTGTTGTCGAGCCACGCGCGCACGGCTTCGCGATCGGGATGATGGGCGAGCAACACGACGCCCGGCGACGTGAGCGGCGCCGGCACGCGCGCGCCGAGCACGAAGCCCGTCGTCATCACGCGCGACACGCCGTTGCGCGCGATGAACACCAGTTCCCAGCCGTCGAGCACGCTCACATACGCCGACTCGTTCAGCGACGCGCTCAATTGCTGCAGATACGGCTGGACCGTGCGCGGCAGGCGCGCCGAATCGAAGTACGACCAGCCGACCCGCAGCACGCGCGGCGTGAGGCCGTACAGCTTGCCGTCGGTGTACACGTAGCCGAGCGCTTCGAGCGTCAGCAGGTAGCGCCGCGCGGCCGTGCGCGTGAGACCCGTGCGCGCAGCGGCCTGCGTGGGCGTCATGCGCGCGTGCTGGCTGTCGAAGGCTTCGAGGATCATCAGGCCTTTTTCGAGGCCGGCAATCCAGTCGCGTCGGTCGAGTTCGGGCTTTTTCGTCATCACGGGTGGGCGGTGGCGCGCGGTGTTCGCGCGGGAGTGGGCGATTATCGCGCGAGTCGTGAGGTAGCGGGACGCGCGCGGCCCCGAATTGTCCATTCAGCCGACTTGCGGGTTTGCACCCAAGACCCGGGTTTTCGCGGTAAGCCGCAAGCCGAGGCCCGACGAGTTTCTGGAGCGGCTGCGGCGTTTCAGGGGCAAGTTGCCCGCCGATTTCAAGTTCAGCCGGGACGATGCGAATGAGCAGGATTGAGGCGGAGAAATCATTCATCGACAGCAATGTCGTGCTGCATCTGCTGTCCGAGGACGAAACCAAGGCAAACCGTGCGGAGGCGCTGTTCCTGCGGCGGCCGACCATCAGCGTCCAGGTCCTGAACGAAGTCGCCAGCGTGTGCAACCGCAAATTGCGGATGCCGTGGCGCGAGGTAGGGAAGTTTCTGGAGCCGATCAGGAGTTTGTGCCATGTCGTGCCGTTCACCGTCGATGCGCACGACCTCGCGCGGCGGCTGGCAGAGTGGCATCGCTTATCCTTCTACGACGCATGCATCGTGGCAACTGCTTCGATCGAGGGATGTGAATACCTGTACACCGAAGACATGCACGACGGCTTGAAAGTGGACGGCGGTCCGGTGTTGCGAAATCCGTTTGCCTGAGGACCGGCGAAGGGGAAAAGCGGAGGAACCGGATGCGACGCGACCCTTGCGCGCGCCGCATCCGTCAAGACCTTACTCGCTGCTCGTCCACTCGACGTTCGCGCCGACCGAGCGCAGGTTCTCGACGAAGTGCGGGTGCGCGCGGCGGATCGGCAGCGCGTTCATGATTTCCGAGCGGCCTTCGATGCTCGCGGCCACCATCAGCAGCGCGATCGCGACGCGGATGATGTACGGGCTCTCGACGCGAGCCGGCGTCAGTTGCAGCCCGCCGAACGTGATCAGGCGGTGCGGATCGGACAGCAGCACGTGCGCGCCGAACTTCGACAGTTCGCCGGACCAGCCGAGCGCACCGTCGTAGACCTTGTTCCAGAACATCGCGCTGCCTTCCGCGCGCACGCCGAGCGCAATGAAGATCGGCAGCAGGTCGACCGGCAGGTACGGCCACGGCGCGGCTTCGACCTTGGTGAGGATGTTCTGCGTGAACGGCCGGCGCACGCGCAGCGGGCCGTCGCGTTCCGCGCGCGACCAGCCGTCGCGGTGCGTGACGTTGACGCCGAACTTCGCGAACGTGCGGTCGATCAGCGGGAAATGCTCGGGCGACGAGTTGCGCACCGTGATGTCGCCGCCGGTGATCGCGCCGAGCGCGAGGAACGTCGCGATCTCGTGGAAATCCTCGGCGAAACGGAATTCGCCGCCGCCGAGCTTGCCGCCGCCCGTCACGCACAGCCGCGACGTGCCGATGCCCTCGATCGTGACGCCGATCATCGCGAGGAACTGGCAGAACTCCTGCACGTGCGGCTCGGATGCCGCGTTCATCAGCGTCGACGTGCCGCTCGCGGCCGTCGCGCACAGCGCGAAGTTCTCGGTGGTGGTCACCGACGCGTAGTCGAACCAGTGATCGTTGGCCGTCAGTGGGCCGTCGGTGCGGACGATCAGCGAATCGGGCGTGCGCTCGATGTGCGCGCCGAAGCGCTCGAACACCTCGACGTGCGGGTCGATTTCGCGCACGCCGAGCGTGCAGCCTTTCACGTCGTTCTCGAGGCGCGCGACGCCGAAGCGCGCGAGCAGCGGCGGAATCAGCATGATCGACGAGCGCATCGCCTCGGGCAGCCGGTGGACGGCCGGATCGAACTTCGTGTCGCGATGGTGGAGTTCGAGCAGGCCCGTCGTGAAGTCGACCGACACGTCGCTGCCGAGCGTGCGGAAGATGTCGAGGATCTTGCGCACGTCGGTGATGTCCGGCACGCCGACGAGGCGCAACGGCTGATCGGTCAACAGGGTGGCGCACAGGATCGGCAGGACGGCGTTCTTGTTCGCGGACGGCTTGATGTCCCCGCGCAGCGGAGTGCCGCCGTGGACGATGAGATTCGACATGATATGGGGGCGTATCGGTGACTGACGTAGGCCCATATGATGCCATTGGTCGGCGGGCGGCGTGGAATGTTCAGGGGGAAAAAGGGGGAATCGGCGCGTGCAACTGACAGTGTTTGACGTCGCGCCTGCGAGGCAGCAGGGTTGTTGCCGGCCGCCGTCGACCAATGTGTGATGGCCGGCCGCAGGTCGGGCCGGCCATTCGGCAGGGCGTTACTGCGCCGCCCGCATCCGAGCGGCGACGACCAGCGAGATCAGGCAGCCCACTGCGAGATAACCGGCGACGAGGTGCCACGAACCGCCGCCGACAGTGACGAGGCCAACCGCGATGAACGGCGTGAACCCGCCGCCGACCACGCTCGCGAACTGGTAGCCGACGCCCGCGCCGCTATAGCGGTATTCGGCGCCGAACAGTTCGGTGAACAGCGGCTGCTGGACGCTCACGACCATGTCGTGCGCCGCATTCGCGAGCAGGATCGAGAAGATCACGATCCACGCGATCGACCGCGCCTCCAGCGCGAGGAAGAACGGCACTGCGGACGCGACGCCGATCAGCGCGCCGATCAGGTAGATGCGGCGCAGGCCGTAGCGGTCGGCCAGCCACGCGAAACACGGGATCGTCACGCAGCTCACCGCACCTACCAGCAGGCCGATATTCAGGAACAGATCGCGCGACATGCCGAGGTTCGTCGTCGAATAGCTGAGCGCGAACGCGGTGACGATATACATCGTGAACAGTTCGGCGAGGCGCAGCGCGATGATCAGCAGGAACGCCTTCGGATGGCGTGTCAGCGCTTCCAGCACCGGCAGGCGCAGCTTGCGGTTGCCGTGCTCGACCTTCTCGACGAACTCCTGCGATTCGTCCATGTTCTTGCGCACCCACAGCCCGATCAGCACGAGCACGATGCTGAACACGAACGGCAGGCGCCAGCCCCACGACTTGAACGCGGCCTCGCCGAGCGTGTGGCTCAGGATCGACACGATGCCCGTGGCCAGCACCAGGCCGACGCCGTAGCCGACCTGCACACCGCTGCTGTAGAACGCTTTCTTTTCCTTTGGCGCGCTTTCGACTGCCATCAGCGCCGCGCCGCCCCATTCGCCACCGACCGCAAAGCCCTGGATCGCGCGCATCAGCACCAGCAGCACGGGCGCCCACCAGCCGATCGTCGCGAAGGTCGGCAGCAAGCCGATCGCGACCGTCGACAGCCCCATCAGCATCACGGTCAGCACCAGCATCCGCTTGCGGCCGAGCCGGTCGCCGTAGTGGCCGAACACGACGCCGCCGAGCGGCCGGAACAGGAAGCCGACGCCGAAGGTCGCGAACGCCGCGAGCGTGCCCATCGTCGGGCTGACTTTCGGGAAGAACTCGGAATTGAATACCAGCGCGGCGACGATCCCGTACAGCAGGAAGTCGTACCAGTCGACAACGGCGCCGACGAAGCTGCCGATCGCGGCCTTGCGCGCCTGGCTGCGTATGCGGGCACGGGCGGTGGCGTCGAGGGTGTCGAAGGTTGGGGTCATGGCGATGTCTCCTGGCACGGCGCATCGTGGAATCGTGGCGGCGCCGCGTCCGATGCTGCATTGAAGTCGATGAGTGAACGGAGAATAGGGCGCGCACCGCACGGCGGCAATTGGCCAATCGGACAAAATGCGCGATTATCGTTCAAGTTCGTGCGATTATCGAACGTTTTTCGGGTTTGCACTAAGCGGCGTGACGATATCCCGTTTGGCCAGGGTGTGCCGCCGTGAACGATCTGGTTAAAATCGGCAGCATTGAAAACTCGCCCGTTCGGAGCGGATGCACGGTCGCCACCCCGGCCGCGCATGCCGCACGCGACGGGCGCCATCCCCATCGACCGCATGCCCCCGGAGACTGGAATGCCCGGCAATTCCCACCCCCTGTCCAGCGATACGCCGCCCGTTGCCGATCCGGCTGCCAATCCGCTCGGGATGGCCGGCCTCGAATTCGTCGAATTTGCGGCGCCCGTTCCGGAAGCGCTTGCGCAGCGCTTCGAGCAACTCGGGTTCAAGGCGATCGCGCGGCATGTCAGCAAGAACGTCACGCTCTATCGGCAAGGGCAGATGCATTTCCTGATCAACGCCGAGCCCGATTCGTTCGCCGCGCGCTATGCGGAGGAGTACGGGATGGGCGTGTGCGCGATCGGGCTGCGCGTAGCCAGCGCCCGGCGCGCGTTCGAGCGGGCGATCGAGCTTGGCGCGTGGGCGTTCGAGGGCGAGAAAGTCGGCGTCGGCGAGCTGAAGATCCCGGCGATCCAGGGCATCGGCGATTCGCACCTCTATTTCGTCGACCGCTGGCGCGGGCGCGACGGCCAGCGGGGCGGCGTCGGCGACATCTCGATCTTCGACATCGATTTCCGGCCGATCGACATCGCGACCGCGCATACCGATCTCGACTGCGTGGGCGTCGGGCTGCGGCAGGTCGATCATTTCACGCAGACCGTCGGCGCCGGGCGCATGCAGGAGTGGCTGGATTTCTACCACGACCTGCTGCATTTTCGCGAGATCCACGAAATCGACGCGCACTGGCATGTGTCGGAGGAATCGCGTGTGATGGTGTCGCCGTGCGGCGCGGTGCGGATTCCGGTGTACGAGGAAGGCACGCGGCGCACCGAGCTGATGCATGCGTATCTGCCCGATCACCCGGGCGAGGGGGTGCAGCACGTCGCCCTGGCCACCGACGACATCCTGTCCTGCGTCGATGCGCTGCGTGCGAACGGCGTCGAATTCATCGAGCCGCCGGCCCGCTATTACGACGACGTCGATGCGCGGCTGCCGGGGCATGGCGTGGATCTCGACGCGCTGCGCCGCCGTGCGGTGCTGGTCGACGGCGAGATCGGCAGCGACGGTGTGCCGCGCCTGTTCTTCCAGACCTTCGTCAAGCGCCGGCCCGGCGAGATCTTCTTCGAAGTCGTGCAGCGCAAGGGGCACCACGGGTTCGGGGAGGGGAATCTCGCCGCGCTCGCCCACGCGCGCGACGCCGGCTGAGGGCCGCCAGCGCCCCATCAGGCGTCGCGCGTTACACGTCAAGCCTTACGCGCCGGCGGCCGGCACGCGGTTCGGCGCAGGGTCGTTCGGCTCGCGCAGCACGCACGTGGTGCCGCCGGGCGTGTACATCGACACGACACAGCGGTTGCACGACGTGCAGCCCGACTGCGCGAGCCGGCCGTCGCGCAGCCCGTTGACGAAACCCGGTTCGAACACGAGCGCGCGTGCGAGCGCGACGGCGTCGAACCCTTCGCGCATCGCCAGCTCGACGTTTCCGCGCGAACGTGCGCCGCCGAGGTAGGCGAGCGGCATCCTGACGGCCGCGCGCACCTTCTTCGAGTGCTCGAGAAAATACATCTCGCGAAATGCACCCATCTTCGGCTCGGTGAGTTTCTGCAGCGCCATCGCGGCGCGCACGATCGCGTTGTCGGCGTTCGCGCGCGCGTCGCCGGGCAACGGGCTGCCGAACAGCTGCCACACCGATTCGACGTTCATCCCGCCGCTGAGCACGAGCAGGTGCGCGCCTTCGGCCTCGAGCCGCCGCGCGATTTCGCATGCGTCGTCGGCCGTTCCGCCGCCGCGCACGCCTTCGGTCACGCCGATCTTGCAGACGACGGCGAGATCGCGGCCCACCGCGTCGAGCACGCGGCGCAGCACCTCGACCGGGAAAGCAGCGCGCCGTGCCGCGTCGCCGCCGTACGCATCTCGGCGACGGTTGTACAGCGGCGACAGGAACTGGCTGAGCAGGTAGCCGTGCCCCATGTGGATCTCGACCGCATCGAAGCCGGCGTCGCGCGCGTGGCGTGCGGCCTGGGTGAATTCGTCGGCGACGGCTGACATCTGGTCGCGCGTCATCGCCTGCTTCAGAAAGCGGCCGCTCATCACGCCGACCTTGTTGAAGCCGCCCGATGCGCTCAACGGCCGTCGGGTCGACAGCGACGGCAGGAACGTGAAGCAGCCGCCGTGCGTGATCTGCGCGGATGCGGCTGCGCCGTGGCGATGGACGGCGTCGGTCAGCGCGCGGAACTGGCGAACCGTCGGCACGTCGAGCCGCGCCTGGTCGACGAACGTGCGGCCGTCGTCGCAGATCGCGCAGTACGCGACGGTCGTCAGTGCGGCGCCGCCTTCCGCGATGCGTTCGTGAAAGCGGACGAGCGCGCGCGACGGCACGCCGTTCGGCGTCATGCCTTCGTTGGTGGCGGACTTGATCAGGCGATTGCGCAGCGTCAGCGGGCCGATCTGCAGCGGGCTGAACGCGGTCGTGAGGTCGGCGGAATCCATGTGGCGGCGGGCGTCGGGAATGGGCACGGCGACCATTGTGCGGCGCTGGCGCGGGCACGCATCGTCCGGGTGGACGAGCCGCGGCGGGGGCGGCGCTGGCGGACCGGTGCCGCAACCCGTGGATCCGTCACGCGAGATCGCCCGCCCCGAGCTTGCGGCTCTGCCGGCGCATGCCGTCGAAGATCGCGTCCGCCACGTCCGCCGGAAAATCCGCGGGGATCTGCGCTGCGGCTTCGGCGATCGCGGGTTCGGTGCGCGCGACGACGGCCGCCATTGCGGCGCGCACGTCGTCTTCGGTCAGGCCGACACGCCGGCCCTGCGCGATCCAGTGGCGCGGCTGGATCTCGCCGATCACGTAGTGCCGGTTCTTCCCGCACACGGCCATCGCGAGCCGCGCGCGGCGCGGCGGAAGCTGGTTGCGGCGCGTGCCGATGATCGGATGCGCGGACAGCACGTCGTACAGCGGCGTGCTGCGGTACGCGTTGCCGGGCAGGTGCGCGATGCTGAAGTTCTTCGCATGGCCGTCGATCGCCGCCAGCACCCAGAACACGAGTTGCGCGACGAAGAAATTCATCCGGTCGTGCGCGGCGTCGGCCGAGTTCGCGAGGATGCCCATGATCGTGTCGATGCCGGGGCCGCCGTCGGATTCGTATTTCGCGCCGGACGGCGTGCCGGTCGCCTGGCACATGTCCTCCTGCGGCAACCGCAGGATCCACGTGCGGTCGCGCGACGGGCGCCGGTCGAAGCGCTCGACGATCAGCGCCTTCTGGTCGTCGAACCGGCCGATCTCGCACGGCGCGACCGGCAGGCCGTATGCGGCGACGAGCGTCGAGCACAGCCATTCGTTTTCGACGGACGTCCGCATGTCGGCCTGCATGTTCCCGACGCGCCCGAGCGGCAGCTTGAAGATGTGCGTCGTCGGCGTGCTGCCGGATGGCCGCAGCCAGCGGTTTCCCTGACGCAGCAACGCGGTCTTTTCCTGCGCGCCGGCAATCGACAGGCGCAGGTCGCCTTCCGGCTCCGCACGGCCGGGCAGCGGCGCGGCAGTCGCATGGCGCAGCACGTCGGCGACGGCCGCGTCGTCAAGCGTCACGCCGCCGATTGTCTCGAGATCGACGGGCGTTTCGCCGGGTGGCAGCATCTGGATCGCGCCGACGCAATCGCGGCCGATCGACGCGAGCAGCTCGAACGGCGCCGTCGATCGGAGCCGGTAACGCTGCGCGATGCGACGGCGAATCGGTTCGCTGTCCGGCAGCAGGTTGTCGAAGTAATCGGCGACGATCGCGCCCTGGTGCGGCTGGTTGCCGGGCGTGAAGGGCAACGACAGCGACAGCGGCCGCCCTTGCGGATCGTCGAGCCAGGCCGGCAGGTAGACGAGACGCTCGACGCCGCGCCGGACTTCCCAGTAGCCGACCGGAATGCCGTTCATCCACAGGTCGAGCCGGTCGTGACGGGCGCGCGTGGCCATCGTCACCAGTCCTCCCGTTTCGAAACCCGCGGCTTGCCCGGGGTGGCCGGCGCCGGCCGCTTGCGCGCGGCGCCGGGCCTGGTTTGGGTTTGGATCGGCTCTTTTGTGGCCGTGGCGCCGCGCGCCTTTTCCGGGTGGCGTTTGCTCACGGCCGGTTTTCGCGTCGCTGGCGCGGCATCGGGCTCGGGATCGGCCGATGCCGCCGACACGTCCTGCTTGCCCTGGGCGAGCGTCATGTGAACGCCGAGCGTGTTCAGCACCTTGAAGAGCCGCTCGATGCTGACCGCTGACGGGTTGGCCTCGAGCTGCGCGTAGGATTGCTGCGTGACGCCCAGGCGGGCGGCCAATTGCGCCTGCGTGAGCCCCGCGGCCCTCCGGAAGCCGACGAGTATCGGACGCAGCTGAGTCAGGGTCTGGACAGGAAAGGGCATCGGGCGCTCCGCAGGATGACAGGCGATCGTTTGTCATCGGAAAATACAGTCTATGGCATGTATTGTCAAAATACAAACTATAGGCTGTATTAATGAAAAACAAACGATAGCCTGTCAAGCGGAAAACGCCCGGCGATCCCGCGTCAACGCCTCACGCAGCCCGCAGCGGGCTCGCATGCGGGCCCCGCGCGCTTTCCGGATCGTCGTCGCCGAGCGGAATGAACGCCATGATCTCGAGGTCGTGCCCCGACAGCGCGGGCAGCCGGAACGGGCTCGACAGCACGTTCAGCCGCCGCACGCCGAGCTCGCGCAGGATCTGCGAGCCGATCCCCGTCACGCGGCCGTCGCGACGCGTATGGCCGGCCGGCATCCGCATCGCGTCGCCGCGCATGTCGCAGTCGAGCAGCACCGCCACCCCGCAGCCGGCCGCGTCGATCCGTTGCAGCGCGGCATGCAGCGGCCACGAATGCGCGGACGGCTCCGCATCGAGCAGGTCGAGCAGCGAATGGCATTCGTGCACGCGCGTCAGCACAGGCGTCGACGGATCGGGCTTACCGCGCACGAGCGCGAGATGCGGCGCGCCGTGCACGGTGTCGCGATACTCGATCGCGCGGAACCGTCCCCACGGCGTATGCAGCGGCCGCTCGCCGACACGCTCGACGAGCGATTCGCGCTCGCGGCGGTAGTGGATCAGGTCGGCGATCGTGCCGATCTTCAACCCGTGACGTGCGGCGAATGCCTTCAGCTCCGGCAGCCGCGCCATCGTGCCGTCGTCGTTCATCACCTCGCAGATCACCGATGCGGGCGTGAGTCCGGCGAGCGCCGCGAGATCACAGCCGGCCTCGGTGTGCCCCGCGCGCACGAGCACGCCGCCCGGGCGCGCGGCGATCGGGAACACGTGGCCGGGCTGGACGAGATCGTCCGGGCGGGCGCCGGCGCGTACCGCCGCGCGGATCGTATGCGCGCGATCGGCCGCCGAAATGCCGGTCGTCACGCCTTCGGCCGCCTCGATGCTGACGGTGAACGCCGTGCCGAACGGCGTGCCGTTGCGATCGGCCATCGGCGGCAGCCGCAACTGCTCGCAGCGTTCGGCGGTCAGCGTCAGGCAGATCAGCCCGCGCCCGAAGCGCGCCATGAAATTGATCGCGTCGGGCGTCACGTGGTCGGCTGCGATCACGAGATCGCCTTCGTTCTCGCGATCCTCTTCGTCGACGAGCAGGACCATCCGGCCCGCACGCAGCTCGTCGACGATCTCCAGCGTACCGGCGAGCGTCATGGTGCCTCCGTCGCGTCGAACGCGCGGCGCAGTGCGTCGGCGCCGAAGGTCAGCACGCGGTCGGCCGCATCGATCGCGCCGAGCATGCTCGCGAACCCGTGAAGCTGGCCCGGCCAGCGCACGAGCGTCACCGGCGTGCCGGCCCGCGCGAGACGCAGCGCATACGCTTCGGCCTCGTCGCGCAGCGGATCGAATTCGGCGCTGACGATCGTCGCCGGCGCCGCGCCCGCGACGTCCGGCGCGGCGAGCGGGCTTGCAAGCGGCGATGCGCGATCGGCGCCGGCGTCGAAATAGTGGTGCTTGAACCAGCGCATCATGTCCGCCGTCAGGAAATAGCCGTTGCCGAGCGTTTCGTACGACGGATGCTCGGTCGCGCAATCGACGACCGGATACAGCAGCAACTGGTGCGCGATCGCGATGCCCGAGCCACGCAACTGCAGCGCGGCGACCGCCGCAAGATTGCCGCCGGCGCTGTCGCCGGCCACGGCCACCGCGCCGGCGCGTGCGCCGAGATCGCGCGCACTGGCGGCGGCCCAGCGCACGGCGTCGCATGCGTCGTGCGCGGCGGCCGGGAAGCGCGCCTCGGGCGCAAGCCGGTAGTCGACCGACAGCACGAGCGTGCGCGCACGGGCCGCGAGGCTGCGGCACAGGTTCGCGTGCGAATCGATACCGCACGATACGAAGCCGCCGCCGTGGAAAAACACGGTCAGCGGCAACGGCCCGTCGGCGGCGGGCCGATATAGCCGTGCGGACAACTGACGGCCCGCTGCGGGAATCTGCCAGTCCTCTTCGGCGGCGACGGCATCGCCCGGCGCGAACGCGCCGCCGGCGGCAAGACTCGCGCGATACGCGGGAACGGTGAGCTGCGCGAAATCGATCGCGGGTGCCTGGGCGAACGCGGCGAGCAGCGCCTGCGCCTGTGGGTCGAGCGGCATGGGGACTCCTGTCTGAATCGAATGCGGTTTGAATCAGGTAAACCCGTGTCGCGGTTTTCCCTGAGTCCGCGCCGGACGCTTGCCGGCATGGCCTGACGGGCATTCCAGCGCAGCGGGCAGGGCGCCACATCATCCGATCGGACGATGGTTGGTTGGCCGGGATGGCCAATTCTCACCATTCAGTGAATCTCCCGATGACGCCGGAATTTAGACGCGTCTTAATCATGGCGGCGCGGTTGGGTCGTGCCGGAAACATGTCGTATGGAGGATGGAGCGTGCTGATGGAGACGAGATGGGCTCCGCAAGAGAGCCAGGCAACCAGTGACGAGGCCGACATCGGCGTCGCGGATTTCAGCGAGCTGATGGCGCGCATCTACCAGGGGCCGCTGGAAACGCCGCCGTGGGCCGGTGCGCTCGAACTGGTCCGGCGCTGGCTGCAGGCGAACTACGTGACGCTGATCCTGCGCGCGGCCGCGAGCGACCGCCGCGCGCCGCTGTCCGTGCACGCGTCGGAATTCGGCCCGGTGGTTCCGGGCGACGGCGAGGCGTCGTACAACAACTACTACTATTCGCTCGACCCGTTCGTCGGCCTGCCGGCCGATCGCGTGGTCACGGTCGACGACGTGTTCGGCGACACGGGCTGGCTGTCGAGCGAGCTGTACAAGCAGTTCCTGAAGCCGCAGGACGTGCGCTATATCCTCGGCGCCGACCTGCGCACGTCGTCGGGCGT
Source organism: Burkholderia puraquae (assembly GCF_002099195.1). GTDB lineage: Bacteria > Pseudomonadota > Gammaproteobacteria > Burkholderiales > Burkholderiaceae > Burkholderia > Burkholderia puraquae. The sequence continues at coordinate 586,590 of NZ_NBYX01000001.1, read as the reverse complement.
CGAGTGCCGCTTCCGCGTGTGCCGCAATCATGCGTCGAAGCAGTTCTCCGCGCGCGACAAGGCGATCTGCGCGCTGCTGCTGCCGCACCTGAAGCGCGCGGTCGAGCTGCATTCGCGGCTCGACACGGCCGAGGTCGAACGGTCGATCTATGCGAACGCGATCAACCGGATGCAGATCGGCACGATCACGCTCGACGAGAACGGCACGATCATCGACCTGAACAGCGTCGCCGACGAGATCCTCAAGCAGAACAACGGCCTGACGATTGCGCGCGGCACGATCGAGGCGACCGACGCGCAGGAGAACCGCACGCTGAAGCGGCTGATCCGCCACGCGGTGATGGGACACCACGGCACGGCCGCAGCGACCGTCGAGGCGATGCCGATCACGCGCAGCTTCGACAAGCCGCGCCTCGGGCTGCTGGTGCGCACGGTGCTGCTGTCCGATTGGTCGGAGGACAACAAGCGGCGGCCGGCCGTCACGCTGTTCCTGCGCGATCCCGACCGCAAGCCGCAGGGCGCGCAGGAAATCATCCGCAAGCTGTTCGACCTGACGCCCGCCGAGACGTCGCTCGCGCTGCTGCTGACGAACGGGCTGACGCTCGAGGAGGCAGCGGAGGAATCGGGGATCAGCAAGAACACGGCGCGCACGCACCTGCGCGCGATCTTCTCGAAGACGGGCGTCACGCGCCAGGCGACGCTCGTGCGGATTCTGCTCGGGAGCGTCGTGCCGCTCGGGTAAGCGGCAGCCGAGGCCGATCCGTCGGAACTGGCCGTATTCGTCTGGCGATACATCGACTTGGGTCGGCGCGTCGTGTGTCGCACGATGGCGGCAACATCATGCAAAAGAGGCTCGCACGGTGCGAGCCTCTTCTTCATTCAGCGCAGCCGCTTGCGGAGACCGGCCGCCCGACGCACGGCGATGCCGCTCGCGTTCACGACCCGCGCGTGGAACCATCCGCCCACGACGCCAACGCCGGCCACTGCGCGCAACCGCGCCGGATCACGCGTGCGCCGATCGCGAGCGCGGCCAACCGGCTGCACCGCTTCTCGGGAAGCCTGCACCGCGGACTTCATCGCCCGCAGCTTTTCCCGTTCGTCCGAATGGTCGATGCGTTCGCGTCAGCTGCGACTCAAAGCGTCTCGATTGCCAGCGCGATGCCCTGGCCGCCGCCAATGCACAGCGTGACGACGCCGCGCTTGATGCCGTCGCGCTGCATCGAATGGATCAGGCGCGTCGTCAGCACCGCGCCCGTCGCGCCGATTGCATGACCGTGCGCGATCGCGCCGCCTTCGACGTTGACGATTTCCTCGGCGATGCCGAGCTGGCCCGCCACCGCGATCGGTACGACCGCGAACGCTTCGTTGATCTCGAAGCGCTCGACGTCGGCCAGCGCCCAGCCCGCTCGCTCCAGCGCGATCTTCACGGCCGGCACCGGGCCGAGCCCGAACATGCCGGGCTCGACGGCGGCCACGCCGAATGCAACCAGCCGGGCGCTCGGCGCGATGCCGTGCGCGTCGGCGAATGCGCGCTCCGCAACCAGCATCGCCGCTGCGCCGCTGTTCAGGCCCGGCGCATTGCCCGCGGTAATCGTGCCGTCCGGGCGGAACGCGGGCTTCAGTTTCGCAAGCGCGTCGAGCGTCGTGTCGGGGCGCGGCGTCTCGTCGCGCGCAAACGCGACGCGCGCCTTGCGCTGCAGGATCTCGACCGGCACGAGTTCGGCGTCGAACTTGCCGTCCGCCAGAGCGGCGGAAAAGCGCTGCTGCGAGCGGAGCGCCCAGCGATCCTGGCGATCGCGCGAGATGTCGAGCTGGCTCGCGAGATCCTCGGTATGCCAGCCCGAATGCTGGTCGGAAAACGCATCGACGAGGCCGTCGCGCAGCATGCTGTCGCGGATCGGTGCATCGCCCATCCGGTAGCCCCACCGTGCGCCGTCGAGCAGGTACGGCGCGCGCTCCATGCTTTCCATGCCGCCGGCGATTGCCGCGTTCGCGTAACCCAGCAGGATCTCCTGCGCGGCATTGACGACCGCCTGCGCGCCGGAGCCGCAGACGCGGTTGACCGTCAGCGCCGGCACCTTGACCGGCAGGCCCGCGCCGACGGCGGCCTGCCGGGCCGGGTTCATCTTGTTGCCGGCCTGGATCACGTTGCCCAGCACGACCGTGTCGATCGCCGCGCCGTCGAGGCCGCAGCGCCGCAAGGTTTCGCGCACGGCGATCGCCCCGAGTTCGGTGGCCGGGGTGTCCTTCAGGGAACCGTTGAACGTGCCGATCGGTGTCCGGACGGGATGGCAGATGACGACTTCGCGTGTACTCATGATGCGTTCCTGGATCGGGTTGCAAGCTGCGCGGACGAGTCGGTGGCGAACGGGGCACGCCGCGCAATTCGCGTCGCCGGTTCGGTTGCGCCATGACGCCGGCAGGATCACCGACGCCGCGCCATGCGGCCGCATCCGATGCCCGGATCGCGCGCCGCCATGTGAGGGAACGGTATCTATGCATATGCATACTGTCAACGGGGGCTTTGCGTGCGGGATCGAGGGGCAGGGGGTGTGGAAGGGCGGCCGACGCGCTGCCGGCAGGACTTCGGCACCATCGGTCCTTCCCGCCACGCGAGCGCGACGGACTGCGTCCGGTGGGACAGATGCCGCTTCGACATCGCGTTGCCGGGAGGCGTCTTGACGGTCTTTTCGTCATGCCAGGCGGCTGGGCCGACGCCCGCGATGCATTCAATACCGGTGCGGCCCCTTCACCAGCAGTCCGTCGGGTTTCCGCCGTCCGGTGTCGAGTGTCGCCAGGAGCATCGTGCGCGCGGGCGGCCCCTCCGGGTCATTGTAATGAACGATGCGTTGCTGGATCCCCGTGACGACGATCACGTGACCGATTTCAGGCTGGTCAGGCCTGTCCAGGAAATGCCCCGCGGCCCAGATCGGACCGAACTCCGTCAGCACCGCGGCCAGCCACTCGGGCGTAATGACCGTCGGCTGGTTGAGCGCCACGAGCCCTTCGGCCGCGCACAGGTCGGGGATTCTCGACGGGGGAAGCCCCTGGTCCGCCTGCCATAGCGCCGGAATGCCCAGACGCGGCCCGGGGCGGTGGAAGTACGAAACCATGCACGCCGCCGCATACCAGCATGCGTTTTTCAGTGCTTTGGATCCTGACTTGGTCTTCTTGACGCCGCTCTGATCGACCATCGGCACGTTCAATCTGACGTCCACCATTTCGGGTCTCCAGGCAGGAACGATCCCTAAGCGTATGAAGAATCGGGCTCGACGACAACCACCGTGACCGGCGAGCTCGTCGAGACGGTCGGCGTACGTGCAGACCGGGGGCAGGTCACCACTACAAAGGCCATGGCTGGCAATTCAATTTAAGGATTGTCGATCAACGCTTCAGAACTTGTACGTTGCTCCGGCCATTCCATAGTAGTTGCTGCGCGTCTGGACGATCGGGCTGTCGCCGTAGCGTCCTAGCAGGCGCGTGAAGCCGCTGCTCGCGTGCACCGACCAGTGCCGCGACATCTCCCACTTCCACGCAAGCGACAACGTCGCGCTGTCGACCCCGCCGCTCGTCGAGTACGGTCTGAATCCGCTGCCCATCGACTGCGCGTCGGTCACGCCATAGAAGCTCTGCATGTAGCGCCCCGTGCCCGCATGCACGCTGCCTGTCAACACGACATCGTGACGTCCAGCCTCGAACACGGGCACCGCGAGATCGACATGGCCGGACAAGCCGCGCGACGTGTGCGTGACCGGTGCGTCAACCGCGACGCTCAATTCGCCGCCATCCAGCAGCTTCACACCCGCCCGCATGCCGACGACCACCGCGCCCGGAATCCGGCCCATCCCCTTCAGATGGTCCGAACCCGGCAGATCGAAACGATTTTCGTCAGTACGGCCTGCGGCGTAACTCACTGCCGCCGACACGAACGCACCGCTCGGCAGGTTCAGACGGTAGCCTGCGCCGGCGCTGGTGTCGATGAAGAAGCCGTTGCCGAACATCGCGGAGAACGAGGGCGAGACGACGGCGCGATACTGGTTGCTGCCCTGGTAGCGTGGGGCAAAGCCGCCGCCGAGTGAAATCGCGTACTGGTTTTCGGCGTGGGCCAATGTAGAGAGCGTCAGGCCGGCAAGCGGCATGCAATAGCGGAAGGAGCGCAGGGATGGACGCACAATATCGGGACAAGAGTGGCGGAGCCCGGAGTCTAGGTTCGATCGCGTGGCGCGACTATCCGGAATCTGCGGCGAATGTGTGCTCAATTGTGATCGATTGTTCCCGATTGTCGTACGCTGCCCGTGCGATCGGAACGACGGATAGAATTCGGGCGCCGCACCGCGTGCTCACGTGCAGGACGAAGGCCGGTGTGAACGACCGACTCGCGTGTCTCGTGCGCGAATACCTCGACGGCTATGACTTTACCGTGAGGGTGGTGCCGCGCGGCGATCTTGCGGTCGTCGCGGTACGCGAATACCGACGTGCACGCGCAGACGATCGCTACGGGCCGCCGCTTTGCCTGTGATGGCATCGACGACTTCCTCCGATCTCAGACCGGAGCGCGACCGCGTGACTGAGCGCGTTGCGTGCTGAGAATTCTTAAAGAACAAATGCCCTATGTTCGAACTTCAAAGTGCACGATGCGAATTGACGCCCCTTATTCATCGGAGCCGCGGCCCGAAAGCTTTCACTTTCAAATGAGCCTAAATCGGGGCAGCCGCGGTTACCGGGCTCCGCACAAACACGACGAAGACAAATCACCATGAACGCATCCGACATCAATATCCACAAGATTCTGGAGCTGCTGCCGCATCGGTATCCGATTCTGCTGGTCGATCGCGTGCTCGAATTCGAGCCGCAGACGCGAATCAAAACCCTCAAGAACGTGACGATCGACGAGCCGTACTTCGTGGGGCACTTCCCTGGGCAACCGGTGATGCCGGGTGTCATGATTATTGAGGCGTTGGCCCAGTCAGCCGGCCTATTGACGTTCGGCGCGGACACGGAGCGGAGGGCAGGGGCGCTGTATTACCTGGTCGGGATCGACGGCGCGCGATTCAAGCGCGTGGTGCGCCCAGGCGACCAACTCCATCTGAACGTTTCCGTGGTGCGTTGCATCCGTGGTATCTGGAAATTCCAGGCTAACGCGACCGTGGACGGCGAAGTGGCCTGCGAAGCCGAGTTGATGTGCACCGTGAAACACTCCGAAGGCTAGGATCACCACGGCGATCGGACGTGTAGGCGAACCAGACCGCCGGCGGTTCGTCGGAGCCACTCGGCCGATCATCGCGCACGTAGATCCATAGACGGCCCATCTTTGTGCGGCCGTTGCCAGGCGCCAGCACCGGCAGCGGCGTGTCGTCCGCGTGAACCTTCCCGCCGGCCAACGAGTAGCGGCGCACGGCGTCGACCAGTGGTGCGAGCAACGCCGTGATGCTGCCCATCCAATACCCCATTGCGCCGGGATCGATCTCGACGCCGTCGCGCGCATACATGACTGCCTGGCGGTGCAGCGGGATGTGATAAGCGAACTTCGACACGGCAACTCTGCGACCGTCTTAGCCGATCGGTCACGTGGGCACAAATTTGCGACGATCGCAGCCTCAAGCCGCCCAACAGGCGGAGGCATCTTCAAGCGGCAAGCTCCGGCCTCAGTTCACTTCTATGCGAGTGGCGATAAGCCGCTAAGCCTTGCTGGATAAGGCTGCCGGATAAGGCATGGGATCATGCCGGACATTCCAGCACCCACGACGGCGGTTACAAAATTGTGCAAACAGACGTCCGTTACACGAAGCGCCGGACCGATACGCACCAATCTCGACATTATAGAAATAATGTCAAATTTAATGATCCGGGTAATCGGATATTTGACGGTTTACGTTATATTATTAACGAAATTACCGACCGAACCCGCCATGTCCGATCTCGCTGCCGACGAATCCCGCCTGACCGCCGAAATCGAGCGCCTCAAGGCCGACTTCCCGAAGACCCGCGAGCTGTATCGCGAAGCCTGCGCACTGCTGTTCTTCCGCTTCGGCATCACGCCCACCGCGAACCGCCTGTACCAGCTCGTTCGCAAGGGCAGCATGAGTACGCCAACGGCCGTCCTCGGCGAGTTCTGGGCCGAGTTGCGGGAAAAGAGTCGTGTCCGCATCGAGCATCCCGACCTGCCGGCCGATCTGCGGGCGGCCGCCGGTGAGCTGGTCGCGGCGCTGTGGAACCGATCGAGCGCCGATGCGTCCGCCGCGCTCGACGCGCTGCGCGCGGAGGTCGAAGCCGAGCGGGCGGCAGCAAGGGCGGACGTCGCAGCATTGCAGGCCGAACTGGCCCGCACCGAAATCGCGCTGGAGCAACGCACAGCCGCGCTGCTGGCCGCGCAGGTGCGCATCCAGGAACTGGAGCAGGCGAGGGCGGCGGACGACGCGTCGCGGCAAGCGCTGCAAGCGGAGATCGAGCGCCTGACGGCCGACAACGTGGAAGGCGACCGCGCACTTGCGCAGGCACGCGCGGATTTCACCACCCAGCTCGACCGGCTGCGCGACGACGCCGGCCGTGCCGAGGAACGCTTGCGCGCGTCGGAGAAGCGGGCGCTTCAGGAGATCGATCGCGAGCGGCTCGCGGCCGCGCGGCTGCAAAAGGAACTCGATGCGGCGGCCTCACGCAACGAACAACGCGATGCGCAGCAGCGGAAGGACATGGCCGCGCTTCAGGCGCAACTCGGCGACGCGCTGCATCGATGCGGCGTGCTTCAGGGGCAGCTCGACGGCGCGCAGGCGACCGATGTGGCACGCAGCAAGGAGCTCGATGCGCTGCGGCGCGAAATGACGGTGCTCGCGCGTCGGTCGCCGCTGCGCGGTTCGAAGGCGGCACCGGCCGCGCAGCGAGACGAGCGGAGGGCGCGCACGCGAAAGCGCGTCGACGAAGCGCCGCGCTGACGGCAAAGCCACAAGCGCGCGTCAGCCGAATGCGACGCACACCCGAAGCTCGAAGCTCGAAGCTCGCAAGCGAGCAAGCGAGCAAGCGAGCAAGCGAGCAAGCGAGCAAGCGAGCAAGCAGGCAAGCAGGCAAGCAGGCAAGCAGGCAAGCAGGCAAGCGAGCAAGCAGGCAAGCAGGCAAGCAAGCAAGCAAGCAACCGAGACCGCTCCCCCCCGATCGCCCGCCCGTCAATACAAATCAACCCGATACATACCGCGACGGCAGCGCCGGCGCGTCCGCCGGAATCGTGACGAGCGACGTGTTCAGCCAGCTCTGCGGCGTACCGTTCGACTGCGCATAGGCGCCGACGTACGGCATCATCCGCGTCGTCTGGTAGACCTGCGGCGTCCACCCGGCGGGCGCGAGGAAGATCGACGTCGCGCGCTTCTCGCTATACGCGGACGCACCATACGTCGAGATGTTCCACAGCGTCTGCTGATACGTCGCATAGTCGGCGTTATGCCGCGAACCGCCAGCCTGCCAGCCTTCCAGCTGGATGAACGTGTTGTACGTGCCGGCACCCGCGAGCAGGTTGTTCACCGTGCGCCCGTACAGGAACGACAGGATCAACCCGCAGTTCGCCGGCGCGAAATCGCTGCCGACGCTCAGGTAATAGCGACCCGTCGTGTTCAGGACCGACGCGTAGTGCGAGTTGCCGATATCCGTCGACGTCGTCAGCCCGCTCGCTCCCATGAAACTGTCGAATGCCTGCATCGTGACGCTCGCCGGCAGGTCGCTCGCCGCGCTGATCGCGACGATATGCGAGCCGGCCGCGAGCAGCGTCAGGAACGCGGACAGCGTGCCCGCGTTCCAGTTGCCCTGCGCATCGGCGAATGGAAACGCGCGGTAGCCCGACAGCGCGAACACCGCCGGATCGGAGCCGGCCTGCCACGCGATCTGCGGCACCCACATCGTCAGCGGGCCTGCGTTCGATGCGCCGGACACGTACTGCTTCAGCGCATCGATGAGCTGCGCATCGGCAGCGGGCAGCACACCATACGCCGCGCCGTTCTGCCAGCGCTGCACCCATTGCGCGACGAAGCCCGCGAGCTGGCCGCCGCTGAAGTCGGCCGGCGGCACATAGCCGAGCGGGCCGGTACTTTGGTAAGCGGACTGGATCGCCGCAGCCGTGCGCACGTTGCTGCCGAACATGCTGTTCGCGAAATCCTGGCAGTTGTTGGCCGGCGGCGTCGCGAGTTGCGCGAGCGGGACGACCCACGCGCCGTTCGCGGTCGCAACGCCGCGGTACAGCGTGAGATTTGCCACCGAGTCGTGACCGGGAAACGTGGCGGCGTCGGCGCCCGACACGTAGCCGGCCGACGGTGTGACGCTGACGGTGGTCGGCTGCGACCCGAACGGATGCGTGTACGAGATCGCAAACGACGCGTCGCCGCCGGCAATGCTGAACGATCCCGTGCAATCACCCCAGCTGTTCGACGCGCTGACGGCGGTCGATTGCCCGGTCGCAACCTGCGCTTGCGACGCCTGCGGCAGCGAGCCGCTCTGGCTTGCGGCATTGCCGTACGCGAGCGTCGTCGACGGGATCGTATTGACGACGTTGATCGTGATCGAGCGGTCGGCGATGCCGTAGCTGCGCGTGGATGCATCCGCCGCACCCGCAGCGGCAAACGACGACGCGGGCGTCGGGTTGCCGTCGCCGCCGCAGGCAGCCAGCGTCCCGACGAGCGGCGACAAGGTCAGCGCGGCGCCGCGCTGGATGAAGCGCCGGCGATTCGGCGCGGACGGGCGTTCGGGTTTCGAAGCGGTCATGGGCGTTCCTGGTCACGGGTTCGAGAGGCGGCAGCGGACGATCCGGCGCATTGCACACGTGTGCAATGCCGGCCGAAGCTTCCCGGCTGCCGGCACATGCGCCGCGCGTATTTATGCGGGAGATCGATGAAACGCCCGCGACGAAACCGAGTCATGCGTATGACGCCACGCACGCGGCAACGCGGGAGAGGGGGGAATGCCGGCGCGGCGTTTGGGCGACTGGCGAGGATCGGGTAAAGTGCCGCTCAACATGCCGGATCGACGTTACTAGACGACCGGTCTAATCGTTGCTACCATACGCCATCATGAATGCATCTTCAGGCGCGGAAGTCCGCCAGCACATCCTGAATATCGCCAAGCCGATCATGCTCCACAAGGGGTTTTCGGCGGTCGGTCTGAACGAGATTCTCGCTGCGGCGGGCATCCCGAAGGGCTCGTTCTACCATTACTTCGGCTCGAAAGAGGCATTCGGCGAAGCGCTGCTCGAATCGTATTTCGACGGCTATCTCGCGCATCTCGACAACCTGCTCAAGCATCAGGCCGGCACGGGCGCCGAGCGCCTGATGACGTACTGGCGCAACTGGCTGCACACGCAATGCGCGGACGATCCGGAAGGCAAGTGCCTCGCGGTGAAGCTCGGCGCGGAAGTGTCGGACCTGTCGGAGGCGATGCGCGCGGTGCTGCGGCACGGCACGAGCCAGATCATCGAGCGGCTCGCGGGCGGCATCGAGGCCGGGCTGGCCGACGGCTCGCTGAGCGGGGTCGCCGATCCGTCGCATACGGCCGCGATCCTTTACGAGCTGTGGCTGGGCGCGACGCTGCTGGAAAAGATTCACCGCAACCGCAAGCCGCTCGAAAGAGCAATGGTCGAAACGCGGCGCATGCTGAACCTGCCGCCGGTCGAGCAGGGCGGAACGCAGCCGTAACCCGGGCGCGCAGCGGCGCGCCTTGTTTTTACCCTGATTCTAGACGACTGGTCTACTCAAATACGCATGACGAACGTGCCGCGCCGCGTTACGCTGTCCCGATTGTTTCAACCGCACGCACGCAGCCGCGACGGCCTCAGCGCCGACGCTGCCGCATGCGCGCGTCTCCTGCTGGCCCATCCCTGATTCGATCGTGCCCACGAAGCACGTCCACCCTGTTGACGGAGGCTCACATGCCGCAAAGCAAGACCGCAAATCGCCAGATCGTCCTGAATTCGCGCCCGGTCGGCGCGCCGACGCCGGACAACTTTCGCGCCGAGACCGGTGACGTGCCGACGCCCGGCGCCGGCCAGGTGCTGCTGCGCACGGTCTGGTTGTCGCTCGACCCGTACATGCGCGGCCGGATGAGCGACGCGCCGTCCTATGCCGCGCCGGCCGAACTTGGCCAGGCGATGGTCGGCGGCACCGTCAGCCAGGTCGTCGCATCGAACCTGCCCGCGTTCCGCGAAGGCGATCTCGTCGTTGCCGGCGCCGGCTGGCAGGACTATGCGTTGTCCGACGGCCGCGACCTGATTCCGCTCGGCCGCGACTTCGCGCATCCGTCGTATGCGCTCGGCGTGCTCGGCATGCCGGGCTTCACCGCCTATACGGGGCTGCTGAAGATCGGCGAGCCGAAGGCCGGCGAAACCGTGGTCGTCGCGGCGGCGAGCGGCGCGGTCGGCGCGGTGGTCGGTCAGATCGCGAAGCTGAAGGGCTGCCGCGTGGTCGGCGTCGCGGGCGGCGCCGACAAGTGCGCGTACGTGACCGATACGCTCGGTTTCGACGCGTGCGTCGACCACCGCGATCCTGCGTTCGCCGCCAAGCTGAAGGACGCGTGTCCGAACGGTATCGACGTCTATTTCGAGAACGTCGGCGGGGCCGTGTTCGACGCGGTGTGGCCGCTGCTCAACGACCATGCGCGCGTGCCGGTGTGCGGGATCATCGCGCATTACAACGACACCGCGTATGACGACACCGCGCTGTCGACCGGCCGCGACCGCGTGCCGGCGTTGATGGGCACGATCCTGCGCAAGCGCATCCGGATGCAGGGTTTCATCATCCTGGATCACTATGCAACCGGCTATGCGCCGTTCATGAAGGAAATGAGCGAATGGGTCGCGCAGGGCAAGGTGAAGACGCTCGAGGACGTCGTCCCCGATCTGGCCGATGCGCCGGAAGCGCTGATCGGCTTGCTTGCCGGCAAGAACTTCGGCAAGGTCGTCGTGCGCGTGGGCCCGGACGAACTGGCCTGACACGACGGTACCGGCGCGCAGCAACAAGCGACCGGCCACCGGCGTCGCATGACGCAGGCGGCCGGCTTTTCCAATTCCGTTTCGATAGGAGTGACAAGATGGCGCTTCACGTGATTGCTTCCCTGTTCGTGAAACCCGAACACGCGGAGGCCGCCGAGGCCGAACTGCGCAGCTTGGTCGCCAAGACGCGCACCGAACCGGGCAACCGGCGCTACGACCTGTTCCGCGAGCAGGGCGGTTCGCCGAACCTGCACCTGTACGAGATCTACGACGACCAGGCGGCCTTCGACGCGCACCTCGCGAGCCCATATTTCGGCGAATTCCGTACGAAGTCGGCCGACTGGTTCACCGCGCCGCCGGTCATCAAGGTGCTGTCGGGCATCGACGTCGCCGAATAACCGCGCAGCACCACCGTCGCGGCTTGCTCCCACCCGGGCCGCGCGGCACCCGCCGCACGGCGCGCGGCGGCGAGGACCACAACACGCGGCGCATTGTTCGCGCCGCTTCCCCAATACACCGGCCCCGGAGGCTGAATGATCACCCTCAACATCAACGGCGAAGCCCGCTCGGTCGACGCCCCCGACGACATGCCCTTGCTCTGGGTGCTGCGCGACGTCGTCGGCCTCACCGGCACGAAGTTCGGCTGCGGGATCGCGCAATGCGGCGCATGCACCGTGCATCTCGACGGCGTCGCCGCGCGCTCGTGCGTGCTGCCGGTCGCGGCGGTCGCGGGCCGCAAGATCACGACGATCGAAGCCGTCGGCGCGACGCCGGCCGGTCACAAGGTCCAGCAGGCGTGGCGCGAGCTCGACGTCGTCCAGTGCGGCTACTGCCAGTCGGGGCAGGTGATGGCCGCCACCGCGCTGATCGCGTCGAACCCGAACCCGAGCGACGCCGACATCGACGCGGCAATGGCTGGCAATATCTGCCGCTGCGGCACGTACAACCGGATTCGCGCGGCCGTGAAGCAAGCCGCGAAGGAGGCGTGACATGTCGCGAGGACTGATCGAAGCCGGCCGGGCCGGCACAGGCGTATCGCGCCGCTCGTTCCTCAAGCTCGGCATGTCGCTGGGCGCGGCGGCCGGCGGCGGCTTGCTGCTCGGCTTCAGCCTGCCGGCTGCGGGCGACGATGCGCGCCGTTCGGTGATCGGCGGCGACGGCGATGAAACCGCGCGCGCCGGCGTGTTCGCACCGAACGCGTTCGTGCAGATCGACCGTGCCGGCAAGGTCACGCTGGTGATGCCGAAGGTCGAGATGGGGCAAGGCGTCTACACGGCGCTGCCGATGCTGATCGCGGAAGAGCTCGAAGTGCCGCTGTCGAGCGTGACGCTCGACCATGCGCCGCCGAACGAGAAACTGTTCCTCGATCCGCTGCTCGGCGGCCAGCTCACCGGCGGCTCGACGTCGGTGCGCTATGCATGGGAGCCGCTGCGCCGCGCGGGCGCGACCGCACGTACGCTGCTGGTCGCGGCGGCCGCAAAGCAATGGAAGGTCGATCCGGCCACCTGCCGCGCCGCGAATGGCGAGGTGCAGCATCCGTCGAGCGGCCGGCGCGCGTCGTACGGCCAACTCGCCGATGCTGCGGCAAAGCTGCCGGTGCCGAAGGACGTCGCGCTGAAGAAGCCGGCGGATTTCAAGCTGATCGGCACGCCCGCGAAGCGGCTCGATTCGCCGGAGAAGGTCGACGGTACCGCGCAATTCGGGCTCGACGTGCGCCTGCCGGGCATGCTGTACGCAGTGATCGTGAACAGCCCCGTGTTCGGCGGCACGGTCGCGAGCGTCGACGAGTCAGCCGCGAAGAAGATCCCCGGCGTGCGTCAGGTCGTGCGCGTCGACAACGCGGTGGCGGTGATCGGCGATCACACGTGGGCCGCGAAGCGCGGCGCGTCGGCGCTGGTCGTGAAATGGAATGAAGGTGCGGACGCGAAGGTGTCGATGAAGGACATCGTCGCGGATCTCGCGCAGGCCGCGGCGAACGGCAAGGGCGCGGTCGCGCGCAAGGATGGCGACGTCGGCAACGCGTTCGCGAATGCGAAGACGCGCGTCGACGCCGTCTACGAACAGCCGTTCCTCGCGCACGCGACGATGGAACCGGTGAACTGCACGGTGCACGTGCGCGGCGACGGCTGCGAGATCTGGGTCGGCACGCAGGTGCCGACGCGGGCGCGCGATACCGTGCAGCAGCTCACGGGCCTCGCGCCCGACCGGATCGTCGTGCATAACCACCTGCTCGGCGGCGGCTTCGGCCGGCGGCTCGAGACGGACATGATCGGCCAGGCCGTGAAGGTCGGCAAACAGGTCAACGCGCCCGTGAAGGTCGTCTGGACGCGCGAGGAAGACATCCAGCACGACATGTACCGCCCGTACTACTACGACCGGATCTCGGCCGGGCTCGACGCGAACGGCAAGCCGATCGCGTGGCAGCACCGGATCGTCGGCTCGTCGATCATCGCCCGTTTCGCGCCGCCCGCCTTCAAGGACGGCGTCGATCCCGACGCGGTCGAGGTCGCGGCCGAATTGCCGTACGACCTGCCGAACCAGCTCGTCGACTACGTGCGCCAGGAGCCGCGCCATATCCCGACCGCGTTCTGGCGCGGTGTCGGGCCGACGCGCGGCACCTTCGTGGTCGAGAGCTTCATCGACGAGCTGGCCGCGCAGACCAAGACCGACCCCGTGCAATACCGCCGCGCGCTGCTCGGCAAGACGCCGCGCGCGCTCAACGTGCTCGACGTCGCGACGAAGGCGGCCGGCTGGGGCGGCCCGGCGCTGCCCAAGGGGCAAGGGCGCGGCGTCTCGGTGATGCACGCATTCGGCAGCTTCTTCTCGATCGTCGTCGACGTCGCAGTGGATAACGGCGAGGTGCAGGTAAAGCGTGTCGTCTGCGCGGTCGATTGCGGCATGGTTGTCAACCCGAACACGATTGAGGCACAGGTGCAGGGCGGCATCGTCTTCGGGATCACGGGCGCACTGTACGGCGAGATCACGATCGAGGACGGCCGCGTCGTGCAGAGCAACTTCACCGACTACCGGATGCTGCGGATCAACGAAACGCCGCCGATCGAGGTGCATCTGGTGAAAAGCGGCGAAGCGCCGGGCGGGATCGGCGAGCCGGGTACGGCCGCCACGGCCGCGGCGCTGTCGAACGCGATCTTCGCGGCAACCGGCAAGCGGCTGCGCAAGCTGCCGGTCGGCGACCAGCTGAAGTCGGCTTGAAGGGAGCGACGAACATGCAAAACCTCACCCTGAAGATGCTCGGCACGTCGTTGCTCGCCGTGTCTGCGCTGCTGGCGGGCACGACTGCGCATGCCGCGCAGGCGGCACCGGCCGACAGCGCGCTCGTCGCGCGCGGCGCGTATCTCGCGAAAGCGGGCGACTGCGTCGCGTGCCACACCGCGCCGCGCGGCACGCCGTTCGCCGGCGGCCTGAAGATGGTCACGCCGATGGGCGCGATCTACACGACCAACATCACGCCCGACCCGGAGACTGGCATCGGCGGCTATACGGAAGCCGAATTCGCCGGCGCGCTGCGCAAGGGCGTGGCGAAGGACGGCCATCACCTGTATCCGGCGATGCCTTACCCGTCCTACGCGAAGCTGAAGGACGACGACGTGAAGGCGCTGTACGCGTACTTCATGCACGGCGTCGAACCGGTGAAGCAGGCGAACCGGCCGTCCGACATCCCGTGGCCGCTCAACATGCGCTGGCCGCTCGCGTTGTGGAACATGGTGTTCCTCGATACGACGCCGTATGCCGACAAGCCGGCCAAGGACGCGATGTGGAACCGCGGCGCGTATCTCGTGCAGGGGCTCGGGCACTGCGGGTCGTGCCACACGCCGCGCGGCGTCGGCTTCCAGGAAAAGGCGCTCGACGAAGGCGGCACGGCGTTCCTGTCGGGCGCGCCGATCGACGACTGGTTCGCGTCGAACCTGACCGGCGAACACAACACGGGGCTCGGCCGCTGGAACGAGGCCGAGGTCGCGCAGTTCCTGAAGACCGGCGCGAACCGCCATGCGACCGCGTTCGGCTCGATGGTCAGCGTGATCAACCACAGCACGCAGGCGCTCTCCGACGACGATCTGGCGGCGATGTCCCGTTACCTGAAATCGCTGCCGGCGGCGGGCGGCACGGGCGCACCGCCGTACAGCTATGATCCGAAGGTGACGCAGGTCGCGCTGGGCCGGCCGGCAACCGATCCGGGCGCGAAGGTGTATAACGCTTACTGCCTGCATTGCCACGGCGCGGACGGGCGCGGCTACGCGCCGCTGCTCGCGCCGCTCGCCGGCAATCCGAACGTGCTCGAAGCCGATGCCGCGTCGCTGATCAACGTGACGCTGAACGGCAGCGAGACGCTCGTGATCGATGGCGTGCCGTCCGCGTATCCGATGCCGGCGTTCTCGAACCAGTTGAACGACCGGCAGATCGCCGACGTGCTGACGTTCATGCGCGCGGGCTGGAACAACGGCGCGCCGGCCGTGCAGGCGGCGGACGTCGCGAAACTCCGCAAGGCGACGGCAGCCGCGCGCTGAGCGCGGCTTCATGCGGAACGATGGCGTGGCGGCGTGCCCGCCATCGCCGCCGCCGGGTGCGTGCCTGCCCCGGCGGCCTGGCATTTTTCTGTCAACCGGCGCGCGGCCGTTTGCGGCAGCGCGCGTTTATCGACGCAATGTAGGGGTGTCTGGATGGCTAACGTGACTTATACGGATACGCAACTGCTGATTGACGGCGAGTGGGTCGACGCCGCGAGCGGCAAGACGATCGACGTCGTGAACCCGGCGACCGGCAAGGCGATCGGCAAGGTGGCCCACGCGGGCATCGCCGATCTCGACCGTGCGCTCGCCGCTGCGCAACGCGGCTTCGAGGCGTGGCGCAAGGTGCCCGCGCACGAGCGCGCGGCGACGATGCGCAAGGCGGCCGCGCTGGTGCGCGAGCGCGCCGACGCGATCGCACAGCTGATGACGCAGGAACAGGGCAAGCCGCTCACCGAAGCGCGCGTCGAAGTGCTGTCGGCGGCGGACATCATCGAATGGTTCGCGGACGAAGGCCGCCGCGTGTACGGCCGGATCGTGCCGCCGCGCAACCTCGGCGCGCAGCAGACCGTCGTGAAGGAGCCGGTCGGCCCGGTCGCCGCCTTCACGCCGTGGAATTTCCCCGTCAACCAGGTCGTGCGCAAGCTGAGCGCCGCGCTGGCAACCGGCTGCTCGTTCCTCGTGAAAGCACCGGAAGAAACCCCCGCATCGCCGGCCGCGCTGCTGCGCGCCTTCGTCGACGCGGGCGTGCCGGCCGGCGTGATCGGCCTCGTGTACGGCGATCCGGCCGAAATCTCGTCGTACCTGATTCCGCACCCGGTGATCCGCAAGGTCACGTTCACGGGGTCGACGCCGGTCGGCAAGCAGCTCGCCGCGATGGCGGGCCTGCACATGAAACGCGCGACGATGGAACTGGGCGGGCACGCGCCGGTGATCGTGGCCGAGGACGCCGACGTCGCGCTCGCGGTGAAGGCCGCCGGCGGCGCGAAGTTCCGCAACGCGGGGCAGGTCTGCATCTCGCCGACGCGCTTTCTCGTGCACAACAGCATCCGCGACGAATTCACGCGCGCGCTGGTCAAGCATGCCGAAGGGCTGAAGGTCGGCAACGGCCTCGAGGAAGGCACCACGCTCGGCGCGCTCGCGAACCCGCGCCGGCTCACCGCGATGGCGTCGGTCGTCGACAACGCGCGCAAGGTCGGCGCGCGCATCGAAACCGGCGGCGAGCGGATCGGCTCGGAAGGCAACTTCTTCGCGCCGACCGTGATCGCAAACGTGCCGCTCGAAGCGGACGTGTTCAACAACGAGCCGTTCGGCCCGGTTGCGGCGATCCGCGGTTTCGACAAGCTCGACGATGCGATCGCGGAAGCGAACCGTCTGCCGTTCGGTCTTGCCGGCTACGCATTCACGCGTTCGTTCGCGAACGTGCACCTGCTCACGCAGCGCCTCGAAGTCGGGATGCTGTGGATCAACCAGCCGGCGACGCCGTGGCCGGAAATGCCGTTCGGCGGCGTGAAGGACTCGGGCTACGGGTCGGAGGGCGGGCCGGAAGCGCTGGAGCCGTACCTCGTCACGAAGTCGGTGACGGTGATGGCCGTCTGACGTCCGTCTGATGGTCGATCGATCGCGTGCGCGGCGCCATTGGCGTGGCGCGCGCGATCGGCGCGGGCCGGGCGGTACGCCCGGTCTCGCGCCGGTTTTTCCCGCCAGCCGTGCATTCGAACGGCAACCGGCCGGGCATTTCAATACGCGTGTCGCTGCGGATGGATTGTTTCAATTCCGTCATCAGCGACGACACACGCCACACCACACCCCTCGGTGAATGGGCGTCGGCACCCGGTGCCGGCCCGCGCGGAACACGCTCCGCTCGATACCGCTCAGGTCACGTCATCAGCAACCTTGCAAGTACGGGCTGCACCTCGTACCCGAACGCCGCACTTTTTGGTATAGGTTATTCAGAACAAACCATAACGACCGGTGCGTCAGCGTCGGCCCCATCTGAGAGGAAACGGATGCATCCGCGGTCGGCAGCGCCGTACTACGTTGTGCTGGTGGGAACCTTGATCGCGTGCGCGCTGATGGGCCTCTGCGTGTTGCAGTTGTTTCAGAGCCGTCAGGACGCGCTCGATCGCGCACGCGATACGTCGCGGAACCTGGCGCTCGTCGCCGAGCGCGATATCGAACGCAATATCGAGTTGTACGGCCTGTCGCTGGAGGCGGTGATCCAGGGCCTTCAGCGCCCGGACGTCATGGCGGCCTCGCCGGCCTTGCGCCGCGGCGTCCTGTTCGATCACGCGATGACGGCGCAATTTCTCGGCTCGATGCTCGTGCTGGATTCGGCCGGCAACATCATCCTGGATTCGGAGAACGACGTGCCGCGACGGGGCAATTTCGGCGACCGCAAGTACTTTACGGTTCACCGGGACAATCCCGACGCCGGGCTTTACATCAGCGCGCCCTATGCGTCCCGCCTGCGCGGCGGCTCGCTCAGCGTGGCGCTGACGCGCCGCGTGTCGAATCCGGACGGCTCGTTCGGCGGCATCGTGATGATCGCGGTCAATCTCGAATATTTCCACACGCTGTTTGCCGGCATCGCGCTCGGCTCGCACGGCGCGATTTCACTGATCGGCACGAACGGCATCATGTTCATGCGCCAGCCGTACGACGTGCACACCATTGGTCGCGACATCAGCAAGGCAGCAACGTTTCGCCATTTCCAGACTGCGCCGGAAGGCTCGTTCATCGAGACCTCGGTGATCGACAACGTGCGCCGCCTGTACTATTTCAAGACGCTGCCGCACCTGCCGCTGATCATCATGGTCGCCGAGGCGGAGCAGGACATCTACGCCGCCTGGCGGCGCCGGGCAATCACGATCGGCGCGCTGGTGGCGGCCTTCGGCGCGGCGTTCATCGCGCTGTCCTTCATGCTGGGCACACAGCTGCGGCGCAGGATGCGAGCCGAATCCGAACTGGTCATGCTCGCGCGTACCGACGGCCTCACCGGGCTCAACAATCGCCGTTCGTTCGGGGAAGTGCTTGACCTCGAATGGCGCCGCGCACGCCGTGCCCGCTCGGTATTCTCACTGCTGTTCGTCGACGTCGACCGCTTCAAGGCCTATAACGACACGTACGGCCACCAGGCCGGCGACGACGCGCTGGCGGCGGTTGCACGGTGCATCGGCGAGAACATCCGGCGGCCCGCGGACACCGCAGCCCGCTATGGCGGCGAGGAATTCGTCGTGATCCTGCCTGATACGCCGGCCACGGGCGCCACCGAGATCGCCGAACGCATTCGCGCGGCCATCGACGGGCTGGCGATCGAACATGCGGAAAGCGAATTCGGGCGCGTCACCGCGAGCATCGGCGTGGCAAGCTGGGCACCGGGGCAGGAAGGGGCAGTCGAGTCGGTGATCAAGGCGGCCGACGAGGCGTTGTACCACGCGAAGGAATCCGGGCGAAACAAGGTCGCCTCGCGTGAGGCGAACACCTGACGCCACCGCCGGCACGCCTCGCCCGCTGCCGGCGGCGGCCGTTCCGTTCGACGCTCAATGCCGGCCGCTGCCGCGATAGCTTTCCACTTCCGCGTCGTACGCCGCCAGAAACGCCTTGCCGAATACCGACGCGAAATCGTCCTCGATCGCGAACACCGTGTCGCGATGGGTCGCCGCGTAGCGATCCCACATCCTCGCCTTGTACAGCACGGGCACGCGCTTCTCGTACCAGCGCATAGCGTCGTCCCGCTCGCGCAGGCGTTGCGGTGAGAAGCGCGTCAGCAGGTCCATCAACGCAGCGCGCATGCCGGCGACCATGCCGATCTGGTGCGCATGCAGATCCTGGAACGCGTCGCTGACCGCGCTCTGCGGCGACATGAAGCCCGGCAGCGGCAGCCCGAACATCTGCCGCAACACGGCGCCGCCGTCCGGCAGCAGCTTCAGCGGGTTGTTCTCGCGATCGAGCAGCATCGTCATGTGCGCCTTCACCTCGCGCTTCAGGATGCTGCGCGACGACAGAAGCTCGACCGTGCCGTTCGCGAACAGCGCCAGTAACTGGCCCGCGATGTACAACTGTTCGGCCGACCACTGATGGGATTCGGCGGCCGTATCGAGTCCCGCGCCCTCGAAGAACGCGCTCAGCAGTTCATCGGGCGTCGGCGCACGCGCCGCATGCGGCGCCGGTTCGTCGGCCGGCCGCGCATCGGTGTGCGCAGTGGCCGGCTGCACGCGCACGTGCTGCGTCCACTCGGGCGCATGGTCGGCCTGCGTCGCGGCCGCCCCTTCGCGATCCGCGTTGCCGCGATCGACTCGCGGCGCCGTGTGCGATGCGCCGAACTCGCCCGGCGACTGCGCGAACAGGTCGAGCGGATCGGTCGACAGCTGGTGCAGGTCGTGCTGCGAAGGCGCGGGCGGTACGGCCTGCGCCGCGTGGTTTGCCGGCTGTGCTGCGTCCGCACGTGCGGGGCCGCGTGGCCGTGTACCGGCATCCGCCGCCTTGCCGCGCGGGGCGAGACGATCCTGGAGGAGCCCCCACAGCCGGTTGCCGGCGCCTTTCGTATCGACACGTGAAGGCGATGCTTGTGCGGGCGCCGCTGCTGCCCGCGCCGGGGCCTGCGTATCGACGTGCGTGCCGGTATCGGTCGCCATGTCGATGACCGGCGCATCGTCGCCGTCGTCGCCATCGTCACGTTCCGCGCGCAGCACGTACGGCCCGATGCGGATGATGTCGCCGGTGTTGAGCGGTCGCTCCTGCGCATAGCCGACAGGCTCGCGGTTCACTTCGATCGTCGATACGCTGCTCAGATTCTTCAGCAGGCATGCGTCGTCGCCGACCTGCAGCAGCGCCTGCAGCCGCGAGATCTGCCGCGTGTCGTCGCGCAACACGAGATGGTTGTCGCTGGCCCGGCCGATGGTGCCGCCCGGCGGATGAAACACGACGGCGTCGTAGGAGTCGTTTTCGACCGGCTCGCCGGCATGTTCGATCACGATCAGTTGCATGTCATACGTCGCTCGGTGAAGCGCTCGCGTGGAAGCCGGTTCGTTCAGGATGACGACGCATGCCTGCGGCGCGCGAATTCGAACGCGGGCCCCCAGATCGGATGCCCCTTCTCGGCAGGGGACAAGTCGAAGCGCGGGTTGAGGTCGAGAATTTTCGAGAACTCGGCACGGCACGGCGTGATGCGGTTCGTCACGCAGTAGCTGAACGCGAGGAGCTTGTGCGCGGCAACCTGCGTGTCGGGGTCGGCGCCGTCGATCTCCTTCGCGTGGCTCAGCAGTGCGATCGTGCGCCCGTAGTCGCCGGTGTCGTACGCGGCGCGCGCGCTATCGACTGTCGCGCGTGCAGCCGACTGTGCCGGGGACGTACTGCACCCGCCGGCCCCCAGCAACCATGCGCCGAGGAAAAGAACGAGCGATGAACGACCTTTCATTATTGAATTAAAGATTGGCGTAATTGGAAGGTGGCATACAGGCGCTGTTGGATTCTAGTGCCAATCATAAGCATCGAACCAGCTGTTACGTTTTGTTTCATTTGGGCAATCTGTTTCCACATGAATGCAGAATCGACTACGAATTTCAGTGCTTGTTAATCCGTAAAAACGGCCTATAGTTCGCTGTGTTTTTCGGATTCGTCAGTTGTTTGGCCAGCGCACGTCAATGCACGGAAAACCGGACCGTCCGTTCGTGCAAAACGAATAGCCTGGCCACCGTCAGCGTCGCGAGTGCCCCTGGCTCGGCGGCCGGCCAGCTTGCGCCCCGCGCCCATCCGACAGGTGTCCACGCCATGGAACCGGGCTGCCCAGGCACATCGGCCGGATTAACTTGTGCCATTAATTTACCAACGTAAATTCAATTACCCATCATTTCGCCAAAAGCGACTTTCAAAAACCCTGAATGATATGACCCGGCTTTTTACAAGAATAATTTGCCGACATGGATTGCAATGGATGGATATGCTGGCTACACAGTTACCGATCAATTAATTGTCCCTTTTTTCAATCAGATCATCCGGTTTCGAAGTCGAAAACCGGCGCGCGGCTATTGGGTGGCGAGGGTGGAATATGCAATGGCGGTCGAGCAGTTTCATCGTATGGGGATGCGTGATGCTGTTGCCGGGATGCGGCGCGACGGAGCATGCCGCGGCGGTGCCGTATGCGATCACGGTTGACGTTGCGCCCGACGTCAACCCCGACTCGAACCGCAAGCCTTCGCCGATCGTGCTGAAGGTGTTCCAGCTCCGCGCGGCGGCGTCGTTCGACAGCGCCGATTTCTTCTCGCTGCAGGACAAGCCGGAGAACGTGCTCGGTGCCGACCTGCTCGGCACCGACCGCGTGATCCTGCGGCCGGGCGAGTCGCGCACGCTGCACTATCGCGGCAACGTCGAGGCCGGCGCGATCGGCGTGGTCGCCGAATACCGCATGCTCGAAAAGAACCGCTGGCGGCTGACGGTGCCGCTGCCGCGTGCGAAGCAGCTCAATCTCTACAAGTTCTGGCAGACGTCGCCGGGCGAGCTGAAGCTGGCGATCGCGGTCAGGAACGGCGGCATCGCACTGAACGATGCGAAGGGGCGCCCATGACCGAACCGACGATGTCCGCGACACCGGTCGCGGCGCTCCGCCAGCGGGTGGTGTGGACCGAGGGGATGTTCCTGCGGCCGCAGCATTTCCAGCAGCTCGAACGGCACTGGGAACGCTACGTCGCGCTGCGCTGCCTGCCGCTGCAAGGCTTCTACTGGGGCTTCGACACGCTGGAGCTCGATCGTGAGCAACTGGCGCTCGGCAAGGTTGCGCTGCGCACCGCGTCGGGGGTGATGCGCGACGGCACGCCGTTCGACCTGGCCCATCCGGACGATCTCCCCGAACCGCTCGACGTGCCGGCCGATGCGAAGGATCAGCTCGTCGTGCTCGCGCTGCCGCTGTGGCGCGGCGGCGGCGAGGAGGTGTCGTTCGGTGCCGGCGGCGGCCATGCCGCAAACGGCACGAACGGCAGTACCGACGTCGCACGCTACGTCGTGCGCGAATACGAAGTGGCCGACGCGAACGCGGTCGCGCTCGGCCCCGCGCTGCTGCAGACGGGCCGCCTGAACGTGCGGCTGATGCTCGAAGCCGAGCTGACCGGCGACTGGCACGCACTCGGCGTCGCACGGATCGTCGAGCGGCGCACCGACGCGCGGCTGCTCGTCGACGACGGCTACATTCCGCCGCGCCTCGTCGCGCAGCACGACGCCGTGCTGCTGGCCTATGCACGCGAGCTGCACGGGCTGCTCACGCAGCGCAGCGAAGCGCTCGCGGAACGGCTGTCGGAGCCCGGGCGGGGCGGCGTGTCGGAAGTCGCAGATTTCCTGCTGCTGCAGCTCGTGAACCGCTATCTCGCGCTGACCTGGCATGCGCAGCAGCACGTGTCGACCCATCCGGAGGCGCTGTTCTGCGACTGGCTGAAGCTCGCATGCGACCTGAGCACGTTCACGGCGGCCGGCCGGCGCCCGCAATCGCTCGCCGTCTACGTGCACGACGACCTGCGCACGAGCTTCGCGGAACTGATGACCGAGCTGCGCCGGTCCCTATCGACGGTGCTCGAGCAAAACGCGATCCAGATCGAGCTGCGCGATGCGGGCAACGGCATCCGCGTCGCGACGCTGGCCGACCCCGCGCTGCGCGACACGGCCGGCTTCGTGCTCGCGGTGCGCGCGGACGTGCCGGCCGACAGCCTGCGCGCGCGTTTTCCGGCGCAGGCGAAGCTCGGGCCGGTCGAGCGGATCCGCGATCTCGTGCAGTTGCAGCTGCCGGGCATCACGATGCGCCAGTTGCCGGTCGCGCCGCGGCAGATCCCGTATCACGCGGGCCATACGTACTTCGAGATCGACAAGGGCAGCGACCTGTGGAAGCAGCTGGCACGCTCCGGCGGTCTCGCTTTTCATTTCGCCGGCGAATTCCCTGGGCTCTCGATGGAGTTCTGGGCGATACGCGGGTGAGGGCGGGGTGACGCGATGAATACCTCCTCCGACTCGATTTCCCCCGGCGCAGGCGGATTCGTGCCGCCGAATCCGGGCGGCATGCATCCGGCCGCGGCGGGAGCGGCCGGCCCGACCGCGACGCAGCCGCGCCCCGGGCGCTGGGCCGCGAGCGGCACGAACCCGCTCGTCGCAGCCGCGAATCCGCTGCTCAACCTGGTGCCGCAGATTCGCTCGACCGTACATCACCCGAATCCGGCGTGGCTGCGCGAGCATCTGGTCGTCGAGATCCGGCAGTTCGAGGCACGTGCGCAGGAGGCCGGCGTGCCGTCGGAAGCGATCATCGGCGCGCGCTACTGCCTGTGTACGGCCCTCGACGAAGCGGCTGCGCTGACGCCGTGGGGCGGCAGCGTGTGGTCGTCGCACAGCCTGCTCGTGTCGTTTCACAACGAGACCTGGGGCGGCGAGAAATTCTTCCACCTGCTCGAACGCCTGTCGCAGCAGCCGCGCCAGCATCTCGACCTGCTCGAGCTGCTGTATTTCTGTCTCGCGCTCGGCTTCGAGGGCCGCTATCGCGTACTCGACAACGGCCACGCGCAGCTCGACGCGCTGCGCCGCCAGCTCGCGCAGACGATCCGCTCGGTGCGCGGCGAATTCGAACCGGCTCTGTCGCCGCACTGGCGCGACGTCGTCACGCGCGACGTCGCGCGCCGCTTCGTCGTGCCGCTGTGGGTATGCGTGGCGCTCGCGCTGCTGATCGGCTTCGGCGTGTTCGTCGGGCTGCGGATTGCGCTCGCCGGGCATTCGGATCGGCTGTTCGCATCGATCGACGCGCTGCACGTGCCGAAGCTGCAGCCCGCGCAGGCGCCGCCGCGCCCGGCGCCGGCGCCGCGCATCGCGAAGTTCCTGGCACCGGAGATCGCGGCCGGCCTCGTGTCGGTGCGTGACAACGCCGATCGCAGCGTGATCGTGCTGCGCGGCGACGGGTTGTTCAAGTCTGGCTCGACGTCGGTAATCGACCGCTACGTGCCGGTGCTCGCGCGGGTGGCCGATGCGCTGAACAAGGTGCCCGGCAACGTGCGCGTGACCGGCTATACCGACGACACGCCCGTGCATACGGCGCGCTTCGCGTCGAACTGGGACCTGTCGCGCGAACGCGCGGAAGCCGTGCGCGGCATGATCGCCGCGCGGCTCGACCATCCGGAACGGCTCGCGGCGGAAGGGCGCGGCACGCTCGATCCGGTTGCACCGAACGATTCGCCGGCGAACCGCGCGCTGAACCGGCGCGTCGAGATCACGCTGCTGCCGGCGCCCGGCAGTGCCGCCGTCGGCGCGAGCGCCACGCAGGGGGCCAACTGAAATGAACCAGGCTGTCGCGCGTTTCGTCCGGCCATTGCCGTCGCGGGAGATCTGGACCTTCGCCGGTCTCGTCGTGCTTGCGTGCTTCGTGTGGCTCGCGGGCCCGCTGTTCGCGTTCGCCGAGATCCGGCCGCTCGAAAGCGGCTGGGCGCGCGGGCTGACGATCGCGGTGCTGTTCATCGCGTGGGGCGCGCGCGTGGCCTGGCACAGCTGGCGCGCCGGCCGCCTCAACGCGCAGTTGCTGAACCAGCTGCGCGAGGCCGCGCCGGGGCCGGCCACCGCCGACGATCCGGCGAAAGCGCAGCTCGACGAGTTGCGCAGCCGCTTCGACGAAGCCGCGACGCTGCTGAAGAAAGTCCGCTTCGGGCAGGCCGACGCGGTGCGCAAGGGGCTGCCGCGCTGGTTCGACCGGATGTCGCGCCAGTATCTGTACCAGCTGCCGTGGTACGTGTTCATCGGCGCGCCGGGCTCGGGCAAGACCACCGCGCTCGTGAACTCCGGGCTCAGCTTTCCGCTCGCCGAGCAGTTCGGCCGCGCGGCGATTCGCGGCGTGGGCGGCACGCGGCATTGCGACTGGTGGTTCACGAACGATGCGGTGCTGATCGACACGGCCGGCCGCTATACGACGCACGAGGGCAACCGCGCGCTCGACGAGGCCGAGTGGAAAGGCTTCGTCGACCTGCTGAAGAAATACCGTACGCGCCAGCCGCTGAACGGCGCGATGCTGACGATCAGCGTCGCCGACCTGCTCGGTGCGTCGGAAGCCGAGCGCACGCAGCACGCGATGGTGCTGCGCAAGCGGCTGCTCGAACTGCGCGCGCAGCTCGGCATCCGTTTTCCCGTGTACCTGCTCGTGACGAAGGCCGACCTGCTCGCGGGCTTCGCCGAGTATTTCAGCAGCTACGGCCGCACGGAATGTGCGCAGGTGTGGGGTTTCACGTTCCCGCTCGCGCAAAGCGAGGCGCCGGGCTTCGACCTGCGCGCGGCATTCGACCGCGAATACCGGCTGCTGCACCAGCGGCTGAACGACGGGCTGCCCGAACTGCTCGCCGCGCAGACCGACGCACGCCAGCGCGAAATGACGTACCTGCTGCCCCAACAGATCGCCGACCTGCAGGACATGCTCGGCCAGTTCGTCGCCGAGGTGTTTTCCGTGTCGAGCTACGAACCGATGCCGATGCTGCGCGGCGTTTACCTGACGAGCGGCACGCAGGAAGGCACCGCGTTCGACCGCGTGATGAGCGGCATCAAGCGCTTCCTGAAGATCGAGGGCGTGCCGCCGGTCGCGCAGGTCGGCTCGACCGGGCGCAGCTTCTTCCTGAAGTCGCTGCTGCAGGAGCACATCTTCCGCGAAGCCGCGCTCGCCGGCAGCGACCTGCGCTGGCACCAGAAGCGGCGCGTGTTGCAGATCGCCGGTTACGTGCTGCTCGCGCTGGTGTGCGTGGCCGTGCTGTTCGCGTGGCTGCGCAGCTATTCGAACAATCGCGCGTATCTCGACCAGATCGCCGCGCGTGTGCCGGCCGTCGATGCGCAGATCGCCGGTGCGACATTCTCCGATGCGGCCGACGTCGCCCGCCTGCTGCCCGTGCTCGATGCGCTCGGCGGCCTCGCGAATGCGGGCGGCGTCGACCTGCAGCATCCGCCGCTCGCGTACCGGTGGGGGCTGTTCCAGGGCGAGAAGATCGACGAAGCCGTCGACGCCGAGTACCGGCGTGCGCTCGAAGACGTGCTGCTGCCGATTGCCGCACGCCGGATGGAGGCCGCGCTGCGCGACGCGCGGCCCGACGAGACCGAGTACGCGTATGCGGCGCTGAAGGCCTACCTGATGCTGTACGACAGCGCGCACTATGATCCCGCGTTCGTGCAGGCCGTCGTCGACCTCGAAATGGAACGCGCGCTGCCGCCCGATTTCTCGCCCGCCGAACGCACCGCGCTGCGCGCACATCTCGCCGCGCTGTTCGGCGGCCGCGTCGCAGTGTCGCCGTATCCGATGAACGAGCGGCTCGTGGCCGACGTGCGCGACCGGCTGCGGCAGGTGCCGTTCTCGCAGCGGCTGTACCGGCAGCTCACGCTCACGCTGCGGCCGGCCACCTCCGCGTTCGACTTCAGCGTCGCGCGGGCAGTCGGCCCCGATGCTTCACTGGTGTTCCGCCGCCAGGGCGGCAAGCCGCTGTCGGAAGGCGTGCCGGGCCTCTATACGCGCAACGGCTATCGCAACGTGTTCGCGCCGCGCCTGGCCGGCGAGGTCGACGCCTACGGGCGCGAGGAAGTGTGGGTGCTGAACCTGGGGCTGTCCGAGATTCCGGGGCCGAACGACGCGGCTGCATGGGCGCGCGACATCCGCCAGCTCTACCTGAACGACTACCTGAAGATCTGGGACGACTATCTCGCCGACATCAAGCTGCAGCGCACCGCGACGCTCGCGCAGAGCATCCAGGTGGCGCGCGCGCTGTCGTCCGCCGATTCGCCGCTCACGCGGCTGATGGTCGCGCTCGCGCGCGACACGGCGCTCGGCGATGCGCCGGGCGGGGCGCGCAATCTTGCCGCGCGCGCGCAGGACAAGGTCGACGAGGCGCGCAGCTCGCTGTCGCAGATCTTCGCGGGCCAGGGAAGCAATTCGAGCGCGTCCGCGGCGGCGCCCGCGAGCGCCGAGCAGATCGTCGACAGCCACTTCGCCGGGCTGCGCGCGTTCGCGCCGGGCAGCGGCGACCAGGCCCAGGCGTTCAACGAAGTGTTGAAGTCGATCGACGCGCTGTACACGTACCTGACGGCCACCGACGACGCGCTGAGGAGCGGCGCGCAACCGCCGCCGTCCGACGCGCCCGCCAGGCTGCGCGCCCAGGCCGGCCGCCTGCCGACGCCGTTCCGCGAAGTGCTCGACGACCTGTCGAACGTCGCGAACGGCAGCGTCGCGACCGTCGAGCAGCGCAGCGTCGCGACGCGGGCCGGCGCGAACGTCGGCGACTTCTGCCGGCAGGCGATCGCAGGCCGCTATCCGTTCGCGCGCGGATCGTCGCGCGACGTCGCGCCGGCGGATTTCGCGCAGATGTTCGCACCCGGCGGCCTGATGGACGACTTCTTCCAGAAGAACCTGCAGTCGATCGTCGATACGACGTCGCACCCGTGGCGCTTCGCGAACCGCAATGCGGACGCCGATCCGTCGGCCGCCGCGATGCTGTCGTCGTTCGAGAAGGCGGCAGTGATCCGCGATGCCTATTTCGGCGGTGGTGCGCGCACCGCGCAGCTGAAGGTGCAGATCCAGCCGCTCGAAATGGACCCGGCGATCACGGAGATGGTGCTCGACGTCGACGGGCAGATCGTCCGCTACGCGCACGGCCCGCTCGTGCAGAGCGCCGTGGACTGGCCGGGCCCGCGCGGCAGCAACCAGGTGCGGCTGCAGGTGTCGGGGCAGGCCGGTGCGACCGACGGATTCTCGGCCGTCGGGCCGTGGGCGCTGCACCGGCTGTTCGACCGCGCGGCCGTGTCGGCCGGGCGCGGCTCCGACCAGATGATTGCGCGCTTCACGGTCGACGGCAAACCGATCGTGCTGCAAGTGAATGCGGGCAGTGTCCGCAACCCGTTCAGGCTGCCCCAGATGGAGTCCTTTACATGCCCGCCGAAGCCATGAGCCCGACACCGCCGTTCACGCGTACCGACGGCGCTGCGCCGGCCTGGTACGGGAAGATTCCCGGCGCCGGCGACTTCGTGAACAGCCGGCTGCCGCACGCGCTCGCGCTGTGGTGGGAGCGCTGGCTCCAGCAGGGGATGGCCGCGATGCGCCAGCGCGGCGCCGACGAGATCGAGCGCCACTACACGGTCGCGCCGGTCTGGAATTTCCTGATTCCGGCGGGCGCCGGCGCGTCGTGCGTGCAGCCGGGCTGCCTCGCGCCGAGCTGCGACCGCGTGGGGCGCTACTACCCGGTGATCGTCACGCTGCCGATGCGCGCGGCCGATTACTGGAACGGGCTGCCGGATGCCGCCGATGCGTTCTACTGGCAGGTCGGCCAGGCGCTGCTCGACGCGATCCGCCATGCGCGCGCGCCGGGCGATCTCGAGCAGATGCTCGAACGCGTGCGGCTCGCGCCCGGCGACGACAAGTACGCGGACATCGTCGACGGCATGCCGGCGCCGCCGCCGGAACGGCCGGCCCCGGCCGCGTGGCCGGGCCTGTCCGGTTACTTCGATCCGCACGGCGGCACCAGCTTCTGGTGGACCAACCGCGCGGACGGCTCGCCGCTGCGCACGCATGCGCATACGGGCACGCCTGACAACGCGCTGTTCCTGACGCTGTTCGGCGGCAGCTAGCGCCCCGGCTGAGGGACGGCGGGCCACCCGGCGCGGCGGGCGGAAAGGACGCGGTTTCGAGAGGTGGTGGAGATGAAGGACGCTGGATCGAGAGACAACGAGCACGACACGGCGACACGCGGCGACGCATCCGAATTCACGGTGCGGCCGCTGCCGCTCGGCCATCGCCTGGGCGAACTGCAGCTCGACGAGGTGCTGGGCATCGGCGGTTTCGGGATCGTCTATCGCGCGTTCGACCGTACGTTGCGGCGCGCGGTCGCGATCAAGGAGTACATGCCGTCGATGCTGGCCACGCGCGGCGGCGACTATACGGTGTCGCTGCGCTCCGAGCGGTTCGCGCAGGCCTTCGACGCCGGGCGCGGCGCATTCCTCAACGAGGCGCGCCTGCTCGCGCAATTCGATCATCCGGGGCTCGTCAAGGTCCTGCATTTCTGGGAAAGCCACGGCACCGCGTACATGGTGATGCCGTTCTACGAAGGGCGTACGCTCAAGCAGCTGCTCGACGGCGGGATGCGGATCAGCGAGACGCAGTTGCGCAATATCGTCGGCGCGCTGCTCGGCGCGCTCGACACGCTGCATCGCGCGCAGTGCTTCCATCGCGACGTCGCGCTCGACAACGTGCTGATCCGCCCGAACGGCAGCGCGATCCTGCTCGACTTCGGTGCGGCGCGCAAACGGATCGGCGATCTGGTCGACGACGGCGCGATGATGATCAAGCCCGGCTACGCGCCGATCGAGCAGTACACCGACGATCCCGCGTTCAGCCAGGGGCCGTGGACCGATCTCTATGCCCTCGGCGCGGTGATGCACGCGATGATCACCGGCGAACTGCCGCCCGCGGCGGTCGTGCGCAGCATCAAGGACACGTACCGGCCGCTCGCGTCACGTGACCTGCCGGCTGGCGAGGTGTACAGCCCAGCCTTCCTCGCGGCCGTCGATCATGCGCTGCAGTTGCGGATTCCGGACCGGCCGGAATCGGTCGCGGCCTTCGCGGCGGAGCTCGGGTTGCGGGAATTCGGGACGGGTGGCGGGTATGGTGCGGCGGCTGTGCCGCCGGTGACTGAAGCAGGCAGAGGCGGGGAAGGGAAGCGCGAGACTTCTGCTGCATCCGGCACGGCGTCGGCTGCCGCTGCGGCTTCGATCGGCGCGAGCCGGACCGCTTCGGGCAACGCTGCACCGGATGGACGGCCGTCGGCAGCCGGTGGTGCGGATCATGTGTCTACGCCCACGGATACGGCATCCGCATCGTCTGGTGTGTCCGGCGCCAAGCCGGAGGCCGATGCGCCTTCGACGTCCGAAACCACAGCACAAGGCGCTGCCGTTGCGGCTGCGGGCTCGCTCGCAGCGTCTGCATCGCATGCTTCTCAGCCGGCTGCGAAACCGGTTGAAAAGCCGGTTGAAAAGCCGGTTGAAAAACCGGTCGAATCCGAAGGGCCGAACGGAAACGTCGAACGCGCGAAAGAACCGCCCGCTGCACGAACTGACACACCCGACGAAGCCGGTACGCGATCCACGAGTACCGACGCCGACGTCGGTGCGCGTGGTGCAGCAGGGTCCGGGAATGCGAACGCGGCCGCGGCTGCCGGCGGCGCCGGTACGACCGCACCGCATCCCGCCGCATCGGCTTCGTCATCAGGTGGCACATCCGTGCCGACCGGTGCACAACGCGGCCAGGCCACCGCCGGATCGCGCAACCGCCGGCTGCCGGTCTACGTCGGCAGCGCGCTCGTCGCGCTGATCGCCGCCGGCCTCGCCGCAACTTATCTGTCGCGGCCCACCCGCGTCGCCGACGAGGCCGCGCCCGCCGCGAGCCAGCCGCAGGCCGGCACGCCACCGCCCTCGAGCACGCCGTCAGCCACCCTGGCCCAGCAGGGGCCGACACCGACCGTCGTGCCGCCGTCCAGCCTGCCGGCCGGATCGTCCTCGCAGTTTCCGCCGCCACCTGTCGCCGCCGAACCGGCCAGCTCGCCTGCCGTTGAAGCCGCCGCTCCCGCGCCGCAGGTTGCGACCACCGCGACGAACCCGGCTCCGCCGCCGGCCGGTTCCAGCTCGACCATCGCGCCCGCCGGCAGCCTCGACGCGTCGGAGCGCGTCGTCAACGTGCCGCCGTCCGAAGCGGCCGTACCGCCGGTTTCGGCGCCATCCGCGTCGCCGAAACCGCCGGAAAACCAGACGGCCATCGCCGCCGTGAACGTGCTGCCCGCCGAGCCACAAACGCGTCCGCCGAAGGCGCAGGAAGCCGTGCAGGTGCGTTTCAACGTGCGGCCATGGGGCGACGTATACGTGAACGGCGCACGGCGCGGCGCGAGCCCGCCGCTGCGTTCGGTATCGCTGACGCCGGGCGTCTACGTGATCGAGATCCGCAACGGCTCGCTGCCGCCGTTGCACCGCACCGTGGCGATCGACTTCGGCAGCAAACCAGTCAACATCGACTATGCATTCGAATGACGTCAGCCAGGCGGCGCTGGCCGCCGCATTTTCCACGGTGCCGCCCGGCGTGCCGGCGACACCGCGCGCCGACCTGATCGGCCAGCTGCTCGCGGATGTCGCGCCCGATGCGCCGTGCGGCGCGAACCTCGAATACGACGCCGAGTTCCTGCAACTTCAGGAGCGCGCGACGCCGCGCGCCGAGCAGCAATACGGCGACACCGTGATCCCGGCCGAAGCGCCCGACTGGCGCGCGGTCGAGCGGCTCGCGCTGGCGCTGTCGGCGCGCACGAAGGACCTGCGCGTCGTCGCCTGTCTCGCGCGAAGCTGGATCGAGCAGCACGGCATTCCCGGCTATGCGGACGCGCTCGCGCTCGTCGCGAACCTGCTCGAGCGCCGCTGGGACGACCTGCATCCGCGGCTCGACGCGGACGGCGAACCGGACCCGACGCTGCGAATGAATGCGCTCGCCGAGGTAGCCGGCGCGCACGACTGCGCGCGCGCGGCGCGCCGCCAGCCGCTGTTCGACGGCGGGCCGAGCGTGCGCGACGCCGAACGGCTGCTCGACGGCCGCGACGATACCGGCAGCCCCGTGGCCGGCAGCCGCGAAAGCCTGCTGGCCGCGCTGTCGGCCACGCGCAGCGACGGCACGACGCCGCTCGACGCGGCGCGCGCGGCACTCCACGCGCTGGAGGCGATCCGTGTGTGCGTGGTGGACAAGCTGGGCCGCGAATGGGCGCCCGACGAAGGCGACGCGGAGAAGGCACTGCGGCGGATCGTGCGCGACGTGCCGCTGCCCGAGCCGCAACCGGCCTCGCCCGACCGGCAGCAGGCCGCGCCCGGCGACGCCTCCCAGGCCGGCCCCGCGGCAACCGCAGCGGCGGCGATGCCGAACGCCCACGCGTGGCGCGATGCCGAGGTCACGAGCCGCGACGACGTGCGCATCGGTCTCGACAAGATGTGCCGCTATTTCGAGCAGCACGAACCCAGCCACCCGGCGCCGTTGCTGCTGCGACGTGCCCAGCGGCTGCTCGCGCTCGACTTCTACGAAATCATCCGCGATCTCGCGCCGGAAAGCCTGCCGAAGCTGGACTTGCTGAGCGGCGAGCGGAGCGAATGAAACGAACGAAAGGCGCCGCCACTCGGGTGACGGCGACGGACTGCGCAACCTGATCGATGTGAAGGAGTGGACGATGACGGACAGAACCAAGGCGGCGGGCAGCGGACAGAAATTCATCGCGCGCAATCGGGCGCCGCGCGTGCAGATCGAGTACGACGTCGAGACCTACGGCGCCGAACGCAAGGTGCAGTTGCCATTCGTGATGGGCGTGATTTCGGACCTGGCGGGCAAGCGTGCCGAGCCGCTGCCGGACTTGCCCGAGCGCAAGTTCCTCGAGATCGACGTCGACAACTTCGACGAGCGGATGAAATCGGTCGCGCCGCGCGTCGCGTTCCAGGTGCCGAACACGCTGACGGGCGAGGGGATGCTCAACGTCGACATGACGTTCGAGCAGATCGACGATTTCTCGCCGGCCGCGATCGCGCGCAACGTCGACGCACTGCGCCGGCTGCTGGAGGCGCGCACCGAGCTGTCGAACCTGCTGTCGTACATGGACGGCAAGCACGGCGCCGAACAGCTGATCGAGCGCGCGATCAACGATCCCGACCTGCTGAAGACGCTCGTGCGCGAACCGCATGCGCCTGCGCAGGGCGGCGACGCGACCCAACCGGAGGCCCGCGATGAATGATCCCGTCCAGTCCCGCGTCGACACGCGCCATGCCGTGCAACCGGCCGTCGCCCACGACGAATTCGCCGCGCTGCTGCAGAAGGAGTTCAAGCCGAAGACGGCCGAGGCGCGCGAGTCGGTCGAGCGCGCGGTGCGCACGCTCGCGCAGCAGGCGCTCGAACATACGGTCGGCATGACGACCGATGCGTACGGCAGCGTGAAGCAGATCATCGCGGAGATCGACCGCAAGCTGTCCGAGCAGATCAACCAGATCCTGCATCACAACGAGTTCCAGACGCTCGAAGGCGCATGGCGCGGGCTGCATTACCTCGTCACGCACACCGAGACCGACGAGCTGCTGAAGATCAAGGCACTGCCGGCGTCGCGCAACGAGGTCGCGCGGATGCTGAAGCGCTACAAGGGCGTCGCATGGGACCAGAGCCCGCTGTTCCGCAAGATCTACGAAGAGGAATACGGGCAGTTCGGCGGCGAGCCGTTCGGCTGCCTCGTCGGCGATTTCCATTTCAACCACAGCCCGCCCGACGTCGAGATGCTCGGCGAGTTGTCGAAGATCGCGGCGGCGGCGCACGCGCCGTTCATCGCCGGCGCGTCGCCGGAGCTGATGCAGATGGATTCGTGGCAGGAACTGTCGAACCCGCGCGACCTGACGAAGATCTTCCAGAACACCGAATACGCGGCGTGGCGCAGCCTGCGGCAATCGGAGGACTCGCGCTACATCGGCCTCGCGATGCCGCGCTTTCTCGCGCGGCTGCCGTACGGTGCGCGCACCAACCCGGTCGACGAATTCGACTTCGAGGAAGACACCGACGCCGCGAACCACGACCGCTACACATGGGCGAACTCGGCGTACGCGATGGCCGCGAACATCAACCGTTCGTTCAAGCAGTTCGGCTGGTGTTCGTCGATCCGCGGCGTCGAATCGGGCGGAGCGGTCGAAGGGCTGCCGAGCCACACGTTCCCGACCGACGACGGCGGCGTCGACCAGAAATGCCCGACCGAGATCGCGATCAGCGACCGCCGCGAGGCCGAGCTCGCGAAGAACGGCTTCATGCCGTTCGTGCACCGGAAGAACTCGGATTTCGCGGCATTCATCGGCGCGCAGTCGCTGTACCAGCCGGCCGAGTACCACGATCCCGACGCGACCGCGAATGCGCGGCTGTCCGGCCGCCTGCCATACCTGTTCGCGTGCTGCCGCTTCGCGCATTACCTGAAGTGCATCGTGCGCGACAAGATCGGCTCGTTCCGCGAACGCGACGACATGGAGCGCTGGCTGAACGACTGGATCATGAACTACGTCGACGGCGACCCCGTCAATTCGTCGCAGGAAACCAAGGCGCGCAAGCCGCTCGCGGCCGCGCAGGTGGTCGTCGACGCAGTCGAGGACAACCCCGGCTACTACACGTCGAAATTCTTCCTGCGGCCGCACTACCAGCTCGAAGGGCTCACCGTATCGCTGCGGCTCATCTCGCGGCTGCCGACCGCGAAGGCGGCCAACGAGTGAGCGGCGGAGCAGGCAACGATCGGCATTCACCGCGGCATTCATCCTGACATCGCACTGAAACGGAGACGGCAATGGGCGTGGCAATGTTTATGAAGGTGGACGGCGTGACCGGCGAATCGGCGGACGCGCAGCACAAGGGCTGGACCGACATCCAGTCGTTCACGTGGGGCGCGAGCCAGCCGGGCGCGATGGCGAGCGGCAGCGGCGGCAACGCGGGCAAGGCGAGCTTCAACGATCTCGTCGTCGCCGCGTACATGGACAAGGGCGCACCCGCGATCATCAAGAACTGCGCGAACGGCAAGCATCTTTCGTCGGTCGAGATCTCCGCGTGCAAGACGGGCGGCACGCAGGTCGAGTTCATGCGCGTGACGCTGCAGGAAGTGCTCGTCACGTCCGCGCAGGTCGCGGGCATCGATCCGGGCGACGTCGCCGACCGGCTGATGATGCACTACGGCTTCCAGGCCGCGAAGGTGAAGAAGCAGTACTGGCAGCAGAACGACAACGGCGGCAAGGGCGCGGAGGTGACCGTCGGCTGGAACATCAAGGAAAACACCGAGATGTGACGGCGCGGAGACGACCATGGACGACCCGCGAACCCGCGACGGCCGGGAGGGCAGCCTGCGCGACCGGCTCCAGCCTGCGCTGCTCGACCGGCTCACCGACGACATGCCGCAGCGCGCGACCGAAGCGCCCGGCGCGCAGTGGATCGGCGCCGAACGCCTGCGCGCAGCCGTGCTGCGCGATCTCGCGTGGCTGCTCAACACGCGCAACGCCGAGGACGGCTTCGTCGACTGGTCGGCGTTCGCGCAGGCGCAGGCGTCAGTGCTCAACTACGGGATGCGGCCGCTCGTCGGCAAGCCGATGTCGGGCGTCGAGCGGATCTCGGTCGAGGCGTCGATCCGCGATGCGATCGTCCGCTTCGAGCCGCGCATCGCGCCCGACAGCGTCGAAGTCCGCAGCGTGACCGACGCGCCGGGCGGCCGCGCCGGCGAGCGGCGTCACAACGTGCTGCTGTTCGAGATTCGCGGCACGCTGTGGTCGATCCCGCATCCGCTCGAATTCGTGCTGCGCTCCGGCCTCGATCTCGAGACCGGCGCGATGTCGCTGCAATCCGTGGCGGGAGCCTGACGCGATGGACACGCGCCTGCTCGACTACTACAACCGCGAACTCGCGTACCTGCGCGAGCTCGGCGGCGAATTCGCGCAGCAGTTCCCGAAAGTTGCCGCGCGGCTGCGGCTCAATGAATCGGGGCCGCCCGACCCGTACGTCGAGCGGCTGCTCGAAGGCTTCAGCTTTCTCACCGCGCGTGTGCAGCTGAAGATGGACGCCGAGTTTCCGCGCTTCACGCAGGCGCTGCTCGATGCCGTGTATCCCGGCTATGTCGCGCCGCTGCCGTCGATGGCGATCGTGCGGTTCGCGCCGATGCTGAACGAAGGCAGCCTCGCACAAGGCTGGCGGTTGCCGGCCGGCACCGCGCTGCGCGCGCGTCCGGCCGCGTCCGAGCAGACCGCGTGCGAATTCCGCACCGCGCACGACCTGACGCTGTGGCCGCTCGAACTGACCGATGCGACCGTCACCAGCGCACCGTCGTGGCTGCCGCGTGGCGCCGTCGCCGCCCGGCAGGACGTGCGCGGTGCGCTGCGCATCCGGCTGAAGGCGCGCGGCGGCGCCAAACTCGCCCAGTTGCCGCTCGACCGGCTGACGTTCCATCTGGCGGGCCCCGAGCGCGACGCGCTGCACCTGCTCGAACTGATCGCCGCGCATGCGCTCGGCGTCGTGTGTCACGATCCCGTTCAGCCGCCGCGCTGGTTGCACACGCTCGACACCGATGCGATC
The DNA here is from genome assembly GCF_002099195.1 of Burkholderia puraquae. Lineage (GTDB taxonomy): Bacteria > Pseudomonadota > Gammaproteobacteria > Burkholderiales > Burkholderiaceae > Burkholderia > Burkholderia puraquae. The sequence continues at coordinate 549,992 of NZ_NBYX01000001.1, read as the reverse complement.
GTCCACGAGGGCTTCGATCCCGCACAGGCGATCCTGCCCGACGACGGCCGCAGCTTCCACGGCTACCGGCTGCTGCGCGAGTATTTCGCGTTTCCGGCGCGCTTCCTGTTCTTCAGCATCGGCGGGCTGCGTGCCGCACTCGCGCGCGCGACCGGCGACGCGTTCGAATTGACCGTGCTGTTCGACCGCCACGATGCGGCGCTCGAGGCAGCCGTCAGTGCCAAACACCTCGCGCTGAACTGCACGCCGGCCGTGAACCTGTTCGCGCGCCGCGCCGATCGCATCCCGCTGCAGCCGGGCGCGCGTGAGCACCATGTCGTCGTCGATCGCAGCCGGCCGCTCGACTACGAGGTCTATGCGGTGCAGCGGCTCGCGAGCGAGCAGCGCGACGACGGCCAGTCGCGCGAATTCCGGCCGTTTCACGCGTCGTTCGCAAGCGACGACGGCAATCATGGCGCGTACTACACGATGCGACGCGAGCCCCGGCTGGTCTCCGCGCAGGCGCGCGCGAACGGCACGCGCACCGGCTACGTCGGCAGCGAAACCTACGTATCGCTCGTCGACAGCCAGTGCGCGCCGTACGACGAGACGATGCGCTACCTGGCGGCCGACACGCTGTGCACGAACCGCGATCTCGTGCTGCTGCAGCCGCCCGGCGACGCGAACACGTTCACGTTGCGCGTATCGGCCCCGGTCGAAAGCATCGTCGCGATCCGCGGCCCGTCGCGGCCACGCCCGCCGATCGCCGACGCGCAAACCGCGTGGCGGCTGATCCGCCATCTCGGGCTGGCGCGGCACACGCTGACCGATCTCGACGACGACGAGGGCGCGCATGCGCTGCGCGAACTGCTCGGCCTGCATGCCGACCCGGCCGACGCCGCGATGCGCCGGCAGATCGACGGTGTGCTGCGCGTGGCGTTCTCGCCGGTGTTCCGCCGGCTGCCGGCGTCCGGCCCCCTGATGTTCGGGCGCGGCGTGCAGGTCGACGTGACCGTCGACGACCACGCGTTCTCCGGCGACAGTCCGTTCCTGCTCGGCGCGGTGCTCGAACAGTTCTTCGCGCGCCACGTGTCGATCAACGCGTTCGCCGAATGCGTGCTGACCAGCGCGCAACGCGGCACGCTCGCACACTGGCCGGCGCGCATCGGCAGGCGGCCCGCGATATGAAGCGCGCCACGTCACCGGGCACCGAAGCCGCACGCCGCGACGCGTGGTGGGCACGCCTGCGCGCCGCGCCGCACGGTTACGACCTGTTCCAGGCGCTGCGCTGGCTCGATGCGCTGTCGCCCGGCCGCGCACCGCTCGGCCATGCCGCCCGGCCGCACGACGAACCGGTGCGGCTCGGGCAGCAACCGTCGCTCGCGTTCGCGGCGTCGATGCTGGCCGGCGTGAGCGACGACGGCGCCACGCCACCGCGCATCGCGATTCATGGTTTCGGGCTGTTCGGGCCGAACGGGCCGTTACCGACGCACCTGACCGAATACGCACACGAACGCGCGGCGCAACACGACGACCCGACGTTTGCCGCGTTCGCCGACCTGTTCCATCACCGGCTGATCCTGCTGTTCTACCGCGCGTGGGCTGACGCGCAGCCGACGGTGAGTCTCGATCGCCCGGAGCGCGCGCGGTTCGACGGCTATGTCGCGAGCCTGATCGGGCGGGCGGCACCGGGCGGCAAACCGGCCGCGCAAGCCGACGCGGACACGCTCGCGCCGCATGCGCGCTATTTTCATGCCGGCCATCTCGTGCGGCACACGCGCAACCCGGAAGGGCTCGTGCAGATCCTGCGCCGGCATTTCGGTGTCGAGGCCCGCATCGTCGAGCACGTACCGCAGTGGGTTGCGATCGAACGTTCGCAGCGTTGCACGATTCGTGCGACGCGGCCGACGTTGCGCGTCGGCGCCGTCGCGCTCGGCGTCGCGGTGCGCGATGCGCAGTCGCGGTTCCGGATCGTGCTCGGCCCGCTGTCGCTCGACGCGTACCGCCGTTTCCTGCCGGGCGGCCCGCATGCCCGGCAGCTTGCGCAATGGGTGCGCGAATACGTCGGCATCGAGTTCGACTGGGACGTGCAGCTCGAACTGGCGGCCGACGCGGTACCGGCGATCGCGCTCGGCGGGCCGCAGGGCATCGGCCGCACCGCGTGGCTCGGGCAGCGGCTCGAACCGGGCCCCGCGCGTGACCTCGTCGTCCGCTGCGACGTGCGGCGCACCGGCGCCCCCCTTCATCGCGAAACCGCCTAAACGGGAACCGTCATGTCCGATATCGGCCGCGTCAACCTGTTCGGAAAACTGAATCCGTTCCTCTACGAGACGCTCGAGCAGGCGACCGGCTTCTGCCGGCTGCGCGGCAATCCGTACGTCGAGCTCGCGCACTGGTTCAAGCAGATGCTGCAACGGCCCGACGGCGACCTGCAGCGCGTGCTGCGCCACTTCGGGATCGATGACGCCGTGATCGAGCGCGGGCTCGTTGCCGCGCTCGACAGGCTGCCGCGCGGTGCGGGCTCGGTGTCGGATCTGTCCGTGCATATCGACGACGCCGTCGAGCGTGCATGGGTCTACGCGACGCTGAAGTACGACGCGACGCGCATTCGCGGCGCGGTGCTGCTGCTCGCGATCCTGAAGACGCCGCAATTGCGCAACGTGCTGGTGGCGATCACGCGCGAATTCGAGCGCATCGTGCCCGACGTGCTCGCCGACGCGCTCCAGTCGATCGTCGAAGGCTCGCCGGAGGCGCAACCGGCCGGGCAGGCGCCGCCAGGCGGCGACACGGCGATGCGCGGTGCGACCACCGCCGCCGACGGCTCCGCGCTCGCGCGCTTCGCCGTCGACCTGACCGCCCGCGCGCGGGCCGATGAGATCGATCCAGTGATCGGACGCGATCCGGAGATTCGCCAGATCGTCGACATCCTGCTGCGGCGCCGGCAGAACAACCCGCTGCTGGTCGGCGAGGCCGGCGTCGGCAAGACGGCCGTCGCGGAAGGCTTCGCGCTGCGGATCGCTGCCGGCGACGTGCCGCCGTCGCTGCGCGACGTCGCGCTGTACCTGCTCGACATCGGGCTGCTGCAGGCCGGCGCGAGCGTGAAGGGCGAGTTCGAGAGCCGGCTGCGCGGCGTGATCGACGAAGCGATGTCGTCCGAGCGGCCGGCGATCCTGTTCATCGACGAAGTCCACACGCTCGTCGGCGCAGGCGGGGCCGCCGGCACCGGCGACGCCGCGAACCTGCTGAAGCCCGCGCTCGCCCGCGGCCTGCTGCGCACCATCGGCGCGACCACGTGGTCCGAGTACAAGCAATACATCGAGAAGGACCCGGCGCTGACGCGGCGCTTCCAGCTCGTACACGTGCACGAACCGGAAGAAGCGGCCGCGCTGACGATGCTGCGCGGCCTCGCCGGGAAACTCGAGGCCCACCATCGCGTGCTCGTGCTCGACGACGCGCTGCAGGCCGCCGTCACGCTGTCGCATCGCTATATTCCCGCCCGCCAGTTGCCGGACAAGGCGATCAGCCTGCTCGATACGGCCTGCGCGCGCGTCGCCGTCAGCCAGCACGCGGTGCCCGCGCCGATCGAAGATGCGCGCCGCCGGATCGACAGCCTGCGCGTCGAACAGGCGCGGATCGGACGCGAATGCGCGCTCGGCACCGGCGATACCGCGCGGCGCGACGTGATCGACACCGAGATTTCGGCAGCACAGGCCGAACTCGACCGTCTCGACACGCGCTGGCAAACCGAACGCGACGCATTGACGGCGATCGTCGATGCCCGCGCGTTGCTGCTCGACGACGATCCGTCGCATGCGCTCGACACCGACGCGCGCGCCGCGGCACAAGCTCGTCTCTCGGCCGCGCAGCATGGACTGGCCGACCTGCAGGGCGATGCGCCGCTCGTGCTGCCCGCCGTCGACACGCACGCGGTGGCCGCCGTCGTAGCCGACTGGACCGGTATTCCGCTCGGCCGGATGGTGCGCGACGAAACGCAGGCCGTGCTGAAGCTCGCCGATACGCTCGGCGAGCGCGTCGTCGGCCAGAAGCACGCGGTCGAACTGATCGCCGAGCGCATCCAGACCGCCCGCGCCAGGCTGGACGATCCGAAGAAGCCGCATGGCGTGTTCCTGCTGTGCGGGCCGTCAGGCGTCGGCAAGACCGAAACCGCGCTCGCGCTGGCCGACACGCTGTACGGCGGCGAACACAATGCGATCACGATCAACATGAGCGAGTTCCAGGAGGCGCATACCGTGTCGACGCTGAAGGGTGCGCCGCCCGGCTATGTCGGCTACGGGCAGGGCGGGGTGCTCACCGAGGCCGTGCGCCGCCGCCCGTACAGCGTCGTGCTGCTCGACGAGATCGAGAAGGCGCACCGCGACGTGCACGAGATCTTCTTCCAGGTATTCGACAAGGGCTGGATGGAGGACGGCGAAGGGCGCGACATCGATTTCCGGCATACGGTGATCCTGCTGACGTCGAACGTCGGCGCCGATCGCGTGATGCAGCTGTGCCGCGATCCCGAGCGCCTGCCCGCCGTGCAGACGCTCGCCGACGCACTGCGCGCGCCGCTGCTCGACGTGTTTCCCGCGGCGCTGCTCGGCCGGTTGACCGTCGTGCCGTATTACCCGCTCACCGACGCGACGCTCGCGCGGATCGTCGCCTTGCAGTTGCGGCGGATCGAGCAACGGATCGACGCGCACCACGGCATCCGGCTGCGCTGCACCGACGCGGCGACCGCGCTGGTCGTCGAGCGCTGCCGGACGATCGAATCCGGCGGCCGGATGGTCGACGCGATCCTCACGCATACGGTGATGCCGCGCATCGGCCGCGCGATCCTGCAGGCCACGCTCGAAGGCCGCACGCTGTCGTCGATCGAGCTGAGCGCGGCCGACGGCGAATTCGTGTACCGGTTCGACGAGGAGGAAGCGACTTGAATCGCGTATTCACACTCGACAGCCAGCATGGCGACGACCTCAAGTTCCATACGCTCGACGGCAGCGACGAACTCGGCCGCCTGTTCGAATTCCGGATCGAGGCGCTCGCCGACAGTCACAGCCTGTCGCTGAAGGACATGCTCGGCAAGCCCGTGACGGTCCGGATCGAACAGCAGGACCTGTCGACGCGCTACCTGAACGGCATCGTTGCGCGCGCGTCGCTCGCGGGGCGGCGAGCCGAGCGGTACTACGGCTACGAGCTGATCGTGCGCCCGTGGCTGTGGCTCGCGACGCGACGCTCCGATTGCCGGATCTTCCAGAACAAGACCGTGCCCGAGATCGTGCAGGAGGTGCTGTCGACGTACGGCTTTCCGATCGAGAACCACCTCGCCGAGGCGTATGTGCCGCGCGACTACTGCGTGCAGTACAACGAGACCGATGCCGCGTTCGTGTCGCGGCTGATGGAGTTCGAGGGGATCTACTTCTGGTTCCGGCATGCACAGGACACGCATACGCTGATGCTGGGCGACGCGATGTCGTCGCACACGGTGCTGCCCGGCTACGAAACGATTCCGTACATCGCGCGCGACCGCACCGCGATCGCCGACGAGGAGCACATCGACGGCTGGCTGCCCGCGCAGGAGGTGAGCGTCGGCCGGCACCAGACCACCGACTACGACTATACGAAGCCGCGTGCCGATCTTTCGTCGCAGAAGGTCGATCCGCGCGGCCACGATCACGACAGTTTCGCGTCGTTCGAGTGGCCGGGCGGCTATCGCGACGATGCGCCCGGCGCGCATTACAGCCGCGTGCGGCTCGAGGAACAGCAGGCCGAACACGAGCGGGCGAGCGCCGATACCGATGTGCGGGGTGCCGCGCCCGGCTATCTGTTCGCGCTCGAACATTGCCCGCGCGCCGATCAGAACCGCGAGTACCTGATCGTGCGGTGCCAGTACCGCTTCCAGGAGAACGCGTATGCGAGCGATCAGGGCGCGGAGGCCGTCGTGCATCAGACGATGATGCTCGTGCAGCCGTCGAGCCTGCCTTACCGGTCGCCGCGCGACACGCCGCGGCCGCGTACCAACGGCCCGCAGACGGCGACCGTCGTCGGGCCGCCCGGCGAAGAAATCTGGACCGACCAGTATGGGCGCGTGAAGCTGCAGTTCCGCTGGGATAGGTACGGGCAGAGCAATCAGGATTCGTCGTGCTGGGTGCGGGTGTCCAGTCCGTGGGCCGGGGGCGGGTTCGGGGGCGTGCAGATCCCGCGCGTGGGCGATGAGGTGGTGGTCGATTTCCTGAATGGCGATCCGGACGAGCCGATCGTCACCGGGCGGGTTTACAACGGCGAGAAGATGCCGCCGTGGGGGCTGCCGGGGGGGGCGACGCAGAGCGGGTTGCTGTCCCGTTCGTCGCCGGGCGGGACGAACGAGCATGCCAATGCGTTCCGGTTCGAAGACAAGAAAGGTGCCGAGCAACTCTGGATGCACGCGGAACGGAATTTCGATGCGGAGACGGAGGCCGATCATTCGCTTTCCGTCGGGAACAACCATACGCATACGGTCGGGAACGACGAAACGATGCAGGTGAAGAACAACCGGCAAAGGAGTGTGGGGCAGAACGAGACGGTGAATATCGGGCAGAACCGGGTGGCGCAGATAGGAGTGGATGAGACGCATGGGGTGGGGGGAAACCGGACGCGAACGGTCGGGAAGAAGGAGACCGTGACGATTGCGTCGGATCGCGAGGCGACGATCGGCGGCAGCCACACGGAATCGGTCACGCATGCCAAGACCGAAACGATCGGCGAAGGCAAGACGCTGAACGTCGGGCAGATGTACCAGACGACGTCGCAGGACATGAAGACGATGGTTGCGTCGGCGCACACCGAAGAGATCGGCACGCGCACATCGACGATCGCGAACGCGCATACGCACACGGTCGGCGGCGAACACACCGTCAACGTCGGGGCGAACCATACGACGAACGTGCAGCATCAGGTGACCGTCAACGCCGGCGACCAGCTTTCGCTCGTCTGCGGGATGTCCAGCATCGTGATGAAGAGCGACGGCACGATCACGATCCAGGGTGTCAATGTCGCATCGACCGGTACCAACACTCACAGCGTGAACGGCAAGACGGTAACGTCGTCAGCGACCGCGGAGCACACGGTCGAAGGTGCCGTCCTGAAACTGAATCCTTGAGGAGGCCAGACCGAATGCAGAACTGGCAGCCGACCAATCCGGTGGAGCGCAGGTTCATGGACGCGCATGCGGACTGGATGAGTTTCGCGAAAGAGCAGGACGCGCGATTGATGATCTGGCAGACCGACGAGACGGATGCGGAACTCGTGCGATTGTACTTCCAGGTCCAGGACGAGACGTCGTGCGCGGTCAGAACGATGCGGGCGTCGTTCGTCAATGAATCAGGGTATGCGACGGCGCTGACAGATGAACTCATCGCGTTCTACGACAGCCGGCGGGAGGCGTCCAATGCGCAGGGTGTGCGTGCGGACTGGCACGCCCCCTACGACGATGGCAAGAATCCCTTGTTGTATCTGTTCGCGGTTACCGACAGCCTGATGCAGCACCATCCGGATATTTTTCCGGCGATGGTATTCGTGCTGGAACCGGTGAAGGTACGAGATGACACGGCATGGATCCGATGGATCGACGATTTGCTGTCGATCATTGCGGTCGCACCGCAGCTTGTCGAGCGCGTGCGCTTCGTCGTGCCGCGTATCGATATCGCGCCGTTTGCAGCGTTGATGCAACGCCATCGGGCTGCGGTGCGCGTCGTGCAAGGCAAGTATTCGATGGCGAGCGTGCCGCGCGAGTTACTGGCGGAATCGGGCGAGCGTGGGCCGAGCGGGGAGTTTCGACGGCACTTCGTGATGCTGACCGAGATGATCGAAGGCGGCAATCCATCTCGTCTGGAGGAACTGCGTACGGCGGCGCTGAAGGTCGCGGAGCGCGAGCAGTGGTTCGATCAATGCGTTGTCGTGCACCTGATTGCGGGGGCTGCGTATCTGAAGTGGCGCGATCGGGAGCAGGCGATCGCGGCTTACCGGAGCGCCGCCAGCAGCGGTATGCGCGCGGTCGAGGCAGGGCATCCGGCGGGGCACAAGCTCGTGGCGAACGGGTTGTTCGGCGAGGCGAGCGTGCATCTGACGCATCAGGACTATGCGCACTCGGCTTATTGCTACGAGCGAGCGGCCGCGTCGACCACGGCGGCGAAGGACGGGCTGATGACGGTTGAGGCCTGGAGAATGAGTGCCGTGTGCTGGGAGCGGGCAGGGGAGCGTGAACATGCGCTGGAGGCCGGATTCAACGCGCTCGATGCTGGATTGATGATCGACGAGCCGATGCGGGCGAACAGCAATCTGCCGATGGTTGTCGAGTGGATGGTGTCGCAACTGGGCGCGATGGACCGGCGGCGAAACACGCTCACCGAGAAAGTCGCGGCGTTGCGCAGTGGGCGCTGAGCGGGGACCGAAACCGTGGCACTTCCAGCCGTCAAGCATCTCGATCCCGTTGTTGGCGTGGACGTTCATTCGGTACTGGTTACGCCGGCAACGCCGCCGGTGTTCCTGCCGCATCCGCACGTTGGTTTCATGCTCGATCTGCGCGAATACGTCGAGGCGGCGAAGGCCGTGGTCGGTTGCATCGCCATGATGATCGTGCAGGAGAAGGTGACCGAGTACATCGAAGATCATCCTGAAGATGCGAAGAAGCTCGAACACCTCGCCGATGAAGCGAGCCAGCAGGTCAATGAACTGATCGGCGGCGGCAAGCTACCAGACCTCGAGGACAACCCCACTGTCGCCGAGGGGGTGAAACTGGCGAGAGCCGCCAACAAGATCAAGAATCGCATCAGCGACGATCTTGGCTCGAACGTCGGATCGGGGGGCGGCAGTGGCAGGCCGATTTTCGTGAACGGCATGATGCGGGCCACGGCCGGGACGCATGCGTATCACGTTCCGGGATTGCATTTTCCGCTTGGCGAATCGTTCGCCCCGCCGCCGGCCGAGTTCGAACCGTCAAATGACGGGGAATCGTTCATGGGCAGCAAGACGGTGCTCGCCAACAACGATCCAATGTCGTACATGGCGCTGGAGGCGTTGAGTTGCTGGTCGATCGGGATGGAGCCGCCGCCGCATAACAGCGCGCATACGGATCGGACTTATCCGTCGATGCCGAGTTCGGTGATGCTGCCGATTCCGGCAGGAAGGCCCGTGTTGGTCGGCGGGCCGCCGATCATGAACATGGCCGCGGCGGCGAAGGGGTTGTTCAAGGCGTTTCAGGGGTCGAAATGGGCGAAGGCGCTGGCGGACAAATTGAATTTGAAGCCGGGGTTTCTGAAATGCAACGTCCTGCATGCAGAGCCTGTTGATGTCACAACCGGCGAAGTCATCGTCGCGCAACACGACTTCACGATTACCGGACATCTTCCTCTTGAGTGGACCCGGTGTTATGCGAGCCGTGCGCAACGCCTCGGTACTATTGGCGTCGGATGGAGTACGCCGGCAGACATCCATTTGAATCTCATTTCGCGCGACGACGGAATCGGCGCAGCGATCTACTTTGTCGACCATGCCACGGCATTCGACGAAGTGCCCATGCACGAGGGGTGGGCAACGCGCGCCACTGACTGGCAGTGTGGCCATGCGCTGTACTTTCGTGACAACCAATTGGTATTGCGTACGGACGAGGGAATCGAATACGGATTCCTGTTGCCGCATCCGTGGGACACGATCGTCGACAGGTTATCCGGCGCGCCCTCACTAACGCTGATGCTCGACTGGATCGGTGACCTCTATGGTCATGCGTGGCTGTTCGAGCGCAGTTCGTCGGGTCACGTGTCACGGATCGTCGAACATGGCATCGAAGGACTGACGGGACGACGCATCGAATGTCGCTCGAATGCCGACGTTGACGGGCACGACGGCCTGACAGCGGTGATGACACTGACCAACGCTGACGGACACGTGTATCCGCTGGTACGTTACGAACACGATCGTGACCGGAACCTCGTCGCGGCACTCGATGCCATGAGCAATCCGCGCCGCTTCGACTATGAAAGCGGCAATCGGATGACTCGGCACGTCAGTGCCAGTGGTGTTTCGTTTCACTATAGCCATCGACGAAGTGCCGACGGCGCGTGGCGCGTCGACCATGCGTGGGGCGACGAAGGGGTGCTCGACTATCGCTTCGAATACGACCTCGCTCGAAACCAGACTCGTATTATCGAATCCCTGGGACACGTTGCCGTCATTCAGCTGAATGAACGTCGTGTGCCGATCGCCGAAATAGATGTGCTCGGCGGCATGACCAGTTATCGTTACGACAGCCAGTGGCGCACCTGCGCCCGTATCGACCCGATAGGTCGTACGTCTCGGTGGGAATACGACGCGAATGGCAATCTGATCGCACAGTTCATGCCGGATGGTCGATCGGTTCGGGCCGAATACGACAGCAATCACAAGCCGGTTTGCGTGACCGGGGCCGGGGGGCGTCAATTTCGATACGAATGGGACGCTCGCGGTCGTCTGATGAGTCGCACCACGCCATCCCAGGCGACGTTCAGATATGCATACGACAAACTAGGTCGTGTGACGTCCTGTGCCGGTCCGCAAGGTGACGTAACGACGTTCGGTTACGACCGATACGGCAACCTGACCACGATGGTCGATGCGCTTGGACACCCGACGCAATACGAACGCGACGCACGTGGCTATGTCATAAGCTCCCTCGATGCAGCGGGGCACCAAAATCGTTACGAGAGAGATGCCTGCGGACGACTGGTACGCGCCATCGAATGGGACGGACGCGAGATTCACTGCAGCTATGACCCGGATGGCCATCTCTTGCGGTATCGCGACCCGGTCGGCAATGTGACGCGTCTTGCCTATACGCCGCTGGGAGAAATCGCAAAGCGGATTCAGCCCGATGGCACTGAAGTCCAGTATCGCTATGACACTGAAGGGCAGCTCGCCCAGGTCGTCAACGAGCGCGGAGAGTCCTATCTGCTCAAGCGCGACGCGCTCGGCAGAATCGTTGAAGAAATCGACTACTGGGGACAGTCGCGCGTTTACGAATACGGGACGACCGGGGAACTCTTGCGTAGCGTCGACCCGCGTGGCCGGGCCATCGAGTATCGATATGACGAACTAGGGCGAATCGTCGAGAAACGCATTCCTGATCCCGACCGACACGACGGTGTTCGGACTGACTGCTTTCACTACGACGAACACGGCGATCTCATTCGCGCGTCGACCGCATCCTCTCACCTCGAATTCAGATATGACGACGACGGCAGGCTGGTCGAGGAACGACAGGGCGACGACTTTACACTTTTCAATCGATATGACGCAACCGGTAATCGAATCGAACGACGAACGCGCCTCGTTGCGGGCAGTGAAATCGTCGAGCAGTCGATTCGTTACAACTATGACGCACTGAATGCGGTCGTCCGGATCGAGATCGATGGACACGCGCCAATCATCATCGAACGGGATGCACTTGGCCAGATTCGCGACGAACGACTGGGTGACGCGCTGCGACGCGAAATGTCGTACGAAGCCAAGGGACGTTTGTCCCGGCAGGCTCTGCTTGCCGATACCGGGGAAATGTTCGCGATCGAATACGCGTACGATGCGAACGGCGACCTGATCGAGCGACGTGACTCCCGGACCGGCATCGAGCAGTTTCAATACGATCCGGTCGGGCAGGTCGTCGCACATATCGACTGCGCAGGCGCGACACGCCGCTTCACGTACGACCCCGCCGGAGATCTGCTCAACACCCGGGTGTTCCAGTCAGGCGCGCTACGAGGCGAAACCGCATCGCCGGCATGGCGTCGGGAAGGCGTGCACGAAGACAGTCATTACGTATTCGATCGTGCCGGCAATCTCGTCCATAAGCGCGAGGCGCACCAGGAGATTACTCTGCGGTGGGACGCTGCAGGGCAGTTGGCCGAGACGCTGACGACTCGTCGCGCCGGGCAAGGCGACACCAACGACGATCATCACCTCCGCGTACGGTACGAATACGATGCATTTCGCCGGCGGATCAGGAAAATCACTTCGTCGCGCCGGCTTGAATCCAGCCACACCTCTGTTCGTCAATTCTTTTGGGACGGCGACGTCCTCTCAAGCGAACTCCGCTCCGACCAGTCAGACGAGAAAAATAGCCAGACACAAAGTGTGCTGATCCGACGGGACGTACGGGACTGGATCCACTATCCCGATACGTTTCGACCGCTCGCCGTGGTTCATCGAACCCTCGACTCGCGCATACCTCCACCCGTGTCAGAGCATGCCGGTGTCGAGCCCGGAGGCGCGCCTTCACTCGATGAGATTCGGTCACCCACGGCGATCGCCGACTATTCCGCTCCGAACACGACGTCGGCTACGCGCCAGCAGCCGGCGTCATATCGCCCCGTCAGCACGGTCTACTTCTTCCATAACGACCCTAATGGGGCGCCAGTCCGCGTTGTTGACGAGCGTGGCCGAATTGCGTGGGAAGCGAGTTATGCCACATGGTCGAGCAACACGCCGATACAGCCGAAAGACTGGCCATCGTTCGATCAGCCCATTCGGCTTCAGGGACAGTACTACGACGAAGAAACCGGATTTTGCTACAACAGATATCGATATCTCGACCCGGGAATCGGGCAGTTCATCAGCCAGGACCCGAGCTGCATCGAGGGAGGTTCGGCACTCTATCGATATGCACCGAACCCGGCCGCCTGGATCGACCCTTATGGTCTTGCAAACACGATCGACGGTCACGGGAACACGGTCCCGATCGTCTCCCTGGGTATCCCCGACAAGTCCTTGTTCAAACCCAAATCCGGCATCACAACGGCGTACTCGCGCAATTCCCAATGCGGACCGACCACGGCGCAGACGAGGTCAGTGCAGGGCAAGCCATGCGTGGCGTGCAATCAGACAGCCACAACGATGGTTGCCGACCATATCGATGCGCTCGTGGTCGAGTATTATCGAACCGGAACGAACGACGTCACGGTGCAAACGTCAATTGCCGCGGTGCAACCGCATTGCCCCGATTGTTCTCGATCTCAAGGGGGCAAAGCGTCGGGCTTTTCGCGGGCAATGAAAAAGGCCCTTCATATCCGATGAAGAAGATGTTGAATATCTGAACGCACACCTGGAGTGCAAAGATGGAATCACAACACGAAACAGCCATAGCAGACATGCAGCGCGAAGTATGCGAACGATACGGGTTGCACGAAACCGCCGTGGAGAACATGGTCGCCTTCGCGACGTCGACAGTGGGGCAGATGCCCGTTTATGGCACGCGTCTGGAACGTCGCCCGGACGATAACATCAGTTGGTATTTCCATTGCGGCGAATACTCGGACGCCGATGACTTTTATCAGCCGGTGCATACGGAGCATCTTCAGCAAATGCTGCCGCTCGTCATCAAGTATCTTCGGTTGCCGCCCGGCACGCGTTTCATCGTCGACGACCAAGGATACGAGGATGTTTGGCAGGAGCCGGCCTGATAAAACGCTTGGTCGCGGCAGGCGTTTCGACGGAGGCGATTTCGGGCCTGTTACGCCGTTGCCTGGCGCGAGGTGCCGGGGACAGCGATGCTTTGGTTGCCCGGATCATTGTAGTAACTCTGCGAACTAAATTTGACATAACGTGAATTATCGACAGTTTGTGTTGTAGTAGCTTTTTAGAAATGTCGTGTTCTAGCCATTTAGAAATGTCGTGTTTGGACCTCGGTAAGCTTGCCGGCTCCCGGTCAGATCATGGAGTCGGCGATGCACCGAACGGCACTGGTGACATTGAACATGCGAGAACTCGACCGTCTGAAGGTGATCCAGGCTGTGGTGGATATGGGCTTGAAGCCCGGCCGTGCAGCCGAACGGCTGGGGCTGACAGTGCGGCAGATCGAACGTCTGGTGATCCGCTATCGGGAATCCGGCGCAGGTGGACTAGCTTCGCGTAAGCGTGGCGGTCCCGGCAACCGTCGCCTGGACCCAGGGGCCGCCGACCGGGCTCTCTCGATCATCCGCGATCGCTACGCCGATTTCGGGCCGACGCTGGCCTGCGAGAAGTTCTGGGAGTGTCACGGCATTCGGCTGGCCAAGGAGACGGTCAGGAAGCTGATGACGGACGCTGGCTTGTGGATTCCGCGCCGACAGCGTCCGCCGAAGGTCTACCAGCCGCGAGCGCGGCGCTCTTGCCTCGGTGAACTGATCCAGATCGACGGTAGCGACCACCGGTGGTTCGAGGACCGTGCGCCGGCCTGCACGCTGCTGGTGTACGTGGACGACGCGACGAGCCGGCGGATGATGCGGCACTTCACGCAGACTCGGCTCCCACGGCACCGCTGGCCGTCAGATCCAGCCCGCTCGCGATCGCCACCCCACTCCTTCCGCATCGAATGATAATTACACGTCATATCGCGATACATCAGGATGTCTAACTGAAAGGCCTGAACGCCGTTCGAGTCATTCGCCACTTGCACTTGCCGCAACCGGTCGCGGGGCGTATCGTTTATTTCTCTATCGCCCTTTATCAGGGAGATATCAAAATGGCTGCCATGCAATCCGCGGCCACGCCCCTCTCCGACGAGGAATCCCGGCGCCAGTTGCACCGCGCCGTCGTCGCCAGCACGATTGGCACCACGATCGAATGGTATGACTTTTTCCTCTACAGCACGGTCACCGGCCTGGTCTTCGCAAAGCTGTATTTCCCGCAATCCCACCCTCTCGTCGGCACGCTGCAGGCGTTCCTGATCTATGCCGTCGGCTTTGTCGCACGGCCGGTCGGCGCGGCAATCTTCGGCCATTACGGCGACCGCATCGGACGCAAGGCCACACTGATCGTGACCCTGTTGCTGATGGGGCTCGCCACGTTCGCCGTGGCCTTCGTTCCGACCTACGCCTCGATCGGCATCTGGGGTGCCGTCATCCTCACGGTGCTGCGCTTCATCCAGGGCGTCGGCGTGGGTGGCGAATGGGGCGGCTCGGTCCTGATGTCGATGGAGTGGGCGCGCACCAATGCGCATCGCGGTTTCGTCGCTTCGTGGCCGCAGTTCGGCGTGCCAGCGGGATTGTTCCTCGCCAACCTCGCCGTGCTGGCCATGAGCTGGTTTTCCGGAAGCAGTTTCCTCGCGTGGGGCTGGCGCGTGCCGTTTTTCCTCAGCATCGTCCTGGTTGCGATCGGGCTCTATATCCGGCTGAATATTCTCGAGACGCCGATCTTCGCGAAGCTGCTGGCCGAGCGCAGGATCGAGAAGACGCCGATGCTCGAAGTGCTGCGCAAGCAGCCGAGGGATATCGTGCTGTCAGCGTTTGCTCGGATGGCCGAACAGGCGCCGTTCTATATCTATACGGCGTTCGTGTTCACTTACGGGATCACGGCGTTGGGCGTCACGCGCGAACTGCTGCTGGCGGCAGTGCTGGTCGCGTCTGTGGTCGAGTTCTTCACCATTCCGCTGTTCGGGCACGTGTCGGATCTTATCGGGCGGCGGCGGATGTACATGATCGGTGCGGCTGCCGTCGGTGTGTTCGGATTCCTCTACTTCGCAATGGTCGACAGCCGGAATCCGGTATGGATCTTCGCGGCCATCGTGCTGTCGCTGGTCCCGCATTCGATGATGTATGGGCCGCAGGCTGCATTGATTGCCGAGTCGTTCACAGGGCGGTTACGGTATAGCGGTGCGTCGATGGGCTATCAGCTCGCTTCGGTCATTGCCGGTGGCCCGGCACCGCTGATCGCAACGGCGCTGTTTGCCTACTACCATTCGGGGTATGCGATCGCGGCGTACGTGCTGGTATGTGCGGTGCTGAGCGTGGTCGCCGCATCGAAGCTCGGGGACTATACGAACAAGGATATTTCGCGGGAATACGACGACGCGCGCGAGCCATTGAAACTCTGACGTGTTTCGCTGTTCGTCGCCGATCCTCGGCGCGATCGGCTTGCGGACGCGTAGCGTTCGCGCATGTTCGCCGATCAGGCGGTGCAGCAGCGTGAGCGCGTGGAACGTGTTGTTGACCGCATGCGCGCTGGCAATGAAGCCCTCGCCTGAAGCCGGCAGCACGACGACGCACTCCGGTTCGTAGTGCAACGCAGACGCGGCGCGCAGAAAGTGCAGTTGGTCGAACGTCGAACTGACGTTGTCGGCCATCCGGTCCCGCAACGCCCGCAGCGCGGTGTCGGCGACGCGATTGCGGTGATTGTCGCGATCGCGCATCGAGATCGCCATCAGCGGCAGCATGAGCGTATCGACGGCCTCCCGTAACGCATCGGCTTCCCTGCCCTGTCGCTCGCCGAGCGCGTCGAGTCGTTGCCGGGCCGCGTGCCAGTCGCGCCGTTCGTCGTCGGCTTCATCGTCGTCATCCTCGACTGCCCTTGCACACAACGGCGCGAGTTCGCGCAGCCGGATGTGCGATGCCGGCGTAGCCGAGGCGGACGCGATGTCGGCTTGCCGACGTGCGGTTCAGGCGATCATTCAAATTCGAAGCCCTTGTTCGGAGCGTGCGCTTCGTCGATATACGTGCCTCGGAAATCGACGTCGCTGCCGTGGCCGAGCACTTTCCCGCATTGACCGCGCTGTTCGACCTCCATCTGCGCGCCGTGAATGGCGAAATCGAGCTGGCAGCCGTCGGCGCCAACGTGGAATGCCTTGCCGTCGGCACGCACGACGGCGTCGGCCTTGTATTCCCGTCCGCTGTTTTCACCGTTCCATGATGACGCGTCGAACGTCAGCCGTGCCGCATCGGCATACGGGTTGACATTGATCATGATGATCCCGCCGCGATCACGTGGCAGCGGCTTGGACGAGATTTCAAGGAGCGTCCAGGTTTGCGACCAATGGAAGCCATTGATGTCGCGCACGATTTCGGGGTTGGGCTCGGAAAGCTGCTGCAGCCGCCGGAGATAGCTGGTGCGCAGGCAGTCAACGTCTTGTGCGCAGGCATCCCGTTGCAGTCGCCAGCCGCGCTGATAATCCTTTAAATCGTTGAGGCCGGACGAGCCGTACCCCTTCATGACACGTTCCGGCGCGAGCGACCACGCGATCGCGAGCTGATCGTCGAGTTTCGACAACTCGGGGACGGCGCATATCGTTTGTTCCGCCGGGTGTTTGACCAGATGACAATTGAAGGAGGCGGCGTACACAGAGCCGGCGATCCAGAAAGATGCCGGCAGAAGTGCAATGCGCACCAGCATCCGAAGGGTAATCGTTGTCTTCATGTCGAATTCGATGAGGATGAGTGACGTGCGTCGTTTCCCGGGTATCGGCGGTATTCGCCCACCACCCTGGGCAACGACGCCGGTACCGCGGTGACCATGTATTGCCAATTCCCGCTCGCGCAATCCTCGTGCGAAGTCGCGGAGCAAGCCTTCTTTGCGACATTCCGATGAGATGCCTCGCATGACCCGCGCCGAGCCTACCGTCGCGCCGCAGCTCGCCTGTGGCGCCAGGCCCTTGGCTTGGCGCGTGTGGAGTCCGGGCTTCCGGCCTACGGACGACCAACAGCCCGTATGCCGGCGCAACGCCACAAACGCCCCTCCCCACCCGCCCGTCAAGCGTTACTCGCGCATCCCTTCCAGATCGCGGATCAACTCGCTCGCCGAAATCTCGTCGAGCGTCGACAACGAGTCAGCCTCGCGAATGCTGCCCCAGTTCGACGGCGAACCGGCTTGCAACGCACCGAGCTCCTGATCCGGATACATGTCGACGGCCCCGACGATGATCCCCGGGTCAAGCGACAGCTCGATCGCCTTGCCCGCGCCGAGCGGCTTCGTGAAATACCAGATGCAACCGCCATCCTCCACCTGGCCGCGGCGCCAGCCCTTGTTGACGAGCCCGAGCACGCGGCCGGTCGGTACCTTGACGCCCTTCCAGCGTTCGAGCAGCCGCCCCTTGCGCTCATCATCGGTCAGCCGGTACACGTCGCGGCCGAGCTGTGCGAACGGCTGCAGCAGTTCGTAGTCGGCGAACACCTGCCCGAACGCGGCGGCATCGGCCGGCGCGATTTCCAGCGCATGCGGCACGCCGATGCGGATCGTCGCGCCTTCCGGCAACGTGAACGCATCGTCGTCGGCCGTGGCCGCGGTGCCGTCTTCCGCCACGCGGAAGCAGGCCTTCAGCGCGCCGCCGAAGTTGCCGCCGTCATCGACTTCGTACACCCCCCAGACGAGACGCTGAACCAGGTGGCGCACCAGCGGATGCTCGGCGAGAAACGCGCGAAACACCTCGGGCGTCCAGCGGCGGCGGCCGCACATCGCGACCTCGAGCCGCGCGAGCTGCTGGCTCGCGATGGTGCGCGCGTCCTTCTTCAGCAGCTTGAAGCGCTCGACTGCCTCCTTGCCCTTCACCGGATCGTCGGTCTTTTTCGGCTTCGGCAGGTCCGCGAGCCGCGCGCCCGCCACGCCGTCGGCGCCGGTCTCGCGCACATACGGCTTGAGCGTCTCGTCGAAGCCGACCCGGAACGCGCGCGGACCGAAGTCGAGCAGCATCGTGCCCTGCGCGTCGAGCCCGAGATCCGGCGCGAGACGATCTTCCAGTTCCTCGGGCGACAGCCCACGCGCTTCCGCGATCGCATCGATCTTCTCGCGCGCGCGGTCCTGCAACGCGCGGAACTTGACCTTCTGCGCAATGCCGTTGAGCAGCATCAGCGCGACGTCACTGCCGATCGAGGCCAGCACGTCGAGGCCGGTCGCCGCGCGTGCATGCGCCGATTCGCCGGGCCACGTGCGGATCAGCGGCGTCAGCTTGCGTGCGGTGTCGTCGTTGCCGAACAAGCCCTGCGCGGTGAGCGCCCAGCCTTCCTTGCCAGGCGCGCCGGCGTCGAGCCATGCGTTGAAGCAATCCCACGAGAAGTCGGCCAGCGACTCCGCCGTGCATGCGTCCTTCACGATGTCGATGCCGCCGTAGATCCCTTCACTGGTAGGGAACGTCAGCATCTGGCCGAGATATTCGAGCGCGTCGTCAGGCAATGCCTTCCCGTTCTTCAGCACCGGCCGGCGCCAGCCGCGCGGCTGCCAGAATTCGGGCAGCTTGCTGCGCTTGGTCGGGAAACGGTCGAGCGGGCTTTCCTCGAGCACCGCGCGCACCGCTTGCGGCACCGCGGCGTCGGCATAGCGCGCGGCGACGTCCATCAGCAACGCCTCGTGACCGTTCGCCTGCAGCAAACGCAGCGCGGTGCCAGCGCAGTCGCGCGCTTCGCCCGGCTTGCCGAGCGACGGCGCGATCAGGCCGCAGGCCGCATGCTCGGGGAACTTCAGCAGCCACGCACGGCCGTCGTCGCGCAACGTCTTCAGCTTCGCGAACGCGCGGGCCGCGATCGGCGCGCATTCGATGGCGCCGTAGTTCAGCGCGTATCCGAAATTCTCCGTCGGCTTGTTGCGCACGGTTGCGATGAGGCCGGGCAACGCGGGCAAGCCAAAGGTCGCCATCAGCATGTTGACGCCGGCCGTGCTGTAATCGCCCGCCACCGCGTTCCAGATATCGACCGCCACCGCCGCCGGCAGCAGCGTCAGGTACTCGGCGCGCAGCGAGTACCAGAAGTACCGCTCGCGCTTGCGCGCGTCGATCATCGCGCGCCACGCGGCGACGAAGGCCGGCGCGTCGCCTTGCCGGATCGCCTTCGCCGCGGCCTCGCCGAGCGGCCCGTAGTACTTCTTGCTCGCGTCGAAGCCGAGGCCGGCGACCAGCGTCAACGTGTCCTTCGCCGCCTCGGCGAGTCGCGTCACCTCCCACTGGCCAGGTGTTTTCGCCTGGTTGCGCTTCGCTTCGTCCCAACATTCGATCGCCGCCAGTTCGAGCGGCTCCAGCGTCAGCACAGTGGTCTTTTTCTGCCGCACGGCAAGCCACGGCGGCGCCGCCAGCACGGCCGGCAATTCGTCCGGCGACGCGACCTCGGCTGGGCCGGCCAGCACCGCGAGCAGCTTGTCGATCACCGCCTGTGCCGGCGCGTCGAGCCACGGCCGCAGCCCGTCGACGTGCGCCGTATGCGCGCGCAGCAGGCGCGTCAGGCTCGGCGTCAGCAGCCCGGCATCCTTGCCGCCAGCGGCCACGAGCCGCGACAGCGCGACCATGCCCGCCACCGGCCAGCGATCGAGCGACAGCGACAGGCGCGCGAGCGCGCCCTTTGAACCACTTGCGACCTTGGCCAGCGCGGCCACCGCGTCGGGCGTGCCGATCGCGGCGAGCGCATCGCCCGCCGCATCGTCGGCGGCGCCGCGCTCGAGCACGTCGAACGCCGCCGTGCCACGCTCGCGCAGTGCGGTTGCGACCATCCGCGACATCCCCCAGAACGAATGGCCGTAGCTGTCCGGCCGGATTTTCGCGGCGACGGCGATCGCGTCGGGATCGGTCGCGGTCAGCAGCATCCAGTGCAGCGTCTCGGGCACGTCGCGCTCGGCGCCCAGCCGGCGCACCAGTGCATTCGACAAGTGCGGCGCATCGGGCAACAGCAGTGCGGGGATGGGCTGGCGGGTCGGGTGCAGCGTCGGCAACGCGGCCTCGCTCCTGTCGACGCAGGCCTGCCAGTCCGCCTCGCTCGCTGCGGCGAGATACTCGCGCAGCGCGGCCTCGCTGCCGACGATCGGCCCGCGCCAGCTACCGCGCACCGGGCCGTCGACATTCGTCGTGAAACGATGGACGCGGCGCTGGGCCTGACGGTCGTAGTCGGCGTGCACCTGGATTTTCAATGCATCGAGCAGCACGTCGATCGTGCCCGTCAAGCCGTATTGCGCGACCAGGTAATCGACGACCGGGCGGCCGATCGTGGTCTCGCCGTGATAGTCGCCCACGGTCATCGCCAGCGCGAACAGCGCGGCGTCGGCTTCCGCATCGGCCACCGGCCCGGCGAGCGGCGTACGTGCGGCCAGCCGGTCGAGCATCCGCTGGACGGCCGGGCGCAGCGCCGCATCGGTCGCGCCGATGTCGATCGAGTAACCGTCCTTGCCTTCGATCTTCAGCCACGCGGCACGCACATCGAGCACCCTCACCTCGACGGGAAAGCGGCGGGACGCATAGGCGTCGCGCTGCATCTGCGGCGACAGGCGCACGGGGTCGCCATTTGCCAGCCACGGCGGTGCGCCGTTATCGGCGACCGCGGGTGCCGCAGGCGCCGGTGCGGCGGCAGCCTCGGCCGCTACCCACTCGCCGAGCGCCACAGCCGCCGCCTGCGCGTGCTCATGCACGGTGGCCGACGCTCCCCAGCCGACCAGCAGCCGGCGCGACTTCAGCAGGTCGAACGCCATCGAGGCGCCCTGGTCGGCTACGTTGTAGCGGCGCTTGATCACGGCGACCGTCAGCGCCTCGCCGGGCTGCATGTCGCCGTTCGCGATCTGTGCGCGTACGGTCTCGAAGACACGCTCGCACTGGGCATCGAAACTTTCGGCCGCGACGGGCGGCATGGGCGCGGGGGCGAACGTGGAAGTGGCCGTCGAAGACGGCGTCGATGCGGCCGGCTGGGCCGATGGCACGGGCGGCGCACCATTCGCCGCCGTCACCGCCGCGGGTTGCGTGCTCGCCGCCGAGTCTGCCTCTCCCGACGCCTCCGGCACCGCGGACGCGGTTGCCGACGGCGCGGCGGCCGGCGGCTTCGCGGCGGCCGCGCCGATGCTGGCGCCGGCTGTCACCGCAACTTCCGCATAGCCCTTGCCGGTCTTCTCCTTGACGAGCTTGTCGAGCGCTGCGCGTGCCTTCGCATCGTCCGCGAACGCCTTCGTCTGGCTCTGGCCCGCGGTGCCGATGCGGCCCCAGCGGATATTGAGCCCGGAGCCGTCCTGCTCCACTTCCCAGAACTTGCTGGAATTGCCTTCGATCAGTTCAAAACGACGCATCCGTTCCCTCTCACTCGGATCGACGACGCAGCACGATGCCGCGCCTGCATGCCGCGGCCGCCAGGCAGCCACGACGCCCTCTCGTTCATTCATCCCGCGATCCGTGCAACCTGCACGACGATGCGCGGTGTCGGGCGCTGCCTGCTCGCCCGGTCGACGGTCATGCCGTCATTGCTCGACGATGCCCAGCAGCAGCAACGTCAGCGAACCCAGTTGCGCCAGAATCGACGCCGATTGCGCGGCACGCAGGCCGTCGGTCAGCGCGCGCAGCAGCCGGCCTGCGTGAGCAAGGCCGGCCCGCTCCAGCCGCGCGGCCTGCGCCAACGCTCGCTCGACCGCACCGCCGCCCTGATGGCGCACGCCCTGCCGCAGCCACTCGGCCAGCAGCGCCAGCGTGTCCTCCGCGAGCGCGACCCGTGCGGACAACGGCTCGCGCCCGCCGCCCAGCGGCAGCGGATGCGGTGCCGCCGCCTCGGTTTGCAGCACGACGGCGCGCTGCTCGGTCAGCACGGCCAGCGGCCGCATCACGGCCGTGCCCGCATGCAGGCGCACGGTGCCCGCCAGCGCGCGCAACGCTCCCCATTCGCCGGACAGCGCACGCGCCAGCGCATCGACCGCGCCGGGCGCCACGGCGCGATGCGGCAGCGCGAGGTGCAGCGCATCGTCGCCGCCCGCGCCGGTTGCCTGGGCTTCGCCCTGCGCGAGCCGCGCGTGCAGCACCTGCGCGGCCGCATTCCAATAGACCGACCGCACGGTCATCGGCTCGAACGCGACGACGTGCAGCGACCCGGCCGCGCCGGCCGCTGCGCCATTCGCCGCCTGTCTCGGCCGCACGAAATCGGGCAGCGCGTCACGCAGGTGCGCGACGAGCGCCGCGATGCCCGGCTGGCGGATCGGCGCAGCGAGATCGTCCCAGGATTTCGGTGACAGCGGCAGCACGCCCGTCTGCCGTACGCCGGCCGCGATGTCGACCGCACCGTTCGCGCGGCGCTTTGCGGTTTTCGTGACGACCTGCCCGGCCGCGATCTGCCGCAACGGAAAACCCGCGACCCGGCGGCCGGCCAGATCCGGTGCCCGGGCGCCGGCCGCGGCGTCGGCGGCTCGCGGCCAGTTTCGCGTCAGCACCATCACGGTCTGCGTGTCGGGATCGGCAAACAGCACGCTCGCGCCCTCTTCCGCCTCGTCGGCCCACAGCTCGACACCGAGCGACACCAGCCGCAGATGATCGAGTTCGACCTCGCCCTTCACGCCGATGCCGAGCATCTGCCGGGCCGGCACCGCGGCACCATCGCGCTGCGTCGCGGCGGACATCGCCGCGCGCAGGCGCGCCCACAGTTCGGCCAGCACGCGCACGAGCCGCAGCGGCTCGAAACGGCTGCTGCGCGCATGCTGCGCGTGCACGAGCTGCCAGGCTTCGTCGAGCGCGTCGTCGACCCACTGCCAGCCGCGCTCCCGCAAACGGCCGCGCAACGACTCCACGCGCGCGGCCAGCGCGATCGGCGGCTGGCTCGAGCCGTCCCGCCACAGCGCGTGCACCAGCTTGTCGAGGTCGGCGATCAACGCGTGCGCTGCGTCGTCGCGCAAGGGCGACCGGTCGTCGTCGCTCTCGTCTCCGTCGCCGGCCGGCGGGCGCACCTCGACGATCGTCTCCGATGCGCCGTCGGCCGGAGCGCCGGCCTGGCGAAACGCCCAGACGGCCACCACGATGTGCGCGCAGCCGCTGCCCTGCCGGCAATCGCAGCGCGCATGCGCGAGCGAGCGTCGCGAGAAGAACCGCACGGTGCACATCGGCAATCGTGCAACCGGCGACGCCTGCCCACCTGTCGACGGCTGCACGGCCACGACGGGACGTGAAGCCGCCATGCGCGCGGCCTGTTCGAGCACCGACGGCGCGAAGCTCGCCTCCAGCGCGGCATCGTCGAAATCGGCGGGACTCCATGCGCGATCAGCGGACGACGTGCCGTTCGTGTCGTTATCCTGCGGCGCATCGTCCGGGCCGTCGCGCGTTTCGTCGCTCGCCGCATCCTGCCGGTTGCGGGCCGCTTCGTCGCGCGTATCGGCCTGCCCCGTCTTGCCGTCTCCACTTGCACGCACATCGGCCGAATCAGCCGCATCGACCGCTTCGTTCGCCTGCACGCTCGCCTGATAGGCCAGCACCAGCATCACGCGATGCCGGCACATGCCGCTCGCGGTGCAACT
Organism: Burkholderia puraquae; assembly: GCF_002099195.1. Taxonomy (GTDB): domain Bacteria; phylum Pseudomonadota; class Gammaproteobacteria; order Burkholderiales; family Burkholderiaceae; genus Burkholderia; species Burkholderia puraquae. The sequence continues at coordinate 526,043 of NZ_NBYX01000001.1, read as the reverse complement.
GCACGCCGCATCGCGCAAGGTGCGGCCCGGCGGCAGGCTGGTCCGCACGCCGTCGTCGAACGACGCGTGCACCGTTCCGTCGCCGTCGACAGCCAGTGCCGGCACCGCGCCGGCCGCGACATCCTTCTGTGCCCGCTTGACGAACCCGGCGTTGGCGAGCGCGGTCAGCGCCTCCGGCGTCAGTTCGAGCAGATCGTCACGCATCGTCGCACTCATCCCTGCACCTTCTCGGCGAGCCACGCGGCCAGTTGCCCGGGCGTCATCGCGCCGACTTGCGCACCGGCGTTCACGAGCCGCGCCGCCATCTCGCGGTCGTACGCGGGCTCGGCCGCCGAATCGAGCGCGGCCAGCCCGAGCACGCGCGCGCCGCTCTCGGCCAGTGCCTTCACGCGACGCACGAGTTCGTAACCGCTGCCGCCCTCGTAGAAGTCGCTGACGAGCACGACGATCGTACGAGCGGGATTCGCGACGCAGGATTGCGCATACGCGACGGCCTTCGCGATGTCCGTGCCGCCGCCGAGCTGGACCTTCATCAGCAGCTCGACCGGGTCGGATACGTCGGCGCTCAGGTCGACCACCGACGTATCGAATGCCACGAGCCGCGTGCGCATGCCCGGCAATTGCCACAGGCACGCGGCCATCACCGCGCTGTGGATCACCGAGTCGACCATCGATCCGCTCTGGTCGATGAGCAGCACGATGTCCCACGGCTCGACCTGTCGACGCGTGCGACTGTTGAACACCGGCCTGTCGAGATACAGCTTGCGCCGCTCGGGATGCCAGTGGCGCAGGTTCGCGGCCAGCGTGCGCGCGTAGTCGAAATTGCGCGCGATCTTCATCCGGGAGCGCCGGCGCCGGTCGCGCGTGCCGCTGAAGGCTTGCCGCACCTCGGTCGCCAGCCGCTCCATGATGCGCCGGACCACTTCGGCAACCAGCCGCCGCGCAGCCGCCAGCACCTCGGGATTCATCAGGTGCTTCGTGTGCAGCACGGCGCGCAGCAGCGATTCGGACGGCTCGATCCGCTCCAGCACATCGAGGTTCGTGACGACTTCGTCGATGCCGAAGCGCTCGACCGCATCACGTTCGAGCCGGTCGATCACCTCTTTGGGAAACAGCGTGTGAATCGTGTTGATCCAGTCCGGCGTGCTCAGCGCGGACGGCCCGAGGCCGGCACCGCGCTCGCCACGCTTCGCGCGGTCGTCGTCGCGACCGTACAGCCATTCGAGTGCCGCGTCGGCGGCCTGCGCGTCGGCGCCCGGCGTGCCGCACGCGGCTTCGGCCGGTTCGCCGAGCAGCAGGCGCCAGCGTTCGAGCGGACCGGGGATATTCAGCGGCATGGCAGGACTCGTGGAAACCATGCCGCTCCGTGCCGTGACGGCGCGACATCGTGGTGAAGGAAGAAGAAGCTGCGCGCATGGCGGCCCGACGATCGACGCGTCACGACGCCTCCGGATCGGGTGTGAGCCCCCAGCGCCGCAAGCGGCCGAGCACCTGCGCCTCGATGCGTGCAGCGTGCGCGGCCTCCTCGGGCGATGCATCGTTCGCATGCCGCTCCGTCAGCACGCGTCGCGACAGGTGCGTCGCCTGGTGCAGCGCGAGCACCTGGTCCGCGAGCCGCCCGCGCTCCTGCGGCGGCAACCACGCGAACGCGCCGCGCAGCCCCGGCAGCGCGAGCACGAAATCGGCGTCGTCGAGCGCGCGCACGGTCGCATCCATGCCCGCGACGAAGGCCGGCTCGCTCGCCAATGTCTCGCGCGCCAGCGCAAGCAATCCACCGAGCGCATCGCCGAGCGCGGCCGCCGGCATTGCTTGCAGCAGCGCCATCGCATCGTCGATGCCGGCAACGGGTTGGCCGTCGCCGGTGCTCGCATGGGCGGCGAGGGCAAGCAGTGCCCCAAGCGCCGCACCGCGACTCGCCGGTGCCGCCGTCGCATCAGCCGCCTTGCGCCGCCAGACGGCCAACGCCCGCAACGGTTCGACCGTGAGCGGCGTGTGAGCATCACCGTCGGCGGCGGCCAGCACATCGGCCACGATCCGGCGCAGCGCGACGTGCCCCTGCACATGCGTGTCGAGATCCGCCGGCGCCAGCGCGGCGGCCGGCTCCAGCAACCATAGCGCGCGGTCGAAACCGGCCTCGACGACGATCCGCAACACCGGCGCGTCGTTCATGCCGAGCAGATGGCCATGACGCAGCAGCGTATACAGGTTGCCGAGCGCCGGTGCGAGCCACTCGAAGCGCTGCTCGCGCGCAACCGCATCACGCAGCGTATCCAGCAACTTATCGCTCAGTGCCGCCAGTCCGGCCCACGCGGCGCGGTTCAGGCCATCCGCGAGTGGCGCGATGCGGCCGCCGGCCTGGCGCAATTCATCCTCGAGCCGCGCGCGTGCCGCGTCGGACAGCGTCGCGCCCCACGCGCCGGCTTCGATCAGCGCCGCCTGCTGCTCGAGCGGCTCGCCGAGCTGCCAGACCTCGTCGCGCTCGCCCGACATCGCAAGCTGTGCGCCCCGGCGGCGCACGATGCCTGGCACGCGCAGCAGTGCCAGCCGGTGCAGCACGCGGCTGCGCGCACGGCCTTCGTCGGTCAGCAGGTCGAGCGTCAGCGTGCCGCGCAGCACGATACCGAGTGCGCCCAGTTCCTCGCGCACCGCGGCGACGAGCGGCGGTTGCGGCGTGCCGGGCGCGAGTTCGCCCGCCACGTCGCCGGCCAGTGCATCCATCGCCTCGACCAGCACCGGATCAGTGCCGGCCCGCAGCGGCCCGCGATAGGTCCATGGCAGCGGCGCGTCGAGCGCATCCTTCACCAGCGCGCCGGCCAGCGCATCGAGCCAGTCGCTGCGCAACGGCCGCACGTGGCCGCGCAGACGTGCCAGCCCTTCGGCCCGCACGTGCACGGCGATCAGGTCCGCCGTCGATACCGGCAGCTTGCGCGCGCGCAGCCGCTGCATCACGTTCTCGAGCACGCGCCGTGCGGCCTCTTCGGCACCGTGCGCCCAGACCCACTGGTAATAGGCCGGCGAAGGCATGCCCGACGCGTAGCCCGCGAACGCGTCGAGGCGCTTGAACGTGTAAGGCACGAGATAGGAGCCGTAGCGGACGCCGTGTGCAGCTCCGTCGGCGGTATTCGAATCCGTCTCGGGAACGCCGGCGTCGTTCGCCTGTTCGTCGAGCACGGTGCCGGTACCGCCGTCGTTCGAGCCCGGTTCGGGAGTATCCGGCAACGCGGCCGGCAGCGTGTGCCAGAGTCTCGCCAGCGCCGGCGCGTGATAGCCGCCACAGACGACCAGCACGTCGTCCGCCTGCCCGCCGGCTTCGGCGACCGCCCACGCGATCCAGCGCGCCATCATCCGTTCGCGCGCCTGGTTGCCGAGCGAGCCCGGATCGCCGCCGCGCAGGTGCGAGAAGTAGGTCGACAGCCGCAGTGCGAGTTCGTCCAGCGCATCGGGCGTATCGCCGACGTCCTCGAACAGGTGGTCCCAGAGCGCATCGCGGCCCTGCACGGCAAGCGTGTCTGCCAGCGCGCGCTCGTATGCGTCGGCGCGTGCCTCGTGTTCGGCGTCCGCGACATCGGCATAGCGGTTCTCCAGCCGCGAGAACGCTGCATGCCACGCGGGCAGGTCGATGAAGCGAACCGTCGCGCCGACTTCGCGCCCCGCCTGCAAGGCCTGCCATTCCGGCGAATGCTCGGCGAACGGGGTCCACGAGCCGTAGTGCGCAGCATCGCCGGACAGATAGCTGTAGATCGCGATCGGCAGGCGGTGCGGACGATACAGTTCGTCGAGCCGGTCGTTGAAATCGGCCGGCCCTTCGATCAGCACGTAGCGCGGCCGCCGCGCACGGATGCGCTCGGCCACCAGCCGCGCGCAGGCGGGGCTGTGATGCCGGATGCCGACGATGTGAGGTGTGTTGGGCGTGTCGGTCTGCATGCGGCGCCCGTCAGCCGACGTCGATGCCTGCGACGCCGCCGATGGCGCCCGACCTGCCCTTGTCGCCGTGCGCGCAGGGCGCGGCGGGCGCAACACGTCTCGGCCCCGGCATGTCGCCGTGAACAGTCGCGTTCATGTTGCGCGTCACGGCAGACGGTGGCGTGCCGCGTAGTACGCGCGCCAGTGCGCCCCTTCGCGCCGTGCGGCCTTCTGTTCGAAGTAGCGGCGCAGCTTCGCGCGATCGTCGGCGTTGTCCTTGACGACCGTGCCGGCGATGCAATCGACCAGATCCTGCGGCGATCCTTCGCGCTGCTCGAGAAACCATGCGCGCACCCCGACCGCATGCGCGACGTTCACGGCTTCGGCGGTCGACATCACCGCCGTCAGCCGATCCATCGCGCCGTCGCTGCCCGTCGCGTCGCCGGCCCCGCCGCGCAGATCCCGAAACGTGGTGACCAGCAGCTCAAGCACCGGCTGCGGCACCGCCGCCGGAATGCCGCTGCCGGCCAGCAGGCGCGCGCTGGCTTCGCGCACGAGCGCGAGCTCGCTGTCGAAGTCGAGAATCGGAAACACGGTTTCAAAATCGAAGCGCCGCTTGAGCGCCGCGCTCATCTCGTTCACGCCACGGTCGCGCGTGTTCGCGGTCGCGATGATGTTGAAGCCCTCGCGCGCATACAGCATCTCGTGTTCGCCGTGCAGTTCGGGCACCGCCATCACACGGTCCGACAGCATGCCGAGCAGGCAGTCCTGCACCTCCAGCGGCGCACGCGTGATTTCCTCGAAGCGCACGATCCGGCCGTCGTGCATGCCCTGGTACAGCGGTGCGGGCACGAGCGCGCGCGGGCTCGGCCCTTCGTTGATCAGCAACGCGTAGTTCCAGCCGTACTTGATCTGGTCTTCGGTGATCGATGCGCCGCCCTGGATCGTCAGCGTCGACGTACCGCTGATCGCAGCCGCCAGCAGCTCGGACAGCATCGATTTCGCGGTGCCCGGCTCGCCGACCAGCATCAGCCCGCGGCCGGTGGCGAGCGTGACGAGCATGCGCTCGATGCTCGCGATCGGCGCGACGATCTTCGGCGAGATGCCGAGCGAACGATCCCCGGCAATGAATGCACGGGCGGCCGTGAGGCTCAGTTGCCAGCCCGGCGGACGTGGTTGGGCGCCATCCTGCGCCTTCAGCTCGGCGAGCTGATCGGCATACAGGACTTCAGCGGGCGGACGCTGCAATGCATGCGGTTGAGACGGAGCCATGTCTGCTTCTTCTTGTCTTGTATTCGCGTTCGGGCCCGAAGGCCCTCGGAGCGCGAATTATATCGCCGCGCGCGAGGTCACGATCCGTCGATGTCGGTTTTTGTCATCTCGTGGTCAGATTGCGAGAGCGGGCGCTGATTCGCGATGGGCCGGGCGTCGTACCCGCCGTTTCCGATCCGGAACCAACCTTGCCGCGAGCGTGTGCTGCCGATCGGCGCAGGACCCATCGCGAACCGGCTCGACGCCGATCCGCTGCGCGTTCACGGGGCTGTCGCCGAAACAGTACCGGCAACGCGCGACCGCGAGCGGCTTTCGCGTTCCGCGCTGAACCGCCTGTCGACGACGCCGACGCCGACGCGACGATCGCCGCCGCGGTCGCGGCCGGCGCGCAGCTGACGCGCGCGATCCACGACCCGTTCTACGGCGAGCGTTCCGGCAAGATTCGCGACCCGTTCGGTTACGATTGGCTGATCGGGCATACGATCGAAGCGATCGAACCTGATGAAATGCAGCGGCGTTACACGGCGCTGCTGTCCGGCGATCAGCAGAAAACCCGAACGGCGCGCCGCGCGCACCGGTCGATCACCCCGACACCGGCGATGCACTATCACCCCGACGACCTCCACCGGCTCTACCTGAGCGTACCGACGCTGCTCCTGAACCGTCCGGCACCGGCCGAACGGTTTCTCGCCGCCGCCGTCGAGACCGGCGCCGAACTCGGGCATGTGCTGCGCGACTACCCGCAGGTCCGCTACCAGCCGCTCGACTTCCACTACCTGTGCCAGCAAAGCCTGTCCGTGCTGGACGATGCGTTGCTGGCCGACCTCACGCGCGGCATGCTCCACGGATGGCGCGGCGCGCAGTGGGCCGCGCTGTTGATCGCGTTATCGGGCGACGCACACCATCTGCCGCATCTCGACGAAGTCAGGCGCCACCGCGGTGTCGCGTGGACGGCCGAGCTTGCCGACGCCGCCGTGCGCCCGGAAGCTTCATCCGCCGGTGTTCGCTGCTGCCGGCTGATCGTCGACCTCCGGAATCAGCTCGCATCGCTGCCGCGCGTCGCCGTGCGCCTGCGCAAGCCACCGCCGCCGGAAATCGTCGCGGCCACGGCAGCGGCCGTCCGGGCTGCGTATCGCCGTGGCGATGTCGCGACGGCGCTCGCGATCGCCCGCAGCTAGACGCGTGTCGACCGCCCGAGTGTCGACCGCCCGACGGTGTTCGTCACGGCTTACTCGACGTTGTCCGACACATCCGTCATGCGGATCATGTGCGGCCTCACGCCGTCGTCCATCGCCACTGCCTCCTTCGGATGGATCAGCGCCTCGAGCCGCGCCTTCGTCGCGATGAACTCGGGTGTATTGACCTGCGAATAGTCCCGCGGGCGTGGCACGGGCACCTCGATCAGTTCCTGCACCGCGCCCGGATTCGCCTTCAGCACGAGAATCCGGTCCGCCAGAAAGATCGCCTCGTCGAGATCGTGCGTGATGAACAGGATCGTCACGTCGATATTGCGCCAGATGTCGAGCAGATGCGTCTGCATTCTCGCCCGTGTCTGCGCGTCGAGCGCGCCGAACGGCTCGTCCATCAGCAGGATGCGCGGACGGTTCGCGAGCGCGCGGGCAATCGCCACGCGCTGCTTCATCCCGCCCGACAACTGGTGCGGATACACGTCCGCGAAACGCGTCAGCCCGACGAGATCGAGCCACTGCAGCGCTTCGCGCTCGGCTTCGCCGCTGCTGCTGCCGTTCATCCGAAGACCGAACATCACGTTCTTCTTCACGGTGAGCCACGGAAACAGCGTATAGCCCTGGAACACCATCCCGCGATCGGCACCCGGCCCCTGCACGGGCTTGCCGTCGAGCAGCACCTCGCCGCTCGTCTGCGCATCGAGCCCTGCCAGGATGCGGATCAGGGTCGACTTGCCGCAGCCGGACGGGCCGATCACGCACACGAATTCGCGCCGATAGGTGCGGAAACTGATGTCGTCGAGTGCAACGCACTCGCCCTGCGGCGACGGGAAGCGCTTGCCCACATGACGCACGTCGAGTATCACGTCGCGGGTTTTCAGTCGCGCGAAGCGCTCGCGCACCGCGTCGGACTGAATCAGGTAATCGGGAACGGCTTGCGGGTTCTGCATGATGGCCTCTGCGGGAATCGGTCGATGGGTGGGCGTCAACGGGCGTCACGCTTTCAGCGTGCGATCCCACGGAAACAGCCTGCGGCCAAGCAGCCCGAGCACGATGTCGGTGCCGAGGCCGATGATCCCGATCATCAGGATCGCCGCATACACGTTGTCGAAATGCTGGTAGCGCGCCTGCTGGCTGATGTACCACGTGATGCCCGAGCTCGTGCCGACGAGTTCGGCGACGATCAGGTAGGTCCAGGCCCAGCCGAGCAGGATCCGCTGGTCGCGATACAGGTCCGGCAGCACGCCGGGGATCACGACGTGCGTGAGCAGCTTCAGCTTCTTCGTGCCGAGTGTCATCGCGGCCTCGAACAGCCCGTATTCGAGCTTGCGCGTGGTGTTCGCGATGATCAGTACCTGCTGGAAGAGCGTCCCGATCACGATGATCGCGACCTTCGGCGCATCGTAGATGCCGAGGATCGCGACCATCAGCGCGCCGAACGCCGGTGCGGGCAGGTAGCGGAAGAACTCGAGGAACGGTTCCTGCAGCCGCGCGAGCACACTGAAGGTGCCGCAAACGATGCCGAGCGGCACGCCGATCGCCGACGAGATCACGAAGCCCCAGAAAATGATCCGGATGCTGTGCCACAGGCTCTCGTGCAGCCATACGCCGTCGCGGGATGCCGGCGGGGTCGTGAACGCCGTGTAGAACGCGCGCAGCACCTGGTGCGGCGCGGGCAGGTAGACCGGGTTCGCACGCACGCCTTCGGGCACGGCCGCGTGCGCCGTACGCGCATGCGCGAGTTCATCGTCGAAGACGTCGCGGTCGATCTGCATGCCTGACTGGAAATAGTCGACGCTACCCGGATTCGTGATGCGCATTTGCGGATGCCAGATGAACGGCACATAGCTGATCAGGCACCAGACGGCGAACGGCAGCAGGAAGGACGCCACGCCGAGTGTCCATTTGCCGCGTGTCGTCAGCTCGCGGCGCACGGCAAGCCATCCGGTCGTGTTGCGGGTCGTTGGCATGAAAATCTCCGTATCGTTTCAGATGCCGGTCGCGCGAATGCCGGGGCGCCGCGCGACCGGGCGTTCATTGCAATGCGCGGCTCGCGGCAGTTGCGCGGTAAGCGCGCCAGCCGCCGAAGTGCGTGATGTCCTGCGCGCCGTCGAGCGCCGCGCTTTCACACAGGAAACCCTGCACCCGAGCGCCGTCCGTGAGCGTCAGCGTGCCGATGCCGAGCGGGCCGGCAATACCGGCGACGAAGCTGCCGTACGCGCCGACCGGCATCTCCCAGATCTCGACTGCGATCGACGCACCGCCGTCCGGCACACGCACGAGGCCCGGCTTGGCGACGCCGCCGGATGCCGCCGCGGACAGCGCGTAGAGACGATAGGCGGGCGCCGTCGTCGTCGCGGCGACGAACCGCCCGCCTCGCTGCGTGAGCTGCCCGTTCAACGGTTCACCGCGCAGATGCGCGCCGACGACAGCCACCCGCACGACGCCGGCTGACACGCCGGGCGCCGGTGTCGTGGTTGCACACGCGTCGCCGGCGACGTCCGTCTGCGAACCGCCCTCCTCGCCTGCGCCCCTGCCGCGTTCACCTGCATCGCCCCACGCCTGCGCAAGATCGAGCAGCCGTGCGTCGTCGTGCGCACGCCCGACGAACGTGATGCCGAACGGCAACCCTGCATGCCGCCCGGTTTTGCAGAGGCCGGCGGGCACCGCGATCGCCGACAGGTCGAGCAGGTTGACGAAGTTCGTGTAGTAGCCGAAACGCGAATTGATGCCGATCGGGTCGGCTTCGAGTGCGTCGACGGTTGCGGTCGTCGCCGAAGTCGGCATGACGATCGCGTCCAGTCCGTCCCATGCGCGACCGGCCTCGATGCGCAACTTCGCAAGCGTGTCGAACGCGGCGAACGCATCGGCCGCGCTGAAGCGCGACGCGCCGCCGACGATTTCGCGGATCACCGGATGCAACGCATCGGGTTCCCGCGCGGCGAAGGCACCGATCGCGGCGAGCCGTTCGGCGACCCACGGGCCTTCGTAAAGCAGCCGCGCGGCAGCCAGGAACGCGCTGAAGTCGATTTCGACGATCCGCGCCCCGGTCGCGCGCAGGCGCTCGAGGGCGGCATGCCATGCCGCGCAATACGATTCGTCGCCGAAGAACTGAAGCTGATCGGCGCGCGGCGTGCCGAAGCGCAACTGCCCGAACGGTCGCGCCGGTTGCGCGCGGTGCCCGTCCGCGCCCCGCAGCGGCTGCCATGCGCGCCCGTACGGATCGCCATCGGTCACGCCGTGCGCGGCGGCGAACACCGCCCGCGCATCGGCCGGCGAATGCGCGAACACCGACACGCAATCGAGCGACCGGCAGGCCGGCACGACGCCGAGCGTGCTCAGCACGCCCTTGGTCGGCTTGAGCCCGACGAGCCCGTGGAATGCGGCGGGCACGCGCCCGGAACCGGCCGTGTCGGTCCCCAGCGAGAACGTCGCGACGCCGAGCGCCACGGCCACCGCCGACCCGGAACTCGAGCCGCCCGACGCATAACGCGGATCGAGCGCATTGCGGCACGCGCCATGAGGCGAGCGCTGGCCCGACAACCCGGTCGCGAACTGGTCCAGGTTGGTCTTGCCGATCGGGATCGCGCCGGCCGCGATCAGCCGCTCGACGACGGGCGCGCTGCGAGCCGGCGTATATGCATACGCCGGGCAGGCCGCCGTGGTCGGTATGCCGGCGAGGTCGATGTTGTCCTTGATCGCGAACGGCACGCCGTACAGCGGCAATGCCGCGCTGTCGCGCCCGGCCAATGCGTCGGCATAAGCCGTCATCTCGGCGTGCGTCAGCGGCCGGATCCACGCATGATGCGGATCGCCCGCGGCGAAATGCGCGGCGATCGCGTCGACGAGCGCGTGCGGCGTCAGGTCGCCCGCCGCATAGCGCGCACGCAGCGCCGCGATCGAGCGGACGCCGGGCAGGATCGAACGTTCCGTCGTACTCATGCGACCTCCTCGGCGGCGCCCGCCTTCATCACCATCAGCCGCTGGCCGGCCACCACCGCCGCGCCCGGCGCGCAATCGATCGTCTCGATCGTGCCGTCTTCCGTCGCCGTCACCGCGACCTCCATCTTCATCGACTCGACGATGGCGACGACCTGCCCCTCGGTCACGCGCTCGCCGGCTTCGACCAGCACCTTCCATACGCTGCCCGATACGTCCGCGGCAATCGCGCGCTGCGTATCGGCGAGCACGCCGGCTTCCCGCACGGCGTCCGCATCGCCTTGGGCTGTGTCGCCGACGTATTCGGCATGCCCGGCCACCCGCCACCGTTCGCGCTCCGCTTCGAACGCCGTTTGCTGCGATGTCTTGAACGCGGCGATCGAATCGGCCTCGTCCCGCAGGAAGCGGTTGTACGCGCCGAGATCGAACACCGACTCCTCGATCTTCAGCCCGGCGCGCCCCGCGACGAAATCCGCGCGCAGCCCCGCCAGCTCGGCCTCGCTGACTTCGTAGAAGCGAATCTCGTCGAAGAAGCGCAGCAGCCACGGCTTGCCGGCTTCGAACTCGCGCGTGGTTCGGTGACGGTTCCACATCTGGACGGTGCGGCCGACGAACTGATACCCGCCGGGCCCTTCCATCCCGTACACGCACAGATACGCGCCGCCGATGCCGACCGCGTTTTCCGGCGTCCAGGTGCGCGCGGGGTTGTACTTCGTGGTGACGAGGCGATGGCGCGGATCGATCGGTGTCGCGACCGGCGCACCGAGGTATACGTCGCCGAGCCCCATCACCAGATAGCGCGCGTCGAACACGATGCGCTTCACGTCGTCGATGCTGACCAGCCCGTTGATCCGGCGGATGAACTCGATATTGCTCGGGCACCACGGCGCATCGGGCCGCACCGACTGCATGTAGCGCTCGATCGCGACACGCGTCGACGGATCGTCCCACGACAGCGGCAGATGCACGATGCGGTTCGGCACGCGCATGTCGGCGACTTCCGGCAATTCGCGTTCGGCGGCCTGCAGATGCGCGAGCAGCGTGTCGAGCGGCAGTGTCCGCGCGTCGAACTGGACCTGCAGCGAACGGATTCCCGGGGTCAGGTCGAGCATGCCGGGCAGCCGGTGCGCGTCGAGCCAGCACATCAGCGCATGCACGCGAAAGCGCAGGTTCAGGTCGAGCACGAGCGGCCCGTATTCCACCAGGACGTTCCGGTCGCCCGAGCGCCGGTAGACGACGCCGATGCCGCCGCCGGCCGACGCGTCGCGATGCAGCACGCAATCGTCCGGCACGCCGCCCTGTGCCGAGGGCACGGCCGCCGTGGCGGCACGCCCGCTTGCGGCGCCGGTGCGCACGAACTGCACGGTATCGCCCGGCCGCAGTTGGCCGAGCTTCCACAACTCGTCGCGCACGACCGTCACCGGGCACACGAAGCCGCCGAGGCTCGGGCCGTCCGGGCCCAGGATCACCGGCATGTCGCCGGTGAAATCGACTGCGCCGATCGCATACGCGTTGTCGTGGATGTTCGACGGATGCAGGCCCGCCTCGCCGCCGTCCGTGCGTGCCCATTGCGGCTTCGGGCCGATCAGCCGGATGCCGGTCCGGCTCGAGTTGTAATGGACCGTCCACTGCGTGCCGTACAGCATCGCGATGTCGTCCGGCGTGAAGAAATCCGGCGCACCGTGCGGGCCGTCGAGCACGCCGAGCGTCCACGCGTGCGTCAGCGCGGGAATGTCCGCTGCGGCGAGCGTTGCGCCCGCGTCGCCGCGCCCGGCATCCGCATGCAGATGCAGCACGTCGCCCTTGCGCAGCGCGCGCCCTGCATGGCCGCCGAACTGGCCGAGCGTGAAGGTCGCCTTGCTGCCGAGATAGTCGGGCACCTGCAGCCCGCCTTTCACGGCCAGGCATGCGCGCACGCCGGCGCCCGTCACGCCGCCGAGCTTCAGTACCGCGCCTGGCCGCGCACGCAGCACCCGCCAGAACGGTGCGGGTTCACCATCGAGCGCTGCCGCGAGCGGTGCGCCGCCGAGCACGAAGAGCGTCTCGGCGTTGAAGCGCAGCGTCGCGCCGACCATCGTGAATTCGAGCCCGGCCGCGTCGCGCGCATTGCCGAGCAGCGTGTTCGCCAGCTCGAACGCGCGATCGTCCATCGGCCCGGACGGCGGCACGCCGACGTTCCAGTAGCCGACACGCCCGGGCGACTGCTGCACGGTGGTCTGCACGCCGCCGTCGAGCACGTCGATCGTGTGAGGCGCGAACGCGAAGCGCGACAGGAAGGCTGTCGTCGACGCGCCGCGCGCGAACGTGTCCGAGCCGGCAATCGCGCGCAGATAGTCGAGGTTGGTCTCGATTCCGTACAGTTCCGTGCGCGCCAGCGCGCCCCGCAACGCGGCCAGCGCGTCGCGGCGTGTATCGCCATGCACGATCAGCTTGGCGAGCAACGGATCGTAGTACGCGCTGATCTCGGTGCCCGCCTCGATCCATCCGTCGACGCGCACGTCGTCCGGAAACGCAACGTGCGTCAGCAGCCCCGCGCTCGGCAGGAACTGCTTGTGCGGATCCTCCGCATAGAGCCGCACCTGGATGCTCGCGCCACGCAGCGCAACGGCGAGCGTGGCGAGCGGCGGCAGGTCGCCCTCCGCCTGCAGGATCATCCATTCCACGAGATCGATGCCCGTCACCGCCTCGGTCACGCAATGCTCGACCTGCAGCCGCGTGTTCACCTCGAGGAAATAGAACCGGCGCGTGTTCGCGTCGAACACGAATTCGACCGTGCCGGCCGACGCATAGCCGACCGCGCGGGCAAGCCGCACCGCGCTCGCGTGCAATGCGGCGCGCTCTTCATCGGTCAGGCCCGGCGCGGGCGTTTCCTCGATCACCTTCTGGTTGCGCCGCTGCACCGAGCAATCGCGCTCGCCGAGCGCGATCGCGTCGCCACGGCCGTCGCCGAAGATCTGCACTTCGATGTGCCGCGCGTGATCGACGAATTTCTCGAGATACACGCCCGCATGCGCGAAGTTAGCGGTGCCGAGCCGCACGACCGATTCGAACGCGGCTTCGAGCTGTGCGGCGTCGCGGCATAAGGACATGCCGATCCCGCCGCCGCCCGCGGTGCTTTTCAGCATCACCGGATAGCCGATCGCATTGGCTTCGGCGCGTGCCGTCCGCACGTCGTCGAGCAGGCCCGTGCCCGGCAGCAGCGCGACGCCCTGCGCAGCGGCGAGTTCGCGCGCGGTGTGCTTGAGCCCGAACGCGCGCATCTGGTCGCCACGCGGGCCGATGAAGCGCAGGCCCGCGGCTTCGCAGGCGTCTGCGAAACCGGCATGCTCGGACAGGAAGCCGTAGCCGGGATGCACGGCTTGCGCGCCCGTCTCAAGTGCGGCGGCGAGGATCGCCTCGATGTTCAGATAGCTGTCCGCCGCCGGCGCGGGGCCGACCCGCACGGCTTCGTCGGCGAGCGTCACGTGACGCGCATCGCGGTCGGCGTCCGAGTAGATCGCGACCGACGCGATCCCGAGCCGCTTCAGCGTGCGGATCACGCGGCACGCGATTTCGCCGCGGTTCGCGACGAGGACTTTGTCGAATCTCATGTTGCCTCCCGCCGGGCAGCCCCGAGGCAGGTCACTGCTCTCCTGGGGGGCGGCGAACCATAGTGAGCGTGGGGGCAGTTCATTCCGCCTCCCAGATCGTGAGGCGCACGGGCGTCGGGTTGTAGCCGTTGCACGGATTGTTGAGCTGCGGACAGTTCGAGATCAGCACCGTGATGTCCATCTCCGCACGCATCTCGACGTACTTGCCCGGCGCGGAAATGCCGTCCTCGAAAGTCAGCCCGCCAAGCGGCGTGACGGGCACGTTCATGAAGAAGTTGACGTTGCCGACGAGGTCGCGCTTGGTGAGCCGCGCGCCCGCGCCGCACGTGCAGTGCGCGATCGCGTTGAGGAAGCTGTCGCGGCAGTTGTGCATGTAGCGCTTGTCGAGCGCATAGCGCACGGTGTTGCTCTCGGCCGCGCAGGCGCCGCCGAGCGTGTCGTGGCGGCCGCAGGTATCGGCGACGATCGTCGCCATCGGGTTACCCCGGCTCGACAGCAGCACGCTGCCCGCGCTCAGGTACAGGTTGCGCTGCGCGCGGATGGTGTCCTGCGCGCTGTAACGCTCGTCGGGGTCGTCGGAGCGGTAGAACAGCGTGTCGACGGCCTGGTTGCCCTCCAGGTCGAGGATGCGGAAGACTTGCCCGCGCTTCAGGTCGTGCAACCACGGCTCGCCCGCGTTCAGCGTGGTGTCGTGGATCGCGTCGCGTGGGTCGAGACGGCTTTCGATGATCGGCATGGCTCGGCTCCTTACGCAAACAGGCGATCGGTGTTGGTGAAGCCCCGCGTGTTCTCCGCACAGGCGCGGCGGCACGGGTCGTCTTCCGGTGCGGCGCCATCCGCCGGATACGCGCGGTACGCGATCAGCTTCACGGCCTTCGGCGCATAGTCCGGGCGGGGATCGAGCGGATGCGGCGCCGTCGAGAACGCCGCGAGCGTGTTCATTTCGAAGCGCAGGTCGACGGTGCTGCCGGCCGGCGAATGTCCGGCGACGAAATCGAGCGCGCCGTCGTCGCGCGTGTCGAGCTTGCTGAAGAAATTGACGTTCGCGACGAGGTCGCGCGCCGACAGCCCGTATTTCGCGAGTTCGAGCACGAGGCTGTCCCGGCCGTTGCGGATCATCGCGTTGCGATCGGCCTGGTACGACGTCGTGCCGTACTTGTGCGCAAACAGCCGCGCGTCGCCGACGCCGCCGAGCGGGTCGTGCCAGCCGAGCGTGTCGGCCGTGATCGACGCGATCACGCGCCCCATGTCGGTGTACAGCGCATGGCCGCGCGTGAGGTGCGCAGTGTGCTGCGCCTTCAGCGTGTCAGCCATGTTGTAGCGTTCGAGCGGGTCTTCCTGGCGATGAAACACGGCGGACAGGTTCGCGCCGCCGTCGACGTCGACGATGCGCAGCGCGAGACCGCGGCGCAGGATGCCGGACCAGTGGGTACCGGCTGGAATGAGCGTTTCCCACACGACGTGTGGCGGCGGGGCAAGGACGGCTTGGGGGCTCGGCGACATGGCGGCTCCGTGGTCGGTTGGACAAAAGGCGTGAGAGGGCGACCGAACGACATCGCGACCTCCCGGGCTTTTATCCCTCCGTGGAGCCTCGCCGTTTCCTCGAATCGAGGAGAAGACAAGACCGGATTGCTCTCGGACCAGCCATCGCACGGCGCGAACGCCGCACGACCGGAACCCTAGCGATCCTGAAGATGATGCAAATTGCTTCGCACCTCTCGGGCATCGACTAAGCGAGTTGCGTGCCAGCGTGTGCGGAATCACCGCGCCACGCGGCTTCCCGGCATGCGCGCGTTGACGGGCACTGCACCCGATACGGATGGCTGCCCTCGCGGCGAGCGTGCCGCGCACCACGCAAACGCGCTTGCGCACCGGCGCAGTGCGCACCGCGCCCGCCTGCACGGCACGATCGGCAATGGCATGGGCATTGCTCGATGCATGCACCTTCACTCGATACGCGACACCTCATGAACAAGCTCGACCTGCTCCGGCGCGCGCTGAGCGCGCTCTTCTCCGCCCGCTTCATCGAACTGCAGCGCCCATCGCGCCGCCGCTGAGCGGGCCCGCCGCGCGCCGTTGGCACGCTTCTCGCTCGACATGACGCCGAGAGGTGCGGCGGCGTCGCATCTTAGGGGTGCTAGGGTTCCGGTTCATCGAACGTCTGGTCCGAGAGCAGCCCGGCGCGGGTTCGTCCGATCGCGAGACCGGACACGCATGCGCTACACGGCGGGACAAAAGCCCGGGAGATTGGCGATGGCAACGGCCGTCGCGCCTCTCCGTGGCCGCTTCATTCGTTCCGCATCCGCAGGAACCGGCCACGCGGCCGGATCGTGCACGAGCACGGTCCGTATCGACGATCCGATCCCGGTCTCCTGGAGAAAACGATGACCCGTCCCGCCCCGGCGTTCCGCCGCCTGCTGTCCTTCCGTTCCGTCCGTCACGCATTGGGTGCCGCTGCCACGGCAGCCACGCTGCTGGCTGCGCCCGCCGCGCACGCGGCCGCGCCACTCAAGATCGGCTACAGCGACTGGCCCGGCTGGGTCGCGTTCCAGGTCGCGCTCGACAAGGGCTGGTTCAAGGAGGCCGGCGTCGATGTCGATTTCGAATGGTTCGATTATTCGGCATCGCTCGACGCGTTTTCCGCAGGCAAGCTCGACGCCGTCGCGGCGACGAACGGCGATGCGCTCGTGACGGGCGCGGCGGGCGCGAAGAACGTGATGATCCTGCTCACCGACTATTCCGCCGGCAACGACATGATCGTCGCCAAGCCGCCGCTGCGCAGCGTCGAGGCGCTGAAGGGCAAGAAGGTCGGCGTCGAACTCGGCCTCGTCGATCACCTGCTGCTCGAAACCGCGTTGCAGAAGCACGGACTGAAGGACGGCGACGTGACGCTCGTGAATGCGAAAACCAACGAGCTGCCGCAGGTGCTCGGCTCGTCGACCGACATCGCCGCGGTGGCCGCGTGGCAGCCGAACGCAGGCGAGGCGTTGAAGCGCGCACCGGGTGCACGCGCGATCTTCACGTCGGCGGATGCGCCGGGGCTGATCTACGACGCGATCACGGTCGCACCGGCGAGCCTCGCCGCGCGCCGTGCCGACTGGGCCAAGGTGATCAAGGTCTGGTATCGCTGCGTCGCATACATCAACGATTCGAAGACGCAGCCCGACGCGGTCAGGATCATGGCCGCACGCGTCGGGCTCGCGCCGGAGCAATACCTCCCGCTGCTGAAAGGCACGCACCTGCTCGATGAGGCGGCGGCGAAGCGTGCGTTCCGCAAGGGCGACGGGCTCGACTCGATCTATGGCTCGACGCGCAACGCGAATGCGTTCAACGTGCGCAACGCCGTGTACAAGCAGTCGCAGGACGTCGACGCGTATATCGATCCGCGCCTGGTCGCGCCGCATTGACGGGCGCGGGGCCGGTCTTCGGGCGCCGGCCCCGAGCGCGGGCGTACACGCGCATCCTCCTGTTGCCGCCGCGCCGCGTTCGCGTCAATGCGCGGCTGCGTCCGGCAGCGGCAGCCCCGACACCACCACCCCGGCGAACGGCCTGAAGCAGGCAACCCGATCGGTATCGCGCGGCCTGCCGCGAACGTCCCGTACCCGTCGTGTCCGAACGGCGACTCGACGACGAAGTCACCCTCCCCGCCCCCGCCTGGAACGCGTCGAACCCGATCCGCATGACATCGGGCACAAAGTGCCGATCGTTGTCGACGTCATGCCACCGCGCCCGCACGCGCGTCGTCGCGACGCAATACCGCATCGTGCCGGCCATGGCCTCGGGATCGCACGGCGCGCCCGGATATGCCGATGGCCGGCCGCCGCGCCCGCTGGCTGAACGACGACCGGTTTCCGCCTCGCCACGATTCTGCGCGATTTCGCAGAGGACCTTTCCTGTGCAACGCCTTAATCGACCGCCGCGCGATCTCCAATAATGGCCGCTCGATCCGCCGGCCACCGGGCCGGGAAAACGATAAAAACTCCTATGCATTCCTACAAAATGAACAAGCACGCGAGCACTCGACTTGCGGGGACCGCCATTGCCACCTGCCTGGCCGCCCTCGCGTCGGGCGGCGTACATGCACAGAGCAGCGTGACGCTGTACGGCCTGATCGACACGTCGATCACCTACGCGACCAACCAGCGCACGCACGGCGCCGGCTCGCCGGGCAGCGGCGCCGTCGCGATGACGAGCGGTGCGCTGAACGCGTCGCGCTGGGGGCTGCGCGGCCGCGAGGATCTCGGCGGCGGAATGGCCGCGGTCTTCACGCTCGAGAACGGCTTCTCGGGCACCACCGGCGCGCTGTCGCAGAAAGGCGTCGACCTGTTCGGCCGCCAGGCATGGATCGGCTTGAGTTCGAAGACAGCCGGCACGCTCACGTTCGGCCGCCAGTACGACCTGATTCTCGATTTCGTGACGCCGCTCGGCGCGTCCGGCCCCGGCTGGGGCGGCAACCTCGCGGTGCATCCGTACGACAACGACGATTCGAACCGCAACCTCCGCATCAACCATGCGGTGAAGTACACGAGCCCGACGTACCGCGGGCTGACGTTCGGCGCGATGTACGGGTTCTCGAACACGGCCGGCCAGTTCGCCAACAACGCGGCGTGGAGCGCGGGCGTGTCATATGCGAACGGGCCGCTGAAGCTGGGTGCCGGCTACCTGAAGATCAGCCGCGACCGCAATGCGCCGAACCCGAATGGCGCGCTCAGCACGGTCGACGGCTCGGCGACGATCACGGGCGGCAACCAGCAGATCTGGGCCGCGGCCGGTCGCTATGCGTTCGGGCCGCATTCGGTCGGGGCCGCGTGGTCGCACTCGACCACCGACGGCGTGACGGGTGTGCTCCAGGGCGGCGGCATCGCGCCGCTGAAGGGTGAATCGCTGGTGTTCGACAACTTCACGGTCGACGGGCGCTTCTTCGTCACGCGTGCGTTGAGCCTCTCGGCCGCGTACACGTACACGATGGGCCGCTTCGACACGCGCACCGGCCAGACACGCCCGAAATGGAACCAGGTCGTGGCACAAGCCGACTATGCGCTGTCGAAGCGCACCGATGCGTATCTCGAAGGCGTCTACCAGAGCGTGAGCGGCGGCAACGGCAATCCCGCGTTCAACGCGACCGTGTGGACGCTGACGCCGTCGGCGAACAGCAACCAGGTCGTCGTCGCACTGGGGCTGCGGCACAAGTTCTGACGACGCGGCGCGGCACAACGCTGCTGCGCTGACCGCATGCGGCATGCCGCGTGTATTTCCAGCATCGCGCGATCGTGATGCCTCGAGCCAAAAAGGCCGCGCCCGCGCGGCCTTTTCGCTGTGGGATCGACCGGCGCGACGGCAAGAATGTCGCCCGGACTGTGGCGTCGGCGCAAAAAATGCGGAGAAACTGGTCACGCTGTGACATTTTTCCTAATCTGTTTGCAGCGACGCCGTGATTTGGCGTTCCGGTCGCGACACTCTTTCATATGGCGCACCACCGGCTTACGAACATGATTCACGTCGTAGGTGCCGGACCTTTCGCGCCGTTGCGGCCGGATACGGGCGTGCCAATCGCACGCCCCACGCGTTCAACGCAGTCAACCGCTGGAGACGAACGATGAGCAAAACGAACCGATTTGCGGTCCTGGCAACCGTGGTGCTGCTGGCCGGTTGCCACCACGCGGCCAAGACACCCGAGAATGCCGGCATGGCGCCGACGCCCTCGAGCGAAGCCGTCGCAACGGTGACGGCCGACGAACTCAATAATCCGAACAGCCCGCTCGCGAAGCGCAGCATCTACTTCGATTTCGACCAGTACTCCGTCAAGCCCGAATACCAGTCGCTGCTGCAGGCGCACGCCGACTACCTGCGCAGCCATCCGGCGCGGCACGTGCTGATCCAGGGCAACACCGACGAACGCGGCACGTCCGAATACAACCTCGCGCTCGGCCAGCGCCGTTCGCAGGCCGTGATGAGCGGGCTCGAAACGCTCGGCGTGCCGGCCACGCAACTCGAGGCGGTCAGCCTCGGCAAGGAAAAGCCGGTCGCGCTCGGCCACGACGAGGATTCGTGGGCACAGAACCGCCGCGCCGATCTCGTCTATCGTTGATCGCGGGCCGCCGCGACGGCGGCTGCTCCTTCCGGAACGGCATGGCATGGCATGGCATGGCAGCCCGCAGGCCGCAGAAGCGGCCGCGCGGTGCCGCCTGCGGTCCGTACGGTGCATGCACACGATCGACCCGAAGGCGGCCAATAGCACACCGCTTCGCGTTCAACGCCGGCGTTCGAGCCGCCGATGCAGCCAGTGCGACATCACGGCCGATGTCACGATCGCATCGAGCGTGGCGATCTCGTTGATGCCGCCGAACTTGTCGGATTTCATCAGGTAAATCACGAGTTCGACGAAGCCGAACATCGCGCCAGCGCCGACGGCCATCCCCAGCAGCACGAACCAGCGCCGCCGGATCCGCGTGCCGATTGCGCCCATGATGCCGCCCGCGACCGTCGCGGGCAGGAAATAGCCGAATACGAACGACGCGATAAAAATCATCGGCACCATGCCGGCGGTGACTTTCAGGACGTCCCACGACGGGCCGTCGATCAGCGACCATGCGATCAGCATCACGGCCGGCCAGACGAGCGATGCGACCAGCGGGCCGCCGACGGCAAACGACACGCAGCCGAGGACGACAGGATGGGACGGACGCGACTGAGGACGTTCGGAGATGGCACTCATGTTTTTTTGTCGTCGGGATCGGAATGGCGGCGTGCCGGAGTGTACCAAGGCACGGTGCGATGGCTCCGATCCGGCCCCCTCGCATTCGACGATCCGCAAGCAAAAAACATGGAATAAACGACCCGCCCGAAACGTTTCGTCAGCGCGCAGACGCACGGTTCACGCGAACCGGCCTTTCCCGCGGCCTGCGCGTTGCAAGGAGGCGGAAAATGAAATCGGCAACGTTGGCCGCGGCGCTGATCGCGGCGCTGGTGCTCGTGCTGTCGGCAGGATGTACGTCGTCGGGTGGCGGCGTTTCGCAAGGACCGGGCATGAGCCGGTACGGCGGCGGTGGCGCGGGAGGCGGTGGGGGTGGCGGAGGTGGCGGCGGCTACTGAAGAACCGCCGCAAAGAATCGGGCGACGCGTCGCGCGCGAGCACCGGAAACCGGCTGACTCGCGCGCGACGCCCCGCCCTGCAGCATGCCTTAACGCATGGCCTTCACGTCGGCCGGCGTGACGCTCGCGGGCTGGCCGCCCCACGTCGCACGCAGGTAGTTCGCGAGCTGAGCGAGTTCGTCGTCGCTCAGCGTGTGCGCGAAACCGGGCATCGGCTGCAGGTTCTCGAACCCGGCAAACTTCTGCTCGCCGATGCCGTCGAGCATCGCGACCAGCAGGTTGCGCGGGTCGCCCTGGCGCACCGTCGAATTGCCGTTCATCGGCACCGCCACGTGCGGTTTGCCTTCGCCGTTGAAGCCGTGACAGCCCGCGCAGACCGCGAGATACACCGAGCGGCCGGCCGCGAGTTGCGCGGCGTCCGCCGACACCGGCTTCACCGGTTGCGGTGCAGGCGGCGTGTCGCCCAGCAGGTACACGGACAGCGCGCGCAGGTCGTCCTTCGTCATGTATTGCGTACTCAGGTGCACGACCGGGTACATCTCGCCGAAGGCCGAGCCTTGCGGCGCGATGCCGACGCCGAAGAACGTCTGCAGGTCGGTGCCCGTCCAGCCACGCGCGGCCAGGCCGGCCGGCGTGATGTCGGGCGCGGCCACGCGGCCGAGCGCCGCGCCGGCGAACGGCTTCGCGCTGTCGAGCTGCCCCGTGAACGCGCGCGGCGTGTGGCATTCCGCGCAGTGGCCGAGCGCGCCCGCCAGATAGCGGCCGCGCTGCCAGTCGGCGGACTGGCCCGTCGATGCATCGGGCAGGCTGTCCTTCAGGAACACCATGTCCCAGAAGACCATCCCGAAACGCAGGTTGTACGGGAACTTCAGCTCGTGCTCGCGGTTCTCCTGCGCGACCGGCCTGACGGTCTTCAGGTACGCGTACATCGCGTCGGAATCGGCACGCGTGAGCTGCCGGTACGACGTGTACGGCATCGACGGATACAGGCGCTTGCCCGGCGCCTTGCCGTCGTGCAGCGCGGCATAGAAATCGTCCGCGCTCCAGCTGCCGATCCCGTGATCCTTGTCGGGCGTGATGTTCGAGCCGTAGAACGTGCCGAACGGCGATTCGAGCGCCGCGCCGCCGGCGAACGGCGCGCCGTCCTTCGCGGTGTGGCACGCGGCGCAGTCGGCGGCCTTGACGAGATAGCGGCCGCGCGCGATCTGGTCGGCGCCGGGCGCGCCCGAAGCCGCGTTCGGGGCCGGTGCGTCGTGGCCGCCGCACGCGGCGAGCAGCAGCGCGCAGGCTGCAGCGAGCACCGGCAGGCCCGCCGCCCGCGCGACACGATGAGCGAATGTGCGTTTCATGCGGTGTCCTTCACGAGTCCCGGCGTCGTCAGCACCACGTCCTTGACGGCTTCGTAGTAGCGGACATAGCCCGTGCAGCGGCAGAGGTGCGCATCGAGCGCCTCGGTGATCGTGCGTTCGACGTCGGCTTTCGCAATCGGCTCGCGCTTCAGGCGTTCGATCAGCACGGTTGCCGCATTGACGAAGCCCGGCGTGCAATAGCCGCACTGGAAGCTGAAGTGCTCGAGGAACTTCTGCTGGATCGGCGACAGCTCGACCACTTCGCCCGCTTCGTTGCGCTTCGCGTGGCCTTCGATCGTGCGGATCGAGCGGCCGTGGAAGAAGTGCGCGCCGGTGATGCACGTGCGCATTTCCTCGCTCGTGCCGTCCGGCTTGTCGACGATCACGACGCACGCGTGGCAGATGCCCTGCCCGCAGCCAAGCCGCGAGCCGGTGAGGCCCGCGTACTCGTGCAGGAACTCGATCATCATCAGCCCTTCCGGCACCTGCATCGGGCCGACGGACTTGCCGTTGATGTTCACCGACAGCGGCTTCTGCTGGAACCGGACGAGCGGACGCTCGACGGCGGCCGGCGCCGATGCCGGCGCAGCCGGCGCGGAAGGAATGGATGCCGGTGCGGCCGAAGCTGCCGCCGGCGCGGAAGCGCCGGTCGCAGCGGCGCTGGCGCTCGCGGCCGAAGCCGCGGTTTGGGCGGTCGTCATGCGAGCACCTCCTGAATCTTTTGCGGGGTCACCGGCAGGTCGGTGAAACGATGGCCGATCGCGTGCGCGATGCCGTTCACGATCGCGCCGACGACGGGGATCATCACCACTTCGGCAACGCCCTTCGGCGGGTCGGTTTCGGACAGCGGCGGCAGCACGTCGCCCGTCTGCGTCCAGACGGCGACGTCGGACGCGCGCGGCAGCTGGTAACGGTTGAAGTTCCACGTGCCGTTGCCCGGGCCGTCTTCATACAGCGGCAGGTACTCGTGCAGCGCGTGGCCGATACCCATCGCGAGACCGCCCTGCAACTGGCCCGACACGAGCTGCGGCGAAATCTGGTTGCCGCATTCCATGATCGAGTGATGCGTGAGCAGCTCGACCTTGCCGGTCGCTTCGTGCACGGCCAGCTCGACCAGCGTGCCGACTGCCGTGTAGTACGTGACGGCCGCGTTGTTGCGGCTCGTCGGCGGGATGAACACGCGCTTGCGATCCAGCACGCGGTAACCGTTCGCGGTCGGCGCCAGCGTGCCGCGCATCGCGGTCGCGCCGGCCGGCGCGGCGGTGCCGGGCACCGGGCCGTTGTCGCCCGTCTTCGGCGTGCCGACACGCAGCGACAGCCCGTCGATCGGCAAACGCTCGACCGTGCCGCCCACTTCGAACTCGGCGTCGGTCCACTGCCAGCGGTTGAACACGTGCACCACGGCACCGGTCGGCAGGCCGAGTGCATGCGCCTGCTTCGCGAGCTGTTCGAACGACAGCGGCTCGAGGCCGTCGGCGGTCAGCTTGCCGTCGACCCAGCGCGCGTCCTCGATGCGGATCGTGTACGGCGCGGCCTGGCCGCCGCCGAGGCCGCGCGTCCAGATCGACATCGCCGCCGGCCACAGGCCATAGCGGAACACGGCGCGCGCGGCTTCGCGCGTGCTGTGCGTGAAGTAGTACGCGGAGTTCGTCGCGCTCGACGGCGACGCATAGCCCGGCGACCAGCGCGGGTTCGCGCTCAGCCGGTCCTGGTCGGCCTGCGACATGATGTACGGATCGCCGCTGGTCTCGACCGGCAGGTCCGGCCATTCGGTCACGGCCACGCGCACGTCCGTCGCCGGGCGGCCCAGCCATTTCGCGACCGCGACGGCTTGCGACGTCGACATCCCGGTGCCGATCTCGGCCGCCGTGTGCTGCAGCGACACCTTGCCGTTCTCGTCGAACTCGACCTTCGCGAACGACGCTTCCGCGCCCGTACCGAAATCCTTCTGCACGCATGCGAAGCCGACGCCGTAGCGCTTGCCCGGGTTCGCGGCCTCGAATTCGGCCTTGCGTGCGGCGCGGCGCGTCCACAGCGGATGCTGCTTCGAACGCTCCAGCACCTCGTCGACGCGCAACGCGCCGGCGGGAATCGCGCCTTGCGTGTTCTTCATCCCCGAACGCAGCGCGTTGCGCAGGCGGAACTCGATCGGGTCGATGTTCAGCTGCGCGGCGATCTCGTCGACCGCCATCTCGGTCGCCGCCATGCTCTGCAGCGTGCCGTAGCCGCGCGCGGAGCCGGCATCGATCGCACGCGATGCGATGGCAACTGCGGCCAGGTCGCTCTTCGGGAAGTAGTAGATCGATTGCGCGGCCGTTGCGCCGACCATCGCGACCGACGGCGAGAAGTTCGAGCGCCCGCCGCCGTTCGCTTCGAAGTCGCCCTTGAACGATTGCAGCAGGCCCGTGTTGCGGTCCACCGCGATCCGGTAGTGCATCTTGAACGCGTGACGCTTCAGCGACGTCTGGAACTGCTCGTAGCGATCGTTCGCGAAACGCACCGGGCGGCCGTCCGCGTACAGCGCGCAGACGAGGCCGTAGAACGGCACGTTGAAGTGATCCTTCGAGCCGTAGCCGACCGTGTAGCACGGATGCACGAACAGCTTCTTCACCGGGAAGCGGCACTTCGCGACCATCGCGGCCGCGTTCTCCGCCACTTCGAGCGGCGACTGGGTCGGCACGACGAGGTGCAGCGACTGCGTCGCGGTGTCGTACCAGCAGTTCGCGTTGTCCGGCTCGAGCGCGGACGTGTCGACCGACTGCGTGTTGTACTCGCGGTCGAACACGAGCCAGTCGGCCGACGGATGGTCGAGCTCGCTGGCGATCTGCCCGGCGAGGAACATGCCCTGCTCGTCGAGCTTGCCGTGCTCCTTGCCGTCCGGCCAGACCGGCAGGTGCTTGCGCATCATGCTCGGGAAGATCGGCGCATCCTTCAGGCTCGAATAGACGTCGTCGTCATAGGCCGTCTTGCCGCCCACGCGCACATAGCGGAAGGTGCCCCACGGATCGCGCTCGAGCGGGCCCGTGACCGCGCCGTAGCGGATCACGTCGTCGCGGAACTTGAGCGCGTTCTTCGCGAAGCGGAAGCGCGCGAAGTCGTGGTAGATGAGGATCGCGACCGCATGGCCGAGATACGCGGGCGTCTTGCCGGCCGGCAGCAACATGTCGTCGCCGTAGAACGTCGGGAACGCGACGCCGTCGCGCGCGAGATCGTCGGCCGTGACCACGCGGTCCGGCTTCAGGTCGTCGCCGAGCAGCGACAGGTCGAAGCCTTCGTAGGTGCGGTCGGCCTGCGTGACGCGCAGGATCAGCGCATGCGACTGCTGCTGCGGCCAGTGCGGCATGTCGGCGGCGCGCACGTCACGGGCGAACACTTTCGAGCCCGTGACCTTCGCGATGCCGTCGATGCGGAATTGGGGGATGCCGGTGACGCTATCCCATTTGACGGGGGTGAGGAGTTTTTCTTCGAAGAGCGCCGCGAATGCGCGGCTGCCCAGGGGCGCGACATACACTGCGACGCCCGCCAGCACGCTGGCTTTCAGAAAACCCCGCCGTGACAGGCCGTGGTTTTTCATTGGGGGGAACCTCCTGATGCGGCTCGGACGACGATCGGGTGTCGCGACGTTCGGAGCGGCGCGCATTCTGGCATTGTTTTAGATATATCGCCTATAGTATTTCTCGCATGAAATACTTATTGAATTTCTTATAACGGTATTCAGCCGGGCTGCGACAGCCGGTCGCGGGAGGCGATTCGATCGCGTCGCGTGCCCGTTTGCAGCGATTTCGATCGTGTCGAGCGCACACGGCGGACACGCGCCCGGTGCAGGGTGACCGGCCTCCTGTCCGTCGCCGCGCCGCGATCCATTCGCAACGATGCTGCCGCGGCGTTGGCGAATGCGCAAGACTTTCGCCGACGTGGTTGACGACTACTGGCCGGCGCCGCCGGCTTGCCCCGACATGGCCCCCGGCCCTCCGCGCCGCCCGTATTTCATGGTAATGTCGTGCGCATCCGGCTGGGCCGGGCCTCCGCCATGTGCCGTGCGGGCGCCGCCAGCCATCGCGCCATCACGCGACATCGTGTCGAGGTTAAAAACCATGGCAGTCAGGGCATCTCTCCTGCACTCCGTTCTCGCCACTCCCCCCTCCGGCAACCACCGTGTGACGGTCGCGCTGCGCCCGTCGATGCTCGTTACCCTGTTCGAGGACGTCCGCCCGATGGCGCTCTCCGGGCTCGCGAGCGGCTTCGTCGCGGCCATCGCACTGATCCGGCTGCAGCAGCTCTGGTGCCTCGCATGGCTGATCGTCGACGCCGGCCTGCTCATCGCACGGCTCTCGATCGCACGTGCGTACACGGTTCAGCGCGACACCGGCGACGACCGCGCCGAGTACTGGGCAATGCGCTATGCCCCCGTGTCGCTCGTCGCGTGCTTCGTGCTCGGCCTCGGCGTGATGGGCTGCGTGCAGGCCGCCGACGTCGAACTCGGCACGCTGTCGGTGATGGTTGCGGGCGGTGTATTCGGCGGGATCGCATCGCGCAATTCGGCGCTGCCGCGGCTCGCGATGATGCAGGTCACGCTCGGCGTGCTGCCGATCGGCGTCGGTGCGCTGCTGGCCCACCGGTCGGGCGCGTGGCTGCTGCTGCCGCCGCTCGCGATCTATCTCGCCGCGATGCGCACGGTCGTCCAGCGTCACTATCGCGTGCTCGTCGCGCTGATCGCCGCGCGCCAGCGCAATGCCGAACTCGTCGCGCGCTTCGACGCCGCGCTCACCTACATGCCGCACGGCCTGTGCATGATCGACGGCGAGCGCCGCGTGATCGTCGCGAACCGGCGCACCGCGCAACTGTTCGGCTCGCCGCGCGAGATCATGCTCGATACGCCGCTGCCCGCCGTCGTCGCGGCGCTCGGCGCGAACGACGCGACCGATCCCGGCGGCGCCAGTCTCGCCGCGCAGTGCGAAGTCTGGCTGACCTGCGACGAACCCGTGCCACTCGACGTCGTGCTCGCCGACGGCCGCCAGCTCGAACTGACGCGCCACCGCGTGCCGGACGGCAACACGGTGATCATCGTCGAAGACGTCACAGCGCGCCGCCAGACCGAGCAGCACATCCGGCATCTCGCACGGCACGATGCGCTGACGGGTTTGCCGAACCGCCACGAACTGCATGCCGAGCTCAAGCGGATGCTCGCGCGCCGGCCGCGCATGCCCGGCCCCTCGCTCGCCGTCATGTATCTCGACCTCGACGGCTTCAAGGCGATCAACGACCGGTTCGGCCACCAGGCCGGCGACGACGTGCTGACGCAGGTCGCCGAGCGGCTCGGCAAGACGCTGCCGCCCGGCGAACTCGCCGCGCGAATCGGCGGCGACGAGTTCGTCGTCGCGCTCGACGACACGACGATGCACGCGTGCTCGCTCCTCGCCACGCGCATCATCCGGCAGATCTCGGCGCCGTACACGCTGTCGATCGGCGAGACGGTGAGCCTGGGGATCAGCATCGGCATCGCGCTCGACGACGGGCACGGTTCCCCCGATGAACTGATCCGGCAGGCCGACAGCGCGCTGTACGAAGCGAAGTCGGCCGGCAAGGGAATCTACCGCTTCTATTCGAGCGGCAGCAGCCGGGTCACGCCGGCCACCGCGAACTGACGCGGCGGCGCACGCCCGCTGCGCCGCCCTCCTTTCTCCCGCCTCCGCCGCCTCCCGACGATTCAATTCCGAAACGCCTTGCATGGCCGCACGTGGTGGCGCGCGTTCGCGTGTCACGTGACGTGTTCCGTAACATCGCCGTTCGTCACCCCTGACGTTGACGGCAGAAGCCGGCACGATCGACGCAGCGCAAGGCCTTTCAAGCCTGGCACTTTTATTGCTCCCTGTCAGGGAAACAGGTTGTCAGGGAGACCCAACATGAATACCGTCGAAGTCCTCAGCCGCAGCGAAACCATCGACGAACTGGATGTGATCGACGGCGCATCGCTGATCCGCCGGCTCGTGTCAGAGCGCCGCATACCGGCCGCACGCGAAGCCCGCTGCGTCGACAATCCGCCGCTGACGCTGTACGGCGCATTTCGCCAGGGCATCGCCGATCATGGCGCGCGCCGCGCGAATCCGTATCGCGCCGGCAGCCGTTTCTGGGCACTGTGGGAAGAAGGGCGTCTCGAAGCTGAAACATCGGGCCGGTAAGCCGGCTGCGCGCGCCGGCCCTGTCGCAGCAAGGGGCCAGCGCGAAATCCGGTACACGAATGCAGCCGGCCGCGCGCCGGCATGCGCTCATCGCTGCAACATCCCGGTGGTCTCGCGTGTCGTCCTCGGCGATCACCATGAACCTGCCGCGGCTGGCGAAGCAACGAGGTCACTTCGCCGGTCGCCGCCGCCCGACTGATGCGGCACCCCCGGCTGCCTCCCGCTGGTGGGCGGCTTCCGAAACATCGGCTCGCACCTCACGAATACACTCTGCCCGCTCGAACACCGATCGCCAGGGGCCGCCATGCGGTCGCCGACGAGCGCGCGCAGTTCGATAACGGGCGGTTTGCAACGACCCGGCTCGAACGTGGCGTCACCGTCCTATTTCGACGCGACGCCCGTGAAAGGCTGCGGCACCCTGCCCGCGTCCTGACGATCGACCATCCAGCCAGGATAGGCGGGCGGCAACGCACTCACGGCGTCCAGACGTGCAAGCTCGTCCCCGGTCAGGACGATATCGACCGCGCCGAGATTGTCTTCGAGCTGCTCGACCCGTTTGGCGCCGATGATGACGCTCGTGACATGCGGCTTCGCAAGCAGCCAGGCAAGCGCGATCCGGGCAACCGAGACCCCATGCGCGTCGGCGATGGCGCGCATCGCGGCAACGCACGGCCACGCGCGCTCGAGGTCGACCGGCGGAAAGTCGAAATGGCTACGTCGCGAGCCTGCCTCGGTCGGCGCGCCGGGGCCGAACTTCCCCGAAAGCAGCCCGCCGGCGAGCGGCGACCACACGAGGAGGCCCATCTGCTCGTCGATCGCGAGCGGCACCAGTTCGCGCTCCACGTCCCGTCCGGCGATCGAATAGTAGGCCTGCAGCGTCTCGAAGCGCGTCGCATGGAGCCCCTGGCTGAGGCCGAGCGCCTTGCCGATTTTTCCGGCGCGCCAGTTCGAGACGCCGACATAGCGAACCAGCCCCTGACGCGTCAGATCGTCGAGCGCCCGCAACGTCTCTTCGACCGGCGTGACGGAATCGCTGGCGTGTATCTGGTAAAGGTCGATATGGTCGACCTGGAGGCGTTCCAGGCTTCGCTGCACGGAATCCATGATGTGGCCGCGCGACGCCCCCTGATCGTTGGGCTTCGGGCTCATCGCGCCGGCCGTCTTGGTCGCCAGCACGATCTCGTTGCGCGGGACGCCGAGATCCCGGAGCGCCTGTCCGACGAGGCGTTCGGACTGGCCGAACGAGTAGATGTCGGCGGTATCGATGAAGTTGATTCCCGCGTCCAGTCCACGGGAAATCAGTCGGGTCGCGTCGCGCTGATCCAGCGTGCCGATCGCCGCCCACATGCCGGCATCCGCACTGCCGCCCAGCGTCATCGTGCCGAGACACAGCTCCGAGACGTACAGGCCGGTGCGGCCCAGTCGCTTGTATTTCATGGTCGTTTTCCTTCAGGCTCGGCGGGAAAAAATGCGGCGGCGTCCGGTCCGGCGCACCGCGCACCCAGGGACTTCAGTTGATGGTTGATTCAGCGCTGCCCGGCCCGAAACTGCCCGGCGATCGTCGCGACGCGTGCGCCATAGCGGCGTGCCGTCTCGAGATCCCCCGGCGACATCTCGTCAGGCGACGCATCGGCCGGCGTCTGCGCCATCGGCGCGATATAGGAGCCCATGCGGTTCAGGTCGTCACGCGCCGACGCCTTCAGGTTCGCCGGCTTGATGTCCATGCTCACCCAGATACCCCCGTGCTGCCCGGCCAGCAGGACGAAGTATTCGAGCGTATTGAGCTTGTCGCCGTTGATGCTCGCGCTGTTGGTAAAGCCGCCGAAGATCTTGTTGCGCCACGCGCCGTCGAACCAGGCTTTGGACGACGCATCGGCGAACTTCTTGAACTGCCAGCTGGGCCCGCCCATGTAGGTCGGCGAGCCGAACAGGATCGCATCGGCGCCGGCCAGCGTGTCCCACGCGTCCTCTGCAATGTTGCCGTCGGCGTCGATGGCGACGAGCACGGCGGCGGCCCCCTCGGCGACCGCCGCGGCCAGCCGTTGAGTATGTCCATAGCCGGAGTGGTAGACCACGGCCGTCTTAACCGGGGAAGCGTGTTGCGTCATGGTTGTGCCCTTCCATTGAGGTTGTCGTCGGGTGACGACATCGGGAAGCACTCTACTGGGTCGCAACTGGGTTATAAATGACGGCCGATTGAACGTTCTGTTACTCCGTGAGTGAACAATGCAAAACCTCGATGCACTTTTGATCTTTGCGCGTGTCGCCGAAATGACGAGCTTCACGCGTGCGGCCGAAAGCCTGGGTATCCAGAAGGGACGTGTCTCGATGGTGGTCCGTCAACTCGAGCGCGACGTGGGGGTTGCGCTGCTGCATCGAACTACGCGGAGCGTGCAGCTGACCGACGACGGCCGCGCGTTCTATTCGCGCGCACGGGACCTGCTGGCCGACGTCCAGGAACTGCAGTCGATGTTCTCCCGCGACGGCACCCGCCTCCGGGGAAGGTTGCGCGTCGACATGCCGACCGAGCTGGCACGCAGCGTCGTGGTTCCCGCGCTCCCGCAGCTGATGGCGGCACATCCGGAGCTGGAACTGGAGCTATCGAGCACCGATCGGCGTGTCGATCTCGTGCAGGAAGGATTCGATTGCGTGATCCGCCTGGGTCCGATCGTGGACGAGACGCTGATTGCCCGGCCGTTGGGCCGGCTGCGCATGATCAATGCGGCAAGCCCCGGTTATCTGGCACGGCATGGCGTACCGCACACGCTCGACGATCTGCTCCGCCACGGACACCGGATGGTCCACTACTCGCTGACGCTCGGTGCCAGACATGCCGGCTGGGAATATCCGAGCGGCGACGGCTATGCGACGCTTGCGCTGCCGAGCGCGATGCAGGTCAACAACGTGCAGACCTATCACGCGGCCGGGCTTGCCGGCATCGGGCTGATCCAGGCCGGCTATTCAGGGGTCGCCAGCCACGTCGCAAGCGGCGCGCTGGTAGAGGTGCTGCCCGACCTGCGCCCGGAACCGCTCTCCGCGTCGCTCGTCGTGGCCCATCGGCGCAATCTCTCGCCGCGCGTCCGGGCGTTCATGGACTGGATCGAACGGGTATTGGCGCCGTATTTCGATTGAGGGCGTGCGCACGTTCGGCGTTGCACGCGCCCGGCGCGCCGCGCCACAGCCGTTTCCCGATAAGATGGCAGATTCCGTTCATCGAACGACGCTGCCATGACCGCCTCCTCCTCACACCGAAATCCCATTCACTGCGAAATCGATCTCGACGCGCCAGGCAAGCACGCGGGCTACCTGCGGCTGCCGCACTCGGTACACCGCTCGGCATATGGCTGGCTGCCGATCCCGATCGCGTCGATCCGCAACGGCGACGGCCCCGTCGCGCTCGTGATGGCCGGCAACCACGGCGACGAGTACGAAGGCCAGATCATCGTGTCGCAACTGATCCGCGAGATCGAACCCGAGATGGTCAGCGGGCAGTTGATCCTGCTGCCGATGGCGAATTTCCCGGCGGCGGATGCGGGCCTGCGCGTGTCGCCGCTCGACGAAGGCAACCTGAACCGCAGCTTCCCCGGCGACCCGACCGGCACGCCGACGCAGATGATCGCCCACTACATCGAGCACGCGCTGCTGTCGCGCGCGCAGTATCTGGTCGACCTGCACTCGGGCGGCAGCTCGCTGCTGTACCAGGGCGGCAACATGCTCGCGATCGATCCGCTCGACGCAGACGAAGCCGCGAAGCTCAACGGGCTGCTGGTCGCGTTCGGGTTGCAGAATGCGCTGCTGCATGCGCCGAATCCCGTGCATTCGGCGTCGGCTGCGCGCCGGCAAGGGGCGATCTCGATCGTCACCGAACTCGGCGGTGCCGGCATGGCCGATCCGTCATTGATCCGACTCGGCCGCCATGGCCTGCTGCATTACCTCGGCTATATCGGACTGCTGCACGGCGCGCTCGTGCCCGACGCACCGCCCACCGTCACGCGTTTCATGCGCGTCGACGGCGATCGCCATTTCGTCTATGCGTACGAGCGCGGGCTGTATGAGCCGCTTGTCGAACTCGGCGATCAGGTGAAGGCCGGCCAGCCGGCCGCGTGGGTGCATTTCCCCGATACGCCGTTGCGCGAACCGGTGCTGCACCGGTTCAAGGGGGATGGTGAGGTGGTGTGCAAGCGCGTGCCCGCGCAGGTGCAGCGGGGAGATTGTTTGTTTCAGCTGGCGGAGCTATCGACACCGCCGCGTGTCATCGAGTGATGCACCCGGCGGATTCAGCAACGCTTCGCTGACGTCGCTCGCCGGCGCCCGTGCATATGGCAGGCACGCTGGCCGTCAGCCGGACGACCCCGGCAACTCGTTTCCCTGCGCAGCACCGCATTGATGGCAATGCGGGAAGAAAAAGAAATTCCGTCCGCCGCATTCGCATACGTTGAAAAGCCTCAACCCGCAATGCACGCAGAACGTGGAATCGTCGCCGCCGAGATTCCATTGTTTGTCGCATGACGGGCAGCGCTTTTTTTCGAGTGACCGGACGGCTTTTTCGTATCCGATCGTGCGCGCGCGTGCGCCCTGATCCTGCTGCAATTCGAGCCGTTTGCGTTCGGCATAGCGCTGAAATGCCTTCATCATGTAAAGGCCGGCGAATACCGTGAGCGCAATGCCGACCAGAACCCGGACATAGCCGCCGAAATTCGGCAGGTACGGAACCAGTTCGATGAAAAACGCGCTCAGTGCGAACAGGCCGAAACCATATACGAAAGGCCAGTAGCGCGCCTTGCGGTAGCGGATGAACAGCCAGATCGCAACCAGCAGGATCGGCAACGTCAATGCAAGCCGCAGCCCGAACACCTGCATCTCGTAGTGCCGGGTTGCGTCGTCGAAGCGCTTCTCCGCAGCAGCGTCCGCCTCGGCGATTTGCGCGTCCACCTGCGTCTGTTGCGATGCGAGTGCTCGTTGCTGGTCGGCGATCGCATCGATCTGATGCTGCCAGTCGACCACCACCGCCTGCAGCGTATCGAGCTTGTGCGTTCTCGCGAGAATGTCCGGGTCTCTCGCACTGTCTCCCGTGACCGATCGGGTGGCCAGCCAGTTGCGGAAACTTTCCTTCTCGGCCGCGTACTCCTTCGCCGCGCGGCTGCGCGCCACCTCCATCGTGTCGACCTTCTCGACGAGCGCGTCCCGCTGCGCCTGTAGCTGTCGCCGCGCTGCATCCAGCCGCGCTTTTGCCGGAGCGTCGGCGAATTGCTCGATGACCGGCGGGCCGCCGCTCGGCGCGAACGCCATGTCGCGGATCACGAGGCTGCCGAGCATGTTCAGAAAGACCGCGAAGACGATCGCGATCACCCATGACGCGAGTCGCAGGAGCCGCGCCGGGCTGGTCAGGCCGTCGCCGGAAGTCATCATTGTTTTTTGCCCTCTGTTGGAATGGTTTTCATTGTCGTCAATCTCGATACAACCGTCGATTGTCTCTTTCTCGCCGATTTTAGCCCGGCGCCGCTCCGATGCCGCATGCCGACCCGAAACGGTCATGCATCGTTCTGGACAGGGGGCATTCACTCAAGCAATTGACACCGCCTGACCACGCGAAGCCGCACCACTACAAATCGGACGAGTAGCTTACTCATAGATCTTGCCTGCCATCAAAATGTCAGCGGCGCGGCGCCAAGGATTTTCCGACGGTGTGTAATATTTCAATCCCTTCGTGGACGCATTTGCCCATGCGCACGAGGCCTCCAGGAAGGAGCCGATGGAACCATTTTCCCAGCCCAATGCACCCCTGGAATAGGGTGATGAAGGCGTGGTTGCTTCGATTTCTGCTTCAGTGAACCAGTCAGTCGCAAGATGCGCCAGAAATTCCACGAAGGAGCGCTCATCGGAAACTTGCTCCAGTGCGTCTCTTAGCTTCGTCGCCATTTCGGTTTTCAACTTGCGTTGTTTGTGTTCCATGCTGCGCCTTTTCTCGACACTTTGAGCAGAGATTGTCACTGATCCGGCGCATAACGTCGAACGTCTCAAAGTGGCCGAACGCGGCCGGCCGCTGCCCTGCAACGCGCGACCGACGCAGATCGACCCGGAGCGATCGTTGAGTGAGTTGCTCCGAACGTCTCAAAACCTTGTAGAAGAGCGGCCGTCCTTCCCCCGATTACGTATCGCGGAGCGAGTGCGCCACATCGCGCGATGCGAGCAAAAAATTGTGGAATCTGCTTCCCAGTTAACCTCCCTCGTCGCACGTCGAAACCAGATGTATGTCGTGTCGACGTTTCCAGACGTTATGCCGCCCCATCAGGACCTACGCCGCGTAGCGCTTGTTCCTTGACATCGCAGCATCGAGTTACCTATTGTGTGATGAATGCAAGCCGCTTTCCAAACGTGTCCTTTAGGGATTCTTCCCGTTAGTACAATCAAAACGTGATCGGCTACTGAAATGGCAACACGGGATGCGGCAGGGTGCACCACACTAACGTGGACACAATTAATTTCGGGATCGAGCAGAGTTTGCACAATTTCAGATTGACTTATGGAGCAATCCAGATTGCCTTCCAGCGCAAACTGTCATCAGGAGTGGATAATGAGCACCGATCTGGCAAAGCGTCCCCTACTTAGAATTGTTGGCGGCCT
Source organism: Burkholderia puraquae (assembly GCF_002099195.1). Lineage (GTDB taxonomy): Bacteria > Pseudomonadota > Gammaproteobacteria > Burkholderiales > Burkholderiaceae > Burkholderia > Burkholderia puraquae. The sequence goes on along the minus strand of NZ_NBYX01000001.1, from coordinate 490,908 downwards.
GATGGAGGCTTCGAATTCAAAGTCTACAGCCCCGTTCGTGACAATAAGCTCATGGGGAGTTCAGACACCTCTGCACCACCATATCGGCGGAGTCTATTGCTACACGAAGGCGTATGGAAGCTCTTACGGCAGGCTATCCATTTATTTAAGTCAAGACGAGAGCTTAGACATGGTCGTCGGCGGCAAAATGTGGGCAAATAACGACTCTTCAAGCAACACGCCGGTAGAAGAGTTCAGCTGGGGCTATACCGGCTCCGATGCAAGCGTCATAAAATCTGCATTTTCTGGATATGGATGGAGTTCTACTTACAAGCACGGCTATGTGAGCTGCGATCTTTACATGCTCACAAATCCATCGGGGGCAGGCCCAATTGGAGGAAGGTATTATTCAACCAACAATACTTCAACTGCGACCAAAGTGACAGAGACCTTCTGGGGGCTCTCGGATGGAAACGAGGTCGGGCTATTCAACGGATACAACTACAGCGCCGCCTACAAAGAAGGTTACGGCTACGCGACAATCGTCCTGCCGAAATGACGAGGTAGAGCAGTGGACTGCGTCGTTGGCACGCAAGCCGTACCGCTTGGCCAGGTCGAGCAACTCAGCGTGCCAGCGGTGTTGACCGTAGCCATACGCATCGCGCTCGACAACGATGGTCTTGGCGTTGTCGTAAAGGATCTCGCGAGGAACACTGTCCAAGGCGCCGAACAGTGCATGATGGTATGAGGACCGGCTTCTCGGCGGAAGACAACGAAATCGCACGGCATCTGCCGACAGGGCTCGGTCTCGAACCTCACGAGCGGGTCCGGCTTCGGCACGAATTTGTGCGCATTCATGAAAACCTGCAGGCTTCGCAACTGACCATCGTAGCCGTGCGCATGCAACTCGCGCAGCAACCGTAGACCGAAATAAAGCCGTCACCGTTTGCGAAGCAAAGATGTCAATTCGGCAGGCACCGGACATCGGCAACATGAATGGAATTCCTCGTGCATTCTTGAAGTTATTCGCTGCGCAATATAATTGTCACCGGCCGTGGCGTCGCGAAGCCCGCTGTCAACACCCTTCCGCCTTGTCACGGCGAGCGCGGTCATGATGATGTGTTGCGCCGATCACCAGTTTCGGCTCGCAATCGCACGGTCGCGACAAAAAAGATATTTTTATCCCGATAACATTTTCCTCTGCAACGTCGATATTCGTGCGTCACATCGAATGGCGGGTCTGGGGCGAGCCGGATGGCTCGATACGACCCTGAACGGTCGGAACCGTTTCTGCGTACCGAACATCTAACCCCCGACGCGCATCATGGCCGCGAACCGCCGCCGTCATATAGAATGACGCGCTTTGCCCGTACTCCCATGTGGTTCAAGAACCTTCAGCTTCATCGTCTTCCCGCCCCTTGGGCCGTCACCCCCGACCAGATGGAAAAATGGCTGGCGCCTCACGCGTTCCAGCCCGGCAGCAGCGTCGAAATGCAGCGTGCCGGATGGGCGTCGCCGCGTGACGACGGCGCGCTCGTGTACTCGAACAACCGGCAGATGCTGCTGCTGTTTCGTGCCGAAAAGAAGCTGCTGCCGGCGTCCGTCATCAATCAGGTCACCAAAGCGCGTGCGCTCGAAGTCGAAGAGCAGCAGGGCTTCAAGGTCGGCCGAAAGCAACTACGCGAGCTCAAGGAGCAGGTGACCGACGAACTGCTGCCGCGCGCGTTCAGCATTCGCCGCGATACCCGCGTGTGGATCGATACGGCGAACGGCTGGCTCGTCATCGATGCGGCCGCACAGGCGCTTGCCGACGACGTGCGCAGTCTCCTCGTCAAATCCATCGACACGTTGCCGCTCGCCGGCGTTCAGGTGGCCCGTTCGCCGGTGGCCTCGATGACGGACTGGCTGCTGTCGGGCGACGCGCCGGGCGGCTTCACCGTGGACCAGGACGCCGAGTTGCGCTCGAGCGGCGAAGGCGGCGCCACGGTGCGATACGTCGGCCACGCGCTGGAAGCGAACGACATGCGCCGGCACATCGAAGCCGGCAAACAATGCATGCGCCTCGCGATGACCTGGGATGACCGAATCTCGTTCGTGCTGACACCGTCGCTGACGATCAAGCGCGTCACGCCGCTCGACGTGATCAAGGAAGCGGCGGATCCCACCGCGCAAAATGACGACGAACGCTTCGATTCGGATTTCACGTTGATGACGGGGGAATTGGCGCGAATGCTGACCGATCTCGTCGATATCCTGGGTGGCGATCAGCACGACTCGATGCGTCAAGCCGCAGCCGCCTGAACGCCGTCGTCGGCGGCGATCATCGCCCTGCGATAGCGGGGCTTCGCGTTGACGCGACCATTCGAGGAGGACCGTCGCCGCCCTGGCGGCGGATCGCGGCCGCGTGCTCGCGCGCGTGAAATGGCAACCGCGAATCGGCATGACCGGCAGGCCATCGAAACAACGACACCCCGCCAGTCCACGGCAGTCATCCATCGCATCCACGTATCGAACGGGCGCGGCTCCCCACCCCGCCCGTTCGCCCCACCCCACTCCCCCTGCAAGCCTTCTTACACCGCCCGCGAAATCCTTATCGCAATTGCTTCGTTCGCCTTTGCCGGCCGCGCCGCTAACGTGTTCAAAACGGCGGCGGCCCGCCATCTGCATCGCAGCAGGATACGCACCGGCCGCCGTCATCACGACAACTGCGTCGCGATAACGGAACAGACCGGACGGGCCGCGTGCCCGCACCCCGCCAGGAACGTCCGCATCGCGCGCCCTTCGCGATGCCCATGGCCACGACCGACCGCATCATCGACACGACGCCGCTCGACGTCCGCGCGCAACCGCTGATCGACGCACTGATCGACGAGTATTCGACCCGTTACAACGCGTATCGCCCCGACAGCCGGGCGTCGGCCCGCGATGAGCTCGCACGCTACCCGGCCGAGCTGTTCGCGCCGCCCGAAGGCGCTTTCGTGCTGTTGCTGCGCGACGGCGAAACGATCGGCGGCGGCGCGTTCAAGCGCTACGACGCGCAGACCGCCGAGCTCAAGCGCATCTGGACCCGCACGGACCTGCGCCGCCAGGGCCTGGCCCGCCTCATCGTCGAGGCACTCGAACTGCGCGCCGCGCAGCAAGGCTATCGCCGCCTCTACCTGACCACCGGCTTTCGCCAGCCCGAAGCGTGGGCACTGTACGACCGCACCGGCTATACGCGGCTGTTCGATTCATCGATCGACCCTGAAGCGTATTTCCACCTGCGTTTCGGCAAGGACCTCGTCGATCCGTCGCGCACGTCGACGCTGGCCGACCTGTGGGCGCCCGTACCCGAACCGGTGCTGCCGCGCTGAGCGCACGGCGTCCCGCCTTCCACGTCGCACGTTCCGCTTTCCACGACTCCACGATTCCACGACAGGACGTTTTCATGCAACGAGCCGTACCGCTTTCATTTCGCACCGTGCGCACGCTGGCCGCCGCCTTGATCGGCCTGACCGCCTTCGCCACCGCGACGGTAGCCGCCGCCGCGACGTTCGACCTGAGCCCCGAGCAGCGTGGCCGCCCGCGCGGCGCAGCCGACGCGGCCGTCGAACGCGCGGTGCCCGCGTCGTTCAGGTTCGCCGAGCCCGGCACGCTGACGATCGGCATCGCGCCGAGCCTGCCGCCAATCAGTTCGTATGCGACCGACGCACGCACGGTGATCGGCTTCGACGCCGACGTCGGCCAGCTCGTGTCCGACAGCCTCGGCCGCAAGCTGAAGATCGTCGCGCTCGCATGGGCCGACTGGCCGCTCGCGCTCGAATCGGGGAAAGTCGACGCGGTGATCTCGAACGTCACCGTCACCGAGGAACGCAAGCAGAAATTCGATTTCTCGACCTATCGCAAGGACCAGGTCGGCTTCTACGTGCGCAACGACAGCAAGATCCAGGCGATCCGCGAGCCGAAGGACGTCGCGGGGCTGCGTGTCGTGACCGACGCCGGCACCAACCAGGAAAAGATCCTGCTCGCGTGGGATCGCGAGAACGTCGCGCACGGGCTGAAACCCGTGCAGATCCAGTACTACGACGACCAGGCGATGCGCATCGTCGCCGTGCAGTCGGGCCGCGCCGATGCCGTGTTCAGCGTGAACTCCGTGCTCGCGTACCAGAGCGCGCAGCAAGGCAAGACGCGCCTCGTCGGCGCAATCAGCGGCGGCTGGCCGCGCACGGCCGACATCGCGATCGCGACGCGCCGCGGCAGCGGGCTCGCCGATCCGCTCACCGTCGCGCTGAACGGGTTGATCAAGAGCGGCCGCTACCAGCAGGTGCTCGACCGCTGGAACCTCGCATCGGAAGCGATCGACCAGTCGCGCACGAATCCGCCGGGGCTGCCGAAGAGCTGAGCGCCGCGCCAGCCCACCGTCCATTCACGCTCGCTTCTCGCTCACTTCACGCTCACGCAGGAACGCCGCCCATCATGTCTTACTCGCTTTCGTTGCTGGACAAGAGTCCGATCGCCGACGGCGCGAACGCCGCCGACGCGCTGCGCTTCACCACGACGCTCGCGCAGCGCGCCGAACAGCTCGGCTACGAGCGCTTCTGGGTCGCCGAGCATCACGGCACGCCGGCTTTCGCGAGCTCGGCGCCGGAGATCGTCGTCGCGCACCTGCTCGCGCACACGTCGCGCATCCGCGTCGGCTCGGGCGGCGTGATGCTGCAGCACTACAGCCCGTTCAAGGTCGCGGAGACGTTCAAGGTACTGGCCGCGCTCGCACCGGGCCGCGTCGATCTCGGCATCGGCAAGGCGCCCGGCGGGTTGCCGCTGACCACGCGCGCGCTGCAGTGGTTCCACGACAAGGCGCGCAAGCCGGACTTCGCGGGCCAGTTGGCGGAACTCGACGCCTTTCTCGGCTGGGGCGTCGCCGAAGATCACCCGCTCGCCGGCGCGGTCGCACTGCCCGTGCCGCCGCAGCCGCCCGAACGGATCCTGCTCGGCGGCTCGCCGGACAGCGGCGCGCTCGCCGCGCGCAACGGCTGGCGCTTCTGCTACGCGGGGCATTTCAACGGCGACGACGCGAACCTCGAACGCTCGCTGGACGCGTACCGCAGCGCGGGCGGCACCCGGCCGCTGGTCGCGCTGTATGCGGTGGCCGCGCCGACGCGCGACGAGGCCGAGCAACTGATCGGGCCGCTGAAGATCTTCAAGCTGCAGTTTGCGGGCGGCCAGAGCTTCAACCTGGCCAGCGCGCAGGCGGCCGCCGAGTTCGCGCGGCAAAGCGGCGCGTCCGACTACCGGATCGACGAGTTGCGCCCGACGGTACTCGCCGATACACCCGAGCGCATCCACCGCGCGCTCGACGCATTGAGCCGGCGGCTCGACGTCGATGCGTTCGTGATCGATTCGCCGGTGACCGACTACGCGGCACGCCTCGCGTCGGCCGAATGGCTCGGCGGCGCACTGTCGGCCACGCCGTTGCAGGCGGCCCTCGCGGCCGGCCGCTCCCTTACCCCTGACCAGAACGCGTGACGCTCCCATCATGACGACCCGACGATCGATCCCCTTCGGCCTGATGCTGCAAGGCGCAGGCAGCCACATGAACGCTTGGCGGCATCCGAGCAACCCGCCCGACGCGAGCATCAACCTCGATTTCGCGATCGGCATCGCACGCCAGGCGGAAGCCGCCGGCATCGCGTTCGCGTTCGTCGCGGACGGCCTCTACATCAACGAGAAGTCGATCCCGCACTTCCTGAACCGCTTCGAGCCGCTCACCGTGCTGTCGGCGCTCGCGGTCGCGACGAAGAAGATCGGGCTCGCGGGCACGATCTCGACGTCGTACAGCGAGCCGTTCACGGTCGCGCGCCAGCTCGCGTCGCTCGACGCGATCAGCGGCGGGCGCGCGGGCTGGAACGTCGTGACGACACCGCTCGAAGGCACCGCGAAGAATTTCGGCAAGGCGCATCCCGATCACGAACTGCGCTACGAGATCGCCGACGAATACCTCGACGTCGTGCAGGGCCTGTGGGACAGCTGGGACGATGACGCATTCGTGCGCGACCGCGCGACCGGGCGCTTCTTCGATCGCGACAAGCTCCATACGCTCGATCACCACGGCCGCTTCTTCCAGGTTGCAGGCCCGCTCAACATCCAGCGCTCGCCGCAGGGCCAGCCGGTGATCTTCCAGGCCGGTTCGTCCGACACCGGCATCGGGCTCGCGGGCAAGTATGCGGATGCCGTGTTCACGCATTCGCCGTCGCTCGACGAAACGGCCGCGTTCACGCGGCGCGTGAAGCAGAGCGCGATCGAGCACGGCCGGCAAGGCAGCGACGTGAAGATCTTCCCCGGCATCGGGCCGATCGTCGGCCGCACGGCTGCCGAGGCCGAAGACAAATACCAGGCGATCCGTAACCTGCTGACGATCGACGAGGCGCTCGCGTATCTCGGCCGCTATTTCGATCACCACGATTTCACGCAGTACGCACTCGATGCGCCGTTCCCGGAACTCGGCGAGCTCGGCCGCAACAGCTTCCGCTCGACCACCGACCGGATCAAGGCCGACGCGAAACAGAAAGGCCTGTCGCTGCGCGAGACGGCGCTCGCGGTCGCCACGCCGCGCCCGAACTTCATCGGCACGGCCGAGCAGGTCGCCGACGAGCTGATCCGCTGGCACGACGCCGGTGCCGGCGACGGTTTCATCCTCGGCTTTGCGGTGCAGGCGCAGGGCGTCGCGGATTTCGTCGAACTCGTGATCCCCGTGCTCGAGGCACGCGGCCGCTATAGCCGCGACCTGCCCGGTGCGACGCTGCGCGACCACCTCGGCCTGCCGCGCAAGGCCAGCCGCCATGCGGCGCCTGGCGCCTCGCACGAAACGGCGGCCGAAGCGCACGCCTGACACCCGCTGCCGCGCCGCCCGTGCGCGGCGCGCCCGCCCGACCGATTCGAGGATTTCCACCGACATGAGCGACACGACCCACCTCGGCGGCGCACTGCCGCCGCTCTCTTCCCCCGGCGCGCGCGACGCCGGCACGCGTTTCCGGATCGTGCCCGCGCGCCACCGGTCGCGCACGGCCGGCACCGTGCTCGCCGTCGCGCTGATCGCGATCGTCCTGCATTCGATCCTCGGCAACCCGCAATGGGGCTGGCCGGTGTTCGCCGAATGGTTCCTGTCGCCGCCGGTGCTGTCGGGGCTCGCGCGCACGCTGGTGCTGACGCTGCTCGGCGCGGTGTTCGGCCTCGTGCTCGGCGCGTTCGTCGCGCTGGCCCGGCTGTCGCGTTCGCGGCTGCTGTCGGCGAGCGCGTGGACCTTCGTGTGGCTGTTCCGTTCGATTCCGCTGATCGTGCTGCTGCTGATCCTGAACAACCTCGGCTACCTGTACGAGCATGTACGGCTCGGCGTGCCGTTCACCGATATCGTGTGGTTCGACACGCCGACGACCGACCTGATCAGCCCGTTCCTCGCGGCCGTGCTCGGCCTCACGCTGCACCACGCGGCGTTTTCCGCCGAGGTGATCCGCGGCGGCATTCTCGCAGTCGATCAGGGCCAGCTCGAAGCGGCCGCCGCGCTCGGGCTGCCGCGCGGCCGCCAGACCACGCGGATCGTGCTGCCGCAGGCGATGCGCGCGATCCTGCCCACCGCGTTCAACGACCTGATCATGCTCGCGAAAGGCACGTCGATGGTCTACGTGCTCGCGATGCCGGAGCTGTTCTATACGGTGCAGGTGATCTATCGCCGCAATCTCGAAGTGATTCCGCTGCTGATGGTCGCCACCGTCTGGTACCTGATCATCCTGACCGTGCTGTCGGCCATCCAGGTGCAGGTCGAGCGGCACTATGCGCGCGGGGCGCTGCGCAACCCGCCGCCGTCCGTCATCACGTTTGCGCTCGCGCGTCTCGGCGTGCTGTGGCGGCGCGTCGCGTCCCGTCACGCGGCATCGGTCGCGCAGGCTCACGGCGATGGCGACGCCGCGACCGCCGTCGCACCGCGCGCCGGCGGCGAAGTGGCCGTGCATGGCGTATCGAAGCAGTTCGGCATGCAGCGCGTGCTCGACAACGTGTCGTTCGTCGCGCCGCGCGGCAGCGTGACCGTGATCGTCGGGCCGTCGGGCTCGGGCAAGTCGACGCTGCTGCGCACGATCAATCATCTCGAACGTGTCGACGACGGCTTCATCGACATCGACGGCGAACTGATCGGCTATCGCCGCGACGGCGACGTGCTCTACGAGCTGAAGGAACGCGACGTGCTGGCCCGGCGCACGGCCGTCGGGATGGTGTTCCAGAACTTCAACCTGTTCCCGCACCTGACGGTGCTCGAGAACCTGGTCGAGGCGCCGGTCGTCGTCGGCGGCGTCACACGCGACGCGGCCGAGCGCATCGCCCGCACGCTGCTCGCGCGCGTCGGCCTCGCGGATAAAGCCGATGCGTACCCTCGCCAGTTGTCCGGCGGCCAGCAGCAGCGCGTCGCGATCGCGCGGGCGCTCGCGTTGCGCCCGAAGGTGCTGCTGTTCGACGAGCCGACGTCGGCGCTCGATCCCGAGCTCGTCAACGAGGTGCTCGACGTGATCAAGGAACTCGTGCGCTCGGGCACGACGCTCGTGATCGTCACGCACGAGATCGGCTTCGCACGCGAAGTCGCGGACAACGTGCTGTTCATGGAGCGCGGGCGCATCGTCGAAGCCGGGCCGCCGGCCGTCGTGCTCGACGCGCCGACGCATCCGCGCACGCGCGAGTTCCTGTCGCGGGTGCTGTGATGCGCGCTGCTCCCGACCTGCGAGGTGCCGCACGATGACCGACCGACGCCAGTTCATGACCGCCGCGCTGGTCGCGGCAACCGGCTTGCCGTGGCACACGGCGCACGCGGCCGCCGCCACGGCGGACCTCGACCCGCGCCAGGCCGGCCGCCTGCGCGCGGAACGCGACGACGCGGCGATCCGCGCGGCAGCCGGCTACCGCTGGGTACGCGACGGCGCGTTCACGGTCGCGATCTCACCGCACGCGCCGCCCGTGTCGACCTATGCGACCGACGCGCGCACCGTGGTCGGCGCCGATCCCGACTATGCACAGCTCGTCGCCGATGCGCTCGGCCGCTCGCTCGCGCTGGTGCCGATTGCGTGGGCCGACTGGCCGCTCGGGCTGACGTCCGGCAAGTACGACGCGGTGATCTCGAACGTCGGCGTGACCGAGAAGCGCAAGGAGAAATACGATTTCACGACCTACCGGCTCGGGCTGCACGGCTTCTACGTGCGCACCGGCAGCCTGATCGCGAAGATCGCCGAGCCGAAGGATATCGCCGGCCTGCGCATCATCACGGGCGCGGGGACGAGCCAGGAGCGCATCCTGCTCGAATGGAACAAGCGCAACGTGGCGCAGGGGCTGAAGCCGGCCGAGCTGCTCTATTTCGACGACGATGCGACGTCGCGCGTCGCGCTGCTGTCGGGCCGTGCCGATGCGGAGCTGAACCCGAACGCGTCGCTCGCGTACGAGGCCGCGCGCACCGGCAAGATCCGCCGTGTCGGCGTCGTCAATGCGGGCTGGCCGGCCAACGCCGATGTGGCGATCGCGACGCGGCGCGACAGCGGGCTGGCACCGGCGCTGACGCTCGCGACGAACGCGCTGATCGGCAGCGGCCGCTATGGGCAGGCGCTCGCGCGCTGGGGCTTGCAGAGCGAGGCGATCGCGCGTGCGGAGACCAATCCGCCGGGGTTGCCGTCGTTTTGAACGCGACGAAACGCCGATGCCCCACATGACATCGCCCCGGCATGCCACAACGGAAATGCCGGGGCGATTCGACGCAGTCCCGTACGTCGTTGCGCCGCGACGCGTCTACGCCGTCACCGCCGCGTGGTACCGGTCGAGTTCCGCGACCTGCGCATGAATTGCCGGAATCAGGTCGCGCCCGTAATCGAGCGCATCGTCGAGCGGATCGAACCCGCGAATCAGGAACGTCGATACACCGAGCCGGTAATACGCGCCGAGCGCCCGCGCGACCTGTTCGGGCGTGCCGACCAGCGCGGTCGAATTCCAGCGCGCGCCGGTCAGGTTCGCGACACCCATCCACAACCGCTCGTCGAGCACGTCGCCCTGCGCGGCGGCCGCCATCAGCCGCTGCGAGCCGGCATTCTGCGGCGCATGGTCGGCGATCGGCTGGCCATTTGCGAGCCGTGCCGCGCGCACGCGTTCGCGGATCGCCTCGGCCTTCTCCCATGCGGCAGCCTCGGTATCGGCAACGATCGGCCGGAACGACACGCTGATGCGCGGCGCACGACCGAACGGCGCGGCGGCCGCCTGCACGCGCGCGATCTGCTCGCGCACCGACGCGAGCGGCTCGCCCCACGTCATGTAGACATCGGCATGCTCGCCCGCGACCGCCAGCGCGGCCGGCGACGAGCCGCCGAAATAGATCGGCACGTGCGGCCGTTGCGTGCCCTTCACGAGCGGCGACGCGCCGCGCAGCCGGTAGAACGCGCCATCGTGGTCGACCGGCGAGTCAGCCTGCCAGATCCGTTTCAGCACGTCGAGATATTCGCCGGTGCGGCGGTAGCGCGCATCGTGCGGCACGAAATCGCCGTCGCGCTGCAGGTCCGCATCGTCGCCGCCCGACACGACATTCAGCGCGAGCCGGCCGCCGCTGAACACGTCGAGCGTCGCGATCTGCCGTGCGGCGGCCGACGGCACGATTACGCCCGGCCGGTGCGCGAGCAGGATGCGGATGCGCTCGGTCGCGGCGGCCGCGAACGACGCGACGATGAAGCCGTCCGCCGCGTTGCTGAAATGGCCGACCAGGATCTGGTCGAAGCCTGCGGCCTCGTGCGCCTGCGCGAAGCGGCGCACGTAGTCGGGCTGGACGGCCTCGCCGCCCGGTACGTCGACCTCCGCGCCGGGCGTCGCGGTGATCATGCCGATGATGTCGACTGGCATGTCGGGATGTCCTTGTGGTTCTCGATCGGAAATCGCGGCCGGGATGGCCCGCTTACTGCGCGGCGGCCGTCTTCTGCACGGGCGCGGCGAACGCGCCCGCATACGAGCGGTCGAGGAGCTTCGACGTGTCGTATGCGGCCGGGATCACACCGGCCTTGTGCAGGAAATCGGCCGTGTTCTGCGCGTCCTTCGCGGCCGTCTCGTCGACCGGGCCGACGCGCTGCTTCGCGTTGTTGAGCCAGCGGTACGCGACGTCGGGTTCGAGCTTCGCGCGTTTCGCCCACAGGTCCGCATACTCGCGCGGATGGCTGTCGACCCACTGGCGCGCGGCAACGACGCGGCGCAGGAAATCGGTGATCTCGGCGCGCTTGCCGGAGGCGGCCTGCTCGTTCGCGGCGACGAAACTCAGCGCGGGCATCAACCCCTGCGCGGTCGTCACGGGCCGTGCGCCCTGCCGCAGCGCAAGCGTGCTGACGAACGGCTCCCACAGCGACACGGCGTCGACCGAACCGTTCGCGAGTGCGTTGGTCGCATCGATCGGCATCAGGTACGCGTACTTGACCGAATCGGCGCGCAACCCCGCGTGTTCGAGCGCACGCAGCACGAGCTGCTGGCTCCATGCGCCGCGCCACACGGCGATGGTCTTGCCCTGCAAGTCGGCCACGGTGCGCACCGGCGAATTCTTCGGCACGAGGATCGCGACGCCGTCGAGGCTCTGCCGCGACACGGCGACGACCTTCACCGGCGCACCGCGCGCGGCCAGCGTCAGTAGTGCGGAATCGCCGAGGAACCCGACGTCGATCGCGTTGCCGTTCAGGCTTTCGGCAACGGGTGCGGCGGCCTGGAAGTGCTTCCACTCGATCGTGTAAGGCAGGTCCTTCAACACACCGGACGCCTCCATCGACGCCTGGATGTTGAAGTAGTTCTGTTCACCGACGCGCAGCGTGACGGTGTCTTTGGCCATACCCGGCTGCGCGGCAAGCGCCAGCAAGAGTGCCGTGACGATTCGGCTCGACAACATGATCTCCCGGAAGGTTGGCGGTCGCGCCGCCGCGTGGCCCGCCATGCGCGACGGCCGGCGGAACGGATTGAACCGGTGAAGATACGTCGATCTGCTTCATGAAACAAACGCAATATTCTGCTTTGCAAAGATGCAAATATTTTATGAAGTGCATTCAGGCGCCCTGTGCTCGAACCCGTCTCGGCCGTCTGCCGTTCGAATGAATCCTCGACAGATATTTCGTGCACGAAATAAATCGCGGACTATATTTCGCATACGAAATAACTACCTGGAACGAGGACGGCCATGACCTCCCAACCCATCGAGTTTTCCGCCGCCGACGGCTACGTGCTGCACGGCACGCTGTGGTCGCCGGACGCGCCGCCGCGCGCGCTGGTGCTGATCCATCCGGCGACGGCCGTGCCGGAGCGGCTGTATGCGGGCTTCGCGCGCTTCCTGACCGAACGCGGCTTCGCGGCGCTCACCTACAACTATCGCGGCATCGGCGCGTCGCGGCCCGCGCGCCTGGGCGCGCTGCAGGCCCGTATGCGCGACTGGATGGAACTCGACGTGGGCGCGGCGACCGCGTGGGCACGGCAGGCGTATGAAGGGTTGCCGCTGCTGGCGGTCGGCCATAGCGTCGGCGGGCATGCGATCGGGCTGTCTGCCACGACGCCGCACCTGCGCGCGGCCGTGCTCGTCGCCGCGCATGCGGGCAGCACGCGACTGATCACGCAGGCGGCCGAACGCCTGAAGGTGCGGCTGATCCTGCGCGTGCTCGGCCCGCTGATGTCGGCGCTGCTCGGCTACGTGCCCGGCAAGCGGCTCGGGCTTGGCGAGGACATGCCGGCCGGCGTGTTCCGTGAATGGAGCCGCTGGACGACGCTGCCGCATTATTTCTTCGACGATCCGACACTCGGCGCGGCCGAGCGTTACGCGAAACAGCAGTTGCCGATCCTCGCGCTCGGCTTTGACGACGATCCGTGGGCAAACCCGGCTGCCATCGGTCTGCTGGTAAGCTACCTGACCCGCGCGGCGGTCGAACGCCGCCAGATCGATCCGCACGCGGCGGGCAGCGGCCCGGTCGGGCACATGGGCTTCTTCCGCAGCCGCCCCGGCACCGTGCTGTGGCCCGACGTGGCCGACTGGCTCGCGCAGGCACTCGACACGCCGCGAACCGCGGGCCGTCCCTCCCTTTCCATTGCAGCCGGGAACCCAGCTTGAGCGAAGACCGACGACTGTTTTTCATGTTGAACATCGGCCAGCGGCGCGTGCAGCGATGGATCGACCGCAAGGCGGAGACCGAGACGCGCGCGAGCGCCGCGCAGGCCGGCGCGCTGTTCTGTCTCGCGAAGCAGGATGGCGCGCTGATCGGCGAAGTCGGCGCCGCGCTGCAGCTCGCGCCGTCCGCGATGACGGGGCTCGCCGACCGGATGGCGAAAGCCGGCCTGATCACGCGCCATGCCGATTCCGACGACGGCCGCGCGACGCGGTTGTACCTGACCGACGAAGGCCATGCCGCGCTCAAGCGTGCGCGCGTGCTGCTGCGCGAACTCAACGGCAAGCTGTGCGATGGGTTTTCCGATGACGAACTCGATGTTGTCGCGCGCTGGCTGCATGCGTTGCAGGAGCGATTTCCAGCGGAACGCTGAGCGGCACGTTCCGGCATCGCCACCGGCGCTCGGCGGCCCTCATCGAAAGCGATTGCGATTCGCGTTTTCGATTCGATTCTCATGCCGCTGCGACGGCAATTTTTGCGTGCCTGCGGCGCTCTGCCGGCAACGCTTTCCGGCTACGCACTGTTACAAAAAACTGCCTGTCCGGCGGCATTCTAATCGCCTACATTGCAATCCACTTCGACGCATTCGTCGCATGCGCCGACGGGCCTTCCCGTCCGGCCGACATCGCAGGCACGCCTGACAATCAATGAAAATGAAGAGGAGTCTTAACCGACGCGCTGGCGGCGTCCAGCGCACGCGGATTGCGATGACTGAAGCGGCATCCTGAACGATACGTATCGGCATGATGCGCGGCATACGACGCCACGCGCCGAATCGCGTTGCCGCGTCGTGCCACGTCATCGCACCCGCATGTCAACGAGGAGCAGTCCATGCGACGCATGATCGTGTCCCACTCGCTTGTCACCCGCCTGACCGCCGCGATGGCGATGGCCGCCGCTGCCGCGGCGCACGCCGATCCCGTCGTGGTGTCCGGCCCGAGCCCGTTCGCCGCCTGCACCATCGGCGGCCCCGGCACCAACTACGTGAACGCCGAAGTCGAGCCGTGGCTATCGGTCAATCCTGCAAACCCGATGAACATGATCGGCGTGTGGCAGCAGGACCGCTGGTCGAACGGCGGCGCCCACGGGCTCGTCGCCGGCTACACGTTCGACGGCGGCGCGACCTGGGCACGCACGCCGCAGCCGTTCAGCGCATGCGCGCCCGGCGGGCTCAAGTACGAACGCGCGTCCGATCCGTGGGTCTCGTTCGGGCCGGACGGCACCGCGTACTCGGTGTCGATCTCGTTCAACCAGTCGAACAACAGCAACGCGGTCGCCGCGTCGGTCTCGACCGACGGCGGACAGACGTGGAGCAGCCCCGCCGTGCTGATCGCGAACGACGAGCCGACGACGCAGTTCTTCAACGACAAGGAATCGGTGACCGCAAACCCCGTGAAGGCCGGCACGGCCTATGCGGTATGGGACCGCCTCGAGCTGCCGAACGGCAACCCGTACGCGAACCTGCACACGCAGGCGTTCCGCGGCCCGACGCTGTTCTCGAAGACGATCGACGGCGGCAAGACGTGGAGCGCCCCGAAAGTCATCGTCAACGTGCCTTCGCGTCAGCAGACGATCGGCAACCAGATCGTCGTCGATCCGAGGAACGGCACGCTCTACGATTTCTTCGACCTGATCCAGCCACCATTCAGCAAGGCGGCCGGCAAGGTCGCGTTCATCAAGTCGACCGACGACGGCGCAACGTGGACGAAACCGCAGGTGATCGCTGGCCTGCAGACGGTCGGCGTCACGGATCCGGTCACCGGCGAACCGGTGCGCACCGGCGACATCATTCCGGAACCCGCGATCGATCCCGCATCGGGGCAGCTGTACGTCGTGTGGCAGGACAGCCGCTTCAACGGCGGCACGTACGACGAGATTGCGGTCTCGACGTCGAAGGACGGCGGCGCGACCTGGAGCACGCCGCAACAGTTGAATACGCCGACCGGACGCCCCGCGTTCAATCCATCGGTGCGCGTCGACAATACGGGGGCCGTGATGGTCACGTACTACGACTTCCGCGACCTGCTGGCCGGCAACACCACGACGCTGCCGACCGGCTTCTGGCGCAAGATCTCGCATGACGGCGGCACCACGTTCGGCGACGAGCGGCGCGTCGGCGGCCCGTTCGACATGAAGCTCGCACCCAACGCCGAAGGCTTCTTCATCGGCGACTACCAGGGGCTCGACGTGCTTCCGTCGTCGTCGTTCCATCCGTTCTTCGTGCAGACCAACGCGGGCAACCTGACGAACCGCACCGACGTGTTCTTCGCGCAATAACGCGCACCTGGCCGCCACGGCACCGCGCGACGTCGCCCGTCGCGCGGTGCCGTGGTCCGTGTGTGCGGCGTCAATGCATGTCGGTCAGCACGATGCGCCCGTCGACCTTGCCTTCGCGCAGCTTCGCGAACACGTCGTTGATGTTGCCGAGCCGGTCGCGATGGATGTGCGCGCGCACCAGGCCGTCGGCGGCGAAGTCGAGCGATTCCTGCAGGTCGCGCCGCGTACCGACGATCGACCCGCGCACGGTGATGCCGTTCAGCACGGTCGAGAAGATCGGCAACGGGAAATCGCCGGGCGGCAAGCCGTTGAGGGCCACCGTGCCGCCGCGCCGCACCATCCCGAGCGCCTGCGCGAACGCACTGCGCGACACGGCCGTGACGAGCACGCCGTGCGCGCCGCCGATCTCCTTCTGAATCACCTTGGCCGGATCGTCGATCGATGCGTCGATCGTCAGTTGCGCGCCGAGCTGCCGCGCCAGCGCGAGCTTGTCGGGTGAAATGTCGATGGCCGCGACGTGCAGGCCCATCGCGCGCGCATACTGCACGGCCACGTGCCCGAGGCCGCCGATGCCGGAGATCGCGAGCCACTGGCCCGGGCGCGTATCGGTGACGCGAATGCCCTTGTAGACGGTGACACCCGCGCACAGGATCGGTGCGATCTCGTCGAACGCAACCTGAGCGGGCAAATGGCCGACGTAGTCGGGATCGGCCAGCACGTATTCCGCGTAGCTGCCGTTCACCGAATATCCGGTGTTCTGCTGGCCGTGGCACAGCGTTTCCCAGCCCGTGTGGCAGTACTCGCAATGGCCGCAGGCCGTGTAGAGCCAGGGCACGCCCACGCGGTCCCCTTCGCGCACGTGCGTGACGCCCGCGCCGACCGCCGCGACGATGCCCACGCCTTCATGGCCCGGAATGAACGGCAACGACGGCTTGACCGGCCAGTCGCCGTCGGCCGCATGCAGGTCGGTATGGCACACGCCCGATGCCTTGATGTTGACGAGGATCTGGCCGGGCCCCGGCGTCGGCACGGGCACCTCCTCGATACGCAGCGGTTCGCCGAACGCGTGCACGACGGCCGCTTTCATGGTTTGGGTCATATGTCGCTCCTGCCTGGTCGGTGAGCGATCCAGTATCCGGTTTCGGCATCGAAGGACGTTGATGCGCGTCAACGCGCGGGACAATCCGCGGCGCTGGCCGGTGCTGCAAGGCGTCGCACCGGCGCGTGATGCCGGATTGCCGTGGATCCGGATCCGATCGTGGCTATCCACGCCAGCCTCATCGACCGGCGTATGGCTGTTTCCCCGCGGACAGTGTCGACAGACACCGAAGGCAGGCGACGCGAACCTGGCCGGCGCGTGAGCAACGCGTCGGCACGCGCATCGCATCCCCCCGTGATGGCGGTCGCTCCGAGCACTGTGCAGACGCTTTCCGCTCCCGCCACCATTTCACCCATCCGACAGAAACCCGACAGAACGCCGCCGTCCTGCTTGGATTTTGAAATGATATAACATATCATTTCGCGTGCTCGTCCGCCTGCCGCCGTTCCACTGTGGGTGGGCAAGCCTCGCCGAGCCATGTTCCAACGGGTCACTGCGCGTCGCCGACGCAACAATATATCGTATCTAGCCGTGGCCCGCATCGCTCGTTATCCGATCCGATTCCAACCGATTTCCCGACCATGCGCGACCTCCCTCGTCTACCGCTTCGCCCGCTCTCGTCCCTTTCGCTGATGGTGTTCGCCGCCGTCGCGCACGCGCAGGCCGATACGCCTGCCGTGTCCGGCACGCCGCCGGCCACCCCGCTCGCCCCGATCTTCGTGACCGCGAACCCGCTCGGCGACAACGAACTGATCGCGCCGACGGTCCAGCTTTCCGGCGATGCGCTGACGCGCCGCCAGGCCGATTCGCTCGGCGAGACGCTCAACGGGCTGCCCGGCGTGTCGACCACCACCTACGGGCCGATGGTCGGCCGCCCGATCATCCGCGGGATGGACGGCGACCGGATCCGGCTGCTGCAGAACGGCGTCGCGGCCTACGACGCGTCGTCGCTGTCGTACGACCATGCGGTGCCGCAGGATCCGCTGTCGATCGAACGCGTCGAGATCGTGCGCGGCCCGGCCGCGCTGCTATACGGCGGCAACGCGGTGGGCGGCGTCGTCAACACGATCGACAACCGGATTCCGCGCGAAGCGATCCAGGGCGTGACGGGCGCGCTCGACGCGCGCTACGGCGGCGCGAACTCGGTGCGCGCGGGCGCCGCGCAAGTCGAAGGCGGCAACGGCCGCTTCGCGTTCCACGTCGACGCATTCGACCGAGAAACGAGCAAGCTGCGGATTCCCGGCTACGCGCGCAGCAGCGCGCAACGCGCGATCGACGGCCCCGACACGCCGCAGCCGTATGGCAACGTGCCGAACAGCGACGGCCGCGTGCACGGCGGCGCGGTCGGCGCGTCGTACACATGGGCGGATGGCTTCGCGGGCCTGTCCTACAGCGGTTACGAATCGAACTACGGCTCCGTCGCGGAAAGCGACGTGCGGCTGCGGATGCGCCAGGAACGCCTTGCGCTCGCGTCCGAGGTGCGCAACCTGAGCGGGCCGTTCACGAAGCTGAAATTCGACTTCGCGTACACCGACTACCGCCACAAGGAAGTCGACAACGGCGAAACCGCCACCACCTTCCGCAATCGCGGCTACGAGGCACGCATCGAGGCGACGCATCGCAAGATCGGCCCGTTCGAAGGCGCGATCGGCGTGCAGTTCGGCCAGAACACGTTCTCCGCGCTGGGCGACGAGATGCTCGTGCCGTCCACGCGCACCAACAGCGTCGCACTGTTCGGCCTCGAGGAATGGCAGGTCGTCCCCGCGCTCAAGCTGAGCCTCGGCGGCCGCTTCGAGCACGTGAAGGTCGATCCCGATCCGGCCGGCGTCGAGAAATTCGCGGGGGCGCAGCCGCGCGAGTTCAACGCGGGCAGCCTGTCGGCCGGCGCGCTGTTCTCGCTCACGCCCGTATGGTCGGTGGCGGCCAACGTCGCGTACACGGAGCGCGCGCCGACCTTCTACGAGCTGTACTCGAACGGGCCGCACGATGCGACGGGCCAGTTCCTGATCGGCAACCCGAACGCGTCGAAGGAAAAGGCCGTTTCGACCGACCTGTCGCTGCGCTACGCGAGCGGCCCGAACCGCGGCAGCATCGGCGTGTTCTACAACCGCTTCTCGAACTACCTGACCGAGTACAACACGGGCCGCGTGGTGAACGACGACGGCGAACCGGTCGCGCCCGGTACCGACGGCTCGCTCAACGAGGCGATCTACCGCGGTGTGCGCGCCGAGTTCTACGGCATCGAGCTGGACGGCAAGTGGCGCGCCTTCGCGCGGCGCGGCCATACGGTCGACCTGGAACTGACGGCCGACTACACGCACGCGCGCAACGTCGACACGGGCCAGCCGCTGCCGCGCATCGCGCCGCTGCGCGCGACGCTCGCGGCCGACTACGGCTACGGCCCGTTCGGCGCGCGCGCGCAGGTCACGCATGCTTGGTCGCAGCATCGCGTGCCGGACAACGACGTTTCGACGGACGGCTACACGTCGCTCGGCGTGATGCTCACCTACAAGTTCCGCGTCGGTGCGACGCGCTGGCTCGCGTACCTGCGCGGCGACAACCTGACGAACCAGGAAATCCGCTATTCGACCTCGGTCGTGCGCGGCTTCGCGCCGGAAGGCGGCCGCAGCGTGATGGCCGGGTTGCGCACCACGTTCTGACCCTCTCATGGTTCGCGGCGCCCGCCGCGGGCCGCTCCCCGGCGCCCCACTTCGCCGCGAATTTCCGCTTTTCGGGCATTACCGCCAATCGTGCGGCGCACGCCGCCCGCGACGCACATCGGTTCCCTCCCCAATTAGACTGCAACGAAATTCCGTCATTCATCCATAAATCAAAACAGATTCATCAGACAATTATTAGCAAAAAGCTATTTTGTTTAACCCTATAAAACCGGTTTCAAATTCCACGTATAAATCTTTAAATTGCGGGCGCTCCGGCGTTTTTTGATCAAAGCCAACAAATGCCGCCTGGCATGGTTTCCAATGCTAAAAAACTAATATCAGGGTTTTCGGCGGGTAAAGAATCATCCGGTATACCCGTTAATTCCGGCACGAGCCCGTATCTGGTCGAACAATAAATTCAATTCGCCAACCACACGCACAGAGGCACACTGTGAAAATCGCCAGAATGAGTATCAGAACAAAACTCCTAGGCGGCTTCGGCCTGCTCGCCGCGGTTGTCGTAATCGTGTCGGGCATGGCACTCAAGGCGCTATCCGACACGAACGCCGAGTTTTCCCGCTACATGAACGGCGTCAACGCGCGGGCGAACCTGTCCGCGCAGATCCGCACGGCAGTCGACCGGCGCGCGATCGCCGCGCGCAACCTCGTGCTCGTGACCAAGCCGTCCGACCTCGAGCTCGAGCTGGCCGAGGTGAACCAGGCGCACAAGGACGTGCAGGAGCGTCTCTCGAAGCTCAAGGAGATGATGGCGAACGCGACCGACAGCTCCGATCGCGCGCGCGAACTGGTGGCCGACATCGTGCGCATCGAAGGCAGCTACGGGCCCGTCGCGCTGCGCATCGTCGGGCTCGCGCAGGCCGGCAAGAAAGACGAGGCGACCGCCGACATCGACGACCACTGCCGGCCGCTGCTCGCGCAGCTGGTGCGCGCGACCGACGCATACGCGACCTATACGCATGAACGCGAACTCGCGATCGCGCAGCAATTCGCGGATCGCTATGCGATGGAGCGCAACCTGCTGGCCGGCATCTGCCTGATCGCTGTCGCGGTCGCGGTCTGCGGCGGCCTGTGGCTGACGCGCAAGATCACGGTGCCGATCGGTTCGGCCGTGGACGTCGCGCGCACGGTCGCGAACGGCGATCTCGGCAGCCGCATCCACGTGAGCGGCAACGACGAGACGCGCGATCTGCTCGAAGCGCTGCGGACGATGAACGAGCGGTTGATCGGCATCGTCGGCCGTGTGCGCGATTCGTCGAACAGCATCGCGCATGCGGTAAGCGAGATCGCGTCGGGCAACCTCGACCTGAGCCAGCGCACCGAGGAACAGGCCGCGTCGCTGCAGGAAACCGCCGCGACGATGGAGGAATTCACGTCGACGGTGCGGCTGAACGCGGAGAACGCGCAACAGGCGAGCACGCTCGCCGCGAACGCATCGGACGTCGCGCATCGCGGCAGCTCGGTGGTCGGCCGCGTGGTCGACACGATGACGGAGATCGGCCACAGCTCGTCGAAGATCGCCGACATCACGGGCATCATCGAAGGCATCGCGTTCCAGACCAACATCCTCGCGCTGAATGCGGCCGTCGAAGCGGCGCGTGCGGGCGAACAGGGCCGCGGCTTCGCGGTCGTGGCAAGCGAGGTGCGCAGTCTCGCCCAGCGCTCGTCGACGGCGGCGAAGGAGATCAAGGAGCTGATCTCCGCATCGGTGCAGACGATCCGCGACGGCTCGGCGCTCGCCGGCGAAGCCGGCAAGACGATGTCGGACGTCACGCAGGCCGTTGCGCGCGTGACGGACATCATGGGCGAGATCGCGGCCGCGTCGGCCGAACAGAGCCGCGGCATCGACCAGGTGAACCTGACGATCACGCAGATGGACGAGACGACGCAGCAGAACGCGGCGCTCGTCGAGCAGGCCGCGGCCGCATCGAAGTCGCTCGAGGCGCAAGGCCGCGAGCTGTCCGAAACGGTCGCCGCGTTCCGGATGCCGTCCGGCACGCACGCGACGCCGCCGAACGCGTACGCGCAAGCGCCCGCCGCGCATCACTGGCAACCGGCCACCGCGTAACGGATGCCGCAAGGAGACGACGATGCGCACACTGTTCCGCCGCCCCGCCTGCGTCGTCACGCTTGCGCGCACCGCACGATGCGCGGCCGCACGCGGCACGCGGTGCGGCTGTGCATCGTCGCCGTCCGGCGTGGCCTGTTCTCACGCACGACGTCGCGCTTCGCCGATTCGCGTGGCGCGTTCGCGGCACGCGTGCGTGTAGCACGTACGTCGGCGTAGCGCGATCGTCGACGGTCGTTTCTACCGACCGGCGCAGCATCGTGCCTGTGTCGGGCAATGCGCATCGTCACGAACGATCGCGCAAGATGCGCCCTCCTCCGCAGGGCATGGCGCACGCTGCGTTTGCAGCGTCGCGCAAGTTTCGCTCCCGCCCATGTATCGTGCGCTGCCACACCGACGACATGGAGATCGTGCTGCATTCACCCGCGCATCGCTCGCCGATGCAGACTTTTAAAACGCACGAATGACGAGTATCCTAAAAAAAGCACTCCCCGTTCGGACGGCGAATCGCGTGCCCTGACTCCCGTCCGATCGCATTGCGGCCCCATCGCTGCGCGCAGCGCGCGTCGATGGCGGCGTCCGCTTCTCGCGCCACGGCCGCACGAACCATCCCCCAACAATCGTCAGGAGAACTGGTGAGCCGACTCGTCGTCGTATCCAATCGCATTGCAGATCCACGTAAAGCCGCGGCCGGCGGGCTCGCCGTCGCCGTGAAAGACAGCCTGCAGGAATCCGGCGGCGTCTGGTTCGGCTGGAGCGGCCGGTTGCGCGGCGGCGACGATCAGCCCGCGCATGGCGACGAGGTGCAAATCCAGAACGTCGGCGGCATCCAGCTCGCGACGATCGATCTCGACCCGCAGGATTACGACGCGTATTACCTCGGTTATTCGAACAACGTGCTGTGGCCGGTGTTTCACTACCGGCTCGATCTCGCGCAGTTCGACCGCCGCTTCGCCGATGGCTACCGGCGCGTCAACCAGCTGTTCGCGCGCAAGCTGAGCACGCTGCTGCGGCCCGACGACACCATCTGGGTCCACGACTACCAGCTGATTCCGCTCGCCGCCGAGTTGCGCGCGATGGGCTGCAGGAATCCGATCGGCTTCTTCCTGCACATCCCGATGCCGCCGCCGCCGATCATGGCCGCGATCCCGGAACACGAATGGCTGATGCGCTCGCTGTTCGCGTACGATCTCGTCGGCTTCCAGACCGAGTCGGATCTGCTCCACTTCGAGCATTACGTCGAAGCGGAAGCCGGCGCCGCACGGCTGCCCGACGGCCGCCTGCGCGCGTTCGGCCGCACGCTGTCGGCCGGCGCATTTCCGATCGGCATCAACGTCGACGAGTTCGAATCGCTCGCACGCGATCGCGACGGCATCGACATGTTCGAGCGCATGCGCGATGAATATTCGCGCCGCCAGCTGCTGGTCGGCGTCGACCGGCTCGACTACACGAAGGGGCTGCCGCAGCGCGTGCATGCGTTCCGCCAGTTGCTCGAGCAGTATCCGGAGAACCGCGACCGCGCGACGCTGATCCAGATCGCCGCGCCGAGCCGCGAGGACCTCGGCGCATACGACGACCTGCGGCGCGAGATGGACAGCCTGTGCGGCGCGATCAACGGCGACTACGGCGAACTCGAATGGATGCCGATGCGCTACATTCACCGCACCGTCGCTCGCAAGCGCTTGCCGGGCCTCTACCGCGCGAGCCGCGTCGCGCTCGTCACGCCGCTGCGCGACGGGATGAATCTCGTCGCGAAAGAGTTTCTCGCCGCGCAGGACGCAGCCGACCCGGGCGTGCTGGTGCTGTCGCGCTTCGCCGGCGCGGCCGAGCAGTTGAAATCGGCGCTGCTCGTCAATCCGTACGACACGCAAGGCACCGCGCAGGCGATCCAGCGCGCGCTCGCGATGCCGCTCGAAGAGCGTCGCCAGCGTCACGCGGCGCTGATGGCGATCGTGCGCAAGACCGACGTGCACTGGTGGCGCACGCGCTTTCTCGACGCGCTCACCGAAGCGGCCGAAGTCGCGGCCGCGACCGAATCCTGACGCGCGCTCACACGCCGGTCGTCTCGCGGTCGAGCACCGTACCGTTCACGTCCTGCACCGCCACCGAGATCGGTATGCCGTCGCGCATGCTCTCGGTCACCACGCAATACGCGTCGAACCGGTGAAGCATGCGTGTCGCCGCCGCGAGATCGGCCCACGCCTTGCCGACCGACAGCGTCACGGCCATTGCGCCGACCCGCACCCTCCCCGCATCGTTCTGCTCCATGTCGACGTCGATATGCGCAGCCACCGGCTGCGGATCGACGCGCTGTTTCTCGAGCGCGAACAGCAGGCTCGCCGCGAGACAGCTGGCGACCGCCGCGGCCAGCAGCCGGACGGGGTTCGGGCCGCGGCCGGCGCCGAGCGGCGGCGGCTCGTCGGTCAGCACCGGCGAGAGATCGGTGCCGACAAACGTGACCTCGAAACTGAAACGCGCGTGCTGCGCGGCATCGACCGATACGTGCGCCTCGCTCATGGCGACTCCGTGACTGGAAAGAGGAAAAAGACGGCCGGCGCGACGCCGCGCCGACACAAGTGAGTGGCAGCCCCGGCGCGACGCGGTCATGGCGGCCCGCCGGCAGCGCTCGAGGCTCGGACTTCAGCGCTCGGGTTCGCGCGGCGGCCCGTACGCGACGAAATCGCGCTCGACCGCGGACGCGTGGTCCGTTTCGATCGTGCCGCCGCGGGCGCCGGCGTCATCGTCCGGCGCTGCCGCCGGCGCCACTGCGGACGACGGTTCGACACGCCCGTCGATCAGCGCCTGCAACGTGTCGCGTTCGAGCACCTCGCACGCGAGCAACCGTTGCGCGATCCGCTCGAGCGCGTCGCGACGTTCGCCAAGCGTAGCCGCGACACGCGCATGCGCGTCGGTCAGCAACGCATGCACCTCGTCGTCGATCATCCGCGCGGTGTGCTCGCTGCAGCGGCCGTCGCCCGCATGCCATACGCCCGGCATGCCGGTACGCGTGTCGCCGTCATCGAAGGTCACGAGCCCGATCTTCTCGCTCATCCCGTACTGCATGACCATGTGGCGCGCCATCGCGGTCGCGCGTTCGAGATCGTTCTGCGCGCCCGTCGACACGTCGCCGAACACGAGTTCTTCGGCAACCCGCCCGCCGAGCAGCGCATCGATCCGGTCGAGCAGCTCGCTCCTGCGCAACACGTAGCGATCCTCGGTCGGCACCTGTTGCGTATAGCCGAGCGCCGCGACTCCGCGCGGAATGATCGACACTTTCTTCACCGGATCGCAATGCACGCGGCTTTCCGCGACGAGCGCATGGCCGGCTTCGTGATACGCGATGGTCAGCTTCTCCTGGGCGTTCATCACGCGGCTCTTGCGCTCGAGGCCTGTCATCGCGCGGTCGATCGCCTCGTCGAAGTCGGCCATGCCGATCGCCGGCTTGCCGAGTTCGGCCGCATGCAGCGCGGCCTCATTGACGACGTTCGCGAGATCCGCGCCGACGAAGCCCGGCGTGCGTGACGCGAGTTCGCCGAGATCGACGTCGGCGGCGAGCTTCACGCGCTTCACATGCACGCCGAGGATCTGCCGGCGGCCATTCACGTCGGGCCGGTCGATCGCGATGTGGCGATCGAAGCGGCCCGGCCGCAGCAGCGCCGGATCGAGGATCTCGGGCCGGTTCGTCGCGGCCATGATGATCACGCCGGAGCCGGCCTGGAAGCCGTCCATCTCGACAAGTAGCTGGTTGAGCGTCTGCTCGCGTTCATCGTTGCCCGACATCGGGCCGACGCCGCGCACCTTGCCAAGCGCATCGAGCTCGTCGACGAATACGATGCACGGCGCCTTCTGCTGCGCCTGCTCGAACAGGTCGCGCACGCGCGCCGCGCCGACGCCGACGAACATCTCGACGAACGCCGAGCCGCTGATCGAGAAGAACGGCACGGCCGCCTCGCCGGCCACCGCGCGCGCAAGCAGCGTCTTGCCGGTGCCCGGCGCGCCGACCACGAGCACGCCCTTCGGAATCTTGCCGCCGAGCCGCTGGTAGCGGTCGGGGTTGCGCAGGAACGCGACGAGCTGCTGCAGCTCGGCCTTCGCTTCATCGATGCCCGCGATATCGTCGAACGTGATGCCGGTTTCCTGCTGCACGTACACACGCGCCCGGCTCTTGCCCATCCCGGTGAAATCCTGCAGCCCGCCGCGCTTGCGCAGCATCATGTTCCAGATGAATACGAACAGCACGAGCGGCAGCAGCCACGACGCAAGCGATGCAATCCAGCTCGTGTCGGGCGCGCCGTGATAGCGGACGCCGGCGGCGGTCAGCGTGTCGGTCAGGTGCTCGTCGGTCACGCGGTTGGTCGTGAAGCGCCACGGCGCACCGGCCTGCTGCACGGCTGCGGCTTCGGACGCCGGCAGCATCGTGCCGGCCTGCGGCATCTTCAGCGTGCCCGAGATCGACGCGGGGCCGACTTCGAGATCGTCGACGAGCCGTGCGGCCACGAGCCGGTGAAAATCGCTGTACGCGATCGGCGCCGACGACGGATGCAGCATCAGCAACTGCGCGGCAAACAGCACGAAGAAGCCCGCCGCGATCAGCAATCCCGGGTAGTCGAATTTCCTGTCCATGGCATCGGGCCGGACGTGCGCGCCGTGCGTCGCGCGCTCACGCGGGCAACCGCGCGCGAGCGGTGCACGGCATCGGCAGCCATGCGGAAGCGGCATTCATCCGCGCCATCTTCGTCTCGCTGTGTCGCCTCGTTTCGTTGCATCGATGACGCCGCGACGCCGCTGTCGGCCGGCGCCGCCGGGCAATCCTCGCCCGGGCGGCGCACCGCGACGCGCCGCCCCTGAATCCAGTCTAGTTCGCGCGCGCGCGTCGCGCATCGCCCGCGGCGCGCCTCGAATCGTCCGACAAACACCTATCATCTGCCCCCGATGCCGCGTTATAGTCGCGTTCGTGACGTTTTTGTGACAGCTGAATCACCCCCGCTTTTGCGCGACGCCGGCCGTTGCCATCCGTCCCGCGTCGCGGCAGCCTGTGCGACGCTGCCGCACATCGAACGACATCGCCCACCCGTCCATACGAGGAGCCCACGACGTGACCGACACCCCCGATCGCCCCGACGACCTTCCCGCCGATCCCGACCGCCGCCGTGTGCTCGGCGGCCTCGCCGCGCTCGGTGCGGGTGTCGCGCTCAGCGGCTGTGAAACCACGGCAGGCAGCGCGCCGCGTTCCGCCGCCGACCTGCGCATCGACGAAGCGCTGCGCCAGCGCGTGCGCCACATCGTCGTGATCTATGCGGAAAACCGCAGCTTCGCGAACCTGTACGGCGATTTCCCGGGTGTGCGCCATCCGCTGAGCGAGGTGCGTCCCGAGCACGCGCAGCAGCTCGATCGCGACGGCAAGACGCCGCTGCCCGTGCTGCCGAAAATCTGGGGCGGGCTCGTGCCGCAGGCGCAGGAAGTGGACGGCAAGCGCTACGCGATCGCCGAGCGCGACATCGACAAGCTGCCGAATGCGCCATTCCGGATCGCGGACGCGCAAGGCAAGCCGCTGCCGAACGGCGTGATCACGCGCGACCTGTGGCACCGCTTCTACCAGAACCAGATGCAGATCGCGGCCGGCCGCAACAACCAGTTCGCCGCGTGGGCCGATTCGGGCGGCCTCGTGATGGGCCACTACCGCAATTCGGCCGACACGCTGCGGCTGTGGAATCTCGCCCGGCAATACACGCTGTGCGACAACTTCTTCATGGCCGCTTTCGGCGGGTCGTGGCTGAACCACATGTACCTGATTTCCGCGCAGCCGCCGCTGTATCCGGACGCGCACAAGCATCCGCATGCGGCGAAGCTGCTGTCGAAGGTCGAAGGCGACGATCCGGCCGGCACGCGCCTGAAGCTCGCCAGCGATTCGCCCGCGTCCGCGCTCGACGGCCCGCCGAAGTTCGCGGTCGACGGCCCGCTGACGCCCGACGGCTACGGCGTGAACACGATGGCGCCGCCCTACCAGCCGAGCTACGTGCCGCCGGCCGACCCGGGCAATGCCGCGTATGCGGATCCGGCCGATCATCGCGTGATCCCGCCGCAAGGCCATGCGACGATCGGCGACCGCCTGTCGGAAAAGAACGTCGACTGGGCGTGGTACAGCGGCGCGTGGCAGTACGCGCTCGAGCATCGCGACACGGGCACCGTGCCCGATTTCCAGTACCACCACCAGCCGTTCAACTATTTCGCGAACTACGCGCCGGGCACCGATGCGCGCAGCAAGCACCTGCGCGACGCGGGGCTCGGCGACGCGCCGTCGACCAACCACTTCATCGCCGACATCGACGCGGGCCGCCTGCCGGCCGTCACGTTCTACAAGCCGCAGGGCAACCTGAACATGCATGCGGGCTACGCGGACATCGAATCGGGCGACCGTCACATCGCGACCGTGATCGACCATATCCGGCGCGGGCCGCAATGGGACAACACCGTGATCGTGATGACGCACGACGAGAACGGCGGCTGGTGGGATCACGTCGCGCCGCCGGCCGGCGACCGCTGGGGGCCGGGCTCGCGGATTCCGGCGCTCGTGATCTCGCCGTTCGCGAAGAAGGGTTTCGTCGATCACACGCTGTACGACACCAACTCGATCCTGCGCTTCATCAGCCGCGTGCACGGGCTCGCGCCGCTCGATGGCGTGGTCGCGCGCAACAAGGCGTTCGCCGCGCGCGGCGCGACGCCGCCGGGCGATCTCACGAACGCGCTCG
The DNA here is from genome assembly GCF_002099195.1 of Burkholderia puraquae. Taxonomy (GTDB): domain Bacteria; phylum Pseudomonadota; class Gammaproteobacteria; order Burkholderiales; family Burkholderiaceae; genus Burkholderia; species Burkholderia puraquae. Next base: position 462,889 of record NZ_NBYX01000001.1, on the reverse strand, counting down.
ACCTCGGCTGACGGCAGACTGCCCCGGCCGCCTGGCTGCTTATCCGGTTGAAACGACGACGCCCCGGGCAATGCGATTGCCCGGGGCGTCGCTCATTTCCGGCCTGCAAACGCTACGCTACGCGGCGCACTGCGTCGCACTCCGCCTGTGCAGCGTGACGGCCGGCCTGTCGGCCAAAGAACGTCGCGTCGGCGAGCGACAGCCCCGAGCTGTACCCGGCGCCCCAGCGCGGCAGCCCGCAGGTCGTGCGGCCGGCCGCATAGAGCCCCGGCACCGGCGCACGCGCCGCATCGACCACCTGCCCGGTCGGCAGCGTGTCGAGCCCGCCGAGCGTGAAGTGCGGATAGAACGCGTAGTCGATCCGGCAATCGAGCGCGACGAACGGCGGCTCGACCAGCGGCTGCAGCCACTTCCTGGCCTTGTGGAACAGCGGATCGGCACCTTCGGCTGCATGGCGGTTGTAGACGTCGACGGTCGCCGTCAGCGTGCCGGCCGGCATCTGCAGGTCGCGCTCGACTTCCTCCCATGTTTCGCCGGCCGCCGCGATGCCGATCCGCGCGATCGCGGGCGGCTCCTGGTACGTCGCCTGGTCGACGAGCAGGTAGATGCGGTCGCCGGCCTGATGGAATGCGTGATGGCCCGTGCGGCCGTGATAGCCGTCCTCGTTGATGAAACGCTGCCCGCGCGCGTTCACGAAGATGCCCTTGATCAGCGATTCGGGCGCGTAGAACGGCAGGCTGACGAAGCCCTGGTCCATGTGGATCGCCGCGCCGCCTGCGCTCTGCCCAAGCAGGATGCCCGAACCGTCGTCGCCGGGGCTGCCGATCGGTTCGTCCGAGCGCAGGAATTGCGGCGCATGCCGGCGCACCATGTCGCGATTCATCGCGAAGCCGCCCGCGCACAGGATCACCGCGCGACGCGCCCGGACGAATGCCGTCTCGCCATACGCGCGCAGCACGACGCCACGCACCGCGCCGCCGTCGTCGACGATCAACGCGAGCGCGCGCGTGTCGTAGCGCGTCGCGACGCCAAGCGCCGCCACGCGTTCGGCCAGCACCCGCATCAGCATCTGCCCGCCGCCCCAGCCCGGCCATTGCGGCGTGTGTCCGCGCGGGCACGGCTTCGCGGCCTCGCTGAACGGCCAGGCTTCCTCGCTGCCCGACCAGATCAGGCAATCGTCGGTTTCCGGTTCGACGATCCGCTCGGCGATGAACGTGTTCTTGTACGTGAGGCCCTGCGCGACGAGCCAGTCGTGGTGTGCCAGGCTTTCGTTCGCGTAGCGCCGCACCTTCGCGTCGTCGGCATCGCGGCCGCCGGCCAGCATCAGGTAGCGGTACAAGTCCTCGGTGTCGTCGGTAAAGCCGGCCTGCCGCTGCGCGGGTGTGCCGCCACTGCCGCCGAGGTAGATCTCGCCGCCCGACAATGCGCTCGTGCCGCCGTAGCTCGACGCGCGCTCGACGATCAGCGTGTCGGCGCCCGCGCTCGCGGCTTCGATCGCCGCGCAGGCGCCGGCCGCGCCGAAGCCGACGATCACGACATCGTGTTCGGCATCCCAGCGATGCACGTCGCGGGTATTCAAGGGGTGAGTCAGGGAATAGTCGGATGACATGAGGAATGGGTCAGCGTGTAGGAAATCTGCGGGAAGCGGTGATCGTGGCGAAGGCCGGCAGGCGGCCCGACGCGGACGTCGCTTCAACGGCCCGTTGCCGAGACGGGGGTACGCCGGTGCGCGTGCAGGACGCACGCCGTCTCGTGCCCGGTTGGCGTCGAACCGCGTGAAGCGGGATCGGCGCGCGATGATTCCGCCGTTGTCGTAGCGAACGGCGTCCGTACGCCATCGCGCTGCCACGGCTTCCGGCCTGCACGGCGCGTGGCCGCGCCGGCGTCACATGCCGCGCAACGCGGCGAAACCGAAGTGCGACGGATCGATCGGCACGCAGCCGGTCGGCAGGCCGTTCACGTCGACCGAGCGGCATTGCAGGATGCCGGCCGCGTACGGCGGCGACGGGACCTGATCGGCACCGTATCGCGCCATCGCCATGGCAGCGAACGTGCCCATCGCCAGTACGCACAGCTTGCGAGTCGTCAGTCTCATGATCGTCGTCCCCTCCGGTTGTCCGCTGGTGCGGTTCGTGTCCGGCGTGCATCGCATGCGGCACCGGATGACTGCACGGTAGCCAGCGCCCGGCCGCCGGCCATCGTCCGTTTCGACTAGGGGCAAACGCTGAGCGGCGCGCACACGACCTGCCGCATCGCAACATCGCGCGCCATCGCTTCGCATACGCGACGGTAACGCGACACGTCGCGCGCCTGTCGCAGCCGGCCGCACCGATCGTCAGACGCATGTCGCGCACCGGTCGCTGCGCCGCACCAACCATGCGCCCTCGGCTGCTGCGCGGCGGCCGGCCCCGGTGTTTTCCCCGACCTCGCCCTGCTCCGTATGGATGATGAATCTCGGCCTGCCCGGTGCGAACCTGCGCGTCGATGTCGCAATGCCGCCGCGCCGGCCCGCCTCGCGCAGCCGACGCGTTCCGTTCTTCCACGGGAGCCAACGCATGACCGATTCCAATCCCCGCCGCGCGCTGTACGAACTGGCGTGCCGCTACGCGCAAGCCGTCGACCGGCGCGACTGGCCACGACTCACCGCCCTGTTCACCGCCGATGCCACCCTGGCCGGCCCCGGCTTCCGCTTCGACGACCGCGACGCGATCGTCGCGGGCATGCGCGTGATCGAGCGCTACGAAGCGACCCAGCATCACGTGCACAACCAGCTCGTCACGCTCGACGCCGGCGAGGCCGACGTCGAGACCTATGGCATCGCCTGCCACGTCTACGGGCGCGACGGCGTGAAGCGCAAGCTCGACTGGGGGCTGCGCTATCGCGACCGCTGCGTGTTCGACGGCGGCACGTGGCGCTTTGCCACGCGCACGCTGCACGTCGACTGGGCGCAAGACCTGCCGCTGGAGGGCTGAACGATGCGCCCCTCTGCTCCCCTCGACGGCCGCACCGCGCTCGTGACAAGCGGCGCCGGCGGCATCGGCGCGGCCTGCGCGCACGCGCTCGTCGCCGACGGCGCGGCCGTCGTGCCGATGGGCCGCCGCCACGACGCACTCGAACGCACGCAGCGGCAACTGACCGACGCAGTGCCCGGCAGCCGCGTCGCGAATCCCGTGCTGTTCCTCGCGTCCGACGAAGCGCGTTTCGTGAACGGTGCGGAGCTGCGGATCGACAACGCGCAACGGGTGTCGTCGCTGTGACGCGACCCACTGCTTCCCTGTTCAAAGGAGTCCATCGATGATTTCATTTACCGGCAAGACCGTGCTGGTCACCGGCGGCGGCGCAGGCATCGGCCGTGCATGCGCGGAAGCGTTCGGCGCGGCCGGTGCGCGCGTCGCGGTGGCCGAGATCGACCCGGCCCGCGCGCAGGGCGTGCGCCAGGCACTCGAAGCGGCGGGCGTCGACGCGCTCGTCGGCACCGTGGACGTCACGCGCCGCGAAGAAGTCAATGCGTTCGCGCGAACGGTCGACGCGCACTTCGGCGGCCTCGACGTGCTCGTCAACAATGTGGGCGATTTCCTGCAGATCGCGAAACCGTTCGACGACTATACCGACGACGACATCGCGCGGCTGTTCGACGTGAACCTGCGCCAGGTGTTCATCGTCACGCGCGCGATGCTGCCGTTACTGCGCAAACGCGGCGCAGGCAGCAGCATCGTCGGCGTGTCGTCGATCGAAGGCTTTCGCGCGATTCCGAACTGCACCGTATACGCGTCGTTCAAGGCCGCGCTGACCGGATTCACGAAAAGCCTCGCCGTCGAACTCGGGCCGGCCGGCATTCGCGTGAACCAGATCGCGCCCGAAACCACCGAGACGCCGCAGGTGCCCGTCAGCGCGATGGTCGCGGCCGAGCATCGCGAGCACATCCCGCGCTGGATCCCGCTCGGGCGCTTCGGCGCGGCCGGCGACATCGCGGGCGCCGCGCTGTTCCTTGCGAGCCCGCTCGCCGCGTGGGTCACCGGCACGACGCTGCATGTCGACGGCGGCGCGCTCGCGGCGGCCGGCTGGTATCGCGACCCGAACGGCTTCTGGACCAACCTGCCCGTCGTCACGGGCAACGGCTTCAACTTCTGAGCGGCACCGCTCGCCTGTTCATTTCATGCGGCGCGGTTGGGCCGCTACCGGAGACACCATGAAGATCCTGATCGTCGGCGGCACCGGCCTCATCGGCGGCCATGCCGCGCTGCACCTGCACGCGCAGGGCAACCACGTCACGCTCGCCGCACGCAAGCCGCCCGCCCCCGGCAGCGCGCTCGCACAGTTCGACGTGCTGCCGCGCGACTACGTGGCCGGCAACTTCACGCGCGACGATCTCGCGCCGTTCGACGCGGTGGTGTTCGCGGCCGGCAACGACATCCGCCACCTGCCGCCCGGCACCGACGAAGCCGCGCACTGGGAACGCGCGAACGTCGACGCGGTGCCGCGCTTCTTCGCGCTCGCGCGCGACGCGGGCGTGAAGCGCGCGGTGCTGGTCGGCAGCTTTTATCCGCAGGTCGCGCCGGCGCTCATCGACACGGTGCCGTACGTGCGCTCGCGCCACCTCGCCGACGAACGCGTGCGTGCGCTCGCGACGCCGTCGTTCGCCGTCTGCAGCGTCAATGCGCCGTTCGTCGTCGGGTCCGTGCCGGGGCTGCGCAACGAGATGTTCACTGCCTATACCGGCTATGCGCTGGGCCAGTTCGCGGGGCTGCCCGTGTTCGGGCCGGCCGGCGGCAGCAACTTCATCTCGACGCAATCGCTGTCGGAAGCGATCTGGGGCGCGCTGCAGCGCGGCGAAGCGGGCAAGGCCTACCTCGTCGGCGACGAGAACCTCAGCTTTGCCGACTACTTCGCCGCCTTCTTCCGCGCGGCCGGCAACCCGCAGGCGGTACCGTCGCTCGACCAGGAGCATCCGCTGCTGCCCGACATCGCGATCTACACGGGGCGCGGCAATGTCGTGTCGTACGAGCCCGATCCGGCCGACAGCGCACTGCTGCGCTACCGGCGCGGCGACGTGCAGCGCGCGGTCGACGAAGTCGTCGCGCATTGCCGCGCGCAGTAAGCGAACGGCGCGGGTGTGGCGTGGATGTGAAAACGTCCCGCCGCCGGCGATGAATGCCGGCGGCGGGACGTTAGCGCGACTACGTCGATACGGACCGTCAGGCGCCGATGCGCTGCTCGATCTTCTTCATCGTGTCGGTCATTTCGGCCGGCAGGCGCAGCTTCAGCGTATCGAACAGCGCCGCATGCAGCTTCAGCTCCTCGCGCCACTCGTCGGCATTCATCGACGTCACCGCATCGAACTGCTCGCGCGTGAAATCGAGGCCATCCCAGTGCAGGTCCTCATACGCGGGCGACACGCCGAACGCATGCTCGCCGCCACCACCGGTGCCTTCGAGACGGTCGAGCATCCACTTCAGCACGCGCATGTTCTCGCCGAAGCCCGGCCACACGAACTTGCCGTTCGCGTCCTTGCGGAACCAGTTCACGCAGTAGATCTTCGGCAGTTTCGCGCCCGCGCCTTCGAGCTGCTTGCCGAGTTTGAGCCAGTGCGCGAAATAATCGCTGACGTTGTAGCCGCAGAACGGCAGCATCGCGAACGGATCGCGGCGTACGATGCCCTGCTGGCCGACCGCCGCGGCGGTCGTCTCCGAGCCCATCGTCGCGGCCATGTACACGCCTTCGACCCAATCGCGCGCCTCGGTCACGAGCGGCACGGTCGTCGAACGGCGGCCGCCGAAGATGAACGCGTCGATCGGCACGCCGGCCGGGTTCTCCCAGTCGCCGTCGATCGACGGGCACTGTGCAGCCGGCGCCGTGAAGCGCGAATTCGGATGCGCGGCCTTGCGGCCCGTTTCCTTGCCGATCTCCGGCGTCCACGGGTTGCCCTGCCAGTCGGTCAGCTTCGCGGGCGGCGTGTCGGTCAGCCCTTCCCACCACACGTCGCCGTCTTCCGTCAGCGCGACGTTCGTGAAGATCACGTTTTCGGTCAGCGTCGAAATCGCGTTCGGGTTGGTCTTTACGCCGGTGCCCGGTGCGACGCCGAAGAAGCCGGCTTCCGGGTTGATCGCATACAGGCGGCCGTCGCTACCCGGTTTCAGCCACGCGATGTCGTCGCCGATCGTCGTGACCTTCCAGCCGTTGAAACCCTGCGGCGGAATCAGCATCGCGAAGTTGGTCTTGCCGCACGCGGACGGGAAGGCCGCAGCGACGTGATACTTCTTGCCGGCCGGCGACGTCACGCCGAGGATCAGCATGTGCTCGGCGAGCCAGCCCTGGTCGCGGCCCATCGTCGACGCGATTCGCAGCGCGAAACACTTCTTGCCGAGCAGCGCGTTGCCGCCGTAGCCCGAACCGAAGCTCCAGATCTCGCGCGTTTCGGGGAAGTGCACGATGTACTTGACCGGGTTGCACGGCCACGGCACATCCTGCTGGCCGGCTTCGAGCGGATGACCGACGCTGTGCACGCACGGCACGAAATCGCCGTCCTCGCCGAGCACGTCGTACACCTCGCGGCCCATGCGCGTCATGATCCGCATGTTCACGACGACGTACGGGCTGTCGGACAGTTCGACGCCGACGTGCGCGATCGGCGAGCCGAGCGGGCCCATCGAAAACGGCACGACGTACAGTGTGCGGCCGCGCATCGAGCCGCGGAACAATCCGTTGAGCGTCTCGCGCATTTCGGCGGGCTCGACCCAGTTGTTGGTCGGGCCGACGTCGTCGCGCGATGCCGCGCAGATGAACGTGCGATCCTCGACGCGCGCGACGTCGGACGGATCGGATTGCGCGAGATACGAATTCGGGCGCTTTGCCGGGTTCAGGCGCTTGAGCGTGCCCTGGTCGACCATCGCCTGGCACAGCGCATCGTTTTCTTCCTGCGAACCGTCACACCACACGACGCGCTCGGGCTCCGTGAGCGCCGCGATGCGCGACACCCAGTCGATCAGCTTGCGATGTTTGACGAAAGCCGGCGGAGCGATCAGCGGGCCGTGTGTCGCTTCGGCCAGATTGTTTTGCGACATGAGAATGTCTCCAGATTATTGGGCGGGGATGGGGGTTGCGGGGCGAGCCCGCGAGATGGGGTATGCGATTGGAGCGCAGGGTGCGGCGGCGCGCAGGACGGGACGCGCGAGCGGAGCGCGCGTCGATGCCGCGATGCGAGCGAGAGAAGGTGATGTCTCTTTAGTAAGTGCGAACGCGAGTTTCGCCATACAAGCAACCTGCCGTACAACTCCATGACGGCCAGCATACCATCGCCGTTATTCGGCAAACGTTGCGTTGCAACAAGAAACAACTATGTCGGCAAGCCGGCACGCCGGTTGCCTGTGCGTCCTTTTTACAGCGCCATTGCGCGCGCTTTGGGGACGAAACGGCCAGGATGGCCGTCCGGCAAGGGTTTCGGGGGAGCAGAAAATTCGGCTCGCGCTTTCCGCGCACTGCGAACCAGAACGCGGGCCGTGCGAATTCACGTTTTCGCTACTCAGGCAAACCCTGAATTAGGTTGCGTACACAAACATCCGACATGAACGTGCGGCAGGCCCCCCCTGCTCAAAACGGTGCGCCCGGCAATCCGGGGTAATACGCGCCCGCCGCCATCCCGCCGTCGACGGCCAGCTCGGCGCCGTTGCAGTACGACGCTTCGTCGCTTGCGAGGAACAGCGTCGCGCGCGCAATTTCGTCGGGCAGGCCGACGCGTTGCAGCGGCACGTTCGCATAGTGCTTGTCGATTTCCTCGAGCGGCGCCCCGGTCGGGTTCGACATCGTGGTGTTCACGCCGCCCGGATGAATCGAATTCACGCGCACGCCCTGATGACCGAGTTCGAGCGCCGCGACCTTCGTCAGCCCGCGCACGCCCCACTTGCTCGACACGTACGCGGCCAGCGCATTCACGCCGCGCAGCCCGTCCACCGACGAGATGTTGACGATCGACCCGCCTTTCCGCGCGATCATGCGCGGCGCGATCGTCCGGATTCCGACGAACGTGCCGACGAGGTTGATCGACACCGCGCGCTCGAAATCGCGTTTCGACAGCTCGGTGATGCCGCCGAACGTCAGCACGGCCGCATTGTTGACCAGCACGTCGATACGGCCGAACTGCTCCATCGTCGCTTCGGTCACGCGCACCCAGTTCGCTTCGTCCGCGACGTCGAGCCGCATGAAGCGCGCCGCGCCGCCAAGCTCGCGCGCGAGTGCCTCGCCTTCCGCGTCGAGCACGTCGCCGATCACGACGCGCGCCCCCTCCGCGACGAACAGCCGGCACGTCGCCGCGCCCATGCCACGCGCACCGCCCGTGACGATCGCTACCTTTCCATCCAGTCGACCCATGTCGTCCTCTCTTCGATTCCGGTTTGCCGGCTGCCGCGCATGCGTGCGCGTGCTCGCCGGACCATGATTGGCATATGGCCAACGCCGTGCGCCGCCGGCTTCCGCCGTCAGCCCCAGTAAGCCTGCCCGCCGTCGAGCGGCAGCGTCGCGCCCGTCAGGTACGCGGCATCGCGGCTCGCCAGAAACACGATCGCGCGCCCGATGTCCTGCTCGCAGTCGCCTACGCGGCCGAGCGGAATCGTGCGGAAGAATGCGGCGGCTTCCTGCGGATTTGCGTCGACCCAGCCTTTCAGGCCCGGCGACAACGCATGCGGCGCGACCGCGTTCACGCGGATGCCGTCCACGCCCCATTCGCAGGCCGCCGCACGCGTCAGCGCACGAATCGCCTCCTTCGTCGCCGCGTATGCACCGTAGCCGGACGCATCCCAGCGCACCGCGGCCGACGACGCGAAATTGACGATCACGCCGTTACCCTTCAGATGCGGATGGCACGCACGCATCATGCGCAGCGTCGCGATCGGCCCCGACTCGAGCCCCGCCATAAAATCCGCATCGGTCACGTCGAGCAGGCGGCCGAGCGGCACGACCTGCGCGTTGTTGACCAGGATCTGCACGCCGCCAAACCGCGCGACGACGCTGTCGACGCACTGCTCGATCTGCGCGGCGTCCATCACGTCGCACACGAACGGTTCGGCCGCGCCGCCGCGCACGCGGATCGCTTCGCAGGTCGCGAGCAGCTTGTCGCGGGTGCGACCGACCACTGCGACGCGTGCGCCCTCCGCTGCGAGCGCCTGCGCGACGCCCTGGCCGACGCCCTGCCCCGCGCCCGTCACGAGCGCGACCTTGCCTGTCAGGATGCCCATGCGATCTCCTCAGGCGACGATCGCCGGATGTGCCTGCACGGGCCCGCCGAGCAACTCGCGGTACGACGGCGGCTGCTTGCCGTCGAGATCGGCGATGCCGTACTGCAGTGCGGCTTCCGCACCGACCAGCACCTGCCCCGACAGCGCCATGCGCTGCGGATCGCCGTGGATCGCGTGAATCACGCGGCCCGTGAATTCGGGGCTTTCCGCGACGAGCGAGAATTCCTTGTACAGATCCGGGTGTTCGTCCCACACGCGCGTCGTGCGCTCGGTGCGCAGCGGGCCCATCCAGATCGACACGGCCGCGACGTCGAACGGTTTCAGGTCGACGGCCATGTCCTTCGCGAACTTGTCGACGCCGGACTTCTGCGCGCCGTAGGCCGCGCCGTGCATGTAGCAGCTCGCGCCGAACGACGACGTGAACGCGATCAACCCGCTGCGGCGCTTCGCCATCAGCGGCGCCGCATGCCAGCTCGCGACATAGGCCGAGCGCAGCCCGACATCGAGGATGTCGACGAGGTCGAGCGACTTCTCCCAGAACGGGCCCGGCAGGATCAGCTGATCGTGCAGGCTGGTCGCGTTGTTGACGAGAATGTCGAGCCGCCCGCTTTCGCGTTCGACGCGCTCGAACAGTGCCTTCACCTGCGCGTCGTCCGCATGGTCGCAGGCCACCGCGATCCCGCGGCCGCCGAGCGCATCGATCTCGCGTGCGGTCGCGTGGATCGTGCCGGGCAGCGGCGCATCGCCTTCGTGCTGCGAGCGGCCCGTTACGTAGACGGTCATGCCGGCCGCGCCGAGCGCGCGCGCGATACCCTTGCCCGCGCCGCGCGATGCGCCCGTCACGACGGCAACCGGCGTATCGTGGTTATGTGTCATGTTCGATATCTCCTGTGGAATGTGCGCCATGAGCGTGGCGCTGGCGTGCGTCAGGCGGCCGGGGGCTGTACGCCGGCGAACAGCACGCCCGGCGCATCGCCTTCGTAGCGGGCCGACAGCGTCGACGTGACGACGCAGCGCGTGCCCGCGATCTTCCATTCGCCGTCGACCTTGCGGTATTCGTCGTCGTAGTACGCGCCGAGCTGCGTGAGCGTGCGCGCGTTCGTGTCGATCATCTGGTAGTGCAGGCCCCACGTGCCGCGCGCATGCGTGTCGTCGAGCACGTCGATCGCGGGATTCACGCCGTGGTGCATCTCGACGATGTACGGATGGCAGCCGAGTTGCGTGAATACGTCGACGAGCGCATCGCGTGTATCGAACGTGCCGATCCGGCCATAGTCGATGTGCACGAGACCGGGTGCGAAGCAGTCGCGCATCCCTTGCGGATCCTTGCGGTCGCAGCACGTGAAGTAGCGCGCCTTCAGCCGGCGGATCGCGTCGGCGTCCTCGAGCCGGCGCACGCGCGCTTCCAGCGATTCGATGAGGGTCATCCTGTCTCCTTGTTCGGTGCGGGCGCGGTTCGAACGCCGCGTCGATGCCACGTTACCGCCGCGCGTTGCGTCGGCCATCACCCGTTCGGATGAAACCCATGATTCGTTTCGACAGTGCCGCTTACGTGCAACAACGGCGTTCGTCCGAACAGACGATGTGATGCAGGCAGCTTCGTTCCTACCATCGAACCACACCACCACGAGACCCGGCGATGGACGACACGACCCGCACGCTCCATGAGTACGAGCAGATCCGACAGTTGAAGTACCGGTATTTCCGCGCGGTCGACACGCACGACTGGGCTCTGCTCGCCGATTGCCTGACCGAAGACTGCGACGCGCGGTTGTATGGCGGCCGCTATGCGTACGACGGCCGCGACGCGTTCGTGTCCAGCCTGCGCGCACTGATCGGCAAGCCGACCTTCCTGACGATGCATCACGGCCATCACCCCGAGCTCACGCTGGTCTCGTCCGATCACGCGTGCGGCGTGTGGTTTCTCGAGGATCACGCGATCAATCTTGAGGATAACTACCTGCTGCACGGCACCGCGTTCTACGACGACCAGTACGTAAAACGCGATGGCGTGTGGCGCATTCATGCGACGCGCCACGAACGGCTGTTCGAAACCGTCACGTCGCCGATCCCGCCGTCGTTCACGCTGACAGCGAACCGGTTCGCACCGGGCGCGCACCACGCGGCCGGATCGCCTGAAACCGCTTCCTGAACCCCGGCGGCCTCGCCGCCAACCCCGTCATTTCACCCTGGAGCCGGAGCAATGGAGAAAGTCATTTACGTGTTGTGGCGCGACGCACAGGCCGCGCCCGATCAGTGGAGCCGCACGATGCGCGGGCAGCTCGCCGACAAGCTGGTGTCGCTCGGTGCGCACGGCGTGCAGATGAACGTCGCCGATGCGGATGTCGCGCCGGCCGCCGGCCTGAAGCAGACCAACACGCACCCGGGCATCGACGGGACCGTCGCGGTGTGGATCGACAGCGCCAACGCGATGTTCCGCCAGCCGTTCGACGATGCGGTGCGTGCAGTGGTCCCGCACATGGCTGCGTATCTCGTCACCGAGTCGCAGCCGATTCCGAATACACGCTTTCCGGCACGACCGGGCGAGCGGACCACGGGCTTCTCGCAGCTCGCGTTCCTGAAGCGGCCGCCGCGGCTGACGCACGAAGCGTGGCTCGACGTATGGCACGGGCATCACACGCGCGTTGCTATCGATACGCAGGACAATTTCCTGTACGTGCAGAACGTCGTCGTGCGTGCGCTCACGCATGCGGCGCCGGGGTACGACGCAATCGTCGAGGAGTGCTTTCCCGCTGCGGCGATGACCGATCCGCATGCGTTCTTCGATGCGGTTGGCGATGACGAGAAATTCCAGCGGAATGTGGCGGAGATGATGGATAGCTGTGGGCGCTTCATCGACTTCGACAAAATCGATGTGGTGCCGACGAGTCAGTATGTGGTGAAGGCTGTGCGGGGGTGAGGTCAGGCGATCGCGTGGTGCGGTCGCCTTTGGCGAGATTTAGTGCTGTGTACCTTTGCCGGCCGGCGGTATGCATTGCATATCGCTGGCCGTTTTCGATCCCGAATGCATCTTCTCTACGCCATCTTTGTGCGATCGCCAAGAAGCGTCAGACATGGATACGGTTCCAATTGATGCGATATCGACGAAACGCGCCGCGTCTTAGCCAACCTTGTCGCGCAGTATTTTCGGTGTTCTGAAGCTCCCCCTACCCAGGCGACACCGGGCCGCCGCAGCAATTCAGCTCATGGCGCCTTGGCCAAGGCCAGAATGGCCATCACCGCATCGTCCTCGATTCCCTTGATATCCGACGGGAACCGATTCCTTTGCAGTATCAACACGATGAGCCCTTCGATCTGTGCCGTAATCAGTGCGGCTCGCCTCATGAGCACTGCCTGTGACAGCGCCGGATTCACGGCCTCGAGGAATCCGGCGATCACGCTGCGTTGAAATCCGTATCCCTCTTCAAGCATTTTCCGCGCGAACTCCTGGGTCTGGGCCAGTGCCCAGAAGTTCACGAACAGGCTTTGGGTCTTGGGCTGCTTTCCGTCTTCAAGCAACAATCTGATCACTTTCTCCAGGCGGCCCTCCGGTGTCAGCGACGTGTCCGCGCGCACGCTGTCGTACGTATTGGCATACGCGTCCCGCGTCGCGGAAAGGATGGCCTCGAAGATGTCTTCGCGAGTGGGAAAGTAGTGCTGCAGGTTCGACAGCGCCAATCCGGCTTTTGCCGCGACCTTCCGCATGGTCAGCCCGCCGTAGCCTTCGACGACGAAGATCTCGATCGCACTGGCCATAATTTTGTTCACAGCGTTCTTGCCGCGCTCGGTCAAGACGCGTCCGTTATCGAGAGCCGCCCTCTTCAAGAATTTCTCCTGCTGCCCTGTGAGCGAATGCCCGGGCGATGGTGCTGATGACGCGTCGGCGCCGCTCATGCCCGGTCGCATACCGACCGCGCCATGCCCGCTCGGTGTTCCGGGAGCAGTAATATAGGTTGGTCGACCGGATTTTTCAAAACATCGATAGCTGATATTGGGTCGTGTCGGTCGATTCGCATTTGCCGTCGGCTTCCAGGCGCTGGTGCCGCTGTGAGAGCCGAGATACCGAACCTGACGGCGACATTCTACGCAGGTTTCGGAACCTGGAGCGACGAGACGGTATCCATCGGCGAGCGTACACATAACGTGTTCGGCGTCCACCTGCAAGCGATATCTTTGCTTGTCTTCCGCTTGCGCAAGCATCCCCGGCAAAACTGTCCGGCATGGCGACGAGTGCGCCCGCTCGTGTTTTTCACGAGACTGAAGATCCACGCCCCCGGGCCTCGTAACGCCGAGCTGAATGGCTACAACCGGGTTCCGCGATCCACGTTACGTGCTCATCGCTGATGTTGCGAAAATGGGTCATTCGACACATTATTGCCGGTACGCACCGGCGACGGCATACGGGGCAGATTGCCCGGCATCATTCGAAGCGACGCTTGCGACGATCGCGTTCCTCTCGCGAAGCGGTACGGGAGCTGTCGAGCGCGGGACTGACTGCGGTTCCAGCGATTGAATACGTCGCCCATTGTCCCGATCATTGCCGGCTGCCAGATCTCAATTATTCGGATTGCTTTGTGATTTACCGAATCGATCCACCTATTACCCGCTGGCCGAACGCCGGTCATTCCCCCCACGCGCTGCCCCATTCCGCGACGCCCCCCCATTTTTCGACGATCCCCTTTCCGCGCGCAACACACTCCACTCCCCACGTTCCCGCACCTTTGCCACGCCTATTACAAAACGTCTATAATTGGACAATCCATCGAGCGGCACGCTGAAGCATTCGAACCCGCGCGCGCCCCGATCCCCCGGCCTCACCTGCCCGGAGCGACATGAGCGACTACCCCGTTTTCGACACGCTTTGCGATCTGCTGAACACTTCCGGCGCGCGATTCCGCGTGCTGGCGCATCCGGCCGAAGGCAAATCCGACGCGATCGCCGCGCTACGCGGCACACGCCCCGAACAGGGCGCGAAGGCGATGCTCTGCACGTTCAAGGATGGCGGCGACACCACCGCGCTCGCCGTGATTCCCGGCCACCGGAAGATCGATTTCCGCAAGGTCGCCGATGCGGTCGGCCGGCGCAAGGCAACACTCGCGTCGCCCGACCTCGCGGCTACCGTCACGCGCTGCGTGATGGGTGCCGTGCCGCCGTTCGTGTTCGACGCCAGCGTGACGCTCGTCGTCGATCCCGCACTGGTCGAGCGCAACGCCGAGATCGCCTTCAACGCGGGGCGCCTCGACCGCTCCGTCGTGCTCGACGCGGCCGACTACGTGCGGATCGCGCAGCCGCTGCTCGCCGACATCACGCGGCCGGAAGCCGCGGACGGCGAATAACACGCCGGTTGCCCCTTTCCCGAAGCCGTCGCATCGATCCGAAACCTGAACGCGAAACCATCATGACCACCGCCCGGAAAAAAACGCTGTCCGAGCAGGCATCGCTGATCGAACAGGTGCAGCACATTGCCGAAGGGCTCGGCGCAATGTTCGCGCCGTTCACCGAGGTCGTGGTCCACGACCTGCGCACGCCGAAGCACGCGATCCTCGCGATCCACAACAACCTGTCCGGGCGCGCAGTCGGCGATCCCGCGACCGAGCTCGGGCTCGCCCGCATCGCGGACGACGATTTCCCGCCAGTGCTCGCGAACTACCCGAACCGCTTCGCCGACGGCCGCACCGCGAAAAGCACGTCGATCGGCATCAAGGATTCGACCGGCCGCTACGTGGCCGCGCTGTGCCTGAATGCCGACGTCACGCTGTTCCGCGGCTTCCAGGGCATGCTGAACCAGTTCTGCAGCACGGATGGCGAAGCCGTCGCCGAAACGCTCGACCCGGCCGGCGCGGACGCGATCCGGCAACGGATCGATGCGTTCGCGATGCGCCTCGCGACGACACCGCGCGAACTGAAGACCGACCAGCGCCGCGAGCTGATGCAGACGCTGAAAGCCGACGGCTTCCTCGAGGTGCGACGCGCGATGGAGATCGTGTCGCAGCATCTCGGCGTCTCGCGCGCGACCGTCTATAACGATGCGAAATGACGCAAGCGCGATACCCGCGCGGCGTTCCTGCCGACCGATTTTTACGACCACCGGGCAACCCATGAACTCTCCGACTCTCCCCACGTACGACGACGTTGCCGCCGCCGCGGCCCGGCTCGACGGCCACGCGCACCGCACGCCGGTCATGACGTCCCGGACGATCGACGAAGCGCTCGGCGCGCAGGTGTTCTTCAAGTGCGAGAACCTGCAGCGCATGGGCGCATTCAAGTTTCGCGGTGCGTTCAACGCGCTGTCGCGCTTCGACGCAGCGCAGCGCCGCAACGGCGTCGTCGCGTTCTCGTCCGGCAACCATGCGCAGGCCATTGCGCTGTCGGCGCGCATGCTCGGCATTCCCGCGACGATCGTGATGCCGCAGGATGCGCCGGCCGCGAAGATCGCCGCGACGCGCGGCTACGGCGGCAAGGTCGTGACCTACGACCGCTACACCGAGGATCGCGAACAGATCGGGCGCGATCTCGCGGCGCAGCACGGGCTCACGCTGATCCCGCCCTACGACCACCCGGACGTGATCGCCGGCCAGGGCACGGCGGCCAAGGAACTGTTCGACGAAGTCGGCCCGCTCGACGCAGTATTCACGCCGCTCGGCGGCGGCGGGCTGCTGTCGGGCACCGCGCTCGCCACGCGCGCGCTGTCGCCGCACGCGACGCTGTACGGCGTCGAGCCGGAAGCCGGCAACGACGGCCAGCAATCGTTCCGTTCCGGCGCGATCGTGCATATCGACACGCCGCGCACGATCGCCGACGGCGCGCAGACGCAGCACCTCGGCAACCTGACGTTCCCGATCATCCGCCGCGACGTCGACGACATCCTGACCGCGACGGACGCGGAATTGGTCGACTGCATGCGCTTCTTCGCCACGCGTATGAAAATTGTGGTCGAACCGACCGGCTGCCTGTCGTTCGCCGCCGTGCGACGGATGAAGGACGCGCTGCAAGGCAAGCGCGTGGGCGTGGTGATCAGCGGCGGCAATGTCGATCTCGAGAACTTCTGCGCGCTGGTGTCGGGGTCGGCATGACCGCGCGCGGCGCACATGAACATTTCGTCATCCGCGCCGCACCGCTCCTTCACCGCGCGTTAAGTTTCGCGCCCTAGACTGATTACGTTGTCCCGCAGTCAGTCGTGAAGGAGCCACCATGAAATCGCACGCGATCGTCACCGCCGCCCTGGCGGCCGCTTCCCTTTCGGCGTTCGCTCAACCGGGCGTGACGTCATCCGGTTTTCCTGCCGCGTCGCCGCACGACACCGTCGCGCAAGCGATGCACCGCCCGCCCGGCGCGTTGCCGCACGCCGGCTTCGTACTCGCGAAGATCGATCAGAACAATACGCCACCCGATCGCGGCGGCGACCCGAGCGGCCGCACGCACGCCGGCACGCACATGTGACGGCGCGCGCCGGGCGCGGCCCTCAGAACGACGGCAGCGACGGATCGCGTGAAGCGAGGATGTCGTCGGTGCGCCGCTGCAGCGCGCCGTCGATCGTCTCCGGTTGCGGAATCAGCCAGTAGCGCCCCTCACGGATGCCGTCGAACACCCGCTCGGCAAACGCGTCGGGTGTGAGCCCGTGTGCGTTCAGCATCGAGCGCATCGTGTCGACGAAGCCGCGCACCTCGGGCCGATCCTGCGCCGCGCCGAATGGGTCGTTGAAGATGCCCGAGTGCACGGGGCCCGGGGCGAGCAACGACACGCCGACCGGTGCACCGAGCATCTTCAGTTCTCCATACAGCGATTCGGTCAGCGCGACCACCGCGAATTTCGTCGCCGAATAAGGCGACATCAGCGGGCTCGGCAGGAACCCGCCGACCGATGCGGTATTCACGACCCGCGCCGGCACGTTGCGCTCGAGCATCCGCGGCACGAAGCTGCGGATCCCGTTCAGCACGCCGTGCACGTTGATCGCGAAGCTGCGCTCGAAGCGTTCCGGCGTGATTTCCCAGCTGAAGCCGGTCGCCATCACGCCCGCGTTGTTGAACAGCAGGTCGACGCCGCCGAAACGTTGCCAGGCGGCTTCCGCCAGCGCGTCGACGGCGTCCGGCCGGCTGACGTCGGTCGGCACGCACAGGACGTCGGTGTCGAGCGTCGCGGCGAATGCGTCGAGCTTTGCCGGGTCGAGATCGGCCAGCACGACGCGCATGCCGAGCCCGGCGGCGTGGCGCGCGAGCCCGCTGCCGATGCCGCTGGCCGCGCCGGTGATCACGGCGGTGCCGCCGTCGAAGCGAATCGTGTTCGTCATGTCAATCAGAGTCCTGTCGGGTCGATGTGAGGATGCGCATACGCGGGAATCACCGGCGGCGGCAACGCCGTGCGGCCGTCGAGCGAGCGCACCGCGAGTTGCTGCGCGAGCGGGAAATGCAGGCTGTGCGTGACGAGGCCCGTGCGTTCGCGCGCCGGCAGGCGGCACAGCGCGAGCGCGGTTTCGGCGAGATACGCGACGTCCTCGGTCGGATAGCCTTCGGGGATGTAGCGCGCGGCGCCCGGCGTGCGGATCGCCGTGCTCGGCGCAACGAGATTCACTGCGATGCCGTCGGCTTCGAGTTCCGCCGCAAGCCCCTGCGTGAAGCGCGACAGTGCCGCCTTCACCGCCGCATAGACGGTTGCGCCGCCCGCACGCGAGAAATCGTCGAACGGCCGCAGCGGCGGCAGCGCCGTCACCGAGCCGACGTTCACGATCCAGCCGGCGCCGCGTGCCCGCATCAGCGGGATCGCGGCCTGCGCGAGCGCGAACGGGATGCGCAGATAGTGTTCGATCGTCGTGTCGAACATCGTCATCGGCATCGCGTCGACGCAGGCATAGTCGGCCACGCCCGCGTTGTTGACGAGGATGTCGAGGCCGCCGGCGGCTTGCGCCGCGCGCCCGACGAGCGCATCGCGCTCGGCTGCGTTCGACAGGTCCGCCGCGAGCGCGAGCGCGCGGCCGCCGGCCTGCTCGATCAACGCAACCGTTTCGGCGAGCGTACCGGCGGTCGTCGCCGATTGCGCGAGGCTGCGCGCCGTCACGACGACGGTCGCGCCTTCGGATGCGAGGCGCTGCGCGATCGCGCGGCCAATGCCGCGGCTGGCGCCCGTCACGAGCGCGCACTTGCCGGCCAGTACACCTGTTCGGGTATCGGTCATCGTTGTCTCCTGTGAGGTGCGTGCGGGCCGCTCAGCCGGCGATATCCGCAACATGAAGCACCAGCTTCGTTTGCGCCTCGCCCGTTTGAACGAGATCGAGTGCGCGGGCCGCCTGTTCGAGCGGGAAACGGTCGAAACGCGGCACGCGCAGCGCGCGCCTTTCGAGTTGCCCCGCGATCCGGCCGAGCGTGCCGCCGCTCGGCATCCGGCTATAGGTCATCGCGGTGCGCAGGCCGCGCCGTGCGGCTTCGGCGGCCGTCGCAGCCAGCCGCTCCGCATCGCCGGCCGCGAGCGTCATGATGTTCACCAGCGTGCCGCCCGGTGCCAGCAGGTCGAGCGCATCGGGCAGCGTGTCGCCGCCGACCGCGTCGAGCACGAGGTCGGCGCCGCCCGGCGCCCATGCGAGCAACGCCGCGGCGATGTCTTGCGCGCGATAGTCGATGCTTGCCGCCGCGCCCAGCGATTCGACCGTCTCGCGGTTGCGCGCCGAGCACGTCGCCGCGACGCGCGCGCCGGCCTGCACCGCAAGCTGGATCGCGAACGTGCCGACCGCGCCCGCGCCGCCGTGCACCAGCACGACCTGGCCCGCCTGCAGCCCGCCGTCGTCGAACAGGCCGGCCCATGCGGCGAGCGCAGGCGTCGGCACCGTAGCGGCTTCCGCCAGGCTCACCACGTCGGGCACGCGCACGACCGAGTCGTGGCGCACCGCCACGTATTCCGCAAACGCGCCCCAGCGCCCCGCGCCGACGTCGGTCTGCGCGAACACGCGCATGCCGGGTGCGAAACCGTCGACGCCTTCGCCGACCGCTTCGACCACGCCCGCCGCGTCGAAGCCGATCACGAACGGAAACGTGTATTGGATGAATGCGCCGAGGTAGCCTTCGCGGCATTTCCAGTCGGCAGGATTGACGCCCGCGTAGGCAACGCGGATCAGCACGTCGCCGGGGCCCGGCATCGGTGCCGGCACATCGGCCATCCGTAATGCGTCGGAATGACCGACGCGGTCGATCAACAGGGCTCGCATCTTCATGTCTCCAGGGTAGTTGTCCACTTGATGGGTGCTGCGCGTCACGCCGCCGTATCGGCCAGCAGGCTCGACGCCAGCGGACAGAACGCATGCGAGATCGCGTCGACCGTCCAGTCGGGGCTTTCGGCATCGAACCGGCGGTCGACCCAGCCCCAGTGATACGGATGCATCAGGTATTCGCCGAGCAGATCGCCGACGTGCGCGAATTCCTGTTGCCACACGTGTGTCCACGTGCCTGACGTCACGATCCGGCTCAGGCGCCAGTTGCGGATGCGGGGCATGAATGCGGGCATCTGCAGCAGTTCGCGTTCGAGCGCGGCGATCTGTGCTGCGCTGGCCTGCGGCCGCACGCGCAGCATCAGCGTGCGCCACACGCCGTCGCGCAGCGCCGGTTCGCGCAGGCCGCCGCCGATCGCACGGCACCTGGCGCCGTCGATGCGCTCGATGCCCGGCAGTTGCGCCAATGCGGCGAAATCCGCCGTGCCTTCGGCCGCCGACTCGTCGCGCAGCACGTCGAGCGTGTAATCGCCCGCGCCCCAGCTGCCGTCCAGATTGCGTGCCAATGCCACGCGTTTCGCACCAGCCAGCGCGTGCGCGGCCTCGTGCATTGCAGGTTCGATCGCGCCTGCGTTGCAATCCGCCGCCACGAATACCTGTGCCGTGTCATGCCGCACGGTCGACCTCCGTCAGCGCGGGCAGCGGCGCATCGGCGTCCGTCATCACATGCCGGCGGCGCACGTCGCACAACGCGTCGACGGCGATCCAGAAGCCGACCACGCCGGCATCCGTCAACGCGCGCATCCGGTAGTAGGCCGGCGCATCCGCCACCTGCCAGGTCAGCCACAGCGTGCTCGGCTGCCCCGGCACCGCGACGGGCGGCGACACCCAGCGGCCGGCCGCCGTCAGCCCGCGTGCCGCATGGCCCGGCAGGTAACGGTCGCGCAGCAGTGCAAGCACGTCGGGAATGCGCTCGGGCGCGAGCGTGATTTCGTCTACGATCTGGATCATTCGCGTGTCGTCCGTGGTCGTTCGTGACAGGGATGCGCGGCCGGCCTACGCCGTTCCGGCGAGGCCGAAGGCGGTCGGCGTGGATAGCATTCTTGCGTGGCGACGGTTCGCAGACCCCTACCGGCCCGCTCACCGGCCCCTGTCACAACGATCAGATCGGGAGACTCATGAAACAGCGCGCCCTGCCGGCCCGCGGTCGCGTCCTGCCGGGCCTCGGCGCGCGCCTGCTGAGCGAACTCACGCGCAGCGGCGCGCCGCCGGCCGACCGCGATGCGCCGCCACCGCAACCGGCGACGACGCCGGGCGATTTCGTCGCGCTGTACCGCGACGCAATCGAACGCCTCGAGGCGCAGGTCGCGCGCGGCGACGGCCACCCGCCGATGCGCAAACGCGAAGTCGACCTGATGTGCCGCTGCCTGTCGAGTTGTGCGACGCTCGCCGACGCGATCCGCTGTGCGCGCGAATTCTGCGAGATGCTGACGCCGCGCGCCGGCGCGCTGTCGCTCGCGGTGCGAGACAGGCGCGCGACGTTCCGGATGGATTCGCTGCGCCGTACGCGCAGTCCGGCCGCGTGCCTCGTCGACCTGACGGGGTTGTTCTGCTATCTGCAGCTGTTCGGCTGGCTGATCGGGCAGCCGTTGCGGCCGACCGGCGTGTGGCTCGGCCATCCGCGCCGCGACGACGCGATGCCGCTGCTCGGGCTCTTCAATGCGCCGGTCGAGGTCGGCCGCAAAACCTACGGCTTCGCCTTCGATGCGGCACGGCTCGATTGCCGCGTCATCCGGCAGCCGGCCGAGCTCGACGCGTTTCTCGTCGATTTTCCGTTTCGCCTGATCGATGCGGCGCCGGCCGTCGTGTCGTGGGCGCAGCAGGTGCGCGGCTTTCTCGAGGCAGCGCTCGCGCACGAGCAGGCGTTGCCGGCGCTCGCCGAGCTGGCTGCGTGGCTCGGTGTCAGCGAGGCAACGTTGCGGCGCCGGCTGGTGGCCGAACGCACCGGTTATCACGCGCTGCGGGAGCAGTGTCTGGCCGAGGTCGCGCAACGCTGGCTGCGCGAGTCGGACTGGCCGGTCGCGCGAATTGCCGCGCATCTCGGGTTCGGCGGCGAGGAGGCATTTCGCCGCGCGTTCGTCAGATGGACAGGCGTCGCGCCGAGCCGGTTCAGGCGCAATTGCATGGCAGCGAACCCGTCCGTTTCGTCAGACATGAAATGCAGTGCCGACGCATGAAAGAAAGGATTTCGAAAGTTTTTGCGCGTCGATGACGTTTTTTCGCATCCCTGCGCAGCCGGACAATTGACGCGCCGGAGCGCACGCCATTACCCTTGCGCGCTGATGGTTCCCAGGGATGGGATCAAAAGGGAACGCAGGAGAGGCCGCGCCTCGAATCTGCGGCTGCCCCCGCAACTGTGAGCGGCGAATCCGTGCCACTGCATGCCACTGGGAAACCGGGAAGGCCGGCACGAATGACGACCCGCGAGCCAGGAGACCTGCCATCGACCCGAGGTCCAAGCAGCCGCACCGGGCGGGGTGTCCCGGAGCGCCAGGCACCGCCGTTGGCGGTCGCCCGTTGCATGGACGGCCCGACCTCAGGATCCGCCCGATGTCCACTGTTACCGCATCCACTTGCGCACTGGAAGCGTCGCGCCGGCACGCCGCCGGCATGCACGGCCCGCCCGCACACGCGTGCCGCTTCATATCGATCGCGTCCGCCGGCATGCGCCGCGCCGACGCCCGCGGCGACAGCCCGCTCGACCCGGTCGCACGATAACCCGATCACCGATAACAAGACCGGCGCTGCCGCCGCCCGTTCACGATCCACGCATGCGCAGCCCGACGACAACGACAGCCTCATGAAGATTCGACACCTCCTCGCCACGTCCGCCACGACCGCGCTCCTCTCGCCCCTCGCCCACGCCGCCGGCGACACTGCGGCCTCGCAACCGGCTCCGGCCGCCGCCGGCACCGACCTGCCGACGATCAACGTAACCGACACGCGTCGGCTGCCCGAATCGTTCGACCAGCGCTATGCGACGACCCAGGTGCTCACGCGCACCGATCTCGACCGGCTGTCGCCGAGCGACCCGAGCATCACGCAAGCGCTCGCGACGCTGCCCGGCGTGACCGTCTCGCAGAACGGCGGCCCCGGTTCGTCCGCGTCGGTCAGCATCCGCGGCTCGTCGGCAAGCCAGGTCGCCGTGTTCATCGACGGCATCCGGATCGGCTCGCCGACCACCGGCATCGCGCCGTGGGCCGACCTGCCGACCGAAGCGTTCGAGCGTGTGGAAGTAATTTCGGGGCCGGCCGCCGCATCGTTCGGCGCCAATGCGATGGGCGGCGTCGTGCAACTCTTCACGCGCCGCGCGGCCAACCAGCCGAACCAGACGACCGTGTCGTTCGGCGGCGGGTCGAACAAGACGTTCGACACGCAGCTCCGCACATCGGGCACGGTGCCGTCGACCGGGCCGCTCGCCGCGCTCGGCGGGCTCACCTACTCGCTTGGTCTGCACTCCTACAATACGGCCGGCATCGATTCAACGCGGCCCGTGTTGCCGTACCACGAGGACGGCCGCAACCCGTACCACGCGCAGGATCTCGATGCACGCCTCGGCTACGCGCGCGACAACTGGTCGGTCTCGACGTTCGCGCTGTATCACCGGTCCGATCTGTCCTACGACAATCGCGGCTATGCGAACCGCCAGCTCGATCATCAGCTGACGACCGGTATCGCGTTCCACCTCGACATCACGCCGGACACGCAGTTCGACCAGTCCTTCGGCTATTCGAACGATCGCCAGTTTCTCTATGCGAGCGACCCGACCATCCCGACCGACCGGATCGATTCGCAGCGCATCAGCACGTCGACGTCGTTGACGCATCAGGAGCGCGGGTTCCAGCTGTTCGGGCTGCCGCTGTCGGGAGAGACCAAGCTCGCGTACGACTTCACGCGTGAGCAGGCCTTCCTGCCGGTCGACAATCCGGGCGGCGTGCCGACGCGTAACGACTCCGCGTTCTCGCTGCATCAGTCGGCGACGCTCGGCAGCGTGACGATGTTCGTCGCGGGGCGTCACGAAATCATCGCCGGGAAGTCGGTCAATACGGGCAACGCGGCGCTGTCCTGGGCGATCACGCCGGTGTATACGGCGCGCGTGTCGTACGGCAATGCATTCAAGCTGCCGTCGTTCAACGATCTGTATTACCCCGGCTACGGCAATCCGAATCTCAGCCCGGAACGCAATACGTCGGTCGAGGCTGCGGTCGATGCGAACACGTCGTACGGCACGTTCACGGCCGCGATCTACGACACGCGGGTCACCAACCTGATCGCGTACAACCCCGCGACGTTCTCGCCGATGAACATCGGTCGCGCGCATATTCGCGGCATCGACCTGTCGTACAAGGGGACGATCGGCCGCTCGACGCCGGTGAGCCTCGCGGTCGGGATCCTGAATCCGCAGGACGAGACCAACGACTCGTGGCTCAACCGCCGGCCGCGCCAGACGGTCAGCCTCAACATCGATCACACGTGGGATGAACTGCACCTGCATGCATTGAGCACGGGTGCGTCGTTGCTCTACGGCGGCACGACGTTCGACGATCCGGCGAACTCGACCTATCTGCCTTCGTACCTGACGGTGGGCCTGCGTGCGTCGTACCGGATCAATTCGCACCTGACGGTGTCGGCGACGGTGTCGAATCTGTTCGATCGGCAGTACATGACCGCGTATGGATACAACACGCTGGGACGGACGGCGTTCGGGAAGGTGAGCTATACGTTCTGACGGCCGACCGGGAGGCCCTGGCGCGGTGTGCGGCGAGGCCTTTCATCGGAAAGCCGTGCCCTGGCCCTGCGCCGCCGGACTGTTGAAACGGGGGACTCCGCCCCAAACCAGCCGACGGGCGCATGACCATCGAGCGGCCGGCCTTCGGTCGCACCACGGACGTTGCCGTCGGCATCAACGCTGTTAGACTGCGGACGCCGTCCCCGCACATGTACGCCACCATTCAGGACAGTGACATGACCGAATGCGTTCTCACATTTGCCAGTCAGATCGAATGGGAAAGCTGGTTAGGGCAAAACGGCAGCACTTCGACCGAAGCATGGCTGCGTCTGGCGAAAAAAGGCACAGGGCAGCGAACCGTCACCTACGATCAGGCGTTGGAAAGCGCCCTCTGCTACGGCTGGATCGATGGTCAAAAGCGGGCTGAAAGCGAGCAATACTGGTTACAGCGCTTCACTCCGCGCTCCGCAAAAAGCATCTGGTCCAAACTCAACAAAGACAGGGCTGAAGCGCTGATCGCGGCAGGCAGAATGCGCCCGCCCGGCTTGTACGAAATCGAGAAGGCCCGGAAGGACGGCCGCTGGAAGGCTGCTTATACGTCGGCCAGCAACTCGACCGTGCCGGACGACCTGCAGGCGGCTTTGGACGCCAATCCGGGAGCCAGGAAGTTCTTCGCAACCCTGAACGGCCGTAACCGTTATGCGATCCTGTTTCGGATACAGAATGCCAAAAAGCCGGAAACGAGGGCGCGCAAGATCGGGGAATTCATCGACATGCTGAACCGCGGCGAAACCTTCCATCCATAGATATTTCGCTGACGGAGCATGTGCCAAACGCGGGCCTGTAACCTGCCATGGCTGCTTCGGCTCGGCGGCCGTCAAGCGCGGGACACGCCCGAGGGGTGCTTACCAGCCGATACGAGTCAATTGCGGTGCGCCTCGGGCCGGAACAATCGCGCGCCCTTCCCTCACAAACTTCGAACACGCGCCGAGCGCAACCACGCCATCCGCTTCGACCGACCGCGTGTCCATTCATTGAAAGCACGGCGTGACCACCTCACGCTCATACCGGCTCTTGGGATTATGATGGCCCAATCGGGCGCCACCGAACTGCCTGCCCGCGCTTCCCAGATGCATCGACCGCAACGTAACGCAACGCGCCATCCTGAGCGCAGCGACCGGGGTGAACCATGGATCAAGGCGGAGACTTCATCGTACGCACCATGTCGGCCGGCGAGGTGGCCATGTCGGTCGAATGGGCGGCTGCGGAAGGCTGGAACCCCGGCCTGCACGATCCCTCCTGTTTCAGGGAGGCGGACCCGGCCGGGTTCTTCGTCGGCATCTGGCGCGGCGAGCCGGTCGCGTGCCTCGCCGCTGTCGCCTACGGCGAACGCTTTGGCTTCATCGGCCTCTACATCGTGAAACCCGGGTTTCGCGGCCAAGGCTTCGGCATGCGAATCTGGCAGCACGGCATGCGTTACCTTGCCGATCGCAACATCGGGCTCGATGGTGTCGTGGCGCAGCAGGCAAACTATCGGAAGTCGGGATTCAAGCTCGCGTACCGCAACATCCGCTATGCGGGGCGCGTGGACGGCATCGGGTGCGCGCACGTGGCGGCAGCGGCCGACGTGCCGTTCGAGCAGTTGCTCGCCTACGATCGCGCGTGCTTTCCCGCGGCGCGCGATCGGTTCGTCTCCGCGTGGATCGCGCAGCCGGATGCCGTTGCGCTCGCAACGGTCGACGATGGCCGTGTCGCCGGATATGGTGTCGTGCGCCGCTGCAGGACCGGCTGCAAGATCGGCCCGCTCTTCGCCGATGACGCAGGCGTTGCCACCGGGCTGTTTCGCGCGCTGGCAGCGCGCATGCCCGGCGAGATCATCGTGCTCGACGTGCCGGAAACGAACGCTGCGGCCGTCGCGCTGGCCGAACGGCACGGCATGACGCGCATCTTCGAAACCGCACGGATGTACACGAACGATGCCCCGGCGATTGCGATCGATCGCGTGTTCGGGGTGACGTCGTTCGAGTTGGGGTGATCGTCCCCCCAATGACGCATCGGAACAACCGGCACGCACGAAAGCCCGCTGGTTCTCGGCGGCGGCGCCGCTGCCGCGCCGGCGCGCAGATGCAGGCCGACCGGCTCGGCATTCGATGCTACGGCGTCGACTATCGCCTGCCGCCCGAACACCCGTATCCAACTGCGCTCGACGGTCGCAACGCCATGCGCGCGACGCATCGATCTAGATGACGCCGCTCACGCCTGCGACCACCTGAATCACGCCGAATACCGCGATGACCGCAGCCGACACGCGCGACAGCCCGTGCATGAACGCGAACGACACCCTCGTGCGCAGCGCGGCAGTCGTACCGCTCAGGCACAGCCACCACGTCGCGGAGCCGATGAACACACCGGCGACCATCAGCGCCACGGCCGGCCACATCGCGCCCTCCCGCGCCCCCGACAGCGGGCCGAGCGCCGCAAAAATCCCGACGAACGACAGGATCGTCATCGGGTTCGACAGCGTCAGGCCGAATGTTGTCAGGAAATCGCGCAGGACGGTCGTGCGAGGCAGATCGCGTTGCGCCGTCGGCGCGGCCGGCGCCTGGCGCGCGATGCTCCACGCCAGCCACACGAGGAACGCGCCGCCACCGATTTTCAGGCCGACGGTCAGCATCGGGAACGCCGTGACGATACCCGCGATGCCGAGCGCACCGAGCAGGCCATAGATCGCATCGGCGCACGCGGCGCCGACGCCCGTCGCGAAACCCGCCCGAAAACCGCGGCTCAGGCTGCGCTGAATGCACAGCATGCCGATCGGCCCGACCGGCACCGCGATCGACAGCCCCATCACGACGGACTTGATGAACAGCATCGCCTGCTCCTTGCGACATGTAACGAGTGGAACAGGCATCGTAGGGAAAGTCCGGTCATCGCTAAAGGCAGCTTTTAAGGAAAAATGGCCGCTCCACCTTAAAAAATACCGCCGCAATGGACGATCTGGACTGGAAGATACTGGCGCTGTTGCAGGCCAACGGCCGCATCAGCTATACGGAGCTGGCGCGCCAGGTGCACCTGTCGGTGCCGGCGGTGACGGAGCGCGTGAAGCGCCTTGAGGCGGCCGGCGTCGTCGAAGGCTACACGGCCCGGATCAATCCTGCCGCGGCCGGCTATCCGGTCAGCGCGCTGATCGGCATCACGGTGCCGCAACCGGCAAAAGCAAAATTCCTCCGGTTGCTGGAGACGATTCCCGAAGTCGTCGAATGCCATCACGTGACGGGGGCGGACTCGTATGTCATGCGACTCGTCGCGATCGGCATGACCCATCTCGAACAGTTGATCGAACGCATCAACCTGTACGGCGAAACGCGCACGTCGATCGTGATGTCGACGCCGCTGCCCGCACGCGGGTTGGCGCGGCCGCCGTCGCAGCGCGACGTCATCCGCGATTGACGCAGCGAGAAGCCCCGTTCGACCCGCTTCGCGCCGGAAACCATCGAGGAATCAGGGTCGGCGGTAACCGGAGGCCAGTTTTCGTTTGGCCGGTTACCGCCACGACGATCGGAGCCGATCGACTACTTGCCGGCCAAGCCGCCAAGCAGGCCGCCCACCAGCCCCGTAACGGGCGCGAGCGGATTGGACAGCCCCCCCAGCGGCGAGCCGCCGCCCGTGCCGGTTGCGGAACCGTTGTGGACGGCCGCCGGCATGCCGCCGACCACGCTCGTCACCAGGCCCGCGACCGGCACCGCGCCGTTCGCACCGCTCGGGTTCACGAGGCCGCCCGCATTGGTCACGGTGTTGCCGACCGCGCGAACGAGTTCGCCGACGCCACTGACCAGCGGCTGGGGCGACGTGGACGTCACCTTCCATCCCGCCGACGTGATCGCGCCGCCGATCTGCCCGAGCAGGCCCGCGACGGGCTGCCCGAGGCCGGACGCCGTGCCGACCTGCTGCGTGACCTGGCCGACGGTCGTGACGAGCGGCGTGATCGCCGTGCTGATCGCCTGCGTCGCCTGCTGGACCGGGCCCGACGAAAGCGCCGAGCCGAGCATGGTGCCGCCCGTCTTGATGCCACCGGCCACGGTGTCGAGCAGGCCGCCGACCGGCGTCGTGAGCGGCGCCAACGGCGACAGCGGGCCGGCGCCGAGCGCCTTCACGGTGTCGCTGAGGCCGGTGACCGGGTTGCTGGTCGAAGCGACGATGGAGCCAAGCCCGGCGACCGTCGTGCCGACGGGGTTCGCCGTAAAGCCGATCTGGCCGATGCCGTTGCTCACGGCGTTCGTCGTGTCGCGGATGATCGTGCCCGCGCCGGTGACCGAGTTGCCGAGGCCGGTGGTCACGCCCTTGCTCACTCCCGGCGGGCTCATGCTGCTGATCGTGACGCCGGCGTCCATGACGACCGCGCCGACGGAGCTGATGATGCCGTTCGTGCCGGGGGTACCGCTGGTTCCGCTCGTGCCGCCGATTCCGCTCGTGCCGCTTGTGCCGCTTGTGCCGCTTGTGCCACTCGTGCCGCTSGTTCCACTCGTGCCRCTGGTTCCACTCGTGCCACTGGTTCCGCTCGTACCGCTGGTTCCACTCGTGCCACTGGTTCCGCTCGTACCGCTSGTTCCGCTCGTGCCRCTGGTTCCGCTCGTGCCACTGGTTCCACTCGTGCCGCTCGTTCCGCTAGTCCCACTCGTACTCGTTCCGATGTTGTTACCGCCCGGCTTCGGCGCCGTGACATCGCTGCCGCCACATGCAGCCAGTGCACAAGCCGCGGCAATGGCGGCAAGCGCAACGTTCGTCTTGATGAAATGATTTTGCATGGAAGCCCCCGTTCGCTTTTCAGCTCAATCATCCCGACAAGCATCTATCGTGCCATTGCGATCGGCATCAACGACGGCTTCACACCCACGCCGGACCGCCGCGCCCCAACGGCCGTCCGGGGCGCGACACATGGCATCCGGGCTCGCCTCCACAGCGGCGATCAAGCCTTGCGTCCCGGGTAACGCGTGCGTAACACGGGCCCTGCGTTACGTAGCATCGCGCGGCGAAAGACGCCGACCTGCCCCTGTCGCCGCCCCCATCATGCATACTCGCCGCGCCACTGGCGCCCCGATTCCCGGAAAGGACAGACGATGCATACCCCGCGTGAAGTGCTGAAAGCCGCCGACATCGCGGCAATGGAACCGGAACATTCCGTCCATCCGTTGAACGAGAATGCCGTACGCCTGAAGCGGTCGCTTGGCGACGCGACCGGGCTGACGCAACTCGGCTTCCACCTGATGACCTTGATGCCCGGACACGAGTCCACCGAATACCACCGGCATCGCTACGCGGAGGAATGCGTCTATATCCTTTCGGGAACCGGCGAAGCAATCATCGATGGCCAAACCCATGCGATCGGCGCGGGGGACTTCATGGGATTTCCGCGCGGCGGCAGCGCGCATACGATGCTCACTGCCGCTGGTCTATCTCGTGGCGGGCGACCGGCCGGAACACGACGTGTGCGACTATCCGAAGCTCGGCAAGCGGCTGTACAAGGCCGGAGCCGACAAGGTCTTCGTGGATCTCGGCACCGGCCCTGCGTGATGCGCGCCTCGTTCGATGCAAGAGCGGCCGCAGCCGGACATCACCCGGCACACGGCGATTCCGCGCGTTCGCACGGGCTGGCCATTACGGGCCGTCACACGATCAACGTCACACCGGCCCACGCAATCAGCACGACACCCAGCACACGCCCGACACGTTCGCCGCCGGGCAGGATCTTCTCCGCAAACACGAAGAACGACAGCGCGGCGATCCACACGACATTCATCACGCCGCCGACGAACAGCAGCGCCATCAGCAGCCAGCAGCAGCCCACGCAATACATGCCGTGCCGCGCGCCGAGCAGGAAACTGCCGGCGACGCCCGGACGCCAGTGCGCAACCAGGAACCCGGCCGGCGCCCGGCATTGCCGAAGGCACGCGCGTTTCAGCGACGAGAATTGATAGAGCCCGGCGAGCGCCAGCACGATCGCGGAAAGGATGGCGCTCTTCGACCACAGCATCAACGCGGAGATCAGCCCGGCCGGCTGCAGCATCGCCTGAAGCAGCGCCGCGCCGATCGAGAAGGCGAGCCACGCGGCCAGGTAGCCGGCCAGCAGCGACATCGACGTGAACGCGGAACCGGCCCCGCCCGCGCCGTGCTGCCGCAGCACCCGCCGGTACAGCATCAAGAGCGGCGCCGCGCTGGGTGTCATCATCGCGATCATCATCACCCACCACATCACGATCACGGTGGGCAGCGACGGATCCATGCTGCCCATGGCGCCCTTCAGGCGATGCGGAAAGAGCGCAACGGCGGTCATCTCCAGCGCCGACATGCCGGTTCCCGCGCCCGTCCAAAGATAGAACCAGCACAGTCCGACGAGCCCCGCGATGCCGAGCAGCGTGACGACGCGCTCGCGCCCGAGCCAGGGGTCGACGGGAGTCATGCCGCGACGCGATGCCTGACCACCCCGTGGTTGTTCAGGTGCAGCCGCGCGAACTGCGCATAGCTGCCGTCGAGGGTCAGCGGAATGTGGCCTTGCGAGCGCGACGTGCCCGAGCCGATTTCGGCCAGCTCGTATTCGAAACCGTGCGGCAGGTCGATCCGCGCACGATGCTCGGCGCCCGTCACCGGATTGAGGATGGGATCGCCCGCGACGTCGAATACGCCGTCGACGTGAATCCGGCCGCGCCGGGCATCGACGTCGACATCGAAATCGATCTTCGCGAAGATCGGATCGAACGCGTGCTCGAGCGTCGCGGCGTATACCGAGAACATCGTCGCAAACGGATCGGTATCCTGACCAGTCATGATCTTCAGCACCGCCTCGCGCTGTGCCGGGCTGGCGCGCTCGTCGACGATCGGCTGGCACCGGCCCCGGCCCTCGTGGACCGCCCCCGGCCACTCGAACACGACCGCGATCCTGACGCCGTCGAGCACCACGTCGCCGTAGTGGCCGCTGTCGATCGAAATCGCCCCCATCGCGGCGCAATTGCCGTTGGTCGGCAGCGCATTGAACTGGCACGGACAACCGTATGAACAATTGCAATTCATCAATTCGGTGCCCTGAATCTCCCACGGCGTCATGGCTCCACCTCGCGCTCGGCGACACAAGAATGTTTCGAATCTAGTGCACGGCACCGGGGAAATCAAAGCCGTCATGGCGGCCCGAATCGACGCATGAAAACCGTCTGTCACGCACGCGCGGAAGACGTTTCGACATGCTCGAGCAAGAGCGCACCGGCGGGCGCCGGCTCATGCGCATCCTGCACGGATCTCACACGACCAGCGACGCGACGATCGCGCACCATAACGCGCTCGCGCCGCACAGAAACACGCGCCGCGCGACGAACATCCGCGACTCGTCGTCGGGTGTCTTCATCGGCGATGTCGCGAGAAACGGCACGCTGACGAGGCACGCGAACCCGGCCAGCGCCGGCAGGATCACGATGTAGTCGCCGAACCGCCACGGCAGCGGCTCGTGCCAACCCCAGTAGCCGAGAAACAGCATGCCCATCGAAAACATCGTCGCGGCGGCCGAACTGAGCGCGACGACCGATCCCGTCGGAAATTGCATGGGAGCCTCCCCTCGCGCAGCGTGCGCGACGCCGGATCATTATCCCGGCACGGGAGGAAAAAGCACAACGACAGCCGATGGCGGAGGATCGATGGCGAGACGCGTGCCGGTGTCTGCGCCGGCCAATGCCCCGACGGTCGACCGGATCCCGAACCTGTTGGCCGGCTGCCCCTGCGGTGCAGGAGATCCCGGCGACGCTTCCCGGATGATCGTTGTCACGGATTGACAGCGATCGATTTCGCGTCGCCGCCCAACCGTCAACCCGGCTTCTTCGCGGCCTGCACGACGGAAATCCAGCCCACCACCGCCGCGGCGACCCAGCAACAGGCGATCATCAGATCGAGATCCATCCAGCCTTCGAAATTCGTGCTGTTTTCGAAACTGCAGCGCTGATGGCCCCTGACCCACACGCAGCCGCTGATGAACTGCTGGATGTGCATGTAAACGCTGTAGACGGCAAAAGCCGACGCAATGACTGTAAGCCGAAAACGGACGTTCTTTTTCATGTGACGCGGATGCCGGTGGAAAAGCCTGTGCCGATCTTACGGCAACGGCAACCTGCCCGGCAATCCGTCGCATCCTGGGGCGCCCGGATGCCTGCTCACCCGTCGACCTGCCTGATCGTTCTCAGGCAGTCCGCCGCCAGCTGCTGATAGATCCGCGTGCCGTTCGCCTTCGCGTCGATCTCCGCGCCGCTCAGCCGCCGCACGACGCGCCCCGGCATGCCTGCGAGCAGCACGCCGCGCGGCACGGCGTAGCCGGCCTTCACGAACGCGCACGCAGCGACGATCGTCGTGGCGCCGATCGTCGCGCCGTCCATCACGACCGCATTCATCCCGATCATCGTGTCGGGTTCGAGCGTCGCGCCATGCACGATCGCGCCGTGGCCGACGTGGCTGTTGACGCCGAGCCGGCACGTCTCGCCGATCCCGACGTGCAGCACGCAGCCGTCCTGCACGTTGCTGCCGTCTTCGACGACGATCGCGCCGAAGTCGCCGCGCAGGCTCGCATGCGGGCCGATGTAGCAGCGCGCGCCGATCGCCACGTCGCCGATCACGACCGCGCTCGGATCGACATACGCGGACGGATCGACGCGCGGCCGCATCCCGTTGAATTCGAACAACGGCATCGGTCAGAGCGCCGCGGCCGCTTCCGGCACGAGCGTGAACAGGTCGCCGACGATACCGTAGTCGGCCACGCTGAAGATCGGCGCTTCCGGATCCTTGTTGATCGCGACGATCACCTTCGAATCCTTCATGCCGGCCAGGTGCTGAATTGCGCCCGAGATGCCGACTGCGATATACAGCTGCGGTGCGACGATCTTGCCGGTCTGGCCGACCTGGTAGTCATTCGGCACGAAGCCTGCGTCGACCGCCGCGCGCGAAGCGCCCAGTGCTGCGTTCAGCTTGTCGGCCAGCGGTTCCAGCACCTTCGTGTAGTTCTCGCCGCTGCCGAGACCACGGCCGCCTGACACGATGATCTTCGCGCTGGTGAGTTCCGGACGGTCCAGCTTCGTCACTTCACGGCTCACGAATTGCGACTTGCCTGCGTCGGCTGCCGCTTCGATCTTCTCGACCGCCGCGCTGCCGCCTTCGGCCGCGACCGGATCGAACGCCGTCGCACGCACCGTGATCACCTTGACCTGGTCACTCGACTGCACCGTCGCGATCGCGTTGCCCGCGTAGATCGGGCGCTCGAACGTATCGGCCGACACAACCGCCGTGATCTCGGAGATCTGTGCGACATCCAGCTTCGCGGCGATGCGCGGCGCGAGGTTCTTGCCGTAGGCCGTGGCCGGCGCAACGATGTGCGAGTAGCCGTTCGCGACGTTCATCACCGTCGCTTCGACGTTCTCGGCCAGACCGTCAGCCAGCTGCGGCGCATCGGCCAGCAGCACCTTCGACACACCGGCGATCTTCGCCGCTGCATCGGCCGCTGCCTGCGCGTCATGTCCTGCGACGAGCACATGAACGTCGCCGCCGCCCGCAGCCTTGAGCGCCTGTGCGGCAGCGACGGCATTCAGCGTCACGGCCTTGATCGACGCGTTGCCGTGTTCCGCCATCACCAGAATCGTCATTTCTTTCCGCTCCCTCTTACAGCACCTTGGCTTCGGTCTTCAGTTTCCCGACCAGCGTCTGCACGTCCGGCACCTTCATGCCGGCTGCGCGCTTCGGCGGCTCGACCACCTTCAGCGTCTTCAGGCGCGGCGTCACCTCCACGCCGAGGTCGTCGGGTTTCACGATTTCCAGCGGCTTTTTCTTCGCCTTCATGATGTTCGGCAGCGTCACGTAGCGCGGCTCGTTCAGGCGCAGGTCGGCGGTGACGACTGCGGGCAGTTGAAGCGACAGCGTTTCCGCGCCGCCGTCGACTTCACGTGCGACCGTTGCCTTACCGTCGGCCACCGTCACCTTCGATGCAAACGTCGCCTGCGGCAGACCTGCCAGCGCAGCCAGCATCTGGCCCGTCTGGTTCGAATCGTCGTCGATGGCCTGCTTGCCGAGGATCACCAGTTGCGGCTGTTCCTTGTCGACCAGCGCCTTCAGGATCTTCGCGACGGCCAGCGGCTCGACGCCTTCATTCGCTTCGACGAGGATCGCGCGATCCGCGCCGATCGCCAGCGCCGTACGCAGCGTTTCCTGCGCCTGCGCAACGCCGACCGACACCGCGATCACTTCGGTCACGACGCCGGCCTCCTTCAACCGTACGGCTTCTTCCACCGCGATCTCGTCGAACGGGTTCATCGACATCTTCACGTTCGCGATGTCGACGCCCGTCCGGTCGGATTTCACGCCGACCTTCACGTTTGCGTCGACCACGCGTTTTACCGCCACGAGCGCTTTCAACTGCCTGTCTCCTGTTCCATTGCGTGCGCCGCGCCGCGTCAGCGCGCCGTAAACCCGCCGTCGATCACAAGCTCCGCCCCCGTCACGTAGCGGCCTGCCGGCGACACGAGATACAGGATCCCGGCTGCGATGTCGCGCGGGCTGCCGATCTTCGCCATCGGCACGTTGGTCTGCATGTACTCGAATGCACGATCGGGGTCCTGCCCCATCTGGCGGAACGCGTCCTCGAGCATCGGCGTGCGGATATAGCCGGGATGCACCGAGTTCGCCCGGATGTTCTTCGCCGCGTACAGCATCGCGTCGACCTTCGCCATCATCCGTACCGCCGCCTTCGACGCGTGATACGCGGGCACGTCGGGCCCGCCGACGATCCCGTACATCGACGACAGGTTCACGATCGAGCCGCCGCCGGCCGCGTCGATATGCGGAATCGCGGCACGCGTGCACAGGAACACGCCGTTCACGTTCACGTCCTGCACGCGCTGCCATTGCGCAAGCGTGAGCTCGTGCGTCGGCACGTTGTGGCCTTCGATGCCCGCGTTGTTCACGAGCACGTCGAGGCGCCCGAAGCGCGCGACGATCTCGCCGAACACGCGCGCCACATCGGCCTCGTGCGTCACGTCGAGCGACCAGAACGCGGCCTGGCCGCCCTGCCCGCGGATTTCCTCGACCAGTGCTTGCGCCGGTTGCGACAGCACGTCGAGAATCGCGACGCTCGCGCCGGCGGCAGCCAGCGTGCGCGCCGTCTCCGCACCGATGCCGCGCGCGCCGCCGGTAATCGCGGCCACCTTGCCGCGCAGGTCGAACAGGTCTTCGATGAGTTTCATGTCGTCTCCATGGTTTTGTTCGGACGGGCCCGCCCGCATCGGGGCCGGCCTTCAAGGGCATCCGGCGTTATCGCGTATTCCGCGTCGCCAGAAAATCGAGGCATTCCCGATTGAAATAGCCGGCGTGTTCCACCATCACCCAGTGGCCGCAACGGTTCAGCAGCACGAAGCGTGCGTCGCGGCAGCGTTCGAGGAATTTCAGTGCGCCGCCGACCGGATTGAAGCGGTCGTCCGTGCCCCAGAAACCGAGCAGCGGGCTGCGCAGGTCGCCGAGCGCGTCGGTCAGGTTCGGCACGCTCATCGTCGACAGCACTTCGGTCGGCTGTTCGACGCATACCTTCATCCGCTCCGCGACAAGCGCGTCGGTGACGATCGCCGGGTCGTGCACGAGCAGCGTCAGCAATTCGCGCATCGTGTCGTCATTCATCTGGCGATTGGTGAACAGCTTCACCATCCGCTGGATGCCTTCCATCCGGAAATAAGTGTCGCGATCCTCGACACCGCCAGGCGCCATCATGATCAGCCTGTCGACTTCTTCCGGATAGTCGAGCGCGTACTTGAGTGCGATCGCGCCGCCGAGCGAGTTGCCGAGCAGCACGGCGGGTCCGATTCCGAGCGCGTTCAGTTGCGCATGCAGCGCGCCGACGAAGAAATCGAGCGTATAGGCGACGTCGGACGGCTTCGACGACTGCCCGTAACCAGGCAGGTCGACGACGATCGCGCGATAGCCGGCCGCCGCGAAGGCGGGCACGTTGTGCTTGAAGTTGCTGAAGCCGCTGGCGCCCGGGCCGCTACCGTGGATGAACACCACGGGCCGGCCTTCACCCGCCTCGTAGTGGTGCAGGCGCAGGCCGCCCGGCACGTCGGTGAAGATGCCGGCCGGCGGCGTCGTGGGGATCGTCATCGCGGGTTGTCTCCTTCGTCGTTCGATGGATGCCTGCCACGATGATTGCGCTGCCGGCGCCGGCCGGCATCATCCTTTCAGACTACGAAGCCGCGCGCGCTTGTTCCTATCATCGGCCCACCGAAACGGAGGCTGACGATGAACGGATTCGACTACAGCGGCAAGACGGTGCTCGTAACGGGCGGCACCAAGGGCATCGGGCGGCGCATCGCCGAACGGTTTCTCTCGGCGGGAGCGCGCGTGTTCGTCTGCGGACGCAGCGTGCCCGACACGCCGCCTTCGGCCGGCGGCCGCACGGCGGCGTTCGTCGCGGCCGACCTGCGCGACATCGAACAGGTCGACGCGATGCTCGCGACGATCCGCGCTGCGGCGGGCGGCCTCGACGTGCTCGTCAACAACGCGGGCGGCTCGCCGTTCGCGCTCGCGGCCGATGCGTCGCCGCGCTTCACCGAATCGATCGTGCGGCTGAACCTGATCGCGCCGCTGCAGCTCGCGCAGCGCGTGAACGCGATCATGCAACCGCAGCCCGAAGGCGGCGTGATGCTGTTCATCGCGAGCGTCAGCGCGTCGCGGCCATCGCCCGGCACGGCCGCGTATGGCGCCGCGAAAGCGGGCCTCGTCAACGCGGTCACGTCGCTCGCGGTCGAGTGGGCGCCGCGCGTGCGCGTGTGCGCGATCAGCCCGAGCCTCGTGCAGACGGAATCGGCCACCGAAGGCCACTACGGCGACGACGATGCGCTCGACGCCATCCGCGCGACGATTCCCGCCGGACGGCTCGCGACACCCGACGACGTCGCGTCCGCGTGCCTGTTCCTCGCATCGCCCGACGCGTCGTACACGTCGGGCGCGAACCTGCGGCTCGACGGCGGCGGCGAACGGCCCGCGTTCCTGTCGGCGGCGCAGGCGGCCGCGCGCTGATGCGCGCATGGCAACCGGCGCGGCACGAATCGTTGCCAGTCCTAGGGAAGTCATCTAGTTCATTTTGACGATTCCCTGCTACCGCGATCTCCCTACTCTGCCTCTCACGACAACACACACAGTCGACCGTCGTCGATACCCAAAGAGGAGACACCATGCATCAACGGATTTCGCGCCGTACCGACAAGCGGGCAACCGCCACGCTGTCGACGCTGGCCGCCGCGCTGCTGACGTGCGCGGTACCCGGCGCACACGCGGGCAGCACGATCGAGCTGGGCGCCGACACGACGCTGGACTACACGTTCACGCTCAGTTACGGCCTCGGTATGCGTACGCGTGCACCGAGCGGCAATCTCCTCACACCGGCGAACATCAACGGCGACGACGGCGACCGCAACTTCGCGAAGAACAAGCTGATCGAGAACCAGGTCAGCCTGCTCGGCGAAGTGAACCTGAAGCACGACGACTGGGGCGTGTTCGTGCGCGCCGATACGTTCTACGACCAGGCGTATCACCGCCCGAACTACAACGACGCGCCGGGCACCGTGAACCAGTCGGGCCAGTACAACAACTTCACGAGCGACGCGCGCTACTGGTCGGGCGGCCACACGACGCTGCTTGCCGCGTATGCGTACAACACGTTCAAGATCGGCTCGACGCGCCTGAACGTGAAGGTCGGCGACCAGGTCGTCGCCTGGGGCGAAAGCCTGTTCTTCCCGAACATCGCGGGCGCACAGGGCCCGTCCGACGCGACCAAGTCGTACATGGCCGGTGCCGAAGTGAAGGACATCCTGCTGCCGGTGCCGCAGATCTCGACGCAGTGGCAGATCACGCCGAACTTCAGCCTGCTCGGCTACTACCAGTTCTCGTACCAGCAGAACCGCCTGACCGCGCCCGGCACGTACTGGAGCTATTCCGACGTCACGGGCCCCGGCGCGCAGTTCATCATCGGCCCGGGCGGGATGATCATTCCGCGCGGCCCCGACGACAAGCCGAGCGCGCGCAACCAGTGGGGGATCGGCGCGCGCTTTCGCGTGCTGGGCGACACCGAGCTCGGCCTGTACCACCTGCACTACAACGACATGAACCCGAGCGTCGTCACGACGTATTTCCCGACGCTCCAGTACCAGCAAAAGTATTTCAGCAACATCAAGCTGACCGGCGCGAGCTTCTCGACGCAGGTTGGCCCCGTGAACGTCGCGGGCGAAGTGTCGTACCGCCAGGGCGCGGCCGTGCTCGTCAACACGCCGACCGGCCCGCAATCGACGCGCGCGAACGTGCTGCAGACGAACCTGTCCGGCATCTACTCGATCGGGCCGAGCTTCCTTGCGAACTCGCAATCGCTGATCGGCGAACTCACGTACGTGCATGCGGGCAGCATCTCCGAGCTCGACGGCTCGACCACGCTCGCGAATTCGCGCAACGCGCTCGCGATGGAGATCGCGTGGACGCTCAGCTACAAGAACGTGTTCAACGGCTGGGATCTCGACGTGCCGCTGACCTACACGCACGACCTGACGGGGACGTCGCCGCTCGCCGGTGCGCTCGGCTCGCTGACGGGCCAGGGCGACCACCGCGTGACGGCCGGCGTGACCTTCACGCGCCTGAGCAACCTGCAGCTGTCGCTCGTCTACGCGAAGTTCCTCGGATCGCCGAACCCGGTCACGCGCGCGCTCGCGGATCGCGACTACGTGCTGGCCACGGCGACCTACCACTTCTGAGCGGCCCGGCCGCTCGTCACTCAGCAACATGAGGATTGATATGAAACGCATTCATCTCCCCCTCCTGCGCGCGTCGGTGATGGCCGCGTGCGCGGTTGTCGCGACGGCGTCGTTCCCGAAGGTCACGCCGGACGACCTGAAGGCGCTCGACGGCCCGCTGACGCCGATGGGCGCGGTGCGCGCCGCGAGCAAGGACAGCGGCGTGCCCGAGTGGTCGGGCAAGTGGCTCGGCACGCCGCCGGACGTGCAGTACAAGCGCGGCAGCCGCTACCCCGATCCGTTCGCGAACGAAAAGCCGGTCGCGACGATCACCGCGGAAAACATGGCGCAGTATGCCGAGCACCTGACCGACGGCCAGAAGGCGATGTTCAAGCGCTACCCGGCCACGTTCAAGATCAATGTCTACCCGAGCCATCGCGACTTCCGCTACGGCGATTCCGTCTATAAGGACATCCGTGCGTACGCGCCGGATTCGACGATGACGCCCGACGCGAACGGCCTCACGAACGCGCCGCCGACGGTGCCCTACCCGATCCCGAAGACGGCCGCCGAGCTGCTGTGGAACCAGCGCTTTTCGTCGGCGATCGGCGCCGAGCAGGCGACCTACGACCAGGCGGTGGTCTACTCCGACGGCAACATCGCGTGGGGCAAGGTGCGCTACGACATCTACTCGCCGCGCAACTCCGGCAAGTTCGACGTGAAGAGCGACCTGAACAACCGCACGTACTACCGCAACGCGACCGAGCTGCCGCTGTCCGACCGCGGCTCGCTGATCGTCGGCTTCACGAACTGGGACAAGGCCGGCGCGGACAACTCGTCGCGCACGTGGATGTACAACCCCGGCACGCGGCGCGTGCGCCAGGCGCCCGAGTACGGCTATGACCAGCCGCAGGGCCCGGGCGGCTTCCGCACCGTCGACGACGACCGCCTGTACAACGGCCCCGGCGATCGCTACGACTGGAAGATCGTCGGCAAGCGCGAGATCTACGTGCCGTACGACAACTACAAGGCGATGGACAGCTCGGTGAAGTACGCCGACCTGCTGACCAAGGGCCACGAGAATCCGTCGTACCTCCGCTACGAGCTGCATCGCGTGTGGGTGCTGCAGGCGACGCTGAAGAGCAACTATCGTCACCAGTATGCGAAGCGCGTGCTGTACATCGACGAGGATTCGTGGATGACGCTGCTCGCCGACAACTACGACGCGCGCGGCCAGCTGTGGCGCACCAACGTCGCGACGACGCTGTACGCGTACGACGCGAAGGTGTTCTATCCGGGCGCCGTGTTCTACCACGACCTGATCTCCGGCGCGTACATGGCCGACCGCCTGACGAACGAAGGCCCGATGCCGAAGCTCGACAACAGCCCGCAGTTCAACGAGGCATATTTCTCGCCGGACGCGATCCGCAGTTCGGGTAACTAAGCAATCCGCGCGACATACTCGCAACAAACGCGCCAGAGCCCCGCTCCGGCGCCCGACGCCGCCCGCGACGGCGGCCTTTTCCATTCGAGATTCGAGGGCCCTTTCATGTCTTCCCGCCTGCATACGACGCTCGGCGACGAGCTGTACGCCGCGTGGCACGCGCGTGCGCCGGTCGCGCCGCTGTCGAGCCGCCCGCGCCGCCTGTCGCTCGACGACGCCTACCGCATCCAGCAGCGCTTCATCGAACGCCGCGTCGAACACGGCGAGGCCGTGGTCGGCAAGAAGATCGGCGTGACGAGCCAGGCCGTGCAGGACATGCTGAACGTGCGCCAGCCCGATTTCGGCATCCTGCTGTCCGGCATGCACTACGCGGCCGGCGAGGCGATTGCCGCCGATTCGCTGATCGCGCCGCGCGCCGAGGGCGAGATCGCGTTCATCCTCGCGCGCGACCTCCGCGGCCCCGGTATCGACCGCACCGACGTGATTGCCGCGACGGCCGCCGTCGCGCCCTGCTTCGAGATCGTCGATTCGCGCATCCGCGACTGGGCGATCCGCATCGAGGACACCGTCGCCGACAACGCATCGTGCGGCGTGTACGTCCTCGGCGACGCGCGCGTCGATCCGCGCACGCTCGATCTCGCCGCGTGCGAGATGACCATCGAGAAGAACGGCGAGCCCGTCGCGCAAGGCCGCGGCGACGCGGCGCTCGGCCATCCCGCCGACGCGGTCGCGTGGCTCGCGAACACGCTCGCCGCGTACGACGTACCGCTGCTCGCCGGCGAGATCGTGCTGTCCGGCTCGCTCGCGAAACTGATTCCGGTCACGGCCGGCGATGCGCTGTCGATGCATATCTCCGGCATCGGCAGCTGCGACGTCCGCTTTATCTAAAGGAACCATCCTGATGAAGAAAATCAAATGCGCACTGATCGGGCCCGGCAACATCGGCACCGACCTGCTCTACAAGCTGCGCCGCTCTTCGGTGCTCGACCCCGTGTGGATGGTCGGCGTCGACCCGGCGTCCGACGGCCTCGCGCGGGCGCGCGAGTTCGGGCTGAAGACGACCGACAAGGGCGTCGACGGGCTGCTGCCGCACGTGGCCGCCGACGGCATCCGCATCGCGTTCGACGCGACATCGGCGTACGTGCACCGCGACAACTCCGACAAGCTCACCGCGCTCGGCGTGAAGATGATCGACCTGACGCCCGCCGCGATCGGGCCGTACTGCGTGCCGCCCGTGAACCTCGACGCTCACCTTGATAGCGCACAGACGAACGTGAACATGGTGACCTGCGGCGGCCAGGCGACCATTCCGATGGTGTACGCGGTATCGCGCGTGCAGCCGGTCGCGTACGGCGAGATCGTCGCGACGGTGTCGTCGCGCTCGGTCGGCCCCGGTACGCGCAAGAACATCGACGAATTCACGCGCACGACGTCCGGCGCGATCGAACAGGTCGGCGGTGCGCGCAAGGGCAAGGCGATCATCGTGATCAACCCGGCCGAGCCGCCGCTGATCATGCGCGACAC
Source organism: Burkholderia puraquae (assembly GCF_002099195.1). Taxonomy (GTDB): domain Bacteria; phylum Pseudomonadota; class Gammaproteobacteria; order Burkholderiales; family Burkholderiaceae; genus Burkholderia; species Burkholderia puraquae. The sequence goes on along the minus strand of NZ_NBYX01000001.1, from coordinate 420,933 downwards.
GATCCACTGCCTGACCGACGGCCCGCCCGACGTCGACGCGATCACGGCGTCCGTGCATGCGATGGTCAAGGAAGTGCAGCGCTACGTGCCGGGCTACACGCTGAAGAACGGGCCGGTGTTCGACGGCAACCGCGTGTCGGTCTTCATGGAAGTCGAAGGGCTCGGCGACTACCTGCCGAAGTACGCGGGCAACCTCGACATCATGACCGCCGCCGCGGCCGCCACGGCCGAGCGTTTCGCCGAACAGATGCTGGCCGCGACGGCCGCCACCGCTTGAGTTGAGGAGCACGCGATGTCACTTGCAGGCAAGAAGATCACCGTCCACGACATGTCGCTGCGCGACGGGATGCACCCGAAGCGCCACCAGATCACGCTCGACCAGATGCGCAACATCGCGCGCGGGCTCGATGCGGCCGGCGTGCCGCTGATCGAGGTCACGCACGGCGACGGGCTCGGCGGCGCATCGGTCAACTACGGCTTCCCCGCGCATACCGACGAGGCGTACCTGAGCGCCGTGATTCCGGAGTTGAAGCAGGCGAAGGTGTCGGCGCTGCTGCTGCCCGGCATCGGCACCGTCGAGCACCTGCGCATGGCGCACGCGCTCGGTGTCGGCACGATCCGCGTCGCAACGCACTGCACCGAGGCGGACGTGTCGGAGCAGCACATCGGCCTCGCGCGCACGCTCGGGCTCGACACGGTCGGCTTTTTGATGATGGCGCACATGTCGACGCCCGAGCAGCTCGTCGTGCAGGCGAAGCTGATGGAATCGTACGGCGCGAACTGCATCTACATCACCGATTCGGCCGGTCACATGCTGCCAGACGACGTGACCGCCCGGATCGGCCAGGTGCGCGACGCGCTGAAGCCGGAGACGGAGCTCGGCTTCCACGGCCACCACAACCTCGCGATGGGTGTCGCGAACTCGGTCGCGGCCGTTGCTGCCGGCGCGAACCGGATCGATGCGGCCGCGGCCGGCCTCGGCGCAGGGGCCGGCAACACGCCGATGGAAGTGTTCGTCGCCGTGTGCGACCGGATGGGGATCGAGACGGGCGTCGATGTGTTCGCGATCTCGGACGTCGCCGAGGATCTCGTCGTGCCGATCATGGACACGCCGATCCGTCTCGATCGCGACGCGCTGACGCTCGGCTATGCGGGCGTCTACTCGTCGTTCCTGCTGTTCGCGAAGCGCGCGGAAGCGAAGTACGGGATTCCCGCGCGCGACATCCTCGTCGAGCTGGGCCGGCAACGGCTCGTCGGCGGGCAGGAAGACATGATCGAGGACGCGGCGCTGACGATGGTTCGGGCGCGGGAAGTGGCAGCGTAATCGACCGACCCGACCGTATCGGGCGGCGTCGCCCGATACGGCGGCGATCATGCGGAACGGGGCGCAATGCGCCCCGTGCTCTTTTCATGCTTGAATCCGATTGTGACACCGGCGGCATCCCGAATGCGCGTTGCAGCACGCTATCGGGTGGCTCGCCGGCGTGGCGATATCGACGGTCGACGCACGCGGCGGGAAATCGGGAAATGCAACGTGCCGCCCCGTGCCGCCCGCCGTCAGCGATGCTTCCCGCCGTGCCGCTTGTGCCGATGCACGTCGCGCGCCTGCAGCAGCGACGGCATCAGTTCCTCGATGTATTGCCGCGCCTGCCCGCGCGTCACGATTTCGCTGAAGCGCTGATGGGCCTTGTCATGACCGACCAGCGCCGCATGCGCTTTCTTCAGGATGTGCAGGTACGCGATCAGGCTCGTGCCGTCGCGCACGGGCAGCGCATCGCGCGGGTCGGGGGCCGGTGTTGTACTCATGATCCGATCCTTTGCGGGCAGTCGGCGCGACACGTCGGGGTGACGAGCGCCAGCAGGTCGTTCGCGAGACGGTCGCGATCGGTCAGCGGCGCCAGGCCGAACAGCCGCTCGAGCGTTGCGGCGACCGACGCATGATCGTACGGCGTGTGATCGACCTGCCCGGCCGTGACCCACGGCGAAATCACGATCGCCGGCACCCGCACGCCGTACACGTCGAACCCGAAGCCGCTCGTGTTCAGCGTCTCCGCCGCGCCATCGTTCGGCGGCGGCGCGGCGCCCGGCCTGACCGAATCGTAGAAGCCGCCGTGCTCGTCGTAGCAGATCACGAGCAGGCTGCTGTTCCACACCGGCGAACTGCGGATCGCGTTGTACACGCGCGCGGCGAGCTGGTCGCCGCCGGCGAGGCCGTCCATCGGGTGTTGCGAGCTGCCGTTCTGGTAGGTGCCGTGCACGATGTCGCCGTAACCAGGCTCGATGAACGTATAGCGCGCCGTATAGCCGGCCGCGAGATCGGTCTCGAAATGCGCGAGGTCGTCGATGTCGAAGAAGCTGATGCCCTTCAGCGACGCAACCTGCGGGACGTGGCCGAGCGGATTGCCCGTCTGGTCCTGGTAGATGCGCCAGTGGTCGTCGCCGAGTGCGGCGAAGATCGAACCCTTCGGATAGGGAAAGCCGTCGAACGCATCCCACCCGCTCATTTCTTCCTTGGTCGGAGAATGGTCGAGGCCGGCCGACGATGCGCCGTGCAGGAAGAAGCGGTTCGGCCAGGTCGGCCCCGGCATCGACGCATGCCACGCGTCGCACAGCACGAAAGCATTCGCGAGCGCATACAGCGACGGCGCCTGCGACGCGAGATTGACGCCCTGCATGATCTTGCCCGCATCGGCCCGCTGCGGCGGCGTGCCTTCGGAATGCGACGTCGCATAGTTCGACACGAACCCTGTATTGCTGACTGGCGGGTAGCCCTGCCCTTTCACGAACGGCACACCCGCGCCGCAAAGCTGCTCGAGCACGTCGGTGAATTCGTGGCACGGATCGGTCGGCATCCGGTCGGGCGCGCCGCCGCCGAACGGATAGACCACACCGCCATACGCGTTGCTGTTGCCCGGCGACGCGGCGACGATGTCGGGATAGCCCGACAGCGCGAACAGGTGATCGAAGGAACGGTTCTCGAGCATCAGCACGAACACGTGCTGGATGCGGTCCTGAACCGAAGGGGATGCGGGCGCTGCGTCTGCACTCATGGCGCCTCCTGGCGTCGCGCGACGATAGTCCTGCTGGCACGGTCGTCGGCCCGCTGAAAGCCACTGAAGGGATTGAAAGCCACGGCGCGGGCCGCGCATTGCCGTCGAGTGTACGACCGCGCCGGCCCGCGCGTAAAGCCGCAAGCGAACCGCATTGCAGCGTGCGTTCAGCCGTCGGCCGGCGCGGTTTTCAGCGTGACGACATCGCGCCGCGGCGGCGCACCGAACATCCGCGCGTATTCGCGGCTGAACTGCGACGGGCTTTCGTAGCCGACGCGATACGCAGCCGTTTCCGCGTTCGCCGCGCCCGTCACCATCAGGTGCCGCGCTTCCAGCAGGCGCAACTGCTTCTGGTACTGCAGCGGCGTCATCGACGTCAGCGCCTTGAATTGCCGATGGAACGTCGACGGGCTCATCTGCGCGACGGCCGCGAGATCCTCGACGCGGATCGCTTCGGCAAACTGGCCGCGCAGCACATGGATCGCCGCGACGACGCGCTGGGCATGGCCGTTGGCGAACACGACGCGCGAGACTTCGCCGCCGTGCGGCCCCGCGAGCAGCCAGTAGCAGATCTCCCGCATCACGAGCGGCGCGACGACCGGGATCGCGGCCGGCGTATCGAGCAGCCGCATCATGCGCAGCACGCAATCGGCGAGCGGCCCGCCGAAATCGGTCACGCACACGCCATGACCGATCGCGCCAGGCGGTTGCGGCGGCGTATCAAGACGCTCGAGCACGTCGCGCATCATCGCGAGATCGAACTCGAGCACGATGCCGAGGAACGGCTCGGTCTCGCTCGCCTTGACGATCCGGCTCGTCGCCGGCATCTCGACGCTGACGACGAGTGCGCGGCCGGGCCCGTAGTCGTAGCGCCGCCCGCCGAACGTCGTCCACTTCGCGCCCTGCACGACGACGCACAGCGCCGGCTTCATGATCAGCGGCGCGGGCAGCTTCTCGCGATTGGAGCGCAGCAGGATCAGCCCGTCGATCGCCGTCGCGAACGGGCGCTCTTCGCCCGGCGCACCCGTCAGGCGCGCGACACGCTCGACCAGTTCGTCCGACATGCTGCAACCCTCCGTATCCCGATGTCCGGATGGTACACGCGGCGCGGTGCGCACCGGGGCCGTCGGGCAGGATCAGGCAAGAACGCGGCCGGTTCCGGCATTCAGGCGGCCCGGCCGCCGCCGTACGCTTGCAACGGTTCGTCACCGACTTCGATCAGGAGCCCAGCATGACTGCAGCACACATCAACGGTTCACACCCGACAATCGCCGTCGTCACCGGCGGCAGCCGCGGCCTCGGCCGCAATACCGTGCTTCATCTCGCGCAGCGAGGCGTGCGCTCGATCTTCACGTACCGCTCGAACCGCGCCGAGGCCGATCGCGTCGTCGCGCTGGCTGCCGAAGCCGGGCAAGCGGCGATCGCGCTGCCGCTCGATACGGGCGACAGCACGACGTTCGACCGCTTTGCCGGGCAGCTCCGCGAAGCGCTGGCCAGTTGGGGCGCCGACCGGTTCGACTTCCTCGTCAACAATGCAGGCACGTCGCATCACGCGCCGATCGCCGAGACGACCGAAGCCGATCTCGACGCGCTCTATCGCGTGCACTTCAAAGGCGTGTTCTTCCTCACGCAGACGCTGCTGCCGCTGATCCGCGACGGCGGCCGCATCGTGAACGTGTCGTCGGGCCTCACGCGCGTCGCCGTGCCAGGCAGCGCGGCTTACGGGTCGATGAAGGGGGCGGTCGAGGTGCTGACGCGCTACCTGGCCAAGGAACTCGGCCCGCGCCGCATCGCGGTGAACGTCGTCGCGCCGGGCGCGGTGGCAACCGACTTCAGCGGCGGGATGGTGCGCGACAATCCGGAGGTCAACCGGCGCGTCGCGGAATGGACGGCGCTCGGCCGCGTGGGCGAGCCCGACGACATCGGGCCGATGATCGCGTCGCTGCTGTCGGACGACAACCGCTGGGTCAACGCGCAGCGCATCGAGGTGTCGGGTGGAATGGCGCTCTGAGCGTTGACTTTCGCCGATCGGCCCGATACGATCGATGCACTTTCAAGACGCCCTCCCGGTCCGCCGGGAGGGCGTTTCGTTTTGGTTCCCCAACCAAAAGGAAACCCCTTGAAATGAACCGTATCGACACCCACGCCTGCCGTCCGGGCAGCGGCCTGGGCTACCTGCAGCACGGCACGGGCCCCGAATGCGTGATGGTCATGCACGACTGGCTCGGCGACCATACGAACTACGCGGCGCTGCTGCCGTATCTCGACGAAGCGGCGTTCACGTACGTGTTCGCCGACCTGCGCGGCTACGGCGAATCCATCCATCTGACCGGTGCCTGTACCGTCGACGAGATTTCGGCCGACTGCCTCGCGCTCGCGGATCGTCTCGGCTGGCAGCGCTTTCACGTGATCGGCCACTCGATGACCGGCATGGCGACACAACGGCTCGCCGCCGACGCGCGATCGCGCATCAAGAGCGCGATCGCCGTGTGCCCGGTGTCGGCGGCCGGCAATCGCCTGAACGACGACGCGCGCGCATTCTTCGCGAGCACGGCCGTCCATGACGATGCGTTTCGCCGGCTCGTGCGATTCGTGACGGGTGGATTGTCGGCGCGCTGGGCCGATTTGAAGTTGCGGCAGAACCGCGAGCGCGTGGCGCCCGATTGCCGGCTCGCGTATCTCGACATGCTGTGCGAAACGGATTTCGTCGACGACATCCGCGGACTCGACACACGCTTTCTGGTGATCGTCGGCGACAAGGATCCGGGGCTCGACGAAGCGGCGATGCAGGCGACGTTCCTGGCGTGGCATCCGAACGCGCGGCTCGCGACGATACCGAATTGCGGGCATTACCCGATGCAGGAATGTCCGCCGTATTTCGCGATGATCGTCGAGGATTTCCTGCGGGACGCGGCCGCCTGAGCGTTGCGCACGCGCGGCGGCCGGTGAAGGCGGAGTTGGCCGCCACGGCATGACGGCGACGCCGCCGGCGACCGGTGAACGGCACGCGATGTGTCGTTCACCCGGCTCGTCCGGCCGCGTCGGCCGGACGGGATTCGATCAGCGGGGCGGTGCTGCGTGGCCGCGCCGATCGTTGCCGATTAACGGCGCGGCTGCCCGCTTCGCGGCGGACGCGGGGAATTCGCGTCCTTGTGCCGGAAGTTGATGCGGCCCTTGGTCAGGTCGTACATCGACAGTTCCAGGGTCACTCGGTCACCCGCGAGAATGCGGATGTGGTTCTTGCGCATGCGGCCCGACGCGTATGCGCCGACCACCACGCCGTTTTCCAGCGTGACACGGTATTTGCTGTCCGGCAGCACTTCGTCGACGATTCCGTCCAGTTCCAGCAGTTCTTCTTTTGCCAAACCAATTCCTCCAGACAAGGTAATTGACCGCAGCCGCGGCGATCTGCCCGGCGCCGTGCCCCTCAACGGGACGGCGGCCGGCAGGCGGCCGGGGATCGGTTCGTTCAGACGGGCCATGGGCCTGTCTTGCGATCGGGGCCCGGCGCGTTGCGGCGCCCAGGCGGTCGGTGGCGGCGGCGCATTGAGCGCCGCGCAAGTCGGGACCGCGCCAGCTAAGGCATGGCGGCGATCTGCTCGGGTTGATGCATTGAAGCGGTGATGCGTTCGCGAAGCGGCGGGCACTTCGCGAAGGCGTTGCGTCGCACGCGGGTCACGCATGCGATGAGGGAGGCGTCACGACCGATGCATCGTGAATGACGCGATGCATCGGTCGTGCGCATCGGAACGCGCAGGCCGCCGTCATGCGGCGCCCCGCGCGATACTCCATCCGGCACCGGCCGCCAATCGGCGACCGCTGCCGATGCGGCTTACTGCGGCGTGATGTTCGACGCTTGCAGACCCTTCGGGCCGCGCTTCACTTCGAAGCTGACCTTCTGGCCTTCGGCCAGGGTCTTGAAGCCCGTGCCGCGAATTTCAGAGAAATGGGCGAACAGATCGTCGCCGCCGTTGTCAGGGGAGATGAAACCAAAGCCCTTGGTTTCGTTGAACCACTTGACGGTACCGGTATCCACAATTACTTCCTTAATACAAATGACGAATAATTGAACATGCGCCCGCAACGGGCACAGAAAGAATCAAAAGAGGGAGAGACCAACGACCGCCGCACGGAGTGCGGCCAATGATGAGCAATCGAACTTCTTGAACACTTCGGTCATGGACACTACGCGGTAGTGGCCGTTTCGTCAAGTGATTTTGATGCGACGCACAAGCGCGCCCGCCGCGTGCGCCTTGTGCAGCGGGTGTTGCCGGCCGACGGGACGTATTTCGATGCGCCCCTTTTTTCGGCCGGCCCGCCGGTTTTTTACTGCGGCTCGAACACGTGATGCAGTGCCGGTGGTGCGTCGCCTTCGCGAATCCGCATCTCGAACGCCTTGCGCGCGACGCTCGCCGGCCGCACGTCCGCCACGTCCAGATAGAACTGCGAATACCAGTCGCGCATCTGGTACAGCGGCCCGTCGCCTTCGCACAGCAGCGGGTTGTCGATCCGCGTCTTGCTGTGCCAGATGTCGACGTCCTCGTAGAACGCGCGCTGCGCTTCCTTCACGTACGCGTTCGCGATCTCCATGTTCTGCGCGTCGGTCAGCCCGGCCACCTTCTTCACGATCACGCCATACCGCAGCTCGAAGCTGTTCATGTCGATCGGCACGTGGCAGTTCAGCAGCACCGAATGGATCGGCTGCCCGCCGCTCTGCCCCGTCATCTGCGTGATGTGCACGGCCGGCCCGAAATACGTCGACAGCGCGGTCAGGGCGTCGCCGCCGAGCTTCTCGCTGCGGCCGACCATCAACTGCGTCGCCTTGTGATCCTCGAACAGGTTCGCGAAATAGTCGATCGGCGCGTGGTGCACGGTCGCGAAGTGCGCGACGTCCGAGATGTTGTCGACCAGCTCGCGGCAGTTGGCCTGGATCACCATCTTGTCGACCACCCAGTCCGACCATTCGTCGGAGAAGCACACGTCGAGGCGCGGAATCGCGACGTCCGCGGGCGGCGCGTTGCCTTCCGGGTCGTTCCACACGAACAGCAGGTTGTTTTCCTCGCAGGTCGGCCACGCGCCGATGCGCGCCTTCGGCGGGATCCGCTTGCAGTACGGGATCGATGCGCACTGCCCTGCGCCGCTCCACGCCCAGCCGTGGAACGGGCATACGAGGTTGTCGCCCTGCACCGTGCCGAGGCTCAGGTCGGCGCCCATGTGCGGGCAGTACGCGTCGACGATGTTGACCTTGCCGGTCGAATCGGCGAACGCGGCGAGCTTGCGGCCGAAGACGTTCAGCGTGTGCGGCTTGCCGTCCTTGAAGTCGCGGGCGAGCCCGAGGCAGTGCCAGCCGCGCGCATAGCGCTGCGCGAGCGGCTGGGCTTCGATCTTGTAAGGGCGTGCGGACATGCGGGTTGACTCCTCTTGTGGAGAGCGCGCGGCGGCCCGCCGCGCGCCCGGGGAAATGGGGGCGCCGGTCAGCGCATCGGGTTGCCGGGTTCGAGCGCGGGCGACGGCTTCAGCGGCGCCGGGGCCGCCGGCGACGGCTGCTGCTTGTGCGGCACGCGGCGCTCGGCGCGCTCGACGCCGAGCCACGCAGCGAGCGCGGGCAGCAGGAACACGGCGCCGAACAGGTTCACGAGGAACATGAACGCGAGCAGCACGCCCATGTCGACCTGGAACTTCAGCGCGGAGAACGCCCACGTGCCGACCCCGATGAACATCGTGACGGCCGTGAACAGCGCCGCCGTGCCGCGCTGGCGCATCGCGTCGGCGAAGGCGTCCGGCAGCGTCGCGCCGTGGCGGATGTCGTGCTGCAGGCGCTCGTACAGGTAGATCCCGTAGTCGACGCCCACGCCCACGCCGAGCGTGATCACCGGCAGCGTCGCGACCTTCAGCCCGATGCCGAGCCGCGCCATCACCGCATTGCACAGGATCGACACGAGCGTGAGCGGCACGATGATGCACAGCACCGCGCGCCACGAGCGGAACGTGACCGCGCAGAGCAGCGCGATCGCGCCGAAGATCGACAGCAGCATCGCGATCTCCGCGTCGCCGACGGCCTCGTTGGTCGCGGCCATCACGCCGACGTTGCCGCCCGCGAGCCGGAACGCGACGTTCGGCGTCGGGTTCTCGGCCGCGAAGCGCTTGATCTCGTCGACGATGTGCGCGATCGTCGTGCCTTCGTGGTTCTTCGTGTAGATCAGCACCTGGATCGCCTTGCAGTTCGCGGTGTTCATCCCGTTGTCGGGGTCGAACGCGTTGGAGCCCTGCGTGAGCCCGTCGCTGGAGCGCGGCAGCGCGGCCCAGCGCGGATTGCCCTCGTTGAACGCGGCGATGAACACCTTGCCCTGCGACGCGACGCTCGTCACCGACTGCACGCCGGCCACGCCGCGCATGGTCATCTCGAACTTCTCGATCGCGCTCATCACCGGGTAATGCAGGCACGCGTCGTCGAAGCCGGTCGTCTCGACGATCACCGACAGCACATCCACGCCGATGTTGTACTGGTGCGTGATCGCCGCGTTGTCGACGTTGTAGCGCGAGTTCGCGCGCAGCTCGGGCGCGCCGGTGCCGATGTCGCCGATCTCCAGCTTGCGCGATTCGAGCGTGCCGTACGCGAGCAGCGCGAGCGCGACCGCGAACACCCCGAACGCCGGCGCCGGCCGCGCGAATACCGCGAAACGCGACCACATGCGGCTGCCGCCGGCCGCCGCCGAGCGCTGCGCGCGCGCCAGCGTGCCGCGCTCGAGGCGCGTGTACGACAGCAGGATCGGCAGGAACACCTTGTTCGTCACGATCATCAGCAGCACGCCAAGGCACGCGGTAATGCCGAGCTCGCGCACGATGTCGATCCTGATCCGCATGATCACCATGAAACCGAGCGCGTTGGTCAGCAGTGCGACCGTGCCGGGCACGAACAGCTTGCGGAACGCGTCGCGCGCAGCGTCGGCCGACGACGCGCCGCGCACCAGCGCCTGCTTCCACGCGTTGGTCATCTGCACCGCGTGCGACACGCCGATCGAGAAGATCAGGAACGGCACGAGGATCGACATCGGGTCGATGCCGAGGCCGAGCAGCGGCAGCGCGCCGAGCAGCCACACCACCGGCAGCAGCGCGACGACGAGCGCGAGCACGGTGGTCTTCAGCGAGCGCGTATAGGCGAACAGCAGCGCAGCCGTCACGAGGAATGCGAGCGCGAAGAACGCCATCACGCCCGCGATGCCGCTCTCGACGTCGCCGACCAGCTTCGCGAAGCCGATGATGTTCACGTCGATGCCCTGCTTCGCGTACTTCGCGCGAATCTCCTCGAGCTGGCGCGCGACCGCGCTGTAATCGAGCCGCTTGCCGGTGGCCGGGTCGGTCTCGCGCAGCTCCGCGCGGATCAGCGCCGACTTCAGGTCGTTGCCGACGAGGCGGCCGATCTGCCCGGAACGCGCGACGTTGCGGCGCACCTTCGCGAGATCGTCCGGGTTCGCGCTCGAGAACTGGCCCGGCACGACCACGTCGCCGCGAAAGCCGGCCTCGGTCACCTCGGTGTAGTGGACGTTCGGCGTGAACAGCGAGAACACGCGCGAGCGGTTCACGCCGGGGATGAAGAACACGTCGTCGGTCGCGTGGCGCAGCGCGTCCATGAACGCCTGGTTGTAGATGTCGCCGTCGCCCTTCCAGCGCAGGCTCACGAGGATCGTGTTCGCGCCGGGGAACGCGCCCGCGTAGCGCTCGAACACCTGCATGTACGGGTGCTGCATCGGAATCATCTTGTTGAAGCCCGGATCGAGCTTCAGGCGCGTCGCCGACAGCCCGAGCGCGAGCGTCACCGCGACGCACAGCAGCATCAGCAGCCGGCGCTGGCGGATGATCGTGTTGGCGCAGCGCTCGACGAACGCAGCAAGGCGCGACGCGGGAACGGCTTCAGGGGGGCGTGACAGGTCGTTCATGGAATTCTCTTGTCGATGCGAAACGAACGGGAGCAGGCAGCAAGACCGCCGCGCGTCAGGACGGCGTTGACGCAAGCGAGCCGGCGAGCGGTGCGACGCCGGCCTCGCCGCCGAGCAGCAGCGCGCCGTGGCCCATGTCGAGCACGGCCGCGAGGCTCTGCACGCCGCCGAGCTTGCGCACGTCGAAAGTCAGCCCGCCGTCGCGCGACGCGACGATCGCGCCGCCCTGGCCCACCAGTACGAGTTCGCCACCGGCGAGCTGGGTCGCGCCGAAGTACGACACCGGCACGTGGCTGTCGACGTGCGTCCAGGTCGCGCCGCGATCGGTGCTGCGCACCACGTTGCCGCGCATCCCGTACGCGACCCAGTCGCCGTTCGCGAGCATCAGCGCACCGAACAGCGAACCGGCGTACGGCGACGGCAGCTTGTCCCACGTGACGCCGTTGTCGGTCGAGCGCAGCAGCGTGCCGCTCTCGCCCGCGATCAGCAGGTTGCCGTGGCCGTCGCCGACGATCGCGTTCAGGTGACGGTCGCCCGCCGGAGTCTTCACGGCCTGCCAGTTCAGGCCCGCGTCGTCCGAGCGCAGCAGCTGGCCGAAGCTGCCGGCCGCGAACAGCGGGCCGTAGGCCGTGCCCCACACGGACAGCAGCGGATCGGAATGCGCGTGGTCCATGTGCACTTCGCGCCAGTGCATGCCGGCGTCGTCGCTGCGCACGATCCGGCCGTCGTGGCCGACCGCGATACCGAGCGTCGGCGTGATGAAGCGCACCTGCGTAAGCGTCGACGCCTGGCCGGGTGTGATCGATGCCGGCCGCCAGCGGGCGCCCGCGTCATCGCTCAGCAGGATCACGCCGCGTTCGCCGACCGCGACGATGCGCGCGCCGGCGCGGGCGAGCCCGTTGATCTGCAGCCGGTCCGCATGGATCGCAGTGACCGGGAACGCCGGCAGCGGGCGCGGCGAAAATGCGAACAGCGCGGCGCCGAGCACGAGCGCCGACATCGCGAGTCCGGGCAAAGTTCGTTTCATCGCTTGTCTCCTGTGTCTGCGTTCGACGACGGTTCGCGCCATGGCACCCACCGCCGTCGCCTGCAAGTCTCCGGGCCGTCGGTCGTTGCCGCGGCCTCGAATGGTCCTGAATGGCTGGCCGCTTACGCGGGCCGTCCGCGTGCCGCTATGCGCCGACTTCGAACAGCGCGGCGGCACCCATCCCGCCGCCGATGCACATCGTCACGACCGCATGCCGCACGCCGCGCCGGGCGCCTTCGAGCAGCGCGTGCATCGTCATCCGCGTACCGGACATCCCGAACGGATGGCCAAGCGCGATCGCACCGCCATCGACATTCAGCCGGTCGTCGGGAATGCCGAGCGTGTCGCGGCAATACAGCGCCTGGCACGCGAACGCCTCGTTCAGCTCCCACAGCCCGATGTCGCCGACGGTCATCCCGAAGCGCGCCAGCAGCTTCGGAATCGCGAACACCGGGCCGATGCCCATCTCGTCCGGCTCGCAGCCGGCCACCGCGAGGCCGCGAAACGCACCGAGCGGCGTCAGCCCGCGGCGTACCGCCTCGCTGCGCGACATCACGACCACGGCCGCCGCGCCGTCCGACAGCTGCGACGCATTGCCCGCCGTCACGAACTCGCCCTGCTCGACGGCCTTGCCGCCGCTCCACGACGGTTTCAGCCCGGCGAGCCGCTCGGCCGTCGTGTCGGCGCGCACGCCTTCGTCGCGCGCGGCGTTCACGTCCTCGTAACCGGCCGGGTTGCCCTCCTTGTCGAACAGCGCGCGCCGCACGTCGAGCGGCGCGATTTCCGCGTCGAAGCGGCCGGCCGCCTGCGCTTCGGCCGTGCGCTGGTGGCTCTGCAGTGCAAATTCATCCTGGGCGGCGCGCGAAATCCCGTAGCGGCGCGACACGATCTCGGCGGTTTCCATCATCGCCATGTACGCGGCCGGCTGGTGGTCGAGCACGGCCTGCGAGCGCGCGCGATACGCGTTCTTGTGCTTGTTCTGCGTGAGCGAGATCGACTCGACCCCGCCCGCGACGACGATCCGCGCGTCGCCCGCGCCGATGCTGCGCGCGGCGCTCGCGATCGACATCAGGCCCGACGAGCACATGCGGTCGATCGCCATGCCGGGCACCGCTGCCGGCAGCCCGGCCGCCGCGGCCGACAGGCGGCCGATGTTGTAACCCTGCGTGCCCTGCTGCGCGGCGCAGCCGATCAATACGTCGTCGACGTCGGCCGGCGCGACGCCCGCGCGTTCGAGCGCGGTGCGCACGACGTGGCCGCCCAGCGCGGGCGCCTCGGTGTCGTTGAACATGCCGCGAAACGCCTTGCCGATCGGCGTGCGTGCGACGGAAACGATGACTGCGTCTTCCATGTGTCTGGCTCTCCGAATCTAGAAGTAGTACCGGCTGATCGTGTCGGCCACACAGCCTGGCTTGGCTTCGCCTTCGATCTCGACGGTCACGCGAATCCAGGCCTGCACGCCGCCTTCGAGCGGCTCGACGCGCAGCAGCTCGCCGACGCCGCGCACGCGCGCGCCGACCTTCACCGGCGCCGGGAAACGGATCTTGTCGCAGCCGTAGTTGACGCCGAGCCGCGCGCCGTCGATCCGCACGATCTGCGGCAGGAAGTAATTCACGAGCGACAAAGTGAGGTAGCCGTGCGCGATGCACGCGCCGAACGGGCCCTCCTTCGCGCGCAGCGGATCGACATGCACCCACTGGTGGTCGCCCGTCGCATCGGCGAAGCCGTCGATGCGGATCTGGTCGATCGCGAGCCACGCGCTCGCGCCGAGCGTGTCGCCGACGGCCGCCGCCAGTTCGCCGGGATGCGCGAACACGCGAGGCGTCGCGCACACGGGGTCGAGGGTTGCGCTCATCATGCGTGCTGGCTGCTGACCGACAGCACTTCGCCCGTCATGTACGACGCATAATCGCTTGCAAGGAACACCATCACGTTTGCGACCTCCCAGACTTCGGCGGCGCGCCCGAAGGCTTCGCGCGACGCCAGTTGATTCAGCAAGTCGGCCGGGGCCGACTTCTTCAGAAAATCGTGCATCGCGATGCTCGGCGCGACCGCGTTGATGCGCACGCCGTACGGCGACGCCTCGAGCGCCGCACAGCGCGTGAGCGCCATCACGCCCGCCTTCGCCGCCGCGTAGTGCGCCTGTTCCGCCTGCGCGCGCCAGCCGAGCACCGATGCGTTGTTGACGATCGCGCCGCGGCCGCGGGCCTGCATGTGCGGCAGTATCGCGCGCGTCATCCGGAACGTCCCGGTCAGGCTAATGTCGATCACGCGCGACCATTCGGCATCGTCCATATCGACGATGCGCTTCGCCCCGCCGAGCCCGGCGTTGTTGATCAGCACGTCGACGCCGTCGAGCGTGTCCTGGGCGCCGGCGACGAGCGCCTGCACGTCGGCCTCGACCGCGACGTTGCACAGGCGGCCGTAGACCTGTTGCAGCCCCGTTTCGGCGCGCAGCGTCTCGACGGCCTGTTCGAGGCGCTTTTCGTGGATGTCGGAGATGAACAGCGCGCGGCAGCCTTCCTCCGCGCAGCGGCGTGCGGCCGCGAAGCCGATGCCGGCGCCGGCGGCGGCCGTGATCAGCACCGATTTGCCGGCGAGCAGCTGGTGGCCCGGCACGTAGGCCGGCGCTTTCTGGATATGGGGTTCGGTCATGCGGTTCCTCGTGCTTCCCGTGGCATGCCGAGCCCGCGCTCGGCCATGATGTTGAGCTGGATTTCGTTGGTGCCGGCGTAGATCGTGTCCGCACGGGAGAACAGGAATACGCGCTGCAGATGGGTGAGCTTTTCGTCGGCCGGATCGATCACGTTCGCACGGGGCCCGAGTGCATCCATCGCGAGCTGGCCGAGGTCGCGGTGCCAGTTCGACCAGAAATACTTGTAGATCAGCGCCTCGCGGCGCAGCGGCGCGCCGGCGCCGGCATCCGTATCGTCCGCGCCGGACAGCATCCGCAGCGCGTTGTAGCGCATCACGCGCAGCCCGGCCCACGCGCGGCCGATCCGCTGGCGCAGCACGGGGTCGCGGTCCGCGCCCGATTCGCGCGCGGCGTCGATCACCCATTCGAGCTCGCGGACGAACTGCATCTGCTGGCCGAGCGTCGACATCCCGCGCTCGAAGCCGAGCAGCGTCATCGCGATCCGCCAGCCGTCGCCCGGTGCACCGACCAAGTCGCGGGCTTCCGCACGCGCACCGTCGAAGAACACTTCGTTGAATTCGGCGCTGCCGTTGAGTTGCTTGATCGGCCGGATCTCGATGCCCGGCTGGTCGAGCGGCATCAGCAGGAACGACAGCCCCTTGCTACCCTTCGACGCGGGATCGGTACGCGCGAGCACGAAGATCCAGTCGGAATCGTGCGCGAGCGACGTCCAGACCTTCTGGCCGACCACCCGCCACGTGCCGTCCGCATCCTGTTCGGCGCGCGTGCGCACATTGGCCAGGTCGGAACCCGCGCCGGGCTCCGAATAGCCCTGGCACCAGAACTGCGTACCGGCCAGGATGCCGGGCAGGAAGCGCGCGCGCTGGTCGTCGGTGCCGCATGCGACGAGCGTCGGCCCGAGCAGCCCTTCGCCGATATGGCCCATTCGCCCGGGGCCACCCGCGCGTGCATATTCCTCGTGGAAAATCACCTGCTCGGCGACCGAGAAGCCGCGCCCGCCGGCGTCCGTCGGCCAGCCGAGCCCGGTCCAGCCGCCCTTCGCCAGCTCCTGCTCCCACGCCTTGCGCAGCGCGGGCCACGCTTCCTCGTCGCCGGGGCCGCCGCGGTATTTCAGGCAGGCGAATTCGCCGGTCAGATGCGACTGCACCCAGTCGGCCACTTCGTGCCGCAATTGCTGTTCGCGCGTTTCGCTGTTCATTGCAGGGCTCCTGCGCGTGCGGCCGATGGACGAGATGCCGCCGCAGCGGATGGCGAGAACGCTTCACCGCGATGCGATGCGCCGCCGCCGATCGCATGGGCTGCGATCCATTCGAGCAGTTGCGGCGTGCTGCCGAACTGCGCACCCGACGCCTGTGCGCGCTTGAAATAGAGATGCGGGTCGTATTCCCACGTAAAGCCGACGCCGCCGTGCAACTGGATCGCCTCCTGTGCGCAGAACGCATACGCGTCGTTCGCAGCAGATTTCGCGGCGGCGATGTCGGCGCACAATGCGTCGCTCGGCACCACATTGCCGGCTTCCGCGTCCCACGCATGCGCGGCACCGAGCACGGCCGAGCGCGCCGACTCGATCAGCACCATCATCTGTGCGCAGCGGTGCTTGACGGCCTGGAACGAGGCGATCGCACGGCCGAACTGCACGCGCTGGCTCGTGTAGTCGAGCGTCAGGTCGAGGCATTGCTGTGCGCCGCCGAGCTGTTCGGCCGCCAGCGCGAGTGCGGCGAACCAGGCGGTGCGTTCCAGCACCTGTATGGCGCGGCGGCCGGCCAGCAGTGCGTCGCGGCTCACGCGTGTGTCGTCGAGCACCACGCGTGCGATCGGCCGCGTGGCGTCGAGCGTGTCGAGCGGCGTGACTTCGAGCCCCGATGCCGTGGCGACGTCGATCGCGAACAGCCCGATCGACTGCCCTTCGTTTGCGATCCGTGCGGGCACCAGCAGCAGGTCGGCACGCACGCCGTCGATCACCTGCTCGATCATGCCGGACAGTGCATAGCCGCCCGCCGTTTCTTCCGCCGCGACCGGCAATTGCCACGCACCGGCCGGCAGGTCGAACGGCAGCGCCAGCGTCGCACTGCACGCGCCTTCGGCGATCTTCTCGAGCCAGCCGTTTGCCGGCGGCATGCCGGCGCAGCCCGCGAGCGCGGTCGCAGCGAGGCACGCCGTCGAAAAGTACGGCACGCATGCGACGCGCCGGCCGAGCTGCTCCATCAGCACCGTCTGCTCGACCGCGCCGAGCCCCAGCCCGCCGGCCGCCTCGGGCAGCGCGAGTGCATTCCAGCCGAGTTCGCCCGCGAGCGCGGCCCACAGCGCGTCGTCGCGGCCGGCCGACTGCTCGAGCGCGCGGCGCACGTCGGCGGACGCGCTGCGTTCGGCAAGCACATCGGCCGCCGCGTCGCGGATCATCGCCTGTTCGTCGGTGAGCGCCAGATCCATCACCTAGCTCCCGTACACGCGCTGCGCGGGGCGCGCATCGGCGAGCAGTTGCGCGACCGCCGGGCCGACCTCGGCCGCCGCCCAGCGCGCGCCCCGATCGACGCGCGGCCCTGTGCGCCAGCCTTCCGCGACCGCGATCATCCCGCCCGCGACCTCGAACACCTGGCCCGTCACGTCGGCCGACAGTGCGCTGCCAAGCCATACGACCAGCGGCGCGACGTTGGCCGGATCGAAATAGTCGAAGCCGCCGTCCTCGGGCTTCCTCATCATGTCGGCGAACACGCCTTCGGTCATCGACGTGCGCGCGGCCGGCGCGAGCGCATTCACGCGCACACCGTAGCGCTGCAGCTCGGCCGCCTGCATCAGCGTGAGCGCGGCGATGCCGGCCTTCGCCGCGCCGTAGTTCGACTGGCCGATCGAGCCTTGCAGCCCGGCGCCCGAACTCGTGTTGACGATCCGCGCGTCGACCGGGTGGCCCGCTTTCGCCGCATCGCGCCACACGCGCGCCAGCACGCTCGACAGGCAGAAGTGGCCGCGCAGGTGCACGCGCATCACGTCGTCCCAGTCGGCTTCGGTCATGCTCGTGAACATCTTGTCGCGGCAGATGCCCGCGTTGTTGACGAGCACGTGCACGTCGCCGAACGCTTCGCGTGCCGCATCGACGATCCGCTGCGCCGTTTCGACGCGCGTGATGTCGTCCGCATTCGCGAGCGCGCGGCCGCCGCCGCTTTTGCCTCGACTGGCGATCTCGTCGCATACGGCCTGCGCAGCGTCGCGCCGGATGTCGTTGACGACGACCGCCGCGCCTTCGGCCGCGAACGCGAGCGCATATTCGCGCCCGAGCCCGCCGCCCGCGCCGGTGATGATGACGGTGCGTCCGTTACAGATTCCCATGCTGGTGCCTCGTGGATCGTGAAGGTGACGCGCTCACAGGCGCTCGATGATCGTGACGTTCGCGAGGCCGCCGCCTTCGCACATCGTCTGCAGCCCGTAGCGGCCGCCCGTGCGTTCCAGTTCGTGCAGCAGCGTCGTCATCAGCCGCGCACCGGTCGCGCCGAGCGGATGGCCGAGCGCGATGCCGCCGCCGTTCGGGTTGGTCCTTTCGTGCGGGAAACGCGTGTCGGCGAGCCATGCCAGTGCAACCGATGCGAATGCCTCGTTCATCTCGACGACGTCGATCTGCGACCAGTCGAGGCCGGCCTTCCCGAGCGCGGCCTTGGTCGCCGGAATCGGCGCGGTGAGCATCCACAGCGGATCGTCGCCGAGCACGCTCAGGTGATGGATGCGTGCGCGCGGCGTGAGCCCGTAGCGCTTCAACGCATCCTCCGACACGATCAGCAGCGCCGCGGCCGCATCGCAGGTCTGGCTCGCGACGGCTGCCGTCAGCGAACCGCCCGGCGTGAGCGGTTCGAGCGTCGCCATTTTTTCGAGCGACGTGTCGTGGCGCGGCGTCTCGTCGTGCATCACGCCTGCGAGCGGCACGATTTCCCGCTTGAAATGCCCGGCCTCGATGGCCGCAACCGCGCGGCGGTGGCTTTCGAGCGCATAGCGCTCCATCGCGTCGCGCGACAGGTTCCAGTGATCGGCGATCCGCTGCGCGGCGACGAACTGCGACACCGGCGCATCGCCGAAGCGCGCACGCCAGCCGGCGCTGCCCGAGAACGGGTCGTTGAAGCCGAGCGGCGCCGCGCAAGTCATCGCGGACGAGATCGGGATCTGCGTCATCGTCTGCACGCCGCCTGCCACCACCACGTCCTGCACGCCGCTCATCACGGCCTGCGCAGCAAAGTGGACGGCCTGCTGCGACGAGCCGCACTGGCGATCGACCGTCACGCCCGGCACCTGCAGCGGCAACCCGGCCGCGAGCCAGCAGGTGCGCGCGATGTTGCCCGCGAGCGGGCCGATCGTGTCGACGCAGCCGAACACCACGTCGTCGTATTCGTCGGCGGGAATCGCATTGCGTTCGACGAGCGTCTTCAGCACGAAGCCGCCGAGGTCCGCCGCATGCACGTGCGCGAGCCCGCCCTTGCGGCGGCCGGTCGGTGTGCGCAGCGCGTCGACGATATAGGCTTGTTTCATCAGTTGGATTCCTCGAGGTCGAAGGTCTGCGCGGGGCCGATCGGCAACGCGTCGCCGAGGATCGCGTCGGCCACGCGGGCCTTGTGGAACGCGCTGTCGCCCCAGCTGCCGGAAAGCGCCCAGATGCGTTTCATGAAGATCTGCAGGTCGAGTTCCCACGTGTAGCCGATCGCGCCGTGCACCTGCATCGAATGGCGTGCGGCGAGCTGTGCGGCGGCGGTGGCCGCGAGTTTCGCGTGCGACACGAACACCGCGCGCTGCGGGTGATCGTCGGCGATCGCCTGCGCGGCGCGCGCGACCACCGGCCGCGCGAACTCGTAGTGGATCGCGACATCCGCGAGCAGATGCTTGAGCGCCTGGTACGAGCCGATCGCCTTGCCGAACTGCTTGCGCTGCGCGCTGTAGTCGATCGCGACGTCGAGCACGCGCTGCGTCAGGCCAAGCAACTGCGCGGCCACCGCGAACGCGCCGTGGTCGAGCGCGCGGTTCAGCAGCGGCGCGGCTTCGTCGGCGCTCGCGATGCGGGTGGCCGCCGACGGCTCCCAGTCGAGCGTGAACAGGCGCCGCGACGGGTCGACGCTGTCGACCGCGCGCCATGCGCACTGCGCGGGATCGACGCGGTGCAGCTCGCCGCGGTGCTCGCACAGGAGTGTCTGCGCGACGTGAACGTCGGCCGCATATGGGTTCACCGGATGCACGAGCGCGACGCGCGCGCGCCCTTCGGCGATGTCGCGCAGCAGCGCGTCGCGCCAGCCGCTCGCCGGCAGCCGCGCGAGCACGCCGGCCGACACGAGCGCCGTGTCGAGCAGCGGCTCGGGGCTGCCGAAATAACCGTAGGCCTGCGCGAGCAGCGCCCATTCCGCCTCGGTCAGGCCGAGGCCGCCATCCGCCTCGGGCACCGACACGGCCGTCAGCCCCTGCGACGCAAACAGCGCCCACAGGTCGTCCGAGCGCCCGGTCGGCGTGGCCCAGAGCTCGCGGATCAGCTCGGGCGTCATCTCGGTCATCAGCAGGCGCTTCACGCTGTCCGCGAGCGCTTCC
This sequence comes from Burkholderia puraquae, assembly GCF_002099195.1. Lineage (GTDB taxonomy): Bacteria > Pseudomonadota > Gammaproteobacteria > Burkholderiales > Burkholderiaceae > Burkholderia > Burkholderia puraquae. Next base: position 400,713 of record NZ_NBYX01000001.1, on the reverse strand, counting down.
TGGTCTTCATCGAATACGAAATCCATACGATGTCCGTTCTGTAAGGGTGGCGCCGGCGCGCTTACGCGCGCGGCATGCCGAGCATCCGTTCGGCGACGATGTTGCGCTGGATCTCGTTGGTGCCCGCGTAGATCGTGCCGGCCTGCGCGAACAGGAAACCGTCGAGCCAGTGGCCAAGCGCCGCGTGCTGCGCGGCCGTCTGCGGGACGACCTCGCCGTGCGCGCCGAGGATGTCGAGCGCGGTCTGGTGCATGCGCAGGTCGAGTTCCGACCAGAACACCTTGTTGGTGCTCGACTCCGCGCCGATATGGCCGCCCTTCAGCAGCCGGCTCGCGGTCGCGTAGGTCGACAGCGCATAGGCCTGCGCATCCATCCACGCCTGCACCACGCGCTCGCGCAGCGTCGGGTCGCGGTCGGCACTGTCGCGGTGTGCGAGATACAGGTCGCGCAGCGCCTGCGCGGTGCGCTGGAACCGTGCCGGCGAACGCAGCATCAGCCCGCGCTCGAAGCCGGCCGTCGCCATCGCGACCTGCCAGCCCGCGCCTTCGGCCGCGAGCCGGTTCTCGACCGGCACGCGCACGTCGTCGAAGAAGATCTCCGCGAAACCGGTTTGCCCGTTCAGCTGGCGGATCGGCCGCACCGTGATGCCCGGCGCGGACAGCGGCACCATCAGGAATGTGAGCCCGTGGTGGCGCGACGATTCGGGATCGCTGCGGAACAGGCCGAACAGCCAGTCGGCCCACACCGCGCGTGTCGACCAGATCTTCTGGCCGTTCAGCACGTATTCGTCGCCGATGCGGGCGGCCGTCGTGCGGATCGCGGCCATGTCGGAACCTGCATTCGGCTCCGACCAGCCCTGCGCCCACACGTGTTCGCCGGCCGCCATCGCGGGCAGGAAGCGCGCTTTCTGCTCCGCGGTGCCGAAATCCATCAGCGTCGGGCCGAGCAGGAAGATGCCGTTCTGGTTCACGCGCATCGGCGCATCGGCACGCCAGTACTCTTCCTCGAAGATCAGCCACTCGATCAGGTCGCAGCCGCGCCCGCCCAGCTCGCGCGGCCACGTGACCATGCTCCAGCGGCCCGAGTGCAGCGTGCGCTCCCATTCGCGGTGCGCGGCGAAGCCTTCCCCGGTATCGAAGCTCGGCAGCCGCTCGCGCGGCACGTGCGCGGCGAGCCATTCGCGGATCTCCGCGCGGAACGCCTGCTGTTGCGGCGTATAGGTCAGGTTCATGCGCGTGCCTCCTCGGCGGTTGCCGGCGCGTCGAAACGCGCGTCGCGCTTCTCGACGAACGCAGCGCGCGCTTCCGTCGAGTCGTTCGTCATGTACGCCTGCAGCGTGAAGCCTTGCTCCCAGCGGTACTTGCCCTCGAGATCGCCGTCCTCGACGCCGTTCAGCGCCTCCTTCGCGAGCCGCACCATCGCCGGGCTCTTCGCCGCGATCTTGCGGGCGATCGCCAGCGCCGCGTCGCGCAGCGTGTCGCGCGTCGCGACCTGCTCGACCGCGCCGAGCCGGTACGCTTCGGCCGCGTCGATCATGTCGCCGGTGAAATACATCGCACGCACCTTCTGCACGCCGAACAGCCGCTGCAGATGCGCACCGCCGCCCATCGCGCCACGGTCGATCTCGGGCACGCCGAAGCGCGCACAGTCGGCCGCAACGACGATGTCCGCCGCGCCGCAGATGCCGATCCCGCCGCCGAGCACGAAACCGTGCACGGCCGCGATCACCGGCTTCGGGTTGCGGTGCACCGCGCGAAACGTCTCGTAGTTGCCCGCGTTGACTGCCACGATCCGCTCCGGATGCGCAGCCAGTTCCTTGATGTCGACGCCCGCGCAGAAGCCGCGGCCTTCGCCGCGCACGACGATCACGCGCACGTCGTCGTCCTCGCCGAGCGCGTCGAGCGCGCGAGAGAGCGCGTGCCAGCCCTGCGCGTCGAGCGCGTTCACGGGCGGATGGGCGATCACCAGTTCGGCGATGCCGTCGGCGCGATCGATCCGGAACGGCGTCGCGCCGGCCGGCTGGGTGGATGCTGTCATGTCCGTTGCCTCCCTGTGATTGTGTTCACGCGGCCTGTGCTGCCGGCGCGCCGCGCAGCGCGGCCAGTGCGTCGAGCCGCTCGCTCGCTTCCACGACGATCCGCGCGATCAATGCATCGCACGATTCGATCGCGCCGATCATCGCGGCCGCCTGGCCGCTCGGCAGCACGCCTTCATCCGGGCGGCCCTCGACGATCGCGCGCTGGATCAGGAACGGCGCGTTCGCGGCCATCAACGTCTGGCTCGCGGTGTAGTCGTGCGAGCGCAGCGCCTTGATCGCGAGGCCGAGCATGTCGCCCGTGCTCAGCCCGTTCTGGCGCCGCCACGCTTCGGCGGTCTTCAACGCAAACCACGTGCGGCGCAGCGGGCCGAAGCGTTCGAGCTTCAGCAGGTACGGGTTGTCGATCATCCGTTGCGGCAGCCCGTCGAGCGCATCCGACACGCGGATCCGCGCCGGGTCGCCGACCGCGACATAGCGGTCGAGCGTCTCGCGCGGCACCGGCGATTCGGCGCTCATCAGGAAGCGCGTGCCCATCGCGATGCCGGCCGCGCCGTACGCGAGCGCGGCAGCCAGCCCGCGCCCGTCGAAGAACCCGCCGGCCGCGACCACCGGCACCCGCACCGCGTCGAGCACCTTCGGCAGCAGCAGCGTGGTCGGCACCGAGCCCGTGTGGCCGCCGCCTTCCGCGCCCTGCACGGTGACGATATCGGCGCCAAGTTCGACCGCCTTCGCCGCGTGCTTCGGCGCGCCGACGGTCGGCATGCAGACGATGCCGGCATCCTTGAAGCGGCGGATCGTCTTCGCATCGGGCCCGCGGCCGTAGCTCACCGCGCGCAGCTTGTGCTCGATCGCCAGCTCGACGACCTGCTGCGCGTTCTTCTGGAACATGTGGAAGTTGATGCCGAACGGCTGGCCGGTCAGCGACTTCACCTTCAGGATCTCGGCCTCGACCTGCTCGGGTTCGAGCGTCGCGCCGGCCAGGAAGCCGAAGCCGCCGGCATTGCTCGTGGCCGCGACGAGCCGCGCGTCGGCCACCCAGCCCATCGCGGTCTGCACGATCGGATAGCGACAGCCGAGCAGGTCGCAGAGCGGCGTATGCAGCGTGCGTTGATGCGTCGTGCTCATACGGCGGCTCCGTTCACGGCGGCCGGCTTGAGCACGTCCAGCGCAGGCGCGGCCGACGAAGTGCCATTGACGGACACGGCCGCGCCACTGCCCGCCGTCTGTGCCTCCGCGCCGTTCGGTTGACGCTGCGAACTGGCCATGCTGCGTGCGTCGTAGCCGCCGAGGCGATCGCCGCTCACCAATTCGTTGTGTGCATGCGCGAAGTGATGCCACGCGAATGCCGCGTCCATCGCCGCACGCTTGCCCTGCAGTTCCTCGACATGGTTCAGCGCCTGCTTGGTCAGCGTGAGCCCGAGGCGCGGCATCGTCGCGATCTTCGCGGCGATCGCGTAGGTCGCGTCGTGCAGCCGCTCGCGCGGCACCACGCGGTTGACCATCCCCATCTGGTACGCGCGCTCGGCCGGCATCCGCTCGCCGAGGAACAGGAACTCCTTCGCGATACGCGGGTTCAGCTCGTACGCATGCGCGAAATACTCGACGCCCGGAATGCCCATCCGCACGACCGGATCGGCGAAGAACGCATCCTCCGACGCGACGATCAGGTCGCACACCCACGCGAGCATCAGCCCGCCGGCGATGCAGGCACCCTGCACCATCGCGATCGTCGGCTTCGGCAAATCGCGCCAGCGCCGGCACATCCCGAGATACACCTCCTGCTCGCGCGCATAGAGGAATTCGCCGCCTTCCTTGTCGGCGTGGTCGTACCACAGCGACGCGCGGTCGAACGACTCGTGGATGTCGCGGCCCGGCGTGCCAATGTCGTGGCCCGCCGAGAAATGCTTGCCGGCGCCCGCGAGCACGATCGCCTTCACCGCGTCGTCGTGTGCGGCGCGCCGGAACGCCGCGTCGAGCGCATACGTCATCTTCGAGTTCTGCGCGTTGTGATACTCGGGGCGGTTCATCGTGATCGTCGCGATGCCGCCGTCAACCGCGTAGCCGACGACACCGTCGCCGAAGGTCACCTGGGTCGCTTCCATGTCGGACCTCATCCCCGGCGCGGCGCCGGATTGTTGCGCACGATCGTCGCGCGCAGGTTGTGCGGATCGAGCGCGCGCACGATGCGCAGGTCTTCCGCGTTCGGCGCGGCCGTCGTGCCGAGGTCCGGCGCAGCGACCAGCGGGAAGCCCGTCGCGTCCTGCACCTCGTCGAAGCTCACGCCCGGATGCAGCGAACGCACGCGGATTGCGTGGTCCGGGCCGCCGAAATCCATCACGCACAGATCGGTGACGATGCAGCGCAGGTCGACGAAGGTCTTCATGCCGGGCAGCCGGCGCGCCGGGTTGTAGCCGACCGTGCACACCATGTCGACTTCGCCGTCGACGAACGTGCGTTTGCCGTGGCCGCTGACGAAGAACGAGTTCGCATGGTTCGTCGAGTTGCCGGGGAAGCCGCGTGCGCCGAGCAGTTGTGTCTTTGGCCGCGCGTAGTCGTCGCCGAGCCACGAGATGTTGGCCTGGCCGAAACGGTCGATCTGCGTCGGCATCACGAGCGCATGGCGACGGCCGTGCCACAGGCAGTCGAACACGCGCTCGTAGGTCATCCAGCCGCTCGCCTTCACGCGATAGCCGTCGGGGCGCGAGCCGAGCGGCACCGGCTCCTCGACGAGATACGCTTCGCCGTCGGTCAGCATCAGCCCGTTGTTGTACGCAAGCCGTGCGAGGCCGGCCGCGAGCCGCGGGCCCGTGCCGATGCCGGTCGCCAGCACTTCGCCGTCGTCGCGCCAGAGTCGCGCGGACGCGACGATCATCAGTTCCGCGAGGGAATGGTCGAGAGATTCGCTCACAGGCGCTCCTTTACAGAATCGGCAACGGCAGCGTTGTCACATGCGACAGGCCGCCGACGCCTTCGAGGTACTGGCGTTCGTCCTGGCCGACCACGTCGCGCAGGTATGCCGCCGTCTTCGTATCGTCTTCCGCGCTCGCGCAGTACGCGCGCAGGTGCGGCAGGTCCCAGCCATAGGCCGGCCCGCACGACGTCGGGTGCGCGCCGCCCGGCGCATGCACGACGCCGGTGACGAGCGAGCGCTCGAACGGGTTGCGTTTGGCGGCGTCGAGGTCTTCGCTCGCGAGCGACGCGTCGACCGTTTCCGCCGACACATAGCAACGCTTCGCGGCACGCGCCATCCACGCATCGAAGAACGGATCGGGGCCGTCGATGCGCGTGTTGCCCATCCGGTCGGCCGCGTTCACGTGCAGCAGCGCGACGTCGAGTTCGATCGCGGGCATCGCGAGCAGCATTTCGCCGTCGTCGTACGGCGATCTCACCGTGCGCAGTTCCGGCGCGTGATCGAGCAGCGCGGTGCCGAGCCCGGCACGGGTCGGCAGGAACGGCAGGCGGGCGGCAGCCGCGCGCAGGCCGAGCTGCAGCATCCCTTCGTCGAGTTCGAGCACGTCGACGCGGCCCTGCTCGCGAGCCCGGCGGAAATGCGGTTCGAGCGGAATCACGTCGAGCGACACGAAGCCGAACACCACCTTGCGCACCTTGCCGGCCGCGCACAGCAGGCCGACATCGGCGCCGCCGTACGCGACCACCGTCAGGTCCTTCAGGTTCGAGCGCGCGATCTCGCGCACCAGTGCCATCGGCTTGCGCCGGGGCCCCCATCCACCGATGCCGATCGTCATGCCGTCGGCGAGTTGCGCGACCACGTCGCGCGCGGACATCGTCTTGTCGAGAGGTTTCATCGTCATCGTGCTGGCTTACCGGTATCCGATGCTGAAATCGTGGCCCCACTGGCTCACCTGGGTGGCCTCGAACACCGCGTGCTTCGACCAGTCGACCGTGAGGCCGCCGAAGCCGTATTCGAGATCGAAGCCGCCGGGGGTCTTCATGTAGAAAGAGATCATCTGGTCGTTGCAGTGACGGCCGAGCGTCGCCGACAGCTTCACGTCGTGCGCGGCCACGCGGTCGAGCGCGCGGCCGACTTCGTCCATCGAATCGACTTCGGCCATCACGTGCACGCAGCCCGACGGCACGGCCATCTCGAACAGCGCGAGGCTGTGATGGCGTGCGTTGCGGCAGTGCATGAAATGGATGCGCTTCTCGGGTTCCGCCGGATCGGGCGTGAACTTCACGCGATAGATGTCGGACAGCTCGAAGCCGAGCACGCCACGCACGAATGCGTCGGTCGCGTCGAACTGCGGCGCGGGCAGCACTGCGTGGCCGAGCCCCATGTCGCCGGTAATGAAGTGCGAGACGCCCAGCGGCGACACGAAGCGGCGGAAGTCGCAGCGCGCGCCCCAGTACAGTTCGTGGCGGTTGCCGGACGGGTCGGTGCACCATGCCATTGCCTGCACGCGGCGCAGCGCGGCTTCGTCGCGGGTGGCGCGCACCGGCTCGACGCCCGCACGCTGCAGTGCCGCAAGCGCGGCGTCGAACGCGGCGCCGTCGGGCAGTTCCCAGCCCGACGCGAAATAGCGGTCGATCGAGCCGGGGACGATCACGTAGCGGAAATCGCGCTCGTCCATCTTCAGGTACAGCGCGCCGTCGGGCGCGTCGAGCGCCTGCATGCCCAGCACGTCTTCCGCGTAGCGGCGCCACGCATCGACGCGCGTCGCCTCGACGACGACATAGCCAAGCGCACGGACATCGATCATGTCGGCCTCCTCCTGGTTCAGAATCCGTTGTTCGTGAAAGGATTCTGGCCGGTCGGGGGTGGTGTTACATCGTCTGTTGGGACGAGAGGCGGCGGGGAAATCAAGCGACGCGGGAAGCCCGGCCGGAGGGACCGAGCGTGCGGGAGGAGACGGGGAGCCGGTGCAAGTTGCCGCGGCGCGGCAACCCGGATCAGTCGAACGGGTTCAGCAACCTGACACCGGTGCGCGCGAAATCCGCGACGTTGCGCGTCACCACGGTGAGATCGTTGATCAGCGCAGTGGCCGCGATCAGCTTGTCGAGTTCGTGCGTCGGATCGGGCACGCGCAAATGCCCCCACATCTGGCTGATCTCGATGTCGGCCGACAGGATATTCGGTGCATAGCCGGACAGGATCGTCGCCATCCATGCCTCGAGCGCCGACGCCTGCGAATGATCGCCGCGATGACGGATCAGGTCGACGCCGCGGCGAAGTTCAGCAACCGTCACGACGGACAGGTAAAGCGGGCTTGCGTCCGCCGCTGCCTGCCTGAAGAACGCCCGCACGCCACGGTTGGTTCGCTTGCCCTTCCTGATTTCGCTGATGACGTTCGTATCAATCAAATACACGCCTGGCCTCGCCCGAATCCTGAACACGTTGAAAATCCGCGTCGTCGCCAACATCAGGCATGCTCATCAGCACTTGTGCAAAGGTCTTTCGCTTCGGCCGGCCGAGCGCATCGGCCAGAATGGCCCGATGTTCGGCCTCGGCACTCCTGCCATTTGCCGCCGCCTGCTCGCGCAGGCTCTGAACGATACTGTCATCCACGTTACGCACCAGTAGATTTGCCATGATTCCCTCCATCCAGGTTGATATCAATGATAGCGCCATGACCGCAAATTGCAATCATTGCTATCATCGCCATTGACGGAAGGAGGACGGTGGTTGGCGTCGGCGAACGGCAGCGGGCCGCATGAATCCTGTCGGCATGCGCCGCTCGCCCGACACGTCGAATTGCTGCCTGCAAGGTAAGCCGGATCGGAACGGCGGAAAAGACAGCCAATCGGCCATTCACCGCTGAACGGCCTGCGCGGGCGCGCCCCGATCGAAGCGGGGCGACTGCAGTCACCGCCGCCGTGCACGATGCTCGCGACGGTGCTCGCGACGCTCGTCAGCCGGCGCCCGTGCCAACACCCGTTGTCACGCCCGTATCGGCGCTACCGGCAATCCCCCGCCCGGCACACTTCACGACAGCCCGGCCGCTCAGAACCGATACGAAATCCCGATCTGCAAAACCGGATACCACCGATAGCGCGACATCACCTGCCGCAGCGAATCCAGCCCGCTCGCGGCCAGGATCTGGCTCTTCGCCGGCCCCGCCGCGGCCGCCAGTTCCGGCGACAGCGTGTACGAACATTTCGGTATCCCGTACGCCACGCCGAGGTCGGCGACGAATCCCAGCCCTTTCGACGCCGGCCGATGCCCGTAGCCGATCCCGAAGTACGGCATCACGGTCGGATAGCGCGCTTCCGCCACCGCATACATCCCCGGCATCGCCGGAAAGCGCTTGCCGCCGAACACATAGGTGCCATTGGTCGGCACCGATACGCCGCGGAGCGTGTCATCGTTGAAACGCAGGCCGAGCGTCGCCCGGAAGCCGCTCCCTCGCCACGGAAAGATGTCCGCGTACAGGCCGCCCTGGCGCAGCTTCAGGTCGTCCTGATAGCGATTGCCGGCCACCGTGAAGTCATGCGAAAGATCGATCGCATTGAAGTCCGCGTGCGCGCCCAGCATCGAATTGAAGCTCACGGCCGCGCCGATGCCGACGCCCTGCGTGCCGCCCTGCAGGTAGATTTCCTGCGCATGCGCGCTCGCGGCGCACATCACCGCGACCGCGGCCCATTGGTTCACCGTCATTTTCACGGGCGCCTCCCCCGACATGTGCCGGGTGCGCCTCGCCACCGCATGCGGCCTGCGCCGCCCTGCGTGATGCGAACCCCGGCACGACACCTTGCAAGCACGCTTGCTGTTCGACGGATCGGGCACGCGTTGCCCCGTGCGCATGACCGATACGACATGCGCGGCATATACGCCGCTCCAGGCGGCGCCCACGGCCCGATCCGATTCCCCGTTTGTTTCGATGTCGTTGCATGCCGTCGATGCGTCCATCGTTCTTGCACGTTTCGTTTGCACCGGCGGCACCGGGTCAACCGCAAAGCGCATGCCATGCGGCGCAAACCGAAGCGGGACAAGCGTCACCGCAAAACACGGGCGCTTACGCGGGTTGTAATCGGAGGAAATGTTTCAGGAACGCATCGTTATTCGGCAGACGAGGCCGGGGCACGCGATCCGATGTGTCGGCATCGATGCCGCAACGCGCGTCGAACGAGACGGGACGGCCTTCAGCGCTTGAGAGTCGTCGTTGCCATCAAGGGTGTGCGGCGCAATGCATTGAAGAATGCGTTGCAAGGATGTGACCTCGCGCCGGTCGAGCGCGAGGCCGATGCACGATCGCGCGTGGCGATGCAGGGTGAATACCGATGCGTGCGCATGCATCTTGTCCGCGTTGCGCACCGGGCGCGTTATGCAAGCCGAAGCGATTGTCGAGAACCGATCGGCATGTCGACCGGCATCGTCGACGATCTGACGAGGGAGTTAAGGCGGGCGATGTCAGCGCCGATGACGACCGGCGCTCGAGCGCGCTCGCCCGAACAGGCTTTTCTGCACCCCGCTACAACCCATATCCCCCGGAAACATTCAACTGCTGCCCCGTAATGTAATTGGCCCGGTCCGACGCCAGAAACACCGCCGCCCGCCCGACATCGTGCGCCTTCCCCCAGCGCTTGAGCGCGAGCATCTTCTGCGTCTCGTCGATCCACGTCTGGTCGAACTGCCCCTGTTCGAGCAGCACCGGAAACATCCCGGCCTCGATCACGCCAACCAGGATCGAATTCGCGCGAATGTCGTAACGTCCCTCCTCGCGTGCCAGCCCCTTGACCAGCGCCTCGTTCGCCGCCTTCGGCGCGACCGACAGCCCGTCGCGGTCGGGCCAGCGCAGGTGCCCGGCCGACCCGAGCGTCACGAACGATCCGCCGCCCGACGCGCGGAAGTGCGGCAACGCGGCCTTCGCTGCCGCGAAAAAGCCGATCGTCTCGACGTCGATCGCGCGGCGCCAGTCGTCGTGCGTCATGTCGCCGATATGGCGCTGGTTCACGAACGGCCCGGCCGCCCAGACGACCGTATGCACACGGCCATGCACGTCGATCGCCGCCGCGAGCGCGGCGTCGACCTGTGCGGAATCGGTCACGTCGACGCAGTGCGTGCTGGCCGCGACACCTTCGCCGCGAATGTCGCGCGCGACACGCTCGGCAACATCGGCCTTGCTGCGGTAGCCCACCGCGACCGGCACGCCGGCACGCGCAAACTCGAGCGCGACACCCTGCCCGATCCCGCCGCTGCCGCCGAATACCAGCACCGCGCCCTGCGGAAACCCGTTGTCGTTCATGCGTTCATCCCGCTCGTGTGATGCGGCTGCACTCAGGCTGCCGCCTCGGTCCCCGCCCGCAGGCGGTACTTCAGCACCTTCCCCGCGGCACTCGTCGGCAGCTGCTCGACGAACGTGAAATGCCGCGGCACCTTGTAGTTCGCCATGTTGCGGCGGGCCCAGTCGTTCAGTTCGTCGGCGTCGGCATGCGCGCCCGGCCGCAGCACGACATACGCGTGCCCGACCTCCCCGAGCCGCGTATCGGGCACGCCGACCAGCGCAACCTGTGCGATCGCCGGATGCGCGGCGAGCAGCCGCTCGATCTCGGCCGGATAGCAGTTGAAGCCGCCGACGATGAACATGTCCTTGATGCGATCGGTGATCTTCAGGTTGCCGTTCGCGTCGACGCAGCCGAGATCGCCCGTATGCAGCCAGCCATCGGCATCGACGGTCTCGCGCGTCGCGTCCGGCAGGTTGAAGTAGCCGCGCATCACGTTGTAGCCGCGCACCCAGATCTCGCCGGTCTCGTCCGGCCCGAGCGCCTCGCCCCCCGCCCCCGCGATGCGCAATTCGACATCGGGCATCGGCCGGCCGGACGTACAGGCAACCGTTTCCGCTTCGTCGCCCCGACGGCACAGCGTCGCGAAGCCGCACGATTCGGTCAGCCCGTAGCCGGTCAGCACCGTCTCGAAGCCGAGCTCCGCGCGCATCCGCTCGATCAGGCTCGGCGCGATCGCCGCTGCGCCCGTCACCGCGATCCGCAACGACGACAGGTCGCGCGTCGCGCGGTCGGGCGCGTCGAGCAGCGCGTAATACAGCGTCGGCGGCCCGGGCAGCACCGACACGCGATCGTCGGCAACGCGCCGCAGCACGTCGTCCGGCTGGAACACGAGATGCGGCAGCACGGTCGCGCCGCTCGACAGCGCGGCGAGCCAGCCGGCCTTGTAGCCGAACGTGTGGAAGAACGGATTGACGATCAGGTAGCGGTCGTCGGCGCGCACGCCGGCAATCGCCGCCCACGCCTGCGCGGCGCGCAGGTTCTGGCCGTGCGCGGTCATCACGCCCTTCGGCCGGCCCGTCGTGCCGGACGTGAACATCAGGTCCATCACGGTGTCGGGCGTCACCTGTGCCTCGCGTTCGCGCACCGCGGCCAGCGGCACCCCGGCGCCGCGTGCGAGGAACGCGTTCCAGGTCTCGTCGCACGCGCTTGAAGGCGGCTCGCCGTCGAACACGACGACGCGCTCGAGCGTCGCGGGCCGGTGCGGCGCGAGCATCGCCGGATAGGATTCGCCGAGGAAGGTGCCGCAGCAGAACAGCAGCCGTGCGCCGCCGTCGTGCAGGATGCCGCCCACCTCCATCCCCTTCATCCGTGTATTGACCGGCACGAGGATTGCACCGACGGTGTGGATCGCCAGCGCCGCGACGATCCATTGCGGCAGGTTCGGCGCCCAGATCGCTATGCGGTCGCCGGCCTCGATGCCGCTTGCGAGCAGCGCGCGGGCCGCGTCGAGCCGTGCCGCGTCGAGTTCCGCGTAGGTCAGCCGGCCATGCGCCGACTCGATCGCCGGATGCGCGCCGTGGCGCGCGGCTGCCCGTGCGATCAGCGCGGGCGTGGTGAGGATTTCGTTGTCCATCGTCATAGATCAGGGTGGCCGTGCGCGCCGCCGGCGCGCCGCGGCTCAGTCGGGAAACACCACGCGCAGCGCATCGCTCGCGGGCCGGGCGCAACAGGCGAGCGTCCAGCCGGCCGCGATTTCGTCGTCGTCGAGCACGTGGTTGCTGTCGAGCGCGACCGCGCCGCGCTCGATCCGGCACATGCACGCGCCGCATTGCCCCATCCGGCAGGAATTCGGCGCCGGCACGCCTGCGCGCAGCATCGCGTCGAGCAGCGTTTCGCCGGGGGCGCTGTCGAATGCGAACGCGTCGCCGTCGAGCACCGTCTCGATCGCCGCGCCGTCGCCCGATGCAGCCGCCGCCGCTGCGCTTGACGCCGCCGTATCGGCCTGCGCCGGCGCATCGGGCAGCGACGCGAACCGCTCGACGTGCACGCGCGCGCGCGGCAGCCCGAGGCCGAGCATCGCGGCCAGCGCGTTCTCCATGAACAGCGCGGGCCCGCAGATGAACGTCTCCTGCCGGCTGAACGGCCGCGCGAGTTCCTCGAGATGGCGCTGCTGCGGGATGCCCTGCACGCTGTCGAGCCAGTGGATCACGCGCACACGGCCCGGATGGCGCTGCGCGAGCTGCTGCAGCTCGTCGCGGAAAATCACCGAGCGTTCGTCGCGGTTCGCATAGACCAGCGTCAGCATCCCGCGCCCGTGCACGAGCGCCGATTTCAGGATCGACAGCACGGGCGTGATGCCGCTGCCGCCCGCGAACAGCAGCAGGTCGCCGTCGAGCGTGCGCGGCGTGAACACGCCGGCCGGCGGCAGCACGTCGAGCGTGTCGCCCGCCTGCACGCGGTCGCACAGCCAGTTCGACGCCCGGCCGTCGCGCACGCGCTTGACGGTGATCTTCGGCGCAGCGTCGATGCCGGGCGCGCTCGACAGCGAATAGCAGCGCGCGACGGTTGCGTCCGCGCACGGCACGTTCAGCGTCAGGAACTGCCCGGGCCGGTACGCGAATGCGTCGCGCAACGCGGCCGGCACGTCGAACACGAACGAGCATGCATCGTCGCTTTCGGCAATCACTTCGGCAACGGTCAGCCGATGGAAGCGCGAATCGCTCATGGCCGGCTCCTCACGTCACGCGGCCGCACGGGCCACCGGTGCGCCGGGCGTCGTATAGGCACCGTCGAGATAGACGAGCGGATCGACGTCGCCGCTCATCAGCACCTCGCGGATGCGCCCGATGAACACCGTATGCGTGCCGTACTCGAAGCGGCCGTCCTGCTCGCACACGAGGCTCGCCTGCGCGTCGCGCAGATACGGGACACCGTGCGGCGACGTATGCCAGTCGCCGGTCGTGAAGCGCGCCTCGCCCTTCAGCCGGCCGCTGCAGTCGATCGCAATGCCTTCGTGGGCGGCCGACAACACGTTCACGCAGAATCCGGCGCCCGCGTCGAGCGGCGGATACAGCGACGCGGTGCGGTTGATGCAGATCAGCAGCGACGGCGGATCGGTCGACAGCGAATCGACCGCCGTCGCGGACATCGAGTAGCGCCGGCCGTCGTGCGCGCTGCTGATGACCGTGACGGAGCGCGCGAGGCGGCGCATCGCGAGCAGCATGTCGGTGCGCAGCGGATGGGTGGTGAGATCGCTCATCATTGGACTCCGTCAAGTTCAGTCGTGGATGGCCGGGCTGGCCGGCCGCCGGCGTCGGCCGCCTGCGCGGCCAGGTGGTCGGCGGCGAGATACCCGAAGGTCATCGCCGGGCCGAGCGTCGAGCCCGCGCCGGGGTAGCTCGCGCCCATCATCGATGCACTGGTGTTGCCGATCGCGTAGAGGCCGTCGATCGGCTCGCCGTCGGCGCGCAGCACGCGGGCGTGCACGTCGGTGACGAGCCCGCCCTTCGTGCCGATGTCGCCCGCGTCGATCCGCACCGCGTAGAACGGCGCCTGGTCGACCGGCCCGAGGCACGGGTTCGGCTTGTTCTGCGGATCGCCGTAGTACGTGTCGAACAGGTTGTCACCCTTGCCGAATGCTTCGTCGATCCCGGTGACCGCATAGCGCGCCATGTCGCGCAGCGTGCCGTGCAGGCCGGCCGCGTCGACGCCGATGCGTGCGGCCAGCGCGTCGATCGTGTCGGCCTTCACGATCACGTCCCGGAACGCGGCCGGAATCCGCGAATCGGGCATCATCGACGCGGGCATGATCGGCCCGCACGGATACTTGCGGCGAAACCGCGCGTCGAACACCATCCATGCGGGCACGCTCGCGCCGGTGCGCGCGTGGTCGCGATACATTGCCGGCACGAATTCGGAATACGGTGCGGCTTCGTTGACGAAGCGCTTGCCGCGGCTATTGACGATCACGCAGCCCGGCAGGTTGCGTTCGACGAACAGCGCGCGCTGCTTTTCCTCTCCGGCGACTCCGACCGTCGGCGCGCCCCACACATGCTCCATCAGCGCCAGCGCGCCGCCGAGCCGATGGCCTTCGGCGATCGCGTCGCCGGTGTTGGCGGGCGGCGTCGCACTCCACTGCGCCTGCGTCGGCTGCGGCAGGTAGCGCTCGCGCATCGGCTGGTTGCGCTCGAAGCCGCCCGCGCCGAGGATCACGCCGCGCCGCGCGGCGATCGTCACGGGCTGCCCGAAGCGCTGCGCACGCACGCCCGTCACGCGGCCGTCCACGTCGAGCAGGTCGCGCATCGGCGTATCGAGCCACACGGGCACGTTGCGGTCGAGCAGCGCACGGCGCAGCCCGCCGATCAGCGCATTGCCGAGCGTCAGGCGCCGGTCGCGCCGCGTACGGCGGCGCATCCCGATATCGAGCCAGTAGCGGCCGAACTGCGCGATCGCGAGCTTCATGAAGCCGGGCCCGCGCGAGAACAGCGTGTGCGCTTCCTTCGACGTCACCGCGACGCGCCCGCCGATCAGCGTGCCGGGCGACGGCGGCCGCAGCCGGTCGAACTCGTCGCCGAGCAGCCCGCCGTCGAACGGCAGCGGATCGAGCGCGCGATAGCCCGGCATCGCGCCCGGCACCTTCTGGAAATAGTCCGCGTACTTCGGCAGCGACTGGTAACGCACGGGCGTCTTCGATTCCAGGTAGCGCAGCATCTCCGGCGCGCGGTCGAGATACGTATCGAGCTTCTCGGGTGTCGATGCGCCGGCCACGCAGGCTTCGATGTAGCCGCGCGCGGCCGCGCGCGAATCGGTCGCGCCCAGTTCGGCGATATGGTGGTTGCACGGCACCCAGATGCCGCCGCCTGAAACAGCCGACGTGCCGCCGTACAGCGCCGTCTTCTCGATCACGACGACGGACAGGCCGCGGTCGGCCGCGCGGCACGCCGCGAGCAGCGCGCCCGCGCCCGAACCGACGACCACCACGTCGAACACGTATTGCTGTGCTTGAGGGTCGTTCATCGCGGCCTCGTCAAATGAAGAAGTCGGTGTTCTCGCGGCCGAGCATCACGGCGCCGAGGTTCTGGCCGAAACGGTCCACGTTGTTCGCGTAGTGCGCACGGGCCGCATGCAGGTCGAGGAAGCGGCGCACCAGCGGGTTGCGGTGATAGATGCCGTTGCCGCCCGCGTAGCGCAGCAGCGCGTTCGCGGCCTGCGCGCAGCGTTCGGCGACCTGGGCGGACTGGTAGCGGAAATGCACGCGGCGCTCGATCGACACGGCCGGGCCGCCGGTGACCGACGCCATCAGTTCCGCGAAATTGCGCTTGAGCAGCACTTTCATCTCGTCGATCGCGACGGCCGCGTTCGCGCACGCGTTCTGCGCGCCCGGATCGTCGGTCGTCTTCGCGCCGCTGTTGGCCGACACGCGCGTGGCCGCATAACCGGTGAAATCGTCGAGCGCCCCCTGCAGCGCACCGATGCACGACGTGCACACGGCACGCACGAAGATCTGCGCGAACGGCAGCTTGAACAGCGGCGCGTCGTTGACGGCGAGGCCCGGGCTCGTGCCCATCATCCCGTCGATTGCCTTGTGCGTGCGGTATGCGGGCACGAACACGTCGTCGACGACGATGTCGTGGCTGCCCGTCGCGCGCAGGCCGAGCACGTCCCAGTCCTGCTGAATCCGGTAATCGGATTTCGGCAGCAGGAAGGTGCGGTATTCGGGCGGCTGGCCGGCTTCGGCCGGCGGCACCAATGCGCCGAGGAACACCCATTCGCACAGTTCGCTGCCGCTCGAGAACTTCCAGTGGCCCGACAGGCGAAAACCGCCGTCGACCGGGCTCACGCGGCCGACCGGCATGTAGGTCGACGCAATCAGCGTCGCCGGGTCCTTGCCCCACACGTCCTGCTGCGCGCGTTCGTCGAACAGCGCGAGCTGCCAGTTGTGCACGCCGACGACGCCATACACCCACGCCGTCGACATGCAGCCGCGCGCAAGCGCCATCTGGATGTCGAAGAAGGCCTGCGGATCGAGCTCGTAGCCGCCGTAGCGTTTCGGCTGCAGCACCTTGAAGAAGCCCGCGGCCTGCATGTCGGCGATCGTCTCGGCCGGGATGCGGCCCTGCGCTTCCGCCTGCGCGGCGCGGCCGGCCAGCGTCGGCGCCAGCGCCTCGGCCCGGGCGATCAGCGTGGCGGCCAGTGCGTTCGAATCGTTGTCGCGATGCACGAATGTCTCCTGTGAAGCGGGTGATGCGCCGCGGCGCCTGCCCCGCTCTCGTTCAAAGTTGTTCGGCGCGGCCTGGCCGCGGGCGATGCTCGCCATCGTCGATGGTCGGCTTCGCGCGACCGCGCCGCATCGTCCGACCGGACGACGGGCGCGGCCCGGTGCATCACGCGCAGGCGCGCGCCTTCTCGTTGTTGAAGAACGGGATCACGTGTTCGCCGATGTTGCGGATCGTCTCCATCTGCGCTTCATGCGGCACCGTGCCCATCTGGCACAGGAACAGCACTTCGTCGACGCCCGCTTCCTGCAGGCGGCCGACATAGCCGATGCAATCGTCCACCGTGCCGTACGCGTGGTTCGGGTTCATCATCGCGAGCGCCGGATCGGCGAAGTTCACGACGACTTCCTCCGATGCAAAGCGCGAGCGGATCACCATCTCGCCGCTCTCGGCCTGCACGAGATCGTCGCCCCACTTCGCCGGGTCCGGACGCTCGCCGCCCGTGTACCAGTACGCGAGCGATTCCATGAAATAGCGCTGGCCGCGGATGCCGATCTTGCGGGCGGCCTGGCCGTCGGCCATCACGACCGTCGGGCACAGTGCCGCGAGGTGCTGGGTCGGGCGGAAGCCGACCTGGTCTTCCGGCTTGCGGTTCGCCCAGGCTTCGCGATACACGGCGTTCTTCTTCGCGACTTCGTCCGGGCCGCCGAAACCGAGCACCAGCGCGCCCATCCCGCGCTGGCCGGCACGCAGCAGCGCGTCGGTGTTGGTGCACGCGAGGTACATCGGCGGGTGCGGATCCTGGAACGGCTTCGGGTGGATCGGGCGCTTTGGAATCTTGATGTACTTGCCGTCGTGCTCGATCTCGTCCTGCACGAACATCTTCGGCACGAGGTACATCGATTCGTCGATCATCGGCTGCAGTTCGTTGAGGTCGTAGCCGAACGCGCCGGCTTCCTGCTGGCTGCCGCCCTTGCCGACGCCGAAATGCACACGGCCGCCGGACAGGATGTCGAGCAGCGCGACGCGCTCGGCGACCTTGATCGGGTGGTTCATCGCGGGCGGCAGGCACACGACGCCGTGGCCGAGGCCGATGCGCGTCGTGCGGCCGGCCAGGTACGCAAGGAAGGTTTCCGGCGCGCTCATGTGCGCATAGTTGGTCAGCGACGTGTGCTCCACGCACCAGATCGTGTCGAAGCCGACCTGCTCGGCGAGCAGCGCCTGTTCGACCGTCTCCTTGAATACCCGGTGGTCGCCCTCGCGCGATGCGTCGGTAGTCTGGGCTTCGTAGATGAGGGAAAACTTCATTGCGTGCGTCTCCATGTATGTTGGACGAGTCCGGGTCGTGCAGCCCGCCCGCACGATACGGACGAAGCGCGACGGTCCACGATTGGGAGTGTCGGCGCGCGGACGGACGCGGGCATCGTCTGTTCGGAGTACCGGCGCGCCTGCGGGGACAGAGGGGTTTCACCGTCATCCGATCGGACTGCGTGAGCGCGCGAACGGCGCGCTAGCATCGAACGGCGGCACGTTGCGCTCGCCGACCAACGACAAGGGAGAGAGGGAATGAAGGTATCGATGCTGCTGTATCCGGTCGACGACATCGACACGGCGCTGCCGCTGTTCGTCGACGGGCTGGGCCTGAACGTGAAGTTCCGCGACGGCGACCGCTATTGCGCGCTCGACGGCGGCCCGCTGACGATCGCGCTGGTCGCGGGCGACGAGCAGATCGTCGAGCGCGCGGCGCTCACGCTGCGCGTCGACGAGGACGACGACCTGTATGCGGCGATGGCGCGGGTCGTGAAGGCCGGCGCGTCGGTGCGCGTGCCCGTGCAGGCCGGGCCGCACGAATACCGCGCAGTGCTGGAGGACAAGAACGGTGCGCTGCTCGTGATTTCGCAGAAACGGGCCGCGTGACAGCGCGCCGCGCGGGTGCTGGATGCGGGTGCCGCCCGCGCGGCGAGCCAGTTACGCATCCGCGCCCGGCGTGCTCAGGTCGCTCGCTTCCAGCAATTCGAGCAGCGTGCGCGCTGGCTGGCTGAGCCGCTTCGCGGCCAGCGCGATGAACTCGATGTCGGGCAGCACGGGCAGCGCGCCGCCATTGACCAGCGGCGCAAGCCCGCGCGTCGACAGATAGTGCGACGTCGCGGTCAGGCCGAGCCCGGCGCGCGCGGCCGCGATGCAGCCCGGCTGGCTGCTGCTCGAACACACGACTTCCCAGCCGATCCCCTTCTCCGCAAGCGCGTTCAGGACGATCGAGCGCGTGACGCTCGGCTCGGCGACCAGCACGAGCGGCAGCGGCCGCTCCGGATCGACGACGGTGCCGGGCCGCGCGACCCATTCGAGCCGCGTGCGCAAGAGCGGCGTGCCGCGCCGCTCGCCGAGCCGCCGCTTGCCGATCATCAGGTCGAGCGCGCCCGCGTCCAGCCCTTCGCAGAGCCGGCTCGTCATGCCGGTGGTGATCTCCAGGGCGACGTCCGGGTGCGCAGCGCGAAACCCGGCGAGCACATCCGGCAGCGCGACGAGCGCAAGATCGTCCGGCGCGCCGAGCCGTACCAGCCCCTGCAGCCGCGGCTTGCGGAACTGCGATTCCGCGCGGTTCAGCGCCTGCAGGATCACGTTCGCGTGCACGAGCAGCGCCTCGCCGTCGGCCGTCATCGCGATCGAATGCGTATCGCGCACGAACAGCCGCCGGCCGACGCTCTCCTCGAGGCGCCGGATGTGTTCGCTGACGCTCGACTGGTTGAGCCCGAGCTGCCGGCCCGCTTCGGTGAAGCTGCGGCAGTTCGTGACGGTCGCGAACGTCTTGAGCCAGACGGGATTGAGCATCCCGCATTGTCATCGACGTTGCCGATGACAGTCAACGCCTTGAGGCGGCTTCCCGATGACCATCGGAATCGGTACCATCGTGCGCTTGAGAATCGGCAGGCGCCGCGCGACCGCGCAACGGCGCCGCCCGCGCCGGCCTTTGCACCACCGATTTCGCCATGTCCCGGGAACCCACACACTCCGCACTGCTCTGGATCGTCGCCGCTGCGTTCTTCATGCAGTCGCTCGACACGACGATCGTCAACACCGCCCTGCCTTCGATCGCGCAAAGCCTGCACGCGTCGCCGCTCGCAATGCAGCCCGTCGTGGTCGTCTACACGCTGACGATGGCGATGCTCACGCCGGCGTCCGGCTGGCTGGCCGACCGGTTCGGCACGCGCCGCGTGTTCTCGCTCGCGATTCTCGTGTTCGTGCTTGCCTCGATCGGCTGCGCGGCGTCGCATACGCTCGGCCAGCTCGTCGCCGCGCGCGCGCTGCAGGGTATCGGCGGCTCGATGCTGCTGCCGATCGGGCGGCTCGCCGTGCTGCGCCGCGTGCCGGGCGAACAGTACGTCGCGGCGATCGCGTTCGTGTCGATCGCCGGCCAGCTCGGCCCGATCGTCGGGCCGACGCTCGGCGGCTGGCTCACGCAGGCGATTTCGTGGCACTGGGTGTTCATCGTCAACGTGCCGGTCGGCGTGGTCGGCTTCCTCGCCGTGCAGCGCTACCTGCCGCACGACCAGGCGCAACAGCCGCCGCCGTTCGACTTCGTCGGCTGTACGCTGCTGTCGGTCGCGATGATCGCGCTGTCGCTCGCGATCGACCCGCCGATGCCCGCGCATCGCACCGCGTGGGCGGCCGGGCTCGCCGTACTCGGCCTGGCAAGCGCGCTGGCGTACCTGCCGCACGCGCGGCGGCGCGCACAGCCGCTGTTCCGGCTCGGGCTGTTCCGCGAGCCGAACTTCGGTTCGGGGCTGCTCGGCAACCTGCTGTGCCGGATCGGCACGAGCTCGGTGCCGTTCATGCTGCCGCTGCTGATGCAGGTGCAGCTCGGCTACACGCCGCTGCAGTCGGGGCTGATGATGCTGCCGGCGGCGATCGCAGGCGTCATCGCGAAACGCTGGATCGCGCCGCTCGTGAAGCGCTTCGGCTACGCGGCGTTCCTGGTCGTGAACACGGGGATCGTCGGGTGCGCGATCGCGGGGTTCGCGCTGGTGTCGGCGCGGCCCGCGCCGGTGCTGGAAGGCGTGCTGCTGATCGTGTTCGGCGCCGCGAACTCGATGCAGTTCGCGGCGATGAACGGCGTGACGCTCAAGGGGCTGTCGCATGCCGATGCCGGCAGCGGCAACAGCCTGTTCACAATGATGCAGATGCTGGCGATGGGGCTCGGCGTGTCGATCGGCGGCGGCCTCGTCAACCTGTTTGCCGCCTATCGGGGCTCGATGGCGCACGGGTTCATGCTGTCTTTCGCGTGCATGGGTGCGGTGACGCTGCTGTCGTCCGTCGTGTTCCGGCGGATCGATACGGCCGCGCCGCCGGCCGGTGCGGCCGCGCGCCCGTCCGCGTGAGCGCGGCCGTCAGTTCGCCTGCCGCCGCTCCACAACGCGCTTGAGCACCCAGCGGATCGAGGATCCGTCGGCCGGCGGCTGCGCGACGCGGTATTCGTCGATTTCGAGCGTGTACAGGTAACCGGGCTGGTACGCGAAGCCTTCGATGCCCGCGTACCACAGGCTCCACGGCTCGTTCGGGCCGTTGCGCACCTGCAGGCATTCCATCGGCGCGACGCCCGTGCAGCGCGCGGATTGCGGTGCGACATAGACGGTCCTGGTCACCGGCTTGGCATCGGCCGGACGCACTGCGTTCGGCGCCGTGGCGACTGCGTCGGTCTGGCATCCGGCGAGGAGCGTGCTGCCGGCAATGACGGCCGCGCCGAGCAGCGTTCTGGATTGGCGAATCATCGGGTGTTCCTCAGGAAGCGTTGGAGGGCCGATTAGAAACCCGCACGGCAGGAAAGTTCACAAATAGCTTACAGAATGCGATCCGCCACGTTCATTCGTGGGACGTCGCGCGCGAGCCGGTACGTTACCGTGATCCGGTTCGGCCGCGCGCATCGCGTTCGTCAACGGTCAGATGCTCGAGGAAGCGGCCGACGAGCTCGCCATCAGCAAGAACCCCGCGCTCGCACCTGCGCGCGATTTTTTCGAAGACGGGTGTCACGGGGCGGGCGACGCTCGTCCGGATGGTGCTGAACAGCGTGCTGTCGCCGGGGTGAGGTCCGCATTGCCGTCGTCACGACGGCGAATTCACCGCATCGTGATCGTGTACCATCGGCGCTTCCCGATCTGCCTGGTCGCGCTCCGTTCGTCCGCCCGGCTCCACGCGTACGATCCGCGCAGCGCACCCCGCTTCACATGACCTCATCCGTTCCGTCCGACACCGCGCTGCGCCCGCTGCCGATCGATGCGCTGACCGTGCCGGCCGCGCTCGACGGACGCACGGGCACCAACCGTTCGAACAGCGTGCATCCGCAGATTGCCGCGACCAACGACCTCGACGCGGTGCGCGCATGGCTCGCACGCTTCGTCGATACGCCGACCACGTTCCAGAACTATCGCAAGGAAGCCGAACGCCTGCTGCTGTGGGCCGTGATCGCGTGCGGCAAGCCGCTGTCGTCGCTCACGCACGAGGATCTGGTCGTCTACCGGCAGTTCCTGCTCGCGCCCGCGCCGGCCGAGCTGTGGTGCGCGAACGGCGGGCGCAAGCATCCGCGTGACGATCCGCGCTGGCGGCCGTTCTACGGGCCGCTGTCGGCGGCCAGCCAGCGGCAGGCATTGGTGATCCTGAACGTGATGTTTTCGTGGCTCGTGCAGGCCGGCTACCTGGCCGGCAATCCGCTCGCGTTGTCGCGACAGCGGCAGCGCCGGCCCGCGCCGCGCGTCACGCGCCATCTCGGGCAACCGCTGTGGCAGTCGGTCAAGGATGCGATCGCCGCGATGCCGCGCGACGATGCGCGTACGCGCTTCCATGCGGATCGCGCGCGCTGGCTGTTCACGCTGCTGTATCTCGGCGGGCTGCGTATCACCGAAGCGGCCGACACGACGATGGGCCAGTTCTTCTGCCGGCGCGACGCGGACGGGCGCGACCGCTGGTGGCTCGACGTGACGGGCAAAGGCGGCCGGCAGCGGCTCGTGCCGGCCACCGACGAAATGATGGCCGAGCTGTCGCGCTACCGGCGTGCGCATGGCCTGCCTGCATTGCCGTCCGACGGCGAACCCACGCCGCTCGTGCTGCCGGTCGGCCAGGCGCGCAAGCCGCTCACGCGCGCGGCGCTGCACCGGATCGTGAAGCAGGTGTTCCGGCACGCAGCCGACCGGCTGCGCGCGAACGGCGAAGCCGGCGAACAGCAGGCGCGTGTGCTCGAACAGGCGTCCGCGCACTGGCTGCGCCACAGCGCGGGCTCGCACATGGCCGACGGCCGCGTCGACCTGCGGCTCGTGCGCGACAACCTCGGCCACGTGTCGCTCACGACGACGAGCCAGTACCTGCACGCGGACGACGACTGGCGGCATCGCGAGACGGAGGAAAAGCACCGGATCGGGTGGTAGGCGCGCACCGGCCTGACAGATACCGGCTCGCGCAACGCGCCCGCGCTCAGCGAGCGAGCTCGAGCCCGCCCAGGCCGCCATTGCTGCGGCATTTCGCGCGGTCGCTTTGCACGGGCACGTCGATCTGGCTGCACAACACGTCGATGCGCTTGCGATAACTGTCGATCAGGCACTGCGTCGTGGTGCAGCGGTTGCGCGTCTTCAGCCACGCCTTCTGGGTCGCCATGAACTGGTGATATTCGGGCGGATCCTCGACCGGATAGTTGCTGAAATCGTCGAGCATGTGCTGGTAATCCGCGTTGAGCGCATCGTCGAGACGCGACAACGTCGGATTGGCGCAGATTTCGTGCTCCACGAACGTGGACGCCTTCGCGCAATTGAACGACGCAGCGTGTGCGCCAGTGATGCCGGCCGCGACGGCCAGCGCAACGAGCCATGCTTTCATGGGGGGTGCCGTAACGAAGAAAACGGCGGCCGCGGATCGGCTCGCCGTAATGGTCGAACGGGAACGCCCGTTGCCGGACGCCCGTCGCCGGGACCCCGCAGCTTAGGTCAACGCGCATCGCAATTCAATACGCTGCTCCGCGTCCCGGCACCCGCGCCGCACGGCACGGCACGGCACGGCACATCAAGCCCGATCAGTACACGGCCACCCAGTGCCCGGGCACCCACGCCCAGTGATTGCCGGCCCACCGGTAATGCCCCTTCGCCCAGCGATAGCCTGGCGCCGGCATCGGAGGCGGCGTCTCGACGACCGGCGCCGGCTGCGGCGGCCGCACGGGTTCGACCACGCACGCGGACATCAGCGTCGCACTGGCCGCGACCAGCACGGCGAGCGAAACGGAGCGGATCTTCATCATGTTGCATCCTCCCTTTTGTGTAATGGATGGGTCCCTGCCGATGCGGCAACGCTTCACGTCATGCGGCGCCGCGAATCAAACCGCTCATCGGCCGCGTCGCCCCGCTTTCCGCGAACAGCGCGGACGCGGTGCGGTGCGGATCGAGCCGCAGGCTCTCGGCGGCAGCGCCCGCGATCAGCGCGTCGAGCGACGCGGTCGGTTTCAGGTCGCGCCCTTCGTACAGGTCGCCCGGCCGCAACCCGGGCCAGTCGGCAATCACGCGGCCGCCGGCGACCGCGCCGCCCGCGAGCATCGCGACCGACGCCTGCCCGTGATCGGTGCCGCCCGTGCCGTTCGCGGCGGCCGTGCGGCCGAACTCGGTCGCGACCAGGACCGTGGTCTGCTGCCATGCGGGCCCGAGGCCGTCGCGCAACGCGGCGAGCATCGTGTCGAGCGCCTTCAGCTGATTCGTGAGCCGTGCATTCTGCGCACTGTGCGTGTCCCAGCCGCCCGTCTCGATCATCGCGATGCGCGGGCCGTCGGCGCGCGCGAGAAACGTCGCAGCGAGCTTGCCGACGCCCGCCGGATCCTGCCGCGCATGCGCATCGCCGGCGAGGCCGCGCGCGTCCATCGCCGATTGCCATAGCGGGCCGAGCTGCGCGTCGGCCTCGTAGAGCGCCGACACACGCGCGAGCAGGTCGTCGGGCGCGGCCGGCAAACCGGACGGCGCGTACGACGCGGCCTGCACGGTGCCGCGCAACGCGAGCGGCACGGTCGGCGCGAACGCGATCGCGCTTTCGCGCGTGGCCGGCAGCAGCGCGGCGAGCCGGTTCAGCCAGCCGTCCTTCACCTGGTACGGCGTGCGGCCGCCCGTCTCGAGCACGTTCTGGCCGTCGAAATGCGAGCGGTCGCGATACGGCGACGCGATCGCGTGGACGAACAGCGCCTGCCCGTCGCGGTACAACTGCGCGGTCTGCACGAGCGACGGATGCAGCGCGAACGTGCCGTCGAGCCGCGTGGCAGCCGCCGTGTCGATCGCGAGCGAACCGCGCAGCGACGCATACGCGGGCTCGGCATACGGGACGACGATGTTCAGGCCGTCGGCCGCGCCGCGCTGGATCACGAACACGAAGCGCCGATCGGTCTCGACGTTCGCGAACACGATCCGCGGCGCGACGAGGATCGCGCCTGCGCCGGCGGCGGCCACGCTCAGGAATTGTCGGCGGGACAGGGCCATGGTCATCTCCGTTGGAAATCGGGCGATATGAGCAGCAGCGCGAGCGACGTGGTCGCGCTTTCGGCGCGCGACAGCGCGGTCGCCGTCGGTGCGCTCAACGAGCCGGCGAGCAGCGTGTTGCCGAGCGTGCGCGGGTCGAGCCGGTCGCCCGTGCGCGCGGCCAGCCGCTGCGCAAGCTCGACGCGGCGCACGAGCGCGTCGGGCGCGGCCCAGCTCGCGGCAACGTCGTCGTAACCGGCCGGCGAGCCGGGCCGCCACACCGGCTGGCCGAGCTGCGCAAGCAGCGGCGCGGCCTTCAGGTCCCCCGTGTCGTGCCAGCCGAGTCCGCGCAGCGACGACACGGCCCACTCCCACGGCGTCTTGAACTTGCGGTTGACCGGCGACCACGCATCGGGCGCATCGACGAGCGCGCGATAGACGGTCGGCAAATCGCCGCCGCTTGCGTCGAACGCGCGGGCCAGCCGGTCGGTCAGCGCGGGCGGCGGATTGTCGGCGACGAAATGACGGGCAAGCTGGAACGCGATATGCCGGCCGGTCGCATCCGAACGCGCGAGGTCGTGCAGGATCGCGCGCGCCTGCGCTTCGCCGGGCTGATCGTAGCTGCGCCCCATCACGGTTCGCACGCCGGGCTCGTGCAGTTTCGGGCGGAACACGAACGCGCCGGGCGCCGCATCGCCGGGCTGCGGGCCGCGCCCGCCGGCGATGCTCCAGCCGGTCAGCGCGCGCGCGAATTCCGTCACGTCGGCCTGCGTGTAACCCGTGCGTACGCCGAGCGTGTGCAGTTCCATGATTTCGCGCGCGAGATTCTCGTTGAGCCCGCGCCTGGCCGACGGATTGCGTGCTTCGGCACGCAGCGCGGCCGGGCTGTCGGGGCCGACCGAGCGCGCCTGGTCGAGGAAGAACTGCATCGCGGGATGCTGCTCGACGGCAACCAGCATGTCCTCGAAACGGCCGAGCACGTGCGGACGGATCGCGTCGCGTTCGAACGCGCCTGCGTAAGCGGCCACCGGCCCCTTGTCGACCGACACGGCGAAATGGTTCGCCCAGAAATGCACGAGACGCTCGACGAACGGCGCGGGCGTGTTCAGCGCACTGTTCAGCCGCGCGACGACGGCACTGCGATACGTGTCGTTGCCGTCACGCCGGATCGACTGCCCGGTCGCGCGCTTCGTTGCCGGATCGTTGCCGGTCATCGCGTTGCGTATGTCCGCGAAGCGCGTTGCGAGCGCCACCGCGTCGGGCTCGCCGGCCCACGCGGCCGGCCGCGCGTCGTAACGGTCGAATTGCGCGACGAGCGCCGCCTTCGGGTCGGCAGGCGGCGCTTCGTCGGCCCGCGCGCCGAGGCCGAAGCGGTTCAGTGCGATGGCGGCCGGTGTGATGTCGTTCGGGTGGTCCATGACGGGGCTCTCGCGATGCGTACCCGTGTTTAACGTCGGTCGGCGGAAAATCCGTCGCCGGGAAGGCAAATATTTCGGGGGTTTCGCGCGGCCTTGAATGCCTGCGTGTTGTCGTTTGAACGTCCATCGCGAATTCGACCGGCGAATGCAGCGAATCGGAGGATCGCTCCGCCGCCGTATCGCGGCCTCGTGCGTTGCCGGAGGCCGGGCATGCGTCGAAATCCAGATGAAAGGCTTTCGCCAACCTGACCGGCCCGGATCGAGCACGATCGCCGACGGAAACCCGGAATCGGTGAATCCCTGCTTGCTGCAACGACGCCGCCACGACCTTGCCCTTCCCGGAAAGCGATCTAGACTCGTGTAACGACGTTCGCCTGAAGGGCGACGCGCTCAACCTCATGCGGGACCACGGCGAAATCGTTCAGTTCGTCGAATCGCATTGAGCGCTGCGCCGGCAGGAAGACGACCGTTCGGGCGGCCATCGCTCGTCACGCATCGCGTCGACGTGGCGCCACTACCATGACCAGGAGAAGCTGCCGCATTCCGGCCTGCCACCGTGGAATGCGCCGGCCACCGCTACGATGACCCATCCTCCCGTCAGCTTGCGCGCGCGATTTCGATTCTTCCGTTCGATGCGCCCGCCTTCGCGCTGGACAACCGCGTGGCTGCTTGCCGTCGCGTTGACGCTGCACGGCTATCCCGCTCACGCGCAGCGTCAGCCCAGGATCGTCGACATTCCGACCCGTCCCGGGGTCACTCAGCGGTTTCTCTTCATCGCGCCGGATGCGCCGAAGGTCGCGGCCATTCTTTATGCCGGCGGACACGGCGGGCTGCAACTGGCCCCGTCCGGACAATTCGGATGGGGCGCCGGCAACTTTCTCGTCCGCACCCGACAGCAGTTCGTGAATGACGGCATCGCCGTCGCGGTCGTCGACGCACCGAGCGACCGGCAATCCGCGCCCTATCTCAACGGCTTTCGGCTCTCGAAGGAACATGCCGACGATGCACGTGCCGTGATCGCGTGGTTGAGGGAGCAACTGCACGTACCGGTCTGGCTGGTCGGGACGAGCCGCGGCACCCAGTCCGCCGCTGCAATCGCCATTGCGCTGGCCGGTGGCGGCGGGCCCGACGGTATCGTGCTGACATCCACCATCCTCCGCGAAGATCGAGGGGGGACCGCGGTCACGGACATGAACCTTGCCAGCCTCAGGATTCCGGTACTCGTCGTTCATCACGAGAAAGACGGCTGCAGGCATTGTCCGGTATCCGAAACGGATACGCTGATGAAGAAGCTCGACCAGTCGCCGAAGGCCGACCTGATGATCGTGTCGGGTGGCACGTCGCGAGGCGATCCATGCGAAGCGTTTGCCTATCACGGCTTCAATGGCCTGGAGAACGGCGTGGTCGACGCGATCTCCGCGTGGATGCTTGCACGTTGAACCTGCCCGCCGCGTAACGCAGTCGCGGTTGCCCCTTGCGATCCCTCGCTGAAGCCTGCCTGCAAGCGTAATCGATCAGCCTTCAGCGTATGCGTTGCGCATCGCTGAAAAGCCACGCTGCCGCGCGTCGCCCACGCGGCGTTTGCCTACTGACGCCCGGTGTCGCCCTGCTTCTTCTGCCACTTCGGCGGCAGCCGCCAGTTACCGCTGCGCCGCAACCCGTCGACGAACTTCGCACGTTCGTCCGGCGTCAGCGTCGCCGCGAAATCGACGACGCTGCGCTCGACCTGCGCACGCAGCGCGGTATCGGCCGCGCGCGTGCGGTCAAGCGCGGCGTCGATCGCCGCACGATCGAATTGCGGCGCGGCGAGCAGATCCAGCACGGTGATCCGGTCGTCGCGCGCTTCCCGCACGAAATCGCGGCCGTCCTTGCGCGCCGCCTTCAGTGCCGCGACGAATTCCTGCTGTCGCGCGTCCGGCAATTCGTCCGCGGCGAAACGCAACGCGGTGTGCGACGCAGGTCCGCCCGCGGCCCGCAGGTCACGATGCGTCGAGAACCATTGATACGCGCCGCCGCCGATCGCGCCGAGCATGAATACGTTCAGCACGACCGAACCGACGAGGATGAATTTCCAGCCACGCTCACTCATTCATCACTCCAGTCCACGCTCGGTCCGCCGAACGTCGTTGTCAGATAGCCCGGCTCGTGCGAAGGCGGCACGCTGCCGAGCATCAGCATCGACACGGCCACCGCGCCCGCGAGCGCGCCGGCCAGGCCCACGCCCGCGAATGCCGCGCCCGACCACCACACGGCGCCCCGCCGCCGCGCACGCCGCGGTGCGGGCGCCGTCGCGACGATGCGCTCGACGAGCGCCGGTGCGGGCGGTGCGACCGTATCGTTGGCGAGCCACGCATCGAGTTCGGCGGCATCGTCCAGCGCTGCCAATGCATCGCCCGGATGCGCACGCGCCCATGCCTCGGCGGCCGCGCGCTCGCCGTCCGGCCAGCGCCGCGCATCCGAGCCGTACGCGGCGACGATGGTACGAAATCGTTCGGGTGTCATCGGATGTCCTCGCTAGGTGAGTCGCCAGCCAGTTGCGCGCGCAAGTTTCGCCGCGCACGCGCGAGCAGGCTTTCCAGCGCGTCGACGGTAATGCCCATCAGGTTGGCCGCTTCCACGTTCGACATTTCCTGATAGTACTGGAGCACGAGCGCTTCGCGCTGCCGCGCCGGCAACGCCGCGAGCGCCTGCCGCACGCGCGCGTCGCGCGAGCGGGCCTCCGCACGGGTGGCCGGCTCCGGTTGCGGATCGGGCACGTCGGGCAACACGTCGACCGGTTCCTCGCGGCGGCCGCGCAAGCGGTCGTAGCACAGGTTCAGCACGACGCGATGCAGCCACGTGTCGAACCGTGCCTCGCCTTCACGCCAGCCCGGCGCCTGTTTCCAGATCCGCAAGAACGTCTCCTGTGCGACGTCCTCGGCTTCCGTGCGGTCGCCGAGCATGCGTGTCGCGAGTGCGAGCAGCCGCGGCAGCTTGCGCGCGACGAGCATGCGCACGGCCGACGCGTCGCGCGCGCCGACCCGTGCGACCAGTGCCGCGTCCGGATCGCCTTCGCTCAACGCGGGGCGCTCCAGCGCATCGCGCGTCTGTGCCGCGGCGCGATCGTTGATGCGCCCGCCGGCAGACTGAAGCTCATCGTCGTGCTCTCCTTGCATGCGCCGCGCCATTACCCGGCCCCGCCGCACCGGCGGTTCGGGATTGCCGCACGCATCGCGCACGGCCTCGGCAAGGTCCGTTTCATCGGCATCCGTTTCAGGCCGCATGGCGATCGTGTCGATCGTTTCGGTAGGGTGCCGGCTGCCCGCTCGCGTTCGCGTTCGCGTGACCGGCAGCCGGCGCGCTCAATATACGACGACCGGCGCGGGCCGGTAATACACCGGACGCGCCGGCACCACGACACAGCCGGCCAGCACGATGGCTGCGGCCGCCAGTATCACCACGGTTCGAAAAGGCATGGCTGCGACTCATGACGTTGCGGAAAGGCGCCGCCGCGCCGGCACCGCGTGCCGTGCGGCGGCGTGCGCATCAGGCCCAGTGGCCCGGAACCCAGCGCCAGGCCGGGCCGCGCGCGGCCCAGTGGCCGGGCACCCAGTGATAACCGACGCGAACCACTTGCCAGTGGCCCGGAATCCAGACGTAGCGGCCCTGCCGCCAGTGCCAGTGGCCCTGGTCCCACACGTAGCCCGCGCGCGGCGCCGGCATCACTTCGACGCGAGGCGCCGGCGGCGCGTAAGGCGCGACGATGACGGCCTGCGCAAAGGCGGCGGACGCAGCCAGCGCGGCCACGCATGCCGCGGCAAACCGCAATGGAGTGGAAAGCTTCATGAAAGACTCCGAAGTAGCAAGTATCGACCGGAGGCGGCCGTTCATGCGTTAAACGGCGCGGGAGAACCGAATCCGTCGCGATGCCGGCAAATAAATTTCAGCCGCCTCGGATGCGCGTCCGCGCAGTCCGGGTGCCGCGATGCGCAAGCCCGGGCATATGCCAACGCTCGCGCGGGGTCGCCGTGCTGTCACAACCCGGCAAAACTGCCCTCCGACAATGCTTGCCACCGGGATCCCGCTCGTTTCCGGCCCACGCCCCGGCCGCGCACACGCACGGCCGGGCGGTTCCGCATTTCGCGTCTCCACCCACGAAAACACCGACCATGTCGAACCAGGACAACTCCCCGATCCAGCCGAACGAGCCGGCCGCGTCCGTCTCGCGTCGCGGCTTCCTGAAACTCGCCGGCGTATCCGGCCTCGCCACCGCCGCCGGCGGCCTCGCGGCAGCCAGGGCCGCCGCGCCGAACCCGGACGGCACGCCCGAACAGGTCCACCTGACGTGGGGCAACGACCCGGCGTCGGAAGTCGTGATCTCGTGGGCTTCGCTCGCGTCGGCCGTCAATCCGCGCGCGCGCATCGTCGCCGACGGCGAGCCGCCGCGCACCGTGCACGGCGTCCAGCGCCTGTACACCGACGGCCTGAACGGCGAGACCGTGTTCGCGTACCACGCGCGCGTGCACGGGCTGAAGCCGAACACGCGCTACCGCTACGAGATCACGGCCGACAACGACAGCAATGCCGCGCAGCCGTTCGCCGCGAATTTCTCGACCGCGCCGCGGGGCCGCGCGCCGTTCCGCTTCACGAGCTATGGCGATCTCGCGACGCCGAACGGCGCGTGGGTGCTGTCGTCGCCGCAGAGCCGCTTCGCGG
The DNA here is from genome assembly GCF_002099195.1 of Burkholderia puraquae. Classification (GTDB taxonomy): domain Bacteria; phylum Pseudomonadota; class Gammaproteobacteria; order Burkholderiales; family Burkholderiaceae; genus Burkholderia; species Burkholderia puraquae. The sequence continues at coordinate 369,698 of NZ_NBYX01000001.1, read as the reverse complement.
TGCAGGCCGTCGAGCAGTTCCAGCCGCTGTTCCACCTGCTGAACGGCGACCTCTGCTACGCGAACCTGAACCCCGCGCACCAGCCCGAGGTGTGGCGCGATTTCGGCAACAACAACCAGACGTCAGCCGCCAATCGTCCGTGGATGCCGTGCCCCGGCAATCACGAGATCGAGTTCAACAACGGCCCGCAGGGGCTCGACTCGTATCTCGCGCGCTATACGCTGCCGGAGAACGGCACGCGCTTCCCGGGCCGCTGGTACAGCTTCCGCGTGAGCTCGGTGCTGTTCATCTCGCTCGACGCCGACGATGTCGTGTACCAGGACGCCGCCGCGTTCGTCGGCGGCCCCGCGCCGCTCGTGCCGGCCGCGAGCACGGGCCGCCCGCCGATCGAGCCCGGCACGTCGTTCTACGTGCGCGGCTACAGCAACGGCGAGCAGACGCGCTGGCTCGAACACACGCTGCGTCATGCCGCGCATGACGACGACATCGACTGGATCGTCGTGCAGATGCACCAGGACGCGCTCAGTTCGTCAAAGACGGGCAACGGTTCCGACAAGGGCATCCGCGAAGCGTGGCTGCCGCTGTTCGACCGTTACGGCGTCGACCTCGTGCTGTGCGGCCACGATCACGACTACGAGCGCAGCTACCCGGTGCGCGGCTGCAATCACCGCGCGGGTGTCGATGCGACCACCGGCGAAGTCGTGGAGACGCTGCAGCCGCGCCCGGTCGGCTCGAACGACCCGGACCGCACGAAGTTCGACACGAGCCACGGCACGATCCACCTGATCCTCGGCGGCGGCGGCACCAGCGCGCCGCTCGACGTGTACGGCGAGAACCCGGCGACCGGCTTTGCGCGGGCGAAGGTGTTCACGAAGCCGAACCGGCCGGTACCGGGCACGGCGCCCAATACGTTCGTGCGCCAGCCGGCCGATGCGCTCGAGGATGCGATCTGGTCCGCGCGCCGCGATACGGGCACCGGCTACGGGATCGCGGTGTTCGACCACGACCCGGGCGAGGCGGGCGGGCACACGACGATCACGATGCGCTATTACCACGCGCCGGGCGCCGACCAGCACCCGACCGCCGACTACGCGCTGTTCGAGACGATCGAGCTGAGCAAGAAGCGGAACGACCGGTGATCGGGCAGGCGCCCGTTGCGACGGGCGCCTGATGCTGCACGCGCACGACTCGTTGCATACGCAACGTTACGGGGCAATCAGGATGCCGCGGTTCGCGAAATAGCGGTCGAACGTCGCGCGCGGCATCGCCACGCTCTGCTGGGTGCGCACGTCGAGCCGCGTACAGCGCGCGACTCCTTGTGCATTGACGTAGGGCGCGTCGGCGCGCGCGACGCCGGCAAGCACGGTGAAGGCAGCGGCCGACAATACGCGCATCGAGCGATTCAACGTCGGCCCTCTCATAGCTCTTCCGGAATTCGATGCATGCGACGACGGCTGCGTGACCATACCGCGACGGCACGCAGGCGCCTGCCCCCTCATCGCGTGGCATTGCGCCATGACACGCGTTAGACTGCCCGCCTCGCACGCCGGCCCATGAAGATGAGTTTCGAATACCGTATCCACACGATCCCGTCGGCCGACGCATTCGATGCCATCGCGAATGCGTTGCGGCAAGCGCATGACGACATCGATATCGATCCCGTCATGCGGCACCTTGAAGTCCGTGGCGACGCCGGCGGCTGGCCACTGATCGGCCTGTCGACCGACGAAGACGGTTTCTTCGTTGTCACGACGCTCGGACCCACGCGGGACGCGATGCTCGACTCGATCGGGCGCGCATTGTCGGCAATCGGCGCGGCATGGCGCATCGTCGACGCATGACCGGCTGCCACGTGACACCCGCTCTCCCTGATCGGCCGCAAGCGCCGGGCCGATCGCCGCCAACACCGGTGCCCGCCCTCGCTCCGATAAACTACGCGTTTCCGTCGGCAATGGCCGTATCGCATGGGGATCGCGAGCGCGGCTCGTGCGGACGGAACCGAATCATCTGAAATCGAATTTGAATGTTGAAACTGGCAGGACGCATGAAGCACAAGAACAAGGCAACGCTCGCCGGGCTCGGCGCGGTGTTGTTGTGGGCCTCCGTGGTCGCCCTCGTTCGCGGAGTCAGCGAAAGCCTCGGCGCAACCGGCGGCGCCGCGATGATCTATACGGTGGCATCCGTGCTTCTGCTGTTTACGATCGGCTTCCCCGATCTGAGCCGGTTTCCGAAAAACTACCTGCTCTGGGGCGGGCTGCTGTTCGTCGCGTACGAGCTGTGCCTGTCGCTGTCGATCGGCTATGCAAGCAACGGCCAACAGGCGATCGAAGTCGCGATGGTCAACTATCTGTGGCCGAGCTTCACGCTGGTCGCGGCGATCGTGTTCAACAAGCAGCGCGCCAACCTGCTGGTGGTGCCCGGCGTCCTGCTGTCGATGCTCGGGATCTGCCGGGTGCTCGGCGGCGACCGGGGCCTCGATCCGGCCGGCATGCTGCACAACGTCGCGGACAATCCGCTGAGCTACGGCCTCGCGTTCTTCGGCGCGCTGATCTGGGCCGGCTATTGCACGGTGACGGCGCGCATCGCCGACGGCAAGAACGGCGTCACGCCGTTCTTCATGCTGGTGGCCCTGGCACTCTGGATCAAGTTCGCGATCGAAGGCGGCAGCGGCATGACGTTCAGCCTGCATGCGGTCATCTACATCGTGCTGGCGGCATCGGCGCTGGGGTTCGGCTATGCGGCCTGGAACACCGGCATCATGCACGGCAACGTGACGGTCATCGTCGGCGCGTCGTACTTCACCCCGGTGCTCGCCGCCCTGCTTGCCGCGACGCTGCTGCGTGCGCCGCTGTCGATCGAGTTCTGGCAAGGTGCATCGATGGTATGCGGCGGGTCGATCCTGTGCTGGCTCGCGACGCGCAGCCGGCGCAGCGGAAAAGCCGCGCCGGTTCGGGTCGGCAACGAAGCGCGGGGCAATTGCCAGGGCTGACGATGCCGGCCGCTTTCGTCGTGACGCAGATCGAAAGCACCCAACGCTCCTGCAAACCGTCAACGACTCGCGCTAGCTGCGCGACGCCAGCGCAATACGCACGGCGAGCCCGGCCAGCACCGTGCCCATCAACCAGCGCTGGACCGACGCCCAGACCGGCCGCCCCGCCAGGAAGCCCGCGATGGCGCCGGCCATGCAGGCAATCAGCGCATTCACGCTGACGCTCACCGCAATCTGCACGCAGCCGAGCGCCAGCGATTGCGCGAGCACACTGCCATGCCCCGGCAAAATGAACTGCGGCAGAAGCGACAGGTACATCACCGCGATCTTCGGATTCGCGAGGTTCGTGATGAAGCCCATCGTGAAGAGCCGGGTGCGACTGTCGTGCGGCAACTGCCTGACCTGAAACGCAGATCGGCCGCCCGGCTTCAGCGCCTGCCACGCCAGGTACGCCAGATAAAACGCGCCGGCAAAGCGCAACGCATCGTACGCAAACGGCACGGCCATCACCAGCGCGGTGATGCCCAGCGCCGCGCACACCATGTAGAAGACGAACCCCAGCGCGACGCCGCCGAGCGACACCAGCCCAGCACCGCGACCCTGGCAGATCGAGCGGGAAACGAGGTAGATCATGTTCGGCCCGGGCGTCAGCACCATGCCGAGCGACACGAGTCCGAAAGCAAGCAAGGTGGGCAAGGCCGGCACGGCAATCTCCTGCGAGGTGAAGCGATAAAGGGCGGGTTCGAACAATGTATTGCATCTTCACCGCCGTCAGCATGAATAAACTGCAAGCTGCCCATGAGCACGATTCATCGCACCGGCCGTTCCACCCGCCGTTCGTTACCGGCCCTTTCTCGCACGCGTATGAATCGCCTTCGCCGCCTTCGCGCGTTGCGCATCGACGAGCCGCACGAACGCGTCGGTGATCGCGTTGCCGGCCGCGCTCCACGACAGCCGCACCGAACGACGCAACCGCGGCGACAGCTCCAGCACGCGGCCGCCGAACGGCGTGTACGTGAGCGTGATGCGCGGAACGATCGACACGCCCATGCCGGCCTCCGCCATCGACAGAATGGTGCGCATCTCGACCACGTTGAACGCGGCGCGCAGCGGCGTGCCGCCGCGCGCGAAGTAATCCGCGATCACCGGCCCGCATCCTGCCTTCGAGAAAATGAAGGGCGCCGCGGACAACTGCTTCGCCGACACGCTCTTGCGGCCGGCGAACATGCCGTCCGCCGCCACCGCGACAAAATCCTCGTCGAGCAGCGGCAGATTGTGCGCGAACGTCTTCGTGCCGGCCACCACGCCGACGTCGGCCGTACCGTCGTCGATCCACCCTTCGACTTCGCTGTCCGTGCCTTCGAGCAGCACCGCCGATACGCCCTGGTGCATCTCCTTCAACGCCTCGAGTGCAGGCACGACGAACGCGAGCGACACGCTCGGCAGCGACGCGACCACCAGCTTCCCTTCGAGCTTGCCGCGCGACAGGCTGAACTGCTGGCGCAGCAGCTGCGCTTCGCGCACCACGCTCTGGATGTACGGCCACAGGCGTTCGCCCGCCGCCGTCAGGACGACCGGCTGCCGGTCGCGCCAGAGCAGCTTGACCGCCGTGATGTCTTCCAGCTCGGTCAGTGCATGACTGATCGCGGATTGGCTGCGGCTCAACCGGTCGGCCGCGGCCGTGAGCGAGCCGAGTTCGACCACGGCCGCCAGGGCCTGCAACTGGGCAAGCGTCATGGAGTTTCCTTGTTCCAGAGTATGTATGTCGTACATGAGGCGGCACACTGGCATGAATTATATTGAACCGTGGAAATGCTCACGCCGACGATACCGCTGACGCACCGCGGCCAGCGTCGAATGTCCGCCGCAACGCTCAGGTAAGATGCATCCTCGAACCGCGTGCCGATTGCCTGCGGCCCCGGCCGCACGACGGTGCGGCGCCATGCGATCGACTTCCGGTCCATGCCGATCCAGAACACGCGTGCCACACGCACGCGACCGCAACGGGCTCCATCGACAGCGCTCGCTGCCTGCCGATATGCCGCGACATGCCATTCCATGATGCATTTCAATCTGACTGAAGGTGTGCTGGTCTCCAGCCTGCAGGGGCTCAGCGCGTTCGATCTGGCCGGCATCGCCGTCGCGCTATTGCTGGGCGGCATGGCCAAGGGGATCACGGGCATCGGCGTGCCGCTGATCGCGATGCCGATACTCAGCCAGTTCCTGCCGATCCGGCATGCGGTGCTGCTGCTGTCGATGCCGATCATCCTCGGCAACATTCCGCAGGCGCTCGAAGGCGGCCAGGTGCTGGCGACGGCACGCAAGATCGCCGCGCCGATCGCGGGCACCGTGATCGGCAATATCGTCGGTGTCGCGATCCTGCTCTCGCTCAATCCGGGCCATGCGCAGGCGGCATCCGGTGCGCTGCTGATCGTGGCCGCGGCGCTGATGCTCGCCGCGCCGAAACTCAATCTGCCGAACGCGTGGCAGAAGCCCGTCGGCTTCGCACTCGGCTTTGGTGCGGCGCTGATGGAGAGCATCGCGTCGGTTCCCGGCCCGCTGCTCGCCACCTACCTGATTTCGTCCGGCGCGACCGGGCGCGTCTTCACGAAGCAGATCGCGATCATCCTCGTGGTATCGATCGTCACGCTGATCACGACGTTCAGCGGCGCCGCGCACGCGAGCGGCGCCGACCTCGCGATCTCGGCGGCGGCCAGCCTGCCGGCCATTGCCGGCATGTGGCTCGTTCGCCCGCTGCGGGACAAGATGTCGCCCCGCGTCTTCAGGATGGTCGTGCTGCTGTTCGTGCTCGTCGCGGCGTCGCAGATGATCTGGAAATCGGGTGTGTTCCGCCACGATGAATCGCACGTAACCCGGATGAATAACGTACCCGCGGGCAAGAACTAGCAGGCGGCGCACCGCCGTCGATCGCGCATGCGTTCTGAAAGCTGCCAGGCGTAGTATTCGCGGACCCGGCGTACCGCCCCGCGCGACGGGGTGGACGATACGCCACCGACATTGCTGCTTGCACGCCGATGCCGACATCGGCGCAGCCACGCTTTCAGAGGCATGACATGGAAACCTACGTATTGCTCGGCTGCGGATTCGGCCTCGGCCTGTTGATCGCCGTCTGGGGCATCTGGCAGCTCAAGTAACGCTCGCCGGCCGGGCCGCTTGCAAGCAATCCGTATGGGGACGGACCGGGATTTGTCATTTGCGGCTGCATTCGTCGCCCAACTCGCCGCCAAACTACTTCGCATTCCGATTCATCCATCCGGCATCGTCGGCTATCCGTGCCGGCTTCCATTCGAAAGCAAGCGCGATCGAGCCGCATCGAAGCGTGCGCACTCGGCCTTGAGCCAGTCCGCAAAAACCGTGGTGCGTGGATCGTCGGGGTTGCGTGACAACAGCATGTAGCGCGCCGGCGCACGCACATGCCGGCCGAAGACATCCACGAGCCGTCCGCTCGCGATCTCGTCATGCACCAGCGCGGCGCGCCCCATCGCGACACCCTGATGATTCAGTGCGGCCGTGATGGCAAGGCTGGAAAAATTGAACTGCGGGCCGTCAAGATGCGACGTCCACGCGGGGCAGACGTCATCCAGCCAGGTGCGCCACTCCACGAACTCGGGTGCGCCGCCCCACGGAGCGGCGTCGTGCAGCAGGACGACGCCGTCGAGCGATTCCCCGCTGGCAAAGAACGGATGCTGCGCCAGATACGCCGGCGTGGCGACCGGAAACAGGATTTCGTCGAGAATGGCCTCGGCATGCAGCCGATCGTATTGCACCGGGTCGTAACGCACGGCCACATCGATGTCGTCGGTGTCCATGGCCTGACGATCCAGCACCTGAAACTCGGCCTTCACGCGAACCGGCACGTTCGGTTGTTGCCGGTGAAATTCGGACAGGCGCGGCATCAGCCATTGCAGCGCAAGCGACGGCAGGCAGCTTACCTGCAGCGGCGCGCCCGACATGCCAAGCACCTGAAGCGTGCGATTGATGTCGACGAACGCGCTCGACATCGTCCCGAGCAGGATCCCGCCCTTCTCGGTCAACTTCAGCCCGCGCGCCTGGCGCACGAACAGCGGATAACCCAGCCGGTCCTCCAGGTGCCGGATCTGCTGGCTCACGGCGCTTTGCGTCAGGTTGAACGCCTGTGCCGTCTTCGTGAAGCTCAGCAACCGGCCGGCCGTTTCAAAGCAGAGCAACGCCCCAAGGATCGAACCGTCGAGTCGCATAGATATAAGTCAGGCTAATGCATTCATTAGAAATCGGCGCTTTTGCGCGGACTTCCGGAATCGTAGCATTCCAGCCGGATTTTCCGATTATCCGATGCAAGGCCAACCCATGACCCTCACGCTCCAGCCTGCCGATCTATTAGCCAGACTGCAATCCCGCCACCCGCTGCTGTGGCTGAACCCCCATGCCGGCAGCCCGTTGCCGCGCGACGCGCCGGCGTTCGACGCCATTGCGACGGCCGAAGCGCGGCTGGCGCGCTGCGAACCGCTGATGGCCGAGCTGTTTCCCGAACTCGCGGCGAGCGCGGGAAAAATCGAGTCGCCGCTGATGCCGGCAGACAGCCTGCAACGCCTGTTGTCGCTCCCGGCAGACGCACACGGCGCGTGGTTCATCAAGCGCGACGATGCATTGCCGGTCGCCGGTTCGATCAAGGCGCGCGGCGGCTTTCATGAGGTGCTCGCGCTCGCGGAGTCGATCGCGATCGAACACGGGCTGCTCGCACCCGCGGGCGACCGGCGGACCCTCGCATCGACCGCCGCACGCGAACTGTTTGCCGCGCACACCGTCATCGTGGGCAGCACCGGCAATCTCGGCCTGAGCATCGGCGTGATGGCCGCCGCGCTGGGGTTCGAGTCGGTCGTCCACATGTCGACCGACGCGAAGCCGTGGAAGAAGGCGCGCCTGAGAAAGCGCGGCGTTCGCGTGATCGAACACGACGGCGACTACGCGCAAGCCGTCGCGGCCGGGCGCGCGCAGGCCCGCAATCGGCCGCGCAGCCACTTCGTCGACGACGAAGGCTCGCTGATGCTGTTCCTGGGCTACGCGGCCAGCGCCCGGCATCTCGCCGCGCAGCTCGCCGCGGCGGGCTGCAGCGTGGACGCGGCACATCCACTGTTCGTCCATATCCCGTGCGGCGTCGGCGGTGCACCGGGCGGCATCGCGTATGGTCTCAAGGCGCTTTTCGGCGAGCACGTGCATTGCTTCTTCGCCGAACCCGTCGCTTCGCCGTGCATGCTGGTCCAGCTGGCCGCCGGCCCCGGGAAGCCCGTGTCCGTTTACGACGCAGGGCTCGACAACCGGACAGAGGCCGATGGCCTGGCAGTCGCACAGGCATCGCACCTCGTCAGCCCGCTGATGGCGTCGCTGCTGTCGGGCGTCTTCACCGTCAGCGACATGCAGCTCTATGCCCAGTTGCTCGCGGTTCAGCGCGCGACGGGCGTGGAGCTCGAGCCGTCGGCCGCTGCTGCCGTCGGCGGTCCCGGCTGGCTGACGCAGTCCCCGGCCGGCCACGACTACGTACATCGCCACGCGCTCGACCTGCGCCGGTCGACGCACGTCATCTGGGCGACGGGCGGCTCACTCGTGCCGCCGGAAGAACACCGCCGCTTCCAGTCCCATGCGCACGCGCTCGCCGGTGCCGCAGCCGGCGCATGACAGGTCGGGGCCGGCGTCCGGCCCCGTTCCCGAAGACGCGTTAGACTGTCCGGATGGAACAATGCCGTTATTGCCAGAGAATCCGCGATGAATGGGATTGCCACGGTGACGAATGCCGCCGGGCAATCGCCAAGGCGCTGCGCCGGCAGCGCGCGGGCCTGCCGATGGTGCCCGATCGTATCCGCAACGAACTGCCGTCCGGCGCGCCGACCCAGCAGGTGATCGCCGTGCTGTCGCGCCAGCGCCTGCGTGCGCGCCGCGGCAACGAGGAACGCCGGGAGCGCAAGGAAATCGACGACGACGTCTGAGCCGGCAGCGTCGCAGCCCAGTCCGCCCCCCTCCGCCCGCGCCTTCGCCGCCGGGTGCCCGGTCGTGCCCCCCCGTCGCGCGTATCCGCCCCCGTCACCCTTGCAAATCCGGCAAGACCGAATAGGGACAGAAGGTATTTCCCGGGAAATTATTGTCCAGGCCGCAACGATCTTTCGCCAAAACTCACGTTTACCCTAGGTCGACCGACGCCTACGATGTAATCAACCGCTTACGACATGGTGTCGAACGCGGAAAGCCAATAAACATCGGAGGTCATCATGAAATCGCTCGTTTCCGCAGTCGTTGCCGCTGTCGCCCTGTCCGCCTCGTTCGGCGCATTCGCCCAAAGCACCGTGACCCGCGCTCAAGTACGCAGCGAGCTGGTCCAGCTCGAAAACGCCGGCTACAAGCCGAGCCAGTCGAGCCCGTACTACCCGGCCGACATCCAGGCCGCGCAAGCCCGCGTGCACGCCGCCGACAACAGCGGCTACGGTGCGCAACCGGCCGCGTCCGTCCAGGGTGGCGCACCTGCCGCCAAGGTGCAAAACCCGCGCGACTCGATCTACTTCGGCCACTAAGCCTGCCGCTGCGCGCCTTCGCGCGCAGTCAGCACCGGCAACGAGCCCGTCCCGCGACGGGCTCGTTGCGTTTGCGCCGCGCGTATCGGCGGCCGGCCGTCACCGGCTGCCGCCCGACGCGACACGGCCGGCGGCTTCGTCCGTACCGCTGCCGCTGCCACTCCCGCTGCCAACCAGTTCCTGGTAGCGCACGTACGCACATTGCTCGGCCGCCTTCGCCGCGTACATCGCCGCGTCGGCCTTGACGAGCAGTTCCTCGGCCGACGCGCCGTCGGCCGGAAACTCGCTGACGCCGATGCTCGCACCGACGGCCACGCGCCGGTCGCCGAACTCCAGTTCCTCGGCCATTACGAGCTGGATGCGCGACGCCACGTCACTGATCACCGACGGCGAACGCACGTCGGAAATCAGCACGATGAATTCATCGCCGCCGAGCCGCGCGACCATGTCGCCGCTGCGCAGCGCGAGGCTCAGCCGCTTGGCGACCGCGACGAGCGTGCGGTCGCCGGCCGAGTGCCCGTGCTGGTCGTTGATCTGCTTGAAACGGTCGAGATCGACGAACATCACGGCCAGCCCTTCGTGCATCGCGGCCGCACGCCGGATCGCGGCATCGAGATGCTCCATGAACAGCAGGCGATTCGGCAGCGCGGTCAGTGCATCGTGGCCGGCGAGGTGCGTGAGCTCCAGCTGCTTCGCGCGCAGCATCGCGACCTGCGTGCGGATCTCGACGCGCATGCTGTCGAAACAGCGCGCAAGGACGCCGATCTCGTCGGCGCGCCCGACCGGCAACTGCTCGGCGACCGGATCGTCGAACACGTGCGTCGCGGCGCGCGCGAGCATCTGCAGCGGCCGTGTAATCGCGCGCGCGAACAGGATCGCGAGAATCACCGCCAGCAAGCTCGACACGAGCACCATCCGGACGATCCGTTCGCCGAGCATGCCGGCCGGTGCCAGCACGTCCGCCAGCGGGCGCGCCATCCCGAGCACGACGAAACGGTTGCCCTCGTCGTGCCCGAACGGCGTGCGCGCGAATGCGAACATCTGGCCCGGCGCTGCGTCGGGCTCCGCGAGGCCATTGAGCGTCACGTTGGAGCGTGTACTGTCGAACAGTGCGCGCGTGACGGCAAAGCGATCCTGCATCAGTACGCGCCGCCCGCGATCGAAGCCGAACGTCTGCGACGGATCGGGATGCACGAGGAAGTCGCCCCACTCGTTCGCGAGATACACCGCATAGTCGTCCGGCAGATCGCGTTCGAGCCGGTCGAACACGCGCGACAGTTCGACGTCGACGACCAGCGCCCCAACCGTCTGGCCCGACGCATCGACCACCGGCGTGCCCACGCGCAGGATCGGCAGCCCTTCGGCTGCGTGCGACCCCGTCTCGTGGTTGATCACGATCGGCGACAGGTAGATATGGCCGGGCGCCGTCGCGAGCGTATCGAATACGTAGGAAAACTGTCCTTTCTCCTGGAACACGCTGTCCGGCAGCACGACGATGCCGTGCGCATCGCGATCGACGCGAATGCGTTCGAGCCCGAAATCCCCGCGCGCGATCAGCCGGACCTGCAGGTATTCCGGGTGGTTTCTCATGAAGCTGCAGAACACCTGCTCGAGCCGCGCGCGTGGCGCGCCATCCCGGTTGCCGCCGCCCGAGACCAGCGCGGACGACGGCAACTGCGCGAGCACCAGCGCATCGTCCGCGACGTCGGACAGCGCGGTGGTGAAGCGCTGCCCGAGCAGTTGCGTCGACATCAGCAGGCTGTGCTGCGCTTCCTGCACGAGCATCGCGCGGTTCGCGCGATACGTGTAATAGCCGGTCGTGCCGGACGCGATCACGCCGATGCACGCGAACAGCATCGACAGTTTCGACGTGAGCCCGAGCCGGATCATTTTCCGAACCGCTCCGGACGGTCGCCCGACACGATGCGGCTCCACAGCGATTCGCGCCGCGCGATGTCTTCGACGGGCTGGAGCCAGACGAGATGCTGGTGCCCGGTGTCGAGGCCCGGCGACGGCGCGAGCGTGTTCGCGAGGCCCTGGCGTTCGGTCAGCAGCGCACCGATCGCCGGCTCGAGCATGTAGTTGATCCATGCGAACGCGAGCTCGGCATGTTGCGTGCCACGCGTGACGGCCCAGCAGTCGAGCCACGCGAGCGCGCCCTCATCCGGGATCACGTAGCCGACGTCCGCGCCGGCACGCCGCAGCAGTTCCACCTGCTGCGTGCCGTAGTTGCCGAACATCAGCGCCGCGCGATGCTGGACGAACAGCGCGGTCGCCTCTTCAGGAAGCGTGTAGTACGTCAGCAGGTTGCGGCGCAGGTCGATCAGCTTGTGCGCGACGGCGAGCGTCTGCGCGGGCGACAGTCGAAACGGATCGGGATAGCCGAGCGCCAGCGCCGTGAACGAAAAATTGTGCTGCGCGCTGTTGAAGTCGAGCACCTTGCCGCGGTAGCGCGGATTCCACAGCTCCCGCATCGAGCGCGGCGCGGCCGCAACCTGCTTGCGGTCGTAGATCAGCCCCATCGACGAATACGTGAACGGAATCGCATACGTGGCGCCATCTTCGACGAGCCCATCGATCGTCGCGAGTTGCTGGAAGTTCGGCAACTGCCGCCGCCGGTTCGGGATGCGCGCCAAGTCGATCGGCGCGAGCAAACGCTCGTGCTCGTAGCGCTGGATCTCGGCAGTGTTCGCGGCCAGTACGTCGAAGGGCGGCGGCGCCGCGCTGTGCATCCGCGTCCACAGTGCTTCGTCGGAGTCGACGAAGGTCACTTCGACACGTGTGTGAAAGTGCGACTCGAACGCGTTGACGACGTCGCTGTCCGCATAGCCGGGCCATGCGAGCACGCGCAGCACGTTGTCGTTGACGGCTTCGGGAGAAGCGGAGAAAACCGGAAGCGCAGCGGCAAGCAAGCCCACTGTCAAAATGATGAGCAGCCTGCGCACGGCGATACGTACGCGTGTACGTGCGCCGATTCCCCTGATTAATCGATCCCCGTGTGAATCGCCCGGCTGCATTCGACTGTCCTTTTTCGAGTCGATGCGATATCCCGCAACGAGACCATAAAACCTATGGTCGCGCAATCGGAAGAAGCCGTATACGGCGCACGCGCCCGCATCATCGACGCCGCATGCGGGCGCCGTTACGCCGGCCCGCTTACGTTTGCCGGAACGAACGTCAGCGCCACGCCTGCGTGAACTCCGCGATCACGCGCGACAGGTGCGCACGCATCGCATCGCGTGCAGCGGCCGCGTCGCCCGCCATGATCGCCGCGAAGATCCGCTGGTGATCCTCCTGCGACGCCTCGCGCAGCGCGGTCGAGTGAAAATGCTCCTCGATCTTGTCCCACAGCGGATCGCTGCGTGCGCAGTCCCACATCGCAGTGACCATGTGCAGCAGCACCGTGTTGCCGGTCGATTCGGCAATCCGCAGATGAAACTGGCGATCGGCCGCGTCGTACGCGGCCTTGTCGTCCATCTGCTCGCGCATCGTCGTCAGCGAAAAAAACAGCCGGTCGAGATCCGCATCCTTGCGTTCGGTCGCCGCGAGCGCCGCGACTTCCGCCTCGATCAGCCCGCGTGCGCGCAGCGTCTCGATCGGCCCCGGGCCGCGCGGCACCTCGAACGTCACCGGCCGCGCGGCATCGGCCGCCGATACATAGATACCCGAACCGATCCGCACCTCGACGATCCCCTGCACTTCGAGCGCGATGATCGCCTCGCGCACCTGCGTGCGGCTCACGCCGAACTGGTCGGCCAGGCTGCGCTCGGACGGCAGCCGCGCGCCGGCCTCGAACGCGCCGGCGGCCACCATCGCGTGAATCTGCCGCGCAAGGCCGATATAGGAGCGGTCCGCGGCATCGGTATCGCGGCTGGCAGGCAGGCTGGAAAGATCGGTCATCGAAAGGCTCGCAACAGGCTGGCCGGCGCCGTCGCGGCGCCGGATCGCCAAAATGGTACACCAATTCCGACCCGCGTCCGATTCGGCGTGTGGGCCAGCGTGGCGTGGTGTTTCCTGATTCATCAGGCCGGCCGGCTCCAATCCGGACAACTGGTAAACCACTATCCCGCGCAACTGGCATACCAATCATAATCCGCACACCGGAGACGGGCCGGCACGCCGCTGCCCGTCCGCCCGATGCATCAACCGCCAGCCAGGAGCCGCTCCAGTGAAGATGTCTTTCCGTTGGTACGGCGAGTCCGATCCGGTCTCGCTGCAATACATCCGCCAGATCCCGGGCATCACGCATGTCGTGTCCGCGATCTACGACGAACCGGTGGGCGAAGTCTGGCCCGCGCACAAGATCGACGCGCTGAAGGCGACGATCGAACGCGCCGGCCTGCAGTTCGAAGTCGTCGAATCGGTGCCCGTCCACGAGGACATCAAGCTCGGCAAGCCGGGACGCGACCGCCTGATCGACAACTACCGTCAGACGATTCGCCATCTCGGCGCGGCCGGCGTCCGCGTCATCTGCTACAACTTCATGCCCGTGTTCGACTGGACGCGCACCGAGCTGTCGAAGACGCTCGACGACGGCTCGACCTGCCTCGCGTTCAGCACCGACGCCGTCGACCGGATCGATCCGAACGACGGCATCGCGCTGCCGGGCTGGGATTCGAGCTACCGGCCCGAACAGTTGCAGGCGCTGCTCGCCGAGTATCGCAACGTCGACGAAGCGGCGCTGTGGGCGAACCTCGAATACTTCCTGAAGGCGATCATCCCCGTCGCCGAGGAAGCCGGCGTGAAGATGGCGATCCACCCCGACGATCCGCCGCGCCCGATCTTCGGGCTGCCGCGCATCGTGAAGAACCGCGACGATCTCGCGCGGATCGTGCGCATCGTCGACACGCCCGCGAACGGGCTGACGCTGTGCTCGGGCTCGCTCGGCGCGGGCCCGCAGAACGACGTCGAGGCACTCGTGCGCGAATTCGGCGCGATGGGCCGCATCCACTTCGCGCACATCCGCAACGTGAAGGTCGACCCGAACGGCGATTTCGAGGAAACCGCCCACCTGTCGAGCTGCGGCTCGCTCGACATCGCCGCGATCGTGAAGGCGTACCACGACACCGGCTTCACCGGCTACGTGCGCCCCGACCACGGCCGCATGATCTGGGGCGAGACGGGCAAGCCCGGCTACGGCCTCTACGACCGCGCGCTCGGCGCGGTCTACCTGAACGGCCTGTGGGAAGCGCTCGCAAGGTTCGACCGTACGCCGTCGCAAGCCACGCGATAACCCGCCCATCGCGGCGGCCGGCGCAGCGGATCGCCGGCCGCCCGTCACGACATTCCGCGCGGAGACCCTCCATGCCACGCATCCGATGGGCCATGATCCTGATGTGCTTCCTGGCCAACGTCATCAACTTCATCGACCGCGCGAACCTCGCGATCGCAGCACCCAGCATCCGCGCCGACCTCGGCCTCGACGCGGTCGGCATGGGGCTCGTGCTGAGCGCGTTCTTCTGGACCTACGCGTTCCTGCAGTTGCCGGCCGGCTGGTTCATCGACAAGGTCGGCGTGCGCGTGAGCCTCGCGCTCGCGGTCGGCTGGTGGTCGGTGTTCACCGTCGCGACGGGCGCCGCGCGCGGCCTCACGCAGCTCGTCGGCGTGCGCCTGATGCTCGGCGTCGGCGAAGCGGCGGCGATCCCGTCGTTCGCGAAGGTCGCGTTCAACTGGTTCCCGCGCAGCGAACGCGGGCTCGCGAGCAGCATCTTCGACAGCGGCTCGCGGGTCGGCTCCGCGCTGTCGCTGCCGCTCGTCGCATGGCTGATCTCGATCGTCGGCTGGCGCGGGTCGTTCGTGATCACGGGCGGCATCGGCATCGTGTGGGCACTGGCATGGTGGTTCATCTATCGCGACCCGGAACGCTATCGCGCGATCGCGCCCGATGCCGTCGATGCACTGCTCGCACAGCGCGGCGTGCCGACCGTTGCGGCCGCAACCGATGGCCCGAAGGTGTCGTGGCTCGACCTGTTCCGCTACCGCACCGTGTGGGGCATGATGATCGGCCTGTTCTGCCTGAACTTCGCGATCTACTTCTTCATCACGTGGTTCCCGAGCTACCTGCTGCAGTCGCGCGGCTTCTCGCTCACGTCGCTCGGCACGTGGGGCATGCTGCCCGCGCTGCTCGCGATTCCGGGCGGCTGGCTCGGCGGCTACGTGTCGGACAGCCTGTTCCGCCGCGGCTGGAGCGCGACCGCCGCGCGCAAGACCTGCCTCGTGATCGGCATGCTGCTGTCTTCGTCGATCGCGCTGTCCGCGTTCGTCGAGAACGTGTGGGCCTGCCTCGGCCTGTTCGCGCTGGCTTATGCGAGCCTGTCGTTCGCGGGCGCCAACGTGTGGACGCTCGTCGGCGAAGTCGCGCCGACACCGGCGCATGTCGCGTCGCTCGGCGGCATCCAGAACTTCGCGGGCAATCTCGCGGGGATCTTCATCACGACGTTCACGGGCGTGATGCTGTCGATCACGAAGGGCTCGTTCGTCGTGCCGCTCGCGGTGGCCGGCGCGTTGTGCGTGGTCGGCGCGCTGTCGTACCTGTTCATCGTCGGCAAGGTCGAGCCGTTGCCGCCGCTGCGCGGCGGTGCGAACCCGCAGAACGTCGAGCCGAACGCGGCCTGACGCAGCAGGAAAGCGCGGCCGACGCGCCTGCGCTTTCCTTTTCGGGCCGCGCATCGGACAATGAGCCGCGCCCGCCGGCGCGGCGCCACTCCGGCCCGCGCGTGGCGACGGCACGCGCCACCCTCGCCGATGAAACGCTACGAAACCCTCGCCCACACGATCGCCGACGACATCCGCAACGGCAACCTTGCCGTCGGCACGCGCCTGCCGTCGCTGCGGCAGATCATCGCGCAGCACGGTGTGAGCCAGTCGACGGTGTTTCGCGCGTACTACCTGCTCGAACAGTGGGGGCTGATCCGCGCACGCGAACGCTCGGGCTACTACGTCGCGCCGGGCGCAACGCCGGAGGCGAGCCCGGCTGCCAGGCGCCGCGCGGGACAGGCCGGCGCCACGCGCAAGGTCGACATCAGCAGCCTCGTGTTCTCCGTCCTCGACGCGGCCACGCAACCCGGCATCGTGCCGCTCGGCTCCGCCTTCCCGTCGCCGCAACTGTTTCCGCTGCCGCGTCTCGCGAAATCGCTCGCGCAGGCCACGCGGCTCGTCAACCCGTGGAGCACGGTCGTCGACCTGCCGCCCGGCAACGAGGCGCTGCGCCAGCAGATCGCACGGCGCTATCTCGCGACGGGCATCTCGCAGCCGATCGACGAGATCGTCGTCACGAACGGCGCGCTCGAAGCGCTGAACCTGTGCCTGATGGCCGTCACGCGGCCCGGCGACGTCGTGGCCGTCGAAGCGCCCGGCTTCTATGCGGCGCTGCAGGCGATCGAGCGGCTCGACCTGCGCGCGGTGGAGATTCCCGTCGACCCACGCACGGGCCTCGATCTCGATGCGCTCGCGAACGCACTCGACCGGCACGACATCCGCGCGTGCTGGTTCATGACCAATTTCCAGAATCCGACCGGCGTCACGCTATCCACCGAAAAAAAGTGCGCGCTCGTCGAGTTGCTCGCGGCGCGCGACGTGCCGCTGATCGAGGACGACGTGTACGGCGAGCTGCACTTCGGCCCCGACTATCCGCTGCCCGCGCGCGCGTTCGACCGGCACGGCCTCGTGATGCACTGCAGTTCGTTCTCGAAGACGCTCGCGCCCGGCTACCGGATCGGCTGGGCCGCCGCCGGCAGGTTCGCGGAGAAGGTGCAGCGGCTCAAGCTGATGACGACGCTGTCGGCCAGCGTTCCCGCGCAGGCCGGCATCGCGAACTATCTCGAGCACGGCGGCTACGACCGGCATTTGCGCAAGCTGCGCGGTGCGCTGCACACGCAGCTCGACCGGATGGACGACGCGCTGCGGCGCTGGCTGCCGGCCGGCGTCGAGTGGGTGCGGCCCGAAGGCGGCTACTTCCTGTGGCTCGCGTTTCCCGACGCGATCGACGCGATGGAGCTGCATCGCCAGGCGATCGCACGCGGGATCAGCTTCGCGCCGGGGCCGCTGTTTTCGGCCGCGCACGGCTTCGAGCGGTGCGTGCGCGTGAACTTCGGCCATCCGTGGAGCGGCGACATCGAGCGCGCGATCCGCGTGCTCGGCGAACTCGTCGCGCAGCCTTCGGTCCGCAAGGGCGGTTGAATCGCGCACGATGTCGATGGTGTGCACTGCCTGCGTTGCGGCGATGCACGCAATCCACGCGCGGGTTACAGTGCGGATCCCGCCGCCCCTTCACGGTTTCCCATGAGTCAACTGCCCTACCTCGATCACGACGCGCTGCTGAAACTGACGGCTGAAGCCGCGCACGTCACGCAGCCGTGCACCTGCACGAAAACGCCGCTCGCCGGATGGACGACCCTGCCGCTGTCGCTGCAGGACGCGCAACTGACCGAAATCGCCACGCTCGCGCCGCCCGGCGAAACGGAGCCGACCTACGCCGAATATCATCCGGGCGGCACGCGCTACGCGTCGGACGATGCGCCGATCGCACTGCGCCATTTCCCGTACAACCGCTGCACCGTCAACCGCTGCCGCTCGTGCGGCCGCCTGTTCCTGCGCTACCAGGAAGGCGGCGGCTACTTCATCGACCAGCGCATCCGCGCGCTCGATCCGGCGCTCGTCGTCGACGCCGACGCATAAACACCCGCCACGCACCCGCGCCGGCGTCACGCTGGCCATCTGCTGCGCCTTTTTCGTCCCGATCTGCTGCTTGTCCCGCCGCACCGCGTTCCCTACGCTGTCTCCGGTTGCCTGACATCCGTCGCAACGTCTCTCCCGAGCCGCGCGCTTCAGCCGCGGCTCCTCTCGCGTATCACGTCATGTATCGATATACCGTTTTCGACCGGGCGCTCGTGCACAGCCGCGCCGCCCAGTTTCGCGACCAGCTCGAACGCTGGCAGCACGGCACGCTGAGCGAAGACGCGTTCCGGCCGCTGCGCCTGCAGAACGGCTGGTACGTGCAGCGCCACGCGCCGATGCTGCGCGTCGCCGTACCGTACGGGGAACTGTCGAGCGCGCAGCTGCGCGTGCTCGCGCGGATCGCCCGCGACTACGACGTGCCGGACGACGCCACCTACCGCGCCGCATCCGACGCGCAGGCCTTGCTCGGCACGCTGCGCCTGCCGACCCGCAGCGCGCACTTCACGACGCGCACCAACGTGCAGTTCAACTGGATTCCGCTCACGAAAGCGGCCGATGTGATGGACCTGCTCGCGACCGTCGACATGCACGGGATCCAGACGAGCGGCAACTGCATTCGCAATATCTCGTGCGACGAACGCGCGGGCGTCGCGCCGGACGAGATCGCCGATCCGCGCCCGTTCGCCGAAGTGATGCGCCAGTGGACGACGCTGCATCCCGAGTTCGCGTTCCTGCCGCGCAAGTTCAAGATCGCGATCACCGGCGCGGCCGAAGACCGCGCGGCCACCGACTGGCACGACGTCGGGCTGAAGCTCGTGCGCAACGACGCGGGCGAACTCGGCTTTCGCGTGAGCGTCGGCGGCGGGATGGGCCGCACGCCGATGATCGCGACACTGCTGCGCGCGTTCCTGCCCTGGCAGCACGTGATGAACTACATCGAGGCGATCGTCCGCGTGTACAACCGCTACGGACGGCGCGACAACAAGTACAAGGCGCGCATCAAGATCCTCGTGAAGACCGAGGGGCAGCGCTACATCGACGACGTCGAGGAGGAGTTCCGCCAGATCGTCGATCACGACGGCGGGCTGCACACGATTCCGCAGGTCGAATTCGACCGCGTCGCCGCGTCGTTCGTCCCGCCGCGGCTCAAGCCGCGCACGGCCAGCCTGCGCGATGCGAACCAGCGCATGTCCGCCCAGGCGGCCCGCCATCCGGCTTTCGCGCGCTGGCTCGCACGCAATGTCGCCGGCCACCGCGACCCGGCGCTGCGCATCGTCACGCTGTCGTTCAAGCGCCGCTTGCAGGCACCGGGCGACGCATCGCCCGACCAGCTCGACGCGCTCGCCGATCTCGCCGACCGCTTCTCGGCCGGCGAGGCGCGCGTCACGCATACGCAGAACGTCGTGCTGCCGTGGGTGCATGTCGACGACCTGTTCCTGCTGTGGGAAAACGCGCGTGCGATCGGGCTGGCCAGCGCGAACGTCGGACTCCTGACGGACATGATCGCGTGCCCGGGCGGCGACTTCTGCGCGCTCGCGAATGCACGCTCGATCCCGATCGCCGATGCGATCGCCGAGCGCTTCCAGGATCTCGACATGCTGCACGACGTCGGCGACATCGACCTGCACATCAGCGGCTGCATCAACTCGTGCGGCCACCATCACAGCGGCCACCTCGGCATCCTCGGCGTCGACAAGGACGGCGCGGAGTGGTACCAGGTCACGCTCGGCGGCTCGGACGGCTCGACCGCAAGCGGCCCCGCGCGGCCGGGCAAGGTGATCGGCCCGTCGTTTTCGGCGGACGAGATCGTCGATGTCGTCGATGCGATCGTCAACGCGTATCTCGACGCACGGATCGACGACGACGGCCGCAGCGAGCGATTCATCGACACCGTCCGCCGCATCGGCACGGAACCCTTCAAGGCCGCCGCGAACGACGCGCGCCATCAGATGGAGCACGCATGAACCAAGCGCACCCGACCGCACGCATCCGGCTGCTGACGCCGGCCGAACACACCGGCGACACACAGCAGCAAGATGCCGCGACGCTGACGATCGGCAACGACGAGGAACTGCCGCCGCTCGCTGCTCGAATCGCGCAGGCGGCGCGCATCGATCTGGCGTTTCCGTCGTTCACCGATGGCCGCGCGTACAGTCAGGCGTACCTGCTGCGCAAGCGCTACGGCTTCGCCGGCGACCTGCGCGCGACCGGCGACGTGCTGGTCGACCAGTTGCTGCTGATGGAGCGCACGGGCTTTTCGAGCGCGGTGCTCGGTGACGGCACGGACATCGCTGCCGCGCGGCGGCAGCTCGACCGGTTCCCGGGCTTCTATCAGCACGATGCACGAACGGCGATGCCGCAGCCGAACGCGGCAACGCCAGCCGGAAAATGAAACGGGCGGCCCGCAGGCCGCCCGCAAGATGATCCGGAAGCTGCCGGCCGGCGCCCGCCGCGAAGCGGGCGCCGGCGTTCAGCGCGCCGCCACCGGCTTGCCGAACGCGCCGAGAATCTTCTTCTCGAGCGCGATGTAGTCGCGGCCGAAGTGGTGATCGCCCTGCGTCTTGATCACGTCCGCACCCGTATTCACGAGTGCCGGGCACATCGTGTCCTTCTCTTCCGCGCCATAGAAGCACTGCACGAGCTGCGGCGGCACCTTCGCGATTTCCGGCGCGACCTTCAGCGCCTTGTCGCTTGCGGGCATGCCGAGCCAGCCCGTCACCCGGATCTGGAAATCGGCGGACGGCGCGAAGCCGAGCAGCGACATCACGGCGACCTTGTCGCGCAGGTCGGCCGGCAGCCGGTTGTACGCGAACGGCATCACGTCGGCGCCGAACGAGTAGCCGACCAGCGCCACGCGATTCGCATGCCAGCGCGCCATGTAGGTGCGCATCACGCGCGCGAGATCGCGGCTCACCTGAGCCGGCGGCTTCTCGCTCCAGAAATAGCGCAGGCTGTCGATGCCGACCACCGACACGCCGTCGCGCTGCAGCGCCTCGGCGATCGTCTTGTCGAGATCGCGCCAGCCGCCGTCGCCCGAGATCACGATCGCAAGCTGGCCGCTGCCGCCCTTGGCCGGCAGCTCGACGAGCGGCAGGTCCGACACGTCGAGCTCGTCGCCGCTGCTGGTGGCGTCCCGCAGATGCGACGTGACGAGCGACACGAGCTTCGCGGAATCGCCCGCGGCCGCCGTTTCGACGAAGCCCGGCATCGCGCGGCGCACGATCGTCGGATCGGGCGGGCACGGCTTGAAGCGCGCATCGAGCTTCGCCGCCGGCTGGACCGATACGACGCCGGCGATCGTGTTCTCCGGCGCCATCGACAGGATCTGCTTCGCGATCGCACCGCCCTGGCCCACGCCCGCGACGATCGGCGTGAAGTAGCGCGACGATTGCGCAAGGCGTTCGAGCTGGTGGCTGACCGCTTCGGCGTCGCCGTCGAGGTGGTGGCAGGTCTCCTGCTTCGCGGCGAGATTCGTCGCATAACGCTCCGAATCGACGCCAACCGTCATCGCGCCGGCCTTGGCGAGCGCATCGGCGGCCTGCTGGTCGGCCGCATTCCAGCCGGCCTCGCGCGAGAACAGCACGACGAAGCCACGCAGCGGCCCGCTGGGTTGGGTCACGGTCACGGGCCCATAGCGGCCGCCCGATACGGTTTCGGTCTTCACTGCGGCCGGCTGCGCGGCGCACGCGGCGCCGGCCAGCATCATTCCCGCGCAGGCGGCTGCCGCCCGCGCGATACCCTTCGTCAACATCATGAACGCCGACCTCCAGCCAGCAATGACAGATCCGCGAGCGTGACGAACATGCCGACCGAACCCGAGGCCGCGAGGTAGCGCGGCTCCCAGTGCGGTTCGAACTTGCTCTTGAATGCACGCAAGCCGCGGAAGTTGTAGAAGCGGCCGCCGAAGCGCCACACCATCAACCCGACCCGGTGCAACGGCGACGGCATCTTCGCCGCCCCCATCCCCGAGAACGGCGCGATGCCCAGGCTCAGCTTGCGGAAGCCCGCTTCCTTCAAATGCAGCGCGAGCTGCGTAAACAGATATTCCATCGCGTACGGCGATGCGTCCGGCAGGTGGCGCATCACGCCGACCGTCGCCTCGGTGTTGAGGTCGGTCGTCATGAACGTGACGAACGCGATCGGCTTGTCGGCCTGCCGCACGAGCATCACCGACTGCGTCGCCAGATAGCCGTCGTGGAACGCGGCGACCGAGAAACTCTTCTCGCGCGCGTCGCGGCTGTCGAGCCAGCCGTCCGAGATGTCGCGCAGCGACGGCAGCGTGGCCGGCACGTCGCTCGGCGGGATCACCTCGACCGTCAGCGCGTCCTTGTCGCCACGGCGCAGCGCGTAGCGCAGGTGCGACCGGTTCGAACCCTTCAGGTCGAACTGGTCGAGCGCGATATGCGCCTCCTCGCCGAGCTTCATCAGCGTGAGCCCCGCGTCGAGATACAGCGGCAGCGCATTTGCACGCACCTGGTAGAACGCCGCTCGGCCACTGTGCGCGTGCGCGAGCGCGATGAACTTGCCGATCAGCGCCGGCCATTCCTCGCGCGGCCCGACCGGGTCGTGCAGCGCGGCCCACGTGCGACCGTACTTCGCGTACATCAGGAACGCCTGGCGCGATTCCGAGAACAGGAACGACTTGTCGCCCATCAGCGCGAGGCCCGCGTCGCTGCATTCCTGCGCGCGGATGATCCGTTCGGCATCCGACAGGTCCTGCTCCGCGGGTTTCACGAAACGGCCGGGCGCCGGGCGCAGCAGTTGCCACAGCGCGAACAGCGCGACGAACACGCCGGCCGCGAGCGTTGCGCGCAGCGCACGCGGCGCACGCGCGTCGAACGAGAAATGCGACCACAGCTCGCGCGTGTACGGCACGTCGCGGAATGCGAAGAACAGCACCCACACGGCCAGCATCAGCACCATCGCGACCGACACGAACCAGCTCACCGTGAAGCGCTCGGCAAGCAACGACGAATGGCGGTTGAAGCGGCGGCGGCTGACGAGCAGCAGCACCAGCAGCGTGCCGAGCACGCCGGCCTCGACGAACGCGAGGCCCTTCGCCAGCGACAGCGCGAGGCTGGCGAGCGTCAGCGCGAAAGTCATCCACCATGCGCCGTCGAGGCGCCGCAGCAGCCCGCGCGCGACGAACAGCAGCGCGACGCCGAGCACACTGCAGATCACCTGCGAGCCTTCGAGCACCCACAGCGGCACGAGGTGGCGCAGGATCGCGATCCGGTGCCAGAACGCAGGCGTCGCGCTCGAGATCACCAGCATCCCGCCGACCGCGAACGTCACGAGGCTCAGGAACACCGGCGCGAGCTGCGACACGCGCACGGCCTGCCGCGTCACGAGCCGGCGCCGCAGCGCGCGGCCTTCGAAGCCCGCCAGCAGGCCGGCCGACAGCACGAGCGGCACGCCGAAATAGATGGCGCGATACGCGATCAGCGCGGCGACCATCGCGTGCGGGGGCACTTCACGACCAAGCGTGAAGACCATCGCGGCTTCGAACACGCCGATCCCGCCCGGCGTATGGCCGATCATCCCGAGCAGCAACGCCGCGGCATAAACGGTAATGAAGGTCGGGAAGCCGACCGGCGCGACCGGCAGCAGCACCCAGAGCGTCAGGCCCGCCGCGACGACGTCGAGCACCGCATAGACGACCTGCGCGACGAGATCGCGCCGTGCCGGCACGTCGAACGACAGCCACTTGAAGCGCGTGACGACCGGGCGCGCGGTATTGCCGCACATCACGACCATCGCGGCCAGCACCACGAGCAGCGCCGCGCCGGTCCACGTCAGCACGCCGGGCGCGACGTGCAGCATCGCGGCGAGCGCCTCCGGCACGCAAACCATGCCGATCGCCGTCATCAACACCATTGCGAGCGCCAGCGTGCCGCTCGTGAACACCGTCATCCGGCCGATCTGCGCAGGCGTGACGCCCGACACGCCGTACACGCGGGCGCGGACCGCGCCGCCCGTCAGCGCGCCGAAGCCGGTCGCGTTACCGAGTGCGGACCCGGCGATCGCGCCGATCCACAACGCGACGCGCGGCACCTTCGCGCCGACATAGCGCAGGCCGACCGCGTCGCGTGCGACGAGCGCGAGATAACTGAGGGCCGTCGCGGCCAGCGAAGCGCCCCACTCGCCGGCGGACATGTGACGCAACTGGCGGATCACCGACCGGTAGTCGACGGATTCCGACAGGTGCTGGAAAACCACGATCAGCAGCAGGCCGATGCCGAGCGCGAGCAGCGGCGACAGCACACGCTCGTTGCGGATCAGCGCCCGGACACGGGCGATCACCGCCGCGGCGCGGCCGGGCGAACCAGAGTGGCGGGAAGACATAGATTGTTCAGTGGTGGTGCATAGCGTGTCGCGGCGCAAGACGGCCAGGCGGCGACGTATCTGGTTGTTCTGCGTGGGCGGCCGGCCGAAGGAAATGGCAGGCGGCGCCTGGATCAGAACTTACGAGTATACGGAATTTATATTACAGAATCTTTCGGGTTCGCATTGTGCGGTTTTGTGGCGCTTTGCACATCAAAATCGCATAAAAAATAGTGCGTCCGACAAACGCAAGGTGCGCATCATACCGGGAACCGGCGGGGTTTTTTCATCGGATGAATAGCCAATAGCGGAATTGGGGAAAATTCTCCCGGCCGGGCGGCGCGGGCGAGGACGAATTCACGGACTGGAACAGCCTTCTGAAATGGGGACTGATTGAACTGCGCGACAGGCGCCCACCGTGCCCCACTCCAGGAACACATGGCCTCGGTTACTCCGCCCGCGCATGCTCCCCCAAACCGATCGCCTTGTAGTCGTATGTCGGATAGAACTCCGTCCGGTACGCGCCCCATGCCGTATCCTCGAGCACGCGATTGACCTCGCGCAGCCGCGACGCCGGCAGCCGCAGCACGACGATCTGCCCGATCCCCATCGTCACGGTCCAGCTCACCACCTCCACGCCCGGCGGCGGAAACGCCTTGTAGAACCCCTGCTTCGCGAGCTGCGCATTCAGCTCGGCCAGCGGGCGCGACTGGTCGTGTTTCAGGAATACCGTGAGCAGTACCGCGTTGTCGGGCGTCGCGGCAGCCGAACCGGCCGGCACGGTCGACGCCTGGCCGATGGCCGGTGCGCTGCAGATCGCGGCGCCGGCCAGCGCTGCGGCAATTGCAAAGGTTCGAATCGGGAAATGCAGGAATACCGTCATGACGCGACTCCATGGCTTCGTAGCTGGAGCCGCCATCATGCGCCGCCGTGCAATTCGCTGCAGCCGGCCGGACGATGCGGTTACGCCGCGTCCGTGCCTTCTCGCTCGCGCAGCACGTCGATGAACGCGCGCAACTTGGCCGGCACGTGTTTTCGATTCACGTAGTAAAGCCACATCGGCGGCAGCGTGCGGCACGCACCGGGCAGCACCTCGACGAGCGTGCCGTCGCGCAAGTCCTGCTCGATCCGCTCGCGCATGAACGCGAACGCGATGCCGATGCCCGCGCGCGCCGCATCGATCACCGCGTCGGCATCGTTCGTCACGAACACGCCGTCCGGATCGAGATCGACGTCGCGTTGCCCGTCGTGCAACAGCCATTTGTGCAGGCGTCCGCTCTCCGAGAACCGGAAACGGATGCACGCATGCCGCTCGAGCTCGGCAATCGACGCCGGTGCACCATGCCGTGCCACGTAACCGGCCGACGCAACCAGCGCACACGTCAACGCCGGCGCGATCCGCACGCCGATCATGCCGGGCTGCAGCCGGTCGGCCAGGCGAATCCCCGCATCGAACCCGTCCTTCGCGATATCGACCAGCTCGTTCTCGTAGCGGATCTCGAGCCGGACTTTCGGATAGCGTTCGCGGAACGTGGCCAGCACCGGCGCGATCACGCGCGCACGCGCCAGCGGCAGCGCCGTCACGCGCAACAGCCCGTTCGGCTCGCTGCGCGCATCCTTCAGCTCGTCGCGTGCCTGCATGACCTGCCGGTACGCAGGCTCCGTCTGCCGCCAGTAGCCCTGGCCGGCTTCCGTCAGGCTCACACCGCGCGTGCTGCGGTTGAACAGCTTCACGTTCAGCTCGCCCTCGAGCTGCCCGATCGCCAGGCTGACGGCGGCCGGCGTCAGGCCGAGCGCGGCAGCGGCACGCGTGAAGTTGCCGGCCGTCGCGACGGTCATGAACACGTGCAGCCCGGCCATCGGATCGCGTCTGCTCATCATTAAAAAAACTTGAAACTCCTTCGAGCGGAATACGGATTCTCCCATATACCGCAACTGCCTACACTGGCACTGTCGCCCTACCGGAGCCTCGCATGAATCCGCTTACCGCCCCGCTGCCGCTCGCGGCCGCCCGCCGCACGATCGACGCGGCACTTGCGCATGCCGCATCGCTGCAGGTTGCCGGCATCGCCGTCGCCATCGTCGATGCCGGCGCGAACCTGCTCGCGTTCGCACGCACCGACGACTGCTTTCTCGGCGCGATCGATCTCGCGCAGCGCAAGGCACTGACGGCGGTCCGCTTCCGCGCATCGACCGGCGCCCTCGGTGCAATGTCGGGCGACGGTCCGCTGCGCGGCATCGAGCACAGCCACGGCGGGCTCGTCACGTTCGGCGGCGGCGAACCGCTCGTCGACGGCGACGGGCGCTGCGTCGGCGCAATCGGCATCTCGGGCGGCAGCGTCGACGAAGACACCGCGATCGCGCAGCACTGCCGCGACCGCTTTCCGGCAACGTTCCACTCCACAAGGTAAGCACATGGCACAGAAACGCATCCTCATCACCGGCGCGGGCACCGGCTTCGGCCGCGAAGTCGCGCTGCGCCTCGCCGAACGCGGTCACGACGTGACGGCCGGCGTACGCGTCACCGCTGAAATCGACGCTCTGACGGCCGCCGCCGCGCAGCGCGGCACCGCGCTGCGTGCGATCAAGCTCGACGTCACGTCGGCTCACGATCGCGCCCGCGCGGCCGATCTCGAGATCGACGTGCTCGTGAACAACGCGGGCGTCGGTGAAGCCGGCGCGCTGGTGGACCTGCCGATCGAGATCGTCCGCGAACTGTTCGATGTAAACCTGTTCGGGCCGCTCGAACTCACGCAGCAGATTGCGCGCGGGATGCTCGCGCGCCGGCACGGCAAGATCGTGTTCGTGTCGTCGATCGCCGGGTTGATCACGGGGCCGTTCACCGGCGCCTATTGCGCGTCGAAGCACGCAGTCGAATCGGTGGCCGAGGCGATGCAGGCGGAACTGGCGCCGCACGGCATCCGCGTCGCGGTCGTGAACCCCGGCCCGTATCGCACGGGCTTCAACGACCGGATGATGGAAACGATCCGGCGCTGGCACGATCCGGCCGTGCATACGGTGACGCCCGAGCGGCTGACGTTCCCGCTCGAACAGCACGACCCCGAGGAAATGATCGCGAAGATGGTCGACGTGATCGACAGCGACGGCGGCGCGTTCCGCAACCTGCTGCCGGCAGCGTCGGAAGCGTTCGTGCGCGCCGAGCAGGCGCATGCGTGGGAGCGGCAGCAATAAGAAGCGCCAATCAGATGAATTGCTGCGGGATGTTTGAATGTGCCAGGATTCTCAAACAGCTCCCACTGCGTGAGCCCCTGGTTTTTCCGCCCCCGGCGCGAAGGTACTCGTGACCGGGCCGGCGAACACGGCTATGCCGGTGATCTTGCTGAACGTTCGTTAGCGCAGAAATTAACGCTCGCAATCGAACGTCAATCCGTGATGGTCACTTCGACGCGACGATTTCTCGCCCTTCCGGACGCGGTAACGTTGTCCGCCAGCGAATCGGCATCGCCATTTCCCTCGACGACGATGCGCGGTGCCGGTACGCCAGCCGCAACGAGAATTTGGGCCACGTGCCGGGCCCGTGCTTCGGAAAGCGCGTGGTTAGATGCCTGACGTGTCGAATTGATCGGTGTGCTATCCGCATATCCTGCCACGCGGACGGTCGCGTCCTTGGTCACGGTCGCAATTTCCCGGCCGGCCGAAGCCGCGACCGAAGCGCACCATGGCGCCACCGTTGCATCGCCAGGCCCGAACATTCCGCTGAATCGGAGCGTCACGGCATTGCGCCCGGCGTCGCGAATCAGTTCGACATTCCCTGCCGCGACTTCATCGCGCAGCCGCCGTTCCAGATTGCGAGCCAGCGCATCGAGCGGCGACGCCGGTAGCTTCTGTTGCGTGCGAACCCAGCGGTCCACCGCGGCGTAGCCCCCGGCCCCGAGCAACAATGCAATCGCGAGACCGCCTGCGAACCTCGCTCGCGATCGCCTCACCGAAACAGGACGTGCCCACGGATCGACCGTCTGTCGCGGACGTTTCGGCGGCTCGCTGACGCGACTCACGCTCTGTCCACCCGTCATAACCACGTCGTGTACGTGTTCGCGAATGACCTGCAAGCGCTTTTGACCACCTGCTTCAAATCGGTACCGCCCGCGAAACCCGAGATCAAGTACGTTCTGGTACAACTCGATCAGATCGAGGTTTTCACGCGGATAGCGCATTGCCTCGTCGATCAGTCGAAACATCCGGTCGCCACCCTGGCGATCATGTCCGAACGCACTCGCCAGGCTGCTGTCCTGCCATTCAACGCCGGTTGCTTCGCCCTTTCCCCAAGACGTCTGCATCGCCGCCTCGTCGAGCGCGGAGCACAGACAATAGCTTGCGTACCGCACGTGCTCGGGTCGGACCTGGAGCTCACTGCAGATCCGGGTAAAGAGACGAACTTCGTGCCCCAGCCATCGACGCCACTGCGCGACAGCATCGGCATCGAGCATGCAAGGCGTATTGGCCAACGCCTGCAACAGGACGCGCGACGCTTCGAGCAGCGGGTTGATCGCCTGCTCCGCGGCCTTGAGTCGTGCGGCAACAGGCGGCGACGCCACGACCCTTGCGTCGCCCTGCGGATCGGATGTCGAAAGCGTCATCGATCGCTCCCTCCCGGTTCAGCGGGAAGCACGGCCAGCGCTTGCGGGCAACATGCCTCGCGGCAACCCCGGCGGCGGGCCGCTGTCCGGCAGGTTGAACGCGGCCATCGTGCTGGGGCACCGGAACGTCTTCAGCACGTCGCTCGTGAGCGGATTGGCGACGCTCCCGGCGCTCACGACGTCCAGCGCCGCTTGTCGACCGTCGAAACTGAACGCGACGCGCGTGCGGCCCGGCGTCGCCGTCTCCACCACGCGACCTTTCTGGAACAGGCGCATCAACGCCCACGGTCCGTCCGCCGCGATCGTCGACGTATCGGGCCGAATCCGCGGACTGGCCGTGATTTCCGTGTGGACGCCGCCGCGCGGCCCGGGCCACGTGACCGTGAAAGGCGCGACCGGACCGTGTTGATAGAGTGCCGTCTGTCCATCGATGTCGAGCGACAGGCTCATGATCGTCGGGTCGAGCTCGGGGATCCGGATGTCGGCCTTCCAGGTCAGTTGCTTGTGGCCGGGATCGTTGAAGAAGACGTCGCGGATGGCCTTCGCATGCTCGAACGGCCCCAGGTCCGGCCCTTGCATGGGTTCGGTCGCGCCAGGCAACGTCCGATAGCGCCAAGGCTTCGCGGCCGTGTCGACGAACGGAGCGAGCGTTTTCGTGAAGAAGTCGTCAATCAAGCCCCCGTGCGCAAATACCCGCGTGAAATCATCAATGCCGACGTCCCGCGTGCTGTCCGGTGAAAACGGATAGTTGCCCTCGACGATCAGCCGGCATGTATCGCCGACCACAGCCTGCATCTGGCGCGACAGCAGTTGGCCGATCCCCTGATTGACTTCGCGGGAACCGTCGGCGGCCAGCTGCAGCAATACCGCACGGAACGGCGCGGGCATCGTGTCGGCCGTCATTTTCAGTTTCGCGGCGACGTCGCTCGCCGGTGGCATGCTGTTGTTCGACAATGCATTGTCGGCAACGGTGAGCGCCGTGTAATAGTCGTTCAGCAGGTTGGTGACGCCGTCCAACCCCGTCTTGCCCGCCTGCGTGGCGACAGGTTGCGTATCGGACTGCGCATCCACGCTCCCTGTCACGACCTCACGCAGCGCGGCGAAGCGATTGTCGACGAGTTCCCGTTCAATCCGCTCCGACGCCCGAATGCCCAGCGCCTTGTCCGCCTTCTGATTGAGTTGATCGGCGGCGCGCTGCAGCAGCGAACCGTCCGACGCGGCAATCGGCTGTGTGAGCGTCGTCTCGTGAACGGCTGCGCGGGCAAGCCGCACCAGCGGCGAATCGGGCGCCGCGAAGCCGCGCAGCACCTTCAGATTGAATGCAAGGCTCGTACCGCTCACGGTCCGGATGTCGTCGAGAAACGCGTCCCACTGCTGCGCATATTCCATCAGGTATTCGCGGCGGACCGCGTCGGTCAACGCGTCGTCCGCACCGGTCGCGCCGCTCCCAATCTCAGCCGTTTTTTTTTGAGCCGAATCCGACGAACCCGCCAGATACGAGCGCCCCATCACCCACGCATCGTCGTCTCGCGCGATTTGCACGAATTCCGGCAATCGCTTGTCGAACAGGTTCCGATAGCCTTCGAACGTGAAGAGCCCCGACACGCCGCGCGACAACGGCGCGTCACTCGCCCGCGTGAACACCGTGCCGGCCTGCGGGCCGACCGCGCGCAGGAGCGTAAATTCGTCGGGTGCCTCCTTGAGCATGGCCGCCTTCGCGCGCTGATAAAGGCGATCGGTTGCGTTGCTGCCGTCGAGAAACGCGCGCGCCTGCTGCACCAGCGCATCGTTGCGGATCAGCGGCGACTGCACCACGCGCGCTCCGGAGAAAAGCTGCTGCACATGGTCGATCATCGACGCCCTTCCACCGAAAACCGCCGCACTGTCGGTCTTCGCCCAGTCGTCGAGTACCCAGGCCTTGACGTCATCTGCGTTGAACTTCGGCTTGTCGTACAGCATCAGGTAGACGCGCAGCGCATCGTAGGCGGCCTTCGGGTCCTTACCGGCGATCGCTCCGGACATGACGTCTTCCAGGCGGTGCACGATCTGCGGCAGCAGCAGGTTGTCCTCGAGCACGTCATACGCATGGCGGCTCTCGGTGGCAATGTCCCCTGGCGTATAGAGGCCATAGCGCCACGTAATATCCGGGCTCGACAGGTCCAGGCCGGGGAAGGCCGGCAGATCGCGCGCGTCGGTCAGCGTGTCCGGCACGGCCTCCGGTTTGGGTTCCTTGTAGAGCTGGGTGACGCGAGCCGTAAGCGCCTGCACCTTGTGGCCAACCGCATCGAGATAGCCGTTGTTGTGGCCGAAGCTCGCGCGGAGTCCGATTGCCAGCCACACGAACAACAACAGCGCCAATGTGTGGCCGATCAGGCGCGAGAGGCGAAAACGATATTCCCAGCGCAGGTTGGGGCTCACCAAGTGCGCTTCCGGGAACACAACGCGAGTCAGGAGGTCGTGCAGGAAGAAGCCTTGATTGCCCTCGGCACGCGCCGGCGAATCGGGAGCACGGCCGTGGGTCGACAGAAGACGTTGAACGACCGTACCGCGCTCGACAACGACCTCGCCATCCCGCTGCCGCGCACTCGTGAAATACACGCCGCGCAACGTCGAATGGAGCTGGGTATCGTCGTATCGTGAATCGAGAAACACGCGGTCGATCAGATCAAGCAGCGGTCCGAGCAGCGCAGAAAACTCCTCGGGCAGCGCTGCAAGCGATCGGCGCTTGCGCGAATCGTACTCATCCTGCAAATGCGTTTCGATCGAACCGCTGAGCCGTTGAGCGAGTTCAGCAAGTTCCGCGTGGCAGCGGGCGCGCAACCCCTCCTTCGCAACCGTTTCCTTGCCATACGGAAGCGTGAAGCCCCATGCCTGCGCCCTCCCCTCGGCTGTCAGCGCTCCGAAATACTCGGCGAAACCTGTCAGACGATCCATCTTCGTGACCATCACATAAACAGGAAAACGAATACCCAGCTCCTGCCTCAGTTCCGCCAGCCGCGCGCGCAATGCGGCAGCCTCCGCCACACGCGCCTGTTCGTCGGCGCTTGCCAATGTGGCAAGATCGATCGTCAGCAACGCGCCGTTGATCGGCGCGCGAGGCCGATACCGGCGCAGCATGCCCAGAAATCCCAGCCATTCCGCATGATCGACCTTCTGTCGACGTTCGCGTTTGCCTTCTCCAGGTGGAACGACATGGCTGCTGGCTACCGGCGGGGTCGCGGATTTCGATTGAGGCGCGTCGTCTTGCTTCGCATCGTTTGCAGTGCCTCCCACATCAGGCTGGGCATTGGCGCCGTCCTTGACCGGAACACCGGCAGCCGGCTTTCCCGCTTCCGGAACGGGGGGATCAATGTCTTCGGCCGTCGACATGCCATGACGCGTGTAGTAACCAGCCGTGTCGATCAACACCGCGTCATTGGTCAGCCACCAGTACACCGAGGCGGCGTCACCGGCAGGCGTCCCGACCGCACGCTGCATCTGCTCGGCAACGGGAAACGCCAACCCGCCGTTCATCAGTACGCTGGTCTTGCCGGACCCTTGCGAACCGAGCGTGAGGTACCAAGGCAGCTCGTACAAATAGCGCTTCCCCTGGAACAGTTTGCCAAGTCCGCGTGCGCCGGTACGCATCGATTTGAGGCGCGCGAGCGCGCTCGTCACGATCCCTTCGATTTTTCGCAAGCGGGGTGCGGCAGGCGATTCATCCTTACGGCGATTCATGCGTAGCATCTTCTTCATGAACGCATCGTCTTCGCGCATTTTTTGCCACACGCGGACGATCCAGAAGAGGATAAAAGCGGCCACGATCAGTGCGATCGCGGTGAGCCGGGCCGACACGGGCTCGAACGGCACCGTATGGCCGAGCGACAGCAGCGGCGCCGCATACCAGATCAGCAGGCACAGCAACGCGATAAACACGACGCTCGTCGACACGCCCGCGAGCCAGAGCAGCACACCGGCGAGCAACAGCGCGATC
Source organism: Burkholderia puraquae (assembly GCF_002099195.1). Lineage (GTDB taxonomy): Bacteria > Pseudomonadota > Gammaproteobacteria > Burkholderiales > Burkholderiaceae > Burkholderia > Burkholderia puraquae. The sequence continues at coordinate 336,578 of NZ_NBYX01000001.1, read as the reverse complement.
AGCAGCACGCGGATGCCGGCGCCGGCGAGCGGCTTGAGCCCGCCGAATGCGAAAAACGGGCCGACGAACCAGATCACGAGTGAAACGACGATCAGTGCGAGGAGCGCGAGGAACTGGCGCGAAGCCAGAAACGACAGGAACTGGAACTTCTTCATGTGTTATTCCGGAAACGGATCTGGCTTAGCGTGCGACGTCGATCTCGACGCGCCGGTTTTGTGCGCGCCCCTGCGCGGTGCGGTTGTCGCCGACCGGATCGGCATCGCCCTTGCCGACGGCTTCGAGCCGGTTCGCTGGCACCCCGGCGGTTTGCAGCATCTGCATGACCTGGGTGGCGCGTTCTTCCGACAGCATCTGATTCGATGCGAAATGTCGGCTGCGAATCGGCACGTTGTCCGTGTAGCCGATGATCGTTACCTTGCCCGGTACCTTGGCGATCTCTGCGGCGATCTTTGAAATGAGCGGATTCATCGATACCCGAACCGAGGCGCCGCCGGGCTTGAACATCGCGTCGCCGCGGAACGTGACGGCGCTGTGGCGGGCATCCTCGTCGACACTTACCGTGCCGGCCGCGATTTCGTCCTTGAGCAACTGTTTGAGGTGCAGTTGTGGAGGCGGTGCAGGCGGCGGCGTCATGCGGACGATGTCGGCAATCTGCTTCTGGACGTCCGCGCTGCGGCTGAACAGTTCGTACTTGAACCATCCGAACAGCCCGAGCAGGATGACCGACAGGACCGTGACGGTGATCCATACCGGAAAATCGGTGAATGACAGACGCTTGCCAGTCGCGGCCGATTGCCAGCGAGGCGATAGCGTCAGCGGCACGGGATCGCGCTGCGACGTGATCACGTTATAGAGCCGCTGGCGAATCGCATCGTGCTTGCGCTTGCCGTCGGTCATGTCCCGGTAGCGGCCTTGGAAACCGAGACTGAGAATGCGGTAGATCACTTGCAGCAAGTCTCGATGCTCATCGGGATCCTCCAGCAACCGGCCGATCAATAGATAGACCTTGTCGCCGCCGTCGACGTCCCGATGATATGTCGATGCGAGGCTCGACTGCACCCATATCGCCACACGCGATTGATCCTGCGCCCAAGCTGTCTGCATCGCCGCCTCATCAAGTGCCGTGCAGAGGCAATAGCTGGCCCCGATCATATGATCGCGCCGAACATTTGCCTGCACGCAGAGTTTTTCGAACTCTGTGACTTCGTGCTCCAGCAATTCCTGCAGCCGCTCCACCGCAATGGAAGACAGTGAATCGGGCATGTCCGCAAGTGCCCGCAGCAGCACGCGCGACGCCTCGAGCAGCGGGTTCGTCGCCGACAGGATGAGACACAGCCTGTGTTCCGAGCTTTCTCCGGAATGGATCGGCCTCTCCAGTTCTCCTGGATTCTCCAGTGTGTCCGCTCCGTTCGTCACCACGCCTGTTCCTTCATGTTTTTCCCTCCCAAATGCCGCTGTCTGGCTTCAATGCCACACAGGGCGTCATTTCGTCTTCCACTAATGGACGCGCTCATCGTGTTCGAAAATTTCATCGCCACGTTCGCGCACTACCGTATCGGCATGCAGCGAACGAACAGCCACTGCAGACGCGCAGATTCCGGTGTTGTCGCGTAACCTCGCTATAAACTCGAAATAAGATGGCAACCACATGTGCCGCGATGCCCAGCGCGAGCAAGAGGGCGACCTTCGTCGAGCATGTATTCGTCACCTTCCTCGATCACGTTCGGCTGCACGTCAGGATGCTGCGGACATTCGATTAAATCTCCCTTTCTGGCAAGCGGAATGCTGTCGTAGTCAGCCGTATAGGACGCGGTTATTACCCTGCCGCCATGATCAGTCGCGTCGCCAAGGCGAATGAAATTGATCATGAAATGTTCTCTCGATTTTTTTGCAGCGACGGCTCTCGCAAAGCATCAGGACCAGACAAACGAGCCATCGGCAGTTTAGGTGTCAATTTGTAAATCTCATGCTGTTCGCGTTGTTGGAATGGCCTGACCGGAAAATTCGCTCAATCAGATGTGACTGGATACGGCTCGTCCGTCACGGTGTAGCCGCGGTCACGCAGTTTCTCCTTGACCAGGTCACGTTGTTCCTTCGTGTACGTGGTCTGATCCTTGATCTTGAAAGGCAGGTCGAGATTGAGCGTCTTGGCAATGATGTTGAGCGCGTAATCACGAGCACGGCAATAGCGCTCTTCGTCCGGTGTCATGGACTGCTCACCGCCCCTAGGCAAATACATGCGAATTCCGATGTCGTCGAGCGGCATCGGATCATTAAGCACGGGGATCAGTACCGGTACAAACTTCGGGATACGCCAAGCCTGGAAGTCGTAGAAGACACGCAAGAAGTTTGACTTGGCTTGCGGGTATTTCGTGCCGAGCTCATAGGCCATGCGCTCCGTGCTCCCTGGATCGCCCAGCAGAGCCAATCCGAGAATTGCCCCCTGACGGGCGTTTAGGCCCTTTGCCTGCAGATACGGCTTGATGTCCGCAACGCGCTGCTCAACGGGCACATCCATCTGCGCCATAGTCAGCAGAAGATCTTTATCCCTCTCATCCTGCAGCGGCTTCAAGCGTGCCCTGAGGATGGGATAGGCTTCCGGGCGCGGATTCTCTATAAGTCCGTATACGGTTTCTCGCCAGCCACCGTGAAAATCCTTTGCCATCAGCATCGCGGACGCCGACGTGCGAATCTGACGCAAGCAGTGATACATGAAATTCGCCGTCGCGGAATCCAGGTTTTTTGTATCAAGAACCATATTGATTTCTGGAATGGCTGCGTCCTTATGGTTTTGACAATATCGCAGTGCGTCATCCCATTTCCCTTGCTTGATCAGGCTTGCCAATGTCGTCACGGCCTCTCTCTCCGTGACAGATGTAGTTGACGTTGGAACGCCTTGAGCAATTGCAACACCCACCGCTCCCAGCGACAGACTTAGGCAAACAAGCCATTTCCAGTTCTGGCGTCGATTCGTGAATTTCATGTCATTGGACTTGTTGGAATGATCTGATCGGAAAATTTTCTCAATCAGATGTGGCCGGATATGGCTCGTCCGTCACGGTGTAGCCACGGTCCCGCAGCTTCTGCTTGACCAAGTCACGTTGTTCCTTCGTGTACGTGGTCTGATCCTTGATCTTGAAAGGCAGGTCGAGATTGAGCGTCTTCACAATAATGTTCAGCGCATAGTCACGAGCACGGCAATAGCGCTCTTCGTCAGGCGTCGTGGATTGCTCGCCGCCTCCAGGCAGGTACATGCGAATACCGATGTCATTGAGTGGCATCGGGTCATTAAGCACGGGGATCAGTGCCGGTACGAATTTTGGGATGCGCCAGGCTCGGAAATCGTAGAAAACACGCAAGAAGTTTGACTTGGCTTGCGGGTATTTCGTGCCGAGCTCATAGGCCATGCGCTCCGTGCTCCCTGGATCGCCCAGCAGAGCCAATCCGAGAATTGCTCCCTGACGGGCATCTAGGTCTTTTGCATGCAGATACGGCTTGACGTCCGCAACGCGCTGCTCAACGGGCACATCCATCTGCGCCATAGTCAGCAGAAGATCTTTATCCCTCTCATCCTTCGGCGACTTCAAGCGTGCCTTGAGGATGGGGTAGGCCTCCGGGCGCGGGTTCTCGATAAGGCCATACGCATTTTCTCGGCCACCTCGATTGAATCCCTCTGCCAATCGGACAGCCGCTCCAGCCGTGCGAATCTGGCGCAGACAGTGATACATGAAATTCTCAAGTGTGCCATTTAATCGAGGCGTGGCCAGCACGGCATTGATTTCGGGAATGGCCGCATCCTTATGGTTGTGGCAGTACTGCAGTGCGTCATCCCATTTCTCTTGCTTGATCAGGTTTTCTAATGTCGCCATGGTCTTACTCTCCAAGACAGATGTAGTTGACGCCGGAACACCTTGAGCAATTGCAACACCCACCGCTCCCAGCGACAGAATCAAGCAAACAAACCATTTCCAGTTTCGGTATTGCTTCGTGAGTTCCATGCTGTCGTCCTTGTTTGAATGACCTGATTGAGCATCGCGACGCCGCGTGCAGTTACGATCTCGGAAAAGTTAGCCGAGGAAATGATCTTCGGCACCACCTTGCAGCAGAGCATTTTTCCGCCTACAAGCCACCCGTTTCCAATGTTGATCTGACGGCCGCGCTGCCTAACGTTCGGTGCTAGCGGATCGATATTTCCTAGACTGGTGTAGACATACATCAAACTACGACGGGACCAGTAGTCCTGCATGGCATGGTCTTCCGGATGTTGAGGCGGAAATGGCAGGTTATCGCCTTGCGAATGTGCCGTGCCGGGGTGCCACAACCCCAGGAAATGGCCGATTTCATGAGCGAAGGTCTGCACCAATTCATCGTGTGTAGACGAATGGCCGCCATGCATCTGCTCAGCAGCCACCAATGCCGTATTCTTCGCCCCCCAACCGATACCGCCGCCAATCATGGCGTTCACGACGTACATATTCAGATGGCCGGCCTTACGATTCAAACCGGTCACATCGGTGAACTCGTTGATAGCCCCTTGGACGGTCATCACCCCCGCTTGATTCAAATCAATGGTGTCGTCAAGCCATTGTGTGACCTGAAAGCGAACACCGGCTGCGCGCCAAATGTCGTTGATGCTGTCGAAGATCGGCTCGATCTTCGAGCGCTGCAGCGACGGGGGGACACGCGGAATTTCAGGATGCCCCTTCTGCCCGATGGCGACCAGATGAACTGCCACCGCCACCTCGATAGGGTCGTAGACTTCCACATGCAACCGGTGCAAGACCAAACCGTCAGGGCTGCCATAGCGAACCTCAATGGCCGCTGTATTGGGCGCCGCGACCTTGCCGCCCCCTCCTACGCCTAACAATTCAACAACATCGTCCACAAGCTGGCGAACCTTCACCACTGCTTCATCGCTACTCTTGAGAAACAGCGGCGCACCAACCGCGACATGTACGCGTACCATCCGCACCTGAATGGTTTCCCCTGCCATCAGGCTCACCACAGGCCCGGCACGACCATCCACAAAACCTCGCTCGTCCAGTTCCGGTTGCAGTGGATTGAATTGCCCGGGATCCTGGCGAACAAAGCGAACCGGAACGAATCGGTGCCCGTGGTAGATCTCGCGCATGAGCGGCTGAGGTGCTGCTGCCGGACCGGCTTTGGCTAGCGATTTCCCTCCGGCTGGCGTTGATGGCGGTACGGCGCATGGAATCATCGTACCCGGCGGGGCCTCGCCGCCGCCTGTCGCCAGATTCACGACGAAGTCGGGATGAAACCGCTTGATCGTCGAACTGGACAAATCACGGTGAAAACCATATTGCTGGCTCGTATCGATACTGTCACCGACAATCTCATGGCGTTCGATTTCCCCGTTGGGCACCATCCCGCTGTCCACCTGGAATTGCAGAATCGCATTCTCGATCTCGACATGATCCAGCTTGTCGTCGGGCACTTGATTCAGACCATTGAATCGATACGGCTTGTCGTAGTAGCCCATGATCATCAGGCGCCGCTTGGCACCTTGTATGCCCATCGCTGTTGCGCCGTCGGTGGCTTCGTCAGCGCTATAGTCGCGCGGGCGCAGTTGGATCATGGTTCCAAGGATCTGGAGTTCCCCGGTCAGGCCAGGCTGCAGGCCCGGCAGCAGAATCTGCCCGTTCGGCTCCGTCTGGCCTTCGATGTCGGGCTGACCGGGAATACGCAGCTTGTACGGTATACCCGCTAACGCACGGTCTGCCACGTCACCCGTTATGCCGGGATAGGCTTGGAAGTAAATGCGCAGCGGGCCTTTCGGCAGTACGACTTTGCACACCGCACCGCCTGACTTCAGCGTCAGGTTCGGTTGAGGTGTAGACGGCTTTTTGTTAGTTCGATGATTCGCCATGGCTGAGTCACAGAATTTCGATTTTCAAGGTTTCGCTGTATTCCGCCAGATGCAGCGCAGTTTCGCCTTCGGCATTGGTCACGCCCTCGAACCGACTGCCATCGGCACGCGTGATGCGATACGGCTGATAGCGTGCAATCTCATCGGAACCCTCCCAATGCAGCTTGAAAAATCCTTCGTAAATCTTCCCGAAGCTATCTGAAAACGGAATACGCATCGAATCTGCGCCCGCTTTGCTCCACTTCGCACACTTCTCCTGAATCTGTCCGGTGGTTCCGTTGACGATACCGTCTGCGGTAATGCGAATGAACGAGCCACCCACTCCCAGCCAAATCTCCTTGGACGCGTTGAGCACGATCTTCCCGTCCAGGCTGGTGACCGTCAGGTCCTTGAGCGCGGCGAGCGCCATCACGTCGTCTTGCGCCTGAATCTCGACCTTTCCCTGCGCCGCAACCAGTCGGATACCAAGCTTCGCAGCGAACAACGAAATCGCTCCCTTGATCGAGCCAATCAAAGACCTTCCAGACGACACGCTCACGTCCCGGCCTGCCGTCACCGCATGGTCTGCCTGGCTTGCAATATGCACACCTTGGGCGGCGCTCACGCCAATACCTGACGCACTCGCCAGCACGATGTCGGGGCGACTCATTTCCGGAAACGGTGCCTCACTCGGGTCGACAACACCGCCTTTTATCGCTTCGGTCTGCATCTTGATGGCCTGCGTCGCATCATGCTGGCTGACCCCTGCGTCCTGAGCGTTATGCCGCCGCGCCAGGTGCGCCAATTGCTCATGCAGTTCGCTCGCCTGGCTCAAGCGAGCCACCGTCTCGCCCATATCTTTCGCCGGCGCGCTTGCCCCTTCCCGCGCCTCGGTCGTCACGAGCATCCCCCGGTTCGCCCGCACCACGCCGTGTGCTTCCGTCGCCACTTCGAATCCGACGCCACGCTCTTGCTGTCGCCCTGTCTGCCCGTCGATGCGGGTGTTGTACCCGAGCACCAATCTCGACTGCGCGTGATCGCTCGCCACCTGAACCTGGAGTTTTCCCGGTGTGTCGTCAGCCACCACGTGGTTAGCCTGGCTGCCGGTCAAGCTCATGCTGCGCCAGCCCATCAACGCCTGATTCTTCGGCAACACCCAAGGGGGCTGGTTGAACTGATTGACCTGACGATCCGATACATACGGCTTGTCGACATCGCCTTCGTGATAGTTCACCGTCACTTCCTGACCGATGCGAGGAAGCGCCACGAATCCGAAGCCACTGCCCTGCCATGGCGACGACACTCGTACCCAGCAACTCGATTTTTCGTCGTGCGAGCCCAGCCGATCCCACACGAACTGGATTTTCACGCGCGCGTAGCCATCGACCCATATCGGCTGGTTCTCGGGGCCAACCACCACAGCAGTTTCCGGCCCGCAAGGTGGCTTTCGCTTCAGGCCGCTCCGGAAGAATGCGTGGGCTGGCTGAAGCACGAACCCCGTTGCACAGTGGTAGGGTTCTCCGCCCGTGGTCTCGTCGTTGTTACGAATATCGATTGCCGCCGCGACCACCAGATATTCGGCATTGGTACGCGTATGTGGATGTCCTTCGAGGCGAAGCGTGTGCCCCGTCGCGATTCCGCGCAGATTGCCGCGCCCCTTCGCACGCAAGCTCCCGCAACGCTCGGCATCCACACGCACACCTGCCAGATACTGCGCCTCCAGACCGTTATCGTTCGGTGTCCCGGACAGGCCCATCGTTCCTGCTAGCGGCTGCGAGTAGTCGCCCCAGCCATAGTGTTCTGCATTACTGAATGAAACATCACTGTGCCGATCGACTGCCGTCGATAGTATTGTCCGAGACTGCGTCGGATCGTAATCGACCAGACTAACCGCTCCGGCCGTGAGCACGCGCGACACGCTCAAACGATGGACGTGCTCCTCGTCGACTCGTGTACCAGCGCGTGCATGATAGAGAATCGCGTCATACATGTTCCCGTGCGGCTTATGCGATCCAGGCGAGTCGCACAACACCAACGTCGAACCATCCATGAAGTAATAGATGCCCCATTCACACCACAACCGGGTCAGGAAGTCGAAATCCGACTCCCACACCTGCCGCACGTAGTCGCGTGCAGGGTAGATGCCTTTCAAGCCAATCGCACCAAGCCGCAATTCATATTTGAACGGATAGTGGCTCGAGCCGAGAACCGCTTCCGTGATCTCGACCACGTTCTTGTCGTGAAAGATGCGGTTCTCACGGTTGAGCGTCGTGAGCCACAACCACGGCCGCACACTCATCTCGTAATACGCGCACCGATCGTCCTCCCCGGTAAACGTCAATTCGGTAATCAAGCCGACAATCTCGCGCTTGCCAGCGCCCTCGTTCCCCAACCCTGCACCGCCTGGCACGCCGGGGATGAAAGTCCCCTTTCCATCAAATTCAATCGCGATGATCACTTCGGTTCCAACCAGCTCGTCCGGCTTGATACGGTCACGCGCCTCATAGACCGGCAGCGTCGGCAAGCTCAATGTTTTCAGCTCGAGCGTAAATTCATATAGCTTGCCAAGTGCTTCTTCACCATGCAGCCTTATCGGCAGAAGGATGGACTGATGACCTGCCAGGCCAGGAAGCGCGGCGCCCGAGATCGTCAAGACACGGGACTGCGTTGGTACGTACATGGACTCCCCTTCTCAAGCGATACTGATTGATGCCATAACAGCGCCATGAAAATCCATTGCGCGCCACTACCTGTTCCCGACTCCTGCACCCGATTGCAGATGCCTCGCGTTCGGTCTGGATCTCCGTCGTCTCCACGGACACGGTTACTGTCTCTATCGATTACCCTCTCACGCCCCACAATTCCAGCCTGATCGACGGGAACTCACCTGCAACGTGCAATGCGAGGCCGCCATGCCGCACGACTTCCTCCCAAAGCGGCCCGCCCTGGGTCAATTCGTAATAGATGTAGCCCGCGTTGAATGGAATCTGCCGCGGCGGCACGGGCAGCGCTTGCAGCACGATGCCCGGCAAGTGACTGCGCACGAGGCTCGGCAGCTTGTCCGACGGCCCAGCCTTCGCCTGCGCGAGAAACTGCTGCTTCAGCGCATCGGCAGGCATTGCTGCATTCACGGCCAGCACCAGCGCGGTGAACCCTTGCATATCGACCGGATCGACCACCGCGTTACGCATGCCGTGACCGCGATCCTCGAGCGCGATGCTCTGTGCGCTGCGGACCAGCACGGCGTTCAGTAACCGGTGCGCGTCGTCGACAACCGGCTTCAGGCACACGTGCGGCGTCGTATGCTGATAAGGCGGATGCGTCTCGATCGGACGGCGCGTATCGGTGCGCAGATGCGTCGACAACTCGCCAGCCATGCCGATCAACAGCGCGTACACGTCCGCTGGCGACGTTGCCGGCACGCGCAGCAGATGCTGAAGCAGCGGCTCGTAGCGGTTGAGGATCTGCAACAGCAGGTAATCGGTAACAGTCGCCGCGCTCGCGGTGGTGTCATCGGTTCCGGCAAGGCGCTGCGCCAGCGCATTCGCGCGCAAGCGCGCGAGATCGTGAATCTTTGTGACCCAACTCGTGAGCAGGTCGCTCGCGCCGTAACCGGATACCGGCGGCACAAGCGTGTCGTCGAGCGCGATGCTGCCGTCCGCGCGGATCGTCTTCACGCACGTGAGTGCGAGACCGATCCAGGCATCGCCAAGCTCCTTTTCCGGCAGCAGGCGTACTCGCAGATTCGACAGTTGCACCGATTCGGGCGCAAGACCGATCGAGTTCGTGTCACGCAGCTCCGCGTCGAACACCTGATAGCGTGCGAGCGAATCGGGTGTATTGTCGAAGGTGGTCTCCTCGCAATTCGGCAACCGGACCGGCACGGCGAGATAGATGACCTGATCGAGATGCTCTTGCCGAATCGTCAGCGGCGGCGGCAACGGCGTGTTGCCCGGCGCATCGAATGGCGTGCCGTCGGCGAACACCCCAGCCGCCGACTTGACGACCACCTTGCCGAGCGCCAGCGCTTCATGGTCGAGCGCGTAGTGCGTGAAGCCGAAAAAGAACGGCGACAGCGGCGCCGTACGCTGATGCGCGTATTTCTCGAAATAGCGGTCCTGCTGCTGGAACAGCTGCGGGCGGAAGAACAGCCCTTCCTGCCAGGCGACCTTGGCATACCAGCTCATGCGTGCCGTCCGTTTTGTTGCGCGACGTGTTTCATTTCTTCGCTTCCGTGATCTTGACCGCCGTGGCTTCAAGATCGATGGTCAGTTTCAGCTTCGGCGTGAACAGGCGATACCACGCCTTGTCCGGCGCAGCGGGCATCGCATAGACCGCGCGCCACACCGCATTCGGCAAGTCACGATAAGCCGCGATCACCCCGATGGCCTTCGTGGCCGGATCGGGCCGGCGTGTGAACGTCCGGTGCTCGCCAGGGCGCAACTGCAACTCGTCGCGCTTCGCAACGTCGTCGGCCAGCACCGTTTTGTCCTGGGTCTGCAGCGTGAAAAAGTCGGCCGTCTCGAAGGCGCCGTCGTTCTTCAGTTCGTAAATGCGCACGACGATCGGCGCAGCCCTTCCCCGGTCGTCGGGATTGACGTCGGGCAGCGCGTTCACTCGCATGTTGAGCCGGATCGGCTCCTTCGGCTTCGGCTCGCCACTGCTTGCACAAGCGCAAAGCGCGAGCGCGCAGGTGAATGTGGCGACGGTCAGTATCAAACGCATGCAGCGATGACCCCTCGTTGACAGTACGGGCGCCCGGCAACCGGCGAAGGCGATGTGCCCGCGCCGGTTGTGAGGCATCCACGCGATTACGCTTCCTTGTTGCCCTTGATGTCGAAGCTCGCGGTCACGGCACCACCGCTGCCGCCCTGCGCGTTCTGCACGACGTACTCCTGCTTGACCTTCGCGAACGACAGCGACACCGACTCACGGCTCTTTTCCGCGTCGTTCTTGCTGCCCGACGGTTTCACGCGCGTGACGATCACGTCGCTCATCGTGAGCTTCAGATACTCAAGCGGGTTGCCGCCGGCCTTGCGCATCACCAGCGTTGCCTGGTCGATGTGCTTGCCCGTGAGCGCGTACTTCATCAGGTTCGGGCTGGCGCGGTCGATGTTATGTTCGAACGTCAGATCCTTGACCGTTGCCTTGCCGGCACCGCCGCCGCTACCGGCGTGCATCGTCGATTCCTGCTGGATATCCCACTCCCAGGTCAGAACTTCGATTTCGTCCTTGTGCTTGTCGTCGAGCGATTCACCGTTGATGCCGTCGATCTTCAGGAAAATGTCTTGTGCCATGCGTAGTACTCCTTTTATTAAGTGGTTGTAAACCGGCCGATCATCGTCTACCGAAGCCATTCGATGTCCGGCCCTGCTGCGCCTTCCGGATGGTTAAGCCGCTTCCTTGATCGACGGCAGCTTCGTTACGAGCCGCAGCGAGACGGTCAGCCCTTCGAGCTGGAAGTGCGGGCGCAGGAAGAATTTCGAGTTGTAGTAGCCGGGGTTGCCCTCGACCTCCTCGACCACCACTTCAGCGGCCGCGAGCGGCCGGCGCGCCTTCGTCTCCTGCGACGAGTTGGTCGGATCGGCGTCGACGTAATGCATGATCCATTCGTTCAGCCAGCGCTGCATGTCCTCGCGCTCCTTGAACGCGCCGATCTTGTCGCGCACGATGCACTTCAGGTAGTGCGCGAAACGCGAGCACGCGAACAGGTACGGCAGGCGTGCGGAAAGGTTCGCGTTGGCCGTCGCGTCCGCATCGTGATACTCGGCCGGCTTCTGCAGCGATTGGGCGCCGATGAAGGTCGCGTGATCGGTGTTCTTGCGGTGCACGAGTGGAATGAAGCCATTCTTCGACAGCTCGGCCTCGCGTCGGTCCGAGATCGCGATTTCGGTCGGGCACTTCATGTCGACGCCGCCGTCGTCGGTCGGGAACGTGTGGGTCGGCAGGTTCTCGACCGTGCCGCCCGATTCGACGCCGCGAATCAGCGAGCACCAGCCGTACTGCTTGAACGAGCGGTTGATGTTCACGCCCATCGCGTATGCGGCGTTTGCCCAGCCGTAGCGACCGTGATCCGAACCATTCGTGTCTTCCTCGAAATCGAATTCGTCGACCGGGTTGGTCTTCGCGCCATACGGCAAGCGCGCGAGGAATCGCGGCATCGCAAGCCCCACATAGCGCGCATCTTCGGTGTTGCGCATCGAGTTCCACGCGGTGTATTCGAGGTTCTGCGTGAAAATTTTCGTCAGGTCGCGCGGATTCGCCAGTTCCTGCCACGACTCCATCTGCAGAACCGACGGTGCGGCGCCGGTGATGAACGGCGTGTGCGCGGCAGCCGAGACCTTCGCGATCGAGCCGAGCAGATCGACGTCCGGCGGCGTATGGTCGAAGTAGTAGTCAGCAACGAGACACCCGTACGGCTCGCCGCCGAGCTGGCCGTACTCCTGTTCGTATATCTGCTTGAAGAGCGGGCTCTGATCCCAGGCCAGGCCCTTGTAGCGGCGCATCGTGCGATGCAGCTCGGCCTTCGAGACATCCATGAAGCGGATCTTCAGGTGCTCGTCGGTTTCGGTGTTCGCCACGAGGTGATTCAGGCCGCGCCAGGCGGATTCGAGCGCCTGGTAATCCGCGTGATGCAGGATCAGGTTGATCTGCTCGGAGAGCTTGTGATCGATCTGCGCGATGATCGCCGCAATGCTCTTGTACGCATCGTCGCTGATCGTCGCCGTCTGAACCAGCGCCTGCTCGGCGAGCGTCTGAACGGCCAGTTCGACGGCCTCGCGCGCGTCGTCGGTCTTCGGGCGGAACTCGCGCTCCAGCAACTGAGTGAAATCGGACTCGGTGGCTGTCTGCGCAACTGCGGACCGTGCTTCCTGTTTCGCCATGATGGTCATCCTTTGTCGGTTCGTTGTCAGTTGTTGCCGTCTTGCTCGACAGTTTCGTCCGCTTGCCGCTCGGGCTTCGGCGCGGCGGCCAGCGATTTAAGCAGCGCCGGGTCTTGCAGCAACTGCGTAACAAGCGCCTCCGCCCCCGACTTGCCGTCCATGTAGGTTTGCAGATTGGCGAGTTGCGTACGCGCTTGAAGCAGTTGGCGCAGCGGCTCGACCTTGCGTGCGATCGCGGCAGGCGAAAAATCCTCCATGCTCTCGAAGGTCATGTCGACCATCATCTGGCCGTCGCCCGTCAGCGTGTTCGGCACCGCGAACGCGACGCGCGGCCGGATCGCCTTCATGCGCTCATCGAAATTGTCGATGTCGATTTCGAGAAAATGCCGATCCGATACCGTCGGCAGCGGTTCGACCGGATGCTTGCCCGACAGATCGGCGAGCACACCCATCACGAACGGCAGCTCGACCTTCTTCTCCGAGCCGTAGACCTCGACGTCGTACTCGATCTGCACACGCGGCGCACGGTTGCGCGCAATGAATTTCTGCGAACTGCTGGAAGCGGCCATGAATGAAGCTCCTGAACGGTGGTGGTTGGACGGCGAGCTCAGCGAACCGGCTCGTCTGAATGAAGGGCGGTTGGCTCGAACGTGAGAGCCTGAGTCGGCGCGCCGGACGGGTCGACCACGCCTATCGCAATGCGCGACAGGGTCTGCTTCGACGCGAAGGCATCGAGCCACAGCGCGGACAAGCGGGGGAGCACATGCTGCTCGATGAATCCGATCAACACGCGTGCGCCGGTCTCCTGCACGAGACAACGGCCGACGATGTAATCGACGACATCCTCGCCGTACGTCAGCGCAATGTCGTGGCTGGCGACCATACGCTGGACGACGCGCCCCAGATGCAGGCGAACGATGCTGGCGAGCGTACCGTCGGCAAGTGGCCGATAGGGCACGACGGTCACGCGCCCGAGGAATGCCGCAGGGAAAGCCTTGAGGAGTTCGGGCGTCAGCGCTTCCCGCAAACCATCCTGATCCGGCGCAAGCGACGGATCGGCACAGAGGCCCGTGCTCAGTTCGGAACCGACGTTGCTCGTGAGCAGGATCGTCGTATTGCGGAAATCGATATAGCGGCCGTCGCCGTCCTCCATGTAGCCCTTGTCGAATACCTGGAAGAACATCTCGTGCACGTCGCGGTGGGCCTTTTCGATCTCGTCGAGCAATACGACCGAATACGGGCGGCGGCGCACCGCTTCGGTCAGCACCCCGCCCTCGCCGTAGCCGACATAACCCGGAGGCGCACCCTTCAGGCCCGAGACGGTGTGTGCCTCCTGATACTCGCTCATGTTGATCGCGATCAGGTTCTGTTCACCACCGTACAGCGCTTCGGCGAGCGCCAGCGCGGTTTCCGTCTTGCCGACGCCAGAGGGCCCGGCGAGCAGGAATACTCCGAGCGGTTTCTTCGGGTTCGTGAGACCTGCGCGTGCGGTCTGCACACGTTCGCCAATTTGACGCAGCGCGTCAGTCTGGCCAATCACGCGTGCCGCGAGCGTGTCGGGGAGCGTGCGCACCGCGGCGACCTCGTCGGTCACCATGCGGCCGACAGGGATTCCGGTCCAGTCGGATACGATTGCCGCGACGATCGCCTCGTCGACCTCGGGGAAGACGAGCGGCGCATCGCCTTGCAGCGCCGCGAGCGCGCGTTCGAGTTCGCGCAGCTTCGGAAGCGCTGCCGCGTCGTCCGGCGGGGTTTCGCCGTCGTGGGGTTCAATGGCTTCGCGCGCGGCCAGCAGCGTCTGTGCGGCAGCCGCCTGAGCGCGCCAGCGATGCTCGATCGCCGCCTCTTCGCTCGCCAACGTATCGATGCGCGCGCGCACGGCCGTCAGCGCCCTGTCGGTATCCAGGCCGATGCGGGCTTCCTGCACGAGCAACGCTTCCTCGGCACGGGCGGCCGCGAAACGCTGGCGCACATCGTCCAGTTCGCGCGGCGCGGCATGCTGCGACAGCGCCACGCGCGCACAGGCGGTGTCAAGCAGGCTGATGGCCTTGTCCGGCAGCTGACGCGACGGAATGTAACGGTGCGAGAGCGTCACCGCCGCGCGGATCGCTTCGTCGAGCACCACGACGCCATGATGCCGCGAAAACGTTTGCACGAGCCCGCGCACCATATCGACCGCGGCAGCCTCGGACGGCTCCGCAACCTGCAGCACCTGGAAGCGTCGCGTAAGCGCCGGATCTTTCTCGATGTGGCGTTTGTACTCGGCCCAGGTCGTCGCGCCGATCGTCCGGATCGTGCCACGTGCAAGCGCGGGCTTCAGCAGATTGGCGGCATCGCCCGTACCCGCTTGACCGCCCGCACCGATCAGCGTGTGAATCTCGTCGATGAAGAGGATCACCGGCGCCGGGGATTTTGCAGCGGCTTCGAGCAGCCCTTTGAGGCGCGCTTCGAACTCCCCTTTCATGCTCGCGCCAGCGAGCAATGCACCAACGTCGAGCGACAGCAGTCGCACGTCGGCCAGCTTCGGCGGCACATCGCCGGATGCAATCGCGCGGGCAAGTCCTTCCACGACGGCCGTCTTGCCGACGCCGGCCTCCCCTGTTATCAGCGGATTGTTCTGCCGACGGCGCAACAGGACGTCGATCATCGTGCGAATCTCGAGTTCACGGCCGATGACCGGATCGATCTCGCCCGCGCGAGCGCGCGCTGTCAGGTCTGCGCAGTACTGGTCGAGCGAACCGCCCTTCGATACGACTGGAATCGCTCCGGACGCCTCGCCCGGCGTTGCCATCGAAAAGTCGCTGTGGTCGTACGGTGCATCGGCGGCTTCGGGCGAGCCGTCGATCCATGCAGGCAATTCATCGCGCAGCCTGTCGACAGGAATTTTGCCGAACGAGGGAGAGATTGACAGTAGAACGCGCCGCAACTCGGGCGTCGAGACAAGCGCAGCGGCGAGCCATGCGCCGCGCACGCGGCGATCGCCATGACTCAGCGTCGCGAGCACCCACGCGCGTTCGATCGCCGTCTCGATGTGCCACGAGAAATCGCTGATCGAACTGGCGCCGGCCGGCAGCGCGGCCAACGCTGTTGCGAAATCCCGATCCAGTGCGTCGCGATCGATGCCGGCGTGCCGCACGATGCGATGCAGATCACTATCGGGTTGCTGCATGAGCTGATGCAACCAGTGGACGAGTTCCACGTACGGATTACCGCGCAGCTTGCAGAACTGTGTCGCCGATTCGATGCTGCGGTAAAGCTGAACCCCGAGCTTGCCGAACAGCACCTGGCGTGAAATCGTCATGCGAACCTTCTTGTTGTTGATTCGGTATGTTCCTCGCTCTGGCCGGAGCGATCAGGAATCCTACTCAGGCGGCATTGGTCTACTGCCGCGTTTCAAACATAAAGAATATGAAAGCCTCTCAGGCCGCGCATTATTTCAATTATTTCTTGCCGCCGTCAACCCATAGAAATGGGCGAGCCCCCACCGAAACATTCCCTGCCGACCTATTCCAAAAAAGATATTCCCCCGGTCACCCGCACCGCTCAATAACGAAATTACGCCGGGCGGCAAGACCTCCAATCCATTGATTTAAATGACAATCTTTACAACCAATGTGAGCTCTATTTTTTACGATCCCTCATCGAGTGCCACTCTATCTTGATATTCAACAAGATAAATTCCGTCACCCTATTAATCTATTATTTCGAGATTAAATCTCGATAATTTTTTAAAATAGAGATAACCAATTTAAAAATGGACGGATCACACACCCCCATGAGTAAAATGCGCATTCCGTCATCACTGACTCTTCCATGCGCTCATTCCGCTTGCCATGGCACCGCGAACCCGACACCTCGCTTGCCGAGCCCGCGCTGCGTAACGATTCGTGCGATCCCGAGAAGCAAGAAGACGGCGCCTGCTCTCTGCTGTTCCAACCATCGGATCTCGCGGGCCGCAATAAGTCGATCCTCGATCTGATCGGCTGCCACGGTATGAGCGGGCATGACGTCCGGGGAAAGCGCGGCACCGGATCGCAGGCGATGCCGTTTCCCGAGCACACCGACGCCCTCTTCGAAACGCTTCATGCGCAATACTGGCGCGCGCTGACGGACCCGCACACCGCCCTGTCCGGCTCATGGGGCGAACAGCTGGACTCCCCTGCGACACCTGTTGCCTCAGTGATGCCCGATTTGCACGACGTGCAGCCGACGCCGACAAACCCAGCCAGCGCTGGGTCCATCGAAGTGCTGCTATCAGGCAAGCACAATCTCGAGGACGCGTTCGGACAGCTGGAGCAGAGTTTGATGCGTGGTCTGGAAGTCGAATCCGTTCCGGAAGTGTTGCGCCTCTTTGCGCCGGCCGAATTCCATGCGGCCCAAGCCCGCCGCGCCCCACCTCTGCCGCCCGCGCTCACCCGGCGTGAGCATCACGCGCTGTCGGTCGACAGCCCGCTGTCCGCGCCGGTACGCAAGGACGAAGCATGAAGAGGCCATTTGCAGCCGGAGAGCCGTCCGGTCACGCGCTGGACAACGGATCGCGGCGATTTCGGTCTCTTCGAACTGGCCCGCGCATCATTTGGCTCGTGTGTGGCGGCCACCACCACCGGAGAACCGGTCGATGACTGAACGCAAGCGGCATCCCGCGCGGGGCGACTCGCTCGTCGCGCGCCCGCCACGACGAGCAAACGCGCATCTGATGCCGACGCTGCTTGACCGGCTGCGGGACGACGCGCCGCATCGACTCGTCGAAGCCCCCGAAGAATATGCCGTCACGCGCAAGCAGATGCGCGATATCGTCCAGCGCGATCTCGCCTATCTGCTGAACACGACCAGCATCGAAGACCGAATCGAGCGCGAGCGCCACCCGCAGGTGGCCGCGTCCACCGTCAATTTCGGCGTGCCACCGCTCGCCGGCACCTTTCTCGCGTCGCGCCAGTGGAACGACATCGAGCAGATGATCCGGCGGGCCATCATCGATTTCGAGCCGCGGCTGATCGCCGACTCGCTGGTGGTGTCGCCCCATCAGGGTGACGACGCCAGCGGTCATCACAATGTGCTCGCGTTCGAAGTGCGCGGCCTGGTTCACATGGACCCGTATCCGCTCGAATTCATGGTGCAGAGCTCGCTCGATCTCGAAACGAGCGAGATCCAGATCACCGGCATGCGCTCCGGGTAGACACGGCATAACGACAAAACGAGACCTTTCCGATGGACCCGCGACTACTCGACTATTACAACCAGGAACTCATCTACATGCGCGAGCTCGCCACCGAGTTCGCACAGGCACACCCGAAAATCGCGCGCAGGCTCGGCATGCAGGCCGGCGAAGTGGCAGACCCCTACGTCGAGCGTCTGATCGAGTCGTTCTGCTTCATGGCCGCACGCATGCAGCTCAAGCTCGATGCGGAGTTTCCGCGCTTCACGGGGCGGCTACTCGAAGTGATCTACCCGAATTACGTCGCGCCCACGCCGTCGATCGCGGTCGCGCGACTGTATCCCGGCCAGGCCGAAGGCAATCTGGCCGCAGGCTACCGTATCGCGCGCGGCACGTCGTTCAAGGCACGGGTTCCCGATGGCGAAAAAACCGCCTGCCAGTTTACGAGCGGCCAGGACGTCACGCTCTGGCCGCTCACGATCACCGATGCACGCCTGACGGGCATTCCGCCCGACATCCCGGCGCTCGATCGCTATGTTCCGCCCGACCGACAGGTGCGCGGCGCATTGCGGCTGCGGCTGGCGACGACAGGTGACATGCGCATCGCCGATCTGAAGGGGCTCGATCGGCTGCCCGTGTATCTGGCCGGCGACGAACAGGTCGCCTCTCACCTGTTCGAGCTGCTGCACGTCGCCGGCGTCGCGTCCGTGATTGCCGCGCCGGGTGAATTCGGCGTACCGGCGCGCGCTCCCGCCGCCGTGACGCACGGCGCGATCGAACACGAGGGCTTGCGCACCGATCAGAACTTGCTGCCACTGACCTGGACGAAGTTTCACGGCCATAACCTGCTACACGAATACTTCGCGTGCCCGGCGCGGTTCTGGTTCTTCGCACTCAACGGTCTGGCGGAAGGGCTGTCTCGCGTGAACCGCCGTGAAGTCGAAATCGTCGTGCTGCTCGACAGAGCGCCGGGCCAGCTCGCGAACCTCGTCAATGCGTCGCGTTTCGCACTGTTCTGCACGCCCGTCATCAATCTCTTCAAACGGCACACCGACCGCATCGAGATTTCTCCCCGCGAGACCGAGTCTCATCTGGTGCCCGCCCGGCTCGCACCGCTCGATTACGAAGTGTTCTCGGTCGAGACTGTGCATGGACAGGTCGCTGCAACCTCGAACGAACTGGAATTCCGCCCGCTCTATCAGACACTGAACAACGACGAAGGTAATCACGGCCGGTACTTCTCGACACGGCGCGAACGGCGTATCGTGTCCGATTCTGCGCGTCGTTACGGCACACGAACGCCCTATGTCGGCACCGAAGTGTTCCTCTCGCTGGTTGATCAAAACGAGGCGCCGTATGGCAAGGACATCCGTTTTCTGTCGGTCGTTGCGCTGCTGACGAACCGCGATCTCGCCACGCTCGTGCCGCGCAATGGCGTGCGCGACCTGGCAACCGACGCGTCCACGCCAGTCGAAAGTATTGGTCTCATTCGCCCGCCGAGTCCGCCCAAAGCGCCGTATGCGGAGCGAGAGATGGCGTGGCGCCTGATCCGCCAGCTCAACTTCAACTACCTGCCGCTCGAAGGCCTCGATCACCGCGACGGGGGGCAGGGATTACGCGATCTGCTGCGCCTGACCGTGTCGAACGACAACAATGAACAACTGCGGCAGATCGAAAGCCTCGTCGGCGTCAATACTCGTGCGGTAACTCGCAAGCTGCCGGGCACGGGCCCAATGACGTTCGGGCGTGGCATCGAGTGTGCGGTAACGGTCGACGAGACCGGTTTCTCCGGTGTGAGCCCCTATCTGTTCGGTACGATTCTCGAGCACTGGCTGGCACGGCACGTGTCGATCAACAGCTTCACGCAGACCGAATTGCATTCGATGCAGCGTGGCCGTATCGCACGCTGGCCCGTACGCACCGGGACACGCGGGGTGCTGTGATGGAACGTGCCACTCTGCCGGCGCTCGTGCGCGACAGCATGCTTTCGCCCGACCTGCTGAAGCGTATTCAAACGGAGCCGTGGCGCTTCGGGTTCCTGTCACTGCTGCGACGCATCGGCGCGAATCCCGCGGTCGACCCGGTCGGCACCGCTCGCCGACCACAGGCCGAGCCGTTCCGGCTCGGACAACAGCCGAGTCTCGCTTTCGCGCCGCGCGAAATCGCCAGCGTCCAGGAAGCGGCGGGACGGCTCAAGTTGCGGCTCTTCGGTCTCGGTATGCTCGGGCCGAACGGGCCGATGCCGATCCATGTGACCGAATGGGCGCGTGAACGCGAAGAGAGCCGTCGCGACACGACGACGGTCGACTTCTTCGACATCTTCCATCACCGATTCCTGACGCTGTTCTATCGCGCGTGGGCATCGGCACAGTCGACAGCCGGTCTCGACCGGAAAAACGACGAGCGGTTTTCGTTCTACATCGCGAGCCTGACGGGCCACGACACCACCGAAATCGGGCGGCGGCCTTTGCCCTCGCACGCTCGACTGGCGGCCTCCGCGCACCTCGTACGCGAGTCGCGCAACGTGGACGGACTGCGCGCCACACTCGAGCACTACTTTGGCGTGCCGGTCGCGATCGACGAGAACGTGTTCCACTGGATCGAGATCGCCCCGGCCGATCAGGGACGCATGGGCCGGCCGGGCCCCGCCGCGACGATGGGGCAAGCCGCGATGCTCGGTCGCGTGGCGCCGGACCGTCAGCACCGGTTCCGCATCGTGATCGGCCCCATCGATCTCGACGCGTATTTGCGCTTCACGCCGCAAGGCGAGGATCTGCCGCGCCTCGTCGAATGGGTGCGTGCATTCGTCGGCTACGAACTTGAATGGGAACTTGAACTGCGCATCAAGCCCGAAAGCGCGCCGCCGGCCGTGATGGGCGGCCGGCAACGCATGGGATGGTCCGGATGGCTGGGGCGCCCGAGATCCGACCGGCCGATTACCGGCATGCGGTTCGAACCCGAGCGTTACGTGCGGCATTTCGAACAACGCACGACTGAATCCGACAATCGACCATGAGCAAAAAGCAATCAACCCGACAGTCCGTATCCGGTCAAGGTACCGCGAACGACACGCCGCATCACGACTGGCTCGCGCCCGTGAGCGATTCCATGCCCTGCGGCCCGGACCTCGAATACGACCACGATTTCGTCGTGCTGTTCGCGAGTGCGGCACCCAGACAGGACGTGCAGTACGGCGCGTTCGTCGGCGCACCCGATCCCGTCAACTGGAGCGAGCTCGAGCGCGACTGCCGGCGGCTCATGCTGCGGACGAAAGATATTCGGGTCGCCGTGCTGTATACGCGGTGTCGCACACGGCTCGCCGGTGCCACAGGTCTCGCAGATGGCACGAGATTGTTGGCCGCCTGGCTCGATGCGTTTGCCGAACAGGTACATCCACAGCCCGATGCCGACGGGGGGCGCGACGCCGCACGTGAAATGCGGATGAATGCGATACAGGCGCTCGCCGATCCGGAGGGACTGCTTGCAGACGTGCGCGAGATCGTGCTTTCGAAGTCGACACGCGCGCGACTGCAGGTGCGCGATGTCGAGCGTGCCTTTGCGCATCCTCGCCCCGCCGATGCCCTCGCGCCCGAGTCCGTTACACAGCAGTTGCTGGATGTGCGCGCCCTGCAGCCCGAGGTGATGGCGGCTTTCGATGATGCGATTACGCATCTCGCTGCAGTCGATGCGTGGTGCGCCCGTCATCTCGAAGGGTATCTACCGGATCTGGCGTCACTCACGCGACTCCTCGGCAAGCTGAGTGTCGCCCCGTCGGCGAACACACTCGAACAGGTGGAAGAAGCCCACGATCCTGCGCTAGCCCACGACGAATCGTCAAAGAGCGATGCGTCAGTGCAGCTCGAACCGGTGAATGACCGAACGGTTGCCGCCACTGACCACATAACGGCCCAAGCGAGATCCGCACCGGCGGACCGCCAGGCCGCGCTCACGCTGATTCGTTCGGCGCGAACGTGGTTCGAGACCCACGAACCCAGCAGCCCGATTCCCGTGTTGCTCAAACGTGCGGAGCGGTTCGTCGGCAAGCCTTACGCTGAGGTCGTCACGGCAATTCCAGCCGAGCTTCTGGCGCAGTGGGAAGCCACGGAAAGTACCGAGTAACAACAGACGACTGCCATGAGCTAGATTCGCGCATCACGCTTTCACCCGCTCAACGCGGTACCGTTCGACGCCCCTCGTTCCCCGCACGTTCGGATCAATACACGTCCCGCATGTAGCGCCGCGCCTTCGAAAGCCGCGCGACATAATCGTTCGCGGCTTCGTCCGACATGCCGCCATGCTCGGCGACCACCGCCTTCAGCGCCGCATCGACGTCCTTCGCCATCCGCGCCGCATCGCCGCACACGTAGAAGTGCGCACCTTCCTCGAGCCACGCGAACAGCTCGGCGCCCTGCTCGCGCATCCGGTCCTGTACATAGATCTTGTCGGCCTGGTCGCGCGAGAACGCGAGGTCAAGCCGCGTCAGGAAACCGCTGTCGCGCATCGCGCCCAGCTCGTCGCCGTAGTAGAAGTCGGTCTGCGCGTGCTGCTCGCCGAAGAACAGCCAGTTGCGCCCGCGCGCGCCGCGCGCGCGCCGCTCGTGCAGGAAGCCGCGGAACGGCGCAACGCCGGTGCCGGGGCCGACCATCACGATCGGCACGTCGCCGTTCACCGGCGGCCGGAAATGCGCGGACTTCTGCACGAACACCGGCACGCGGCCGTCGTCCGCGCGATCGGCGAGGAACGTCGATGCGACACCTTTGCGCGCGCGCCGGCCGTTGTGATAGCGCACGGCCGACACGGTCAGGTGGATCTCGCCCTGGTGCGCGCTCGGGCTCGATGCGATCGAGTACAGGCGCGGCTGCATGCGCTTCAGCATGCCGACCAGCTCCGCGCCCGACAGTTCGACCGGAAACTCGTGCAGCACGTCCGCGAGCTGCTGCCCCCACAGCCATTGCTTCAGGTCGCCCTTGCGGTCGTCGCCGAGCAGCGACTTCAGCGCGCCGTTGGTGCTGCGCGACGCGATGAACGCGAGCGTGTCCGGATGCGGGCGCGTGATGTCGAAATGACGCGCGAGCGCATCGCCGAGGCGCACGTCGCCGACGCCCGCCACCGGCACGGGGGCATCGGCCTTCAGCGCGGTGACGGACAGCAGTTCGTCGACCAGCTCCGGGCAGTTGGTCGGCCATACGCCGAGCGCATCGCCGGTTTCGTATTCGAGGTTCGCGCCTTCGGTCGACAGCGACACGTAGCGCGTGTCCTTCGCCGCGCCCGGACGGTTGAGCCGCAGGTTCGCGACGAGCTTCGACGGCGCCGGATGCGCCTTCGACGGCAGCAGCCCCGACGGGCTCATCCCGCCGGACGGCACCGCGTGCAGCGCGGCATCGGCCTCCTTGATCCGCGCGACGACGCGTTCGAGCCACTGGTCGGCATCGCGCTGGAATTCGACGTCGCAATCGACGCGCGCGCAGAGACGCGCCGCGCCGAGTTCCGCGAGCCGCGCGTCGAGCCGGCGGCCATGGCCGCAGAACTGGTCGTAGTTGCGATCGCCGAACGCGAGCACCGCGAAGTGCACGCCGTCGAGGCGCGCGGCGCTGCCGGCCTGCAGCGCTTCCCAGAATTCGCTGCCGTTGTCGGGCGCGTCGCCGTCGCCGAACGTGCTCGTCATCAGCAGCACGTATTGCGCGCCGGCCAGCGACGCCACCGGATAGTCGGACATGCACGCCGTGCGGATCTCGAAGCCCGCGTTCATCAGCTGCGTCGCGTAATCCTCGGTCAATGATTCGATGTTGCCCGTCTGCGATGCCCACAGCAGCACGACCTTCGGCCGCGTGCGCACGATCCGCACGCCGCCGGATGCGGCAGCGTCGGCCGGCAGCGCGGGCGCCGCGGCGATCTGCCCACTGACGGGCAGCGAGCGGCTGAACAGGCCCGCGAGCATCCCGTCGAGCCAGAACCGCACCGGCGGCGTCAACGGCGCGCTGGCGGGCAGCACGGGCACGCTGCCTTCGCGCCGGCCGGCGCTCGCCTTCAGCCCGCTCACGAGGCCGGCCACGTACAGCCGTTCGGTGTCCGTCAACGGTGGCGGCGCGAGGTCGGCCACGCCGAGCGCGGCCGCGAAAGTGTCGATGTCTGCCATGTCGGATTCCTGTGAAGCAGTCGCCTGCACCCGCGCCGGTGCGGGCCGCACGTCGTCGGCGCGGGCATCCGGTTGCGCCGTTTCTTCGTCGGCGGACGCGAACGCATCGGTCTCGACGCGCCGGAGCGCGACCGCGCAGTATTTCAGTTCGGGTTGCTGCGATTCGGGATCGATCGCGTCGTTCGTCACCGCGTTGATGCACAGGTCGTCGCCGTACACGTCGTTCCAGTGCATCGGCGCGAAGCAGTTGCCGCGCTGCACGCGCTCGGTCACGACGGCCGGCAGCACCGCGCGGCCGCGCGCCGAGCGGATCTCGACGCTGTCCTTCGCGGCGATGCCGAGCGCGCTCGCATCGTCCGGGTGCAGCTCGACGAACGGGCGCGGGTTGAGCTTGTTCAGCATCGCGACCTTGCCCGTCTTCGTCATCGTGTGCCATTGATGCTGCAGCCGCCCCGTGTTCAGCACGATCGGGAACGTGTCGTCGGGCAGCTCGGCCGGATCGACATGCGGCCGCGCGAAGAAGCGCGCCTTGCCCGACGGCGTCGGGAACGCAATGCGCGGCGCGTCGTTGCCGCCGGCGGCCGCGCGCAGCGGCTGGCTCACGCCGTCGTTCAGGTAGCGGATCGGGTGCCGCTCGCGCGCGGTGCCCGGTGCGACCGGCCACTGCACGGGCCCGTCGCGCAGCGCCGCGTGGCTCGCGCCGCGCAGGTCGTAGCCGGTCGCCGGATTCGAGAAGCGGACGATTTCGTCGAACACGTCGGCCGCCGACGCATAGTCGAACGCATCGCCGAAGCCCATCGCGCGCGCGACTTCCGCGACGATGCGCCAGTCGGGCAGCGCGTCGCCCGGCGGCGCGACCGCCGCGCGCATCAGCGTCATGTTGCGCTCGGAGTTGATCATCACGCCGTCGCCCTCGGCCCACAGCGCGCCGGGCAGCAGGATGTCCACGTAGCGGTTGGTCTCGGTGTCGAGGAATGCATCCTGCGCGATCACGAGCTCGGCGGCCTGCAACCCAGCGATCACGTTCTGCCGGTTCGGCACGGTTGCAACCGGGTTCGTGCAGACGATCCAGCATGCCTTGATATCGCCGGCCGCCATCCGCGAGAACAGGTCGACCGTGCCTTGCCCCGTCTCCTTGCGCAGCGTGCCGGCCGGCACGCGCCACAGGTTCTCGACGAACCGGCGATCTTCGTCGGACGCCACCGAGCGCTGGCCCGGCAGCCCGGGGCCCATGTAGCCCATCTCGCGGCCACCCATCGCGTTCGGCTGGCCGGTCAGCGAGAACGGGCCGCTGCCGGTGCGGCAGATCTTGCCCGTGGCGAGATGCAGGTTGCAGATCGCGTTGGTGTTCCACACGCCGTGCGTGCTCTGGTTGAGCCCCATCGTCCAGCAGCTCATCCATTCCTGCGCGTCGCCGATCCATTGCGCGGCGGTGCGGAGATCGGCCTCCGCGAGCCCCGTGATCGCCGCGACGCGCTCGGGCGTGTAGTCGGCGAGGAACGCGGGCATCGCGTCCCAGCCTTCGGTGTACGCATCGATGAACGCGCCGTCGGTGCGGCCGTTCGCATGCAGCAGGTGCAGCAGCCCGTTGGTCAGCGCGAGATCGGTGCCCGGCCGGATCTGCAGGAACAGGTCGGCCTTGTCGGCCGTGCCCGTGCGGCGCGGATCGACGACGATCAGCTTCGCGCCGGCCTTCACGCGATCCATCATCCTCAGGAACAGGATCGGATGGCAGTCGGCCATGTTCGCGCCGATCACGAAGAACAGGTTCGCGCGATCGAAATCCTGGTACGACCCGGGCGGGCCGTCCGCGCCGAGCGACTGCTTGTAGCCGGTGCTCGCGCTCGCCATGCAGAGGCGCGAGTTCGACTCGATGTTGTTGGTGCCGACAAAGCCCTTCGCGAGCTTGTTGACGAGGTATTGCGCCTCGATCGACATCTGCCCCGATACGTAGAACGACACGGCATCCGGGCCGTGCGCGTCGAGCACCGCGCGCATGCGGCGCGCAGTCTCGGCGATCGCGTCGCGGGCCGGCAGCGGCACGAGATCGTCCTCCCGCGCGCGCCGCACGAACGCGCGATCGAGCCGCCCGGAGCGGCGCAACGCGACGTGTGCCGACGAGCCCTTCGTGCACAGCCGCCCGAAGTTGGTTGGATGGTCGGCGTCGCCGGATACCTTGACGACTTCGCCATCCTCGACGTGCAGCACCATTCCGCAGCCGACGCCGCAGTACGGGCACACGCTCTTGACGGGGGTGGCGGTCATGCGCGCTCCGGGGCGATCAGGCTGCGATCCACACGAAGCCGTCCTCGACCCGCGACGGATACGCGCTCACCGACTGCTCGGGCGCCTCGAGGCATTCGCCGGTGCGCA
Source organism: Burkholderia puraquae (assembly GCF_002099195.1). Lineage (GTDB taxonomy): Bacteria > Pseudomonadota > Gammaproteobacteria > Burkholderiales > Burkholderiaceae > Burkholderia > Burkholderia puraquae. The sequence goes on along the minus strand of NZ_NBYX01000001.1, from coordinate 310,164 downwards.
GGTCGAAATGCTGCTTGTACAGCGGCGACGCGACGACGACACGCTCGCCGAGGCTGCCGATCAGCCCGCGCGACATCACGGCCGCCTGCGACACGGGATCGACGTTGTCGATCGCGAACACGCCGCCTGCTTCGGCATGCGCGACGTGAAAAACCGCGACCTGCTCGCCGTTGACGAGTGCACACACGCCGGTGTTCGGCACGATGTCGTCGAGCGGGCACACGCGGGTCCAGGACAGCGGAAGACGATCGTTCATGACGGGCTCCTTGGAAAAGACGCTGGTGTCGGTCAGGGTCAAGCGGTTGCGGGTTCGGTTACGGCTTGCGTCGCGCCAACGGCGACGACCGGAATCGACACGGGCTTGCCGCCCGTACGTTCGCCGGGCGTCGCGGGCCGGATCTGGCCGCGCGTCTCGACGAATTCGATGGTCGTATCCGGCGCGTCGCTGTTCACGAAGTGGCGGAAGCGCTTGCGCGTGTCGGGATCGGTGACGGCCTTCTTCCATTCGCACTCGTAGGTGTCGACCACGTGCTGCATGTCGGCTTCGAGTTCGGCGCCGATCCCGAGCCGGTCGTGCACGACGACGTCGATCAGGTAGTCGAGGCCGCCTTCGAGGTTGTCGCGCCACACGCTGGTGCGCTGCAGCCGGTCGGCGGTGCGCACGTAGAACATCAGGAAGCGGTCGATATAGCGGACCAGCGTGGCGCGGTCGAGGTCGGACGCGAGCAGTTCCGCGTGGCGCGGCTTCATCCCGCCGTTGCCGCACACGTACAGGTTCCAGCCCTTCTCGGTCGCGATGATGCCGACGTCCTTGCCCTGCGCTTCCGCACACTCGCGCGTGCAGCCGGACACGCCGAACTTGATCTTGTGCGGCGCGCGCAGCCCCTTGTAGCGGTTCTCCAGGTCGATCGCGAGGCCAACCGAATCGTCGACGCCATAGCGGCACCACGTCGACCCGACGCACGACTTCACGGTGCGCAGGGCCTTGCCGTATGCGTGGCCCGATTCGAAACCGGCCGCGATCAGCTCCTCCCAGATCGACGGCAGCTGCTCGACGCGCGCACCGAACAGGTCGACGCGCTGGCCGCCGGTGATCTTCGTGTAAAGGCCGTACTTCTTTGCGACCTGCCCCACGGCGATTAGCCCTTCCGGCGTGACCTCGCCGCCCGGCATGCGCGGCACGACCGAGTACGTGCCGTCGCGCTGGATGTTCGCGAGGTAGTAGTCGTTCGAATCCTGCAGGCTCGCGTGCTCCTTCTTCAGCACGAACTCGTTGAAGCACGATGCGAGGATGCCCGCGACGGCCGGCTTGCACACGTCGCAGCCGAGGCCGTGGCCATGCTTCGCGAGCAGTTCGTCGAAGGTCGTGATGCGCTCGACGCGAATCAGGTGGAACAGCGCCTGGCGCGAATGCGGGAAGTGCTCGCACAGATGGTTGTTGACCGCGAGGCCCTGCTTCTTCATCTCGGCCTTCATGATCTGCGTGACGAGCGGCACGCAGCCGCCGCACGACGTGCCGGCGCCCGTGCACGTCTTCAGCGCGCCGAGGCTCGTCGCGCCGTCTGCGACCGCCGTGCAGATCTGCGACTTCGACACGTTGTTGCACGAGCAGATCTGGGCGCCATCCGGCAGCGCGTCGACGCCGATCGCCGGCTTCGCGACGCCGCCAGACGACGGCAGGATCAGGAATTCCGGCGACTCGGGCAGCTCGATGCGGTTCAGCATCATCTGCAGCAACGTGCCGTACTCGGCTGCGTCGCCGACCATCACCGCGCCGTGCAGGAACTTGCCGCAGTCGGACACCACGAGCTTCTTGTAGACCTGGCGGCGCTCGTCCGCGTACTGGTAGGTGCGACTGCCGGCCGTCGTGCCGTGCGCGTCGCCGATGCTCGCGACGTCCACGCCCATCAGCTTCAGCTTCGTGCTCATGTCGGCGCCCGCGAATGCGGCTTCGGCCTCGCCCTTCGCACCGCCGCCGAGCTGCTTCGCGACCACGCGCGCCATGTCGTAGCCGGGTGCGACGAGGCCGTACACCATGCCGTTCCAGGCCGCGCATTCGCCGATCGCATAGATGTCCGCGTCGCTCGTGCGGCAGGCGTCGTCGATCGCGACGCCGCCGCGCGGGCCGATGTCGAGCCCGCATGCGCGGGCCAGTTCGTCGCGTGCACGAATGCCGGCCGAGAACACGATCATGTCGGTGTCGAGGTGCGAGCCGTCGGCGAACGCCATCCGGTGCGTGCCTGCCTCGCCATCGACGATCTCCAGCGTGTTCTTGCCCGTATGCACGGTCACGCCGAGCGCCTCGATCTTTGCGCGCAGCATCCGGCCGCCGCCGTCGTCGACCTGCACGGCCATCAGCCGCGGCGCGAATTCGACGACGTGCGTATCGAGCCCCATGTCGCGCAGCGCCTTCGCGCATTCGAGGCCGAGCAGCCCGCCTCCGATCACGACGCCGCGCTTCGCATGCGTGCCGCACGCCTGCATCGCTTCGAGATCCTCGATCGTCCGGTACACGAAGCAGCCGTCACGATCGTGCCCCGGCATCGGCGGCACGAACGGGCGCGAGCCCGTCGCGAGCACCAGCTTGTCGTACGCGAGTGTTTCTCCCGACGCGAGCGTGACCGTATGCGCAGCGCGGTCGATCGATGCCACTTGCGCGTTCAGGCGCAGGTCGAACTGCGGATGACGCTCGAAGAAGCCGGGTTCGACGAGCGACAGGTCGTCCGCCGACTTGCCCGCGAAGAATTCGGACAGGTGCACGCGGTCGTACGCCGGACGCGGTTCCTCGCCGAGCACGGTGACCTGCAGCGCGCCCGCGCTGCCTGCTTCCGCCGCGACGCATTCGAGGAGCTTGTGGCCGACCATGCCGTGGCCGATGACGATGACTTTCATGGTGACGTTTCCTTCGGTCGATCAGTTCGCGACGCCGCTGGCAGCCAGTGCGCGGTCGCGCAGCTCGGCTTCGCGTGCCTTGTGTTCTTCGCTGAAGCGCACGGCCATCGCGCACAGCGCGGTCGCGGTGACAGCCAGCCCGAGCAGGCTCAGCGTGTGCTGCACGTCGCCGACGCCTTTCAGCAGGAAGCTCGCGGCCACCGCACCGACGTTGCCGCCCGCGCCGACGATCCCCGCAACGCCGCCGAGTGCCTTGCGATCGATGAACGGCACCAGCGCGTAGGTCGCACCGCAGGCCATGTGCGTGAAGAGGCCGAAGGTGAGCATCGCGACAAGTGCGATGCCGACGCTTTGCGCATACGAGAACCAGACCAGCCCGAGCCCTTCGCCGACGATCAGCGCGCACAGCAGCATCGCGCGCACATCGAGGCTGCGGCGCGCGGCGATCTTGTCGGACAGCCAGCCGCCGAGCGCGCGGGCAAACAACGCGAGCAGCCCGAACAGGCCGACCGCGAAACCTGCGTCCTTCAGCGACAGGCTGAAGTGATCGACGTAGTACAGCGCGGCGATGTTGTGGATGAACACCTCGACGCCGAAGCACGCGCCGTACGTGACGAACAGCATCCACACGCGATAGTTGCCGCAGGCCGCGAAGAAGCTCGCCCAGCCGCCCTTCTTGCCGCTGTCGACCGTCACGCCTTCCTTGCGCAGCGCGACGAAGTCGCCTTGCGGGCAATCCTGCGTGAAGCGCCAGTACGCCCAGGCCATCACGAGCATCGCGGCGCCCGGCACGACCAGCGCGATACGCCACGACGAATCCTCGCCGAAGCCGAGCATCAGGCCGGCGGCGACGAGCAGCGGCATCAGCGCCTGCGTCGCGCCCGCGCCGGCGTTGCCCCAGCCGGCCGTCGTCGCGTTTGCGGTGCCGACCACGTTCGGCGCGAACATCACCGACGTGTGGTACTGCGTGATCACGAAGCCCGCGCCGATCGCGCCGATGCCGAGCCGGCAGATCAGGAACGACAGGTAGTCGTGCGTGAACGACACGGCGAACACGGGGATCGCGCCGAGCAGCAGCAGGCCGACGTACACGCGGCGCGGGCCGAAGCGGTCGCACAGCGGGCCGACCAGCAGCCGCACGGCGATCGTCGCGGCCACGGCCGCGATATTGATGTTGGCGACCTGTGCCGCTGTCAGGTGGAATTCGCGCGCGATCAGCGGCATCAGCGGTGCGCACGCAAACCATGCGAAGAAGCACACGAAGAACGCCATCCACGTCAGGTGGAACGCGCGCATCGGCGCGGTGCGGAAGCTGAAGAGATCGATACGGGTAGCTTTGTCGGTCATGTCATCCGCCAAACGAAAAACGGCGTCCTGCGCACCCGGTCTCGTCGAGACCCGATGCGTAGGACGCCGTTGCCCATGAAGCCCGTTGCCGGGCGCGTCTGTAATCGGTACTGCCGGACGAATCGCCATTGATCCGCCCGAGCCAGCCTACGCAAACGCCGTGCCATATCGACGCGAATCGGGCCCGCAGCCCCGCCGTGCAAGGCGCGACGGGCGTCGTGCGACGCGCGGCGACACGCGGCACACGATGCGCCGTGATGCAGCGAGGCACAGATGTGGTGCGCTGCAGCACTGTCGCCGTGCGACATCGCGGTGCGCGCTGACGGGGCACGACGCACGCCGATACCGCATTGCGGCTGCCCGTGCACGGCGGCCGCATGCGCACGCGAGGCCATCGCGCGGCGCGGTGCGCGCCGATTCCGCCGCGCCAGTGCGACGTGCCAGGGCGGTTGGCCCGGATATTGCTGAACCCGATGCATGACACCGGCAACGGCGCCGGTGGGCTGTCCCCGCAAACCATGTCCGTCGTACCGGCGGGCCGATCAGGACAACGGTGTCCCTCCCGTGCGCGGCACGGCCGGATGCCGTTGCGTTTCGACCGCCCGGCGCCGCCGCGCAAGACAACGCGCTATCGACCGCCGCATGCAGGCGGCACTGGAACACGACATGACGACAGGCAAAGTCACGCTGCTGGGCGCCGGCCCCGGCGATCCCGATCTCCTCACGCTGAAGGCCGTGAAGGCGCTGGCCGCTGCCGACGTGCTGCTGCTCGACGATCTCGTCGCGCCCGGCATCGTCGAACTCGCGCCGCAGGCACGCGTGATCCGCGTCGGCAAGCGCGGCGGCTGCCGCTCCACGCCGCAGGTATTCATCGAGAAGCTGATGCGCCGCTACGCGCTGCGCGGCGCGCACGTGGTGCGCGTGAAAGGCGGCGATGCGCTGCTGTTCGGGCGTGCCGGCGAAGAACTCGCGTCGCTGCGCGCCGCCGCGATTCCGGTCGAGATCGTCAACGGCATCTCGTCGGGCTTCGCGGCCGCCGCGAGCCTCGGCATCTCGCTCACGCACCGCGAGCATTGCCAGGGCGTCACGTTCGTCACCGCGCACCGCCAGGACCACGGCGAACCCGACTGGGCGCGGCTCGCGGCAACCGGCACCACCCTCGCGATCTACATGGGGATGAGCCGCGTCGACAGCATTGCCGCCGGCCTGCTCGCCGCGCTGCCGCCTTCGACGCCGGCAGCAGCCGTGCAATGGGCCGGCACGCCGGACGAACGCCGCTGGACCGGCACGCTCGGCGCGCTCGCGCGCGGCATCGCCGAAGCGCGGCTCGGCAGCCCGGCCGTGATCCTCGTCGGCGGCGCGATCGGCGAAGCGGCCGTGCAAGCCGTTCCGGATGCGGGCGCCGCGGTGGCAACGGCGTTGTCCCGGGCCGCGTAGCATGCGCGACACCACGCGGCACCGGCCGCCCACCTATCATGAAGACAGCGGCACCGTTCTCGCCGGCCGCCGGGCCGCCGCGCGCGGCACCGACACGATGTCCGCACGGCGTCGCAGCCCCCGATGCTCGCATCGCGCCACGATTTCGCCGCCTCCGTTCGCGTCATGAGTACGTCTGCTTCTTCCACCCGCCTGCGCGTGCTGCTCGTCACCGACACCGACAAACCGATCGGCGAACTCGGCGACGCGCTCGCGCACCTCGGCTACGAGATGCTGAACGACGTCGCAACGCCCGCGCGCCTGCCGGCAGCCGTCGAGGAGCAGCATCCCGACGTCGTGATCATCGATACCGATTCGCCGTCGCGCGACACGCTCGAGCAGCTCGCGGTCATGCACGCCACCGCGCCACGCCCCGTGCTGATGTTCAGCCACGACTCGAACCAGTCGCTGATCCGCGCGGCCGTCGGCGCCGGCGTCAGCGCATATCTCGTCGAAGGGCTGTCGGCCGAGCGCCTCGCGCCGATTCTCGAAGTCGCGCTCGCCCGCTTCTCGCACGACGATGCGCTGCGCCGCCGGCTTGCCGACGTCGAGCGCGAACTCGCTGAACGCAAGCTGATCGACCGCGCGAAGCGCCTGCTGATGGACCAGCGCAAGCTGTCCGAACACGACGCGTACGCAGCGCTGCGCAAGCGCGCGATGGATCAGGGCCTGCGCATCGTCGACGTCGCGCGGCAACTGCTCGACGCGTCACCCCAGTCATGAACGCCATGGATACCTCATCTCCCGCCGCGCCGGAACGCGCACATCTTCGCCTCGGGTTCGTCGCGCTGAGCGACGCGGCCCCGCTGATCGTCGCGCAACGCCTGAACCTCGGCGCACGGCACGGCCTCACGCTCGAGCTCAGCCGCCAGCCGTCGTGGGCCGCCGTGCGTGACAAGCTGCTGAGCGGCGAGCTCGACGCGGCGCATGCGCTGTACGGGCTCGTCTGCGGGCTGCAGCTCGGGATCGGCGGCCCGCAGGCCGACATGGCCGCCCTGATGGTGCTGAACCGCAACGGCCAGGCGATCTCGTTGTCGCGCGGCCTCGCCGACGCGTATCGCGACAGCGGCAGCGTACGCGACGCGTTCGCGACGCTCGGCCGCAAGCCGCTCCTCGCGCAGACGTTCCCGACCGGCACGCACGCGATGTGGCTGAACTACTGGCTCGCGTCGCATGACGTCGATCCGCTGCACGACGTGCGCAGCGTCGTGATCCCGCCGCCCGAGATGGTGGCCGCGCTCGCCAGCGGCGAGCTCGACGGCTTTTGCGCCGGCGAGCCGTGGCATGCGGTGGCCGAAGCCTGCGGCGCGGGGCGGACCGTGGCCGTGACGAGCGAGATCTGGCCCGATCATCCGGAGAAGGTGCTCGCGGCCCGGCGCGATTTCGTCGCGCTGTATCCGGCCACCGCCCGCGCGCTGATCCGCACGCTCGTCGATGCCTGCGCATGGCTCGACAGCCCCACGCACCGTCGCGAGGCGGCCGACTGGCTCGCGTCGCCCGACGCGCTCGGCGTGCCGGCCCGGCTGATCGCGCCGCGCCTGCTCGGCGACTACGGATCGGGGCCGTTCGCCGTGCCGCCGCTGCCGCTCCGCTTCCACGACGGCGGCACCGTGAACCGCCCCGATCCGCGCGAAGGCGAGTGGTTCCTGTCCCAATACCGGCGCTGGGGCATGCTCGACGGTTCGCACGACGACGCGGGGATTGCCAGCGCGATCGCGCAAACCGCGTTGTATGATGCTGCCGTCGCCGAAGGCGGCGCGCCGGGCCCGTCGCGGGCGTGATGCGCGCCGCGTGATGCAGGCGGCGCGCTCCCGCGCCACGCCTGTCCGGGCCGCCTGCCGGCGCCCGGCACGCATCCCTCGGGTGACGCCGCATGACTACCCCGTCCCCGATCAGATTCGATGCCGAAACCCACGCGCGCGCCGCTCGACGTGCTGCTCACTGAAATCCGCGCGTGCCGTGCCTGCGAAGCCGACCTGCCGCTCGGCCCGCGCCCCGTCGTGCGTGCCCATCGCGACGCACGCATCCTGATCGTCGGGCAGGCGCCGGGCGCGCGCGTCCATGCGAGCGGCATCCCGTGGGACGACGCGAGCGGCGAGCGGCTGCGCGGCTGGCTCGACGTCGACCCCGACACGTTCTACGACGAGACGCGCTTCGCGATCGTGCCGATGGGCTTCTGCTACCCCGGCCGCGGCGCAAGCGGCGACAACCCGCCGCGCCCCGAATGCGCGCCACTGTGGATCGACCGGTTGCTCGCCGAGCTGCCGTCGGTCCGGCTCACGCTGCTGATCGGCCAGTACGCACAGCGGCATTTCCTGCGTGATACGCGCAAGGCCACGTTGACCGACACCGTGCGCGCATGGCGCGACTATGGCCGCGACGTGTTGCCGCTGCCGCATCCGTCGCCGCGCAACCAGGCGTGGTTCAAGCACCACCCCTGGTTCGACGCCGACGTCGTGCCCGAGTTGCGGCGCCGGGTCGCGCCGCTGGTCGCCCGGTAAACGAAACCGCTGCCCTCTCGCGACGCGTCGCAACACCCCCGTTATCCGTATCGAATCAACCATGAACGACACCCCCACCGACCTTGACTTTGCCTGCAACGGCTGCGGCGGATGCTGCCGCGACCTGCGCATTCCGCTGACGATCGACGAGGCCACGGCGTGGCTGCAGCGCGGCGGCCATGTGGAGCTGCTGTGCGACGCGATGCCGTGGCTCGTCGAGCCCGAGCCCGACAACGCGTTCGCCGCGTACAAGCGCGCGCGCTCGACCGCCGCGCTCAGCGGCACGCTACCCGTCCGCATCACGGTCATGCTCACCGCAACCCATGCCGGGCCGTGCCCGAACCTGCGCGACGACCTGCGGTGCGCGATCTACGACGAGCGCCCGCTCGTGTGCCGGATCTATCCGGCCGAAGTGAATCCGTTCGTGCCGCTGGTGCCGGGCGGCAAGCAATGCACGCCCGATGCGTGGCAGCAGGCACCGTTCGTCCGCGGCGGCACGATCGTCGATGCGGCTACCCGCGAGAACATCGCGCGCTCGCGTGCGGCGAGCGAAGCCGAGACGCCGCTGCGGGCGCGGCTGTGCACGGTGCTGGGGATCGATACGGCGGCCGTGGCCAACGAGGGGTTCGCGATCCATGCGCCGCCGGCCGCTGCGCTGCTCGCCGCGCTGACGGAGCTGCGCGCGTCGGCGCCGGCCGGCGCCGACGACGCCACCGCCTGGACGCTGGTGTCGAACCGCACGTCGACGGTGGAGACACTCGCTTCGGTCGGCGCGGCAAGCCAGCGCGCAGGCGGCGGCAGCTCGCACGCCCGTTATCTCGGCTTCCACCCGGACGAATGATCGCCGCGCGGCACGCCGCGAGCGACACCGGGCAAAGCAGCACGGCCGCATCGATCGCGGTCGCGCCCGGTTCGCTGTACCATCGCGGCTCAACCGCGTCACGAACAGCAGAATCCTTCATGCCCTCCACCGCCCCGCCGCGCCTGTACGGGATGCCCGAACGCAGCGACCGGCTCGACTTCTACATCCGCGACCAGGCGTCGCGCCAGGCGATCACCGAGCCGCACCGGCACGCGTATTTCCAGATCCAGTTCAATCTCGGCGGCGACACCGAGCAGCGGATCGGCGGCGTCACGCGGCCGTTTCCGCGCGGCGCGCTCGCGTTCGTGCTGCCGCACCGCGAGCACCTGATCCCGCATCCGGAAGGCGCGCACTTCATCGTGATCAACTTCAGCCAGGCGTTCCTGCGCGCCGATCTCGACGTCGACCCGCTCGATCTCGAGGACGTGCCCGCGCACCGCTTTCCCGAGCTGACGCCGTTCCGCTTCCAGGAACACCTCGACTTCATCCTGACCGGCGACACCTACGACGAAGCGCGCCGCCTCGCGCTGTGCATGCTCGACACCGATCGCGTGCGCACGTTCGGCTCGACCACGCTGCTGCGCGGCTACCTGCTGCAACTGATCGGGCTCGTCTGCACGCAGTACGCCGGTGCGCTCGACAAGCTCGCGCAGCGCGGCGCCCAGCGCGCGGGCCGGCGCGACGCACTCGCGCGCGTGATGCGGCATGTGCGCGCCAACCTGACCCGCGAGGACCTGACGCTCGCCGCAACCGCCGAGGCCGCGTTCCTGTCGCCGAACTATCTCGCGCACCTGATCCGAAAGGAAACCGGCAGCACCTTCACCGATCTCGTGACCGAGCGCCGGATCGCGCTCGCGCAGTCGCTGCTGGCCCACACGAGCCGGCGCATCGCGGACATCGCGCGCTCGGTCGGCTTCCGCGACGAAGGGTATTTCGCGCGGCGCTTCCGCGCGCGGGTCGGCGTGTCGCCGAAGGCGTACCGCGACGCGAATGCCGCGCTGCCGGACGGCGACGACGCACCGGCGGCGGCCGACGCGTAGTTTTGTCCCGGTAAAACGCAGTTGCGTCGCATCCGGCCGCGCGGGCGTCGGGTATCGTTGCACGCATGCCGGCCCATGCACCGCATGGGCGCGGCATCCGTCTTCCCACCGAACGAGGCCATCCGATGTCTGCTTATGTCATCGACGCTGCCGAGCGTCCTTCCGTCGAAGTCGAACAGTCGTCCGCGCGCTTTCCGGTGCGCCGCGTCTTCTGCGTCGGCCGCAACTATGCCGACCACGCGCGCGAAATGGGCGCCGATCCCGACCGCGAACCGCCGTTCTTCTTCACGAAGCCGGCCGACGCGATCGTCCCGGCCAGCGGTACCGTCCCCTATCCGCCGCTGACGAACGACCTCCATCACGAAATCGAACTGGTCGTCGCGATCGGCAAGGACGGCCGGTCGATCGACCCGGCCGACGCGCTGTCGCACGTGTGGGGCTACGGCGTCGGCGTCGACCTGACGCGCCGCGACCTGCAGGCCGAAGCGAAGAAGCTGAGCCGTCCGTGGGACTGGGCGAAGGGCTTCGACGCATCGGGCCCCGTGACCGCACTGCGCGCGGCGTCGGCCACCGGCCACCCGGCAACGGGCCGCATCTGGCTCGCGGTCAACGGCGAAACGCGCCAGCAAGGCGACCTGGCCGACATGATCTGGGCCGTGCCCGATGTCATCGCATATGTATCGCGCTCGGTCGAACTGAAGGCCGGCGACCTGATCTTCACCGGCACGCCGGCCGGTGTCGGCGCGCTGCAGCCTGGCGACCGCGTCACCGGTGGCGTCGACGGCGTCGCGACGTTCGAGTTCGTCGTGGGCGCGAAGCCGTAAGCCATCACGAAGCACGCAGCGCGCATGGCGGCCGCCCGCCCGGGGCCGCCGTGCGATATCCCGATGCCGGTCAGTCGTAGCGGCGCAGGAACGCGTCGGCGACGGCCGGCGGATTCAGCACTTTCGCCGATTCGTTTTCCAGCGCCTCGGCAGCGTCGTCGTCGCTGATCGACACGAACAGCGTGATCGCCGCCCTTTCGTCGCCCGTGCCGAACAGGCCTTCACGGTCGAGCAGGCGCAACGCCCCGATCATCTCGGTGTGCAGTTGCCGCGAAAATTCCGAGAATCTCGACCGGACAAACTGCGGGCTCAGCAAGTCATCGGCGAGCTTGCCGCAGATCGCATTGAACGGCGACGCTTCGGCCGCCGCGTATGCCCATTCGGAAAAGCCCCACACATACCACGGGTCGTCGTCCGGGACGGCCTGTTGCTCGCGGATCCGGCGCAGCCCCTCGACCGAATTGGCCGCCGGCACCACCGTCATCGCGCCGCTGTCGGTATACAGCGCAAACGCGTAGAAATGCTCGTCCGGGTGCAGCGCCCGCAGTGCCCTGAATGTCGCTCGCGCGGCGTCGGCAATGTCCCGCTGGAAATCAGAAAAGTCGCTCATCCCATCCTCGTCCAGTCGCCCGGCGCGCGTCGGAAAGTACGCGGCGCGCGGAGCGTTCGTCGTCCCCCCGGTATTCGACCGATTGTCCGCCAATCGCCCGCAGCACGGTAGCGTGCCTGTACCCGCCCCCGGCTCCGCACGGCGACGCCGTGCGCCTGCGTTCACCGCCCGACGTCCCGCGCATCGAACACCCGCACGCCGACAGCCGCCGCCAGCGCGATCGCGGCCGACAGCAGCATCATCGCAAGCGGCGCATAGCCCGCGTTACCGGGTGTCAGCACCGCGCCCGTCAGCGACGAAAGCGCCGCGCCGCCGGCGATCGTCATCGCGCCGGCCAGCCCCGACGCGCTGCCCGCCAGTTCCGGGCGTACCGACACCGCGCCGGCATGCGCACCGGGATTGGTCAGCCCGTTGCCGATGCCGACCAGCACGCACGGCCCGAACCACGCGATCGCGTGCGTCGCGCCACCAACCATCAGCGCGAGGCCGGTCAACGGCCCCGCGCACGCGACGACGCGCCCGCACAGGATCGTCGTGGCCAGCGCGTAGCGGCGCGCGTAACGCGCGGCCAGGAAGCTGCCGCACACGAAACCGGCCGTGATGGTGCCCATGTAGAAGCCGATCTCCGCGGGCGCGATGCCGAACACCGTTTGCGCGGCGAGCGGCGCGCCGGCCAGGAACGCGTAGAACGAGCCGGTCGAAAACGCCATGCAGAGCGCATAGGCCCAGAAACGGCGCGCACGGAGCAGCGCCGGATAAGCGCGAAGCTGCTGCCCGAGGCTCGACGACCGGTTCACATGGGTTTCGACGAGATCGAACGCACACCAGACGAACAGCGCGACGCCGGCCGCGCCGAGCAGCCAGAAGCTCGCGCGCCAGCCCGCCGTCTGGTCGAGCACACCGCCGAGCGTCGGGCCGAGCATCGGCGCGAACGCGGCCGCCATCGCCGCATAGCCGATCCGGCTCGCCGCGCGCGCACCGCCGCCGGTGTCCCGGATCGTCGCCATCGACACGGGATAGACCGACGTGATCGCCGCCTGCATCAGCCTGCATGCCAGAAACGCCCGAATGTCGGTCGCCATCGCGCAGCCGAGCGAGCCGAGCGCGAACACGCCGACGCTCGCCAGCACCACCGGGCGCCGCCCGAACCGGTCCGACAGCGGCCCCATCACGAATTCGAGCGACGCGGCCACCGCCGCGTAACCGCCGAGCGACAGCGCGACGAGCGCATAGTCGGCGCGCAGGTCGCGCGCGATGGCCGGCAGCGACGGCAGGAACAGGCTCAGCGGCAGCACCGAGCACGCGCACAGCAGGATCAGCGTCGCGTATCTCGGCGACGCCCGTTCGGAAGCGATCGGCGGGTTCGATTGCAAGCGGATGCCCTCCGCACACGTGCCGCGCGGCCGTGCGCAATGCAAAAAAAAGCCCCCGAACGAGTCGGGGGCGCATGGGTGCCGGCGCGGTGCCGCTACCGGACCCTGCGCCTGTGGACGACTACGATGAAGATGGCTGCTTTCATGCCGGATGGCTCCTGAATGCCTGGCTGGCTACTGCGCCCGATACCGCACGATGGTAGGCGGACGATACCGGCCGCGTCAACGTCCTAACGCGCACGCACCGACACGAACTTGCGCGCGTTGTTGCGCTGGATCAGCACCGCGATCACGCTGCCGCCGTTCGCTTCGAGCGACTGGACGTCGTCGGGCGTCTCGAGCAGCGTGTCGTTGAGCTCCAGCACGACATCGCCCGGCTGGATGCCCGCCTTGGCTGCCGGGCCGTGCACCGCGTCCACCATCATCCCGACGGCGAGCCCCGTCGAACGGCGCTCGTCGTCGCTCAGCGCATGCATCGTCAGCCCGAGACGGTCGCCGCCGTCGGCCGCGCCGGCCCCCGGCCCCGGCCCCGGCCCCGCTCGCGCAGCCGCCTTCGGTGCGGCCACGCCGACGGCCGGGCCCGCGTTGCCGGCGGCCTCGTCGGCGCCCATGATCGTCAGCATCACCGGCGCGCGGTTGCGGATCAGCCGCAGCGGCGCCTTCTGGCCGGGCGCCAATGCGGCGGCGAGGTCGTTCAGCTCGGCCGAGCGGCCGATCGTCTTGTCGCCCAGCTTCACGATCACGTCGCCGGGCTTCACGCCGGCTGCAGCGGCCGGCGAGCCGGGCGCGACGCCGTTGACGAGCGCACCCGCCGGACGCGGCAGCCCGAACGCCGCGGCCAGCCCGATCCCGACATCCTGCACGTCGACGCCGATCGCATTGCCGGACGACGACTCGCCCGGCGCCTGGGACTGCTGCGCCTGCGCCTGCATCTGCTTCTGCAGTTGCGCACGCACCTTTGCGGCAAACGCGATCGGGATTGCGAACGTCATGCTTGCGTAGCGATCGGCGCCCGTATAGACCTGCACCGCGATGCCGATCACGTCGCCCGCGCGATTGAATACGGGGCCGCCCGAGTTGTCGGGGTTCGGCGCGATGTCGGTTTCGAAGAACGGGAACGCGCTGCCGTCCGGCAGCCGATGCGACGTCGCGCTGACGATGCCGGCCGTGACCGTGTTGCCCGATCCGTCCGGCGCGCCGATCGTCATCACCGGCTCGCCCGCGCGTACCTTCGACGAATCGCCGACGCGCACGAACGGCAGTTTCGTCGCGTTGACGCGCAGCACGGCAACGTCGCTTTGCGGATCGACGGCCAGCACGGTCGCCTTGAATTCGCGGCGATCGGTGAGCCGCACCGTCACGTCGGTCGCATCGTCGACCACGTGCGCCGAGGTCAGAATCAGGCCGTCGGCGCTGACGATGAAACCCGAGCCGCTGCCCGATACCGCACGCGGCGCCGTGTCGGGTGCCGGTGCCGGTGCCGGTGCCGGTGCCTGAGCTTGCGCCTGCGGGCCCTGCGCGGGCGGCGGTGCGTCGCGCCGGAAGAACGCGGCGAGCGGATCGTCGGGATCGAGGATCGTGAAGGAAGGGCCTCCGGCCTGCTGGTCGGGTGCGACGGTCATGACGGTCACGACCGCCGGGCCGTAGCGGTCGACGATCGCCGGAAAATCGACCGGCATCGCGTAAGGCGCAGCAGCCGGCCGTTGCTTCAAGGTGTGTGGCGTGACGGGCGGCGAGAAGGTTCCGGCAAGGACGGCCGGCCGGGGCAACAAACAGCCGGCAAACACGCCCCCGATCAACGCGGTGCGAAGCACGGCGCGAGCAAGCGTCTGGCGAACCACGGTGCACCTCCCCCGGGAGTCGCGGCGCCGACATGCGCGAGACGCGCAGGCACCCGACAAGCACCGGTACACGCATCCATTTATAGTCCACTCGGCCTGTTCGAACCTACGAATCGAAACCCGAATGCCGGACGGCGCGGCAAGCGCGGAGCCGCGACGGCATTCGTTTCGAACAAAGTGCGCGGTTCGTCAATCCGCACATCCACCACACATCGACACGAGCGCAAGCGCCGGATCATTGCCGGCAGTCGCGAGCGTCATCGTTGCGGCCTGCTACGGACCGTCCGCCTGTCACGCATCACTGACAGGCGGCACGCACGCCTGCGCCGGCCCGGCTCAGTGGCACGAGAGGATCACCACCCCACCAACTCCTTGCGTGCTCGGCAACGCAGCCGAGTAACCCACAGCCACCAGCGGCTGCGTTGCGTCGTGTCCGACGACGATCGACTGAATCGACGCGGGCCCGGTGGTCTTCAGTACACCGTTCAATGGCACCTGCGTGTACGTCAGCCCGTATTGATCAGCCGCCAGCTTGATCGTCAGGTTCAGCGTGGTGAGCAGGCGCGTGCCCGGATCCAGCGTGGCCGAACTCGCAACAAGGGTACCGGCCGTGCTGCCGTCGTTGCTCGCCACCGTGTCGGCAATCACCTGGGTACATGCAAGCGGGCCACCCGTGGCAGGCAACGACAGCGGCGTACCGACCGCATAGTGAACGCCTTGCGTATCGGTATAGGTATTGCCGTCGGTATCCATCGCTCGATTCCAGCGGCCGATCGCAACATCGGTGCCGACGCCCTGGATATCGGTGACGGCGCCATGGTCGAGCCCAAGGCAATCGGTCGCCGCAGACGACGATGCCAGCGTCGTGAACGCGCCGCTTCCCTGTTGCACCAGGCTCGCGGCAGGCACACTGGCCGCCGTCATGTTGCGGTTTTTCGCGTATTCGCCCGGCAGATTCGGCACCACGAGCACCGCCAACTGGCCGTTATTCGCCGTGACCGGAGACGCAGCACCCGAATAGCTGAAGTTGCCGTTCGGCCGGCATGCCGCCTGGGCTGACGGTGGCGGGGAAGAATTCGCCGGCGGAACCGCAGGCGACGTGGCAGTCGGCGTCCCTCCCGTATTGTTGTTCGATGCGTTGCTTCCCGTATCGACGGCGCCGTCATCGCCACCGCCGCATGCCGTCAGCAGCAACGCGGTACTTGTCACACCTGCCAACCAGACCTGCTTTCCCCACATGACTTACCTCGATTTCTCGTTTTGGATAACTACCGTGCAACACCAGCATCCAGTGAATTCACCGGAACGCTTGCCGACACAACATTCTCAACGCAAGCCGCTGCTGCCTGGCGCGCTTGCTTGAGCCAATCTCAGCGCATCGAGCGACTTGGCCAGAAGACACGCGCCAATCACGCCTGCCGCGAGCGCGCCAAACCACCACGATGCGGGCCAGATGGCCAAAAGGCTCTCCCTGGAAAATTCGAATGGCGTTTTCAGTGCGACGATCACCACGGCGGTGTTGTAGCAGGCGTGGATCAGGATGCCCGGCAGCAGCGACCGGGTGGCCGCGTATAGTTTCCCGATCAACAATCCGAGTCCGAATGCCAGGACGAACTGATACACGTTCAGATGTGCAAGACCGAACACGGCAGCCGAATGCGCGATGGCCGTTCCCGTCGGATACTGTTGCAAAAAGCTGCGCAGCATCACGCCGCGAAACAGCATTTCTTCAAGTAGCGGCGCAATCAGGCAGGTCAACACGATCAGGCCAAGCCCGCCGTTCGTGTAAACCTCGCGGGCGTCATATCCGCTTCCGCCCCAAGGGAAAAACTGCCCGACGCCGACTTCGATCACGCTGACCGCCACGATCAATCCCGGCGTCATCAGCAAGATGGGGACGAAAAATCGTCCGAGCGTCGATCGCCAGGAATCGACGCTGTCATGCAGCAGGCTTCGGTAGGTCAATTTGCCGTGGTGAAGCAGCACCGTAAATACGAGCCCGTTCGCGAGCACCCGGCCGATACTGGCAATCGCCATCGGTTGAAGCCCGGCGCTTCGGCTGATCGACCAGATGATCGAATTCATCAGGTACTCGATCATGATCAGCACGACGACGATAAAAAACGCCTCCAGCAAATTCGGGAAGCAATAGCGGTGCGAATCGGATCTCATCGAGATTGATATAGTTTTTCGAACGGCATCCGTGATGACCACAGTCTCGGTTGTCTGCCGCGGATCTCACGGCGATCAGTATTATTATTTCCCCGGGCACACTGCCAACGCGGCTCGCCAAGGCTCTCCAGACCATCGCCTTCTGGAGTCGATCCATTATGGAAACCATCGATCACGGAATACAAAACCGGGGCGGCGCGAACGGCCGATCATTATTCTGCGCGAAGTAACCGTTTGTTACGATGAATTCATCGTCGCTCATCCCATTAGTACTTGCAAGCACCGTTGACCATTTTTGACGATCAAGACCGCAGCACGTTCAGCTCGGGGGAGCGAGACCAAAAATCGGCGAATATCAACCTTGTTTTTAAAAATTTAATATTTAAAAGGTTAACGCAATATATTGTCGCGATTGAATGGCGCGTCTCACCTCAATCCCCGCCCACCCGCTCCGCGATTGCAGACAGCATCCGCAACATTGGCTCGAATGCGTCGGCCGGCGTATTGCCGAAACCGAGCACGAGCCCGTTGCCGCCTGATGCCGCATCGATCGAAAAACCCGACAGCGGGAACGGCCCGATGCCGTGCGCACGCGCCGCGTCGACGATTTCGCGATCGCGGTAGCGCGCAGGCAGCCGCAGTGCGAGATGCAGCCCGCACGGCCCGCCCTCGATCTGATGCGGCACGCTCAGGCTGCCGTCGAGCGCGGCGAGCAGCAATCGCCGCCGGTCGCGGTACAGCCGGCGCATGCGGCCGAGATGGCGGCCGTACTCGCCCGTCTCGATGAAATCCGCCAGTGCGAGCTGCACGTGGCGTGCCCCGCCGCGCAGCATTTCCGGCAGCACCGGCCGCACCGCGGCCAGCAGCGCGTCGGGCAGCACGAGAAAACCGATCCGCAGCGCCGGAAACATCGTCTTGCTGAACGAACCGAGATAGACGACGGGCGAATCGGGCGCGAGCCCGTGCATCGCGCCGATCGGCTCGCCGGTGTGACGGAATTCGCTGTCGTAGTCGTCCTCGATGATCCACGCACGATGCCGGCGCGCGGCATCGATCAGCGCGAGCCGGCGCGAGATCGACAGCACGGCCCCGGTCGGGAACTGGTTCGACGGCGTCGTATAGACGAGGCGCGGCGTCCGCTCGCGCCAGTCGTCTTCTTCCGCGCGCAGCCCTTCCGCGTCGACCGGCATCGGCACGACGTCGAGGTCGGCCGCCTGCATCGCGGTGCGCGCGCCGCGATAGCCGGGCTCCTCGACCCACACCGTATCGCCCGGGTTCGTCAGCAACTGCGCGCACAGCGCGATCGCACCCTGTGCGCCTTCCGTGATCACGATCTGCTCGGGGTCGCAGCGCACGCCGCGCGTCACGGCCAGATGGCGTGCAATCGATTCGCGCAGCGCGGGCTCGCCGAGCGGATCGCCATAGCCGAGCAGGTCGCGGCCGGCGCGGCGCAGCGCGCGGTCGATCGCGTGGCGCCACGCGTCCACCGGAAAATGCGTCAGCGCGGGCACGCCCGGCCGGAAGCCCTCCGATTCACCGCTGCCGATACGGCTCGGGCGAATCCGGCCGAGCCGCTGCGCGACGGCCGGCGGCGCAGCACGCCGGTGCGGCGGCGCCGGCCGCGACAACCCGACGACCCGCGTGCCGCGGCGGTCGGACAGCAGGAAGCCTTCAGCGACGAGCTGCTCGTAGACGGCGGCCGTCGTGTTGCGCGACACGCCGAGCATCTCGGCCAGCGCGCGCGTGCCGGGCAGCCGCGTGCCGGCCGGCATCGCGCCGCCGAGAATCGCATCGCGCACGCGGCGCAGCAACTGGCGCTGCAGCGAAGGCGCGCCCGGCGTGCGCGCCAGCGGCGCGTCGAGCGGCAGCAACGGCGCGTCGCCGGAAGGAAGGACAGTCGTCATCGGAACATCGCAACGTGAAAGTGTCGGAACGGGGTGGACGGCCACTGGTTCGCGGTTCGTGGTTCGCGCCCCGTAACCCGTGGCACCACAAATTTGCCGATCTCTGGCGCTTCTCATGGTACCTCGCCAAGACTACGATCGTCTGCATGCCGGCATGTCGCCGGCCGCCAACCGAAGCGAGATCGACCTTGTCCACGCTCACCAACGCTTTCCAGCAACCCATCGGCCACCCCGTTCCCGACTGGTCCGCGCGCCCGCGCCCGGCGCGTATCGTGCTAGAAGGCCGCTACTGCCGGCTCGAACCGCTCGACGCAGAGCGCCACGCGGCCGACCTGTACGCCGCCTACGCCCAGGCACCGGACGGCAGCGACTGGACCTATCTCGCGCACGGCCCGTACGCCGACGAAGCGAGCTACCGCGACTACGCGCGTACCGCGCAGGCGAGCCCGGATCCGCTGCACTACACGGTGATCGACCGCGCCACGGGCCGTGCGGTCGGCACGCTCGCGCTGATGCGCATCGATCCGGCCAACGGCGTGATCGAGGTCGGCTCCGTCACGTTCTCGCCGCTGCTCAAGCGCACGCCCGTCTCGACCGAAGCGCAGTTCCTGCTGATGAAGTACGCGTTCGACACGCTCGGCTACCGGCGCTACGAATGGAAGTGCGACGACCTGAACATGCCGTCGCGCAAGGCCGCCGCACGGCTCGGCTTCCGCTACGAAGGCACGTTCCGGCAGGCGATCATCTACCGTGGCCGCAATCGCGACACCGCGTGGTTCTCGATCATCGACGGCGAATGGCCGGATGTCCGCGCCGCGTTCGACGCGTGGCTCGCCCCGGAGAACTTCGACGCGCAGGGCGAGCAGCGCCAGTCGCTCACCGCGATCCGCCACGCGCAGGCGCGCGAGCGCGATGCGGCCAGCCGCGCGCACGACACGACGCGCGTGACGGTGCGCCCGCTCGTCGCCGCCGACGAAGCCGCGTGGCGCCCACTGTGGCAGGGTTATCAGAGGTTCTACGACACCGCGCTGAGCGACGCGGTGTTCGCGACGACGTGGGCGCGCCTGATGGATCCCGCCGAGCCGATGTTCGTGCTCGGCGCATTCGACGCATCGGGCACGCTGGTCGGGATCGTGCATTCGATCTACCACCGCTCGTGCTGGACCGAAGGGCCGTACTGCTACCTGCAGGACCTGTACACCGCGCCCGACGCCCGCGGGCAAGGCGCAGGCGGTGCGCTCATCGAGGCCGTGTACGAACATGCCCGCGAAGCGGGCGCGAGCCGCGTGTACTGGCTCACGCACGAAACCAACACGACCGCGCGCGCGCTGTACGACAAGCTCGCGAACAATGCCGGGTTCATCCAGTACCGGCACGACGTGAAGAAGTAACGCGGTGCCGCGGCCGGCCGGCGTTCACCCGGGCACGGCAGCCGGCGCGCGTGCGTCGTCATCCCCCGGCGTGACGCCACACGCCACGCCGGTTGCACCCGGCACCGACGCCGGGCGGATCATCTCGTCGCCATTGGCCGGCACGGGCCGCCGCACCGGCCGGAACACCGGCTCGCCCGGTTCGATCGGCTGCCCCGAGATCGCACAACGGCCCGGCTGCAACGCGACCCGCAAGCGCCAGCGCTGTTCGCCGTAATGGCAACGGCCGCTCTCGACCCAGCGAATCAGCAACGCATTGTCGTCGGCCTCCAGCACCGTGACGAACAGTTGCGAACGCAACGGCGAGACGGACGCTGCGGCGTGCCCGGGAACCGCCGCTCGGCCGAGCGTCACGAGCGGATGCGCGACGCCGCCACGTGGCGGCATCGCATCGTGTTCGACCCATGCCGGCGTATCGCACGGCACGTCTTCTTCGCAAATCAGGCTTTCCATGGTGTCGAGCATGCTTGACGGATTTCCGTGCAGGTTGAACGGCGCCGCGCTCAGCGCCGGCCCATCGGTTCGCGCAGCAGCGACAGGCCGATCGCCGCGCCGGTGACGGCAGTCGCGAGCATCAGCCCGATGCCGCCCGACCAGCCGAATGCACCGACGATCGCGCCGATCGCCAGCGGTCCGATCACCTGTCCGAGATAGTTGCCCTGCACGACCCAGCCGATGCTGAGCGGCGCCAGCGACGGCGTCGGCGCGGAGCCCGGCGCGCATGCGAGGATCGTCGCCGGCAGCATCCCCGCGATCGCCGAGAACGCAAAACCCAGCGCAACCGCGAGCGGCGCAGGCGTGGCTGCGCTGAAGAGCCCCGCGCCGGCCACGCCGATCGCGACCGACGTCGCAGCCATCACGATCCCCGGCCGCGCGCCGCGCGACAGCAGCCAGCCAGCCGTCAGGTTGCCGATCACGCACGCGGCGACGATCGCCGCGCTGATCACCCCCGCTGCACCGACCGCGACGCCGAGGCGCTGCATCAGGAACACCGGCAGGAACGTCATCGCCGCGAAGAACTGCACGTTGTAGGTCGCGAAACCCAGCGCGAGCAGCGTGGTCGACCGTGACGCGAACACGTCGCGCAGCGCGGGCCCGATGCGCGTCGCGACGGCCTGTCGCGATGGCGCAGCGGCGGACGTCGTGACAGGCACCGCAGCCGCCGCGACGAGCGTCAGCGCCGCGGCCGCTAGCCAGCCGTTGCGCCAGCCGCCGAGCAGCGGCCCGACCAGCATCGACAGTGCCATGCCGGCCGGCATGAACGTGCTCCACAGCCCGAACGCGACATTGCGCCGCTCGGGCGGCGTCACGCGATTCAGTACGGCCGGCGCGGCGACCACGACGATCACGAAGCCGAGCCCCTCGGCGAAGCGCGTGGCCAGCAGCAGCGCGAAGCTGCCGGCCCATGCGCCGGCGACACTCGACAGGCCGAGGATGACGAGGCCCGCGATCAGCAGCAGCCGGTCGCCCCAGCGCCGCACCAGCAGGCCGGCCGCGATGCCGCCGACCACGCCGACGAACGGAAACACCGACATGATCCCGCTCAGCGAAGCGAGCGAGCCGCCGAACTCGTGCTGGAGCGACGGCAACGCGATCGTCGCCTTGCCGACGTGCAACGCCGACACGATGCTCGCCAGCACGACGTTCGCGACGGCGGCCCGGTAGCTGCGCGACGGCAGCGTGGCGGCGTCGGCCGCGACAGGCGATTCGGTCATCTCCACCTCCGTTGAAGCGGCCGCGTGCAACGGGATGCGTCACGCGTCCGCGATCGGACTGGCGCACATGATACAAATTGAAGTTCACTTCAAGTAAAGGGGTAATGTGCGCAACGATCCGTTCCATCGATCGCGGCAATGAGCCCGCGTGGCAGCGTGCGTCTCGCGATTCGTCTCATTGCGCTGAGACGAACGTCCCAGCGTCTCATCCGGCGTGCGGCTCCGCTATCGCAGCAAACTTCACACCGCGCCGCCGCAACATCGCCCCCTGTCAATGCCTATGACGATTGTGCGATGCGTCATTTCCACCGAGTCGAATCATCGTCCTTCGCGCCATTCGAGCTGGCCCCGTTCCTGCATATCGGTCGATCGCGCAATCGCGCGACGGGCGCACCGGCAGCCACGCCTCGCGCCCGACGACAACCCGATGGAGACAGCAACGTGATTACACCGGCATCGCCCCCCACCCCCAGCATGAAAGCTGCCGTCTGGCACGGCCGCCACGACATCCGCGTCGAGCAGGTTCCCGTTCCGGAGCGCCCGCCGGCAGGCTGGGTCACGATCCGCGTGCACTGGTGCGGGATCTGCGGCTCCGACCTGCACGAATACGTCGCGGGCCCCGTCTTCATCCCGGTCGACGCGCCGCATCCGCTGACGGGCCTGAAGGGCCAGTGCATCCTCGGCCACGAGTTCAGCGGCGAAATCGCCGAACTCGGCGCGGGCGTGACGGGCTTCGCGGTCGGCGACCGCGTGACGGCCGACGCATGCCAGCATTGCGGCACCTGCTGGTATTGCAGGCACGGGCTGTACAACATCTGCGAAAACCTGGCGTTCACCGGGCTGATGAACAACGGCGCGTTCGCCGAGTACGTGAACGTGCCGGCCGAGTTGCTGTACAAGCTGCCCGACGGCTTCCCGACCGAGGCCGGCGCGCTGATCGAGCCGCTCGCGGTCGGCCTGCATGCGGTAAAGAAGGCCGGCAACATCGTCGGGCAGACCGTCGTCGTGGTCGGTGCCGGCACGATCGGCCTGTGCACGATCATGTGCGCGAAGGCCGCGGGCGCCGGGCGCGTGATCGCGCTGGAAATGTCGGCCGCGCGCAAGCAGAAGGCGCTCGAAGTCGGTGCGAGCGTCGTCATCGATCCGAAGACGTCCGACGCGATCGCGGAAGTCAAGGCGCTGACCGGCGGCTACGGTGCCGACGTGTCGTTCGAGTGCATCGGGCACACGGCCACCGCGAAACTCGCGATCGACGTGATCCGCAAGGCCGGCAAGTCGGTAATGGTCGGCATCTTCGAGGAACCGGCGCCGTTCAACTTCTTCGACATCGTGTCGACCGAGAAGGAAGTGATCGGCTCGCTCGCGTACAACGGCGAATTCGCGGACGTGATCCGCTTTATCGCCGACGGCCGCATCGACGTGCAGCCGCTCATCACCGGGCGTATCGCGCTCGGCGACATCGTCTCGCACGGCTTCGAGGAACTGGTCAACCACAAGGACCGGAACGTGAAGATCATCGTTCAGCCCGCCGTCGCCTGACCGCTCTCGCGGCCGCGGCACCGATTCTCGCCGCGGCACGCCTGCTGCCGTGTCGCCCTGAAGCGTCGCCCACGCATGGGCGGCGCGCCTGCCTGCCGTTCCCCTCCAACGCTCTCCTCGTTGCTGCTCGTCGTCCAATGCGGACTGGATGCCGCGTACCACGGCAATCACGACGATCAAAAAACCTTCGCAATCCAAACCATCTGCCGTAACGCGCCACGGGCTCGATACGCGATCAGGGTTTCTCCGGATCAAGCGCGATTCGTCCGGTGCCGACAGGACACTGACGCAAGGTGATCCTGTGCCAGGCACGATCCGGCCGCCGTGACGGGATCGTTGCCGCCCCCTTGAAGGCAGCCCCCGCCCCCACAAAACCTTACGGCGTCGCGGCGCCAACAGGCCGAGAATACGGGCCCACCCGGGATAGCTTGCAAACATGGTGTGTCATGAATCGTTCATTCTCGTTTAGCCGGGAACACGCATACAGCATTCGATCGCTGACGATCCAGCAGAAGACGCATATCGGCTTTGCACTCGTCGCGACGCTGCTGGCCTTGCTGTGCGGCACGATCATCTGGGGGAGTTTCCGGCAATACCGGCAGGAGAACGCCGACCTGCAGAGCTTCGAATTCGTCCGCGGCGCAATGAGCGCCGCCAACGTGATCTCGGCCGAACGCGGCCCGACGAACGACCTGCTGGCCCGCCTGCAGGACGACGGCGCCGCCGAGGCCCGCAACCTGCTCGCCGCGCGTGCGCGTTCCGACCACGCGCTCGAACGCTTTCGCGCCGGCATTGCGCAGGCGACCGTGCTCGACGATCGCGAACGCAGCACCCTGCTGCACGCACTCGACTCGGTCCGGATCACGCTCGCCGATGCGCGTGCGGAAGTGGATGCGCTCGACGCGCAGCCGCTCACGTCACGCACCGTTCACGATATCCAGCACGCGCAGGCGCGCCTGTTCCGGATCGTCGACACGCTGTCGCGACTGATCGACGGTGCGATGACCGACACCGCGATGCGCGACCCGCGCACGTCGGGTGCGATCCTGCTCGCGCGACTCCTCGGCGATCTCCGCGAATACGCGGGCCGCACGGGCTCGCTGCTCATCGCGCCGATGTTCGCGCGGCAGGTGCTCGACCGCACGCAGCTCGAGGACATCATGCGGATGCGCGGCCGCATCGAGCAGTTGCGCGCGCTGATCGACGGCACGATCGGCGCGCAGCTCGACGATCCCGACGTGGCACGCGAATATGCGCAGCTCAACGCGGCCTTCGACGCGCACATCCTGCCGCTCGTCGACGCAACCGTCGCCAGCGGCAAGAACGGCGTCTATGCGATGAGCGCGGCCGACTTTTCCCGCGCGATCGTGCCGCATTTCCGGTCGAGCGAACGGCTGCGCGACCGCGTGATCGACCTTGCCCGGCGCCGCGCGATCGGCGGCCGGAACGCTGCCCGGATCAAGGTCGGGGTGTCGGCGTTCGCCACGACACTGTGCATCGCGATCCTGGTCTCGCTCGCACGCGGCACGCAGCGGCTGCTGTCGAAGCCGCTCGATGCGCTCGGCCGCCGGATCGTCGCGCTCAGCGACGGCGATACGTCGCACGTCGCGATGCCGCGCGGCATCGGGCCCGAGATCGGGCGGATTCATGATGCGCTGGAAACGTTGCGCAACGCGACCGTCCGCCGCGACATGCTCGAGCGCCAGCGCAACGACATGCTGACGCTGTTCTCGCACGACATGCGCGCCCCGCTGACATCGCTGATCATCCTGATCGACACGCAGGCGCGGCGGGCGAGCGATGCGCAGATGAAGCAGCAGTTCGCGAGAATCGGCAAGCTTGCGCGGCACACGCTGGCGATGGCCGACGGTTTCGCGCAGCTCTCGCGTGCGGAGGCCAGCGAATACGAACGCGTGCCGGTCAACCTCGGCGACCTGATGAACGAGGCACGCGACGCTGTGTGGCCGCTCGCGCACCGGAAATCGATGTCGATCGACGACGTGCCGCGGCGCGACGACACGATCGTGCTGGGCGACCCGGCGCTGCTGTCGCGCGCGCTGATCAACCTGCTGGACAACGCCATCAAGTACAGCGCGCCGCTGACGAGCGTGGAATGCAAGATCGAGCCGGGCGCCGACGGCAAGACCGTGCGCTGCACGATCCGCGACAGCGGGTGCGGGATCAGCAGCGCGGACCAGACGCGGCTGTTCGAGCGCTACCGGCGCTTCCGCACCGCCGGCCAGCCGGAAACCAGCGGCGTCGGGCTCGGCATGGCGTTCGTCAAGGCAGTCGTCGAACGGCACGACGGCCACATCCATGTACACAGTGCCGTGCTGCAGGGCACCACGATCACGATCATGCTGCCGGCCGCGGCGACGCCTTGACGACGGCACCGGCGGCACCGGCGGCAAGCCACCGACGCGGCACCGCAGCCCCGCCCGATTCTTCGATATACTGAACCGAACCCTTTTCGGGGCAACCGGGGCCCGCCACGCCCTTTGCGCGTTCGCCCCAACCTGCGTGGAATTGCGCACCGTGAAACCGCGAGCCGGACTGATTCTCGAACTCTTCGTCAACCTGGTGCTGCCCTGGGTTGCCTATCGGGCCGCCCAGCCGTATTTCGGCGAAACCGGCGCGCTTTACGCATCCGCGATCCCGCCGATCATCTGGTCGATCGTCGAATTCATCCGCTCGCGCCGCGTCGACGCGGTAGCGGCCATCGTGCTGCTCGGCATCGCGCTGTCGATCCTCGGGATGGCGCTCGGCGGCAGCCCGCGCACGCTGCTGATGCGCGAATCGCTCGCGTCGGGCACGATCGGCGTCGTGTTCCTGCTGTCGCTGTTCCGCGAACGCCCGCTCATCTTCTATCTCGCCCGCGCCACCGTGGCCCGCGAGATGGATGGCGGCGCCGCGCACTTCGAAGCAGTCTGGGACGCGCAGCCCGGGCTGCGGCAGATGCTTCGGCGGATGACCTTCGTCTGGGGCGCATTCATGACCCTGGAAATGCTGCTGCGCTGCTGGATGGTCGTGACCTGGCCGGTCGAACGCGTGCTGGTCGTGTCGCCGATCATGGGCTACACCGTGTTCGGCTGTCTGCTGCTTTGGACATTCTGGTACCGGCGGCGGATGCGCGAGCGCAACAGCGTCCACATCCCGGGGCGCGACGGCGTCACCGAAACCGCCGGCCGCTGACGCCGCCCGGCCGGCATGGCAGGGCGGCTGCTGTATGATGCGCGGCGTCTCGTCCGACCAATGCCGCTCCTGTCATGTCCCTTTCGCTCCTTCCGTCCGCCACGATCTGGCTCGCCCTGTTCGCGGCCGCCGCGTTCGCGTGGCATCGCCCGCAGCACGGCCTGAGCGTCGGCCTCGCCGCGCTCGGCTATGCGTGCGCGCTGGCGTTCGGCAAGCTCGCGCCGCTCACGCTGGCGCCGCTCGCGTTGCTGGCCGCGGCCGCCTGGGGCGTGATGCCCGAGCGCCCGCGCGCGGTGCGCATCGCCGCACACGTCGTCTTTGCCGCACTCGCGATCGCGCTCAGCCTGCACCTGATTCCCGGCTTCTACAATCCGCGCGTGATCGGCCCGATGCGCTTCACGCCGGATGCCGTGCCGTTCACGATGTACCTGAACCTGGACAAGCCGCTCGTCGGCCTGTGGCTGGTGTGGGCGCTGCCGTGGGTCGCCCCCGACATCCCGCTGTCGCGCGCGCTGCGCACCGGCGCGGTGGCGGCCGTCGCAACGGCGGCCGCGTGCCTGGCCGGCGCGCTCGCGTTCGGGATGGTCGGCTGGGCGCCCAAGTGGCCACCGTCAGGCTGGCTGTGGCTCGTGAACAACCTGCTGCTCGTGACGCTCGCCGAGGAAGCGCTGTTCCGCGGCTACGTGCAGGGCGGGCTGACGCGCGCGCTCCGCGCGTTCGCATGGGGGCCGTGGGCCGCGCTTGCGATCGGCGCGGCGTTGTTCGGCGCCGCGCATGCGGCCGGCGGCTGGCAATGGATCGTGCTCGGCACCGTGGCCGGCGTCGGCTACGGCCTCGCATGGCGGCGCGGCGGACTGCTCGCGTCCGCGCTCGCGCATGCGGGGCTCAACGTCGTCCACTTCGGTCTGTTCACCTACCCGATGCTCGCCGCCGCGCACTGAACGCGGCGCGCGGCGGCGCCGCTCAGTTGAACCCGGCAACCGCGTGCGGCACGTACGGGCGTTCGAGCGTGGCGATCTCGTCGTCGGTCAGTTTCAGTTCGAGCGCACCGAGTGCGTCGTCCAGCTGCTGCGGCTTCGAGATGCCGACGATCGGCGCGGTCACGCCGTGCTTTTGTGCCACCCACGCCAGCGCGACCTGCGCCCGCGGCACGTTGCGCGCGACGGCGATCGCCGCCACGGCCTCGACGACGGCCTTGTCCGCGTCGATCGTCGCGTCGTACAGCCGCTTGGCGACATCGTCCTTCTGCTGCCGTTCCGACGATTCGTCCCAGCTGCGCGTCAGGCGGCCGCGGGCGAGCGGGCTCCACGGAATCACCGCGATGCCCTCGTCCGCGCACAGCGGCAGCATTTCGCGCTCTTCTTCCCGATACAGCAGGTTCAGGTGGTTCTGCATGCTCACGAAGCGGGTCCAGCCGTTCTGCTTTGAAATGTGCAGCGCCTTCGCGAACTGCCACGCGAACATCGACGACGCGCCGATATAGCGCGCCTTGCCGGCCTTCACGACGTCGTGCAGCGCCTCGAGCGTCTCCTCGATCGGCGTGCCGTAGTCCCAGCGGTGGATCTGGTAGAGGTCGACGTAATCGGTGCCGAGCCGCTTCAGGCTCTGGTCGATGTCGGTCATGATCGCCTTGCGCGACAGGCCGGCGCCGTTCGGCCCGGGCCGCATCCGGTAGAACACCTTGGTCGCGATCACGATCTCGTCGCGTTTCGCGAAATCGCGCAGCGCACGGCCGACGATCTCCTCCGACGTGCCGTCCGAATACATGTTCGCGGTATCGAAGAAGTTGATGCCGGCTTCGACCGCCCGCTGGATGATCGGGCGGCTCTCGGCTTCCGGCAGCGTCCACGGATGCGTGCCGCGCGACGGTTCGCCGAACGTCATGCACCCCAGCACCAGCCTGGACACTTCCAGCCCTGTCGATCCGAATTTCACGTATTCCATTGCACGCCTCGCCGTTGAAGTTGAGCTGACGGGCGGATGCGCGCCGCGCACCCGCCGGACCGTCGCATGTTATCCCGGGCGGCAAAAATGCGTGCGGCGTCGCCGCATCGTACGAAGGGAGTGCTCGTCAGCGCGAGGCCGCGCGGGGCGCCGGCTGCGCAGCGCGTGCGCAGTGGCGCCGGCCGCTTACTTGGCCTGGTCGGCGATCGGCTGCAGGAACGCGGAAAAGCCGGTCAGCATGATCTGCACGCCGATGCACAGCAGCAGGAACGCCGACACGCGCTTCGCGACCTTGGTGCCTTCGCTGCCGAGGTAGCGCGACAGCAACGCGGAGCGGCTGTAGACCTGCCAGATCACGATCGCAACCAGCACGGAGACGGCGATCGACACGATGCTCGACAGCATGAACTCCGACAGCTTGTGCGTGCGGTTCGCGTTCAGCGCGATCGCGGTCGCGATCGACCCGGGGCCAACCGTCAGCGGCATGGTCAACGGGAAGAACGCGCGCGTCATGATCGCGTTCGCGTCGATCGGCTTGACCGGCGTATCGCCGCCGCCCGGCCCGTCGGGTTCGTTGAGCATCTGCCAGCCCGCGACTGCGACCGCGAAGCCGCCGCCGATCCGCAGCGCTTCCATCGAAATCCCGAAGAAATGCAGCACCGGCGTGCCGGCGAAGAACGCGACCATCAGCACGATGAACGCGTTGAACGCGACCTTCCTCGCGAGGAGATCGCGCTCCTGCTCGGTGAGCGCCTCGGTCCGTTCGAGAAACAGGAACGCGATGCCGATCGGGTTGATGATGCCGATCAGGCCGGTGAAGCCGAACAGGATCTCGGAGATAAGGCGGTTGACGATCATCGGATGAAGAATCGGTCGGGGCTGGGCCGGCAGCGCGCCGGAGGTCACGCATTGTAGAGCAAGCGCCCGCGCCCGAGCCGCAAAATTCGGCCGGGCCCGCTGTGCCGGCAATCGTCGCCGTTTCCCCTTGATTTCCCCTTAATCGGCGCCCGCCTCCCATCCCGGCGGCCGCTTCGCGAAGAACGCCGCGAAGCCTTCCTTCGCTTCCGGTGTCGCCCGCACACGGGAGATCGTCTGCGCGGTGAACGCCGCACGCTCGTCCGACGGCGGATACTCGCCGATCGCGTCGAAGAAGCGCTTGATCTCCATCAGCGCGTTCGGGCCGTTGCGGCCAAGTTCGGCGAGCGTCTGGTCGAGTGCTTCGTCGAGCGAATCGAGCGGCACGGCCTGGTGGATCAGGCCGATCGCGACCGCTTCGCCCGCGGCAAGCTGGGTCGCCGTCAGCGCGAGCCGGCGCGCCTGGCGCTGGCCGACCGCCTCGACCAGATACGGGCCGATCACGGCCGGCAGGATCCCGAAACGTGCCTCGCTGACCGAGAAGCGCGCATGATCGCTCGCGATCACGATGTCGCATGCCGCACACAGGCCGACGCCGCCGCCGAACGCATGGCCCTGCACGCGCGCCACCGTCGGCTTCGGGCATTGCCGGATCGCGCGCATCATCGCGGCGAACCGTTCTGCATCGCGCAGGTTCGCGGCCGCGTCGTTCGCGCTCGCGCGCTGCATCCACTGCAGGTCGGCGCCCGCGCAGAACGCGCGGCCGTCCGAACGCAGCACGATCGCGCGCACGTCGTCGCGCCGGCCGAGCGTGGTGAACGCGTCGGTCAGTTCGGCGATCATCGTCTCGTCGAACGCGTTGAGCACGTCGCCGCGCTGCAGCGCGACGGTTGCGATGCCGCGCGCATCGACCGTGACGGCCAGGGTCTTCAATCCATCCATCGAACAGGTTTCCTCGGGTAGAACGGCAAACATGGGGATCAGGCGGCCTGGCGGCGATCGATCACGCGCCGGGCCTTGCCGGTTGCGGTCGCGGGAATGCCGCCCGCCGCCAGCACCGTCACGCCGGACGACACGCCGACCATCGTCTTGATGCGGTGCTGCAGCTCGCGTGCGAGCGCCGCGCGATCGCTGTCGGTGACGGACGCGGCCGCTTCCGAGCGCAGTTCGACCGCGAGATCGAGCCGGTCCATGTGACCGTCGCGCGACAGCGTGATCTGGAACTGGCCCGACAACTGCGGCAGCGCGACGACGATCTCCTCGATCTGGCTCGGGAACACGTTCACGCCGCGCACGATCAGCATGTCGTCGGAGCGGCCCGTGATCTTCGCGAGACGGCGCATCGCGCGCGCGGTCGGCGGCAGCAGCGCGGTGAGGTCGCGCGTGCGGTAGCGGATCACCGGCATCGCTTCCTTCGTCAGCGACGTGAACACGAGCTCGCCCTGGCTGCCGTCGGGCAGCACTTCACCCGTGACCGGATCGATGATCTCCGGGTAGAAATGGTCTTCCCAGATCACCGGGCCGTCCTTCGTCTCGACGCATTCGCACGCGACGCCCGGGCCCATCACTTCCGACAGCCCGTAGATGTCGAGCGCGTCGATGCCCACGCGCGTCTCGACTTCCTCCCGCAGCGCCTGCGTCCACGGCTCGGCACCGAAGATGCCGATCTTCAGCGACGACTCGGCCGGGTCCATCCCCTGCCGCACCATCTCGTCGATCAGGTTCAGCATGTACGACGGCGTGACGAGGATGATCTTCGGCTCGAAATCGCGGATCAGCTGCACCTGCTTCTCGGTTTGCCCGCCCGACATCGGCACGACCATGCAGCCGAGCCGTTCCGCGCCGTAGTGGATCCCGAGGCCGCCCGTGAAGAGGCCGTAGCCGAACGCGTTGTGCAGCGTGTCGCCCGGGCGGCCGCCCGCCGCGCGGATCGAGCGCGCGGTCACGTTCGCCCAGGTATCGATGTCGCGCGCGGTGTAGCCGACCACCGTCGGCTTGCCCGTCGTGCCGCTCGACGCGTGCACGCGCACGACCTGCTCGCGCGGTACCGCGAACAACCCGAACGGATAGTTGTCGCGCAAATCGTTCTTGGTCGAGAACGGAAATTTCGCGAGATCGGCGAGCGACTTCAGGTCGTCCGGATGCACGCCCGCCGCATCGAACGTGCGGCGATAGTGCGGGACGTTGTCGTATGCGTGGCGCAGCGACCACTTGAGGCGCTCGAGCTGCAGCGCCTGCAGTTCGTCGCGGCTGGCGGTCTCGATCGGCTCGAGGGCGGCGGCGGGATGCGTCGGGTGAGTCATCGGGGTGCTCCTCCAATGGAGTGGTGTCGTTATCGTGCTCGGGGTAACGGGGCCGGCGGCTACGACCGGAACGTGCGGCCGGCCGCATGCAGCGCGGCGATGCGCGGCGACACGCGATAGCGGTCCTCGCCGTAGCTCGCCGCCAGGTTCGACAGCACGCGATGCACGCGGCCGATGCCGATCGCATCGGCCCACGCGAGCGGGCCGCACGGGTAGTTCACGCCCTTCTCCATCGCGAGATCGAGATCGGCGGGCGAACATACGCCCTGGTTCACCGTGTCGGCCGCCTCGTTCGCGAGCATCGCGACGGTGCGCATCGCGACCATGCCCGGCACGTCCGCGACGCCGACGACGCGAAAACCCGCCTGCTGGAACAGGCCGACCGCGTCCGCATAGGCCGCATCGCTGCACTGGAGCGCGCGCGTCAGCGCAACAAGCCCGGCCTGCGCGTAATCGCGCGCCAGGTCGACCAGCACGAGATCGGCCACGCCCGTCTGCGCGGCACGCGTGGTCGCGGTGCGGCCGTCGGTCAGCGCGATCGATGCGCGGCCGGCCGTCGCGAGCAGGCCGTCGGCCTGCGCACCGGCCTGCCGGGCACCCGCGATGCGTTCGGCGAAGCGCGCATGCAGCGCGGCGGCCGGTCCGTCCTGTGCAAACAGCACGACGCCGGCCGGCGCGTCGCGCGGTGCTTCGAGATCGGGTGCGGGCGGCGTCGCGCCGTCCGCATATGAATAGAAGCCGCGCCCCGACTTGCGCCCGAGGAAGCCCGCGTTCACGAGTTCCTGCTGGATCAGCGACGGCGTGTAGCGCGGATCGTTGAAGTACGCACGGAACACCGATTCGGTCACCGCGAAGTTCACGTCGTGGCCGATCAGGTCCATCAGCTCGAACGGCCCCATCCGGAAGCCGCCGGCCTCGCGCATCACCGCGTCGATCGAGGCCGGCGCGCCGCCCTGCTCGTTCAGCACGCGCAGCGCCTCCGCGTAATACGGCCGCGCGACGCGGTTCACGATGAAGCCCGGCGTCGATTTCGCCAGCACGGGCTGCTTGCCCCACGCGGCAGCGGTCGCATACAGCACCTGCGCGACTTCGGGGGCAGTCGCGAGCCCGCTGACCACCTCGACGAGCGCCATCAGCGGCGCCGGGTTGAAGAAATGCAGGCCGGCGACGCGCTGCGGCACACGCAGCCCGGCCGCGATCGACGTGATCGAGATCGACGACGTGTTGGTCGCCAGCAGGCACGCGTCGTCGACATGGCGTTCGAGCGTCGCGAAGATCTCGCGCTTCACGTCGAGCCGCTCGGCCGCCGCCTCGACGATCAGCGTGGCGCCGGCAAAATCGGCCAGCGCGCGCACCGCGCGGAGCCGGCTGCCGGCCGCGTCGGCCTGGGCCGGTTCCAGCCGGCCCTTCTCCGCAAGCCGTGCGAACTGCGCACGGACGCCGGCCAGCGCCTTGTCGCAAGCGGCTTCGTTCAGGTCGTACAGCAGCACCGTGTGGCCGGCCGCGGCCGCGACCTGCGCAATGCCCGCGCCCATCGCGCCGGCACCGATCACGCCGACGACGGCCGACGGCGCCAGCGCGCCCGAGTTCACCGAATGTGCAGAAGAAACAGCCATCGCTTGCGATCCGTCATGAAGTGGAAGTGCGAGCGATTATAAACCGACCGGTCGGTAGATTTATGTCAGGGCGAGCCCGAATTTGTCGGGCAAGAAACCATTACGGAAACTGCAAAGACAAAAAAATCGAAAGATCGGGGCACTTTTTGTGAACCGAAAGGTCAATGAAAGGGTTCGAATATGAGATAGCGACCCCCGAACGCCTGATAAAATTCGACAAACCGCCGGATTTCAGGGGGAAACCGCGTGTCACGTCGCCACCGCCGTCCATCGCCGGCCGCCCTTCCGGGGTCGGAATCGAGCCTCCGGCCTGCGCGTCGTCTCGCGTGCTCGCCTCGCCGTTTGCGGCCAGCCGCATCAAACCGTTTCATCCAGCGACGGGCTCCGGCCCGCCTGCGCCCCTCGCCGCCTCACGGCGGCGAACCCAGGGCAGCACCGTCGCGTGCTGCCACCTTTCGGTTTCATCGTCCTTGTTCGGCGGATAGTACGGCCGGGCTTCGTCAATCCGTGACGGCGCGTCGCGCGCCGCCACTCGCATAAGGAAACCCTTCATGCCGCTCTCGTCCAACCAGCTCCCGCGCTGGACCCTCGTGGCCCCGCTTGCCGCATGGCTGGTCCTCGCGCTGTCGCGCGTCGTGCCGGCCGAAGGCCTCGTCATCGCGGTGCTCGCCGCCGCGCTCGCCGGCGCCGTGTTCGCCGCCGTCCACCATGCCGAAGTCGTCGCGCACCGCGTCGGCGAGCCGTTCGGCACGCTCGTGCTCGCGGTCGCCGTGACCGTCATCGAAGTCGCGCTGATCGTGTCGGTGATGCTCGGCGCGGGCCCGGAGAAATCGGGCCTCGCACGCGATACCGTGTTCGCCGCCGTGATGATCATCTGCAACGGCATCGTCGGCATCTGTTTGCTGGTCGGCGCGTGGAAGCACGGTGAACAGGACTTCCAGGGGCGCGGCGCAAGCAAGGCGCTCGCGGTGCTGGCATCCCTGTCGGTGCTGTCGCTCGTGATGCCGAACTACCTGAACGCCGCACCGGGCCCGTTCTTCTCGAAATCGCAGCTCGCGTTCGCCGGCGTGTCGTCGCTCGTGCTGTACGGCGCATTCGTGTTCGTGCAGACCGTGCGTCACCGCG
Source organism: Burkholderia puraquae (assembly GCF_002099195.1). GTDB lineage: Bacteria > Pseudomonadota > Gammaproteobacteria > Burkholderiales > Burkholderiaceae > Burkholderia > Burkholderia puraquae. The sequence continues at coordinate 275,603 of NZ_NBYX01000001.1, read as the reverse complement.
ACTACTTCCTCACCGAGCACGACAGCGCAAATGAATCGGTGCACGCGGCGCCGCCGACCAGCCGCACCGCGCTGATCAGCCTGCTGCTGCTGTTCGCGAGCCTCGTCGCGGTCGTGCTGCTCGCGAAGCTGTTGTCGCCGGCCGTCGAGCATGCCGTGATGCAGCTCGGTGCGCCCGAAGCCGCGGTCGGTATCGTGATCGCCGCGCTCGTGCTGCTGCCGGAAGGGCTCGCGGCCGTCACCGCCGCACGCGCGAATCGCCTGCAGACCAGCATGAACCTCGCGCTCGGGTCGGCGCTCGCGAGCATCGGGCTCACGATCCCGACCGTCGCGGCCGTGTTCATCTGGGTCGGCCAGCCGCTCACGCTCGGCATCGGGCCGATGGAAACCGTGCTGCTGGCGCTCACCCTGCTGGTCAGCACGCTGACGCTCAGCCAGGGGCGCACGACGGTGCTGCACGGCGTCGTGCACCTGTCGCTGTTCGCCGCGTACCTGTTCCTGTCGATCACGCACTGACGCAGAAAAGCGTACGGCCCGGCGGATCGCCTCCGCCGGGCCGCACGCAGTCGTTCACGTCCCTTCACGCGCCTTCATTCACTTCACGCCGCCGTTACCGCACCGGAATCACGAGATGCTGGCCCGCCAGGATCAGGTTCGGGTTGGCGAGGTTGTTGCGGCGTTGAATCTCGCGATAGCGCTGGCCGCTGCCGAGCTTGCTCGCCGCGATCATGTTCAGCGTGTCGCCCGGCTTCACCACGTACGTGTGTTCGCCCGACGCGGCCGCGGTCGTCACCGCCTGGTCGCTGACGAAGTACTTGCGCAGCAGGTCGAGATACTGCGGCGACTGCTTGAGCTTCGCGATCGCGGCGTTCAGGTAGATCAGCAGATCCTGGTCGTCGGCGCGCACGCCAATCTTGTACGCGATGTTCGAGCCGTCGAGCTTGGTCACCGCGAACTTCAGGTCGGTGTCCTTGATCGAGCTGACCGCGAACGGATAGTCGTAGATGAACGCGTCGACCGTATGGCCGTCGATACTCTTCGCGATGAACGCCGGATCGGAATCGTCGACCTCGACAAACTTCACGTTCGGATACTGGCGCGTGACGAACGCGCGCACGTCCGGGTCGCCCTTCAGGATGCCGACCGTCTTGCCCGCGAGATCGTCGGTCGAGCGGATCGCGGAGCCCTGCCGCACGATCAGCGAATAGCCGAAATCGTCGACATACGGCACCGAATAGACGACACCGGCCGGCGTGTTGTCCGGGAACGTCAGCCCGTCCATCGCCACGTCGACCACGTGGTTCCCCTTCGCGTCCGTGTCGAGCAGCTGCTTCGGCACGCCCGGGTACGTGTCGACCTCATGACGCGTATCGACGACGACCGGCTTGCCGCCGTGCGAGAACGACGGATCCGCGAACAGCAGCCGCGCGAACTCGACGTTGAAGCCGTGCGGCGCGCCCTTGTCCTCGCCGAAGAACGGCTCGCTCGGGTTCTGCACCGAGATCCGCACGATGCCGTTTTCGGCAATCGATTTCAGCGTGCTGGCCTGCGGCGTGAAGCCGGCCGGCAGCACGTTGGCCGACGGCGGCGTCTGCGCGGACTGGCCGGCGTCGCCATTTTGTGCGGACGTCGAGCCCGGGGCCGCGTCATGCGCGGGAATCAGCGACGACAGGCCGCCCTGATGCACGATCCATACGCCGACGAGCACGACCAGAAACGCGATGGCGCCAAGAAGTTTTTTCATGGTTGCGAGCCTGCAGGAAGTTATTGTTGTTTCGACGGCAACTGCGCGGGGTTCGCCGCATCGAGCCCGGGCGCGTGCGGAGCATTCATCACCGCCTGCTGCTGTGCCTGCTTGACCTCCGGGTTATCCATCAGCGACGTCTCCATCTCGGAGAACGCCTTGTTGACCGAGCGCATCACAGAATCGACGGCCACGTCGGTCTTGATCTGCTCGAACGTATCGGACGCCTGCCGGCCCGCGAGCTTGTTCATCTGCTGGGCGGCCTGCGACATGTCCCACATCGCCTTCGCGCGGTCGATCGCCGATGCGAAGTTCTTCAGTTCGGCCTGCACCTGCTTGTAGCGGCCCTCGCGAAACGCGAGCAGCTGCTTCATCGTGTCGAGCTGCTGCCGGAAGCGTGGCGCGTCGTCCGGATACTGCTTCTCGAACAGCTCCGTCTTGTTCTCGAAGTTCTTCACCTCGGTGCGGAACGCGGTGATGCTGTCCGCGAATTTCTGTGCCGCCTGGCGCTTTTCCGCGAGCTGGTTGATCAGCGTCTCGATCGGATTGGCCTGCGCCTCCTCGACGATCATCTTCACCTTCTGGTTCGCGAACTTCATCGCCACGACCGGCGCGAAATAGATCGCGCCGAGGCCGATCACGCCCGCCGTGACCAGCGCGATCACCCCCTTCAGGATGAACAGCGCGGCCGGTGCCGCGATCGCGACGCCGGCGACGATGATCGCCCACTTGATCAGCTTGACCTTGCCACTCCCCGAACTGCCGTTTGCTTCATTCGAAAGCTGCGACATGAGTTTTTCTCCTTGAACCTCGAACCGAACTGCTTGCGTTTGCTTTTTCAAGCTCAATCGAAATGCTTCGGACTTCGGTGCCGTCGGGCAGCCAGGCAAGCCGGCGGCGCAATACAAGGATGGGCGTGACGGGCGTCACGAGACGCCGGTGTAGGCGCCGTTCAGGATGCGGTGATGAGGAGCGGCAGACGGCGCTGCGATGCGGCGGGCCAGACGCGCGCCGTTCATCGTCGCGGCTCGCGCGCGGACGGGAAAGTGTACCGATGCACGGTACGAAACGGGATGACGGATGCGTGACGCGACGGGCGTCGGGAGAAGCATTGTTCCGGCGGGCCGACAAACGCGGGGCCGGTATTCCGGTACGAGTGCGTAAAAAAGGCTCATCGTTGTTCTTTTGCGTATCGCGGGTGCAGGAACCGCGCGGCCGGCGCGGCCCACCCCAAATGCACGGACGTATCGTGCGCCGACCGGCATGCAGCGTCAAGCAGTTGTCGCAGTGCAGCGAATCGCGGCGTTCCTCCGCAGCAACGCCGGCAGCGAAACGGCTTTCAGCACGGTAAGGATTCGCAGGACTGCGACCGGTCGTTCCCGTCAGGATTGCTTGTCATCGCATGCGCACGCCTCCGGATTGAAAGCTTGTCACATCATGCGGATGCATTGCGCGCTTATATCGTTACCGCACCGCCCTGCTCCTGCGCCAGAAACCGCTCGACCATCGCGTTGAACACCGGCAGCGCCGGGTTGTCGTTGTCCGCGCGCCATGCGAGATACAGCTCGGCCGCCACGTCGGCGCCCGCCAGCGGCCGGAACACCACGCCGTCCACATGCAGTTCGCGCGCCGACGCCGGCACGAGTGCGGCGCCCAGCCCCGCGCGCACGAGACCAAGAATCGTATGCGTCTGCCCGACGTAATGCAGGTAGTTCGGCAGCCGTCCCGCATTCGCGAACAGGCCCGAAATCAGGTCGTGAAAATATTTCCCCTCGTTCGGCGAATACGCGATGAACGGCTGCCGGTCGAGATCGTCGGGACCGATGCGTTCGCACGCGGCGAGCGGCGCGCCCTCCGCGACCGCGACCAGCATCGGCTCGCGCTGCACGAGCCGGTATTCGAGCGGCTGGCGCGCGGCCCGCTGGCGCACGAAGCCCGCGTCGAGCATCCGCGACGCAAGCGCATCGATCTGCACGGTCGACACCATCTCGCGCAATTCGACGTCGACGTCCGGCAGCGCGTGCGCGGCGTGCGCCAGCAGCATCGGGATCATCCGGTACGCGCTGACCGCCGTGAAACCGAGCGTGATGCGGCCGGCACCGCCATGCGCGACGCGCTGCGCGGCCTGCTCGGCCCGTGCGGAGAATTCGAGGATGTGCCGCGCGTCGCGCAGGAACCGCTCGCCGGCCGCGGTCAGGCTGACCTGCCGGCTGCTGCGCTCGAGCAGCGCGATGCCGAGCGCGTGCTCGAGCAGCTGGATCTGCCGGCTGAGCGGCGGCTGAGTCATGAAGAGCCGCTTGGCCGCGCGGCCGAAATGCAGTTCCTCGGCGACCGCGACGAAGCAGCGAAGCTGGTGCAGTTCAATCATCCAATTCTTGAATCAATCGATAGTCTTTTGATGTTAGACGCATATCGATACGATTTCTATACTCGGTTGCACCTGATGCGCGGCCCGCGCCGCGCACGACGACCGAGACCTTCATGACCATCGACATCCTGCTCACCCAGCCGCTCCCCGACGCCATCGACGCCGAACTGTCCGCCCGTTACACGGTGCACCGGCTGCATGCGGCCGCGCAACCGGACGCGCTGCTCGATCGCGTGGGCGCACGTATTCGCGGCGTCGTGACCGGCGGCGCGAACGGCCTGTCCGCCGCGTTGATGGACCGGCTGCCCGCGCTCGAGATCGTCGCGATCAGCGGCATCGGCACCGACGCCGTCGATCTCGACCGCGCCCGCGCGCGCGGCATCCACGTGACGACGACACCCGATGTGCTGACCGACGACGTTGCCGACATGGCGATGGGGCTGATCCTGATGACGCTGCGCGACCTCGGCGCCGGCGAGCGCATCGTGCGCGCCGGCCGCTGGGGCAAGACGGCCCAGCCGCTCGCAACGCAGGTGACCGGCAAGCGGCTCGGCATCGTCGGGCTCGGTCGCGTCGGGCGTGCAATCGCGGAGCGCGCGCAGGCGTTCCGGATGCCCGTCAGCTACTTCGGCCCGCGCGAGCATCGCGACAGCGGCTATCGCTTCGTGCCCGACCTCGCCGCGCTCGCACGCGACAGCGACGTGCTCGTGATCGCGGCATCGGCCGATCACGGCAACGTGCTCGTGACGGCCGGCGTGCTCGCTGCGCTCGGCCCCAAAGGATTCCTGATCAATGTCGCACGCGGCAAGCTGGTCGACGAAGCCGCGCTGATTCGCGCGCTCGCCGACGGCACGATCGCCGGCGCCGGCCTCGACGTGTTCGCGAACGAACCGCACGTGCCGGCCGCGCTGCTCGAGCTCGACCGCGTCGTCGTGCAGCCGCACCGCGCGAGTGCAACCCGCGAAACGCGCGAAGAGATGGGCCGGATCGTGCTCGCCAACCTCGCTGCGTGCTTCGCGGGCCAGCGCCCGCCGACCAGCGTCACGCGCTGATCGCCACACGCCGCACGGCGGCCCCCGTTACAACACCAGATGCCTCCGTGCGACGGAGGCCAGGAGACACGCATGCCCAATCGATCCAGCGGCGCCGCCCTCGCCGCGTCACCCGCCGCCTCGCGCACGATCGGCCGCGTCCGCTATGCGGTTCTCGCGCTGATCTTCGCGGTCACCGTCATCAACTATGCGGATCGCGCGACGATGTCGATCGCCGGCACCGGCGTCGCGCACGACCTCGGGCTGACGCCCGTCCAGCTCGGCATCGTCTTTTCCGCGTTCGCGTGGGCCTATGCGATCGGCCAGATCCCGGGCGGCTGGCTGCTCGACCGCTTCGGCGCTCGACGCGTGTACGGCCTGAGCCTGCTGCTGTGGTCGTGCTTCACGATGCTGCAGGGCACCGTCGGCTGGCTCGCCGTGCAGGGCGCGTCCGCCACGCTCGCGCTGTTCGTCATGCGCTTCATGCTCGGTCTCGTCGAATCGCCGGCGTTTCCGGCCAACTCGAGAATCGTCGCGTGCTGGTTCCCCACCGCCGAACGCGGCACGGCATCGGCCCTGTTCAATTCCGCGCAGTACATGGCCGTCGTGCTGTTCACGCCCGCGATGGCCTGGCTCACGCATGCGCTCGGCTGGGCGCACGTGTTCCTGTGGATGGGGATGCTCGGCATCGCGCTCGCCGCGCTGTGGTTCGCGTGGTATCGCGAGCCGCACGGTCACCCGCGCGTGAGCGACGCGGAGCGCGACTACCTGCGCGCGCATGGGGCGCTCGTCGATCTCGAAGCGAACCGCGTGCGCCAGCGGCCGCGCGTGTCGTGGCACGACGTGTCGCAACTGTTCCGCCACCGGAACCTGTGGGCGATCTATATCGGCCAGTACTGCATCACGGCACTCACCTACTTCTTCATCACGTGGTTCCCGATCTACCTGATCAAGGGGCGCGGGATGACGATCATGGAGGCCGGCTGGGTCGCCGCGCTGCCGGCGATCTGCGGGTTCACGGGCGGCGTGCTCGGCGGCGTGCTGTCGGACTGGCTGATCCGGCGCGGCATGCATCCGTCGAAGGCGCGCAAGACGCCGTTCGTCGTGGGGATGGCAATGGCGACGCTGCTCGTGCTCGCAAACGGCGCGTCGTCGAACGCGGTCGTGATCGCGCTGATGACGATCGCGTTCTTCGGCAAGGGGCTCGCGGCGGTCGGCTGGGCCGTGCTCGCCGACACGGCACCGGAAGGGATGGTCGGCCTGAGCGGCGGCGTATTCAACGGTCTCGGCAACATCGCCGGGATCGTCACGCCGCTCGTGATCGGCTATTTCGTCGCCGGCACCGGCTCGTTCGCCGGCGCATTGTGGTTCGTCGCCGCGCACGGGCTGCTCGGCATGGCCGCCTACGGATGGCTCGCGGGACGCTTCGAGCGGATTCGCATCGTGCCGCGCGCATGAACCTCGCCGCGGCGCCCGCGATTCGCGTGGCGTGTGCCCGCGCGAGTCGTCAGGCGCGCTTGCGGCCGCCCGGCGTCTGTTCGGTGGTCAGCCGGTCGAGTTCGCGCAGGTCGTTCTCCAGCGCGGGCGTGAGCGTCGTGCGCAGGTGGTCGAGGAACGTGCGGATCTTCGCGTCGAGATAGCGGCGCGTCGCGTAGACGGCATACACGTTCACCGTCTGCAGCCGGTATTCGGGCAGCACGCGGATCAGCCGCCCTTCGCGGATATCGTCGAGCACCGTATACAGCGCGACGCATGCGATCCCGCGCCCGGCGCGCACCGCGACGCACAGCGCGTCCGGCACGTTGACCTGGAACGGCGCGGGCTGCAGTTCGTAGACGGCCTCCTCGCCATCGTTGCGCTCGAGCCGCCATTCGCCGGCCGGCGATGCGGGCGTATCGAGGCGCAGGCACACGTGGTTCGGCAGTTCGTCGGGCGACTGCGGCGTGCCGTGGCGCGCCAGGTATTCGCGCGACGCGACGAGCACGCTGCAGCTCGTGCCGCAGGTCTGCGCGACGTAGCCCGAATCGGGCAGTTGCGACGCCGTCACGATCGATACGTCATAGCCTTCCTCGACGAGATTCGGCATCCGCTGGGCGAGCGTCAGCTCGACCGACACGTCGGGGTTGTCCTCCTGATAGCGCACGATCGACGACACGACATGACTCTGCCCGAGCCCCGTCATCGCATGGATGCGCATCTTGCCGCTCGGCCGCAGCAGCGCGTTGCGCGCCTCCGCATTCGCGTAGTCGATTTCCGCGAGGATCGATTTCGCGCGCTCGAAATAGCGTTCGCCGCTTTCGGTCAGGCCGAGGTGGCGCGTCGTGCGATGCAGCAGGCGCGTCTGTACGTGCGCTTCGAGGTTCGATACCGCGCGCGACACCTGCGCGGTGGTCGCATCGATTTCCTTCGCAACCGCAGTAAAACTGCCGGCTTCGACAACGCGCACGAACAGGCGCATGTTTTCGAGCATGTCCATTGAATTGGCTTCGGGGGAGTCAGTGGGGAGGCGTCGGCAGCGCTCGCGTCAGGTGGGGAACGGAACGCAGCCGCGAACCACGTCGAATCGATCACCGTGCCGGGAGAAAGGCGGGAGAGCGGGCATCGGGTACGTGGTTCTGGCATGACGGGGATTCAGTGGCCCGAATTGTACGCCGCCGCAGACAAATTTGCGCGCTTGCCCGGCCCGCAAACTTTCATCAGATGAAAGGTTTTTGCAAGACACGCACGTCGCGCACGTGCAACGGCCTGGCGCGACGCGACAATTTGTATCACAACACGATATAATTCAAGGCTTGTCGCTGCGCGCATCCGCGCTGTCATTTCTACTGCTTACCGCCCATGTCGTCAGGCTCCCCTTCGTCGCGCCGCACGTTGCGGCAATGGCTGCACAGCTTCATTCCCCATCCGATGTCGCTGGGCTGGCGCGAGCGCCTGCGCTCGTGCACGGGCGCGCTCGTCGGCATCGCGACCGTCGGCGTGACGATGCGGCTGCTGCCCGGCGTGCCGGGCCTCGTGCCGCTGCTCGTCGCGCCGATGGGCGCGTCTGCGGTGCTGCTGTTCGCGGTGCCGGCGAGCCCGCTCGCGCAACCGTGGTCGATCATCGGCGGCAATCTCGTCGCCGCGACGGTGGGTGTCGCGTGCGCGCAATGGATCGCCGATCCGATCACGGCCGCCGCGGTTGCGATCGCGGGTGCGATCGGCGGCATGTTCGTGCTGCGCTGCGTGCACCCGCCGTCGGGCGCCGTCGCGCTCACGGCCGTGGTCGGCGGCCCGGCGATCCATTCGCTCGGGTTCAGCTTCGTGCTGGAGCCGATTGCGCTGCAATCGGCCATCCTGCTGTCGGCCGCGCTCGCCTATCACGCGCTGACCGGGCACCGCTATCCGCATGGCGGCGTGCGGCCTGACGCGAAACCGCAGGCAGGCGGCGCCGCAGCGGCGCGCGGCGGCTTCACGCGCGGCGACCTCGACGCGGTGCTGAAGCGACGCGGCGAATGGCTCGACGTCGATCCGGACGATCTCGAAGCGCTGCTGCGCGAAACCGAGATGCAGGCCTATACGCGCACGTTCGGCCAGCTCTCGTGCGCCGACCTGATGACGAAGAACGCCATCGAAGTCGCGCCGTCGACGTCGGTGACGGCCGCGCTCGCGCTGCTCGACCGCCACCGCGTGAAGGCGCTGCCCGTGGTCGACGGCGAAGGCCGCCTGACCGGCATCGTCACGCGCGCCGACCTCACGCGCCAGCTGCGCCGCCCGACTCCGCTGTGGCAACGCCTGTGCGCGCGGCTGCCGCAATCGTTCGGCGGCCAGCCGACGGGCGTCGCCTCCGTGATGACGCGCGACGTCGCGTGCGTGCCGGAAACGATGCCGATCACCGCGCTCGTTCCCCTGTTTACGCATTCCGGCCACCACCACATTCCGGTCGTCGATGCATCGCGCCGGCTCGTCGGGATCATTACTCAGACGGATCTCGTCACAGGCCTGTATCGGCAGACGCACATGCTCGAGGCTGCGTAACGCATGCAGCGGACGTAGCGCCATGTAACGACCGGCACAACGCGGAATGCATTTTTCCGCCATAATTCGTCCATTTGTATCATGTTGTGATATATTTCGCGCTATTGAAACCGACTGCCCGACCACTCCCGATGAACGATACCCGACGCGCGCTGGCGAAAAGCGATTTCCAGCAACTGTCCGAGTTCCGCTACCAGATGCGCCGCTTCGAGCGCTTCTCCGAGCGCGCCGCGCAAAGCGAAGGCGTGACGCCGCTGCAATACCTGCTGCTGCTGCACATCAAGGGCTACCCGCATCGCGAATGGGCCACCATCGGCGAACTCGCGGAACGCCTGCAGGCGCAGCATCACGGCGTCGTCGCGCTGGTCACGCGCTGCGAAGCGCTCGGCCTCGTGAAGCGCAAGACCAGCGAAGCGGATCGCCGCCAGGTCGAGGTCCACCTCGAGCCGGCCGGCGAGACGCTGCTCGCCCGCCTCGCGGCCATGCATCGCGCCGAGCTGAAGTCGCTCAAGGACGCGTTCCAGGTTCCCCAGATCGATTACTGACCCTTGCTTTTTCCACGCCGATGAACGCACCGCACAAACGCGATTTTGCGACCAACGACCGCCTGCCCAGGATCGCGTTGCTTGCCGCCGGGATCGGCCTGCTCAGCACGCTTGCCGCATTCGTGCTGTTGAGCCTGATCCATCTGTTCACGAACCTGTTCTTCTTCCAGCAGTTCTCGTTCGTCGACCGTTCGCCGGCGAACCACACGCTCGGCGCGTGGGTGATCGCGATCCCGGTGATCGGCGGCCTGATCGTCGGGATGATGGCACGCTTCGGTTCGGAAAAGATCCGCGGCCACGGCATTCCGGAAGCGATCGAGGCGATCCTGTTCGGCAAGAGCCGCATGTCGCCGAAGGTCGCGATCCTCAAGCCGCTGTCGTCCGGCGTCGTGATCGGCAGCGGCGGCCCGTTCGGCGCCGAAGGCCCGATCATCATGACGGGCGGCGCGCTGGGCTCGCTGATCGCGCAGTGCGTGCACGTGACCGCCGCCGAGCGCAAGACGCTGCTCGTCGCCGGTGCGGCCGCCGGCATGACGGCCGTGTTCGGCACGCCGGTTGCCGCCGTGCTGCTCGCGGTCGAACTGCTGCTGTTCGAATGGCGTCCGCGCAGCTTCCTGCCGGTCGCGCTCGCATGCGCGGTGGCCGGTTTCGCCCGTGCGGTGTTCTTCGGCGCCGATCCGCTGTTTCCGCTGACCACGGCCGCACCGACGCCCATCGCGCTGCTGTCGTGCATCGTCGCGGGCCTGCTGTCGGGCATGCTCGCGTGCGGCCTGTCGGTTGCGCTGTACCGCGTCGAGGACACCTTCGCGAAGCTGCCGGTGCACTGGATGTGGTGGCCTGCGCTCGGCGCGATCGTGATCGGCATCGGCGGCTGGCTCGAGCCGCGCGCGCTCGGCGTCGGCTACGACGTGATCGGCGACCTGCTTCATCAGCACATCGCATTGAAGATCGCACTCGCGCTGCTGATCGTGAAGGCCGTGATGTGGGTGATCGCGCTCGGCTCGGGCACGTCGGGCGGCGTGCTCGCCCCGTTGCTGATGCTCGGCGCCGGCCTCGGCACCGTGCTGTCGCCGATGCTGCCGGGCGGCGACCCGGCGCTGTGGCCGCTCGTGTGCATGGCCGCGACACTCGGCGCAACGCTCGGCGCCCCGCTGACCGCGATCGTGTTCGCGTTCGGCCTCACGCACGACGCCAATGCGCTGCTGCCGCTCCTCGCGGCGACGCTCGTCGCGCACGGCTTCGCGACCATCGTGATGAAACGCTCGATCATGACGGAAAAAATCGCGCGTCGCGGCTATCACATCTATCGCGAATACGGCGTCGATCCGCTCGAGCGGCACGACATCGGTGAAGTGATGACGTCGACCGACCGGCTCGTCACGATCGACGGCGCAGCGACGCTCGCTACCGTCGAGTCGCGGTACTTCAGCGCGAAGCAGACGCACCGCGCGTACCCGGTCATGCAGAACGGCCGCCTGCTCGGGCTCGTCGATCGCGCGACGCTCGATGCCCAGCGCGCACAGGCCGCGGCCGACACGCCGATCTCGGGCGCGTTCGCCAACCGCGCGCCTGCGGTCGCGCACGCGCACGAAACGTGCCGCGTCGTCGCGTCGCGACTGGCGATGCTCGGACTCGAGCGCCTGCCCGTCGTCACCGACGAGCAATCGATGCACATCACGGGAATCGTGTCGCGCAGCGACCTGATCAAGCCCGCGCTCCAACACTTCGACGACGAACAGAAGCGCGAGCGCTTCCGCCCGATCGTCCCGGCCGACCTGCGCGACATCGGCACGCGCAAGGCCGGCTAACCCACCGCGCTGCGCGGCAGCCTCGCCGCGCGCGGCCCGCTCGCCTCACGTCGCTGCACGATGCGGCACGCCCCTCCCGTGCCGCATCGCATTCCGCCGCTTTCCCTGTTTAAAGTTGGTTAACAATTCGACCGGCGAAAGTTTGTCATCATGGTGCTCATGCGACGGGGCCATCAATCAGCCATTCCACTTCGCGATCAAATAAAGAGTCGCGGCACGGCATGCAGACACATGCTGCTCGCCGCGACCGTCACGTCACCACACGACCAGGCAGCGCGCCGACCACGCAACGCATGACGTCGTGCCGCACACGATGCATGCCGTGCCGCAGCAAAGTGCACAGCATCGGAGCCGTCATTTGGCAAGCACGTTAACAACTTGTTTCGGAATAGCCGGAACCGTGCTGGCCCGATGCGATCTCACTGTTACGCAGTCCTGCTGCGCATCCCACTCAATCAATCACGACTCGAGGGAGATAACGTGAACGCGAAATACTTACCGCTCATCGCATTGACCGTGGCATTTTCTGCTCATGCAGCCGATTCTGCCCTGCAGAACGTGGGACAAAGCCAAAAGCCCGCCGACCAAGTGGCGCAGTGCATCGCCAAGACGTGGGCCGACAAGTCACAGCAACAAGTGACGTCGCAGTACGAACTGGCGAACGGCCTCGCAATGGCCGTCTACGCGCCGGGCCAGCAACCGCCGAACGGCGCTGCCGCCGTGGTGCGCCCGGCCAACGCCGGCAACGCGAAGACCTGGGTCGGTTTCCGCGGCGGCGATGCATCGTCGGCCGGCGACATCAACGCCTGCCTGTAACGAGAACAGGCGCTCCGGATGGCCTTGGCGCCATCCGCTTGCGACAAGCCCCGCTTCGGCGGGGCTTTTCTTTTGCTGCGCGGGTGCCTGTTACAGGTAGCTGCAGACGTAATCGAGCGTCTCGAGCACTTCGATGTCGAAGCGGCTCTTGCCCGGCACCGAGAACGATTCGCCGGCACCGTAGGTCTGCCATTCGCTGCTGCCGTCGAGCTTCACGCGGCACTTGCCGGCCTGCACTTCCATCAATTCGGGCGCATCCGTGCCGAAGTTGAGCGCGCACGGCAGGATCACGCCGAGCGTCTTGCGCGTGCCGTCCGGGAAGAGCACGGTATGCGACACGCACTTGCCGTCGAAATAGACGTTCGCGCGCTTGACGACCGATACGTTGTCGAATTGGGTTGCACTGGTCATGTGATGCCTCTGATTGCTGGATGCCGGATGGCGATGTTGTTGGAGGCCGGCCGGAGCGGCGGGCCGGCCGCTATGATACCGGCTCGCGCGGCTTGCACCGGATTGGCGTGCCCGCTGTGCAAGCCGCGGGCCTGTCTGACGACGGCAACGCCACACACCTGATCGTCAGGATAACGATGCAATGATGGTCGCGAACCGCGAGCACCGGCTCACCGCAGCCCCTTGCGCCGCGCGGAATCGCGCAGGCAGTCGAGCAGCATCGCCGCGGCCGGCGTGAGCGGGCTGTCGCGACGCGTGACGACCTGCACCGAGACACCCGGCAAGCGCTCGCGGATCGGCAGCACCGCGAGCTGGTCGCGCGCCCACTCCCCCTGCAGCAGTTGCTCGGGCATCGATGCGATCAGGTCGCACCCGGTCATCAGGCTGTGCGCGAGCCCGAAGCTCGGGCACTCGACGACGCGCGCCGGCACCGGCAGCCCATAGGCGACAAAGGAGTTGAACAGCACCTGCGTCGAGCTCTCCGGCGACGGGTTCATCAGCCAGTCGGCGTCGACGAGATCGGCGAGCGAGGTGGCGGACGCGAGCGGATGCCCCTTGCGGGCGACGATCAGCGAACGGCTCGCGTAGAGCTCCGCGTGATCGAATTCGGCAGCCAGCAGCTCGGGCACGACGACGGCCACCGCGAAATCGAGCGAGCCGTCGTGCAGGCGCGGCAGCGCAACGCCCGGAAACCCTTCGATCAGGTTGACACGCGCCACCGGGAAGCGGCGCCGAAACGCGCGAAACGCATCGGGCAGGATCGTCACCGCGGCGGCCGGCGTGATCGCCGCCGAGACGGAACCCGTCATCGCGCCCTGTGCCTGCTCGATGTCGTCGCGGGCGCGCTGCATTTCGGCGACGATCAGCCGCGCACGCACCTGCAACTGCTGACCGAACGCTGTGAGCTGCACGCCGCGCGCGGTGCGCACGACGAGCGACACGCCGAGTGCGATCTCCAGTTCCTTGACCGCCTTCGTCAGCGCCGCCGGCGACACGTTCAGGCACCGCGCGGCCGCGCGAATGCTCCCCTCTTCCGCGACGGTGACGAACGCTTTCAGCTGATGGTATTTCATGGCGGCAACGCGTGATACGTGGAAACCCTGTGCTGCGCGGTACACGCCGGCTCAGGGTATTCCCGAGCGGCAACCGGTGGTGAGCACCAAAGCAATTTATCAGCTTCTGGTACGCAAAAGAAATTTATATGCTTGCTCGTCATCTATGCATCAAACGCCCCACCTGCCCCACCGGAGACACCATGCTGCAAGCCGTGAACCCCATCATCCCCGGCATCGCCGCGATCGCACCCGAGCTGGTCGAGGTGCGCCGCCGCATCCATGCTCACCCCGAGCTTGCATTCGAGGAAACGCTCACGAGCGATCTCGTCGCCGAGTTGCTCACCGGCTGGGGTTATGAAGTGCATCGCGGCATCGGCAAGACGGGCGTGGTCGGCGTGCTGCGCGAAGGGCAAGGCACGCGCACGGTCGGGCTGCGCGCCGACATGGATGCGCTGCCGCTTGCGGAGGCCACGGGCCTGCCGTACGCGAGCCGCCACGCGAACAAGATGCATGCATGCGGCCACGACGGCCACACCGCGATGCTGCTGTGCGCGGCACGCCACCTCGCGGCCACGCGCCAGTTCTCCGGCACGCTGAACCTGATCTTCCAGCCGGCCGAGGAAAACTTCGGCGGCGCGAAAGCGATGATGGACGACGGCCTGTTCGACCGCTTCCCGTGCGACGCGATCTTCGCGATCCACAACATGCCGGGCCGCGCGGCCGGCGACATGGCCTTCCGCACCGGCGCCGCGATGGCGTCGGCCGACCGCGTGACGATCACGCTGCGCGGCGTCGGCGGCCACGGCGCGATGCCGCATTTCGCGCGCGATCCGATGTCGGCCGCGGGCAGCATCATGGTCGCGCTGCAGACGATCGTCGCGCGCGAAGTCGATGCGCAGCATGCAGCCGTGATCACCGTCGGCAGCGTGCAGGCCGGCGAGACGTTCAACATCATTCCCGAAACCGTCACGATGAAGCTGTCGGTGCGCGCGCTGAACGCCGACGTGCGCGCGCTGCTCGCGCGCCGCATCGAAGCGCTCGCGAAAGGCCAGGCCGAAAGCTTCGGTGTCACGGCGGAAGTCGATTACGACTACGGCTACCCGGTGCTCGTCAATCATGCGGAGCCGACCGCGTTTGCAGCCGACATCGCGCGCCAGATGCTCGGCGCCGAACGCGTCGAAACCGACTCCGCGCCGCTGATGGGCAGCGAGGATTTCGCGTTCATGCTCGAAGCGCGCCCCGGCTGCTATGCCTTCATCGGCAACGGGATCGGCAGCAAGGGCGGCTGCATGGTGCACAACCCCGGCTACGACTTCAACGACGACATCCTCGCGATCGGCGCGAGCTACTGGGTTCGCATCGCCGAAGCCTGGCTCGCGGCCTGACGGCCCTTCATCCCATCGTTTCGCGCCCACCGGGGGAACCCCACATGGAAACGTCCGCCCTTTCGTTCGCCGGCACGCCGGCCGATGCTCGCGCCGCCGCGAAGAAACGCCGGCTGATCGCGGCCGCCGCCGTCGGCAACGCGCTCGAGTTCTACGACTTCACGGTCTACAGCTTCTTCGCGATCCTGATCGGCAAGCTGTTCTTTCCTGTGCATTCGCCGTTCGGACAACTGATGCTTGCGGTCGCGAGCTTCGGCGTTGGCTTCGTCACGCGCCCGCTCGGCGGGCTCGTGATCGGCATGTATGCGGATCGCGCCGGACGCAAGAAGGCGATGATCCTCACGTTGCTGCTGATGGCGCTCGGCACCGCGACGATCGCGGTCGCGCCGACTTTCGCACAGATCGGCCTCGCCGCACCGCTGCTGCTCGTGCTCGCGCGCCTGCTGCAAGGGTTCGCATCGGGCGGCGAAGTCGGTGCGTCGACGACGCTGCTGCTCGAACAGGCGCCGCAGCATCGGCGCGGCTTCTACGCGTCGTTCCAGTTCTCGAGCCAGGGGCTCGCCGCATTGGCGGGCGCGCTCACCGGCGTCGCGCTGACGTCGACGCTGAATGCCGCTCAACTCGAAAGCTGGGGCTGGCGCGTGCCGTTCATCATCGGCACGCTGTTCGTGCCGCTCGGCTACTGGCTGCGCCGCACCGTCGAGGAAGTGCCTGCTGCCGCGCCGGCCGCCGCGCACGACGAGCCGGTCGCCTCGCTGCCGCTCGCCGACGTGCTGCGCCACCACGGCAAGGCCGTATTCGCCGGCCTCGGCGTGACGATCGGCGGCACGTCGATCCACTACATCATCGTGTTCTACATGGCGATCTACGGCGTACAGGTGCTGCACCTGCCGACGTGGCTGTCGATGACGGCCGGCTGCGTCGCCGGCGCGATCCTAATGCTCGTGACGCCGATCGGCGGGCATCTGTCCGACGTGTTCGGGCGGAACCGAATCGTCTGGTGGACGCGCATCGTGCTGATGGCCGCGATCTACCCCGCGTTCATCGCGCTGAATCGCTGGCCGGGCGCCGCGTCGCTGCTGTCGATCATCGCCGCGCTGTCGATCGTGCATGCGATCAACATCGGCGCGACCGGTGCGATGCTCGGCGAGCTGTTTCCGCGTGCGGTGCGCGCCACCGGCGGCGCGCTGGTGTACAGCGTAGGCGTCGCGATCTTCGGCGGCTTCGCGCAGTTCTTCGTTACGTGGCTGATCGCGGCGACCGGCAATCCGAATGCGCCTGCGTGGTATGCGATCGGGTGCGGCGCGATGACCCTGCTCGCGATTCGGTGCATGGATGAGAAGGCGGGGAAGGCGCTCGACTGACCGGTGGCCGATGCATGATGCACAATGCACGATTCGCAATTGACGTGGTGCGCACGCATCGTGCATGATCGCTCCATGCGCCACACCACGACCGCCTCCTCGACCACGACGCGCACGACCGCCTTCGGCGGGCTCGTGCGGCGAGTGCGCGCAACGTCGTAGCGCATCCCTCACAGGCCCCGCCGGTTCCGGACGGGGTCTTGTCGTTTCTCCGTCCGTATCGGTCACTCAGGAGAAACACCATGTCCGAAGTCTCTTCCCCGAAACGTGCGCTGCTCGTCGTCGACATGCAGGTCGGCCTGTTTCACGGTCCCGAGCGTCCGTACGACGGCGAACGCGTGCTCGCGAACATCAACCGGTTGATCGATCGCGCGCATGAAGCCGGGGCGCCGGTGTTCGCCGTCCGGCACACCGGGCCCGCCGGTTCGCCGATTGCGCCCGGGACGCCACTGACCGCGCTACTGCCGGAACTCGCGATCGATACGGCGCGCGACATCGTGTTCGACAAGGCTCAGTCGAGCTGCTTCGCAGGCACGCGGCTCGCCGAATGGCTACGCGAGGCCGGCATCGGCGAAATCGTCATCGCGGGAATGAAGACCCAGTACTGCGTCGACACGGCGTGCCGTGCGGCCGCCGATCACGGCTTTCGCGCGGTGCTCGTGACCGACGCGCACACCTGCATGGATACGCCGGCACTGCCGGCCGAGCGGATCGTCGCGCATCACAACGCGACGCTCGGCGGCCCGTTCGCGGCGTTGACCACGACCGACGCGTGCGGGTTCTGACCGGCACAGGTTACGCAACGTACACGCAACAACGCACGAGCGGCCACCGCCCGTGCGTTGGGTATCGGTCGCGTAAGCCCGGTTCAGAACGTATGCATCATCCCGACATACGCCCCCGTCTGCGACTCGCCCGTCATCGGGCTCGTGCCCGACGTGGCGTCGCGCGGCGTCGCGAGCAGCGAGAAGTTCGAGTTGCCGCCGTTGCGCACATACGCGACCGTCCCGTACAGGAACGTGCGCTTCGACAGGTTGTACGTCGTGCCGAGCACGTACATCATCGCGTGCCCTGACGGGTCATGCGACGCATCGCCACCGCCGTCGCCCACCTTCACGTAGTATCCGCCGCCCGTCACCGCCCATTGCGGCGTCGCGGTGTAGGTGGCGCCGAGCCAGTAGTGATCGGCGCGATCTGCAACGCCCGCCGGGCTATCCGGCGCCTGGTAGTGCGTATACGCGCCCTGGATCTTGAACTTCGACACCTTCACGTTCGCACCGACGAAGTACTCGCGCGACGCCGTGAAGATGTTGCTGAACTTGCCGTTGTTGTCGCGCAGTTCGTCGTAGATGCCGCGCACGTCGAGCAACGGCGAGTGGTACGAGATCATGATCCCGTCCGAGCGGCCGAAATCGTCGGCCGCGCCGTAGTTGAACCCGCGCGACTGGTTGCCGAACGCGTATTGCGCCTGCACGTCGAAGCCGCCGATCACCGGGCTGTGATACTCGATGTTGTTGCTGGTCTGCTGCCAGTTGCGGCCGCGCACGAGCGACGCCGACGAAAACGCCTGCTGCACGAACGGGTCGAATTCCCACACGCCGTCGCTGTCGATGAACAGGTTGCGGCCGGCCTGCAGCTGGCCCCACGTGTTGCTCTTCAGCCCGACGTACGCACGCCGCGACCACATGCGCCCGCCGCCCGTCTGGCCGTTCATCACCTGGAACGCGGTTTCCAGGTTGAAGACCGTCGACAGCCCGCCGCCGAGATCCTCGATGCCCTTCAGCCCGAACATGCTGGTGCCCCAGTCGCCGCTTTCGGCGCTCCAGCGGGTCCCGCTGCCGCCGTTCGGCTTCGCGATGTGGTTCAGGTATTCGATGCCGCCGTCGATGCGGCCATACAGCGTCACGCTCGTCTGTGCAAAAGCGGCCGCCGGTGTGGCGGCCGCGATCAGCCACGCGAAATGTTTGAGTCGCAAAATGATGCCCCCTCGGAGTCTCGACCTTCCAGCGCGTGCCCCATGCGCGCGCCCCGGGTCCGTTTATCCGCGATCGATCGAGAAACGACCGGGGCCCGCCGCGCAAAGCGCGAGCAGGCCGCCGGAGATCGCGATGTTCTTGTAGAAATGAATCATGTTGTTGATCTGCTCGCCGCCGGTCATCGTCCAGTAGTGATGGCCGATGAGGCCGGTGCCGATCGTATAGAGCGCCAGCAGCAGCGCGAGCGCGCGCGTCTGGAAGCCGACCAGGATCGCGATCCCGACGAACAACTCCATCACGACGGAAATCGCGGCGGAAATGATCGGCGCGGGCGCGCCTTCCGAACCCATGAACGCGATGGTACCGGGGAAGTCGACGATCTTCTTCCAGCCGAACATCACGAACAGGATCACGAGCAGGATCCGGGCAAGCAGCAGCAGCACATCGCGCTGGGACGCGAGAAACGGTTGATTCGGTGTCATGGTGTCGATCAACGAAAGCGATGCGCACGGCGGGAACCCGCCCGGCGCACCGGATTGCGAATGAACCAGGACGGGCGGCCGCCTGCGCCGCCCGCCCCGCTCTGCAACAACCGGCATCGGGTAACAACCCGATGTGCTGTGCTCCTCCTCTAGTCAGTTATCGCCCTGCTTCGCCGCGCGCTGCATCAACGCAGCTTCGCGACGTCCTGCTCGGTCACCTTCGCAGCCGGATTGCCGAACTGCCCGGTCAGGTAGTTCGTCAGCGCAGCGATCTGCGCATCCGACAGCTCGTGGCGGAACGCCGGCATCCCGACGTCCTCGCTGCCGGCCTTGCGCTGCACGCCGTTCAGGATCACCTGCACGAGGTTGGTCGGATTCGGTGCGCCGACCGTCGAGTTGTGGAACAGCGGCGGGTAATAGCCGTCCGGCGTGCCCTTGCCCTGCATCTGGTGGCAAGTCGCGCAGTTGCCGAGATAGAGCCGCGCCGGATCGATGCCCGACGACGCGAGCGCGACGCCGCGCAGCTTGAGCCCGTCTTCGGCCGGCTTGCCCCACGACGAGCGCGACTGCTTCGCGTCGCCGCTGGCGACCGCCGGCACCGTACGGATGTACGTCGAGATCGCGCCGATGTCGGCTTCCGTCATCTTCGAGAAGCTGTGCTCGATCGCCTCGGCCATCGGGCCGGCCGCCTGTGCGAGACCCGGCACGCTGCCGGTGCGCAGGTACTGGACGAGCTGCTGCTGCGTCCAGCCGCCGATCCCCGCGTTGGCGTCGGACGTGATGTTGTAGCCGTCCCAGCCCGCGAGCACCGAACCCGACAGGAAGCTGCCGCCCGTCTCGTCGAGCGACTTCTCCTGCATCGCAATGCCGCGCGGCGTGTGGCACGTGCTGCAGTGAGCGAGACCCTGGACCAGATACGCGCCACGGTTCCACTCGGCGCTCTGTGCCGGCTTCGGCTCGTATGCGCCGTCCTTCAGGAACAGCCAGTTCCAGATCTTCAGCGGCCAGCGCATGCTCAGCAGCGCGGGGATCTCGTTCTTCGGCGGCGCCTGCTTGACCGGCTCGACACCATGCATGAAGTACGCATACAGCGCCTGCACGTCGTCGTCGTTGATCTTTGCGTACGACACGTAAGGCATCGCCGGATACAGGTTGTCGCCGTTCTTCGACACCCCATGGCGCACCGCGCGCTCGAAGTCCTCGGCCGACCAGTTGCCGATACCCGTCTCGGGATCGGGCGTGATGTTGCTCGTGTAGATCTTGCCGAGCATCGGGATCGGCATGCCGAGACCGCCCGCGAACGGCTTGCCGCCCTTCGCGGTGTGACACGCCATGCAGTCGCCCGCGACCGCGAGATATTCGCCGCGCTTGACCAGCGCCGGATCGGCCGCGTCGGCCGCGTGTGCGAGCCCCGGCAGCGCAAGGCAGCCGGCGAGGAGGAAGGTGAGAGTAGATTTCCGCACGGTCAGACTTCCTTCTTCAGCGTGTCCGACATCCGCAGCGCAAGCGCCGCGATCGTCAGCGTCACGTTCACCGTACCGACGGTCGGCATCGTCGAGCTGCTCGAGATGAACAGGTTCGGATGGTCGAACGTGCGGCAGTCCTTGTCGACGACCGAGTCGCGTGCATCCGCGCCCATGATCGTCGCGCCCGTGATGTGGTTGTTCGGCGCGAACTCGTCGTTGAAGACGACTTCGGTACCGCCCAGCACTTTCGCGGCCGTCGCGTAGACCTCGCGCGTGTGCACGGCGCCACGCTTCACGTAATCGTCGATCGCATACGTGATCTCGGGGCGCGGAATGCCGATCGCGTCGGTGGCCGTCTTGCTCGGCACGATGCGGTTCTCGGGTTGCGGCAGGATTTCGTGGAAGCAGTCGAACTGCACGTAGCGCGCGGAACGGTCGCGGATCTGCGCGTCGAGCTCCTCGGGCTTCATCAGCTTGCCGCCCTTGAAGATCTTCTGCGTTTCCTGGTTGATGCGCGACATGTTCGACAGGTGGATCTTCTTCGCGGCTTCGGTCGCGCGGAACGGGCCGTCGCGGAAACCGATCAGCGACGTCATTTCCTGCGGGCCGCGGCCCGGCCACAGCTTCTCGTTCGCGTAGAACGACACGCCGGTGCCCGGGTGGTCCATCAGGTTGCGGCCGACCATGTCGGAACTGTTCGCGACGCCGTTCGGGAAATCGCGGTTCGCGGACATCAGCAGGATCTTCGGCGTCTCGATGCCGTTCGCGGCGATCACGAAGTACTTGCCCTCGACGCGATGGTCGGCGCCTGTCTTGTCCTTGTAGATCGCGGCGGTAATGCGCTTGTCCGGCCCGGTCTCGAGCTTGTAGACAACCGCGCTGTCGATCAGCTTCGCGCCGGCCTGCTCGGCCTTCTCGACGTGCACGATGCCGTTGTACATCGCGCCGATCGGGCAGATCGGCATGCAGTTGTTGTTCCCGCAACAGGTCGGCCGGCCGTCGTACGGGCGGCTGTTGCGCGCGACCGGCTCGGTCACCACGTGGAACTTCGGGTCGTAGCCGTTGAGCGCGCGCTTGATCGTCTGCTCGTTGAACGACAACGGCAGCGGCGGCATCGGGTACGGCTCCTTGCGCGGCGAGTACAGGTCTTCCTCGGGGCCCGGGCCCCACACGCCGAGTTCCTCTTCGGCGCGCTGGTAGTAATGCTCGATGTCGTCGTACTGGATCGGCCAGTCGCGGCCGACGCCGTACACGGTCTTCATCTTGAAGTCGTTCGGGATGAAGCGCCACGCCGACGCGGCCCAGTGCCACGTCGTGCCGCCCACCGCACGGATGTATTGCGAGTTGAACTTGTGCTCGCCCTTCAGGACCAGGTAGTCGTTCGGCGGCCCGTATTCAGGATGCGGCGCCCAGGCGCTCGACGGGTACGGCGCCATGAAATCGGTCTTGTCGACCTGGTTGCGGAAGCGTTCGACGATTTCCCAGCGCGGCATGCGCGGGCCGGCTTCCAGCAGGATCACGGACTTGCCCGCCATCGCGAGCTGGTGCGCGACGATCGCGCCTGCGACACCCGACCCGACGACGACGACGTCGGCCTTTTGCGTATCGGTATCGGCCATCAGGCTTGCCTCTCGATCGGTTTTTCGGCCCAGAAGCCGGGTTTGTTGGGGCAATAAGACGGGATCACGAGCGTATCGGATACGACGCTGAACATTAATGCTTCTTCGTAGGTAATCACGACGTTATCGACGATGCCGAGATACCACGCTTCAAGAATCTTCAGCGCGAGTGTTTCCTGGTCGGGATTCAGCGAACCGGACGCGAGCGCGCCGGCGAGTTGCGGCAGGCTGTCGGCCGTCTTGAACGAACCCTTCTGCAAGGCCTGCAGGAAGCGCTGGCCGAGCACGCGGCTCAGCCCCTTCTTGCCTGTCAATGCTTCGGAGAGCGTCATGAACGTATCGAGCGGCGCGGTGCCGGGATCGTCGGCCAGGGCCCGCAACGCCAGCGAGCCCGTGAGGCCCGCCGCCGTCAGCGCCAGTGCGCCCTGCAGCCATTGACGCCGTGTGATGCCTGTTACGGCTGCGTCGCCAGTGCGACGCGAGTGGGGAGTGTTGTCGTTGTGCATGTTTCCTTCTCTCGAACACCGGATTCGGGAAAACCACGCTTGATATTTCTCAAACATTGGCGCGGCCCTGAAATGTACGCGCACAAATCGGATCGAACAATCTTTTTATAGTCCATTAAATGTTCCGCAATCCGAGACAATCGCCATTTCGCTGCATTTTTGTGTCGTCGACGCGACAAATCTGCGGCAGGCATACCAGTGTCGCACGCCGGCGACACACTGTGCAGCGCGATGCGCGCGCATGTCGGTCGGTTAGAATCGCGTGCAATCAAACAGAAAGCTTCCCCTCCGAGGGCAATCGAGCGATGAAGCAGCACGACAAACAGAACAAAGCAAAACGAACCAACCACACCACCCGGCTGCTCTGGCGCATCGGCGCCGTCGCGGCGCTCGGCGGCGCCACGGCACTGTCGCTGCATGCGGGCGCGGCGCGCACGGTGAGCGTATCGCCGCAAGGCACCGTCACCGAGGTCCGGCAAACGGTCGTCAAGTTCGATGAACCGATGGTCGCGTTCGGCTCGGCCTCCGCACCGAATCCCGCGCGCGTCACCTGCAACGATTCCACGGCCGCGCGCGGCCAGGGTCACTGGCTCGACGACAAGACCTGGGTTTACGATTTCGAAAGCGACCTGCCGCCCGGCGTGCGCTGCTCGGTCGCGCTCAACGACACGTTGCGCTCGGTCGCCGGCAACGCGGCCAGCGGCCCGCGCCGCTTCACGTTCCAGACGGGCGGCCCGTTCCCGGTGAACGTGCGCCCCGGCTCGCGCGAGATCGAGGAACGGCAGATGTTCGTACTGAAGCTGAACGGCCCGGCCGAACCGCGCTCGGCGCTCGCGAACATCTGGTGCGAAGCGGCCGGCATCGGCAACCGCATTCCCGTCACGGCCGCCGACGACGATGCGCGCAACGCGCTGCTCGATCACTTCGGGCTGAAGAAGGATGCCGCGCGCGTGCTGACGCTGTCGTGCGCGCAGGCGCTGCCAGCGAGCGCAAAGATGCAGCTCGTATACGGCAAGGGCGTCACGAGCCCGAGCGGGATCCCGAACGAAACGGAACGGCGCTTCGATTTCACCGTGCGCGCACCGTTCGCCGCGAGCTTCTCGTGCGAACGCGAGAACGCGAAGGCGCCCTGCACGCCGCTGCGCCCGCTCACGCTGTCGTTCAACGCGCCGATCTCGCGCAAGAACGCCGAGGCGATCAAGCTGCGCGGCCCCGATGGTTCGCTGTCGCCGACCTTCGCGGCCGACGACAAGAGCGAGGAAGTCACCACGGTCACGTTCAACCCGCCGCTGCCCGAGCAGGCCAGCCTGACGATCGAATTGCCGTCGGGCCTGCGCGACATAACCGACCGACCGCTGTCCAACGCCGACCTGTTCCCGCTCGCGACGCGCACCGCGCCGATGCCGCCGCTCGCGAAGTTCTCGTCGGGCACCTTCGGGATCGTCGAGCGCTTCGCCGAACCCGATTCACCGGCGCTCGTGCCCGTCACGCTGCGCAACGTCGAAGCCGACCTGCATATCGACGGCCTCAATACCCAGGGCGCGCAGTTCTCGAACCTGAAGGTCGACGACGACACGGCGATCCGCCAGTGGATGCGCACGGTCGACCGCTTCGACAACTGGTCGATGACGGCCGGTTCGATCGACAGCCAGATTCCCGGCCTGCTCGAACGCAAGGGCCAGCATCCTGTTTACGTGCCGCGCGAAGCCGGAGAAAAGGCGCCCGCGCCGAAGGATCGCCGCATCGACGTGCGCTCGCTGACGCTGCTCAAGGGCCAGCCCGGCGTGCAGGCGCTGACGCTGCCGAAGGCGGACCCGAAGGCACTGCGCCCGTTCGAGGTCGTCGGCGTGCCGATCGACAAGCCCGGCTTCTACGTGCTCGAACTCGCGTCGCCCGCGCTCGGCCGCTCGCTGCTCGCGAAGCCGTCGAGCATGTACGTGCGCACCACGGTGCTCGTCACCAACCTCGGCGTGCACCTGAAACAGGGCCGCGAAAACAACCTCGTGTGGGTCACGACGCTCGACAAGGGCAAGCCCGTGCCGAACGCGCAGATCCGCGTGTCGGACTGCAACGGCGACGAGATCGCGTCCGGCAAGACCGATGCGCAGGGCCTGCTGAAGATCGACGGCGCGTTCGAATCGAAGCGTGCATGCAGTTCGTCCGACTCGGAGCAACGCTTCGACGACTACTTCGTGTCGGCCCGCGTGAACGATCCGAAGACGGGCCCGGACATGGCGTTCGTCAGCTCGGGCTGGAACCGCGGGATCGAATCCTGGCGCTTCAACGTGCCGACCGACACCGACAGCGCCCGGACCGTGCGCGCGCATACGGTATTCGACCGCACGCTGCTGCGCGCCGGCGAAACCGTGTCGATGAAACATTTCATCCGTACCGAGACGCTGCAGAGCCTCGCGTTCCCGTCGCAATACCCGACGCGCGTGACGATCCGTCATCTCGGCACGGGCCAGACCTACAAGCTGCCGCTCACGTGGGCGGCCGACCACAGCGCCGACACGCAGTTCACGCTGCCGGCCGCCGCGAAGCTCGGCGAATACAGCGTCGAGCTCGAAGGCGGCCCGGAAGATGCACCGACCGCCACCTATTACAGCGGCAGCTTCCGCGTCGAGGCGTTCCGCCTGCCGGTGCTGAAGGGATCGATCGGCGCGCGCGACGCGCAGAAGAGCCCGCTCGTCGCCGTGAAGGAAGCGCCGCTCGCGGTGCAGATCGACTACGTGTCGGGCGGCGGCGCATCGAACCTGCCCGTGCAGGTGTCGGCGCTGATGAAGTGGGCCTCGCCGCCGTTCGCCGATCGCTTCGAGGACTTCAGCTTCACGCCGTATCGCCCCGACAGGAACGACGGCAATGCCGACGACGACGCGCAGGACGGCGACAACGCGTCGGCGTCGAACGACGATCCCGACGCGACGAAGCTGATCGCCGACAAGCTGCCGCTGACGCTCGACCGCAACGGCGCGGGCTCGGTCACGCTCAAGGGCCTGCCCGACGTCGACGCACCGAAGCGCATCGCGCTCGAAGCGACGTTCGCCGACCCGAACGGCGAAGTGCAGACGATTCGCGGCGACACGATCCTGTGGCCGGCCGCGGTGGTGGCCGGCATCAAGGCCGGCCACTGGGTATCGGTCGGCCAGCGCGTGCCCGTGCAGGCGCTCGCGGTCGACCTGCAAGGCAAGCCGCGCGCGTCCGTGCCGATCGAGATCAAGGGCGTCGCGCACATCACGACGTCGTCGCGCAAGCGGATGGTCGGCGGCTTCTATGCGTATGACAACAAGAGCGACACGCGCGACCTCGGCGTGCTGTGCTCGGGCAAGACCGATGACAAGGGCCGCATGGCCTGCGACGCGACGCTCGAACAGGCCGGCAACGTGCAGCTGATCGCGGTGGCCAAGGACGGCGACGGCCGCACGTCGAACGCGTCGACGTCGGTGTGGGTCACACGCGAGGACGAACTCTGGTTCGGCGGCGACAACACCGACCGGATCGACGTGATCCCGGAGAAAACCTCGTACGAACCGGGCGAAACCGCCCGCTTCCAGGTGCGCATGCCGTTCCGCTACGCGACCGCGCTGGTCGCAGTCGAACGCGGCGGCGTGATGGAAACGCACATCGTCGAGCTGAACGGCAAGAACCCGACGGTCGACCTGAAGGTCGGCGAATCGTGGGGGCCGAACGTCTACGTGTCGGTGCTCGCGCTGCGCGGCCGGATTCGCGAAGTGCCGTGGTACTCGTTCTTCACGTGGGGCTGGAAGGCACCGGCCGAATGGGCGCGCGCGTTCTGGCGCGAAGGCCGCCACTATGAAGCGCCGACCGCGTTCGTCGACCTGTCGAAACCCGCGTTCCGCTACGGCCTCGGCGAGATCAAGGTCGGCACGGGCGTGCACCGCCTGGGCGTAACCGTGACGACCGACGCGACGCGCTACACGGTGCGCAGCAAGGCGCAGGCGCACGTGAAGGTCACGCTGCCGAACGGCCAGCCCGCGCCGGCCGGCACGCAGATCGCGGTCGCGGCCGTCGACGAGGCGCTGCTCGAACTGATGCCGAACAACAGCTGGGACCTGCTCGATGCGATGCTGCGGCGACGCGCGTATGGCGTCGAGACGGCAACCGCGCAGATGGAAATCGTGGGCCGCCGCCACTTCGGCCGCAAGGCCGTACCAGCCGGCGGCGGTGGCGGCAGCGCGCCGACGCGCGAACTGTTCGACACGCTGCTGCTGTGGAATCCGCGCGTGACGCTGGATGCCAACGGCAGCGCGA
This sequence comes from Burkholderia puraquae, assembly GCF_002099195.1. GTDB lineage: Bacteria > Pseudomonadota > Gammaproteobacteria > Burkholderiales > Burkholderiaceae > Burkholderia > Burkholderia puraquae. The sequence continues at coordinate 248,703 of NZ_NBYX01000001.1, read as the reverse complement.
CCGTCGAGGTGCCGCTGAACGACGCGCTCACGCGCTTCCGGATCGTCGCGATCGCGGCGGTCGGCCCCGACCGCTTCGGCACCGGCAGCACGTCGATCCGCAGCACGCAGGATCTGCAACTGATCTCCGGCCTGCCGCCGCTCGTGCGCGAAGGCGATGCGTTCCGCGCACAGGTCACGCTGCGCAACACGACCGACCGCGCGATGCAGGTTGTCGTGACGCCGCGCGTGACGGGCGTCGAGGTCGCGCCGCAAACCGTGTCGCTCGCGGCCAATACGGCAACCGAAGTCGCATGGACGATCACCGTGCCCGAGCAGGCGCTCGACGCGGCCGGCGCGCTGAACTGGCGCATCGAGGCGGCCGAGCAAGGCGGCAAGCGCGCGTCCGACGCGCTGGCAGTCGCGCAGAAGGTCGTGCCCGCGCTGCCGGTCACGGTACAGCAGGCAACCCTCGCGCAAGTCGACGGCACGCTGACGGTGCCGGTGGCCTCCCCGGCCGGCGCCGCGAACAACGCGCAGGGCTTGCCGCGCGGCGGCATCGCCGTGTCGCTGCAGTCGAAGCTTGCCGATGGCCTGCCCGGCGTGAAACGCTGGTTCGAGCGCTATCCGTACCGCTGCCTCGAACAGCAGACGTCGCGCGCGATCGGCCTGCGCGACCCCGCGCAATGGCAGGCGCTGATCGCACGCATGCCCGTCTACCTCGACAGCGACGGGCTCGCGAGCTACTTCCCGCCGTCGTCCGACGATTCGCATGCCGGCAGCGCGACGCTGTCGTCCTACCTGCTCGTGGTGTCCGACGAGGCGAGCCGTCTCGACCCGCGCTTCGCGCTGCCGGAAGACCTGCGCACGCAGCTCGAAGCCGGGCTCGCGCGCTTCGTCGACGGCCGCCTCGAGCGCAACACGTGGGCGCCGCGCCAGGATCGCGACCTGCGCAAGCTCGCCGCGATCGAGGCGCTGTCGCGCTACGGCGCCGCGCAGGGCCGCATGCTCGGCTCGATCGAGATCGCGCCGAACCAGTGGCCGACGTCGGCAGTGATCGACTATCACGCGATCCTGACGCGCGTGAAGGACATCCCGCAACGCGACGAGAAACGCGCGCAGGTCGAACAGATCCTGCGGGCCCGCCTCACGTACCAGGGCACGCAACTCGTGTTCTCGACCGCGCGCGACGACGACCTGTGGTGGCTGATGACCAGCAACGAGACCAACGCGGCACGGCTCGCGCTGGAATTCGCGGGCGACCCGGCGTGGAAGGACGAGATGCCGCGCGTGACGGCCGGCCTGCTCGCACTGCAGCGCCAGGGCGCATGGCAGACCACGACGTCGAACGCGCTCGGCCTGCTCGCGGTCGAGCGCTTCTCGCGCACCTACGAAAGCACGCCGGTTGCCGGCGCGACGAAGGTCGCGCTCGGCGGCGACGAGCGCACGATCTCGTGGTCGCAGGCGCCGGCTCCGGCGCCCGCCGACACGGCTGCGTCGGCCACCCCGGCCACCCGCGCCGCCGCGGCCCGCAGCGTGATGCTGCCGTGGCCGCGCGCGTCGCAGGCGCCGGCCACGCTGTCCGTCACGCAGGACGGCACGGGCCGCCCGTGGGCCACGATCGAAAGCCTCGCGGCCGTGCCGCTGCGCTCGCCGTTCGCGGCCGGCTACCGGATCACGAAGACCGTCACGCCCGTTTCGCCCGCCGTCAAGGGCGTGCTGACGCGCGGCGACGTCGTGCGCGTGCATCTCGACATCGATGCACAGAGCGACATGACGTGGGTCGTCGTCAACGATCCCGTTCCGGCCGGTTCGACGATCCTCGGTTCGGGCCTCGGCCGCGACTCCGAAGCCGCGACGCAGGGCGAGAAGACGCCGGACGGCGCGTGGCCGGCGTTCATCGAGCGCGACTTCGACGGCTACCGCGCGTACTACGACCATCTGCCGAAGGGCAAATTCTCGGTCGAGTACACCGTGCGGCTGAACAACGTCGGCACGTTCGGCCTGCCGCCGACGCGTGTCGAGGCGCTGTACGCGCCGTCCGTCTACGGCCTGTGGCCGAACCCGCCGATGACCGTGAAGCCGGCCGAAGCGGGCAAGTAACGAGACCGCGATGATCGATCAGGTATTGCCGCGGCCGGCGCGTTTCGCCGGCCGCGTATTCGTCGCCGTCGTGCTGGCCGCGCCGCTCGTCGCGCATGCGCTGCCGAGCTACGACGAAGTGCGCCGCAACTGGCGCAGCTCCGACTGGGTGCTGCTCGCACGCGACGGCACGCCGCTGCAGCGCACGCGCGTCGACCTCACCGAACGGCGCGGCGACTGGGTGTCGCTCGCCGACGTGTCGCCCGCGTTTCGCGAGGCGATCGTCGTGTCCGAAGACAAGCGCTTCTATGTACACAGCGGCGTCGACTGGCGCGGCATCGCCGGCGCCGCCTGGGGCAACCTGTGGAACGAACGCACGCGCGGCGCGTCGACCGTCACGATGCAGCTTGCCGGGCTGCTCAGCGATTCGCCGCGCCGGTCGGGTCAGCGCTCGCTGCCGCAGAAGGCCACGCAGGCGGTCAACGCGCTGTTGCTCGAACGCGGCTGGCGCAAGGACCAGGTGCTCGAGGCGTACCTGAACCTCGTGCCGTTCCGCGGCGAGACGATCGGCCTCGCCGCGCTGTCGCAGGTGCTGTTCGGCAAGGCGCCGTCGGGCCTCGACGCACGCGAAGCCGCGATCGCGGCCGCGCTCGTGCGCGCGCCCAACGCAACGCCCGCGAAAGTCGCCGAGCGCGCGTGCCGGATCCTGCGCGACATGCACGCCGAGCAGGCCTGCGCATCGCTCGACGGCTACGTGCAGCTCGTCACCGCGCGTCCGGTCAGCGCCGCACGCGACGACGGCGCCGCCCTCGCCCCGCACTTCGCGCGACGCATCGCGGCCGAGGTGCGGCCGACGGCCGGCGCGCAGGTGCGCACGACGCTCGATGCGCCGCTGCAGCGCTTCGCGCGCGATACGCTGATGCGCGCGCTGACCGAACTCAACGCGCCCGCGCACCGGCGCAACGTGCAGGACGGCGCGGTCGTCGTGCTCGACAACGCGACCGGCGAGATTCGCGCCTGGGTCGGATCGTCGGGCGCGCTGTCGAGCGCGCGCGACGTCGATGCCGTGCTCGCGCCGCGCCAGGCCGGCTCGACGCTCAAGCCGTTCCTGTATGCGCAGGCGATCGACGAGAAGCGGCTGACGGCCGCGTCGCTGCTCGACGATGCGCCGATCAACCTCGCCGCCGGCGGCGGCCTGTACATTCCGCAGAACTACGACAAGGATTTCAAGGGCTGGGTGAGCGTGCGCAGCGCGCTCGGCGGCTCGCTGAACGTGCCCGCCGTGCGCACGCTCGTGCTCGTCACACCGCACCGCTTCGCGCGCACGCTGACCGCGCTCGGCCTGCCGCTCGCACAGGAAGGCGACTACTACGGCTTCAGCCTCGCGCTCGGCAGTGCGGACGTCACGCTGCTGTCGCTGACCAACGCGTACCGCGCGCTCGCGAACGGCGGCGTCGCCCGCAAGGTCACCGACCGGCCGGCACCGGCACCGGCACCGGCACCAGCGTCCGGCGCATCGGCCTCCTCGCCCGCTCGCGCGGACGCCGGCACGCGCGTGTTCAGCGAGGCGGCCAGCTTCGTCGTCACCGACATCCTCTCCGACAACAATGCGCGCGTGCGCACCTTCGGCTTCGACAACCCGCTCGCGACGCGCTTCTTCTCGGCGGTCAAGACCGGCACGAGCAAGGACATGCGCGACAACTGGACCGTCGGCTTCACGTCGCGCTATACGGTCGGCGTGTGGGTCGGCAATGCGGACGGCTCGCCGATGTGGGACGTGTCGGGCGTCACGGGTGCGTCGCCGGTGTGGTCGGCCGTCGTCGGCTACCTGCACCGCGACCAGCCGAGCCATGCGCCGCGCGCGCCGGCCGGCGTCGAGACGCGCCGCGTCATGTTCGAACGCGATATCGAACCGTCACGCAACGAGTGGTTCATCGCGGGAACGGCGGTCGACACGATCCGGCTCGCCGCCCCCGTCACGCCGGGCAAGGACGGCGCGCGCGCGCCGCTGACGATCGGCACGCCGACCGACGGCACGATCTTCGCGATCGATCCGGACATTCCGCCGAAGAACCAGCGGATCTGGTTCGAGCGCTCGGCCGGGCGCGCCACGAAGTTCGCGTGGCGACTCGACGACAAGGTGATCGGGCATGCCGATCGCATCGCGTGGATGCCGTGGCCGGGCCGGCACCGGCTCGAACTCGTCGATGCACGCGGCAATGTGGCCGATGCGATCGGCTTCGAGGTGCGCGGCGCATTCGCGAAGGCGGCCGCGCGCAAGCCCTGAACGCGCGGCGCCGGCGTTACTCGCCGGCCGCGTTCGTCTTCGTCTTCGTCGTCGTCGGCTGCGCGGAGAAATCGAGGGCCGGCGCAGTCGAGATCGCCGCTTCGTTCGCGACGCCGAAGTTCGGGCGCGGCTGGTAGCCGAAGATCTTCGCGATCACGACACCCGGAAACTGGCGGATCTGCACGTTGTAGTGCTGCACCGTCTTGATGTAGCGGCCGCGCGCGACCGCGATGCGGTTTTCCGTGCCTTCGAGTTGCGTCTGCAGGTCGCGGAATGCTTCGTTCGCCTTCAGCTCCGGATAACGCTCGGACACGACCATCAACCGGCTCAGCGCGCCGGACAACTCGCCCTGCCGCTGATCGAACGCCGCGAGCGCGGCCGGATCCTTCGCCATCTCAGCCGTCATCTGCACGCTGCCCACGCGCGCACGGGCCGACGCCACCTCGGTCAGCACACGCTCCTCGTGCGACGCATAGCCCTTCACCGACGCGGCGAGGTTCGGCACGAGGTCGGCGCGGCGCTGGTACTGGTTCAGCACTTCGGACCACGCTGCGTTGATGTCCTCGTCGGACGACTGGATCGCGTTATAGCCGCAGCCGGCGAACGGCGCCAGCACGCAGCACACGAGCAGGATTCGAAACCATTTCATCGTTGATTGCTTCCGGTTGAATGCTCCGGACGGAGCGATGGGTGAAAAGGATCGTTCGCGCGGGCGCGCCGCGCGGTGCTTACCAGCGGCCCGATGCGCCGCCACCGCCGCTCGAACCACCGCCGCCGCGGAACGAATCGGAGCTCGAGCTCGACCGGGAGCCCGACGAGGAAGACGACGAAGACGAGCCGATGCCCATCAACTTCGCCCAGATCGCGGCGAGCACGCACAGCACGCCGAAGATGCCGGACAGCACTTCCCCGATCGAATAGTCCATCTCGCGCCCGATCGCGATGATCATGAACAGCGTCCCGCCCACGATCGCCGTGTATTTGCGCACGCGCGCCGAGTTGAACAGGTTGATTCCGAGCAGGCACGGCCCGGCACCGGCCGCCGCCGGGACGAACAACGCGGCGCCCAGCATCGCTTCGAGATTGCCATTGAAGATCGCGCCGACCGGCAACATCACGATCGGCACGACGGCTGCCACGAGCCAGGCGGCCAGCAACGCCACCCTGCGGCGCAGCTTGCGCCACTGCGCGATCACGCCCAGCACGACATTGGCAACCCCGAGCAGGAACCAGAACCGCACGCCGCCCGCATTCGCGCGTTTGCGCTCGGGCAGGCCGTTCGACTGGTACTTTTCGCCGCCGGTCCGTGCGTCGCGGGGCGGTACGTTCGTGGCATCCGTCGTGGTCGCCGCGTCCGTTTCGTCTGCGTCGTCGCGCCCGCCGGGCGCCGTCGCGGATATTGCCTGCTCCGGCGTGGCGGCGTCCGCCGGCATCATTTCGCGTGTCAGCGCGTCCACCGCATCGCTGATGCCGGCTTCAATGCGATTCTCGCGGAATGCCGGCACGATCCGCTCGCGGATGATCCGGCCCGCGACGATGTCCGGAATCGTGCCTTCGAGCCCGTAGCCGACTTCGATCCGCACGGTATGGTCGTTGAGCGCGGCGACGAGCAGCAGCCCGTTGTTGACGTCGGCCTTGCCGAGCTTCCATTGGTCGAATACGGAGGTCGCAAATTGTTCGATCGTCGACTGCCCGGTCGAGCCGACCAGCAGGATCGCGATCTGAACGCCGAGCCGCTGTTCGAGCGCGGCGAGGCGGTCGGTCAGCTCGGAGGCGCATGCCGCGCTCAGCACGCCCGTCGTGTCAGTCACGCGGCCTTTCAGCGGCGGTGCGGCTTCGGGTTTTGCGGCGACCGGATAGGCCGCTGCCGCGGCCACATGCATGCAGGCCGACTGGGCCGGGATGGAACGCACGGCTGACGACACCGCGGCGGCAGGGCTGCCGTCTTCGGCTGGCGCGGCAATGGCCGTGCCGCCGAACAGCACGGCCGCGCTTGCCAGCAAGGCCATGGCCTTCCGGAAGCCGGGCCTGCAGGTCGCCCCCTTCGGGCTGCGTGTGTGCCGAATGCCGTTTCGGGTCGTGCCTGCCCGCGATGCCGGATCGCCCTCGCCACCCGGCAGGCACGGCCGGCCCGTCTGTCGTTTCAAGTTCATGTCGGAAACGGCGCGCCGGCTCCATCGGAAGCGGCGCGTTCTCTCGTCGTTTTTAATCGTCCCGCAGCATAACCAATTGCGAAGGTAACTGAAAGGTTTCCGGCCGACGTCCGGACCTCGTCATTTCAATATGCCGCCGTATCGCCCCGATGCCGGCGCATACGTCTCGAAGCGGTTGTCTTCCGCAGTTTCGACCAGCAGCCTGCCGCACGCGGTGCATTCGTACGCTGTTCTTTCGAGACCGTGAAGGCGCGTGTGCAGATGATCGTGAAGCACGTTGCCGTGGTCGAGCCGCAAGCCGATGTAGTCACTGGAATAACCCCGGCTCACCAGCCAGTCGGACGTTTCACCCCGCTGCGCGGCCACGACGTAGCTTTGCACCTCGCTCACCAGCCAGTCGAAAAACGGCCCGTACGCCCTGTCCTTGAGGATTCTTGCCTTGTAAGGCAGCGAATCGGTGTTGTCCCGAATCGTGTTTCCGCACACACAGCCGATCTTGCTCATCGCGCCCCCGTTGCTTGAGTCAATGCAATCGCGGTGAATCCGGATACCCTTTCCGGCCGCCGCTTTTCCTGCGCTCCGGACCGTTGCCACCCGACTTTCGACCGGCCCTGCCAAACCGCAAACCATTGTGCGCCGCGATGGATTCGGCCGACAATATCGAACACGCGATGCATTCGAACAGCGACGAAAAACCGACGCAGGCCGAATCCGGAGTCGACAAGAATGACAACCGAAACCGAGGGGAAGCTGCTCCAGTACGGGGTACAGATCATCCCGCTCTTCCTGGGACTGTATTCGGGCGATGCGCTGTGGGATGCCTGTCTGCATGGCGGCATCCTGGAGTGCCACCAGGCCCGAATGCACGACATGACGTGCTGGTGGATCACGCCGGATATGGGCGAGCACTATCAGAGGCTGCTCACCGGCCATTGGCACACGCTCGCGCTCAGCATCGTGCTGAGCCTGTTGCTCGCGTACGTGATGGCGCCGGCCCGTCCGCCGCGCAACTGACGCCCGTTACCGGCAAGGCAACACGGCGGCACGACACGCTCGACGGCAGGCCGCCCCCGGCCGCAAGCGGGCCGACCAGCCCAAACGGGCAAGCAGCGCCCCGATTCGAGACATAGAATGTGAACGGCACCGCACCTTCGGCGCCGACCGGTTGCCCCACTCTCCTCAAGGCCCGCGACCATGAACATTCACCCCAGGCGCTTCATCCGCCCCGCGCTGGGCACGCTCTGCCTCGCCACCCTCGCGACACTTCAGGCGTGCAACGGCGATGCCTGCTTCGGCGTGGATGCCTGCTTCAACAACAACACGCAGACCGTCGCGCTGTCGGGCACGGCCGCGACGGGCGACGCGCTCGCCAGCGCGCAGGTGACGGTCAGCTGCGCGACGGGCTCGGCAACGACGCTGACGGACGGCGGCGGCAACTACCGCGTGACGGTCAATGCGGCGCTGCCGTGCGTCATCACCGTGACGTCGGGCGGCACGAGCCTGCATTCGCTCGCGTACGCGGGCGGCACGTTCAATACGACGCCCGAGACCGAGTTGATGCTGGTCTATCTCGCCGCCCAGCTCGGCACGAACACGGCCACCCTGATCGGCAATTTCCAGGGCAATTCGCGCTATCAGCAGGTGATGAACAGTTCGAACACCGTTCAGGCCGCGCAATCGGCCGTGGTGACGAACCTGCAGCAACGCTATTCGGTCGCGCTCGCGGCGCCGGCATTCCTGACCACGTCGTTCACGGTCGGGCAACCGGGCGTCGACAGCGATCTCGTCGCGCTCGCAAAAGCCGGCGCGATCGACTCGGACGGGATGCCGGATCCGGTTGCTGTTTCGCTGCTGACGCAGGCGGGGGCGGCGCATCCGCTGTAAGCGGCCGGCGGCGGGAAGAAAATCGCCCGGTATCGGGCGTCAGGCGCGCGCGTCGGGCTCGCCGTCGGCCAGCAGCGCCCAGCGTTCGTGGTCGCGCCATTCGCCGCCGATGCGCAGATAGCGCGGCGAAAATCCCTCTTTCGTGAAACCAAGCCGCCGAACCAGCGCAATCGACGCGTGGTTGCCGGGCTGGATGTTCGCTTCGATCCGATGCAGCCCGAGTTCGCCGAACGCAACGCCAATCGCCGCGCGCATGGCCTCGGTCATCAGCCCCTTGCGGCTGAACGCCGCCATGCCGTAGTACCCGAGATACGCGCTCTGGAACACGCCGCCGACGATCTCGCCGAGGTTCACCACGCCGACCACCGCCCCGGACGTGCGCTCGCGCGCGACGAGGCCGACGTTCGGCCCCGTCAGGCAGCGGCCGAACCACTGGTCGAATCCCGCCTGGTCGGTAAACGAATCGACCCACGGCAGATGGTGGCGCCGGCTCGCGCGATTGGCGGCGATCAGGTCGGCGGCGTCGGTTCGGGCAACGCGGTTCAGCAGGATCGGGTTCATGGGTCGGTTGACAGGCGGCACTTACGCGGTCTCTCCGCACCCGACGGGTGCGGCCTGGGCCTGCTGCTGCGACAAGTACCGCAGCAGCTTGGTGACCATCCATACGACGATGCACGACAGCGCGACGAAAAACACCGCGAGCGGCGTCAGCACATGGATCGACACGAAACCGGCCAGCCCCATCATCGCGGACGACACGAGCAGCAGCGCGCACCCGAGGATCGCGCTCGTCAGGCCGGCGATATGCGGAAACAGCGAGTTGCCCTTCGCCATCAGCGTCGGGTACATCGCGCCCGCGCAGAAACCCATCACGAGCACCGGCGTCGCGAGCGTCCATACGCGCAGCCCGACGGCCAGCGCCAGCACCAGCATCGCGACCGACGCCCCCGCCATCACGCGCGCGCCGATGCGCAGCCGTTGCTCGGCGCTCGGCAAGCCGGGCCCGTGAATGCGGTTCGACAGGCCGCCGAGGAAATACATCAGCCCGATCCCGAGCGCGAGATAGCCGAAGAAGGTCGGCGGCTTGTGCAGCGTGGTCTGCACCATGAACGGCCCGACGATGTTGAATACGAGCAGGATGCTGTAGCACAGCCCCTGTGCGAGGAAGCAGCTCTGGAACACCGGGCTCGCCAGCACCTTGCCTGCGTTGGTCATCAGCGTGCGCGGCTCGAGATGCACCGGTCTCGGCAAGGTTTCGCGGTAACGCCACAGCAGCGCCCACATCACGAGCGAGTACACCAGCAGGAACACGAGGCACGCGCGCCAGCCGAACCATTCCTGCAGGTGCGCGCCGATCACCGGCGCGACGATCGGCGCGAGCCCCCACGCGATCGACATGTACGTAAATGCGTGCATCAGCGCCTGGCCGGAGAACGAATCGGTGATGATCGCCTTCGCGAGCAGGTTGGTGGTCGCGATCCCGAAGCCCTGCAGGCAGCGCGCCAGCACGAACGTCTCCAGGTTCTGCGCGCCGAGCGACAGCAGGCAGCCGATCGTGTAGATCACGAGCCCGAATGCAAGCACGCGCTTGCGCCCGTAAGCGTCGGCGACCGGCCCGAAGACGAGCTGGCCGAGCGCGTAGGCCGCCATGTAGCCGGACACGCTCGACTGGATCGCCTGCGGCGTGGTCGCGAACGAACGTGCCATGTCGGGCAGCGCGGGTACGTAGATGTCGATCGCGAGCTGGCCGGCGGACGCGAACAGGCAGATCAGGAACAGCAGGAAACGCGGCGAGTTCGACTCGCGCGCAGGAGTGAGCGTGGCGTTCATGACGACTGGGAAGGATGTCGGACAGCAGTGACGCAGCCGTGCGATGTTCGAGCTACGAACACGTGTGCGTCGTGGCGAATCCCGTATTGTGCCTGTTGTCGGGTCACGCAGCCGGATTCCCCTGGCGTGGACGAGGTTGAATGCCGATTGCCGCAAGCCCGGAAATCCGCTATCGGCGTGGCGTCCGCCGCTTGAATCCTGACTTGAGACGGCACCCGATGGCCCTCCGGCATGTCGCGCTCGCCAACGCACGCGCGATGCCGATGCCGCACCCGGTCGGGTTCGCGATGGCGCCGTGGGCGATATTCCCGTCATCGCGCCGGCCCGGCTGCCGGCACCTTCGGCACGCCAGCAACGCCGGCCGTACCGGCCGCGCGCGGACCGGAAATCAAGGCCTGACGCGTTTCGCGCCTTCCGCACCGTAACCGCCGGCACGCGCCGGCGGTTTTTCAAGACCAAACGTCGATCAGCGCCGCCTCCCAATCAATACTGCGCCTGATCCGTCGGATTCCTGAACAGCTGCTTCATCTCCGCCGACAGCGGGTAGTTGAGGCTCACGCCCTTCGGCGGAATCGGCTGCGTGAACCACTGGTTGTAGAGCTTCTCGGCGGCACCCGACGTCTGCATCTTCGCGATCACGCCGTCGACGGCATGCTTGAACGCCGGATCGTCCCTGCGCATCATGCACGCGTAGTTCTCGTGGACGAGCGGCGTGCCCGCCACCGTGTACGCGCCCGGGTTGCGGTCCTTCGCGATCTCGCCGTACAGCAGCGGCTCGTCCATCACGAATGCCACCGCGCGCCCGGTCGTGACGTTCATGAACGCCTCGGCGTGATCCTTCGCGCTGATGATCGTCATGTTCATCGCCTTCTCTTCGTTGAGCTTGCGCAACAGGCGCTCGTCCGACGTGCCGGCCGTCGTCGCGACCGTCTTGCCGGCCAGGTCAGAGAAATCCTTCACGCCGGAATCCTTGCGCGTGCTGAAGCGGATGCCATAGAGAAAGATACTGTTCGAGAACGCGGCCTGCTTCTGCCGTTCGAGCGTGTTCGTCGTCGAGCCGCATTCGAAATCGATCGTCCCGTTCTGCAGCAGCGGAATCCGGTTCTGCGACGTGATCGGAATTTCCTTTACCGCGAGGTTCGGCAGGTTCAGTTCCGTCTTCAGCTGGTCGATGATGCGCGATGCGATGTCGCGCGAATAGCCGATGTTCTTCTGCTGGTTGTCCGAATACGAGAACGGCACCGACGATTCGCGAATGCCCAGCGACACGACGCCCGTGTCCTTGATCTTCTTCAGCGTGCCGGTGAGGGCCTGTGCGTGCGCGGCACCCGCCAGCGCACAGGACAGCGCGACGCCCAGCCAGCGTATGCGGCGATCCATGCTTTTCTCCTGACGAAACGTTGGTCGAATCGCGATCGTACGCCCGACAAAATTCGCGTCGAATCAGGGAAAGCGTAAACAACCTTCCATCGCGGCCGCGCATTGAAAGACGTTTGCCGTGCCGCGCAAACCGGCCCGCGCCGCACATTTCTCCCGACCGGCCGCACGCGGCCTCGCCTCGCCTTCTTTGCCACACGTTCCAAACACGTGTTCATGCCGCAACGCAGCAACGTAATCGTTTGCGCCCGCCCCGGTTTTTCTCGTGAAACGCACTCAAGAAGCCGCCGCGCAGGCCGTTACCCAGTGCATGGCGCGTCGCAGCAACCTTGCCGCGGCCGCCGGACAAAAAAAGACAAGGTCCGGGTCAGCCGGATCAGCGCCACCGCCGGCACGACGGTTATCTACGAGGATCGAGTTTCAACATGAGAGCCAAACGTTTCAATTTCGCGCTGGCGCGCTCCGCACATGCGCGCATGCTCGCCGGCATGCTGTCCGCCGCCGCCCTCCTGCCCCTCGCCGGTTGCGGCGGCGGCGGTGGCGACAGCAGCAACCCGTCTTCTTCCAACGCGGCGCCCGCACCGACGCCGTCTCCCGCGCCCTCCAATCCCACGACTCCGCCCGCTTCTTCCGGCAGCAACGCATGCGCGACGCAGCAGGCCGCCGTGCAGATGGCAGCGCAGACCGCGCCGGCCGAAGCGCCGATCGATCACCTGATCGTCAAGCTGAAGACGCTGACGGCCACGCGTGCGATGGCGGCCATCGACAACGGGACGCGGCTCGACGCGGTAATCCAGCGCTCGATGACGCGCTGGACGGCGCCGGTCACCGGCAGCGCACGCGCCTATGCAAGCACGGTCGGGCAAACAGCGGTGAACGTGCAGGTCGAACGGACCATCTCGAACGGCGCGGCCGTGCTGTCGCTCGGCCAGCGCATGGCCGCCGCCGACGCCGCCGCGCTCGCACAGGCATTCGCAGCCGATTCGGACGTCGACTACGCGGAACCGGATCACCCGATGCAGATCCGCGACACGCCGAGCGACCCGCTCTACAGCCAGCAGTGGTACCTGTCCGATCCGTCGGCCGGTATCGACCTGCCGCCCGCGTGGAACGTGACCAAAGGTTCGCCGACCGTCGTCACGGCCGTGCTCGACACGGGCTACCGGCCGCACGCCGACCTCGTCGGCAACCTGCTGTCGGGCTACAGCTTCATCAGCAACGTCAACACCAGCAACAACGGCCTGACACGCAGCCCTGATGCATCCGACCCGGGTGACTGGGTCACGCAGCAGGAACTCGACAACGCAAACGGCCCGTACTATCACTGCGCGAGCCAGCCGAGCGACAGCAGCTGGCACGGCACACGCGTGATGGGCGTGATCGGCGCGACCGCCAACAACGGCACCGGCGTCGCCGGCGTGTCGTGGCTCGGCCAGATCCTGCCGGTGCGCGTGCTCGGCAAGTGCGGCGGCGTGACGAGCGACATTGCCGACGGGATGCGCTGGGCAGCCGGCATCGCGGTGAACGGCGTACCGACGAACCCGCGCCCCGCGAAGGTCATCAACCTGAGCCTCGGTGGTGTCGGTGCGTGCAGCACGACGTTCCAGCAGGCAATCGACGACGTGACCGCGAAGGGCGTAACCGTCATCGTCGCCGCCGGCAACGACGGCCTGTCGACCGGGCTCGACCAGCCGGCGAACTGCCGCGGCGTGATCACCGTCGCCGCAACCGACGCGACCGGCCGCCGCGCATCGTTCAGCAACTTCGGCGCCGATGTCTCACTGAGCGCGCCGGGCGTCAACATCCTGTCGACATCGAACACCGGCACGACGACGCCGGGCTCGGACAGCTACGGCCTCGCGAACGGCACCAGCCTCGCGACGCCGCAGGTGACGGGGGTCGCCGCGCTGATGCTGTCGGTGAACGGCAACCTCACGCCCGCGCAGATCCAGCAGAAGCTGCAGGGCGGCACGCGCACGACCAAGCTCGCGGCCGGCACGTCGTGCACCGCGATGCCGGCGGGCTCGGGCATCCTCGATGCAGGGGCCGCCGTCGCGTCAGCCAACTAGCCCACCCCCCTGCTCCGGCGCGGCCGCGCGCATGCCGATATCGCATGCGCGCGGCCGTTTCATTGGCGGCGAGCCGGCGTCGCGCAGCGCACACATCGTCCCGATTACGTTTCTCGAAATGACGACTGACAAAAGGGTTGACGCTTCGCACAGCGACCCATTACCATCGCTCCCGTCTAATTACATGGAGTGTTCTGTGAACACCGATGCGAGTTGTAGTTGGTGCTTGGCCAACTTGACTGCTGCCTGAGGAAAACGCGCAGAGCCTCGTCTTCTGCCGCATCCCGGGAAGCAGGATGCGGCGCCTTTCCGGCCTGACTGGCCAGATCTCCCGCCGAATTTTTCGATATTGCCGAATGCACGCGATGCGCCGTCGCGCGCGTGCGTTCGTGTTGCGCGCAGCGTCAGCCGCGTGCCCCTTCCGTTCGCGTGCCGTCCGGCCGCGCGCCTTCGTGCGTGCGTCGCTGTCGATCGCCCGTGCCGACTATCCGCAACCGACAGGAGTGCAGATGAACTCAGACGACAGTAGTCGATTACCGCTCGCCGGTGCGACGCTTCGCATCGCCCCTCCGGCCGCACCGCACGCGCCGGCGAGCGTTCCCGCCTTCACCGATCCACAGCCGATCGCGCCTGACGCGACGCGGCGGGGAGCGCTCGTGCGTCGATAACGTCACGGTCGCTCCCCGCCCGCCGCCCCGTGCGCAAGGAGCGACTCATGACAACACGACACAACACCTCGCAAAAGAAACAGCGCGGCTTCATCAAGGCCGGCAGCGCTCAGCAGAACGAAGCGCGCATCATACGCGCCGCGCAGGAAGCGGCCCGTCCGCTCGAAGACACGCTGAAGTCGCTGAACACCAGCACGCGCGGCCTCACCTACGAGCAGGCCGCCGACCGCCTGCAGCACTACGGCCCGAACGAAATCGCGCACGACAAGCCGCCGCACTGGGCCCGCCAGTTGCTGCTCTCCTTCCACAACCCGTTCGTCTATGTGCTGCTGGTGCTGGCCACCATCAGCTTCTTCACCGACGTCTACTTCGCGGCACCCGACGATCGCGACTATGTCGGCATGACGATCCTGCTGACGATGGTCACGATCAGCGCGCTGCTGCGCTTCGTGCAGGAATTCCGTTCGCTGCGCGCCGCCGAGAAGCTGAAGGCGATGGTCCGCACGACCGCAACCGTGCAGCGCGCGGTGACCGACTCGTCCGAACCGGCCCGCCGCGAAGTGCCGATGCGCGAAGTCGTGGCCGGCGACATCGTGCACCTGTCGGCCGGCGACATGATCCCGGCGGACGTGCGCCTGCTCGCGTCGCGCGACCTGTTCATCAGCCAGGCCGTGCTGACCGGCGAGGCGCTGCCGGTCGAGAAGTACGACACGCTCGGCGCGGTGGCCGGCAAATCCGCCGGCACGCACGCGGACGGCGCGGCCGCCGATACGTCGGCCTCGCTGCTCGATCTCGAGAATGTCTGTTTCATGGGCACCAACGTCGTCAGCGGCACGGCGACGGCCGTCGTCGTCGCGACCGGCGAGGACACCTACTTCGGGTCGCTCGCGCGCAACGTCGTGAGCCACAAGCGCATCGAGACGAGCTTCGACCGCGGCGTCGCGAGCGTGAGCTGGCTGCTGATCAAGTTCATGTTCGTGATGGTGCCGATCGTGTTCATGATCAACGGGCTGACCAAGGGCGACTGGCTGAGCGCGCTCACGTTCGCACTCGCGGTGGCCGTGGGCCTCACGCCCGAGATGCTGCCGATGATCGTCAGCGCTAACCTCGCACGCGGCGCGGTTGCGATGGCACGCCGCAAGGTCGTCGTGAAGCGGCTGAACTCGGTGCAGAACTTCGGTGCGATGGACGTGCTGTGCACCGACAAGACCGGTACGCTCACGCAGGACAAGATCATCCTCGAACATCACCTCGACCTGTCGGGCTACAAGGACGAGGAGATCCTGCGGCTCGGCTGGCTGAACAGCTTCCACCAGAGCGGCCAGAAAAACCTGATCGACATCGCGGTCGTCGCGCGTGCCGACGAGATCGGCGAGCGCGTGAAGCCGCAGGGGTACAAGAAGATCGACGAACTGCCGTTCGACTTCGTGCGGCGCCGCCTGTCGGTCGTCGTCGAGGATACGCGCGGCACGCACCTGCTGATCTGCAAGGGCGCGGTCGAGGAGATGCTGGCCGTCTCCACACACGTGCAGGATGAAGACGGCGTGCGTCCGCTCGACTTCGTCGCGCGCAAGCGGCTGCTCGAGCAGGCCAGTGCGTACAACGAGGACGGCTTCCGCGTGCTCGTGCTCGCGACACGCACGATCCCGCGCGGCGACGAGCGTCAGCAGTACCGCACCGCCGACGAACACGACCTCGTCGTGCGCGGCTTCCTGACCTTCCTCGATCCGCCGAAGGAATCGGCCGCGCCGGCGCTCGCCGCACTGCGCGACAACGGCGTCGCGGTGAAGGTGCTGACGGGCGACAACCCGATCGTCACGATGAAGGTATGCCGCCAGGTCGGCCTCGAACCCGGCAAGCCGATCCTCGGCACGGAAGTCGAGGCGCTCGACGACGCGACGCTCGCGCAGGTCGTCGAACGCACGACGGTGTTCGCGAAGCTCACGCCGCTGCAGAAGGCGCGCATCGTGAAGGCGCTGCAAGCGAACGGCCATACGGTCGGCTTCCTCGGCGACGGCATCAACGATGCGCCCGCGCTGCGCGACGCCGACGTCGGCATCTCGGTCGACAGCGGCGCCGACATCGCGAAGGAAACCGCCGACATCATCCTGCTCGAAAAGAGCCTGATGGTGCTCGAGGAAGGCGTGATCAAGGGCCGCGAGACGTTCGGCAACATCCTGAAGTACCTGAACATGACCGCGAGCTCGAACTTCGGCAACGTGTTCTCGGTGCTCGTCGCCAGCGCGTTCCTGCCGTGGGAGCCGATGCTCGCGACGCAGCTGCTCGTGCTGAACCTGATCTACGACACGTCGCAGATGCTGCTGCCGTGGGACAAGATGGATCCCGAGTTCCTGAAGAAGCCGCGCAAGTGGGAAGCCGGCAACATCAGCCGCTTCATGCTGTGGGTCGGGCCGACGTCGTCGGTGTTCGACATCACGACGTACATCCTGATGTGGACGGTATTCGGCGCGGGTGCGATGTATCACCTGAACGGCGGCACCGGCGGCCAGATCGTGATGAACTCGGGCTGGTTCATCGAGAGCCTGGTGTCGCAAACCCTCGTCGTGCACCTGCTGCGCACGCAGAAGATCCCGTTCCTGCAGAGCACGGCCGCGCTGCCGGTGCTGATGTCGACGTTCACCGCGATCGCGATCGGCTGCTGGCTGCCGTTCTCGCCGTTCGCGGAGTCGCTCGGCTTCATGCACCTGCCGGGCACCTTCTGGCTGTGGCTCGCCGCGACGATGGTCGGCTACATCCTGCTCGCGCAGATCGTCAAGACGATCTACGTGCGCCGCTACAAGCAGTGGTTCTGAACGTCTTCGCTTGAAGCTGGCCGGCCCGCGCTCCCCTGCGCGGGCCGGCCGGCTCGCCATGCACGAAAGGTGATGCAATGAAGAGAATGCTTCCGCTCGCAGCCGCGAACGCCCTCCTCGCGCCGTTCGATGCCCTCGCCACCCATCTGCTCGTCAGCGACGACACGAGCACGCAGGGTAACGCGAACTGGCAGTTCGAATTCAACGCCGAGGAAACCTCAAAACAGGAAGAAAACGGCCGCCACCAGCTGTGGAACGCGACGCTCACGCGCGGGTTCGGCGAACACGTCGACCTCTACGTGAACGCGCCGTACACGCATCTGCAGACACGCACCGACGAGAACGGTGCCGGGATCGGCGATGTCGAGATCGGCATGAAATGGCGGTTCGTCGAGCGCGGCCCGCTGTCGATCGCGCTGAAGCCGAAACTGACGACGCCGACCGGCAACGACCGGCGCGGGCTCGGCACCGGCCGCGTGGGTGCCGGCGCAACGCTGCTCGCGCAGCTCGACGTCGCGCGGTTTTCGTTCCTCGCGAATGCGGGAATGACGTACCAGCCGAATCGCCAGGGCGACCTGACGTCGATCTGGGCCGTGTCGGGTGCGGCGATCTACAAGGCAACCGACAAGCTGCAGATCGTGGCCGACATCTGCACGTCGCGCAACACGGCAAGCGGCGCCGGCGCGAATCCTGCGTTCGCGGTCGCAGGCGCGATCTATTCGCCGAAGCCGTGGCTCGATCTCGACATCGGCTACCGGCGCGGGCTGAACGACCAGACCTACGATCATTCGGTGATGGGGGGCGTGACGGTGCGGTGGTGACTCGCTCGTGGCGCGTATCGCCCCATCAATCGCGCCACAAGACGACGGGCCGCTTCACACGGAGCGGCCCGTTTTTATTGCGCGTCGTTCGCGCCGAACAGTTGCGCGCACACCGCGCGCCCTTCGTCGGTCAGCGCGGCGCTGCCGGTGCCGTCCTCGTTCAGCGTCGTCGCGCTCAGGCCCGCGGCGTCGAGCTGCGTCAGCACGCGGCGCAGCGTGCTCATCGGCAGTTGCGTGCGTTTCGCGATCTTCGGTAGCGACCACGGCCTGGCCGCCGGGTCGGCGGCAGCTTCGTGCAGCGTCGCGAGTGCCGCGACAAGCGCGGGGTCGAGCGGGGAGTCGTCGGATTCAGAAGTCATCGTTTCCGGTCGGTGAGCAAGACTGGGCCTTTCGTTCGGGCGACCGGCACGCTTTCGGGCGACCGCCGCCGGCTGAAGACACTATACCGCTTCGTCCGTCATGCATTCTTGATCGCCGCACGCATGAACGATACGAAGCGTGTGGTGACGGGATCGTCGCGGCCCGACAGCCACGCGAGCCCGACGCGCCACTTCGCGTCCTTGCCGTCGAGCGGCAATACCGTCGCGTCGCGCAGCAGATATTGCGCACGCGACGGAATGAACGCGACGCCCGCGCCGGCCGCGACCGACGCGAGCACCGACTGTACGTCTTCGGCCTGCTGCGTCACGTGCGGCACGAAGCGGCGCTCGACGCACCACCGGTCGACCTGCGCGGCCAACCCTTGCCCGCGTGCGCGCTGCAACGCGATGAAGCCAATCTCGTTGAGCGTGCCGAGATCGGCCGGCACGCGCTTCAGGCCGAGATGCGGAGGCACCGCCAGCGCCAGCGCCTCGTCGATCACCTTGAACGACGACAGCCCGTCGTCCGACGGCAGGCGCAGGAATCCCGCGTCGAGCTTGCCCGCGCGCAACCGGCGCGTCTGCTCCGCGGACGACAAATCGCTCAGCGTGACGGCAATGCCCGGATTCAGGCTGCGAAACTCCGCGACGAGCCGCGGGACGAGCGTCAGCACCGACAGGCAGATGCCCAGCCGCAAATGGCCACGCTGCCCGCTCGACAACTCGCGTGCGCGGGCGAGGATCTCGTCCGCATCGCGTACGAGCGCCTGCGCGTCAGGCAGGAAGCGCTCACCGAACGATGTGAGCTCCGCGCCGTGCCGGCCGCGCTCGAACAGCTTGCCGCCGAGGCTCGCTTCGAGCGCGCCGATCTGCTTGCTCAGCGCCGGCTGGCTCATGTGCAGCGCATCGGCCGCGCGGCTGAAATGGGAGAGTTCGGTGACCGTCAGGAACGTTCTCAGCAGTTTCAATTCCATTCTTAAAAGGAATCTTAACGATCGAAACATTCATTTTACCGATCGAATGCAATGACGTTCAATACGGACATGCCCTCTCCGGAATCGATCGTCATGTCCCTTCATCCCGTCTGCGAATGTCCGCCCGACGACACCTCGTGCGCGCCGGCAGCCCTCGACAATCGCACGGCAACAGCCGATCTGCGAGCGCCGAAACGTCGTGCCGAACGCGCCGACGGCCGCGGCCGCCGCTTTCGTTTCGGCGATGCGGTGGACGCGATGAGCGCGCAGAACGACGTTTCGGCGCGCCCCGCGAGCGGCTCGATCGCGATCAGTTTCGCGGTGGTGTCGCGGCGGAACTGGCCGCGTTAAGCGTGGTCGGTCGCGACCATCTCCGCCACATCGATCCTGTAGATAGTGCAGTCCGTACCGATGACGTACAGCACACCGCCACGGCCCACCACCTGTGCGATTCCGACCGGCGCCGACCCGGCACGCTGCAAGCGATACGTGCGAATCATCCGAGCCTCGCCGCCGGTACCCAGATGCACGAGCTGCAATGCGTCGGGATCGCCATAGGTACCGCACATCAGCGCCACGTACGCGCCGTACCGCGCCGGGTCTTCCGTCACGGCAAATGCGTGACTGCCCTTCACCGGCATGCGCCATGACGCAACCGTCTGCCGGTTACGCAGGCGGACGAGCGCAAATTCACTGTAGTAATACAGCCAGATGTCCCGATCGCCCGAAACGTTGAGCGCGTAACAATCGTCGATCGGCCCCAGCCCCTCCGGCGGCGAGAATGCATGGAGCCGCTCGCCGTGCCGGTTCCAGGCGACCAATCCGGATGCTCCGACCGGAGACCCCCAGCCAAAATTACCAAAGACACCTTCGTCGAAATAGGACGTCCAGATCTCGCCCGTGCCCGTTGCCTGCACGGACTCGATGCCGTCGCCAAGCAGTATTTCGCCGCACGGCGTGCCGTCACGTCGATAGAGTCGGCCGTTCAGATCGAAGTCGTCCGGTCCGCGATAACGGGATCGACTGCAAACGAGCAGAAGGTCGTCTCCCACCGGCTGGATCTGGTGAATATTGAACGGTTCGTTTTCGATGACGAGATCGAGCAGCGTTTCCCCGCCCCGCCACTCAACGATGCGGTAGCGCTGCAACGCGGACGGTCTCGTTTTCGCAAACGACGCGCCGTTCGACAGCGTCCGGTCATCGAGCGGCTCCAATGCAAACACCATGTACAACGCGCCATCCGGTCCGACGTTGAAGGCAACGCGTTCACCCGTCGCGGACAGGCTGTCGATCGATACGCAAGGCTGCACGGGTAAGGTGTGCGGGCGGCTGGACATGGGCTCTCCTGAACATGACCTCGACATCTTGCAGGCTGTTCCACCGTTTGTCAGGCAGGCGCGACATCTCGACGCGAATCGGCACGCAAAGAAGCGTCAACCTGCCAAACAACGCCTTCGACATTCACCGAGTCGCGCATCTTTTCCCGCCTTCAAGCGTCATCGCGCCGCGATCGACCGTATAATTTTCCGCATCCCGCTGACCACCCATGCATTCCACGCAGCGTCACCGCGCGTGAAAAGGAGACTTTCGCTTGACCGGCCTCATCGCGCGCCTGCCATTCGCCCGGACCACCCTGCTCGTCGCCCTGTCGATGCTGATGTTCGCCTTCTCGACGCACGCGTCGTCCACGCCACGCAACTCGCCGCCGCGCGCCGCGCACGCGCATGCGCCTGCGAAGGCCGTCAAGAAAACCGTCAAGAAGAAGCCGGCCCGGCGCAACAAGAAAGCCGTCAAGCATCGCCGCCCGCGCGTGAAGCATCATGCGGTCAAGCGTCACGCGGCGCCGGCCCCGCAACATCGCCGCGCCAGGCGCACGACCGTCGTGCCCCCTCGCCCGGCCGACAAGCCCCGCCTGATGGCAAGCTGCGGCTACAGCCCGCGCGCGGTCAATTCCCTGCATTCACGCGCAGCCTACGTGCTCGACGTCGATTCCGGCACGCCGCTGCTGGCCCGCAACGCACGCACGGTGCGGCCTATCGCGTCGATCTCGAAGCTGATGACGGCCGTCGTCGCGCGCGACGCCGACCGTCCGCTGAACGGCGTGCTGCGCGTCACCGCGCACGACCGCGACACGATCAAGTTCACCGGGTCGCGCCTGCAGGTCGGCTCGGAACTGTCGCGCCGCGAGATGTTCCATATCGCGCTGATGTCGTCGGAAAACCGCGCGGCCGCCGCGCTGAGCCGCGACTATCCGGGCGGACGCGCCGCGTTCGTCAAGGCGATGAACCGCGAAGCGCGCCGGCTCGGCATGCGTCATACGCACTTCCGCGAGCCGACCGGCCTGTCGCCGCACAACGTGTCGACGGCCGAGGATCTCGCGAAGCTCGTCGGCGCGGCGGCGCAGGATCCGCTGATCCGCTATTTCTCGACGGATACGTCAACCACCGTCCGCCCGGGCGACGGCGAGCTGCTCTACGTGAATTCCGACCCGCTCGTCCGCTATCTCCGCCTGCCGATCCGGCTGCAGAAAACCGGCTTCATCAACGAGTCGGGGCACGGCGTCGTGATGCGCATGCGTGTGAAGGGCCGC
This sequence comes from Burkholderia puraquae, assembly GCF_002099195.1. Classification (GTDB taxonomy): domain Bacteria; phylum Pseudomonadota; class Gammaproteobacteria; order Burkholderiales; family Burkholderiaceae; genus Burkholderia; species Burkholderia puraquae. The sequence continues at coordinate 226,818 of NZ_NBYX01000001.1, read as the reverse complement.
CGCGAAACGGTCGTGCTGCTCGGTGCACCGACGCGCGCGGGCGTCTCGAGCGATGCCATCAAGATCCATCGCTGGCTGTCCTGCTCGATCCAGTGAGCGCGCGGGCGGCTGGCGCGTTCACCCCAGGGGAGCGATGCCATGCAGGACGAATACCGCTTCAACGCATTTGGCCGGCTACTCGCTGTCGTACGCAAGAACGACCAGTGGATCGTGTTTGTTCTCGGCGCCGAAGGCAAGCGGCGCCCGGCTGACCTGCACATTCCGTCCACGATCGCCGCGGACGAACTCGCGCAATACCTCGGGGACCTGCTGCACGAGGCCGCGACCCCGAGATACAACGAGGTCGTACCGGTCCCGCTCCGCGACGCGTAACCGCGCACCCGCCCTCTCCTCGGCCCGGCGACAACTCGACAGGTAAACTTGCAAGTTTAACTGTCGTGTCCTATGATTCGCCGCATGACCCCGCCACGCAAACCCGGCGTTTCCGCCGATATCGTCGCCGCCGACCTGACCCTCGCGGTCGGCCAGTTGATCCGCCGGCTCCGCTCCGAGATCGAATCCGAAGGGCTCGGCATGTCCCAGACGAGCGCGCTCGCACGACTCCAGCGGCACGGGCCGATGACGACCGCCGATCTCGCGCGCGCCGAAGCGATGAAGCCGCAGTCGATGAAGGCGATTCTCGCGAGCCTCGAGGAAGACGGTCTCGTCGAGCGCGAACCGCATCCGACCGACGGCCGCCAGATCCTGTTCCGGCTGACCGCGGCCGGCCTCGACGCACGGCTCAAGCGCAACGCCGCGAAACACAAGTGGCTCGGCGCCGCAATCGAGCAGCTCGATCCCGAAGACCTCGACACGCTCGCCGCCGCCATCCCGCTGATCCGCCGCATCGGCGAGCAATGAATCCGGCCCGCGCGCCACGGCATTCGCGCGCACGGCTTTCTTCGTCCCTTTCACGGAGTCCCATCATGAGCGCAACCCGTCTCGACACGAACACGGCACTCGTCGTCATCGACCTGCAGAAAGGCATCGTCGCCCTCCCCACCGCACACCCGGTCGAACCGGTGATCGCGCACACCCGCGAACTGCTCGACGCATTCCGCAGCCGCGGGCTGCCGGTCGTGCTGGTCAACGTCGCCGGCGGCGCACCGGGTCGTACGGAGCAACCGCCGCGCGCCGCGTCGTTCCCCGCCGACTGGGCCGAACTCGTGCCCGAACTGAACCGGCAGCCTAGCGACCACCTCGTGACGAAAAAGACCTGGGGCGCGTTCACCGGCACCGGCCTCGACGCGCACCTGAAGGCGGCCGGCGTCACGCAGATCGTGCTGACCGGCGTCGCGACGAGCATCGGCGTCGAATCGACCGCACGGCAGGCGCACGAACTCGGCTACAACGTCACGCTCGCCGTCGACGCGATGACCGACCTCAATGCGGATGCGCATGTGAACAGCGTCGAGCGCCTGTTCCCGCGCCTCGGCGAAACGGGCACGACGCAGGACATCGTCGCGCTGCTCGACCGGCGCGGCGCGTGAGCGACCCGCGCGCGCGCTCGGCGCAGGACCACGCGGCCGGCCGGCCCGATCCGTCGATCTGGAAGGTCAGCGCGGTCGCGACACTCGGCTCGCTGCTGTCGCAGCTCGACGCGACGATCGTCAACGTGTCGCTGTCGAGCCTCGCGACCGACCTGCACGCGAGCCTCGCGACGATCCAGTGGGTCACGAGCGGCTACCTGCTCGCGCTCACGCTGGTGCTGCCGCTGAACGGCTGGCTCGTCGACCGGATCGGCGCGAAGGCGCTGTACCTGTGGTGCTTCTCGGCGTTCACGCTCACGTCGGCGCTATGCGGGCTCGCGTGGTCCGCGCCATCGCTGATCGCATTCCGCGTGCTGCAAGGCGTGAGCGGCGGGCTGCTCGCGCCGATGGCACAGATGATGATCGCGCGCGTCGCGGGCCAGCAGATGGCACGCGTGATCGGCTACGCGGCCGTGCCCGTGCTGCTCGCGCCGATCCTCGGGCCGGTCGTCGCCGGCGCGATCCTGCAGCACACGTCGTGGCGCTGGCTGTTTCTCGTGAACCTGCCTGTCGGCGTGCTGGCGCTCGCGCTGGCCGCGCGGTTCCTGCCCGGCGACCGCGACGACACGCAGCCGCGCGAACTCGACTGGGTCGGCCTCGCGCTGCTGTCGCCGGGGCTCGTGCTGTTCCTGTCCGGCATCGAGCGGATCAATGAAGCGCTCGGCATCGCGGCGATCGTCGCGTCGGCGCTACTGCTTGCGGCGTTCCTGCGGGTCGAAACGCGCAAGGGCGGCCACGCGCTGATCGACCTTGCGCTGTTTCGCGGCAAGGTGTTCGGCGCGGCCGCGTCGACGCAGTTCCTGTCGAACGGCACGCTGTTCGCCGGCCAGATGCTGATTCCGGTGTTCCTGATCCAGGCGTGCGGCCGCACGCCCGGCGAAATGGGCTGGCTGCTCGCGCCGATGGGCCTCGGCATGCTCGTCACGTATCCGTCGATGGGCACGCTGACGAGCCGGTTCGGCGTGCGCCGGCTGGCCGCCGCCGGCGCGTTGCTCTCGCTCTTCGCGACGCTGCCGTTCGCGTTCCTCGCGCTGACCGGCTACGATCCGTACCTGCTCGTGCCGGCGCTGTTTCTGCGCGGCATGGGCCAGAGCGCGATCGGTGCGCCGTCGATCTCCGCCGCGTATGCGTCGGTCGAGCGCCGCAACCTGCCGATGGCGACGACCTCGCTCAATATCGTGCAGCGCCTCGGCGGCCCGACGTTCACGACCGTGTGCACGCTGTTCCTCGCGTGGCGGTTGCAGGCCGAATCGGTGGCCAGCGGCGGTACGCAAGCGAACGCCTATGCGTGGGCGTTCGGCCTGCTTTGCGTGCTGCACGCGGCAAGCTTCGTCACGACGCTGCGGCTGCCGCCGTGGTCGGCCGGTGCGGGCGGGCAACCGGCCGGCGCCGCACGCGCCGGTTCGCGCTGAACGCGGCGCTCCGTCACGCCGCGCTGTGCGCGCAGCGTCGCTACGGCAGCCACATCGGCACGATCGACACCACGAGCAGCGCGCCGAGCCCGGCATTGAGCCAGTGCCACTGCCGCTCGGTGCGCAACACGCGCGCGAACAGCAGCCCCGCGAAACACCAGAGCGACAGCGACGCCATCGCGGCCACGCCGAACGCCAGGCCGAGCAATACGCCAAGCCGCGCCGGGCCGGACGCAAGCGCGGCGAACGACGCGGCCGCGCCGAGCGTCATCGCCCAGCCTTTCGGGTTGTGCCAGAGCATCCAGACGCCGCTGACGAACCCCTGCGGCCGGTGCACCGCGGCATCGAGCCGCGGCTTGCCGCCGCGCCCGATGCGCACGGCCAGCCACACGAGGTACACCGAGCCGACCGCCTTCATCGCGAGTTGCAACGCGGGCAGTGCGAGCAGCACGCCGCCGAGCCCGGCTGCAGCCGCGGCGGCCATCGACGCCAGGCCGACCGCGATGCCCGCCATCAGCGGCAGCGAACGCCGATAGCCGAAATGCGCACCGGAAGCGGTCGCGAGCGTCGTCGCGCCGCCCGGCGTCACGGTGGACACGATCACGAACAGCATCAGCGGCAGGTAGTCGCGGAACGGCACGGAAGCTCCCGGTTGTCGTCGTAGAAACCCCGTTTTACCCGCGATCCTTCCATTACGACAGCGAAAGCTTTTTATGCTTGCCATTAGCGTTCATAATGCATCGCATGGCACGTAATCTCGACATCGCGCTGCTGCGCGCCTTCGTCACGGTCGCCGATCATCGCAGCATGACGGCGGCCAGCCGCGCGCTGCACCTGACGCAAGGCGCGATCAGCCAGCAGGTCGCACGGCTCGAAACGCTGTCCGGCCCGCTGTTCGTCCGCGAGCACCGCAACCTGCTGCTCACGGCGGACGGCGAGCGGCTGCTCGGGCAGGCACGCCGGCTGCTCGCCGTGCACGATGCGCTGCTGACCGACATGACGGCCGGCGCGGTCGAAGGCGCCGTGCGCGTCGGCGCGCCGCAGGATCTCGTCGCCACCTGTCTCGCACCGATCCTGAAAGGCTATGCGCAGGCGTATCCGCAGGTCGCGCTCACGCTCGTGTGCGCGGCGTCGCCGGAGCTGCGCCGGGGGCTCGCGCAGGGCGAGCTCGACGTCGCGCTGATCGAGGCGCCGGTCGGGCCGTCGCGCGGCGAGTGCATCGCGATCGACCGCCTGGTCTGGGTCGGCGCGAAAGGCGGCACCGCGTACCGGAATACGCCGCTGCCCGTATCGATGGTCGCGCAGACCTGCGCGTTCCGCCCGACGGTGCTCGACGCGCTGCGTGGCTGCGATCGCGCGTGGCGCGCCGTATTCGAGAACGGCAGCATCGACGCGACGGCCGCGACCGTGCGCTCCGACCTCGCCGTGACCGCCTGGCTCGCGTCGACCGTGCCGGCCGACCTCGACATCCTGCCGGCCGGCAGCGGCCTGCCCGCACTGCCGAACTTCGCGATCAACCTTCATCTGCCGCGCGGCCAGCGCACGCCAGCCGCGACGGAACTCGCCCGCCACCTGCGCGACGGCTTCGCGCGCCTGCGCACGGCCGCCTAGCGCCGGTTCCCGCTACACGATGCCCGGCTCCTGCGGCGCCGGCGTCGTGCCGGCGGCTTCCAGCGCCTGATGCAACGTCGGGAAGATGCACGACTCACCGACGATCTCCGTGATCCGGTGACGATCCATGTCCGCACGCAGGTAGCGGTTGACGCGCCCGAACAGCACGCCGATCCCGCGTGCGTGCAGCATCCTGACGAGGTCGGCCAGCGTGCGCGCGGCCGAATAGTCGATGTCGGTGACTGCGCCTGCATCGACGACGAACCAGCGCGTCGGCACCGGCGCCGCGTCGACGAGCTCGGTCACTTCGGCGGCGAACAGATGATCGTTCGCGAAGAACAGGTCGGAGCCGAACCGGTAGACGATCAGCCCGGGCGCCGTCATCGCGCCGCGCCGCGCGGGCACCGGCTGCCACCGCCCGTTGCCTTCGACGGGTTCGAGCACCATCGTGTGCGGCTGGTAGCTGTGACGCACGTGCCGCATCAGCGACAGCGCGACGGCGAGCAGGATGCCGTGTTCGACGCCGACCGTCACGACTGCCAGCGCCGTCACCAGCGCGAGCGTGAACTCGCCGGGGCTTTCCTTGCGGATCGCGGCGAGGCTGCGCACGTTGATCAGCCCGAGCGCGATCGTGAACACGATGCCGGCCAGCACCGCATGCGGCAGATACTGCAGAGTCGTGCTGAAGAACAGCAGGACCACCGCCACCACGGCGGCGAACGCGAGGTGTCCGATCTGGCTGCGCACGCCCGCACCGTCGGCCATCGCCGTCTGCGTCGGGCTGCCGTTGACGACGAACGCGCCGCCCACGGCCGCTGCCGCATTCGCGGCCGCGAGGCCGAGGATGTCGGCGTTGGTATCGACGTCCTCGTCATACTGCTGCGCGAACACGCGCGCGGCGGCCGCGCTTTGCGCAATGATCATCACGAAACACGACGCGGCGACCGGCACGAGATCGAGGCACTGCTGCCACGTGACGGACGGCCAGCGCAACGGCGGCAACCCGCCCGCGACCGGCCCGAGCACCGCGATGCCGTGCGCGGCGAATCCGAACGCGTAGCTGGCCGCGATGCTGCCCGCGACCGCGATCATCGGCATCGGCATGCGCGGCAGGAACCGCTTGCACGCGAGAATCGCGACGACGACGAGCGCCGCGAGCGCGAACGTCGGCCGGTTCGCGTGGACGAGATGCGTGACGACGTAGCCGAGCTGCGCCAGGCTGCGCGACGCCGGATACGGCACGGCCAGCCCGAGCATGTCGCCAAGCATCGCGATCGACACCTGCACGCCGACGCCGGCGAGAAAGCCCACCAGCACCGTGCGCGACAGGAAATCGGCGAGAAAACCCAGCTTGAAGATGCGCGCGAGCAACAGCATCGCGGCGGTCAGCAGCGCGACCATGCCGGCCAGCGCCACATACTCGGCGCTGCCGGCCGGCGCCATCGACGAAAGCCGGCTCGCGAAGATCGTCGCGGTCGCGGAATCGGCGGCCACGACCAGATGCCGCGACGCACCGAAGCACGCGAACGCAACGAGCGGCAGGAACACCGTGTAGAGGCCCGTAACGGCCGGCATGCCGGCGATGCGCGCATAGCCGAGCACCTGCGGGATGTCCATCGACGCGAGCGAAATGCCCGCGAATACGTCGCGGATGGCCCGGCCCCGGCGGATCGGAAGGATGCCTTTCAGCAGTCGCACGCCGGACGCGCGGCTTTCGTTGGAATCTTGCATGCGTGGATTGCGTGAATACGGGGTGACGTGGTTCGCGAAGTCGTTCGCACATCGTGCCCCGGGCAGGCATCGCATGGCAAGTGCGCGAAGGCGGCGCGTGTCGCTCACCGTCGGCGACGGGCTGCAAGCAACGACGAACGGCGCACCGCCGATCGATGCGACGTCCGCATGATTGCATGGATCGCCGTTCACGCGCATTGAAGCGCGAAGGCCCGCCGCAGCGGCGTCGCGCCGACCGAGCGCCGGTGTGCAACGCATCCGGCCATACGCGCGTGCGGCAGCTTGCGGTGACGCACGCTCGTCGCCCGTCCTCACCCGATTACAGAGGAGAACTGCTCAATGGTGAGGAGATTCGGGAGCCGGTCACCCTGTATTCACGGGACGTGCCAGGAACCCGATGGCACAATCACGGTCCCTTTCATGTGCCCTTCACCGGGCGCGCGCCGCGCCGCGGCGCCGATTCAACGCACGAGAAGGCCCCTGTTTGCCGCTATGACCCTGAACGAATCCTGGTTTGCGCCGCTCGTCGGCATCCTCATCCTGCTCGCCGCCGCCGGCGCGATCACGGCCGTCGTCCATTTCCTGCTGTTTCGCGTGGTCGCACGGCTCGCGCGGCTTTCCGCCACGCGCGTCGACGACGCGCTATTCGAGTTCGGCGCATTCAAGTGGCTGAATCGCATCATCCCGTTCGTCGTGATCAAGCTCGGGCTCGGCGCGGTGCCCGGCATTCCCGATACGGCCGCGCAGGCCGCCGACAAGGTGCTGTTCGCGCTGATCGTGTTCCTCGTGACGATGACCGTCAGCGCGACGCTTTCGGCGCTCGAACACACGCATCGCACGTACCAGCGCGATCAGCGCGACCAGCCGCACCTGTCGCTGAAAGGCGCGATGCAGCTCGTCAAGCTCGTGATGTTCATCACGGCCGCGCTCGTCGTAATCGGCGACGCGACCGGCAAGCAGATCGGCCTGCTGCTGTCCGGTATCGGCGCGATGTCCGCCGTGCTGATGCTGATCTTCAAGGACACGCTGCTCGGCCTCGTCGCGGGCGTGCAACTGTCGTCGAACGACATGCTGCGGATCGGCGACTGGATCACGATGCCGTCGGCCGGCGCGGACGGCACGGTCATCGACATCACGCTGAACACCGTGAAGGTCGCGAACTTCGATCACACGATCATCACGGTGCCGACGTGGAAGCTGATCACCGAGAGCTACCAGAACTGGCGCGGGATGACCGAAGCGGGCGGGCGCCGCATCAAGCGCGCGCTGTTCGTCGACGCGACGAGCGTGCGCTTTCTCTCCAACGACGAGATCGAACGGCTCGAACGCCTGACGCTGCTGACGGACTATCTCGAGGACAAGGTCGACGCGATCGAGCAATGGAACGGCACGCTCGGCGCGGCCGGCGACTGCCCGGCGAACCGCCGCCAGCTGACGAATCTCGGCACGTTCCGCGCGTATGTCGCGAACTACCTGAAGGGCCATCCGCGCATCCGCCGCGACATGACCTGCATGGCGCGCCAGCTGCCGCTCACGGCCGAAGGCATTCCGCTCGAACTGTACTGCTTCACCGACACGACGACGTGGGTCGACTATGAATCCATCCAGGCCGACCTGTTCGACCACCTGATCGCCGTGCTGCCGGAGTTCGGGCTGCGCGTGTACCAGCACCCGTCCGGCTTCGACATGCGGCAGATGGCCGGCGCCGCGCAAGCCGGGCTGCAGGCGCCGCACGCGGGCTGATGCGGGCGATGGCGGCCGGTGATCGGCCGCCGCTCGCCGCGCGGCCCCCTGCACTCACCGCGCCGCGCACTCCGACGCGAGCCGCCCGAGCACCTTCAATGCGTCCTCGATCTGCCGCGACCACGGATAGCTGTAGTTGAGCCGGATGAAATGCCGGTAATCGCTGCTTGCCGAAAACATGTGCCCGGGGCCGACCGTGATCCGCTGTGCGAGGGCCAGCGCATACAGCTTCATCGCATCGACCTGCGGCGGCAGCTCGACCCACAGCACGTACCCGCCCTGCGGCTGCGACAGCCGCGTGCCTTCCGGGAAGAAACGCCGCACCGTCGCGCTCATCAGGCTCGCCTGCTGCGCGTACTGCTTGCGCATGCGCCGCAGGTGAAAATCGTAGCCGTCGTGCTTCAGGTACTCGGCGATCGCGAGCTGCTCGATCGCGGGCGTGGCAAGCGTGTTCAGGAATTTCAGCTTCTCGACCTGGTCGCGGTAGCGGCCCGGCATCGCCCAGCCGATCCGGTAGCGCGGCGACAGGCTCTTCGTGAACGACGCGCAATGCAGCACGAGCCCGTCGCGGTCGAACGACTTCAGCGCGCTCGGCGTCGTGTCGCCGAAGTGCAGCTCGTGATAGACATCGCTCTCGATCGCCGGCACGCCATGCTTCGCCAGCAGCTCGACGAGCGCGCGCTTGCGCGCGTCGGGCATCTGGAAACCGAGCGGATTCTGGAAGTTCGGCATCACCATGCATGCGGCGATGCGCTCGCGTTCGAGGACCCGTTCGAGCGCGTCGAGGTCGATGCCGTCGACCGGATGCGTCGCGATTTCCAGCGCGCGCATGCCCATCCGCTCGATCGCGTGCAGCATCGCGTAGAACGTCGGCGATTCGACGGCGATCGTGTCGCCCGGCTTCGCGACGGCCTGCAGGCACAGGTTGATCGCCTCGGTCGCGCCGATCGTCACCACGATCTCGCCGGGCTCGACCACGATCCCGCGCTCCGCATAGCGCCGCGCGACCTGGCGGATCAGCTCCTGGTTGCCGGGCGGCAGATCGTCGATCACGCCCCAGCGCGTGCGGCGGCGTCCGATCGTCTGCGCATAGCGGGCAAGACGCTGCACCGGAAACTGCGACGCATCGGGATACGGCGAGCCGAGCGGCACCGCGTCGTCGCGCGAGATCGAGCGCAGCGTCGACAGCACCAGCCGGCTCACGTCCACGGCCGACGGCTCGGCGGCCGGCGCCGACATGTGCAGTTCGGCCTCGGCCGGCGCCGACGTGCGCGCACGGACGAAATAGCCCGATTGCGGCCGGCTTTCGACCAGGCCGCGGCTTTCCAGCACGAGATACGCGCGCAGCACGGTCGTGACGCTGAGCTGCTGCTGCCGGCTCGCCTGCCGCACCGACGGAATCCGCTCGCCGGGCCGGTACACGCCACGCTCGATCTGCGCCTGGAGATCGTCGGCCAGTTGTTCGTAACGCTTCATGCGCCTTCCTTTCAACTTCCATTCAAAAACACAGTTGCGATCCGCACTGTATGAATGGCCGAAACTGTACTCTTTTTTGAAGTGAACAGGTGTACACACAGCCGGACGGGGGCCACGCGTACTCTGCAGCCATCGCCCCCGACACCTGCATCATGAAAAAGAAATCCGCCACCGCGCGCATCGAACCGTACACCCACCCGGCCGCCGGCTGGGGCGCGCTGAAAGCCGTCACGATCAACCTGATCAAGGAAAAGGTCGCCGGCGGCAACTACCGCACGCTGCTGCGCCAGAACCAGCCGGACGGCTTCGACTGCCCGGGCTGCGCGTGGCCCGACCGCCAGCACGCGTCGACGTTCGAATTCTGTGAAAACGGCGTGAAGGCGGTGGCCGCCGAAGCGACGAGCAAGCGCGTGACGCCCGAATTCTTCGCTGCGCACACGGTCACCGAGCTGCTCGAACAGTCGGACTTCGAGCTCGAACAGCACGGCCGGCTCACCGACCCGATGGTGTACGACGCGCAGACCGACCGTTACGTGCCGATCGCGTGGGACGACGCGTTCGAGCTGATCGCGCGCCACCTGCGCGCGCTGCCCGACCCGAACCAGGCCGCGTTCTACACCTCCGGCCGCGCGAGCAACGAAGCGGCGTTCCTGTACCAGCTGCTCGTGCGGCTGTACGGCACGAACAACTTCCCCGACTGCTCGAACATGTGCCACGAGGCGACGAGCCGCGGGCTGCCGGCGTCGGTCGGCGTCGGCAAGGGCACCGTCACGCTCGACGATTTCGAGCATGCGGACACGCTGCTGATCTTCGGCCAGAACCCGGCCACCAACCACCCGCGGATGATGGGCGAGCTGCGAGAATGCGCGAAGCGCGGCGCGACGATCGTGTCGATCAACCCGCTGAAGGAGCGCGGCCTCGAACGCTTCGCCGATCCGCAAAGCCCGCTGGAAATGCTGACGATGTCGGGCACCCGGATCGCATCGACGTTCATCCAGCCGACGATCGGCGGCGATTTCGCGCTGATCAAGGGCATGGCGAAGCGCGTGCTCGAACTCGACGACGCCGCGCGCGCCGCCGGCGCGCCGCGCGTGCTCGATACCGCGTTCATCGGCGAGCACACGGCCGGCTTCGACGCGTTCGCCGACGACCTGCGCAACGAAAGCTGGTCGGCGCTGACCGCCGAAAGCGGCGTGCCGTACGAACAGATCGACGGCCTCGCGCAGCGCTATGCGCGCAGCGAGCGCGTGATCGCGACGTGGGGCATGGGCATCACGCAGCACAAGCATTCGGTCGCGACCGTGCAGATGCTCACCAACCTGATGCTGATGCGCGGCAACATCGGCCGCCCCGGCGCGGGCCTGTGCCCGGTGCGCGGCCACTCGAACGTGCAGGGCAACCGCACGGTCGGCATCGAGGAAAAGCCGTCGCAGGCATTCCTCGACCGGCTCGGCCACGTGTTCGACTTCGAACCGCCGCGCCACCACGGCTATGACGTCGTCGAGACGATCGAGGGGATGCTCGAAGGCCACGTGAAGGTGCTGATCGGCCTCGGCGGCAACTTCGCGATGGCGACGCCCGACACGCCGCGCACGTGGGAAGGCATGCGCCGCTGCGACCTTTCCGTGCACATCACGACGAAGCTGAACCGCAGCCACCTGATCCACGGCCGCGACGCGCTGATCCTGCCGACGCTCGGCCGCACCGAGATCGACCTGCAGGACAACGTCGCGCAAGGCGTGACGGTCGAGGATTCGATGAGCATGGTCCATGTGTCGTACGGGATGAACAAGCCGGCGTCGCCGAACCTGATGTCGGAGCCCGCGATCGTCGCGCACATCGGCCACGCGCTGTTCGGCAGCGGCAAGATCGACTGGCTCGCGTACAAGGACGACTACGCGAAGATCCGCGACGCGATCGAGGCAACGCTCGACGGCTTCTACGACTACAACACGCGCATCGCACGGCCGGGCGGCTTCCACCTGCGCGTCGCGTCGCGCGACCGCGAATGGCTCACGCCGACGGGCAAGGCGAACTTCATCGCGCACGCGCTGCCGGCCGACACGCCGATCCAGCGCGCCCGCGCGCTGCACGGCGAACGGCTGATGACGCTGATGACGACGCGCTCGCACGACCAGTACAACACGACCGTCTACGGGCTCGACGACCGCTATCGCGGCGTGTTCGGCCAGCGCCGCGTGGTGTTCGCCAACCGCGACGATCTCGCGATGCTGGGCCTGAAGGCCGGCGAATGGGTCGACATGGAAACCGTGTGGCACGACGGCATCGAGCGGCGCGCGGACGGCTTCCTGCTCGTCGAGTACGACATCCCGCGCGGCTGCATCGGCGCGTACTACCCGGAAACCAACCCGCTCGTGCCGCTCGACAGCGTCGGCGACGTGTGCAACACGCCGACGTCGAAGTCGATTCCCGTGCTGCTGCATCGTGCGGCCACGCCGGCCTCGATCGCCGCCTGACGGAGCACGGCAATGATCGTTCGTCCGCGCGAGCACTGGCTGCGGATGCTGCTCGTCTGGAACGGCTCGGTGCTGCCGACCATCCTGCCGCAGCTCGTGCTGACGCTCGCGATCAGCCTCGTCGCGGTGTGGGGCGGCGGCCGCGTGCTCGGCGAGAAGGTGCCGCTGAATCCGACGCCGTTCACGCTGATCGGCCTCACGCTCGCGATCTTCGCGGGGTTTCGCAACAACGCGAGCTACGAACGCTACCGCGAAGGCCGGCAGCTCTGGGGCGGCGTACTGACCGCCACGCGCACGCTGGTGTCGCAGGCACTCTGCTACGGTGCCGTCGACCGTGACGATGCATCGCGGCGCGCGTTCGTGCGCACGGTCGTCGCGTTCGTCTATACGCTCAAGCATCAGCTGCGCGGCACCGATCCGGCCGCGGACCTGCGCGGGCTGCTCGACGATGCCACCTATGCGCGCATCGCCGCGTCGCGGTTCCGCCCGGTCGTCATCGTGCATGCGCTGCGCGAAGCGTTCGCCGCTCGCGCCGATGCGGGGCGCCTCGCCGACACGCGCCTGTGGATGCTCGATGCGCGCCTCGACGAGCTCGTCGCGATGGTGAGCGGCTGCGAACGGATCGCTTCCACGCCGATCCCGTTTTCATACGACGTGCTGCTGCACCGGACCATCTACGCGTACTGCGTGCTGCTGCCGTTCGGTCTCGTCGATTCGATCGGCGCGGCAACGCCGTTCGTCACCGTGTTCGTCGCGTATACGCTGATCGCGCTCGACGCAATCGCGCATGCAATCGCCGAACCCTTCGGCGACGGGCCGAACCATCTCGCACTCGATGCGATGACGCGGCAGATCGAGCGCACGCTGCTCGAACTGAACCGCGAGCCGCTGCCGGCGGAAGTGACGCCGGGCAAGGCCTATCGCCTCAGTTGACGCGCGGGCCGCCGCTCACGCGCCATCCTGCCATCCCGCCATCAATCCTGGCGACCGCGCAGGAAGCCGTCGTGCGCGGCCGCCGTCTCCGCGATCGTCCGCAGCAGCACGACGCCGCGTAGCAGCGCGCGGCCGTCGTCGCTGTCGACCTCGGCCACGCGCCGCAGCAGCACACGGGCCGCCGCGTCGCAGGCCCGGTCGAGCCGCGCGAAATCCGCGTGCCCGACCCGCCCCCGCACGACCGCGACCGCCCGGCGCACCGCCGGCTCGCGCGTCGCCAGGTCGGCCAGCGCCAGCAGGCTGTCGCCGATCGTCCAGGCTGCGAGCAGATCGCGCAGGTCGCGCTCGATGAGGCTGGGTGGCAGACGGCCCGCAAACCCGAGTTCGCGCCCGAGACGGTCGGCCGTGCGGCTCAGCCACGCGCTCGCCCGCCATGCCCGCGGGTTGCGTGCGATGCGCGCCAGGTCGCCGCGCACCGCGCGATGCAGGCGCCGCCGGCTCGTGCCGGGATCGCCGGGGAACACGAGCGCGAACACCAGGGCCCCGAACGCGATGCCGAGCAGCGTCGCGAGCGCCGAATTGAGAAACGCGGCGTCGCCGATGCGCGCCGTATTGTCCGGCGACGTGAAATTCCAGAAGAAGATCGAGAAGCCGCTGCCGATGCCGGCCGTGCGCGGATTGCGCATCGCGAGGCCGGTGCCGACCAAGAACACGCCGAGGATGTACGCGAGCATCTCGAAGCCCGATACCGCCGGCAGCAGCACAAAATTGCAGAGCGCGCCCGCGACCGCTGCGCAGGCCGCCCCTTTCAGGAAGCCGACGGTGGCGCCCACCGAGTTCGGGCGCGTCGAGAACAGCGCGCAGACCACGCCCGTGATCGCGACGAACCCGGCGCCCGACGGCCACGCGGTCAAGATCCAGAGCGCCGAGGCAACCAGCACCGCGACGAACGCGCGGATCCCGTTGTGCCACGCGAGCACCGGATCGTGGTGGAACGCATAGCGCACGCGCGACGCCGGCGGGTTCGGCCGATCCAGCTGCGCCTTGCCCGCCAACGCGGCATCGAACCCGGCAAGCAGCGCCGCCAGCCGGTCGAGCGTGAGCAGCCGCGACGTGTCCGAGCCGGTCGGGTCCGCGGCCTCGGCGCGCACTGCATCGTCCACGCGCGCACGCAGTGCCGTCAGCGCGGGGCCCGCTTCGCCCGACGCCACCACGCCGTCGAGCACCTGCGCGGCATCGGCGACCAGCGGGTCCGGCGTGCCGCCGCTGCGCGCCGCGTGTTCGTGCAGCGCCTGCCCCGCGGCCTGCGCGGACAGCACGCCCAGCACCGCCGCGCGCAGATGGCCGATCGCGTTGCGCACCGGCGGCGCGCCGGCGGCCGCATACTCGGCCGCCGTGTCGAGTTCGAGCGCGTCCGCGAACAGCCGGTGCACGGCGGCGCCGTTCGGCTCGCGGCGCAGCGCGCCCGCGCCGATGGCCATCGCACGGTCGAGATAGCGCGCGAGCCGCATGCGGACGTCGGCCAGCGGCGAACCGGGTGCGAACACCGTCTCGAACGCTGCACCGCAGAGAATGCCGACCACCACGTACAGGCATCGCGCGGTTGCAATATCGAATGCGTGCAGCGGCGCGGATACGGCGTCCATCGCAATGATCGCCGCCGTGTAGCCCGCGAGCACCGCCGCATACGCCCGGAAATTGCGCAGGAAGGTCGCGACGCCCGCGCACAGGCCGATCCACGCAGCGAGCGCCGGCAGGAACAGCTCGGGCGTCTGCGCGAACGCACCGGTCAGCACGAGCGCGACGGCCGCGCCGATCGCGGTGCCGAAAATCCGGTACTGGCTCTTCGACAAACCCATCCCGCGGCTGCCCTGCGCGACGATCCATACGGTCGACGCGGCCCACTTCGGATCGTCGAGATTCATCCGGAACGCGATGTAGAGCGCGAGGAGCGACGCGGCGGTGTTGCGCAACGCGAAGCCGATGGCGCCGGGCGGCAGCGTGGGCCGTGCGTCGCGCAGCGCGGTACGCACGACCGCGAGCGGCGGCAGAGGGGGCAAGGCGAATTTCATGCGGCGAGCATACGGGCGCGCTCCGCCGCCACTAAGGGGTGCGGACAGGATGCGTTATTGCACCGGGCAGGATAATCGCCCCTGCATGAAGCGATCCGGCCGGCAAAGGTAAGATGCGCGCAGGTCGAACTCTGAAGCACCCCGTATGGACTTCGAAAGCATCCGGATATTCCTGCGCGTGGTCGAACGCGGCAACTTCACCGCCGCCGCCACGCACCTCGACATGCCGCTCAGCCGCGTGAGCCGCAAGGTCAAGCAGCTCGAGGACGATCTCGGCGTCCAGTTGCTGTACCGCACCACCCGGCGCGTCTCCGTCACCGAAGCCGGACGCGACTACTACGAGCGCTGCCTGCGCGCCGAGGACATCCTGCTCGACGCGGACCGTCAGGCGCGCGCACTGCGCACGGCGCCGGAGGGCATGCTGCGCGTGCTGGTGCCCTACTCGATCGGCCTGTTCGAACTGGAACCGGCGCTCGCCGAGTTTCGCCGGCGCTACCCGCTCGTCCAGCTCGTGCTGATCTACGACAACAACCCGCTCGATCTCGTCGAGCATGGCTTCGACGTGGCGCTGCGCGCGGGCGTGCTGACCGACTCCAGCTACATCGCGCGCTCGCTCGGCTGGTCGCAGGCGAAGCTCGCCGCGAGCCCCGCCTATCTCGACCGCGCCGGCCGGCCCGCCACGCCGCAGGATCTCGCGCAGCACGACCTGCTGCTCGTCGGCCGCGACGCGCCCGGCCTGACGCTGCGGCTCACCAATGCGGCCGGCGAAGTGGCCGACGTACCGGTGCGGCCGGTGCTGATCACCAACGAATCGGTGACGGTGCTGCGCCAGGCCGCGAGCGGCGGCGGCATTGCGCTGGTCTCGACGCACTACACGGCCCGCCGGCTCGAACGGAACGAACTCGAAATCGTGCTGCCCGACTGGCACCGGACCGACGACGTCGAGCTGCACGTGTTGTACCCGCGGCGCGCGACGCTCGACAGCAAGGTGCGCGCGTTCGTCGATTTCCTCGCGGAATTGTTCACCGCATGGCGAACCGCACCGTAACCGGCACGGTTCGCCCACCGATTATTGCGCCACGCGAAATCGATTAATGAGCCGGCCCATGTTGATGGCGGCTCGCCGCATCGTTAGCCTGTCGCGATGCCAAACGACTCCACACGCGACGGCAGCCGCCTGAGCGCTGCCCGCAGACGCGTCACGCGCGTCCCGCCTTCCTGACCGGCAGCATCCCGCCTCCCGAAGCCTGCCATGGCTTCGTGCATCCGCTCGAACAGCACGTCGCATGCGTCGCCCCGATGTAACGAGCCGCGTCGCGCGCGCCATGCCGCCTTCCGTTCTGCAGCCGAGCCGCGCCTGCATCGCTTTCGCACGCGTGCGCGGCAACGCGCGTCCGCCGCAACGGGCCGCATCCGTTACGTACCTTACGCAGGAAACCCATGACCTCTCCGTCAACTCCAGCCCCGCTGTCGGGCGGCCGCCTCGCGATCGGCACGATCGCGGTATCGCTCGCGATGTTCATGAACGTGCTCGATTCGTCGATCGCGAACGTCGCCATTCCGACGATCTCGGGCGACCTCGGCGTGTCGGTCGACGAGGGCACGTGGGTGATCACGATCTTCGCGGCCGCGAACGCGGTGTCGATTCCGTTGACCGGCTGGCTCACGCAGCGCTTCGGCCAGGTGCGCCTGTTCGTCACGTCGATCCTGCTGTTCGTGTTCGCGTCGTGGCTGTGCGGGATCGCGCCGAACCTGCCGACGCTGCTCGCCGCGCGGATCCTGCAGGGCGCGGTCGCCGGGCCGCTCGCGCCGCTGTCGCAGGCGCTGCTGCTCGGCGCGTGGCCACGGCAGAAATCGTCGAGCGCGCTGGCGCTGTGGTCGATGACCGCGCTCGTCGGCCCGATCGCGGGGCCGTCGCTCGGCGGCTGGATCACCTACGACTACAACTGGTCGTGGATCTTCTACATCAACATCCCGGTGGGCTTCTTCGCGGCAGCCGTCACGTGGATCGTGTTCCGCGACCGCGAATCGGCCACGAAACGCATGCCGATCGATACGGTCGGCCTGTTGCTGCTCGTGCTGTGGGTCGCATCGCTGCAGATCATGCTCGACAAGGGCAAGGATCTCGACTGGTTCAACTCGCCCGTCGTCGTCGCGCTCGGCATCGTCGCGCTGATCGGCTTCGCGTTCTTCCTCGTGTGGGAGCTCCACGAGGTCAATCCGATCGTCGACCTGCGGCTCTTCACGCAACGCAATTTCGCGGGCGGCACGATTGCGATCTCGGTCGCGTACGGGATGTTCTTCGGCACGCTGGTGCTGCTGCCGCAGTGGATGCAGGGCTATCTCGGCTACCGCGCGGTCGATTCGGGGCTCGCCACCGCGCCGCTCGGGCTGTTCGCGATCCTGCTCACGCCGGTCATGGGGCGCCTGCTGCCGCGCACAGATCCGCGCTACATCGCGACGCTCGCATTCGTCGGCTTCGCGGTGGTGTTCATGATGCGCACGACCTTCTATACCGACGTGTCGCGCCTTGATCTCATTTTGCCGACGCTGCTGCAGGGCATCCCGATGGCGATGTTCTTCGTGCCGCTGACGTCGATCATCCTGTCCGGGCTGCCGCCGGACAAGATCCCGGCCGCCGCGGGCCTGTCGAATTTCGGCCGCACCTTCTGCGGCGCGGTGGGCACGTCGCTGATCAGCAATGCGTGGAACGACCGCACGATCCTGCATCACGTGCGGCTCACCGAGCAGGCGAGCGTCACCAACCCGGTGTTCACGCAGCAGGTCGACGCGACACGCTCGCTGCTGCACCTGAGCCCCGATTCGGCGCTCGCGTTCTTCAACGCATCGGTCGATTCGCAGGCGGCCGTGATGGGGCTGAACGATATCTTCTACGTGTCGGCGATCATCTTCATCGCGATCATTCCGCTGATCTGGATCACGAAACCGTCGCGCTCGGGCGGCGGCGATGCCGATGCGGCGGCGGCCGGCGCACATTGATCCGCATTCGCGACGGCCGGGCCCCGCACCGCGCACGCCGGGGCCCGCGCCGCAACGCGCCGACGTAATAAAGACTTGCAATCGATACAGGCAGAAACGTCAACAGCCCAGGCCCGCTCCGCGTTTTTTCGTCAAGCGCCCACGATCCGGACGCGCAACGACAGGAGAAAACCCCATGCGAGCCCTCACCCGCCATCTCGCGATCGCCGCCACCCTGATGTCGGTGCTGACCGGCACCGCGTTCGCCGACACGCCGTGGCAACAGACGCATCCGCGCCGCGAAGAGGTCAACCAGCGCCTCGCCAACCAGAATCGCCGGATCCATCACGAAGTGAAGGAAGGCGAGATGTCGCACGCACAGGCCGCGCGCCTGCACCGCGACGACCGCAAGATCCGCCAGGAAGAGCGGGACATGGCTGTGCAGGATCACAGCCACATCACGAAGAGCGAAAAGCACGTGCTGAACCAGCAGGAAAATGCGGTCAGCCACCAGATCGGCCAATAACATCGACAACACCGGCAAGTGCCCATTCGCCGTCGCCTGAAACGCCTGCTGCCGCCGCGCGGCAGCGGGTGCTTGTTGTGTATCGAATCGTTTCAACGCGCCAACGCCGTCAAATGCTGCGGGTATACTCCGTCGTCAGCCGCCTGTCGCATCGTCGTCCGTCAAAAACGGCCCGATTCCGGGCGGTTTCGTCGCGAAGCTTCGCGTTTCGCCTACCCCGCGCCCCAGCCTCGATACGAGACACACGACGACCCACCATGAAACGATTCCTGCTGCTCCTTCCCGCCGCCCTGCTCGCTGCCTGCGGTTCCGCGCCCTCGTCCGACTCGGCCGCGTCGTCCGGCGCAGCGCCGATGATCTACGTGTCGTCGCAACGTCCGGCCTATGCGATCGCCAACTGCCTCGACAGCCGCCTGTCGGGCACCGAGCAATCGCAGCGCAACGGCGTAACCGATATCGCCGTCGGCTCGAACTCGTACTTCGTCACGCTGACCCCGTCGGGCCACGGTTCGGTCGTCAAGGTCGTGCGCGGCTCCGGCAACGAGCCGGCCGAGGAAGCGATGCGCTTCGCGATCGCGCGCTGCGTGATCTGATCCGAACCCTGCCGATGCCGGGCGCCCGCCCGGCTCGCTCCGTGCGCCACCCTGCCGGTGCGCACGCTGAATATTTTCATCCGGGCGGCCGTCGATGAGAGAATCGCACCCACGATTCCCTTTCAACGGAGCCCGCATGAAGCACCTGCTGTCCCGGCTGTTCGTCAGCGCCGCGCTCGTCGCACTTGTTCCGGCGCTGCCGTCGCAGGCAGCCACGCCGCCCGGCATCTTCGTCGTCGCCACGCAGCTCGGCGAATTCACGACCCTCGACCCGAGCGGGATCTACGAACTGGTGCCGTCCGAGTACGTCGCGAACACCTACGAACGCCTGGTACGTGTCGACCTGAAGGACCCGACGCGCTTCGACGGGCAGATCGCGCAATCGTGGACGGTCGGCGCCGACGGCGTGACCTACACGTTCAAGCTGCGCCCCGGCCTCACGTTCCATTCCGGCAACCCGGTGACCGCCGACGACGTCGCGTGGTCGCTGCAGCGCACCATCCTGCTCGACAAGGGGCCGGCCGGCGTGCTCGCCGATCTCGGTCTCACGAAGACGAACGTGATGCAGAAGGTGCGCGTGGTCGATCCGCAGACCGTCGTGCTCGAAACCGACCGCAAGTACGCACCGAGCTTCGTGCTCAACGTGCTGAGCGCCTGCCCGGCATCGGTCTTCGACAAGAAGCTGCTGCTGTCGCACCAGCAGGGCAACGATTTCGGCAGCGGCTGGCTCCGGACCAACGACGCGGGCTCGGGCCCGTACCAGCTCGTCAAGTGGACGCCCAACGAGACCATCGTGCTGCAGCGTTTCGACAAGTACCGCACGCCTTACCCGATGAAGCGCATCGTGTTGCGCCACGTGCCCGAAGCGTCCGCGCAACGGCTGCTGCTGGAGAACGGCGACGCCGACGCCGCGCGCAACCTGAGCCCCGACAGCCTCGCCGCGCTGACGAAGGCCGGCAAGATCAAGGTCGCGTCGTGGCCGGTATCCGCACTGCTGTACCTGAGCCTGAACACGAAGAACCCGAACCTCGCGAAACCCGAGGTGCAGCAGGCGATGAAATGGCTCGTCGACTACGACGGCATCCAGCGCAACATCGTCAGCACGACCTACAAGGTGCATGAAACCTTCCTGCCGGAAGGCTTCCTCGGCACGTCGAACGCACGGCCGTACAAGCAGGACGTCGCGAAGGCGAAGGCGCTGCTCGCCAAGGCCGGCTTGCCGAACGGCTTCGACGTGACGATGGACATGCCGAACGACTATCCGTATCTCGAGATCGCGCAGGCGCTGCAGGCGAACTTCGCGCAAGGCGGCATCCGCGTGAAGCTGATTCCGGGCGATGCGAAGCAGGCGATCGGCAAGTATCGCGCGCGCCAGCACGACATCTTCGTCGGCGAATGGTCGCCCGACTACATGGACCCGAACAGCAATGCGCGCGGCTTCGCGTGGAATCCGGACAACTCCGACCAGTCGCCGACGAAAATGCTCGCGTGGCGCAACAGCTGGGACATTCCGCAACTGACGAAGGACACCGAGGCCGCGCTCGTCGAGCCGTCGCCCGTGAAGCGCGCGCAGCGTTACGAAGCGCTGCAGAAGGCCGTGCTCGCGAACTCGCCGTTCATCATCATGTTCGAGAAGGTCGTGCAGGTCGCGACGCGCCCCGGCGTGACCGGGCCGGAAATCGGGCCGATCAACGACCTCGTGTCATACCGCACGCTCGCGAAGTAATCGCGGCTGCGCGAGGCGCCGGACATGCAGCAGCGGGCACCGGCCCGCTGCCGTTCAATTGAATGCCGCCCACACCAGGTACGCATTCAACCCGACGATCACGACCGTCGCCGCTCCGGCGACGATCCGCAGCGGCATCCGCATCGCGTAGGCGCCCATCACGTCCGCGCGCGCCGACAGCATCAGCAGCGCGATCATCGGCAGCGGCAGCACGAAACTCAGCACGACCTGGCTCGCGACCATCGCGCGCGTGACGTCGCAGCCGAGTGCGACCACCGCGAACGCGGGCGCGATCGTCACCGCGCGCCGCACCCAGACCGGCATGCGTCGGCGGATGAAGCCCTGCATCACGACCTGCCCGGCCATCGTGCCGACCACCGAACTCGACACGCCCGACGTCAGCAACGCAACGAGAAACAGCGCGCCGGCCGCCGGCCCGAGCACCGGGACCAGCGTGTGGTACGCGTCGCCGATGTCGGTCATGCCCGGCGCGCTGACGTGAAACGCCGACGACGCCATCATCACCATCGCGAGATTCACGAACCCGGCCAGCCCGAGCGCGACGACGACCTCGCGGTTCGAGAAGCGCACGAGCCGCCGCCGCTCCGCGTCGTCGCGCGGTGCGGTGCGATCCTGCGTGAGACCCGAATGCAGATACAGCGTGTGCGGCATGATCGTCGCGCCGATGATCCCGACCGCGATCGTCAGCGCCGCGTGATCCGGAATCTGCGGGACGACCAGGTGGAACGCGGCCGCGCGCCAGTCCTGCGGCGCGATCAGCAGTTCGCCGAGATAGCATGCGCCGATCACGCCGACCAGTGCCGCGATCGCGGCTTCCAGCGGCCGGAAGCCGCGCTTTTCGAGCGCGAGGATCGCGCAGGTCGCGAGCGCCGTCGCGATCATCCCGGCGAACAGCGGCAGGTGGCACAACAGCCCGAATGCGAGCGCGCCACCGAGGAATTCGGCGAGGTCGGTCGCCATCGCGGCGATCTCGGATGCGACCCACATGCCCCATACGACCGGCGCGGGAAAACGGTCGCGGCACAGCTCCGCGAGATTGCGGCCGGTCACGATGCCGAGCTTGGCCGACATCGCCTGGAACAGCATCGCGATCGCGTTCGCGGCCAGCACGACCCACAGCAGCCGGTAGCCGTACGCGGCGCCGGCCTGGATGTTGGTCGCGAAGTTGCCGGGATCCATATAGCCGATCGACGCGATCACGGCCGGGCCGACGAACGGCAGCAGCGCGGCGACACCGGTGCGGCGCCCTTCCAGCGCGGCGCGCGCCGCGCCGTCGGTGGGCCCGGTGGACAGGCCCGGCAGCGCGAGGCCGCCGGCAGGTTTGTTCGTGACGGGAATCATGGTGGTGTTCCGTTCGAATGAGGAAGGCTTCCTGAAGTTCGGGTGCCGCGGCCGGCATGCCGCCTGCCGGCCACGGCGGCGGTATTACAGCGGCACGACGTCGGGACGGTTGCGCGGCAACTGCGCGATCACGCCCGGTGCGACGTTCAGGTGCGCTTCGACGAGCTGCGGCGGCGTATGCGCGAGCCAGTCGGACAACGACACTTCCGCATAGCGGTCAGTCTTGAAGATCTCGAGGAACACCAGATCGGTGTGGCCGGTGTTCTGCACGTAGTGCCCGAGGCTCTTCTTCACGTAGCCGACGTCGCCCGCGCGGAAGTCGGCCGTCTGCGCCTTCGGCCCCGTGTCGAACACGGTCATCCGTGCCTCGCCCTGCAGGTAGTACTGCCATTCGTCCGCGTTCGGGTGCCAGTGCAACTCGCGCATGCCGCCCGGATGCACGGTGACGAGTGCCGCCGCGACTGTGGTCGACACGTTGAAGTTCGTGCTGTCCGCGATCCTCACTTCGCCGCCGCGGGTCTTCCTGACCGGCTTCATGTCGCCGAGCGAAAAGATGAACGGATGCGGCGGCGCCCCTGCCGACGACGCCGATGCGCGCTGGGCCTCCGCGAGCGGGCCCGGTTCGTCGCCCTGGAAGATCCACAGGTTGTCGAGCGGAATGTTCCTGAATGCGTCGGCCGGCACGCCGAAGTTGAGCGCGAGCACGTCGGGCGGCGTGTGCGCGACCCAGTCGGTCAGCAGCAGCGTGTTGAATTCCGATGCCCGGCCGTTATCGAACGCGAGCAGGAATTCGGCGCCGTCGGTGCCGAGGCCCTGCAGCGAATGCGGCAGGCCGGGCGGGAAATACCAGAGATCGCCGGTTTTCACGTCCTGGACCGACGGCCGCCCCAGTTCGTCGAGCACCGTAATCCGGCAGCGGCCGTCGAGCATGATGGCCCACTCGGCCTGCTGGTGCCAGTGCATCTCGCGAATGCCGCCGCGCGTGAGGCGCATGTTGACGCCGGAAATGGTTTCGGAAATCGCAAAGTCGTCCTGCGTGACTTCACGCGCCCACCCGCCATTTTGAATTCTTTTATGTGCGTTATTGAACGAGGCCCAGAATAACGGCATGCCGTTGATATCGGTGGCCGGCGGATCCTGAAAGGACGGAAATTGATTCGCAATGGCCGGATTTTTCGGCCCCGGATCGGTCAGGCTCTGCCGGTTGCGCGCATTCACCGCGCCTTCCGGCGGGCTGTCCGGATTGCCGAACGAGGCCGCCTTGGCCGACACGGCAATACCCGCCGCGGCAATGGCGCCCGCCGTTCCCGCCAGCATCTTGCGTCGAGAAAGATTCGTCATGATGTCCTCTTCATGCCTGCAATTGAGCGAATTTTCATTACGGAATACTTGTCGCTTTTCTGATTATCGAAAATCGAACATCCCGTGACGCAAGTTAAATCCAATTTTCATTAAAACTTAAATGAATTATTAACCTGAATTAATGAGTTAATCTGATCCGCTTTAATTTTGTAATGATTGAGGTGCTGTGGGGTGCGGGCGGGCGACCGATGGCGATGAATCGGTCGGGTCAGGTGAAGGTGGGAATGCGACCGGGCGCGGTCGTCATGCGAGGAACGGCGGTAAGAGGAAGTGGATATGCGAAGCGCGCAACCGCGATGCGACGCAATCGATCCGGATAACGGATGACATGAACGGAAGCACGCGACTGTCGATGCCTCGAACGCAGCCCGGCCGAGCCGGGATGCCGTTCACTCCCGCGGCATTTCGTCGAGCCGTTGCGCGGCGAACCTCAATCCGCCCAGAACGCGCTCCGCGACCCGTGCCGGAAAACCGGGAGGCAGCGCAGCGCCGACCGAATCGATCACCTGCGGCGTCATGGCGATGAGCCGTTCGACGATCGGCGTCGCGATATCGCCGATCAGACAGTGCTCGGCCATCGCGCTGAAGTGCCGTCGCGTAATGTCGCGCATCGCGTAATGCTTGCGCTTGCCGTGTACGGCCATCGCCAGCTTCGCCTTGTGCCACGACCACTGGTTCGCGCCGTCGCCCTCGACCGGCCAGATCGACATCACGTCGTAGAGCGGCGTGAGGCGGAAACGGCCGCCCGACAGCAGGCGCAGGCTGAAATTCTTCGCATGCCCATCCGGCGCCGCGAGCATCCAGAACACGATCTGGGCGGCAAACAACGTGTCGAGATCCTCCTGCGCCGTTTCCGAACGGCGCAGGAGGCTCGCCAGGTCG
Source organism: Burkholderia puraquae (assembly GCF_002099195.1). Classification (GTDB taxonomy): domain Bacteria; phylum Pseudomonadota; class Gammaproteobacteria; order Burkholderiales; family Burkholderiaceae; genus Burkholderia; species Burkholderia puraquae. The sequence continues at coordinate 202,365 of NZ_NBYX01000001.1, read as the reverse complement.
GGCACACCGGGGCCGCCGTGTGACTCGTATTTCAAGTGCGGCGGCACGCCGAGCGCTTGGCAGAAGTCCTCCTGCGGCAATCGCAACAGCCACCTGCCGTCACGATGCAGTGCGCGGTCGAAACGCGCGACCGACAGCACCTTGTGCTCGCCGAAGTACGTGATCTGCGCGTCCGCCGCCGGCAGGTCAAAAGCGCGCAGGATCGCCAGACACAGCCACTCGTTTTCGACTGACGTCGTGAGATCCGCGCGCTTGTTGCCGACGAGTCCGAGCGGCAACTTCAGAATATGCGTCGTCGGCGTCGCACCATGCGGACGCATCCACCGCCCGCCGTGAAACAGCAGTGCGGTCTTTTCCTGCGCACCGGCCAGCGACAGCCGGAAATCGTCGTCGTCCCCGCCACCCGTCACCACACCGCTCGCCTGATCGAGCACGCGTGCCACGTCGTCGTCCGACAGTGGCGTGCCGTCGATACGATCCAGACCGGTCGGCACATCGTCTTCGCCGAGCAATTGCACCGCCCCGACGCAGTCGCGACCGAGCGCGGCGAGCAGATCGAACGGCTCGGTCGTCGCCGTGCCGAACCGGGCAGCCAAGCGGCGCCGGATCGCATCGCTGTCCGGAAGCAGGTTGTCGAAATAGTGATTGATGCGTTCGCCGCGCAGCGGTGCATCGCCGACGCCGAACGGCAGCGACAGCGACAACGGGCGGCCGACCGCCGACTGCTTCCAGCCGACGTCGTACAACAGCTCCATGTCGCCGCGTGCGGGAATTCGCCATGTGCCGACCCGCTGGCCATTCGCCCAGATCGACAACGCGCGAGTGTGAGATTTGCGTCCCATTGCCTACCACTCGACATCGGCTGCGTCGCGCCCATCCTTCGGGCGAATGCAGAGTTCGAGACCGTACAACGCGGTCAGCTCGAGCAACTGGCTGAGCGACAGGCTTTCGGTACGCGTGGATTCGAGCGACGACAGGCGCGACTGGCCCACGCCGATCCGCGCCGCCGCTTCGGCTTGCGTCAGGCCCTTGGCCTGACGCGCGGACGACAGGATCTCGCCCAGTTGCGCGGGCGTATTGACGATGAAATTCACGGCGCGGATTCCTGGAGGTAATAAACGCAGTATATCCCTGACAGGCATAAACGCAAATTATTCCCGTCAGGCATAAACGCAAAATATGTGCGACAGCAATAATTCTCCCATCTGCACACGCCCGCTCCCGGCCACCGACCACGCTTTCGACCCTATCACCCCTCACCACACCATAGTTTTTATCCGCTGGCATGAATGATTTTGGCTTTGTTAGATGGATGACATTCGATCATCAGACGACAACGATCTAACAGCCGATGACCTGCGCATTCGCCCGTACCGTCGAATCCCGCTATGCCGAGCTGACGCCGACGGCCAAGCGCATCGCGAGCTACATGCTCGCGAACCTCGACCGGCTCGGACTCGAGACGGCCGACCAGATCGCGCAGCAGGCCGGCACCAGCGGCATCTCGGTCGGGCGCTTCCTGCGCAGCGTCGGCTATCGCAACCTCGACGACCTGAAGCGCGAGTTGCGCGGCGGCGGCGATCGCCCATGGATGATCACCGACCGGCTCGACGAATACCGCCGCGTCGCCGGCACGCAACCGGCCGAACCCGACCGCAACGGCAGCGAAGGCCCGCTCGCGTCGTCGCTCGAGCGCGAGCTCGATGCGATTCGCCACGTGTACCGGCTCGCCGAAGGCCCGGTGTTCGCGCAGGTGGCCGACCGGATCGCGCAGGCGGACGCCGTCTTCATCCTCGGCATCCAGTCGACGCGCGGGATCAGCAACGCATTCAGCAGCTACCTCGAATACCTGCGCCCGCGCGTGTTCTATTCCGACGGCCAGTCGGGCTCGTACGTCGATTCGCTGAACTCCGAATTCGAGCGGCCGTACTGCATCGTCACCGATACGCGCGCGTATTCGCGCAGCGCGCGCCGCTATTGCCAGGCGGCCGCCGAGCGCGGGCAGCCGTTCGCGCTGGTCACCGATCTCTCGTGCCCGTGGGCGCGCGACTGGCCGGCCGACCTGCTGCAGGTAAAGACCGACGTCGGCCAGTTCTGGGATTCGCTCGCGCCGCTCACCTGCCTGTTCAACCTGCTGATCACGGCCGTGGTCGACCGCCTCGGCCCCGCGATCGACCGGCGCGTCGCGCGCAACCGCGAACTGCAGCACACGTTCGATCAATTCGAATCCTGAATGCGAGTGCCCTCCGACCCGCCGATGAATGCTCACCGCCTCGTTGAAATCACACCCGCCACGCATCGCGTCGACATCGATCTCGTCTACGCGACCGAGCGCAACCTGACCGGCAAGCCGATCTACCGTCGCGCGCACTGCCTGCTGCTGGAGCCGGCCGAAGCCGCGCTGCGCCGCGCGGTGAACGTCGCGGCACAGGCCGGCTTCACGCTGCGGATCTACGACGCGTATCGGCCGCCGCAGGCGCAGCAGGTGCTGTGGGATTTCCTGCCCGATCCGAATTTCATCGCCGACCTCGGCCGCGGCTCGAATCACAGCCGCGGCACCGCGCTCGACCTGACGCTCGTCGGCGCGAATGGCGAACCCCTCGACATGGGCACCGGCTTCGACGAGATGGTCGCCGCGTCGGGCCACTTCCACGCGGGGCTGCCCGAAGCCGTGCAGCGCAACCGCCTGCTGCTGCTCGGCGTGATGCACGCCGCCGGCTTCGCGCACATCGACAGCGAATGGTGGCACTACGAATTGCCGGGCTCGCGCGCGTTGCCGCAGATCGACAATGCCGACAGCGGCCCGTGGCACCTGATGTGATGGCCATACGCATTCCCCTCACCGTTCACGTTCAACGACAGATGGAGCGCACATGAAATTCCCGACATCCCGGCTCGTCGCGGCGCTGGCCGCCGCATCCGTTCTCGCCGCCGTTCCGCTCTCCGCCGCGCGCGCGGAGACGCCGAAGGACATGTTCGTGATGGCCACGCTGCTCGACGAATTCACGACGCTCGACCCGGGCGAGATCTACGAGCTGGTGCCGGAGGAATACGTCGCGAACACGTACGACCGGCTCGTGCGAGTCGACCTGCGCGATCCGTCGAAATTCAACGGCGACGTCGCGCAGTCGTGGACGGTGAGCCCCGACGGGCTGACCTATACGTTCAAGCTGCGCCCCGGCCTCAAGTTCCACTCGGGCAACCCGCTCACGGCCGACGACGTCGCCTGGTCGATCCAGCGCGCGGTGCTGCTCGACAAGGGCCCGGCCGCCGTGCTGACCGGCATCGGGCTCACGAAGGCGAACGTCGTCGCCAACGTGAAGAAGCTCGACGACCTGACGGTGTCGGTCACGACCGACCAGAAGTACGCGCCGACCTTCGTGCTGAACGTGCTCGGCTCCTGGCCCGCGTCGGTGCTCGACAGGAAGCTGCTGCTGTCGCATCAGCAAGGCAACGACTTCGGCAACGCATGGCTGAAGACCAACGAAGCGGGCTCCGGCGGCTACAAGCTCGTGAAATGGACGGCCGGCGACAGCCTCGTACTGCAGCGCTTCGACGGCTACCGGCTGCCGCTCGCGATGAAGCGCATCGTGCTGCGCCACGTGCCCGAAGCAGCAAGCCAGCGTCTGCTGCTGGAAAACGGCGATGTCGATGCGGCGCGCGACCTGAGCCCCGACGATCTGGCGTCGGTCGTGAAGTCCGGCAAGGCGAAGGTGTCGGCCTCGCCGCAGGCGACGCTGCTGTATCTCGGCCTGAACACGAAGAACCCGACGCTCGCGAAACCCGACGTGCAGGAAGCGCTGAAGTGGCTGGTCGACTATGCCGGCATCCAGGCTAACGTGGTGAAGACGACCTACAAGGTGCACCAGACCTTCCTGCCCGAAGGCTTCCTCGGCACGCTGAACGCGAACCCGTACCGGCTCGACGTCGCGAAGGCGAAGGCGCTGCTCGCGAAGGCCGGCGTGCCGAACGGGTTTTCGGTGACGATGGACGTGCGCAATGACTATCCGTACACCGAAATCGCGCAGGCCGTGCAGGCGAACTTCGCCCAGGCGGGCATCAAGGTGCAACTGATCCCCGGCGACAACAAGCAGACACTCGCGAAATACCGCGCGCGCCAGCACGACATCTACATCGGCGAATGGTCGGCCGACTACATCGATCCGCACAGCAACGCGCAGGGTTTTGCATGGAATCCGGACAACACCGACAAGTCGAGCTATAAAATGCTGGCCTGGCGCAATAGCTGGGACATCCCGCAACTGACGAAGGAAACCGATACGGCGCTCGCCGAACCGACTGCCGCGAAACGCGCGCAACGGTACCAGGCGATGCAGAAGGACCTGCTCGCGCGCTCGCCGTTCGTGATCATGTTCGAGAAAGTCGCGCAGGTCGCGACGCGGCCCGGCGTGAGCGGGCTCGACGTCGGGCCGATCAACGATCTCGTGTCGTACCGCAACCTGAAGAAGCAATAAGATTCGCCGCATGTCGACTCCCGCCTCCTCCCTCGAAGCACTGCGCACGCTGCCCGCGCGGCGCCCGGCCGTACGCTGGGCACTGCGCGTGCTGCGCTGGGCGCTCACGCTCGCCGTCACGTTCGCGGGGCTGCTCGCGCTGACGTTCGTGATCGGCCGCAAGGTGCCGATCGATCCCGTGCTCGCGATCCTCGGCGATCGCGCGTCGGCCGAGGCGTATGCGGCCGAACGCATCGCGCTCGGGCTCGACAAGCCGCTCGTCGCGCAATTCCTGATCTACGCGCGCGACGTGCTGCACGGCAATCTCGGCGTGTCGCTGCTGACCGCGAACCCTGTGCTCGACGACATCAAGCGCGTGTTCCCGGCCACGCTCGAACTGGCGACGATCGCGACGCTGATCGGCATCGCGATCGGCGTGCCGCTCGGTGTCGCGGCCGCCGTGAAGCACAACCGGCCGATCGACCACATCGCGCGCTTCGTCGGGCTGATCGGCAATTCGGTGCCGGTATTCTGGCTCGGGCTGATGGGGCTGCTGCTGTTCTACGCGCGGCTGCACTGGGTCGGCGGGCCCGGCCGGCTCGATCCCGTGTACGACGGGATGGTCGACACGCGCACGGGCAGCCTGCTGATCGACGCGGCGCTCGCGGGCGAGTGGGACGTGTTCCGCAACGCGGTGTCGCACATCGCGCTGCCGGCCGCGATCCTCGGCTACTACTCCGTCGCGTACCTGAGCCGGATGACACGCTCGTTCATGCTCGACCAGCTGAGCCAGGAATACATCGTCACCGCACGCGCGAAAGGGTTGTCGGAACGGCGCGTGATCTGGCGGCACGCGTTCGGCAACATCATGGTGCCGCTGCTCACCGTGATCGCGCTTACGTACAGCAACCTGCTCGAAGGCTCGGTGCTGACCGAGATCGTGTTCGCGTGGCCGGGGCTCGGCTCGTACCTGACCGGCGCGCTGCTGAACGCCGACATGAACGCGGTGCTCGGCGCGACGCTCGTGATCGGCGCGATGTTCATCACCGTCAACCTGCTGACCGACGCGCTGTACCGCGTGTTCGATCCGCGTGCGCGCTGAGGGCCGCAACGACATGACTGCATCCACCCTGCTTCTTTCATCGCCCATGCCGAAGGTCGTCCGATCATGAACGCCGAGCGCCTCACGCTGCGCGCGTGGCTGCTGTCCGACGCGCCCGCGTCGCGCTCGCAGGCCGCACTCGGCCTCGCGTACCGACGCTGGCGTCGTTTCGCCACCAACCCGCTCAACCTGTTCGGGCTCGCGATCCTCGTCGCGCTGATCGTCGTCGCGATCGTCGGCCCGCTGATCATGCCGCACGATCCGCTGCGCCAGGTGCTGTCCGACCGGCTGCTGCCGCCCGGCTCGCCGTCGCACTGGCTCGGCACCGACCAGCTCGGCCGCGACATCCTCTCGCGGCTGATCGCCGGTTCGCGCCTCACGCTCGGCATTGCGCTGCTCGTCGTCGTGATCGTCGTGCCGATCGGCCTGCTGATCGGCACGACGGCCGGCTACTGCGGCGGCTTCGTCGACAGCGTGCTGATGCGCATCACCGACATCGCGCTCGCGTTCCCGAAGATCGTGCTCGCGCTCGCGTTCGCCGCCGCGCTCGGGCCCGGCGTGATCAACGCGGTCGTCGCGATCTCGATCACCGCATGGCCCGCGTATGCGCGGCTCGCGCGCGCGGAGACGATCCGCATCGCGCAGGCCGACTTCATCCACGCCGCGCGGCTGCAGGGCGCGTCGGGGCCGCGCATCCTGCTGCGCTACATCACGCCGCTGTGCATGTCGTCGGTAATCGTGCGCGCAACGCTCGACATGGCCGGCATCATCCTGACCGTCGCGGGCCTCGGCTTCCTCGGCCTCGGCGCGCAGCCGCCGAGCCCCGAGTGGGGTTTCATGGTCGCATCGGGCCGCAACGTGCTGCTCGACGCGTGGTGGGTCGCCACGCTGCCCGGCTGCGCGATCCTGCTCGTGAGCCTCGCGTTCAACCTGCTCGGCGACGGGCTGCGCGACGTCTTCGATCCCCGCCATGGAGCGTGACATGCCGATGAATCCTGCCCCCTCGCCCGCGCCGCTCTGCGAGATCGACGGCCTGAAGATCGGCTTTCGCGGGCACGACGGCACCGTCACCGATGCCGTGCGCGACCTGTCGCTGACACTCGCCCCCGGCGAGCGGCTCGGCATCGTCGGCGAATCGGGCTCCGGGAAATCGCTGACGGGCCGCGCGCTGCTCGGCCTGCTGCCCGACGCCGCGCGCTGGTCGGCACGCACGATGCGCTTCGCCGGCCACGACCTGCTCGCGATGTCGCCGGGCGAACGCCGGCGGCTGTGCGGCAGCCAGATGGGCATGATCCTGCAGGATCCGAAATATTCGCTGAACCCGGTGATGACCGTCGCGAAGCAGATGGGCGAAGCGTTCCGGCTGCACGAGCCGGGCTTGCGCGGCCGCGCGCTGCGCGAGCGAATCGCCGACGCGCTCGCGGCCGTGCAGATCCGCGACCCGGCGCGCGTGGCCGATGCGTATCCGCACGAGCTGTCGGGCGGCATGGGCCAGCGCGTGATGATCGCGATGATGGTGTCGACCGGCCCGCGCCTGCTGATCGCCGACGAGCCGACCTCCGCACTCGACGTCGCGGTATCGATGCAGGTGCTCGCCGTGCTCGACGCGATGATCGCGCGGCACGACACGGGCCTGATGTTCATCAGCCACGACCTGCCGCTCGTGATGTCGTTCTGCGATCGCGTCGCGGTGATGTACGCAGGCCGCGTGGTCGAAACCTGCGCCGCGCGCGACCTGCGCGACGCTGCTCATCCCTATACGCGCGGGCTGCTCGCGGCGAACCCGCCGCTCGCGAACCCGCCGGACGAACTGCCCGTGCTGCGCCGCGATCCGGCGTGGCTCGAGCCCGCGTCGCACGCCGGCACCCCCGCCGATCGACAGGAGGCCGCACGATGATCGACGTCGATCACGCATCGATCCGTTTCCCGACCCGCACGGGTCACGTCGACGCCGTGCGCGACGCGAGCTTCGCGGTGCGCGACGGCGAGGTGTTCGGGCTCGTCGGCGAATCGGGTTCCGGCAAGTCGACGCTGCTGCGCGCGCTGACGGGTCTCGTGCCGCTCGCGGGCGGCAGCCTGTCGATCGACGGCCGGCCGGTCGGCGGCACGCCCGACCGCGCATTCCGCCGCCACGTGCAGATGGTGTTCCAGGATCCGTACGCGTCGCTGCATCCGCGCTTCACGGTCGACCAGACGCTGCGCGAGCCGCTGTCGATCCATGGCATGGGCGACACCGATGCGCGCATCGCCCGCGCACTGTCCGAGGTCGGCCTCGGCCCCGCGTTCCGGTTCCGCTATCCGCACCAGTTGTCGGGCGGCCAGCGGCAGCGCGTCGCGATTGCGCGCGCGCTGATCGTCGAGCCGCGCGTGCTGCTGCTCGACGAGCCGACGTCCGCGCTCGACGTGTCGGTGCAGGCCGAGATCCTGAACCTGCTGCGCCGCCTGCATCGCGAACGCAACCTGACGATGATCCTCGTCAGCCACAACCTCGCGGTGATCGGCTTCCTGTGCCAGCGGGTCGCGGTGATGCAGCATGGCGGGATCGTCGAGCAGCTGCGCATCGAGGACGTGCGTGCCGGACAGGTCGCACGCGACTATACGCGCACGCTGCTGCGCGCAACCGAAGGCTATCGCCGCCTCGACCCGGCGATCGACGCGCCGGCAGCCTGACGCGCGGCGCGCGGCGCGCGGCGAAAGTGCGCCCCTGCGCGCGCGTCGCATGACATGACCCGAACGCGACGCGATATGCCGGCCGCCGTCATGCTCCGTCGGCCGGTCATTCCAATTCCATTCCGCTTCGAATAGCGCGATCGCCGAAATCGGCCCCTCGACCGATTTCCGGTATCGGCATGCTCGCCCGCACGAGCCTCTCCTGCCGGCCCCCAACGCCCCTCAGCCTGCCTGCCGACTTCGGCGAAAAACTAAATTAGTACGTGTACTAGAAGAAATCCGCATCCATTAGTACATGTCAAATTACAAAATCCTTACTTAAATCGCATAATTTCATCCGAAACGCGCCATTCTGAGATTTAAATTCAACCCGCGCTTTCGAAAACCGAAGTTTATTTGGAGATTTAAATATGCGAATCATCAAGCGCAGCGCAATCCCGTTCCTGCTCGTCGCCGCCGGCGCGGCCTTTTCGTCCGCGGCCCACGCCGCGGACGGCACCATCGAATTCCGTGGCAACGTCATCGCGTCGACGTGCAGCGTCACCGGTGGCTCGGATCTCACGGTCCCGCTGCCGCCGGTCAGCACCACTGCGCTCGCCGATGTCGGCGCCGTCGCCGGTCGCAGCGCGTTCTCGCTGGCGCTCACGGGTTGCGCGGTCGGCGATGGCAATCCGGTGAAGGTCGGCGTCATGTTCGAGAACGGCACGAACGTCGATCCGTCGAGCGGCCGCTTGAAGATCGACACGGGCGACAAGGCTGCCCAAGGCGTCCAGATCAACGTGCTGGATTCGCAGCAGAAGCTGATCCCGGTAGGTGCGCAAACCGGTGCGAACACCGAGATGGCCACCATCGATACCGACGGCAAGGCGAAGCTGAACTACTTCGCCGAATACTACGCCTCGGGCGCCGTGAAGGCCGGCGACGTCCAGTCGCGGGTCGAGTACTCGCTGATCTACCAGTAAGGACGAGACACGGAGGTCGCCGCCCCGGCGATCTCCACGTGTCACGCCGTGCGGCGCGGAAACCGCCGCATCCGCCCGCTCCCTGCCCACCGATCCGAGTCCGCACGCCCATGAAACTGTTGAAGCTCTTCCGTACGCTGACCCTCGCCGTCACCGCATTCGCGTCGCAGGCCGATGCGAGCGTCGTGATCGCCGGCACGCGTGTCATCTTCCCGTCCAGCGAGCGCGAAGTCACGATCCAGCTCACGAACGACAGCAAGCGTCCGGCACTGGTGCAGGCCTGGCTCGACAACGGCGACAGCCGCGCGCTGCCCGAGAACATCGACGTGCCGTTCACGCTGACGCCGTCGATCTTCCGGATGGAAGCCGGCAACGGCCAGGCGCTGCGTCTCGTGCATACCGGCGAACCGCTTCCTGCCGACCGGGAATCGTTGTTCTGGCTGAACGTCCTCGAAGTGCCGCCGAAGGCGTCCGCGGCAGAAGACCGCAACCGCATCCAGCTGGCGTTCCGCTCGCGCATCAAGATCATGTATCGCCCCACCGGGCTGCCCGGCAATGTCGACGACGCTCCCATGCAGATCGACTGGCGCGTGGTTCGCGTCGACGGCGGCTACGCGCTCGAGGCCAGCAATCCGACGCCATTCGTCGTCAATTTCGGCAACGTGCTGCTGAAGTCGGCCGGCCGCAAGCATGACGCCGGCATGGGTTACGTGCTGCCTCGAAGCACGCAACGGTTCCCGATCAAAGATCTCGCCGGCGCGCCCGCCGCGGGTGCAACCGTCGAATTCGGCAGCATCAACGACTGGGGGCGTGCGACCGACATCGAACGTCAGGTCAGCGTCGCACCGTAACGCGGCCGACGCCGGCAGCACGCATCCACGGCGCGCCAAGCGCGCCGCCTCTTTCGTCCGACGCCACTTCGGCCGTCGCGACCAGCCGGCACAGACACCCTGGATTTGCCACTCACTGCCGCAGCGCATCCGCTCGCCTGCGCCGCGAATCGCGCCCGTTCGCCCCGAAACTTTCTGGAGTACTGCGCATGACCTCGACTCGACTGCCGCGCCAAGGCGTGGCCGGCCTGCCACGCGTCAAGCCGATCCACCTGATGGTGGCGGCCTGCGTCGCCGCGTGGTCCGCCGATGGCCGCGCGACGACACCCGCTGTCGCCGAAGGCACGCTCGCGCAAGTCGAGTTCGACGGCGCGTTCATGCAGAATCGCCTGGGCAGGAATTTCGACGTATCGCGATTCGCCCGACGCAACGTGACGGCTCCCGGGGTGTATAGCGCCGACGTGCATGTCGGTCCCGACTGGATCGGCCGCTACGACGTGCGCTTCGTGGCCGCGCCGGATTCGGGCGACGCACATCCGTGCTTCGACCGCGCGCTGCTCGAGCGCGTCGGCGTCAATTTCGGCAAGCTCGCGCCGGACGTCGTCGCCCGTCTGGACGGCGACGCCGCATGCCTGCGACTCGATGAAGTCGTGCCGGGCGCCAGCGCGGCATTCGACTTCACGCGCCAAACGCTGAGGCTGTCGATCCCGCAAGCATCGCTCGCGCGCAAGGCACGCGGCTACGTGAGCCCCGATCAATGGACTTCCGGCGAAACCGTCGGCCTGCTCGGGTACAACTTCAACCTCTATACGTCCAAGGCGAGTGGCCACACCGCGCAAACGCAAGGCTATCTCGGCCTGAACGGCGGCGTGAACGTCGGCAACTGGCGCTTTCGCCATGAAGGCTCCTATTCATGGTCGTCGCGTGGCCAGAGCCGGTACCAGGGCCTCGCGACCTATCTGCAGCGCGACCTGCCGTCGCTGTCCTCGCAACTCGTGATCGGCGAAAGCTACACGTCGGGCGAACTGTTCGACTCAACGCAATTCCGCGGCGTGCGCCTGTCGACCGACGACCGGATGCTGCCCGACTCGCTGCGCGGCTATGCGCCGGTCGTGCGCGGCATCGCGAACAGCAACGCGAAGGTGACGGTCCGCCAGAACGACGTCACGATCTACGAGACGACCGTCGCGCCCGGTAATTTCGAAATCGACGACCTGTACCCGACCGGATATGGCGGCGACCTGCAGGTATCCGTCGAAGAGGCCGATGGCTCGGTGCATACGTTCTCGGTGCCCTACGCCGCGGTGCCGATGTCGCTGCGGCCGGGCATCGGCCGCTACAGCTTCGTCGCGGGCACGCTGCGCAATCCTCACGGCTCGAGCCAGCCGCTGTTCATGCAGGCCACGTACCAGCGCGGCCTGACGAACCTGCTGACGGCCTATGGCGGCGTCACGCTCGCCGGCGGCTACGTGTCGGGGATGCTCGGCGGCGCGTTCAACACGTCGTTCGGCGCGTTCGGCGCGGACGTCACGCATGCGCTGACCGCGATCCCGGGCGCGAAGCGCTACAGCGGTTCGAGCGTGCGCGTCAGCTATGCGAAGTCGGTCGAAGCGACCGGCACCGACATCGCACTCGCCGCGTATCGCTATTCGACGGACGGCTATTTCGGCCTCGACGACGCGATGCAAGCGCGCGATGCCGCGCGCGACGGCCGCTCGACCCATTCGATCTGGCGTCAGCGCCATCGCGCGTCGCTGGCGCTCACGCAGCGCCTCGGCGCGACCGGCGGGCGCATCAATGCCACGGCATCCGCCGTCAACTACTGGAATCGCCCCGGCTCGGACGTCAACTACTCGGTCGGCTACACGAACCAGTTCCGCAACGTGTCGTACAGCCTGACGGCCACGCGGCAGCGCAATGCCGGCGGCGACATGAGCACGCTCTATTACGCCAACGTCACGATCCCGTTCGGCCGCGCACGCCCGATGACCGTCTCGGGCAACGTGTCGCGCGATACGCTCGGCCGCACCCGAATGCAGTCGACGCTGTCCGGAACGCTCGGCGAAGACCACGCGCTGTCGTACAGCGTCAGCGCGAACCACGCGTCCGGATCGAATTCGTCCACGGACGGCAGCGCCAACGTCACGTACCGCACGCGCCTGGCGGAAGTCAGCGCCAGCGCGGGCGCGAGCACGGACTTCCAGCAAGGCTCGCTCGGCGTGCGCGGCGCGCTGGTCGCGCACCGCGGCGGCATCACGTTCTCTCAGCCGGTATCCGAGACGTTCGCGATCGTCGAGGCGCCGGGTGCGGCCGGCGCGCGCATCACGAACGCGTCCGGCGTCAAGGTCGACGGCAGCGGCTACGCGGTCGTGCCGTACCTGACGCCTTATAGCCTCAATACGATCGCGCTCGATCCGAAGGGCATCTCGATGGACGTCGAACTGAAGGAAACCAGCCGGCAGATCGCGCCGCGCGCCGGTGCCGTGCCGCTGATCCGCTTTGCAACCGACACCGGCCGCGCGGCACTCGTTCAGGCGCCGCAGGCCGACGGCACACCACTGCCGTTCGGCGCCGCCGTGCATGACGAGAACGGCAAGGAAGTCGGCGTCGTCGGCCAGGCGAGCAAGATCTTCGCGCGCGGGCTCGCCGACAGCGGTTCGCTGACGGTTCAATGGGGCGTCGACCGCCGCTCGATCTGCCGAATCGCATACGACCTGCCGGTCACGGAACATCGCCGGCAAGCGTCGGGCATCCAGACCGTGAAGAGCATGTGCCAGCCCGATTCGACGACCGCCGACACTCACTAAGGAATCCCTATGTCCCACTTTCGCCCATCGTCCGCGTTGACCCGAGCCACGATCCCGGCTGGCATGGTGCGCATGCGCGACGCACGTCGCTGCATTGCCCGCCTCCTGTTTCGCCCGATTGCGGTCGCGTCGTCGCTTCTGCTCGCATGCGTCGCATGCTCGACCGATGCGGCCGCGGCCTACCTCTATGCGTTCGGACAACAAACCATTTCCAGTCCCGCGAACGCCGTGACCGGTACGGTCGTCTCGCGTCATTACTTCACGCCGCAGGACGTTTGCGGCGCGAGCACCTGCCAGATTACGAGCGTTCTGATGTACGCAAAGGGCAGCGTGTGGGGCGGCACCAACGGCCCCGACCTCGAGACCAACGTGTCCGGCCTGTCGACACGGATGCTGATCGACGGCAAGGTGGCAGTCTCGACGACGGCAGAAACACTGCGCAATACACTGGAGGTGCAATTGTTTCGCGACACTCGCCAACCGCGGGACGGGTCTCTCAATTCGGGTTCCTTCAACGGGTATTACATCGTCAATTACAAGTCCGGCATCCTCGGCGCCTCGTCCTCGGTCTTCCTCGCCGCCAAGGTCAACTTCATCAACGGAACGTGCTCGATTCCCGACCAGACCGTCACGCTGCCGCCCGTGCAGCATCGCGTATTCAACGGCGTCGGTTCGACCGCCGGCGCGACGGATTTCCAGGTGCAGTTGAACAACTGCCCGGCCGGCTACAACCGGATCGGCTATCAACTGGCGCCGCTGGACGACGTCGTCACCGGCACGCCCGGCGGGATGCAATTGCGCCCGGATGCCACGGCCAGCGGCATCGGCATCCAGATCGCCGACGCCGCGACCGGCCAGCCTCTGCCGCTCGGGAAGTCGCACACGGTGACGGGCTACAACCCGGCCACCGGCGGATCGCCGTCGATTCGGCTCCGTGCGTCCTACCTGCAGACCGGCGCGAAGGTCGGCGGCGGTTCGGTCCATGCGGCGGCGCAGGTTCTGCTCGACTACCAATGAACCAATGAACGATACGCCGCGGCGGCGGCCCTGACATCCGCTCGACGCGGGCGGCGTGCGATACTCGGCACCCCGCCCCGGTTAGACTCCACGGGGAACCCCGGTGCGCCGGGAGAGTCCATCTCCTTTCGTCAACAACTCAACAGCAATAGGGAGGCGTTCATGCTGCAATTCATCGAAACCCTGGTCGTCGGGCTCATCGTCGGCCTCCTCGCCCGCGCGCTCAAGCCCGGCGACGACAAAATGGGCATCCTGATGACCGTCGTGCTCGGCGTCGTCGGCTCGCTCGTCGCAGGTTACGTCGGCCGCGCGGCCGGCTGGTATGCGCCGGGCCAGGGCGCAGGCTGGATCGCATCGATCATCGGCGCGATCGTGCTGCTCGTGATCGTCGGCGCGGTGCGCAAGCGCGCGGGCTGATCGCGCCGTCACAGCGCTCCATGCAAAAACGGCCGCTCATTCACGAGCGGCCGTTTTCTTTTGGTGCATGGCAATTCACCCGTGCATCGCTTCATCCATTCACCAATTCGTTGATCCCACAACGACTTGCCGTGACGGCCGGCGTTGGACAAACGTACTTCCGTCGAGCTTACTACACCGGCATTACCCGAACTTGCTATCTCGCAAATCCGGCATACATTGAATTCAGCAATGCTGCGTCATTTGCGTATATCCAAAATTTGCGATTTTTCATTCAAGAGAACAGATGGACTTGCCGTTTACGCACTTAGCATCGCAGCGTTGACGGACTGCCACCCGAGCGGCCCCGCTGCGACGCGCTTCCTCTCTGGAGCCTGTCATGAAGCATCGCCTGTTCGCCGCCTCGTTCGTCCTGGCTGCCTCGCTTCTGGGCATGTCCTCGTCCTTCGCCGCCGGCGCGTCCGGCATCATCCACTTCTCCGGCATGATCGTCGAGCCGCCTTGCTCGTTCGCGCTCGATACGCCCGACGCCGCACCCGCACGCGTGCGAGCCGACTGCCCGCGCCCCGCGACCGGACAGATCGCGTTCGTCGACGCAGCGAGCCAGCAGGCCGTCAAGACCACGACCTTTACTCAGGCTTCGCGCGCAATCGTTTTACCGAACCGTCCGGGCAACAATCAGGCACCGATGATCGCCGTCGTCACTTACCAGTAAAACCGTCCGCCGGCGTGGCCCCCGACGGGTTCGGCGCACGTACGCGCTTCGCCGGTCAGTCGCGATGCCGCGCGATCCAGTCGCTGAACGCGCGGATCTTCTGCTGGTTGCCGATGTTCTCGGGATAGACGAAGAAGTAGCGCGCGCCCGTTTCGAGCACGATGTCGAACGGCCGTTCGAGCCGGCGCGCGCTGACGTCGTCGTCGACGAGCGTCACGTCGCCGATCGCGACGCCGAAGCCCTGCATCGCCGCATTCGTGGCGAGATCGAGCGTGTCGAACGTCGGCCCGCGCGCGGGATCGACGCCGCGCTCGCCCGCATGATCGAGCCAGGCGCGCCAGTCGCGATGGTCGCGGGTCGGATGCAGCAACGTATGACGCGCAAGATCGCCAACCGCGTCGAGCGGCGACGTTTGCCGCAATTCGGGCGCGCATACGGGCGTCAACCGCTCGTCGAACAGCGGCAGCGCGAACACGCCTGCGCCCGGCGACGTGCCGTAGACGATCGCCGCATCGAACGGCTCGGTCGAGAAATCGACGACGTGCTGCCAGGCGGTCGTGATCTGCACATGGAGATCGGGATGCTCGCCCTGGAAGCGCATGATGCGCGGCAGCATCCAGCGCATCACGCAGGTCGGCACCTTCAGCGCGAGATCGGTGCGCTGCCGCGTGAGCTTCATCGAAATATCTTCGATCCGCGCGAAGCTCTCGTTGACGACCGGCAGCAACTGCTCGCCTTCCGCCGTCAGCGTGAGGCCCTTCGCATGCCGCTTGAACAGCGGAAAACCATAATGCGCCTCGAGCGTCTGGATCTGCCGGCTCACCGCGCCCTGCGTGATGCACAGCTGCTCGGCCGCGCGCGTGAAGCTGCGGTGGCGAGCCACTGTCGAGAAGATCTGCAGCGCATGCAGGGGTGGAAGTCGGCGCATGGAGAAGGCAAACGGAAAAACGGCGCGGAAGAATCGCGCGCCGACACCGGCGCGCGCTGTCCGACACGATAAGCCAAACGCCGGTTTTGCGCGAGGCGCGGAACGCTCAGGCCGTCGCGGTGAGCGCACCCGCCACGATGCGCGCCGCCGACGCAACGACGTCCGCGCGGGCAGCCGCAGCGGCCTGCGGCTGCGTGAACGACACGGCCATCACGATCGGCGCGCGCGACGGCGGCCACAGTACCGCGACGTCGGTCGTCGTGCCGTAACCGCCCGTGCCGGCCTTGTCCGCGATGCGCCAGCCGGGCGGCACGCCCGCCGCGATACCGGTCGCGCCGCGCGCGCCGCCGACCATCCACTCCGTCAGTTGCGCACGCTGCGGTGCCTGCAGCGTGTTGCCGAGCAGCAGCCGCTGCAGCGTGTCGACCATCGCGACCGGCGTCGACGTGTCGCGTTCGTCGCCGGGCGCCGCGTTGTTCAGCTCGGGTTCCCAGTGATCGAGGCGGAAGAACGTATCGCCGCTCTCGCGCGCGAACGACGTGACGGCCTGCGGGCCGCCGAGCACGCCCATCAGCAGGTTGCCGGCGCCCTTGTCGCCCGACTGCAGCATCGCCACGCACAGCTGCTCGATCGTCATGCCCGTGTCGACGTGGCTTTCCGTAATCGGCGAGCCCGACACGACTTCATAGCGGCGGTACAGGATGCGACGCGGCAGCAGCGACGCGTCGAGCGAGCCGCGCGCGAGCATTGCGGCGGCCGCGACGACCGCATACGTGCCGCACAGCGGGAAGCGCTCGCGCGCATGGTGCGCGATGCGCACGCCGTTCGACGTATCGAGCGCGTCGACGCCGAGCCGGCCATTCGAAGCCTTCTCGAGCGCGGTCAATTCGGCCTGGGCGGCGTGGGCGCGCCCCTGGTCGGCGACCGGTGCGGACGAGCACGCGGCGACGAACGGCGCGGCAACGGCGGCAAGCAACAGCGAGCGGCGTGTCGGAGAGTGTTCCATGGATGAGGTGTGTTCTGTCGGAAACGGTGGCACGAAGCAACGCGGCGCGCATCGGCGAAGCGCGCCCTGTCACGCCGACGGCTGGCCCGCGACGTCATTCGCCGCGCATCCCCGAAAGACGACCGTCGGCCCCGCGAAGCGCGGGACTCGCATGAACAGACCCTAGCGTAGCAGCGACCGCCGCCACGTTCCAGCGAAACGGCCCCGCGTCACCCTTGTGACGAAGGCAGGTACGGCATCGGATTGACCGGCTTGCCGTCGCGCCGCACCTCGAACAGCAGCGCGACACGCGAGTTGTCGAGGTCGCCCATTTCGGCGATCTCGTCGCCCTGGCGCACGATGTCGCCCGTCCTCACGAGCAGCTTGCGGTTATGCGCATAGGCGGTCAGGAAATCCGCATTGTGCTGGACGATGATCAGGCTGCCGTAATCGTTCAGGCCGGTGCCTGCGTACATCACGCGGCCGTCGGCCGCCGCGCGGACCGGGTCGCCGGGCCGGCCGGCGATCTGGATGCCGCGGTTCTGCCCCGGCCGGAACCCGTCGACGATCTTGCCGCTCGCGGGCCACTTGAGCGCGACGCCGCCTGCATGCCGCTTCGTTTCCTTGACGACCTGCCGGTCGCTCGCGCTCGACGCGGCGGTCTGCACGGTTGCCGGGTTACCCACTGCGCCATTGCTCGCGGCCGGCGATGCGGCCACCTGCGTGCCGGCCGCGCCCGGCGGCGGCAACGACTGCTGCTTGACGATGCGCAGCACCTGCCCCATGCGCAGCCTGCCGTTCGCGTCCAGCTTGTTCCAGGTGCGCAGGTCGGCAATGCTGCAACCGTTCGCGGACGCGATGCCCGTCAGTGTGTCGCCGCGCTTCACGACGTATTTCTGCGCGACGAGAATCGGCGCCGGCGGCGGGGTGGCGGCCGACGGCGCAGCGGCGGGCGGGCTCGACGGCGACGACTGTCCCGCCTGCGTGTCGCTCGGCGGAACGGACTGCGTGCTTGCACAACCGGCCATGACGAGCACGGCGGCCAGGCCCGGCAGCCACGCCGCGTTGCGGTAAATCTCGCGCGTTTTCATGGACGATCCGACTCCGGTTTGACAATCTTTCAAGCATCTCAAAAACGGAACGGCCGACGTGTAACCGGATGCAAACAATGATGACAAACGATCACGAACGGATGCCGGCCGGCATTCGCTACCGGTAATACGGTCCGATCCGGAAAAACTTGATGGTCTTTTTGCGTGAAAACGGAAGAATTTTCGTTTCAAAAAACTATGGCATATTTATTTTGATAGCCAAGAGGCGGCGACAGCCGCCCGCTGCGGCGCGCGCCCGCCGCGACGTTCAGCGCAACCATCCGGCGAGTTCGGAACAGGCCCACGCAATGCCGATGCACAGGAACAATACGTGCAGCGCGATCTTGAACGACACGCCCCACGACGAATCGATCTGCATGACAGGCTCCCCGGTTGATGTGCGGCCATGATCCGCCATCGATCGCGCCCCGAAAATACGGAACCGGCGAATCGGGTCTCAGGCTGCGCCTGAGACCGCTGCCGCGCTTCCCTGCTAACTTATCGGCCATTCCAACACGATCGCCCCCACCCATCATGCGCTTCGACCTGACCGACCTGCGGCTCTTCCTGAACATCTGCGAGGCCGGCACGATCACGAGCGGCGCCGAGCGGACCCACATCACGCTGCAGGCCGCGAGCGAACGCATCCGCGGCATGGAGGACGAACTCGGCGTACCGCTGCTGCACCGGACCAAGTCGGGCGCGCAGGCAACCGATGCGGGCCGCGCGCTCGAACACCACGCGCGCACCGTGCTGCAGCAGATCGACCACATGCGCGGCGAACTGCAGCAATACGGCCAGGGGCTGCGCGGGCATATCCGGCTGCTGTGCAACACGGCGTCGCTGAGCGAATACCTGCCCGACGCGCTGGCCGACTACCTGCCGCATCATCCGAAGCTGTCGATCAGCGTCGAGGAGCGCTCAAGCCAGGAGATCGTGCATGCGATCCGCAACAAGACGGCCGAGGTCGGCATCGTCGCCGATTCGGTCGGGCTCGGCGGGCTCGAACAGAAGCCGTTCCGCGAGGACTGGCTGATCGTCGTCGTGCCGGCCGCGCATCCGCTCGCGTCGCAAGACAAGGTCGCGTTCGACACGATCGCCGATGCCGACTTCATCGGCCTCACCGACGGTAGCGCACTGCAGGTGCATCTCGCCGACCAGGCACGTGCGCTCGGCAAGCGGATCCGCTATCGCGTGCAACTGAAGAGCTTCGATGCGATCTGCCGCGTGATTGCCAGCGGCGTGGGCATCGGCATCGTGTCGCGCCACGCGGCCGAGCGCGCGATGCAGACGATGGACGTGCGACTCGTCGAGCTGTCCGATCCGTGGAGCCACCGTCGGCTGAAGCTGTGCGCGCGGTCGTTCGACGCGCTGCCGAAGTACACGCGGGAGTTCGTCGCGTTCCTGTCCGGCGAAGCCACGCTGCGGTAACGCGCGCCATTCGCGGCCGATACCGCGATGCACGGCCCGATTCACGTCGATCCTTATGGATAACGTTTTCTCAAGAAGTCCGGCGAGCGTTCATCGCCGGACAACCCTTCTGATCTCCGCTTCCGCATCGACCTCCCACGCTCCACCCAGTCTCATCCGGAAGAAATTCCGCTAATTTAAGCGACATTCCGATCTCGACCTCTACTCCCGGCTTCCCACTATCCGGGTTTCTCCGGGCGCGCCAGGCGTGAAAGTTCATTGACATCACGTCGATCGCTGCCTAAATTTGGAAAACGTTTTCCATTGTATCCGCGCGACGCCGGTGACGGCCCGTGCAGGGAGAACGCTTGCCCGCTCGATTGGTAATTCAGGCCGTTTGCCTTCAGGGATCAGGGTTGCAAGGCGGCGGCCAGGTACGGGCATCGAGCGCGGCAACGGCCACACCCGCCCGTCCTTCATCACTATTCAAAACTGGAGACACAATGCATCCGCGCAGCAGATTCGCGCTCGGCGCCGCGCTCAGCGCCCTTTCCGTCCTGTTCGTCAGCGCATGCGGCGGCAACGACGTGACCGACACCCCGCCGCCATCGTCGCCGCCCCCGTCCACGACCCCGTCGCTCGCGTCGAACTCGCTGCAGGCGCTCGTCTACGGCGCGCCCGACACCAGCGTGCCGGCCGGCACGAACGTTCCGGTCACGATGATGGGCCAGATGCGCGCGCTGTTCGACCTGATCCGGAAATCGCCCGACTTCACGCAGGTCGTGATGGATCTCGGCGACGGCACGCCGGTCCACGTGCTCGACACGAACACCGGCGACAAATTCCTGCCGGGCAAGCTCGCGCTCGGCCTGTCGTACATCCTGATCGACATGAAGTCGAAGAACGATCCGCAGTACGCCAGCTACCTGGCGACGTACCAGACGATCACGACCGCGATGATGGCGCAGTCGGGCAGCAACTACACGTATGCGAATACGTCGTGGGGCGAGTACTACTACCTCGTCGCGCTGAACAACCTGAAGGCGCACGGGATGCTCAACGAAGTCTTCAGCGACGCGATACTCGCGACGCTGCAGCAGCGCCTCACCTTCTGCGACATGTTCGGCCCCGATGCGAGCGGCAAGACGAATACGTGCCCCGCGGCCGGCACGCCGATCGACATCGCGTCGCTCAACACCGCGCAGAACTACTATGCGGTGTCCTACGGAATTGCCGGGCTGCGCCAGAAGCTCGGCTGGAGCAGCCCGTCGTTTGCCTCGAAGACCGATCCGTCAGTCGCGACGATGGGTGCGCGCGACGCGCTGCTGTACACGCTCACGAACCATATCCGCAACGACTCGTCGGGCGGGTTCTCGGACGAAGCGTCGAACACGCACACGACCTACTACGACCAGGCGCGCTTCGACCGCTACAGCACGCTGCTGATCGGCGAAGTGACCGAGCGCACGTTCGAGATGGGCAACGAAGCGAACCTCACGCCCGAACTGAAGGGATACCTGCGCAAGTCGGTCGACCTGATCCTGCCGCAACTGAACGCGAACGGCCAGGGCTTCAACTACGGCCGCTCGATCGGCCCGTATGGCGATTCGGCGTTCATGGAAGTGCTGACGGCCGCGGCCAATGCCGGTGTGCTGACCGACCAGGAGAAGCAGGTTGCGTATGCGTTCATCTACCAGGCCGCGCATCGGTTCGACACGTACTGGTACGACCCGTCGCTGCCTACACCTTCGGTGAACATGTGGGTCAAGGGCCGCGGCACGGACGCGTATCGCGGCAAGCCGCGCGTGATGGGCGAGAACTTCAGCCTGCTGCACCAGTACCTGTACGTGAACGCGTGGTGGAACAAGCTCGGCTTCGGCGGCAAGGCGCCGATGGCCGATGCGGACTACGGCGCGTGGCTCGACGCGCTGCCGCGCTACACGCTCACCTGGTACAACCAGCCAGGCGACACCGCGCATCCGTACAGTGCGGCACTGCTCACCGTGCGCGACGGCCGGCGCGTGATCAACCTGAACCTCAGCCAGGCGCCCGACTACAACTCGTACACGCCGTACTACCCGGTGCCGTTCTCCGACAAGCTGATCTATGGCACGACGGATCTCGGCTACGCGCTGCTGGTGCCGCAGGTGTCGTACAACGGGAAGACCTACATTCCCGTCACGTACTACAAGAACCTGAACGTCCAGCAAAGCAACGGCCAGGTGATCGTGTCGTTCGATACCGCGAAGTTCCGGCTCGCCTCGAAGAACGCGGCGTACACGACGGATCTCGACCTGCAGGTGCATACGGTGCTGACGTTCGCGCACGGCTCGGTCGCACGCAGTGACACGCTGAGCACGGGCACGCTCACCGGCAACCTGTCGGTCGAGACGGACTTCACGTCGTTCGCGGATTTCGCGTCGACGCAGGCCAACGGCGACGGCGTGTCGGTGACGTACGCGAACAGTGCCGCGACCGGCTATACGGCGTCCGGGTTCGACAACTGCGCGCTGTCCGCCTTCGACACGGCGAACGGCACGACGAATCCGCTGTCGACGACACCGATCGGCCAGTTGCATTCGAACTTCGCGTGCACGACGAAGCCGTTCGCACTCGGCGCGAGCGCGACCCGCACGTTCGGGTGGACCCTGAAGTACGCCGATCCGGCCTGAACGGTGTGACCCGCGTCCGGTGAACGCTCCCGAAACCGATTGCCGTTGAAACCGGCTTCGGGATCGTCACGGACAGCGGGCATCACGCCCGTCGGCGATACCCGCTCACAGCCACCCCGAAGCTGCCATATACGCGCCAAGTGCGATCAGCCCGACGAAGAAGCAGCGCTTGAACGCCTTCTCGCTCATCACGCGCCGCGCATATTGGCCACCGGCCATGCCCGCCAGCGCCGGCACGAGCGCGAGCGCCGACACGCCGAGATCGACCGTCTCCAGCGCACCCGTCACGCGCAACTGCATGCCGAGCACGATCGTCGATGCGGTGAACGACAGCCCGAGCGCCTGGATCAGGTCGTCTTTCGACAGCCGCAGCGCCTGCAGGTACGGCACGGCCGGCACGACGAACACGCCGGTCGCGGCCGTCACGACCCCCGTCAGGTAGCCGACCACGGCCGACAGCCACTTTTCATGGCGGCCCGGCGCCGGCAGCCGCGCGGCGGCCAGCCCCCACAGCCCGTAGAGAATCAGCACCACGCCGAGCGCCGCATGCGTCCAGGTGCTGCCGGCCGCGAGCGTGGGCAGCCCGCCCGTCAGCGTGCCGATCGTCAGGCCGGCGAGCAGCGGCCACAGCCGGCGCAGCAGCGGCCCGAACGACGGGCCGAGCCACAACTGCCACACATTGGTGATGAATGACGGCACGAGCAACAGGCTTGCGGCGGCCGACGGCGGCATCGCGAGCGTCAGCAGCCCCATCGCGATCGTCGGCAGCCCGAGTCCGATCATGCCCTTGACCGCGCCGGCCAGCAGAAAAACCACCGCGATGATCGTCAGCGTGTGAATGTGCATGGAAGGCATTCCGTCCGGTTGAGTAAGCGCCGATGGTGAACCCCGATCGCGCCGCCCGCCATCTGGCTTTGCCTGAGGCTGGCTAGGGCTTGCCGGGCGGAGCTGGCGGTGCGATTTTGCCGATGTGCAGGCGCGCCGCGGGCCGGCGAAAAACGCGCCGCCGGCGTCAAGGTTGACGGGGCCGGACCACGCACCGCCATCCGTGTTGCCGAATCCCGCCCCGGCACCCGAATCCGAGCCGAATACAGGGCCCCTTCCGGAACAAACACCGATCCACCGATCAGTCCCCGTGAGATGCCCCCCGCCCCTGCTCGCTGTCGAGGTGCACCATCTGTGCGGCCGGATAACGCTCACCGGCAGCCGCCCCGGCGGGAACCGCCGCTTCGATGCGAGCGATATCATTGACCGTTAGTTGCATTTTAGCGGCTTGCAACGCGTCGTGAAGCTGCGTGCGCTTGCGCGCGCCGATCAGCGGCACGATATCGCCGCCGCGCGACAGCACCCATGCGATCGCGACCTGCGCCGGATTGCTGCCCTTCTCGTCGGCAATGGCGCGCAGCGCGTCGACGAGTGCGAGGTTGTGCGCGAGGTTCTCGCCCTGGAAGCGCGGGCTCGCCGCGCGAAAATCGCGCTCGCCCTGCCGCGCCGTGCTCCAGCCCCCGCCAAGCAGCCCGCGCGACAGCACGCCGTAGGCCGTCACGCCGATCCCGAGTTCGCGGCACGCAGGCAGGATCCCGGCCTCGATGCCGCGCGACAGCAGCGAATATTCGATCTGCAGGTCGGAGATCGGTGCGACCGCGGCCGCGCGGCGGATCGTGTCGACGCCAGCTTCCGACAGGCCGATATGGCGCACGTACCCGGCCTTCACGAGATCGGCGATCGCGCCGATCGTCTCCTCGATCGGCACCGCCGGATCGACGCGCGCCGGCCGGTAGATGTCGATATAGTCGGTGCCGAGCCGTTTCAGCGAGTACGCGACGAAGTTGCGGATCGCCACCGGCCGCGCGTCGTAGCCGGCAAACCCGCCGGCCGGATCGCGCAGCGCGCCGAATTTCACGCTGATCAGCACCTGGTCGCGTGCCCGGCCCCGCAGCGCTTCGCGGATCAGCATCTCGTTGTCGCCCATGCCGTAGAAATCGCCGGTGTCGAGCATCGTGATGCCGTTGTCGAGGGCGGCGTGCAAGGTCGCGATGCTTTCATCGCGGTCGGCCGGCCCGTAGAAGTCCGACATCCCCATGCAGCCGAGCGCGAGTGCCGACACCCGCGGGCCCGTACGGCCCAGTTCACGCGTATCCATGCCAGTTTCCTTGAGTGATGAATGAACAGGCGGATTCTGGACGCATCGCGACGCGCGATAAACGCGAAACACTCAACCAAACCATTCGACGCTGATTAACAATGGAGCCTGCTCCCCTCCACCCACGCCCTCGCCCCGCATGGATCATCTGCAAGCAATGCGCATCTTCGCGCGCGTCGCCCATCTCGGCAGCTTCACGAAAGCAGCCGAGCAGCTGCAACTGCCGCGCCCGACGGTCAGCAACGCCGTCCAGTATCTGGAAAAGCACCTGAAGATCCGCCTGCTGCAGCGCACGACGCGGCGCGTCGCGCTGACGGCCGAAGGCGCGACCTATTACGAGCGCTGCGTGCGGTTGCTGGCCGATCTGGACGATGCGGAAACGCTGTTCGAGGACGCCGGCACGACGCCGCGCGGCGCGATCCGCGTCGACCTGCCCGAGCGCTTCGCGCTGAACCAGGTGATTCCGGCGCTACCGGGTTTCCACGCGCGCTACCCCGACCTGCGCGTCGTGATCGGCACGACCGACCGCTTCGTCGATCTCGTTGCCGACGGCATCGACTGCGCGGTGCGGGTGGGCGCGATGTCCGACACGTCGCTCGTCGCGCGGCGCATCGGCGAACTGGCGCAGATCAACTGCGCGGCGCCCGCGTATCTCGAGCGGCACGGCACGCCGCGCTCGCCGGACGAGCTGCCGGACCACGTCGCGGTCGGCTATTTCTCGAGCCGCACGGGCCGCGAGCTGGACTGGGAATATGCGGACATGGATTCGGGCGAACTGCACGCGGTCAAGATGCGCAGCGTCGTGTCGGTCAACAGCTCACAGGCGTATCTCGCGTGCTGTCTTGCGGGCCTCGGGCTGATCCAGGCACCGCGCGAAGGGCTCGGGCCGCTGCTCGCCGACGGCTCGCTGGTCGAGGTGCTGCCGGAATGGAATGCCGAGCCGCTGCCCGTGTTGGTGGTATTTCCGACCGGCCGGCATCTCGCGCCGCGCGTGCGGATCTTCGTCGACTGGCTCGCGGACACGCTCGGCGCCACGCCCCGGGGGGAGTGACGGCAGGCGCCGGAGCACTCGGCCCCGGCGCCGCCCGATCAGAACTTGTGGCGGATCGCGGCACGCACCGCGAACTGGTTCGACGACGCCGACGGGCCGTCCGTGCCGACCACGTAGCCGCCGTCAGCCGCCGTACCGGTCTTGTCGCCGGCCACCTTCTGCCATGCGCCCTGCAGGTAGACGTCGGTGCGCTTCGACAGGCTGTAGTCGGCCATCAGGCCGACCGTGTGGTATTTCGGCTTGAACGACCCGGCCGCGGCATCGAACTTGCCGTCCGTGTACACGTATTGCGCGCCGAGATAGAAATCGGGCGTGAGCTGGTACTTGCCGTTGATCTCGAAGTTCTGGAACTTCGTCGCGGTCAGCCCGAGACCGGCGAACGTCGAAGCCGGCAGGTAGACGGTCGACACCGGGTTCTTCACGTCGGTCTTCGTGTAGACGAAGCCGACCGTGGCCGGGCCGAACGTGTAGTTGACGCCGCCGCCGAAGATCCGCAGGCGGTCGGCGACGAAGTTCGCATCGTCGGCCGAGATCGCGCCTGCGCTGCCGACGCCCGGGTTGTTCGCCTGCAGGTACGCCGCCGCAACCTGCAGCCCGGCCAGCGAGTACTGCGCGCCGAGGCTGTACTGACGGTTGTTCGAGAAGCCGGTGCTGTTGCTGAAGCTGTACGTGCCGCCGAACGTCAGGCCGTTCCAGTCGGCGCTCGCATACTTGACCGTGTTGTTGACGCGGAACGAGTTGTCCGTGTTGTCGTTGTCGAACGGATGCGAGAACAGCGTGCCGCCCCAGTTGCCGTTGGCCGTGAGCGGCGCGAGATAGTCGACGACGGAATCGTACTGGCGGCCGAAGGTCAGCGTGCCAAAGCGCGGCGCGCTCAGCCCGACGAACGCCTGGCGGCCGAACATGCGGCCGCCCTGGCCGAGCCGGCCGTTGTTCACGTCAAAACCGTTTTCCAGCGTGAAGATCGCCTTCAGCCCGCCGCCGAGATCCTCGCTGCCCTTCAGGCCCCAGCGGCTGCCCTGCGCATAGCCGCTCGCGAGCTGGTAATTCGACTTTCCGACCCCATTGACGTTCACGTTGTTCGTGTAATTGAAGCCTTCATCGATCACACCGTACAGCGTCACGCTGTTCTGGGCGAAGACCGGCGCGGCGAAAGCGGCCAGCGCGGCGGCAAAAATGACGTGCTTCTTCATGACGGATCTCCGGAGCCGGGGGCCGGGCAGGTCGAGCACCCGGCGAATGTCTGGTCTGTTGTATGTGTGGCCCGCAGGGCGGACGACGCGGTGTGCGGCCGCGTGAGGACAAAATGGTGTCACGTCGCAAACCGTCCGTCCATCGGGGTCGTTGAACCCTGCACAAAACGTTGCGCTCGTCCAACTGCCCCGTTGCGCAGACCGCCTGACCCGGCTTATCGGCAGCGGCATGCGCGCCCGCCATCCGAGTAAACCCGGCATGCACCGCATCGGTGGCACAATGCGCATCCGTTCGTCATTTCTTCACGAAGTCATGCTTCACCCCGATTCATGCGCGGCGCGTGCCGGCCGCGCACGCGGCCCGCGCCGGGAGGCGGTCCGATGACCGCACCGGCCCGGGCCGGCCGCTACGCCGAGCTTGATTTCTTCCGCGGCCTCGTGCTGCTCGTCATCGTCGTCGACCACATCGGCGGCAGCATCCTGTCGCGCGTGACGCTGCATGCGTACGCGCTGTGCGACGCGGCCGAGGTCTTCGTGTTCCTCGGCGGCTTCGCCACCGCGATCGCCTACAACTCGCTCGCCGAGCGGCACGACGAAGCCGCCGCGCGCCAGCGCTTCATCCGGCGCGCGTTCGAGATCTACCGCGCATTCCTCGTGACGGCCGGCCTGATGCTGCTGATCACGGCTGCGCTGAACGCGTTCGCGATCGACGGCCCGAACATGCCGACCAACGACCTCGACGGCCTGCTCCACAAGCCGCTCGCCGCGCTGCGCGACATCCTGCTGTTCCGCCGCCAGCCGTACCTCGCGTCGGTGCTGCCGATGTATGCGTTCTTCGCGCTGCTCGTCCCGCTCACGCTGCCGCTCGCGCGCACGCAGCCGTGGCTGCTGCTCGCGTTCAGCGGGTCGCTGTGGTACGCGTCGCCGCACGTCGCGCACTTTTTGCCGACCGTCGAAGGTGCGCCGTGGGACTTCAATCCGTTCGCATGGCAGTTCCTGTTCGTGCTCGGCGTGATCGCGCGCTGCCAGCCCGTCTACCAGACGCTCGCGCCCAAGCCGCAGGGCTGGCTGCTGACGGCCGTCTCGCTCGCAGTCGTCGCGGCCGGCGCGTACTACCGGCTGCGCATCGAGCCGTTCCCGACCGATCCGTCGATCAAGCAGAACCTCGGCGCGCTGCGGCTTGCGAACTTCCTCGCGATCGCATGGCTCGCGGCCAAGCTCGTCCACCTCGGCTGGATGAAGAAGGTCGCGCACGCGATGCCGTGGATCGGCACGATCGGCCGGCAGGGGCTACTGTGCTTCGTCGCGGGCACCGGCATCTCGCTCGCGGTCGATTCGCTGCTTTACCAGGCGACCGAAGGCTATCTCGACGTGAAGCTCGGCCTGACCGCCGACGTCGTCGCGATGGGCCTGCTGTATCTCGTCGCGAAACTCTACGGGCCGCTCGTCGCGCGGCTGCCGTTCCGTTCGCGGCGATGACGCGCCGCGCCGTCATGCGCCGCTGCTACGATAGCCGGCGCCTCTCCTGAAACGATTCGACATGCGCCGACTCGCCCTTCCGTTCGCCATCGCCCTGATCGCCGGCTCCATCGCCACCGCCCGCGCCACGCCGCCCGCACCGGCGGTATCGCCCGCGCCACCGCCGCCGGCCGCCCAGACCGCGACGACCCCGTCGGCCGCCCAGGAACCTGCGCTCAATCCGGGCAGCAGCGTCGTGCTGCGCACGTTCCGGTCGGCGTCGCTGAAGCGCGACTGGTCGTACACGGTCTACCTGCCGCCCGGCTACAACCCGGAAGGCGCGCGCTACCCGGTGATGTACCTGCTGCACGGCAATGCCGGCAACGCGAACGACTGGGTCACGCAGGGCCGCCTGCAGGCCACCGCCGACACGCTGATCGAGCATCGCGAGATCCCGCCTGTCGTGATCGTGATGCCGCAGGGCGGCACCGACTGGTACGTCGACCGCAAGGAGAAGATGCAGAGCGCGTTCCTCAACGACCTGCTGCCCGAAGTCGAAGCGCACTTCGCGGTGTCGAACCAGCGCGCGGGCCGCGCGATCGGCGGCGTGTCGATGGGCGGCTTCGGCGCGCTGCGCTTCTCGCTGCTCGAACCCGGCCTGTTCTGCGGCGCGATGCTGCTGAGCCCCGCGATCTATGCGAACGAGCCGCCGCTCAATTCCGCCGCGCGCTACGTCGGCGTGTTCGGCGACCGGCAGTTCGACCCGCGCGTGTGGCACGAACTCAACTACCCGGCACTGATGCGCGGCTATTTCGCGCGCAGCTGGCGGATCCCGATGTTCATCGCGGCCGGCGACGACGACCTGACCATCCAGGCCGAATCGAGCGTGCTGTACACGCACCTGCGCCGGGCGCAGAACCCGGCAGAACTGCGCATCGTCGATGGCGGACATACGTGGGACGTATGGCGCGGGCTGCTCGGGCAGGGGTTGAAGTACGCGCTCGAATGCGTGAAGTGACGGCGGGCGGGTGTTGCCCCGCCCGTTTTCGTCAGGTCGGCCGCTGACCGGCAGGTCGCAGGCCGTCGACCCGTGTCATGCCCTGCGCACGCCATCCCCTGCGCGCCTGATGGCCGGCTCAAGCGGCCAGCTCAGGCGGCGGGCTCAAAGCCACGTGCCGCCCTGCCGTTCGCTCGGCTCCCCGGCCAGCGCGTCGAAATCGTGAATCCAGTCCAGGTGATGCAGCACGCTGTCGCGCTCGGCAAGACGTGCATTGCGTGCCTGCGCGGCCGGCCCGTCAGGCAGGTGCAGCACATCGGCCACGGAGATCGACGCATACTGCACCTTGCGCGTGCGGCCGCGGCGCAGCCGCTCGTACGCTTCCTGCGCTTCGCGCCAGTTGCCCGGCCCGGCCTGCGCGAGCTGCGCAGCCAGCACCACCGCATCCTCGATCGACTGATTCGCGCCCTGCCCGTGGTGCGGCACCAGCGCATGCGCGGCGTCGCCGATCAGCGTCACGCGCCCGCGGCTCCAGCGGCCGAGCGGCGGCCGATGGAACAGCCCCCAGCGCTGGCTGATCGGCACGGCGGTGATCATCTGCACCACCGCCGGATGCCAGTCCCTGAATGCGCGCAGCTGCTCGCCCTCTTCCGACGGCATCACCCAGTCGCGCGACGGCCACGGTGACGGATGACGCTCGACCAGCAGGAAATTCTGGTCGCCGTTGTCGCCGATCGGATAGTGCAGCAGGTGCCCGTGCGGCCCGATCCAGTACTGAAGCGTTTCGGGATCGTGCAACAGGCTCAGCCGCGCGGCCGGCACCACGCCGCGAAAACCCGAACAGCCCGAATACAGCGCATCGTCGTAGCCGAGCATCCAGCGCCGCGTGATCGAGCGCGCACCGTCCGCGCCGATCACGAGGTCGGCGTCGACGCGCACGCCGTTGTCGAACGCCAGCGTGACGCGATCGGCGTGCTGCGCGAGATCGGTCAGCCGATGGCCGAAATGGATGCATTCGAGGCCGACCGTCTTCGACAGCACGGCCTGCAGGTCCGCGCGATGCACGCCCCAGTATGCGCCGC
Source organism: Burkholderia puraquae (assembly GCF_002099195.1). Lineage (GTDB taxonomy): Bacteria > Pseudomonadota > Gammaproteobacteria > Burkholderiales > Burkholderiaceae > Burkholderia > Burkholderia puraquae. The sequence goes on along the minus strand of NZ_NBYX01000001.1, from coordinate 172,381 downwards.
CGAATTGCCGGCGATAGTCCGGGGCGCCGCGATGATGGCCGATCACCGCGCCGCTGCGGCCGTCGCGATAGACGAGCCCCGGGATGTCCGCGCACACCGCGTCGAAGGCCTCACGCAATCCCATGCGTTCGTAGAAGCGCGTCGCATTGGCCGACAGCGCCACGGCCGCGCCGACTTCGCGCAACACCTCCGTCTGTTCGTAGAGCTGCGCGTCGATGCCGTGCTCGCGCAAGGCGAGCGCGAGCGTCAGGCCGCCGATCCCGGCGCCGACGATCGCAATCTTCAGGTTCGTCTGCATGATGAAGGTGTCTCCGATATTCCGATGTGGGGTCTGCGGCTTGCGCAGCGGTCATGTCGATTGCATGTGCCGTAACGGTATTTTCAGGAGCCGACTTTCATCCCGCAATAAAATGAAATGAATCTGCATCATCACTGGATGCAATGAACCCGGCAAGGCGAAACCCATGGAACTGAGCGATATCGACCTCAACCTGCTGCTGCTTTTCCAGCGGCTGATGCAGGAACGGCGCGTGTCGAGCGTCGCCGAGCAGATGAACATGAGCCAGCCGGGCGTGAGCAACGCGCTCGCGAAGCTGCGCCGCCGGCTCGGCGATCCGCTGTTCGTGCGCGGGCCTGGCGGCGTGGTGCCGACGCCGTTCGCGCTGCGCCTGGCGGAACCCGTGTCGCACGCGCTCGCGACGCTGCATGCCGCGTTGAACCCGGAGACCGGTTTCGATCCGCTGCGCGCCGCGCGCACGCTGACGATCGGCATGACCGACATCGGCGAAGTCGTGTTCCTGCCCGCACTGCTCGAACACCTGTCGCAAGCGGCGCCGGGCATTGCACTCAATACCGTGCGCAACACGAGCGTCAACCTCGGCGACGAGATGGCCGACGGCCGCGTCGATCTCGCGATCGGCCTGCTGCCGCAGCTCAAGGGCGGCTTCTATCAGCGCCGGCTGTTCGATCAGCGCTATGTATGCCTGTTCCGGCGCGGGCATCCGCTCGAGGAGGCACCGCTGACGGTCGACACGTGGCGCAATGCCGAGCACCTGGTCGTGGTGTCGGCCGGCACCGGTCACGGGCAGGTGGACGAATGGCTGAAGCGCCGCCGCGTGACGCGCCAGGTGCGGCTCACGGTGCCGCATTTCATGAGTGTGGGCTACATCCTGCAGCGCACCGACCTGATCGCGACGGTGCCCGAGCATCTCGCGCAGCAGCTCGCCGCACCGTTTTCGCTGGGCTGGCGCGCGCTGCCCGTCACGCTGCCCGGCGCGCCCATTCACATGCTCTGGCATACGCGGGTCAATCAGGACGAGGGGAACCGGTGGCTGCGCGACGTGGTGGTCGATCTGTTTGCCGAGACGGGCACGCGGGCACGGAAGAGCGCACCCGGCCGGAAGAAGTAGTCCAGGTCATCGCGCAATCGAACCTGCTTTACGATGACGGTTGAACATGTGCGCTGCGCATTTCGACTACATTGCCGAAGTGGCAAGGTCATCGTTCATCCGCAGCCTCACCCGTCATTCAACCCGCAGGAAATCAAGCCATGTCTGTCTCGAAGCAATTCGCAGCCGTCACAGGCGCCGGATCCGGCATCGGTCGCGCAGCGGCCATCGCGCTCGCCCAGGCGGGATTCACCGTCGCACTGCTCGGACGCACGGAGGAATCGCTGCGCGAAACGCAGGAGGCGATCCGCGCCGCCCACGGCGACGCGCACGTATTTCCTGCGGACGTCACCGACGAAGCATCGGTGGACCACGCGTTTGCGCAGATCGCGCAGCAGTTCGGCCGGCTCGACGTGCTGTTCAACAATGCCGGCCGCAACGCGCCTCCGGTCTCCCTCGACGAATACGCATTCGATCTGTGGAACAGCGTCGTCGCAACGAACCTGACCGGCGTCTTTCTGTGTGCGCGGGCCGCATGGCGCCTGATGAAAGCGCAAACGCCGCAGGGCGGCCGGATCATCAACAACGGCTCGATCTCGGCACATGCGCCGCGCCCCGATACGATCGCGTACACGGCCACCAAGCATGCGGTAACCGGGATCACCAAGTCGCTGGCGCTCGACGGCCGCCGGTACAACATCGCGTGCGGCCAGATCGACATCGGCAACGCAGCGACGTCGCTCACGGAACGGATGACGCAAGGTGTCCCGCAAGCCGACGGCAGCCTCGCGCCCGAGGCGCGCATGGACGTCACGCATGTCGCGAACGCGATCGTCCAGATGGCGAACCTGCCGCTGGACACGAACATCCTGAACATGACGATCATGGCGACGGCCATGCCGTTCGTCGGCCGGGGATAAGACAGTTCGGCCGGGATGATCACGCTGCGCATGCAGGTCGACGCACGCACGGCGGACGAAGCCGGCGGGCTCACCGGCCACGAGGGCGACGAGTTCTGCCATGTGCTGTCGGGCGAACCGGCACTGCACTTTGCGCACAGCGAGCCGACGCGGTTGCGCGCCGGTGAAAGCGCATTGTTCTCGTCGCATCGGCCGCATGCATATGTGGCGCCGTCGCCTGACGGCGCCACGCTGCTCGCGGTGCTGACGCCGGCGGGTCAAGCCCAGCCGAAGCCAGTGTCGTCATAGTCTCTCGCGACGCGCCCGTCACACGCTGTCAACCGGCCTTGGATTTCTTGCCGGTGGACGGCGGTTTGACTATCACGAACTGGCGACGATCCTTGCCCCTGATCCAGAGCGGCGCATTGCCGCGCCCGCTCCACTCCTTCCCGCTCGCCGGATCGCGATAGCGCGCCGGCAGCACTTTCACGACGTACGAACCCCGGCTGCCGTTGCGGCCGACAAGGTCGCGATGCTTGATCGCGTAGGTATCCATCAGCGAGTGAACCTCCGCGATCGCATCGACGCGTTCGCGCGCGCGTGCGCGCTCGATTTCCTCGTCCAGTTCGGCCAGCTCGACTACGAGCTGTGCATAGGTCTTGCTCGCGCTCATCTTCTGCTTCCTGCCCTGCATCCGCACGCGAACCGGTATGATTCGCATGACTAACTGACTGTGTTGCGACACCCCGCGGGGACGACATTCACTTGATCGGCAAGCTGCTTGCCTCGGCACACCGGATAACGTGGTGCGACTCGATGCGACGGAAACCGTACTACACCACTGCGTGCCGGTAGACCGCGCGCGCCGAACCGACCGTCTTCCCGGGACGATCCCGTTACAGACATTCGGCGACACAATCACGCGCTGAATTTCAAATATCGAGTGATATTTGAAATGCGATCGTAATGGTATCCATCTCAAATATCAACTGATATCCTTCCGGACATGAACATGGCTCCCCCTCCCCCGCGGCTGAGCCGCGAAGAAAGCCGATTGCAGACCCGCGCACATTTGCTCGCCGCTGCGAAGCGGCTATTCGTCGATCGTGGGTTCGGCGCCGCGTCGCTCCGGGATATCGCGGCCGAGGCCGGCTATACGCAGGGCGCGTTCTATTCGAACTTCGCGAGCAAGGAGGCGTTGTTCGTCGAACTGATGCGGGAGCGCTCGAAGACGCAAGTGGCTGACATCGCCCGGGCGCTGAGCGACCCATCCGCGTCCGGGGAGGACATATTGAATGCGTTGGACGTGTGGTCACGGACTGTCGACGCCGAGCCCGAGTGGTCGGTGCTGGGCGTCGAGTTCAGGCTTCAGGGTCGGCGCAACCCCGCTTTTGCCGTTGCGTCGCAAGCGTTGCTGGACGCCCACCGAGATGGCCTCGCCTGTTGCATCGAACAGATTTTCGCGCGGCTGAAGAAAGTGCCGCCCGAACCGCCGGCCGTCCTGGCCATTTCGTTCATGGGGCTCTCGCAGGGCCTGTCGCTGCAGCAGTCGATCCTGTCCGAGGTGCCGATCGGGCACATGATCATGGTGTTTCTGCGCAGCCTGCTGGCCTCGGCTGCGCCGGTGCGTTGACCTGGAACGTCGAGGACGACACGGAAATGACCGGCTCCGCGACGGAGCCGGATCGCGCGTGACGTCGTTCGGTCCGTTACGGCCGTTCGACATACGCAATGGCGCCCGTATCCGGGCCGTGCCGCAGCCCCGTTCACGACGGCCGCGATGCCGTGGCGATACGCAGCCAACAGGCGTGCGGCGTCAGGCCCGAAGAATCTCCCCGGCAACCTGTTCGAACCGCACGCGCCCTTGTCGAAGCTCGACCGTGGCGTCGCTCCCGAAGTCGATGTACCCGCTGTTCAGCCCGCGATTCAGTTCGATGAATCCATCGATTGCCACGCTCGAGAACGGATTCATCGCGAGTACCCCGGCCCACGCGGAAAGCTCGAGCGCCACCGGCCGCACCGGTCGATTCAGCGCGTGCGCAAGGATCGCCGCGATGTCGGCGGGCGAATACGCGATCGGCCCTTCCAGGCCGATCTTCCGGATGCCCGCCCAGTCTTCACGCAGGAGGTTCGCCGCGATGCGGCCGATATCTTCGGTCGCGACCATCGGAATGGCGCGCTCGACCGGCACGAGCAGGCTCGGCAGGATGCCTTGCGTGCGCACCGGATCGACGACGCGCGCCCAGTTCTCCATGAAGTACGCCGCGCGCAGGAACACGACCGGAATGCCCAGTTCCGCCAGCCGCTGCTCGGCCGTGCGGTTGGTCCCGATCACGCCGGTGCCGGCCGCCCGGTCCGCGCCGACCGACGACAGCAGCACGAGTTTCGGCAGGCCCGACGCGCGCACGGCTTCGGCGACGGCGCGCGCCGTCACGTCCGCATGTTCGAACAGGCTCTCCAGCGCATAATTGGGCGGCTTGACCAGATACGCGCCGCGCGCGCCGGCGAATGCACGCGTCAAGGCGGCAGCGTCGGCCAGATCGGCAACCGCCACTTCCGCGCGGATCGATGATGAATCGACAGCGGCTCGCGAGAAGTCGATCTGGTCGGCCGCCCGCAACTTCGCGAGCAGCAGTTCGTGCAAGCGGTCCCACATGCCGGCGGCCTGCCAGTCGCGTAGCCATCGCCAACATGTCACGCGTGAGCCGCACCCCATCTCGGCAGGCAGGTCGCGCCACCGTAGTCCGGCCTTGAGAACGAACAGAATGCCGGTCAGCGAAGCGCGATTCGAAACAGGTAGACGGCCCGGGTGCGTCTCGCGCCGCGGCTTCGCTGGCGATAGTAACGGCTCAATCAGTGTCCACAATTCGTCGTCGATGATCGGCTTGCCCATCTCCTCGGCCTCGGTTGCTCCGATGCCAGGGGTTAACACCTCGCCGCGGAGGTTAACAGCCCCAAACAGCTTTTTGAACCCGTCTCTTAGAAGCGGTGACGCAGGCCAACCGTTGCCGCAGTTTGGCTAACCTTCGAGCTCGGGAACGCGTTGATATCGCCGTTGTAGATCGATGCACCCAAACCGGCGCCCTTCGTACCACGCTGGTACACCGCCTGAGCGTAGACGTCCGTGCGCTTCGACAGGTAGTAGTCGGCTTGCACGCCGAACTGATTCCAGTGCGTGCTGTTGCTGTTCAGTTTCGCATTCGTGTACGTATAGGCAGCGGCCAAGCCAAGAGCCGCCGTCAGGTTGTACTTCGCGCTGACTTCGTAGTTGTCAGCGCGCAGCGTACCAGCACCGTTCGTCTGGTTGTCGAGGCGCGATTGCGTCCATGCCGCGCCAACCAGTGCCGGGCCAAATGCATACGTTGCTGCGATGCCATACGTGCGGCTGCGGCCCTGGATTCCGTATGCAGTGCCATTCGTCGAATCGACATACGGGTTCACGGCGCCCGTCGCGGACAGACCAGCGTTATTCGCTTGCGAATATGCCACACCCAGCTTCAGGCCTTCATACTGGTACGACACGCCACCGCTGTATGCACGGTTGTTCGCAAAGTTCGTGCTGTTCGAGAGCGAGTAAGTGCCACCGAATTGCAGGCCAGCGTAGTTCACGCTCGTGTACTTGATCGTATTGTTCAGCGCGACGTCGCCGTTCGTGCTCAGACGGTCATTGTTCAGCGGATGCGCGAAGTAGGTGCCGCCCCACGAACCCGTTGCCGTCAGCGGCGCCAGGTAGTCTTGCGTCGTGTCGTACTGCTTGCCCAGCGTGACCGTGCCGTACTGGCTCGACAGGCCGACGAACGCCTGGCGGTTGAACATGCCGCCGTTGCCGTTCGCGAACTTGCCGTTCCCGACGTTGAAGCCGCTTTCCAACGTGAAGATTGCCTTCAGGCCGCCACCGAGATCTTCCGAGCCACGCAGGCCGAAACGGCTTTGGTCAATGCCCGACCCCATCGAAAAGCGCGACTTGCCTTGGCCGGATGCGTTCTGGACGTTGCTTTGGTAGGTGATGCCTGCGTCCAGCACGCCGTACAGCGAGACGCTGCTTTGCGCGTGTGCGACGGTAACAAACGATATTGCAACTGCTGCAGCGATCAGAGTCTTGTTCATTCGTGAAGCTCCATTCAAAAAAATGAGGCAGGTAAAGAGACGGGTCTCGCGACCTTGTTCATAAACGGTCTGCAACCGCCGGGAGGGCCTTGTTCTGTTGGTCATGCCCGGATAGATGTCCGTTGGGCAATCGGGGAGTGTAAAAGTGGAGAAAGTGCCGAACCGGCCAGAAACACAGATTTTCTGTATTTCCGTTGTTCCAATAGCCAACCTCACAAAAACACTTAAGCCAATGCTATTAAATGATTTTTATATAAACCTCCAAGGATGCTCAGAAGGAATCTTTGCGACGATTTTCTGATGCGCCCGCATCAACACGCGCCAAAAGGCCAGGCCGCCAGTCTCAACATTTCTCGAGCGCATCGACGGCACCGGAACCGAAGAGCTTCCGGCTCCACCCGGACAGCCTGTCGCTGAACAGCAGTTCGTACAGCACCGGCACCATGCCGAGCGTGATCAGCGTCCCGAGCAGCAGCCCGCCCATGATGGTGACTGCCATGCCGGTCCACAGCGTGCCGGCGAACAGCAGCAGCGGAATCAAGCCGGCGATGCAGGTCAGCTTGGTCATCACGATCGGCCGCAGGCGCGCCACGGCTGCCGCGACGACCGCTTCGCGGCGTGATTTGCCGGCCGCCAACTCGACCTCGATACGCTCCAGCAGCAGCACCGCGTTGTTGACGATGATCCCGGCCAGCGACAGCAGGCCGAAGTTCGCCATGAAGCCCAACGGTTCGCGGGCGATGATCAGCGCGGGCCCGACGCCAATCATCGCGAACGGAATGATCCCGACGATCAGCAACAGCTTGCGGAACGAGCCGAACTGCCAGATAAACAGCACCAGCATCGCGACCACCGCATGCGGCAGATACTCGCTGAGCGCCACGTTGGCCTCGGCGGACTCCTCGATTTCGGCGCCCAGCTCGATCCGGTACCCCGGCGGCAACGCGATCCGGCCGATGGCCGGCGCGAGCTGATCGACCGCCTGCTGCGCGGTGCCGTGGGTATTACGGCCCTTCACGGTTAGCGTGCGCATCAGATCGCGACGTCGAATCGTCGACGGCTCGGTATTCAACGTGACCGTCGCAACCGCGGACAGCGGAACCGGCGCGCCGCCCGCAGCCGGATGGATCAGCGTATTGGCGAGATCTTCCGGCCGAGTGCGCTCGGCTTCCGCGCCGCGCACAACCAGCGGCACCAGCGTATCGCCGTCACGCAACACCGAGACGTTGACGCCGGTATACCGCGTGGCCAACGCCGTAGAGATGTTCTCGCTGCTGACGCCCAGGCGCCGTGCCTTGTTCTGGTCGATCTCGACATCGACACGCGGCACGCGCGGCCCCCAATCGTCGTGGATCTGCACGATACCCGGCTGGGTATGCAACGCCGCCTGGATCTTGCGACCGATCTCGCGCAGCACGGCTTCGTCGGGACCGGACACGCGATAAGCCACCGTGCCGGCGTCGTGGGCGCTGCGCGAGAAGCGTTTCGCATCGGTTCGCACCTCGGGATGGTGTTGCGTCATCCACGCCTGGGTTCGTGCGATCACCGCGTCGAGATCCTGCGGCTTCGCGATGCTGACCGTGACGTAGCCGATATGCGACGCAGGCAGCGGCGGATTGAGCACCAGGACGACACGCGGACCGCCGTCGGCGACATAGCCGATGCTGGTCGTCACCTCGGGATTGCTCTTGCGATCGTTGAGCCAATGGCTCAGGTCGCGGACCACGTCGCGCGTGAGCCGTGCATCGCTCCCGGGCTGCAGCTCGAGTTCGACCTGGAACTGCGGCCGGTCGGAAGCCGGCAGGAACCCTGCCGGACGCGTGGCCAGGATCGCGAGCGCGCCGACCAACAAGGCAGTCATCACGACCAGGAACCGCCCCTTGTGGTCGAGGACACGGCGAATCAGGCGGGCATAGGCACCGTAGAAGCGGCTTTGCTTGACCGTCACGTCGGCATCGTGCTCGTGCGCATGGCCTTCGCCGTGATGGCCGGATTTCAGGAAGAAATAGCAAAGCAGCGGTGTCACCGTCAGGCAGAGCAGCCACGACCCGAGCAGCGACAGCGTGAGCACGACCACGAGCGGGCGCAGGTATTCGTTGGTGGCGGTGTCGCCGAAGTAGAACGGCGAGAACGCGAAGATGATGACCAACGATGACGTCAACAGGGGGATCGCCAGCGTACGGCCTGCTTCGATGCACGCGTGACGGCGTTCCTCGCCTGCGGCGAGACGGCGTTCGACGTCCTCCGCGATCACGATGCCGTTGTCGACCAGCAAGCCCAGCGCGATGATGATCGCGGCCATCGACACGATGTGCAATTCGATGCCCAGCGAGCGCATCACGAGCAGCGTGGCCAGGATGGTCAATGGCACGATTCCGCCCACCACGACGCCGGCGCGCCAGCCGAGGAACAGCACGACGACGATCATCACGATCACGATCGTCTCGATCATCACCTGGTTCATGCGGCCCATTTCCCGCTCGACCACGTCCGCCTGGAAGGTCACGTAGTCGAGCGAAAAACCTGCGGGCAACTGCTGCTTCAATTCGTCCAGACGCGCGCGCAGCGCCTGGCCAACCGCCTTGACGTTCTGGCCTTTGCGCATCGAGATGCCGAGGACGACCGCGTCTTCGCCGCGGTAGATCGCCGCGGACTCGGGCGGATCGACGGGCCGGACCTGCACCTGGGCGATGTCGCCTAGGCGCACGGTGCCCGGCGTCGCCTCCGCGCGCGCGCCAGCCGGCGGCACGGTAAGCACGAAATCCTGCAGTGCCTGCAGCGAGCGGATTTCGCCGGAGCTGACGACCGCGCTGTTCAGGCCCGACAGCACGAGGCGGCCGCCGGACTGCACTACGTTCTGCTTCTGCAACTGTTCCGTGACCGACGCAGCGGACAAATGCAGCCCCGCCATTCTGGCACGGTCGAATTCGATATAGACGCGCTCCTCCTGCAGGCCATGAAAGCTGACGCCCTGCACGCCGGGCACGCGGTACAGCCCTTCGCGCAGCAGCTTCAGCGGTTCTCGCATCTCGCTCATCGAGAACCCCGGCGCGGTCACCGCGATGGACGCGATCGCCACGCGACCGAAGTCGTCGTCGATCTGAGGGGGCAGCGTGCCGGCCGGGAACAGCGGCACCGCTTCGTCGACCTTGGCGCGCATGCGCTGAAACACCGGCATCAGTGCCCGCACGTCTTCACGCAACGAAACCTGGAGAATCACGCTGCCGTCACGCACGGTGCTCGTGACGTGCTTCAGTTCGCTCAATTGACGCAGGCGCTCTTCCAGCGGCCGGGCGACGAGCTGCTCCATCCGCTCGGCCGGCATGCCGGGGTTCGCGACGAACACCAGCGCGTCGCGAACGGTCGTGGAAGGCTCTTCCTGGGACGGGAACGTCAGGAAGGTGAACGCGCCGGTCACGAGAATCAGCAGCGCGACAAAGAAGGTGAGCCGGCTGGAATTGAGTGCGGCCTGGGTCAGCTTCACGAGCGCGCTCCCTGCAAAATGGTCTGCGCCCGATACGTGACGACAGACTGGCCCTCGTTCAGGACGGCGGTCCCCGCGACCACGACCTGCTCGCCGGCGCGCAGGCCTTGCGTAACGGCGACGCGCCCACCCGGCAGCAGGTTCCCGTCCGTGCGGATCGCGCGACGCTTCAGCGTATGGCTGGCGCCGTCGATGACGAAGACGCTGCCGCGGCCGGCTTCCGCGCCGGCCATGACGGCCGCCGCCGGCAGTGTGATGTCATGCGCCTCGCCGCGCGGCAGCGCGACGGACAGCACGCCGCCACTGCGCAGCCCGGAAGGGGTGCCCTGGACCCGGAAGATTGCATGCACCAGCGAGCCGTTGTCGCTCCGGCCGGACAGTCGCTCCATGATCAGCGTCACGCGATCCGTGCCGCTGCCCGCGTGGGCTTCGGCGCCGGGTGACAGCGTCGCGGCGATCGTGTCCGGCAGCATCACGACGGCTTCCAGCGCGCGGCCGGCTTCCATCTGCAGCACGCTCTGGCCTGCAGCGACATCCACGAACGGCTGGACCTGGCGCGCCACGATTTCGCCGTCGAACGGAGCCGTGATACGCGTGAACGCGAGATCGCGCCGGGCGCTCGCTATCGCGGCCTCCGCGACACCCAGCTGGCTCGCGGCCTGCTGATGCGACGCCTGCGCTGCCTGCAACGCGGGCGCGGAAATGATGCCGTCGCGTGCGAGTTCCTCCTGCTGACGCAGATGGGTGCGACGCTCGGCCAGGGTCGCGGCGGCGGCGGCACGATCGGCGGTCGCCTTGTCGAGCCGCCAGCGTGCCGGCGACTCGTCCAGTCGTGCGAGCACCTGCCCGGCCCGGACGCGATCGCCCACGTCGACCAGCATCGCAACGACGCGGCCCGACGACTCGAAGCCGAGGTCGGTGCGCTGACGCGCGCGAAGGGTCGCGACGAAGGTATCGGCATGAACCTGGCCGGCACCGCCAGTCACTTCAACCTTGACAGGCCGCGGTACGTCGGCAACAGGTGCGGCGGATTTGTGACATGCCGACAGCAGCGTTGCCGAGACGATCGCGCAGAGTACCAGCCTGCCCGCTTGAGGCATGGAACGGGAATGCATCGTAAAGCCTTCGAAATGAATGAGGGAGCTCAGGGAAGTTTGCGAATCGCGCTTTCCAGCGTGTCGCGCAACACTTGACGCTGCTCTGACGTAAACCGGTGCAGATTGAGAACTTCGAGCAGAGCGATGCCGTCGAGGGCGACGACCAACGCGAGCACCTGCCCCGCATCGGGGCCGCTTTGCGCAACTCGTGCATAGCTGCGCGAGAAGAAATCCCGCACGGGACCGGCCAGATGCGGATACAACGACGTGGCGGCCAGCAGGTTGGCAAGCAGCAGGCGGCGGTCTTCCGGCATGTCGAAGGTCAGCTTCGACAGCTCGGCCAGCGACGACTTCAGCGGCTTCGCGGAATCGTCCGCCTCACGCGCCGCGTGCGCCCGCAGCTCCAGCATGTCCAGTTCGCCGACCACACGCTCGATCAGCGCCGCCAGCAAGTCGTCGCGGGTTTTGAAATGGTAGACAAGGCCTGCTTTCGTGACCTTCGCGGCAGCGGCCACGGCTTCAATGGTCAGGTTCTGGATACCCTGGCTGGCCACGAGCTCGGCCGCGGCATCGAGAAGACGGTCGCGCGAACTGCTGCGGCCGGCTCGCCGCTCGGAAGTAGTCATGGTGCATCTCCTTGGGATTGAAACTACACTGTACGTATAGTATAGTTTCACGAACATCACGTCAAGACTCAAGGCAAACCCATGACGACCGCTGTTTCCCGCCCTGCTTCCGCGCACCGGGCGCTCACCTATCTTGCACTTGCCGCGACACTCGCATTCGGCGGCTGTGCGACCGCCCCGCCCAGCCACGTTGCCACGACGCCCGCCGTTGCGGCGCCCTCGCAATGGGCCGAGACATTGCCCGGGAATCAGGGCACCGTCGGCGACATGTGGTGGCGTGATTTTGGCGATCCGGTGCTCGATCGACTGGTGGACAGCGCGCTCGATGCCAATCGCGACCTGAAGATCGCTGCGGCGCGCCTCGCGCGGGCGCGCGCGCTCGGCGACAGCGCCGAGGCGGAGCGCCGCCCGCGGCTGGATGCGATGGCTCGCGGCGAGCGCGGGCGCGAAAGCAGCCTCGACCCGCGTGCGGAGCGCAGCAGCGTCGGCTTGCGTGCCGCCTGGGAAGTCGATCTGTTCGGGCGCGGTGCGTTGCTGGTGGACGCCGCACAGTCCGACAGCGCCGTCGCTCGCGAGGCGCTCCGCGCGACCCGCATTGCGCTGGCCGCGGACGTCAGTACCGCATATTTCGAATTGCGCACGCTGGAGCGGCGGTCAGCGCTCAAGCGCGAGGCGCTCGAAGTTGCGCAAAGGCAAGCGGTCGTGTCGGCGCGCAAATTCGCCGCGGGCCAGGTTACGGCGCTGGATGTCGAACGCTGGCGTGCCGAACTGGCTCAGGAACAGGCGTCGCTTGCACAGCTCGATGGCGAACACCGGGTTCGCTTGCACCAGCTCGCGCTGCTCGTCGGCAGCCCCCGCGCGCCCGAGCTTGGCGCGCAAGCCGTGCCGGTCGCACTGCCCGCGCCGCCCGCGACGGTTTTGCCCGCCACGCTGCTCGACCGCAGGCCCGATGTGCAGCGTCAGGCGCGGGCACTCGACGCCGCGCTCGCACGTGCCGGAGCCGCCAGGAAAGAGGTCTATCCGCGGCTCCAGATCGAGTGGGCAGGTACGAAGGAAAGGCTGGCCGCGGTCGGCGATGGCGCCTCGCCTCGCGTGGTCGTCGGCTATGGCGTGTCGGTGACGCTGCCCATCATCGACGGTGGCCGGATCCGCGCCAACGTCGCAGTGCACGATGCGCTCGCGCAGGAAGCGATGGCCGAATACGAGAAGGCCATGCTGGCGGCGCTTGCCGACGTCGAGACGAGTCTCACTCGATGGTCCGCCTCGGATCGCTCGATGCAGGAATGGCAGCGCGCCGAGGCGGCCGGCAGGGTCGCCGCTCGCAATGCGTCAAGACTGTATGACGCAGGCCAGGCCGACATGAGCGATGTACTCGCCGCTCGCCACGCGCACCTGCGGTCTCGCGACGCGCTGGAAAAGGCCGTTGGCGCGCAATGGGAAGCCGCGGTCGCCCTGCGGCGCACCTTTGCCGGAGCCGTCTAGGCTGCTTGGCCGAAGAAACGAGGCTCGCTGTCGGTCGAGCATTTCAGCGTCGATGGCACACTGATTCGGGCCCGGGCCAGCCTCACGCTCGGAAGGAGTGAGGATTCGGTCAGTACACTTCAGAGAGCTGAAAACGTGGCTGGATGCCGTTGCGATGTTGCCACGGCACTAGACGCCATGAGACACGCCCCCCCCCCCGGTATCGATTGATGTAGCTCGATATTGATACCGACCGCCTACGCTGTGCCTACACGATCCGAAAATAACGATAGCCCATCGGAAAAATCAAGACATAAGCACTTGAATAAAATCGTATCTACAAAAACAAACACCCTCAAACATCCGGATCCGGAATCCGCGCCGACTGGATCACGACGAGCGTGTCCCCCGCCTCGATCCTGCACGGCGGATCCTCGTAGAACGAAAAAATCTTCCCGCATCGATCGAGCCCGACGACGATCGCCCCCGGCACGACGTTCGTCATGCAGCCGACCTCTTGCGGCATGGCCTCGCGCTCCAGCAGCGTCGCGCGGCCGCGCGTCGACAGCATGTCGTTCACGAACGGCACGATGTAGCGGCTATGCACGGCATCCGCGAGCAGCAGCGCGCCGATCTTCGTCGACGACACGATCACGTCCGCGCCCGCCTGCCGCAATTGCCGCTGGTACAGGTTCTCCTGGATCCGCACGACGATCTTCGTATCGGGCGCGATGCTGCGCACCGACAGCGTCAGCAGGATCGCGGTCGGATCGTCGGTCACCGAAATGATCACGGCCTTCGCCGAGCGCACCTGCGCCTGCTGCAGCAGGTCTTCGTGCGCGGGATCGCCGAGCAGGCCCGTCACGCCGAGCGACGTCGCGGCCTCGAGCGCCTGCTGCTGCGAATCGATCACGATGATCGTCGTGGGATCGACACCGCTCTCGAGCAGTTCGCGCACCGCGATCGAGCCCGACAGGCCATAACCGCACACGACGATGTGATCGGACAATTGCTTTTGCAGGCGTTTCATGCGGAATTCCTCGACGACGCGCTGGATCACGAACTGATACGCCGTGCCCAGGAAAATGAACCAGATGCCGATACGGATCGGCACGATGAAGAACGCATCAATGAGACGCGCCCTCGCGGTGACGGGCACGATGTCGCCGTAGCCGACCGTCGCGACCGTGACCATCGTGAAGTACACGAGATCGGCAACGGTCATCGGCGTGCTCTTGGTCGAATCGCGCAACCCGTCGCGATCGAGATACAGGACGAGGAACGCGAGCATGCACAGCAGCACGACCGCGCCGATACGGAACAGCAGCGTGCGCCGCGGCGACGTCGCGGGACGCGTGAACAGCGTGCGCGTACGCGGCGCCTGCCACGGGTTGCGGGCGCGACGCAAGCGTGAGCGCAACGAGCGGCGCTGGGCGGAGGGCGAAGCCAACGGGGAATCTCCTGAAGGATGCGGGCTCGATTCTACGATGGGTCGGCCGCGACCGGACGACGTCATCGCGTCGCTTCGTCCGTTACAACATGCTGCGCGGCCGCACCATCGTTCCATCGACGAAGCGCTGCGCGCGAAACGCCGACAGGTCGAGCGACGGCGCGCCCGTGTCGATCCATTCGGCAAGCAGCCGCCCGACGATCGGCCCCATCGCGAAACCGTGGCCGCAGAACCCCGTCGCAATCGCGAGCCCGGACGGCGTGCCCGGCGCGTCGATCACCGGAATGCCGTCGGGCAGCACGTCGATCAGGCCGGCCCAGGCCTCGACGATCTGCACGTCCTTCAGCGCGGGGAAGATCGCCTTGAGTTTTGCGAGCGCGCGCGGCGCATGCGCGCGGTTCGGCTGCGGCTGCGGATCGCGCGGCTCGATCGGCCCGGGCGCACCGTTGATGCGTGCCAGCGCATCGCGCCAGGCAGCCCCGTTCACGTGCAGCCGGAATTTGTCGCGCTGCGACCAGAACTCCGGCCAGAACAGGCTCAACCCGCGCAGGTGGCCGAGCGTCAGGTCGACGTCGACCTGCATGTCGTCAGCGAGATTGATCGCGCCGTTCTTGCGCTGCCGGATGCCGAGGCCGTGCCCCCAGACCGTCGACGCCGACACCGGGGGCACCACATTGGTGCGCATGCAGGTGCCGCGAACCGCCTGCTGCGGCAGCCGGATACCGACGCCGTCGAGCAGCCGGAAGCTGGTCGCGCCGGCCGCGCAGATCACGCGCCGCGTGCGGATCGTGCCGCGCTCGGTTACGACGCCGGCCACCGCGCCGCCGGCCGTCTCGATCGCAGTCACGCCGCAGCCTTCGAAGAAGCGCGCCCCCGCCTCGGCGGCACGCGCGGCGAACGCGGCGGCCACGCGGCGCGGCTCGGCCTGCCCGTCGGTCGCGGTGTACAGCCCGCCGAGCGTACGCGCGTGCGGCGAAAGGCCGCTGACGCGCTCGTCGATCTGCGCGCGCGTCAGCGTTCGCGTGTCGAGCCCGTGCTCGCGCGCGACAGCGAGCCATGCGTTGAACGATGCCCAGTCCGTTTCGTTGTCCGCAACATAAAGACAGCCGCCCTGCCGCCACTCGAGATCGAAACCGAGGGTTTCCTCTAACCCCTCCCAGATCCGCATGCCGGCCATCATCAGCGGCACCTCGGCGGCTTCGCGACCCTGCTGCCGCACGAAGCCCCACGCACGGGTCGACTGCTGGCCGGCGATGCGCGACTTGTCGAGCACGACGGCCTTCAGGCCGCGCAGGCCCAGGTAATACGCGGCTGCGCAGCCCATGATGCCGGCGCCGGCGATCACGACGTCGGCTTCGGGCGGGAATGGCGTGTCGGCGAGGCTCAGGGCATCGTGCAGCGGATAGGTTGTCGTCATTGTTTCCTGTCAGGCGTTAATTCATCCGGATACGGAGCGCGGTGGTAACGTCGTGACACACCTTTCACACAAACGCACCTTTCACGACACTGAATAACGACCATTTTGCGGTAAAGTTATCTTTTCCGCGCGTGGCCGGTCGGCTCGCCCCTGGACGTCATGAAGACTGTCCGTCGAGACTGCCGCAAGGCGTCGTTCTGAACGTCACGATCCGTTCCCGTAGCATGACCACTGAAGCAATCACCACGGATTCCCTCGCGGTTGCCGAGCGCGTGCGCGAGCTGATGACCCGCAACGGCATCGGCAAGCGCCAGCAGACCACCGAGCTGTGCCGCATCCTCGACCTGAGTTTCTCGCAAGGCCATCGCAAACTGCGCGGCAGCAGCCCCTGGACGCTCGCGCAAATCAAGAAAGTCGCCGAAGCGTACGGCGAACCCGCCGCCCAGCTGTTCGGCGCGCAAACGCTCGACCCCGGCATGGTCGGCGCCTATTCGCAGGAGGCCGTGCTTTACGCGGGCGTCGCCGAGATTCCGTGCACCGCATGGATCGGCGCGCCGCTCGAAGCCGGCGCGCGCCCCGAATTCGTCGCGTATGAACAAAACGGCCGCTGGCGCGTGCTGCGCCACACGGGCGTGCTGTACCAGAACGCGTACGACGTGCACAAGATCGAGATCTATCCGCGTCGCGCGGAGAGCGACAAGCTCGTCGTCGCGGTGATCGACCCCGATCGCGTCAGCGCGACCGAGCTGTGCCGCTATCTCGAACGGCAGGGTTTCGCGACGGCCGCATTCGATGGCCTCGCGCCGTTCGTCGATGCGCTGCAGGGCCAGGCGTTCGACGCGGTCCTGACCGAATGGCTGTTCGACGACAGTACGGCCGCCACCGCGATCAAGGCCGTGCGCACGTCCGACAACCCGGGCGCACCGATCTTCGTGCTGACGGGCGACCTGCTCACCGGCCGCGCGAGCGAGGCCGACATCAGCGAAGTGATCCGCGCGTTCGACGTCGTCTGCTACGAAAAGCCCGCGCGCATGGCGATCCTCAGCGCCGATCTCGCGAAACGGCTCGCACGCGGGTAACGTCCCCGGGCCGTTCCTCCTCCGGACGGCCGATGTCCGCGCGGCACGGCGGTCGTGAACAGGTTCATCGCTCAGTACAATAGCCGCACCCGTTCACGCTCACGCCGGCTTCCGCCGCCCGACGCCATGGCCCGCCTCATCCCCGACGACTGGAAAAGCCTCGCCGCGACCGGCGCGGCCGAACGCGAGCGCGAAACGCTCGCCGCGCTCGAACACGCGCTGCCCGACAGCTACACCGTGTATCACGGCGTGCACTGGACGCGCGCCGATCAGGCGTTCTCAGTGTTCGGCGAGGCCGCGTTCGTCGTCGTGAGCCCGGCCGGCCGCGTGCTGCTGATCGAGCAGAAAGCCGGCTTCCTGCGCGAAACGCCGAAGGGGCTCGTGAAGGTCTATCTGCAGAAGGAGCGCAATGTCCCGATCCAGCTCGCGCGCACGCAGGAAACGCTGCACCGGCGCCTGACGGCCGCACTCGGCGCAGGCGTCTACGGCGTCGAGGCGCTGCTGTACTGCCCTGACTACGCGATCCGCGACGCATCGATCGCCGGGGTCGCGGCCGACCGCATCGTCGATGCGTCGCGCAAGGCGCAGCTCGCGCAGGTGATCCTGCAGATCCTGCCGGAAGACGACGAACACTTTCCGAACGCGCCGAAACTCCACCATTTCCTCGCGGACGAGCTCGCGCTCACGCCCGACACGAGCGCGCTCGTCGGGCAGGCCGGCACGCTCGTCACGCGGCTGTCGGGCGGGCTCGCCGCGTGGGCGCGCCAGCTCGAATTCGCGCCGTTCCGGCTGCGCGTGACCGGCACGGCGGGCTCGGGCAAGACGCAGCTCGCGGTGCAGGCGATGCGCGATGCGGTCGCGGCCGGCAAGCGCGTGCTCTACGTGTGCTTCAACCGGCCGCTCGCCGACTACATCGCGCGCATCGCGCCGCCCGGCGCGAAGATCGCGAACTACCACCAGCTGTGCGACTGGGTCGCGCGCGACGGCGGCTATACGCCCGACTTCCAGGTGCCCGGCGAGTTCGAGCGGCTCGAAGCGCGCTTCGCCGAAGCGCCGATTCCCGAGCACTGGCGCTTCGACGTGCTGGTGGTCGACGAAGGCCAGGATTTCCATGCGCCGTGGGCGGCCGCACTGGAGCGCTTGCTGGCGCCGGACGGCGCGTGGTGGTGGCTCGAAGATCCGCTGCAGAACCTGTACATGCGCGAGCCGGTCGCGCTGCCGGGCTGGGTCACGCTGAAGGCGCTCACGAACTACCGGAGCCCGCGCGACCTGCTCGAATTCGTGCGCGACATCGTCGGCCGGGTCGAGCCGCTCGCGGCCGAGCTGCGCTCGGGCAGCCCGTTCGACGGTTCGGATCCGTCGGTGTCGGCGTACGGGGCAGAAGGCGCGTCGGGAGACGCGCTGGCCGAAGCCTGCATCGATGCGACCAAGCGGGCGATCACGCACGCGCTTTCGCTCGGCTTCCGCAAGCAGGACATCGCGGTGCTGTCGTATCGCGGCCGCGAAGGCTCGGTGCTCGCGCCGCTCGACCAGCTCGGCCCCCACCGGCTCAAGAGCTTCACCGGCAAGTACGACCTGTTCGGCAACCCCGAGTATCGCGAAGGCGACGTGCTGCTCGATTCGATCTACCGCTTCAAGGGCCAGTCGGCGCCGTGCGTGATCCTCACCGAGGTCGACTTCGACACGCTCGATGCGCGTGCCGCGCGCAAGCTGTTCGTCGGCGCGACGCGTGCGACGATGAAGCTGCTGATCGTCGCGTCGTCACGTGCGGCCGCGCAGCTTGGGGCGGGTTGACGCCGGAGAGCGGCTCGTCCGGCACGGGGACGAACTCCGGATCCCCGACATTACGCGCCGACACAATCGGGCACATTTCGTTTCGCCCCAGACCCTGAACGGGTCGCCTTCTTCGCGATTCCGGCGACACCTGATGGTTTATCCCCGTGCGGCACATCGTTACGATGCCTGGCCATTCGCTGCGAACGGGATATTCGATGGCCGACGTAAAGAAGGTGCCGTACTACAAGCCGCAGAAAGGGTTGTTTGGATCAGCGCTGAAAGAATATCAGGGCTCCAGAGGGTGCATTCCCCTAGAGACCCAGAAGAGCGTTTCGCTCGACAGACTGGCGCCGGGGGAAAAGCCACCGCCCCCTCTTCCCAAGCCGACGCCCAAAGCGCCGAGTGCTCCCAGGCAGGGTTCTGCTTCCGCCCCGTTGCCGAAAACCGACCAGGCGAGAGTCAAGGAACCACCGAAGCCACCAGAAGCCGAAGTCTGCGAAAACCCGCCGCCCTTCGATCTTCAAGACGTACCGATCGCGATGGACAACTTGGGCTGGAAGGTCTCGGCCAAACTTGCGCGAATCTGGTTTGCGAACCCTGCGCATACTTACAATGACGACCCAACGTCAATTCAGCCATTGAATGACGGCGACGTCACTCTTGATTGGGTTTTGAGATTCGGGAGCGTCAGGAAAAAGTATGAAAAGCTCCTGGCGGATGATATTTATAGCGAGCGATCCGTGACGACAGCAATAAACATCACCAGGCCGTTCATCAAAAATCTCTTTCTGGATAGACGCTCAACATTCAGCTTCAACACCTCCGGATTTATCGAAAATTTACAAAAATTCCATTCCGACTGGCAGTTTCAGTTATCACCAGTAAGCAATCTTGACACCCTGGAAAATTTTTCACCAACGGATCTCACCGGAGCACTAGCGAATTTCAACATCTACGTCGCAATAGGGAGCGTTGAAATTTCGGGAGAGAAGTATTTTCGGTACGAAAAATCCGGCAATTTCTACTGCCTTAATGCGACCGGGAAAATTACACACATCTACGCTTACGTCAAAGATAATTACTCATTCAACAGCAAGCAATATCTCGGGCACTGGAACAAACATGGGGTAATTATCTCACCAGGCTCACTGCTGACAGAATCCAGCTCACCAAAACGAAACTCCGATATTGACATCTGGGCAAGAACCATCAACAAACCCGTCGATACGCGGAGAGGTTTGTTTGGACGATTCAGGGATTCCGACGTTTACTTCCCTGTCTACAATGCAGACTACAATCGCTGGCGGCAAAAGCATCATCGAGGCAGGGACTTCATGATATATTCAAAACCAGTCCGTCTGAGACTGAGTAAACCAATTCATCTTGAGCTTGGTGAGATATGCAGACTAGAGCCATCAGATACATTGGCTTAGCCATCATTTTTTATATCGGCGCGGGCGTGATCATTCATTTCAGTCGACCTGCCTATGGGCGATGCGATTTCTACGATCGCCCGGAAACGCTGGATGGTGGCATAAAAAACATGAATGGAGTTCCATATCGATTCAAGATGTGCGGTACCGGCGGAAATGATCAAGACGGGACGAACGATAAAATAGAACTGAGGGTTTTCAGCGAAAAAGGTGAGATTCTTGCGAAACGATACTTCTCCGTCAACTGGTACCACGGAAAGAGCTTTCATCAGCCCTTGAATTATGAGGGCAACCTGGTTCGTTACATCGATTTGACCGATGAATCGAACTACAATAAATATCTGATGATTCCGCCAACCAAGTGGGACTGGCTTCGCGCCAGACTGCCCCTCTTTTGAGCACACATGATCAGGCCCGACAGCATCCCGACCTTCCACGATGCCGAGCTCGTCACGATCGACCATCGTCCGGCCGATCAGGAGTTGCGGCTTCGCTTCCGTCGAGTCGGTGGCGAAATCCATTCCTTTCGCTTCACCGGCGTCATTTCCCTGCGAATCATCGATTTTACGCAACAGAATGTCGTGTCTCGCCTTCTGCTATCTCCCGTCTATCCGTTTTCGCAGACAGAGGTGCGACAGTGGCTGAAATGGATAGGCAGCAGGGAGGATTTCGACGCAGCGAATGTCGACGATTCTCGGCTCAATCAGTATCTGGCCGATTTCGACGCCGATCGAAAGGCATTGTTCGTACTCGAGCCGTCATGTGGCGCAGAGGTTGCGGTGCTGTGCGAGACGATCCGGCTCGACTCGGATCCTGACGTCTGACCATCTCGCGGGCGGCGTCGGGACAATCACGGCGCCACAGTCGCGAATGAATTGAAGCGGGGGCAAAAAACAGACGCAGTCGACAGTCGCACGGGTCTCAACTGCCCCCACCATCGATCAAGCCACCCGGAACGCCCCCACCGCGCGACGCAACCCGTCGGCCTGCTCTTCCAGCGACGCAGCAGCCGCAGCCGCCTGCTCGACGAGCGCCGCGTTCTGCTGCGATACCTGGTCCATCTGCGACACCGCGCGGTTCACCTGCTCGATCCCGTCGCGCTGCTCGCTCGACGCGGCCGCAATCTCGGTCATGATGCCCGTCACGCGGCCGATCGCCTGCTGGATGTCCTGCATCGTCGTGCCGGCCATGCCGACGAGCCGCGAGCCGTTCGCGACGCGCTCGACCGATTCGCCGATCAGCGTGCGGATTTCCTTCGCCGCCGACGCCGAACGTTGCGCAAGCGTGCGCACCTCGCCCGCGACCACCGCGAAGCCGCGGCCCTGCTCGCCGGCGCGCGCCGCTTCGACCGCCGCATTCAGCGCGAGGATGTTGGTCTGGAACGCGATGCCCTCGATCGTGCCGATGATGTCGGCAACCTTCTGCGAGCTCTGGTCGATCTCGTTCATCGTGCCGATCACTTCGCCGACGACTGTCGCGCCACGCGTGGCGATTTCGCTCGCGGTATCCGCGCAGGCCTGCGCCTCCACCGCATTGTCCGCGTTCTGCTTCACGGTCGCGGTGAGTTGCTCCATGCTCGCGGCCGTCTCCTGCAGCGCGGACGCCTGTTCCTCGGTACGCTGCGACAGGTCGGTGTTGCCGGCCGCGATCTGGTGCGTCGCCGTCGAGATCGCCTCGGAACCCTGGCTGACCTGGCGCACGGTGTCCGCGAGGCTGCGCTGCATGCCGGTCACGCCCTTGACCAGCTCGGCCATCTCGTCGCGCGACGACCAGCGCACTTCCGACGTCAGGTCGCCGTCCGACAGGCGGCGGAAGTGCGACAGCAGCCGGTTCACCGGCTGCGTGATCGCGTAATGCAGGCCGATCGCGCAGCCAAGGCACGCGGCCAGGCCGAATGCGATCCCGGCAATCGCGCCCGCGCGCATCCAGCCGTAATAGGTCTGCGCGGTGTCGTACACATCCTTGCCGCGCGCGACCTGGTACGCATCGAGCGCATCGGTCGCCTGCGTGAGCGCGACCGACAGCGGCGGCGCGACCGACATCAGCAGCCGGTCCGCCTCGTCGCGGCGGCCGTCGCGAACCGCGTCGATCATCGGCTTCAGTGCCTGCCCGATCAGCGCCTGGCGCGCGGCGTCGAGGCGGCTCGCGAGCGGGCCCTCGTCACCGTCGTGCGGCATCGACGCGTAGCCGCGCCATGCGGTGTCGGCCTTCGCGAGATAGCTCTCGGCTTTCTTGACGAGATCGGGCACTTCCGGCGCTTCCGGATGCAGCAGCGCGCGGTCGAGCGTCGTGCGCACGATCGTCAGGTTCAGGCTGGCCGCCGACAGCGCGGTCTTCGCAGCCAGTTGCTGCGTATAGGCCTCGTCGAGCGCACGGTTCGAGCTCTGCATGCCGGCGAGGCCGATCAGACCCGATACGACGAGCAGCACGGCGACGAGACCGAGCGTGGAGAAGATCCGCGTACGGATCGAGAAACGGGAAAACAGGGCGTTCAGGTTCATGACGGGACGTGAGCGGTGAAAAGTGCCGCGGCAATCGGTCCGCAGCACTCTGTATTACGGTTTGCCTGCAAAAAACTTGAGTCCGGCCCCGCTTTCCCCTGATCCCGGTCAATTTTTCGCGCCGGCAATCTCCTGTTACGGCTGCAACATATCGAGACTGGGCAGAAATTGACTAGTCAACTATCCGTCGCTATAGTTCGACACAATTCCCTGCCATGGCAGATATCTCGATGACAACCGACACCCTCCTCATTCCGCCGGCTGCCGAAACGGCCCGCCGCGACGCGCCGACCGGGCTGATCGTCGCCGCGCTGCTGCTCGTCATGCTGCTGTCCGCACTCGACCAGACGATCGTGTCGACCGCGCTGCCGACGATCGTCGGCGAACTCGGCGGGCTCGACCAGTTGTCGTGGGTCGTCACCGCATACCTGCTGTCGTCCACCGTCGTGCTGCCGCTGTATGGCAAGCTCGGCGACCTGTACGGCCGCAAGATCGTGCTCCAGGCTGCGATCGTGCTGTTCCTCGCGGGCTCCGCGCTGTGCGGCGTCGCGCAGGACATGACGCAGCTGATCGTGCTGCGCGCGCTGCAGGGGCTGGGTGGCGGCGGCCTGATGGTCGTCACGATGGCCGCGATCGGCGATCTGGTGCCGCCCGATCGCCGCGCGCGTTACCAGGGGATGTTCGGCGGCGTGTACGGCCTCGCGACGATCATCGGCCCGCTGCTCGGCGGCTTCCTGGTCGAGCACCTGTCGTGGCGCTGGATCTTCACGATCAACCTGCCGCTCGGCTTTCTCGCGCTCGCGGTGATCGGCGTCGCGTTTCGGCCGCACACCGCGCACGTGAAGCACCGGATCGACTACATGGGCGCCGCGTTCCTCGCCACCGCCCTCACCTGCGTGATCCTGTTCACGAGCGAAGGCGGCTCGCTGCTGCCGTGGACGTCACCGCAGCTATGGATGACGCTCGTGCTCGGCCTCGTCGCGATCGGCGGCTTCATTTATGAAGAGCGGCTCGCGGCCGAGCCGATCATGCCGCTCGAACTGTTCCGCCATCGCACCTTCGTGCTGGTCAGCCTGATCGGCTTCGTCGTCGGCATCGCGCTGTTCGGCTCGGTCACGTTCATCCCGCTCTATCTGCAGGTCGTGAAGGGCTCGACGCCGTCGCAGGCCGGGATGCAGTTGCTGCCGATGATGGGCGGGATGCTCGTGACGTCGATCGTCAGCGGCCGGCTGATCTCGCGGCTCGGCTCGTACCGGATGTTCCCGATCCTGGGCACGCTGGCCGGCGGCATCGCGATGGCGCTGCTGTCGACGCTGACGCTCGAGACGCCGCTGCACACGATGTACGCGTACATGGCGCTGCTCGGGATCGGGCTCGGCATGGTGATGCCCGTGCTCACGCTCGCCGTGCAGAACACGGTCGAATTCCGGCACATGGGCGTCGCGACGTCGGGCGCGACGCTGTTCCGCTCGATCGGCGGCTCGCTCGGCGTCGCGGCGTTCGGCGCGCTGTTCTCGCACGGGCTGCAGTCGCGGGTGATGGCTGCGCTGCCGGCCGGCACGGAGCTGCCGCCCGCACTCGGCCCGGCCGCCGTGCGCCAGTTGCCGGATGCCCTGCGCGACACCTACCTGCATGCGTTCGCCGGCTCGCTGCATGTCGTGTATCTCTCGGCGGCGACGGTCATCGCGATCGCGTTCGTGCTCGCGTGGTTCGTCGAGGATGCGCCGCTGCGCAAGCACAACTGAATCTCCCGTGGATCGCGACGCGAGCGTCGAGCCGCCTCGCGATCCACCTCCGCCCGCCTTCAAGGCACCAGCACGACTCCGCCCGTCGTCGCTCGCGACTCCAGCAATCGGTGTGCATCGGCTGCCTGTACGAGCGGCAGCCGCGCGCCGATCTCCACATGCATCCCGCCCGCCAACCGTTCAAGCGTCGTGCGCGCAGCCTCCCGATAGCCGTTAATGTCGCGCGCGATGAAGCCGAGCACGCTCGGCCGCGCCAGCGCGATCGAACGGGCCGGCCCCAGTTCATCGAGATCGAACGTCTGCCGCGCACCGATCGCGGCCACCTGCCCGATGCTCGCGACCATCCCGAACGGCCGGATCGCGCCGAGCGTTCGCGTCAGCACGTCGCCGCCGATTCCGTCGATCGCGTAATCGACACCCGCCCCGCCGCCGAACGCGCGGGCCGCCGCGACGAAATCCTCCTCGCGGTAATCGACGACCGCCTCGGCGCCATGCGTGCGCACGAGTGCCGCTTTAGCGGCCGACCCGACCGTGCCGATCACCCGCGCGCCGAGCGCACGCGCCCATTGCGTCGCCAGCAGCCCGACACCGCCGGCCGCCGCATGCACGAGCACCGTGTCGCCGGCGCCGACCTGCCGGACGCGATGCAGCAGCATGTAAGCGGTGATCCCTTTCAGCAGCCCGGCGGCGGCCGCGTCGTCGCTCAGGCCGTCGGGGATCGGCAGCACGCGCTCGGCGGGCATCGTGCGCAGGCTCGCATAGCTGCCGGTCGGCATGCCCGCATACGCGACACGCTGGCCGGGTACGAGCGCCGTCACGTCGGGCCCGACCGCGTCGACCACGCCGGCCGCCTCGACGCCGAGCGCATCCGGCAGCGCGGGCAACGCGTGCGCGCCCGTCCTGAAATAGATGTCGACGAAATTCACGCCGATCGCGGTCTGGCGAATCCGCACTTCTCCGGCACCGGGCGGCGCGACGGGCGCATCGACGCGGCGCAGCACGCCGGCGTCGCCGTAACGGTCGATCCCGATCCGGATGGCGGTGGCAGTCTGGGTCATGACGTTCCTCACAATCGAATTGAAGTGACACGATCATCCCATCGTGCATAATCGATCGGAATCCCCGCCAATCGCCCACCTACTGTGCAAAATTCGACCGACCCAACTCCCGTTCCCGCGGCCGCGCCGCCGATGAGCTGGGACGATGTCCGCTATTTCCTCGCGGTGATGCGCGGCGGCAGCCTGTCGGCCGCCGCGCGGGCGCTGCAGGTCCAGCATTCGACGGTCGCACGGCGCATCGACGCGCTGGAGTCTGCGCTCGGCATCCGGCTGTTCGACCGGCTGCCGCGCGGCTGGCCGCCAACCGACGAAGGGCTGCACCTTGCCGAGCACGCCGCACGCCTCGAAACCGACGCGCATGCGTTCGCGCGCGCCGCCCAGGGCGCGGCGGCGCTCGACGGCGTGGTGCGCATCTCGGCGTCGCCGGTATTCGCCAGCCACTTCCTCGCGCCGCGGCTCGCCCGCGCACAGCGGGCATGGCCGACGCTGCGGATCGACCTGCTGGGCGAGATGCACGCGGCGAACCTGTACGCGCGCGAAGCCGATCTCGCGGTGCGGCTGTCGCGGCCGACCGAGCCGGGGCTCGCCGCGCGCCGGCTCGGCACGATGCGCTTTGCGCTGTGCGCGGCGCCGGAATGGGCGGACGCGCCGCCCGATACCTGGCCGTTCGTCGGCTACGACGACGCCCTCGCGCAAACGCCGCAGCACCAGTGGCTCGCACGCTTCGCGGCCGGGCGCCGTTTCGCGTTCGTCACCAACGACCTGGCCGCGCAGCATCGCGCGTGCGCGGCCGGTGCCGGCGTCGCGCTGCTGCCGCGGTTTCTCGTCGACGATCCGGCCTCGCACGCCGGTGCATCGCTCGTCGAGCTGACGGCCGCGCCGCGTTGCGACATCGAGCGCGAGATCTGGCTCGTCGTCCACCCGGACGTGCGCCGGTCGCCGCGTGTTCAGCGCGTCGCCGACGCGATCGCCGATGCGGTTCACGCGGCGGACGGCCGGCTGTAGTAGCCAACACCGCACACGGCTTTGCCAAGCGCTCCAACGGCCGGCATAGTAGCGGTTTGCGTTCTGAATTCGCCGGAGTCGCCGCCATGCCCACCGCCCCCGCCTGTGTCGTTCGCGATTCAACCGATGCCGACCTCGATGCGATCCACGCGATTTATGCGCACCACGTGCGCCATAGCGTCGCGTCGTTCGAGGAAACACCGCCCGACGTCGCGGAACTGCACGCGCGCCGCGACGCGGTGCTGCAGCGCGGGCTGCCCTACCTCGTCGCCGAATGCGACGACCGCGTGGCCGGCTACGCGTACGCGACGCCGTACCGCACGCGCAGCGCATACCGCTTCACGATCGAGGATTCGATCTACATCGACGATACGCAACGCGGGCGTGGAATCGGGCGCGCGCTGCTCGCCGCGCTGATCGAACGCTGCGAGGCCGGCCCGTGGCGGCAGATGATCGCGGTGATCGCCGACGGCGGCACCGGCGGCTCGACGTCGCTGCATCGCGCGTTCGGTTTCGAGCCGGCCGGCATGCTGAAGGCCGTCGGGTTCAAGCACGGCCGCTGGATCGATACGGCATTGCTGCAGCGCCCGCTCGGCGACGGCGCGAACACGCTCCCCGTCTCGCCGGAGCCTCCCGCGTCGCGCTAGAATGGCCGCATGTCAAAACAGACTCATTCCACACCCGACGAGGCGGCGCCGGACTCCCGCAACGAGTACACGGTCGACGAGCTTGCACGCGTGTCCGACACGACCGTGCGCAACGTCCGCGCCTACCAGGATCGCGGGTTGCTCGCGCCGCCTGAAAAGCGCGGCCGCGTCGGCATCTACGACGACACGCACGTCGCGCGCCTGAAGCTGATCAATCACCTGCTCGCACGCGGTTATACGCTGTCGAACATCCAGGACCTGATCAAGGCGATCGACGAAGGCCACGACCTGCGCTCGATCCTCGGCCTCGAAAACGCGATCGGCGGCCGCTGGTCGCACGAACTGCCGAAAACCTACTCGCTCGCCGCGCTCGCGCAGATGTTCGGCCCGCAGGCCACCACGCAGCTGTCGCGCGTGACCGAACTCGGCCTGCTCGAACGGCGCGGCCTGTCGTTCGTCGCGAAGAGCCCCGCGCTGCTCGAAGCGGCGGCCGCGATGACGAAGGAAGGCATCCCGCCGCGCGAACTGCTCGACGTGATCAGCCTCGCGCGGCCGCATTTCGACGCGATCGCGCGGCTGCTCGTCGATCTCGTCGTGAAGCGGCTCGATCGCTACGACGCCGGCACGCTTCCGCCCGCCACCGACGTGCCCGAGCTGGTCGACGCGATCTGGCGCCTGCGCCCGCTCGCGGCCGTGTTCGTCGAAGGCGAGACGAACCGCGCACTCGAAACCGCGGCCAGCGCCTATCTCGGCGGCCGCGTCGCGACGATCCTCGACAAGAAGCTCAGCGACGAGGCCGCGCGGCAGTCCGGCACGCTGGCCTCGGAAAACGACAGCGACGAAGCATAGGCGCGCCGCCGTCATATTGATATCGGCAATGCTTCGTTTGCGGGCGTGATCGCCCATGCGACGATTCTTCCAACCAAGCGGCACCGCCGCTCGCCCGAAGACGTTTTGCATGGAGTCCGTTCGATGATTCGTTTCACCCGCTGGGTCGCCCACGCCACCGCCGTCACGCTCGTCGCGCTGTCCGCCGCATCGGCCTTCGCGCAAGGCGGCGCCGACAAGGTCGTGCGCATCGGCTACCAGAAGGCCGGCCTGCTGTCGGTCATCAAGGCGCAAGGTTCGCTCGAAGCCCGGCTCAAGCCGCTCGGCTATGGCGTCCAGTGGTTCGAATTCCCGGCCGGCCCGCAACTGCTCGAAGCACTGAACGCGAACAGCATCGACTTCGGCTACACGGGCGCGCCGCCGCCCGTGTTCTCACAGGCAGCCGGCGTGCACTTCGTCTATGTTGGCGCGGAACCGCCGGCGCCGCACAACGAAGCCGTGTTCGTGAAAGCCGATTCGCCGATCCGTTCGGTCGCCGGCCTGCGCGGCAAGAAGATCGCGCTGCAGAAAGGCTCGAGTGCGAACTACCTGCTGCTCGAAGCGCTGAAGAAGGCCGGCGTGCGCTACGACGAAATCCGCCCCGTGTATCTTGCGCCGGCCGACGCGCGCGCCGCGTTCGAGAGCGGCAACGTCGATGCGTGGGTCGTCTGGGATCCGTACTATGCTGCCGCGCAGAATGCGCTGAAGGTGCGCACGCTGTCCGACTACACGGGCCTCACGGCGACCAACAACTTCTACGAAGCAACGCGGGACTTCGCGCAGCAGCATCCCGACGTGGTCGGCGCGATCCTGAAGCAGGCGCGCGAGACGGGCCAGTGGGTCGGCACGCATCCGGCCGACACGGCCGCGCTGATCGCACCGAAGGTCGGCCTGCCGCAACCGCTCGTCGAGACGTGGATCAAGCGTGTCCCGTTTGGCGCGGTGCCGCTCGACGACCGGATCGTCGCGGCCCAGCAAGGTGTTGCCGATGCGTTTTATGCGGCGAAGCTGATTCCGCAGAAGCTGAGCGTGGCCGACAACGCGTGGGTCGACAAAAGCGTGCAGAATGCGCTCGCGGCGAAGTAGCGAGAACGCAGCGCGCATATGGTCAAAAACGCCGATGGGCACACGACTCGTCGGCCTCTTTGCTCTTGTCGAATTTTCGGGAAACGCGGGACGAACTGTCGGCGTTCGTCCAGAGCACGGGTCTCGCTTTCATGTTGATCGTGAACGACCGCGAAGCAATTCCGTCGCAAGGTGATCCCTGATTCGAATGGCTGCTTGGGATAAGGCGATGTGGCCGCCTCGGGCCGTTCAGAGCCACCGGCCACATCAGGCCCTGTCCAGCCTGCGCGTCATGCCGGGTGGCGCGCGCAATCAGGCAGGGCCACATCGCTTCGTTCGCAAAACGGACGGCCTCGCGAAACAGTTACAAGTTAACGATTGACGCCGGCACCGCCCAGCGGTTAATGTGCTGCCTGAAGTTCAAGAAGTCCGATTGCTGTTCATCAATTGCTCGCTTCCCAGCGGTATTCGTTGTCCTCTCCCTCCTTGACGCTTCACGCGCTCCTTTACAGAGCAACTCTTCGTATTTTTTTCTCAAGGAATCTTCATGGATACCGGTATCGTCAAGTGGTTCAACGACAGCAAAGGCTTTGGCTTCATCACGCCGGATAACGGCGGCGACGATCTGTTCGCTCACTTCTCCGAAATTCGCGCCGACGGCTTCAAGACGCTGGCTGAAAATCAGAAGGTAAGCTTCGAAACGAAGCAAGGCCCGAAGGGTCTGCAAGCGGCTAACATCAAGCCGCTGTAAAGTTTGAAGGACCCGGCCTCCGGTAACGGACGCCGGGTTGCAGCGACACCCTCGCGGAGATTGGTCTCCCAAAGTTGGCGCGATTGCTCTTAGCTGCATCTGTTGATTCAACAGCTTGCCGAGCGCCACACGCCTCGTTGCACTTCATTCCCCCTCTGGCTGCCAAGCCCTTTTTCGCTTTACGACTGCTTCAGATTCGGCTCGCAATGGCTTTGAATCAGCGCGCCCGTGCACATTTCGCACGGCACGCGGGCACTCGAACATCATTAAAATTAAAATGCAAAACAAACGAATTCAACAATACAACGGCTATGCCGTTCAACCCTCGGCGCATCGTTTGCCCGACGGTAGTTTTTCATCCAACCTGCTGCTAGAACGCGCCGATAGCGCACGCACCGAAGGCCGCTACCAGTTCTATTCGCTCGATTACTTCACGAGTGAAGAGCAGGCGTTGCAGCATTCGGCCCGCTGGGCGCGCAACTGGGTCGACACGCGCGGTTAAAGGCAACGCCCGGCCATCGATCCAGCGACGTGCGCAATGCGCAGGCGGCCTGCGGCTGCCTGCTTGCTCCAACGCGCCCTCCACCTTCTCCCTCGGCCGCATTGATCACGACATCGAGGGTCTCGAACCGCTCTGCCAGCGTGTCCCGAACGCGTTCCACCTGATCGGGCGCGCCCAGGTCGACAGCCAGGGACACGATGGGACGCGCATCGGGAAACACGCCGCCGATCGCTTCGGCCGCGTGTTCCAGCAGTTTGCGCGCCAGGCGACATGCATCGCCGTGGCCGCCCCGCCGCCACTCACCACCACTGATTCACACGCCGCTTCAAAGAGCTTCGTTCGAAGACAACCACTCGGGTTCATACGCACCTAGTGCGCGTGCCGGATAAAACCATGCGAGCGGTGCATCGTCGATCTGCAATGGCGGGCGAAGCCGCAATGCCGGCCCCCACGACGTCGGCTCGACCTGCCCCGCGCGATCACGTTGATCGTCGGCCACCCGTTCAACCACCTCGCTCATGGGCTCCGAACGCAGCTGCAACACAGCCGCCGTTCGCGCCAGCGACGCGCGAACCTCGGTACCGACACCCTGCTGCATTCGCGTCGTCAGCCCACGGATGGCGGCCGTCGCCATCAGGTAGCCCGTCGCATGGTCGATGGCCTGAACGGGCAGGTTCACCGGCTCATCGCTGCCCGTCACGCGCATGCCCGCCTCGGCGATTCCCGTGCTCATTTGAATGATGCTGTCGAAGCCGCGCCGGCAACGCCACGCACCGGTCCAGCCGTATGCGTCGAGCGACACGTCGATGAGTGCGGGATTCAGTTCGCGCCGTTGTGCGGCGTCGAGCCCGAGGCGGGCGAGCGCATCGGCTCTGTAACCGTGCACGACGATATCCGCGCGGCCGAGCAACCGCTTGAGCGTATCGAGATCCGCGGCATCCTTCAGGTTCAGCCGCGCACACCGCTTGCCCAGGACGACTTCGGGTACCGTGCCCGGTTCTTCCCAGCCATACGGGTCGATGCGCAGCACGTCGGCGCCCAGGCCCGCAAGAAACCGTGTCGCCACGGGGCCAGCGAGAATGCGCGTCAGGTCGAGCACGCGAATGCCGCGCAACGGCCTGTCTCTCGCAGGCCGCCAGGCATGCGCAACAACATCCGTCGCGGCATGAACATGCAGCAGGGGCTCAGTTGCAACCGCCTTGCCCTGCGGATGCTCGGCCCACTCCTGCGCCGAGTACATCGCCGCGGCACATCCGCCGCGCTCGACGATCGCGTCTTCGAGCGCACCGGCATCCCAGCGACTCACCGCTTGCGCGACCGCTTGCGCATCCGCAGCGCAGTCGAGCACCGACAAGGCGGCCAGTCGATGATGCGGCGCGTTGGTGTGCAACCGGATCCAGCGATCGCGCGCCCGATAATTGCCGGCCACCGGATCCCATTGCGGCGGCATCGTCCAGCCCTGCGGACGCAGCGACGTGCCGAACCACAGCGACGCCATGCGCCGGTCGACTCGCACCGCCGGCAACGCTCCGGTCGACACATGCAGCAATTCGGCAACGGCCGTCCCTGCCGCTCCGATCGCCGCGGCGGCCATATCGGTTACGCGAAACACGGAGACCAGCTCTCCCGACCCGCTGAAGCTGCACGACTCGATGAAAGCCTGAGACCCACCCGCCGCCAGCCAGAACGCCCGCAGATAACGCGACGCCCGATCCTCATCGGCCGTGGCCCGCTCCCTCGACATTTGATCGACACGCATGTTCGCCTCGCATGATTAGGTGAGGCAAAGATCGTCTCGCTCGCATTTGTTGTCAACGTTGATTATCCTGATCAACCTGTCGAACGATTCCCCCTGCGTACGATGTCGAACTACCTGAATTCGACCGAAGCCGCGGCAAGGCTCGGCGTCTCGCGGCAAACCCTCTATGCGTATGTCAGCCGCGGCCTGCTTCGCGCGGAACCGTGCGGCAATCACCGTGAAAGCCGCTACCTCGCGGCCGATGTCGACCGGCTCGCGGATCAACGCGCACGCGGCCGCAAGCCGAAGGAAGTGGCGAAGGCTGCGCTGAACTGGGGCTCGCCCGTGCTCGAATCGAGCATCACGTTGATCGACGGTGGCCAGCTGTTCTATCGCGGCGCGGATGCACGCGAGCTCGCTTCCCGCGCGAGTCTCGAGGAAGTCGCGGCGCTGCTATGGCGATGCGACGAGCCGACCGCTTTCGGCCGTCACGTTCCCCCTACGCCGGCGGTGCTTCGCACACTCTTCAGGCACTACGGCGATCAACGCGCCGAGCAGGCCCTGCTGCCGCTCTTCACCGTCGCAAGCGAGGACGCGCCAACGGCGATCTGGCAGCAATCGCCCGATCGTCAGGCGCAGGGCTGCGGCGATCTCGTGCGGATTCTGGCCGCATGCCTGCTGCGAACCCGGATCGATACGGCACCCATCCATGTGCAATGCGCGCGGGCATGGGGCGTCGGGCCTGCAGGCGCCGAGCTGATCAGGGCGGCGCTCGTGCTGTGCGCGGATCACGAACTGAACGCGTCGAGCTTCACGGGGCGATGCATCGCGTCGACGAACGCAAGCTTGCGGGCGGTCGTGGTCGGCGGCCTGGCCGGCCTGTCGGGAGAGCGACATGGCGCCACCACCGCGCGTGGCGAAGCGCTGTGGGACGAACTGGGCAATAAGGATGTCGAACAAAAAATGAACGAGCGTCTCGCCCGGGGAGATGGCCTGCCGGGCTTCGGCCATGCGCTCTATCCCGACGGCGACGTGCGCGCGACGTATCTGCTGTCGCGGATCCTGCCGCGCCATCCTCAATGGAAAAGGATGATCGATGCAGGGAGCGCGCTCGTCGGCCAGAAACCCTCCGTGGATCTCGCGCTGGTGGCTCTGCGCCGACATTTGCGGCTTCCCGTCGGCGCGGCATTCGGCCTGTTCGCGCTTGGCCGCTCGATCGGATGGATCGCGCACGGGCTGGAACAGCGCGAGCAATCCGATCTCATCAGGCCGCGTGCGGTTTATACGGGAACGTGGCCAGGCGGCACCGGTGCCGGGACGGCGCATTCGCGATCCCGCGGACGATCGGGAAAGCCGCACACGCCGCATCGTACGTCTCCGGAAGACGACGTACTTGCCGCCTTGTTCAAGAGCCGATAGTTTTTCGCTTGATGACGTCGTCGCACATTTTCGGTGACACGCCAACGCCTGCCTCGCTGGCGTACGGAAGCGGCCGCCCGCTGACGTTTCGCAAACATCGCCAACGGGTCGGCGAACGCCCCCATGGAAATCCGCGAAGATTTTTCGCCGGCCCCACGGCATGCAAACAGGACACGGCGCATCGATCCGGCGATGCGCACACCGCGCTGTCGGCACGCGCGTGCTCGGCCTGCTTGCTTACTTCAGCGTCCCCGCCACCTTCTTCTGCCGCCACAAACACAGCAAGTCACACGCGACATGCGCGGCCGCAATCGCCGTGATGTCCGCGTGGTCGTACGCAGGCGCCACCTCGACCACATCCGCGCCGACCAGGTTCACCGCGCCGAGCGCGCGCACGATCGCGAGTGCCTGTGCCGACGACAGCCCGCCCGCGACCGGCGTGCCCGTACCCGGCGCGAACGCCGGATCGAGGCAGTCGATGTCGAACGTCAGGTACGCGGGACGCGCGCCGACGATGTCGACGATCCGCTCGACCGCCGCGCGCGAGCCGTGGTCGTGCACCCACGCCGCATCGAGTCGCTCGATCCCGAGAAAATCGTCGTTCCAGGTGCGAATCCCGACCTGCACCGACGTGGCCGGATCGATCAGCCCTTCCTTCACGGCCTTGTAGAACATCGTCCCGTGATTGAGGCTGTCCGGATCGTCGTCGGCCCACGTATCGCAGTGCGCGTCGAAATGGATCAGCGACAGCGGCTTGCCGTAGCGCTCCGCATGCGCGACGAGCAGCGGATACGTGATGTAGTGGTCGCCGCCGAGCGTCAGCATCCTTGCACCGGAACCGAGGATCGTGCGCGCATGCTCGATGATCGCGGGCTTGATCGACAGCGGGTTGTGTGCGTCGAACCAGCAGTCGCCGTAGTCGACGGCCGCGAGATCGTCGAACGGGTTGAAGCCCCACGGATACGGATGCAGCTCCGCGAGCTGCACGCTCGCCGCGCGGATCGCGGCCGGGCCGAGCCGCGCGCCGGAGCGATAGGTCGTCGCGAGGTCGAGCGGCACGCCTGAGATCGCGACGTCGACGCCGTCGAGCTCGCGCGAATAGTTGCGGCGCATGAACGACAGCACGCCCGCATAGGTGTTTTCGATCGACGAGCCGTACGGCGTCGTGCGACGGATCGCGCCGTCGCCGTGGAGAAGTTCGGTCATGGTCGGACCTGTTTTCGTGGAGAGGCCAGCCCGCCCCGCTTCGCATGGGCACACGGGCCGGGCACGGCATGGATTCATCGGGCTCGCACCGGCTTGCGCATCCTGTCGCGCGGCCGGGCGGAACAACGACAGCTACAGCAGCAACCGCATCGACAACGGCAATACCGCGGCGATCATAGCAAGCCGAATTGAAGTCGTTGCCCCGGTTCAACCGGGGCAACGCGCGGAGAAATCCGGCGGCCGCGCCCAGGCATCGGCGCCCGGCATTGCCCGATCGCTGCACCGGCGGGCAATCCTGTGCACGGTGATCCCGGTCGTTTCCTAGAAGGATTCGCCGGTTTTCCCGTGTCCGTTCTTCCGGATAATGGCCGACTGCTGCGCCCTCGACCGCGGCCGTCCACCGCAGACAACAACAAACCGGAGACACTCGCCTTGATCGCCACGCTTCCCGCCACCTACCGCCGGCTTTGGCCGCTCGCCGCCGTCGCCGCGCTGCTGTACGGGCTGTCGCTCGCCGCCGCGCCCTATCCCGGCCAGGCCGCGGCGAAAGCCGCGATGGGCATCCTGCTGCTCGCGGCGGGCAGCACCTGTGCCGCGCCACGCGAACGCACGTGGCTGTGCGCGGCGCTCGTCACTGCCGTGCTCGGCGACGTGCTGCTCGCGCTGCCCGACTGGCCGCTGTCGTTCGTGCTCGGCCTCGGCGCGTTCCTGCTCACCCACCTGTGCTATTGCGCGATCTTCATGCGCTGGCGTGCCCGGCCGCACGGCTGGCGCATCGTCGCGCTCGTCGGGCTGTGGATCGCCGCGCCGGCGTTCTACGCGGCCTTCTTCCCTCACCTCGGCGAATTGCTGGCGCCGGTTGCCGTCTACATGCTCGTGCTGTGCGCGATGGCGAGCTTCGCGCTCGCCGCCCGCACGCGCGGCCCGCTGACGGCCATCGGCAGCCTGATCTTCGTCGGCTCCGATACGCTGATCGGCGTCGGCCGCTTCCTCGGCGGCTTTCCGGGCATCGATTACCTGATCTGGGGCCTCTACGCGCTCGCGCAGGTCACGATCGTGGCCGGGGTTTTCCATGAGACGGCCGCCCGCCCGATCCGTCCCTGATACCGTTTCAAACAGACCGCCGCGCACCGGCGGCCTCGTCGACTGTCTCTCTCGCCCTATCGACGGCCCTTTCCGCGCGTCCCGCCATGCGGAAAGTGGTCCGTTCCAAACTCCGCTCAGCCTTTTCCCGTCTGGCTTCCGGCCCTTAGAGCGCCGCTTCTAGCCTCTTGCGGTTTCCGGGTTCACCCACTATCGTTACATCAAACAATGTAACATTAGAAAATGAGCCAAATCGGAGACACCCGGATGAATGCTCGCACGTTGCCTTTCGGTCCGCCCGGCCACGACGGCCTGGACGAAACCATCGATATCGCCATCATCGGCACCGGCTTCGCCGGCCTCGGGATGGCAATCCGCCTGCGGCAAACAGGCGTGACCGACTTCGTCGTCCTCGAGAAGGCCGCGTCGGTCGGCGGCACGTGGCGCGACAATCATTACCCCGGGTGTGCATGCGACGTGCAATCGCACGTCTATTCGTTCTCGTTCGCGCCGAACCCGCGCTGGACGCGCATGTTCGCGCCGCAGCCGGAAATCCGCGCCTATCTGGAAGACTGCGTGCAGCGCTTCGGGATTGGCGCGCACCTGCGCCTGAACCACGAACTGCAGCGCGCCGAGTACGACGAGGCCGCGCAACGCTGGCGCCTCACCTTCGCAAACGGCAAGCGGCTGTCCGCGCGCGTGCTGGTGTCGGGGATGGGCGGGCTGTCGCGCGCCGCGCTGCCGTCGATTCCCGGCGTCGAGAACTTCAAGGGCCGCGCGTTCCACTCGCAACAGTGGGATCACGACTATGCGCTCGATGGCAAGCGCGTCGCGGTGATCGGCACCGGCGCGAGCGCGATCCAGTTCGTGCCGCAGATCGCGCCGCGCGTGAAGGAACTCGCGCTGTTCCAGCGCACGCCGCCGTGGATCATGCCGAAGCCCGACCGCAACCTGACCGGCTTCGAGAAATGGCTGTTCCGCACGCTGCCGTTCACGCAGAAGGCCGTGCGCAGCAGCATCTACTGGATGCTCGAATCGCGCGTGCTCGGCTTCGCGATCCATCCGTCGCTGATGAAGAACGTGCAGAAGCTCGCGCTGCGCCACATCCGCAAGCAGATTCCCGATCCGGCGCTGCGCAAGACCGTCACGCCGAACTACACGCTCGGCTGCAAGCGTGTGCTGATCTCGAACGACTACTATCCGGCGCTGTCGCGCAAGAACGTCGACGTGATCACGACCGGCATCGACCACATCGAAGCCGACGCGGTCGTGACGACCGACGGCAAGCGTCATGAAGTCGACTGCCTGATCTACGGCACCGGCTTCCAGGTGGCCGACCCGTATCCGCGCGGCGCGATCATCGGCCGCGGCGGGCTCGACATCGTCGACGCATGGCGCGACGGCGCGCACGCGTATCTCGGCTCGACGCTGCCCGGCTACCCGAACTTCTTCATGATCGTCGGCCCGAACACGGGCCTCGGCCACAACTCGATGGTGTTCATGATCGAGTCGCAGATCGAGTACATCCTCGGCGCGCTGCAGGCGATGCGTCGCGAGCGTGCGGATGCGATCGAGGTGCGCCCGCTCGTCGAGGCGCAATTCAACAGCGACCTGCAGGGCAAGCTGAAGAAGGCGATCTGGTCGACGGGCGGCTGCAAGAGCTGGTACCTCGATCCGCGCACCGGCAAGAACACGACGCTGTGGCCGGGCTTCACGTGGCGCTTCCGCCAGGCGACCGCGCGCTTCTCGATCGCCGATTACCACGCGTATCGCGCGCCGCAACACGACACGACCGCGCGGCCCGTCGCCGCGCCCGCTGCTTCCGCCTCCACTTCCGCCGAAGCGGCCTGAGCCAGACAAGGAGCCACCGACATGAGAGATTTCGCCAACAAGGTCGCCGCGATCACGGGTGCCGGCTCGGGCATGGGCCGCGCGCTCGCGATCCAGCTCGCGCAGGCCGGCTGCCAGGTAGCGCTCGCCGACAAGAACGGCGTCGGCCTCGCCGAAACCGAGCGGATCGTCCGCGCGATCGCGCCGAACGTGCGCGTGTCGACGCGCATGCTCGACGTCGGCGACCGCGACGCGATGTTCGCGTGGGCCGACGACACCGCGAAGGAACACGGCAAGGTCAACCTGATCTTCAACAACGCGGGCGTCGCGCTGTCGAGCACGATCGAAGGGATGGAATACAGCGATCTCGAGTGGATCGTGAACATCAATTTCTGGGGCGTCGTGCACGGCACGAAAGCGTTCCTGCCGCACCTGAAGGCAGCAGGCGACGGCCACGTGATCAACACGTCGAGTCTGTTCGGGATCTTCGCGCAACCGGGCATGAGCGGCTACAACGCGACCAAGTTCGCGGTGCGCGGCTTCACCGAATCGCTGCGCCAGGAACTCGACATGATGAAGTGCGGCGTGTCGGCAACCTGCGTGCATCCGGGGGGCATCCGCACGAACATCGCGCAGGCCAGCCGCGTCTCGAAGAACATGGTCGGCTTCATGGTCGCAAGCGAGCAACAAGGCCGGGACACGTTCGAGAAGTTCTTCATCACGACTGCCGACGACGCCGCGCGCACGATTCTCGCCGGCGTACGCCGGAACAAGCGCCGGGTGCTGATCGGCCGCGATGCGAAGGCCGGGGACTGGATGGCGCGCATCCTGCCGGCCGCCTACCAGGCGCTCGTCGTGCTCGCAACGCGCCGCGAGGCCGCGAAGGCCCGCCGCCATGCCGCACGCGGCACGCCGGCGCCGGCACCGCTGCACGCCACCTACAACAACGCAGGCAATCAGGGAGGTGAACAATCATGACGACCCCGAACATGATGCCCGTGCGGCGCGACATCCGTTTCGCTTTGCCGCCCGAACGCGCGAAGGACTGGCACGTGCAGGGCGTGCCGGTCACGCACTTCATGAACGCGCTGTCGCTGCTGTTCCCGGCCGGCGAACGCTTCTTCATGGATTCGGTGCGCAACTACCGCGACCGGATCGAGGATCCCGAGCTGAAGAAGCAGGTGCTCGGCTTCATCGGCCAGGAGGCGATGCACACGCGCGAGCACATCGAATACAACGA
Source organism: Burkholderia puraquae (assembly GCF_002099195.1). Lineage (GTDB taxonomy): Bacteria > Pseudomonadota > Gammaproteobacteria > Burkholderiales > Burkholderiaceae > Burkholderia > Burkholderia puraquae. Next base: position 133,507 of record NZ_NBYX01000001.1, on the reverse strand, counting down.
CCTGCTGCAAGCGTCGGGTCTGCCCGCGCACAAACTCGACAAGCGCCTGTGGACGATCCTCGGCTGGTTCAAGAAGGTGCTGCCGCATTCGATGCAGCTCGCGATCACGATCGCGCTCGAGCACTACACGGCGATCCTCGCGAACCAGCTGCTGTCGGGCCACGAGCACCGCATCGACGGCTCGGTCGAAGGCTACCAGCAGATGTGGATGTGGCACGCGATGGAGGAAACCGAGCACAAGGCCGTGTCGTACGACGTATGGACCACCGTGATGAAGCCGGGCCTCGGCAGCTACCTGCTGCGCACGGGCACGATGCTGACGACGACCGTGTTCTTCTGGACGATCGTGTTCGATTTCCACGTGCGCCTGATGCGCGCGCATCGTCGCGAACACGGCAAGTTCGGCGGCATGTGGCGCCTCGTGAAGTACCTGTACGGCCCGAAGCACGGCGTGTTCCCGAGCATCGCGCGCGAATGGCTCGACTACTTCCGCCCGGGTTTCCATCCGTGGGATCACGACAACCATCAGTACCTGCAGGGGCTCGACACGCTGCTCGAGAACATCGACGCGACCAACGCGCGCTACGCGACGCAAGCCGCCCCGCGCCGCGTGCCGCTGCACCCGGTTCCGCAGGCATGACGCGATGGCGCGCGCCCACGAGATGCTGACCGTCCAGTCCGGCGACGTGAAACTCGCCGTCTACGTAAGCGGGTCGCGGCGCGCCCCGCCGCTGATCCTCGTGCACGGCTACCCCGATTCGGCGGCCGTGTGGGCGCCGATCCGGGCGCGGCTCGCGAAGCGCTACCGCGTGATCGCGTACGACGTGCGCGGCGCTGGCGCATCCGATGCGCCGCGCCGCCGCGCCGATTACACGCTCGAACGGCTCGCCGGCGACCTGAAGGCGGTGGCCGACGCGACCTGCGGCGGCCGGCCGTTCCATCTCGTCGGCCACGACTGGGGCTCGATCCAGTGCTGGGAGGCCGTGACCGACCCCGCGTTCCGCGGCCGGATCGCGTCGTACACGTCGATCTCGGGCCCGTGCCTCGATCACGTGTTCCGCGCGAAGATGCGGCTCAAGCAGAGCCTGAAGTCGTGGTACATCGCGTTCTTCCACCTGCCGCTCGTGCCGTCGCTGGTGTGGCGGCTCGGTGGCGCGGCACTGTGGCCGCGCTGGCTGCAGCTCACCGAACGCGTGCGTGCCGAACGCGATCCCGTGCAACTGAAGAACGCGCTGAACGGCCTGCAGCTGTACCGCGCGAACTTCATCGCACGGGCACGCAAGCCGCGCGAACGGTACGCGCAGGCGCCCGTGCAGATCCTGGTGCCGGTGCGCGACCGCTATGTGACGCCCGAGATGTCGGTCGACCTCGACCGCTGGCTCGGCGACCACGTGCGCGAGGAAATCGACGGCACGCACTGGATCGTGCTGCGCCACCCCGACATGATCGCGTCGCGGATCGACCGCTTCGCGTCCGCGCAGGAGCGGCCGGCGCTCGCCCCGGCCGCGGCCCGGGTTCAGCGCACCGCCGGCGCCGGCAGGCGTCTGAACAGCGTCTCGTAATCGACGACGAGCCCGTCGTCGTCGATCTCCATCTCGGCCGTGAAGTCGCGGAAGATCCCTTCGTAGCGATAGCGCCGGCCCGGCTCGATGCACGCGTAGGCCTGCTTGACCGGCGTGACCTTCAGGTCCGGCGTCGAGATGTACGCGACGTCGATCGGCTGCCGCTCGCCGCGCGCGAGCCCGAGGCGGCCGATCGGCAGCGAATTCGTGAACGGCGTCGCCGCGATATCGATGTCGATGCAGCCGTCGAGCGCCGGCAGCGCGCGGCCCGAGCCGTCGCGCCAGTGGCCGGCGCCGTCGCTGCGCAACTCGAGCGTGCCGCCGCCCATCACCTTGAGCACCGCGCAGGTCACGCGCCACTGCGCGTCGCACTCGACGCGATACGCGAGCCCGTACGCACGGCCGTATCGCTGGCCGACCACCGCGCTTTCGACGACGATCCCGCCGCCGCTTCGATCGAACGCCAGATGTTCGACCCCGTCGCCTTCGAGCGACGCCCAACGCACTTCGCGCATCTTTCCGCCTCCCGGTTTTCCTCGATGCGGGACATCGTGGCACAAATCCGCTGACGACAACGCCAGCCGCCGCCCCGAATTCATGAGCAGAAAAAACAACGCGCCTGAATGCGCCGACGCAGCGGCGTTCAAGCACGGAGGAACATCCGTACTCCCCGATCTGGTGCGCCGCCCACAAATCCTGACTATCCAGAATTCCCTATTACGGTGCATGGGATTGTGGCCTATGCTCGCGGCTCGTCCTGTTACGCCGCCATCATGCCTACCGCCCGCCCCGTCTCGCCGTCGATCGACCTGCGTATCCTGCTGCGCGGCATCGGGCAGATCGTGCTGCAGGCGAATGCGCTCACCGGCGCGCTGTTGCTCGCCGCGCTGGCGCTGACCGACCTGCGGCTCGCGAGCGCGGCGCTGGTCGGCTCGGCCGCCGCCAGCATGACCGCTGTGCTGACGGACGCCGAGCGCCGCGACGTCGAACAGGGGCTGCACGGCTTCAACGGCGCGCTCGCCGCGCTGATCGCCGTGTCGTTCGCGCCCGATCCGCTTGCCGCCGTCGCGCTGGTGCAGCTGGCGTCGATCGGCGCGGCGCTCGTGCAGCGCGCGATGCGTGGAACGCTCACCCGCTGGCGCCAGTGCCCGTATTCGAGCCCGTGCCTCATCGTCACCGCGCTGTGGCTGCCGTTTGTCGCGCCGCAGCATGCCGGCGGCTCGACGGCCGGCCCTGCGCTGACGCTTGCTTCCGCCGCCGACGCCCTTCTCTCGGGCGTTGCGCAAACCACCTTTGCGCAAGGCGCGTGGGCTGGCGTGCTGATCGTCGCCGGCATCGCCGCAGCGTCGCGCCGCGCGGCCGCATTCGCGCTCGGCGGCGCGTGCGTGTCGTCCGTGCTGCTGGTCGCGCTCGGCGCCAGCGGCGCGTCGTTCGCCGACGGCCTGCTCGGCTTCAATGGCGCGCTCGCCGCGCTCGCATTGATGCCGCGCGGCCCGCGTGCTGCGCTCGCGGCCGCCGCACTGGCCGCGCTGATCCAATGGCTCGCGACGCGCGCCGGCATGCCCGCGTTCACGGCCCCGTTCGCACTCGCGTCGTGGGTCACGGTGGCCGTCGCGCGCCGCTTCACCCTCGGAGAACCCGATGTCGTCATTCGCACACCGTCCTGATGCCGTGAAACCCGGCGGCCCGATCTCGGACGCCGAATGCCAGATGCGCGTCGACCTCGCCGCCGCATACCGGCTCGTCGCGCTGAACGGTTGGGACGACCTGATCTACACGCATCTTTCCGCGACCGTGCCCGGCGAGCCCGGCCGCTTCCTGATCAACCCGTTCGGCCTCACGTTCGACGAAGTCCGCGCATCGAATCTCGTGAAGATCGACGTGGCCGGCAACCGGATCGGCGACGGCGAGCATGCGGTCAACGTGACGGGCTTCGCGCTGCACGCGGCCGTGCATGCCGCGCGCGCCGACGCCGCGTGCGTGATGCACCTGCACAATACGGCCGGCATCGCCGTGTCGATCCAGCGCGACGGGCTGCTGCCCGCGTCGCAGCATGCGTTGCGGTTTCACGGCGACCTCGCGTACCACGACTACGAAGCGCTCGCGTTCTCGCCGGCCGAAGGCGCGCGGCTGACCGCGAGCCTCGGCGCGAAATCCGCGATGCTGCTGCGCAATCACGGCACGCTGACGGTCGGCCGCACCGTGGCCGAAGCCTATGTGCTGATGGATACGCTGATCAAGGCGTGCGACATCCAGGTGCGCGCACAGGCCGGCGGCGGGCCGCTCGTGCTGCCCGACCCAGCCGTCGCCGGCCGCACGGCCGAACAACTGCGCGACGGCGGTGCGATCGAGGGCGAACTGGAATGGCCGGCGCTGCTGCGCCGGCTCGACCGGATCGATCCGACGTATCGCGACTGACGCCGCCGCCGGTATCCCCCGAATCGTTCACCCCCAACCGGAGCATTGTCATGCCGACTTTCAATATCCAGCTCTTCGAAGGCCGCACCGTCGACCAGAAGCGCGAATTCGTCGAAGCCATCACGCGCGTCACGTGCGAGACGCTCGGTTGCGAGCCGGGCTCGGTCGACATCATCCTGACCGACGTGAAAAAGGAGAACTGGGCGACGGCCGGAAAGCTGTGGAGCGACGAGCGCTGAGCACCGAGGGCGGCGTCGCTTCGGCGTCGTCCGCCCTGCGCTGAATCGCGCACCGCGGCGCCCGCGACGGGCGCTGCACGCGGCCGTCTCCGCCCGCCTCCCGTTGTGCGCCCGCACATCGCTTTGTCACGCAATCGGCGCATAATGCCGGACAGACGCAGCAGCCGATGGCCACCCGACGAGGAGACCGCCATGGAAGCGAAGAACGAAGAAGTCGTCGCACACCTGCTCTCGGACGTCGTCGAATTCGCGCGCGGGCGCCTGCCCGATGCCACGTTCCGGATCGTCGAACCCTTCCTGCGTCATTACTACGATTTCGCCGATGCCGACGATCTGCAGAGCCGCAGCATCGCCGATCTCTACGGCGCCGCGATGGCGCACTGGCAGACCGCCCAGAAATTCGTGCCCGGCAGCGAACGGCTGCGCGTGTACAACCCGATCCTCGAACAGCACGGCTGGCATTCCGACCACACGATCATCGAAATGGTCAACGACGACATGCCGTTCCTCGTCGATTCGGTGACGATGGCCGTCAACCGCCTCGGGCTCGCGCTGCACTCGGCACTGCACCCGGTCTTCCGCATCTGGCGCGGTCGCGATGGCGGCATCGAGCGCGTCGATGCGGGCGGCGCGACGCCCGGCGACGGCCAGTCGCAGCTCGCGTCGTTCATCCATTTCGAAGTCGACCGCTGCGGCGATGCCGCGCTGCTCGACACCTTGCGCAACGACATCGCGCACGTGCTCGGCGACGTGCGCGCCTCGGTGGAAGACTGGCCGAAGATCGTCGACATCGCGCGCGCGACGATCAAGGAAATGAAGGCGCGCGAATCGACCGCGGAAGACATCGAGGCGCGCGCGTTCCTCGAATGGATGGCCACCGATCACTTCACGTTCCTCGGCCAACGCGACTACGCGCTCGTGTCCGACGGCACGGGCTTCGGGCTGCGCGGCATCGAGGGTACCGGCTTCGGCATCCTGCGCGAATCGCTGCGCACGTCCGGCGCGCCCGACGTCACGCCACTGCCGCAGGCCGCCGCCGACATCATCACCGGTCCCTGGCCGATCTTCCTGACCAAGGCGAATTCGCGCGCAACCGTGCACCGGCCCGGCTATCTCGACTACGTCGGCGTGAAACTCGTCGGCCCCGATGGCAAGGTCGCCGGCGAGCGCCGCTTCATCGGGCTCTACACGTCGACCGCCTACATGGTGTCGAGCGCCGAGATCCCGATCGTGCGCCGCAAGTGCGCGAACATCGTGCGGCGCGCGGGCTTTTTGCCGAAGGGGCATCTCGGCAAGTCGCTCGTGACGGTGCTCGAAACCTACCCGCGCGACGAACTGTTCCAGGCCGACGAAGACCAGCTCTACGACATCGCGCTCGGCATCCTGCGGCTGCAGGAACATCAGCGCACGCGCCTGTTCGTGCGCCGCGACCGCTTCGACCGCTTCGTGTCGTGCCTCGTGTTCGTGCCGCGCGACAAGTACAACACCGACCTGCGCCGGCGCATCGCACGGCTGCTCGTCGATGCGTACAACGGCGTAAACGTCGAATTCACGCCGCTGCTCTCGGAATCGGCGATCGCGCGCATTCATTTCGTCGTGCACGCGGAACCGGGCACGATGCCCGACGTCGACACGCGCGAGCTCGAAACGCGGCTCGTGCAGGTCACGCGCCGCTGGCAGGACGATCTCGCCGACGCGCTGCTCGACGCATTCGGCGAAGAGCAAGGCAACCGCCTGCTGCAGCGCTATGCCGACTCGTTCCCCGCTGGCTATCGCGACGACTATCCGGCGCGCACGGCCGTGCGCGACATCGAACTGATCGAGCGCGTCAAGGATTCGGGGCAGCTCGCGATGAACCTGTACCGGCCGATCGAGGCCGAGGCACGTGCGTTCCGCTTCAAGGTCTACCGCGCGGGCGATCCGATCGCGCTGTCGCGCAGCCTGCCGATGCTCGAGCATCTCGGCGTGCGCGTCGACGAGGAGCGGCCGTACCGAATCCAGACGCAGGATGCCGCGCATGCGTGGGTACACGATTTCGGCCTCGAGCTCACCGACGATACCGAGTTCGACATCGAGCGCGTGAAGGGCCTGTTCGAGGATGCATTCGACCAGATCTGGAGCGGCCGGATCGAGAACGACGACTTCAACCGCCTCGTGCTGCGCGCCCACCTGAGCGCGCGCGAAGTGACAATCCTGCGCGCGTATGCGAAATACCTGCGGCAAGTCGGCTCGACCTTCAGCGACGCGTATATCGAGCGCGCGCTGACCGGCAATCCGGCGATCGCGCGGCAGCTCGTCGAGCTGTTCCTGCTGCGCTTCGACCCGGCCATCGGCGATACACGAGACGTGCAGGCAGAGCGGCGGCTGAAGGCGATCGAAGGCGCGCTCGACCAGGTGCCGAACCTCGACGAGGACCGCATCCTTCGCCAGTTCCTCGGCGTGATCAACGCGACCGAGCGCACGAACTACTTCCTGCTCGACGCGAACGGCGAATCCAAACCGTACCTGTCGTTCAAGTTCAATCCGGCGAAGGTGCCGGGCCTGCCCGAACCGAAGCCGATGTTCGAGATCTGGGTGTATTCGCCGCGGGTCGAGGGCGTGCACCTGCGCGGCGGGCGCGTGGCGCGTGGCGGCCTGCGCTGGTCGGATCGACGCGAGGATTTCCGCACCGAGGTGCTCGGGCTGATGAAGGCGCAGATGGTGAAGAACGTCGTGATCGTGCCGGTCGGCTCGAAAGGCGGCTTCGTCGTGAAGAATCCGCCGCCGCCGAGCGATCGCGAAGCATGGATGCGCGAAGGCATCGCGTGCTACCAGACCTTCCTGCGCGGCCTGCTCGACCTGACCGACAACCTCGTCGGCAACGCGATCGTGCCGCCGCCCGACGTCGTGCGTCACGATCCGGACGACCCGTATCTGGTCGTCGCCGCCGACAAGGGCACGGCCACCTTCTCCGACTACGCGAACGCGATCTCGCACGAATACGGCTTCTGGCTCGACGACGCGTTCGCGTCCGGCGGCTCGGTCGGCTACGACCACAAGAAGATGGCGATCACCGCGCGCGGCGCGTGGGAATCGGTGAAGCGGCACTTCCGCGAGATGGGCATCGATACGCAGACGACCGATTTCACCGTAGTCGGCGTCGGCGACATGTCGGGCGACGTGTTCGGCAACGGGATGCTGCTGTCGCCGCATATCCGGCTCGTCGCCGCGTTCGATCACCGGCACGTGTTCCTCGACCCGAACCCCGATCCCGCGACGAGCTTCGCCGAGCGCGCGCGCATGTTCGCGCTCGAGCGCTCGAGCTGGGCCGACTACGATCCGGCGGCGATCTCGTCGGGCGGCGGCGTCTACCCGCGCACCGCGAAGACGATCCCGCTGTCGCCCGCCGTGCAGGCCGCGCTCGGCATCGACGCGCACGCGCTGCCGCCGGCCGAACTGATCCGCGCGATCCTGCAGGCGCCGGTCGACCTGCTGTACAACGGCGGCATCGGCACCTACGTGAAGGCCGCACGCGAAACCCACCTGCAGGTCGGCGACCGCGCGAACGATGCGGTGCGCGTGAACGGCACGGACCTGCGCTGCAAGGTCGTCGGCGAAGGCGGCAACCTCGGCTGCACGCAATTCGGCCGGATCGAGTTCGCGCAGCGCGGCGGCCGCATCAACACCGATGCGATCGACAACTCGGCCGGCGTCGATTGTTCGGATCACGAAGTCAACATCAAGATCCTGCTCGGGCTCGTCGTGTCCGACGGCGAGATGACCGAGAAACAGCGCAACGCGCTGCTCGCGGAGATGACCGACGAAGTCGGGCTGCTCGTGCTGCGCGACAACTACTACCAGACACAGGCGCTGTCGATCGCCGGCCGCTATGCCGTCGAGCTGCTCGACGCCGAGGCGCGCCTGATGCGCTGGCTCGAACGCGCGGGCCGCCTGAACCGCGTGATCGAATTCCTGCCGACCGACGACGAAGTCGCCGAGCGGCAGGCCGCGAAGCTCGGCCTCACGTCGCCGGAACGTGCGGTGCTGCTCGCATACAGCAAGATGTGGCTGTACGACGCGCTGCTCGAATCCGACGTGCCCGAGGATCCGCTGGTGGCTGCGATGCTCGTCGACTACTTCCCGAAGCCGCTGCAGCAGCGCTTCAGCGAACCGATGCGCCGCCATCCGCTGCGCCGCGAGATTCTCGCGACGCACCTGACCAATGCGCTCGTGAACCGCGTCGGCTGCGCGTTCGTGCACCGGCTGATGGAGGAAACCGACGCGAAGCCCGGCGACATCGTACGGGCGTGCATCATGGCGCGCGACGTGTTCGACCTCGATGCGGTGTGGCGCGACATCGACGCGCTCGACAACCGCGTCGCCGACGATGTGCAGGCGCGCATGTTCGTCGACGTCGCGCGGCTGCTGGAGCGCGCGGCGCTGTGGTTCCTGCGGCATCTGCAATCCGGCGCAGTGGCCGACGGTGGCGTCGCCGAGCTGATCGCACGCTGCCGCGATGCGGCGGAGCGGCTCGCGCCGCAACTGCCGTCGCTGCTGCCGGCCGACGATCTCGACGCGCTGTCCGAACGGCAGCGCGTGCTGGTCGAAGCCGGCGTCGACAGCGCGCTTGCGGTGCGCGTCGCGAGCGGCGACATCTCGGCCGCGCTGCTCGACATCGCCGAAGTGGCCGCGACCAGCAACCGCAGCCTCGAACTCGTCGCGGGCGTCTACTTCTCGCTCGGCACGCTGCTCAATTACAGCTGGATCGGCGAACGGGCGGCGACACTGCCGACGCCGACGCACTGGGACATGCTGGCGCGCGCCGCCGCGCTCGCGGAAGTCGCGCGCCTCAAGCGCACGCTCGCGACGAGCGCGCTCGCGGAATCGCCGGATTCGACCACGCCGGAGACGATCGTCGGCGCGTGGCGCGCGCGCCGCGAAGCCGCGCTCGCGCGCTACGAGCACCTGCTCGCGGACCTGCGCGCATCGGGCGGCGCGAGCCTCGCGGTGCTGCTCGTGGTCGTGCGGGAAATGGCGGTGCTCGAACGCGCTTGACGGGTGTGACGGGTTTGATGAACGCGACGGCTCAGACCGTCGCGACCAGCAGCTCTTCCGCGTTGTTCGGCGGCCGCAGGCCGTCGGTACGATCGGCGAAATAGCGGCGCGTCAGTTCGGCCGCGGATACGTGCGCGGCTTGCGCGAAGCCGGCCTCGCGCGCGAGCGCCTGGATCTGCGCCGGCATGAAGAAGCTGATGAACGGCGTGCCGCTGGCGCGCGCGCCCTTCGCGGCCATCTCGAGGCCCGGACGCACGTCCGGATCCGCATTCTCCAGCGGCAGCAGGAACGTCATCGCGAGCGTCGAGCCCGGCGCGAGCGACGCGACCTCGCGCAGCGCGGCCGCATTCGCTTCGCGCGTCAGATACATGCTGACACCGGTGGACACCACGACGGCCGGCTTGCCGGCATCGAAGCCCGCGCCGACGAGCGCCGCGCGCCACGACTGTTTCGCCTCGAAATCGACCGGCACGAAGCGCAGCCAGTCGGGCACACCGAAGCCAAGCTCGACCAGGCGGCGCTGCTTCCAGGCCTGCGGCGCAGGCGGGTCGACTTCGAAGACGGTCACGCGCGACGCCATGTCGGGCCGACGCTGCACGAAACTGTCGAGCCCCGCGCCGAGGATCACATACTGGCTCACGCCGCGCGCGGCCTGCTCGACCACCAGATCCTCGATGAAGCGCGCCCGCGCGACGATCGACGCACGGAACGGCCGCGTGAACTGCGGATCCATGTCGCCGCGCTGCTGCCAGCCGGGTTCCGGTGCGAGCAGTTGCAGCCCGACTTCGTCGGCGAGTACATGCGGCGGCGCGTCGAGTTCGACGTGCAGTGCGCGCCACAGCGCGACGCGTGCGGCCGTGCTGTCGGGAGCGCTTTCGCGGGTATCGGTCATGGCCGCCTCACGCGCCCTGCTTGCCCGGCGCCTGCAGACGCCACACACGGCCGTCCGGGTCGCGCACGGTCATGTCGCGCGTGCCCCAGTGCGTGTCCTCGAACGGCGTGACGACGTCGACGATCGGCTGCGGCTGCACCGCCTGTTCATCCGGCACCTTGAGCACGACCTGCATGCCCGGCGTCTCGCCCGGCGGCACTTCGGCGATGAACAGAAAGGGGCCGTCGCCGCTGCGCAACTGGCCCGAGTGGTGATCGGTTTCAAACTCCAGCGTAAATCCCAGTGCCTGAAAGAACTTCGCCGACTTGCCCCAGTTGTGCGTCGTCAGGTACACGGCTTCGACTCGCTCGGATGACATGTCACTCCTCCTTGGTGAACGGCCCCGCGCCCGGCGGCGGCGCGGCCAGGTACGCGCGCAACGCGTCGGCCACCAGCGCGGACAGCGATTGCTCCGTTTCGATGGCGCGATGCTTGACCTGCCGGATCAGGCCGAGCGGCAGGTACACGTTGAATTGCTTCACTTCTTCGTCGGTCATGGGAGCTAGTATGCTAGCAATCTAGCAAATGTCAACCACCGGCGCGGCCCATGTGTGCGGGCCGCCATTGACTATCGTAAGTGCGCGTTACGTCGCGGCGCGCGCCGCCAGCCGCGCGAACAGTGCGTCGAGATCGAATCCCGTCGTGTCGATGCCGATCGTGTCGCGCAGGCACGCGCCCCAAGCGGTCGCATCGTCGAACGTGACGGTACGCCCGGCGCCCGCCGCATCGCGAATCGTCAGCGTGGTGTTGCGCAGCGCCGCGCGGCCGTCCGGCAGCACGCGGCATGCGATCAGGTTGTGCAGGAAGATCGATTCGGGATACGTCGACGTGAACCAGTTCGCGGCGTCGTAATCGATCCATTCGACCCGCTTGGGCTGGAAGCGGTAGGTGGTCTGCCAGCCGTCGGGCGTCTCGATCTGCATCTCGAATTCACCGTCGACCGGCGCGGCGACGACGCGGAACGCGCCATGCGGCGTCAGTTGCCGCTCGTCCGGCACGAAACGCAGCGGCGCAGTCAGCGTCGCGCTGCCGAAGCCGATGTCCGCGAGCCACGCCGCGCCGTCGAGATCGATGCGCAGCAGCATGTGCGTATGCGCGGTAGCGACTTCCGGCGGCAGCATCCAGCGCACGCGCGCGATCATCGGCGTCACGCGAAAGCCGATCGCCGTGAGCGCGGTGTAGAACAGCTTGTTGAGTTCGAAGCAGTAGCCGCCGCGGCGATGCGCGAGCACCTTGTCGACGATCGACGGCAGGTCGAGCGGCACGCGCGCCCCGGTCAGCGGATTGAGGTTTTCGAACGGAATCGCCTGCGGGTGCAGCAGATGCAGCCGGCGCAGCACGTCGAGCGTCGGCTCGACCGGGCCGTCGTAGCCAATGCGGGAGAAATAGCGCGAGAGGTCGAACGAGTCTGTCATGAACCTGCACCGAAAAAAGGGACACGCCACGATAGCATCGCGCGGAATCCCCATGTTGGGCGGGGCTATCTTCTTCGTTGCGCGCGATGCCGGCACCGTATCGCGCGCAGCCCCGCGCAACGTTACGGCAGCAGCTTCAGCGCGGACGATGCGACCGACGGCACCGAGATGCCCTGGCTCGTCGCGAACTGCACGGCCTGACTGAGCGTCGTCGCGAGCGACTGCAACTGGCCCGGCGCGCTTTGCGCGATATACGACGCAGCCTGCATGTTCTGCGGATTCAGGCCCGACTGCAACAGCGACGCCGCGCTCGTCGAGCCGAGATTACCGAGCCCCGACTGCAGCTGCGAATACTGCGTGAGCCCCTGCCCGAGCGACGCGAGGCCGTTGCTGAACGCCTGCTTGTCGATCGGCCCTTGCGTCGCGCCGCCGCTCGCGAATGCCTGGCCGAGCGCCTGCGACACCGATTGCTGCGCGCCGCCCATCTGCGACAGCGCGGCCGGCGTCAGCGCATCGCCGCCGGCCAGCTGGCTCGCGGCCTGCTGCGCCTGCCCGGCCGCGCCGGTGAGCCCCATCGCCGACGCGAGCGAAGACTGGCCGGCCAGCACCTGCTGGTTCGCGCCGACATAGGCCTGCAGCAATTGCGCGACACCACCCTGTGCAGGCGCGGCCTGCTGTTGCCCGCCGCCGCCGAGCAGCGACGCGCCGAGCGACTGCAGGTCGAGCTGCGCATGCGCGGCGCTGCTTGCCAGGATGCCGAACGCGATGCCTGCCGAGGCCAGGTACCGGCCCGTCACGCGAATCTGCTTCATGTGTTTCCCTCGTGCCCGAATTGTTGAGGCCGATATTGTCGAAGCGCGCCGCGCGCGGCTGCAACGACTGAAACACATCGAAACGAAATCACGCGGCGCGGTTGCTTGCAATTCCGCGACCGGCAGACGTAGTCTCGTGGATTCGTCCACGTTTGCCGTGCGATGCCGCGCGTGTACCGGCATTCGTTCTCCGGTCGCGTCAATGCCGGCGGCTTCCGGTCTTTGTATGCGGCACGGCAAAACACATCGCCGCCGGGTGTCAGGTTCGGCGATCAAAACAAAGCGGGCGGCTCGCGCCGCCCGCTTCGTCATCCTGCTGCCGGCTGTCGACCGGCCGCGACGTTATGCGGCCATCCACGCCGGCAGGCGCTGGCCGACCCAGTCGGCCGCCTGCTCGTAGCCGCGCGCGAGCTGCAGCACGGCGAGATCGGCGCGCGGGCGCCCGATCAGCTGCATCCCCATTGGCAGTCCCGCGTCGTTGAAGCCGACCGGCACGTTGATCACCGGGCAGCCGGCCAGCGTCCACGGCACGACCGTTTCCATCCAGCGGTGGTAGGTATCCATCGCGCGGCCCGCGATCTCCTTCGGCCAGCGCTGGTCGACGTCGAACGGGAACACCTGCGCGGTCGGCGCCGCGATGAAATCATAGCGGTCGAAGAAGCTCAGCACGGCCTGATGCCACGCGGTGCGCTCGACGCTCGCGTCGAACACGGCCGCGCCCTGCATCGCGAGCAGCCCTTCGACCTCGTAGATCGCCTCGGGCTTGAGCAGCGCGCGGCGTGCCGGGTCGCGATAGTGCGCAAGCAGCCCGCCGCCGGACAGCAGGTGCCGGTGCGCGAGCCACAGGCGCCAGATCCGGTCGGGCGCGAACGAAGGCAGCGCGGCATCGACGTCGCAGCCGATCTCGCGCAACGTCGCCAGCCCCCGTTCGCACAGCGCGAGCACGCCGGCCTCGGTGGCGAGATAGCCGTTCCAGTCGCCGACCCATGCGATGCGCTTGCCGCGCAGGTCGGCGTCGAGCGGCTGTGCGAACACGGCCGGATCCTCCGCGAGCGACAGCGGATCGTTGCGGTCGTAGCCGGCCTGGATCGCGAGCAGTTGCGCGACGTCGCCGACCGTGCGGCCCATCGGCCCTTCAATGCCGAGCTGCTGCACGAACACGTCGACGCCCGGCCAGCGCGGCACGCGGCCCTGCGACGGGCGGAAGCCGTAGATGTTGCAGAACGCGGCCGGATTGCGCAGCGAACCGCCGAAATCGCTGCCGTCCGCCACCGGCAGCATCCGCGACGCGAGCGCCGCCGCCGTGCCGCCGCTGCTGCCGCCCGCGCTCTTCGTCAGGTCGTACGGGTTGTGCGTCGCGCCATAGACCTCGTTGAACGTGTGCGAGCCGAGCCCGAATTCGGGCGTGTTGGTCTTGCCGATGAAGATCGCGCCGGCCGCACGCATCCGCGCAACGCCCACGGAATCGGCCTGCGGCACGTTCTCGCGGAAGATCGGCGAGCCGTAGGTCGTCCGCAGCCCCTTCGTCATCGCCAGATCCTTCGGCGCCTGCGGCATCCCGTGCATCCAGCCGTGGTACTCGCCGCGCGCCAGCGCAGCATCCTTTTCCGCGGCTTCGGCGAGCAGCGCGTCGCGATCGCGCAGCGCGACGATCGCGTTGACCGCGCCGTTCACGCGCTCGACGTGATCGAGGTACGCGCGCATCGTCTCGACGCACGACACGGCCTTGCTGCGGATCGCCGACGCGAGTTCGCCCGCCGACAGGCGCACGATCGGGTCGACGGGGATGGAAGCGGGAGCGAGAAGCTGCGGGGCGCCGTGCGGCATGCGGAGTCTCCTGGAATCGGAAGGGAATGGCGGGCCGCATGGCGGCGGTCGCTCCCGAACCGGCCGGGGCGGCCGCGCCGCGGCCGATGCACTACTCTACGCGACGCCGGATCGGCGACCTCCGATATTTTCCGGCGCAATTCATTGCGGTTCCGACTAAATCGGGGCGGTGGGCCACGCTTCGCGCGCGCCGCCCCGGCCGATGAAATCGTTTATGCGCATAAATTTAAATTTCTTATATTTCTATTAGGCGCGGCATGAGGCGGCGTGCGTTAACGACATTTTTACGCGGTCGCCCGTTCTCTTTAGATCGTTCGGCCCGGCGGCGCGCTACGCTGGAATCATCTCGTTCCCTGGACAACGTTCATGCTCAAGCTGCTGGTTCCGGTCGGCCACTCTCCCCGCTCGCTTCAGGCGGTTCGCCACGCGACCTTCCTGTATCGCGAACGGTGCGCGTCGGAGATCGTGCTGATCAATGTGCAGGCGCCGCTCGAGTCGACGCGGCTCGAGGCCTACCATCCGCTGTCGCGGCTGCGTTCGATCGAGGAAAAGTTCGCATCCGACGATCTGGCGATGGCCGAGCGGATCCTGCAGGAAGCCGGTGTCAAGTACAGCGTCGTGATGAAGGTGGGCCCGGTGGCCGATACGATCGCGTCCGTCGCGGCCGAGACGGGGTGCGACGAGATCGTGGTGGTCGCGCCGCGGCACGATCCGTTGCACGCGCTGATGTCGATGTTCCGCCGCAGCGTGATGGGCCGGCTGGTGCGGATTTCGAATGTGCCGGTCACGGCCGTGCAATGACGGGATGACGCGCCGCAGCGCGTCGAGGGCTATTTTCTGAAGAGTCGCAGGTTTGCACCCGCGACGAACGGACAAGCAATGCAGCACGTGTACGGATTGCTGCTCACACGTGTACCGCGCCTTCGCACAGCGCTTACTTGATGACCTTGCGCCAGAACACGAAATAGGCGGCTGCCGACGATGCAACGAGCAGGATGGCCCACATCGGGGCGAGGCTGATCAGGACGGAAGAGACGTTAAGCATTTGGATTCCTCACTATTTCGATAGCGATGTTCAACACGCACCTGCTTGCCGGAACCGATGCATGCCTCTGCGATCTCGTTCCGTCAAATCATGCATTCATGCTATCGCCTTGAACGGCCGCGCGACCGCCCCCTCCCGCCCGTACCCTGACATTCGTCAAACTCGCGCGAATCGCGCGCCTGTCACGCTGAAAACCGCCGCGCGAATGACTCGCCGAACTTCCGGTTTCGCCTGCCAGCCGCATTGAAGCCACCCCCTCGTTCCGAACGCAAAACGCGAAAAACGGGACAGGATCACCCCGCCCGGCCGCGTTTCAGCAGACGTTTACCGGGGGAACCCCCAAGTGCTTCGTCGAACGGGTCCGCGTTACGCTTGAGCGACGAGGAGACGAACCATGAGACGAGCCGTACATATCGCTGTTTTCGCATTGCTGGCGTATCTCATCGGCGATCGCGCGATCCTGCATGCGCAGGGCCGCGACACCAGCCCGCTTGCGTGCGAACAGGGCGCCGCGCAAGTGAAGGTCGACGCGCTCGGCCGCGGCTTCGGCGAAGCAGCCGCCAGCAGCCAGAGCGAGGCGTTCATGTCGGGCTGCCTGGTGACAGGACGCGGCAACCAGGACGTCGCGCTGGCGAACCGCTGACGGGCGTCCGGCGATGTTCCGGTCGCGACCGGGTCACGACGGCTGAACCGGAGCCGCGCGCGCCCGCCCGCGTCAATTCCCGCCTTTTCGATCGATATTGCGACGCATGTCACAGTCCGGACGGCGGCCACACCGAACGTCCGCATGTGACCTGCATCGTCGCGGAGACGACGCGTCGACATCGGCTCGACCGGGGCATCCTTGCCGTATGGCACGCACCAGTCGATCAACTGGCCGAATTTCCGGCCCGCGGATCGAAACCCCGCTTCATTTGCAACGGCACCCCACCCAAAGATGAGCCATCCGCACACCGAGTTGATCCAGCGCTTCTACACCGCCTTCCAGCAGCGCGACGTCGACGCGATGCTCGCCTGCTATGCCGATGACGTCGTGTTCAGCGATCCCGCATTCGGCGAACTGCACGGCGACCTCGCACGCGACATGTGGCGCATGCTGGTCGCGCGGGCACAGGACTTTTCATTGACGTTCGGCGATATCGACGCGGATCAACAGGCCGGGCGCGCCAAGTGGATCGCCCATTACCGCTTTACCGCGACCGACCGGATGGTGGTCAACCGGATCGACGCACGATTCCGGTTTCGCGACGGACGCATCGCCGAGCATCGCGACAGCTTCGACCTGTGGCGCTGGGCGCGTCAGGCGCTGGGACTGAAAGGCGCCCTGCTCGGCTGGACGCCTTTCGTGCAACGCGCGATCCGCGCACAGGCACGGAAGAATCTCGACGCGTATCGCGCCAGGCGGAAATAGCACACACCGTCATGGCTTCATCGTGGCGTTGATCGGGTCGCAGGCCATGTCCGGCCGAATGCCGCCCGGGTTCTTGAGCCCGTTTTTGCGATACCCGCTTTCGTCGGCTTCGGGAGGCGGGCCGGCGAGCCCGACGCGCCCTTTTCCGTAGCGATAGGTCGCGGCCCAGGCGCGCCTCATCAACACGTCCGAAAACCCCAACTCCCCCGTGCCACCACGCTTTCCCTCGCCCCGAGTCTCAACTCTTATATAAGACATAAGACATTTGACGTCAAAGAGCATTGAGATTAGAATCCCGCTGCAAAGCAGTGCCTGGAACAGCCCCGGAGTGCCGGCAAGGCCTTCCCCTCAAACGCAATATCAGCAGGTCTCCCCATGCTTGAAAACTTTCGTGCTCACGTGGCCGCCCGCGCCGCGCTCGGTATTCCTCCCCTGCCGCTGACGGCTCAGCAGACCGCCGAACTGGTGGAACTGCTGACGAACCCGCCCGCCGGCGAAGAGCAGACGCTGCTCGACCTGATCACCCATCGCGTGCCTGCGGGCGTCGACGAAGCCGCCCGAGTGAAGGCCGGCTTCCTGGCCGCCGTAGCCAAGGGCGAGACCGTCTGCCCGCTGATTTCGCGCGAACGCGCCACCGAACTGCTCGGCACGATGCTGGGCGGCTACAACATCCAGCCGCTGATCGAGCTGCTGTCCGATGAAGCCGTGGCTGCTGTCGCCGCTGACGCACTGAAGAAAACCCTGCTGATGTTCGACCAGTTCCATGACGTCAAGGAACTCGCCGACAAGGGCAACGCGCATGCGAAGGCCGTGCTGCAAAGCTGGGCCGACGCCGAATGGTTCACGAGCCGTCCGGAAGTGCCGCAAAGCCTGACCATCACCGTGTTCAAGGTAACCGGCGAAACCAACACCGACGACCTGTCGCCGGCCCCGGACGCCACCACCCGCCCGGACATCCCGATGCACGCGCTGGCGATGCTGAAGAACGCGCGCCCGGGCATCACGCCGGAAGAAGACGGCAAGCGCGGCCCGGTCAAGTTCATCGAATCGCTGAAGGAAAAGGGTCACCTGGTCGCCTACGTGGGCGACGTGGTCGGCACCGGCTCCTCACGCAAGTCGGCCACCAACTCGGTGCTGTGGTTCACCGGCGAAGACATCCCGTTCGTCCCGAACAAGCGCTTCGGCGGCGTGTGCCTCGGCGGCAAGATCGCCCCGATCTTCTACAACACGATGGAAGATGCCGGCGCGCTGCCGATCGAGCTCGACGTGTCGCAGATGGAAATGGGCGACGTGGTCGAACTGCGCCCGTACGAAGGCAAGGCGCTGAAGGACGGCAACGTGATCGCCGAATTCCAGGTCAAGTCCGACGTGCTGTTCGACGAAGTGCGCGCCGGCGGCCGCATTCCGCTGATCATCGGCCGCGGCCTGACCGCGAAGGCGCGTGAAGCGCTGGGCCTCGCGCCGTCGACGCTGTTCCGCCTGCCGCACCAGCCGGCCGACAGCGGCAAGGGCTTCTCGCTCGCGCAGAAGATGGTCGGCCGTGCATGCGGTCTGCCGGAAGGCCAGGGCGTCCGCCCGGGCACCTACTGCGAACCGAAGATGACCTCGGTCGGCTCGCAGGACACCACGGGCCCGATGACCCGCGACGAACTGAAGGATCTGGCGTGCCTCGGCTTCTCGGCCGATCTCGTGATGCAGTCGTTCTGCCATACGGCCGCGTATCCGAAGCCGGTCGACGTGAAGACGCACCAGACGCTGCCGAACTTCATCAGCACGCGTGGCGGCATCGCGCTGCGCCCGGGCGACGGCGTGATCCACTCGTGGCTGAACCGCATGCTGCTGCCCGACACCGTCGGCACCGGCGGCGATTCGCACACGCGCTTCCCGATCGGCATCAGCTTCCCGGCAGGCTCGGGCCTGGTCGCGTTCGCGGCCGCTACCGGCACGATGCCGCTGGACATGCCGGAATCGGTGCTGGTCCGCTTCAAGGGCAAGATGCAGCCGGGCGTCACGCTGCGTGACCTCGTCAACGCGATTCCGCTGTACGCGATCAAGCAAGGCATGCTGACGGTCGCCAAGCAAGGCAAGAAGAACATCTTCTCGGGCCGCATCCTCGAAATCGAAGGCCTGCCCGACCTGAAGGTCGAGCAAGCGTTCGAGCTGTCGGACGCGTCTGCCGAGCGTTCGGCAGCCGGTTGCTCGGTCCACCTGAACAAGGAACCGATCATCGAGTACCTGAACAGCAACATCACGCTGCTGAAGTGGATGATCGCGCAGGGCTACCAGGATCCGCGCAGCCTGCAGCGCCGTATCGAAGCGATGGAGCAGTGGCTGGCCGACCCGCAACTGCTGTCGCCGGATGCCGACGCCGAATACGCGGCCGTCATCGAGATCGACCTCGCCGACATCCACGAGCCGATCGTCGCATGCCCGAACGACCCGGACGACGTGAAGACGCTGTCGGACGTCGCAGGCGCGAAGATCGACGAAGTGTTCATCGGCTCGTGCATGACCAACATCGGTCACTTCCGTGCCGCATCGAAGCTGCTCGAAGGCAAGCGCGACATCCCGGTCAAGCTGTGGGTCGCACCGCCGACCAAGATGGACCAGAAGCAGCTGACCGAAGAAGGCCACTACGGCGTGTTCGGCACGGCCGGTGCACGTACCGAAATGCCGGGCTGCTCGCTGTGCATGGGTAACCAGGCACAGGTGCGCGAAGGCGCGACGGTCATGTCGACGTCGACCCGTAACTTCCCGAACCGCCTGGGCAAGAACACGAACGTGTACCTCGGCTCAGCGGAACTGGCGGCCATCTGCTCGCGTCTGGGCAAGATCCCGACCAAGGAAGAGTACATGGCCGACATGGGCGTGCTCAGCGCGAACGGCGACCAGATCTACAAGTACATGAACTTCGACCAGATCGAAGACTTCAAGGAAGTGGCCGACACCGTGCAGATGTAAGCACGCGGAGCGGGCTGCGGCGGGCGGTCGACGTCGCAGCGCCACGCAATGGCGTCGCAGGCTGAATGCCGGCGGCGCCATTTTTTTATGCGGCGCCGACAGGTGACCGCTGCCCGGTCAGTCGTAAAGCGCGTAAAGCCGCTCGGCCACATCGAACGGCAAGCCTTCGTCGTACCCTTGCGCATCGTCGAGATCGACATACTCGCGGCCGTTCGTCGGCTGCAGCATCAGCGCCGGCACCGGCCGCGCGACCGGTACGTCCGGGTAGTCGTTCGGGCCCGCACCTTCGAAGTCATGCGGATCGAACCAGATCCCGTGATCGGCGTAATAGCCGTCGGCATAACGCTGCTCGATTTCGCGCAACAGCCGGAACGTGTCCCGTTGATACGACCCGTCACCCAGGTCGCTTTCGTTCGCGTACTGCACGAACCACGCGGCGCCGAGATTCCAGTAGATCAGCAGCGCGGTGGCGCGATCGATGTTGCGGTTGTCGAGCAGCCAGCGCAGCGCGCGCCCGTTGCCGTCGTAATTGGAGCGCGCGGCGAACCGGTGCCATTGCTCGGGCGTTGCGCCCTCGAGCCAGGTGCGGACGATATCCCACGCCTTTTGTTCGATGTCGGAATCACTCATGATGGCGCCCACGTGGAAGGGTGAATGGCGGAAAAGCGTCGAATGACCGGCGATCGTTGTTCCGCCCGGTTGTGCTCGTCGAAGTGGATGCGGCCGCGATCGCTGCTGCCGCGAAGTCATCCAACGACGGCCGCGTCACGCGCGCCGGTCGCTCGCGAGCAGCCCGTACAGCGCGCTGTCCGACACTTCGTCGCCGACGATCCAGCGCTCGCGCAGCACCCCTTCCCGCGCGAAGCCGAGCCGTTCGAGCAGCCGCGCCGACGCGACGTTGCGCGGGTCGATATCGGCTTCGATCCGGTTCAGCCGCAGCGTGCCGAACGCGTGATCGATCACGGCCGAAGCCGCTTCGCGCATGTACCCGCCGCGCCAGTACTGGCGCCGCAGGCTGAAGCCGATCTCGGCGCGCCGGCATTGCTCGTTCGCATGGAACAGCACGCATTCGCCGAGCGCCTCGCCGGTTTCCCGCCGTTCGAGCACGCAGACCAGGTCCTGCCCGCTCGCGGACGTCTTCAGGTTGCGCGCGACGCGCTCGATCGCCTGTTCGATATGTGTCATCGGCGAGAACGAGAAATAGCGCATCGCTTCCGCATCCGACCAGATCTCGAAGAAGGCGTGCGTGTCGGCTTCGCGCAGCGGCCGCAGAACGAGGCGGGACGTATCCAGCGTGACGGGTTCGAACAAGGGCATGGCGACAGTCGGTCGAAAACGGAATCGTGAATTAGAACACGCAAGCCGCAAGTCGGCCATTTCGTGCACTCGCACGCCGCGCCCCACCGCGGCAACCGGGGCGCCGCAAAACAAAAAGGCCCAGACATCGCCCGGGCCTCTTCACTTCATCCGTTACCGCCGCCCGCGCTTACGCTTCAAGCGCCTCCAGCACCTTCCCCTTCGTCTCGATTCCGACGAAGTGCACGGTCACTGCTGCGATCAGCGGCACGATACCGATCAGGTAGAACGCCGGCGCGAGGTTGCCGCCGATGATCGCGTGCGGCACGATCATCGGCGCGGCGAACGATGCGATCTTCAGCCATGCGCTGCCGAGCCCGCAGCCGGACGCGCGGATGCTCGTCGGATACTGTTCCGGCGTATAGACGTACGCCGTGATGAAGCCCGATGCCATCAGCCCCAGCGACAGCGAGCAGAAGATCGCGACGACATACACCGAAGAAGCGTGATAGACGCCCGCAAGCGCCAGCGACAGCGCGCACAGCACGAACGACCACACGATCACCGGCTTGCGGCCGAGCTTGTCGACGAGCAGCGCGGAGGCCAGCGACCCGAGCACGCCCATCACCGAGCCGATCACCGCGAGGTTCAGCGCGAGTTGCAGCGGCGCGTGATAGAAGTTCTTGTAGATCGTCGGCAGCCACGTCGACAGCCCGTACTGGATGAACCCGCAGGTCGCCCACAGCGTCGCCACCGCGAGTGTGCGCTTGCGATACGCGGCGCTGAACAGGTCGCTCATCCGGCGCTTCGGGTGCTGGCGCACCATCTCGTCGAACGCGGCCACCTGCGTGACCGGCGGCAGTTCGCCGCGCACCGACGCCTCGAACACGCCGACCGCACGCCCGGCTTCCGGGAGCCGCCCGCGCGATGCGAGCCAGCGCGGCGACTCCGGCACGAGGCGCGTCAGCACGAGCGACAGGATCAGCGGCAGCCCGCCGACGAAGTACATGATCTCCCAGCCGAAGCGCGGCACGAGCCACGCGCCGAGCGCCATCGACACGAGCAGGCCGATCGGGAACACGATCTCGTACAGCAGCACGAAGCGGCCGCGGCCATGTGCGCGCGTGATTTCGTTGATGTACGTCGCAGCAACCGGCAGCTCGCCACCCAGGCCGAGCCCCTGCAGGATCCGCAGCAGTACGAAGATCTCGAACGTCGGCGCGAAGCCGCACGCGATGCTCGTGATGCCGATCACGGCCGAGCTCCACGCGATCGCCTTCACGCGGCCGTGCTTCTCCGCCAGCGCGGGAAACAGGAAGGCGCCGATCAGCTGGCCGATCGCGCCGGATGCGATCAGCAGGCCGATCTGCGTCGGCGACAGCCCCCATTTGTGAATCAGCAGCGGCAGCGTCGCCGCGATCGTGATCACGTCGAAGCCGTCGAAGAACGTCGCGGTGCCGATCAGCACGCGCGCGCGGATCTGCATCGCGTTGGCCGGAAGCCGCTCGAGCCGCGCGATGATCGCGCCGGGCGTGGAAGCGGCAGCTTCCATCGTGGCGCGACCGGCCACGACGTTGTCGAAAGTGCTCATGCGGGGTGTCTCCTGTGTCTCGTCGCCCGGTCAGGCCAGTGTCTTGCTCGTGTCTGCCAGGACTTCCGTATCCACTGCCCGGCCCTGGTTCATCCACTTGCGCGCGAGCTTCAGCTCACGCGCGTTGTTGACGGCGATGACACCTCTCACATGCCCTTCGCCCACGAAAAACAGCGTCGCGCGTCGCGCGGCAAGCTCGCCGCGCACGACGAGCTGCGCATCGGCCGGCAGATCGCCGAGGATCTGCAGGTTCACGTCGTACTGATCGGACCAGAACCACGGAATCTCCGCGTACGGCACGCGCATGCCGAGCACGGCTTTCGCGGCCGCAATCGCCTGGTTCTGCGCATTGGCCCACGATTCGAGCCGCACGCGCCGCTTCAGCCAGCCGTTGTGATGGTTCGCGACGTCGCCGCACGCGAAGATCGCCGGGTCGCTCGTCGCGCCGTATTCGTCGACGACGATGCCGTCGTCGATGGCCAGCCCCGCATCGCTCGCGAGCGACGCATTCAGCGCGAGGCCGATGCCGGCCACCGCGAAATCGGCGTCGATCGTCGTGCCGTCGGCGAGCGTGGCGCGTACCTTCGACGCGTCGTCCGGCTGCGCGTCGAGCGACGCGAGCGCCGCGCCGAGGCGCACGTCGACGCCGTTCGCGCGATGCAGGTCGAGCAGGAAATCCGACACGATCTGCGGCACCGAGCGGCCGCACAACCGCGGCGCGCCTTCGACCACGACCGCTTCGACGCCGAGCTTGCGCGCGGTCGCCGCGACTTCGAGGCCAATCCAGCCGCCGCCGATCACGAGCACGCGCTGGCTCGCGCGCAGCTTCTCGCCGAGCGCGGCTGCTTCGTCGAGCGTGCGCAGGTAATGCAGGTTCGGTGTCTTCACGAGCGCGTCCGGCAGGCGGCGCGACGTGCCGCCGGTCGCGATCACGAGGCGGTCGTATTCGATCTCGCGGCCGCTTTCGGTTGTCACGACGCGGCGCGCACGGTCGATCGATGCGGCGCGTTCCGGCTGCCATGCTTCGACGTTCAGCGCGTCGAATTCGTCGGGACGCACGACGCGCACGGTTTCGATGTCGGCATCGCCGGCCAGCACGGCCTTCGACAGCGGCGGGCGCTCGTACGGCAGATGCGGTTCGTCGGCGATCATCACGAGACGGCCCGCAAAGCCTTCCGCGCGCAGCGTCTTCAGCACCCAGCCGGCGGCCTGGCCGCCGCCGATCACGACGACCGTGCCGGGCGCTGCCTGCTCCTGTGTGTTCCCTTCGCTCACGATTTGCGCTCCGTCATGAACTTGCCTTCCGGCGCCTTCGCGTTCTTCTGCCGGCGCGTGTTGCCGTCGAGGCCGCCGTCGACGGCCCACTCGGCGAACACGGTCGGGCCCGGCTCGAATTCGCGCGGCTGCCACTCGGGCGTCAGCATGTCTTCGTCCGCGTAGTACTCGATCAGGCCGCCGGCCGGGTTCTGGAAGTACCAGAAGTACGCGGACGACACCGGGTGCCGGCCCGGGCCGAGTTGCGTTTCCCAGCCGCAGCGGTCGATGTGCATGCCGCCGCCGAACACCTCGTGGATGTCGCGCACGGTGAACGCGACGTGGTTCAGGCCGCGTTTGCCGTTCGGCAGCGCGAGCAGGAACAGGTCGTGGTGGCCGCCGTGCGGCGCGCAGCGCATGAACGCGCCGCGGCCCGGATAACGGTCGGACGTCTCGAAGCCCAGCAGCGCGTGATAGAACTTTTCCTGCGCGTCGAGGCAGTTCGTGAAGAACACGACATGCCCGACCTCGACCGGCTCCGCACGCGCATAGATCGGGCTCGGCTGGTCGACGCGCAGCGTCCGGCCCCACACGTTCGACGGCGAGCCCGTGATGTCGAGTTCGCGCTTGCGCGTGACTTCGACACGGATCGCCATCCCGTTCGGGTCGATGCAGCCGACCGCATCGTCCTGTGCGTAGTAGCCGGGCTGGCCGGCGAGCTTCGTGCGCAGCGCGTCGAGCTCCTGCTGCGTCGCGACGCCCCACGTGACTTCACGCAGAGTCGGGCCCGCCTCGAATGCGGGCGGCAGCGCCGGATCGTCGGCCTTGACGGCCAGCACGGTGCAGCCGTTCAACGTCTCGAAGCGCGCGCGCGTGTCGTCGTGCGCGACTTCCTTCATCCCCCAGTCGGCGAAAAAGCGCCGGCAGGTCGCGAGGTCGTCGACACCGTACGTGATCTGCTCGATTCCCAAGATGCTCATTGCGTCATTCCCCTTCGCTCAGTTCGCCCACGGCAGCGGCGCGTCGTTCAAGCCCCAGTAGAGGCTCTTCTGCTGCATGTACTCGCGGATGCCGAGACGCCCCTTCTCGCGCCCCATCCCGCTCTCCTTCCAGCCCGAGAACGGCGTGGAGATCGAGAACAGCTTGTACGTGTTGATCCAGACGGTGCCCGTCTCCAGCGCTCGCGCGATGCGCCAGGCGCGCTTGTAGTCGCGCGTCCAGATGCCGGCCGCCAGGCCGAACACGCTGTCGTTCGCCTGCGCGATCAGCGACGCTTCGTCGTCGAACGGCATCGCGACGAGCACCGGGCCGAAAATTTCTTCCTGGCAGATGCGCGCGCTATTCGGCAAGCCTTCGAGAATCGTCGGCTGATAGAAGAAGCCGTTCTCGCGCCCGTCGCCCGACGGTCGCTCGCCGCCGCACAGCAGGCGGCCGCCTTCCTCGAGACCGAGCGCGACGTAGCGCTCCACCGATTCGCGGTGCTTCGCGGTGATCAGCGGCCCCATCTGCGTGTCGGGCCGCGTCGGGTCGCCCACGCGCAGCTTGCGGGCGCCGGCCACCAGGCGTTTCATGAATTCGTCGTACACCGCGCGCTGCACGAACAGCCGCGAACCTGCGATGCACGCTTCGCCCGACGAACTGAAGATGCCGTACAGCACGCCGTTGACCGCGTGATCGAGATCGGCGTCGTCGCAGACGATCGTCGGCGACTTGCCGCCGAGTTCGAGCGACACAGGCATCAGCTTCTCGGCCGCGATGCGCGCGATGCCGCGGCCCACTTCGGTGCCGCCAGTGAACGACACCTTCTTCACGAGCGGATGACGCACGAGCACGTCGCCGATCACGGAGCCCTTGCCCGGCAGCACACTCAGCACGCCCCTCGGCACGCCGGCTTCCTCGCAGATGCGCGCCAGCGCGAGCGACACGAGCGGCGTGACTTCGGCCGGCTTCAGCACCACCGCGTTGCCGCCGGCCAGCGCCGGCGCGAGCTTCTGCGCATCCGACGCGATCGGCGAATTCCACGGCGTGATCGCCGCGATCACGCCGATCGGCTCGTACACGCTCATCGTCAGGTAGTCGCCGCGCGACGGCGTCAGTTCCTCGTCGAGCGTTTCGAGGCACGCCGCGAAATAGCGGAACGTATTCGCGGCGCTCGCCACCAGCACGCGCGTCTCGCCGATCGGCTTGCCGTTGTCGCGGCGCTGCAGGTTCGCGAGCGCCTCGTGGCGCTGCATGATCAGATCGGCGATGCGGTACAGCACCTGCGCGCGCAGATGCGGCTTCAGCCCGGCCCAGTCGGCGCGGCGCCAGGCGGCGTCGGCAGCCTCGACGGCGTCGGCCGCGTCTTCCGCGCTCGCGGTCGACACTTCCATGTTCAGCGACTGGTCGGCCGGATAGATGCTCGCGTAAGGCGCGCCACGGCCGCGCCGCCATTCGCCGCCGATCAGGATGTTGCCGTCGGGTACGAGGCTCGTATCGAAAGGAGTCATGTCACAAGTCCCACAAATCTGTCTCTGCACGTCCGCCCTCGCCGTGGCGCGGGCGGACATTCAATGGCCCGGTCAGATCACGCAGCGGGCCGCGCGGTTGCGCAGCGCGCGGATCGCGCTGTACGCCGTCAGCGCGGACGTCTTCGGGTTGTCGGGCAGCGGCTTGCCGCTCATTTCCAGCGACATCTCGCCGAATGCGCCGCGCGCCGTGATGCGGTGCACGTTGCGCGCGACGGCCGGATCGGCGATCAGGCGCACGTGCGTCGCATCGAGTCCGAGGCCCGCAAGCGCGACGGTTGCCGCGACGTTCGCGTTCTTCGGATACAGGCGCGCGGCATCGCGCGCGCTGCCTTCGAAGATCACCTTTTCCTCGGTCATCGCGCGCAGGTCGCACAATGCCTCGGCGGGCGTGCCGAGCCAGCCGAGCGGCGGCTTGCGGCCCACGTACAGCACTTCGTCGAGGCCGCCCTGCTTCGCGGATGCCAGCGCATCGATCCCGCCGATCGCGCCGGACAGCAGCGTCACCGTCGCGTTGCCTTCGTCGGCCGCCTGTGCCAGCACGTCGAGCAGCGCGAGATCGGACAGCGCGCCGATCGACGCGACCGCGCAATCGGTGCCGGCCCTCAGCAGCGGCACGACGTGATCGACGAGCGCGCTGTGGCCCGCGCATTCGAGCGCGAATTCGGGGCGGCGGGCCAGTGCGTCGACCGACGACACGACCTCCACCGCGCCGCCCAGCACGCCCTGCACCGCCGCGCGCTGGTGTTCCGGCACGATCACGTGCGCGACACGCAGCGACGCATCGTGCTCGACCGCGTGGTACACGGCCGCGCCGATCGCACCGAAGCCGATCATCGCGACGTCGACGGGTGCGTGCCCGCGTGCGTGTCCGTTACGCATATTGCCGCTCCGACGGCTCTTCCTTCTTCACCGGCGGGCCCGCGAAGTTCGATGCGAACGAGCCGACCGACAGCATGTCGACCTCGACCATCACCGGGCCTTCCTTCGCGATCCCTTCGCGCACGATCGCTTCGGCCTGGTCGAGCGACGTGATTCGGTAGTGCGTGAGGCCGAAGCTCGCGCAGAACTGCGCGAAATCGGGCTGGTGCAGCTGCACGAAGCAGCGGCGGCCGCCGTACTGCGCGTCCTGGATGTTGCGGATCACGCCATAGCACTGGTCGTTCATCAGCACGATCATCACGTTCGCGTTTTCCTGCACGGCCGTCACGAGCTCGCCGACGTTGACCATCAGGCCACCGTCGCCGACCAGGCAGACCGTCTTCGCGGCCGAGCCGGCCAGCGCCGCGCCGATGCCCATCTGGATGCCCTGGCCGATGCCGCCGCCGAGCGCATGCACGCCCGAGCGCGGCTCGAAGATCTTCAGCAGGCGGTTGCCCCACGTACTATTCGAGATCGTCACGTCGCGCACCCAGTTGTAGTCGCGGCCGATGGCGCCCTGCAGCGTGTCGACGAGCTGCTTGTACGGCCCGAGGCCCTTCGACACGTCGGCCACCGCCTGCTCGCGGGCTGCCGCGAGATCGGCCGCGAACTGCGGGTCGACCGACAGGCGGCCTTCGAGCTGGTCGGCCAGCTCGGCCAGCACGCGCTTCGAATCGCCATGCACGAACAGCTCGTTGCGATAGCCGCGGTTGTCGGCGAGCGCGTCGGCATCGACGCGGAACAGCGGCTGCGGCAGCGCGAGCTTGTACTTCAGCGTTTCGTTGCCGCGCAGGCGCGAGCCGACGACGACGAGCGCGTCGCAGGTCTTGTAGAACGCTTCGACGGACGCGTGCACGTTGAACGCGCCGAGCGTCGCCGGGTGATCCTCGGGCAGCACGCCGCGGCCCTGCACGCTCGTCACGACGCCGAAGCCGAGCTTCACGAGGCGTTCGACTTCCTCGCGTGCGTGGCGCGCGCCGCCGCCGAGCCACAGCAGCGGGCGGCGCTTGGCCGCCAGTGCATCGGCGAGCTTCGCGACGCGTGCGGCGTCGTGCTCGCGCACCGCAACGTGTGCCGGAGCGAGATCTTCCGGCCATTCGATTTCGGCGGCCTGGATGTCGATCGGAATTTCGACCGACACGGGGCCCGTCGGCGCTGTTTGCGCGATGCGCACGGCTTCGCGGATCGTCGGCAACACGGTTTCGACGGTACGCACGCGGAATGCGGCCTTCGAAATCGAGTCCAGCATCGACAACTGGTCCGGCGCTTCGTGGATGTACGCGAGATCCTGGTCGAGGTACGGCGTCTCGATCTGCCCCGTGACGTGCAGCAGCGCAGTGCCGGCCGTCAGCGCCTCGACCATCGCGCCGGCCGCGTTGCCGGCCGCCGTGCCCGTGCTCGTGAAGGCGACGCCGAGGCCGCCCGACACGCGGGCCAGGCCGTCGGCCATGTTCAACGCGCCGGCCTCGCCGCGCGCGCCGACATACCGGATGTTGCCGCGCGAGTTGATCGCGTCGAGGATCGGCATGTTGTGGATCGAGATGACACCGAATGCGGTCTTCACGCCGCACTGCTCGAGAAAGGCGGCAATCAGCTCGCCAACCGTGGTTTTTTCAGACATGGCGTGCAAAGCCTCCAGAAACGTCGATATGGCTGCCCGTCGTGTAGGACGACAGATGCGTTGCGAGATAAAAGAGTGCCCAGGCGGCCTCGTCAGGCTTGCCGAAGCGGTTCAGCGGAATGTTCTTCGTGCGGGCGAGCGCGCCCGTCCAGTCCTCCCAGCTTTCGCCGGCCTGCGCCTGCGCTTCGTAGCGGCGGCGCCACTGGCCCGACTCGACGATGCCGATCAGGATCGAGTTCACGCGGATGCGCTGCGGCGCGAGTTCGGTCGCGAGCGACTTCACGAGGCTCAGCACGCCCGCGCGCGCCGACGACGTCGCGACCATGTGCGGCTCCGGCTGCAGCGCGAGCAGCGAGTTCACGCAGGTGATCGTCGGCGCCTGCGCGTCGCGCAGCAACGGCAGGAACGCGCGTGTCGGGCGGATGATGCTGAAGTACTTCAGTTCGAGTTCTTCGCGCCATGCGTCGTCGGCCGTGTCGGCGAAGGTCGACACGCGGCCCTGGCCGGCGTTGTTGACCAGCATGTCGGCGCGGCCGAAGCGTGTCGATACCGCTTGTGCGAACGCAGCCACATCGGCTTCGTCGAGCACGTCGCAACGTGCGGCGAGCAGTCGCGCGCCCGGGTATTTTTCAACGAGCATCGCTTCGGCACGTGCGAGACGGCCGCCGTCGCGGCCGCAAATCGCGACCGACGCGCCTGCCTGCAGGAACCGTTCGGCGGTCGCGAGCCCGATGCCGGACGAACCGCCCGTCACCACCGCCACCTGCCCGGCCAGATCGATCTCAATCATGTCGTCGGTCCTCGCCGGGCCGCCCCAAGAGGGCCGACAGCCCCCCCGGGGGGCAGTGAGCAAAGCGAACGTCGGGGCACTTCGTTAATCGCCGGGCCGCCCCAAGAGGATTGACCGCCCCCTCGGGGGGCAGCGTGCGTAGCATGCGTGGGGGTCTCATTTCAATCCTAAAGCCTTGAGAAACGTGTGCTCGTCATCCGAGCGGTAATTGAGCCGCCGCGACAATTCCGCCGCCGCGCGCTGCACCTTGTCGATCAGACCGTCCGCGATCAGCGCCGCGTCGATTTCCGGCCGCGGCACCGTCACCGTGATGCACGCGACGATCTTCTGCGTCTCGTTGCGCACCGGCGCCGTGACCACCGAGATGCCGCGCTCGAACGACGAGTTGCTGACGCCGTAGCCGCGCAGCGCATCTTCGCGGATCACTTCGTACAGCGCGTCGACCGTTGCCGGCGTCGCGTTCGTCATCCGGTTCAGCGCGCCTTCCGGATACAGCGCCTGCAGCTCCTTCAACGACAGGTCGCCCATCAGCACGTGGCCGTGCGTCGTCGCATGCGCGGGCAAGCGCGTGCCGACGTTCACGCGGATCGAGCTGAACACCGGCGCCTGGCTCTGCGCCTTCGCGACGAACACCACGTCGCGGCTGTCGCGAATCACGATGTGCGTCGTGAAGCCGGTCGCATCGCGCAGGCTCTCGATCACGGGCAGGCCGAGATCGGTCAGCTCCAGCGAGCTCAGGTATTCGAAGCCGAGCCGCAGCACGGCGATGCCGAGCTTGTAGTTGCGATCCTTGTCCGCGCGCTCGAGGAAGCCGAGCGATTCGAGCGTCTGCAGCAGGCGGAACACCGTCGTGCGCGGAATGCCGAGCCGCTTCGACAGCTCGGGCGCACCGAGCACGGGCTCGCGCGGCGAGAATTCCGCGAGAATCCGCAGCCCGCGTTCGAGGCCGGGCACCACGTAGCTGGCTTCGGATCTCGCGTGTTCGGATTCGTGATTTTTCAGCGGTTCGCTCATGCCAGCCCCCGCTGTTGGTCGCACTGACGGCAGAACGTGTCGATCAGTGCGGAATAAACGGCCGGTGCCTCGACATAGCCGGCATGACCGGCTTGCGGAATCACCTGCAGCCCGACGTGCGCGGCCGCGGCGATCCGTTCGCACGCGGCGGGCGGCGTGATCGCGTCGTTCGCGCCGACGGCCACGGCCGTGCGGCCGCGAAAACCGGCGAGATCGGCCGCGAGATCGGCGTTCGCGAGCAGATGCGTGGCTTGTGCATAGCCGGCCGGCACGATGCGCGCCATGTTCCAGCGCACCCATGCACGCGCATCCTCGTTCGCGAAACCGGACAGCATGTTGCCGCTGCGCTGCTCGGCGAGCCCGGCCGGACCGAGTTCCGCGAGCATCGCGAGCCGCGCGTCGCGGCGCGATTCGCGCGTGTCGGCCGGTGCGCTGCCGTAGCCGCCCGCAGGCGACACCAGCAGCAGTCCGGCGATCCGCGCGGGCATCACGCGGGCGAGGCCGCCCGCGATGATCGCGCCGAGCGAATGCCCGACCAGCACGCAGCGTTCGATGCCGAGCGCCTCGAGCCACGCGTTCAGCGATGCCGCGTAATCGGCGGCGGCCGGCGACGCGCCGTGCACGGGCGTCGACACGCCGTAACCGGGCGCGTCCCACGCGAGCACGCGGCGCGACGCGCCAAGCGTGTCGAGTTGGCGGACCCAAGATGCGGCGCCCGAGCCGATGCCGTGCAGCAGCACGACGGGCAGCGCACGGCCCGCACGCTGCGCGCCGGCCTCGCCTGCGCCAGCCTCGCGGTAGCCGATCGTGCCCGCCGCGCCGGCCGCGCAACGCTGCTCGGGAAACTGCCCGAGCAGCGCGGCGAACGCCGCGGTGCGGTCGCGTTCACGTTTGTCGATGACACTCATTGCTTCACCTGCTCCGTCTCAACGCTTGATCTTCGCGAGCGGCGAATCGGGCGGATACGTCGGCGTGATCGGCTTCGGCGAACCGAGCATCACGCACATCAGCGCGTCTTCCTCGCCGATGTTGATTTCCGTGCGATACACGCCCGGCGGCACCGAGATCAGGTCGCGCTCGCCGAGGACCGCTTCCCACGTCTCGCCGTCGCGCTCGCAGATCACCTTCATCTTGCCGCGCAGCACGAAGAAGATTTCTTCGACATCCATATGGATGTGGCTCGGGCCGATATTGCCGGCCGGGATGACCATCGTCGAGAACGTGAAGCCACCGGCCGGCACCGTGTTGACGTCCTTCGCGACGCCCGTGCCGCCCGTGCCGACGTAACGCATCTGCGCACGGCGGTACTTCGGGTCGTAGTCGGCCTGGAACTTCAGCGCGTCCCAGTCGTAGCGACGTGTCGCATAGCGCGCCACGCGCCCTTCCATCCAGTCGTTGAAGCTTGCGCCTTCCGGCTGGTCCCACGACTTGCGTTCGAGATCGGCGTCCGCCATCGTCCTCTCCTTCATTCGGTGTGAAAACTTCAATTCATTACGAAGCCGCCGTTCACCGGCAGCAGTTGACCCGTCACGAAGCGCGCGCCGTCCGACAGCAGGAACAGCACGGGGCCCGTTACGTCGTCGGGCACCTGGGCACGCGTCAGCGCGCGGCCCTGCATGTAGAACGCGTGGCGCTCGGCCGGCACGTAGGCCGTCGCCTCGACTTCGGTGAGCCCCGGTGCGATCGCGTTGACCGTCACGCCGTGCGCGCCGAATTCGCGCGCCTGCGCATGCGTCATCGCGATCACCGCGCCCTTGCTCGCGACGTACGCGAGCAGCTTCGGCGCGCCCCACAGCGCGGTGTCCGACGCGAGGTTCACGATCGCGCCGCGACCCGACTGCGCGAGGTACGGCAGCGCTGCATTGCTGACGAGCCACACGCCGCGCACGTTCACGTTCATCACGGCGTCCCAGGTCAACACGTCGAGCTCCGTCGACAGCTTTCCGCCCGAGTTCGTGATCGCCGCGTTGTTGATCAGCGCATCGATGCCGCCGAGCGCTGCCGCGCCCTGCGCGACGAACGCCGCGACGCTCGCCGGATCGGCGAGATCGAGCGCGAAGAAATGCGCGACGTGGCCGGCTTGCGTGAGCTGCGCGGCAAGTGCGCGGCCTTCGTCGGCCAGCACGTCGCCGAACGCGACCTGCGCGCCCGCGTCGACGAGCGCCTTCACGAACGCCGCGCCGAGCCCGCGCGCGCCGCCCGTGACGAGCACGCGGCGCCCCGGGAGCGACACGACCGGAGTGCGCTCAGCCATTCGCGGGCTCCGCTGCGGCCTGCGCCGCGCGATGCGTGTCGAGCGCGGAAAGATGCTCCTGCGCACGCTGGCGCAGCATCCGGCGCACGCGCGTGATGCCGACGTCGTGCTGGTACAGGTATTCGTGATCGCGCGCGTGCGGCGCGAGGCTTTCGAGGACGTAGCGGTCCTGCTCGAGCACATCCCAGTGCAGGCCCTCGAGGCGGTTGCGGTACATGAAGCGCCACACGTCGCGCTGCCAGCCGCTGACCTTGCGGGTGCGCCAGAAGTAGACCTGGCAGTTGTCGCCGTCGACCGGCGTCGCGAAGCCGATGATCCCGAAGTTGCCGCCCGGGCCGAACTTCTGCTTGTACGGAATCGCAAGGCGCATCCACAGGCAACCCGTTTCGCCAAGCTCGACCCAGTCGAAGTTCACGTCGCGCTGGCCGATCTTCTCGAACATCAGGCCCGTTTCCGTCTTGCGCACGCGCATGTCGGCCTGCTTGTCGCCTTCGGCCATCGAGTGCGACGTCGCATGCAGGTACGCGCCGTGCATCGGGTCCATCACGTTGTCGATCGCGTACTGGTAATTGCACTTCCAGTTCGATACGCACAGGAAGTGGCCGTACTCGTCGGCGACCAGTTCCTCGGGCAGGTTCAGCGGCGCCGGCTCGCCGTGCGCTGCGTCGCCGAACCACAGGAAGATCGCGCCGGCCTTCTCCTCGACCGGATACGACTTCACGCACTTCGTGCCTTCGAGCGGACAGTTCGACACCGCCGGCACGCGGTTGACCGTGCCGCCGCCGTCGACTTCGATGCCGTGATACCAGCACGCGATGTTGCCGCCGAGGTTCCAGCCGAGCGACAGGCGCGCGCCGCGGTGCGGGCAGCGATCCTCGAGCGCGTGAACCTTGCCGTCGTGATCGCGCCACAGCACGATCTGCTCGGACAGCCGCGTGAGGCCGACCGGTGCGTTCGACACCTGCCAGCTCGGCGCGACGGGATACCAGTAGTTCTTGATGCCGCGGTCGAGATAGTCACGGACCGGGTCGTGTTGGACTGCGTGTTGTACGGGGGACGTCATCAGTGTGCTCCGGATGCGGTTGTCGTCGGGTCGGCGGTCACGCGGCTCGCGCGCTCATTCCGCCAGCGAGGCCATTTCGGCGCGGAAGCGCTCGGGTGTCCACGCCGTGCCGTCCGGCGCGCGGAAACCGATCCGGTTCAAGCCCGCGACGACATCGTCCAGCTCGGTCGCGCCGGCTTCGAACACGCGTTCGAGCGCATCGCCGAGGTCGTTCTCGTACTGGGTCGGTGCGGCCTTGCGGTTCTGCCAGACCTGGTTCTCGACCTGGCCGGGGATCTCGATCTGCCCCTTGCCCGCGACGTTGTTCGGCTGCGGCGCCACCCACGGCTTCAGGAAGGGATTGAAGTTGACGGTCGCTTCTTTCATGTCATTCCACCTTGATCTGGATTTCCTCGCCCGCCAGACGCACCGCGTACTGCTTCAGTGCGCGCCCGCCCGGACCCTTCAGGCATTCGCCCGTCCTGATGTCGAACACGGCCTCGTGCAGCGGGCATTCGACCGTGCCTTCGTCGACGAACCCCTGCGTCAGCAGCGCGTACGCATGCGGGCACACGTTCTCGAGCGCATACACGTCGTCGCCGACGCGGTAGATCCCGATTTCGACGCCGTCGGTCCGCTTGAACTCGATCGGCGTGTCTTCCGACAGCGCGCCGGCGTGCCCGGCGCAAACCCATTGTTCAGACATCTCACACCCTTCCTTCTGATCGACTCTCGGTTTGTTCCGATTTGTTCCATACCCGGAACAGCAGTTTATGGATGGTGATTATAGGAGTGACTTTTCACGAGTAAAACAAAAAGCTGCATGTCCTAGGGAAAACACTGACCGATGGGTCGACGATCGCCTTCGGCTGCCTTATCGAATGTAATTTTTTGTTGTATGGCAGGGATTTAGCGGCTTTTTAGAGACATCTCGCACCGATGCCGGGCATCGGTCGAAAACCCATCCGTCCCGAAAAATTTATTTTTGATCCGGCGCTCGACGCCTCTATACTCCATTCCATCAGAGGCACACTGTTCCTTATATGGAACATACGAATGCCCACTCGATGGCGAAAACGCGCGACGGCCGGCCGTTCCTGCGCGTGCCGCCACGACACGTTTTCATCAGGTTGGAGATTCAGGAGATCAAATGGTCAAGCATGCGGTAGCAGCAGCAGCAGTGATCGGATTGGGCGCCGCGTCGGGCGCGTGGGCGCAAAGCAGCGTGATGCTGTACGGCAGCATGGATGCGGGTGTCGCGTACGTGAACAACGTCGGCGGCCATGCGAAGTGGGCGATGATCCAGGGCAATACGCAGCCCGATCGGTGGGGCCTGAAGGGCAAGGAAGACCTCGGCAACGGTCTGTCGGCGATCTTCCAGCTCGAAAACGGCTTCTATACGAACAATGGCCAGTTCGCGACCGCGAACACGATCTGGAACCGCGCGGCATTCGTCGGCCTCGGCTCGGAACGCTACGGCACGCTGACGCTGGGCCGTCAGACGCCGCTGTCGTTCGACTATCTCGATCCGCTCAGCACGGCCTACCTCGCGATGAGCTGGTACGCGTTCCACCCGGGCAACATCGACGGGCTCGCCGCGACCGGCAACGTGCCGTACAACAACTCGGTCAAGTACCGCTCGCCGACCTTCGCGGGCTTCTCGGCCGCGGCGACGATGGCGCTCGGCAACACGACGAACTTCTCGACCGGCAAGTCGGTCGGCATCGCGCTGAACTATGCGAACGGGCCGTTCAAGGCGTCGGCCGTGTACTCGAACGAGCATGACCGCTCGATCCTGATCGGCACGACCGGCATCACGTCGTTCCAGGGGCAGAACACCGCGAACGGCTATACCGCGAGCAAGGTGGAGAACATCGGGGCGGGCGCGTCCTACCAGTTCGGCGACTTCCTCGTGCATGGGCTGTACACGCGCACGAAGATGCAGTCGAACGGTTTTTCGGACACGTTCCAGAGCTACGACGCGGGCGTGAACTACCGCAGCAGCGCGTTCAACACGATCGCGGGCGGCGCGGCAACCACCACGCTGGCCGGCCGCCGCTGGACGCAAGTCGAGCTCGGCGACATCTATTCGCTGTCGAAGCGCACGCAGCTTTATGCGAACGTGCTGTACGAGCACGGCTCGGGTGGCGCGAAGGCTGCGTTCTTCACGGCAGGCGTGTCGAGCACCGCGAATCAGGTGATCGTGCTCACCGGCATTCATCACTCGTTCTGAGCGGCATCGGGCGCATGCGCCCGATGCCGGAAACGAAAAGAGCAGCCCGCGGGGCTGCTCTTTTTTCTGGCGAAGGCGCGCAACGCGGTTCGTTCGACGGATCAGAACATCGCGACCTTGTGGCGCGCGTGCGCGAACGTCGGGTCGCTTTCGAGCGGACGATAGTTCAGCCGCTGTGACAGATCGACCGCCGCGCCGCACACGGCTTCGACGAGCCGTTCCTTCTCGCCGGCCTCGCCGATCTCCGAGCGCGGCACCGTCGCGGTGATCGCCGCAACGATCGAGCCCGAATGATCTCGCACGGGCGCCGTGACTGCCGAAATGCCGCTCTCGAACGCCGCCTCGCTGACCGCGTAGCCAAGGCGCGCGTAATGGCGCACGCGTTCGTACAGCTCGTCGACGGTGCCCGGCGTGCGCTCGGTGAACTGCTCGAGCTTTTTTTCCGGATAGAGCTGGCGCAACGCGTCGCGCGTCAGGTCGCCCATCAATACGTGGCCGTGCACGGTCGCATGTGCGGGCAGGCGCGTGCCGACGTGCACCTTCACCGAACCGAACATCGACGCGTTGCTCTGCGCCTTCGCGACGAATACGACGTCGCGCTGGTCGCGGATCAGCAGATGCGTCGACAGGCCGGTCGCGTCGCGCAGCCGCTCGAGTACAGGGGCGCCGAGATCGGTCAGTTCGAGCGAATTCAGATACTCGAAGCCGAGCCGCAGCACGCCGACGCCAAGCCGGAAATAGCGGTCGCCGTTCACACGCTCGAGGAAACCGAGCGCTTCGAGCGTCTGCAGCAGGCGGAACGTGGTCGTGCGCGGAATGCCGATGCGCTTCGACAACTCGGGCGCGCCGAGCACCGGCTCGCGCGCGGAGAATTCGGCGAGGATCCGCAGCCCGCGTTCGAGCCCGGGCACCAGATAGGACGACGCGCCGCCGGACGATTCGTCGTCGCCGGGCGCAGCGGATTCAGGCGCACCGCTCATCGTTGTCTTGGCCATGTGGACATGGACGGAAGGAAATCAATCACGAAACGGGTCATGGATCGGCGTGGACAGGCGGCCATGCTACCTCAGCGCGCACGCAGGCTCGCACCCGCGTGCATCGCCGCGGCGCAGCATGCGCATCCACGGCCCCACGAATAGTCATTCACGGTCGAGAGGATAGCAGCGATGGACAGCGCGACGCCATGCGGAAATCGCCGGACGGCGGGAAGCCGGCCGCCCGAGCGTTTGGACGGCGAGCGGCGAGCGGCGAGCGGCGAGCGGCGAGCGGCGAGCGGCAGAAGGATAGCGGCCGGCGTGGCCGTCGCCGCCTACAGGCGTGACAGGAGAACCCGGATGTTCGCGCGGTCATACGTGAAGCCGCCGGCCGCGTCCGGCTCGAGCACCCGCGCAAGATCGACCGCGTACATCCATCCGCTGCCCAGACGGCCCCCGTTGATCGCCCGGATCCGGCTGCCGCCGACGGCGATCGCGGCATGAAAGACCGTGCCGCCCCGCGAGAAGCCGACCGCGGTTCCCGCCGGAATGCTCGCGCGCCCGTCCCATTCATCGCCGGTCTCGAAGTTGAACCGCGTTCTCCAGTGCTGGCCGATCGTGTCGAGCAGCGCACCGGGCGCGATCATCGCGTCACCGCGCAGCAGGTAGCGGACATAGGCCGCGGCGTCATAGCAGACGCCGCCGGAAACATATTCGTTGATGTCGGCCATGCCGAACATCAGCGCCTGGGCGTGCTTCTGCCGTTCGGCGAAACCGGACTGGGCGACATGCCCGCCGAGCTGGGACAGTTGCATGGGTGGCTCCTTGTGAAGAAGGACGTCATCGTCCTTCCGACGCAATACCTCATATGTTATTACGATATCCGGCCACGTCAGCGCGCGGCCTCTGGTGTCACGGCATGCGCGCCGCCGAAGCCGGTGCGGCGGCAGCCGCATCGGGATTCGCCGCGAGCCGCAGGCGCACGCGCAACGGCTGCAGCATGTCGGGCAGCCGCGGCTCCGCCAGCGGGCCGGCGGTGAGCAGTTGCCGCAGCGTCGCATCCGCGTCGGGATCGCCGAGCGACGCGAATTCGACGCGCGCATGGCAGCGGTTGTCGGTTCTGTCGTCGCACATGACCTGCGTTCTTGTCGATGGGTCGTCGTCCGGCATCCGGCGTTCAGCCCGCAGCGCGAAGCCGCAGTGCCGGCGCGATGGACGCCGTGCAGGGACGTTAAGCGCGGCGTATGGCAAATACGTGTCGAATGGTACGGACCATTTGGCGCCGCGGGCGCGGACGGACAAGCGCACTGGCGCGCCGCATGGGCCATCGCGCGACGGGCGTAACGCAGCGCGACGGGCGAACGGATGGACGGAAAACTGAAGGCGATCGAGAAAAACCACCCTGCGGCGGGCGGTGAACAGTGAAGACGATCCTCGGGCGGGATCGACGCGACGGCGTCAGGCCGTCACGGCGGCGTCATACTCGGCGCGGGCTAGCTGGCCGGCGGCGTAAGCCTCGGCTTCGCCGCGAAAGCCTTCCCGGCTGAACGCAACGACTTTCACGCCGACGCCGGTCGCCCGCTTCACCGTCAGCGCCCATTGCCATCCGCCGTCTTGTTCAAAGACGTGCAGCGAGGGTTCGAAGGAAGGGTCGAATACGGTCACGCGTTTTGCTCCTGCCCCCTTGCGCACCGTATCGGTAACGCTTGAGGCATGTCGAAAGGATCGCGCCGGGATGCGACGCGCTTCTGCCATTCGACAGTCTAGTCAAGGATTGTTGCGACGCACCATCAGAGGTTTCACTCATCTATCGGAACCGGGCGGTCGATCAAATTTTCCTGAAACCCATATGGCGCGGGCCTCAGCGCCGTTTCGACCGCATGGTTCAGCGCTCATGCGGCAACGTGCCGCACACGCGATCGCTTGCCTGCATCGGTCGCACATGAATCGAAAAAACGGGGCGGGAATCGCCCTGCGATCCGTGCCCGTCGATGACGAGGGTCGTTACCGGCTCGTGCCAACCGGCATCACACGCCGGAACGTCAGGTTCACGCGCTCGCCCTGCACGCCCGGCGCCTTGGGCACACGATGCTGCCATTCGGCCTGTGTGCGCCCGCGCATCACGAGCAGGCTGCCATGCAAGAGTCGATACGCATGCGTGACGCCGGTTGCGCGATGGCGAAGGTCGAACACGCGCATCGCACCGAGGCTCACCGACGCGATCACCGGCGCATCGCCAAGCTCGGGCTCGTTGTCCGCGTGCCAGCCGAGGCTGTCCAGCCCGTTGCGGTAACGATTGAGCAGCACGCTGTTGAAACGCGCGCCGCACGTCGCCTCGACTGCGCGCTTCAGGTCGAGCACGGCTGGCGTCCACGGCGCCGGCACGTTGCGGATCCCCGAATACACATAGACGGCATCCGGCTCGCCCTGCCAGGCGGTGAGCCGCGGCAACGGAATGCGTCCGCGCGGCGTGCGGATTGTGTCCTGCCGCCACGCGACCTCGTCGATCAGCGCGACCAGCGCGCAATCGGCATCGGGCGGCGCCAGCCAGTCCGGGTACCAGTCCACGTCGGGCGCGGGCGTGTCAGCGAAGAGATCGGGCGTCGACATGTCGAAAAGGAACGGGCGATGAATGGTGCGAACAGTGCATGCCTGCATACTAGCCAACGGCATCGCACACTGCCATGCGCTGTCATTCGCGGATGAAAGGAAATCGCTGCGCCCCGCGAAGCGCGTTCGCGCATCACGCTATCATCGCGGCGTGTCGCGGCCCGCCCTGCCGCGGGGTGCCGCTTTCCTTCTTCCGCCACGCCGGCCGGCGCGATCCGGCCGCTTTCTTTCCGGATCCCATCATGACGACGCTGTCCGACTCCGCCCTCGATCAACTGTTTCTCACCGCCCGCACGCACAACGCGTGGCAGGACAAACCCGTCGACGACGCGCTGCTGCACCGGCTGATCGAGCTGACGAAATTCGGCCCGACATCGGCGAATGCGAGCCCCGCGCGCTTCGTGTTCGTCAAGTCGCCCGAAGCGAAGGCGCGCCTGAAGCCCGCGCTGTCCGAAGGCAATCGCGCGAAGACGATGGCCGCGCCCGTCACCGCGATCGTCGGCATGGACATGGCATTCCACGAGCACCTGCCACGCCTGTTCCCGCACGCCGACGCACGCAGCTGGTTCGCCGGCAACGATGCGCTGATCGAGGCCACCGCGTTCCGCAATTCGTCGCTGCAGGGCGCGTACCTGATCCTGGCCGCGCGCGCACTCGGCCTCGACGCGGGCCCGATGTCCGGCTTCGACGGCGCGAAGGTCGATGCCGCGTTCTTCGCGGGCACCGCGATCAGGAGCAACTTCCTCGTGAATCTCGGCTACGGCGATCCGGCCGGCCTGTTCCCGCGCAGCCCGCGCTTCGACTTCGACGACATCGCCCGCATCGAGTGATGGCCGCCGGCCAGGACCTGCTCCCGTTGATGACGGGCCAGCACCGGCCCCACGGATGAATTTTCCGAACGGGAGCGCGCGCCCTACCCGCCGCGCGTCAGCCGGATCAGCGTGAT
Organism: Burkholderia puraquae; assembly: GCF_002099195.1. Lineage (GTDB taxonomy): Bacteria > Pseudomonadota > Gammaproteobacteria > Burkholderiales > Burkholderiaceae > Burkholderia > Burkholderia puraquae. The sequence continues at coordinate 92,799 of NZ_NBYX01000001.1, read as the reverse complement.
CTCGGACGGCACGCCGAAGCGATTCGGCGGCCCCCAGTACCCGGTGCCCCGGCTCGTATAGAGCCACAGATCGCCGAAGCGGCTCAGCCCGCCGATCACCGGCTGCTGCAGCCGCACGAACGGCGGCCACGGCAGGAACTGGCCGCCGTGCGTATGCCCCGACAACTGCACGGTAAAACCGGCGCGGTTCGCCGCTTCCGCGCTGCGCGGCTGGTGCGCGAGCAGGATCTTCGTGCCGACGTCGCGCGGCGCACCCGCCAGCGCCTGCACAGGGTCGCTGCGATGGGCGGGATCGAACCCGCCCGCCGTGAAATCGGTGACGCCCGCGAGCACCGCGTGCGCGCCGTCGTGTTCGATCAGCACGTGCTCGTTGAGCAGCACCGTCAGCCCGATGCGCCGGAATTCGTCGATCCATGCATGCGCACCCGCGTAATACTCGTGGTTGCCCGTCACCAGGAAGCTGCCGTGGCGCGACTGCATGCGGCCGAGCGGCGCCGTATGCTCGCGCAGGCGCTTCACCGAGCCGTCGACCACGTCGCCCGTCACGACGACGAGATCGGCATCGAGCGCGTTGACCGCGCGCACGATCCGTTCGACATAGGGCCGCTTGATCGTCGGCCCGACGTGGATGTCGGACAGTTGCACGATCGACAGCCCGTCGAGCTCCGCCGGCAGCCCCGCGACCGGGATCGACACGCGCTTGACCGCCGCCGTGCGGCGTGCACCGACGAACCCGATCGCGGTGACGAGCACCGCACCGGCCAGCACACCGAGCGCCGTGTCGGTCGCCGCAGCAGGCCACGCGCCGTCGTGCCCGAGATGCCGCCATCCGAATACGCCAAGCAGCACGAAGTCGCGCAGGAACGTCAGCAGGAGCAGCGACGAAAAGAAGCCCATCACGAGCGAGCCGGCCCAGCCGGCCAGCGTCGCAGCCCAGCCTTCGTCGAAGCGGCGCGAGAACATGCCGACCGGGATCAGTACGACGAAGCTCGCCAGCACGAGCGCCGCGATCGTCCGCGCGACCGGCGACGTGAACGCATCGGGAATGATCCGCATCCCGACGTACAGATGGAACAGCACGCCGATTGCAATGAACCGGACAAAGAAACTTCGCATGGAACGCTCACCTTTGTTGCGATACCGCTTTACCGCTTCCGCGACACGTGTCGCACGAGGCCGTGGGGCGCCGTGCGGCGCGTCGCGCCATACGTACGATGGTACACAGATCGCGGCTGCGACGACCGGTCGCCGGCCTGGCTTCGACGCCGCTCGTCGCAACGCCCGGCCGCGGCGTCATCGGCCGGCCCGAAGCGAGCGCGGTCGACGACTTCCTGAAGCGCCCCGCTACCGGCATGCGCGCCCGTCGCGCTTGCCCATCCAGGTCAGCCACTTCGAGACGGCCGGCAAGGTGATCGACGCGAACGTCCGAGTGGCGCCCGAAAGCGCCACCCGTCGCCACGCGAAGCCGATGGCGCTGCGCGCAGTCGCCCTCGCAGACCAGCAGACAATCCGGGCCAAACGCCCGCCGCAGATCCGCGTCGCCGATCGCGACGCGCTGCCGCGCTTCGAATCCTGTCGACCGGCTCGCCAACATCGCGCACCTGCCTGTCCAACCGACTGAATTCCCGTGCATTCGAGCGGCAATCGACCGCTTCCACCCCGATTCCGCCCTGTCAATACGGCAAATTCAGCTCCCCTCGTTCGTCTGACGATCCTTTACAGTCCGTTAGCAACCCTACGCGAGCTTGCACTGGCAGAATCGCGCCGGTCCGGCCTCGATTGCCGAAACACGATGCCGGACGTGCGGACGTGCCCCCCCGACCGGCAACACCCCCACGGTGCGCAAGCCGGGTGGCTGGCGATCCGCATCGCACTGATTTATTATCGGCTCCGTATCCCGGAATCGTCGTCGCGGCGACGATCCGCGTTGCGCCGCGCCCGGCATCCACCCCCAACGTCGAGCTCGTCACCCCATGAGAAAAACAACGCCGCGCGCGCCCTTGCGCGCCGCTGCCGTCCTGGCGCCAGCCCTGCCGCTCGCGGGCTGCGCATCGCGCGGCGCACCGTCGTACGTCCTGTTCGGCGCGTATTTCCCGCTTTGGCTCGTCAGCGCGATCGTCGGTGTCGTCGGCGCAATCGTCGCGCACCGCGTGTTCGTCGCGACCGGCTGGGCCGCCACGGTGCCCTACCAGCTTGCCGTCTGCACCGCGATCGGGCTCGTGGTCGCCGTGATCGTATGGCTCACCGGCACGGGGCCGTTCGCATGAAGGCCGCCGGCACCGCCCGCCCCTCCATCAAAGGCCGCGTGATCGCACTGGCGATCGTCGCGCTCGGCATCGCGGCGCTCGCATACGCGTATCACCGCACGACGGCCTACCCGTCCACCGACGACGCGTCGATCGACGCGGACGTCGTGCATGTCGCGTCACCGGTCGGCGGCCGCATCGTCCAGCTCGCGGTGCATGAAAACCAGCGCGTCGCGAAGGGCGACCTGCTGTATGTCATCGATCCCGTGCCGTACCGGCTGACGGTTGCCCAGGCGCAGGCCGACCTCGAGCTCGCCCGCGCATCGCTCGACACGCGCCGCCGTTCGCTGATCGGCGAGCGCTCGAACGCGGCCGTGGCCGCCGAGCAGGTCAAGCGCGCGACGCAGAATCACGACCTTGCAACGCGCGACGTGAACCGGCTCGCACCGCTCGCCGCGCAGGGCTACGTCAGCGCGCAGCAGTTCGACCAGGCGAAGGTCCGCCAGCGAGACGCGGCCGTGTCGCTCGCGCAGGCACAGGAACAGCAGCGCGCGTCCGCGCAGACGATCGGCGACGAGGCCGACGCGATCGCGACGCTGCATGCGCGCGAGGCCGCGCTGGCCCGCGCCCAGCACGCGCTCGAAGACACCGTCGTACGCGCGCCGCACGACGGCCTCGTCACGGGCCTGAGCGTGCTCGCCGGCGAAACTCTTACGCCGAACCAGTCGATCTTCACGCTGATCGATGCGAGCGAATGGTTCGCCGTCGGCAACTTCCGCGAGACGTCGCTGAGCCGCATCGCGGTCGGCGACTGCGCGACCGTCTATTCGATGATCGACCGCAGCCGCCCGTTGACGGGCAAGGTCGTCGGCATCGGCGCAGGCATCGCCGACAGCGCCCGCATCAACCTGCCGCGCACGCTGCCGATCGTGCAGAACTCGGTGAACTGGGTGCACGTCGCGCAGCGCTTCCCCGTGCGCGTGAAGCTCGACGAACCCGACGGCAAGCTCGTGCGCGTCGGCGCCAGCGCGATCGTCGAGGTCCGGCATGGCACTGCCTGCCGCTGAGGTTCGCTCGCCGGGCCCGCGCGAAGTCCTGCGACTGCTCGCGCCGTTTCCGGGGCGCGCGTCGATTGCCGTGCGGGTCGCGCTGATCTGCGCGCTGACCGCGCTCGTGACGGCCGCCTACGGCACGCCCGAAGCCGCGCTGTCCGCGTACGTCGTGTTCTTCATGATCCGGGCCGACCGCGTGACGAGCGTCGTGCTCGCGGCCGCGCTGCTGGTGATCGTCACGATCGTGATCGGGCTCGTGCTCGGCATCGCGATCTTCAGCATCGACTATTCGATCCTGCGGGTCGCGTGCATGGCCGTGCTGTCTGTCGCCCTCCTGTACCTGACATCGGCCAGCAAGCTGCGCCCCGTCGGCGCGATCCTCGCGATGATCGTCGGCTTCGGGCTCGACCAGCTCGGCCTCGCGCCGTTTGGCGAAGCCGCGACCCGCGCGCTGCTGTACATCTGGCTGACGATCGCGATCCCGGTCGGCGTCGCGATCGTCGTCAACCTGCTGATCGCGCCGTCGCCGCGCAAGCTCGCGCACGCGCAGCTCGCGAAGCGCTTGCGGCTCGCCGCGCAGCGGCTGCGCGGCGACGATGCAGCCCGCGACGCATTCGATGCCTGCCTGCACGAAGGCGACAAGCAGCTGCTCACGTGGCTCAAGCTGTCGAAACTCGAAGGCTCGTCGTCCGCCGCCGACTTCGCGGCATTGCGGCAGGCCGTGGCGTCGAGCACTGCGCTGCTCGTTGGCGTCGCGCTGGCCGATCGCGAACCGGGCGCGCGGCTGCCCGACGCGTACGCCACCCCGACCGCCGCAACGCTCGACGAGATGGCCGACATCCTCGAACAGGGCGGCTACCCGATCGACGTGACGCTCGCGCTGCCGCCGGCCGACACGCTGCCGCCGCTCGCGCGCGTCGCGGCAACCGATCTCCATGCGGCGATCACGCATTTCGCGGAACCGGCCGCAACGACCGATGTCGCTTCGCTTCGGCAGCTTCGGCAGCTTCGGCAGCTTCGGCAGCTTCGGCAGCTTCGGCAGCTTCGGCAGCTTCGGCAGCTTCGGCAGCTTCGGCAGCTTCGGCAGCTTCGGCAGCTTCGGCAGCTTCGGCAGCTTCGGCAGCTTCGGCAGCTTCGGCAGCTTCGGCAGCTTCGGCAGCTTCGGCAGCTTCGGCAGCTGAACCCGACACGCCTGCAGCCACCCCCGAAGCCGCCCCGCCACCCTCACAGCGCGGCGGCTTCTTCCTGCCCGACGCGCGCACCAATCCCGACCACATCCGCTATGCGCTGAAGACAACCGCCGCCGCGATCTTCTGCTACCTGCTGTATTCGCAGCTCGACTGGTCGGGCATCCATACGTGCGTCGTCACCTGCTACATCGTGTCGCTCGGCTCGACGGCCGAGACGGTCGAGAAGCTCACGCTGCGGATCCTCGGCTGCATCGTCGGCGCGCTGCTCGGCACCGCGGCACTGGTATTCGTCGTGCCGTCGCTGTCGTCGGTCGGCCACCTGATGGCACTGGTGTTCGCCGGCGGGTGGCTCGCCGCATGGGTCGCGTTCGGTTCGCCTCGCATCGCGTATGCCGGCTTCCAGATCGCGTTCGCGTTTTTCCTGTGCGTGATCCAGGGCGCCGGCCCCGGCTTCGACCTGACGATCGCGCGCGATCGCACGATCGGCATCCTGCTCGGCAACGTCGTCGTGTATCTCGTGTTCACGCGCATCTGGCCCGTCAGCATCGGCAAGCAGATCGACGTCGGGCTCGCGGCGCTGATCGACCAGTGGCTGCGCCTCGTGCAGGTCGCGCAGCCGGCAGAGCGGCGCGCGCTCGCGGCCGAGGCGTTCGCGCGCCACGGCGCGATCGCGCAGGAGCTCGGGCTGGTCCACTACGAGCCGTCATGGGTGCGGCCGGCCGCCACGTGGCTCGCCACGCGGCGGCGCGCGCTCGCGGAACTCGGCGCGCTCGAAGGCCCGCTATTCCTGCTCGCCGAACGCAAGCCCGGCGACGCGGCGATCGGCGCGCAGCTCGCCCGCGTGACCGAGCCGCGCGACGACGAAGCCGCACGCCACGCGGATTCGCCCGCGCCGCCGGCCCCCCTGGCGGGCGCCGCCCCTACCGACCCTGCGCGCGACGCGCTGCTGAACCTGATCGACACGCGGCTCGCGCACATCGCCGACGCCGCCCGTCAAGCCACACCGAAGGAGCCTGCCCCCCATGCGCCTACCTGAACCGCCGGCCGCCTCGATCGCCGCCGCCGCCCTCGCGACCGCCGTCGCGCTGGCCGGCTGCGCGACGTCGTCGATCGATCTGGCGCCGGAGGCGTCCGACCGCCCGTGGCAGCCGCAAACGTCGGCCGCGGGCGACATCGTGCCGGGCCCGCCGCGCGCGTCCGCGCAAGGTTCGCACGACTACACACTGCCCGCATCGCCCGCGCTTGCATCGGTCTCACCGCCGGCCGCGCTCGATGCCGCGCACGCGTATACGCTGCCCGAGCTGATCGATCTCGCCGAATCGTCGAACCCGCTGACCCGCATCGCGTGGAACGATGCACGCAACGCGGCGCTCGCGGTCGGCCTGGCCAAGGCCACCTACCTGCCGAGGCTGTCCGCGACAGCCATGGGTGGGTACCAGGCGAACCACGGCTCGACATCGTCGATCCTCGGCGACTCGTCGAGCAACTCCACCGTGCACGGCACCATCTCAGCGCTGTCGCTGCAATGGCTGCTGTTCGATTTCGGTGGCCGCGCGGCGCGCGTCGAAGCGGCCGAGCAGGCGTCGATCGCATCGAACGTCGCGTTCACTGCCGTGCACCAGCAGGTCATCCATGACGTGACCGTCGCGTACTACCGCTACGAGGCCGCGCGCTCGCGCGCACTCAGCGCACAGCAGGGCCTCGCGAACGCGGACGCGATCCTCGCAGCCTCCCGCGCGCGGCTCAAGCACGGCGTCGGCACGGTCGTCGAGCTCGCACAGGCGACGCAGAACCGCGCGCAGGCAAACCTCGCGCTCGTGCAGGCGAACGGCACGGAGAGCGACAGCTACCTCGCCCTCGTCTCCGCGCTCGGCATCTCGCCGCTGTCGAAGCCGGCCATCGCCGCACTGCCGAAGCGGCCGCTGCCGCCCGCGCTCGGCTCGTCGGTCGACGCGATCGTGTCGGATGCAATCGCGCGCCGCCCCGACCTGCAGGGCGCGTTCGCACTCGAAAAGGCCAATCGCGCGAAGATCAAGGCCGCGGAAGCCGCATTCATGCCGAAGATATTCCTGTCCGCGTCGACATCGTACGCGAGCGGCGGCACGTCCATCTCCGCGCTGCCGGCGATCGGCGACCAGGCACCGACCGTCAACCTGAACGGCAGCCGCTACGGCGGCGGCGTGTTCCTCGGCGTGACGATTCCGTTGTACGACGGCGGCCTGCGCTCGGCCGTGCTGATGCAGGCGCGCAACGATGCGGAAAGCGCATCCGCGCGACTCACGCGGACCAAGGAGGAAGCCGTCCGCCAGGTCGTCGCCGCGCAGAACGCGGTGCAGACGAGCCTTGCGTCGCACGACGCCGCAAAGGCGCTCGTCGATGCCGCACAGACGAGCTACGACGCGGCGCTGACCGCGTACCGGAACGGCGTCGGTTCGGTCACCGATGCGACAATCGCGCAAAGCCAGTTGCTCGCCGCCCGCAACGCGGAGGTCGACAGCTATGCCGGTGCAATGTCCGCCGCTGCCGCGCTCGCGCTTGCGACGGGAACGATCGGCTCGGCGCAGTAGCGCATCCGTCGCGAGGCGGTTGACGCATGCGCTCGGCGCCCACTAGAATGCCGCCCATTCTTCCTTCAGGAACCATCGTGGACAGTTGCAGCACTCCGTTGCGTGCGCCGCTTGCCGCCTGAACGCCTGTCCGACGCAGTTCTCCTGCCCGGCTCGTGTTCCGCGAGCCGCACGCCTACCGTTTCACACTGAATGACGCATTCGCGCGGTACAGTACCGCGCGATGACGGCTATCTTCGCGTCGCCTTCGGCCTTGCGCCGCCGCGACGCGAAACGGCACGCGCGCCTTGCACGGCAGGACAACCATGACTTTCGATTTCGCACTCCGTCTTTTCACCGCGTTCGCCTGCGGCGTCGCGATCGGCCTCGAGCGCCAGATGCGCCAGCGCACGGCCGGCCTGCGCACGATCACGCTCGTCGCGAGCGGCGCATGCCTGTTCGTCACGCTCGGCGTGCTGACCGGCAACGGCGTCGCGGGCGTCACGCAGATCGCCGCGTACGTCGTGTCGGGCGTCGGCTTTCTCGGCGGCGGCGTGATCATGCGCGACAAGGGCTCGATCCAGGGCATCAACACAGCCGCGACGCTGTGGTGCTCGGCCGCCGTCGGCGTGCTGTCCGGCTCCGGCCATTACGTGCCCGCGCTCGCCGGCACGGGCGTCGTGCTGCTGACCAATACGGTGCTGCGCGGCGTCAGCCAGGCGATCAACGCGACGCCGGTATCGAACGCCGATCTCGTGCGCGAATACCAGATCACCGTGATCTGCCTGACCGCCGACGAGGTGCACATCCGCACGCTGCTGTCGAACTCGATGTATGCGAAGCCGCTGTCGTTCCAGAGCCTCACGAGCGAGGACGTGCCCGACCAGCCGGATCGGCTGAAGGTGACCGCGACGCTGAAGCTGCATCCGAAGGATCAGCAGAAGCTCGAGCAGATCGCGAGCCGGGTGAGCATGGAGAAGAGCATTTCCAGCGTGAGCTGGACCGCAAAGGAAGCGGAGCCGCTGATGGAGTGAGCGGCGTGGCGGCAGCCGCGTTCGCGCTGCCGCCCGCCCTCGTTCCAGGTCAGGGGGTCTCGATCAGCCCGGCCGAGATGGCCTTGACGACTGCCTGGACCTTGTTCGTCGCACCCAGCTTCTCGAGGATATTGTTGACGTGGAAGTTGACCGTCCGTTCCGAGATGCTGAGGATCTGGCCGATTTCGCACGCGGTCTTGCCCTCGGCCGTCCAGCACAGCACCTCGCGCTCGCGCGCGGTCAGCGTGACGCCCGTCGCCGGAGACAGCTTCGGCACCATGAAGCGGCTCATCAGCGAATGCGACAGGTTCGCGAGCCAGTTCGTCTGCAGCGTCAGCATGTTGATCTCGGCCGGCGTCAGCCGGTCGGCATGGCGTGCGATGCTCAGCAGGCCGAACGCGCCGCGGGCCGCCCAGCTCGACTGCGCGACGCCCACCGACAGCCCGAAATCACGCGCGTCCTGCCACAGCGGGCACGGTTCGATCCGGTCGACGTCCGGCCAGACGATCATGTTGGTGCTGAGCGCGCCGTCGCGAACCGTCGAGTCGATCTCGATGTAGTTCTGCGCCTGGTAGTGCGCCATCCAGCCATCCGGATAGGTATTGAAGATCGCGACCGCCGGCTTCGAAACGGGCAGCGGAACGCGAATGCCGTAACAGCAGTATTCGAATCCCAGCCGTTTGGAATAGGCAGCGACCCGCTGGAAGAGCTGCTGCTCGTCTTCCGCGGCGCTGAATTGTTGGTAGGCATCCTGCCAGCGCAGTTCCATTCATTCTCCGACAACGATACGCTGTCATACTTGTCAGGTTCCAGCACCCGTTCGACGCTGATACATTCCGCGCATGACTTCACCTTTGCTGCACCCGGTCTCCGGCCCGTCCCCGGACGGCTACGTACGCCTGTCAGAAGGCGCACTGGCCGTGCTTGCGCTCGACCATGTCGCAAGCGGCCTCGACGCATCGCTGATTGCAGAATTGCGCGACAGCGCAATCGACGCACGCCTCGCCGGCTATACCGAATGGCATCGCCCGGCCAGTGCCGGCGCCGCTTACGTGACGGTCGGCTGGGACTGGTATCTCGAACGCGCGACGGGCACGTTCGTGATCGCGGGCGGCGACGTCCGCAGCAACGTAATGGCCGTCGACGCCACCGGCGCCGACATCGGCATGTTCCGCACGGCCGCCGCGCTCGCCGCACGGCTGGCGTGCATCGACTGGCCCGCTGCGGTCGCGTCGGCCCTGCTCGGGCACAACGACGCCTATCATGCCGGTCCGACGCTCCAGTGACAACTGGCTGCGCATCTATTCCTCTGACAATTTCCGCGACGCTGGCGCTCTTTATATGCAAAAGCGGCAGGGTTTTCAATCCCGTTGATCAAGAAACCGTTACCACGTCCTGATCGGCATCGTTTCACCGCCACCCTGTAAGAGTTACCAGTTACAGCCTCCTCGTGCTGCGCGATGTAATGCACGCATACAAAAGCACAGATCCGAGGACACCATGCGGACCTTCGTTCACGAGGAAGGGCGGTTACCACACGAACTTGCAGCGGATCTCGGGCGCTATCGGCGCCGCGTGTTCGTCGAACAGCTCGGTTGGGCGCTTCCGTCGGCGAACGAAAGCTTCGAACGCGACCAGTTCGATCGCGACGATACCGTCTACGTGTTCGCGAGAAATGCCGGCGGCGACATGTGCGGATGTGCGCGCCTGCTGCCGACGACGCGCCCGTACCTGCTGAAGTCGCTGTTCGCCGACCTGATCGCCGAAGACATGCCGCTGCCGCAATCGGCCGCCGTCTGGGAACTGTCCCGATTTGCGGCAACCGACGACGAAGGCGGCCCGGGCAACGCCGAATGGGCCGTACGCCCGATGCTCGCGGCCGTCGTCGAATGCGCGGCGCAGCTCGGCGCGCGGCAGTTGATCGGCGTGACGTTCGCGAGCATGGAGCGGCTGTTCCGCCGGATCGGCATACACGCGCACCGCGCAGGCCCGCCGAAGCAGGTGGACGGCCGTCTGGTGGTCGCGTGTTGGATCGACATCGATCCGCAAACGTTTGCCGCACTAGGAATCGAGCCGGGGCAGGCCACCCGGCAAGCCATCGCCGCCTGAGCCGGAACGCGCGTTTCTGTCCGGGCGGCATCGTAACGAAGGAGAATCAACGTGGACCAGTCCCAGGTCTTTCGCGCGATGATGCCCGGGTTGACGGGCGCCAACGGCGCCCGCATCGCGGTCGCCTACCCGTCGTTTCCCCGGCCGCTGCCGCTCGTGCGGCTCGACCGCCGCGGGCTCGTGTTCCGTGCCGCCGGCGCCGCACCGATCGTCTGCGGGCTGCCGCGCGCGGCGACGCTGCTGGTCGCGAACGAGCCGCTCTGCTCGCTGCGCCTCGTGATCCGCGACATCGCCCCGGCTGCCGATGGCCGGCATGACCTGACGATGCAGCCGTCCGGCGCCGCCGGCGACGAATTGCTGTGGCATGCGTTGCGCGATCGCGAGCCCTATCGCCGGATTCAGCAGCCGCTCGCGCCCGTCGACATGTCCATCGCCACCGACGGCGAACCGCGCGCATCGGCCGGCGAAGCCGCGCCGCGTCCGTCGCGCAGCGCGGCCTTCCGGCTGCCGTGCCACAGCGACGCGCTGTTCTTTGCCGACTGGCTCGAATATCACTTCGACGAATTGCGCGCGCTGTCGCAACAGCACGGGCCGCAACTGCAGCTCAACCAGCTCGAGCGGCAGGTTGCCGACGACGAGGTCGGCGTGCGCTTCGTCTACGACATCGACGGGCATACGACGCGGCACGCACTGACCGACTGCGCACGCGAAGCTTGTGCATGGATCGAGACGGAAATGCGCGACAAGTTCGCGTTGCCTGTCGCGCAGGAGCGATTCAGCGCGTTTGCGGCGCACGCGCGGGCTGGCGGCATGTGAATGCGGTGCAGCAGGAAGTTGTATCGATACAACTAGGGCTTGCCATGCCTCGGGTTTTCCCTTAAATTTACGTCTGTCTCCTCCATGTCTCCAAACATGGATTCAGCCCGCTCAATGTAGCGGGCTTTTTCTTGCCTGCTCCAATTGCAGGGGCACATCCCCGTCCGCCACGCCTAACCCGCCGCGCGCACGCCAGCCGGCCGCAGCCAGTAGTGGTGCACCGCAAATATCAGCGCGCACCCCGCGACAATCGCCAGCAACAAATACAGCCAACCCTTTTTGGTCGTCGGCAGGTCGGCTAGCGCCCCCAGGTCGCCTGTCAGGGCCATCATCGCGGCCAATGCCAACCCGGCCAGTACCATCGTCCCCTTTGCCACCCACCCAAAGGCGGCCTCCAGCCCGGACGCCCACCGCGACTGGCGATAAGGTCCCGAAACCGGTCGGCGAAGATCGGGCTTACCCATTCGCGACTTCCCATCCGGGATATGCGCATCCGCCAATCGAGCGGCAGGTTGAGGCCGAAGCAGAACTTCGAAGGTTGCCCGGACAAGCACTCGTTGCAACGGGGTGCGCGCATTTGATCGGAAGCGTCATGTTTTTCGTTCGCGGAACGAGGTTTGAAGGTTCGATTCGTTTGGCCGGAATGAGCCCATATCGTTCGATACGACGCGCTTGCGCCGGGATGCGCCCCGTTCGCCTCGCGCAATCCGGATCGGCCGGCTTATCATTGACCGGCCCGCCACTCGCCCCCCGAGGCCATCTTGCACGCCCATCTGCGCATTGCCCGCCCGGTCAGCAACCTCGCTCGCACCGAGCGCATGTATCGCGACGCCCTCGACTTGTCCGTTCTTGCACGCTTTGAAGATCACGACGGCTTTTCCGGCGTGATGCTCGGACGCGACGGCCTCGACTATCACTTCGAATTCACGCACTGCCCCGATCATCCAATCGCGCCGTCGCCGACACCCGAAGACCTGATTGTGTTCTACCTGCCCGATCGGCCGGAATGGGAAGCCGCCTGCGCGCGCGCCACAGCGCATGGCTTCATGCCCGTGACGTCGTTCAATCCGTACTGGGAAATATCCGGCCAGACCTTCGAGGATGCCGACGGCTACCGGATCGTGCTGCAGAACGGCACCTGGCGCTGACACGCAAATCCGCGTGGCCATTACGCGCCGGCCAGGCCGGCGGCGCGGGCGGCATACACGACGTGCCGACGTAGCGCATGCCCTTCCGGCAACGCAGGATGGTCGAAATCGCGTGCGGGCTGGCGCTGCATGCCGAGCCGCTGCATCACGTGCCGCGATCGCAGGTTGGTGTCGGCCGTCCACGCGAGAATCTCACCGAGCCCGATCCGGTCGAACCCGTCGGCCAGTGCGGTGGCGGCCGCTTCGGCAACGTAGCCATGCCCCCATGCGTGGCGAGCCTGCCGCCACATGATCTCGACACACGGCGCCATCGGATGCGTCGCACGCACTTCGCGCGACAGGCCGCACACGCCGATCAATGTCGCGTCGGCGCGGCGCTCGACCGCCCACGGGCCGAAACCGTATGCATCGAAATGTGCGTCGAAACGCGCGATGACGTCGCTCGCCTCGTCAACAGACATCGGGCCGCGCGCGAGCCACGCGGTCACATCCGGATCCGCGTGCATCGCCGACAGCGCGCCCGCATCCGCCGACCGCCAGCGGCGCAGCGTCAGACGCGCGGTTTCGATCTTCGACGGTATGGACATGGGGGATGCGGATCGTTCAGGCAGCGCAACGCAAGCGCCGTCACTGACCCGAAAGCGGAATGGACGAAGGGGAAATCGGGATCGTCGCGTCTGCCGGCGACGATCCAGGGAACCGATGACGAGAAACGGGTGCCGGCGCGCCCGCGGCGATTACTCGTTTTCCTCGAAGTAATGCCCGAACTTCGTCTGCTTCGTGCGGATATAACGCTCGTTTTCCTCGCGCACGGGCACCGCAAGCGCGACGCGTTCGCAGACGGGAATGCCGTGCTTCGCGAGCGTGTCGAACTTCGCCGGGTTGTTGCTCATCAGCCGCACGGACGTCACGCCGAGGATCCGGAGGATCGCGGCGGCCGAGTCGTATTCGCGGGCGTCGTCAGGCAGGCCGAGGTCGAGGTTCGCCTCGACGGTATCGCGCCCTTGCTCCTGCAGCGCGTACGCGCGGATCTTGTTGCTCAGGCCGATCCCGCGCCCTTCATGGCCGCGCAGATACAGCAGCACACCGCGGTCTTCGGCCGCGATGTAGCGCAACGCGAGATCGAGCTGCTCGCCGCAATCACAGCGGTACGAGCCGAACACGTCACCGGTCAGGCATTCGGAATGCAGCCGCGTCAGCACGGACTGCTCACCGGCAACGTCGCCCATCACGAGCGCGAGATGTTCGGCATCGCTGCCCGAAACGCGGAAAGCATACGACGTGAACGTACCGTAGCGCGTGGGCAGTGACGCGGTAGCAACGAGCGTCACGCACTCGTCGGCCTGGCCATTGCCCGGCGTGGGCGATTGGGGACGCGAAGACATCATGAATTCAATCGAAACGTTCAGGAATGTAGGAGTTGTGTGGATAGTGCGTGACGGGAGTTTACCGCTAATCTGGAATCGTCACGCGACTGCCGCCACCTGCGCGGCTATACTGGGCTCGTCGGGTGACACGCATCACCCTGCCTGCCCAGCATCGACCTGCACACGGAGATAGCGAATGAGCACGACTGTCGCGCAGATTCTCAAGGCCAAGCCGGATTCGGGCCGCACCATCTACACCGTCACGAAAAACGATTTCGTCTACGACGCCATCAAGCTGATGGCTGAAAAGGGTATCGGCGCGCTGCTGGTCGTGGACGGCGACGACATCGCGGGCATCGTCACCGAGCGCGACTACGCGCGCAAGGTCGTCCTGCAGGATCGTTCGTCGAAAGCCACCCGCGTCGAGGAAATCATGACGGCGAAGGTGCGATACGTCGAACCGTCGCAATCCACCGACGAGTGCATGGCACTGATGACCGAGCACCGGATGCGCCACCTGCCCGTCCTCGACGGCGGCAAGCTGGTCGGCCTCATCTCGATCGGCGACCTCGTCAAGAGCGTGATTGCCGATCAGCAGTTCACGATCAGCCAGCTCGAACACTATATCCACGGCACGCCCGCAGTCACGTCCGCCTGACCCGCCCCAGCAAAAAAGGCCCAAACGCGCGAGCGTCTGGGCGGAAAGCCGCCGGAATGCGGCGACGGAGGTTCTGCTCCTGCGGGCGAACGACGCGCGCTACTGGCACGCGTCTCGTCGATTAAGCGGTGCGCTCGGGCAGACCCGGGGACATTCAGTTGCCGAAGTAGACCGAATTCACGGGATTCGGTGCTTCCCGCGTCATGCGACGGCCGGCTTGCCCGGCACCCGTCGCCACGGCACCGTAACCACTCGTATCGGCTTGCGCGAGCATCGGCTGGTTCGGTTGAAGGCGTTGTTCGGCGGCCTGGATGTTGTCCGGATACTGCGAATCGCTCGCCAGCGGCTTGTAGCCATTCTGTTCGAGTTGCACGAGTTCGGCCTTGACCTGGTCGCGGGTCAGCCCCTGCTCGGACTGCGCAAACGATGCGATCGGGGCGGCAAGGACGGATGCGGCGATGGCTGCATAGATGATCGACTTCATGATTTACCTCCGGAATATGTTCTCTTATGGCGTCGCCTCGGCAGGACTGTCTGAAGCGATTGAATCCAGTGTAGTTCTCGTCACTCCAAGGGGAAACCCTTAGTTTGAACATACAGCGTTGCGATTTTGACAAAAATCGCCGGCACTTCCGGGACGATATCGTTGCAACTTACTTCAATCACACAACAATCGCTGACGAAATGCCGACAGTCAAATCACATATCGCGATGGTTGTGTTGTAGAATCGTAAGGTTTTATTCATCAGTCGATCTTCCATCCACCATGTACGCGCTCACGCCCCTTTCGGTTTCGCCGTCCGGCCCGGCCGGCGTGCGCGCGCGCGCCGGTCATCCGGCGCATCCCCTCGCTCGACGCACGGCCCAGGCGCCGCTCGCCCCTGCCCGGCGCCTGATCTGACCGTTCGGTCTCCTCCCGGAGCCTGGTCAGACAGGCTCCGGGCGATCCTCATAGGCACGCCCTGCCTGCCCCTGCCGATCATTTGGAGAACTGCCATGAAACCACGCCTTTACCAGTTGACCGAACTCGACGTTGCTCGCCTCGAGAAACACGCCGAACACAACCCGCGCTTCCAGACGATGCTCGATACGCTGCTCGAGCGCGCCGACATCGTCCAGCCCGATGCCATCAAGGCGAACGTCGTCACGATGAACTCGCAGATCACACTGCTCGACGAAGCGACCCAGGAACAAGCCACCTGGACGATTGTTTATCCGGATGCCGCCAATCTCGAGCTCGGCCGCCTGAACGTCTTCTCGCCCGTCGGCATGGCACTGCTGGGCACCCAGCGCGGCCAGATGGTCAAGGTGATGCAGCCGAGCGGCGCCGAGAAACTGATGAAGGTTGCCGCAATCGTGTTCCAGCCGGAAGCCAACGGCGAATACACGCGCTGAGCCACCGGCCGGCGGCACCGTGCCAACGGCGCACAACGAATAAAGCGAGGCACAGGCCTCGCTTTTTTGCATCCAGACGACGTCAATCGCCGACATCACATTTCGCAGGCAAAAAAAAGGCGCCCGAAGGCGCCTTTTTCGATGCTGCGAAGCGGGTTACCCCGCCGTCACGCTTAGAAGCGGTGACGCAGGCCAACCGTTGCTGCGGTTTGGTTGATCGACGAGCTCGAAGCCGTCGAGTTGTCGCCGTTGTAGATGCCCGTGCCAACGATGTTGTTGCCCTTCGCGCCACGCTGGTACACAGCTTGTGCGTAGACATCGGTGCGCTTCGACAGAGCGTAGTCAGCTTGGACGCCGAACTGGTTCCAGTGCGAGCTGCCACCGCTAACCTTCGCGTTCGTGTACGTGTAAGCTGCGCCCAGGCCGAGAGCCGGCGTCAGGTTGTACTTTGCGTTGACTTCGTAGTTGTCAGCGCGCAGCGTCGGAGCGCCAGCAGCTTGGTTGTCGATACGCGATTGCGTCCATGCAGCGCCGACTTGTGCCGGGCCGAATGCGTAACCAGCAGCAGCACCGTACGTACGGACGCGGCCTTGGTTCGTGATTGCCGTCGACGTTGCGCCGTTGCCGTTCGTACCGTCACCCAGGTTCGCTTGCGAGTACGCAGCTGCCAGCTTCAGGCCTTGGAACTGGTATGCAGCGCCCGCGCTGTATGCACGGTTGTTGCCGAAGTTCTGGTTGTTCGAGAACGAGTACGTGCCGCCGAATTGCAGGCCAGCGTAGTTAGCGCTCGTGTACTTGATCGAGTTGTTCAGCGCGACGTCGCCGTTCGTGCTCAGACGATCGTTGTTGATCGGGTGCGCGAAGTACGTGCCGCCCCACGAGCCCGTTGCCGTCAGCGGCGCCAGGTAGTCTTGCGTTGCGTCGTATTGCTTACCCAGCGTAACCGTGCCGTACTGGCTCGACAGGCCAACGAAAGCCTGGCGGTTGAACATGCCGCCGTTGTTGCCCAGCTTGCCGTTACCGATGTTGAAACCGCTTTCCAACGTGAAGATTGCCTTCAGGCCGCCACCGAGGTCTTCCGAACCACGCAGGCCGAAACGGCTTTGGTCAACGCCCGAGCCCATCGACCACAGCGACTTGCCGCCGACGTTGCTTTGGTAGGTGATGCCTGCGTCCAGCACGCCGTACAGCGTGACGCTGCTTTGCGCGTGAGCGACGGTAGCAAACGATGCTGCAGCTGCTGCAACGATCAGAGTCTTGTTCATTCGTGGAGCTCCCTTCTAAAAAGAGGCAGGTCTCGCGACCTTGTTCATAAACGGTCTGCAACCGCCCGGAAGCGCCATCGATCTTGCTGGCAGCGCCCGGATAGTTGCCCGTTTGGGAACCGTGAGTTTAGGGGTGTACCCTAGGGGAGCGATCCGCAAATAAAGAAATAAGCTTTTCCAGAACTAGAAATAATAGAAATGGGGCCGCGTTATAAGTATTTGTTTTGACGTTTGTTTTTGGCTTCTTGACGGTAGCTTTTTGAAGGCTTTCATCGCACCATTCTTTCATGTCATCGTCTTGACGGTTGCATAGAAACAACAAACGGATCCGGAGCAGCACCCCGAAATCGGCAAATTTTACCTAAATCGGTGTCGGATTTCAGGCTTCGAGCACCCAAAGCGCATCCGTCGGCCAGTAAACAGGAACAGGGCGCGACGTTCGTACAGCGGGCAACGCCCCCGGCCAGCCGAAGCAACGGAAAGGCCGGCCTCGCCCTGCCGGCGGCTCGCCCGCCTGCCGTGACACACGGTAACAGCCTTAACCGCGCGCGTAACCCGGCCGGCGGACTGGCAGGCTAATGTAAGGCGGCCTTGAATAGAGAATAGGACACGCCATGAATCGACGCTCGTTGTTGCGCGCCATCGGACTGACCGCCGCCTTCGTCGGCACCGGCTGGCTCCGTGCCGCCTCGGCCCAGCCCGCGCCGCCCGTGTACCGGCCGTCCGGCCCGAACCGCGCGCCCGGCGGGCCGCCCTATGCGGATCGCCCGGGCTTCGCCCCGCCGGCAGCCCGGCACGACCGCCGTCCGCCGCCGCCACGGCCGCACGGCTATATATGGACGGATGGTTACTGGCGCTGGCAGCGTGGCCGCTACATATGGGTGTCCGGGCGCTGGGTCGCACGGCGCCCCGGGCGTCGGTGGGTACCCGGCTACTGGCGACGCCAGGGACAGGTGTGGATCTACGTCGACGGTACGTGGCGCTAGGCAACCGTCCGGCGCCCCGCCCGATGGCGGGCCCGGAACCGCGCGGCGCGAGCAAACCCGCGCCGTTCGGCTCCGGCAACGTGATGCCTCGCCCCCCCCTGCGCATCCTTCCCCACCCCGATGCAAGGCCGGCACCCAAACCGGCGCCACGGCGTCCGGTCACGCAACCTCGACCATCGACTTGCTCGCCGATCTACGGCGCACCCTCCCGATTCGAACGGATCCTGCCGCACCTGTCGTTCACCATGCCGCGGAATTCCGCGGTTTCGGTCGCCCCGGCGCGTGCCCTTGTAAGCGGAGCACCGCCAACGCATTACCGCATTCCGGACGAATGGAACACATCTCAGCATCGGCGCTCTCGCCCCACCCCGACGAGATCATTCGGATAACGAAATCATGAAATGGCGGTCCTCATGCAGCCATGCCGAGTCTCGTCGCATCGCACTCGACCCGCGGCACAACACCCATCTGCAGGACGGTGCGTGCGCCCCGCTCAACGCCCGCCGCCCTCCAGCTCCCGTGCACGACGTCGCGCGGCGCAGATCGCGCGATGATGTTCGTCGGCCCACCGGATCATCGCCTGCATCGGCGTGAGAAACGAACGCCCGAGGTCGGTCAGCGCATATTCAACGCGCGGCGGCACCTCGGCGAACAGCGTACGACTGACGAAGCCGTCCTGCTCGAGCCGCTTGAGCGTGCGCGACAGCATCTGGTTCGATACATCGCCGATCGCGCGGCCGAGTTCGTTGAAACGCATCGTCCCGCCGGACAGCGCTTCGAGCACGAGCAGGCTCCACTGGTCGCCGATGCGGTCGAGCACATCGCGGATCGGGCAAGGCTGATCGAGTTCGACGGGTTCGTCGGCGGGCGGGAACGGCATGGCTGGATTCTCTTTCACGGGCAACGCACGGTCAGCGCGGTGTGACCAGTTCATACCGCGCTGACTTCTTGTGACGGGTTCGCGGCAACTGTACCATTCGATCGGCCCGACAGCCGCGCGGATTCGCCAGTTCAACGAAGCATGACAACGCCGCGCAGCCTCGCCCTGCCCGCATCTTGACGATACGGGCTACGCAACGAATCCGTCGGATCGGCAAGGGACGTGTACCCGCAGCAACACCCCGTCGCTCGCCGCTCGTCACGGTCGGCGCGATCCGCCGTCGCGTATCGCGCGCCAACCCACGCTTCGCCAGACAAGGAACCCGCTACATGTCATCGCTCCGCTCCCCCGTTCGCGCCGTTGCCGCGCTCGTCCTGCTGGCCGCGTCGACGGCCGCGCTGGCTGCCGGCCCGGCCGCGCGCAACCTGGCCGCCGAGGAAGCCAACCGCCAGCTCGTGCTGACGTTCTACGACCGCTTCTTCAACCAGCACGAAGCCGTCGAGGCCGCCGCCGTCGTCTCGGACGACTACAAGCAGCACAACCCGCACGTGCCGGACGGCAAGAAGCCGTTCGTGTCGTACTTCGTCGGCGCCTTCCAGAAGAACCCGGCATCGCGCGCACGCATCGTGCGCAGCGCAACCGACGGCGACCTCGTCTACCTGCATGTGCATGCGACCGAACGTCCGGGCGACCGCGGCGAAGCCGTCGTCGACATCTTCCGCGTGAAGGACGGCAGGATCGTCGAACACTGGGACGTGATCCAGCCGGTACCCGAAACGTCCGCGAACGCGAACACGATGTTCTGACACGCGGGGCCCATCGATGCGCGCCGCGCGTCGACGGACGATCGGCTGCCCGCCGGGCAAGCGCGAATGCCTCGCGCCGGCGAAGTCCCCTACAATCGAGCTTCGCCGCCGCGCCGGCCTCCGTCCCGCATGACCGCACCGCCGGCCGCCGCGCCGCCCATGCCGTCGCATGCGAAGCACGGCCGGCATGGGCGGCCGTTTGCGAAGACGGTGTCAACGATGAGCCCCGCCCATATTTCCCTCAGCAATGCCGGCGACCTGGTCGCCAGCCTCGGCAGTCCGCAGTTTCCCGCCCGGCTTTGGGCCTGGCTGCGCGAAACCGTCGATCCCCAGTCCCATTACAGCGTCGCGACGCGCTACCGTCGCGATGCGCCGTCGCAGTCGGTCGACAGCGTCGACGTGCTGTTCTTCGCCGGCGGCGACGATCCCGACGGCACACGCCACGCGCTCGATCTGTATACACAGGGCGACTGGCGCACCGACACGCTGCTCCCGCATATCGAGCGCGCCACGGATTCGCAGCTCGTGTTCTCGTGCAACGAGGACATCGACACGGCGACCGAATACGGTCGCCAATTCGCGCTCGGCGAACTCGGCGAAGACTGCACGCTGCTCGGCAGCGAACGCGACTATGTCTATGCGTTCTCGCTGTTCCGCCGGCGCGGCCAGCCGTCCTATACGCTGGCCGAACTGGCGCTGCTGCGGCAGCTCGGCGATTTCGTGCTGCCGCTCCTGATCCAGCATGCGCGGCTCGCACGCCTGACGCCGCGCTCGGACGACGGCGCGCTGCTGCAGCGATTCGAACGGCGCCTGTCGGCCAGCGGCACGGCGCTGTCGCAGCGAGAACGGCTCGTGTGCCGCGCGGTGCTGCAAGGCCAGCCCGTCCCGCAGATCGCCGACACGCTCACGCTCAAGCCGAGCAGCGTGCGCACCTATCTCGGGCGAGCGCTCGCGAAACTCGGCGTGACGAACCGGGCCGGATTGTTCGCGTGGTGCGTGACCGAAGAGGAAGCGCCGGAGGACCGCGGTCACTAGACGACGCCTCCACATCGCTGCAATCCCCTTCCCCCCGCCGCCTTTGTCACGCGTTGTCCTCAAAACGATGACAGACAGCCTGCCGCCCCGCTCCTAGTATCTGACTCACCCGACGACAGGAACGCGTCGGATATCACGGAGACACCGAATGCCGACTACCGGATGGACGCCGGCCCGCACGGCCGCGCGCGCGTCGCTCGCCGATCTGCCGATTCAGACCCGGCGGCAAGATCGGCATGACGCGCCGGCGGCGGCCGGCCTTCACCACGACGCACTGCCGCGCCTGCCGCGCAGCACCGGCACCTAGCCGCCCCACATCCCATTCCAACCCGACCGGGTTCACGCGACCGGACGAGCCGCACGGCCCGCCCGCCGGACACGTGCACCCATCGATCCGCCCCCATCCGGAGGAGACACATGCAACACGCCGATACCGTCTATCTGAACGGCCTGCTTTACACGGGCGACGCGCAGCGCCGCTTCGCGCAGGCGCTCGCCACCAAAGACGGCAAGATCGTCGCCGTCGGCCGCGACGACGATATCCGCCAACTGGCCGGCCCCGCGACGCGCATCGTCGACCTGGCCGGCAGGCTGATGCTGCCGGGCCTCATCGACGGCCACGTGCACCCGCTCGAAGGCCACCAGATCCTCGGTGACTTCGACCTGTCCGGCATCAACGATCCCGACACGATCCTGCAGCGCATCCGCGCCTGCGCCGATGCGACGCCGAACGAGCCGTGGGTCTATCTCGGCGGCGCCAACCTGGCCGCGTTCGGCGCGTATCCGACCCGCGAACTGCTCGACCGGATCGTGCCCGACCGGCCATTGCTCGTGGTCGGCTTCGACGTGCACAGCGGCTGCCTCAACACGAAGGGCCTCGAAGCAGCCGGCATCCACGCCGATACGCCCGACCCGGCCGGCGGCGTTTACGAGCGCGATGGGTCCGGCGCGCCGAATGGCGTCGTGCACGAAGCGGCGTTCTACCGCGTCTGCCCGATCATTCCGCAACTGAGCCCGGCCGGCTACCCGAAGTCGCTCGCGAAAGCCCACGCGATGGCGCACGGTTACGGCATCACCGGCTGGTTCGATGCGCGCGTCGACGAGGCCGAACTCAAGGCATATGCCGACGCGCAACGTGCGGGCCGGCTGAAGGTGTACATGAGCGCGGGCCTCTATGCGAACCCGCGCCGCGATCCGCGCGAGCAGATCGAGCGCTTCGCCGGATGGCGTCGCGAATACGAATGCGACAACCTGCGCCTGCATACGGTGAAGATCTTCGTCGATGGCGTACCCGAATCGAAAACCGCCGCGCTGCTCGAGCCGTACGCCGGCACCGACGACTGCGGCCTCGCGCTGTGGAGCCAGGACGCGCTGAACGAGATCTGCCTGCTCGCCGATACGGCCGGCTTCGATCTGCACTTCCACACCCTCGCCGACCGCGCGGTGCGCATGACGCTCGACGCGCTCGAATATGTCCAGATCCGCAACGGCATGCGCGACCGGCGCGCGCAACTCGCGCACCTGCAACTCGTCGATCCGGCCGACATGAGCCGCTTCAACCGGCTCGGCGCGATCGCCAGCGTGCAGACACTGTGGACGGCCGCGCGCGCGGAGCAGCAGCAGCTCTATCGCGATCTGCTCGGCGCGGAACGCACCGCGCGCAACTATCCGTTCCGCAGCCTGCGCAACGCGGGCGCGATGCTCGCGGCCGGCTCCGACTGGTCGGTCAGCACGATGGACCCGATGCAGATCATCCAGACGGGCGTCACGCACCTGCTGATCGACGCGCCCGACAGCCCGCCGTGGAATCCGCACGAGCGCCTCGACCTGCTCACGATGCTCGAGGCTTATACGGTGAACAGCGCGTATGCGCTGCGCTTCGACGACTGCACGGGTTCGCTCGAAGCGGGCAAGGACGCGAGCTTCGCGATCCTCGACCGCAATCCGTTCGCGCACCCGGCCGAAACGTTCGCGCAAACCCGCGTGATCGAGACGTGCTTCCGCGGCGAAATCGTGTACGCCGCACCGGGCTGGGCCGACTGACGCGCGAGCCCGGCGGCCGTCAGGCGACGCCGAGCGCCAGCACCTGCTCGGTCGTCAGCACGTCGCCGAACGTGTCCGACAGCGCGGCCAGCGTCGCGCGTGCGAGCTACCTACGACAGCGCGGCCGTTCGCGCACCCGGCTGCGTGCGACCGTACGCGACCATCATCGCGAAGCTCAGCAGGAAGCCCGCGCCGCCGATCAACAGCAGGCCGGTCTCGCCGAACACCGGCAGCAGGTTCGTGAGTGCGCCCGTCACGACCCACGCGACGGCCATCACCGAGCCCGCAACGCCGAGCGCCCAGCCTTGCCGGTCCTCACTGACGGCGTCGGAGAACGCCGTATACATCGTCGTATACGCGACCATGTCGAAGCAGCCGACGACCATCGCGAGCACCCATAGCACCGGCTCATGCGGGAACAGCGCGGACAGGACCTGGCCGGCGCCCGCGACGAGCAGGCCCGTCTTCGCGATGTCGACCACGCGCCACACGCGCAGCATCAGCCGCACGACGAACAGCAGGCCGAACACGAAGCAGAGGCCGATCACCCCGCTGAACAGCCCGAGCCGCGCGCTCGTGTAGCCGAATTTCGCCTGCAGCAGCAGCATGATGGTCTGCAGGTAGAGCCCGTAGCCAACCTGCATCAGGAAGAACACCGCCGACAGGAACGCGACGTTGCGCTGGCGCGCGGCCTCTCCGATGATCCGCAGCGGCAGCAGCGGATCGATGCGCGAATCGCCGCGCGGCGCGGCCGAATCGCGATACGACGCCCAGGTCCAGAATGCGCAGATCAGCGACAGCGCGGCGACCAGCACGAACGGCGTACCGTAGTCGAACAGCGGCGAAATCGTGCGGTCCGACGTCACGCCGCCGAGCACGGGGCCGACGATCACGCCTGCGCTGAACGCGAGCGACATGATGCTCATGTTGTACGCCTTGTTCTCCGGCGTGCTCAGGTCGGTGATGGCCGCCTGCGCGATGCCCTGGCAGCCCGCCATCAGCCCGGTGAGCCCGCGGCCGGCCAGCAGCAGCGCGACGCTCGCGTGCCATGCGCCGGCCGCCATCATCGCGTAGCCGGCCGCGAGGCCGAGCACGCACAGCAGCAGGATCCTGCGGCGACCGTAGCGATCGGACAGGTCGCCCATCAGCGACGAGCCGAAGAACATGCACAACGGGTAGATCCCGTAACCGAGACCGAGGTAGAAATTACGTGCGTGCGCGCCGGCATCGGCCGGCAGGATGCCCGCGTGCGGATCACTGAAGATCGCGGACATCATCGGATAGACGAGCCCGAATCCCATCGCGTCGATCGCGATGGCGAGCAGGCAGGGGCCGAGCAGCTTGTAGTCGAGCCGGGACATGGCGACCTTCCGTACAGAGTGGATGATCGCCCAAGCGTAACGACCGGGCCGCGGCCGCGGTAGGCCGCCGCCCGCGATGCTAACCATCGGCTGCGCAGGCACCCTGCATGCCGCCTGCGCCGATGGGCCGCCAGCGCGTGCAGCGGGCGACGGCCACTACTTGGCGCTCAACGGCTCGCCCTGAAACTGCCGGCGCGCGAGCACGCACGGCGCGCCGTCGTGCATGAACACGCTCGCGAGCAGCCCGAACGACGCCGCGAACAGCACGTACCAAGCGGGCGCGACAGGCGATCCGCTCGCGTGCGTCAGCCACGTGACGATGAACGGCGCGAAGCCGCCGAACACCATCACCGCGACGTTGTAGGCAAGCGCGATGCCGGTCGAGCGCGAACGCGTCGCGAACTGCTCGGCGAGCGTGGTCGGCGCGGGCCCGTAGCAGATGCCGATGATCGTGCAGATCACCAGCTGCATCGCGAGCAGGCGCCCGATACCCGGCGCCGCGGCCAGCCACGAGAACAGCGGATACGTGACCGTCAGCAGCGCCAGCGTGCCGGCGATCAGCACGGGCCGCCGGCCGATACGGTCGGACACGAGCGCCGCGACCGGAATCGTCACCGTCAGCAGCGCAACCGCCGCCATCTGCACCTTGAATACCTGGTCGAGCGGCAGTCCGAAGGTCTTGTGCACGAACGTCGGCATGTTCACGAGCATCACGTAGAACACGGCCGTGCCGGTGATCGTCTGCCCCATCGACACCAGCACGCCGCGCAGGTTGTCGCGCAGCACGCCGGACACGCTCGCCGGCGGCTCGACGGTCGACTTGCTCGCGTCGAGGAACGCCTCGGTCTCCTCCATGTGCCGGCGGATCCACAGGCCGACCGGCCCGATCAGCAGCCCGAGCGCGAACGGCACGCGCCAGCCCCAGCTATGCAGCGCCGCCTCCGACAGCGACTGCGTGGCCCACGCGCCCATCGCGGCACCCGAGAACACCGCGAGACACTGGCCGATCAGTTGCCACGATCCGTATAGCCCGCGCCGGTTCTCCGGCGCGCTTTCCACGAGGAACGCGGTCGCGCTCGCGTATTCGCCGCCGGTCGCGAACCCCTGCAGCAACCGTGCGACGACGATCAGGATCGGCGCCGCCGGGCCGATCGCCGCGTACGACGGCGCGAACGTGATCAGCGCGATCGACAGCGTCATCAGGAAAATGATGAGCTGCATCGCGGCCTTGCGGCCCTTGCGGTCCGCATAGAGCCCGAGCAGGATGCCGCCCACCGGGCGCATGAAGAAGCCGACGCCGAAGGTCGCGAGCGACATCAGCAGCGACGCGTACTGGCTCTCGGCCGGAAAGAACAGCCGCGCGATGATGCCGGAGAAGAAGCCGTAAACGATGAAGTCGTACCACTCGAGGGTGTTGCCGACGACAGCGGCAACCACCTGCCGATGCCGCGAGTTCCGACGTGAGTCGCGCATGCCTTTCTCCTGCAGTCTCATGGCGCCGCGCCACATGCGTACCGCGTTCCGTGGCTGGCATGGGTGAACCGGCTGTTCGTATCGCCGGACGGTAGGGCACGGGCCCGCACCATCGGAACCTCGCGGCTCGCGCGCACGACCGGCGTGAAACGATCATAGGGACGCCGAAAACCCGCATCAATTAACGCCCGCGGCAGATGATTAGCCGGAGATTAAATGTTGCCCGCCGGGCTCCATCATGCGAAAACCCCGGAAATTCGCGCATTGTTGCGGCCTGGGTTCTGCGGCAGAATCGTCGGCCGCCCTTCCCGTCGATCGCACCATGCGCAACCGCATCAACGAAGAGATCACGTTCCGCAAGCTCGAGGTGCTGCTCGCCTTCATGGAAGCCGGCAGCCTCGCGAAGGCCGCCGAAGCGCTGGGCGTCAGCACGGTCAGCGTGCACCGCGCGCTGCACACGCTCGAGGAAGGGATGCACTGCGCGCTGTTCCGCCACGAGGGGCGGAACCTGATTCCGACCGACGCCGCGCAGGTGCTCGCCGAAGTCGCGGGCGAAGTGCTCAAGACGATGACGGACGGGATCCGCTCGACGCGCGAGGCGGCCGGCTACGGCGCCGGCCAGTTGAAGATCGGTTCGCTCTACTCGTTGACGATCCGCACCGTACCCGAAGTCGTGATCGCGTTGAAGGAGCGCCGTCCCGAGTTGCAGGCCGAGCTCGTGCTCGGCTCGAACGCCGACCTGCTCGACAAGCTCCGGCAGCGCGCGATCGACGCGACGCTGATGGCGCTGCCCGAACCGGACGCCGAGATCGAATCGATCGCGCTGTTCGAAGACGAGATGTACTTCGCCGCGCCGATCGACTCGCCGTACGCGCAGCACGACGCCATCGATCTCGGTGCGTGCCGCGACGTGCCGTACGTGTCGCTCGGCGAAGGCTTCGCAACGCATCACGGCTTCACGGAAGCGTTCCGCGCGGCCGGCGTCACGCCGAACGTCGTGATGCGGGTGGGCGACATCTTCTCGCTGATCAACCTCGTGTCGGGCGGCGTCGGCTGCTCGCTGCTGCCCGGCCGCGTGCGCGACCTGTTCGCGCACAAGATCGCGCTCGTGCCGCTCGCCGGGCCCACGATCCGCCAGACGATCGGCCTGAGCTTCCTGCACCGGCGGGAGCGCGACCCGAACCTGCTCGCACTGGCGACCGTGTGCCGGCTGACGGTCAAGGGGCCGAACGCGCGGTAACGCGCAGACCGCCCGGCCGGCAGCGCTCCCCCTCTCCGTTCCGCTTCGCGCATCGGCATCGTCGCGCCCAGTCGCCCCCACCCACCCGCCACGCCACGACGAAGCGCGTGCACTCATCCGTTTGGATGGCACGCCGCGCGCGCTTTGTTGCGATCATGGCCGTCATTCATCGCGCGGCACGCACACGTGCGTCCACCACGGAGACGCCATGAACGACCCTGTCCTCGGCCCCATCGACCAGATCGGCTACGTGGTCGCCGATCTCGATCGCAGCATCGCGCGCTGGCGCGAACGCCACGACGTTGGCCCGTGGACCGTGTTCCGCAACGTGCGTCTCGACGGCCGTCATCTCGGCGAACCCGTGACGGTCGCGATGGACGTCGGGCTCGCGTATCGCGGCGATCTGCAGATCGAACTGATTCACGTGACGAACGACACACCGTCGCCGTACCGCGATGCGCATGGGCAGCCGCTCGTCGGGCTGCATCACGTCGCGTGGGTCGTCGACGATCTCGATGCCGCGCTTGTGCGGCTCACGGCCCGCGGCCTGCGTGTCGTGTTCGATGCGCGCAACCCGGCCACCCGCGTCGTATATCTCGACGACGCCGACGATCCCGGCGTGCGCATCGAAGTGATCGAAGGCGCCGGCATGCGCGACATGATCGTGCGCGGCATCGCCGAAGCCCTTGCATGGAACGGCGCCGATCCGGTTCGCCTCATCGACGCGGCAGCCGCCTCCGCGTAAGCGGCCGTGCGCGTCCCCTCTCACTCACAGGAGCAAGCAGCATGAAACGACTCGAAGGCAAGGTGGCGCTGATCACGGGCGGTGCCCGCGGCCAGGGCGAAGCGGAAGCGCGCCGGTTCGTCGCCGAAGGTGCACGCGTGGTGATCGCCGACGTGCTGGACGACGCCGGCCGGCGCGTCGCGGCCGAACTCGGCGACGCCGCACGATTCCAGCATCTCGACGTAACCAGCGAAGCCGGCTGGCAGACTGCCGTCGATACGACGCTCGCGCAGTTCGGCAGGCTCGACATCCTCGTGAACAACGCCGCAATCCTGAAGCTCGTGCCCATCGAAGCGTGTTCGCTCGACGACTATCGCAAGGTGATCGACGTGAACCAGATCGGCTGCTGGCTCGGCATGAAGTCGGCGCTTGACGCGCTGAAGGCGGCGGGCGGCGGCTCGATCGTCAACGTGTCGTCGACGGCCGGGATGGAAGGCGTCGCGGGCGGCAGCGCGTACGTGTCGAGCAAGTTCGCGGTGCGCGGGATGACGAAAGCCGCCGCGCTCGAATTCGGCCGCTACGGCATTCGCGTGAACTCAGTGCATCCGGGCGGCATCGATACCGCGATGGCGCGCCCGCCCGAGTTCGCGGATTTCGATCCATCGTCGATCTACAGCGGCCTGCCGATCGCGCGCATCGGCAAGCCGGACGAAGTGGCCAGTCTCGTGCTGTTCCTTGCATCCGACGAATCCGCGTACTGCACGGGATCGGAATTCATCGTCGACGGCGGGATGCTCGCAGGCAGCTCGTTCCACTGACACGCATCCGGGTCGACGCGCGCTCGCCAACCCGGCGGGCGTTTTCGTTGGCAGGGAGCAGTGCGTGGAATGTACGGCCGCCCCCTTCAGGCAATCACACGCCCGGAAACGACAATGCCGCCGGCGGCTCTCCCGCGCGGCGGCATTGTCATCGACGGAGCGATGCACCACGTGCCGCTCAGTATCCCTTCGGCTGGATCGCCGGTGCGCCGCTGCCGCGCGCCGCCTGCCTGCCGCCGCGCACGAAGCGTCGCCCGTGCGGACCGTACACGCCATCCGGTTCCGGATGCAGCGTCAGCAGCACGAAATACAGCACCCCGCCCACCACCAGCGATACCGGCACGCTCAGGTCGAGCCCGCCCGCCAGGTTGCCGAGCGGCCCGACGAACTGGCCCGGCAAGTTCACGAACGACAGCCCGACGAACGCGGCCGGCAGCCACGCGCCCATCGCGCGCACGTTCCACCCATGCGCGAACCAGTAGTGGCCGCCGCGCAGCCCGCGATTGAACACCTGCAGGTCGTCGGCGAGATAGTAGCCGCGCCGCGTCACGTAGCCGATCACCATGATCGCCATCCACGGGCAGCTGAACGTATCGATCAGCGTCGAGAACGTCGCGACGCTTTCGACGAGATTGAACCAGAAGCGCCCGACGAAGATGAACGCGATTGCGATCGTGCCGATCAGCAGCGTCGCACGCACGCGGTTCAGGAGGCGCGGGAACATGCTCGACACGTCGAGGCCGGTGCCGTACAGCGCGGTCGTGCCGGTCGACATCCCGCCGATGATCGCGATCAGGCACATCGGCAACAGGAACCAGCGCGGCGAGATCGCGAGCAGGCCGCCGACGTAGTCGTTCGACGCGATGAACGCAGGCGCTTTCGTCGCGATGATCGTCGCGGTCGCGAGGCCGAAGAAGAACGGCACGAAGGTCGCGATCTGCGCGGCGAATACGGCACCCATCACGCGATGTTTCGGCGTGTGCTGCGGGATGTAGCGCGCCCAATCGCCGAGCGTCGACGCGAACGATACCGGGTTGCTCAGCGCAACCAGCACCGCGCCGACGAACGCGGCCCAGAAGCCTGCGCTGCCCTGCTGCACCGTGCCGGCGTAGTTCGTGTCGAACAGACCGGCAAACGCGAACAGCCCCGCGACGAACAGCACGCTCGCGGCCCATACGGCGATCTTGTTGACCCACAGCATGAAGCGGAAGCCGTAGATGCAGACGATCAGCACGAGCACCGCGAACACCAGGTACGCCGCGCCGAGCGTGACGCCGTTGACCGGCACGCCGACCATGTTGTGCGCGCCGCCGACGAGCGCATCGCCCGAGCTCCACACCGCGAGCGAGAAGAACGCGATCGACGTGAGCAGCGCGAGGAACGAGCCGACGATCCGGCCGTGAATGCCGAAATGCGCGCCCGACGACACGGGGTCGCTCGTGCCGTTGCGCGGGCCGAACAAACTCATCGGCGCGAGGATGCAGGTGCCGGCCAGCACGCCGAGCACGATCGCGCACACACCCGCCTTGAACGACAGCCCGACCAGCACGGGAAAGCTGCCGAGCACCGAGGTGGAAAATGTATTGCAGCCGCCGAACAGCAACCGGAACAGATCGATCGGCCGCGCATAGCGCGATGCATCGGGAATGCGCTCGAAACCGAACGACTCGACCTGCGTAATCCTGCCTTCACTCATTTGTCTCCCACTCCTCTGGTGCATCTGTACCGCCCGGTGCTGCGGCGATACGACACATCGTCATCGATTCGCGGCCACTCTAAACCGGATCGCGCAGCGCAAATATCACGCATTCGAGACGTTTACGACGAAGGGGAACGATGTTTCCCGGCAGGCCAGCGGCCGGCGCCCGCGCCATCCGTGCGGCGCGGGCGATGCGACGTCAGCGCGCGTCCTCCTCCTCCGGCGCGCGACATGCGATCAGGCCCCGCTGAACGGCCTGCCGCGCCTCGATGCCGGCGAGCCAGCGCTCGACGTGCGGGTAGCCGGCAAGATCGATATCGAGTTCGGCCGCCGCGCGCAGCCACGGGAACGCGGCGATGTCGGCGATCGAGTACCGCGCCGACGCGAGATACGCCGATTCTGCCAATCGGCCGTTCACGACCCCATAGAGACGCCGCACCTCGTTCCGGTAGCGCTCGATCGCCTCCGCGTTGACCGTCTTCGATGCATGCAGGAACCACCAGAGCTGGCCGAGCATCGGCCCGATCCCGCCGATCTGGAAGTGCAGCCATTGCTGCACCGCCGTGCGCTCGGCCAGCGTGTCGGGCTGCAGAAAACCCGTCTTCGCGGCGAGATAGCCGAGGATCGCGCCGGATTCGAACACGGTCAGCCCGGTGTCGTGATCGACGATGGCCGGGATCTTGCCGTTCGGGTTGATCGCGAGGAACGCCGGGCTGCGCTGCTCGCCGGCGGACAGGTTCACGTGCACGCGGTCGTGCGCGAGCCCGGCCTCTTCCAGGTAAATGGCGATCTTGTGCCCGTTCGGCGTGTCGGCCGTATAGAACGTGAGGGGATGCGTCGAGATCATGTCGGTCCTTGTCTTCCGGTTATAGTTGCAACTACAATCGTTGCAATTGCAATCCTATGCCGGAACCGATGGTCCCGGCGACATGCCAGTACTCGAAGGAGGGACATGCAGACTGCGCGATCCGGTCCGCCCGTGCGGACGCCCGACACCCGCCGCGCCGCGGCGGCCTGCCTCGAAAGGCTGCTGACGCAGCAGCTCGCGCCGCGTGGCCGTGCGGTGTCGCCGCTCGGCGCGATGCACGCGGCCGCCGATTGCCTCGAACGCGATGCGGCAACATCGGAGCGCGTATGGATCGTGCGTGCCGATGCGCAGGCGCCGTCTGCAGACGCGGGGGCGCCTCGCCGCATCAGTGCGTGGCCGCTGCGGTTTCTCGATGCGCGCAAGCGGTTCGAAAAACCGCTGCTGTACCTGCTGCATGCGCGCGCGACCGACCGGCTGCGGCTGGCGTCGATCGAAACCGTCGATCGCGGGATCTTCGTGAACGATGCCGAAACGGTCGCGTCGTCCTGGCCGAAAGGCGTGACACCCGACGTTCCGCACTGGCTGGCCGCGAATCCCGCGTGCACGCCGTACGATCCGGCTTCGGGGCATGAGGCGATCGCGATCCTGCGCCACGCGCTGCGCACGCTTTATGTCGCCGGCCAGCCGGGGTTCTGTTACCTCGCGAGCCACGACGATCCCGTGCCCGATGCGAAGCCGCTGTCGGCGACGGCGGCCCGCGATGCATTCAGCGGCATGGTGCGGGCCGGCCGGCGCGCGGCGGCCGGTGCGGCCGCGCAGATCCGGCTGTGCGGCGCGGGCAGCACGCTCGCGCAGGTGATGGAAGCGGCCGATCTGCTGCACGACGAATGGCGCGTCGACTCGACGATCTGGAGCTGCCCGAGCTACACGCAGCTCGCCCGCGACGGCCATGCGGCCGACCGGTGGAACCTGCTGCACCCGCATGCCGAACCGCGCATCGCGCATGTGCGCCGATGCATCGGCGACAGCCGCACACCGGTGCTCGCGGTGACGGGCTACGCAGCGCACGTCGCCGCGCAGATCGGCGCGTTCGTACCAGCCCGCTTTGCGGCGCTCGGCGCGGATCTGGCCGGCCCGGGCTCTGACACGCGCGCGCCGAATGCACGCTGGATCGCTGCGGTCGCGCTCCGCCTGCTGGCCGACGACGGCCGCGTGCCGGCCGACTGGGCCGCGCAGGCGATGCGCCGCCATGCGAGCGGCTGACGCGCGGGCCGGCCGCCGCTACTTCGCGTCGGCCGCCGCCTCGCGCGCCGTGGCGGTCGCACGGTCGAGCGCGGCGGCCATCGCCGCCTGCTCCTTGCCGGTGAACTGGTCGAGAAAGAGTTCCGCGACCGTCGACTGGTACACCTTCCACATCTTCTTGCGGAGCGCCCGCCCCTTGTCGGTGATGCTCGCATACGCGGCGCGGCCGTCGTCCGCCGACCGCGCGCGCGTGACGAGCCCCTCCTGTTCGAGCCGGTCGACGAGCCGGGTGAGGTTGTAGCGCTCGATCGCCAGCACGTCGGCCAGCTCGTGCATGCGGCGCGTGCCGTCGGGCCCGCTCTCGAGCCCCCACAACGCGTCGTACCACGCATAAGCCGGCAGGCCGGCCGCCGCGAGGCGGCGCTCGATCTCGCGAATCATCGTCCGGTGCGCGCGGACGAACGAGAACCACAGATCGGGTTCGGGTGCGCTCATGTCAGGTCGTTCCTCTCGTTGAATTGCAGTTGCAATTAAATTTTACCTCGATAACAATTGCCCTCACACGATTGCAATTGCAACTATATGCCCGCCGATCGGCGGGCGTCCCGTCGCGCGACGCGGCGCCACGACCGTCGCCCCGCGCAGCCTTATGCTTCTGGAGACATTGCATGACCGCACCTCTCGCGCTACCCGACATCGACCCGCAGGAAACCCGCGAATGGCTCGATGCGCTCGAATCCGTGATCGCGCTCGAAGGCCGCCCGCGCGCGCACTACCTGCTCGACCAGCTTTCCGACCTCGACGCGGCGCGCCACGGCGACCTGCACGGCCGCGTCACGACCGCGTACGTGAACACCGTGCCGCGTGACCGGCAACCGCCCTATCCGGGCGATCTCGCACTCGAACGGCGCCTGAACGCGATGATCCGCTGGAACGCGATGGTGATGGTGCTGCGCGCCGGCCGGCATTCGAACGTCGGCGGGCACATCGCGACCTACCAGTCGGCCGCGGTGCTGTACGACGTCGGCTTCGATCACTTCTTCCGCGGCCGCACCGACACCTTCGACGGCGACATGGTCTACATCCAGGGCCATTCGGCGCCCGGCATCTATGGCCGCGCATATCTGGAAGGCCGCATCACGGACGCGCAACTCGACAACTTCCGCCGCGAGACCGGCCGCGAAGCGGGACGTGACGGCTTGTCGTCGTATCCGCATCCGCGGCTGATGCCGGATTTCTGGCAATTCCCCACCGTGTCGATGGGGCTCGGGCCGCTCACGGCCGCGTATCAGGCGCGTTTCATGCGCTACCTCGAATATCGCGGGCTGAAAGCACATCAGGGCCGCAAGGTCTGGGCCTTTCTCGGCGACGGCGAAATGGACCAGCCCGAATCGCTCGCCGCGATCTCGCTCGCCGGGCGCGAACGGCTCGACAACCTGATCTTCGTCGTCAACTGCAACCTGCAGCGCCTTGACGGCCCCGTGCGCGGCAACGGCAAGGTCATCCAGGAACTCGAAGGCACGTTCCGCGCGGCAGGCTGGAACGTCGTCAAGGTGATCTGGGGCGGCGGCTGGGATCGCCTGCTCGAACGCGACACGACGGGCCTGCTGCGCCAGCGCATGATGGAATGCGTCGACGGCGACTACCAGACCTTCAAGTCGCAGAGCGGCGCGTACGTGCGCGAGCATTTCTTCGGCAAGTATCCCGAACTGCTCGAGCTCGTCGCCGACCTGTCCGACGACGACATCTGGAAACTGGCGCGCGGCGGCCACGATCCGGAAAAGGTGCATGCGGCCTACGCGCAGGCGATGCGCGCGGACGGGCGGCCGACCGTCGTGCTCGCGAAAACGGTCAAGGGCTTCGGGATGGGCGAAGCCGGCGAAGGCCAGAACGTGAACCACCAGCTGAAGAAGATGAGCGCAGATGCCGTACGCGCGTTCCGCGACCGCTTCGCGCTGCCGGTCAGCGACGCGCAGCTCGACGACCTGCCTTACCTGAAACCCGAACCGGGCAGCGCCGAGGCGCGCTATTTCGCGGAGCGCCGTGCCGCACTCGGCGGCCACGTGCCGGCCCGCTTCGGTCGCGTGGCGCCGCTGCCGGTGCCGCCGCTCGCCGCGTTCGACGCGCAGCTCAGGGACAGCGGCGAGCGCGGGCTGTCGACGACGATGGCGTTCGTGCGCATCCTCGGCACGCTGCTGAAGGATCCTGCGCTCGGCAAGCTCGTCGTGCCGATCGTGCCGGACGAATCGCGCACGTTCGGCATGGAAGGCCTGTTCCGCCAGATCGGCATCCACTCGTATCTCGGGCAGCTCTATACGCCGCAGGATGCAGGCCAGCTCAGCTACTACAAGGAAGCGAAGGACGGGCAAATCCTGCAGGAAGGCATCAACGAATCAGGCGCGATCGCGTCGTGGATCGCGGCCGGCACCGCATACAGCAACCACGGCCTGCCGACGATCCCGTTCTACATCTTCTATTCGATGTTCGGGCTGCAGCGCGTCGGCGATCTCGCGTGGGCGGCCGGCGACGCGCGTACGCGCGGCTTCCTGCTCGGCGCGACGTCGGGCCGCACGACGCTGATGGGCGAAGGGCTGCAGCACGACGACGGGCACAGCCACGTGCTGTCGTCGGTGATTCCGAACTGCGTATCGTACGACCCGACCTACGCGTACGAACTCGCGGTGATCGTGCGCGACGGCCTGCGGCGGATGTTCGCGGAACAGGAGGACGTCTACTACTACATCACGCTGCTCAACGAGAACTACCCGCAGCCGGCGCTGCCCGACGGCGCGCAGGCCGGCATTCTCAAGGGTCTCTACCTGCTGCGCGAAGGCGCGGTGCGCACCGATGCGCCGCACGTGCAGTTGATGGGCAGCGGTGCGATCCTGCGGGAAGTGATCGCCGCGAGCGACCTGCTCGCGCAGGACTTCGGCGTGTCGAGCGACGTGTGGAGCGCGACGAGCCTGAACGAGCTGCGCCGCGACGGGCTTGCCGCGGAACGATGGAACCTGCTGCATCCCGAGCAGGCACCGCGCGTGCCATACGTGCAGCAATGCCTCGACGGCCGCACGGGGCCGGTGGTCGTCGCGACCGATTACATGAAGATCGTCGGCGACCAGATCCGCGCGTTCGTCGACGGCCGGCGCTTCGTATCGCTCGGCACCGACGGCTTCGGCCGCTCGGATACGCGCGACGCGCTGCGCACGTTCTTCGAGGTCGACCGGCACTTCATCGTGATCGCGGCGCTGAAGGCGCTCGCCGACGACGGCGCGATACCGCGTGCCGCGGCAGGCGAGGCCATCCGGCGCTACGGCATCGACATCGACAAGGTCGATCCGGCCAGCGTGTAGTCACGCGGCGCGCGGCAGGCAGGATCGCTCCGGCCTGCCGCGCCACCCTGCCCGCGCTACTGCCCTGACTGCGCGAGCGGGCCTTGCGGGTCCCGCCCCGTTCCCGATCGCCAGCCGCCCGCAAGCGCCTTGTACAGCGCCACCGTCGACGCCGCGCTGCGCATCTGCCCGTCGGCCGCCGCATCCTGCGCCTGCAGCAGCGTGCGTTGCGCGTCGAGCACTTCGTAGTAGTCGATCGCGCCCGCCGAAAAACGCGCCTGCGCCAGTTGCGCGGCGCGCGCGCTGTCGGTCGCGGCCCGCACGAGATGGTTCGTCTCGTCACGCGTACGGGCGGCGCGCAGCAGCGCGTTCTCCGTTTCCTCCAGCGCCCCGAGCACGGTCTGCCGGTACTGCGCGAGCTGCCCGGCCGCTTCCGCGTCGCTCGCGGCGATTCGCGCCCGCACGCGGCCGACATCGAGGAACGACCAGTCGATGCCGAGCGCGATCAGGTTCGTGTCGCTGCCCGCGCGGAAGAACCCGTAGCTGCTCGTCGCGCTGCCGAGCAGCCCCGACAGCGTGAAGCGCGGGAACAGGTCGGCCGTTGCGACACCGACGCGCGCGGTCGCCGCGTGCAGCCGCGCCTCGGCGGCCGCGACGTCGGGCCGCCGCCGCAGCAGGTCGCCCGGTGTGCCGGGATCGATGTCGGCGGCCAGCGCCGGCAGCGGCACGGGCGTACCCGCCGATACGGTTGCCGGCGGCAGATCGAAGCGACCGATCAGCGCGTCCGGCGTCTGCCCGGTCAGCACCGCGAGCCGGTGCTCGTCGACGCCGATCGCCGCTTCGTACACGGCGATCCGCGACGTCGTCGATTCGTACTGCGCGCGCGCCCGCGCCGCATCGAGTTCGGACCCTCTCCCCGCGCCGACGCGCGCATTGATCAGCGCGAGCGTCTGCTTCTGGTTGTCGGCATTCTCGCGCGCGATCCGCAGCCGCTCCTGCGAGCCGCGCAGATCGACGTACGTACTCGCCACCTCGCCGGCGATCGCGACGCGCACCGCGCGCACGTCCGCCGCGCTGGCGGCCGTTTCCGCACGCTGCGACTCGATCGAACGGCGCACGCGGCCGAACAGGTCGAGCTCCCACGCCGCATTGATCCCGACGCTGGACGTCGGCGTATCGCGCTGGCTGCGCGGTGCACCGAACGCCTGGTCCTTGCTCATCAGCCGATGGCCGATCTGCCCGCTCGCGGTAATGGTCGGATAGCGGTCGAAGGTGGCCTGCGACAGCAGCGCATTCGATGCGTCGTAGCGCGACACGGCGACCTGCAGGTCCTGGTTCGCCGCGAGCGCCGTGTCGATCAGCTGCGTCAGCGCCGGATCGCCGAAGCCGCGCCAGAACGCGGCATCGGCATCGGCCGATGCGTCGGGCGGCACATCCGGCGTCGTATCGGACGTCGACGCATCGCGCGGCGCCACCGAATGCGCGTCGCGCGCGAACCGCGCGGCCGTGGCCGTGTCGGGCCGCTTGAAATCGGGGCCGACCGCGCACGCGGCGAGCGTCACCGACATCGCGAGCGCGGAGAGACGGAAAACGGCGCTCATCGGTTTTCTCCTTCGAGGGTGCCGTGGTGTTCGCTCCACACGGCCGGCGTGCCGCCCGCGAGCTTGCGGATCGCCACATAGAACACGGGTGTCAGGCACAGCCCGAACAGCGTGACGCCCAGCATCCCCGCGAACACGGTAATGCCGGTGGCCGCCCGCACTTCGCTGCCCGCGCCGCCGCCGATCAGGAGCGGCACCGAGCCCGCGATGAACGCGACCGACGTCATCACGATCGGGCGCAGCCGCAGCTTGCACGCTTCGAGCGCGGCTTCGATCACGCCCTTGCCCTGGATTTCGAGCTCGCGCGCGAACTCGACGATCAGGATCGCGTTCTTGCATGCCAATCCCATCAGCACGACGAGACCGACCTGCACGAACACGTTGTTGTCGCCCCCCGACAGCCACACGCCGAACAGCGCGGCGCAGATGCACACGGGCACGATCAGGATCACCGCGAGCGGCAGCGTCCAGCTCTCGTACAGCGATGCGAGCACGAGGAACACGAGCATCACCGCGAGCGGGAACACGACGATCGCCGCGTTGCTCTGCGTGACCTGCTGGTAGCTGAGGTCGGTCCATTCGAGCGTGATGCCCGGCGGCAGCACTTCCTTCGCGATCTGCTGCAGCTTCTCGATCGCCTGCGACGACGACATCACCTTCGGATCGGCGTCGCCGATCAGGTTCGCGGCCGGATAGCCGTTGTAGCGAACCACCGGGTCGGGCCCGTACGCGGGCGCCACCGTCACCATCGAGCCAATCGGCACCATCTCGCCCTTCGCGTTGCGCGTGCGCAGGTTCGCGATGTCGGCGGCCGTCTGCCGGTGGCCGGCATCCGCCTGCGCCATCACGCGGTACACGCGGCCGAACAGGTTGAAGTCGTTCACGTACATCGAGCCGAGATAGACCTGCAGCGTGCTGAACAGGTCGGTCAGCGCGACGCCCTGCGCCTTCGCCTTCAACCGGTCGACCTTCACCTCGAGCTGCGGGATGTTCGCCTGGTACGAGCTGACCGGGTAGCTCATCCCCGGTGTCTTCGCGACCGCGCCCTGGAATGCGGTGAGCGCGTTCTGCAATGCGCCGTAGCCGAGCCCGCCGCGATCCTCCAGGTACAGCGAATAGCCCGAGCCGTTGCCGAGGCCCTGGATCGGCGGCGGCATCAGCGCATAGGTCATGCCGCCACCGATGGCCGAGAAGCGCGCGTTCAGGTCCGCGTTGATCTCCGCGGCGCTGCGGTGGCGCTGGTCGAACGGCTTCAGGATCACGTACGAGTTCGTGATGTTCGGCGTGTTCACGCCCTGCAGCGCGTTCAGCCCGGCAAACGCCGGCACCATCTCGACACCGTCGGTGCCGAGCGCGATCTTCGTCATCTGCTCGGTTACCTCGCTGGTACGCCCGAGCGACGCGCCTTCCGGCAGCTTCGCACCCGCAAACAGGTACAGCTTGTCCTGCACGGGGATGAAGCCGCCCGGCACCGCGTTGAGCAGCAGCGTGGTCGCCGCGAGCAGCGCCGCGTAGACCGCAAACACCACCCCGCGCCGCTTCAGCGTGCGCGACACGAAGCCGTGATAGCGATCGGAACTGCGGTCGAAGAAGCGGTTGAACGGATGGAACAGCCAGCCGAATGCACGGTCGAGCCCGCGCGTGAGCACATCCTTCGGCGCACCGTGCGGGCGCAGCAGCTTCGCGGCGAGCGCGGGCGACAGCGTCAGCGAGTTGATCGCGGAGATCACCGTCGAAATCGCGATCGTCACCGCGAACTGCCGGTAGAACTGGCCCGTGACGCCGGACATGAATGCCATCGGCACGAACACCGCGCACAGCACGAGCGCGATCGCGACGATCGGCCCCGACACTTCGCGCATCGCCTGGTGCGCAGCGTCGCGCGGGCTCAGGCCTTGCGCGATGTTGCGCTCGACGTTCTCGACGACCACGATCGCATCGTCGACGACGATCCCGATCGCGAGCACGAGCCCGAACAGCGTCAGCGTGTTGATCGAATAGCCGAGCAGATAAAGCCACGCGAACGTGCCGACCACCGAGACGGGCACTGCGACGAGCGGAATGATCGACGCGCGCCACGTCTGCAGGAACAGGATCACGACGAGCACGACCAGCACGACCGCCTCGATCAGCGTGTGCTGCACCGCGCGGATCGATTCGCGCACGAACACCGTCGGGTCCCACACGGGTCGGTACGCGACGCCGGGCGGGAAGCGCTTCGACAGTTCGTCGAACTTCGCATACACGGCCTTCGCGACCTCGAGCGCGTTCGCGCCCGGCGACAGGAAGATGCCGACCACGGCCGATTGCTTGTCGTTGAAATACGAGCGCAGCGTGTAGTCGCCTGCGCCGAGCTCGATGCGCGCGACGTCGGACAGTTTCACGACCTGACCATCGTCGCCGTTGCGCAGCACGATGTCGCCGAATTCCTGCACCGTGCGCAGCCGGCCGCGCACGTTGATCGACAGCAGGAAGTCGTTTTTCTTCGGCGACGGCTCCGCGCCGAGCTGGCCGGCCGACACCTGTACGTTCTGCTCGCGCACGGCGGCGATCACGTCGCTCGCGGTCAGCCCGCGCGACGCGAGCCGGTTCGGGTCGAGCCACAGCCGCATCGCATAGTCGCCGGCGCCGGACAGGCCGACGTCGCCGACACCGGTGAGCCGCGACAGTTCGTCCTTCACGTGCAACGTCAGGTAGTTGCGCAGGTACAGCGAATCGCGGCTGTTGTCCGGCGAATAGAGGCTCACGTACATCAGCGGCGTGGGCGACTGCTTCTGCGTGGTCACGCCGTACTGGCGCACCTCGTCGGGCAGGCGCGACAGCGCCTGGCTCACGCGGTTCTGCACGCGCACGGCGGCCGTGTCGGGATCGACGCCCTGCAGGAACGTGACGACGACCTGCAGGCTGCCGTCCGAACCGGCGACCGACTTCATGTACATGATGCCTTCGACGCCGTTGATCGCCTCTTCCAGCGGTTCGGCGACCGATTCGGCGATTTCCTTCGGGTTCGCACCCGGGTACGTCGCGCGCACGACGACGCTCGGCGGCACGACTTCCGGGTATTCGCCGGCGGGCAGCATCGGAATCGAGATCAGGCCGATCGCGAAGATGACGATCGACAGCACGACCGCGAAGATCGGCCGGTCGATGAAGAATCGGGAGAAATCCATCACGTGTCTCCCGTCACTGCACGGCCGGCGCGCCGGCATCGGCGACGGCCTGCGTGCCGCCACCCGAACCATTGCCCACGCCGTTGCCGGTGCCGGTGCCGGCGCGTGCGGGCAGCGCCTTCGGCTTCACCTGCGCGCCCGGATAGTAGATCCGCTGCATGCCGTCGACGACCACGCGGTCGCCCGCCTGGATCCCCTTCTCGATGATCCGTTCGCCGTCCAGCCCGCGGCCGATCGTCACGTCGCGGCGCAGTGCCTTGTCGCCGGGTCCGATCACATACACGTACTTGCGGTCCTGGTCGGTGAGCACGGCCTTGTCGTCGACGAGCAGCGCATCCTGCTCGCGGCCGCTGACGAGCTGCACGCGTGCATACAGTCCCGGCGTAAACGTATGGTCCGCATTCGGCAGCCGCACGCGCGCGCGGATCGTGCCCGTTTGCGGGTCGAGCCGGTTGTCGAGGAAATCGACGGTGCCCGCATGCGGGAAGCCCGTCTCGTTCGCGAGGCCCACGCGCACCGGGTCGGCGCCGATCGCGCGATGCTTCGGGTCGGCGCGCCGCGCGTTGTAGCGCAGGTAGCTCTGTTCGTCGCAGTCGAAATACACATAGACGGGGTTCTGGGACACGACGGTCGTCAGCAGCGTATCGTCGGCGCGCGCCAGGTTGCCGACGGTGGCGACCGCGCGGCCAACGCGGCCCGCGATCGGCGCGCGCACTTCGGTGAAACCGAGATTGAGCTTCGCGTCGGCGACGGCCGCATCGGCCGCCTGCAGGTCGGCACGCGCCTGCTCGGCCGTGGCGCGCGCGTTGTCGAGTTCCTCCTGTGACGTCGCGTGCGCATCGATCAGCGTCTGCACGCGCTTGAGCTGCACGTTCGCGAGGCTCGCGGCCGCGCGGGCCCGCTGCAGCTGCGCGTTCGCGCGGTCGAGTGCGATCCGGTACGGGCGCGGGTCGATCTCGAACAGCAGCGCGCCCTGCGCAACCAGGTCG
The DNA here is from genome assembly GCF_002099195.1 of Burkholderia puraquae. Classification (GTDB taxonomy): domain Bacteria; phylum Pseudomonadota; class Gammaproteobacteria; order Burkholderiales; family Burkholderiaceae; genus Burkholderia; species Burkholderia puraquae. The sequence goes on along the minus strand of NZ_NBYX01000001.1, from coordinate 51,769 downwards.
CCCTCCTTGTAGGCGACACGCTGCAGATAGCCGCTCACGCGCGGCCGCAGTTCGACTGCATCGACCGCTTCGACGCGTCCATTGAATTCGTCCGCGAGGCGGATCGTGCGCGGCGCGATGGTGGCGACGTCGACTTCGGGAAGGGATTGGGCCGACGATGCGCCTTTGCCGTCGTGACAGCCCGACAACGCCAGCAACAGTGCGCAGGCCGCGCCCAAAGGCGACGTCCTGCGTAGGGATAAGGAGAGCATGATGCCTCGCGACGGGTTAAACTGCCGCGTAGCTTAAAAGTTGAAGTTAACTTCAAGTCAAGCTTTCCCGGAGGAGCGTCATGGGTATCCAGGAAGTCCCGCAATGGCCGTTGATGTCGATTCGCGAAGTAGCCGCACGCAGTGGCGTGCCGGCGTCGACGCTGCGGTTCTACGAGACGCGCGGGCTCATCAAGTCGCACCGCAACGGCTCGAGCCATCGTCACTATTCGCGCGCGGTGCTGCGGCTGATCGCGTTCATCGTGTTCGCGCAGAAGATCGGCTATACGCTCGACGAGATCGCCGAGCAGCTCGTCAGCCTGCCCGAGGACACCGCGCCGAGCAACAAGGACTGGCAGCGGCTGTCGCGCGGCTGGAAGCAGCGCGTCGCGAGCCGGATCGAGGAGCTGCAGCGGCTCTACATCAACCTCGACGAATGCATCGGCTGCGGCTGCCTGTCGCTGAAGCGCTGCAAGCTGACGAACCCGGAGGACCGCGCGGGCCGCAACGGGCCCGGCGCGCGGCGCTGGCTCGGCGATGCGCCGCCCACGGACGTCGAATGACGGGCGTGGTGCGCGATGCCGCGCCCGGTCGACTGGATAGATTGCGTCACCCGACGCGCCAGCCGCCGTTCACCGCGCGCGTCGCGTGCGACGCTCAGCCGCCGACGACGTTGAGCGCGACGTCGACCACGGCCTGCCGGAACGCGTCTTGCCGCGTGGGCAGCGACGTGAACTCCAGCATCATGTGGCTGTACGACACCGTCGTGCTGATCGCGCTCACGATCATGAAGAACAGCACCGTCGGATCGACCGGGCGGATCACGCCGGCCTCCACCGCCTCCGACAGCAGCGGGACCATCACGTCGTAGTACGGGCGCACGATCCGCTCCTGCAGCCGGTCGAGCCGCCGGCCCACTTCAGTCGCCGCCGTCGAGAAGAACATGCCCATGTCGGGCTCGTCGAACTCATGGTCGACACACAGCTCGATCGCGCGCCGTACGCGGTCGCGATGCGGCAGCGGCGACGCGCGCAACGCGCGCAGCGCATCGAACATCGGCTCGGCCAGCTCGGCGATCTGCTCGACGACAGCCAGCCACAACGTTTCCTTCGTACCGAAATGGTGCGCGATCAGCGCCGCATCGACCCCCAGCTCGCGCGCGACTTCGCGCACGCTCGTCGCGTCGTAGCCGCGCTTCGCGAACGTGCGGCGCGCGGCTCGCAATATCACGTCCGGCCCCACGGACGCCCCGGCCAGCGGCCGCCCTCGCATACGCCGCTTGACCGGCGCGCGCTCAGTGACTTCAGCCACGTTTTCCTGCTCTCCTTGAATGAATCGAATGCGCCGGTTCCGGCCCCGCTTTAGCGCGCGCCGAAACCGGGTGACCTGCCCCACTTCGTTGACACGCGAAGCCGGGAAGCGCTAGGATCATACCTTATTCATCACGTGATGATTTATCCATGACAACCCCTACACGTATCGTCATCGTCGGCGGCGGGATCGCCGGACTGCAGCTCGCAACCCGCCTGGGTGAGCGCCTCGGCCGGTCCGGGCGCGCTCAGGTCACCGTCGTCGACCGCAGCCCGACCCACATCTGGAAGCCGATGCTGCACACGATCGCGGCCGGCACGCGCGACGTGCAGCAGCAGCAGGTGATCTTCCTCGCCCATGCACGCGACCACGGCTATTCGTACCAGCCCGGCGAACTGAAGGGGCTCGATCGCGCACGCCGCCGCGTGCAGCTCGGCGAAATCCGCTCGCAGGACGGCGAGCTCGTGCTCGACGCACGCGAACTCGAATATGACGTGCTGATCCTCGCGCTCGGCAGCCAGGCCAACGATTTCGGCGTGCCCGGCGTGCGCGAGCACTGCTATTTCATCGACAGCCAGCAGCAGGCCGAGACCTTCAACGAAGCGTTGCGGATGCGCGTCTTTCGCAGCATCGCGCGCGACGAGCCGTTTCGCGTCGCGATCGTCGGCGCGGGCGCGACCGGCGTGGAGCTCGCGGCGGAGCTGAGCCGCTTGCTGGAAGTGGCGCAGGCGTATGGCGACGCGACGGTGCGCGAGCGGCTGCAGCTCACGCTGCTCGAAAGCGGCCCGCGCATCCTCGCCGCGTTTCCGCCGAGGATTTCCGCGTCGGCGCAGCGCCGGCTCGAACAGATCGGCTTTCACGTGCTGACGTCGACGCGCGTCACGTCGGCCGACGCGAACGGCTTTCACTACGGCGACGGTTCGTTCGCGGAAGCGGACCTGATGGTCTGGGCGGCGGGCGTGAAGGCACCCGATTTCATGCAGGCGCTCGACGGGCTCGACACGAATCGCGCGAACCAGATCGTCGTCGGGCCGACGCTGCAGGCAACGAGCGACGAGCACGTGTTCGCGATCGGCGATTGCGCGAGCCTGCTGCCCGACGGCCAGGAACGGCCGCTGCCGCCCACCGCGCAAGTCGCGACGCAGCAGGCCGAGCATCTCGCGAAGCACCTGCCCGCGTGGCTCGACGGCCAGCCGATTCCGCCGTTCGCGTTCCACGATTTCGGCGCACTCGTGTCGATCAGCGACTACGACGCGTTCGGCACGCTCGGGCAGTTCGGGTTCTTTCGCGGCGGCTTCATCCAGGGGCGTTTCGCGCAGTTCAGCCACCTGATGCTCTACCGGCGGCACCAGCAGGCGCTGCACGGTTTCTCCAAGGCGACCCTGCTGTGGATCGCCGAACGGATCAACGGCTGCGTGCAGCCGCGCATCCGCCTGTCGTGATACCGCGCGTGCGCGGTGTCGCGTAACGTTTCGCAACGTTTCGAGGAAAACTGACATGAACAACCGTCTAGCGCCCTGGCTCATGACCGTCGCCGCGATCGGCAGCTTCGACATGCCGTCCGTTTCGTGGGGCATATCGCGGCGGCGCAGCGTCACGCGCGACCGGCTGCCGTCGTGGGACGCGACGAGCAAGCCGTCCATCAGCGTGCTCGAGCGGCCCACGGCCGACACCGTGATGATTTCATGGCGCGACGCATGCACCGGGCACTACGGTTATCAGAAGTGGCGGCTGTTCACCACGCGCAAGCGCGGCGTGTGCGCGCTGTCGGGGCAGCCGATCGAGATCGGCGACAGCGTCTTTGCGCCGCAATTGCTCGGTTCGACGCCGGGCAACGCCGCCGCGATGGTGCTGGCCGCGTGCCTCGACGCGGCCCGCCCCGCCGAGGCGGCCTGAGGGCCCGACATTCGGCCCAACATTCGGCCCGGGATTCCGCGTCAGGCCGTGGTGACGCGATCCGTATCGCGCACCGCTTCGTTCATGCGCGCTTCGGCTTCCGCATCCAGCCGCGCCGCATTCGCTTCGGCTTCCGCTTCCGGCATCAGTTCGCCTTCCCACTTCGCGACCACCGCGCTGGCGATCGAGTTGCCCACGGCGTTCGTAGCCGAACGGCCCATGTCGAGGAACGTATCGACGCCGAGAATCAGCAGCAGCCCGGCTTCCGGGATGTTGAACTGGTGCAGCGTCGCAGCAATCACGACGAGCGACGCGCGCGGCACCCCGGCCATGCCTTTCGACGTCAGCATCAGGATCAGCAGCATCGTCACCTGTGTGCCGAGCGACAGGTGAATGCCGTATGCCTGCGCGATGAACAGCGATGCGAACGTGCAGTACATCATCGAGCCGTCGAGGTTGAACGAATAGCCCATCGGCATCACGAAGCTCGAGATCTTGCGCCGCACGCCGAAACGGTCGAGCGCATCGAGGATCTTCGGATACGCGGCTTCCGAGCTCGCGGTCGCGAACGACAGCATGAACGCTTCCTTGATCAGCACCAGCAGCTTGAACACGCGACGGCCGAGGAACAGCAGCCCGGCTGCGACGAGCGTGCCCCACAGCAGGAACAGGCTCAGGTAGAAGTCGCCCATGAACACCGCGAACTTCAGCAGGATCGACAGGCCGTTGATCGCGACGGTCGATGCCATCGCGGCCAGCACCGCGAGCGGCGCGAGCTTCATCACGTAGCCGGTGATCTTCAGCATCACGTGTGCGAGCTGGTCGATCGCCGCGACGAGAATCTTGCCGCGTTCGCCGAGCGATGCAAGCGCCACGCCGAAGAACATCGAGAACACGACGATCTGCAGGATCTCGTTGTTCGCCATCGCCTCGGCGATCGACTTCGGCACCATGTGGCCGACGAAATCCTTCAGCGTGAACTTCGACGTCGCCAGATGCGCGGACGCGCCGATATCCGGCAGCGGCAGCCCGAGGTTCTCGCCGGGGCGCAGCAGGTTCGCCATCAGCAGGCCGAGCAGCAGCGAGATCAGCGACGCGGTGACGAACCAGCCAAGTGCCTTCACGAACACGCGACCCACCGACGACGCGTCACCCATGTGCGCGATGCCGACGACCAGCGTCGAGAACACCAGCGGGCCGATCACCATCTTGATCAGCCGCAGGAACACGTCGGACACCAGCGAGATGTAGCCGGCAATTTCCACCGCGGACTGCTTGTCCGGCAGCTGCGTATAGATCATGTAGCCGATCAGGATGCCGGCCGCCATCGCGAGCAGGATCCAGCCTGCCGCAGACATTCGTTTGTTCATAACGGAATTCGACGCACGGGAAGAAGTTGAAGGATGAAAGGCGTGCATCCCGTGCCGTGCCGGGAGCGCGCGTGGCAAGCCGGTCGTGCCCGGTGTGTCGGGCACGGGCGCCGGCGCCGGTCAGGCTCGCGGATGTCCGCGAACCGACGTACTGCCGCCGCAACGGCAGTCGCGCGAGGGCGAAGGCCGGCGGCAGCGATTCAGCATGATGCAATCAGATCAGGCGGGTCAGTAACCGATTGCCGATCCGGCCGGACGGCGCGGGTCGTTGTAGCCGTAGATGAAGCCGACCCGCACGTTGCCGGACACGGACGAATCGTTCCCGGAACTCTGGCGGCTCGCCGCTTCGGTACCCGGCAGGCCGACCATGATCAGCTCGGCGGCGCCCCACGGCGTCTGCTCGACCATCTTGTAGCCCATGTTGCGCAGGATCGCGAGCGTATCGGGCGACAGGCCGTAGGTTTCGTAATAGACCTCGTCGGGCAGCCACTGGTGATGGATGCGGGGCGCGGTGACCGCGTCCTGCGGCGTCATCCCGTAGTCGATCACGTTCAGCACCGTCTGCAGCGTGATCGTGATGATGCGCGAGCCGCCCGGCGAACCGACGACCATGAACACCTTGCCGTCCTTCTTCACGATGGTCGGCGCCATCGACGACAGCGGACGCTTGCCTGGTGCAATCGAGTTGCGCGTGCCCTGCACGAGACCGAACAGGTTCTGCGCGCCGACCTTCACGGTGAAGTCGTCCATCTCGTCGTTCAGGAAGAAGCCCGTACCCGGCGCGATGACCACGGCGCCGAATCGGCCGTTGACCGTGTAGGTCGTCGATACCGCGTTGCCGTCCTTGTCGATGATCGAGTAGTGGGTCGTCTCCGGCTTCTCGTGCACGCCGACGCCCGGCTGCACGTCGACCGACGGCGTCGCCGTATCCGAATGGATGCTCTTGCGGATCTGCACCGCGTATTCCTTGCTCGTCAGCTTCGCGACCGGGTTGTCGATGAAGTTCGGGTCGCCGAGCAGCGTGTTGCGATCCTCGTACGCGTGGCGCATCGCTTCGGTCATGTAGTGAACCGCCGCGGCCGAATGGTAGCCAAGCTTGCGCATGTCGTACCCTTCGAGGATGTTCAGCGTCTCGCACATCGTCACGCCCCCCGAGCTCGGCGGCGGAGCCGACACGAACTCGTAGCCGCGATACGAACACGTCAGCGGCGCCATGTCCTGCGCGCGGTACGACGCGAAATCAGCGGCCGTGATCAGGCCGCCGCCGCGCTTCGCCGCGGCCTCGACGAGCTTCGGGATCTCGCCGTGATAGAACGCGTCAGGCCCCTGCTCCGCGATGCGCTCGAGCGTGCGGGCCAGGTCCTTCTGCACCAGGCGATCGCCCGGCTGCAGCGGCGTGCCGTCCGGCCGCAGGAAGATGCGGGCCGCTTCCGGGTCCTTCTTGAAACGGTCGATCGTCGTGTCGAGGATGTCCGTATCGCCGCGCGTCAGCACGAAGCCATCGCGCGCGAGCCGGATCGCCGGCGCCATCACCTGCTTGCGCGTCAGCTTCCCGTACTTGCGCTGCGCGAGGTCGAGACCCGCGACCGTGCCCGGCACGCCCACCGCGCGATAGCCGTACAGGCTGTCGTCCGGAATCACGTTGCCCTTTGCATCGAGATACATGTTCGCGGAAGCCGCAGCCGGCGCGGTTTCGCGGAAATTGATGAAGCGGTCGCGGCCGTCGGCCAGGTGCACGGTCATGAAGCCGCCGCCGCCGATGTTGCCGCAGCACGGATTGGTCACCGCTTGCGCATAGCCGACCGCCACCGCCGCGTCCACAGCGTTGCCGCCTTCCTTCAGGATGTCGACGCCGATTTGCGACGCGAAATGCTGCGACGAAACGACCATGCCGTTCTTCGCTTCAACCGCGGGGTCCGACGCGGCGAATGCGCACACGCTCATGGCCGACAACAGGGTGAGTACTACGAGCCGCCTCATGACGGGATCCTCCAGACAAATAAACCAGGCCAGGCCGGGATGCGCCACCGCGTCATTGCGTACGGGCGCTGCCAATCCGACATGTAATAAACCGTACATTCCAGCAAGGCCGCGATCATAGCACTCGCTTTTTTGCGCTAAAACCTAGGGTTATCACTGAATTTATGGCGACCACGGCCAGGGCCGCTTTTCGTTGTATGTTTGTTTTATTACACGAATTGGCGCACCAAGCGGCCGAGCGATGCGTCCCTCTAATTCCGGGCCGCAGGCGGCCTGCCGCACGTCGATCGGCTAACATGCGTGGATTCGCCGGCAGACACCCGTCTGCCGTTTTGTCATTCAGATAAGAGAGCTGGAGTGCCCGATGGGGACGAGCATCAGGGCGTTGCTGTTATCCCAGATGGATAGCTTCACGCCGTCGGAACAGAAGGTCGCGCAGGCGTTACTGGATCGCTACCCCAGCCTGGGGCTCGGACCGATTGCGAGCTTTGCCAAACAGGCTGAGGTCAGCGATCCGACCGTGTTTCGCTTTGTCGTCCGGATCGGCTTTCCGAATTACTCGTCGTTCCAGCAGGCGCTGTACGGCGAAATCGACACGGCGATGAATTCGCCGCTCGCCCGGATGGATGCGTTCCACTCGGCCGCGGGCATGCGCGACAGTCATTCGGCCATTTTCCAGCGGCTGTCCGAGTCACTGGCCACCACGATCGAAGGGCTGGATGCGGCGGCATTCGACGCCGCGGTGTCGCTGCTGGCGAATCCCGATGTTCGTGTCTTTTGCGGCGGCGGGCGTTACACGGCGCCGCTCGCTTCGCTGTTTTCGTTCACGCTCGCGTACGCGCGGCCACATGTTCAGCATGTCGAACCGAATGTGAACCTCGCGTCGGTCGCGCTGGCGGACATGGGGCCCGGCGACGTGCTCGTCATTTTCGATTTTCGCCGTTACCAGCGGGACAGTATCCGGTTCGCGCAGGCCGCACATCGGCTCGGTACGCGTGTGCTGCTGATCACGGACGAGTGGCACTCGCCGATCGGTGAGTTTGCCGAGATCGTGCTGCGCGTCCGGGGGCAGCCGTTCGCGATGCTGCAGACCAACGTGCCGGCGCTCGCGCTCGCCGAAGCGCTTGTGATCGGCGTGACGAATCAGTTGCCGGAACTGGCGCGGGAGCGGATGGAGAAGATCGAGCATCTCAATTCCGGGGGGAGCGAGCCGGATATCGGTCAGCGGGATTTGCCGGAGTGAGGGGGCGCTGCACGCAACAACGCCATTCACCAGGGCCTGACGCGCCGCACCCCGATTGCCGACACGGTCAAGGCTCCGTGCGCCACCGGTAGGTGTTCTCCACATCCGGCCGCCAGGTTGCGCAGCTTTCTTCCGTTCCAAGCCTGCTCGCATCCTCATTGACCTGCCTCCGTGACCACGGCACGTTTCGCTGCGCGCCGAGCTGCGCATCTGTCCGGATGGCAACTACGCCGGAACTGCTCCAGCTTAACGGGTTCGGAATCCCGGCACAGTGATCCAGCATGAGACCAGGCTCTCCCAGCACCTTCGGCAATTCCAGATTGATGGTCACCGACGCCCCGCTCTCAAATGCACGGCGGGTCTTTTGATAGTCTGCCAACGCTGCTTCCGCTTTCTTGAGCACAAGCTGCGCGCTCGGTTGCTGCCACAGGAACTTGAGCGGCAAAACCAGGGACACGCCGTCCAGAGACGCGCCTCGATGACTGACCGGCAGTTCGAATTGCAGGTGGATCGACTCCTGCCCTGGCGGACCGGGTATGACCCGGGGCTGCACCGTAACAGGATGATCTTTCGTTTCACTCTCCAGGTGTGGGGAGGGGAAGCACACTACACCGGTCATGCATCGCGACATGTTCAGGACCGTAGCGGGCTTCCAATAGTGGCCGACGATATTCGCGTGCTGCAGCATTTCAGCAAGGGCATTCTGATTGTCGAATGGACTCGCGTACTGATAACGCAACGCGCGAGCTTCAACGGTGAAAGTCACGGCTTCGCCAGCGCTTGTCGATGCCGCGCCGAAAAGCGACGTCGCCACTACCAGCCCAATCGACAATACTCTCCGGCTCTTCAATGCACGACTCCCGATACGCAAAAAATGCCGGCTATCCGGTTACACGGAATGCCCCGCTCCCGCAGCAGATTTGTCATTGATCAACGAGAAACACCAGACCGCTACCTGCGCCTGCCACGCCAAGACGCCATCATGCGTCACATGCATGCCGGCGTGGAGCCGTCCATACAGGCCTTGTCGACTGCCGGCCACAAACCGCCATCTTACCTTTTGCCAGCAGCCACCTCGGAGCGAACGTTATTCCGCTCCTCCGCGCCCATATATGTCCGCACTGTCATTTCCGGGTTGGACGCGATGGCCAACGCTCCATCATCGGTCTGATAGAAATAGTTTCCGCCCACGGCAAGATAGCGAATACCGCCAATGGGCATCGAAGTCCCGTGGATCGCGAGCATCTACCGCAACTGCTCCCTATTTTCCAGAATGACGGGTATACGAGCGACCCGATATTATTTTCTTGTCGTAAATGGAGGCAGCCAACGCTGGATGCGTCAAGAAGAAAATCGATAGCGCGAAGGCAGTGTCGATGGCCTTTTTCACCACACCGCACCGACAACCAATTCGGTATCGACGGCAGGAATTTATTCGGCCGAGGATCGGCCATGCCGATTCCCGGCATTTCCCATGACAGTCCAACCGGTCAGTGGCGACGATTGCATCCGATGCAGGCGTACGTCACGTCGAGCCTTCCAGACCGTACGCGCACGCCTTCTGAAGTAGGCCGCGCACCATCCTCAGACGCGCCGCATCGGCGCGCAGTCTCGACTATCCCACCGGTTTCGGACTGACTGGTGCCGCGCTACCGCTGCCGGGTTCGTCTTCCTGCTTCGCCTTGCTCGCCTGCTTACCCCTTGCTCGGGTTTGAACACTCGGCAAGGGGCTCGTTTTGCAATGGCTGTTCGGTCGATCGTCCGCAGGATTTCAGCTCTCGACATCCTCCAGACTGAACACTTCCGTCTTGTCGTTATACGAGAACACCTCCCCGTAACGCCCCCAGTCGATCACCGCGTCGAGCGTTTCCTCGGCCGCTTCGTCCGACAGGAAATCCTCCAGCTCCTGCTCGAAGCGCACGCGCGGCGCGCGATGGCCCGGGCGCTCGTTCAGTACCTTCCGGATCCGTGCGGCCAGCGGCACGTGCTTCAGCAGATGATCGGCGAACATCAGCTTGCGTTCCTGCGTGCCGAATTCAGCGAACACGCGGGCGGGTGGCGTGAGGAACACGTCGCCTTCCCGCACGTCCGCAAAACCGAGGTGCTGCAACACTTCGGCGATCGGGAACAGTTCATCGACCTCGAGATGCAGCGAGCGCGCGATTTCCGGCATGTCCGCGCGGCCGTGGTACGGCGCCATCGCGAGCGTCTCGATCAGGCCGGCCATCAGGTTGGTCGACACGCGCGGCATCCAACTGCCGAGTTCGAGCCCCTTCTTCGTCGCCTCGTTGGTCTGACGCGCGGTCATCTTCGCGTAGATGTCGTCGACGAGCTTGCGGAAATCGGTGTCGAGCCGGTTGCGCGGATGCTTGAACGGCACCTTGATCTCGGCGATCACGCGGCCCGGGTTCGACGACAGCACGAGGATCCGGTCGCACATGAACACGGCTTCCTCGATGTTGTGCGTGACGATCAGCACCGACTTGATCGGCATGCGGCCCTGCGTCCACAGGTCGAGCAGGTCGGTACGCAGCGTCTCGGCTGTCAGCACGTCGAGCGCGGAGAACGGCTCATCCATCAGCAGGATCGTCGGATCGACGACGAGCGCGCGCGCAAAGCCGACGCGCTGGCGCATGCCGCCCGACAGCTCGCGCGGATACGCGTTTTCGAAGCCGTCGAGACCGATCAGGTCGATCGCGGCGAGCGCACGCTCGCGCCGCTCGCGCGCGCCGACGCCGAGCGCCTCGAGGCCGGCTTCCACGTTCTGCAACACGGTAAGCCACGGGAACAGCGCGAAGGTCTGGAACACCATCGCGACGCCTTCAGCCGGGCCGCGCAGCGGCTGGCCGAGGTAGGTCACTTCGCCGCCGGTCGGCTCGATCAGCCCGGCGATGATGCGCAGCAGCGTCGACTTGCCCGAGCCTGAGCGGCCGAGCAGCCCGACGATCTCGCCTTCGCGCAGCGCCAGGTTCGCGTCGTCGAGCACGAGCAGTTCGCCCTGCGACTTGTTGAAGCCGCGGCAGACGTGATCGACGCGCAGGATTTCGTCGCCGAGGCGCGGCGGCTGCAGCGGCTGGGACGTCTTGACGGGGGCGTTGATAACGGTCGAATTTTGCATCGCGCTTACTCTCAATCGAGACGGAGCCGGGATTCCGCATAGGCGTACATCGGACGCCACAGCAGACGGTTGAACAAGGTAACGAACAGGGACATCACGGCGATGCCCAGGATGATCTTCGGGAAATCGCCGGCGGCGGTGGTCTGCGCGATATACGAACCCAGGCCGTGCGCGACAACCTTCGTGTCGCCCCACTGCACGAACTCGGACACGATGCTCGCGTTCCACGCGCCGCCCGATGCAGTAATGGCACCGGTCACGTAGTACGGGAAGATGCCGGGCAAGATCGCCTGCCGCCACCACTGCCAGCCGCGGATGCGGAAATTCTTCGTCGCTTCCTTGTAGTCGTTCGGATAGGACATCGCGCCGGCGATCACGTTGAACAGGATGTACCACTGCGTGCCGAGCACGATCAGCGGCGACAGCCAGATGTCCGCATTCAGGTGGAAGTGGACGATCACGATCACGAACACCGGGAACAGCAGGTTGGCCGGGAACGCGGCGAGGAACTGCGCGAGCGGCTGGATCTTCTCGGCCAGCGCCGGGCGCAACCCGATCAGCACACCGAGCGGCACCCAGATCACCGACGCGATCGCGATCAGCACCAGCACGCGCAGCAGCGTGATGAGCCCGAGCACGAGCACGTGCCCGACCTCGCCCATCGTCACGCCCGTCGCGACGAAGCTGACGACGCGCCACACGACGTACACCGTCAGCAGGAGCACGAACGCGCCCCACACGATGTCGCCGATGCGCGACGAACGGCGCAACGGCGCRCCACGCGAGCGCGTGCCCTTCAGCGACGGCAGGCGCAGCGGAATCCGCGCGGCCTGCGACAGCAGCCAGCCGGCCGGCACGAGCAACTGATGGATCAGGTGCGTGCGGCGCATCATGTCGAGCAGCCAGGATTGCGGCGCATCGCCCGATGCGGTGTTTTCCATCCGGAACTTGTCGGCCCACGCGACGAGCGGGCGGAACAGGAACTGGTCATAAGCCAGGATCACGACCGACATCGCGACGATCACCCAGCCGACCGCGCCGAGGTTCTTGTCCGAGATCGCCTGCGCGAGATACGCGCCGATGCCCGGCAGCGTGATGGTCTGGTTGCCGACGGTGATCGCTTCCGATGCGACGACGAAGAACCAGCCGCCCGACATCGACATCATCATGTTCCAGATCAGCCCCGGCATCGAGAACGGCACCTCGAGCTTCCAGAAGCGTTGCCACGGCGTCAGGTGAAAACCGCGTGACACTTCGCTCAGGTCGCGCGGCACCGTGCGCAGCGACTGGTAGAAGCTGAACGTCATGTTCCATGCCTGGCTCGTGAAGATCGCGAATATCGCGGCCAGCTCCGCACCGAGCACGCGGCCCGGAAACAGCGCGAGGAAGAACGTGACGGTGAACGAGATATAGCCGAGCACGGGTACCGACTGCAGGATGTCGAGAATCGGAATCAGCACCATGCCCGCGCGGCGGCTCTTGGCCGCGAGCGTGCCGTAGACGAGCGTGAACGCGAGCGACGCGACCATCGCGGCGAGCATCCGCAACGTGGTGCGCAACGCGTATTCGGGCAGGTTCGACGGGTCGAGCGAAATCTTCTGCGTCTGCAGCACGCCGATCGGCGCCATCGTCTGATGGAAGCCGACGATCGCCATCGCGAGCAGGCAGATGATCAGCGGAAACGCGACGGCATCCCAGCGGTTGGGCAGCACGCGCCACGCCGAAGCGTTCGCGGTGCGGTTCGGATCGAAACTGATATCCATCGGTAGCGTCTTGTGTTGAATTGAAATTCGATGGGACCGGCCGCGTGCCGCGCGGCCGGGTGTCGCCTGGGCCGGCGCCGGTCAGAACAACCCGTGCAGCGCCCAGTACAGCGCGGCCGACAGCGCGATGGATGCGGGCAGCGTCAGCACCCACGCAAGCACGAGGTTGCGCACCGTATCCCAGCGCAGGCCCGCGCCGCTCGCCGTCATCGTGCCGGCCACGCCCGACGCGAGCACATGCGTCGTCGATACCGGCAGCCCGTATGCGTCGGCCATCCCGATCGTCAGCATCGCGACGGCCTCGGCCGATGCGCCCTGCCCGTACGTCAGGTGCGACTTGCCGATCTTCTCGCCGACCGTCACGACGATCCGCTTCCACCCGACCATCGTGCCGAGGCCCAGCGCGATCGCAACCGCGACCTTCACCCAGGTCGGGATGAATTTGGTCGCGCGGTCCATCTGCTTCTTGAACGCGTCGAGCGCGCTCGCGTCCTCGACCGAGAACGCCGGCGCCTTCGCCTTCTCCATCAGCCGGATCGCCTCGGACGCGACATACATGTTGTTGCGCACGTTGTCGACGAGGTTCTGCGGCACGCTCGAGATGCCGCCGGCCTGCGCGACCTGGTCGGCGATCGTGTCGGTGAGCTTGCCCAGCGCGGGAATCGTCGCGGGCGTCAGCTTGCGCGTACGCACGTAGGCCTCGACGTCGGCGCGCGGGTCGGCCGACTGTGCGGCCGGGTCCGCGTATTTGACGAGCGTCGTCGACGCATGGCGCGCCACGGCGACGAACGTGCTCGTCTGGTCGGGCGTCACGGCCTTGTTCAACGCGTATGCGGTCGGCATCACGCCGATCAGGATCAGCATGATCAGCCCCATGCCCTTCTGCCCGTCGTTCGAGCCGTGCGCAAACGACACGCCCGTGCAGGTCAGGATCAGCAGCAGGCGGATCCAGAACGGCGGCGGCTTGTTGCCCTTCGGCTCCTGGTACAGCGCCGGCACGCGTACGAGCGCCTTCAGCAGCAGCAGCACGAGCGCGGACAGCACGAAGCCGATCAGCGGCGAGAACAGCAGCGCCTTGCCGACGCCGAGCGCCTGGTTCCAGTCGACGCCGCTCGTGCCCGACGGGCCGCTGACGATCTGGTTCATCAGGCCGACGCCGATGATCGAGCCGACGAGCGTGTGCGAACTCGACGACGGCAGCCCGAAATACCAGGTCGCGAGGTTCCACGTGACGGCCGCGATCAGCAGCGAGAACACCATCGCGAAACCCGAGCCGCTGCCGACCTGCAGGATCAGCTCGACCGGCAGCAACTGCAGGATGCCGAACGCGACGGCGCCGCTCGACACGAGCACGCCGAACAGGTTCCAGAGGCCCGACCAGACGACGGCGAGGTGCGGGTCGAGCGAATGCGTATAGATGACGGTCGCGACCGCGTTCGCGGTGTCGTGGAAGCCGTTGACGAATTCGAAGCCGAGCGCGATCAGCAGCGCGACGATCAGCAGCAGGAACGGGAGAACCGAACTTTCCTTGACGGGACTGAGGTCGGCGCTGAGATGGATACCGACGTAGACGATGCCGCAGGCAATGATCAGGAAAAACAGCGCGAGGCTGATGGTGCGGGTGCGGGTGACTGCGCCGCTGGTTTCCGTTGCCGCGAGATTCGGCATGAAGGGGCTCCGGAGAGGTGACTCGGAGTGGCAGGCTATCGATCGGTCGTGACGCAAATGTGACGTGTCACTTACAAGTCATTGACAGGTCATCTGACAGGCGCCCCGAATCGCCGCGCAAGCCGCAATCACGGGCGTTCGACCTTGTAACGCACGGGAATAAATCTGCCGCTGCGCCGGTATGGCACGCGAAGGCGCCGGTTTATTCCAGGACGATCCGGCCGTCCGGTTTCGTCACACGAATGCGAGGCTTCACATGTCTTCATCGACCCCCACCAACCCGTCGCGCCGCAAGGCCTTGCAGTGCATGGCCTTCGGCGGCCTCGGCACGCTGTTTACGCTGTCGGGCGGCATCCTGACGCCATTCGACCTCGCGCTCGCGCAGGCCGGCGACGCACTCACGGCCACCGCAGGCCGCCCGCTGTTCGTGCAGATCAGCGACACGCACATCGGCTTCAACAAGGACGCGAATCCCGACGTGTCGGCCACGCTGAAGCAGACGATCGAGCTCGTCAACGGGATGCCCGCGACGCCGGCGCTGGCCATCCATACGGGCGACATCACGCACCTGTCCAAGCCCGAGGAGTTCGACCACGCGTCGCAGTTGCTGTCCGCGCTGCGCGTGCCGGAACTGCATACGGTGCCCGGCGAGCACGACGTCACCGACGGTTCGGGCGCCGAATATTTCAGCCGGTTCGGCAAGGCGTCGGACAACCGCGGGTATTACAGCTTCGATCACGCGGGCGTGCACTTCATCGGCCTCGTCAACGTGATGCACTTCAAGCCGAACGGGCTCGGCAGCTTCGGCGACGACCAGCTCGCATGGCTCGCGCAGGATCTCAAGGGGCGCTCGTCGAGCACGCCGATCGTCGTGTTCTCGCACATGCCGATGTGGACCATCTACGAGCCGTGGGGCTGGGGCACCGGCGATGCGCCGCAGACGATGGCGCTGCTGCGCCGCTTCGGCTCGGTCACCGTGCTGAACGGGCACATCCACCAGATCGTGTCGAAGGTCGAGGGCAACGTGACGTTCCACACCGCGCGCTCCACCGCGTTTCCGCAGCCGACGGCCGGCAACGGGCCGGGCCCCGTGCCGCTCACCGTGCCGCGCGACCGGCTGCCGTCGATGCTCGGCGTGACGACCGTCGAATTCGCGGGCCATCCCGTCGCGTCGTCGCTGCACGATGCGACGCTGGCCTGACGCACCGAACCGCAAGGAGACCGACATGACCCGCTTCAAGCAATCCAGCCTGATCGCGGCGCTGATCCTGTGCGCCGCCCCGCTCGCCGCGTTCGCGCAGGGCCCGGACGGCTCGCTCGTGACGATCCGCAATTTCATGTTTTCGCCGATGTCGACCACGATCAAGGCCGGCACGACGATCACGTGGAAGAACCTCGACGGGGAGCCGCACACTGTCGTCAACGACGCCGGCATCTTTCATTCGAAGGCGCTCGACCAGGACGAGACGTACTCGTTCCGCTTCGACAAGCCGGGCGTCTACAAGGTGTTCTGCGGGATTCACCCGTACATGAAGGAAACCATCACGGTCGAATGACGCGGCGCATCACGGCACGCGCGGACGAATGGCGGGCGGCGCCTACAGTGCCCCGATCCCATTCGCCCGCGCGGCCGACGGAGCCGCCCATGCCCAGGATCGACCTCAGCGCCGTGCCCGAACGCCGCGGCAGCGGCTATCCGCGGCCGTTCGACGCGCGGTGCGCGCAGCGCATCCGCCAGCGCGTCGGCGACGCCGGCCGGGTGGCGCACCTGGCGATGGCTTGCCCGGCCATCGACGCCGGCTCTACGGAGCCCGCGACCGCCGGCGCCACGCCGGAGGGTCGGAAGCGACCGCCGAAGCAAACGCAGCCGCCTGATGCACGGGCGGCGGTCTCCCGCCGCCGATCGCCTAAACTGAATCGATCTGTTCGGATCCGACCCACCATCACACGCAGCGAGGCAAGCCATGACCGCGAGCCAGCCGGTACGCATGGATCTCCCCGGGCAAGTCGTGCTCGTGCTCCAGGGCGGCGGCGCACTGGGCGCATTCCAGCTCGGCGTCTTTCAGGCGATGGACGAAGCCGGCATCCGGCCCGACTGGGTGGTCGGGACGTCGATCGGCGCGATCAACGCGGCGCTGATCGCCGGAAACCCGCCGGCGCTGCGCTACGAGAAACTGTCGGCATTCTGGCGCCGCGTGACCGAGCGAACCCGCTTCGACACCGCGCCGCTGCTGCCCGGCTGGAACAGGACGCTGGCCGAACTGACGATCATCGGCGGCGGCATCGCGGGATTCTTCGAGCCCAATCCGGCCTCGTGGCTCGGGCCGATGGTTCGCCTCGGCGTCGATCGCGCCTCGTATTACCGGATCGCGCCGCTGCGCGACACGCTCGCGTCGCTGATCGACCCCGACCTGCTGAACGCGGGCCACCCGCGCCTGACCGTCAGCGCGGTCAATGCGTGCACGGGCGCGATGCGCTATTTCGATTCGCGCGACACGCGGCTCGGGATCGAGCACGTCATGAGCTCGGGCGCGCTGCCGCCCGCGTTCCCGGCCATACGGATCGAAGGCGAACCATACTGGGATGGCGGCGTGTATTCGAACACGCCGGTCGAAGTCGTGCTCGACGACAACCCGCGCCGCAGCTCGGTCATCTTCTCCGTCCAGATGTGGAATCCGGCCGGCCCCGAGCCCGAGAGCATCTGGCAGGTGTCGGAGCGGCAGAAGGATATCCAGTATGCGAGCCGCACCGACAGCCACATCGCGCGCCAGCAGCAGATCCACCGGCTGCGCCACGTGATCCGAGAACTGGCCCGGCACGTGCCGGAAGCCGAACGCGCGTCGCCGGCCGTGCGCCGGCTCGCCGCGTGGGGATGCGAAACCACGATGCACCTGGTCAAGCTCGCGGCACCGCGACTCGCCGACGACAATCAGCTGAAGGACATCGATTTCACGCCGAACGGCATCGCCGTCCGCCGGCAGGCCGGCTACGAGGCCGCGCAACGGGCCATCGCGGCACGTCCGTGGGACACGCCGACGGACCCGACGGAAGGCCTGACGGTATTCGACGCCAGCGCGCCGCCAATCCCGGAACAACCGGCATGACACGCGGCACCGCAACCGCGCGCCGACAGCATCGGCACGATCACGCGCGATCGGCCTGAAGCCGGGCGCGGCCGGCCGCATTCACCTCGACCATCGCCACGCCGTCGCGCGCGGGGTGCCGGACCACGTAGCCGCGCGCGCAGGCTTCCTCCCATACCGGCAGGCGCGGGCACGACGTGCGCCACGCATCGATCACCTCGTCATAAGGCCGCCCGGCCGGCCCGATCCATTCGAGCAGGTCGAGGATCAGCGGCTCGATCGACGCCGTTTCGCGCACGAGCACGTCCGGGTTGACCACGTGGATCGGTTGCCCGGCCGCATAGGACACGATCTGGTCGAACACATCCGAGAACTGCGTCTCGTATTCGTCCTCGGTCACGTAGCCGATATGCGGCGTGCACACGACATTCGGCAAACGCAGCAGCGGATGCCGCGGATCGCGCAACGGCTCCGTCTCGTAGACATCCACCGCCGCCATCCCGGGCCGGCCGGCCCGCAACGCCGCTTCGAGCGCGCCCGGCGCGACGAGGCCCGCGCGGCTCGTGTTCACCAGCAGCGCGCCCGGTTTCATCCAACCCAGATCCTCGGCCGTCACGATGCCGCGCGTGGCCGGCACGAGCCGCATGTGCAGCGAAAGCACGTCGCAGGTTTCGAAGAAAGCACGCTTGTCCGGCGCCGTGTCCCACCCGTCGTCGCGCGCACGTTGCAGCGACGCTTCGCGCGCCCAGACCAGCACGTTCATCCCGAACGCGGCACCGTACCGGGCGACCTCCGCACCGATCCGGCCATAGCCGTAAATCCCCAGCGTGCGCCCGCGCAGCGTCCGCCCGACACCGATCTGCCAGTTGCCGGCCTGCAGCGCGCGCATCTGCTGCGGAATCCGGCGCATCGCGGCGAGCACGAGGCCCCACGTGAGCTCGGCGGCCGCATAGGAAGGCGTGCCCGCATGCTGGTTCGACGACACGATCACGCCGTGCGCGGTGCACGCGTCGATGTCGATGTGCGGATAGACGCTGCGCTGGCTGATCAGCCGCAGCTTCGGCAGCCGCGCGATCAGCGGCGCGCGAATCTGCGTGCGTTCGCGGATCAGCACCAGCACTTCCGTGTCACGCAGGCGCTCGGCCAGCGCGTCGACGTCCTGCACGTGATCGTTCCAGATCGTGACCGCATGCCCGCCCAGCTTGCGAAAGCACGGCAGTGCGCGCAGCGTGTCGAAATAATCGTCGAGGATCGTGATGTTCATGGGGGCGCTCCTGGCAACGCCGTCATCCTGAACCGGGAGCGTCTCGCAGGGAAATGAATTTATCTTGCCGATTCCTGCATTTTTCTGATCGATCGATTTTCGCCGTGCGCGGGCCTCGCACACACGCTCACTGGCCCGCCGCGCGCATATCCGGTGCCGTCCCGGCAACGACCGGACACGATTGCGGCAATGCCTGTCCGAACAGCACGGCCAGCCCGCAAGCGGACGTGAACATGCCGAGGCCGTCATGCCCGACGCCCGGCACTTCGACGACCTGCTGTGCAAGATCGTCAGGATGCCGCTTCTTCAGGTAATCGAAATACGCCAGCCCGCGCGCGAGCCGGTACGGGCCTTGCGCCATGGCCGCGCACGAGCGGTCGATGACGTGCGTGTACGGGTTCGTGTCGGCCTGGCCGAGCAGGTACACGACATGACGCGCGACATAGCGCGCTTCGAGAGCGTGCACGTCCTGCGACGCGACATAAGGCGGCGCCGCGTTCAGCCCGTATTTCCACTCGGTCGCGCGCGGGCAGGTTCCGCCTGCGATCGCCCGGCCGTCCGGCCGCTCGTCGTCGAAATACAGATAGCTCGACGGGTTCGCGACCACATAGCGCACCGAGATGCCGGCCCGCGCCAGCGCATCGCCTTCGTGCCCGGCCACCGCATAGCGCTGCAGCAACTGCGCGCCGGCGGAATGGCCGATCACGACCACGCTCGACAACGCGGGATACAGGCTGCGGTCGGCGAAATGCGCCAGCAATGCGTCGAGCGCGGTGAACGAACTGATCGGCCCCGGCTGACGAGCCGCGTCGCCGCCCTTCCATCCCTCCTGCGTCCACGCCAGCGTCTGCGCGGGCAACGAAAATGCACGTGTATCGGCTCGCGTCAGAAACTGCGGCGCGACGACCATCGTGCCCTTGCCGACCTCGCCGGCCTTCTCGACGACCTCGCGCCCCGATGCGTAATACGCGTCGGCATTGCGAAGCGTGCCGTGAATCACGACGAAGACGCGTGTGACATCGGGCGCGGCCTGGTCGAGCGGGCGATCGGCGTAGACGGGCAGCACCGCGCTGCCCTGCGGCGTATCGACGGCCACCCGCTGGCCGGCGACGGCCTTGACCGGCGCCTCGAGGCGTGCGCGCTGCGCGGGCGTGGCGGCTTCGGCCGGACGCGCACCGCCCGGCACGCCAAGCACGGCACCGGCTGCCGCGAGCGCAACGGCACATGACAGCGTCCGGGCGGCCGGCAGCGCGCGCGAGAACCGGATACGGGCGAAAGCGATGGAAATGAGTGACATGGCGACGGATCGAGTGGCGGTATGACTTTAACGGCGATGGTCGCAGAATCCGTCGCGCGCTGCCGGACTGTTGCGGGAAGCGGCTCAGTCGCCCGGTGCTTGATTACCCGGCCAACGGCCGAATGGCAATGTTACGCAACAGTGCGCTCTTTCAATAACAAATTCTGCATATTTAAAATAAAAACCAGAATAAATTATTTATCCCATATCGAATTTTAAAAACCCATCACATACAATACAACCGCCGATCCGGATGATTAAGGAAACACTGGATCGGCCCTCCGTTTCAATTATCGATATTGTTTCAACAATAGATAAGGAGAAGCGATCATGGCTCAAGTAACACTATGGGGTAGCGTCCAGAGCAACGGTACGGTTGTCGACGGCTCGGGCGGATTCACCGTGAAACGCGAAAGCACGGGCACGTATCAGCTCTCGTTCAGCACCACCTTCACCAGGACGCCGGCCATTACCGGGTCGCAATGGGGGTATGGCGGCGGGCAAAACACGCTGGACAACGTGATCTTTCCGGCGCTTTCCGGCAGCGGCGCCACGATTCAAACCGGCGACTCAAATGGCAAATACAGCGACCGGAATTTCAACTTTATCGTTATCGGCTCGATCAGCTGATAATCTATCCAATCTGCATTCATGCCAAAAATCGGGATTTCATGAAAATACGATTTCCTGAATTCTGAGTGAAATGCAGCCGCCAGGGGTTCGTCGGCTTGACGAACCCGGGATGCCGGGATGAAGCCCGCGAAATCGCCATTTCGCGGGCACCGATTCCCGGCATCCATCGCCGGACCTGCCGGCCGCCGGCCGGTCGATCGCACCGGCCCGGAAGCAGACCGTCACGATCATCGACATCCCGGCGATCGACAGACCGGCGCCGCGTCAGCCCGATGCGTCGGACGGATCGCGCTGCATCCGTTGCACGATCGCGTCCAGTTCGCCGATATGCGTGGCCACCGCCTGCTTGCCCGCGCGCGACCATCCGTCGAACGACGTCGTCCCGCTCACCGCGCCGACGAACGCCATGCCGGCACGCTCGGCCGCTTGCGCGTCCACCGCGTGGTCGCCCACATAGATCGCCGCACGGGCCGGCACGCCAAGCCGCGCCAACGCCAGCACGAGCCCTTCCGGATCGGGCTTGTGACGCTGCACATCTTCCCCGCCGATCAGCACGTCGACGAGCGGTTGCAATTCGTTCAGCGCAAGGATCGCCTCGATCCGGTAGCGAAACTTCGACGAAACGATCGCGACCGCGAGACCCTGCTCGCGCAGACGCGCGAGCAGTGACGGAACCGCGGGATAGATGCGCGTACCGTGCACCATGATCTCGTCGGCACGCGCCACGAAGTGGCGCGCGAACGCGTCGGCCCGCGCCGGCTCGGTGTCACCCGTCAGCGAGCGGAACATCTCGTGCAGCGGCAGCCCGATCACCGCAGCGATCTGCACCGGCGTCGCGCCGGCGGCATCCAGCTGATGCAATGCGTATTCCGTGCATTCGATGATCGCGGCGGACGAATCCGCCAGCGTCAGATCGAAATCGAAGATGACGGCCCGAACAGACATGAAAGAACTCCGCAAACAGAAATTGGCTCGCGCACGATGCGCGAACCGGCGTGACGTTGCGACGCGCACCCGCGTGTCGGTCGAGCAGCGTTCCTGACCGGACTGCTCGCGATCGGCCGCATCGAACCCGTCGGGGTTGCTCACGTTGGCCGGGAAAAGCGCGCACTTCTATTGGATGCCCGACTCGATGCTCAATACGGTAACTCAATGTCCGCACCTGGCACGCCAAGCATGGACATTCACGCGACGCAACAACAGGAGCGCATTGGCGTTGCGGGCGGGGCAACGCAAGCTGCACGCATTTCCCCGCTGATACGGTGGCCACGGGCCGCCGATCCCGATGAACTGCGAGGCCGGGGCGACGGAGGCTGATCCCCGAGTCTAATCCCGTTGCTGCCGGCGCCATTACGCGGCCCCATCCCTGGCTCCTTTTCGCCGCCCGTTGGCATGCCGATCCGGCAATGCGGCGAGCCCGCGCACCACCGCCGCGCGCTCGGCTCCATCCTCGCTGCGGCCCGTGATCTCGTCCAGCGCCCGGTTGTTGGTGCACGGCCCAAACACACCGATCGCCACCATCACGATCAGCATACTGCCGCCGATCAGCACGAAAACCGCGGACACCCCGGCGCGTTCGAGCAACAGCGCGACGATGAAACTGCTCGCGATGCCCGTCAGGCGGCCGATCGAATGTACGAAGCCGAGCGCGCGCCCGCGGATCTCGGTCGGAAACACTTCCGACTGGTACGCGGTGCCGTTGCTCGCGAGCACCGTATTGGACAGCGTGACGAGCAAGCCGAACGCGATCACGAACGGCGCCTGCGCCGACATCGCGAACGCGGTGCCGAACAGCGCGACGCCGAACGCCGACGCGACGATCAGCCACTTGCGCTCGATCCGGTCGGCCAGCAAGCCGGCGACGAGCGGCGACACCGGATACGCAAACGCGATCACGAACGCATACCAGAGACTCTTCGTGACGGTTGCGCCCTGCGCGGCGAGCAGCGTCGGCAGCCACTGGCTGAAGCCGAAGAAGCCGATGCTCAGGAATGCATTGAACGTGATCAGCATCGCCGTGCGGCCGCGATGCCGCGCGTCCCACATCGACGGCGCGCGCTGCGCAGCCGGGGCAGCTGCGGCCGGCGGCCGGACCGCGGGCAGCGGCCGGCCGGATTCCCGCTCGACCGCCTGCTCGAGCCGCTGCAGCACGGCTTCGGCCTCGGCTTCGCGGCCGGTGCGGGCGAGCCAGCGCGGCGACTCCGGCAACCGAGACTGCAGCCACCAGACGACGACCGCACCGCTACTGCCGAGCAGCACGACCCAGCGCCACCCGGACATCCCGAGCGGATCGCGCGGCACCCATAGCCACGACACCAGCGCGAGCACGGGCATCGCGAGATAGCCGACCGCGAAGCACAGCGCGAACGCGCGGCCGCGCACCGCCTTCGGCACCAGCTCGGTCAGGAACGCGCTGATCGTGATCAGCTCCGCGCCGATGCCGCAGCCCGCGATGAAACGGCACACGAGGATGCCGAGCGCATGCGTCTGCACGCACATCGCAAGGCTCGCAGCCGTGTAGAGCAGCAGCGCGCCGGTGAACAGCGCACGCCGTCCGAAGCGATCCGCGAGGCGCGACACGAACATCTCGCCGACAAACAGCCCGGCGAACGTCGCCGCGCCGAGTGCGCCCTGGTCGGACATGCCGAGCACGCCGTGCGAGCCCGCGTGAAAGATGCCGTCGCGGATCAGCCCCGGCGGCAGGTAGGTCATCTGGAACAGGTCGTAGACCTCGAAAAAGCCGCCAACGCTCAGGAACAGCACGAGCGTCCAGATGCTGGCCGTCGCGGGCAGGCGGTCGATGCGCGCGGCGATCGACGCCGCATGGGAATGGGACATGGCGACTCCTCGGTGATCCGCCCGCGCGGCGTGCGCGAAGCGGCGGACTGGGCGCCGGCGCGGCGTGCGCACGGCGCCGGCGTTCATACGGTGGCGACCGGATTGACCGGCGACCCGACGAGCCCGCGCAGGTGCAGCGGCGGCGCGGTCAGCAGGAAGCGGTTGCGCCGGTGCGCGCTCAACCAGTCGGCAAGCGGCGTCAGGTGCCACAGCTCGCCGAGATGAATGCCAAGCTTGAACAGGCACAGCTCGTGCAGCGGCATCAGCGCGGCGGGCCGCTCGCGCGCCGACGCATGGCGCGGGCGCTCCTCGACCGCGTGGTTGTCGGCCGCGAGCGCGGCGAGCCCCGATGCGTCGATCCATTCGAGCAGGCGCGGATCGTTTCCGTCGAGCACGCAGCACACGTCCGGCGCGCCGGGCTCGCCACGCGCGTCGGCGTCGAGCAGGCGATCGGCGAAGCCCGTATGCACGCACACGATGTCGCCACGCTCGACAACGACGTCATCCGCGCGCAGCACCGCCATCCATTCCGCATAGCCGATCTTGCGCCGCGCGTCGCCGAAGTGGCGGCGCAGGTCGACCAGCACGCCGCGCCCCTGCACGCCGGTTTGCGCCATCACCTCGATGCCGAGCGCACGCGCGCCGCCGCGCGTCGAACCGGCTTCGGGCACGTGGATGTGCTCGTCCATCCGGTAGCCGTTGTAGAACACGCGGGCTCGCTCGCCGTCGCCCGCCGGATCGAACAGCGAGCCGACATGCGACAGCGCATCCCACTGCGTCGAGAACTGCGAGTGCATGCAGAACGAATCGTCGCAAACCACATCGGTTGCGTTGGCAACCTGTTCGTCCGCCCGATAGCCGAAGTACGGCTTGTCGCCGAGCAACGCCGGCATGATCGCCGGCGGCCGGCGCCGCGCGTTCAGCCCGCCGCCGCGCGGCACGTCGAGCGGCAGGCTGAGCGAAAACACACGGCCTTCGCGCACCTCGGCGACGCCGCGCAGCACCGCGTCGGCAGTCAGCCAGTTCAAGCGCCCTTTCTGATCGTCCGGGCCGAAATCCCCCCAGTTCGAGCCGGGCGGCCGATGGGTCCAGCGTGGCTTCATGGTGTCTCCTCCATGCAATGTCCAGGGTGCGGCGGCCGGCGCGCGGGACCGTCCTTCGCGGCCGCGTCGCGCCCGAGGTTTCTCGCCTAGCGCGTGCGGATCACGCCCAGCCCGGCGAGCCGCTCGTACTCGTGTTCGCCGAGCAGCGGCATCAGGATCTCGCGATTGTTCTCGCCGAGCGCGGGCGCCGGCCGGCGAAACGTGCCGGGCGTGGCGGACAGGCGCGGCGTGATGTTGTGCATCGGCAGGCTGCCGACGTCGTCGTCCGGCAGCTCGACGAGCGCTTCGCGCTCAATCACGTAGTGATCCTGAACGATTTGTGCGATATCGTGGATCGGCCCGGCCGTCACGCCCGCTTGCTCGAAGAACGCGAGATTGGCGTCGAGATCGCGCGCGGCGATGAATTCGCCGACGATCGCATCGAGCGCCTCCGCGTGCTGCACGCGCTGCACGTTGGTCGCGTAGCGCGGATCGTCGATCAGGTCCGCGCGGCCGATCGCGCGGAACAGCCGCTCGGCCATCGCCTGCGTCGAGCTCGACAGGCACAGCCACTTGCCGTCGCGGGTGCGGTACGCGTTGCGCGGCGCGGTATTCGACGAGCGGCTGCCGGTGCGCGCCTTGATCTCGCCCGACATGACGTAGTTCGCGGCGGCCGGCCCGAGGATCGACAGCAGCGGCTCGAACAGCGACACGTCGATCACCTGCCCCGCCGCGCCGTGCGCATCGCGCGCATGCAGCGCGACCAGCACGGCGATCGCCCCGGACAGCCCGGCCGTCATGTCGCCGAGGAACATCGGCGGCAGCACCGGCTCACGATCGGCGAAGCCGTTGATCGCCGCGAACCCCGCGTACCCTTCCGCGAGCGTGCCGAAGCCAGGCTTGTGGCGGTACGGCCCGGTCTGCCCCCAGCCCGAGATCCGCGCGATCACCAGCCCGGGACGAATCGCGAGCAGGTCGTCCGGGCCGAGCCCCATCTTCTCGGCGACGCCGGGCTTGAAGCTCTCGACGAACACGTCCGCGTCGCGCACCAGCCGGCGGACGATGTCGATCCCCTCCGGCGCGCGCAGGTCGACGCATACGCTGCGCTTGTTGCGCCCGTACACCTTCCAGTTCGTGCTGATCCCGCCCGCGCCGACCGCGCGCAGCGTATCGCCGCGCTCGCTCTCGACCTTCACGACGTCCGCGCCGAAATCGGCGAGCTGCACGCTCAGCATGTTGCCCGCCATCAGGCGCGACAGGTCGACGACGCGCACGCACGCGAGCGGCCCCTGCGCGCCGGCGTCGAACGGTTTCGGATGGATCGGGCCGGTGGACGCGCGACGGCGCGCGCCGGCCGCGTGAGCGGCCTGCGGATCGGGAACGAACATGCTTGTCTCCTGGTTGGTGTGTGTCGTTCGACGTGGAATGCGGGCAAGGCCGCGCGCTCAGCCGCGCACGGCGTTACTCGAGCA
Source organism: Burkholderia puraquae (assembly GCF_002099195.1). Lineage (GTDB taxonomy): Bacteria > Pseudomonadota > Gammaproteobacteria > Burkholderiales > Burkholderiaceae > Burkholderia > Burkholderia puraquae. The sequence goes on along the minus strand of NZ_NBYX01000001.1, from coordinate 25,503 downwards.
GCTCGCCGAGCTGGTCGGCCGCCCGGAATGCCCCGCCCGCGGCGGGCAGATCGCCGCCCAGCGCATGCGTCAGCTCGGCGGCGGCCGCCTGCACGTACGGCAGGTAGTCGGCCTGCACCTTCTTGTTGAAGCGATAGCGCGGCACGCCGAGCGAAATCGCGCCGCTCAGCACGCGGCCGACGCCGAACGCCGGGCACGCGATCGCCGCGCTTTCCGGGTCGCGCTCGGCAATCGACACCGCGTAGCCCTGCTCGGCCGTCTTCTCGTAGTCGCCGCCGCGCGTGCCGCTGAATGCAAGCAGCACGCGCCCGGCCGCACCGACGTCGAGCGGGAAGCGGTCGCCCTCGCGCAGATGCGTCCGCACCGAGCGCTGGGCCTGGATGCGGAACAGGCACACGCGCTGGTCGCCTTCGCGCACGTAAAACGCGGCCGTCTCGCCGGTTGCCACCGACAGCTTCGACAGGATCGGCATCACGTACGCCCGCAGCTGGAACGACTCGCGATACATCATCCCGAGCTGGAACACGGCGGGCCCCAGCACGTAGCGCCCGTCCGGCAGGCGCTTGATGAAGCGGAACTGCTCGAGCGATTCGAACATCCGCAACAGCGTGCTCATGTTGAGCCCCGTCTCCTCGCTGACCTGCGCAAGCATCAGCCCGCCGGGTGCATTGCCGAACGCCAGCAGCGCGGTCAGCGCGCGGTTGACCGCGGCCACGCCGCCCTCGGCCGGATTGTTTGTCTCCACCTTGCTCATGTCCACCTCGTGCGATGCCGGGCATACGTGCCGCGTGGCGGCGGCCGGCACCCGAAAAATGAAAGTCACTTTCATTATACGCACATCCTCGATGACATCAACATGAATCCGTGCAGCTTCGCGCGCTCATCGTCGCGCAATCCCCTTTGAAACTAGGCGTTAACGATAATCTTGACGAATGGGGTCATCCATCACAAAAATGAAAGTGACTTTCATTTTTAGAGAGAACTGATGAATTCGCCATCCCAGCCCGTCTGGCGCTCGCTGCTTTACGTCCCCGCCCACGTCCCCCGTTTCGTCGCATCGGCCGCCGCGAGCGACGCCGATGCGCTGATCCTCGACCTCGAGGACAGCGTCCCGCCCGCGTGCAAGGAGGCTGCCCGCGACGGGCTGGCCGACGCCGTGCCGGCATTGCGCGCGCCCGGCCGCAACGTGCTGGTGCGCGCCAACGGCCCGCTCGACCTGCTGGTGCCCGACCTGCGTGCGGCCGTCCGGGCCGGCGTGGACGGCGTCGTGCTGCCGAAGGTGCGCGGCGGCTCGCACGTCGAGGCGATCGACGAACTGCTGGCTACGCTCGAGGAGGAAGCCGGCGCGCCGCCCGGCGGCACGCGGATCGTCGCGATCGTCGAAACGCCGCGCGCATTCCAGGCAATGGACCGGATCGCGCGTGCGTCGCCTCGCGTCGTCGCGATGATGCTGGGTGGCGGCGATTTCGCGCTGAACTGCGAAAGCGGCGCGGGCGCCGACGTGCTGCGCGTGCCGAAGCAGTTGCTGATCATCGCCGCGCGCGCCGCCGGCATCCTGCCGCTCGGCCTGATCGGCGGCCTCGACGAGCTGCGCGATCTCGACGCATTCGAACGCACCGCGCGCGCGTCCGCGGAGCTGGGCTATGCAGGCGCAACGTGCATCCATCCGCTGCAGGTCGGCGCGCTGAACCGCGCGTTCCGGCCCGACGATGACGCGGTGCGCGACGCGAACGCGCTGCTGGCCGCCTACGACGACGCCCGCGCGAACGGACGCGGCGCGCTGCGCGTCGACGGCCGGATGATCGACGCACCCGGCGTCGCCCGTGCGAAGCGTGTGCTCGCGCGTCACGCGGCCGTGCAGGCGCGTGCCGACGGCACGTCCCGGTGATGCGAGCGCAGGCCCTCATCGCTGCGTTTCGTAGCTGCGTGACCTGCGCATGCGCAGGTCGCGTGCCGCACACGCCCGTTCCGCCACGACGCGGCCCGTTCGCCGCCCGGCCCGGATAGCGTCGCCCCGCAGCACCGCCGCGCTGCTCGACCGGCGCAGCGCGGCAATCAAATAAATAACAAACCCACGAAGGAGACAAGCCATGGGCAAGCGAGTGTCCGCACTGTGCGGACTGGGCCTCGTTTCGGCCAGCGCCTGCGCGCAAAGCACGATCACGCTGTATGGCGTGGCCGACATCTATACGGAATTCCTCACCCACCAGGCCGCGCCCGGCGACAAGTCGTCGGCATCGCTCGTGCGAATGGCGTCGGGCGGCAAGAGCGGCTCGCGCTGGGGCCTGAAGGGCGTCGAGGATCTCGGTGGCGGCTGGCAGGCCGCGTTCCGGCTCGAAAGCGGGATCAACCTGAACAACGGCACCGGCACCGGTGCGGGCGGCTTCGACCGCTCTGCGTGGGTCGGGCTGCAGCACGAGCACTGGGGCGCGTTGCGGCTCGGCCACCAGTACTCGACGCTGTTCGACGTCATGGAGCCCTATTCGCCGACGGGTGCGTACTCGACGCTGTACGAGCCGGCCGGCGCGATCGTCGGCGTCAATTTCCGCGAGAACAACGTCGCCAAGTACCTGGCGAAGATCGGCTCGCTGACGCTCGAAACGCACTATTCGTTCGGCGGCACGCCCGGCGCATTCCAGTCGAACGCCGCGTACGGCGCCGGCTTCGACTATGCCGGCGGCACCTTCTCGTTCGCCGCCGCATTCGACAACGTCAACACGCCGCAGCCGGGCGGCTTCGCGCATTTCCGCCGCTACGCCGCCGCCGCGATCGTGTCCGTCGACCGCGCACAACTGCTGGCCGGCGTCACGCACGGCCAAAGCGGCGTCGCAACGCCATCGGTCGTGACGCGCTACACGTTCTGGTGGGCCGGCGTGCGCTACGCGATCACCCCGTTCCTGCAAGCGGTCGGCGCGTTCTATTACGAGGACATCCGCACGCAGAACCCGCCGAGCGCGCACGCAAGCGCACCGCACCCCGCCAACCCGCAGCAGGTCACGCTGCAGCTGAACTACTTCCTGTCGAAAGCCGTCACGCTTTACCTGGCGAGCGGCTACGCGCGCCGCGCCGCGCTCGATTTCGACAACTACAACTACAGCTTCCTCCACTACACGCTGGCCGCCGACCGCGCCAGCAGCGCAGGCGCAGCACTTGGCCTGCGCAAGCTGTTCTGAGCTCGCTTCCCCCCCCGTTTCAGGAACCTCCGGAGTCATCGCACCATGAACCGCCGCTACTTCCTTGCCACCCTGACCGGCGCGGCGCTCGCGCTGCCGCTCGCCCGGGCCCGCGCCGGCACGCTGCTCGCCGCCGACCGCCCGGATCTCGCGCAACAGCTCGCCGACTACGCGGCCGGGCTGCAGTATCGTGACCTCGACGCCGCGACGATCGAGACGATTAAGGCCCACCTGATCGATGCGCTCGGCTGCGCGATCGCCGCGCACGACGAACGCCCGGTGCGAATCGCGCGCGACGCAGCGCTCGCGTCGCCGGGCGGCGTGTCGACGATCGTCGGCACGAACCAGCGCACGAGCCCCGATCTCGCCGCGTTCGCGACCGGCACCGCGCTGCGCTACTACGATTTCAACGACGCGTACGCCGGCAAGGAGACCGGCCATCCGAGCGACAACATGTCCGCGTGCCTCGCCGTCGCCGAAGCGCAGCACGCGAACGGCCGCGACCTGATCCTGTCGATCGCGATCGCGTACGAGATCGCATGCCGGCTGATGGACGCCGCCGCGATCAGCCCGCGCGGCTGGGACCACACGTGCTACAGCCTGCCCGCCGTCGCGCTTGCCGCCGGCAAGCTGATGCGCATGCCCGCGCCGCAACTGGTGCAGGCAGTGAACCTGTCGATCAACAGCCATCTCGCGCTGAACCAGACGCGCGTCCAGCAGTTGTCGAACTGGAAGGCGCTCGCCGATGCGGACGCGGCGCGCAACGCAGTGTTCTCGACGCAGCTCGCGCGCGCCGGGCTGACCGGCCCCGCACCGATCTTCGAAGGCATGGCGGGGTTCTTTCCGCAGGTGTCCGGGCCGTTCGCCATCGACACGCGCGAATTCGGCGGGCGCGGCGGCGCATTCCGGATCGGCAAGTGCTTCGTGAAGTTCTATCCCGCGCAAGGGCTCACGCAAACCGCGATTCCGGCCGCGATCGACGTCGCCGCGCAGGTTGGCGACCTGCGCCGCATCCGGCGCATCGAGATCCACACGACCGGGGTCGGCTACGTGACGGCCGGCCGCGACCGCGAAAAATGGGCACCGTCGACCCACGAGACGGCCGATCACAGCCTGCCGTACATCGTTGCGCGTGCGATGCTCGACGGCGACATCACGACCGAAAGCTACCGGCACGACGCGCTGCACGATCCGGCGCTGCTCGCGCTGATCGAGCGGATCACGGTGCGCGAGGACCCGGCGCTGACCGCGCGCTATCCGGCGCAGGCGCCGAACCGGGTGATGGCCGTGTGCGAAGACGGCACGATCTGCGCGAAGCAGGTGGACGAGTTGCCCGGCTCGCCGACGCGGCCAATGCGGCGCGACGACTACGACGCGAAGTTCACGAAGAACTGCCGGCGGCACTGGAAACCGGCGCAGATCCGCGCGGCGCTCGATTACCTGTGGCGGCTCGACGAACAGCCCGACGTCGCGACACTGCCCCCGCTGCTCGTCGTCGGCTGACCCGGGGGCTAAGCCTCCGCCGCGACGCCGTGCCGCTCGAGCGCTTCCGCGACCTCGACGATGCGGCCGCGCAGCCACGCGTGCGCGTTGCTGCCGTCGTAGCGGCGGTGCCAGTACAGCGACCACGCGACGGGCTCCATCGCGAGCGGCAGTTCGCGGATCACGAGCCGCGCATCGTCGAGACTCACCGCATGCCGCTCGGACATGATCACCGCGTACGGCAACGCATCGAGCATGTTCGGCACGACGAGCCAGTGCGGCACGTTGAGCGCGATGCGCCGCGTGCAGTTCATGTTCGCGAGCAGGTTGTCGATCAGGCTGTGATCGACCGGGTTGATCGTCACGTTGAGGAAATCGAGCGCGAGGAACCGGTCGATCGTCAGCGGCTTGCCCGCGTCCGGATGACTGCGGCTCATCACGCAGACCATCCGGTCATGAAACACGATTTGCGACGACAGCGTGCCCGAATGTTCGAGACCCGCGCTGATCGCCAGGTCGAGCAGCCCCGATTCGAGCGCGTCGGCAGTCTTGGCGGCGCTCATGTGCACGACGTCCATGCCGATATTCGGGCTGGTCAATCGCATGCAGCGCAGCAGGGCCGGCAGTAAAAGCAGCTCGGTGAGATCCGACATGCGCACCGTAAAATGGCGCTCGGACGTAAATGCATTGAATTGATAATCCGATTCAAATAATTCCTCGATTTGTTGCATGATCTGTCGAATCGGCATGGCCAGCGCCTGCGCGCGCGGCGTCAATTCCATGCCGACGGCAGTGCGCGCCAGGATCTCGTCCTTGAACACAAACCGCAGCCGCGCCAGCGCATTGCTGACGGCCGGCTGCGTGAGCCCGACCTTCAGGCCTGCCCGTGTGACCTGTTTCTCCGTCAACAGCGCATCGAGTATGACCAGCAGGTTCAGATCGATCGAACGTAGATTCATGTTTGCGACCATCCACTAAACAGGTTAATCACCGCCTCCGATTACCATTGCGATATTCCGCAAGCGGAGCAATCCCCTGATATTTAGTGCAATGCACAAGAATAGTCCAATCTTGACGCGTCGATATTTTTTAGATAGTGAGCGATATTTTTAAGTTAAATCAGCCGTTTTGCATCGATTCTTCCGATTATCTTGCCAATCGGCAATTGAGTTTGCGCTTTGTGCATGCCGATCGCATTGCAAAAAAAATGCGGGCGGCCGCCGCAGCAGCCGCCCGCAGGCTCAAACGGTTGCGACAGGATTCGCCGGCGCGCCGACCAGGCCGCGGATATGCAATGGCGGCGCGGTCAGCAGAAACCGGTTCCTGCGGTGCGCATGCAGCCAGTTCGCGAGCGGCGTCAGATGCCACAGCTCGCCGAGGTGAATGCCGAGCTTGAACAGGCAAAGTTCGTGCAGCGGCATCAATGCGCCCGGTTGCGCGAGCGGCTGCGCATGCTGCGGCCGTTCCTCGATCGCATGGTTGTCGGCCACGAGCGCGGCCAGCCCCGATTCGTCGATCCATTGCAGCAGCCGCGCATCGCTGCTGTCCAGCACGCACGCGCTCGCGACCGTCGCCGGCGATCCGCCGCCGTCGTTCAGCAGCAGATCCGCGAAGCCGGTGTGAATGCAGACGATATCGCCGTGCTCGACCTGCACGCCGTCCGCCTCCATCACCTGCAGCAGTTGCGCGAAGCCGACCTTCGTGCGCGCGTCGCCGAAATGACGCCGCAGGTCGATCAGCACACCGCGCCCCTGCACGCCCGTCTGCGCCATCACCTCGATGCCGAGCGCGCGCGCGCCGCCCGCCGCGTCGCCTTCCTGCGGCACCCGCAGATGCTCGCCCATCCGGAAACCGTTGTAGAACACGATTTCAGGTACGCCGTCGTCGTCGGCGTCGAACAGGCCGCCCACGTGCGACAAGCCGTCCCATTGCGTCGAGAACTGCGAGTGCATGCAGAACGCATCGTCGCAGACCACATCGGTTGCATTCGCAACCTGTTCGTCGGCGCGATAGCCGAAGTACGGCTTGCCGCCCAAGAGCGCCGGCATCACGGCCGGCGGCCGGCGCCGCGCGTTCAGCCCGCCGCCGCGCGGCACGTCGAGCGGCAGGCTCAGCGAAAACGACAGCCCTTCCCGGACCTCGGCGACGCCCTGCAGTACCTTGTCCGGCGTCAGCCAGTTCAGTCGCCCCTTCTGATCGTCGGGGCCGAAATCGCCCCAGTTCGAGCCGGGCGGCCGCTTTTTCCAGCGGGGTGCATTCAAGATCCGGGGCCTCCTTCAGTGCCTGACGTCAGCGCCGCGAGCGCGTCGAGCGGCGCGCCGTCGGCCAGTGCCTGCACCGCGTCGCGCAGCGCGAGCGCACGCGTCATGCCGAGCGCCGAACTCGCCGCCAGCACGAATTTCGCAGTGAGCTCCTGTTCGGTCAGCGGCCGCGAATGGGTGCCCTTGCTCGACTCGATCCGTGCCTCGCGCACCTGCCCGTCGCGCAGCTCGACGCGCAGCACGGCCGGCAGGAAATTCGGGAAGCGCGCGTCGCACCACGGATCGGCCACGCAGCGCACCTTCGCGGCCAGTGCGCGCCGTGCGGGGTCCTGCGCAAGCGCATCGCCGAAATCGTCGAACCAGACGCCGAGCCCGCCGCCGCCGAGCAGCGCCGCCGCGACCGTGTACGGCCCCGAGAATGCCGCCGCATAGCCGTTCGGCGGATTCGCCTTCAGCTCCGCCGGCTCGCCGATCGTGCGCAGCGTCGACGTCGCGACCCGCAGCTCGGCCGATACCACATCGTCCGCCGTCACGCCTTGTGCCTTCAGTTGCAGCGCCGCGTCGATGCCCGGATGCGTGAAATGGTTGCACGGATACGGCTTGAAGATGATCCGGCTCGTCTCCCATGCGTCGCCCAGGCCGCGCAGCACCACGTCGACGTCGGCGAGGTCGCCGCACCACGCGTGGAAGAAGCCGAAGCGGCCTTCGAGCGCGGTCGGCGGCGCGGTCACGCCCGCGCCCGCCAGTTCCGCCGCGCTCACGCCGGCGTGCGCCGCCCAGCCGCAGTGGATCCGCTTCACCGAGCCGCCGGTGCGGTTTGCTTCGAGCAGGCCCGCGCCCATGCTTGCGGCAATGCCGAGCGCCGCCGCGATCTGCGCGGCATCGAGCCCGAATAGCATCGCCGCGGCCGCCGCCGCGCCGACCGTGCCGCAGATCGACGTCGCGTGCTGGCCGCGTTCGAAGAACACCGAATTGCCGAGCTGCTCGTTGTAAGCGGCAACGCCGAGCCGGATGCACACCTCGGTGCCGACCGTGATCGCATCGAGCAGCGCCGCGCCCGACGCGCCGCTCGCCTGCGCGGCGGCGAGCGCGGCCGGGATCACGGACGCGCTCGGGTGCAGCACCGACAGCATGTGCGAATCGTCGAAATCCATCGCATGCGCGAGCGTGCCGTTGACGAGCGCGGCGCTCGCGGCCGGCAGCCGGTCGGGCGCGCCGAGCACGCTCGCCGGGCCGGTGCCGGCCCAGCGCCGCACGACCTGCAGCACCGACTGTGCGACCGGTTCGTCGTGCGCAATCAGGCTGTTGCCGACCAGGTCGAGCACGCGCGCGGCGGCCTCGACACGCAGCCTGCGATCCAGCCCTTCTGCGCGCACCGCCGCCGCGAAGCGGCCGAGCGCACCGATGATGCCGTCGGGTGGCGCAGGCCGGCTTGTCGCGGCCGTCGCCGGAGCGGTAAGCGTCTCGGGTGTGCTCATGCCAGTGCTCCACTGAGTCGAAGCGTGTTCGCGAGTGCGAGTGTCACGCGCGCGTTGGCGATCAGCGGCGGCGCGACCACACGGCCGTCCGGCAGCACGAACACCGACGACGCCGAGGCCTTGCCCGCCGCCGCATCGACCGCCTCGAGCACGCGCTCGGCCGCGCGGATCTCGTCGTCCGACGGCGTGAACACCTCGTTGATCACCGGGAGCTGCGACGGATGGATCGCGAAGCGGCCGAGGAACCCCATCGATTTCGCGCGCAGCGTCGATTCCTTCAGCCCGTCGAGATCGGGCAGCGTGTGATAGACGGTCTGGATCGGCCCGTTCAGCCCCGCCGCGCGCGACGCGACGACGCAGCGCGCGCGGCACACCTCGAGCGTGAAGTTGTCGACGCCGATTTGCAGGTCCGCGCGCAGGTCGCTCTCGCCGAGCCCGATCCGTTCGAGCCGCGGGGACGCGGTCGCGAGCTGGTAAGCCGTCTCGACGCCGTACGCCGACTCGATCAGGATCTGGATGCCCGCATCGCAGCCGAGCGCGTCGAGCCAGCCCGCGACCTCCTGGACCTGCTGCGGCAGGTCGCATTTGGGCAGGCGCAGCGCCAGCAGCGCCGGCTGAGCGATCGCGTCGACGTCGTCGCGGCACCACGGGCTGCCGATCGGGTTGATCCGCACGTACGTCGGCTTCGGCGGACCTTCCGCGAGAATCGCGGCGGCTGCCTGGCGCGCCTCGGCCTTGTGGCTGGCCGGCACGGCATCCTCGAGGTCGAGCACAATGGCATCGGCTTCGCTTGCGTACGCCTTCTCCACCACCTGGGCCTTGTGCGCGGGCACGTAGAGGTAACTGCGGTAAGTTGCACTGGTTTTCATAACACGCCTCGTTCGGTCAAATCGGCGATCTCGCGCCGCTCCAGCCCCAATGCGCCGAATACTTCGTCGTTGTGCGTGCCGCGCGCAGGTCCCCCCCAGCGGATCGCGCCAGGCGTGTCGGACAGCCTGAACGGCACGTTGTGCGTGCGGAACGCGCCGAGCTCCGCGTCGGGCACCGACACGACCGAGCCGAGCGCCGCGTACTGCGGATCGCGCAGCACGTCGGCGACGTCGTAGATCGGCGCGACCGCCGCCTGCGCGCGCTCGAATTCGGCAATCACCTCATCGCGTGTGCGCTGCCCGATCCAGCCGCCGACCGCCGCATCCAGTTCGTCAGCATGCTTCGCGCGCTCGGCGCCGTTCGCGAACCATGGTTCGTCGATCAGGTCCGCGCGGCCGACGAGGCGCATCACGCGCTCGGCGATGCTGTGCGCCGACGTCGACAGCGCGACCCACTTGCCGTCCGACGTGCGGTAAACGCCGCGCGGCGAATTGTTCGGCGAACGATTGCCGGTGCGCTCGGGCACCCGGCCCGTCTGGTCGTAGCTCGCGACTTGCGCGCCCATCGCGGCGAGCATCGTCTCGATGATCGCGAGATCGACGACCTGGCCGCGCCCGGTGTGCTCGCGCGCCTTCAGCGCGGTCATGATCGCGAACGCGGCGGTCAGCCCCGCGACCGTGTCGGCGAGCGGAAACGACGGCAGGAGCGGCGGCCCGTCCGCCTCGCCGGTGATCGATGCGAGCCCGCTCATCGCCTCGGCCAGCGTACCGAAGCCCGGGCGACTCGCATACGGGCCGAACTGGCCGAAGCCCGTCACCCGCACCAGCACGAGCCGCGGGTTGATCGCGGACAGCACGTCGTAGCCGAGGCCCCAGCGTTCGAGCGTGCCGGGCCGGAAATTCTCGACGACCACGTCCGCCTGCGCCGCCAGTTCGCGGAAGATCCGCTGGCCATCGGCCGTGCCGAGATTCAGCGTGACCGCCCGCTTGTTGCGCGCGAGCACCTTCCACCACAAAGGCACGTCGTCGCGACGCGCGCCGTACTTGCGTGCCGGATCGCCGTCCGGATGCTCGACCTTGATCACGTCGGCGCCGTAGTCCGCGAGCATCGTCGCCGCAAGCGGGCCCGCGAACAACGTCGCGGCGTCGATCACGCGAACGCCGTCGAGCGGCGCCGGTTTGGAGGCGCCCGACGCCGCGCCGGCGTCGACGCCCCCGATTTCCACAGTGGCCATGCCGTTCTCCCATCAGATGGATTGCACGACGCGCCGCGCACCGACATCATCTGCATGCCTAACCATCATGCAGCGATGCGGGCGCGGCGCGCGACTTGCCGCTCAGACGGCGTTGATCCGGTAGATCGGGAAATATGTCTGGATCTTCCCGTTCAGATAGTCGGACGCGAGCTTCGGCACCTCGTCGAAATCGAAGATCTCGGTCGGCTCCTGGCCGATCCAGCCGCTCGCTTCCTGGAAATCGCGGATCGTGATGCTGTCGTCGTAGCGCCACGCATGCGTGTGAATGTGCAGGCGGCGATTGATGCATTCCGTCGCGCGCAGGTTCCACAGGCGCATCCCGGTCTTCCAGCCGACCGTCGCGATGATGCCGGTGCGGCCGACCACGCGCGTCGTCGCGCGGTACAGCGCGCCGCCAAGGTTGTCGAGGAAGATCGCGACGCCACGGCCGCCGCTCAGTTCCGCGATCGTTTCCGCGAACACGCGCTCCGACTCCCGGTAGCTCGCCTGGTACTCGGGATCGGCCTTGTAGCGCTCGTCGTCATACGCGAGGTTCGGGAACTTGCGGCGATCGACCGGCGTGATGCCGAGCTTCGCGAGCTCGTCGAGGCGCCGGTCGTTGCTCGCCGTCATCGCGACGCGAAAGCCCTCGCGCTTCGCGAGCTGCAGCTCGGCGAGCGTCGTGCCGCCGCCCCAGCCGAACACCAGGTAGTCGGCCGGATCGACGTCCGGCAGCTGCGATCGCCAGCACGCCGACGCCACCTTCCAGTTGTCCCAGGCGGTGAAGTAGCGGCCGTAGGTCGCCCATTGCAGCAGCGAATGCCGGCTGTCCGTCGGCACCGCCACCAGGTTGTCGGCGCGCATCTTGGTTCGCTGCGCCATCACGCCGATCGTGCCCGGCGCGTCGTACGCGTAGACGAGTTCGGCGAACCCGTTTTCGTCGCGCTTGCCGAACGGCATCACCATGCAGATCTCGCCTTCCTTCAGCGTCTTCACGCCGCTGCCGCGCTCGACGATGCGCACCAGTGCGCCGTTGCCGAGCACGATCTTGTCCTCGCGGCGCTGCCGGCAGATGTCCACCGGGTTGCGCGACAGCGCGTGGTCTAGGTTCGCCTCCCACGAGCCGTACAGCGGTTCGACCAGCACCTCGTCGGCTTCCAGATTGGAGAATTCGAAGGTCTCGCGACGCAGCTCGCCCGCCACGGGCGCCTGCTTCCTGCTCGGTTCCGGTCCTGCGTAGAGAACCCATGCATCGGTCTTGATCATCGTCATGCCTCGGTAAAGGACTGCGTAGGGATGGTGCGCGCTGAACACGCTGCTCCGTTCACCGCGAATACGCCTGCTCGAGTGCCGCCTCCACGTCGGCCGTCGCGGCGACCTGCCCGAGTTTCGGGAAGATCTGCGTCAGCGCGAAGGCCTGCGCGTCGGTGGACGACGTGCTGACCGCGTCGCTGACGACGACGACGTTGTAGTTGTTCTCGTATGCCTGGCGCGCCGTCGATTCGACGCCGATGTTGGTCGCGATCCCGGTCAGCACGATGTCCGTGATGCCGCGCCGGCGCAGTTGCACGTCAAGGTCGGTGCCGGTGAACGCGCCCCACTGGTGCTTCGTCACGATGATGTCGGACGGCCCCACGCCAAGCGCCGGCGCGAACGCGCTCCATTCCGGGTCGAGATTCGGCGGCGCTGACGGCGCATCCGTCTTGACCTTCAGCGCAACGCCGCCGTCCGGCTGGTAGCTCGTGTGCACGTAGATGACGGGGAGGTGCAGCGCGCGGAACGCGGTCGCGAGCGCGACCGTCTTCGCAACAACCTGCGCGCCGGTATAAGGCACGACCGGCAGCGACACGATACCGTTCTGCAGATCGATGGCGACCAGGGCGACAGTGCGATTGAGCGTCGGAATGGACATGTATGAGCCTCACTTCTGTTGAGGGATGGAAGAAGCGGCGGCATCCAGGTGCCGGCTCGATGCCGCGTTGAGCAGCAGCAGCACGCTGATGACCGCCAGGACGATGGCCAGCTCGCGCAGGCCGTGATCGCTCGCCGGGTGGCCGAGCGCCAGCCCGACGAGCGCAAACGACAGGCTGCCGCCGACATACTGCGCGGTGCGGTACAGACCCGCGGCCGTGCCGATCCGGTCGAGCGGCGCGCTCTGGTAGAGCGCCGCCTGATTGCCGAGATTGTTGAAGCCGTTCGGCACGCCGAACACGATCGACAGCAGCACGATCGACCAGACCGGCATCGCGCTGGTGAGGAGACTCATCACGACGCTGCCGACGCACAGCATTGCGGAGCCGATGATCAGCACCGGCCGCGAGCCGTGACGGTGCGCGAGGCGAGTCGCGAGCATCGTCGCCACCGTGCCGACCGCGGCAATCGGCAGCATCACGAGGCCGGCGTCGGCGGCGGACAGATGCTTCGCCTCCTGCAGCCACATCGGCAGCGCATAGAAGATCGCGTAGAACACCGCGTAGGTGCCGACGCAGCGCAGGTATGTGCTCGTGAGCGCACGGTTGTCGCTCAGCATGCGGACGTCGATCAGCGGCGTCGCGGCCTGCCGCTCGCGATGGATCAGCAGCGGGCACAGGATCAGCAGCGCGACGAGCAGCAGCCAGTCGGGCTCGCGCGACACCGATTGCAGGAACAGCAACAGGCTCGCGAGCGTCAGGACGAACAGCGCGACGCCCGGCAAGTCCAGTTCCTTCAGCGTGCCGTGCAGCGTGCGGCGTTCCTGCGCGCCGCGCCGGACGGCGTCGGCCGGGATCCACAGCCACGCCAGCGCGAAGGCCAGCACCACGATCGGCACATTGATCCAGAAGATCGCGCGCCAGCCGGCAAATTGCACGAGCGCACCGCCGAGTGGCGGCCCGAACGCGACGGCCACCTGCGCCGCGACCGAGATCGCGCCGAGGCCGCCCGTCGGCGTCGCACCGTTCGCGTGCCGCTGCGACCACGTGCGGATCATCGCCATGCCGGCCGGATAGGCGGCGGACGTGCCGATGCCGAGCGCGACGCGCGACGCAATCAGCCACCCGAGCGACGGCGCGAACGGCGCGAGCGCGGACGCGATCAATACGATCGCGAGGCCGATGCAGAAGATCCGCTTCGCGCCGAACCGATCGGCGAGCCGCCCCATCGTCGGCTGGCCGACGGCCGTCGCGAGATAGAGGCCCGACACGAGCCACATCGTGTCAGCGCGTTCATGCGCTACCCGCTGCGGGTTGAACGCTTGCTGGATGCTGACGAGCGCGACCGCGATCATCGACGAGTTCAGCGCATTGAGCAGCGTGCCGAGCACGATCGGGCCGACCAGCCTGGCCGGCAGGCGCAGGCCCTCTGCGCGCGCATGCCGGCCGCCTGCCGGCGTGACGCCGGGGGGCGAAGAGGTCGCTTGCGCGGATCGATCGGGAGTCTTTTTCATGGCATCGTCGAATGGTGGATTCGCATCGCACGTTCAAATTCGAACGTGCGTTCACCTTACCGTTACGATTGCCGTGAATGAAATGGATTGTTGCGATGCACACATTCGTCGCTTGAATGCAGATCGCGAAGCGGATGTTCGAGCGCGGTTCCGGCAGGCCGGGAATGACATCGGCAAACAGGCCGTGTCCCTTGCCGGACGGGCCGATCGTGGAAGCGCGACGGACCTTGCCGAGTGCGTATGGAGTTATATGCCCCGCGTTCGCCCACCGAATGACGACTGTTTTATGCGGCGGCGCAACGGAGATTCAGAGCAATGGCTCTAGACCGGCATCGCACCCGTGAGTGCCTGGCAATCGAGGGCGGTGCGAGCCTGTGCTCGCAGGATGGAACCCCAACGTGTTCACGACGGGCGCGGCCGTATGGCCGATTGCCGTCACGATAATCCGCATATACGCCGGGAACGGTTCGACAATAAGGCGCGTATCGACCGCGCCGAAGCAGTGATCAACCCTGTCCTGTTGACCGCTATCGACAACGCGTTGCGGAAATCATTCGATGCGCGACGATCCGCGCGACCGCGCCCGGATCTATGGCGAGCGCGTCGACGCACTGCCATGATCGAGCGATGCCGCACGCCGCGCCTCGCCCGGCTCCGTAAAGTAGCGCTGCCGCAATTGCGCGATCTGCGCATCGCGATCCCGTGTCGGCAAGTTCTGCGCATCGATCTGCGCGCGCTGTGCCGCATATTCGTTGTACTTCGCATGCCACGCGTTGTCCGCCTGCTGCATCTTCACGACCCGCTCGGCAGCCTCCGGCCCGAGCGTTTGCGCGAGCTGCGCGCGCGTTTCATCGGGCGTCGCGTTCGATTGCTGCACTTTGTCGATCTGCGCGATCGCATTGTTCTGCTCCTTCTGGCGCTCCCGCTCGACGCGCTGATCGGCCGGCAGTTGCTGCTCGAGCGCGGCAAGACCTGCCTCCTTCCGTTCCGCGGTGAGCGACGGATCGCGGATGATCTTCAATCGCGCGAGATCGTAACGCTGCAGCTTCTGCTCCGTGCCGAAAAACGGCTCGCTCCAGTCGCCAAGCGTGCGGCTCGCGATCGTCGCGCGCAGGTCGAGCGCGAGTTGCAGTGCCGGGAGGTCGAGCGTGTTGTCCACGGCGCCGCCGCCCGGCAGCTTCGCCAGTTCGGCGAAATACGCGCGATAGCGCTCCCAGACGTCGAGCGCTTCGTGTTGCGCAACCGTACCGTCGAGCTGCGCGGCAATCGCGCGCACGACGAGTGCGTCGAATTCCACGTGGCTCAATTGGTTTTGCGCGGTCAGGAAATAATCGAAGAAGCCACGCACCGCCTCGACCTTTGCGAGATGGCCGTGCGTGTCGAGCGGCAGGCGCGGCGCAGTCGAGCCTGCGATTGCCGGGGGCAGCCCGCTTGCATCGAAGCCGGGCCCGGTTCTCGCTGCCGTCCCGCCCGCCGACGCGAACGACACGGCCCCGGCGGGCGCGACGCCGGACATGCCGGCGTCGCGCGTCTTCCGAACACCGATCCCGTACCAGACTGCGCCAGCCGCAACGACGCCCGCTATCCCGTAAAGCGCGACGCGTCGCGCGATGCCGCGTTGATACCCTGTCATCAATTACACGCCTTGATTTTTCAGCCGGTTCGCGTGCGTACGGATCGCCGCAACCGGATCCTCCACATTTGCGCCAAGCACGCCGAGAATCTGGTTGATCGCATCGGTGTGATTCCAGTGATACGTGCCAAGCACCTGGCCAAACTGCGCGCTGCATTGCGACACCACGCCGTCGTTCGGACCGGAGCCGCGATTGATCATCACCGTGCCGCTGCCGAGCAACGCCAGCGTTGCGGGATTGAGCACGTTCGCCGGATCGGCAGGCCCGCTCACGCTCGTATCGACGGCACCCGTCACGCCGGCCACCGTCGTTGTCGGCTGGATCGCCGTGCCGCCCCACGAATAAAGCAGGTGCGTATTTCCGTTAATCGTCTCGGTTGACGCGCCCGTCTGACACGAGCCCGGCGCACCGAGACCGGCACTCGGAAATTTCTGGTTGTATGCGGCGGCCTTGGCTGTCGTCAGCACCGACAACGCCTGAATCGCATTCTGGTTCGTATTGAGGTTGCTGCTCGTCAACGTGCCGAGCGCATTCGCAAACGCGCTGAAGATGGCCGACGACAGGCCGGTCGGATCCGTCTGCAACAGTTGCTGGACGAAGTCCGCGAATTGAGAGCCCCAGTGCGGCGTGCTGATCGTCGTCACCGAGGCGACCAGCTCCGGCGCTACGGATGCAACATAACGCGATGACAAGCCGCCCTGGCTGTGGCCGATCAGATTCACTTTCTGCGCGCCCGTCGCCGCGAGCACCTGCTTCACGTATGCAAGCAATTGCTCGCCGCGCCCGTTCGGGCCATCGTCGCTCTGGAAGCCGGAGAGATTGGCAACGTACACCTTCGCGCCGTGCGCCTGCAGATCCTCCGGAATGTGATACCAGTACTCAACGAGGCCGCCATACTTGTCGGTGCCGGTCAGCCCGTGCACGAGAATGATCGGGTACCTGGTCGCCGCATAATCGTCGACAGCGGTCGTCGCGGCGGAGGCGGCTTGCGCGCCGGCCAGCGACAGAACGGTTCCAACACTCGCGGCGGGGGCCGCATTCATTGCCAATGCGACCACCGTCGCCACTGCCTTCGCTCGTATCGATCTGCTCATCTTGCTCTCCATTTTTTAAGTGCATATCAATTGCTTGAGGATGAGGATGCGAAAAACGCTGATGCAGCGGCGCTTCCGGAACTGAAGCGTCGCCCGCGCGCGGTGTCGGCCATACCCGCCTCGACGGGTTGGCGCGGCCCACACCGCCGCCCGAAAACGAAGAAAAACGAACAAAAACGAACGTTTTCGCACCAGCAAGCGGAGTGAATCACATTCAACAAAACTGTGCTGACGGTTAGACAGGGCCCTCCAGTCAGTTGACAACGGGCGCGTCAACCACTAGTCCCATCGCGCCTGTTGGCTGGCAATGACGCAATAGGCTGACCGCTGCACGGACGGGGGCGGTGATGCCCCGCTTCGACAACGATTTGTTGTCCGTCGGTCCATTCGGCGCAAGATGCTGCGCTCCGATTTCAGCGTGTCACGGGCCGGATATCCTCCGGTGCCAGACTGCGCACCCGCCCCGCAAAATAATTGGGCGACGTGTCCCGGCACGCGCCGGTTGTGCAGTGAACGCCTAATAGCAGTGCTGCTCGTTCGGCCTGCTTGCGGGAAAGCACACCGTTGCCCAGCGGTCGAAGCACGGACGCAACCTTCGCCGCTCGAGCGGCCCGCTCTTCGATCGAAGCCATATGGATTCCTACTCATCCACGCGACCCATGCGCTAGCAGTATTAAAGAAAACGCGAAACGTGCCAGCAACGTTACTGAATACGGCTAGCGTTAATTCCGAACACTTACAGCAGGAGCGCGGAAGCCGAAACGCGCGCGCCCTGCCATACGAACTGTTTGTCAATGCTGCCGAAAACCCCGGATCCGGAAACCTCACGCTAACGTTCGTGAACAGCCGAAGCGTTGCGGCCGGGGTTTCCGTCTAGTCCGATATTCCACCGACGTCCGTCAGACGCTATACGGTCGATGCCCAAACCAGGCTATCCGACAACTGGCGCTTTTCCGCCGCGGGATCTGGTGCTGCCGCATACGACATGACGGTGGTTGCCCCGAGCGGCTTCGTACGACGCTTCAGCTCATCCGGCTCGAATGCGAGTACGCAAGAAGCGACCGTTTGCCATGAGGTCACCCAGGGTGATCTAGAGATCACCCTGACCAACAGCGGAAAAGCCACCGTGACATTCTCGATCACGGACAATCGTTACGGTCTCGCGACTCAATCCATGACCGCGCAGACCGGCCGGACGATACAGGGTCCGTGGGCCCTCGCGGCAAGCGAGCGGTGGTACGACATCAGCATCACGTGCGATACCGATGCCCGCTTTCCGCGGTAGTTTGCCGGACATGTCGAAACCGGTGCCCCGGGCGTCACCGATCAGTCGACGGCCTGAATCACATCGACTGACGTCGCCCGCGTACTAGCAGGCGGAGGGAACATCTACTCTCGGCTGGGTATCACGATGATGCACAGCCCCGGCGGGACTACGATCGTCAGGCAAGGTGCCGGTCCGCGCGCACGTGCACGTGCGCACGATGGATCGCGCAATTGTCGTCGTGCGCGGCACCGAGCCGGAACAACCTTAGTCGCGCGTTTTACGAAGCCAGAGTTTGAGCAGGCGATCGTACCGTAGTGGTAACAGATCAACTCAGAGTGTTTGTCAGCGATAGGTGCCCACCTCCCCAATCGGTGGACACCTATGCTCCTCGGTCAGAGCGCCGTGACGTAGACGTCGAGAATGGACCCCTTACGGTCGATCAACCTCAATTGCTATAGATCAGACCGCGAGCGGCGCCGTTGACGTAAATCCTGCCATACGTGTTCCAGTCGCCGGCCATCACGCCGGAGTCGCCGAATTGGTGCGCGTCATCGTTGAAGCGCGCCCACGTTGCACCACCGTCGTCGGAATGGTAAATGCCCCAGACGCCGTTCGATGTGCCTTCCACGTAGACCGCGGCCGAGTACGGCGAACCGGTCGGTGCCCTGCCCAACGCGATCACGGTGGCGCCCGGTGTGTCGTTGGTCGACGCAAAGGCGCTGAGCTTCGTCCAGGTTGCCCCCGAGTCCACCGAGTGGTACACGGCCGTGCCGTCGGCCAGCCAGAGGTCACCCTCGGCGTTCGGATTGACCGCCATCGACGTATCCCGCCACGAATTCCAGGCCAGGTTCGCGTTCACGGAGCCCTGGCTCAGCGCGAACGTGTGGCCGCCGTCGTTCGAGACGTAGATCTTGCCGCGCTGCCAGCTCCACGATGCGCCGCCGGAGTCGTAGGCATAGACCTTGTTCGGGTTCTTGCGGTCCGCGGCCAGGCGGTAGGCACGCGGGAAGCCGTTCCATGTGGCACGGAACGCCGGCAGGTTGGTCGCCGTCCAGCTGGCGCCATTGTTGGTCGTGTACGACGGCACCGAGTCCGGCGGTGCCCAGGTCACGTTGTTGCGGGACGGGACGACCAGGTTGCCCACGTTGCTCTGGCTTGCCGCTGCGCCGTTGGGCAGCGACGCGAACGTCGACCAGCTGTTGCCGCTGTCGCCGGACCAGAAGCCCTTGGTCGCATGGCCGTTGGCGTTGTCGACGCCTGCGGCGGCGATGTACGCCGGATCGGACCACGACATGTCGGCCGAATTGCCGCTGCTCCACGTGTTCAACGGGCCTTTCGTCGGCCTCGTCGAGAGGTCCGTATTGACCCACGTGCCGATGTCGCCGGCGCTGTTGATGAAGTTGTACGACGCACCGGGCGGCGCCGTGACGAGGGCCAGCGTCACGGTTTCCTCGAGGTTGTCGACCTTGGCGCTCCAGGTTGGCGTGGGCGACGAGGCGTTCATGGTTTCACAGATGCCGCCGCCATGGATGTGCATGATGTGGTCGCGATTGGCCGGGTCGATGGTGACGCCCTCGACCCAGCCGGCGCAGCCACCCGAGGCGGTGCCGGTATGCGGCATGCCGGCCTCGATTTCGCGCCACGTACTGCCGCCGTCGTCGGATAGCTGGATGGTCTTGCTGGTGTCGCTCCAGCCCGTCATGCCCAGTGCGATGCGGGCGGACGCGCCCAGACCGGAGACGGACAGGCCGCCAAAGCCGTTGCTGTTGGAGCTGTTGAGCAGCGTCCAGTTGCCGTTGTTGCTTCCGCCGAACTTGTAGAGATAGCTCGGTCCGCCGATGCCCTGGCCGACGCCCGCGTTGAACACCACGTAGAAGTTGCCGTCGGACGTGCGCACGACGTGCGGGATGTAGTAGCCGGACACCGTCGGCGGGACGGGCACCGGCGTCCACGAGAAGCCGCCGTTGGTGGACTTGTACAGGGTCGACGTCAGGCCCGCCGCGTTGGCGTAGTCCGGGGCGACGGTGGCCCACATGATCCAGGTCGGCTGGCCACTACCCTTGCCCGACGCATCGAAGATCACCTGTTCGACGCCGATCGGGGAACTGCCGCCGCTGATCGTGGTGGAGGACAGGCCCGTGACCTGCGTCCAGGTGCGGCCCGAATCGGCACTCTTCCACAGGCCAGCCGTGCGCGATCCGTAGAACAGCGTCGACGGATTGTTGGGGTCGACCTGCAGGCGCTCGCCCGTGGCGCGGCCGTTGTCGTTGCCGCCCACCGGGAACGGCAGATCGTAGTGCGTCCAGGTGTCGCCGCGGTTGCTCGAGATGTAGATGCGCCCGTTGTGACCCTGCGTCACGGTAATGCCGGCCATCATGTAGACGAGCTGATCGTTGTTCGGGTCGAGCGCGAGGCTTTCGACGCCGTGGAAATCGCCCTCGCCTGAGCCGAAACCGATGCCGTCGGTGATGGGCGTCCACGTCGAGTTGGTCGCGTTCCAGCGGTACGCGCCGCCGACGTCGGTGCGTGCGTACAGCAGGCTCGCGTTGGCTGGATGGTAGATCAGGCCGGTGACGTAGCCGCCGCCGCCCCACTTGACGCTGGTCCAGCTGGCCGCCGGCAGGTTGCTGCCGCTGCCATTGCCGCCGATCTGGCCGCGATTGGCGGCTAGATTGGCCCCCGCATTGGTCACGCCTGTCGCGCTATCGGATCCGTCACCACAGCCCCATAACGCACACGCCATCGCTGCAGCGGCAATCCATCGTCGAGAAAACACGGTCATCGGAGAAATCCTGAAAGGAAGAGGTTCGTCGCAGGGCCCGCCACCGGGCCCCGTGCAATCAATTCGCCATGAGCGATGCAATCTGCGCAGCGCTGAGCGCACCGCGATAGATGCGGAAATCGTCGATCAGGCCGTGGAACGTGGCGTCGGCACTGTATTGCGATTTGCCCAGCCAGTTCTGCGTGGTACTGCCCAAGCGGAACGGCGCCTGGAACATCGCCGTGTTGGTACTGACGGGCGTGCCGTCCACGTATATCGTGCCGGTCGAACCCGATAGCGTGACGGCCACATGCACCCATCGCTTGCTCGGCAGCTCGGTGGGGGCGTCGATGATCTGTTCCGGAGGGCCGTCACCGGGGCCGTTGGCCGTCATCGCGAAGCGCATGCCGGCCCAGCCGTTGCGCAACTGTGCGCGCGGCGTGAACATCATGTAGCGGTGGAAGCCCGTGCCGAAGTCGAACAGGCGTGCCCACGTTTGCGCGCCGTTCCAGAACACCCAGCTGGCGATGGTGAAGTCCGACACATCGGCCAGCAGATCGTCGGGCAACGCCACATACGCGCCCGAGCCGTTGAGCGAGACCGCGTTGCCGCTGTGCCCCGCTGCCCACGTTGCGCCGTTGAGCGTGCCATTGCGCCCGTTGCCCGAGCTATCGGCGGCCGTGACGCCGCTGCCTTCATCAAACGTGAGGTGCGCGAGCAGCTGCTGCACCGTGATCACTTTCACTTCGTTGGAGAGCGCCGATTCGCCCGCAATCGTTTGCGCGGTCACGACATAAAAATACGTGCCGGCACCGGCGGGCATATCGGTATAGGTCAGCAGATCGGTGATACCGCTCTGGATGGTGCTGTACGGTCCGCCGGCAATGGTGGCGCGCTTGACGTTGTAGCTGACGGCGTTGCTGCTGCCCCACCACGACAGCACCACCTTGCCCGCGCTGGCGTAGCCGGTCAGGCCGGTCGGCGTTGCTGCTGGGGTGCCGGGGTCGAGCGTGCAGGTGAGCGTGCCGTAGCCAAGCTGGTCGAAGCCGCCACTGTTGGGGCCGTAGTTGCCGCCGCCGCCTTCCGGTGCCACAAGCTCGGCAGCGCGCTTGGTGTAAGGCGCCGCCAGACCTTTGCGGTTGATGTAATGGTTGGCCACCAGCGCCCAGCAAGGCCGCCCCAGGGCGCCGCCTTGCCCGCCGGCGGCGAACTGCGTCTGGATGACGCCGGCGCTGTTCTGGTACGTGACGAAAGGCACCGTGTAGAACGCGCCGCCTGCCTGCTTCAGGTTGGCCTTGGCCACGTATTCCGCGCCCGCCAGAAACCGGTTGTTGTCATAGCCGTACAGGTCGATGCCCTGATTCCACGCCATCTCGCAAATGGCGCCCGTCAATGCTATGCCGAGCGTGCTGTGGCCCTGGTCCCGGCCGGCTTCCTGCCATTGCCCGAGGTTGCCGGGGTGCAGGTAGTACACGGCTTGCCGGATACAGCCGTTGCTGCCGCCGGTCTTGAAATGAGTGATGGCCTCGTTGACGAGTTCGGCATCGTCGCACAGCACGCCGATGGCCAGGACGCACGCGATGTTGGCCAGGCCCCAGTTGGCCCAGTAGTGCGTGTCCATCGCGGTGTCGATACGGGTCAGGAAAGCATGACTGACCGGGTAGAAGACATTGCGCATCATTGCCTGAAACGCGGCGAGCCCGGCCGGACTCCAGCCGCTGTAGCCGCGCATGATTTCGGCTGCGTTGGCGAATTCGTAGCCGTAGATGCCGGCGGCGAGCGCCACGTCGCTGCCGCCAAGCGTCGTCAGCGTCGAGGCCCATTGGTCCAGATACTCCACGGCTTTGTCGGCATAACGTTTGTCGTCCGACACCTTCCAGCGCAGCGCGTCGCCGTAGGCGGCGGCGATGTCGTTGTAGAGGGCGCCGTAGTTCTGACCATGCGTGGGATCATTGCCGCGATAGATGCCGACCTGCGGGTTCGGCTTGTTCGTCAGGCGCGTGTGACCGTTGGCGACGAGCACGTTCCAGCTGTCGATCCACGGGGAAGCCTGGGCGCCGACTTTAGCGCGCATGCGTTCGAAATCCGCCTCGGTATGCAGCAAGCCGGGATGCGTGAAGGCGCGGGTCTGGGCAATGCCTGCCGACGTCGCCCCTGCGTCGATACCGCCCGAGGCTGGAGCAACTCCGGACGCCTGGCCGGTGCCGTTTGCCGATGTATGCTCACCGCCTGTAACCGCGTTGCTTCCGTCGCCGCCGCATCCGGCCAGAAGCGTTGCACCGAGGCCCATCACGAAATGGCGTCGTGCAATATTCTCGATGTCGCCGAGTGGGACGATTTCCTCGGATAGCATCGTCGATGCTCCGTTGTCTCGCATGTCTGGATCCCCAGTTTTTTAGCTATAGTCGAAGCGACAAAAATGTACGAACTGTTCCGTATTCGTCAGGAACGCGTAGCATTCTATCCAGTTCGATAGGGATTCAATCAAGCGAAAAAAAACATATTCACTAATGACACGCACTTGTCACATCGGTGATGCAGGGATTGAGGCAGCGGCATCGACGATCCCGTCATTGAGCGCGTCTACGAAGGGTACAACGCCGGCCTGCAAGCCTGCGGCGCCTGCGATTTCGACGACCTGCTGCTTTATACCTACCAGCTGTTCTATGAGTTCCCTCAGGTCGCAGACCTATATCGACGCGTCTACGTCTATGTTTGCGTCGACGAAGCACAGGACCTTAACGAGGCTCAGTACGCCGTCATCCGGGCAATGGCAGGCGACTCGCTGCGCAACATCATGATGGTCGGTGATCCCAATCAGTCGATCTACGGCTTCAACACGTCTAGCCCAAAGTACCTCACGGATGATTTCAAGGCCGACTTCAATGCTGCCCAAATCCGCCTCGAGGAGAACTACCGGTCGTCCCGCGCGGTGGTTCGCGTCGCGCAGTCCCTCGACTCGACATACACCGTCGCTGGTCAGCTCGCCGTTGAGGGCTATGCCCGGAAAATCGTCGGCGATGACGAGGCCAACGAGGCGACGCGCGTGGTGGACGAGATGACCCGCTTGATGTCCACTGGACATCCCGACATCGAAGGGCCCGTGACGCCCACGAGTTTTGCCATCCTTGGACGCACGCGCTATACGTTGATCGGTATCGAGCGTCAGCTCAAAGATCGAGGCCTACCCTACTTCAAGCGTCTGAGCGTCACGCACGAGAACGAGTCCGACTTGGTTGACGAGTTCCAGCTGGCACTGAGGGTGCTCGCCAATCCCAAGGACGGCGTGCACCTGGGAGCGCTGCTCAAGCGCTGGAATCTTTCCAGACCCGCCGCGCCGCCTGCCGATGCGGTACAGGTGATGCGGCAGGTTCAATCCATGGCCGCGCTTAAGAAATCGCCTGGGTGTGTTGCCATCGCTGATGCGCTGGCGGCGGTGTACGCGAAGCGCGAGTGGCACTCCTAGTGTATTTCGATTACATCGATGCCAAGTTGTTGCTTGATAGCCTTTTCTTGTGCAGCGAGCCATGCTTTGGCCTCATCCTTGCCACCGACGATTCCAGACCGGCGCATGGCTATCCTCGCAGCCTTATAGCGCTCGGTCTTGTCAGTCTCAAGAAAACAAAGCGGCAAAAAACTGTTGGCGAAAAAAACCGACTCAAGATTGAGCAGACGATTCCCTTCCCTCAATATGCGATCGTACTCGTTCAGGCGGGCCGCCAAGGTGTCGACGACTGCACTCCTTGGCTTGGAACCTAGCCTCTCCGCTTCTTCTTGAGCACGCCCAACATCCTTTATTGCATCATAGATTGTGAAATACGACCATGGCTGGATCACGTCCAGCCCATCAAGTGAGCCTAATGATTGTTCAAATGTGCTTCGCTCACGCTTGCTCTGGCCTTTGTCGTCGATGTATTCCCGGAATTTCACAGCAGTGAAGGTCACTCGGGATTGCCCCGTCCTCGCCATGTCAAGCAATCGTCGCTGAGTTGATGAACTCAACTCGTCGGTGAAATCGTGGATCCGCTTTTCGAGAGTCTTCAGACTGATGCGGAGCTGTTCAAGGTGCTCCAGACGCTGCGCCTTCTTCTCTACCTGGACAATTACGCCGGCCAGTCGCTCGCGGCGACGCTTTTCATTTACATATTGACTCTGATCCTTGATGAGGCGAGAGTCGGCGCCGAATTTCTCTTGAGCGCAGTGGTTGCCGATAATCGTCGCTGACCCATCTAGCAGTTCGGCGACCCATCCTCGCTTATGTCCTTCTCCACAAAGGTTTCCATTGTCTTTCTGGACACAACAGCATACTTCCTCTCCGAAATTGTAGTCCCCAATCAGCCGTTTATAGCTGGCTTGGGTAATTGGGTTCTCTTCGATAAAGTTCGGAAGCTCCCGAATCTCTTCAGGGCTAGTAAACGTGCGGATTTCGATCAACGATACGTCCATCATCAAACAATCCCCCGCTGCTATCAGGTTGCGCAATTGTACTGTATAAAAACACAGCCCCATTTCGCCAGCTGCACGAATTTGCGAGCCACCAATCGGCATAAGGGGTAACCCTGCCCCCCAAACTGCGCTACGCGCTGTGGAGCTGGCGCCAGCAATGACCCTGAACCGGATTTAGTCCCGATCGGAAGTGGAGATTTCCGGCTTGGTTGAGTTGTCGGGCGAGGCGGATTCCCTTGCCTGACGGGCGAATTCGGCAGGCGTCATCCACTGCAATGCGGAGTGGGGACGAACCTCGTTATAGTACGTGCGCCAGTCGTCGATTTTGCTCTGCGCGTCGGCCAATGACAAGAACCAATGCGCGTTCAGACATTCCTGC